>CAVXNP010000002.1:0-262084 GCA_963763305.1 uncultured Gammaproteobacteria bacterium | reverse complement strand
CACCTCCCTCCCTTCCAACTCGAAGTTCCAACTCCTCCCTACGGTGGTGTCGCTGTCGACGCCACCTCTCCCTGCGACGATCTCGCTGGCGGCCCCTGCGGGGCGCCAGTCGCCTCTCAGCGGCTCCCACCGAGATCGTCGATAAGGACTGCCGTGCCGGCCACCATCGGCGCCGGTGAGCCCTTCGGCTCGCCTGCGACCGCCTTGATGGTCGCGATGAGCTCGGGGCGCGAGACTCCTTTGGTGAGGTAGCGGTCGGCCCCTGCCTCGAGCGCCTTCCGGATGGAGCCCTCCTCGGTGAAGACCGTGAAGATGATGACCTTGGACTGGGGGGCGGAGCGCTTGATGCGCTGGGTCGCCTCCGCGCCGTCCATGATCGGCATGCTCAGGTCCAGGAGCGCCACATCGGGGAGGAGGCCCAGGCAGAGGTCGTACGCCTCCTGGCCGTTGGATGCCTCGCCCACGATCTCCAAGTCACCGTCGAGCGCCAGGAGGTTGATGAGGGTGCGGCGGAACCCGTCGTGGTCGTCGGCGACGACGAGGCGAATCGGCTCCACGCGTCCCTCCCTTCCGGTCTCTTGGAGGCTTGGCCACCCGGCCGCGCCCCGTTTGGTGATGAGGCCATGCTATGCGGGGGGAGAGCGGCTTCCCTCATCCCGAGGTCCAGCCGTGCGTTCGCGGGGGTCCAGACGTGCGCGGGTCAAGGTCGGGGTGGAGACTGGACTTTGGTCCAGGGTCACGGGGCGGGGAGCGCGGTAGTACGCGGAGGAGGCCGTGCGGGCGGCGGGGGCCGAGGGGCGCGGTCGAGGAGGGCTGCCCGAGGCCGGGCAGCCGGGCTAATCGACCAGGTGGTGGTTCAGCGCGAAGGCGGCCGCTTCGGTGCGGTTGGACACGCCCAGCTTGACGAAGAGTTGGTCAGGTGGTACTTGACCGTCTTCGTGGTGACGTAGAGCCGCCCGGCGATGTCGTCGTTGCACTTGCCCTTGGCGACGTAGGCGCAGGATCTCGCGTTCGCGGCGGTCAGGCTGACGCACGGCTCGGCCGGAGCGGCGGCGCGGACCAGGCGGGGGCCGCCCATGAACACGGTGCCGCTCGAGGCCTGCCGGATGGCGGAGGCGAGGTCGGCCGGGCGGATGGACTTGGGGACGTAGCCGGAGGCGCCGCAGGCCAGCGCCTCGGTGATGGTCTCCCGGTTGTCGTCCACGCTCAGCATGAGGACCGACAGATGGGCGTGGCGCGTGGCGGCTTCGCGCAGGCACTCGAAGCCGTCCATCCGGGGCATGCGCACATCGAGCAGCAGCACGTCGACCTCGTGCGTCTCCAGATCGCCAACGCGCCCGCGCCGTCGGAGGCCTCGCCCACGACCCGGATATCGTCGCTCGCGCGCAGAGCCTGCCTGACCCCGGAACGGACCAACTCGTGGTCGTCCGCGATCACGACCTTGATCTGGTCGGACACGCAGCGACGAATCGGCGCTGTGGAGCTGGCTCGCGGCTTCGGACATCGACCCTCCCTGACCTGCATCTACCATCGGCGACTGCTCCGGCCTGTCGCCGACGACGTACCCCTTCTTCTCGGCGGATCCGTCCGCCGGGTTGAGCGGTCGTCGGATTCTTCGTGGCGGGCCTCATCTTAATGGACTTCTCATCAATCACGCAATTCGTCGTGCTTCGCGGCTAATCCTTGCACGGCCTGGCGTCGTCGTGTCCCCGTGTCGCGGCTCGCCGCGGATCTCAGCGTCTCGGTCCGGGGATGTGTGCCGGCACCACCGTGCCTTCTCCCGGGGCGCTGTCCACCCGCACCCGGCCGCGCAGCAGGGTGGCTCGTTCCTGCATCCCCAGGACGCCGAAGTGGCCGTTGCTCCCGTGATCGGTTGCTTTCTTCGGGTCGAAGCCCACCCCGTCGTCGGCCACGGTCAGGAAGACGCCGGCGTGGGTGGCTTGGATCCCCACTCGGACTCGGGAGGCGTCGGCGTGCTGCTCGACGTTGGAAAGGGCCTCCTGCACGATGCGGTAGACGCAGATCCGCATCGAGTCGGTGTGCGACGGGAGGTCGCCCTCCACCTCCAACTCCGTCTTGATACCGTTGTGCTCGCGGAAGTCGTCGATGAGCCGCTGCAGGGTGGCGGAGAACTCGTCCGGCTGGAGCGGCGGCGGGCGCAGGTTGCCGATCATCTCCCGGATCTCGTGCACGCTCATGCCGATGGTCTCCTTGAGATTCTGGACCTCCTCCCGGATCTCAGGACCGGCATGCTGCGTCAGCGCCTTGAGGATCTCCGCCTGCATCTGGGCGGTGGTCACCGTCTGGGCGATCCCGTCGTGTACGTCGAAGCCCATGCGGCGGCGCTCGCGCTCGACGGCGGCGATGGCCTCGCTGCCCACCCCCTGCAACACGCTTCGATTGCCGCCTCGCTCGGAGACCACGCCGACCAGGTAGGCGGTGATCAGCAGCAGGCAGATCCACACGATGAGGGAGCCCGCCTCCTCCGCCGTCTCAGCGGGCTTGTAGAGCCAGTCGAGACCCCTGATCAAGACCGCGGCCAGGATGAGCGCGCCCGCAATACCCGCGTACAGCATGCCGCGCAGGCGGCCCAGGATGACGGCTCCCGCTGAGACGGGAACGAAAAAGAAGTAGAGGAAGGCGGACCGGTTGGTCACAACCTCTGTGAAGAGCAGTGCGGCCCCGCCGACCAAGGTCAGGAGCATCAGGGCGTCGAGCGCGAACCTCCACCGGAACAGCCAGTTCCCGGCGAGCTTCTTGGTCTTCCTGTTGTGGATCGTCTTCCTTCTCAATGCCCACGTCCTGGTCGGGGCGGAATCGGCTGCCATCATGGAGGTAAGAGAAGCTTGCGTCAAGTCGTCTCCCGTTCCGACCTGCTAGGCTGGCCGTCGAATCATGGGGAGCGCAGTCTTACAGCCGGCGGGTCGGCGCAGCGGCGAAACGGTCCGGGGGGTCCGGGCGGCGGTGCCCGTGGTGGTCGGGTACGTGACGTGCCGATCGGGTTCGCGTACGGGGTCCTGGGGGAAGACGGCGGGGGTCCCGATGTGGCTGATCGTCGGCATGTTCTCTCCTGGTCTACGCCGGTTCGGCCCAGTTCCTGACGGTCGCGCTCCTGGATCACGGGGCGACGGCCGTCACCATCCTCACCACTGTTGTTCTCGTCAACCTGCGTCATGTCCTTTACTCGTTCGCGCTTTCGTCCAGGCTGGAGCCGATGACCCGCCCCCGGCTGGCCTGGGTGGCGGCGGAACTGACCGACGAGAGCTTCGTGATGGAGACCATGGCCGCCCGGAACCGGCGACGGTCTCTCAGCTTTCCCTTCGTGGTCGGGCTCCAGGGGACGTCGCACCTCTCCTGGTTGGCCGGGTCGGTCGCCGGGGCATTCTTCGCCTCGTTCATGGCGGATCCCGCTCGCTACGGACTCGATTTCGCCTTGGTCGCCATGTTCCTGGGTCTGCTGGCACTGCAGCTGCGCGAGCGCAGGGAGGTGGTGGTGGCGGTCACGGCGGCGGCGCCGGTCTGGCATGGACTACGACCTGGCGCTGTTCGTGGCCAACTGGCCGGCGCCCCGCCGGCAACCCTGGCGGACCCTGTTGCGGGCACGCGCGATCGAGAACCTCAGCTACGTGATCGGCCTGAACCGGGTCGGCGTGGACGGCAACGACCTGCCGTACGCCGGCGACAGCGCGGTGATCGACCCGGTCGGCGAGACGGTGGTGGAGTTGGGCGCGCAGGAGCAGGTGGTCCGCGTGCGCCTGGACCCGGCCCCGTTGCTCGCCCACCGCGAACGCTTCCCGGCCTGGATGGACGCCGACACGTTTTCGCTCGAGCTTTGATTGAATTCGCCCTGTAGGGTGGGCTTCAGCCCACCGGCTTTCGGCTTTCTCCCCCCGCGCCGTTGGTTTGGTGGGCTTAAGCCTGAGGTCTCCCCGCGTTTTTGAGCGCTTGGTCATGTGCGTTGAGTGGCTAACGCGCGCAGTTGTGTGCGTAAGCCGGCGGGAAGTCGACGCCTTCGCAACCATTCGCCTGCGCGCCGCAGGGTGGAATAGCGTGCGCGGTGGGAGGTTTGCCGCGTGAGCGGATCGGTTGGGGTGGGTACGTGGATCAAGGCGCGCGCCAGCAACCAGGCGGCGAACATCGCCAGGCTGTTGAGCAGCAACAAGACGCTCAGTCGTTGATCGCGGCGAGTAAGGCTATCCTCGAAGCCCATGCCGTACTTGTGGCTTTTGAGATCCCGAAAGGCTTCTTCGATTTGCATGCGCTTGCCGTACATGGCCACGATCGCTGCAGGCGTGGCCGCCTTTGGCGACAACGAAGTAGCCAGCAACCACGGCTCGCGGGCGCTCTTGCGCGTCTTGCGGGCCACCGTGCCCTGCGCGGGGGTGCCCTTGCGGGTGCGCTGATGGCGCCGTTTGCATGACCGCCGCACACGTACCAAGCGGCAGGCCCATGGATTGCGCTTGACGATGGTATAGCTGCCCAGATCCCGGGCCGTGCGCGTGGCACCATCAAACAATCCGGTGCATGGCTGCCAGAGAGAATCGGCCGCCGAACAGACGCAGGTGTTGTTTCGGATGCGACCGATGTAGTCCCAACCGTATTCGGCGACCGCACGGAACCAGTCGCTACGGAAGCCTGCGTCGGTCACCAGGACTGGCACCGTGCCGGTTGGCATGACGGTGGCCAGCTCCTTGAGGAACGCACGTTGAGCCTTGGGCGAGTTGACTTGTTTGGCCGAGTAAATTCGCTCGTAGAGAGTCACGGCGCGACCATCCACGGGCACCGCCGCACGCAACAGCGCCCACCTCCCGTCGCGCTTGAGATCGGACCAGTCCACCAGCACCACCGGTTGCGGCCCGCGCAACAGCCAGCATGCCATCGCCTGATGCAGTGGCATGACCGCCTGGTGCACGCGGGGGTTACTCAGCAGACGATCGAGCGCCTTGAGCGCCGGATGCATCCAGATGGCACCGGGCCAGGCACGCGCCAAATCAGTCAAGGTCAACCGACGACCGGCCACCAAGGCCTCGACCGCCCCCAACAGCACCTTGCGGCGAGCGGCGTGCATAGGCTCTAGCACGGTGGCCAAAGTGCGGCGCAAAATGCGGGTTGCGTGCATGGCGTGGTCCTCTCAGGTCGCGAAGCCTTGGAGGAAAAAACCGCGTCATGCACGTTTCGTTTTTGCGGAAGTTAGACCGTAACCGCTTGCCAGACAAGCACAATTTGTGGGAGAGCTCAGGCTGAAGCCCACCCTACGGGGCGGTGTGGGTGGGGTGGTTGGGCCGTGGCCGCACGAGCGCGGGATGCGCGCGGGCGACCCAGTGATGCCGGGTGTGCGTAGGCCGGGCTTCAGCCCACCGGCTTTTTGGCGTTTCCGCGCCGTCGGCTTGGTGGGTTGAAGCCCACCCGCACGGGGTGGTGTGGGTGGGGTGTTTTGGCCGTGGCCGCACGAGTGCGGGATGCGCGCGGGTGAACCTCTCCCTCGGGACGGACGCCAAGAAGCATGGGTCAAGCCGCTTGCTCAAGTCTCCTTGCATAGTCGTTGGGCGACAAGTAGCCGAGTGCCGAGTGCAGGCGCGTGGGGTTGTAGAAGCCGTGGATGTAGCTGGCAATGGCGGCATGCGCTTCGGCCTTGCTGGCATACACGCCGGTGGCCTCCCGTTTTTGAGCGTGGCGAAGAAGCTCTCGGCTACCGCATTGTCCCAGCAGTTGCCCTTGCGGCTCATGCTTGGTACGAAGCCGTGCGCGGTGATCGTGTTGCGGAAGTCACCACTGGCGTACTGGCTGCCGCGGTCGGAGTGGAACAACACGCCGCCGTCGACCGGCGAGGCCGACCAGGCGTTCAGGAAGGCTTGCTGTACCAGGTCATCGGGCATGCGCTCGGACAGGCTGTAGCCGAGTACCTGGCGGGTTTGCAGGTTGAGCACGGTGGCCAGATACAGCCAGCCTTCGCGCGTGGGGATGTAGGTGATGTCGCCGACCAGGCGGGAACCGGGCTTCCACGGCGAACTGACGGTCGAGCAGGTTCTCGGCCACCGGTCGCGTGTGCCCACTGTCGGTGGTGCGAGGCTTAAAGCGGCCTTTGATTTTGCCGCGCAGCCCTTCCTCGCGCATCAGCCGGGCCACGCGCTTGGGGCCGACGGCGTGGGCGCAGGCCCGTAGCGCCTTGACCATGCGCGGACGGCCATAGGTCCGGCGGCTGCCGGCGTGGATCGTGCGCAGGTCCGCGCGCAGGGCGGCTTCCGGGTCCGGACCGGGATCAGCCTGACGATGGAGATGGTCGTGGAAACCGGAGACCGACACCCCCAGCACCCGGCACAACAGCCTCACGGGAAAACGAGTCCGCTCACGAGCGACGAAGGCGTACCTCACTTGGACTCCTTGGCGAAGAACGCCGTCGCTTTTTTTAGGATCTCGCGCTCCATCTTCAGCGTAGCGTTCTCAGCACGCAGCCGCGCCACCTCGCTCTCCAGCGCGCTGACCGGTTGGCGCGCCGGCGAACTCAGCGGGCGACCCGCTCGCGAGGCATCCAGCCAGTTGCTCAGTGTCTTGACCGACATGTCCAATTGCCGAGCCGCCTTGCTCGGGCCGATCGACTCAGCCAGCGCGACTGCCTGAGTCTTGAAGTCATCGGTATAGCGACGACGGGAAATAGGTTGCATGGGAACCTCCAGGGTGCGATGAAAGTATCGCTTCCTGGCGTCCGTTCTCGAGGGACAGGTTCAGGTTGAGCCGTGGCGCTTGGCCGACAGCACAATGGCTCCCCGCGAACGCGAACCGCAGGTCGAGCGCGGCCACGAAGGCATCCGCCGGGCTTGCCGCAGGCTCGCAGATGGGCGCTGGGTGGTGTAAGGCAAGCTTAAGGCAAGCGTAGGGTGCGCGTAGCGTGCGCGCAGGGCGGGGTGGGCGCAGGGTGGACGTAGGGCGGGGTGGGCGTAGGGTGGGCGTAGGGTGGGCGTAGGGTGGGCTTCAGCCCACCAAAACCTACCGAGCGGAAAAGCCAAAAAGCCAAAAAGCCAAAGGCCAAAGGGAAAACCGGTGGGCTGAAGCCCACCCTACGGAGAAGTATGCACGACGCCCTTGCGGCGGATACCGGTATCACGACGCGCCAGATGCGAGTCGCCTCGCCAGCTACCGCTTGCAGGCCTTCCAGACGCTAGTGCACCTTTGCGCGAAGGGTGCCCAGGGCTGTCGGGGCGGCGGAAGCCGCGCGCCGAATCAGCGTCCGTGCTCCATCGTTGTGGGAGCGAGCGAATGTCGGGCCGATCAACAGGCCCGACATTTGCGGCCTCGTCGCCTACAGCGCTTCGAACACGCCGGCGGCGCCCATGCCGGTGCCGATGCACATGGTCACCATGCCGTACTTCTGCTTGTGCCGGCGCAGGCCGTGCACCAGCGTGGCTACGCGCACCGCGCCGGTGGCGCCCAGCGGGTGGCCGAGCGCGATCGCGCCGCCGAGCGGATTGACCTTGGCCGGATCCAGCTGCAGGTCCTTCATCACCGCCAGCGCCTGCGCGGCGAACGCCTCGTTGAGCTCGATCCAGTCCAGCTGGTCGCGGGTGATGCCGGTGCGCTTGAGCGCCAGCGGAATCGCTTCCTTCGGGCCGATACCCATCACTTCGGGCGGCACGCCGGCCACCGCGTAACCTACAAAGCGCGCCAAGGGCTGCAGGTTGTATTCCTTGACCGCCTTTTCGCTGGCCAGCATCACCGCGCCGGCGCCGTCGGACATCTGCGAGGAGTTGCCGGCGGTGACGGTGCCACCGAACTGGCCGTTGCGGAACACCGTCCTGAGCTTGGCCAGCACCTCCATGCTGGTGCCCGCGCGCGGGCCCTCGTCCTTGCTGATGATGCGGTCGTCGGTGACGATCTGGCGCGTGTCCAGGTCCGGGTAGTGATCGTCCAGCTGGAACGGGGTGATCTCGTCCTGGAACTCATTGGCGGCCTGGGCGGCCAGCGCGCGGCGGTGGCTTTCCACCGAGAAGGCGTCCTGCTCTTCGCGCGACACCTTCCACTGCTTGGCCACGTTCTCGGCGGTGATGCCCATGCCGTAGGCGATGCCGATGTTCTCGTCGTTGAAGATGGCCGGGTTCATGGCGATCTTGTGGCCCATCATCGGCACCATCGACATGCTCTCGGTGCCGCCGGCCAGCATCAGGTCGGCCTCGCCCAGGCGGATCGCGTCGGCGGCCATCGCCACCGCCTGCAGGCCGGACGAGCAGAACCGGTTGACGGTGACGCCGGGCACGGTGTGCGGCAGGCCGGCCAGCAGCACGCCGATGCGCGCCACGTTCATGCCCTGCTCGGCCTCGGGCATGGCGCAGCCGATGATCGCATCACCGATGCGTGCCGGGTCGATGCCGGGCGACTGCGCGATCACCGCGCGGATCACGTGGGCCAGCATGTCGTCCGGCCGGGTGTTGCGGAACACGCCGCGCGGCGCCTTGCCGACCGGCGTGCGGGTGGCGGCGACGATGTAGGCGTCCTGGATTTGCTTGGTCATGGTTTGAATCCTTTGGTGACCCGAAGCCGCCTGTTTTCTTGGTTCGTCATTCCCGCGAAGGCGGGAATCCATGTTGCGTTGGCATCAGACCAAGATGGGTTCCCGCCTTCGCGGGAATGACGTTCGGCGGCTTCGAAGTTGCCTGTGATGGTTGGGGGCGGTCGCGATCAGTTGCGCAGCGGCTTGCCGGTTTTCATGGTGTGCTCGATGCGCGCCTGGGTCTTCTCCGTTTGCGCCAGCGCCACGAAATGCTTGCGCTCCAGCGCCAGCAGCCATTCCTCGTCGACCTTGCTGCCGCGCTCGATGCTGCCGCCGCAGAGGCAGTCGGCGATGCGGGTGGCGATGTCGATGTCGTGCGGCGAGGCGAAGTAGCCGGCCTGCAGGTTGGCCAGCGAGGCCTGGAAGGTGGCGGTGCCGACATCGCCGGCCACCGGCACGGCACGCGCCGGCAGCGGCGGACGGTAGCCGCTCTCGGCCAGCAGCCGGGCGACCTGCTTGGCCACGTAAAGCAACTCGTAGGCGTTGAACACCACCACGTCGCTGTCGCGCAGCAGGCCCAGGTTCTTCGCTTCCAGCGCGCTGGCCGAGACCTTGGCCATCGCCACCGTCTCGAACACCTTCTTCAGTTCCTCGAACGGGTCGGCCGGGTTGGCTTTGCCCGCGCGGACGGCGAACTCGTGCAGGCCGCCGCCGGCCGGCAGCAGGCCGACCCCGGCCTCGACCAGGCCGATGTAGCTTTCCAGTGCGGCCACCGTGCGCGCCGAATGCATCTGGAACTCGCAGCCGCCGCCGAAGGCCATCCCGCGCACCGCCGAGACCACCGGCACCAGCGAGTACTTGATCGCCATGCTGGTGGCCTGGAAGTTGGCGACCATCTTCTCGAAGTCGTCGATCTTGCCGGCCTTGAGCAGGCCCAGCGCGCCCTTCAGATCCGCGCCGGCGGAGAACGGCTCGCCGGTCTGCCAGATCACCACCGCCTTGAGCTTTTCCTCGGCCAGCTTGATCGCATGCTGGATGCCGTCGAGCACGAAGTCGTTGACCGTGTTCATCTTGGTCTTGAACGAGAGGATGCCGACGCCATCGTCGCCCAGCGTCCACAGCCGCACGCCCTCGTTCTCCCACACCGTGGTGCCCTGGTCGAACTTCTCGCCCAGGATCGGATCGGGGAACAGCTGGCGCTGGTAGACCGGGTGCTGCGAGCGCGGCTTGTCGCTGCCGGCGCTGGCCGAATACGAGCCGGCCTTGCCATGCACGCCGGTGCGACCATCACTGACCCACGCCGGCAGCGGCGCATCGCTCATCGCCTTGCCGGCCTTGATGTCTTCCTCGATCCACTGGGTCACCTGCTGCCAGCCGGCGGCCTGCCAGGTTTCGAACGGGCCGAGCTTCCAGCCGTAGCCCCAGCGGATGGCGAAGTCCACGTCGCGCGCGGTGTCGGCGATGTCGGCCAGGTGGTAGGCGGTGTAGTGGAACAGGTCGCGGAAGGTCGCCCACAGGAACTGCGCCTGCGGATCGGTCGATGCGCGCAGCTTGGCGAACTTCTCGGCCGGGTCCTTGATCGCCAGGATCGCGGCGACCTCGTCGGAGGGCTTCTGTTCGGACGGCACGTAATCCTGCTTGCTCGCATCGAGCACCAGGATGTCCTTGCCCACCTTCTTGTAGAAGCCGGCGCCGGTCTTCTGGCCCAGCGCGCCCTTCTCGATCAGGCCCTGCAGCACGGCCGGCGCCTTGAAGTAGCGGTGCCACGGATCGTCCGGCAGGGTGTCGGCCATGGTCTTGATCACGTGCGCCATGGTGTCCAGGCCGACCACGTCGGCGGTGCGGTAGGTGGCGCTCTTGGGGCGGCCGATAGCCGGGCCGGTCAGCGCGTCGACGGTGTCGAAGCCCAGCTTGAACTGCCCGGTGTGGTGCATGGTGGCCAGCATCGAGAACACGCCGATGCGGTTGCCGATGAAGTTGGGCGTGTCCTTGGCGATCACCACGCCCTTGCCCAGCGCGGTGGTCAGGAACGCTTCGAGCCCCTGGACCACGCTGGCGTCGGTCAGCCGGGTGGGGATCACCTCCACCAGATGCATGTAGCGCGGCGGGTTGAAGAAGTGCACGCCCATGAAGCGGTGGCGCATCTCCTCGGGCAGCACCTCGGCCAGGCCGTTGATCGACAGGCCGGAAGTGTTGGAGGCCAGCACCGCGGTGGCCGACACGTGCGGGGCGATCTTCTTGTACAGGTCCAGCTTCCAGTCCATCCGCTCGGCGATCGCCTCGATCACCAGGTCGACGTCCTTGAGCTGGTCCAGATCCTCGTCGTAGTTGGCCGGAATGATCGCCTCGGCCAGCGCCTTGTCCGCCAGCGGGGCAGGCGAGAGCTTGCCCAGGTTGGCAATGGCCTTCTGCGCAATGCCGCTCTTGGGACCTTCCTTCGCGGGCAGGTCGAACAGCACGGTCTCGACCCCGGCGTTGGTCAGGTGCGCGGCAATCTGCGCGCCCATCACGCCGGCGCCGAGCACCGCGGCCTTGCGGATGCGTAGCGGCGAATTGCTGGATGTTGCGGTCATTGGCTTCTCCGATGGATCAACACGAAAGGGGTGGGGCAGTCGCGAGCGACCGGTGACAGAGCGGCTCGCTAGGGGTGGCTCAAGCCGGCGGCGGCAAAGCGGACCAGGTGCGCGATGGTCTGCTCGCGGTGGCTGGACTCGCTGACGTCGCTCTTGCGCTGGATCATGCCGAAGCCGGACATCGCATGGGTCAGCGCACCGGTGACCAGATCGATGCGCCAGTACAGCTCCTCGCGGCTGAGCTGTGGCAGCAGACGGGCGAACTCGGCGGTGAACTGGCGCATCACGTGTCCGTAGTTTTCCGACAGGAACTGACGCAAGGTATCGTCGTGCTCGGCAAAGGCTCGCGCCAGCACGCGCATGAACAACGAACCGCTGCCATCCTTGGACAAGGTCAGTGCCGGCCGGATGAAGGCGTCGAGCACGTCCTCCAGGCGGGTCTGCGGTTGCCCGGCGACCTTCGCCAGCGCGGCCAGCCGGTCGGCATTGAGCGAATCCAGGCGACGGCGGAACACCTGCTCGACCAGCTTGTCCTTGGAACCGAAGTGGTAGTTCACCGCGGCCAGGTTGACCCCGGCGGCGGCGGTGAGCTGGCGCAGCGAGGCACCGTCGAAGCCGCGCTGGGCGAACAGCGCCTCGGCGGCGGTGAGGATGCGTTCCTTGGTCGAGGCGGAACTGTTCACGGAGGCGACTTCCTTTGGCGCAGGAATCAAACGATCGTTTGAGCATACGTCCGTGGCTTCGCGCCCGTCAAACGACCGTTTGCCGCCCGGTGCAGCCCGCTTGCGTCTCGGCTAGAATCTGTCAAACTTTTGTGAGGTAAATCCTGATTTCGTGACGGATTTAGCCCTATATTCGCAGGCGTAACGGCCGCGAGCCCACTCAGATACCAGTTTTCCCGGAGCAGACCCATGGCGCTGGAGCGCACTCTTTCCATCATCAAGCCCGATGCCGTCGCCAAGAACGTGATCGGCGAAATCTATGCCCGTTTCGAGAAGGCCGGCCTCAAGGTCGTCGCTGCCAAGATGAAGCATCTGTCGCGCAAGGAGGCCGAGGGCTTCTACGCGGTGCACCGCGAGCGCCCGTTCTTCGGCGCGCTGGTCGAGTTCATGATCTCCGGGCCGGTGATGGTCACCGTACTGCAGGGCGAAAATGCCGTGCTGGCCCATCGCGACCTGATGGGCGCCACCAATCCGAAGGAAGCGGCGCCGGGCACGATCCGCGCTGATTTCGCCGAATCGATCGACGCGAACGCCGTGCACGGCTCCGATGCCGTGGAGACAGCGAAGAACGAGATCGCCTATTTCTTTGCCGAGACGGAAGTTTTTCCGCGCTGAGACCTTTTGTGACCAACCAGGCTGTCGTTACTTCATCCGGCCAGGGCACGTCGACCCCCAAGGTCAACCTGCTCGACTTCGATCGCCAGGGTCTGCGTGAGTTCTTCACGCAGATCGGCGAGAAGCCGTATCGCGCCGAACAGGTAATGAAGTGGATCTACCACGACCTGGAAGACAACTTCGACAACATGACCGACGTGGGCAAGGCGCTGCGCGCCAAGCTCACCGAGGTCTGCTACATCGGCGCACCCAGCACGCTGCTGGACAAGGCCGCGGCCGACGGCACCCACAAGTGGCTGCTCGGGATGGACAGCGGCAACGCGATCGAGACCGTCTACATCCCCGAGCCGACCCGCGGCACGCTGTGCGTGTCCTCGCAGATCGGCTGCGCGCTGAACTGCCAGTTCTGCTCCACCGGCGCGCAGGGCTTCAACCGCAACCTGTCCACCGCCGAGATCATCGGCCAGGTCTGGGTGGCGGCCAAGTACCTGGGCAACGTCACCCACCAGAACCGCCGCATCACCAACGTGGTGATGATGGGCATGGGCGAGCCGCTGGCCAATTTCGAGAACGTGGTCAAGGCGATGCGCCTGATGCGCGATGACCTCGGCTTCGGCCTGGCGGCCAAGCGCGTAACCCTTTCCACCGCCGGCATGCTGCCGCTGATCGACCAGCTTTCCGAGGTCATCGATGTGTCGCTGGCGGTATCGCTGCACGCGGCAAACGATGAATTGCGCACGGAACTGATGCCGATCAACAAGCGCTATCCGCTGGCCGACCTGGTGCAGGCATGCCAGCGCTGGGTGGCGCGCAAGCCGCGCACTTCGATCACCTTCGAGTACACCTTGATGAAGGGCATCAACGACCAGCCGGCGCACGCGCGCCAGCTGATCAAGTTCATGCGCAAGCTGCCCACCTGCAAGGTCAACCTGATTCCGTTCAACCCTTTTCCCGGCACCCGGTACGAGCGCTCGGACGCGGACGCGATACGCGATTTCCAGACCCAGTTGCTCAACGCCGGCGTGCTGACCATGCTGCGGCGCACCCGCGGCGACGACATCGACGCGGCCTGCGGCCAGCTGGCGGGGCAGGTCACCGACCGCACCCGGCGCAGCGCCGAACTTCGCAAACGGCAGGAAGAAGGGACCATGCATGCGCCTTGACCGGATCGTGCTCGTCGGTGTGCTGCTCACACTGACCGGCTGCATGACCACCACCACCCAGAGCGGCAGTTCGCTGGGCGGAAGACTGGCCGCTTCGAGCAAATCCGACGACGCGCTGGATGCGGCACGGGTACACACCGAGCTTGGCCAGCGCTACCTGGCCCAGGGTGACCTGGAAACGGCCATGCAGAAGCTGACCAAGGCGCTGCAGTTCGATCCGAATTACGCGCCGGCACACACGGTGATGGCGGTTCTGGACGAGCGCATCCACCGCATGGCCGATGCCGAGATGCACTACCGTCGGGCGGTGGCCCTGGAGCCGGCCAAGGGTGATCCGAACAACAACCTGGGCCAGTTCCTGTGCAGCGTGGGCAAGACCTCCGAGGCGCTGGGCTACTTCCGCAAGGCGGTCGCCGACCCGTTCTACAAGACCCCTAGCCTGGCGTTGACCAACCAGGGCGTGTGCCAGCTCCGGGCAGGCGACAAGGCCGGCGCCGAGGCCAGTTTCCGCAGCGCGATCGAACGCAATCCGCAAAACGGTGAAGCACTGCTCGAACTGGCCGGGTTGTTGTTCCACAACGGTGATACCTTTCATGCTCGGGCATTCATCCAGCGCTACGATGCCCTGGGGGCGCCCACCGCAGGCTCGCTGCGGCTGGGCTACGACATTGAGACTCGGCTGGGCAACAGGGATGCTGCTCAAACTTACCGCAGGCGGTTGCAAGGCCAGTTCCCGGACTCCGAACAGGCGCGCACCCTCGACACGATCGTTAGGCAATGACATCCCAACATTCCAATCCGGTCGAGCGCGAATCCTTCGTGGTTGGCCCGCATGACCCCGAGGCGGGGTATCCGATGAACACTCCCGAGAGCTTTGGCGCATTGCTGCGCGCGGCACGGCAGGCCCGTCACCTGGATATCGAGGCGTGCGCGCATACCTTGAAGCTGCCCGCGCGGGTGCTTCGCCATCTCGAGGACGACAACCGCGAGGGCATGGACTACGCGGTCTATCTGGCCAGCTACATCACCAAGTACGCACGCCACCTGGGCGTGGACGAGGAGACCATCCAGGCCGAGCTGCAGTCGATCAAGCGCGCCGCGCCGGCTCTGGTGGTCACCGGTGGCATTTCCCATTCGCGCTACGTGCTGGAGCGCTACGCCACCGCCGCCACCTACGTGGTGCTTACCGCGGTGATCGTGGTTCCGATGATCTGGCTTGGCGTGCGCGGCACGCTCGATCGCGACATCAGTCATCTGGCCGCCCTGGATGCCCGCCCGGTCGCGCAGCGCGAGACCACCGTGGCGCGGCCCGATCCGGCTCTCGAGAGCGGCGGTACCGCGGCGGCTACTGACAAGGCTGCGGTCGACGACCAGCCGCTGATGGCCTCGATGGCGCCGTTTCCCGATCTGGTCGACAAGACCCTGCGACCGGCGCCGCCCGGCGCGCCAGCCAAGGCGGCGGCAACCGAACAGGGCTCGGGCGGGCACAGCCTGAGCGTGGATCTGGACGATGCCAGCTGGGTCGAGGTGGTGTCGGCGGATGGTGCAAGGCTGGCTTACGAGCTGCTGCCTGCCGGCAGCAACCGCACCTGGCACAGCGACAAGCCGCTGGAAGTCCGTATCGGCAATGCCAGGGGCGCCCAGGTCAGCGTGGATGGCCAGCCGTTGGCGCTGGACGACTTCCGTCACGCCAACGTGGCTCATTTCCGCGTCCAGATCCGCGACGGCAAGGCGACGCCCGTCGCCCTTTGATCGCATCGCTACCCGCTTCCGGGCAGCGCAATCGGTTATGCTTGTTCATTGAATGCGCGCCCCGGCGCGCGTTCGCATGGCTTTTTTTCGTTTTCCTGTGCCGGACCTGCCAGCGGTGGCCCGCTGCGCCTGGCCTCCTGATGGGTGATTGCATGGCATTTGACGCATACGACGATTACGAACAGAGCGAGCTCGTACAGAAGTGGCTGCGGCAGAACGGGCTCTCGATTGTCGTGGGCATCGTTCTGGGCCTGGTCGGCATTTTCGGCTGGCAGCAGTGGCGCACCCATCAGGCCAACCATCGAATGGAGGCCGCCAGTCTCTACCAGCAGTTGCAGGCCGCCGTGGCCGCCGGCAAGACCGGGCAGGTCGATGAACTGGCCGGCCGCATGCAGAAGGATTTTGCCGACTCCAGCTTCACCGTGTTCGCGGTCAGCGAGCACGCCCGTCAGCAGGTCGAGGCCAAGCAGCTGGACAAGGCGCTGGCGTCGCTGGCCTGGGCGCACGAACACGCCTCCGACCCGGTGTTGAAGTCATTGATCGAGCTGCGTACCGCACGGGTCCAACTGGCCGCAGGCAAGAGCGACGATGCGCTTTCCACGCTTGACCGGATGCCGGCGAAGAACTACCTGGCGCTGAAGCAGGAACTACGCGGCGATGCGCTGGTCAAGCTTGGTCGCCGGGATGACGCGCGCCACGCGTATGAAGCGGCCATGGCCGTCCTGGGCGACGATGCACCGCAGCGCGGTGCCTTGCAGGTGAAACTTGATGATCTGGCTGCGGCCGGAAAGCAGGGTGCATGAATTCTGGTTCGATGAAACTCGGGTTGAAAGCGACGCTTCTGGCCGCGGTGATCGCGCTGGCCGGTTGCCATTCTTCCAAGAAGGACAATGTGCAGCTGCCCACTCCCCTGGCAGAAGATTTCACCCCCACCGTGCAGGTGAGCGAGATCTGGCACAACAGCGTCGGTGACGGGGCCGGCGACAGCGGTGTGCGACTGCGTCCGGAAGTGGTCGATGGCGTGGTGTATGCCGACAGCACCGACGGCACGCTGGCGGCGCTGGACGCAACCTCGGGCAAGACGCTGTGGTCGAAGAGCTCGCGCACTCACGGCTGGTTCGGCTGGGGCGACAAGAAGCGCAAGGACGCCCTGTACGCAGGTGGCCCGGTGGTCAGCGGCGACCTGCTCGCCGTCGGCACGCTGGATGGCCATGTCTACGCGGTCAACGCGAAGGATGGCAGTCCGCGCTGGGAAGCGATGCTCAATTCCGAAGTGCTCGCTTCACCGGCCATCGCCGGCGAGCTGGTGGTGGTGCGCACCGCCGACGGTCGCGTCCATGGCCTGGATGCGGCCACTGGTGAGGCCCGCTGGACCTACGACCAGACCCCGGTGCCGCTGCTGAGCCTGCGCGGCAACGGCCGCCCGCTGGTGGCCAACGGCGTGGTGTTCTTTGGCAGTGACGGCGGCAAGATGCAGGCGCTGCGGCTGGACAACGGCGAGAAGCTGTGGGAACAGACCATGGCCAGCGGCGAAGGCCGCACCGAGATCGAACGGCTGGACGATGCCGACGGTTCCATCCTGCTCGACGGCAGCACGCTCTACGGCGCCGCCTACCACGGCAACCTGATGGCCATCGATGGTCCCAGCGGCCGGCCGATGTGGGCCCAGCCGTTCTCGACCTACACCTCGCTGGCGGTGGGCAACGCCGTCTACGGTGTGGATGACCAATCACAGGTCATGGCGTTCGAGAAGACCGGCGGCGCCAACATGTGGAAGAACGACAAGCTCATGTACCGCTGGCTCACCGGGCCGGCCGTGCAGGGCAACTACGTGGTGGTCGGCGACGTGGAAGGCTACGTGCACTGGCTGCAGACCGGAGACGGCGCACTGGCCGCGCGCGAGCGTCTGTCCAGGAAGGCGATCCGCGCCCAGCCGGTGGTGGTGGGCGATACCGTGTACGTCGAGGACATCGACGGCCGCATCGGCGCCTACCGCCTGACCCCGCGCTGATCGTCAAACGCAAGGAACAATGCTCACCCATGCTGCCCGTCGTCGCTCTGGTCGGTCGCCCCAACGTTGGTAAATCGACCCTTTTCAATGTACTGACGCGCAGCCGCGACGCGCTGGTGGCCGACATGCCCGGCGTCACCCGCGATCGCCACTATGGCGTGTGCCGCAGTGGCGACCGGCCGTTCGTGGTGGTCGATACCGGGGGCCTGTCCGGGGTCGAGGAGGCCATGGACGTGCTCACCGCCAGGCAGGTGCGCCTGGCGATCGAGGAAGCCCAGGTGCTGGTGTTCGTGGTCGATGCTCGCGACGGACTTCTGCCGCAGGACCATGTGATCCTCAACGAGCTGCGTCGCAGCGGCAAGCCCATCCTCACCGCGGTCAACAAGACCGACGGCCTGGACGAGGACACCGCACTGGCGGAGTTTTCCGGTTTCGGCATTTCCGCCACGCTGCCGCTTTCGGCCGCGCACAATCGCGGCACCGACGAACTGATCGAAACGCTGTTGCCCTTATTGCCGCCCGAACAGGACGACAGCGGAGGAAGGCGAGGACGGCAGCATCCGGGTGGCCATCGTCGGGCGTCCGAACGCCGGCAAGTCGACCCTGATCAACCGCCTGCTGGGCGAGGACCGGCTGATCGTCTCCGACGTGGCCGGCACCACCCGAGACCCGATCCGCGTCCCGCTGGAGCGGGACGGCAAGCGTTACACCCTGATCGACACCGCCGGCGTCCGGCGCAAGGCCAGGGTCGAGGAGGCGGTGGAGAAATTCAGTGTGATCAAGACGCTGCAATCGATCGCCGCCGCCCAGGTGGTGGTGGTGATGATCGACGCGCGGGAGAACCTGGCCGACCAGGACCTCACCCTGATCGGCCATGCGATGGACGAGGGCAGGGCGCTGGTCATCGCCGTCAACAAGTGGGACGGCATGGATGCGTACCAGCGCGAACAGTGCCAGAAGGCGCTCGATCGCCGGCTGGTGTTCGTGGACTGGGCCAAACAGGTGTACATCTCGGCGCTGCACGGCTCCGGCCTGCGCGAGCTGATGCGTGCGGTGGTTCGCGCCCATACCGCCGCCACCCGTGAAATCGGCTCGTCCGAGCTGACCAAGACCCTGGAAAAGGCCTACGAGGCCTACCAGCCGCCGCTGGTGCGCGGGCATGCGCCCAAGCTGCGCTTCGCCCATCCCGGCGGCACCAACCCGCCGACCATCGTCATCCACGGCAGCCGCACCAAGCACATCGCCCCGGCCTACCGGCGCTACCTGGAAAACTTCTTCCGCAAGCGCTTCAAGCTTGAGGGGACGCCGATCCGTATCGGCTTCCGCGATGGCGAAAACCCCTACGCAGGCAAGAAGAACGTGCTTACCGAGGCGCAGGTGCGCAAGCGTCGGCGCATGGTCAGCGAGATGAAGAAGCGCAAGCGATAGCGGCGCACGCTCAGTGTGGATCGCGGCTGGATCCGCCATCGGCGCTTCCAGATCACCTCAGGCCCTGTAGGGTGGGCTTCAGCCCACCGGCTGTTCGGCGTTTCTGCTGCGTTGGTTTTGGTGGACTGAAGTCCACCCTACGCCCACTGAGCGCAGGCGCGCCGAAGCCGAAGGGCTAAAGTGCCAGACAGATCCGTTAACCCTGAGCGCAGGCGCACCGCGCCGAAGTCGAAGGGCTGACGTGCCGTACAGATCCGTTCGCCCTGAGCGTAGGCGCGCCGCGCCGAAGTCGAAGGGCTGATGTGCCGGGTGGCCCTTCGACTCGCTGCGCTACGCTCAGGGCGAACGGTACTGGGGGTACCCGGGACGTGCGGAAGAACAACTGTTGCGTCGGCCCTTGATTGTGCCGCCCGGCCGCTGCCGCGATAATTGCTGATTCACGCAGCCAGGCCCGCCCATGACCGCACGCATCCTCGACGGCAAACGTATCGCCCAGGAACTGCTCGAGCGTATCGGGCGGCGGGTGGCCGAGCGCACGGCCAAAGGGCTGGTCGCGCCGGGGCTGGCCGTGGTCCTGGTCGGGGATGATGCGGCCTCGTCGGTGTACGTACGCAACAAGCGCAAGGCTTGCCAGCAGGTGGGCTTCCGTTCGTTCGGCTACGACCTGCCGGCGTCCACCTCGCAGGCGGAGTTGATCGCCCTGATCGACACCCTCAACGCCGATCCGCAGGTGCACGGCATCCTGGTGCAGTCGCCGCTGCCGCCGCACATCGACGAGGATGCGCTGGTCGACCGGATCGATCCGGCCAAGGACGTCGACGGCTTCCAGGCCGTCAACGTAGGGCGGCTGGCCTTGCGCCGGTTCGGTCTGCGCCCCTGCACGCCACGCGGCGTGATGACCCTGCTCGGGCATACCGACCGCCCGGTGCGCGGCCAGCACGCGGTGGTGGTGGGTGTCTCCAACCACGTCGGCCGCCCGCTGATGCTGGAGCTGCTGATCGCCGGCTGCACCACCACCTGCTGCCACCGCTTCACCCGCGACCTGGAGAGCTTTGTGCGCCAGGCGGACATCGTGATCGTCGCGGTCGGCAAGCCCGATCTGGTCAAGGGCGAATGGATCAAGCCCGGCGCGGTGGTGATCGACGTGGGCATCAACCGGCTCGACGACGGCCGGCTGGTCGGCGACGTGGGGTTCGAGGCGGCCGCCGAGCGCGCCAGCTGGATCACGCCCGTGCCCGGTGGGGTCGGGCCGATGACCGTGGCCACGTTGATGGAAAACACCCTGGACGCGGCCGAGGCGCGGGACTGAGATTTAGGGGCGAGGGGGGAAGCAGGGCGAGGGGCGAGGGCGCCGCGCAGCCACGACCCTGTTTTGCAAGGCGCGTAACATCCGGCCACGAACCAGGGCGCATGGCGCGGCGTCTGAATATCCCCGCACGCCCGCGCGCCCGCACTTGCGCTCGCCCCTCGCCCCTCGCCCCTCGCCTTCCCCTCGCCCCTCTTCATCCCCCTCGTCCCGCCGCCCGGCCTCACGTATAATTCCCTCTTTGCAGCGGGACTTTTCCATGCGCATCCTCGCCGAGGCCCTGACCTACGACGACGTTTACCTCGTTCCGGCCCACTCGGTGGTGCTGCCCCGGGATGTGGACACTTCCACCCGGCTGACGCGCGACCTGCGGCTGAACATCCCGATCGTGTCCGCTGCCATGGACACCGTGACCGAAGCCCGCCTGGCCATCACCATGGCCCAATGCGGCGGCATCGGCATCATCCACAAGAACATGACCGCCGAACAGCAGGCCGCCGAAGTGCGCCTGGTCAAGAAGTTCGAGGCCGGTGTCATCCGCAACCCCTTCAGCGTCGGCCCGAACACATCCATCCGCGAGGTGATGCAGCTGACCCGCGCGCACAACATCTCCGGCGTGCCGGTGGTGGAGGGCGAGAAGCTGGTCGGCATCGTCACCAGCCGCGACATGCGCTTCGAGCGCAAGCATGACGACCCGGTGCGCAACATCATGACCCGCCAGGAGAAGCTGGTGACGGTCAAGGAGGGCACCAGCCAGGACGAGGTGATGCAGCTGCTGCACAAGCACCGCATCGAGAAGGTGCTGGTGGTCAACGACGATTTCCAGCTGCGCGGGCTGATCACCGTCAAGGACATCCAGAAAGCGCGTGACAACCCCAACGCCGCCAAGGATCTCAACGAGGCGCTGCTGGTCGGTGCGGCGGTGGGCGTCGGTGGCGACACCGAGCAACGGGTCGCCGCACTGGTCGATGCCGGCGTGGACGTGCTGGTGGTGGACACCGCGCACGGCCATTCGCAGGGCGTGATCGAGCGCGCGCGCTGGGTCAAGAAGACCTACCCGCGGGTGCAGGTGATCGCCGGCAACATCGTCACCGCCGAAGCGGCCCGGGCGTTGCTGGACGCCGGCGTGGACGCGGTCAAGGTGGGCGTGGGTCCCGGCTCGATCTGCACCACCCGCGTGGTCGCCGGCGTCGGTGTGCCGCAGATCACCGCCATCGACATGGTCGCCACCGCGCTGAAGGACGAAATCCCGCTGATCGCCGACGGCGGCATCCGCTATTCGGGCGATATTCCCAAAGCACTGGCCGCCGGTGCCTCCAGCGTGATGCTCGGTTCCATGTTCGCCGGCACCGAAGAGTCGCCCGGCGAGGTGGAGCTTTTCCAGGGCCGCTCGTACAAGAGCTACCGTGGCATGGGTTCGCTGGGCGCGATGGCGCTGGGCTCCAAGGACCGCTATTTCCAGGAAGAGGCCGACGCCGACAAGCTGGTGCCTGAAGGCATCGAGGGCCGGGTGCCGTATCGCGGCCCGCTGCGCAACATCATCCACCAGCTGATCGGCGGCCTGCGCGCCTCGATGGGCTACGTCGGCGCGGCCAACATCGACGACGTGCGCAACAACGCGCAGTTCGTCAAGGTGACCGCCGCCGGGGTCACTGAAGCGCATCCGCACGACATCCAGATCACCAAGGAAGCGCCGAATTACCGGCTCAATTCCTGATGCGCTTCAAGCCCTCTCCCCCGGTTCGCCGGGGGAGAGGGTCGGGTGAGGGGGAGGCCTTTCGCGTTTGCCTTTCATCCATGCAACGGCCAGGGCCTTCCCCTCACCCCAGCCCTCTCCCCCACGATGAAGCTATTGGGAGAGGGATCCAAAAGGCGTAGCGGCATGACCAGCAACATCCACACCGACAAGCTCCTGATCCTCGACTTCGGCGCGCAGTACACGCAGCTGATCGCTCGTCGCGTGCGCGAGCTGGGGGTGTACTGCGAGATCTGGGCGTGGGACCACGATCCGTCGGAGATCGCCGCGTTCGCGCCCAGGGGCATCATTCTGTCCGGCGGGCCGGAATCGACCACGCTGGAGGACGCACCCAGGGCGCCGCAGCAGGTGTTCGACGCCGGCGTGCCGATCCTGGGCATCTGCTACGGCATGCAGACGCTGGCGGCGCAGCTGGGCGGCGCCACCGAGGCGGCCGACGCACGCGAGTTCGGCCACGCGCAGGTCGACATCGTGGCGCCCAGCCGACTGTTCGACCAGCTCAGCGACCATGCCGGGGCACACCGGCTGGACGTGTGGATGAGCCACGGCGACCACGTCGCCAAGGCGCCGCCGGGCTTCACCGTCACTGGCACCACCGATCGCATTCCCGTCGCGGTGATGGAGAACGAGGACAAGCGCTGGTACGGCGTACAGTTCCATCCGGAGGTCACCCACACCCGGCAGGGCGGGGCGCTGCTCAAGCGCTTCCTTACCGATATCTGCGGCTGCGAAACGCTGTGGACCGCGGCCAACATCATCGAGGACCAGATCGCCCGCGTGCGCGAGCAGGTCGGCGACGACCACGTGCTGCTGGGGCTGTCCGGCGGCGTGGATTCGTCGGTGGTGGCGGCGCTGCTGCACCGCGCGATCGGTGACCGGCTGACCTGCGTGTTCGTCGACACCGGCCTGTTGCGCTGGCAGGAGGGCGACCAGGTGATGGCCACCATGGCCGACACCGAAGGCCACGGCATGGGCATCAAGGTGATCCGCGTCGATGCCGCCGACCGGTATTTCGCCGCGCTCGCGGGCGTCAGCGACCCCGAAGCCAAGCGCAAGATCATCGGCAACCTGTTCGTGGAGATCTTCGACGAGGAGTCGGAAAAGCTGATTGCCGCCGGCGGCAAGGTGAAGTGGCTGGCTCAGGGCACCATCTACCCGGACGTGATCGAGTCCGCCGGCAGCAAGACCGGCAAGGCGCACGTGATCAAGAGCCACCACAACGTCGGTGGCCTGCCCGAGCACATGAAGCTGAAGCTGGTCGAGCCGCTGCGCGAGCTGTTCAAGGACGAGGTGCGCCGCATCGGCGTGGAACTGGGCCTGCCGCGGGCGATGGTCTACCGTCATCCGTTCCCGGGTCCCGGCCTGGGCGTACGCATCCTGGGCGAGGTCAAGCGCGAGTACGCCGAACTGCTCGGCAAGGCCGATGCGATCTTCATCGAGGAACTGCGCAAGGCCGACCTGTACGACCGCACCAGCCAGGCCTTCGCGGTGTTCCTGCCGGTCAAGTCGGTGGGCGTGGTCGGCGACGCGCGCGCCTACGAATGGGTGATCGCGCTGCGCGCCGTAGAGACCATCGACTTCATGACCGCGCACTGGGCGCACCTGCCGTACGATTTCCTGGGCAAAGTGTCTAACCGAATAATCAACGAGTTGCGCGGTGTTTCTCGCGTTGTTTACGACATCAGTGGCAAGCCGCCGGCGACCATCGAGTGGGAGTGAGCCCAAGCACGGGCCGCGACACGCCCGTAGGGTGGGCTTGAGCCCACCAGGCCAACGGAGCGGAAAAGCCGCCCCGGCAATCTTGCGCAAGAGCTGGTGGGCTGAAGCCCACCCTACGGGGCGCGGGTGCGCCCGGGCAGCGAGGAGGCGCACGCCTGTGTAGGGTGGGCTTGAGCCCACCAGGCCAACGGAGCGGAAAAGCCGACCCGGCAATCTTGCCGAAGAGCTGGTGGGCTGAAGCCCACCCTACGGGGCGCGGGTGCGCCCGGGCAACGAGGACGCGCACGCCTGTGTAGGGTGGGCTTGAGCCCACCAAGCCAACGGAGCGGAAAAGCCGACCCGGCAATCTTGCGCAAGGGCTGGTGGGCTGAAGCCCACCCTACGGGGCGCGGGTGCGCCCGGGCAGCGAGGAGGCGCACGCCTGTGTAGGGTGGGCTTGAGCCCACCAAGCCAACGGAGCGGAACAGCCGACCCGGCAATCTTGCCGAAGAGCTGGTGGGCTGAAGCCCACCCTACGGGGCGCGGGTGCGCCCGGGCAACGAGGACGCGCACGCCTGTGTAGGGTGGGCTTGAGCCCACCAGGCCAACGGAGCGGAAAAGCCGACCCGGCAATCTTGCGCAAGGGCTGGTGGGCTGAAGCCCACCCTACGGGGCGCGGGTGCGCCCGGGCAGCAAGGCGCACACGCCTGCGTAGGGTGGGCTTGAGCCCACCATGCCAACGGAGCAGCGGCGCGGCCGATCCCGGTCGGGCTGGCCACCGTGACCCGTTGTCGGCGCCGGCCCCTGACGCCCTGGTTACGCGCGGCCGGCATATTGGTCGACCGCACCGGCCATCTCGGTGAGGGTGCGCTCCATCGACTTTACCCCGTACGGATAGAAGTTGGCCTTGTCGCCCGCCTCCCATTGCCGCTTCAACTCGGGTTCGGACAGGTTCCAGTCCGGCCGGATCGCCTCCGTCACTTCGCGCAGCCCCTGATGCAGCTCGGCGGTGGAGGGGCGGCCCCAGTAGTAGTAGCCATTCCAGATCCGGTGGATCTCCAATCCCGGGGCCAGCAGGAAGGTGTGCGGGATCATCGGCTCGTGCTGGGTGTCGGTGTATTCGCGGATGTCGAGCTGGTCGCGCACCTGCTTCTTCTGGTCGTACAGGAATGGGTAATGCGCACCCAGCTGCTGGCGCAGGTTGTTGGTGGTGTGCCAGTCGTCGGTGGTGATCACTACCAGGTGGCAGCTGCCCACCACCAGTTGCGGATGGAAGCGGGTCAGCGCCTTGAGCTGTTCGCGGTCCTTCGGGCAGAAGAAGCCGCGAATCGGCACCAGCAGCATCGGTCCTGCTTGCCCTGCAGGGCGGACAACCGGCGTGGGGTCTTGGTGTGGTCGGGCAGCTCGAAGTCGGGGAAGCGCTTTCCCACGGCAATTTCCGGGTTCATGGCGGACTCCTGGCGTAATGGCGGGGGCGCCCGGTGCGACGGGTCGGCGATCCCGTGCCCAGCGTCGGCCCCATGCTACGCGGAGCGATGCAATGCCCGGTCAAGCCGGGCCCGGGCGTGCCACTCGGGAGTTTCCGGTGCCGTCCGGCTGACAGCGAAACCAGCGGTAACCGCAGCCATGCAAACCCAGCGGATACGCTCCGGCGAGTGGCGCGGGTAGGGCGCGTCGGCCAGCACTTCGATCAGCGTGCCAGGATCAATGCCCTCCGGAGCGCAGCGGGCCGGCTCGGGCCCGAGATTGATCAGCACCCGTGCGTCGTGCTCCTCATGCTGATACTGCAGCGCCAGAACCGCTGACTCGCCGGTATCCAGTCCCTGCGCCTGGGCCCCAGCCAGTTCGGGCATCTGCAGGCGTGCGCGACAGAGCGCGCCGACCCGCGCCAGCAGCGAGTCCGGCTGCAGCGACTGCGCCTGCACGTTGAGCGTGCGGTAGCCGAACGGCCCGTCGGCAATCAGCGGCACCTGCAGGTCGGTGCCCGGTGCGCTGAAGCCGGCGTTGGCGCGATCGGACCATTGCATCGCGGTGCGCACCGACTGCCGTTGCGCCAGCGGTTTGCGCATCGGTGGCGTGGCTGTCGGGCATGGTTGATTCGGCCGGTGTGGCTTACGACAACCCCAAAGCCTGCTCGTCGCGCCATGCAAGCGCCGTTTGCCGGCCATCCACGCGGTGTGGTCGTCCGCGGCAGGCGATCGGCCAAACCGGCTAAAATGAGCGGCCCGGTCAGGCGCCTGCGTGACCGGCCGGCCTGGCTGCCTGCGCACCGGGCGTATCCGCCTGCTTTCGGGTCATTCGATGCCTACCAACCCGCCGCCTTCCGCCGTGTGCTTTTCCGCGGCCGACACCGATCACATGCGTCGGGCGCTGCAGCTTGCCGCACATGCGCGCGATGCGGAAAACGAGGTGCCGGTCGGGGCCGTGCTGGTGGCCGGCGAGCAGATCGTGGGGCTGGGCTGGAACCGCAACATCATCCTGCATGACCCCACCGCCCATGCGGAGATCATGGCGTTGCGCGCCGCCGGGCAGAAGCTGGCCAACTACCGCGTCCCCGGCTCGACACTCTACGTCACGCTGGAACCGTGCTCGATGTGCGCGATGGCGCTGATTCACGCCCGCGTCGCCCGGGTCGTCTACGGCGCGACCGATCCGAAGACCGGGGCGGCCGGCAGTGTGTTCGACACGCTGGTCGATCCGCGGCACAACCACCGGATCGCCGTGCAGGGCGGGCTGCTGGCCGAGGAGTCGTCGAGCATGTTGCGCGAGTTCTTCCGCTCCCGGCGTTGAACCGCGGCGGCGGGTGAACCGCGCAGCGATCCCTGGTACGCCACCGCCTGAGCTCAGGCGACCTCGGTGACGTCATCGAGAAAGGCCAGCGCCTCGGCGCACGGCGCATCGATCTTCAGGTCGAGCAATGGGTCGGCCCGGGTCCGGCCAAGGCATACCGCGGCCACCGGTTTGCCTGCCTTGGCCGCCGCTGCCACGAAACGGTAGCCCGAATAGACCATCAGCGAGGAGCCGACCACCAACACCGCGTCGCAGGCAAGCAGTGCCTCGGTTGCGGTCTGCACGCGCTGGCGCGGCACGTTCTCGCCGAAGAACACCACGTCGGGCTTGAGCATGCCACCGCACTCGGCGCAGTCGGGCACGTCGAAGCCGGAAAAATCCCGGTGTCCCAGGTCGGCATCGCCGTCGGGCGCATGGGAGGCGTGCACCCGCACCCAGCCGGGGTTGCGCTCGGCCAGGAGCGCCTGGAACCGGCCACGCTCGATGCGCCGCTCGCATCCCAGGCAACGTACGCGATCCAGCCGTCCGTGCAGGTCGGTTACGCACCGGCTGCCGGCACGCTGGTGCAGGCGGTCCACGTTCTGGGTAACCAGTTGTTGCAGGCGGCCCTGGCGCTCCAGCTGCACCAGTGCCCGATGCGCGCGGTTGGGCTGGGCGTTGCCGAAGTGCGGCCACCCGGCCAGGCTCCGCGCCCAGTAGCGCTGCCGGGTCGCATGCTCCTGCACGAATGCCTGCCAGGTGACCGGTTGCGGCCGCTTCCACTGGCCGTCGCGGTCCCGATAGTCCGGGATACCCGAGTCGGTGCTGCACCCGGCTCCGGTCAGCACGAACAGGCGCCGATGGGCGCCGATGAACTGCTGCAGGGGGGCTGGGCGGTGGGGAAGCATGGAGCCGGGAAAGTCACCGAACACGGAACGGACACCATAGCGCTTTGCGGCCGCCGCACACAGCCGGTCGTTACGCAGGTTTTCATCACCGGACCTTGCTGCGTCATTGACGTCTTCGTCATCCACTCATGACGGGGTGTTTAGCCCCCCGCGGTCACCATGAACCCATGCAGCGAGTGCACCGTGAATGCACTTGCTGGCCCCTCTCGCCCGCGTGCAGACCATGAGCTCATCCAGCCAAGCCCTCAACAAGATCAATCAGGCCGACCCGTTCGCCATGCGTTACTGGGCCCGCCAGCTGCGGCTCTCGGAGGGCGACCTGCGCAAGGCCATCGACGCCGTGGGGAACAACCCGCAGGCGGTACGGCAGTACGCCAACCGGCTGCCGACACCGCGGCGCGGCAGCGCTCGGCGGCACGGTGGATGAGCCGATCCGGCCGCCGCAGCGGCACGCCCGCCAGCCGTTGGAGGCAAAGCGCCACCGATCTCATTCCGCCGGACAAGCCCGGGGCGGGGCAGTGGGCGAAAACGCCGCAGGGACCGCGTTGCGTCTGATGGCGCCGCGCATCTTCAGTTTGCCCCAGCCGGCTGGTACCGGCGGGATCGCGTGGAAACCCTGGCTGGTGCATGCCTCGGAG
This sequence comes from uncultured Gammaproteobacteria bacterium, assembly GCA_963763305.1. Classification (GTDB taxonomy): domain Bacteria; phylum Pseudomonadota; class Gammaproteobacteria; order Xanthomonadales; family Rhodanobacteraceae; genus CAVXNP01. The sequence continues at coordinate 234,263 of CAVXNP010000002.1, read as the reverse complement.
ATGGGCTTCAGCCACGTGTTGGCGGCGCTGCCGGTCGCGGGCGCGACCGATGAGGTGGCCTCGAGCCAGGCGCACGCGGCGTCGGAGCTGGCGGCATTGTGCCGCGAGAGCGACCTGGCCCTGTTGCTGGATGTCGACGTGCGGCCGATCGCCACCGACGCACCGCTGCGGCGGGAACATCCGGAGTGGTTCCAGGGCATGGTCGATCCGGACGCGGTGCCCGATCCGCGCCGGGCTCCGGGCGAGACCGGCGCACGTTGGCGCCTGCACGATCCGGATGCGGCCGAGGCCGCGGCGCGCTGGTGGAGCCAGCGACTGGTCCAGCTGGCGCGCGCCGGCGTGGCCGGATTCCGGCTGTTGGCCCCGGAGGCGGCGCCGGCGGCCTGGTGGGCCGACGTGCTGGCCGACGTGCGTGCACAGGTCTCCGAGCCGGTGTTCCTGGTCTGGACCCAGGGCCTGTCGCCCGAGCAACTGGCGCCGCTGGCCGAAGCAGGGTTCGACTACAGTTTCTGCTCGTTCGAGTGGTGGGATTTCCGTTCGCCGTGGTTGCGTGACGAATTGCAGCGTCTGCGTACAGTAGCGCCACCGCTGGCCTGTGCCACGCCGGTCGCCGGTGGGCTGCGCGCTCCTTCCGGTGAACGGGACCAGTTGCAACATGCCGGGGAGCGGGCGATCTGGTTCGCCGCCAGTTGCGCGGCCGGCTGGCTGATGCAGGCAGGTTTCGAGTTCGCCCACTCCGCCCCGGAGGCGAACCAGACGCCCGCCGATATGGCTGCGCAGGCGCGGTTGGATCTGGCTGGCGAGGTTGCCCGCGCCAATGCCTGGCTGGCGGCGGCCCCCGAGGCCCTGCGACGCACCCCGGTGCTGCACCTGGGACGGGACTGGGTGGCGCTGCTTTGCGTGGCGGACGACGTGGCTCAATTGCTGCTGGCCAACGCATCGCTGGAGCGCGAGGTGTCGGTGGACGTGGCCGGCATCGCTGCCGGTCGGGTGCGCGACTTCGGGCCGTGGCGGGATCTGCGCACCGACGCCGAGGTCGAGCCGCTGCGACTCGATCCGGGGGTTACCTGTCTGCTGCATGCCACACGCTCGCCGCCAATCAAGCCGCGGGTCTCCGCCACAGCGCAACGCCAGCGCCTGGGCGAGGCTACCGCCGGCCCCCGTGTCGCCATCGAGGATGTCGTCCCGTGCGTCGACGGCGGCCGCTTTGCGGTGAAACGGGTGGTTGGCGACCGCGTGCTGGTGCAGGCGAACGTGTTCATGGATGGCCACGACGTACTGGCCGCCGTACTGCGCTGGCGCGCGCTGGGCGACAGACAGTGGCACGAACAGCGCATGCAGGCACTGGGCAACGACCGCTATCAGGCGCAGTTCACGCCCACGCGTATCGGCCCGCACGAGTACATGGTGCAGGCATGGCGCGATGGGTTCGCCACGTATCACCACGAGATCCATCTCAAGCACGATGCCGGCCTGGCGATTGGTCTGGAGCTGGAAGAGGGCAGGCTGCTGGTGCAGGCCACCGCAGCCAAGGCGCCACCGAAGCTGCGCAAGCCGTTGCGGGCGCTGGTGGCCCAACTGGGCAGCGACACCGACGACGAAACCCGCTACCAGCACCTGATGGCCGATGCCACGGTGCAGGCGATGGCCGCGGCCGACCCGCGACCGTTCGCGGTGGACAGCCCGGTGCTGCGACTGGAGGTGGACCGGCGCGCGGCCATGTTCGCCAGCTGGTACGAACTGTTTCCCCGCTCGGAAACCGATGACGCCTCGCGCCATGGCACCTTCCGCGACGTCATCAAGCGGTTGCCGGCAATCCAGGCGATGGGTTTCGACGTGCTGTACTTTCCGCCGATCCATCCCATCGGCACGGCCTTCCGCAAGGGCCGCAACAACACGCTGACGCCGTCGGCGGACGATCCGGGCAGTCCCTATGCGATCGGCTCGCCCGAGGGCGGCCACGATTCGATCCACCCGCAACTGGGCACGCTGGAGGATTTCCGCGCGCTGCGCGAGGAGGCCCATGCGCACGGGCTGGAGCTGGCGCTGGACTTTGCCATCCAGTGTTCGCCCGATCACCCGTGGCTGCGCGAGCATCCGGAGTGGTTCGACTGGCGTCCGGACGGCAGCCTGCGCTACGCCGAGAACCCGCCGAAGAAGTACCAGGACATCGTCAACGTCGACTTCTACGCCGAGGGCGCAGTGCCCTCGCTGTGGCAGGCACTGTGCGACGTGGTGCTGTTCTGGGCCGGCGAGGGCGTTCGCACGTTCCGGGTGGACAACCCGCACACCAAGCCGTACCCGTTCTGGGAATGGATGATCGCGCGGGTGCGCGAGACCTATCCGGACACGCTGTTCCTGGCCGAGGCGTTCACCCGGCCGCAGCCGATGTATCGGCTGGCCAAGGCCGGGTTCAACCAGTCCTATACCTACTTCACCTGGCGTCACACCAGGCAGGAGTTCGTCGACTACCTGACCGAGCTGACCCAGGAAGCGCCGAAGGACTTCTTCCGCCCGAACTTCTTCGTCAACACCCCGGACATCAACCCCTACTTCCTGCAGCGCTCCGGGCGCAGCGGGTTCCTGATCCGTGCTGCACTGGCCAGCACCTTGTCCGGGCTGTGGGGCATGTATGCGGGCTTCGAGCTGTGCGAGGGCGCACCGATCCCGGGCAAGGAGGAATACCTGGACTCGGAGAAGTATGAAGTCCGCCCGCGCGACTGGAGCCAGCCAGGCAACATCGTGGCGGAAATCACCCGCCTGAACATGATCCGCCGCCAGCATCCGGCGCTGCAAAGCCACCTGGGTGTGCGGTTCCTGCCGTCCTCCAGCGAGCAGGTGCTGTGCTTCGAGAAATTCTTCCCGGCCGGTGATCCGGCACAGGCCGACGACCGCGTACTGGTGGCGATCAGCCTCGACCCGCACGCCGACCAGAGCGCCACCGTCACGCTGCCGCTGGACGACTGGGAGTTGTCCGGGGACGCGCCGTTCAGCGCCGACGACCTGCTGCACGACGTCTCCTCCACGTGGCATGGCGCATACCAGCAGGTGTGGCTGGGGCAGGGGTTGCCCTACGCCATCTGGCACATAAGGGCACACCCATGAGCATCCATCCCTCCGGCTTTTCGCTGAACCGTTGCGGCCGCCAGGCAAGCCGTTCGCCGGGCATGTCGCGTCCGCGCCCGGCACTGGGTGGCGGGCCTTCGCATCGCCTGTCACCGCCTTCGCCGCTGCTCTACTGCGAGCTGGACTGGCGGCGACCATTGACCGCCGATGGCCACATCGTCACCTGGGCCGACACCTCGTCGTTGCGACTGGCCCAACCCGGCTCGCGCGCGCAGACGGGCGGCCGCGGCACCGGCGGGGCGGGGTTGCCGCCCTCATGACGCGCAGCAGGAACCTGGCCGAACCACCCGCTTCATTCTCGGACGACCCGCTCTGGTACAAGGACGCGGTCATCTACCAGGTCCATGTAAAGTCGTTCTTCGACTCCAACGACGATGGCGTGGGCGATTTCCAGGGTCTGATCGACAAGCTCGATTACATCACCGAGCTGGGCGTCAACACGCTGTGGCTGCTTCCCTTCTATCCGAGTCCGCGGCGAGACGACGGCTACGACATCTCCAGCTACAAGGAGGTCCACCCCGATTACGGTCGTCTGGCCGATGCCAAGCGCTTCATCGCCGCCGCGCATGCGCGCGGCCTGCGCGTGATCACCGAACTGGTGATCAACCACACCTCCGACCAGCATCCCTGGTTCCAGCGCGCGCGGCGGGCAAAGAAGGGTTCGGCGGCGCGCAACTTCTATGTGTGGTCCGATACCGACCAGTCCTACGCCGGCACCCGCATCATCTTCCTGGACACCGAGAAGTCCAACTGGACCTGGGACGCGGAGGCCGGGCAGTACTTCTGGCATCGCTTCTTCTCGCACCAGCCGGATCTCAACTTCGATAACCCGGCGGTGATCAAGGCGGTGCTGGCGGTGATGCGGTTCTGGCTCGACATCGGCGTGGACGGCCTGCGTCTGGACGCTGTGCCTTACCTGATCGAACGCGAGGGAACCAACAACGAGAACCTGCCCGAAACCCACGCGATCCTGAAGCTGATCCGCAAGCAGATCGACGACCACTACCCGGACCGCATGCTGCTGGCCGAGGCCAACCAGTGGCCGGAGGACACCCAGGACTATTTCGGCAACGGCGACGAATGCCACATGGCGTTCCACTTCCCGCTGATGCCGCGCATGTACATGGCGATCGCGCGCGAGGACCGCTTCCCGATCACCGACATCATGCGCCAGACCCCGGCGATACCGGACAACTGCCAGTGGGCGATCTTCCTGCGCAATCACGACGAGCTGACCCTGGAGATGGTCACCGACGCCGAGCGCGACTATTTGTGGCAGACCTACGCCAGCGACAAGCGCGCGCGCATCAACTTAGGGATACGTCGCCGCCTGGCGCCGCTGCTGGAGCGTGACCGCCGGCGCATCGAGCTGATGAACGCCCTGCTGCTGAGCATGCCCGGCACGCCGGTGCTGTATTACGGCGACGAACTGGGCATGGGCGACAACATCCATCTGGGTGATCGCGACGGGGTGCGCACGCCGATGCAGTGGTCGATGGACCGCAACGGCGGTTTCTCCCGCGCCGATCCGGCCAGGCTGGTGCTGCCGCCGATCATGGATCCGCTGTACGGCTTCCAGGCGGTCAACGCCGAGGCACAGGCGCGCGACCCGCATTCGCTGCTCAACTGGACCCGGCGCATGCTCACCGTTCGCAGCCGCTACAAGGCGTTCGGGCGCGGCACGCTGAAGTTCCTGTACCCGGGCAACCGCAAGATCCTGGCCTACCTGCGCGAGCACGATGACGAACACGTGTTGTGCGTGGCCAACATGTCGCGCTCGTTGCAGGCGGTCGAGCTGGACCTGGCGGCCTTCGATGGCCAGGTCCCGGTCGAGATCATGGGCGGCACCCCGTTCCCGCCGATCGGCAAATTGTCCTACCTGCTGACCCTCCCGCCGTATGGCTTCTACGCGTTCCAGTTGTGCCTGGGTGCGCAGATGCCGTCCTGGCACGAGGCGCCGCAGGAAAGCATGCCCGACTACGAGACCCTGGTGCTGCGTGGCGCGCTGGCCGACGGGCCGGTGATGGCCCATCACCGGGAGGTGCTCGAGCGTGACGTGCTGCCGGCCTGGCTGCCGCGTCGGCGCTGGTTCGGCGCCAAGGACCGCGGGATTGCCCGCACCCGCATCCTGTACAGCGTGTCGTGGCCCGACCGGGGCGACGACCTGGTGATTGCCGAGGTCGAGGTGACGCTCAAGGACGGCGGCAGCGAGCGCTATGCGGTGCCGCTGGGGATCGCCTGGGAGGACGAATCGCCGCCGACGCGTGCGCACCAGCTGGCACTTGCCAGGGTCCGTCGTGGGCGTCGGGTCGGCTATCTCACCGATGGTTTCGTGCTCGATGCGTTCGCCTCCGGCCTGCTGCGGGGCCTGCGCCAGCACCTGCAACTGCCCCTGGCCGCAGGCGGCTTGGTCCGCTTCGAGCCGGGGCCGGCCTTCGAGGGCGTCGAGTTCCCGCACGATCAGGACAATCGCTGGCTCAGCGCCGAGCAATCCAACAGCTCGATGATCGTGCGCGACCGCGGCATGTTCAAACTGCTGCGCCACATCACCCCGGGGATCAATCCCGAGGTGGAGATGGCCCGGCACCTGACCGCGCTGGGCTATGCCAACAGCCCGCCTCTCCTGGGCGAGGTACAACAGGTTGACGCCGACGGTACGGTTGCCGCGCTCGGCGTGCTGCAGGGCTTCGTGCGCAACCAGGGCGATGCCTGGCGCTGGACGCTGGACTTCCTGTTGCGCAGCCACGACGAATACAGCCACGCCGAGGACGAGGAAGCCCGCGACGAGGTCCTGCGCGAGTACGACCGGCTGGCGGCGGCCATTGGCATGCGGCTGGGCCAGTTGCACGCCGCCCTCGCACTGCCCAGCGACGACCCGGCGTTCGCCCCGGTGAGTGCGGTGCCGGATGACGGCATCGCCTGGGCGGATGCCGTGCATGCACAACTGGATCGGGCCATGGACGCGATGGTCCACGCCCAGACCGATGACGACGAGCTGCTGGCCGACCGGGACGTGCTGGCGGGGATGCGCCAGGACCTGCACCAGCGCATCGACCGGTTGGCGCTGTATGCCGACGGAAGCCTGCGAACCCGCATCCACGGTGACTTCCATCTGGGCCAGATTCTGGTGGTACAGGGTGACGCCTGGCTGATCGATTTCGAGGGCGAGCCGGCGCGCTCGCTGCAGGAGCGGCGGGCGCTCACTTCGCCGCTGCGCGACGTGGCCGGGTTCCTGCGCTCGCTGGATTACGCCGCGGCAGTCACCCAGCAGGGCGAGGATGGGACGGCCATGGCCGCCGAGCCGGCCTCCGGGGCCTACCTGGCCCGCTTCCGTGAGCGCGCCTCGCGGATGTTCATGGGCGCCTACCTGGCCGAGCTGGATGCCGCGTCGATGCCGTGGGCGACCGCACGCGCCTTGCCTTCGCTGGTGGAGCTGTTCCTGATCGACAAGGCGGCCTACGAAATCAACTACGAGGCGGCCAATCGGCCCGCCTGGCTGGGCGTCCCGCTGCGCGGGCTGCTGCGGCTGGCGCGCCAGGCCTCGGCCGACCCCACGGAGGAGTCTGCATGAGCCATTCACAAGGCAGCCATGGCGTGCCCGGACCGGCCGCCGACCATGCCGCCGACCTGTCCGTGCCGGCGCCGCACCCCGGGGTCGACCAGGCCACCCTGCAGGCCCTGGCCGAAGGACGTCACGGCGATCCGTTTGCGGTGCTGGGTCCGCATCGGGTCGACGAGCAACGGGTGGTGCGCACGCTGCAGCCGGGCGCCGAGGCGGTCGAGGCGATCGGGACGGACGGCCAGGTCCTGGGGCACCTGGCGCGCGTGCATGCCGATGGCATCTTCGCCGGGCCGGTGCCCGGTCAGGCGGCCTATCGGCTGCGCATCCACTGGCCGCACGGTTGCCAGGAGTTCGATGACATCTATGGGTTCGGACCGCTGCTGTCGGATCTGGACCTGCATCTGCTCGGCGAGGGCCGCCATCTGGAGTTGTACCGTCGCCTTGGCGCACACGCGGTAGTGGTCGACGGTATTCCCGGCGTGCGCTTCGCGGTGTGGGCGCCCAACGCGCAGCGGGTCAGCGTGGTCGGCGACTTCAACCAGTGGGACGGCCGTCGCCTGCCGATGCGGCTGCGCACCTCGGCAGGCGTATGGGAGCTTTTCGTACCCGGCCTGTTGCCCGGTGCACGTTACAAATACGAGGTGCGCGGGGCGGACGGACACGCGCAGCAGAAGGCCGATCCGGTGGCGTTGGCTTCCGAGCCGCCGCCGGCGACCGCCTCCGTGGTCGCCGAGCCGACCACGTTCGGCTGGACCGATCAGCAGTGGATGCAGCAGCGACAGCGCCACCAGGCGCTGGATGCGCCGTTCTCGGTTTACGAGATGCACGCCGGCTCCTGGTTGCGGGACGAGCACGGCGGCACGCTGGACTGGGACGCGCTGGGCGAGCGCCTGATCCCCTATGTGGCGGGCATGGGCTTCACCCACGTGGAGCTTTTGCCGGTCGCCGAGCATCCGTTCGGCGGTTCCTGGGGCTACCAGCCGCTGGGCCAGTTTGCGCCCACCGCCCGTTACGGCTCGCCCGAGGCGTTCGCGCGCTTCGTCGACCGCTGCCACGAGGCTGGCATCGGCGTGATCGTGGATTGGGTGCCGGCCCATTTCCCGACCGATCCGCACGGTCTGGCGAACTTCGACGGTACCGCCCTGTACGAGCATGCCGACCCGCGCGAAGGCTTCCATCAGGACTGGAACACGCTGATCTTCAACCTGGGTCGCAACGAGGTGTCCGGGTTCCTGATCGCCAGCGCACTGGCCTGGCTCGACCGCTTCCACGTCGATGGTTTGCGGGTGGACGCGGTCGCCTCGATGCTCTACCGCGACTACAGCCGCAAGGATGGCGAGTGGGTGCCCAACGTGCACGGAGGGCGTGAAAACCTGGAGTCGATCGCATTCCTGCGACGGTTCAACGAGGTGGTGCACGAGCACTACCCCGGTGCGCTCACCATCGCCGAGGAATCCACTGCCTGGCCGGGGGTAACCCGGCCGGCCGGCGAGGGTGGCCTGGGTTTCGACTACAAGTGGAACATGGGCTGGATGCACGACACCCTGCAGTACATGGCGCGTGATCCGATCCACCGCCGCTGGCATCACCACGAGATGACCTTCTCCATGGTGTACGCCTACTCGGAGCACTTCGTGCTGCCGCTGTCGCACGACGAGGTGGTGCACGGCAAGCGCTCGCTGCTCGGACGCATGCCCGGCGACGAGTGGCAGCGCTTCGCCAACCTGCGCGCGTACTTCGGTTTCATGTGGGCCCATCCGGGCAAGAAGCTGTTGTTCAATGGTGGCGAGCTGGCGCAGCCGACCGAGTGGAACCATGACGCGCAGATTCCCTGGGAGCTGCTCGACGACCCGCGCCATCGGGGCGTGCAGCAACTGGTGCGCGACCTCAACCGGCTGTACGCCCGCGAGCGGTCACTGCACGCTGGCGACGGAAGCCCCAGCGGCTTCCACTGGGCCGTTGGCGACGATGCCGAGCACAGCGTGCTGGCGTGGTGGCGTCTTGCCGAGGGTGCGGCACCGGCGCTGGTAGTGAGCAACCTGACCCCGGCGGCGCTGCCGCAGTACCGCATTGGCGTGCCGCGCGAGGGGCGCTGGCAGGTGCGGATCAATACCGATGCCGACGTCTACGGTGGCACCGGCGCGGGCGACGCCGAGGTTCACAGCGAGCCGACGCCGCTGCACCAGCAGCCGCAATCGGTGGTGTTGTCGCTGCCGCCGTTGGCCACCGTGATACTGCTGGCCGGGGATTGAGCGATGCCGTCTCCTCCTGAACGGATCCAGGCGGGTCTGCCTTACCCGCTGGGCGCGACCTGCGACGGCATCGGCACCAACTTCGCGGTGTTTTCCGCGCATGCCACGCGGATGGAGCTGTGCCTGTTCGACCCCTCCGGCCGGCGCCAGATCGCCCGCTACGACCTGCCCGAATACACCGACCAGGTCTGGCATGGCTATCTGCCACGGCTGCGCGGAGGGCAGCTCTACGGCTATCGCGCACACGGGCCGTACGAACCGGAGCAGGGGCACCGCTTCAATCCCAACAAGCTGCTGCTCGATCCGTACGCGCGCCAGTTGGCCGGTCAGTTGCGCTGGTCCGACGCGCTCCACGGTTACCGCATCTCGTCGCCGCGGGCCGACCTGTCCTTCGATCGCCGCGACAGCGCCGCGGCCATGCCCAAGGCGGTGGTGGTCGACGAGCCGACCTTCTGGCGCGGCGGGCGCCAGCCGCATACGCCGTGGTCGCGCACGGTGATCTACGAGGCGCATCTGAAGGGGCTGACGCAGAAGCTTGGACATCTGCGCACGCACGAGCGCGGCACCTTCATGGCACTGGCCGACCCGTACGTGATCGACCACCTGGTCAAACTGGGCATTACCGCGGTCGAGCTGCTGCCGATCCATGCCTTCGTGCAGGATCGGCGGCTGACGGAAATGAAGCTGCGCAACTACTGGGGCTACAACACCCTGGCGTTCTTCGCGCCGGAGCCCAGCTACATGGTCGAGGGCGCGCTCAGCGAAGTGCGCGCCGCCGTGCAGGCGTTGCACGCGGCCGGTATCGAGGTGATCCTGGACGTGGTCTACAACCACACCTGCGAGGGCAGCGAACTGGGCACCACGATGTCCTTCCGCGGCCTGGACAACGCCAGCTACTACCGTCTTCTTCCGGGCAACCCGCGCCACTGCATCAACGACACCGGCACCGGCAACACGGTCAACACCGCCCACCCGCGCGTGATCCAGTTGGTGATGGACTCGCTGCGGTACTGGGTCAACGCATTCCACGTGGACGGCTTCCGCTTCGACCTGGGGGTGTCGCTGGGCCGCGAGGCGCATGGCTTCGACCCGAACTGCGGCCTGTTCGATGCCATGCGGCAGGATCCCACGCTGTCCCGCATCAAGCTGATCTCCGAGCCCTGGGACATCGGCCCGGGCGGTTACCAGATCGGCAACCATCCACCCACCTTCGGCGAGTGGAACGGCCTGTTCCGCGACGACGTACGGCGGTTCTGGAAGGGAGACGCAGGCATGCGCGGTGCACTGGCGCGCCGGCTGCAGGGTTCGGCCGAACTGTTCGACCATCGCGGACGCCGGCCCTGGGCCTCGGTCAACTTCATCACCGCGCACGACGGCTTCACCCTGCAGGACCTGGTCAGCTACGAGCACAAGCACAACGAAGCCAACGGCGAGGACAATCGCGACGGCGCCGACGACAACGAAAGCAACAATCATGGCCACGAGGGTCCGACCGACGATCCGGCCATCAATGAAGCCCGCGATCGCAGCAAGCGCGCCATGCTGGCGACGCTGTTCTTTTCCCACGGCACGCCGATGCTGCTCGGCGGCGACGAGTTCGGGCGTACCCAGCAGGGAAACAACAATGCCTACTGCCAGGACAACGAGCTGTCGTGGTTCGACTGGCAACGACTGGAATCCACCGGAGGGCGTGCGTTGTCCGAGTACGTGGGGCGGCTGATCCAGCTGCGCCACCAGCACGCCACGTTGCACTCGGCCCATTTCATCCACGGTGAGGCCGAGGTGTTGCCAGGCATCCGCACGGTCAGCTGGTTCGACGAGACCGGCAAGCCGCTGACCGAAGCGGACTGGCACTACCGCGAGGCACGCCTGCTGGTATTGCGCCGGGCGGTCGACCGCGGCGAACGCCACCCGGACGTCAGCCTGATGCTGATCAACGGCACCGCACAATCGCATACCTTCTGCCTGCCCACGCCCAGCCTGAGCTGGCGCATGCAGGTGGACAGTGCCCGACCGCAAGCCGCCCCGCACATGATGACCGCCAAGACCATCGAGGTGGCCGGTCCGGCGGTGGTCCTGCTCACCCACGCTCCGCGCATCGAATCGTGATCGCCTGTTTCCGCCATGCCATGCCCTACGGCGCCTGCCTGCTGGATGACGGGCGTACCCGTTTCCGGCTGTGGGCGCCGGACCGTCGGCAGGTGCAGTTGCTGCTTGACGATGCCGACCCGATACCGATGCGCGCGCTCGACAACGGCTGGTTCGAATGCATCGCACCGGCTCCGGCCGGGACCCGTTACCGCTATCGGGTGGACGACGAATTGGCGGTTCCCGACCCGGCCTCGCGCCTGCAGCACGGCGGCGACGTGCACGGTGCCAGCGTGGTGGTCGATCCGGAACAGCACATATGGCACCACCCGAACTGGCCCGGCCGTCCCTGGCACGAAGCGGTGATCTACGAGCTGCACGTGGGCGCCCTGGGCGGTTACCGCGGCGTGCGCGCGTTGTTGCCCCAATGGCAGGCGCTGGGCATCACCGCCATCGAGCTGATGCCGCTGGCGCAGTTTCCCGGGCAGCGCAACTGGGGCTACGACGGCGTGCTGCCGTTCGCGCCAGCGGCCGCGTACGGTACGCCGGAGGAACTCAAGGCACTGGTCGATGCCGCCCACGGGCTGGGTCTGATGGTGCTGCTGGACGTGGTCTACAACCACTTCGGCCCGGATGGCAACTACCTGGGTGCCTACGCCTCGCCGTTCTTTCACGACGACTCCCTGGACGGGCGGCCGGCCACGCCCTGGGGTGCTTCGATCGACGTGGACGTGCCGCAGGTAGGCGACTTCTTCCTGCACAACGCGCTGTACTGGCTGGAAGAATATCGTTTCGACGGGCTGCGCCTGGATGCGGTGCACAGCCTGCACAATCCGGCCTGGCTCGCCAGCCTGGCCGAACGCATCCGCAACCATTTCGGTCGGCACCGGCAGGTGCACCTGGTGCTGGAGAACGAGGCCAACCAGGCGCACCTGCTGGGGGCAGGGCGCTTCGATGCGCAGTGGAACGACGATTTCCACAACGCGTTGCACGTGATGCTCACCGGCGAGAAGGCCGGCTACTACGGCGCCTATGCCGATGACCCGGTCGGCCGACTGGCCCGCTGCCTGGCCGAGGGTTTTGCCTGGCAGGGCGAGCCGATGCGTGGCCAGCCCCGGGGCGAGCCCAGCGGCGAGCTGAGCCCGCTGCGTTTCGTGCAGTTTCTGCAGAACCACGACCAGATTGGCAACCGCGCACTGGGCGAACGGATCACCCGACTGGTCGAGCCGACCGTGCTGGACGCGGCCTACGCCCTGCTGCTGCTGACCCCGTCGGTCCCGCTGCTGTTCATGGGCGAGGAGTGGGCCAGCCGCATGCCGTTCCTGTTCTTCGTCGACCATCAGGAAGAGGCCCTCCGCCAGGCCGTACGCGAAGGCCGGCAGCGCGAGTTCGCCGAGTTCGACGGCTTTGCCGGGGGCGAAACGCTGCCGGACCCGAATGCGCCGGATACCTTCGAGCGCTCCCGCCCGTTGTTGCAGGGCCACCATTCGCCCGAGGCCCAGGCGCGTCACGCGCTGCTGCGTCAGTTGCTGGAGCTGCGGCGCACCGAACTGCAGCCGCACCTGCCGAGGGCGCGTTCGATCGGCAGCGAAGTACTCGGCGGGTGCGCGCTGGTGGCGCGCTGGCAATTGGGGCCTTCACGGCTGTACGTGTGCTGCAACCTGGGCGACCGGGCGGTCGACGTCAACGTCCTGCCAACGGCCGATGCGCGATGGTTGCACGGTCAGCCGGCGGCGATCCGCGAGCTGGCCTCGCGCCGGCTGGCAGCGCGCAGCACGCTGGTCTGCCTGGAACCGGCCGCCGACGGCGAGCGGCACCTGTCACCCGCCTGATCCCATCCCAAGCCGGAGGAAACCGCCCCCGATGAAGTGCCCCACATGAGCCTGTCCGATCCACGCCTGGTGCAGCTGGCCGAGCAGGCCGGCATCGACGTGCATTGGCAGGACGCCAACGGGCGGGCGCGGCAGGTCAGCGAGCCGATCCTGCGGGCCGTGCTTGATCGGCTGGGCCTGCCCTGCGCCAACGCCGACGACGTGGCGGCGAGCCTTGAACAATTGCGCCGCGAGCGCGAGGGCAGCGATTTGCCGCGACTGCTCACTGCCGAGGCAGGCCAGCCGTTCGCGCTGCCCGCGCGGCCGGCCGATCGCAGCTACGTCCTGCACGATGCACGGCAGCGGCCGGTGCGCGAAGGGCGCCTGATGGCGGGCGATGGCGAGCTTGTCGCACCGGTCGAGCCGGGCTACTACCAGTTGCTGCTCGACGAAATGCAGACCACTCTGGCGGTGGCTCCGGCGCGGGCTTTCTCGGTGCAGGATCTGCGTCTGCCGCGACGTCCCTGGGGCGTGACCGTGCAGCTGGGCAGCCTGCGTCGTTCGGGCGATGCCGGGGTCGGCGATTTCACCGCGCTGGAGCAGGCCGTGCGAGCGGCCGCCCGCAACGGCGCCGACGCGATGGGCATCAGTCCGGTGCATGCGTTGTTTGCGGCCGAGCCGGAGCGGTACGGCCCGTATGCTCCCTCCAGCCGACTGTTCCTCAACGCACTGCACATCGACCCTGCGCGCCTGACCGACTCGATCATGCTGCGCAAGGTGGTCGACGCGCACAACCTGCGCCAGGAATGGGCCGAGCTGGAGTGGCTCGATCTGATCGAATGGCCGCGCGCGGCGCGCGCGCGCATGACCGTGCTGCGCTCGCTGTTCGAGCAGGTGTCGGTGGATCCGGCGGTGTCCAGGCGCTTCAAGGCCTTTCGCAAGGCGCAGGGCGAGCCGCTGGAACGACATGCCCGGTTCGAGGCACTGCAGCGCCACTTCACCGCGCACGATCATCCCGGTGGCTGGCAGGCGTGGCCGGAGGCGTTCCACGATCCGACCAGCGCCGAAGTGGAGAGTTTTGCGCGCGAGCACAGCACCGAGGTCGCATTTCACGCGTTCCTGCAATGGCAGGCGGCGCAGGGCCTGGCCGGCGCGCAACAGGCCGCGCGCGAGGCCGGCATGGCGATCGGCCTGGTCACCGACCTGGCCGTGGGTACCGACGGCGGCGGCAGCCAGGCATGGAGCCACCAGGGCGAACTGCTGCACGGGCTTTCCGTAGGCGCGCCCCCGGATGCGCTCAACCGGCTGGGCCAGGACTGGGGGCTGACCACGTTCTCGCCACGCGGGCTGCGCCAGTCGGGCTTTGCCGGTTTCATCGGCATGCTGCGTGCGGCACTGGTCCATGCCGGCGGGGTGCGGATCGACCACGTGCTGGGCCTCAAGCGCCTGTGGCTGGTGCCGCATGGTGCCAGCCCGACCGAGGGCGCCTACGTGCGCTATCCGCTGCAGGATCTGCTGCGCCTGCTGGCGCTGGAATCGCACCTGCACGCGGCGGTACTGATCGGCGAGGATCTGGGCACCGTGCCGGCCGACATGCGCCACCGCATGAGCGAGGCGGGCGTGATGGGCATCCGCGTGCTGTGGTTCGAGCGGGCGGCGGATCGGGGCTTCATCTCGCCGCGTCACTGGTCGGACGGGGCCATAGCCACCACCAGCACCCATGACGTGGCCACTGTCGCCGGCTGGTGGAGCGGTGCGGACATCGAATGGCGTCGACGTACCGGGCTGAACGATCCGGATGCGGACGAACAGGCTGAGCGGAACGACGACCGTGGCCGCCTGTGGCGGGCGATGTGCGCCTCCGGCGCGGCCGGCGACGAGAACCACCCGCCGGCACCGGAGGACGTCACCCCCGTGGCGGTGGCTGCCGCCGGCCACGTCAGTCGCGCCCCGGCGCCGCTGGTGATCGTGCCGGTGGAGGACCTGCTTGCGCTGCGCGAACAGCCGAATCTGCCGGGGCCGACCGACGCGGAGCACCCCAATTGGCGCCGTCGCCTGCCGGAGAACGCCGACACGATGTTCGACGGCGAGGTCCCGCAGGCGTGCTTCAGCGCAATCACCAGCGCGCGCAACGGACCATGACCGCGGTGCCGCCGATCCCCCGCGCGCTGGCGCGGCTGCAGTTCCATGCCGGATTCACCCTGGACGACGCGGTGCCGCTGGTCGATTACTACGCGGACCTCGGCGTGAGCCACCTGTACGCCTCGCCGCTGTTCCGCGCACGTCCGGGCTCCAGTCACGGCTACGACGTGATCGACTACCACCAGGTCAACCCCGAGGTGGGCGGCGAGCCGGCATTGCGCCGGCTGGTGGCGCGGCTGCGCGAGCGCGACATGGGCCTGATCCTGGACATTGTCCCCAACCACATGTTCGCCGGCGCCGGCAACGCCTGGTGGATGGACCTGTTGCGGCAGGGGCGTGGCAGTCGCCACGCCGGCTACTTCGACATCGATTTCAACAGCCCCGATCCGCTGGTGCGTGGCCGGGTCCTGTTGCCGGTGCTCGGGCGGGCCTACGCCGAAGCGCTGCGCGAGGGCGACGTGCGGTTGGCGCGCGATCCGCAGCGCGATGGCGGCTTCGGCGTCGCGGTGTACGACGCGCTGCTGCCGCTGTCCGGGCCTACCGAGCAGGCGCTGCGTGATGCTGGCGACCCCGTGCAGGTGCTGGCCGCGCACGACGGCCGCGACCCGGCCGGCTTTGCCCGGCTGCACGCGCTGCTGGGTCAACAGCACTACCAGCTGTCGCTGTGGAAGCTGGCCAGCGACATGGTCAACTACCGCCGCTTCTTCGACATCAACGAGCTGGCCGGCCTGCGCATCGAGCGGACGCGGGTGTTCGAGGACACGCACGCGCTGGTGTTCCGGCTGTATGCGGAGGGCCTGATCGACGGCGTACGGGTGGACCACGTGGATGGCCTGGCCGATCCGCACCGCTATTGCCGGCAACTGCGCCACCGCCTGCGCCGCCTGCAGCGGCAGCGCCCGGCCTCGGCGCCACGCGGGCCTGCCTACATCGTGGTCGAGAAGATTCTGGCCGCCGGCGAAGCGCTGCGTCCGGGCTGGCAGATGGATGGCACCACCGGCTACGAATTCATGGACCAGGTCTCGGCGGTGCTGCACGATCCGGCCGGCGAGGGCGCGCTGACCGCGCTGTGGCGCGAGATCAGTGGCGACGCGCGGTCGTTCGCCAGCTACGCGCGCATCGCGCGCCGGCAGATCCTGGTCGACAGTTTCGAGGCCGAGCTGGACCGCACTGCGCGCGCGCTGTTCGCTGCCGCGCGCAGCGATGTGGAGACCCGGGACGTGAGCCTGGCGGCGATCCGCCGGGTGCTGGTGGAGTTGCTGATCCATTTCCCGGTGTACCGCACCTACGCCGGCGGGCTCGGACGCGACCCGGTGGACGAGGCCGCGTTCGAGCGTGCCCACGCGCAGGCGCGCCGCCAGGTACGCATCGAGGACAGGCGCCTGCTCGACCGGGTTTCTGTCTGGCTGGGTGGCCAGCCGCCGCGGCAATTGCCGCCCGGCCGGGTACGCAAGGCGCGCGAGCGGGCCATGCGCATCTTCCAGCAGGCGACTTCGCCGATGGCGGCCAAAGCAGTCGAGGACACCGCCTGCTACCGCTACGGACGGCTGCTCTCGCGCAACGAAGTGGGCGCCGATCCGGCGCGCCTTTCCATCGACATCGACCCCTTTCACGAGGACTGCCGTCAACGCCGGCAGTCGTTCCCGCACAACCTGCTGTCCACCGCCACCCATGATCACAAGCGCGGCGAGGATGCCCGAGCCCGGCTGGCCGTGCTCTCGAGCGTGCCCGGGATATGGGCGCAGACGGTGGCGCAATGGCGGGAGCGGCACCGCGAACACCGTAGCGAAGTCAACGGCCAACCGGCGCCGTCTCCGGCGGACGAGTACATGCTGTACCAGACATTGGTGGGCGCCTGGCCGCTGGAACTTCGTCCGGACGACGCCGACGGGGTGAAGGCCTTTGCCGGACGTATCGCGCAGTGGCAGACCAAGGCGCTGCGCGAGGCCAAGCGCCACTCGCGCTGGACCCGGCCCAACGAACCCTACGAGGATGCCTGCGATGCCTTCCTGGCTGCCTTGCTCGATCCGGCGGGGCAGGGCTTTGCCGTTCCGTTGCAGCACTTCGTCCAGCGCATCGCCGCCGCCGGTGCGGCCAACAGCCTGGTGCAGACCGCGCTCAAGCTGACCACCCCCGGCGTGCCCGACATCTACCAGGGCACCGAATTCTGGGACTTCAGCCTGGTCGACCCGGACAACCGACGCGCGGTCGACTTTTCGAGCCGGCAGCAGGCGCTGGCCGAGGACACGCCACTGGAGTCGCTGCTCGAGCACTGGCGCGACGGCCGTCTCAAGCAACGGCTGATCCAGCGGCTGCTGGACCTGCGTCGGCGCCGCCCCGGCCTGTTCCAGCAGGGCAGTTACCGCGCATTGATGGCCCCCTCCGCGGCGGACCATCTGCTGGCGTTCGAACGCCAGACGAGCACGGAGCGCGTCATCGTGCTCGCCGCGATCCGCGCCGGTACAGCGCTGGTGGACGCGGATGGCCCCAGGGATGTCGGCGTCGGCACTGCTCAGCCTGTTCGGTGACCAGCCGGGCTTGCCCGTGCAGCCGGGCAACTATCGCGACGTGCTCAGCGGTCGCCGGCAACGGGCAGGGGGGAGTATCCAGCCTGCCGACTGGCTGGGCGAGCTGCCGGTGGCGGTGCTCGAATACGTCGATTAGTGCGCGGCGTCCAGTCGAGCCCGCCTGCGCAGGATGCAGACGACCGCATCACGGCGTGCTGGGGATGATCGTGATGCAGTCGCCGCGGCAGGCAGTGCCTCCGCCGGCAGCGACAGGGTCTTGCAGGCCCCGCGATCATGTCGGCAGCCGGATGCTCGCCGCCCGGCGGGGCTCCCGGCGACCGCCAGCGGCAAGGTGGCGGTCGCGACAACGCGGTCATCCCGCGGGAGTGGTCCATGAGCGTCGCCTTCACCCGTCCCCTGTATTTCGCCAACCGGGCCGATGCGGCGCGCAAGCTGGCTGCCGCGTTGTCGGCGTACCGGCGCTGGCATCCGCTGGTGCTGGCGATTCCGCGCGGTGGCGTGCCCATCGGTGGCCTGCTGGCCGACAAGCTCGGCGGCGAGCTGGACGTCGTGCTGGTCCACAAGTTGCGTGCCCCGCACAACCCGGAACTGGCAATCGGCTCGGTCGACGAGTCGGGTCACATCGATCTGGCCGGCTATGCGGCCACGGTGGGCGCCGACGCCAGCTACGTCCAGCGCGAGGCCGCCCAGCAGTGGCGTGTGATCCGCGAGCGGCGGATGCGTTACGGCCGCGAGCATGCGCGGGCCGATGCCGCCGGACGGGTGGTGATCGTGGTGGACGATGGCATGGCCACCGGAGCCACCATGCGCGCCGCGCTGCACTCGGTACGGTCGCTGGGGCCGGAAAAACTGGTCTGTGCCCTGCCGGTGGCTTCCCCGCGTGCACTGGCTTCGCTGCAGGGCATGGCCGACGACACGGTCTGCCTCAGCGCGCCGGAAACCTTTCGCAGCGTGGGGCAGTTCTATGGTCACTTTCCCGCGGTGGATGACGAACAGGTATTGGACCTGCTGGCCTTGCAACCCTTGCCGCCAGGGGGCGGAGCAGGCTCGGCCAGCGCGCGCGCTGCCGGCGTGGGGCACTGTTGATCCACGTCAATTGCGGTGCCTTCGGGCGGCGTAGGCTGATGGTTGCCTCGCCGAAAGCGGTGCGATACGGCCGCCCGATGGCGAGTGCCGGCGCCCATCCGGGCGCCAGGCCAACTGCCGCAGGAGATACCCCATGACAAACCTGACCCGCTGGAACCCGCTCAAGCGGACCGCGCGCTTTGATCCGATGGTCGGCTTCGACGACCTGCTGCGCTCGGGCATGCGCCCCCTGTGGCGCGAGTTCGAAGGCACACCGGACATCAACCTGGACGTGTCGGAAAACGACAAGGCCTATACGGTCAAGGCCGACCTGCCGGGCGTGGACAAGAACGACATCGACGTTTCGGTCGAAGGCGCGCAAGTGTCGATCAGCGCCGAGATCAAGCGCGAAACCCGCAACAAGGACAACGACCGCGAGCTGTTCACCGAGCGCTACTACGGAAGCACCTTCCGCAGCTTCACCTTGCCCTCCGAAGTGGCCAGCGACAAGGTCGAGGCGCGCTACGAAAACGGCGTGCTGTCGCTGACCCTGCCGAAAAAGGCCAATGGCGCCGGACGCCGGATCACGGTGAGCTGACTGCGCCGCGTGCCCCGCCGGTCGTGCAAGTCGCGGGGCTTTGAGGCGGCCACGTCAGTCCCTGTCGTGGCCGCACATGCGCGTTTCATCCAAGGCCAGGCTGAACCGCTCCCCGGCGTCATCCGCCCCCGCCGGCAACCGGGCGCGGCAGATACCGCCCGCTTTTCCCAGGACAGTTGACACCCTTGCCGGTATTGGCGAGCCGGCCTCCGTGCGCCAGAATCCAGGCGGCCTCGACCCGAGGACACCCGGTCGCCTGTCGGCAGCCGGCATCGGCAAGGAAGCAACATGACCGACTCCACGTCGTCTCAGAGCGTAACCATGGCCCTTGGAGCGCTGGCGTGAGTCCCCTGGAAATAGCCGCCAACGTGATCACCGGCGCCTCGATCCTGCTGGCCGGACGCAACAGCGTGCACACCTGGTGGACCGGCATCGTGGGCTGCAGCCTGTTCGGCTTCGTCTTCTTCGAAAGCCGCCTGTACGCGGACGTGCTGCTGCAGACCTTCTTCGTCGGCACCAGCATCGTCGGCTGGTGGCAGTGGCTGCACGGTCGCGG
Source organism: uncultured Gammaproteobacteria bacterium (assembly GCA_963763305.1). Lineage (GTDB taxonomy): Bacteria > Pseudomonadota > Gammaproteobacteria > Xanthomonadales > Rhodanobacteraceae > CAVXNP01. Next base: position 214,535 of record CAVXNP010000002.1, on the reverse strand, counting down.
CGGCGAGGCGCTGCCGGTGACCGACCTGCCGCCTGGGCGGGTGCTGCGGCAGGTTGCGGCCGGCGCTCTCGGCGCGTTCGCTTATGGCCTGCTGCTGCACCGCTTTACCGACGCCTTCGCACCGTTTCTCGATTCCACCGTACTGGCCTTCAGTATCGTGGCCCAGTTGCTGATGATGCGGCGGCAGGTACAGAACTGGCCGTTCTGGCTGCTGGTGAACTCGATCGCGATACCGCTCTACGCCAGCCGCGGCCTGTACCTCACCGCCGCGTTATACGCCGTGTACTGGATCAACGCCGTGGTGTCCTGGCGGCATTGGCGCCGCTTGCGCGACGCATCGATGGCCACCGCATGAGCACCTTGGCCGTGATCTGATAGTGGGGAAGTTCCGTCCGCCGCACCGCGGCCACCCGCACATGGTCGACACGCTGCTCACTGCTGTCCGGATTAGCGCACGGGCGGTGGCGATCAGGCGTTGGGCGACCTTGTGTCGAACCGATGGCGGTCCATCGCGACTCAAATTCAGGGCTTGGTGGCTGCACTGGATCAGGCATGCCACGAGCTGCCCGGTCTGTACCGCGATCCTTCCTACGCCATCGCCCCGACAAGCCCGCGCAGCGACTCCTCCTACACCGTCGTCCCAGCGCAGCCTTCGGACCCAGCGCCTTGGTTCGGGGCATCTGGAGGCACTGGATGACCGGCAGTCGTCGTTGAAAAGCGCCTCCAGCCTGCGCTGGGATGACGAGCGTGGGGTGTCGCGCAAGCCCGAACAAAGGTAGATGTCCTCAGCCGGCTCAGTAAAGCTGTCCCGAACAGCAGTGACACGCCGTTGGGGCAGGGCGGGACACTCGCGCTGATCAGCTACACGCGCCCTGGCTTTCCCGGGGCGCCATGCAGAAACGTCGCTTCGAGGTGCTGGATGGAGGTGCTGGATGCAGGATGGGTCGCGCTCGTACCAAAAGGTACTTTTTTAGCCAACTTGTCCAAAATGGCCAGCCAGAGTACCGTAGGTATGCCGGCCTGCCGGCGACCAGCCACGGGGTGCGCTTATGTCTGCCAATATCCACCCAGCCGCGCATGAGGCGCTTGAACAAGTGCCCGCCAGTGCGGCCAAGAACGGCTTTTCCGAGCTGATCGAACGGGTCAGCCGGCGGGACACGCCGGTGTTGATCACGCGTAACGCGCGCCCGACCGCCGTCATGCTGTCGGTCGAACAGTTCGACCGCCTCACCCAGGCCGTACCCGATCCCCTGGCCAGCCTCACCGCGGAGTTCGACGCCACCGTGGCGCGTATGCAGACGCCAGCGGCCAAGGCAGCGGTGGATGCGCTGTTCGCCGCCAAGCCCGATGAACTGGGGCAGGCGGCAGCCCGTGGCGCGCAGGGTGGCCGCAAGCGCCGCTGATGGGGCGCATCACGGTCCTGGCCGGGACCAACGGCGCCGGAAAAAGCTCCATCGCCGGCCAGGCGCTGCGCCAGGCCGGCGGTGAGTACTTCAACCCCGACGAAGCCACCCGCCGCATCCTCGAGGCCAACCCGGGCCTGCCCGAAGCCCAGGCCAACGCCGTGGCCTGGCAGGAAAGCGTGGCGCGCCTGCGCCAGGCCATCGCCGAGGGCACCAACTACGCCTTCGAAACCACGCTGGGCGGCAATACCGTTACCGGCCTGCTGCTGCAGGCGGCCGCGGCAGGACACACCGTGGCCATCTGGTATTGCGGCCTGCACACGCCCGAGCTGCACGTGGCCCGTGTCGCCGCCCGCGTAGCCCGCGGCGGCCACGCCATCGACCCGGCAAAGGTGAGGGCTCGCTACGACTCCTGCCGCGCGAACCTGGTCAGGCTGATCCCGCACCTGCAAACCCTGCGGGTGTTCGACAACAGCGCCGAACGCGACCCCGCCCGCGGCGAGGCGCCCACGCTCGTGCTGGTGCTGCATGCCGAGGCGGGCACCATTCATCACCCGTGCGATGCGCAGTCGCTCGCACTCACTCCAGAGTGGGCCAAGCCGCTGGTGGCTGCGGCGCGTAGGCACTGGCGGTGTCGCTGGGCTGGCTGAATGGGAAACGGTCGGGCGGGACTTTGAGCGAGGTACTCCGGCCTTCGCCGAGCTTGACCGCTGCGCGCCCGGCTCTCATTGTGTCCTGCACCAGGAAACGTTATATACGTTACGAAAAACGGACAGAAGGACGACGTTTTTTATCTTCGCTGGCAATTGAGCCTAGTCTTGGCCATCGACCCGGAGCTTTACTTGTGCCCAAGGGCATCACCCAGCACCAGGTAAACGCAGCCGCCGAGATGATCCTCGGCACAGGCTCAAACCCGACCGTGGAAAAGGTCCGCAGAGCGCTGGGGACGGGTTCGCCGAATACGGTCGCTCGCATGCTGAGCGTGTGGCGGAACCAGTTCGGGGAGCGGCTTCGCGGGATCGGGGCGCCGCCCGAAGTGCCTGGTCCTGTGGCACAGGCGATGAGCGAGTTGTGGCAGCTGGCTACCAGGCATGCCGAGGATGCAGAGGCGGATCGTGTCGCCAAGGAACGCGCGGCGTTGGAAGCGTCTTGCGAACAACTGACCCGGAGCTGCGAAGCGTTGGAGGCCCGGCTTGAAGCGTCAAAGGCGGAGGTCGGTCGGGCGCAGGCTGTCCGGGAGCTGGCCGAGCACGCATGCACCATGCTGGATGGCCAGTTGCAGGACAGCCACGCATTGCTTGCGGATGTGATGCAAGAGCGCGATGCGCTTCGGGCTCGCTGTGGGCAGCAGGCGGGTGAGCTCGAGGAACTCAGGGCCACGCTCGAGCGAATCCAGCGCGGAAGCGCCTGAAGGTGACTGAACGGAAGATCATGGCCGTAACGCGCAGTGAAGGCATTCCAACGTTTGGGGCCTATCGGTGCCTTTTGCGTTATTTTACATAATATACATTATGCGCAATCGAGGATGGCCGATCCGACGCCCAACGTCCTCTGTCACTCCCCTTAACCGTGTCACCTGGCTACTCAACCACGTCAGTCCACGTAACCGCGTCACCTCTTGACGGCGTTCGATGAGGCTTGCGGTGTCAGTCGTCCGAAACGAGAACCTACCGGAGCTTTCTTGCGCCGATCACGCTTAGCGACCGGTCCAGATGGTGCCCGCTGTTGCTTACGTTTCTCGAGAAGCTCGCCTCTGGGGAACTCGTGGGCGAGCATCCGCCAGCGCTTTTTCTAGCGCAGCGATTTGGCCGGCTTGCCGAGCGATGTCCTCGTCGGCGGCCGCAGCTGATCTCGAGCAAAACTCCGTTGTGCTTCGAGTTCCGCTGCAGCGGCCAGATAGTTCTTTTACCACTGAACTTGCCGCACCACACGGGACGCCCATGACGTACCGGTCATTCTGTGCTCGGAAAAATTCTGCGCGCTCTATCGCAGCGGCGACGTGGTGACCGTACCGATCAGTGCCATCGCATGGACGAGTTCTCGCCGAACGTTGCCGCACAGCCACGGTAAGCCCGTCAGTCTGCAGCGCTGCCTTGGGGCTGATAATGAGTGCCTACCGTGCAGCGTCGGATTTTTCCTACAGCCGAACGCTGCGCTTCGGCGCACGTTAGGCGCGCTGGTTGAGGGCCCCGGTCGGCCTCTGCCCGCTCGCCATCGTGCCCGCACGATATCAGCCACTTCCGTGTGTGCTCGTCCGCTTCTACATCGCGCCCATTTCCGCCTAGCAAGATCTCGATGGCGTCCAATGTGCGGCGACAACCGCGATCATCAGTCGCCCTAACCCTCATCCGCTTGCGGCGAATTACCGAGGCTCAGCTCGAATCGTCCAACTTGAACTCCTCTTCATGCCGAGCTTCTTCAGGATGCGCAACACTTGATGGATGACGCGCATGCCAACTAGCAGTTCGTTCATATAGATGTCAGGTGAATGCGCCCCGCGTTGAAGCCGAGACTTTCTGCTTCCGCCTCATGCTCAACTCGTCCCTGATCATACACCAGATTCATCAACTCGGCCCTCAGGGCACCCCTGCCTGGAACGCCTTGTCTTTGACTATGCCTACCCACTCTCGTAATCGGCGCGAATTTTGCGCGGAACGCTCCGAAACCGCAAAGTCGTCGTCGATGTCCACTTTCGTGCCGCCAATTCGACAAGGCAGGTTCGATGTTCTCGGCGGCAGTCTCCATGAGACCGAGCTCCTCGCGTCGAAAAGTTCGGACAAGTACGCTGCGTAGAAACCATACACGTCATTGAGCGCCCTAAAGATCTAGCGAGAATGTGCTCGAGTACGTTGCCCTCAATAGCGCCAATAAGTGCCTCGTCGCTGGCCTCATCCTCCCAAGCAGCAGCAAAATCCAGATCGATGTCACGAGGAAACAGAGGCGGAATCGGCGCACCGATTTCCTTCAGGATGCGGATGTCGTTCCGTCAGTAGCTCAAGTTCGTCTTGCAGCGAACGGTGTTGTAGCCCGTCTCAGCGCCTTCGTGCAAAGTCAGCCAAGAACCCAATGACTTGCTGCCACTTCATTGCTGCCTCCACAGATCCGCCGAAGTCACAACGTCGGCTCCAAGTCGCCGATGCGCCAGTTCGCGCAGTCGCCTCTCCATCTCGAAGGAGATGTCTCCCCCTTCTTCCATTTGCTCACCTGAGTCGGATACGCCAAGCTTCAGACTTAGCTCCTTCTGCTGTAGCCGGTGCGCTAGGCTAGTTGTACCAAGCGGCACTGCTCATGGATCTCTCCGAAATGATGTGTACTAAATTTAGTTGAAGCTAAACTGTACGACATCCTGAGCGAAATGAGCGCCCCTGTCAAGAGATTTAGTAAATCTGACTGCGACATCACCTTCCCGGATCTGCAGGCGCGTCAGCTACAGGCTCACAACATTGCCGGCGATCGCAACTGTGATTCACGAGACGCAGCCTCGTGAATCGTCCCCCTCGCCGGCTCTGCAGCGAGTAGCCACTGCCCGATGCGCAGGCGACGCTGTCGAAGCCATGAAACTCGCCTATGAGCGAGCACCCCTCGCTCACCATCATCGAACGCAGCTGAGAGGCGAATCCCTGATTGACAGAGCGCTCATCTCGGCCCCATAACTGTGTCGCCAATTTCAGATGCCCACTAGCCCGGTCGCGTTTGCACAGCTAATCACCAGGACCAATCGCTCTCAAACACAAGTCATTGATTTCGCGCTTTCCGAGCGTTATCAATAATGCATAGTTAAAAGGACTACGACACCTCTCCAAAGCAGCCTGTTTGAGCAACTCCAGCCACCCTGGTAATGCATATCGCCCTTGCTACGACATGCTCACGGCCTCAGCGGGCGGTCGGCGAGCCGGCCGGCGCAACGCACCGCATGCCCGACCGAACCGAGCTGCGTATAGGTGGATCCGCTCACTTCGATCACCACGCCGCCGGTGCACCGTTGGTTGAAGGCCAGCGTCCTGCGGCGGATGTCGTTGGCGTGGGAACGTCGCTGGTTCTCGACCAGCTGGCGCTGACGTTCGAGTTCTTGCTGCTGAAGCTGATGCAACGCCTGGGTCTGTTGCTCGGCGACTTGTTGGACCATGGCGCCGGCGCTGACCATTCCCGCCGCAACCACCACCATCCAGATACCGGAAAACACCAGCAACGCGAGCAACACACCCCAGAAAACTTTCGCCACGACACACTCCCTTGTCCGTGGCCGGAGCATAGCCGAACGCGCGCTGCACGCCTGCCTGGACGCCGTCTACCGCATGCCCGAATCGCAGACGATGGTGATCGAGGTCACCTGGTTCGGCGCGACGACGAGCCTGACCGGCGGGCAGCGGGCGAACACGTTGCGTTGTACCTGCACCCGCGCCTCGTAGGTACCCGGTGGCAAAGCCACGGTGAAATGTCCATGGCCGTCGCTGGCGGTCCGTGCCAAGGTACTTCCTTGCGCATCGTGCAAGGTTATGGCGGCGCCCGGATAAGGCCTCGCGTCCGGTTCGCCCATATGCTGGGGGCCGGGACCTGCAGGTGCCAGGCTGACGGTGCCGCTCACACCGGTGACATCGGCTGCTGCCAGGGTTGCGCTGCCAAGCATCATGCTCATGCCGCAAACGAGCGCTGCGGCACTCATGGATGCGCTCCGAGCTGCGGCCTGGAAGCCTGCGCGGCGCTGGGGGCAGGCGCCCTCACCCATCGCTTTCGTCCAGCGTCACCTTTTCGATATGCCAGCGCCGCTGGACCTGGGTGGAACCGGGTACATCGTTGACCCGGCGCAGGGTCACGGTGACAGGCTGTTGCACGCGGCTGCCGTCAGTGCGGCGGCCAGTGATGCGCGCCGGGACAGTGATATAGAGCGAACCGGCCGCGCCCTCGACACGACCGGGTGCGTAGACCTCGCCGTGCAGGTCGCTGTAGTGCGACAGTCGTTCGCGCAGTCGGACTGCCGATCCGTCAGCCCGGGCCGCCGCGCCCCACAGCTGATCGGCGGCCTCCGTGTCGCCGGTGGCCAGCAGACCGAGGTATCGCTCGACCACCGTGGCTGCAGCCTGGGCGCTGTCGGCGGTGGCCGGCCGCTCTGCCAGTATCGACGGATCGGCCGTGACCATCTCGGCGCAAGCGTGGGCCAGGTGATGGGCGGCCTCGCCGGCCGGCGCCGGAAACGGACCGGCGATCTGGTTGCCGTAGCGCGCGCTGACGGTGTGCGCGTCGCGCAGCTTTTTTTCGATATCCGCGGGAATCGGTCCGTGCGCGCTTACGCCCTGTCCCGAGGCCTGCAGGTCGGCGGCCAGCGCCATGGGGGCGTCATCGAAGCCGAAGCTGAGCCGGTCTTCGCTGCCGATGGGCGCAAAGGCCGGCACCGTAACCGTCAGCCGCTGTGGGTTGGCCGAGCAGGTGATCCGCATCAGCACCCCCGAGGGCCCCTGCAGTTGTGCCGAGGTGCCCTGCCCGCCGTGCCCTGCCGTCCACCGCCAGGCGGGTTGCTTCATGGAGGCGGTGGATGCATGTGCGGGTGCGGCGGCGACCGATGCGGATGCTGCGGGTGACGCCGGTTCGGTGGGAGGCGGATGGCAACCCGCCAGCCACAGCGGCAGGACGATCCACGACAGTCGGGTGCGGAACATGGCAGCTCGCTTTCGGGGGACACACCATTGTCCCGATACGGTGTCCACGATACGGCAATCTTTCGGACACGCGGGGCCACGGGTCGATGCGCGCATCTCACCGGGTGAGACGACACCAGCCTGTAATGGCGCCGTCTCTTTCGCCCGCGGATACCCCCCCATGAATGCCCTGCCCGACCGCTACCAGGTTGCCGACGACCTGGTGTTGCGCGGCCCCAGCGATGGCCGCTCGCTGGCGCAACGCCTTTCAAAGCGCTACGCCGCGCGCATCACCGGTGCGTTCGTGGTGCCCGGGCGCGAGGGCTCTTTCGCGCCGCTGCCCGAAGACTTGCCGCCGGCGCTGGCGCGGGCGCTGCGCAGCCGCGGCATCTGACCCAGCTGTACAGCCACCAGGACGAAGCCTGGGTGGCCACCCAGGCCGGCCAGCACGTGGCGATCGTCACGCCGACCGCCTCGGGCAAGTCGCTGTGCTACACGCTGCCGGTGATCACCGCGGCGATGCGCGAGCAAGGCCAAGGCGCTGTATCTGTTTCCGACCAAGGCGCTGGCGCAGGACCAGGTGGCCGAGCTGCTGGAGCTGAACCAGGCCGGCGAGCTTGGGCGTGAAGGCGTTCACCTTCGACGGCGACACGCCCGGCGATGCGCGCCAGGCGATCCGCCTGCATGGCGACATCGTGGTCAGCAACCCGGACATGCTGCACCAGGCGATCCTGCCGCACCACACCAAGTGGGCGCAGTTCTTCGAGAACCTGCGCTATGTGGTGATCGACGAGGTGCATACCTACCGCGGCGTGTTCGGCTCGCACGTGGCCAACGTGATCCGCCGGCTGAAGCGCGTCTGCGCGTTCTACGGCGTGACCCCGCAGTTCATCCTCTGCTCGGCGACCATCGGCAACCCGCAGCAGCACGCCGCAGGCGCTGATCGAGGACGCGGTCACCGCGATCACCGAAAGCGGCGCACCCACCGGCGACAAGCACGTGCTGCTGTGGAACCCGCCGGTGGTCAACCCGGACCTTGGGTTGCGCGCCTCGGCGCGCTCGCAGACCAACCGCATCGCGCGGCTGGCGATCAAGTCGCGGCATGAAGACGCTGGTGTTCGCGCAGAGCCGCAGCATGGTCGAGGTGCTCACCAAGTACCTCAAGGACGTGTTCGATCACGATCCGCGCAAGCCGCCGCGCATCCGCGCCTACCGCGGCGGCTACCTGCCGAAGGAGCGCCGCGCCGCCGAGCGCGCGATGCGCGCCGGCAGCATCGACGGCATCGTCAGCACCTCGGCGCTGGAGCTGGGCGTGGACATCGGCTCGCTCGACGCGGTGGTGCTCAACGGCTATCCCGGCTCGGTCGCCGCCACCTGGCAGCGCTTCGGCCGTGCCGGCCGGCGCCAGCAATCGGCGCTGGGCGTGCTGGTGGCCAGTTCCGACCCGCTGGACCAGTACCTGGTGCGCCATCCGGAGTTCTTCCAGGGCGCCACGCCGGAGCACGCGCGGATCGCAGCCGGACCAGCCGCTGATCCTGCTCGACCACATCCGCTGCGCCGCGTTCGAGCTGCCGTTCGTGGGCGACGAGATGTTCGGCACGCGAAGTGGCCACGCCGTGGCTGGAGGTGCTGGGCGAAGAAGGCGTGCTGCATCGCGAGGGCGAGCGCTGGGAATGGATCGCCGACAGCTACCCGGCCATCGCGGTGTCGCTGCGCTCGGTGGCGGACGGCAACTTCGTGGTGGTCGACCGCACCGACGGCCGCCAGACCATCATCGCCGAGGTCGACTTCTCCGCCGTGCCGGTCACCCTGTACGAGGGCGCCATCCACATGATCCAGTCCGCGCCGTATCAGGTGGAACGGCTGGACTGGGAGGGCCGCAAGGCGTACGTCACGCGCACCCAGGTCGACTACTACACCGACGCCATCGACTACACCCGGCTCAAGGTGCTGGACTGTTTCGACAGCGCGCGCGGCCGGTCGCGGCCAGGCCCACCACGGCGAGGTGCACGTGGTGCGGCGCGTGCCCGGCTACAAGAAGATCCGCTTCTACTCGCACGAGAACATCGGCTACGGGCCGGTCAACCTGCCGGACCAGGAACTGCACACCACCGCGGTCTGGTGGCAGCTGGCGCAGGGTGTGCTGGCGGCGGCCTTCGACGACCGCCAGCAGGCGCTGGACGGGTTCCTCGGTGCCGCCTACGCGCTGCACATCGTGGCCACCGTGGCGGTGATGGCCGAGGCGCGCGACCTGCAGAAATCGGTCGGCAGCGGCGATGGCGCCTGGTTCGTCAGCGCCGACGCCAGCGGTCGTGGCCAGCTGCGCGGCGCGGACGGCCAGGCCGACCGCCGCTGGCACCGGACGCGCCGTTCACCCCCACCGTGTATCTGTACGACGCCTTCCCCGGCGGCATCGGCCAGAGCGAGCCGCTGTTCCAGCGCCGCGAGGATCTGCTGGCGCAAGTCGATCACCCTGATCGAGCGCTGCGACTGCCGCGCCGGCTGCCCCGCCTGCGTCGGCCCGGTGCTGGCCGCCGACGAGAACGCCGACAGCGCGCCGGAGGCCACGCCCAAGGCACTGGCGCTGCGCGTGCTGGCGCTGCTGGTGGCGCTGTGAGCGCGCTGCTGGCGCGGCTGCGGCAGTTGCGCAGCGAGGCGGGCCAGCCGACGGCCGCATGAACTCCGCACCCTCGGCCCTTCGCACCGCCATTCCTGTCGCCCCCAGCCACGACCAGCCGCGGCCCGGCTACCCTCGGCCCCACAAGACCGAGCTTGAAACCGTTCGCCCTGAGCGTAGCGCAGCGAAGTCGAAGGGCCCCGCCGCAGCCCCCGATACCCCGCCCGCGCGATCCATGTCCCCGGACATCCGCCGCCTGCTGCATCGCCACGCCCAACTCAAGCGCGGCGTCCACACCCTGGCCTCGCCCGACCGCGACGTCCCCGGCATCGAGCTGGCCCCCGGCCTGCGCTACACCGAAGCCTGCTTCGACTGGCTCACGCCGCCGCCGATCATCGACGCCGGCTTCGCCCGCATGGATCCAGTGCACCACCAACACCTGCTGCACTTCGATACCGAGACCACCGGCCTGGCCGGTGGCACCGGCACGCGTGCCTTCATGATCGGCGCCGGAGACTGGATCGATGGCCGCTTCCGCATCCGCCAGCTCACCATCACCCGCATGGCGGCCGAAAGCGCCATGCTGCAAGCCTTCGCCAGCTGGCTGGACCAGGACACGCGTGCTGGTCAGCTACAACGGCAAGTGCTACGACGCCCCGCTGCTGGCCACACGCTACCGCCTCGCGCGCCTGCCCAACCCGCTGGCCGGCCTGGCGCACCTGGACCTGCTGCACCCGGTGCGCCGGCACTGGAAAGGCCAGTGGGAAAATTGCCGCCTGGCCACCGCCGAACGGCAGTTGCTGGGCGTGGTGCGCGAGGACGACCTGCCCGGCTCCGAAGCCCCCGCCGCCTGGCTGACCTACCTGCGCGGCGGCTCGGCCGCCAACCTGCGGCGCGTGGCCGAGCACAACGCGCAGGACCTGAAGAGCCTGGCCGGGGTGCTGCTGCACATGGCCGCGCTCGAGCGCTGACCCTGCAGGAGAAATGCCGCACGGGCGGCGGCGTTCGGCTCCGGCCGGGTGGCGCCGGGTGGACTTCGCCCACCAACGGCCTTCCCGGCTTCGTCGGCCTGGTGGGTTCAAGTCCACGCTACGCGAGCAGGTACCCTCCCCGCTGCCCGGGTCCGCCTCGTCCCGCAGGCGTGGGCTTCTCCGTGGGCAACGGTGCGGAAAAGCGGGAGAGCTGGTGGGCTGGAAGCCCACCCTACGCCCAGCCTGGGAGTCGACGGTCTCACGCTGGACCGACGCCCCACTTCTCCGAAGCAGCAGAAGCCGGGTTGTCCGTAGCCGGCGATCGAGCGGTCGAAGGGCTCCACAACGCACTGTGGCGCCAGGGCGTTACGCTGTGTCGTCGTTTGGCGTGTGCGTGCCGATCGGCGGCAAGTTCCCCGCCAGAACGACTGACCCGGTAGGCATGGCGCGGCGGCTGGCCAAACATACGCGAGCTGGAACTCAGCACCCTCCGCACGCCCGATGGCTCAGACCTGCGGGTCGCGCTGGCTGTTGCCGCCGCTGGGGCCGCCGATCATGCCGTCGTCGGCGTCCTGGCCGGGGATCCGCTCGGGGGCATTGCGCGGCCCCCCGGGTGAACCGCCCATCGCCTGCGGGTTGGGGCTGTCGCCGCCGGTGGTGCGTTCGGCGCGGTCCTCCGGTACGCCGTGCGTGCGGGTGTCCTGCTGCGGACCAAGGTCGGCCACCGGGCCCGGCTGCGGGTTCACACCCACACCGCTGCTGTCGTCCGGCTGGTGGTCGGCGTTGTCGCCGGTGAAACCGTGATGGGCACGGCCATCCTGCGGGTATTCGCCGCCACCCTCATCGAGGGACAGGCCGTTTGGGTCGACCCGGTCCATGTCGGTCACGCCGGCCGAGGCGCTGCGCTCCCTGCGTGCGCTTTCGGCAACCTCGTGGCTGATGCCGCCCTGGCTCTGCGTGTTGCTGCCAGCGGTCTTGCCTTCGCCGGCGGGGTCCATCGGACCGCCCTGGCGCGGCTCGCGGTCATGGGGGTGTGCCATGGCTGTACTCCGTAACATCGGATCGGGAGGGGTGCAGTGTCGCTGCGATGCCGTAAGCGTCACGTGGACGCGTGTGATGCGCGGCTGGTCACTGTTCAGCCGGCCATCTTCCAGGCCGGACGGTCAGTCTTCACCGGCTTGAAACGGGGTGCTCCGCATGATGAGCACGCCATGGGAACAGGCGTGCCGCGCTCATCCCCTGGCGCGTCTTTCCGCCGGATATGCAGGTGCAGTCATGAACGAGAAGATCAGCGAGGGATTCACGGTATTTGTCACCGACGGTGACGATCCGATCGGCTCGGTACGCGAGCTGCGCGGGCGTCCGGGCGATAGCGAACCGTCCGAACTGATGATCTACATCGAGAACGCCGGCGACTTCGAGGTCGATGCCTCGGCCATTCGCGCTGTGCACTCGGAAAAGGTGGTGCTGGACTTCGACCACCTGGACGATCGTCTGAAGGACGCCATCCGCCATGCCCGCGACTCCGAGGATCCGAACTACGTGGCGCCTGCTTCGGCCGATGACGAGCCGCCGCAAGGGCCGGCCGACGAGGATTAGGCCGGCAGTTCCACGCCGTCACAGCGGCCGAGGTGCGGCGCAGCCCGTGCAGGTATGGGCTGATGTCGAAGCTTTCCACCCTGCCATCGCGCATGCGCCATCGCGGTGGTGTTGCGCTTACGATCGGCACATCAGCAACGGGCGCGGAGAACCCGGTGATCAAAGACGAGAACCGACTCAACCGTCGGCTCGACCGTTTCGAGCAGAAGCTGCCGCGCTGGCTGTGCCGCGCGCTGCGCTGGTTGCGTGAACCGTCTTCGCGCTGGGTGCGCGTGCCGGTGGGACTGCTGCTGATGGTCGGGGGCGTGTTCGGCTTCCTGCCGATTCTGGGTCTGTGGATGCTGCCGCTGGGGCTGGTCCTGCTGACCCAGGATATTCCGTTCCTGCGCCGCCCCACTCTGCTGGCCATGGTGTACCTGGAGCGGCGCTGGATCCGCTGGAAGCAACGCCGCCGTCGCGAGCGCGCCACTCGCTAGTCAAGCCGCTTCCACCGGTGCCCGGCGATGGCTGCCGCGCCGGGCCTGGTGCTCCGCTCAGCGCCCGAAGATGATCTCGGTGCCTTCGTGGTCGCGATCCCAGCCGCGCAGTTCGTCGCGAATGTGTGCAATGCGCTGGCGACCCAGCGCATTGCGCTCCTCGTCCAGCACCTGGCCATCGAGCAGTTCGGCCATGCGCTGCGCAGTCGGCAGCATGGCGTCCCAGGCGTCCAGCGCCGGCAGCGGTGCCGGAAGGGTCATGAAGAAGCTCAGGCCGGGCGTGCGCAGCGCTTCGAGGTTGCCCAGGTTGAAGTTGCCTGGCTTGAGCATGTTGGCCATGCTGAAGATCGGGCCCAGCTCGCGCCGGCCATCGACCAGGCGGTGGTAGATCCCCATGTCGCCGAATTCCAGGCCGGCCTTCTCGGCGGCGACGACCAGGTCCGGCCCGCTGAACTGGCTGCCATCGCGGGCCACCATGAACAACGTGACGATGCGCTCGACCGGCAACTGCGCGGGTCGGCGACCCAGATCCGAACGCGGCACGCCACGTGGCTGTCCGGTCGCCGGCGGCGCGCCTGCCGGCGCAGGTGCGGGCACCGCTGCGTTGGCTTCCGGTGGCGGCGCGCGAAGGGTCTCCACGATGCTGGCGGCCTGCCGGCTGGGCTTGTCGGGCGTCGAGCCGGTGCGATCACCGGCCAGTGTGGCACCCAGCTTTTCCAACTCGTCGCGCAAGCCCATGTCGAGCTCGCCCTGCTCTGGCCGCACCCTTGGCTCGCCGCGCGGGCTGAGCGTACTGAAGAACGGATCGTCAGCCAGGCTGGACTCGCCCACGGTCGGCTCGCGGCGCTCTGCGGAGGCGGTTTCGGCTACGTGGCGACGCTTGCCCTGCTCCTTCTTCGGCTGCCCGAACAGCCAGATCAGGCCAAGCACGATGATGCCGACGATCAGCATGGGGATGCCGACGGCGGCGTTCCAGGCAAGGGCGAGCATGGGTTGCGGCATCATGAGAGTGTCCTTCAGGCGGCGCCGGCAAGTTTAGCCGCTTCGGCGAGATCGACCTGCACCAGCCGTGACACACCCGGCTCGCGCATGGTCACGCCGCACAGCTGGCTGGCCGCTTCCATGGTGGCCTTGTTGTGGCTGACGAAGATGAACTGCACCTTCTCGCTCATTTCCTTGACCATGGCCGAGAAGCGGCCGACGTTGGCCTCGTCCAGCGGCGCGTCGACCTCGTCGAGCAGGCAGAACGGGGCCGGGTTCAGGCCAAAGATAGCGAACACCAGTGATACCGCGGTGAGCGCCTTCTCGCCGCCGGACAGCAGGGTGATGTTGGACACCCGCTTGCCCGGCGGCCGCGCCATGATCGCCACGCCGGTGTCCAGCAGGTCGTCGCCGGTCAGCTCCAGGTAGGCGTGGCCGCCACCGAACAGGCGCGGGAACAGCTCCTGCACGCCGGCATTGACCTTGTCGAAGGTCTCCTTGAAGCGCGCGCGGGTCTCGCGGTCGATCTTCTTGATCGCGCCTTCGAGCGTCTCCATCGCACTGACCAGGTCGGCCAGCTGGTTGTCGAGGTAGGTCTTGCGCTCGCTCTGTTCGGCGTGCTCCTGGATCGCCGCCAGGTTGACCGGCTCGAGCCGGGTGATCTTGCCGCCCAGGTCGTCCAGTTGCTGGCGCCACTGGTTGGCGTCGACATCCTCGGGCAACTCGGCCAGCAGCGGTTCCAGCTCCAGCCCGGAGGCGGCGATCGCCTCGGCCAGCTGGTCGGCGCGCAACTGCAGCGCCTGCGCGGCCAGGCGCTTCTCCGACACGCTTTCGCGCAGCGCGGCCAGACCCTGCTCGGCCTGGTGGCGCTGCTGCTCCAGCTTGCGGAACTCGATGTCGCAGTCTTCCAGCGCGCGGCGCGCCTCGACCAGTTGCTTGTCTACCAGCAGGCGCTGGTCCAGGTAGGTCTGCCGCTCGGCCTCGAGCTCGGCAATCGGGTCCGAGCCGGCGGCCAGTTGCTCGGCTGATCTCGGTGCGGCGCGCCTCGACCTGGCGGATCTGCGAATCCAGACGCGCCAGCGCCTGCTCCAGCGAGGCCAGCGAGGAGCGTTTGGACTCCATCGCCAGCGCCAGCGAGTGCGCCTGGTCGGCGGCCTCGCGGGCGTTCATGCGCGCTTCCTCGCGCGCCTCCAGCAGCGCGCGGCGCTCGTTTTCCAGCTCGCGGCGCTGGTCTTCCAGATCGCCCATGTGATTGACCGACTCGTCCAGCCGCGCGCGCGCCTCGCGGGTCTGCCCCTGCAATTCGTCCAGCTGTTCGATCAGCCCGCCCAACTCCGCGTTGACCTTCTCGGCGCGGGCGCGGGCGGTCTC
The DNA here is from genome assembly GCA_963763305.1 of uncultured Gammaproteobacteria bacterium. Lineage (GTDB taxonomy): Bacteria > Pseudomonadota > Gammaproteobacteria > Xanthomonadales > Rhodanobacteraceae > CAVXNP01. The sequence continues at coordinate 199,484 of CAVXNP010000002.1, read as the reverse complement.
CACCTTGCCGCGGTGGCTCTGCAACTGGCCCGGCCAGCTCGGACTGGCGACGGTGCGCGTTGTACAGCTCGCGCTGGGCGTCGTCGCGGGCGCGCTCGGCCTCGAACTTGGCGGTGCGCAGGTCGTCCAGGCGCACGCCGGCCTCTTCCAGCTGCGCTTCGAGCGTCTGGATCTGCTCGCCCAGCTGGCGGATGTCGCGCTCACGCGCCAGCACGCCCACCTGGTTGCCCTGCGCCCGACGCACGCGCGCCCAGTGCGGGGCCAGCCACTCGCCGCTGCGGGTGATCACCGAATGCGCCGGGTCCAGGCCGTTGACCCGGTTGCGCGCCTCGTCCAGCGTTTCGGCGGTCAGCACCTGGGACAGCAGCTGCATGGCCGCGGCGGGCCCGCGTACCTTGGCCGCCAGCGTGCCGGCGGTGCCGGGCGCGCCGTCCTGGGCGTCGAGCAGGGCCAGGTCGGCCTCGCCCAGCGCGCCGAAGTCCCCGGTCAGCGCCAGCGGGTTGTCCACCAGCACGCCGTCGAGCAGGCCGGCCAGCACGGTTTCCACCGCCGACTCCCAGCCGGCGTCCACCTGCAGCGATTCGCCCAGGCGGCGGGACTTGTCCAGGCCCAGGCTGGCCAGCCAGCCGCTGGCGGCGCTTTCCTCCTGGCCCAGTGCGGCATGCTGCAGCGCCTCGAGCGAGGACAAGCGACCGCGCGCGGCCTGCAGTTGCTGGCGCGCCTCGTTCAGGGCCGACTGCACCTGGCGCTCCTCGTCGAGCACCTTTTCGTGCGCCGACTTGTGCTGGTCGAGCAGGCTGCCAAGCGTCTCGACCCGCTCGCGCTGGGTCTCGTGTTCGGTCTGCAGGCCTTCGGCGGCGGCATCGAGTGCGGCCACGTCGGTGGCCTGCTGCTCGGCCTCCAGCGCCTCGCGACGCTTGGACAGATCGATCGCCTGGCGGTCCAGGTAATTGAGCTTGGTGCGCTCCACCTCGGCGGCGCGGTTGGATTCGCCGGCGGTGCGGGTGTGCGTGTCCCAGCGCTGCTGCCAATCGGCCAGCCTGGCCTCGGTGTCGCGCTGGGCCTGCGCGGTGTCGTCCTGCATCTGCTGCAGTGCTTCGAGTTTCGGCTCGCCCTCGGCCAGTGCCTGGCGCAGCGCTTCGACCTGCTCGCGGTCGGTGGCGATGTGCGCGGCCAGCTCGCCGTGCTCGCGCTCGGTCTCGGCCTGGCTGCGCTGCAGCCGTTCGGCAGTTTCCTTGTTGAAGCGCACCTGCTGCTCGACCCGGGCGATTTCGGCGCCGACCTTGTAGACCTCGCCCTGTACCTGGTTGAGGTGTTCGCTGGCGCCGGTGTGGCGCTCGCGCACGCTTTCCAACTGCGCCTCGATCTGGCGCTGGCCGGCCAGCTGCTTCTCGATCTCGACTTCGGCCGCGGACAGGCCCTGCCCTTCGCCGGCGTGCTGACCCTTCAGCGCGCGGTACTCCAGCGCACGCAGCTCGGCTTCCTTGCGGGTCTGCTCTTCCTTCAGCGCCTTCCAGCGCTCGGCGGCGCGGGCCTGACGGTTGAGGTGCTCCAGCTGCTTGTCCACCTCGTCGCGCACGTCGCGCACGCGGTCGAGGTTCTCGCGGGTGGACTTGATCCGGCTTTCGGTTTCCTTGCGGCGCTCCTTGTACTTGGAGATGCCGGCGGCTTCCTCCAGGTGCGTGCGCAGCTCTTCCGGATGGGCCTCGATGATCTGGCTGATCATGCCCTGCTCGATGATCGAGTAGCTGCGCGGGCCCAGGCCGGTGCCCAGGAACAGGTCGGTGATGTCGCGGCGACGGCAGCGCGCGCCATTGAGGTAGTAGCCGGACTGGCCGTCGCGGGTGACCTGGCGCTTGACCGAGATCTCCGCGTACTGGCCGTATTCGCCCTGGATGGTGCCGTCGGCGTTGTCGAAGATCAGCTCCACCGTGGCCTGACCCACCGGCTTGCGTGCGCTGGAGCCGGAAAAGATCACGTCGGTGAGCGAATCGCCGCGCAGTCGGCTGGCCGCGCTCTCGCCCATCACCCAGCGGATCGCATCGATGATGTTGGATTTGCCGCATCCGTTCGGACCGACCACACCGGTCATGTTGGCGGGCAGGTGCAAGGTGGTGGGATCGACGAACGACTTGAATCCGGCGAGTTTGATCGTGGTCAGGCGCATGCGGGCATCAACGGGTCTTCTTTCGTGAGCGCCCGCAGGTGTGGGGCGACGTGGCACTGTGCCAAACGCGGGGCGTGGCCGCAATGCGTTGCTGCAAGAGAACTCGCACTGAAGAAAGTCATGCAAGCCTTTGATTCAACTTGCTGGCGGCTTCGCATCGATGGAAAGAGCATGGATCCCGTTGTCCATCAGGCCGTCCAGGGCGGCGTATACCTGCCGGTGGCGCTTGATCGGCAGCATGCCGGCGAACGCGGCGCTGACGATGCGCACGTGGAAGTGTCCCTTGCCCGCGTTGGCGTGGCCGGCGTGCTTGTGGCCCTCGTCGACGCACCTCCAGCTCGGTCGGCGCCAGCGCCTGCTGCAGCCGGCTGCGGATCTGCTCCACCATCTGGGTGCGTCGGTCGGGCTCATGCAGCCGGCAGTGTCTTGCGGAACGGCTTGACGCTGACCCGGGCGTAGACGCCGGCGGCCACGTACGGGTCGGCATCGGCCCAGGCCTGGGCGTCGGCCTGGCTGGCGAATTCGGCCACGATCATGCTGCCGGTGAAGCCGGCCGGGCCAGGGTTTTCCGACTCGATCGCCGGGAACGGCCCGGCCAGCAGCAGGCGCCCTTCATCCTGCAGGCGGTTCAGCCGCGCCAGATGCTCGGCGCGCGCGGCCATGCGCTTGTCCAGCGTGTCGGGGTGATCGTCGGCGATGATGGCAAACCACATGGGGAACGCTCCGGGAAGACTGCAAACCGCGATTTTACCCGACCGCGACCCGTGCATGCGGCTGTCCCCTCGGTTGACCCGGTCCGCATCCGGATTGACCGGCCGTCGCGGCTGCAGCCGCTCCTGCACGAGCGCAGCGCAATCGGCGTCCGGGGGCAGCTCCTGTGGGAGCGGCTTCAGCCGCGACGCGGGCCGCGACCACGCCGCTGTACCACCTCGGGTTGGGGTACCTCCGTGGGCATGCGGGAATTGCAGGAAGGCACCGATGGTCCATGGCGTCCGGGAATTGGACAGCACAAGGGCGATGGGCGTCGATCAATGTGGGCGCCCGCGCATCACGACGCAGGGCTTGTCATGCGGGCTTCGGGGGCGCTCCCGGCCCGCTCGGAAGGGACGCCACCCCGGCCGGTGTGCGGTCGCGGCTGAAGCCGCTCCTACATGAGCGCAGCGCAGCCGGCGTCCGGGGGCAGCTCCTGTGGGAGCGGCTTCAGCCGCGACGCGGGCCGCGACCACGCCGCTGTACCACCTCGGGGTGGGGTATCTCCGTGGGCATGCGGGAATTGCAGGAAGGCACCGATGGTCCATGGCGTCCGGGAATTGGACAGCACAAGGGCAATGGGGGTCGATCAATGTGGGCGCCCGCGCATCACGACGCAGGGCTTGTCATGCGGGCTTCGGGGGCGCTCCCGGCACGCTCGGAAGGGCTCAGCCCCGGCCGGTGTGCGGTCGCGGCTGAAGCCGCTCCTACATGAGCGCGGCGCAATCGGCGTCCGCGGCGGGCAGCTCCTGCATTCGACGCCTGACCTGCGGTGATTGCTCAGGCTTCCGGGCGCATGTACGGGAACAGCAGCACGTCGCGGATCGAGGCCGAACCGGTCAGCAGCATCACCAGGCGGTCGATGCCGATGCCCAGGCCGCCGGTGGGCGGCATGCCCACTTCCAGCGCGCGGATGTAGTCGGCGTCGAAATGCATCGCCTCGTCGTCGCCGGCGTCCTTGGCGTCGACCTGGGCCTGGAAGCGCGCGGCCTGGTCTTCGGGGTCGTTCAACTCGGAGAAGCCGTTGGCGATCTCCTTGCCGTTGATGAAAAGCTCGAAGCGGTCGGTGATGCCCGGGTCGGTGTCGCTCTCGCGTGCCAGCGGCGAGACCTCGACCGGATGCTCGATGATGAAGGTCGGCTGGATCAGCGTGTGCTCGACCGTCTTCTCGAAGATCTCCAGCAGCAGCTTGCCCCAGCCGTAGCCGGGCTTGACCTGCACGCCCAGGCGCTGGGCGTGGGCGGCCATGGCAGAACGGTCGCGCAGCTCCTCGCGCTTGATCTGTCGGGATTGTGCTCGAGCACGGCGTCTTCCATCGACCAGCGGCGGAACGCCGGGCCCACGTCGATCGTGCGCGCCGTCCCATTCCAGCTCGGTGGTGCCCGAGCACGTTCGCGCGCGGTATCGCGGATCACGTTCTCGGTGAGGTCCATGATCTCGTGGTACGTGGCGTAGGCCTGGTACAGCTCCAGCATGGTGAACTCGGGGTTGTGCCGGGTCGACACGCCCTCGTTGCGGAAGTTGCGGTTGATCTCGTAGACGCGGTCGAAGCCGCCGACCACCAGCCGCTTCAGGTACAGCTCCGGGCGCCACGCGCAGGTACAGGTCCATGTCCAGCGCGTTGTGATGGGTCACGAACGGCTTGGCCGTGGCGCCGCCGGGAATGACGTGCATCATCGGCGTTTCCACTTCCATGAAGCGGCGCTGCGGCGCTTCCAGCCACTGGCGCATGTAGCCGATGATGCTTCGAGCGCAGGGCGAAGGTGCGGCGCGCTTCCTCGGTCACGATCAGGTCGACGTAGCGCTGGCGGTAGCGCTGCTCGACGTCGGCCAGGCCGTGGAACTTGTCCGGCAGTGGGCGCAGGCTCTTGGTCAGCAGACGCAGCGCGTCCACCTTCACCGACAGCTCGCCGGTCTTGGTGCGCATCAGCACGCCTTCGGCGCCGACGATGTCGCCCACGTCCCAGCTCTTGAAGGCGTCGTAGACCTCGCCCACGGTGCCGGCGTGGATGAACAGCTGGATGCGGCCGGTCATGTCCTGCATCTGCACGAAGCTGACCTTGCCCTGCACCCGCTTGAGCACGATCCGGCCGGCCACCTTGACCCGGCGAGCCGCTGCTTCGATCGCCTCGGCAGTATGCGTGTCCGCGTCGGCGAACTCGGCCTTCAGGTCACCGGCAAAGCTGTCGACCTTGAAGTCGTTCGGAAAGGCGATGCCCTGCCCGCGCAGCGCCTTAAGTTTCTCGCGGCGCTCGGCGATCAGTTTGTTCGCATCGTCGACAGGGGGCGCGGAGTAGGTGGTGTGCCCGGCATTGCTGTCGGGGCTGTGGCTGGCCGTCATTTGGGTATCCGTCTGCACAAGGTGGCGAAGTGTATTGGAGTGTTCGCCACGCTCAAAATTTCGCGCGAGTCGCCGCTGCGCCCGAACGTCGCGTGACCGATTGGTGTCCAAACCTTGACATGTGTAGACTGGTGTGGTTACCGCGATCAGGCTGGGGGATTCCACTGTTCTCACAGGAGTGTGGAACCATGAAACCTCGGCATACGATAGGAACCGCTGGGCTGTTCGCCCTGGCCATGATGCTTGTCGCCCTGCCCGCTCAAGCGGTCCAGGACGCAGGCCAAGACCCCGATCAGAATCAGAACCAGCCCCAGAACCAGCCCCAGCCGCGGGCCCAGCAGACGCCGCAGGGCCGGGACAGCACGGCCAACGCCGCCAACATCGCGTCGATCTGGATGATCTGGGTGAAAGACGGCCAGGCCCAGCCCTTCGAAGCCGCGCTGAAGGCCCACGCGGCCTGGCGCAAGAACGCCGGCGAACGCTTCCAGTGGTCAATCTACCAGCCGGTCGTTGGGTCGGACCTGGGCTATTACCTGATTCGTTCGGGTGAGCACACCTGGCGCGACATCGACGCGAACGAGTCCTGGGAGCAGCAACAGGGGGCGAGAGAATTCAACAACAAGGCCGGCCAGTACGTGAAACGGGCGGAACACTACTTCGCGCAGACCGATACGGCGCATAGTCATTGGATCGACAAACAGGACTACCGGTACTTTGGTGTTTCCAGCTACCGCTTCAAGCCCGGGACCCGTGACGCCGTGGACGATGTGATGGACAAGGTGCAGAAGGCCGTGACCGCGGCCAAATGGCCGTATTCCTACGAGATCGCGACGGTGATCGGCGGCAAAGGTGGTCTCACCGTCGTCGATCCCATGCGCAGCTATGCCGAGATGGCCGATCCTGACCCCTCGCTAATGAGCATCTTGACGCGATCGTTGGGGTCCAAGCAACGCGCCACGCAGGCCATGCATCGCTTTGGCGACTCGGTCGAAAGCGTCAAATACACCATCTACGCTTATCGCCCCGACCTGTCCACGCCATCGGGTAACCCCTAGCCGTTTTTCGCACATGGTCGGCTGGCTCGTGCATCGAGCATGTCCCATTCGCGGTTTCTGGCCAACTGTCCCCGCGCATGCGACCTCCGGTGCCGGCCGGCGAAAACCGGGCTAGCCCCGGAATGTGCCGCCGTGCCCGGCGCCATGGCGCCGGGCACGGCGCAGCGATCAGGCGTCGCTGCGCTTGGAGCCGGCCTCCAGCCCCGACTTCAGGCTGGCCTCGATGAACTCGTCGAGGTCGCCGTCGAGCACCTTCTGGGTGTCGGTGCGCTCGATGCCCGTGCGCAGATCCTTGATGCGGCTCTGGTCGAGCACGTAGTTGCGGATCTGGCTGCCCCAGCCAATGTCGGACTTGGTCGCTTCCAGCGCGTCCTTCTCGGCATTGCGCTTCTGCACCTCCAGTTCGTACAGCTTCGCGGCCAGCATCTTCATCGCGGTGTCGCGGTTGGCGTGCTGGCTGCGGCCGGTCTGGCAGGCCACCACCGTGTTGGTGGGGATATGCGTGATGCGCACCGCCGATTCGGTCTTGTTGACGTGCTGGCCGCCGGCGCCGGAGGAGCGATAGACGTCCGTGCGCAGGTCCGCCGGGTTGATCTCGATGTCGATGTCGTCGTCCACTTCGGGCGACACGAACACCGAGGTGAAGCTGGTGTGGCGCCGGTTGTCCGAGTCGAATGGGCTCTTGCGCACCAGCCGGTGCACGCCGATCTCGGTCTTCAGCCAGCCATAGGCGTAGTCGCCCTCGACCCGGAAGGTGGCCGACTTGATGCCGGCCACGTCGCCGCCGGAGACTTCCATCAGCTCGGTCTTCCAGCCGCGCGCTTCGCACCAGCGCAGGTACATGCGCAGCAGCATCTCGGCCCAGTCCTGCGCCTCGGTGCCGCCGGCACCGGCCTGGATATCGACGAAGGCGTTGGTCGAATCCATCTTGCCGGAGAACATGCGCTGGAATTCCAGCTTGTTCACCTTGGCTTCCAGCTTGGCGACGTCGTCGACCACCGCCTGGGCGGTGTCCTCGTCGCTGTCGGCGACGGCCATCTCCAGCAACTCGCCGGCATCGGTGAGGCCGGCGGTCAGGGTATCGATGCCGTCGACGACGGTGTGCAGGCGGGCGCGCTCGCGGCCCAGCTCCTGCGCGCGCTTGGGGTCGTCCCACACGGTGGGACTCTCCAGCTCACGGGTTACTTCTTCCAGGCGTTCGCTCTTGGAAGCGTAGTCAAAGATACCCCCTAAGCGACTCGACGCGTTCCCGAAGGTCGGCGATCTGCGCAAGGATCGGATTGGTCTCGATCATGGGTCAACTCGAGGATGGGAAAGGAAAGTCTCCCATGGTATCAGGCCGGCAGCGATTCGCCGATGCGTCTGGGGCAACGGCGCGTTGCGGGGACATCCGTCTTCAAGCCGCGTCAACTCACGCGACAACCTGGGCGTAGGGTGGGCTTGAGCCCACCGCGCTGTTGCGCGGGCCGCAACCGGTGGTGCTGGTGGGCTGGTCCGATCTCAAGCGCGACGGGAGGTGGGCGCTGTTGCGTGCGGCGGTGCCCGTGGATGGTCGCGCCCTGACTCTCTACGAGCGAATTTACTCGGCCAAACAAGTCAACTCGCCCAAGGCTCAACGTGCGTTCCTCAAGGAGCTGGCCACCGTCATGCCAACCGGCACGGTGCCAGTCCTGGCGACCGACGCAGGCTTCCGTAGCGACTGGTTCCGTGCGGTCGCCGAATACGGTTGGGAATACATCGGTCGCATCCGAAACAACACCTGCGTCTGTTCGGCGGCCGATTCTCTCTGGCAGCCATGCACCGGATTGTTTGATGGTGCCACGCGCACGGCCCGGGATCTGGGCAGCTATACCATCGTCAAGCGCAATCCATGGGCCTGCCGCTTGGTACGTGTGCGGCGGTCATGCAAACGGCGCCATCAGCGCACCCGCAAGGGCACCCCCGCGCAGGCACAAGCCCACAAAGCGGTAGAGCGGTGAAGCGGTCAAGCCGGTGGGCTGAAGCCCACCCTACCGGCGTACGACGGAGCACTCGCCGGGCGCTACTGCACGATCATGACCACCACCGCCACCAGCACGGCACACGACAGCAGCCCGAGTACCGCCAGCAAACCGTCATGCGCCAGCAGCGCCAATGCGAACGCGGTGAGTGCGGCGCCGATGGTGGTATTGGCCCCGGGCACCAGTTCCAGGGGCGTCGTGCACAAGGCCAGTACCAGACAGACCAGGGCCAGCATGTACACCGGCCAGCCCTCGGTCAGCCAGAACAGCCGCGGCTTGAGCAGGCGATCGACCACACGGGCTACCGGCCGCAGGAAGCGCAACGCCTGTTGCAGCCGCAACTCAGGCACTTCGCGGCAGAGGATCCACCGCGGCAGCCAGAACTCCTGCCGGCGCAGCAGTAACTGGCCGGTGGTAAGTGCCACCAGCGCGCCCATCGACGTGGGCACGCCAGGTACCGCCGAAATCGGTGAAAGCAGCACCAGCGCCGGTACCAGCAGCAGGGTCCCGAACGAGCGCCGCCCGACCGCGCGCAGCAGCGTGCCGATGGTGGTCTTGCCGCGTTCGTCGACCGCCTTGTCGAGACTGTCCAGTACCTCGTGCAGGCTGGTCGGTCGAGTGGGCATGGCTGCATACGTAATGGTTGGGGTCGATCCAAGCTGCCAGCGGCGATGTCGCGATAGCGCCTACGGCGATGGAGTCCGTTCAGCAGGCGCAGCGAGACGCCAGCGATCCCTGCGCGAATCGAGCGTGGCGGAACGACCGAACTCCCGCGAGCCATCGGTCACGGCGCCGTTGCCCTGCCCCGTGCGATGCAGCTGGGGTGCCCGGTCGCCGGCCGGTCTTCCGGCGTAGCCGCCGCAAGCGCCTGGGCGTGAATGCCTCGCACCGCGCGGCCGGACCGGGCGGCCGCACCGGCGAATACCTGGTATCACACGCCAGTGCCGGCGAGGAACAGGCGATCGACTTGCCGCCCGGCACCGTGGCGGCGCACGCCGGACCAGGAGAATACTGCTCAACGAGCCGCGCGCCGGGGCGCCTGGTCGGTCGCGAAGAGGTTGCTGCCGCTCATTCCCCTACCGCCGGAAACGGAATGATGACCGCGCTCCGGGTGGGCCGGGGTCCTTCCACCGTCTGCAGGGTGACCAGGCCCGAGTTGCTTGCGCCGGACAGGTCGTTGCGTAGCGCTGCGAGGTCGGCACCGGGGCTGACCCGCGTCACGCAGGTGGCACGGTTGCGTCCGCTGGCCTTGGCCAGATACAGCGACACATCCACCAGATGCATCGCGTCCTCCCAGTCGGCCTCCGGCCCCGTGGGATGGATCGCCGCACCCAGCGAAGCGGTGACCTTGATCCGGTGCGGCCCGATGTCTACCGGCGAGGCGGCAATTGCCTGAAGCACCCTCCCCGCCAACAGCGGCAGCGAGGCCGGCGTCACCTCCGGCAACAGCAGCAGGAACTCTTCGCCGCCCCAGCGCACCACCGCATCCTGCTCGCGCAGCAGACCACGCAGGCGGTATGCAAGCTCGATCAGAACACGATCACCGGCGGCATGACCCAGCTCGTCGTTGACCTTCTTGAAGTGATCCACATCCAGCAGCATCAGCCCCACGCTGGTGCCGGCCTGTGCGAACTCGTCCATCAGCAGGTGACAGTGGCGGCGGTTGGAGACTCCGGTCAGCGGATCATGCAGGGACTGCTCCGACAGCAATGCGATATCGCCGGCAAGCTGGCGGTTGGCGCTCCAGGCATGGTGCAGTCGGCGACCCAGCGCTGCCGCCGTCAGCAGCAATGCCACCGCCAGCGTCGCCCACAGGCGCTGTTGCCAGCTGCGCGCATCCACTTCGGCTTGCTGCAACTGGTTGGCGGCCGACAGGCGTTCGATCTGGCGACTCTTGCGCTCGGTGGAATAGCGCTCCTGCAGTTCCAGCACCGCCTTGTCGCGCTCCTGCCGGTTCATTTCCTGGTTCAGCGAATCGACCTGGCGCATGGCCGCCAGCGCTTCGCGCAGCTGCCCGGCACGCTCGTGGGCATTGACCAGCTCGTTGGTGAACTGGATCAGGTAACTCTTGGCGCCCATTTTCTCGGCCAGGCCGATCGCCCGGCCGAGCAGGTCGATGCCACGCGCGTGCTCGCCGAGCTGCGACGAGGCGATGCCCATGTTGGCCAGCGCCACCGCCCGCCCATTGTCGTCACCGGCGGCCGCTGCGACCTTGTCTGCGCGGGTGGCGTAGTCCAGCGCCTGGCGCGGCTGCTTCTCCCGCAGGTAGTAGTCCGAAAGGTTGGCCAGACTGACCAGCTTCACCTCCGACAGGCTCGGGTCGTCACCACAGATGCGCAAGGCATCGAGCAGCGCCTGCCGCTGCGCTTCGGGTTTGCCCCACAGGCTGTACAGATAACCCTGCTGCCCACGCACCCGTGCCATCAGATAGGAAAACCCGTGGCGATCGGCGATCGCATAGGCTTCGTGCGCCAGCTTCTCGGCGCGGGCGAAATCGCCCAGGTCCGCATTCATGCCGATCATGCTGTTCATGGCCAGCGCCTGGTCGGCGACGTTGCCCATGCGTTCGGCCAACGTCATCGCGCGCAGGCCGTCGGCGATGCCCTGAGAGAACTCGCCACGAACGTCATGGTAGCGGGCGCGAGCCAGATAGAGCGCCAATTGAAGCCGATAGTCGTCCGCCGCGACCAGCCGCTCGGCCGCGACCAGCTTCCCGGTCGCGTCCTTCTGGTCGCGCCGGGCCAGCGCCGCTTGGGCGCGCACCAGCAGCGCGTCCGCACGGCAACCGCCGCAATCCTCCTCGGTGGCCATCCGGTCCAGCGCCTGCAGGGACGCCTGGGCCACGGCCGGGCGATGGGCCTGCATCGCGAAGCCCGCCAGCGAGGCGTGATAGCGCTGGCGCAGTCCCAGCGGCGAGCCAGGGCCGGCCGCGTCCTGCGCCGCCTGCAAGCGTTCCATCGCCCGCAGCGGCGACACGAAGCCATGCAGGCGGAAGTCTTCCAGCACGGTCTGGACGCGTTCGCCACCGGCATGCGCCATGGGCGAACCAAGCAGCAACAGCAGGCAGAGGAAGGTTTTCATCTTGTCGGTTGTAGCGGCCGGTGCCGGCAGAAGTTGATGGCTGCCTCGGCGCGGGAGCGATCACTGTGCGCCAGCGCACACAATCGATGCGGCGGCATGCGTCCGGCCGTGCACCGCCTGATGGCCCGGGCTGCCGTGGGCGGGCATGTCCGGTCAGGCCGATCGGGGGGGAACGGCCATGGGGTATCGGCCAAAGCGTGTTTGCGGCCCTGGGGGTGCGGGGCGCGTCGCACGTAGGGTGGGCTTCAGCCCACCGGGTTTTTGGCTTTTTCGCGTGTTGGCCTTGGTGGGCTTGAAGCCCACCCGACGCCCACCTACGCCCCCTCGGGGCGTCGCGGGACACTCGAGAAATGTTCTTTGGCGTTGGCCAAAAGACTTCCGCCCGGGTGGGGGCGCATCGGCCGTGGTGTGGGCTTCAGGGCACCGGGTTTTTGGCTTTTTTGCTCCGTTGGCCTTGGTGGGCTGAAGCCCACCCTACGCCCACCCTACGCCCACCCTACGCCCACCCTACGCCCATCCTTCGCCCGTCCCCTACGTCTACCCAGGTCGACCCCAGGCCCGCCCTGCGAGTGCGGCGGCCGCGCCATTTTCTGCGCGGCGCGACGCAGCGGACGACACACGCATTGACGCCTGGCGCACCGTCAATCGGTGACGCGGCGGCAGGCCAGGACGGCGTTGGTGCCGCCGAAGGCAAATGCGTTGGATAGTGCATACGCCACGTCATCGACCTTCCGGCTGCCGTCGGCCAGGTAGTCCAGGTCGCAGGCAGGGTCGGGCTGGCGCAGATTGATGGTGGGCGGCAACTGCTGCCGCTCCAGCGCGAGCAAGGTGGCTACCAACTCGATCGCACCGGCCGCGCCCAGCAGGTGGCCATGCATCGACTTGGTGGAACTCAGCGCCAGCTTCGTCGCGTGCACCCCGAACACCTGCTTCACCGCGGCGGTCTCGACGGCGTCGTTGGCCCGGGTGGCGGTGCCGTGGGCGTTGATGTAACCGACCCGCTCCGGCGCCAGCCCGGCCGAGCGCAACGCCCGTTGCATGGCGCGCGCCTGCCCGTCACAGCTGGGCCGGGTGATGTGGCCCGAGTCGGTGGACAGCCCGTAGCCGATCAGTTCACCACGGATCCGTGCGCCGCGGCGACGGGCCCGATCGTAGTCTTCCAGCACCAGCACCGCGGCGCCCTCCCCCAGCACCAGTCCGCTGCGGTCGAGCGCGAACGGCTTGCATGAAGCGGCCGGATCGTCCGGGTCCTCGTCGGCGAGGGTGCGCAGGGCCTCCCACGCCTTGATCGTGCCCAGCGTCAATGGAGCCTCGGTGCCACCGGCCAGCGCCAGCGGCAGCTCGCCATCGCGGATGCGCCGCCAGGCCTCGCCAATGGCCACCGCCGAGGACGAGCAGGCGGTGGAGTAGGTCAGGTTGGGGCCGCCAAAGCCGTACTCGATGCCCAGCCACGCCGCGGCGGCGTTGGTCATGCCGGTCAGCACGCTGAACGGGGGCATCCGTTCCCTGCCCTCCTGGTACAGCGCCCGATAGCCGTCATCGGTGCTGTGCGCGCCACCCTTGCCAGTACCGATGAAGATGCCGGCATCGTCACGTTCGTGCGACTCCAGCGCCGGTTCCGCCGCGGCCATCGCCTGCGCTGCGGCGACCAGCGCAAACTGCGCATCGCGGTCGAGCATGCGCAACTTCGGCGGCGTGAAGTGCTCGCTTCCGTCGAACGCCGATGCGGCCGCGATTCGCGTGGCCAGTCGCTGGGCGATGCCCCCGCGCAGCGGCCCGATCCCCGAGCGCCCCTCGCATAGCGCGGCGAAGAACGCCTGTTCGCCGGAACCCAGTGGAGAGACCACGCCGATTCCGGTGACCGCAACCCGTTTCACTTGGACGCAAGCGGCGCGGCGCCGTCGGCCGCGGCGCGACCGGTCACCACCAGTCCGTCGATGTAGCCGGCCACCTGACCAAGGGTCTCCAGCGTCTCGGGAAGGTCGGTCGCCTTCACGCCGAAGCGCTCCTCCAGCGCGAAGATCAGCTCGATCAGGGCCAGCGAGTCCACGTTGATGTCTTGCAGACGGGTCTGCGGCGTCAGCGACTCCGGTTCCACTTGATAATCCCGGGCGAGGATCTCGCACAGGACATCGAACGTGCCGGTACTCATCGTTGCTACCTCCTTGGCGCGGCCGATGCCGCGGTCGATTCCTGCACCACCTGCCGCACCTTCGCCCCGGCACGGGCACCGGAGGTCAGCAGGCCCGGCCATTGCTGCAGCAGCGGCAGCAGCGGCCGGGAGGTGCCCGGTCGCATGGCCATGTGTGCAAATACCGCAGCCAGGCGCATGCGCGACGCGAAGTTCTGCCGCCAGGCCGACGCATAGTCGCGGCCGACCTCGTCCAGCGCTGCCGCGCGCGCAGCAACGGTGCCCTGTCGCACCGCCGATCCGGCCGCCAGCAGGCGATCACACAACAGCCACGAGGACTGGATCGCCATGCTGATGCCCTCGCCCAGGATCGGATGGGCCTCGCCGGCCACGTTGCCGACCGCGAACACGCCTTCGCCGCGCCACGGTTCGCGCATGCCTGGCCGGATCGGGCCGACACTGAGCCACGGTGCGGCAAGCTTGGCGCCCGTCAGCGCGCGTCGTACGCCCTGGCAGGACGCGCGCACATGCATCACCGCCGACAAGGCCGCCTTGCGTCCCGGATAGCGCATCCGGCACTCGCGCAGCGCGTCCCGGCGGAGGCAGAACGCCAGCGTGGTGTGGCCGTGGTCGCCCCGCACCATGCCGCCGTACCCGCCCGGAAACGCCAGCACCGGCAACCGGCCCGGCTCCAGGTCGGCCTCGTCGAGCGTGACCTTGAAACCGAACAATTCGCTGGGCCGGTGCGCCTGCAGCGGACGCCCATGGACGGCCGGATCCGGTTCCCAGGAGCCGTGCGCGGCGATCAGCATGTCCGCGGACAGGGTCGCGGCGACGCCGGATTCGGGCGCCGTGACTTGACACAGGTGGCGTGGGCCGTCGCGGTCCAGCCGCTTGACCGTCCACGGCTGCCACACGCTTACGCCCGCTGCCGCTGCGCGCTCCAGCAGCAGCGTGTCCAGATGCTCGCGACCCAGCACGCGGCCCCACGGATGCGCCTGACTGGGGTAGCGCGGCAGCGCCGCGTCCAGCTCGTGCTCGCCCACCCACAGCCCGACCCGGCGCAACGGTGGACCGGCCAGGGCATCGAAGCGATCACCCACGCCGAGCGCGTCCAGCAGCGGCAGATTGGTGGCCGCGATGCATTCGCCGCACACCTTGCGACGCGGAAACGCATGTTTTTCCACCAGCGCCACCGACCAGCCGGCCTGGGCCAGCCGGATCGCCGCGGTGGCGCCGGCCGGTCCGGCGCCGATCACGATGACGTCATACTCGGCTTTCATGCATGCAACCTCGCGGCTCTCGACGGGTAGCCACCAGCCGGTGACCAAAGGGACCGGCGGCGCCTTCGTCCAGGTGCCAGCCGTGGGGATCGGGCCATGCGTCCGACAGTTCGCGCCCGGCGAAGCCGGCGCGCACACTGATCACCGCGTCGTGCCGGGTGACATCGTTGCAACCGAGCACGGCCAGCAGGCGACTGCCGGCCAGGGCCGTGGTCGAGCGACGCGGTTCCAGGCAGACGAACGCCTGCGCCGTGGCGGCAATGCCGGTCAGCAACGCTTGCAGGCGCTCGCCGCAGAAGTGGTGGACGAACAGGTTGGCGAACACGATCGGACGTTCTCCGCCGTGGTTCGCGGACGCCTGCCCGGCGGGCAGCCACTGCAGTACATCGGCGCGGATCACCTCCACCGCCCAGCCAAGCCGGTGCAAGGCCGCGTGCGTGTCCGCGGCGATCGATGGCTGCAGGTCCAGCAGACGCAGGGTCCGGCCGGGCGAGCACAGCGACAGGCCACGGGCCAGGCACAGGGCGAGTGCTCCATCACCGGCCCCCAGCTCCAGCAGCGGCGCGTCGGGGGCCTGCGCAAGCAGGCGCAGCAGCGGACGCCCCAGCAGGCTGCGCGCCGCCATCAGGCGATGGATCCGGCGCAGGTCGGCGCGTGAGCGGATCGCCCTCGGATCATCCGGCACCAGCGTGTCCAGCCACTCCGGTTCAACCCGCCGCTGCGCGATGCTCATGGCCGGCCCCGGCTGACGCTCATGCCACCTCCAGCAACGCGCCGTGGCTGCTGAAGCCGGCGCCGAACGAGCCCACCCACCACAGGCCGCCGGGCTCCGCGGCGGCGAGCGCCGCCTGCAGCACGAAATAGACGAAGGCGCTGCTGAGGTTGCCGTACTCGCGCAGCACCTGGGCGCTGTGCCGCTGGTCGGCCTCGGACTGGCCCAGGCGCTGGCGCAATGCCGCCAGCACGTCGCGCCCGCCGGCGTGCCAGATCCAGGCATCGATCTGCGACGCGGTCACGCCCTGCCCTGCCAGCACCTGGCCCAGCACGCGGTCGGCATGTTCGGCCGCCAGCGCGGGTACCTCGCGGGTCAGGATGTTGCGCAGCATGCCGCGACGCTGCTCGAAACGCAGCGCGTCGCGCTGGCCCGGGTCGACCTGGGAACCGGCCGCGCGCCAGCGGACCTGGCGCTTGCCGCGTGCCGGTTCGGCGCTGAGGACCAGCGCACCGGCGCCGTCGCCGAACAGGCAGGCGCTGATCAACACGCCCGGATCACTGTCCAGGTACATCGCCGCGCTGCTGACCTCCACGCAGATCGACAACACCCGCGCGCAGCCGCCGGCTTCCAGCAGGGCGGCAGCGGTGCGCCAGTTCGGCAGCGCCGCACCGCAGCCCTGGCCGACCAGGTCCAGTGCCTGCACGTCGCCGCGCAAACCCAACGCCTGGTTGACATAGCTGGTCAGCCCGGGACACAGGTAACCGGTGCAGGTGCTGACGATCACCGCGTCGATCTGGTGCGGTTCGCAGCCGGCGTCCGCCAGCGCGCGCTGGGCGGCCTGCGTTGCCAGCCGCGGCGCATGCGTCAGGAAGCGGGCCTGCAGCGTGTCCGGATCGATCCGGAACGCCTCGTCCAGGGTGTCCACCGCCAGCCGGCGTGCCTCGATACCGTTGTCGCGCAGCAGGACCAGCTCGGCGATGGCGCGTGCGCGGCGGTCGAGCTGGTCGAACCAGTCCGACGCCTTGAACGCTTCCCAGCACTGGGCCTTCGTATAGCGATGTTGGGGCGTCGCGGTACCCAGTCCGGCGAAAAACATCAGGTTCCAGTGCAGCGGCAGAAATGACCACTCATGGTGAACCGCGCCGCTGTCAACGCGCCGTGTTGCCCGGAGCGCCAGGGACCGGTCGCCGGCCGTCCGCCGTCCCGTCGTTCAGCCGGCGGTCGTGTCCGCCGCCCAACGCTCCGAGACCCGCCGCCCGACCACCGGATCGTCCACTACCAGGATCAACCGATTGGCGTGGTCGCTGTACAGCACCTCGATATTCACCCCGGCCTGCGCCATGCGGCCGCACAACGCGCCCAACTGGCCCGGACGATCCTGCCGCAACCGTTGCACCAGC
The DNA here is from genome assembly GCA_963763305.1 of uncultured Gammaproteobacteria bacterium. Taxonomy (GTDB): domain Bacteria; phylum Pseudomonadota; class Gammaproteobacteria; order Xanthomonadales; family Rhodanobacteraceae; genus CAVXNP01. The sequence goes on along the minus strand of CAVXNP010000002.1, from coordinate 182,561 downwards.
ACCTCGCGTACGGCCTGCACGCGCAGGCCCGCGGCCTCCAGTACCGCACGCGCAGCGTCACCGTCCGACACCAGGAAGTGCGCGGCACCCTGGCCGCCCGCTACCCATGCGCCACCACCCTCCACACTGATGCCGGCTGCGCCGAGTACTTCGCCCATGCGCGCCAGCGCACCGGGCCGGTTGTCCAGGGCGATGCTGATGTCCTTCACTGGCTCTGCTCCGCGCCCTCGGCCCCACGTGTCGTCTCTTCAAGCACCTCGACGACGGCCTGATGGGTGATCGGGAAGTTGCAGGAATTGGCAATGAAACAGAGCCGGTGGGCATGCTCGTGCAGTGCGGCCGCGCGCTCGAGTTGCCTGCCGTCCTGCAGCAGCACCCTCGGTCGGAGCCGGACCTCGGTGAACTGGCCTGAGCCGTCCGGACGGGTGCGCATCACGCCCTCGGCGTGGTCGCTGTAGGCCACCACCGCGATGCGGTGGCGCGCGCACAGCGCCAGGTACGACAGCATGTGGCAGCTGCTCAGGGCAACCAGCAGCAGGTCCTCCGGGTTGTGCATGCCCGGATCGCCGCGAAACGCCGGATCGGCCGAGCCCTGCAGCGGCGGCTTGCCTTCGATGGCCGCCACGAACTGGCGCCCGTAGGTGTCGTATCCGCGCGTGCCCGCGCCCTGGTTGCCGCGCCACTGTACGGTGGCCGTGTAATGGTGATCATCGTGAGCCATCGGTGGGTGCCTCCGTGTGCCTGAGGCGGCATCATGCGCCAAGGCGATCCGCCTCGCTTCGATGGACATCGAACCATGGTCGACACCCAGCTGAGCCACCTGGCGGCGGCGCTGGCCGAGCCCGCCCGCACCCGGATGGCGCTGGCGCTGATGGACGGCCGCGCCCTGACCGCGACCGAACTGGCGGAGGTCGCCGGAGTGAGCCCGTCCACTGCCAGCAGCCACCTCTCGCGGCTGACCCGCAGCGGCCTGCTGTGCCTGGTTCGGCAAGGACGGCACCGCTACTTCCGCCTGCGTGACGGATCGGTCGCCGCGCTGGTCGAAGAGATGATGGCCGTGTCGGCCATGTCCATGCCGTCGCTGCCGCGCACCGGGCCGGTCGACCCGGCGCTGCGGCAGGCTCGCCGTTGCTACGACCACCTGGCCGGGCACTGCGGTGTGCGCTTGCTGGAGCGAATGCGGCAGGCCGGGCACCTCGCCGGGCACGATGGCGACCTGTGGCTCACCGATGGCGGCGAACGCTGGTGCCGGCAACAGGCCATCGACATCGAAGCACTGCGCCAGTCACGACGGCCGCTGTGTCGCACCTGCCTGGACTGGAGCGAACGGAGGATGCATCTCGGTGGCGCCCTGGGCGCGGCGTTGCTCGAGCACATGCTGGCGGCACGCATGCTGCGCCTCTCCTCCGAGGGGCGGGTGCTGCTGTTGTCGCCGAGCGGCGAGCGCTTCATTGAGCATCTGTCTGGCTGAGCGAAGGGTCTGCGCTGCCGGCTCGGCGGCGGCACCGACTGCGAATGCGGCGCGCAGCCGTCACCCCTGAAACCCCTGCACGGCCCCGCGTGCAATTCCTGCGCATCTGGCCTGCCCGGGCCATGCCCCGTCCCCGCCTGCGGCGTAGTGTCGGGCGCACCGGACGGCACGGCAGTTCGTGGCCGAATGGGCGCGTCCGCGTCGCACCGGTGCGGTCAGGCCCAAGCGGCGCTACGCTGAAGGCACTCACGGGAGAAAGCCATGCGAGTTCTGGTTACCGGCGCTACCGGCCTGGTCGGGCAAGGCGTGCTGCGCGAATGCCTGCTGGCACCGGATGTCAGCCAGGTGGTGGCACTGGGTCGTCGGCCGAGCGGACAGTCGCACGCCAAGCTGCAGGAGCTGATCTGTCCGGACTTTGCCGACCTGGCCGCGGTCGAGGCGCAGTTGCAGCCATTCGACGGCTGCCTGTACTGCGCGGGAGCCCCGCCTGTGGGCACGCCCGAGGACGTCTATCGGCACGTCACGCTGGAGTTGACCACCCATGTGGCCGAGGCGCTGGCACGGCACAACCGCAGGCTGACGCTGGTCTACATCTCCGGCGCCCATGCCGATCCGCGCAGCCGTTTCATGCCGTTGCGTATCAAGGGCGAGACCGAGCGTGCGCTGGCGGCACTGCCGATCACCACCGTGATGCTGCGGCCGGGCGGGATCCAGCCGGTGGAAGGCGTCCACTCGCCGCATCCGAAAATGGACGCGATGTATCGCCTGGTCGGACCGATGATGGGGCTGGGGGTGCGCCTGCTGCCCAGCCAACTCACCACCACGGCGCGCGTGGGCCGGGCCATGCTGCAGCTGTTGCGCCAGGACGTGCCGCCGCCGGTGGTCGAGAACGCGGAGATCAACCAGCTCGGCGAGTAACGGCCCTGCCGGGCGTTGCCGCACGCGGCTACTGGTCGCTGGAGCGCACGTGGGCCAGGCCGGCCGGGGTCAGCTCCATGGTCGAGCTGCGCTCCGGCGCACGCTCGAACAGCGTCACCAGCCCCGCGGCCTGCAACCTGGCCAGCGTCGCTTCCGGGACGTCGGCCGCGCGTCCCTCGGCCACCCGGGCCAGGCATTCCAGATCCTTCGCTTCGATATCAGGCATCTGTGCATCCTCCTCGGTGGCCTGGTGCCAAGCATGGGGCGCCCGATGTCGCCCCATCGTGACCCCTGCAACCGGCGAAAGCTGGCTGCGCGGTCGGAAGCCGGAACCACGCAGGCGGCCTTGCAGCCCGGCCAGTTCATGCCCGACAGCCTGCTAGTGTGGCGTTGCACGCTTGGCGGCCCTTTCAGAGCCACCCTACCGGGTCAGGGCAAGGCGCAGCGCGCAGCCAAGGGTGGCTCCCTTGGCAAGCGTTGCAACGCGGCCCTGGCCCGGTAGGGTGGCTCCCTCCGGGCGAGGCATCTTCGGGCCATCTGCGGCGGTGCGTTCGCTTGAAAGGGAACCACCCTTCCGGCGCGAACGCGCCTTGCAGCTGACCCGAAGCCTGCCTCGCTGAAAGGGTCGCCAAGCGTGCAACACCACACTAGGCCGAGCCGAGCAGTCGCCCTACCTCGGCCAGCACGGCGCTGCGCCCGGGACCATCCAGGGCCGGGTTGACGTAGTACGCCGTTGCCAGCAGCGGCGCGCGTCCGGGCGGCCAGGCAATGGCGATGTCGTTGCTCTCGCCCTGCGGTCCGCTGCCGGTCTTGTCGCCGGCCCGCCAGCCGGCCGGCAGACCGGCGCGCAGCTTGTCGGTGCCGGTGCGGCAGCCGCGCATCCAGCCCAGCAGTCGCTCGCGCGACGGGGCCGCCAGCGCATCGCCCAGCAGCACCCGTTGCAGCGTCTGCAGCATCGCCAGCGGGGTGGTGGTGTCACGCACATCGCCCGGGGCGGCCAGGTTGAGCTGTGGCTCGGTACGGTCCAGCCGGGTCACCCGATCACCCAGGCCACGGACGAACGCGGTCACCGCGCGCGGTCCTCCCAGCGCCGAGAGCAGCAGGTTGGCTGCGGTGTTGTCGCTGAGCACGACGGCCGCCTCGCACAGCGCCTCCAGACGCATGCCCGGGGCCCCGACCCGCGATGATGTGGTCGGCGCGTAATCGAGCAACGCCTCCTTGCCGAACACCACGCGTCGGTCCAGTCGTTCCTGCCCGCGGTCGACCCTCGCCAACAGCGTGGCAACGGCCAGGACCTTGAACGTACTGCACATCAGGAAGCGCTCATCCCCTCGGTGGGCGTAGCGGCGTCCGCTGCCGGTGTCGAGCAGGCCCACCCCCAGGCGCCCGCCGTGCCGGCGCTCCAGCGCGGCCAGGCGTGCGCCGATCGCGGCGTCGGCGAGGGCGTGCGATGCAGGAAGGAGCAGCGCCACACTACCGAACAAGGCGCCCTTGAGCAGGTTTCGACGATGCATCCGTTGACTCTCCGTTGTGGACGGCACGCGGCGCACCGTTCCGCCATGATCGCCCGAACCGGGGCGCCCGGCATGGTGAAGATCGGGCATTGCGCGGGCAGACCGGTGAATCCTCGGCGTGCACGTTCCATGCAACCGCCATGGCCCAGGCTTTGCCAGAGCCACCCGGGAACCCGCCTTGCCACGCCAGGACATAACGATCGATACGAGCGACGGTGCCTGCCCGGCTTCGCTGTTCACGCCGGAGGCCCGCACCGCTCCGTGGCCGGCGGTGATCCACTTCATGGATGGGCTGGGCATCCGGCCACCTCTGTGGGAGATGGGCCAGCAACTGGCCGATGCCGGATACCTGGTGCTGCTGCCGGACCTCTATTACCGGCACGGGCACTACGCCAGGATGGATCCACACCGGGCCTTTTCCGACGAGGGCGCGCGGCAACGGATGCTGGACAAGGTGCACAGCCTTGGCCGCGACGAGGTGGCGGCGGACGCTACCGCCTTTGTCGATCATCTCGATGCACGCGGCGATGTCTGCGGCAATAGGCATGGCGCAGTCGGCTACTGCATGGGCGGCACCTGCGCACTGTGGGCCGCCGGCGCGCTGCCCGGCCGCTTTGCCGCGATCGCCTCGATCCACGGCGGCAGCCTGGCAACCGGGCGGGCGGACAGCCCGCACCGGTTTCTGCGCGGCGTCGACGCCCGCGTGCATGTCATTGGCGCGATCGAGGACGCGCACTTCGACCACACCCAGAAGCAGCGCCTGCAGCAGGCGCTGGTCGATGCCGGCATCGAACACGTGGTGGAAACCTACCTTCACGCGCGGCACGGTTTCGCCGTGCGCGACATGCCGCGCTACAACCCGGCGGCCGCAGCGCGGCACTGGCCGGCACTGTTGCGGCTTTTTGCGCAGACCCTTTGACACGCCCGGCCTGCCACGGACTGACACCTTAGTCCGGTCGCGTGCGCAGGGTGGTCTCGATGCGCCGGTCCGGCACCAGCCACAGCAGCGCCACCAGCACATAGACCGCCTGGGCGCCCCAGCGGGTGGCGAAGGTCAGCCCGATCGCCGACAGGTACAACCATGGAGACAGCTTGCCCTTCCAGTCGTCGCCGATCGCCTTGCGCAGCATGGACCTCTCGCCGTCAGCGGCGATCAGGGCGTGCTCGAGCAGCCAGTAAGCCACCGCCGCCATCAACAGGACCGCGCCATAAACCGCGCTCGGCGCCGCGGCGAAGTGGCTTTCACCCATCCATGCCGTGGTGAACGGAAACAGTGACAGCCAGAACAGCAGATGCAGGTTCGCCCACAGCACCCGGCCGGAGACCTTTCCGCTGACCGCCAGCATGTGGTGATGGTTGTTCCAGTAGATGCCGACGTAGACGAAGCTCAGCAGGTAGCTCGACAGCACCGGCAGCAACGGCTGCAGCGCGGCCATCGAGTGTCCAGCCGGCACCTTGAGCTCCAGCACCATGATGGTGATGATGATCGCGATGACGCCATCGCTGAACGCCTCCAGCCGCCCCTTGCCCATGTCCATCCTCCCCCGGGCCGAGCGCCCGGGCGCCAGCTTGCCCGACGCCGGCCGCGGTCGCCACTGAACCGCGGCGACCGACGCTACCTCGCGGTGCCTCCGGCTGTCGGCCAGACGCATCCCTGCTTCTGCACGGTGTAGCTGATTGACGCGATGCGCCAGCCGCCGTTGCCGTGCACCAGGGTGAAGCTGTCCGTGCCGCAGTGGGACAGTTTGCCGTCCAGATGGAAGTCGTAGGGCGCCCACACCTGCGCCAGGTCGCCGCGAACCAGCACCTGCGGGTTCCGGATCCGCTCGCGCCACTGACCGGTCTGGGTGGCCAGCGCGCCCAGGTAGTCGCGGTCATGTTCGGTCACCACCGTGCCGTCGGCCCGCACCACGATCAAGGTGGCGCCCGGTACGAACAGCCTGCGCGAAGCCTCCACGTCGTGCGTTGCCATCGCGCTGAAAAGGGCATCGACCGTGGCCAGCACCGCTCGATGGGCCATGTCTGCGGAGCTGCCCGCCCGGGCTGCGCCAACCAGCAACAGCAGCACGGCGGCCGCGATCGGGGTGGATCCGGGTCTGACCGGGATGCGCATGCGAGGTCTCCTGGGGGTGCCGGCGCGTCGAAAAGCCTGGCGACACTCTAGTTTGATCCAGCCCCCGGCGCATGGGCCGGACGCCACATCCGTCTCGCGCTCCGCGGGCGTCGCCGCGGTCACCCGGGCAGTACGCATGAGCGTGCCATGGGCTGTTCCGGACAACCGGAACAGAGCGCACCCCGGCGCCGGCTGCGGCTGGCTCCAAGGCCGCAACCGGACCCGATTGCGGGCCAGCCGACACGGCCCGACCGTGCGCCGTTCCCGGACCACGAAACGCCGGGGGCCAAGGGGCAGCCCAGGAACAGGTCCACCCCCATGCACCCGGGTGGCGGGAACAGGCCGCCGTCCTTGCCCGGGTGCGGGCGACGCGCCGGCTTGCGGGACAAAGTCCGGTGCTTGGAACGACCGGTACAGGCCCCATCTGTCTGGGAAGGTAAAGTCGCCCCGTCATGGCGGGGCCATTGTCCGTCCCGCTCGAGGCTGCCCATGTCCGACTACCGCAAGACCCCCGAAGCACTTGCCCGCCTCACCCCGGAACAGTTCCGGGTGACCCAGCAGAACGGCACCGAGCGCCCGTTCGAGAACCCGTACCACGAGCACAAGGAGCCGGGGTTGTACGTGGACGTGGTCTCGGGCGAACCGCTGTTCACCTCGCTGGACAAGTTCGACAGCGGCTGCGGCTGGCCCAGCTTCACCCGTCCGGTGGAGCCCGATCACGTGCTCGAGAAGCGCGACACCAGCCACGGCATGATCCGTACCGAGGTGCGCTCGGGCCACGGCGACAGCCACCTGGGCCACGTCTTTCCGGACGGTCCGCCGGAAGCTGGCGGCCTGCGCTACTGCATCAACTCCGCTTCCCTGCGTTTCATCCCGCTGGAGGCGCTCGAGCGGGAGGGCTACGGCAGCTACCGCGCGCTGTTCGAAGCCAGCCACCCGGAGTCGGCGTCATGAGCGCGGCCACCGAACGCGCCATTCTCGCCGGTGGCTGCTTCTGGGGTGTGCAGGAACTGTTGCGCCAGCAGCCCGGCGTCATCTCCACCCGGGTCGGCTACTCCGGCGGCGACGTGGCCAACGCGACCTACCGCAACCATGGCAGCCACGCCGAGGCGGTGGAGATCGTGTTCGATCCGGCCCGTACCAGTTACCGCGACCTGCTCGAATTCTTCTTCCAGATCCACGACCCGAGCACGCCCGACCGCCAGGGCAACGACCGCGGCGCCAGCTACCGTTCGGCCATCTACTACCTCAGCGAGGAGCAGAAGCGCGTGGCCGAGGAGACCATCGCCGATGTCGACGCCTCCGGTCTGTGGCCGGGCAAGGTGGTGACCGAAGTGGCGCCGGCCGGCGACTTCTGGGAAGCCGAGCCGGAGCACCAGGACTACCTGCAGCACTACCCCACCGGCTACACCTGCCACTTCGTGCGGCCGGGATGGAAGCTGCCCAGGCGACACGCCGCCAGCTAGCCGGGGCGTCAAGCTCCAGCGGCAAGGATGACGGTTTGCCTGTCATGGCCATATAGTGTGGGTGCCAGCGCACGGATTCTCGTGCCGGCCCCCTACCCGCACATGGAGAGAGCAGCGTGAAAGGACACGAACAGGCAAGACAACAACGTTGGGCGGCACCGCTCAGGACGCTCGCATTCGCAGCATCCGCAGGCATCCTTGTCGCCGCCTCATCGAGTACCGCCCAGGCCCAGGCCACTTCCGCGAGCATTTTCGGCTGGGGCCCGGCCGGCAAGACGGTGCTGGCGAAAAGCACCTCGGGCATGCGCCGCCACGCCACCATCAACGACAGCGGTCGCTACAGCATCAGGGCGTTGCCTCTGGGCACGTATTCCGTGTCGCTGGAGCAAGGCGACAAACTGGTCGACACGCGCCCGAACATCAAGCTGACCATCGGCCGCAACGCCGAAGTCGACTTCGCATGCCCCAACGACAAGTGTGCCAAGCCGGACAGCTGACGCCGGCGCGACACTACCAGCGCCGTCCTCCGCTGACGCGTCCAGGACTGCGCCGGTCTCGCCACGCTGCTGGCGAACCGCACTACTGCAGCCACGGCCTGTTCGACGCTGTACTGGTCCGAGGCCGGGCCGATCTGGATTTCGGCCAGGCTGTGGCCGGCCAGCGGGGCGGGCGAGAATGCGTCGAACAGCCACCAACCATGGGCCGAGGCGAACGCGCGATGCCGCTCGGCCAGCGTTGCTGGCACACCGGGAAACCACACCTGGAACGCGTTGGTGTGCGGCCGGCCCGGCTGCACGATCAGCCCGCCGGGTGCTTGCGCCAGGCCCGCAGCCAGTGCGCGCGCCCGCTGCACGAATTCGGGCATGCGCGGGCGCAGGTGCTGCAGGCCGTCCAGGGCGCTGATCGCGTAGGGCCAGGCGGTCACCAGATTGCCGCCGTAGCGGGTCTTCCACACCTTCAGCGATTGCACGAAATGTGCGGAGCCGGCCACCAGCGCGCCACCAAGCCCACCCAGGCCCTTGTAGTACGAGACATAGACGCTGTCCGCCAGGGCGGCCAGCTCCGCCTCGGAAACCCCGTAGCCAGCTGCCGCCTCCCACAGCCGCGCACCGTCGAAGTGCAGGCCGATGGCGCGTTCGCGGCACCATGCCGAGATGGCGCGAAGCTCGTCCCACTCCGGCAGCAGAAAGCCGGCCCGGCGCAACGGCAACTCCACCACCACCACCGATAGTGGCTCGGTCAGCGCCTGCAGGGCGGCCAGCCGCACCGGCTCGTTGCGTCCGACGCGGATCACGCGCAGCCCGGTTACCCGCTCCACCGCGCCAGCCTCGTCCATGTCCATGTGGCTCATCGGGTGGATCACCACGTTGCGACAGCCACGCAGGTCGGCATACGCCTGCAACACGCACAGCTGGGCGGTGACGCCCTTGATGAAGAACAGGCCTGCCTCCTGACCCAGGCAGTCGGCCGACGCCTGTTCCAGCTGCGCCACCGCACCGCCGGCCCCGTACTCGTCCACCGCGTCGCTTGCCGACGGGTGGGCAGCCAGCCTTGCCAGCGTCTGTGTCACCGGTGGCGCGGGTGGCCGCGACAGGACAAAGCGGCAGGCATGCTTGAGGGCGGCATCGGCAGGGGTCATGCGACTCACAGGTGACAGGTGGGAGCACCATTGTGCCTGCGATGCGCACGACGGGGCAGCACAAACCGCGGCAGCTTGCCGGAAGTGCATCGAACCGGGGGACCGACGCACGGGCCATGGGCCCGCCGCCCTCCCGGATGCGCATGCATGGCGATGTGCGCCAGCCTCGTCGACCGATCACCCGCGGGGCGGGTCATGGGCCGCGCTTGGACGCCGCCGGCCCGTCGATACCGGTGTGCTTGCGCAGCGCGACGTCCGCCCGCATCCGCAGCAGCAGCGGGGTGATGCCTGGCATGTGTCCGAAGCGCGCCTCGATCTGGTCGGCCGTCTGAGGCAGGCCAGCGCGCGGCTGCCGTTGCTGGATGCTGGCTCGCAGCAGCCAGCCGGCCGGGGAGGCTGGCTCATCCTCGATCATGGCATCGGCCAGTGCCCAGCTCTTGCCCCACTGCGAGCTGTCCATGTAGAGCACGCCCAGTTTCGTTCGCAAGCGAAGATTGCCTGGATCGCGCGCCAGCAGTGTCAGCAGATCGGTCTCGGCCGCCTCGGGTTGTCCGTTGAGATCGTAGGCGTACGCGCGCGCCTCCAGCGCGAACGCGTTGCCAGGCGAACGCGACAGGACCCGGCCGAGATCGCTGATCGCCCAGTCCAGCTCGTCGTAATCCATCAATGCGTAGGCGCGATCGACCCTGGCCTCGGATTGGTCCGGCGCAAACCGCAACAACTCGGACTGCCAGACGGCCGCCGCCGTCTGGTCGCGCAGCCTGCTGGCAAGCTGACCGGCCCAGGTCAGGTTCGGAACGCTCGCGGCCCGGTCCAGTACCTGCGGGTATCGGGCCAGCTCGGGCTTTGGCTGCAGCGATGACTCGCGCACCTGGTAGTACGGACGCTGGACCTGCAGCAGCCTGAGCATGGGGTTGTTGGCAACATGCGCCTGCGCCTGCCCGGCCAGCGTGTCCATGGCACGCAGCGACCCGCCCCACTTGGGCTGGCGCGCGAGCATGGCTTCGGTCTGCACCGAATAGTCGTCCGGTACCGCGGCGATCGCCTGGGTAATCGCCGCGTCCACCTCGGCCGCGCTGCCATGCATGCTCATGGCGCGAATCAACGCCTTGTGGGCGGGTGTGAGTCCGGGCTCGAGTGCGATCGCCTGGTGCAGGTCGGCGACAGCCTCGTCGAGCAGATTGTCCATCGCTCGCAACTGGTTCGGCGAGGTATTGGAAATGTAGTCGGTGCCGCGCGCACGCGCTGCCATCGCGACATAGGCGGCACCACTGGCCGCCCATGCGAACGCACTGCGTGGCGACTGCCGCTTCCACGCGTCCAGCGTGGGGCGCACCTCGAAAGAGCCGTCCTCGAAAGCAGTGAAATAGATGCGGTCCAGCCGCCCCCTCGCCATTGCAAGGGATCGCTGCGCTTGCAAGGCGTCGGCCAGGCGCTGGTCCAGCACAGCCGCCTGACCCTGTTCGATGAGCGCCCTGGCCTGGGCAAACGTAAGCAGGGGCTGGTTGTAGTAGCGACAGTAGGCCTGGACTGCATCGCGCGACCAGTGGCTCTGTGGCGGATCGGGGTACGCCAGGCACCTTCCCAGCGGGTCCCTCACGGCCTCGGCATGCTTGGCCGCAGTCAGGAAGCTCTGCACCTGCTCTCGCGCAAAATGCCGTGCGGGCGGCAATGCCGCGACGACCTTCCCAGGCGTGTTCGCGATCTCCGCATGGGCCTGATGCAACCCCTCGGCAGCGTGCTGCCTGACCCACATCACCTCGACGACACCCAGCGCAGCCACCCCCGTGACCAGCACCATCCGTTGCCAGCGTTTCATCCGGAGCCCTCTCCCGAGGCTAGTCCCTGGCGAGATAGTACCGCCGTACCGGGGCTGCGGTGTTCGGCGCATGGCTTGCCGGTGACACGCGTTGCCTGGGTCCGCCGATGCGATGGTGGTCGCCGCATCCGTCTGCGGAAGGCTGGATGGCCCTCCTTGCCTCTATTCGACCGCCGCCCTGCTGACGTCCATGTTGATGTACTGGACGATCCGTGGTCGTTCGCCCAGATTCGGCCGACTCCCGTGCGGCAGTGCGTGGTGCCAGATCACCAGGTCACCTGCCGCGCCGCCAATCGGCAACGAGCCCAGCCGGTGCAGGTCCTGCCGCTGCGGGTCGGCGCCGGGTTCGAGCTGCGCCAGCCAATCGGGTAACCGTCGGTGGAAACCCGGGACGACGGTCAGCGCTCCCTGCTCCGGCGGCGTGTCGCCCAGATACAGGATGCCCTGGGTGCCGAACTCGAGCGGTTCGCGCAGATCGATGTCCCAGTGCAGGTCCGGTCCGGGGAACGGATAGCCCTCGCGCTGGGGCGGATGGAACCCGCAGCGGTCCGCGCTCACCCACAGGTCGGCCGTGCCCCACAATTGCGCGAAGGCCTTGTGGATGCGCTCGGAGCGCCGGACCGCTTGCAGGGCCGGGTGCTGGATCAGCTCGACCATGATGCCGTGACGCGCGTCGCCGCGATACCACGAGGCCGGGTCCTCCAGCCGAGCCCCCAGGAACGCAAGGATCGCCTGCTGCGCGTCCCGCCGCTGATCCTCGCCAATGGCGTTTTTCAGCACGACGTAGCCATTTTCCTCCCAGCACGCCAGTTCGGCCCTGGAAAGAACAGGCCGGCCCGCCTCGACGGCATCCAGCCATGTGCGCACCGGCGCCGGTGGCGCATCACCGGCCACCGCCGCATGCAGCCGCTCGACGCACGAACGCTCCGGTCTGCCGGCGGTGGCCACCACCCATGTCTCGAATGCCTCGAACGTCGGTGCCTCCACCATCAGGTACTGCAGCGTCTGATGAAGACCAAGCCCGAGGGCATTGAGCACCTGGCGGTCCAGCCGCGCCTCATTGGCCCTGGAACTGCCCGACCCGGCCCGGGCAGCCAGTGCCGACGACCACATCCGCTTCAGGTGGGGCACGCCGAGCGAGCCGGTGACCAGGGAGGATGGCAAGCGGAATGTCATGCTGCGGCGCACTCGAAAAGGCAGGCGGCACAACGCCGCCTGAGTCGTGGATGGTTTGCTGCGTCGCCTGCCCGGCGCTGCGCGTGACGACCGGCCACACAGCCGGGCGGTCGCACCGGATGGTGCCATAGCCGCTCACGACCTGGTGCAGCGGCATGGCTGCGGCGGGCCCGGGCAGCCATGCCGCGACCGGTGCGAAACCATCATGGGCCTGCTCTGCAGCCGGTGGCATGCACCAGGGTGCATGGATTCAGATCCCGGGAATGTCCCGCAGGCTGGAAGGTCCGGCCGTTCCACCGCCCCGCCGCACGACGCTGAAGGAACCGTCCGTCTCCAGGACCACCGCCTCGGCCTCCTCGACCGAGGCCAGACCGGCCTGGCGCAGGGCAGCCAGCACTTCCTGGCGCGTCACGCGCGCCCGCCGCAGCGCACCGTCCAGCCACTCGCCGCGATGCATCAGCAGGCGCGGCTCGCCCGTCACCACGCGCCTGACCCAGCGTATCCGTACGCTTGACCAGGTGATCGCGAACTGCAGGCCGATCAGCAACGCGAAGGCCAGCACTGCATCGGCCAGGGCAATGTTCTTCGACAACAGCGCCGACGCCAGTGTGGAGCCGAGCGCCACGGTCACGATCAGGTCGAACGCGTTCATCTTGGACAAGGTGCGGCTTCCGGACGCGCGCAGCAGGGCGATCAGCGCCACGTAGGCCAACAGCCCGATCAGAAGCGTACGTGCGAGGCTCTGCCAACTGGTGAACAGCATCGGGTCCAAGCAATCCCTCCATGTCCGTGTCGGCACCCGCTGAAGTCCGCAGGCCACCCCTCAAGAGGATGAGTGATGGCACCGTCGCGGAGCGTGAAGCATGCCCGGTCGGCTTCGAAGCGCGCAGTCCGCCCAATGTCGGCGCACGCCAGCGGCATCACTGACGGATCCGGTTCCCCACGAAAAAGCCGTGGTTCGCCATCAGCAGCCGGCTGCCCTCCGGCGCGTTGCCAGCCGCTTCGGGCTGCCTCGTCACCGGCGACAGGTCATCCGTCAGACCGGCACGGCCTGTCGTCTTCCGGCCATGATCACGTAGGCGGCCAGGGCCAGCTCGAACACGTTGGCCAGCCGCTCCACCACCAGCAGCGCCGCGGGACCTGCGCCAGCCTCCACATTGGAGTAGATCATGCACAGGTTCAGGGTCATGTGCAGCAAGATCGCAAGCCACAAGCTGCCGGTGCGATAGCGGACGGCGGCAAACATCATGCCGGCCATCGAGGTCACCGCCGCCTGCCACAGCGCCGCGCTCCAGTTCCCGTCCATCACGCCGTGGATCAGGTGCATGCTGCCGAACAGCACGCCGGAGAGCGCGATCCCCTGCCAGAGCGGAAGGGTCAGCAGCAGCGCAAAAATCACCCCGCGAAACAACAGCTCCTCACCGAAGGCGTTGACGAACTGCATTATCAGCTCCGCGCCAAAGCTGCCGTGCTCCTGCGGGCGGACCCCCATGGCCAGGAACAGCGCAGCGGACAGGAGGCTGACCAGGAAGACCGGCGCCGGACGCACCTTTTCCAGGTCGAAGCCGACCTGTCGCCACAGCCCGAATGCCTGCACCAGCAGCAACGGGAAGACCACGGTGGAAGCGAAGGCGATCAGCTTGATGTGGCCGAACGTTTCCGGGGATGCCCAGGCCCGGCCAGCTAGCAAGATCCCGATCGTGAGCAGGAACTGGGCAGCAGCGCAGGAGGCCGCGGCTGCGATCGGCCGTCGGGTGACAAATCGAGGCGGGGACATGTTGGGGTAGCGGTAGCCAGGATGGCGGCATCGTACGCCGAAAATCCCTCCCGCAGTCCATGACTGGTGGCTGGGTCTGCGCTGATCCTCGTGGTGCGGCCGGCGATCCACGCCGTTGCGCCATGCCGTGGACAAGTCGCTCGCCCGGAGCGGGACCGGATCAGAACCCGCAGCGAGCCAGCGCCGTCGACAGGCGGGCCCGCAGCGACTCGGACTGCATCGGAAAGGCGCGGAAGAAATCCTCGATGGTCAGCGCCGGGTTGCGTACGCGCACCTGGTCCGCCCAGCCGGCCGCGCGACCCGCATCACCCGCCAGCGCGTGAGCGGCCGCCGCGATCATCGCGATCAGCACATGCGCACCGGGCGAGCGTGCCGCGCGTTCGGCCCACTCGGCCGCCTCGGCATCCTCGCCAAGCACCATGTGGGTGAAGGCCCGGGTTCCGAGCATGCCGTAATAGAGCGGGTCGAGCGGACTGAGCCGCATGGCCAGATCGACGTGCCGGCGCCCTTCGGGACTGCGCCCGGCCAGTGTCTCGGTCCAGGCGCGCGCGTAGATGCCCTGGGCGTAGTTCGGGCTGATCGAGGTGGCCCGCTCCAGCCAGGTCAGGCTGCTCTGCAGGTCACCATCCAGCCAGAAGCTGCGGCCCATCGCGAAATTGACGAACGGGTCGAGCGGGTCCAGTTCCAGGGCGCGCAACGCGAAGCGTCGTGACAGCGCGACCTCCCCGGCCCGGTCGTCCGTGTGATGCATGAACGCGGTCTGGAAATGCACGAACGAAAGGCCCGCGTGGGCTCGGGCAAAGCCCGGATCCTGCGCCACGGACTGCTGGAACAGTGCAGCGGCCTGCGCGTTGTCGGCGCGGTTGAACCGGTACATGTGCTGCAGGCCCAGGTGATAGGCCGACCACGCATCCAGGCTCCCCGGAACCGATAGCCGCGCCTGGGCCGCCTCGTGCAGCGGGATGCGGATCTCCAGCGCGGACAGGATCCGCGAGCGGATGTCCTCGCGCAACTGGTGCACATCGTCCAGCGCGCCGGCAAAGCGTTCGGCCCAGACCGTGCCGCCGTCGCGCGTGTCGATCAGTTCCACCGTCACCACCAACCGTGCGCCGGCGATCTCCACCACCCCGGAAAGGTAGTAGTGCACGCCCAGCAGACGGCCGATCTCGCCAGGGTCGGCCTCCGCTCCGCGCAACCGGAACGACGAATTGCGGGCGGTCACGAACAGCCAGCGCAAGCGTGCAAGCTCGGCGATCAGCTCGTGCGGCAGCGCGTCGGCGATGGCCGCGTAGGGGCCGCCGGCGCCGAGCAGTCTGAATGGCAGTACCGCGATTGATGGCCGCGCGCCCGCCGGGGCAGGCGTGGGCTCGGCGCCGTCGGACCCGACCGCCGGCACGGTGCCGGCGCCTACCGCCCGGGCTTCGGCCACGAAGCGGAAGCCCTGGCGATGCAGCGTCTTGATGAAACACTGGCGCGTACCGTCGTCGCCCAACGCCTGGCGGGCCGACTTGATCCGGCTGGCGATGGCGCCGTCCGAGACGATGCGGCCGTCCCAGACCTTCTCGATGATCTCGTCCTTGCTGACCACGCGTTCGCGGCTGCCCACCAGCAGACCCAGCAGCGCGAACACCTGGGGCTCCACCGGGCGCAGTTCACCGTCGGCGCGCAGCTCCAGCTTCGCCATATCCAGCTCGAACGAACCGAATCGGTAGATCATGGGGCCGAGCATAGATCACCGCGAGGCGATCTCCCGCAAAGCTCCCGTCTTTCTCCAGGGAAAGTTCAAGCAGCCGCGCCGCGCCGGTGTTGAACTGCTTGCACGGCGCAGGAACCGTCCGGCGCCGACGTCCCCCACAGGAGAAGCACCATGCCACTGGTCACCATCGACGTCATCAAGGACGTCTTCACCCCCAAACAGAAGCAGGACATCATCGGCAAGGTCACCCGCGCCATGATCGAGGTCGAGGGCGAGAGCCTGCGCAGCGTCACGTGGGTGCGCATCAACGAGTTCGAAGGCGGCAACTGGGCCATCGGCGGCAATCCGCTCAAGGCCTCCGATGTCCATGCCATGGCAGCGGGCGAGGCGGCCTGAGCGGCCGCCCTTTCGCCGCCCCATCCATCGGCCAGGAGCGAACAGCCATGCACATAGCCAAACAGGACATTCCCGTCAGGATGGAGGCCGCGGGCGCGGTGGCCCGCCAGAAAGCCGGTTTCGGCGATGCCACCGGCTACGGCACCATCAGCGGCGAGTACTTTTGCCTCGATGCCGGTACCGATATCGCCCCGCTCCTGCGGGGCCTGGAAGATGATCTGTGCCAGGCCCCGCACTGGGGCTACGTGCTGCAGGGCCGACTCACGGTGAGCTTCAGCGATGGCACCAGCGAGGAAACGGCCGGCGGCGACCTGTTCTACTGGCCTCCGGGCCACTCGGTCAGGGTCGGCGAGGATGCGCAGGTGATCCTCTTCAGCCCGCAGCACGAGCACAACCAGGCGATCGATCACATGCTCGCGATGATGGCGGGCTGATCACGCCGCGGCCGCGCCTCGCCACCAGGGGCATCCGGGTCGACGCAGGACCGCTGCCCTGCCGGCCCGACGCCGCCGCTCCGTAGCTACCTGCGAAACCGGGCCTCGGCCCTGTCGATGTAGTGCAGGTAGCCGGCCCGGTCCAGGAATGGAGCCACCGGGTCCGGCGCGGTGGCACGCTCGGCCAGCTTTCGCTTCATGTCGAAGAAACTTGCGTGCGAGCCCAGGAAGAGGTCGGCGGGCAGGCTTCGAAGGGTGCGAAAACTCTGCTCGAAACCGGCGCGCCGCCCCGGATAGTCGAACGGCAGCACGGTCAGGCTGCACACATCCACCGCCAGCAGCCGGCGGTCTCCGTCCCGCACCGGGAAGGACCAGGAGGTACACCCGGGCGTGTGGCCGGGTGTGATGTGCGCGGTCAGCTCGATCGGCCCGACCCGCACCTTGGCGCCGTCGCCGAAGCGGTGATCGATCCGGGGCGCCGGATAGTCGGTCAGGCCGATCGTCGCCAGGAAGCGAAACGGCCCCAGGGTACGGTCCCCCACCCCACCGGCGGCAATGACATCGGCATCGGCGCGGCTGATCCACAACTGCGCGCCCGAGGCCTGTTGCAGCCGGGCCAGCCCCCCGGCGTGATCCTCGTGCGCGTGCGTGTTCAGCAATACCTTGACGTCGCCGATCCGGAAGCCGAGCCGGGCAATGCTCGCCATGATCATGGGCGCCGATTCCGGGTAGCCGCCGTCGATGAGCACATGCCCCTGCGGCCCGGTCAGCAGGAACGCGGTGACATCCGGCGTGCCCACATAGTAGAGATTGCCGGCAATGCGAAACGGCGTGAACTCGACCTGGCGGTTGGCGCGGATGGCCGACCGCCAGACCGTGACGACCGTGCTGGCGAGAACGACCACCAGCGCAAGAAGCGCCCATCGCCACCATCGCCTTGCCTGTGGATGCATCTGCATCGCTCCCGTAGTCCCGGCTGCGTGGAGCCAGATCGCACTCATGATGCCTCATGCGTCGGCAAGCACATGCCCGCAGCAGGCAGACGTCTCGCGTGCCGCCCGTGTTCGTGCCCAGGGCAAGCCGCCGGGCCTGGCATGAGGCTGCCCGGCGACCTGTATTTGCTTTTGGTCCAACTGGCTGAGTCAAACCGCGCTCACCCGCAACCGGTCATAATCGCCCGATGCTGGTCGCCCCCACCACTGCCTTCAACCTGGACGCCGTAGGACAACGCCTGCTCGACCAGGGCTACCGCTTGCTGGGTGCGCTGCCGTTGCTGGCGCTGTCGATGCTGGCGATCCTGCTGGCATGGTGGCTGGGCGGCTGGATCGGTCGCCGCCGCTTGTTCGACGCGAGCGCCCATGCCAACCCGTTCCTGCGCGAGCTGGTCGGTACCACCGTGCG
The DNA here is from genome assembly GCA_963763305.1 of uncultured Gammaproteobacteria bacterium. Classification (GTDB taxonomy): domain Bacteria; phylum Pseudomonadota; class Gammaproteobacteria; order Xanthomonadales; family Rhodanobacteraceae; genus CAVXNP01. The sequence goes on along the minus strand of CAVXNP010000002.1, from coordinate 164,741 downwards.
CTGGGCGGTGCTGCTGGTGGGCGTGCTGGTCGCGCTGGAAATCATGAACGCCACGGCGCTGGTGGGTGCGGTGCTCGGTACCGCCGGCATCATGGGCGTGGTGCTCGGGTTCGCCTTCAAGGAGATCCTGGAAAACTACCTGGCGGGCATCCTGATGAGCCTGCGACAGCCGTTCGCGCCGAACGACCACGTCCAGATCAACGGGCACGAAGGCGTGGTGGTCTCGCTCAACGCCCGCTCCACCGTACTGATGACGCTCGATGGCAACCACGTGCGCCTGCCCAACGCGCTGGTCTTCGCCAGCGTGATCCTCAACTACACGCGCAACCCGCGGCGGCGATTCGAGATCCCGGTGGGCGTGGGCGGCGGGGAGGACCTGGTCCGGGTGCAACGGATCGGCGTGGCCGAGCTGGAGCGGATGGCTGGCGTACTGGACGAGCCGCCGGCGCGGGCATGGATCCTCTCGCTGGGCGACTCGAACGTGGTGGTGGGATTTTTCGGCTGGGTCGACCAACGCGTGCACGACTTCGTGCAGGTACGCAGCGAGGCCATCCGGCGCATCAAGGCCGAGCTGGATGCCGCCGGCGTGGACATGCCCGAGCCGATCTACCGGGTGCAACTGAACCCGTCGGCGTCCATCCCCGCGCCGCCCGCCCCGTTACCGGCCGCCGACGAGGAGGCGCTCGATACCCGCGCCACCACCGACATCAGCACCCAGATCGCCGCCGACAGCGAATACCAGCGCGGCAACCTGCTCGACCCCGGCGCACCACGCGAATAGCCGCAGGCGCAGCCGTGGGAATTCCCCGGGCTCGTCGAGCGGCGAACGCCGGCTCCCCCTCGCTTTGGCTAGCCCAGCAACGCCGGATTGAGTCGCCACACCGCGACGTTCAACGCGGTAGCGAACGTCACCCACCCCAGGTAGGGCAGCAGCAAGCCGCCAGCGAGCGGACGAACGCGCCAGAACGCCACCGTGGTGGCCACGATAAGCAGCCACAACGCCACAATGTCGACCAGCGCCGCCGCGCCCAGGTGCCAGCCGAAGAACAGCCAGCTCCACAGCGCATTGAGCGTCAGTTGCAGTATGAACAACACCAGCGCCGGTCGATGCGCGCCCCACCCACCCGCACGCCAGACCAGCCACGCCGCTGTGCCCATCAGCGCATACAGCACCGTCCACACCGGCCCGAACAGCCAGCCCGGCGGCGCCCAGCCGGGCTGGACCAGCTGGCCGTAGAACGCCCGCGCGTGCACCGAGGCCGCCGCGCCGATGGCGGCGGCGACAAAACTCGATCCAAGCCAGGCGGCAAGGCCGACAACCTGTTGCAGCTTCGATCCGTGGGGCATGGTGGCCTCTGCAGAGTGGCAACGACAGACAACGGGGCACGCGATCGCTCCCGCCCAAGCCTACCTGACATGCATCCCGAAGGCGCCCGGCGATTGGGCAGTGTCGTTTCGACTGCATTCGAATCCCTTGCGGCATTGACCTCGATCAATATCGCCCGCCCTGCGCCGCAGCACCCTGCGTGTACACGGACGGCCTTTCCACGCACGCCACCGGCAACGGCGACTTTTCGGTCCCGCCCTGTTGCGGGCCAGCCCTGCCCCGCGAAAAAAGGAACCACCATGCGACCTGTTACGCACCTGTCCCTGTTCCTGCTGGCAGCCACGCTGTCCGCCCCGGCATGGTCCCAGTCCGACCTGATGAAGCAGGCGCAGGGGCTGTTCAAGCCCATCCCCACGCAGCCTCCGGCGTTGCCGGACAATCCCGCCTCGCCTGAGAGGGTGATGCTGGGCAAGATGCTGTACTTCGATCCCCGCCTGTCCGAAAGCCATGCCATCAGCTGCAACTCCTGCCACATGGTCGGCATGGGCGGCGTCGACCTGCAGGAGACCTCGCTGGGACATCGCTGGCAGCGCGGGGGACGCAACGCGCCGACGGTGTACAACGCCGTCTTCGACGTTGCCCAGTTCTGGGACGGGCGTGCCCGGGATCTGGAGGAGCAGGCCGGCGGTCCGCTGGTGAACCCGATCGAGATGGACACCACCGCCGCACATGCGGTCGAACAGCTCAAGGGTGTTCCCGGGTACGGTCCGGCCTTCGCCCAGGCCTTCCCCGGCAGCGCCGACGCCATCACGTTCGAGAACATCCGTCGCGCACTGGCGGTCTTCGAGGCCACGCTGATCACCCCCAACGCCCCCTTCGACCGCTATCTGCGGGGCGACGAGAAGGCACTCGGCCAGGAGCAGAAGCAGGGCCTGGCATTGTTCGTCAGCAAGGGCTGCGCCGCCTGCCACAGCGGCATCAACGTCGGCGGTGGCATGTACGCCCCGTTCGGCGTGGTCGAGCGCCCCGGTGCCGAGATCCTGCCGCCGGGCGACAAGGGCCGCTTCGCCGTCACCAAGACGGTCAGCGACGAGTACGTGTTCCGCGTTCCCTCGCTGCGCAACGTGGCGCTGACGCAGCCGTACTTCCACTCGGGCAAGGTCTGGGATCTGCGCCAGGCCGTGGCGGTCATGGGCAACAGCCAGCTTGGTGCCCGGCTCACCGAGACCGAGGTGGACCGTATCACCGCTTTCCTTGGCGCACTCAGCGGCGACCAGCCGCAAGTGACATTGCCGATCCTGCCGCCGAGCGTGGCCACGACGCCACAGCCCAAACCATGAACGCCAGCCCCGCACTGGGCCCCAAGGCCTCCCATACCCACGCAGGCCTGGAGAGCGGGACACCCGAGCGCTACCGGGGCATCGTGCGCGCGGCGCACTGGCTGACCGTGCTGGCCGTCGGCGCCGCCTACGCGCTGGTCGAGTTCGGCGACGAGGACGAGACGGGCGCGGGCACCACGTTGATGCAGGGACATTACCTGGCAGGGCTGCTGGTGCTGCTCCTGCTGGCGATCCGGCTCCCGGCCCTGGCCATGGGGCGCATTCCGCCGATCACGCCCGCACCCGGCCGCCTCGCCACGCTCGCCGCCCGCTCGACCCATCTGGCGCTGTACGCATTCCTGCTGGCGCAACCGGTGCTGGGTATCCTGCAGGTCAACCTGGAGGGCGATGCGGTGACGCTGCCCTGGCTCGGATGGTCGCTGCCGATGCTGGTGCATGCCGATCACGCTTGGAGCGAACGGGTCGGCGAGTTGCACGAGGTACTCGGCGAGATCTTCTACTGGGTCATCGGGCTGCATGTCGCGGCGGCGCTTTGGCACCACCTGGTGCGCCGGGACAACACGCTGCGCAGGATGGTCTGAACACGCGCCGGGTAGCCAAGAGTCCGGCGCCTGTCAGCCCTGCGGTGCAGCCGCGGAGGGGCAGCCGTCCCCATCGAGCAGACGCCGGATCGCACGCGCCAGCTGCTCCTGCGAATACGGTTTGCTCAACAGGTTCACGCCCTCGTTCAGACGGCCATCGTGGACGATCTCGTCGCGTGGATAGCCGGAGGTGAACAGGATTCGCAGGCCGGGCACCCGTTCCCGCGCGTGACGCGCGAGCATCGTGCTCTTCAGTGGTCCGGGCATGACCACGTCGGTGAACAGAAGGTCGATCGCCGGATCGGCCTGGATGAGTTCCAGCGCCTCCTGGGCATGGGCCGCCTTGCGCACGGTGTAGCCGAGGCTGACGAGCATCTCGACCACCGTGGCGCGTACCTGGATGTCGTCCTCGACCACCATGATGGTCTCCGATCCACCGACCGCTGCGGTGGCTCGCGCGACCGTCCCCGCGGCGGCCACCCCGTGCGCCCGCGGCAGGTGGATATGCACCGTGGCGCCAGCTCCCACGGTGCTTTCGATCGAGATATGCCCGCCGCTTTGCTTGACGAAGCCGTACACCATGCTCAAACCCAGTCCGCTACCGAGGCCCTCCGCCTTGGTGGTGAAGAACGGCTCGAACGCCTGACTGGCCACCTCCGGGGTCATGCCGCACCCCGTGTCGGACACGGACAGCAGGACATGGTCGCCCGCCCCGGGGGTATCGGACGGATCGGCGCCATCACCCACCGTCACGTTGCGCGCCGTGAGCAGCAGGGTGCCTTCGCCGGCCATCGCGTCGCGCGCGTTGATCGCCAGGTTGAGCAAGGCGTTTTCCATCTGCGACGGGTCGGCACAGACCGGCCACAGGCCGGCAGGCGCTTCGGTGCGCAGGGTGATGCCTTCGCTGATCACGCGACGCAGCATGTCGTCCATGGCAGTCATCAGCTGGGCAAGGTCCAGCACCCGTGGCTGCAGCGGCTGGCGCCGCGCGAACGCCAGCAGCTGCGAGGCGAGCTCGGCGCCGCGCTCCGCCGCCACCAGGGCATTGCAGATGCGTCGTTGTGCCGTGGCATTGCCCGACAGGCTGCCTTCGAGCAGTTGCAGGTTGCCGCCGATGACCTGCAGCAGGTTGTTGAAGTCGTGCGCGATACCCCCGGTCAGGCGGCCGACCGCCTCCATCTTCTGCGACTGGTTCAACGCCGCTTCGGCCTGGGCCAGCTCCGCGCTGCGTGTCTGCACCAGTTCCTCGAGGTGCTCGCGATGCCTGAGCAGGTCGGCATGGGCCCGCACGCGTGCGGTGACGTCGTGGCCCAACACGAACACGCCCGATACCCGGCCGTCCGGCTCGTGAATGGGCTGGTAGATGAAATCCAGGAAAAGCTCGGTCGGTACCGTGTCGTGTTCCAGCATGACGCGCTCTGCGCGTCCGACATAGGGCTCGCCCGTGGCGAGCACGCGCTCGAGCAGTTCGACGAAGCCCTGCCCGGTCGTCTCGGGCAAGGCCCGGGCCAGCGGCCTGCCGACGAGGGACTGGCGTCCGACCATCTCGCGGTAGGCCGCGTTGGCTATCTCGAAGGTAAACTCCGGCCCACGCAGGACGCAGACGAAACCCGGGGCCTGTTCAAACAGCTGCCACAATTGCTGGCGCTCACGCTCCAGTAGCAACTTTTCCTGCTGCACGCGCTCGGCGCGGTGAAAGACCCCCGCCTCCAGACGCTCGGCGACGCCCGACGCCATCATCTCCCCCGGGCGCTCACCGTGCGCGGCAAGGCGCAAGCGGTGCAGCTCGGTCACATCCTCGGTCTGTTGCAGGATCCAGCAAACCTGTCCGTGCTCATCGAACAACGGGGTATGGGTCGCGCTCCAGTAACGGTCCTGCAATGCCACGCCGTGGTCGGTGTACCGGGTGACCTTGTAGGGGATGAGCGCCAGCGTGTCGGGCCGTCCCGTCGCCAGCACGCGCTCGAACGAGGCACGAAGCATGAGCGCGCCATGGCGGTTCGGTTCGCCCGGGCCATCGGGAAACACATCGAACAGGCAGCGCCCTTCCAGCGACTCCATGCGGCTGGCGGTGACCTGCAGATACGCACGATTGGCCGCCACATAGCGGAACTCACGGTCGAGCACCATGGTTGGCGCCGGCGCGTGCTCGAAAATCTGCCTGAAATCGTCCACGAGTCCCCCGCTTGCGTCCTCATGACGCCCGCCTTGCACTGCAAGCCCGGAGGCTGGCCCGGACCATGGTAACAGCGGGTCGCGGCGCTGCGCCCCGGCGGGCTCGCGTGCCGGGTCGCCGGCCGGCGCAAGCAAGCGGGGTCAACGTACGAGCCGAGTTGCCGCATGAGCGCCGGGGCCGCAACCGCTCCCACCGTCCGGATCCTGTCGATCCGCCCCGGGCTGCTTCGTCGTGAGGAATGAGCGGCACTCCTGCCGCCTGCCCCGGAGAGCCCTCATGCTCGGCAAGAACACGATTTGTCTCTGGTACGACGGCACCGCCCTGGACGCCGCGACCTTTTACGCCCGGACGTTCCCCGACAGCGCCGTCGGCGCCATCCACCACGCGCCCGGTGACTATCCCGCCGGCAGACAGGGGGATGTATTGACCGTCGAGTTCACCGTCATGGGCATCCCCTGCCTGGGTCTGAACGGCGGACCCGAGGTACAGCACAGCATCGCGTTCTCGTTCCAGGTGGCCACCGACGACCAGGCCGAAACCGATCGCCTGTGGAACGCGATCGTCGACAACGGCGGCGAGGCGAGCGTCTGCGGCTGGTGCAGGGACAGGTGGGGCGTTTCATGGCAGATCACCCCGCGCGCCCTGACCGACGCGGTCACCGACGCCGATCCGGCCGCGGCCAGGCGCGCATTCGAGGCCATGATGCAAATGGGCAGGATCGACGTTGCCACGATCGAGGCCGCGCGGCGCGGCAATTGATCATGGTGGCGGCCCGCCCTCCGTTCGCCAGGGCGGGTTCTGCACTGAAGGTCGCGCTGTGCCTTTCCCGTCACTTCGCACGCATAGGGAGCTTTCCGTGAACCCCACCATCACTGCCTTTGAACAGTCACCCGATCGCGGCCAGGGGCTCGCCCGCGACATGCGCGTGCGCTGGGCGCTCGAAGAAGCGGGCCAGCCCTACGAGGTTCGCCTGGTTTCGTTCGAGGCCATGAAGGATGCATCGCACCGGGCGCTTCACCCGTTCGGGCAGATCCCCACTTACGAGGAAGGTGATCTGGTCCTGTTCGAATCGGGCGCCATCGTTTTCCACATCGCCGAGCGCCATCCGGGCCTGTTGCCCGACGACGCCAGCGCGCGGGCGCGGGCGATCGCATGGATGTTCGCCGCAGTGAACACAATGGAACCGCCGATCCTGGATCTGGTCACCGCCCGGTTCATCGAACACGACAAGCCGTGGGCCGAGCAGCGCCTGCCGCTGGTACTCGATCGCATCGGCACCCGGCTGGGCGAGCTCTCTGCCCGCCTTGGCGAGGCCGACTGGCTCGACGGTGCCTTCAGCGCGGGCGACCTGATGATGGTCGGGGTGCTGACCCGGCTGAAAGCCTCGGGCCTGCTGGACACGTATTCCAACGTCGCCGCCTACGTCGCCCGCGGTGAGGCGCGTCCCGCCTACAAGCGCGCGTTCGATGCGCAGCGGGCGGTGTTCACCGACGGGTTGGCTGCCGCTCGATAAAGGGCGGTGGCGGCCCCGGGGGCATCGCCCCCCGCCGGCAGCCCGTTCAGGGCTCCCCGGGGTGACGGGTGCGTCGGCGCTCGGCGATGACCGAGGCGACCACGCCGGCGGCCAGGATGCCCAGCACGACCATCAGCAGGTACAGGTTGAAGTGGCTGCCGAGCGCCAGCTTGAGCCAAGGGGCAAGCAGCATCTTGAGTCCGACCACCAGCAGCACCAGCGCGAGTGACGCCTTGAGGTAGCGGAACCTGTTCACCAACCCGGCCAGGGCGAAATAGAGCGATCGCAGCCCGAGAATGGCAAACACGTTGCTGGTGAACACCAGGAACGGGTCCGCTGTGATCGCAAAGATCGCCGGTATGGAGTCCACCGCGAAGATCAGATCGGTGGCCTCCACCATGACCAGTGCCAGAGCCAGTGGCGTGAGCAGCAGCGCTCCGGGGCGCGCCTTTCGCACCACCTCGTCGGGCACCACCGGTGCGCCGGGGACTTCGCTCTCGTACGACGCGGGTGCACCTGCACGCACCACGAAATGCGCGCCGTGGAACCGGGCGGTCACCGGAAAGAAGCGGCGTGCTACCCGCACCACGATGTTGCTGTTCGGGTCGGCCGGGCCTGCCTTGAGGAACAGCATCTTGAACGCGGTCAGGATCAGGAACAGCGCAAAGATGTACAGGACCCAGTGGTACTCGGCGATCAGCTTCGCCCCGAGGCCGATCATCACCCCGCGCAGAACCAGCGCACCCAGGATGCCCCAGAACAGCACCCGGTGCTGGTACAGCGGTGGCACTGCAAACGAGGCGAAGATCATGGAGATGACGAATATGTTGTCGACGCTGAGCGACTTCTCGACGACATAGCCGGTCAGGTACTTCTCCGCTGCGGATGCTCCGCTGTTGGGCAGTCCATCGACCGCGTCGACGACGCTGCCCAGGCCGAACCACCTGGCGTCGTAGGCGAAATAGACCAGCACCGCAAAGGCCAGCCCCAGGGCCAGCCACACGGCGGACCACGCCAGGGCTTCCTTCACGCTGACCACATGGGCCTTGCGGTGAAAGACACCAAGATCGAGTGCCAGCATCAGCAGGACGAAGGCGCCGAATCCTGTCCAGGGCCAGATCATGGGATGTGCTCCTGCGCGGATGGATGCTGCCTGGGGCCTCTTCCGGTTTCTCCCGCCCGCCAACCTCCGCGCGGTCGTCGCACCGTAGCGTGCCAAGGGCATGACCGCAGTGAAGGTCCCGGTCGCCGCCGCCGGCGGTCCCTTGCCGGACCGCCAGACCGCCGGCACGGGTCCGGTCCACCGTCAGACGGGCCGATGAGGGCCCGGCCGGACAGCTTCGCTCAGGGGCATCACCCGGTCGCCGCTGCCGGATTCAGGCACGCTTCCCGACCCGCCGCAGCCACACCATCACACCGGTCGCCAGCGTGGCAGGCAAGCCGGCCAGCACCAGTTCGAACGGCCACAGGTTGTGCGAGGTGGGGTCGTGCGCCACGTCGACGACGATGCGCAGCACCACGAACGCCACCACCGCCGCCGGCAGCGCAGCGGCAAGCCGCCAGCCCCCGCGCCAGCGCCAGCACGCCCAGATCGGCAGGCCCAGGCCGCCGACCGTGGCCACCAGCATCAGCACCAGCAGGCCGCCAACGAGTGCCGCTCCGCCGCCATCGCCGGAGGCGGTTTGCGCCTGCCGCGCCGCCTCGTGCTGCGCCGCCTGCTGATGCGCCAGGCCATCGTCGACCCACGCCGGACGGGGCAATGCATCGACCCCATTGCTGCCCCCGGCGTCGGACAGGTGCACCGGCAGGGTGGCCACCACCGGCGTGCCGCGCAGGCTTCCGTCGCCGGCGGTGATGCGTATCTCGTCCACTTCCGCCCCTGGCTCCAGCAGGAACAGCCAGGCCAGCATGGTGCCCTCGCCGTCGTAGCGCAGCGACGGGCTGGTGCCGACCGCCGCCGGCTCACCGTGCGCATAGCCGCGCACCCAGATCCCCACGGGATGGTTCGTGCGATAGCCCAGGCGCAGGTAGAAGTGCCCGTTGCGGCCCAGTGCGATGTTGTCGCCCCGCGGCCAGCTGTCGACGACGCGCACCTGCGCAGGTGGATCTGCCCGGTCGCCCCGGGCCGGGCTGGCCGCAACGAGGGCCCATGACGCCAACAGCAGGCAACCGATCGCCCACGGCATCCACCGACGCCCTGGCGGCGACGGCACACGCCAGCGGCGAGCTCCTTCGAGCCCATGAGAATGCATGCTTCACCCCTTGTCCCGGCATGCCCCCCACGCCGGCCGGCCGAATCTAGCACCACGCTTGCCGGCTTTCGAGGGGCCGATCCCCCGGCCGCAGCCCCGCCCGGTGGCCTTGGCTTTCGCTCCCGGCGTGGCCGCCTCGCTGCCGGCGCCATGTCACCCGCGCACGACCTGCGCCTGCCCCCTGCACACCGAGGTCGATCGGCCCGACCGGCCCGCTCAGCCGGGCGCACCGCCTTCGGTATCGTTTTCCGGCAGCATCTCCAGCGCGGTCGGCGTGGTCCGCAGCATCACCCGGAAGTTGGGATCGCTGGACTGCTCGCGGTGGAAATGCCAGTAGCGGTAGGTGGCGTAGGCGGCCAGCAGCAACTGGGTCACCGCGAACCAGCCGAACAGCGCGCCGGCCCCGAGTGCCGACATCAGCGAGCCGGCGGCGATCGGACCGATCGCCGAACCGACGCCGTAGATCAGCAGCACGCTGCTGCTGGCCGACAGCAGTTCCTCGGCGCTCAGGTGATCGACCAGATGCGCCACCACCACCGGATACACCGCAAAGGTCAGCCCGCCGTAGAGGAAAATCAGAACCCGCGCGGCGCCCTGCCAGGGTGCCACCGCGAACTGCAGCAGCGCCAGCGCCGCGGCCAGCCCGCAGATCGCGGCCAGCGCGACCCGGCGATCCTGCCGGTCCGACCAGCGTCCCACCGGCCACTGCCAGGCCGCGCCGCCGGCAATGGCCACCGTCATGTAGGTGCCGACCTCCCTCAGGTTCAGGCCCAGGCCATGCGCGTACACCGGCAGCAAACCCCAGAACGCCCCCATCGCCAGCCCGGACAGCAGCGCGCCCACGCCGGCGGTCGGCGCCAGCGCGAACAGCCGGCGCAACTCCAGCCGCGGTGCCGGCTGCAGGACCGGCTGCGCCTGGCGCGTGATCACCACCGGCAAGGTGGCGGCACACACCAGCAGCGCCACCACCACGAACAGCACGAACGGCTCGCCGGGCAATCGCAGCAGCTGCTGCGCCACCGCCAGCGAACACAGGTTCACCATCATGTAGATGGCGAACACGGTGCCGCGCCGCGACGGCTGCGTCTGGGCGTTGAGCCAGCTCTCGATGATCGCGTACAACCCCACCAGCGCCACGCCCGCCAGCACGCGCAGCAGCAGCCACAGCCACGGGCTGCTGTCCAGCGCATGCAGCAACACCAGGCACGCCACCAGTGCCGTGCAGAACGCGAACGCCCGGATGTGCCCGATCCGCTGGATCAGCGGCGGCAGGGCGAACGTGCCCAGGAAATAGCCGGCGTAGTACGCCGACGTCAGCGCGCCCAGCAGCGTGGTGGAATACCCCATCGCGCCGCCGCGCAGGGGAATGAGCGTGGTCAGCAGACCCACACCGAGCAACAGCAGCGCCGTACCGGCCAGCAACGAGATGATGGGGCGCAGGTTGCGCAGCATTTACACTCCGAGAGGTCGCCCGATCGGGGCATGGTAGCGGCGATCCTGCAACGATCCGTGTGGACGTGCCGAAACAGACGGCCAACACCGCGGCGCCGGGCCGCAACCACGGCAGTGGCAGCGAACCCTGCCCGCGCCACCTCGCCCGTCGTCCAACTCAGGGCCGGCCCGACGCAAGCATGCGGGAGGCAACCGGACGAGCGGCTCCCGCCCACCACGGAGCGCTCGGGCTCGTTCCGCCGTCAGCAAAAGCGGCACCGACCGCCTGGTGCGAAGGTGCTAGCGTGGACGTCCACCGTGTTCACCGGAGGCGCGTATGAACGGCAAGCGCAGGGCATCGAACGCCACCGCGGCGCGCCGTCGCGTTCCCTCAGGCGTCGCCGGTAAAGTCACGCTTACGGCGCTCCTGGCCAGCTTGTCCTTGCCGATGCTTCCCGCCTGCACATCCTCCTCCCGGCCGCCCGCGGCAAACCCGGCCCGGATGCTGCCGACCCCATGCGTGCCGGCACAACTGGCCTTCACTCTCGATGCCGGCAACGGTCGCTTCGACGGCATGTCGCATTCCGGCACGGCGCTCACGCTGCGCAACACCGGAAAGCAACCGTGCAACATCCCCGCGCGGCCGATGGCCTCTTTCATGGGGGCGAACAGGCAACCATCGGCCCATGTCATACCCACCCCGCCCGCTGCCGGGACGGGCGCGGCACCACCGCTCACTCTGGCGCCCGGGGCCAGCGTGAGCAGCGACATGCGCTGGGTGTCCGGCGACGTGTACCCCGGCGGCCATTGCGAATCCCCGGCTGCGGTCACGCTGGCGCTCGGCAAGCACACGATCAGCGCCCCCTTCGCCGGCCACCTGTGCGGCGCCGGTGCCGAGCCATCCCGTTACACGCTGACCGCATGGCACCCCGGCGCGGCCCCCTCCTCCACCGTGGCCGAAACCCGGCTGTACACCTGCGAGGATCGCCGTACCGTGCGCGCCACCTATCCGGACCCGCACACCGCCGTGCTGACCTTCGACGGGCACACCCGTCGGCTGCGGATCGCCGTGTCGGCGGACGGCGCGCGCTATACGGACGCGCGCTGGCAATGGTGGACCAAGGGCTTCCACCACGCGCGACTTGCACCGTTGGCAGCGGGAGAAACCCTTGCGTCGGCCGCGGGTGTGGCCTGCCAGGCACCATGATTCGTGGCGGTCGATGCGCATGCGGCATGCCGTCATCCCGCCCGGGTCCGCTGTGGCTCGGCGAGCTTTTCGATGATCATCTGGTGGCAGCGCAGCCCGCATGGCAGCCCGCGCTGGACTGCACAGCGGAGTGGATCGCACCGGCGGAATTCTCCATCGGTCGCCGGTAGTACTGCCAGACGCAGTCGTCCAAGCTCATCAGCCCGCCCGCAGGCGCTCGCAACTCATGACCGCGTGCAGCACGTCATCGTCGTAGTGCGAGCCGTCCACGCAGACCAGGTCGAAAACCGCGTCCCCGGCCTGCGCGACAACTCAAATGCAGGTGCAGTTTGCGCAGGCCGCGGTCTCCGCGAGCCCGCATGCCGTGCCGGCCAATAAGGGAAGGTCCCGGCACCGACAAGAAGGCGGTCGAGCCCGCCGCCTTTTGCGGCCCCTTTCCGCAGGTCAGCGTGCCGGGGTCTGCAGCATCGCCGAGACATCCGCAAAATGACCGTCGTTCGGCTCTGGCCGGATGCCCAGCAAGTGCGTCATCAACGGATACACGTCGACGTTGGGGAAAACCGGCATCCTGGTGTGGGCGCGGAAGGCGGGTCCGTGCGCCACGAACAGCGCCCGCATCCGCGGATCGGCGTTGTCGAACCCATGCTCGCCATGGATTTCCTTGCCGTGGTGAAGCGCGGTGCCGTGGTTGTGGGTGATCAACCAGCCCACCTGGGCCAGGCAGAACAACGGCGGCACCCGGTCGTTGTGGCCGTAGTGCAGGCGGACCGGAATGTCGGCCTTGTGCCAGCACTGCATGTGCGGGTGCGGCCCGACCAGTGCGGCGGCAATCTCGGCCTCATGCCCGCGCGTGGGGATGATGCCCGCGATGGCCCCGGTCGAGACCACCTGCATGTGTGCCGGATCGGCCAGATCGTCGAGAAAGATCCGCTGCGTCGGCGGTGTGGCCGCCATGCCGTGGTCCGCCAGCACGATCAGATTGAGGCGGTCGTACAGTCCGCGCTGCTTCAGTCCGGCAACCAGTCGGGCCAGTGCATGGTCGACGCGCGCGATGGCCGCGTTGGTCTTCGCTGCGTCCGGCCCCTCGTAGTGGCCAGCCGTATCGACCGCTTCGAAATACAGCGTCAGGAACCGCGGCCGCTGGGACGCCGGCAGGTCCAGCCAATGCAGGACCTGGTCAACACGCGCGTCATAACCCATATCGGCGTCGTAACCGAGCCAATAGTCGGGGCGGTATCCATGGATGTCCGCCTCGGACCCGGGCCAGAACAAGGTCGCCGTCCGCATGCCCTGGCGGTCGGCACTCACCCAGATCGGCTCGGCCTGGTTCCACCAGCGCCCATCCGCCACGGCGCCGCGGTTGCCCAGCGTGAAACGACCCAGACCCGCGACGGTCATGGCGTTGTCGACGATGCCGTGGTGATCGGGGTAGCGGCCGGTCACCAGGCTGTAGTGGTTGGGGAACGTCAGCGTCGGAAAGGACGGCTGCAGTCCGGCACCACGCACGCCCTCGGACGCGAGCGCATGCAGCGTGGGGCTGTAGCCTCGATCGAGATAATCGGCGCGAAACCCGTCGATGGACACCAGCAGCAAGGGCGCGCGTTCGGCCGGACGGGGGGCCGGCACCGTGCTGCAACCTGCCGTCAGCAGGAGCAGACCCAGGCAAGCCAGGCGAAAGAAGGTCGTCATGCGGAACCTCGGGGAAGGAGCAAACCGCAGATCATCGGCGAGGCGATGTTTCCCCGCACCTGCCGTTACGGCTATTGCGGTCGCACAGGTCTCATGTCCATGAAATCCGGAAACGACACCAAAGGGATCGGGTTTGCCTTCTCGCGCTCTGCAAAAAGAGCCACGCCCCGCATCTTCGCTTTTGCCGCGACCATGTCCGATACACGGCAACGCGTCACACAGCGTGGCGCGCTGCGCGGGTCGCTTCGCTGCGACCCGCGCAGGACGGATCAACGATCGGTGCAGCGGCAGGGTCGGCCCTGCTGGCAACCGCACTGGCAGGACGATGCCTGCTGGCGGACAGCGTCCTGGCAGCCGCAGGTGCAGGCGGTACCGACGCAGTCGGCGCAGGGACAGGCGATGGCGTTTTCGTTATTCATGAGTGTATGGCTCCGGTAGTAGTGGTGGGTCGGACGTGACCCACGGAGCGCATTGTTGGGATCGGGCCGTGCCGAAGCTTGAATATTCGGGCTGTCCTGCGTCGCACCAGCCTTCCGGGCAGCCTCAGCGGCGGTCGTCCCGACCCAGCATGGTCGGCGCAATGCCGAACATGCGGCGGCAGGTACGGGTGAGATGGGCCGAGTCGGCAAAACCGGCTTGCTGCGCGGCCTGCGTCCATGTCGCCCCGCCCATCGCAGTGATCATCGCCCGGTTCACCCTCGCCCACAGCAGGTATGCGCGGAAGGATATTCCGGTCTGGGCGACGAACAGGTGGCGGAACCGGCCCGGCGAGAGGTGGACGGTCGCGGCGGCCTGCGCGAGGGAGATCGGCGTCTCCAGCCGGTCCTGCATCCACTCCACCGCGCGCGCGATCCGCGGGTCGACCCATGTCGCCTGCGGTACGTCACCGGTGAACAGGCCGATAATGGCCCTGGCGCCGGCGATCAACACCTCGTCGCTTGCCCGGGAGGCCAGTCCGTCGAGCACGCCCTGTGCCTGCTCGGTGATTGCGGCCTGGTCATCGAGCGTCGTCAGCGGCGCATGCCCGTAGCGCGCGATCAGCATGCGCCCTGCGGGGGTCTCCGGTTCGACGAACACCATGACCACATCCTGCCCGCAGCCGTCGAACTGGTGAGGTCGATGGGGCATGACGACCGAAGCCTGCGTGTGGTGCCAGCCCGGGGCATCGGTGCTGCGCAGCCGGATCGGCTGCTGCGGACAGAGCGTGATCTGGATGGCGTGGTGGGCATGCGGCTGCACCCGTCCGGTGTTGCGGCTGACCCAAAGGCCGCCACCGCGCCAGATCAGCACGCGGCCGGCTCCTACGGTCCCGTGGGCAGCACTGGGGCGAGTGGCGGAAATGGCAGGCATGGCCGTCACGGTGGGGCGACGTCCTGATGATAACCCTTGGGTGTAGCATCAGCTTCGGGTTGCACGGCAGGTAGGCTGGCCGCTGAAGCAAACCCGACCGTCGGATGTTTGGACGCGAGCGAAACTCACGGAGGACACATCATGAACTCACGACTTGTTTGCGCGGCAACGTTCTGCCTGGTTGCCACCGGGCTGCACGCCCAGGGACAGGGAGCCGGCAGTCCCCGGCCCTCCCCGCAACCGATGCAATCGCAAAGCACCCAGCACGACACGCCTGCGTTGCAAACCCAACAGCAGGCGCAGGAAGCCAACGCGCTGCGCTACCAGCTCATGAGGAAACGCATCGAAGGGAATGCGAACCTCCGCTGGGATGCAAACGTCGGCAAGAAACGGCCCAAGGGCGTGTGGTCGATCTCCGAGGCCCGCGCGAATCTGGCCAGGGAATGGCAACGCTTGGGCATCCCGGCCGACCAGGCCACGGTGATTGCGTCGGCCTACCGGGCACGTGCGTCCGGGCACCTTTCGCTGGACGGCGTCAGCGATCAGGACTTCGCGACGATCCTGCAGGAAGCGCTCAAGTCCAAAGACTATGCGCGGGCCAACCAGCTGCTGATCGACTACGAGCGTCACAACTCGCAGCTCGCGTCCAACTGATCCGGCCGACCGGCGGCGATACGGAAAACTGGTGCGGGGGGAAGCTCATTCTCCATGTGCCCGTGCCGGCCGCCGGTCCCGAATCATCCAGGCCGGCGTCCGCCGGCCTTTTTCGTGCCGCCACAACGTGGCGCCGATGCCGCGCAGTCCCGCTGCGCCCGGGCGTGCTGCAGGGCGCACCGCTACCAGCCCCCCTCGCCTGTAGGAGCGACTTCCGTCGCGATGGCCGGGTCAGCGGACCCGTGGCCGGATGGCCCCCTGGCGGGGGTCCGGACGCCCGCCACCGCGCACTACCGTGCGCGTCGCGATGGAGGTCGCTTCCACAGGCCAGAGGGCGGCCGGGTGCCGTCAGGCAAGAGTGCCCCTACCCGTCCGAACCGAACGGCCCCTTCAACAAGAGCATGCCGTAGACCAGGGTCAGCAGGCCAAACAACACGGCTGGCACCATCACCACGGCAGGCGAACCGCTGCCCATCGACAGATGAACCAGGCTCGAGGCGCTCACCAGGTAAAGCGTGAAGTTGGCCAGCACCATCGGCCTGCCATAGATCCCGCCGATGAGCAGATGCCGCTGGCACCAGTTGAGCCACGCCATAGCCAGCCAGCCGCTGGCCACCAGTTGCCCCAGCACCGTGACACCGGCCGCCTTTCCGGACACAACCGGGACCAGCAGCTCGTCCGATCCGAACAACAGCGCAATGCCGCCGGCGGCCTGCACAACGGCGCTGAGTGTGGTGATGAAGGTTGAAATGCGGTTGGCGCTCATTCGGTGGACACTCGCTTGATTGAAGGTTTGCAAGCCAACCGTCCCGAGTGGTCGATGGGCGCCGAGGCTCCCGGGCGCGGTGCTTTCCGTCGTAATCGCCCCCGGGTGTGTACGACATCATGTTGCGGCTTCGGAACGAAAAAAAATATCCGGGCAGGCACATCGGTGTTATGGGAAACGCTCACGAGCGGCGGAGGAACATGCTGCGCACAGGGGCGCCCGTTCAAGGAGTGATCCGCCATGAAGCTCTTTCCGCTCGGAGGCCGCACGCTCGCGGCCTTGTTGCTTGCCCCTGCCTGCACCCTGTTCACGGCCCCACCAGCATCGGCCGCTCCCATGCAGGTGGGCTCGATGGGGGTGTCCACGGTGACGCCCCACGTACCCGCGGCTGCCGGGGCCCCCTGCGTGGTCCACCTGTTTCAGGACGAGGTGGTGATGGAGCAGTTGATCGGCTCGTCGGAGCCGGGTACCCACTACAGCTACGTCCCACCAGCCGCCTGTCCCGGTCCCTGGGCCAAGGTGGTGCTGAAGGTGAGGGTCGACGAGGAGGCGGGAGGCTCGTTTTCCGATGCCGCGAAAGCCTACATCCGCCTGGCCGGCATCCCGATCTTCGAGGGCTCGCTGTCCAACCTGCCGACGCAAATGCACCCGATGCCGCCGAACGGTACCTGGCAAGCCGAGCGTGACGTCACCGATCTGGCATCACGACTGACCGGCGCGCACAACGGCCAGGTGGGGCTGGTCTCGGAGCAGTCCATCTGGGGGGACAACATAACGAACGAGCAGGCCCGCGTGAGCGCGAAGTTGCTGTTTTATCGCGCCTCGCCGGCAACGCCGGCCCAGAAGACGCCCGACGCGGCGTACCGGGTCATGCCGGAGGCCAATACGGTAAGCCTGCCGCACAACATCGTGCGCGCCTACCTGGACGTCTACAACGCCGAGCCCTGGTGGTTCACCTGTGTCACCGACCACGAGGCATACCCCCTGTCGCCCTTCTTCAGCCCACTCGCCCTGGGTGGCCAGAACCCGGCGCGGCATCTTCCCACCCCTGCAAGGCTGCAACGGCGGCAGCTTCGCCGAGATCCGCGTGAGCATCGATGGGACGCCCGCCGGCATTGCGCCCGTGTTCCCGCTGCTGTCCTCCAACAGCAACCCTTTCTTCCCCAGCACGTTCAACGCCCCGGCCCAGCCGCCGCAGATGCTCAACTACCTGCCCTATCGCGTGGACCTGACGCCGTTCGCGGCCATCCTCAACGAAGCGGGCAGCCACACGATCGCGCTCAGCCGCCCGGCCAGCGCGTATCTGCTGGTCTACCAGGACAAGCACGCTGCGCACGTCAGCGGTGCGGTGACGATCAATACCCTGGCCGGCTCGCCCGGTACGCCGACCGTCAGCGACACGATCGCCAACACGGGCGACACCGCCTCGGGGATGATCTCCACCGGGCTGGATCGTGACTTCCGCATCCACGGCTACGTCAACACCTCGCACGGTCGCGTGGACGCCAACGTCCGCCAGACCAGCCATTTCGACAACCTGCAGTTGTTCTACATGGACGGACGGGTCGGGCCCGACTACCGGCAGTACCAGCAGCGCCTGTGGCTGGCCAGCCAGACCCTGCAGCACAGCCGTCGGACCCGGGCGGGCATCGTGTTGAACGATGAGGTACGCAGCGCGTCCTACCCGCTGCACCTGGAGTACTACATGCTCGGACAGGTCGTCGACTATGGCGACGGGCCGCAGACCGAGCCCACGCAGGCCGGAGCCAGCGCCGAACAGCACCGCAACCTGGACGCGCTCTACCAGAAGGCCGGCTTTGGCCGCTACGCCCGGCGCGTACGTGACAGCTTCAGCTCCAACCGCTCCTGGCGGCCCGAGGTCGACTTCGGCTGGTACGGCCAGGCCCAGTACCGCTTCCGTGACAACCAGGGCAGCTGCTACCAGTCTGCGCTGACCACGTTCAACGGCGCGGTGGCCACCCAGACCCACGGCGTCGGCTGCGGTGGCACCAACCACGTGCGCTGGTTCGCCCACCCGGATGGCTCGCCGGACAGCCTCGGCTGGATGCACTGACCGGTCTTTGCGGGCGGGCGAAACACGCTCCAGGCCTGGACGGGGCCGGTCATTTCCTGTTGCAGACGTGCCAGGCCGACCCCGTTTCCGCCGCGCAGGGAACCGCTCGGTCCAGGTGCGCCCGTTTCGGTCGATTCGTGCGCTCCCGGTTCGTCGTCCTGGGGAGGAGCACCCGTACCGGCTTGGAGCCACCCGCCACCAGGAGACATTCATGTCCTACATCGATGGTTTCGTGATCGCCGTCCCCCATAACCAGCGCGAGCCATTCATTGCGCACGCCAATACCTTCGACCGTCTGTTTTTGGAGTTCGGTGCCACGCGCGTGGTCGAATGCTGGGGAGACGACGTGCCCGACGGCAAGCTCACCGACTTCCGTCGCGCCGTGCAGGCAACGGACAACGAAACGGTGGTGTTCTCGTGGATCGAATGGCCCGACAAGGCCACCCGTGACGCGGGCATGGAGAAATGCATGAAGGACCCGCGCATGGAAGCTGCCGGCGCCGGGCCCTTCGACGGCAAGCGGATGATCTTCGGCGGCTTCGTACCGGTGGTCAGCCTGCCGGCCTGACCGCCCGGGGGCCGTGCGGGAGGTGTCCCCGCCGGCAGGCGCCGGAAGCAGAGCCGAAACCGCCGCATGCCAGGCGCGCGGCCAGGACAGCGGTCAGACGAGGGCTCGACTCTTCCGCCGCCGCTTGGCCAAGCTCATGCTGCCCCTGCCTTGGCGCGGGCACGAAGCACAACCGCGTGGTCAGCGCCAGGGCGCAGACCGGCTTTTGCGCGACCGGCGACGGGAAAGCGGTTTCCTACGGATCCTGGCGGCGGAGCGGCGCCCCTTTGCCTGGATCAAGCGCATGCGCGATCTGCCTGCGCTCCCGCCGCGAACGGATCTGCTGGGCGGTGTAGCTGTGTGGACGCGGATCAGGCCCGTGGTCGGCCTGCACGATGTCAAAGCGCCGGCTGGCCGCAACCGGCAAGTCTTCGGAGGCATAGAGGGCGACCACCCGGATTTCCAGCGTCAGCCACTGCGCTTGCGTCGGCGGGCCGCCGGCCGCGGATGCGGAGGTGCGCACGTGGTCGACGATGCCTTTGAGCGTGCCCATGTCGCGGATGTGTGCGCTTGCAAGCGGGCCTTGCCGGGTCCACAGATGCAGGTCGGACGGCTGGCTCCATCGCTCGCCACCCAGCTCCGTGACCGGACACGTCGCTTCGCCGTCCGGCCAGCGCAGCGTGGCGAACACGGTGTGGATGTAGATGGGCTCGGCGCTCATGTTGGTCACCAGGCAGTGGGCGTCCAGGCCCTGGTCCTGGCCAACGGTGATGAGAATGGTCGCCTTGCGCTGCCGCCGGAACCCGGCGGAGAAGACCTGCAGGTAGACGATCCAGACGATCAGCATCCCCACGTTGACCAGTAGCGAGATCAGCCGCTGGTGCTCGATCAGCCATGCCATGGGATACCTCTGCGTTGCCCTGGCTCAGACTCTACGGAGGCCATCATGGTCGCCGGGTGATGGGTTCGGGAGCCCCTGCCCCCGATTGCTCCTGAAGGGCGGCTCGGTACCGGTGCTGGCCTGCCGGCCCAGCCGCGCAACGGCCGTGCGGGAGGTGTCCGTCAACGCCCGGGCCAGCTCCACCCGCCCCGGTTCGCGTTCGCGGCACGAAAGTGTCCACCCACGCCCTGTCAGCGCACTCGCACCGGCGCGGGCATCACCACCACGGGCGGTGTGGATCGTGGGCCACGGGAAAGCCCGGCGCGTTCTCCATCAGGGTGCGGCCACGGCTCCACCGCGCCCCCGGGGGAAAACAGGGGCAGCGTCGACTCCATGCAAACCCCGAGTCGACCCCGCCCCCGTTCCCGCTGCCTCAGCCCGCGACGGGCGCCGCGTTGAGGTCGTTGATCAACTGCATCAGGATGTGGTCCAGAGCCAGCTTGCTCGATTGCTGGACCGCGTTCTTCATGGCGAACGCGCCACCCCAGAACATCTTGCCACCCTGGGTCGTTCCATCGGCCTGATAGACCTTGCTGAAGACGTCCTTGCCGCCGCGGCGGTAGGTCACCTTCAGGGTGACGTGGGCACCCAGCTCGGCATAGTTGTAGTTCTGCAGATCGAACACCAGCAAGCCGTCGCCCGGGTCGGAGCCGTTCACCTTCATGAGCTTGCCGAAGGCCGCCTGGACATCGCTCGACTGCATGGTGTCGTCCAGCAAGCGACCAAACTCCACCACCCAGACATTCGCATAGCCGGCCATCGCAGAGCGAAACTCGTAGTGGTTGGCCTGGGTCGACGGCGTTACCGCGTATCCGGATGCCGCCGACGTGGTCGGCAGATGGGAGTTGCCCTGATTGTTCACCAGGTATTGCGGGTAATCCTTGACCACGTCGTGCTTGATCGAACACCCGGACATCACCAGCGCTGCGGCCAGCAACGCAATCCACTGCTTCATCTGTTACCCCCTGTAAAACACAGCCGCACCATGCGGCTGTTTCCTTTCAAAACCTGACGTCATGATTCCGACCAGGCGCCCCGGCAGGTCGACCGGCTCCAAACCGGATCGCACACGTGCGCTCTTGCCCGGTCCAGCCGCGCTTCAGCCGTTCACGCCGAAGAACTGCCGGGCACGCTCGCGCTCGGCGCTCGACGGTCGGTACTCCATCCACGGATCTTCGGGATCCTCCCTGTACCGGATGACACCCTTGTCCGCGTCGATCTCGTAGTACTGGAACGCCCCCCGCAGGTTGAAAAACGCAGCCGGTGCAAAGAACAGGATGTCGAGCGCCAACCGTCCGCCGTGGAAACGCAACGGCAAGACGCCGTAAAGCGCATCGTGCCCGTCACTTTCGGCCTTGAACTCGTAGTTTCCGAAGCTGGTGTCCTTCATCTTCACGGTGGATGGCACCACCGGCGCCTGGTGCTTGATCGCCAGCTGCGTACCGGGCGCGGCCGAGCTGACATGAGTCATGGTCGAGCACGCAGCCAGACCCGCCACGAGGCACGCGGCGCCCGCAGTTCTTGCGATAGAAAACATGTTTTCCCCTGTATGGAACGGCGCCCTCCCGGCCCCGCCTGTCACTATAGGGAACGTGCTCGATCTGTCCAGCCCGCGGAAACATGATGGGCAATGCAAAAGGACCGTCGAGGGATTCAAGCCAGGTCTTCCTTTGTTCCGTTCATCGCACGCGCAAGGTCGACGCCTCCAACGGCATCAGCTTCCTTGGCCGCACGGATACCGACCGCCTCGCTGGCGCGCTTCCCGCGCTGCATGTGGACGGATACGCAGGGCACGCCGCCAGGTAGCCGCTGGCGTCAGCGAGTCAGCCGGATCAGTTCGGGCTGAGCCAGCGAGCGCACTGCGTTGAGCGTTTCGACCAGGTCCAGGTAGCTGCGGGCCAGTTGTCGATACAGCGCCGCGTAAGCCTGGCGGCCCACCTCGGCGACGCCTTGGTAGGCGCTGCGGCCAATGTCGATGTAGTAGTCCACGTTGACCCGCCGACGCTCGGCCAGGCCCGGGAACAGGCCGGCCACCAGCAGGCAGCGATCGCCCACGTCACGCAGGGTATCGGCGCGTGCGGTGCCGACCAGGTTGTGCGCGTCCAGCCAGTCCAGCCCCAGGACGTGCGAGAGCAACCAGGCATCGCCCTGGTAGCGCAGCAGCATGAATACCAGGTAGGCCTCGCCCGACTCGTCCAGCGGATGGCCGACCCGGCCAGCGGCCTCCTGCACCAGTTCCTGCCAGACCTGCGCCCCGGTACCTGTCTTGAATGCATCGAACATGCCGTCACCCCCCGGTCTTCGACGGCTTCAGCCTAGCGTGCCGCGGAGTACCAAAAAAGCGCTGGCAGTCACCTTTCCGCGAGGCGGCTCAGGCCTTCGTGGCGAGCTGGGCGGGGGAGCCGCACCAGTGCCAGGGTGGACGCCAAGTCGGGCGTCGGGGATCGCCTGCCTTTCGGGTTCGCACGCCCTGCACGCGATAGAACCGTCGCACGGGCCAGGTGGCCAGGTGGCGAGGCGCAAGGTCGTATCTGGCCGGTTCACGCCATCGAGCCGTCCGGGGCGATACCCATGGCGCATGGACGTTCTGGCTTTGTTTCTCGCGCTGGCGTTGGGGCTGGTCCACCTGCTGTCGGGCAAGCTGCGCTTTCTCAACCGCATTCCGCGCAGCGGCTGGCTGTCGTTTGCCAGTGGCATCTCGGTAGCCTATGTATTCGTGCACCTGTTGCCGGAACTGGCCGCCGGGCAGAACACGCTGCGCGAAGCAGGTATCGCCGAGCTGGTGCAAATCGAATCGCACGTATGGATCATCGCGCTACTCGGACTGGCGGTGTTCTACGGTCTGGAGCGCGCGGCCAAGGTGTCGCGTCGGCACAACCGGGAGCGGCGCCAGGTGGATGCTGCGCAGGCCCATGTGTTCTGGCTGCACATGGGCTCGTTCGGGCTCTACAACGTCTTGATCGGCTACCTGCTGCTGCACCGCCCCGCCCACGGCATGACCCAGCTGCTGCTGTTCTGGTTTGCGATGCTGCTGCACTTTTTCGTCAATGACTACGGCCTGCGCCAGGACTATAGCGAGCGCTACCATCGGGTCGGCCGCTGGCTGCTGGCCGCAGCGGTAGTGCTTGGTTACGCGATCGCCCTGTACGCCTCGATCAGCGAAGTTGCGATGGTCGCCCTGACCGCCTTTCTCGGCGGCGGCGTGGTGCTCAACGTGCTCAAGGAGGAGCTGCCGGAGGAACGCCGCAGCAGCTTCGTACCCTTTGCGATCGGCGTGGCCGCCTACACCGTGCTGTTGCTCTTTGTCGGCTGAGGCCTGCTGGCACTCCACCTGCCCGCCGCGCCGACACGCCGTTTCGCAGCGACCATGGCAGTAAGCGCACTGACCCGGTCAGTTTTCGGGCCGAACCGGCGCATAGTGCGCTGTTCGCCAATGCACTGCCGTTGCAGACCGTAACGCCAGCGCCGGCGCCGTCGCTGCAGGTGACCACCCAGGATGTGTCCCCGTCGACTTGTCGTTGGACGGGCATTAGTTGCAAGACCGACGATCCATATGTACCATGTCACCACGTACTACATGTGGTACATGAGGCACAGCCAAGATGGACATCCACATCGACATCGACGCCCCCGAACCCCTGTTTGCGCAGTTGATCGCGCAGATCAAGGCTGCGGTGCAGTCCGGCACGCTGCGCGCAGGCGATCCCGTGCCCTCGATCCGCCAGCTGGCCGGCGACCTGGATCTCAACAACAAGACGGTGGCCAAGGCCTATCGCCTGCTGGAACGTGACGCCGTGATCCAGCCCCGCGGTTATCGGGGCACCGTGGTGCATCCCGACGCCGCAGCCAACTGCCGGGTCGATCTGCCCGCCATGGTGCGCGACACCCTTCAACAAAGCATCCAATCCCTGCGCGAGGCAGGTGCCACCGACTCGGAGATTCGCATCGCATTCATCGATGTCATGAATTCGCGTCACACCGGAGCCACGACCCCATGAACATCATCTTCTACTTTGTATTCCTGGCGCAGATACTGCTGATCTCGGCGTTCGTACCGTATCGCGTCAAGCGCCGCCTGAGCGAAGTCCTGGATGCCTTCCAGGCGTCGACCGATCCACAGATCTCCCCGCGCCCTTTGTCCGCCTATCGCACCGGTCTGACCGTCTTCACCTGGTCCAATCACGTGCTGTTGCTGACGGGGCTCGCGCTTATGGCCATTGTCTATAAATTTCACGGAACCGAAGCGCCCATCCCCGAGTCCTGGCCGGCGTTCTTCGGTGGCGCGCAGTTCCTGCCGATGCTGCTCATGGATCTTTTCACATTCAATCTGTTCCGCCGCCTGCGCGAGCTGCAACCCATGAAACAACGCAGCGCCAGCCTGGCTCCCCGCCGCCTGTTCGGGTTGATTCCGTCGTGGCTGCTCGCGCTGGCGCTGGCCATGATGGCGATTGCCGTGCTTGCGGACCTGTACCTGCATGGCTTCGTCCTCGATAACCAGACGCTGGCACGGAACCTGACCGTGCTGGCGACCAACGGCCTGCTGGCCCTGCTCGGCGGGTGGAAACTGCGCGGCCGCAGCATCGCACCGCAGCCCAACCCGGAAGCACGCAACCGTAGCATCGCCGCGCAACTGACCGTCTTTGCCCTGATCAGCATCGCCTTCAGCACCTACATGCTGCTCCACGCGGTCAATGCGGCGTTCGGCCTGCAGAATTTCGACGCAATTGTCGTGAGCCTGTACTTCCAGACCGCCATGGCTGTGTCCATCGCGATCTCGCTGCGTACCGCGATTCCGTTGCGAGAGGCGTCCGCCTAGGGATGGTCGGATCGACCCAGTGCAGGCGTCATGATGCCCAGAAGGCCCGCAGCGGCGTGACCGTGGCTTTGAAAACAATAAGGTGGGGCTGGCCAGTGGCGACTGTACCGGGTTGATCAGAGCCCCCCTGGCACTGCGCCATGCCAGCTAACCACGAGGCCGCGATCAAGAGCCCGATCAAGGCGCAAGCGCCTGGCTTCAAACGATGAAGAAAGGGACTTCCGTGGCGCGCGGATCCGGAAGCCCAGGCTGCCATGCAACGCGGCACATGAATCATCGGTCCCGGAGCAGTGCGATCGAAACCTCGAACCGCTCGACCCAAACCACGGAGAATTCCGTGGACACCGTCAGCATGATCGCTTTCACCTTTTCGCTTTTGGCATTGGGCAACAGCCTCAGAAACCACGAACGTGTCAAAGCGCTCAAAAAGGAGCTGAAAGAGAAAGCGGGTTAGGTTCATCTACTGGGCTGCGAGAATGAACCTGACCCCAGCTATCACCGGCCCCGAACAACGGGCTCTGACCAACTCTGCCAGCGATAGCTTGGAACGGGCTTAGGGTCGGTTACCACGTTGCAGGACGTCAGCCAGGCGCCAGTGCAATCGACTGCACCCGGGTGAAAACCGGGCCGGTTGCTTGGTCGTCCGCAAGAAAACGAACCTGCCCCCTTGGCTTGCACGCGGGCTCGGGCTTTACGGGTTCTGCTATTGCTCCGTCACTTCAGCCGCGCCGGACTTGCCGCTGTAAGCCAATCCCAGCCTGAACACGGCCCACAGCGGCCCGGTCACCGCGTTGGCGATCAGCGTCCAACCGAGATCGGGCTGATACAGGCTGACCGTTCCGAGCGGCGCCCCATTCAGCGACGGCACAAGACTGAGGCAGCCCCACGCGGCGGCAAGCGTGGTGAGCAACGGAAACCACAGGCTGAACGTACCGAACGGACCCGACCGGGATTTGGCCCGCAGTCGGTCACGGCAACGCCACGCCCAAACCATGCTGAGCACGTAGAAGATCGGCAGAAGCACCAAACCGGCGAACAGCGCCTTCAGTGGCCATCGGGATCCCTCGCTATCGTTCGCCAGGCCCAACGCTCTGGCGGTGATGCCATCGCGAAGTGGAGCCGTTTCCGCAAAGCCCAGGCCACTACCGGCGTTGACCAGCACGACCACCGCCTTTTTCTCGGCCGGGATCATCGTCGCGAGCGTTTCGAACCCGGGGCTGGTGCCGCCGTGCCAGACCGTCCCTCTCCCGGCATCCACGAACCAGCCCAAACCGTAAAACGGCGATGCCTTGCTCGCCGGGCGCATCATCAGCGCCTTGCCGGCGGCGCTCAGCACGTCGTCCTTGCGGTTCATCATCATTCGCAGATAGCGCGCCATATCGCCGGCACTCGCAACGATGCCACCTTGCGGGGCCGTGGCGCGCTCGGTCCTGTTCGCGGGCAGGGGTTGTTCGGTGCCGAACCATGGCCGGTGACCGGTCGCCATGGCTTGATGGATCTTGCCATCGGCGACGAAGCTGTGATCCATGCCGACGGGCTGCAGTATGTGGGTGGCCACGTAGTCCTGATAGGGCTGCCCGCTGACGACTTCGATCAGTCGACCAAGCATCTGGTAGTTGGTGTTGGAGTATTCCCACCTTGCCCCGGGCGTGTAGGCGGGCATCACCGCTTGCAGTTGTTCAACCCGGTCCGCAAGCGTGTCCTTGCCGTGGCTGCTTGGCGCAGGCGGGGTGTTTCCCTGCCATGTAGAAAACCCGCTCGTGTGACTTAGCAGCTGCCGGATCGTGATGGCGCCGGCGGGGCGGCCCGAGAAACCGTCGAGGTAGCGCGAAACCGCGGCATCCAGGTCGATCCTGCCCGCCTCGACCAGCTGCATCACGGCCAGCGCTGTAAAACTCTTGGAGATCGAACCGGTCAGAAAAGCCGTGTCGGGAGTGACTTTCCTGTCGCCCCCGATCCTGGCCACACCGCGCGCGCCCATGGAGGTGATCTCGCCATCGGCCACGACGGCATAGGCGACGCCTGGCATGCCCGAAGCGGGCATCTCGCTATCGAGGAACTCCTTTATCGATCCCTCAGGGGCACTTGCACGCAAGGCCGTACTCAGGACAAGTGCAAGCATCCATAGCCAGCGGCGCGTCATCGTCTTCCCCCACGTCGTGCTCAAAACGTCACGTTTCTTGACACTAGGCACACCGGGAAACGAGGTCAAGCAAGGGGACTTACTCCGATCCAGGGACACTTTAAGTCCGGGCTTTGGTAACCACCGCCTGCCCTGCTTCGGGTCCTGCCCGCTGGAACGGTTACGATCGCGGTCGCGTGCGCCGCGGGAACTGGGTGCAGAGTCGGCGACCACGCCGAAGGTATCGGTTTGACCCGTGAGGCAGTGAACCAAAAAAGGAGCCGCGGCAAATCTCCACGCCCCCTCTTCACTACGGTGAGTCGCGGCCCGCTTACCGACCAGGTGGTTCAGCCCGTCACGCCGAAGAACAAGAAACAAGCTGGTCAGGTTCATTTATCAGCGCAAGAAATGAACCTGACCCCTTTTCTCACGAATTGGATAGCGCAAGCGACGTGCGGGCGGGACCCCGGGATGCCCTCCCCGACAGCGACCGCGCTTTAGCGACCGCGCTTTGCTGCGTCCAGCTGACCTCTTTCCCGCACAAGTCCCTGCCATGTCCTGCTCCGAATTGACAGGGTTCCGGGGGTCGTTTAGGTTGGATCGGCACCATTACCGGCACGGAAGCGACATGTTCCTGGCAACACTTCCCACGCAACGGCGCAGACGGTGACGATCCAACGTGACTCGGCGGGATTCAGGCTGCGCGGGCTGAACGTGGCGCGCATCGAGACCTTCACGGACGCCGCCTTCGCGTTCGCATTGACGTTGCTGGTGATCTCGCTCGATCCGCCCACGACCATGCATGCGCTGACCGATGCACTCGGGTACGTCCCGAGCTTCGTCCTCAGCGCCACACTGCTGATGGTGTTCTGGAACGCGCACCACCGCTGGAGCCGGCGCTACGGCCTGGATGACACCGCAACCATCATCCTCAGCTGCCTGCTGGTGTTCACCGTGCTGGTCTTCGTCTACCCGCTGCGCTTCATGATGAATGCCCTGGCCAGCGGCAGCGCCCACCTGATGGGCCTGTCGATCGGGCCGGACATCGCCACGCTGGGTATCAGCGGCATGCGCGATGCCAACCAGATGTTCGTGGTCTACGGCGCCGGTTTCATGACGATGTCGCTGGCGATCACACTGCTCAACCTGCACGCATGGCGGCAACGCGACGTCCTTGGGCTCGATCCGGTGGAGCGCATCGAGACGCGCGTGGAGATCGGCACATGGAGCATCCTGTTTGTTGCCGGCCTGCTGTCGACTGTGATCGCCGCTGCGTTTCCGGATGCCATGCCGATCGCCGGGTGGCCGTACGCCGTGCTCGGGATCGCGCTGCCGCTGTATCAGCGATTTACGAGGTCAACGAAAGGGCAACGTAGGTAACCCAGATGCCTGACCATCTGGTTTAGAAACAAAAGGAACAAAAGGGGCGAGGTTCATTTAGCAACACAAGAAAATGAACCTGACCCCTTTTCTTCACCGCCTGCTCGAGCCGATCGGCTATATCTCGCCGGCAGAGGCCGAGGCAAACTACTACCGGCAACTCGCAAGTCAGACCGCCACCGTGGAGGCCTGACTTAAACCAAACAGCCTCCACGAAACCCGGGGCGATTCAACGCCGCAAAACAGGATGTGGCCAAGTAAACCTGACGAGGTCAGATTTGATCGGGCCCACTTCCGCAGGCTAGGCGAGTAAATCTGACCCCGATTTTTGCTGATTCGCACTTCACAAAAGTGCAGCTTGACCACTGTTTGCAGATTAAATGAACCTGGAACGTTGCCCATCAACGAGGCCCGATCAGCGAGGTGCCTTTGGGCCCCAGGTAGCTCCGCACGCGGTCTGACAGTCGCCGCCCGATCGCTCCGTGGCGTTGCAACCAACTGCACATGCTCCCGGAAGCAAAGCCGGTATAGGCAGCCAGGAGCGTGTCTTGTGCGCCAGCCCCGGTCTTTGACCTGGTGCACCATTCCAGAAAAGCCCACGCGCAGAGAGCACCGCAGAGGCCGACGACAACAGCGTGAGAAGCGGGCCGGATCCGTGACCGCACAGCGCCCGATACCACGCCGCATGCGGCCGCTGGCACCCCTCCCAAGAGGTACGAAAACAGGCTACCAAAAGCGAGCACATTGCCGTTCAGTCCAGCGGCCGCGCCCTGCCTGATCGAGACAAGGAGGTCCAGCGCCAGCCAACCCAGTGGCGGACCGATAAGCAGAAAGCAGATCATGCCGTCAAGGATGGGTAGCGCAGGCTCTTTCGCCCCGTGCGCAAACAGTGCTGGAATGACCCCGAGAAACAGGCCGCCGAAAACGAACGTGCCCAGAAGGCCCCGGTAAACCACGGAAAACCGCAGGGGGCCATCGTGAAGCACCGCATTCACCGTCATCATCGCAATGCTGCAAAACGCGAGGCTCAGGGCGAGCAACGCCCCTGAGCAGGCAAAATCCATCAGCAGAAGCGATTTCCGCTTCGGTTCCTTGCTTGTGTTCATGCATCCATTCCTGCGCGCTTGTCGAAGCGAAACCGCTAGTCCACCGGGCGAAAAAAGGGGCGCAAAGGGGGCGTGGCCCATTACCACGACTTAATTAGCCACGTCCCCTTTAGTTGCCAATTAACGTCCTCCGTCCCCGTTTTGGAGGGAGCGATTCGCGAGTAGTACGTCCGTGCCAGCACCGGGCTTCCCGGCTGATGTGAGCACTAACGGATCATGGCAGCCGACTACACGCATGGCCCTGACAAGGTCCGCCACTACACCAGAATACCCAACCGCATCCGCTTTGGCTTGAATACAACCGACGACCGTCCACTTGCCATTCGGGCGCTGGTCGAGCGTTACGGTCAACCCTGTGCCCCGTACCTCTGCCGCGCAGGCCTGTGCCTGCGCTTCGGTAAGCCCCACTCCACGGAACTCGAAGTCAAATACTTCGCCTGGCGGCAACGCGTAGCGTCCATCCGCCGTCCAGATGGTATCTGCATCCACCGCTGCAGGTCGGGCAGCGGGCGCACGCCCTACGAACGCGACGAACCTCCTAGCCCAGCTACCCATCTAGATCTCCGTCAGCTTAAAGGAAGGGGCTCTGACCCCGTTATTCCGTTCTGTGCTGTGCATAGCCGCTGGCGTCATGCCGCTCAGGGCTTCCTTCGGTCTCTCTTCGTTGTATTCCCATCGCCCAAGTCTCGATCACGGCTCGGGCGTGCAGCAGGGGTCAAAAACGGGGGTCCAAAAACGGGGGTCAGAGTCGACTTTTCAGAACGGGAACCACAGGTAAAGTGCACTCTGACCACTCTGCCCCCTTTTCTTCGGTAGCGACGCAGATGCCTTGCTGTTAGCCCCGCCAGGTTTCGGCTGGCCCGTGGAATGGGGGCGCGCGGGAAGCGCGTCGGGCGCGGATCGCCATCGAACCAACGGCACATGCGGGGTACCACGCGCCACTCCAGCATGGAGGCCCCTCCCGTGAGCGGCGATCTCATGACCACGCCATCCCTGTGCAGACGGGCCCCTCGGCCCATCGTTGTCTCGTTGATCGTTGCCATGCTTGCCGCATGTGCGCCAGCCAACGAACCTCCACGCCATGTGGAGGCGCTGGTGACGCCGGTTCCCACCGGCCACGGCATCGGTCGCAGTGCACTGGCATGGACGGACAGCACCCGGAGCGATGAAGACACCTCATCGGGCAAGCGCGAGTTGAGAGGCTGGCTTTATTACCCGACGAGCCAGGCGCCAGCCGTGGGGAATGTGGCGCTGGACGGCGCATGGGCTGACGCCTATCGCCCCAGCCTGGTGCGCCGACTCGGCGTCGCCGCGGCCGGTGTGATGCTGGCCGCTACGTGGCACGCCAGCAACGCCCCTGCGGCGACCGGTCGCTTTCCGATACTCGTTTTCGCCCACGGCTATCACCAACTACCAACCAACTACAGCGCGCTGA
This sequence comes from uncultured Gammaproteobacteria bacterium, assembly GCA_963763305.1. Lineage (GTDB taxonomy): Bacteria > Pseudomonadota > Gammaproteobacteria > Xanthomonadales > Rhodanobacteraceae > CAVXNP01. The sequence goes on along the minus strand of CAVXNP010000002.1, from coordinate 134,035 downwards.
TCGAGGGGTTGGTGTCGCGTGGCTATGCCGTGCTTGCGGTCGCCTCCCCGGGCATTGCCGAAGTGGTTCCATTGGAAGGAAATCGCATGGCGCCCAATCGAGCGCTGGACGACGACGGCTACGACACCATGGCGCAGGACATCGCTTCGGCGATCAAGCAGCTGCCCGTGCTGGACGCGGCCAAGGACCGGGCGTACGGCGGCCATCTCGACCTGACCCGCATCGGCGTGTTCGGGCACTCCGTCGGCGGTGCTTCCGCGGTTCTCGCGGCGGCCCGCCTGCCGCAGGTGAAAGCCGCCGCCAATCTGGACGGCGACTACGGCGGCGCATCGGCGATCGAGCTGCCCCAAGTGCCGCTGCTGTACGTGACGACCCAGCCGCCCGACCGGCCTTCGCAGCCCAAGAGCGATTGGGACACCGAGCACAACGAAGTGCGCCGTGCCCGGATCTGGCGACAGCTTGCCAGTCGCAGTCCGCGCGCGATCAGGGTCCGCGTCGGCGGCATGTTCCACGCCAATTTCCAGGACTCCGCCCTGCTGCCGGCCTCCGCCATGCCGGAGAAGCTGCGCGAGAACCGCTACGGCACCATCGACGGCGCGCGCGGTCTGGGCTTGACTGTGCAATTGCTGGACAGCTTCTTCTCGCAGACCTGGCAAGGGCACTCATCGGGCAGCGTGAGAGATGTCGTCGCCCGGTTTCCCGAAGCCGACGCGCAGACGCTGTAGTCGCATCACAGGAAAAGGGGGCGTAAGAAAAAATAAGAAAAGGGGACGTGGCTACCTGAGCCAGGCAGCCAGCCCGCTCTGCCAGGCGGCGAGCGAATTTAATCAGCCACGACCCCTTTATTCGTGTTCCGCCGCGATCGCCAGAGCCTGGTGGATTGCGTCAATGACGATTTCGGGACGGTCGTAGTTGATGAGATGACCGGTCCGTGGGACGAGTTCGTTGACGCCACGGGTCGACATCGCCGCGATTTCGTTGTGCATCTGTATCTTCAAGGCGTTCCGCTTATCCATCTGCTCCTGGGTAAGCGCCGTCCAGCGCGGATAAGGGGCACTGAGTACGATGATCGGCATGTCGCCGAAGTCCCGCCGGGTGGCGCGGGTCTGGTCGGCACTCGCGCCACCGAAGTTCAGCCACTCCGAAGCAACAGCCGCCTGGTACTTGAGCTGTGCCATGCAGGCCAGTTCTGCGTCGTTGATTGCCTGGCTCAGGCGCGCATCGGGACCACCGACACAGCGGGCGTACACGGGCGAGCCTTTCGGAATCTCACCGCCCTTCGCTGCATTCAGGCAGGTACGATCCATCGCGTTGTCGTCCTTCCCCGCCCGCCCCTCGGCCACCGTGAGCGCCCTTATTCGGCGCGTCTGGTCTTCGTGGGAAGGGTCGACGAGGACCATGCCCACGACCTCGCCAGGATAGCGATCGGCGAAGACGCGCATTGCCATGCCGCCGGCGGAATGGCCCACCAGAACGTACGGAGGCTTCACCCCCGCGACCTGCAGAGCCCGATGGATGTCATCGACATCATTGCTGGCCGTGCTCGGGCGCGTCGCGGCATCGCTGAATCCAAGGCCGGCGCGATCATACGAGCAGGTCGCGTTCGTCTGGCTGATGGTCGGCTGCACAAGTGCCCATGCAACGGTCGAGTCACTGAGACCCGAATCGAAAATCACGGCTGGCGAACCCGTTCCACGACAGTCGAGATTGATGCGCCGCCCGCCGCCGACGTCGACCAGCCGCACGGCCTTGGTGTAGATCGGGTCCGTGATGATCGGCTTCTTCGGCGCATGTTCCGCGAGTACACGGACACTCGCGGACAGGCAGAGCAGCGCGAACGTTGTGACGAGCGTGCTGCGGATCATCCAGTTCCTTCCGCTTCGTAGGCCAGGCCCCACGTCCGCAGGCTAGCTCAAGCGCACCGCGCTGTCGTGACTACGCGGATTGCCGCCGTTGGAACGGCGTCAGGCTCAATTCCCGAGAGGCGATAAGTGAACCTGGCCCCGTTTTTTGGAGTCTAATTTTCACAACCCGGGGCCCTAACCCCGTTAGCCCCTAGCTGTCGCAAACGCCTTGCCCGCTCAACTGATCCACAGCGGACAGTGCAGAACCAGGGTGCCGTCAAGCAGGACCAGCACGTCATAACCAAAGATCTTGCTGGTGACATGGCGAACGACGAGCGCGGGCTCGGCGAGGTTCAAATGATGCGTGTATACGGCCGCATGCCCTTCCTCCAGCAAGCCCCCGATGAGTCCGTTCACAATCGAGGGGGCCCGATCCAGTTGCACCCGCCGACACCCCCGCACATCACGCTCGGGCTGAACGAGCTTCAGAAGCGCGCGGGCACTCCGCGGGTACAGCATTGGCTTGGTGGGCGGACCATCGACCAGAACGACGTGGATGATGTCGGGCCTGTCGGCGTCACGGGCCGCCAGCTCCTCGATCTCCTGCAGAGGCAACACGATGGTCGCCGCACCGTTCTCCGCTTCCAACGCGATGCAACTGGCCGGGGCGGACGAGAGTAGACTCACGCGCTCCTCGACGACCCAAGTGCCATCCGGTCCCGGCGCTGGGTGCTCCTGAGCCGGTGAGCCCCCGGCGAAAGCAAGCAACGCCAACGCGAGCATTCGTTTCACCCTATCCCCTCGATCAGGATGTTTTTGCTTGGTGGCAATTTAATTACCTCCGTCCCCTTTTTTGCGTATGCATGGCCGCGACGAGCGCAACAAGATCGACAATTTCTACCAGACGGTCGAGTTCACCTACCGGCTGATGAAGAAGCTTTCGAGCGGCCGGTAACCTCGCCCGGAACAAAGCGGACCTGGCCAATCAAGCCCGGACTGCGGCCTTCCCTCGCGGGAAGGCCACGGGCGATGATTTGGTTCGCCACGCCCCCCTTTGCTTCTCGGCCTGGCCAAATGCTTCGGTGCCCCAGAGGAAGAGGGAACATGGCCCATCAACGCGCCTTGATTTGCCACGTCCCCTTTTACTGGTCCGGAGGGCCGCCTGACGCTACGATAAGCCCGTTTATCAAGGATGGGCGGGGGAGACAATGAAACTAGGCATACGGATATTGGCTGTGAGTTCCTTCTTGCTTGCCGGTTGCGCGCGCGCGCCGTTGTGGGAGGCAGCGCCGGTCCAGCAGCTAAGTGCACCACCGCCGGACAAGGCGCAGATCGTATTTCTTCAACCCGCAAATGCCGTCGAGGCAGCCGTGGCCACCGCGCTCTTCGACACCGCTCCCGGCGCTCCCGCCTTTTACGGCCTCATGGGGCCTCACAGTAAGCTCGTCCAATTGGTAGCACCCGGCCAGCACTTCTTCGTTGCCAACAACGTCAAGATTTCTCATGTCCTTAAGGCGAATGTGGAACCTGGCAAGCGCTATTACGTCCTGCTTCGTTTCATCTACGGACGTGGCTTCCAAATGCGGCCTCTTCGCAGATCCGGGCCTTCCGATTACACCGTCCAAAACCGAGCATTCAGAAGCTGGATCTCCAGGAGTAAGTTCGTACAGCCCAACGCAGAAGCATTTGCATGGGACAAAGCAAACGCTGCGCGCACAGAGAAAGCCCGCGTGGCAGCGATGGAGGACTGGGAGGCGAAGCGACCTGACCAGCGTGCTGAGCTGACACTCAATCCGGAAGACGGCGTACCCGTGAATTAACCATTGCAAGAGAGAGAGAACCCAAGAAAACGGGCTCTCTCTCGATCCGTGTCAAATTCTGGGGCCAGTGTCGCCAAAGGGGACGGAGGCAATTATCCCAACTTAATTGCCTCCGTCCCCTTTATTGGACCGGCGGTGGAAGAGGCGCTGTACGACTCGGTCGCGATGCGCCGGTTCGTCGGCATCGACCTGGGACAGGAGCCGGCGCCGGACGAGACGACGGTGTGCAAGTTCCGGCACCTGCTGGAGAAGCATGACCTGGCCGACAGCTGTTCGCGCAGTGAACAGGCACCTCAAAGAGCACGGCATGAAGTTGTCGCAAGGCACGATCGTGGACGCGACGATCATCGCGGCGCCGCCGTCGACCAAGAACAAGGCCAAGGCGCGCGACCCCGAGATGCACCAGACGAAGAAGGGCAAGCAGTGGTACTTCGGGATGAAGGCGCACATCGGTGTGGACGAGCGCACGGGGCTGGTGCATTCGGTGGTGAGCACGGCAGCGAACGTGGCGGACGTGACCGAGGTGGAGAACCTGCTGCACGGCAAGGAGCGGCACGTGTTCGGCGATGCCGGCTACATCGGCGCTCAGAAGCGGGCGCCCAAGCGGGGCCGCCGGTTCTGGATCGCGGCCAAGCGCAGCGTGGTGAAGGCGATCGAGGATGACAAGCTGCGCGAGATTACCGAGCAGCTGGAACACGCCAAGGCCTCGATACGCGCGGTGGTGGAGCATCCGTTCCGGGTGCTGAAGCGGCAGTTCGGCTACATCAAGGTCCGCTACAAGGGCTTGGCCAAGAACGGAGCGCAGGTCACGACGCTGTTCGCACTGGTCAACCTGTGGATGGCGCGCGGGGCGCTGTTGCAGCCGAGATAGGGTCACTGCGCCCGCAGTGGCCCAAAGGGGCCAGCTGCGGAGCAAATGAGGCGGCATTGCGCCGTCGAGGTGAGCGTTTTTTCGCTCTGACGGGGATCAATGGCGCGCGTGAGTGGTTGCGCGGCGATTGATCAGACCATCCCTAGATCTCCGTCAGCTTAAAGGAAGGGGCTCTGACCCCGTTATTGCTGCACCTCTTTTCTCGTCGTTTTTCCGACGCCCCCTGCCTTCGACTCCGCTCTCTGCTCAGCGTATCCACAGAGGACAGTGCAGGACAATCGCACCGTCAAGCAGAACAAGCTCGTCGTAACCAAAGATCTCACTGGTCACGTGGCGAACGACCATCGCGGGCTCGGCGAGGTTCAAATGGTGCGTGTACACCACAGCATGCCCTTCTTCGAGCAACCCTGCGATGAGCACTGTGAGCGTCCCCGGGATTTGGCTCTTTTGCACAAGCCGACACCCGCGTCCATCACGCTCGGGCTGTACCAGCTTCAGAAGCGCGCGGGCACTTCGTGGGTACAGGATCGGCTTGGATGGCCCATGCTCGCTCAACACAACGTGGATGGTGTTCTGAGTACCGGCGTCCTGGGCAGCCAGATCCTCAAGCTCCTGCAGAGGAAGCACGATCGTGGCCGTGCCCCCGTCCGTCTCCAAAGCGATGCATCTGGCCGGAAGGGACTGGAGCAGACCCACTCGCTGCTCCACAACCCAGGTGCCATCCGGCCCTGGGGCGGGGTGCTCTTGCGCAAGCAAGCCCCCGGCAAACACAAGTAGGCTCCATGCGAGTAATCCCTTCACCCTACCCCCTCGATCAGCAAAGTTTCTCTTTAGCGCCGCTTGCGAACAGGGTCAGGTCCACTTCCTTAGAGAAAACAAATGAACTGACCCCCCTACATCGTTTTGGTTGCACTTACGGCCAGAGAAAAATGAACCTGACCCCATTTTTCCCCCCGCTGCTTCGCCCATCGCATCCGGCCATTCCCTGACAGATGCCGCCCAGTTGGAGGCGTCCTGCATGTAGCACCAGAGGATCAGCGGGTCAGTCTCAGTGGTTGCCTCGTGCTGTAGAGAAACCAGCCGGGAGCTTATCGCCGCGCCTTCAATGCAGTATCCACACATCAGCTGCCTAACTCCTCGAGGTGCGAGTCAAAGGACTTGGAACAACGGCTAACCGCCAACGCCAAAACTCTCCCTGCTGTGCCACTTCCTTTCAAGAACGTGGACTTGGTGGCTATCCTCTCAAGGAACTGTCTTTAGCGCATTTGCTCCGGAACGCTTAATGAACCTGACCCCTTTTTTGACCGAATAGATTCCACTCATAGCCGTGCTTATATCACCACATCAGCCACATCGATCGCATCAAGTGAAAACACGGGCCCTTGTCGAAGAAGAGCGACAAGTCTAAGAACTGTATCCCCTACCTTCGGAGGCTCTGTACTCCGGGTCCTCTTCAACACCATATGCCCGTGCTCGAAATCAAGCACCCGAAGGCGCTGCTTTAATCGAGATCCAGAATATTGACTTAGGTCAAGCAAATACACTTCCGACCGCTGCCCCGCCTGCTGAGGATCAGAAAGGCTCGCATTTATCAAATGGAGCATACGAAGGTCCGCCAAAGCCTGAAGCACTCTATACTCCTGACCCCGAACCTCCTTATCCCTGAAATCCACGCGAAAAAACGTGATTTGCTTTTCAGAGAGAAGAAAAGCTCGCAACGAATTAAGAGCATTGATAAGAATTGCGGATCTGCCAGCGACGGCTGCGGCATCATCTTCTAGCTCTTGGAGCTTTGTCTGCCCCGCAACACCCGCTGCGTTGTTTACGTCCTGAACGCCTACAGCAGATGCTTTAGAGCGCTGACGAGCCGTCTGAATTGAAGATGCGCACAACGTAAGGAAGTCGCGGGGCACACCGCCCGATGCCAACACTAGCCGCTCTAAAGCAGCAGAACTTATGACGCGGCCGAGCGGCAAAGCGTTACACTCCTCGACGTACCCTTTTAGAACATCAAGCAAGAACTTACTGGCACGCTCGGGATGCTCTAGCGTGACGTCAAGGTTAATAATAGTAGCGTCATGTCCCGTCTGGAGGCCGGTGGGCGGATTAGGAATGAACCAGCGCGTTTGATGCTGGATTCCCGCCACCTTTAGCCAAACCGGATTATCACGAGTTATGCCGTGTAGCAAATCCAACAACAGAGGAACTTGCTGCACGTTCATGTAATGAACGTCATCCAGAAAGACATAAAGCTGCACGCTTGTCTCAACACAGAATCGAGAAACCGCCTGCTGAACTATTGGGACTAGTGCCGAAGCCTCCTCGTATGCAATATCGCTAGCAAAAACACGCTCTTCAATCTTCGACCTAGCAATGGAAATTAGCTGCAGGCCTGACGACAAAACCTTCCCACTTTGATGAGCCCCGATCATCAAATCACATAGCCTCATCACTATGGTCAAGAAGGCTCGACCTGCGTCCAGCGTTCGCATCGGATGCATATTTACCCATAGAACCAAGGCGCCCCCTTGTTCCAGCATCCGCTTCGCTTCAAGTAATAGCGACGTCTTGCCCACTCCGCGCCGCCCGAAGATGAGCTGATGTCTTGCCGAAACAGCGAGATTGAGCCTTTCATCGACATCTTTTACGAAACGCAAACTAGGCTGTGTCTCCGACGTGCGGGATCTCGCACTCAGTAGCTCAAGCAGGGTCGCGACCCGCTCGTCATGAACATCCTTAACGGAGCCACCAAGTTGCTTTTTTGGCGCCTTAGGTGCAACTTGCCTGACCGTAACAAATCCATTTTCGATTTTTCCATCGAGCATCTGGGCGACAGATAGCGCCCTTTCGTAGTTAGCATCAACCTCTACGATCGCGATAGTTTCACCAGGAAAACTTCGAATCTGTATAGAGACAGGCCTCAGTCCGGCAGAAGCGAATTCGCGCTCTACCAACTGCCTAACCGTGGCATCTATCGCCATTAATCACTCCTCGACTGATCTCTGACATACTTTCGCGCAAGAGCGACGAAATCATTAGCTTCTGGCAACATTGTCTCAGCAATATATTGAAACTCGTCATCGCGACGCGGGTACGGATCGTAATCGGCGCGATTGCGCTCTAAGCGCGCATTCTTCAGTACGTTTTGCCACCGATTTCGGTCGGGAAAGTCAACAGGAAGTTTCGAAGGCAGCACGGTGTGACTTTCATGATCGTCACCTCCGTAAGAAAGAAATGTAGCAGCGCGCGCAGCGTGATACATAGCGTAATACGTCCGCCCCACAACGGTCCGACGAAGGCTTCCCCCGTCGTAGAGGCCCCATGCCTCCTTCAAGATCGCTCTGGCCAGCGCGAGCCTGTCCGCTGCAGCCCTAGCCCGCAGCTTTCTGAGGTCTAGACCTGTGCGAGCAACGAGACTGGCTCCTGCAGCGAGATAATCGAGCCGCTCTTTGGGCGATTTCGACACAAAAAGTAGGTCTTTCGCCAACGCGCGCGCCATAAGCCATTGCACTCCCTTTCCCTTTCGCTACGAACGTACTAAAAAACGGGACAAAAAAACGGGACGGAGGCAATTAAGCCTCCTCACCCCCAAGAATCAACCGCCCGCAAGCCCCGCCTCCATCTTGCGCAACTTGAATAAACCGAACCCTAGCCAAACAAGCGCAGCCATGCACAGCGCAAAACCCGCGCCGCCTACGCCCCCATTGGATGCGTGAGGCATGAGGTGGATCAGAAGCCCTGCGATCAAAGCCCCAGCCGCAAGGACAAGGAACGGACGACGAACGGGAGGACTCCACAGGTGCCAGGCCAGCGCGGCCATCAATGCCGAGATGGGCAGGTAGGCCATGTACCCGATGACTGCCGGAACGGCCAGCAATCCACCAAGAGCGGAAAGGCTGACGAAAAATGCGGTCTGCGCCCGCTCTGAACCTGTTTGCTGACCCACTAGCAACCTCCCTGTACCCAAAAAGGAGGGCAGGTACTTCGCCCTGCCCTCCTTAATGCCTCAAACCATCGGCAACTTCAACCCTTGCTCTCTCGCGCACTCCACCGCCACCTCATACCCCGCATCCGCATGCCGCATCACCCCAGTCCCCGGATCATTCCACAACACCCGCCCAATCCGCTTGTCCGCCGCCTCGCTGCCATCGCAAACGATCACCACCCCCGAGTGCTGGCTGTACCCCATCCCCACCCCACCCCCATGATGCAGCGACACCCAAGTCGCCCCACCCGCCACATTCAACATCGCATTCAGCAACGGCCAATCCGACACCGCATCGCTCCCATCCTTCATCGCCTCCGTCTCCCGATTCGGTGACGCCACCGACCCCGAATCCAGATGATCCCGCCCAATGACAACAGGCGCCTTCAACTCCCCCTTCCGCACCATCTCATTGAACGCCAACCCCAACTTGTCGCGCTGCCCCAGCCCCACCCAGCAAATCCGTGCCGGCAACCCCTGGAAGCTGATGCGCTCCTTGGCCATGTCCAGCCAGTTGTGCAGGTGCTTGTCGTCGGGGATCAGCTCCTTGACCTTCTGGTCGGTCTTGTAGATGTCTTCCGGGTCGCCGGACAGCGCCACCCAGCGGAACGGGCCGATGCCCTTGCAGAACAGCGGGCGCACGTAGGCGGGCACGAAGCCGGGGAAGTCGAAGGCGTTGGCGCAGCCTTCGTCCTTGGCCATCTGGCGGATGTTGTTGCCGTAGTCGAAGGTGGGGATGCCCTGGGCGTGGAAGGCGAGCATGGCTTCCACGTGCACGCTTCATGGAGTGCTTGGCGGCGTCGCGGGTGCCGTTGGGGTCGGCCTTGCGGCGCTCGAACCACTGCTCCACCGTCCAGCCGATGCGGCAGGTAGCCGTTGACCGGGTCGTGCGCGCTGGTCTGGTCGGTGACCGCGTCGGGCTTGACGCCGCGCTTGACCAGCTCGGGCAGGATCTCGGCGGCGTTGCCCAGCAGCGCGATGGACTTGGCTTCGCCGGCCTCGGTGTACTTCTCGATGCGCGCCAGCGCGTCGTCCAGGTCGGTGGCCTGCTCGTCCACGTAGCGGGTCTTGAGGCGCATGTCGATGCGGCTCTGCTGGCACTCGATGGTGAGGCTGCAGGCGCCGGCCAGGCTGGCGGCCAGCGGCTGCGCGCCGCCCATGCCGCCCAGGCCGGCGGTGAGGATCCACTTGCCGCTGAGGTTGCCGGCGTAGTGCTGGCGGCCCATCTCCACGAAGGTTTCGTAGGTGCCCTGCACGATGCCCTGCGAGCCGATGTAGATCCAGCTGCCGGCGGTCATCTGGCCGTACATCATCAGGCCCTTCTTATCGAGCTCGTTGAAGTGCTCCCAGTTGGCCCAGGCCGGCACCAGGTTGGAGTTGGCGATGAGCACGCGCGGGGCGTCGGCGTGGGTGCGGAACACGCCCACCGGCTTGCCCGACTGCACCAGCAGGGTCTCGTCGTCGTTCAACTCGCGCAGCGATTTGAGGATGGCGTCGAAGCACTCCCAGTTGCGCGCGGCGCGGCCGATGCCGCCGTAGACCACCAGCTCGGCCGGGTTCTCGGCCACCTCCGGGTCCAGGTTGTTCTGGATCATCCGGTACGGCGCCTCGCTGAGCCAGCTCTTGCAGCTGAGTTCGCTGCCGCGCGGGGCGCGGATGGTGCGGGTGGTGTCGATGCGGGTGGGCGCGGTCATGGCGAATCCTTGGACGTGAAACGGGCAATAGGCCTGATTATGCGTGCGACACGCGCCGCGCACCAACGCGCAGCCGGAGCGGGCGTGACGCAGGCGGCCGGGTTCGGCTGTACGCGGGGTTGACGCAGGGGGAACGAGCCGCGGCCCAGACTCGCGCCGGGAACTCTGGGTGACCTTGCGTCATTGCGGGAGTACGTTGCCATGCGTAGCGCTACCCGGATTGTTCCCCTGGCCCTGGCCGCCGCCGTGTTGCTGGGCCTGCCCACCGCCGCGGCCCATGCCTATCCACCGCCCGCGGCCCCCGCCCACCCCACCGATGCGCAGCTGATCGCCAGCGCGATGCGCGCCGCCCCCGCGCAGGTGGGCCGGCACGCCACCATCGTGGCGATGGACGACAAGGGCGGCATGCGAACGCTGCGCCAAGGCAGCAACGGGTTTACCTGCATACCCGATGCGCCGGCCACGCCGGGGCCCGACCCGATGTGCGCCGACGCGCCGGCGATGGCGTGGCTGCAGGCCTACATGGGGCACGCCATGCCCAGCGCCGGCAAGCTCGGCCTGGTCTACATGCTCGAGGGCGGCACCGATGCCAGCAACACCGACCCGTACGCCAGCGGTCCGAAGGACAACCACTGGATCAAGACCGGGCCGCACGTGATGGTGCTGGGCGCGGACGCCGGTTTCTACGCCAACTACCCGAAGGGCGCCGATCCGGATACCGGCGCGCCGTATGTGATGTGGGCCGGCACGCCATACCAGCACCTGATGGTGCCCACCCCCTGACCGATGCGTTGACGGCGGACCTGCGTCCACCTGGCTCACACGCGCCGGGCAGCATCATGCACGCAACGCTGATGCGGGAGGCCGGATGACAAGCAAGGTGCTGGGGATCGACCTGCGCGACGCCGGCCGCGACGGCGTCTACCCGGTGGTGCCGGACGATCCGCCGACGCTGGTCGACGACGCGCGGCGCGCCGGGCTGTGCCTGTTGCGGGTGGACCTGCGCGACTGCCGCGACGGCGGCTGTGCGCTGGAGCAACTGGCCGAGGCGTTCGAACTGCCCGAGTCCGAAGCGGACTGGCACGGGCTGGGACAACGCCTGTGCGAACTGGACTGGTTGCTGGCGCCCGGCTATGTGTTGCTGCTCGATCATGCCAACAACCTGCACCGCACCGCCGCGGCAGACTACGGCGCGATGCGCGCCATGCTGACCCGGGTGGCGCAGCACTGGCACATACGCGGCGTGCCGTTCTTCGTGTTCATGGAGTTTCCGGACAACGAGACGCGCGACGCGGCGATCGACGCCTGAGCGCCGCCTTCAGCCGGCCGGCTGCCTGACGCTGGAGCGGCGCACGGTGAGCTTTACCGGCAGCAGCACGCTGCATACCGGCTCGCCGCGGATCTGCCGCAGCAGGTTGTCCACCAGCACCTCGCCGGCCTGCTTGGTGTCCTGCAGCACCGAGGTCAGCGACGGCCGCGCGGAGCTGGCCGTGGGGATGTCGTCGAAGCCGGCCAGCGCCACCTGCCCGGGCACGTCGATACCGCGCTCGTCCATGGCGCGCATCGCGCCGATGGCGATCAGGTCGCTGGCGGCAAATACCGCGTCGAAGTCGCCGCCGCGGTCCAGCAGTGCCTGCATCGCCTCGTAGCCGGACTGCTCGGTGCTTTCGGCGTCCAGTTGCAGCTGCGGCTGCACCGGCAGGCCGGCGTCGCGCAGGGTTTGCGCGTAGCCGCGGTAGCGTTCGAAGAATTCCGGGTAGTGGCCCGAGGCGTTGCCCAGGAACGCCACCTGGCGGCAGCCCTGCTCCACCAGATGCCCTGCCACCAGCTGGCCGCCGTGGAAGTTGTCGCAGCCCACCGACAGGTCCGGCTCGTCCGGCAGCACCGCGCCCCAGCGCACGAAATGGGTGTTCTGGGCGATCAGCTGGTCGACCTTGGCGCGATAGGTGAGGTAGTCGCCGTAGCCGAGCAGGATGATGCCGTCGGCCTTCTTGGTGTCGGCGTAGTCGGCGTGCCAGTCGTGCGACAGCTGCTGGAACGACACCAGCAGGTCGTAGCCCTGCTGCGCGCAGGCACGGGTGATCGAGCCGAGCATGGACAGGAAGAACGGGTTGATCCGCGACTCGTCCGCGGTGGGGTCCTCGAACAGCAGCAGCGCCAGCGTGCCGCAATGCTGCGAGCGCAGGCTGGAGGCGTGCTTGTCCACCTTGTAGTTCAGCTGGGCCGCCGCGGCGCGCACGCGCTGGCGGGTTTCCTCGCTGACCAGCGGGCTGCCACGCAGCGCGCGCGATACCGTGGCCTGCGAAACCCCGGCCAGGTCGGCGATATCGAACGAAGTGGATTTTTCCTTGCGGTTCACACGGTTTTACTCTGCAGCGACCGAGCACAACGAGACCCGGCCCGGGCATCCTAATCGATTTTCGGCGGAGCCGGCCACGCGCCGGCCCGTTTCGGCGGTACTGGCACGCCAGGCTGCCTCATGTGGGCACACCCGCTGTGCGCCCATCCACTGTGGGAGCGGCTTTAGCCGCGAGGGCCGCGCCAGCGGCCGGTGGCGCGCTGGTCGTCCGCCAAAGAGCAGCGCACTGCGTGCGCGTCGCGGCTGAAGCCGCTCCCACAGGAAGCGTGCGCCAACCGGGGGCGACGCTACCGGCGGGCGGAGAGTGGCGTGGCGCTGGAGTCGGAGGCTGGCGCGAATGGCACGCAGGCCGCGCCTGACGCTGAGTCGTGGCTGCAGGTCGACGCGAACGGCAGGTCAAGCTGCCCCATGTGGGCACGCCCGCTGTGCGCGCATCCACTGTGGGAGCGGCTTCAGCCGCGAGGGCCGCGCCAGCGGCCGGTGGCGCGCTGGTCGTCCGCCAAAGAGCAGCGCACTGCGTGCGCGTCGCGGCTGAAGCCGCTCCCACAGGAAGCGTGCGCCAACCGGGGGCGACGCTACCGGCGGACGGAGAGTGGCGTGGCGCTGGAGTCGGAGGCTGGCGCGAATGGCACGCAGGCCGCGCCTGGCGCTGAGTCGTGGCTGCAGGTCGACGCGAACGGCAGGTCAAGCTGCACCGCATGTGGGCACACCCGCTGTGCGCCCATCCACTGTGGGAGCGGCTTTAGCCGCGAGGGCCGCGCCAGCGGCCGGTGGCTGCGCTGGTCGCCCGCCAAAGAGCAGCGCACTGCGTGCGCGTCGCGGCTGAAGCCGCTCCCACAGGAAGCGTGCGCCAACCGGGGGCGACGCTACCGGCGGGCGGAGAGTGGCGTGGCGCTGGAGTCGGAGGCTGGCGCGAATGGCACGCAGGCCGCGCCTGACGCTGAGTCGTGGCTGCAGGTCGACGCGAACGGCAGGTCAAGCTGCACGGCATGTGGGCACACCCGCTGTGCGCGCATCCACTGTGGGAGCGGCTTCAGCCGCGAGGGCCGCGCCAGCGGCCGCCTCGCTGGTCGTCCGCCAAAGAGCAGCGCACTGCGTGCGCGTCGCGGCTGAAGCCGCTCCCACAGGAAGCGTGCGCCAACCGGGGGCGACGCTACCGGCGGGCGGAGAGTGGCGCGGCGCTGGAGTCGGAGGCTGGCGCGAATGGCACGCAGGCCGCGCCTGACGCTGAGTCGTGGCTGCAGGTCGACGCGAACGGCAGGTCAAGCTGCACGGCATGTGGGCACGACCCGCTGTGCGCCCATCCACTGTGGGAGCGGCTTCAGCCGCGAGGGCCGCGCCAGCGGCCGGTGGCGCGCTGGTCGCCCGCCAAAGAGCAGCGCACTGCGTGCGCGTCGCGGCTGAAGCCGCTCCCACAGGTAGCGTGCGCCAACCGGGGGCGACGCTACCGGCGGGCGGAGAGTGGCGTGGCGCTGGAGTCGGAGGCTGGCGCGAATGGCACGCAGGCCGCGCCTGACGCTGAGTCGTGGCTGCAGGTCGACGCGAACGGCAGGTCAAGCTGCCCCATGTGGGCACACCCGCTGTGCGCGCATCCACTGTGGGAGCGGCTTCAGCCGCGAGGGCCGCGCCAGCGGCCGGTGGCGCGCTGGTCGCCCGCCAAAGAGCAGCGCACTGCGTGCGCGTCGCGGCTGAAGCCGCTCCCACAGGTAGCGTGCGCCAACCGGGGGCGACGCTACCGGCGGGCGGAGAGTGGCGTGGCGCTGGAGTCGGAGGCTGGCGCGAATGGCACGCAGGCCGCGCCTGACGCTGAGTCGTGGCTGCAGGTTGACGCGAACGGCAGGCCAGCTGCACCGGCATGTGGGCACGCCCGCTGTGCGCGCATCCACTGTGGGAGCGGCTTCAGCCGCGAGGGCCGCGCCAGCGGCCGGTGGCGCGCTGGTCGCCCGCCAAAGAGCAGCGCACTGCGTGCGCGTCGCGCTGAAGCCGCTCCCACAGGAAGCGTGGCCCAGCGCCTCAGTCGAGCATGTCTTCCAGCTCCATGCCGCGGGTTTCGCGCACGCCGAACCACACGAACAGCAGCGACAGCAGGGCGAAGGCGGCGTACAGGCCGTAGGCGAATACCAGGCTGAAATCGGCCAGCGCGGGGAAACTGCTGGTGATGGCGAAGTTGGCCAGCCACTGCACCGAGGCGGCGGTGGCCAGGGCGATGGCGCGGATGCGGTTGGGGAACATCTCGCCCAGCAGTACCCACACCACCGGGCCCCAGCTCAGGCCGAAGAACACCACGTAGGCGTTCGCCGCCACCAGCGCCACCATGCCCCACGGCGCCGGCAGGCTCAGCGCCGCGCCGCTGCCGGTGGCCATGTGGAAGCACACCGCCATCAGCCCCAGGGTGACGGTCATGCCGGCCGAGCCGATCAGCAGCAGTGGCTTGCGTCCGATGCGGTCGACCAGGGCGATCGCCACCAGTGTCACCAGCACGTTGACCACCGAGGTGGCCACGGTGATCGAGAACGCGTCCGCCTCGCTGAAGCCTACCGAGTGCCACAGCGTGGAGGAGTAATAGAAGATCACGTTGATGCCCACGAACTGCTGGAACACCGACAGCAGCAGGCCGATCCACACCACCGGCAGCAAGCCCATGCGCGGCCCGAGCAGGTCGCGCAGGCGGGAACGGTGCTCCGAGCGCAGGCTGCGGCTGATGTCGCCCACCTTCTGCTCCAGCGCGGTCTCGCCGTCGATGCCCAGCACCTGCCTGAGCACCGCCTTGGCCTCGGCATGCCGGCCCACCGCCACCAGGTGGCGCGGGGACTCGGGCACCGCCAGCACCAGCGAGCCGTAGATCAGCGCCGGCACCACCGCCACCAGGAACATCCAGCGCCAGGCAGCCAGGCCCAGCCACAGCGTCTGCGAGGCGCCGCCGGCGGTGCTGGCCAGCCAGGCGTCGCTGAGCAGGGCGGCGAAGATGCCCAGCACGATCGCCAGTTGCTGCATCGAGCCGAGCCGGCCACGCATGTGCGCCGGCGACACCTCGGCGATGTAGGTCGGTGCGATCACCGAGGCCACGCCCACGCCCATGCCGCCGATCACCCGCCACAGGATCAGATCCCACACGCCATGCACCAGGCCCGAGCCCAGCGCGCTGGCGGCCAGCAGCACGGCGGCCACCTGCATGCTGCGCACGCGGCCGAAACGATCAGCCAGCGGGCCGGCGTACCAGGCGCCCACCGCCGAACCGAGCAGCGCGCAGGACACGGCGATGCCGATCTGACCGGCGCCCAGCCCGAAGCCGCCGCGGATGGCATCCACCGTGCCGTTGATTACCGCCGTATCGAAACCGAACAGGAACCCGCCCAGGGCCGCCGCGGCGGCGATCATGATCACCCGCACCGCCGACTGCCGCCGTTGCTCGTCTTGCGCTATCGCCATGCCCATCGGTGTCCCCCTCGCCGTGATGTCCGGAATGTCTGGATTCTGTCGCCTGAGCCCGGTGTTGTGCGGTGAATACGTATGCATGCGCCGGCGGCCCGCGCGCCCCGCCCCGACGAAGCCGAGGCATACCATCCCTCTTTCTGACAGCGCTGTCACCCTTGCCTGGTCGATGCGGATCGGACCAGCGCCCGGGGCCCGGCGCATGACGCCGCGGGCGTGCCGGCAGGACACCCGCGGAACCGGCACGATGGACCGGCGGCGGCCAGGCGCCCTCGCCTGCCCCGGCAGCCGCAGGTCGCATGGTGCCGGCTCGCCCGGAGGCCCCGTCTCGCCCGCTTGCCGGCGCAGCGCTACAGCGGCCGGGTCCAGTGCGCCCAGTAACAGACCCAGTCGCCATGTTCCCGCCGCCAGGCGGTCTGGACCTTGTAGACACCCAGTTGCGACGGCAGCAGGCGGCCGCCGCTGGTCAGCGTGGCGGTGAAATCGGCCATCATGCGGTCGCCCTGCCGGCGCACGTCGACCGGGCCGAGCGTGACGCCGACATGGTCGCCGCGCAGCGTGACCATGCGCAGCAGGCCAACCAGCCGGCGCGGGTCGAGCTCGCCCTCGTTGCCGTTGAAATCGTCGCTGAGTGCGTCGGCGACATCACCCGCGCGCCCCGCCTCGGCAGCGTCCGCGGTGCGGGCGATGGCTTCACGCACGCGCGTCTCGTCCGGCGGATGATGGCAGCCGGCCAGGCCCGCCATCAGCCAGAACACCGGCAGCAGGAGCATCATGCGGGGAACATGGCGGATCATCGGCGACCTCTCCGGCGGCGGCTTGCCGCTGTACGCGGGCGTATGCTCCAATGCCCCGGCGCTCCAGCGCAAGCTTGAACAGGGATCCTGAGTATCATGAGCAATGAGCGTCCGTGGCTTGGCCATTATCCGGATGGCGTACCCGAGCAGATCGACATCCACGCCTACGCCTCGGTCGCCGCGGTACTGCACGAGGCGTTCGGGCAGTTCGGCGACCGGCCCGCGTTCGCCAACATGGGCAAGCAGCTCAGCTACGGCGAAATCGACCGCCTCAGCGGACACTTCGCCGGCTATCTGCACCGGTGTGCTGAAGCTGCGCAAGGGCGATCGCGTCGCGATCATGATGCCCAACGTGCTGCAGTACCCGATCGCCCTGTTCGGCGCGCTGCGCGCCGGCCTGATCGTGGTCAACACCAACCCGCTGTACACCGCCCGCGAGCTGAAGCACCAGCTGGAGGATTCCGGCGCCAAGGCGATCGTGGTGCTGGACAACTTCGCCGCCACGCTGCAGAAGGTCATCGACCGAGACCGCGGTCGAGCATGTCGATCACCACCGGCCTGGGCGACCTGCTGGGCTTTGCCAAGGGCGCGCTGGTCAACTTCGCGGTCAAGCACGTCAAGAAGATGGTGCCGGCGTTCGACCTGCCCATGGCGCGTGCGCTTCGGCGATGCGCTGGCGCAGCGGCGACGCGCACCAGGCGCCGGACCGCGTCGAGCTGTGCCATGACGACATCGCGTTCCTGCAGTACACCGGCGGCACCACCGGCGTGGCCAAGGGCGCCATGCTCACCCACGGCAACATGGTCGCCAACATGCTGCAGGCCGGCGCCTGGATCGGCGACCAGGCGCAACCGACGGCGAAGAGGTCATCATCACCGCGCTGCCGCTGTATCACATCTTCTCGCTGACCGCGAACTGCCTGGTGTTCATGCGCCTGGGCGGCCTGAACTTGCTGATCACCAACCCGCGCGACATGCCCGGCTTCGTCAAGGAGCTGCGGCAAGTCGCAGTTCACCGCGCTCACCGGCGTCAACACGCTGTTCAACGGCCTGCTCAACACGCCCGGCTTCGCCGAGCTGGATTTCTCGCGCCTGCACCTGACCCTGGGCGGCGGCATGGCCGTGCAGCGGGCCGTGGCCGAGCGCTGGAAGAAGATCACCGGCTGCACCCTGGCCGAGGCCTACGGCCTGACCGAAACCTCTCCGGCGGTCTGCATCAACCCGCTGGACCTGCCCGACTACAACGGCTCGATCGGCCTGCCGGTGCCGTCCACCGATGTGGCGATCTGGTCCGAGGACAGCCAGCCGCTGCCCATCGGCGAAGTCGGCGAGCTGATGGTGCGCGGTCCGCAGGTGATGAAGGGCTACTGGCAGCGACCGGAGGAAACCGCCAAGGTGCTCGGCGCGGACGGCTGGCTGCACACCGGCGACATCGCCCGGATGGACGAGAAGGGCTTCTTCTACATCGTCGACCGCAAGAAGGACATGATCCTGGTGTCCGGCTTCAACGTGTACCCGAACGAGGTCGAGGACGTGGTCGATGGAGCACCCGGGCGTGCCCGAGGTGGCCGCGGTCGGCGTGCCCGACGAGCATTCGGGCGAGGTGGTCAAGCTGTTCGTGGTGCAGCAAGGACCCGACGCTGACCGCCGAGGCGCTCAAGGAGTTCTGCCGCGAGAACCTGACCGGCTACAAGCGGCCGAAGTACGATCGAGTTCCGCGACGAGCTGCCCAAGACCAACGTGGGCAAGATCCTGCGCCGCGAACTGCGCACGGAAACGACCGCCGCCCCGACGGCCTGACCGGCTCTGCCCGGCCGCCGCCTGTCCGCTGGCCGCATCGGCCGGCGGACGGACGCCTCACGGGTCCCAGTGTTCGAGGATGTCGGCGTAGCCGCCGAGCAGGTTCCACAGCGGCACCTGCTTGTCCTCCGGAATGCGGGTATAGGCAAAGCCGATGTGTTCGTCCGAGACGCGTGCCACCACCGCCTCGACGTGGATGTGCAGGTTGCGTCCGAAGATCATGTCCACCACCCAGCTCTCTCCGGCGACGCCGTCCCAGCCCAGCGGCCGGCGCAACAACGCGCCGGTGGCCGATATGTCGACCAGTTCGGTGGGATGGGAGTGGACGCCCCGGCTCATCAGCACGGTGGTCTCGATGCGCATGCGCGCCGGTCTCAGGCAGGCACCCGGTTCGGCATTCGCCACGTCGTTGTTCGTATCCATCGTTTCTCTCGTGTACGGGCGCCCCTCCCCTGGAGTGCCCCCACTGCCGCCGGCCCGAGCCGGTGCCCCTCCGCTTCCGCCGGTGCCGTCCACCGGACGCAATCGGCCATGTCACCACCATCCCCGTGATGCGCACGCCACGAACCGCGTGCTGCCGTGCTTGCTTTGGCCGACGATGCAAAAAGCAGACCAGCCACAACGCATCGCCGGGCGTCCCCGGTCGCATGCCCGTCGCAAGCCAGGTGGCGCCTCGCATTTCACAGAGGCTTCACATCATAACGGGTGCCGCGGTGCGGCGCGTGCCTTGAACCGGTCCATGCGCGGGGGCGTTCGACGGCGCCGCCGGCGGACGCACCGCGTCACAAGCTGCCGGCACCGGCACGTGGGCCAGGCAACGGCGCTCTGCACGATGCGCGTTGCAGCCACGCCATTGACCACGGCCATGGCGACCACGGGGCCCGCCGGAGCCTGGCGCCGCGTCCGCAGCGTGGCTGGAATGGGATGGCAGGTGCAGCACTGGACTTGATGCGGGGCAGCGGCTACGCTGTGGTCCATACCCTAGGGTTTCCGACGTGCTTGCTGGCCGATAGTGCGGCCGCAGTGCGCCATGGGTCGTATCCGGCAGGTCAGACCGTCGTGGCGCGAATGGCCACCTTTTTGCGTGTGATCGTCGGCCGATTCGTCGCCGGCCCGGGTATCTGGTAGTCGCAACAAGGCCGACCTGATCGAAACCGCGACCGTACGGTTTCGTCATGTGGCACCGAATCGGCGGGTCCTGCAGGTTGGGCGCCGCCGGACACACTGCTTTACCAGCCACCGGCACCGGGGCAGCGCTGGAACGGGCGTCAGTATTCGCACCGTTTCGCACTGATCGTGCCGAACGTGTTGAACGCGCTTTCAGCCGCGCGGAGCGGCCCAACGACATGCATTGATGAGCACTGAGCCAGTAGAGCCTCAGCCGATCGCCGCAACGCCAGATCCGTTCGCGGCGCTACCGCAGCAGCAGGAAATGCCGTTGGCCATCGTGCGCGGCGAACCGCTGCTGCAGATGCCGCAGGATCTTTACATCCCTCCGGATGCGCTCGAGGTGTTCCTGGACGCGTTCGAGGGCCCGCTGGACCTTTTGCTGTATCTGATCCGCCGGCAGAACCTGGACATCCTGGATATCCCGGTCGCCGAGATCACCCGGCAGTACATGACCTACATCGAAATGATGCGGGAAGTGATGCGGCTGGAGCTGGCCGCCGAATACCTGCTGATGGCCGCGATCCTGGCCGAGATCAAGTCGCGGCTGCTGCTGCCGCGACCGCCGACCGAGGAAGGCCTGGAGGAAGACCCCCGCGCCGAACTGGTGCGCCGGCTGCAGGAGTACGAGCGCTTCAAGCGCGCGGCGGAGGACATCGACGCCCTGCCCCGCATCGAGCGCGACACCGCAGTGGTGCAGGCGGAGGTCGGCGAGCGCAACGTGGTCAAGCTGCCGCCGCCGCTGGACCTGAAGGAAATGCTGCTGGCGCTGAAGGACGTGATGCACCGCGCCGAGCTGTTCGGCCATCACGCGATCAAGCGCGAGGCGCTCAGCGTCCGCCAGCGCATGGGCGAGCTGCTGTCCCGGCTCGATGACACCCGCTTTCATCGCTTCGAGACATTGTTCGACATCACCGAGGGCCGGCTGGGCGTGGTGGTGACCTTCCTGGCCATGCTGGAACTGGCCAAGGAAATGCTGGTGGAGATCGTGCAGGAAGAACCGCTTGCACCGATCTACCTCAAAGCCAAGGTGGCGCAGGCCGAAGAGGCCGCCGAGGAAGCCACCGACGTACCCGCCGCCGCCGCCGACTGAACCGTCGTCGCCGCACACCGATCCATCCGCATCCGACCGCGAAGGCCATGCAGATAGAGCAACTCAAACCGATCATCGAGGCCGCCTTGCTGGCGGCCAGCCAGCCGCTCACGGTGGCACAACTGGGCGACCTGTTCGTCGAAGAGGACGCCGTCGACCGCGAGCAGATCGCCAGGGCGCTGGAGGCGCTGGCCGCCGACTGCGACGGCCGCGGCGTGGAGCTGAAGGAAGTCGCCTCCGGATTCCGCTACCAGGTGCGCCAGGCGGTGCATCCGTGGATTACCCGGATGTGGACCGAGAAGCCGAGCCGCTATTCACGTGCGCTGCTGGAAACACTGGCACTGATCGCCTACCGGCAACCGATCACCCGTCCGGAGATCGAACAGATCCGCGGCGTGGTGGTGTCCTCGAGCATCATCAAGACCCTGGAAGAGCGCGAATGGATCCGCGTGGTGGGGCATCGGGACGTTCCCGGTCGCCCTGCCCTGTTCGGCACCACCCGCAATTTCCTGGACTACTTCAACCTCAGATCCCTGGACGAACTGCCACCACTGTCCGACATCCGCGACATGGAAGATCCGCAGTTGCGTTTCGACCAGGAGCCGATGCCCGCACGGGTCGCCCGCGACCTGCCGATCGACCCGGACGCCGCGGCCGACGAGGCGGCCGGGTCGCCCCCGGCCGAAGACCACCCGACCGATGCCGACCCGGTCGCCAGCACCGGCAATGACGAATCGGCGACTACCGTCGAGGCAGACTCCGGCGCCGGCAGCGAAAACCCGCCGCCCGCGGCAACCGCCGACGAAAAGCAGCCTGCCGCCGTCCCCGAAGGGCCGGCCGACGGCACCGAACCGGCCGACGCCGTCGATGACGACGCGTCCGCCACCCCACCTGTTGCCACTGCCGACGAGGCAGCGACCACCGCGGACGCCGAACCTGGCGCCGCCGAGCAAGATACCGAGGAGTACCGCGCATGACCGCGCCGCAGAAATCCGTTTTGACCCTCAAGCGCGAACCGCGCAACGACGACGCCACCGCCGCCCTGGAAGAGCGCCTGCACAAGGTGCTGGCCAACGCCGGGCTGGGCTCCCGCCGCATGCTGGAGCAGCGCATCCAGGCCGGTGAGGTCGAGCTCAACGGCAGCCCCGCCACCATCGGTGCCGGCGTCCACGCGGGTGACCGCGTAGTGCTGGACGGCAAGCAGTTCGTCGTCGCCACCGACAACCGCGACGACACCGAGGTGCTGATCTACCACAAGCCCGAAGGCGTGCTGACCACCCGCGACGATCCCGAAGGCCGCCCCACCGTGTTCGAGCAGCTGCCGCGCCTGAAGGGCGCGCGCTGGGTCGCCGTGGGCCGGCTGGACATCAACACCACCGGCCTGTTGCTGCTGACCACCGACGGCGAGCTGGCCAACGCACTGATGCATCCGCGCAGCGGGCTGGAGCGCGAGTACCTGTGCCGCGTGCATGGCGAGGTGCCCGACGAGATCATCGAGAAGCTCAAGGCCGGCGTGGAGCTGGAAGATGGCCCGGCGCGCTTCGACGAGATCGCGGTGATCAGCCGAGGCGGTAGCCACAGCTGGTTCCGCGTGGTGATCC
This sequence comes from uncultured Gammaproteobacteria bacterium, assembly GCA_963763305.1. Classification (GTDB taxonomy): domain Bacteria; phylum Pseudomonadota; class Gammaproteobacteria; order Xanthomonadales; family Rhodanobacteraceae; genus CAVXNP01. Next base: position 111,573 of record CAVXNP010000002.1, on the reverse strand, counting down.
GCGAAGGCCGCAACCGCGAGGTGCGTCGCCTGTGGGATTCCCAGGGCTTCCTGGTCAGCCGCCTCAAGCGCATCCGCTACGGCAGCATCGAGCTGCCGCGCCTGCTGCGCCGCGGCGACTGCGAGGCACTGCCGGAGGACACCGTCAAGGCGCTGCGCAAGACCACCGGCCTGGGCCCTGCGCAGCCGGTGCTCACGCTGAGCCCGGTGCTGCACCAGCGTCGCGCCAACCGCAACGTCACCGAGTACCGGCCCGAGCGTGGCAGCAGCAGCGCCTGGACCGGCGCCCAGGATGAGGCGCGCGAGCTGCGCGCGTTCGACCGCCTGCGCGAGGAGCCGACCCGCGGTCGGCAGAAGCCGCGCGCACCCGGCCGCGAGGTCAACGGCAACGTCGCCCGTCCGGAGCGTAGCGGCGGCGGCCGCAAGAGCAAGCGCGTGGCACCGGGCCAGGAGCTGCCGTCGGTGCGCACGTGGTTCGCCGGCGACAGCCGCGATGGTGGTGCTGCACGGCCGGCCGGCGGCGGTGGCAACCGTCGCGGCAAGCCCGGCGGCGCGCGTGCCGGTGGCGGCGCTGGCGGTAGCGGCAACCCCTACGCCGGCTTCGCCGGTGGTGGTGCGGCCGGCAACCGCGGCCCGGGTGGCGGCGCGGCGGGCAACCGCAGCGCTGGCGGCAAGCGTCCTGGGGCCGGCGGTCAGGGTGCACGTCCCAAGGGCCGCGGTGGCAACCGCCCGCAGGGTGCCGGTGGCCCGGCTGGCGGCGGTGGCCGCCCGCAGGGCGGCCGCGGCGGCAACCGCAACGGCAATCGCTGATCGCCATGGCGACACCGGTCCGCATCTATCACAACAACCGCTGCTCCAAGTCGCGTGCCACGCTGGACCTGCTTCAGCAGCACGGCGTCACGCCCGAGGTCGTCCATTACCTGGATACCCCGCCGAGCGCAGCTGAGCTGGCCGACTTGCTGGCCATGCTCGGCATGCGCCCGCGCCAGCTTCTGCGCACCGGCGAGGCGGCCTATGCCGAACTGGGCCTGGCCGACCCGTCGCTGGACGACACGGCCATCATCCAGGCGATGGTCGACCATCCCAGGCTGATCGAACGTCCGATCGTGGTCGCCCACGGCAAGGCCGCCATCGGCCGCCCGCCCGAAGCCGTCCTCGCGATTCTCTGAACCGGCCGCGCTAATGCCCCGTAGGGTGGGCTTCAGCCCACCAAGCCGACGGCGCGGAAACGCCAAAAAGCCGGTGGGCTGAAGCCCACCCTACGCACACCCGGCATCACGGTCGCCCGCGCGGCATCCCGCGCTCGTGCGGCCACGGCCCAACCACCCCACCCACACCACCCCGTAGGGTGGGCTTCAGCCCACCAAACCAACAGCGCGGAAACACCGAAAGCCGGTGGGCTGAGCCCACCCGACCACCCCGGCATCACGGTCGCCCGCGCGCATCCCGCGCTCGTGCGGCCACGGCCAACCACCCCACCACCGCCCCGTAGGGTGGGCTTCAGTCCACCAAGCCGACGGCGCGGAACGCAAAGCCGGTGGGCTGAAGCCCACCCTACGCACCCCGGCATCACGGTCGCCCGCGCGCATCCCGCGCTCGTGCGGCCACGGCCCAACCACCCCACCTACACCGCCCCGTAGGGTGGGCTTCAGCCCACCAAGCCGACGGCGCGGAAACGCGAAAAGCTGGTGGGCTGAAGCCCACCCTACGCACACCCGGCATCACGGTCGCCCGCGCGCATCCCGCGCTCGTGCGGCCACGGCCCAACCACCCCGCCCACACCACCCCGTAGGGGGGGCTTCAGCCCACCAAACCAACCGCGCGGAAAAGCCGAAAGCTGGTGGGCTGAAGCCCACCCTACGGGGCGAATTGAATCAAAGCTCGAGCGAAAACGCGTCGGCATCCATCCATGCCGGGAAGCGCTCGCGGTGGGCCAGCAGCGGGGCCGGGTCCAGGCGCACGCGGACCACCTGCTCCTGCGCGCCCAGCTCCACCACCGTCTCGCCGAGCGGGTCGATCACCGCGCTGTCGCCGGCATAGGCAGGTCGTTGCCGTCCACGCCGACCCGGTTGAGGCCGACCACATAGCTGAGGTTCTCGATCGCGCGCGCGCGCAGCAGGGTGCGCCAGGGCTGCCGCCGCGGCGCCGGCCAGTTGGCCACGAACAGCACCAGGTCGTAGTCCATGCCGCCGGCGGCGCTTTCCCGCCGGCGGTTGCGCAGCCATACCGGGAAGCGCAGGTCGTAACAGACCTGCGGCAGAACCCGCCACCCTTTCAGCTCCACGATCAGCCGTTCGCTGCCGCCGCCGTAGCGGGTATGCTCGCCGGCCATGCGGAACAGATGGCGCTTGTCGTACTGCGCGAAGCTGCCGTCCGGGCGCGCCCAGATCAGCCGGTTGTAGACGGTGTCGTTCTCGCGGATGGCCAGGCTGCCGCACAGCACCGCGCCGATCTCTTGCGCCAGCGCGCGCATCCAGGCCACGCCCTCGCCGTCCATGACCTCGGCCGCGACGCGGGTGTCGTTGCTGAAGCCCGACAGAAAGGTTTCCGGCAGCAGCACGAGATCGCTGCCGGCCGCCTCGCGCACGCGGGCACCGTAGTACTCGCGGTTGGCCGGCGCATCGTGCCAGCGCGTGGCGCCCTGCACCAGCGCCACGGTCAGCGGTTGAAGGGTGGCGGCGCTCACAGGCTGCACAGACGCGCCGCCGCCGCTTCCATGGTGGCGTCGCTCTTGGCGAAGCACAGCCGCAGCAGGTGGGTCCCCGGGGGCGTTTCGTAGAACGGCGTGAGCGGGATGCCGGCCACGCCGGCCTGGGTGACCAGCCACTGGCTGAAACCGACGTCGTCCTGTTCACTGATCGCGGAGTAGTCCACCAGCTGGAAGTACCCGCCGGGCACGTCCAGCAGTGTCAGCCGGCTAGGCGCCAGCAACTGACGGAAGTGGTCGCGCTTGGCCCGGTAGAAGTCGGGCAACTCCAGATAGTGCTGCGGATGGCTGGCGAGGAACTGCGCGAAAGCCACCTGTGCCGGATGGAAGGTGCAGAAGGTCAGGTACTGGTGCACCTTGCGGAATTCCGCCGACAGCACCGCCGGCGCCACCGCGTAGCCGACCTTCCAGCCGGTGCAGTGATAGGTCTTGCCGAAACTGGAGACCACGAAGCTGCGCGCGGCCAGCTCCGGATGGCGCAGCACGCTCTGGTGCGGGCCTTCGTAGACGATGTGCTCATACACTTCGTCCGACAGCACCAGGATGTCGCTGTCGCGCACGATCGAAGCCAGCTCGTCCAGGTCTGGCCGCCGACAGCACCGCCCCGGACGGGTTGTGCGGCGTGTTGATCATAATCATCCGGGTCTTCGGCGTGACCGCGTCGCGCACGCGCTGCCAGTCGATGCCGAAGTCCGGCACGGTCAGCGGGATGTGCACCGCCCGCGCACCCTGAAGGTCGATCGACGGCTCGTAGCAGTCGTAGGCCGGATCGAACACGATCACTTCGTCGCCCGCGCGTACGGTCGCAGCGATCGCCGCGAAGATCGCCTCGGTGGCGCCGGAGGTCACCGTAATTTCGGTGTCGGGGTCGACCTTGTGGCCGTACAGGCGCTCGGTCTTCAGCGCGATCTGCTCGCGCAGCGGCTGGGTGCCGATACCCGGCGCGTATTGGTTCCTGCCTTCGGCCATGGCCCGGGAGAGCGCCTCGCGCAGCTCCAGCGGCGGCTCGAAATCGGGAAAGCCCTGCCCCAGGTTCACCGCCTTGTTCTCCATCGCCAGCTGGCTCATCACGCTGAAGATGGTGGTGCCGACCTTTGGCAGCTTGGTGCTTATGTTCATCGATGCTCGCTTTCCGGGAGGCCTTGTTTGGATGTCCAAACGCGAATGATCAAGCCTAGCATGCAGAGGGCTTTGGCCGCGTGGAGGTGTCCGATGGCCCGCGCAGCAGTGAGAGTTTGGCTGAGGCCGAAACGCGGTGACCTTGGCCCAGGAGCTTTCGACGTCCTGCGTCATCCCAGCGCAGGCTGGATTCAGCACCTCTTGACGCTATGCCGAGGAGGCACACGCCTCTTATGACACGGTACTTGTCGGTACCCAGCATCAGTCCGCACGCGGTGGGGCTGGCAGGGGCGCGAGTGGTCGTCTCTTGCACTCGTCGTGTTTCTGGCGGGTGGCTTCGGGCAGGCGTTCGGCCAGGAAGTCGACCAGGGCGCGCACGCCCGGCAACATGCCGCGCCGGCTGGGGTAGACGAAGTGCATGGTGCCTTCGGGGACGCTCCAGTCCGGCAGCACGACCTCCAGCTCGCCGCGCCCGATCGCCGGGGCGCAGACGAACTCCGGCAGCAACGCCACGCCCATGCCGCGCCGTGCCGCCTCCAGCAACAAGGTGAAATCGCCGCTGACCAGGCGTGCGTTGATCTCCACCGCACTGCGCTCGCCAGCGCCATCGATCAGCTCCCATATCTGTGCGCCCTCGTGTTCGAGCGAGGACAGCGCGGGAAGGCGCGACAGTTCGGCCGGCTCCTGCGGCCGCCCCAGCCCGTCCAGCAAGGCGGGGCTGGCCACCGCCAATACGCGCGACTGACCGAAGGTGCGCAGCACGAGGTTGCCGTCCGTGTCGGCAAAGTGGGTGCGGACGCGGATGGCCAGGTCGAAGCCCTCGCTGACCACGTCCACCCGGCGGTTGCTGGCCAGCACGCGCACCTGCACCTTGGGGTTCTGCGTCATGAAGTCCGGCAGCACGTGGGCCAGCACCGTCTGCACCAGCGAGATCGGGCAGCTCAGCCGGACCACGCCGCGCGGCTCGGCCTGCAGTTCGTCGACCGCGTCCTGCGCGGCGCGCGCCTCCTCCAGTACCGCGCGGCAGTGGCCATAGAAGCGCTCGCCGACCTCGGTCACCACGAAGCGCCGCGTGGTCCGCTGCAGCAACCGCACGCCCAGGCGATCCTCCAGTTGCGAGACGCGCTTGCTCAGGCGCGACTTGGGAATGCCCAGCGCCCGGCCGGCCGCAGAGAAACCGCCGTGCTCGACTACCGCGGCGAAGAAATACAGGTCGTTCAGGTCCTGCAGGGCACCGTCCAGCACCGTCATGATCGTTTCCTCGGAGAAACTATAAGTCCGATATTACCCGTCTTATCGATGGATCGTCCAGTTTTATCGTAGTCCCCATGCCGGACCACCGGCCCCCATGAGGACGACGCCATGAAACTGCTGCATATCGACTCCAGCGCGCTGGGCGCCCACTCAGTGTCGCGCGAGCTCACCGGCCACATCGTAGCCGGGCTGAAGCAGGACCAGAACGTGCAGGTCACCTACCGCGACCTGGCCGCCGAGCCGCTGCCGCACTGGGTCCCGGTTACCGCCGCCAACGACCCTTCCGCCGCCCTGGGCGACCAGGTGATGGCCGAGTTCCTGGAGGCCGACGTGATCGTGCTGGGTGCGCCGATGTACAACTTCGGTATCGCCAGCCAGCTCAAGGCCTGGTTTGATCGCGTGCTGGTCGCCGGCACCACCTTCCGCTATACCGCCAACGGCCCCGAAGGCCTGGCCGGCGGCAAGCGGGTGATCGTGGCTTCCACCCGCGGCGGCTTCTACGGCACCGACAGCGCAGGGGCCGCGATGGACTTCCAGGAGCCGTACCTGCGCGCGCTGTTCGCCTTCGTCGGCATCCACGAGGTGGAATTCGTGCGCGCCGAGGGGCTGGCGGTCAGCGAGCAGCACAAGAGTGCGGGTATCCAGTCGGCGCGCGAGTCGATCGGTTCGCTGCTGCAGGCGGCGTGAGAAAAACACAGTGGTCGTAGGGTGGGCTTGAGCCCACCAGGGTCGACAGGGCGGAAAAGCGAAGAGCTGGTGGGCTGAAGCCCACCCTACGGGCGCTCTGTGCCAGTGCCGCTGGAAACGCGGCGGTAGGGCCAAGAGCTGGTGGGCTGAAGCCCACCCTGCGGGCGTTCTGCGCCATTGCCGCTGGAAACGCAGCGGTATGAGCCAAGAGCTGGTGGGCTGAAGCCCACCCTACGGCGCTCTGCGCCACTGCCGCTGGAAACGCGGCGGTAGAGCGAAGAGGCGGTGGGCTGAAGCCTACCCTGCGGGCGTTCTGCGCTACTGCCGCTGGAAACGCGGCGGTAGGGCCAAGAGTTGGTGGGCTGAAGCCCACCCTACGGGCGTTCTGCGCTACTGCCGCTGGAAAAGCGTGGCGGCTGCGAACACTATGGACGCTTGCCTCCCACGGATACCCGCGCCATGAACCGTTCGCTGTGTCTGTCGCTGCTCGGGTTGCTGGCGGTTGCACCGGCAAGCCGGGCGGCCGATCTGCTGGTACGCAACGTCCACGGCTACACCCTGGACCACACCGGCACGTTGCAGCACTTCGATGCGCTGCTGGTCGACCAGGGCAAGGTGGTGGCCACCGGCAGCGGCAAGGCATTGGCGGCTCGCGCCGGTGACGCGCGGGTGGTCGATGGCCTCGGCAAGACCCTGCTGCCGGGGCTGATCGATGCCCATGGCCATGTGCTGGAGCTGGGCTACGCCCGCAACCAGGCGAACCTGGTTGGCACCACCTCGCTGGAGCAGGCGCTGGGCCGCATCAAGACATACGCGCAGGCCCATCCGGACGCGCGCTGGATTCTCGGCGGCGGCTGGAACCAGGAGATCTGGAAGCTCGGCCGCTTCCCCACCGCCAGCGAGCTGGACGCGGTGGTGCCGGACCGGCCGGTTTGGCTGAGCCGGGTGGACGGGCATGCGGCCTGGGCCAACAGTGCGGCGATCAAGCTGGCCGGGATCACCCGCGACACGCCCGATCCGCCGGGCGGCCGCATCGAACGTGACGCCCAGGGCAACCCCAACGGCGTGTTCGTCGACGGCGCGGTGGACCTGGTGACCTCCAGGGTGCCGCCACCGAGCGCACGGGAAAAGGCGATCGCGCTGGACACCGCGCTGGCGGAGATGGCCCGCGTCGGCCTGACCGGCGTCGGCGACGCCGGCATCGATCTGGACAACTACCGCCTGTATCGCCAGTACGCCGACCAGCACAAGCTCACCGCGCGCATCTACGCCATGATCATGGGCACCGACCAGGCATTCGACACGGTCAGCGCCGATGGCCCGTTGATCGGCTATGGCAACGACTTCCTGACCGTGCGTGCAGTGAAGCTGTACGCCGACGGCGCGCTGGGCAGCCGCGGCGCGGCCATGCTGGCGCCCTACTCCGACGACCCGCACAACCGCGGCCTGCTGTTCATGACGCCCGAGGTGATGACGGCCAAGGTGGAGAAGGCCTTCGCCAAGGGCTACCAGGTCAACATCCATGCGATCGGCGACCGCGCCAACCGCGAGGTGCTGGACAGCTTCGCTGCCGCTTACCGCGTGCAACCGGACGCCAAGGCGCTGCGCAACCGGGTCGAGCATGCCCAGGTGGTATCGCTAACGGACATCCCCCGTTTCGTGCCGCTGCACCTGGTCGCCTCGATGCAGCCGACCCACGCCACCTCGGACATGAACATGGCGCAGGACCGGATCGGCAAGCAGCGGCTCAAGGGCGCCTACGCCTGGCAGCGGTTCCTGCAGCAGGGGACGGTGGTGGCCGGCGGTTCGGACTTTCCGGTGGAGTCGCCCAACCCGTTCTTCGGGCTCTACTCGGCGGTGACCCGGCAGGACCACCAGGGCCATCCGCCCGGTGGCTGGCATCCGGACCAGGCGCTGACGCTGACCCAGGCGTTGCGCGCGTTCACCCTGGATGCGGCCTATGCCGAGCACGCCGAGGACACCCTGGGCTCGCTGGAGCCGGGCAAGTGGGCCGACTTCATCCTGATCGACCGGGATATCGTTGCCGGCAAGCCGGCCGACCTGTGGAAGACCCGGGTGCTGCAGACCTGGGTTGGCGGCAAGCAGGTGTACGCCGCACCGAAGTAGCACGCACGGGAAGGCCTCGGCCGGCCCAGCCGGCCCCGGCGGTCTCCATACCGCGCCCCGGCGTTGCCGCCCACCCCGCCGGGACGTCGGCGGTTTGTGGTTTGGCTCCCAAGGCGTGGCGCGCCCCCACGCCCGGATAGCCCGCGCCCGGCCGCTCCAGCACCCTCTGACCGCTTGCGGCGGGGACGATCGGTAGGCACGCCGCGATCGGGACACCGCCGTGCGCCCTCCGTCGGCCCGCATGAGCTTGCATCCGGCCGTGGGCGGCGCGCTTGCAGCCAAAGCCTTGCCCGTTCTGCCGCGGCCCGGCCGGCCAGCGGCCGGATGTGCCTGCGTGCGGCGCCCAGGGCACCCCTGCCATCAGTCATGTTGCGAATTTCCACGTTGCCTATTGACGCTTTTCGACTTGGTGTTATAGTTCACTACAACACCGGTCCACGAGGTCACTAGGAGGCCTGCCATGAAAACCCACAACCTGCTCGCCCTTACCGCTTCTGCCGTCATCACCCTCACCGGCCTGTTCGCCCTGAACTCCCCCGTCCAGGTGCAGCCGGTCAGCGAAATCAACGGGATCCGCGTGGTCAACCTGGCCCCGGTCCACGTCAGCCCGAGCGTCGACGACCTGCGCGCGGCCGACCAGCTTGGCACCACCGACCTCACCAGCGCCCTGCTGGTGGGCAACGGCAACAACAGTGCCGCCCTGCTCGGAGCCCAGCTGGCCATGCCCTACTATTCGTTTGGCACCAAGCTCGGCCACAGCAGCAAGGAATAACTTATGACCATCACCTGGAACGACAGCGCCCCGATCTATCGCCAGCTACGCGAGCGCGTGGTGGCGATGATCCTGGACGGCGCCTTGAACGAGGGCGATTCGCTGCCGTCGGTACGCCAGGTGGCAGCGGATTTTCAGATCAATCCGCTGACCGTTTCCAAGGCGTACCAGGAGCTGGTCGACGATCAACTGGTTGAAAAAAGGAGGGGACTGGGCATGTTTGTCACTGATGGAGCCCGCGAGGCACTGCTCAAGTCCGAGCGCGAACGCTTCCTGCGGGAAGAGTGGCCGATGCTTCATGCACGGCTGCAACGCCTGGGACTGGACCTGAAGACCTTGCTGCGCGAAGCGCCGGCCACGGAGGACAAGTCATGAACGCTGTCGTCTCCGCCAAGGGCCTGAGCAAGCGCTACAAGAACACTGCGGCACTGGACAACGTCAGTTTCCAGATTCCGTCCGGGCGCATCGTCGGCCTGATCGGCCCCAACGGCGCCGGCAAGACCACTGCGCTCAAGGCGATCCTGGGCCTGACCGACTTCGACGGCGAACTGACCGTGATGGGTCTTGACCCGCGCAGCCAGCGCGACAAGCTGATGGAACAGGTCTGCTTCATCGCCGACGTCGCGGTGCTGCCGCGCTGGATCAAGGTGCATGAGGCGGTCGATTTCGTCGCCAACATCCATCCGCGCTTCGACCGCACCAAGTGCGAGCGCTTCCTGGCACGCACCAAGCTCACCCCCAATCAGCGGGTGCGGCAGATGTCCAAGGGCATGATCGTGCAGCTGCACCTGGCCCTGGTGATGGCGATCGACGCCCGCCTGCTGGTGCTGGACGAGCCCACGCTCGGCCTGGACATCCTCTATCGCAAGCAGTTCTACCACAGCCTGCTGGAGGACTACTTCGACGAGAACAAGACCATCATCGTCACCACCCACCAGGTCGAGGAGATCGAGAACATCCTCACCGACCTGATGTTCATCCGCGACGGCAAGATCGTGCTCGACACCGACATGGAAGCGGTCGGCGAGCGGTTTGCCGAGGTGCTGGTGAACGCCGACAACGCCGCCGCCGCACGCACGCTCAACCCGATCGACGAGCGCCAGGTGTTCGGCAAGAGCATTTTCCTGTTTGACGGTGCCGACCGCGCCGCTCTGGAGCAGCTGGGCGAGATCCGCCGGCCCTCCGTCAGCGACCTGTTCGTCGCCACCATGAAGGGGACCTACGCATGAAAACCTTCTACTGGCTCGTAAAGCGCGAGTTCTGGGAGCACCGGGGCGGCTTTCTCTGGGCGCCCATCATCACCGGCGGCATCTTCCTGCTGTTGAACCTCATGGGCCTGATCACCGCCGAAGTGATCGGCGCGCGCCACGGCATCCACTTCGGCGCCAGCGGCGAGTTGCAAAAGGTGATCTCGCAGATGGACGCCGGCGACATGAGCAAGGTGGGCATGGCACTGGACATCACCATGTACTCGGCGATGGCGCTGATCTCGGTGGTACTGGGCTTCGTGGTGTTCTTCTACTGCCTGGGCTCGTTGTACGACGACCGCCGCGACCGCAGCGTGCTGTTCTGGAAGTCGCTGCCGATCTCGGACACCGGCACCGTGTTGTCCAAGGTGGTCAGTGCCACGGTGGTGGCTCCGCTGATCGCGGTGGCGGCCGGCATCGTCGCCGGCATGCTGCAGCTGCTGATCGTGGCGGTGATGCTCTCCTTCCACGGCGTCAACGTGTGGCAGTTGCTGGTGCTGGCCCACCCGTTCCGGGTGATGGCGAACCTGATCGGTTACCTGCCGCTGTACCTGTTGTGGGCCCTGCCCGCGGTGGGCTGGCTGATGCTCTGCTCGGCCTGGTCGCGCAGCAAGCCGTTCCTGTGGGCGGTGGCGTTGCCGGTGGCCACCGGCCTGATGGTCACCTGGTTCGACATCATGGGCCTGTTCAACCTGCCGGCGGTGTGGTTCTGGGGCAACGTGGTACAGCGCTCGCTGCTGAGCGTGTTCCCCGGCAGCTCGGTGGTGTCGAATCTCGACAACGCCAGCATGATCCGCCATGCGACCGGCGCCGACGGCATCGGTGTGGACCTGGCGCAGGCCTACCACCTGATGGCTGCGCCAACCCTCTGGATCGGTGCCCTGCTCGGCCTGGCCCTGCTGGCTGGTGCGGTGTGGTTCCGCCGGACCCGCGACGACAGCTGAACCGTGGTTCCCCCGAGAGCGGCGGCCTTTCCGGCCGCCGCCTTCCTGCCAACACCAGGCTTCCGACCATCCCGCCCCATTCCCGACAGGAAAGCATTCGCATGAAGATCCGAACCGTCACCTCCTGCGTTCTTGGCCCCGCCCTGGCGCTCGCCGTCGCCCTGCCGCTGGCAGCCTGCGGCAATTCGCAACAGTCCGGTTCCGACACCGACGCCGCACCGCCAGCGCCGCGTCGACGGCGGCGCAGCAAACCGAGCCGAGCCTGATCGCCTCGCAGATCCACCGGGGCATGCAGCAGGCCAGGCAGGAGCTGTCGACCCAGGACATCGACCTTGGCCACATCCGCGTCGGCGGTGGCCGGCATGACCGCAGCGAGGATCAGGACAAGCTGCCGAAGGCCGTGATCACCCCGCAGGGCGATCTGGTGATCGCCGGCAAGACCGTGCAGGCCACCCCCGAACAACACGCCATGCTGCTTGGCTACCGACAGCAGATCGTCGGCATTGCCGAAGCGGGCATGGACATCGGCGAGCAGGGCGCCAGCCTGGGCGCCAAGGCGGCGAAGGAAGCGATCTGGGGCGCGCTGACCGGCAAGAACGACAAGGAGATCGAGCAACGCATCAAGCCGCAGACCGAGCAGATCAAGGCTGCCGCACTGAAGTTGTGCCAGCGCCTGCCCGACACCCTGGCCGCGCAGCAGAAGCTGGCGGCGGCCATGCCGGAATTCAGGCCCTACGCGACCATGACGCAAGAGGACGTCGACGACTGCGGCAAGGACGCGCAGGACGACTGAGCCGCCCATACCACCCGCAGACCCACAACCCGCTCAAGGAGAGAACCCATGCGTCAAATGGCATTGACCGCGGCACTTGCACTGGCAACCGCGCTCGCTACACCCGCTCACGCCGGCTGGTACGTCAGCATGCACGGCACCACCGACGAGCTGAGCTGGAAGGCCAACGACGGGCGCAACCTGGAATTGTCGTCCAGGGATGGCAAGGGTATCCGCGTCGTGGCGATCGCACCGGCGGGATATGACGGCCTGCACAAGGGCGACCTGATCACCGCCGTCAACGGCCACGCATCGACCCATGTTGCAGATCTGCTGACCTTCGCCAACGCGCATATGCAGGACCCGGCCAGGCTGTCCGTCATCCGCGACGGTCATCAGGCGGATGTTGCGCTAGCCGCTGGCGAGCTGGGCGCACTGGTGCACCCGCACCGCTGACGCTCTGGATCGCTGCCCTGCCCTGGCTGGCCCTGCTGGCTGAGGCGATGTGGTTCCGCCGGATCCGCGACGACAGCTGACCGGACTCACGGATGGGCCGCAACGACCCATCCGTGCCTCTATAATCCGCCTCCCCCTTCTTCTTACCGCCCGGTGGCGCCTCCCCAGCGACCACCGCGCCCTTTTCATGGAACGAGGAATCCCCATGCGCCCTCTCATCGGCCTTGTCGCCGCGCTGATTCTTGCCGCTCCGGCGACCCACGCCGCCAACGTGGCTTCCAGCAAGACCGACCCTGACACCGTGTTGCTGATCGGCGACAGCCTCAGCTCGGCCCACCGTATCCCGATGGAAGCCGGCTGGGTATCGCTGCTGCAGGCACGCCTGGACGCCACCGATCCGCAGGCGCCGCTGGTCATCAACGCCAGCTTTGGCGGCAAGACCGTAGCCGATGCCCTGAAGGAAATGCCCGATCTGCTGTCCCGGCACCGTCCGTCCCGGGTGATCGTGGAGCTGGGCGCCAACGATGCCATCCTCGGCACCAGCGAACAGGACCTCAGTGCCCGCCTGACGCGCCTGATCGACATGGCCAAGGCCAGCGGAGCCCAGGTCGCCCTGCTCGGTTTCGAGGTACCGCCCAAGCTCGACGGCAAGCACGTCTCGGGGATGTTGCGTGGGGTGTATGCCCGGGTCGCGCGCGACGAACATATCCCGCTGGTGCCCTCGCTGATGGCCGGCGTCTCCGATCATCCGGCACTGCTGCTGGACGATGGCGTCCATCCCAACGTCGCCGCGCAGAAGCGCGTGCTGGACAACGCCTGGAGCACGCTGCAGCCGTTGCTGCTGAAGTAGTAGTGGAGTAGTCACCGCTGCCGCCGTCCGGCAGCGCTGGCTACTTTCCGTGGATGCCGCCGCGGGTCAGCGCCAGCGGATCGAGCAGCTTCTTCAGCTCCTCCCTCGACAACCCGGTGGTCTCCAGCGCCACGTCAAGAATCGGCCGCTTTTCCTTGTAGGCCTGCTTGGCGGTGGCGGCGCCCTTGTCGTAGCCGATCACCGGGTTGAGTGCGGTGACCAGGATCGGGTTCATTGCCAGCGCCTGCTCGACCCGCTCGCGGTTGACCTGGAAGCCGTCGATCGCCTTGTCCGCCAGCAGGCGGGTGACGTTGGCCAGGATCTCGATCGACTGCAGCAGGTTGTAGGCGACCAGCGGCAGCATCACGTTCAACTGGAAATTGCCGGACTGCCCGGCGACGGTGATCGCCGCGTCGTTGCCGATCACCTGGGCGGCCACCATCGCGGTGGCCTCGGGGATCACCGGGTTGACCTTGCCCGGCATGATCGACGAGCCGGGCTGCAACGCCGGCAGCGCGATCTCGCCCAGCCCGGCCAGCGGCCCGGAGTTCATCCAGCGCAGGTCGTTGGCGATCTTCATCAGCGCCACCGCCAGCGTCTTCAACTGACCGGACAGCTCCACCGCCGCGTCCTGCGAAGCCATGCCCTCGAACGTATTGGCGGCCGGTTCGAAACGTTCGCCGGTGATCTTCTTCAGCTCACGCGCCACCGCTTCGCCGAAGCCGGGGTCGGCGTTGATGCCGGTGCCCACCGCGGTGCCGCCCTGCGGCAGCCGGCGCATCCGCTTGAGGCTGTCCTCGATGCGCTCGATCGCCGAGCCGACCTGTGCCGACCAGCCGGATAGCTCCTGCCCGAAGGTGATCGGCATGGCATCCATCAGGTGGGTGCGGCCGGTCTTGGCGATGTTCTTGAGCTGGCGCGAACGACGATCGATCGCCTTCTTCAGGTGCTTCAGTGCCGGCAGCAGCTGGCCGCGGGTTTCCAGCGTGGCGCTGACCTGTATCGCGGTGGGAATGACGTCGTTGGAACTCTGTCCGTAATTGACGTGGTCGTTCGGATGCACCTTGCATCCGGCGCGCGCGGCCAGGTGCGCGATCACCTCGTTGGCATTCATGTTGCTGCTGGTGCCCGAGCCGGTCTGGAAGATGTCGATCGGGAACTGCGCGTCGTGCTGGCCGTCGGCCACCGCCAGCGCCGCCTTGCGGATTGCCGCCGCCTGGCCCTTCTTCAGGTGGCCCTGCGCCAGGTTGGCCTCGGCGGCGGCCGCCTTGATCAGGCCCAGCGCGCGGATGAAGCCGCGCGGGAGGGTCAGCCCGGAAATGGGGAAGTTGTCGATCGCGCGCTGGGTCTGCGCCCCGTAAAGGGCGTCGGCGGGCACGCGCAGCTCGCCCATGCTGTCGTGTTCGGTGCGAAATTCGCTCATGGCCGGATCCTTGAGAACAACGAAGACGGCCCACTATAGGCGTGCTCCGTAGGCGTCGCGACAAAGCGTCCGCGCACCAGCGCAAAGCGAGGTGGTCCGCAGGGCGGCGCAGGGTGGGCGTAGGGTGGGCGTAGGGTGGGCGTAGGGTGGGCTTCAGCCCACCGGCCGTTGCTCTTCGGCGTTCGGCGTTCGGCGTTCGGCGTTCGGCGTTCGGCGTTCGGCGTTCGGCGTTCGGTGTTCGGTGTTCGGTGTTCGGCTCTTCGGTCTTCGGCTCTTCGGCTCTTCGGCTCTTCGGCTTCGGTTCCGCCTTGGCTTCGGCTTTCGGCTTTGCGGCTCTGCAGCCCACCCTACGCCCACCCTACGCCCACCCTACGCCACCCTACGCCACCCCACGTCCGCCCCACGTCCACCCTGCGGCCTCCGCTGGGCGGGGTGAGGTCGCAGCCGTGTAAAATGCGCCGTTTCCCCTTGCCGGAATGCCCGCGATGCCCACCCACGCCCTTACCGCCCTGTCGCCGCTGGACGGCCGCTACGCCAGCAAGGCCGAGCCGCTGCGCCCGATCTTCAGCGAATTCGGCTTGATGCATCGGCGCGTGCAGGTGGAGATCGAATGGCTGCTGGCGCTGGCCGCCGAGCCGGCCATCGCCGAGCTGCCCGCGTTCGATCCGGAGCAGGTCGATCACCTGCGTTCGATCGTCAGCGGCTTCAGCGTCGAGGACGGCACCCGCATCAAGGCGATCGAGGCGACCACCAACCACGACGTCAAGGCGGTGGAGTACTTCATCAAGGAACGCATCGGCAACGACACCGGCCTGGCGCAGGCGAAGGAATTCGTGCATTTCGCCTGCACCAGCGAGGACATCAACAACCTGTCCTACGCGCTGATGCTGCGCGATGCGCGTGACCAGGTGCTGCTGCCGGCGTTCGACCGCATCATCGCCACGCTTCGCACGATGGCGCGTGCCCACGCGACGCAGCCGATGCTCTCGCGCACGCATGGCCAGACCGCCTCGCCCACCACCCTGGGCAAGGAGCTGGCCAACGTGGTGGCGCGACTGCAGCGCCAGCGCGCGCAACTGGCGGCGCAGACCATCCCTGGCAAGATCAACGGCGCGGTGGGCAACTTCAACGCCCACGCGATCACCTATCCGGCGCTGGACTGGCAGGCGTTTTCGCAACGCTTCGTCAGCGGCCTGGGGCTGGAGCACAACGCCTACACCACCCAGATCGAGCCGCACGACGGCGTGGCCGAATACTGCGACGCGGTGCGCCGCGCCAATACCGTGCTGATCGACCTGGCGCGCGACATCTGGGGGTACATCTCGCTGGGCTACTTCAAGCAGACGCTGAAGGCCGGTGAAGTCGGCTCCTCGACCATGCCGCACAAGGTCAATCCGATCGACTTCGAGAATGCCGAGGGCAACTTCGGCCTGGCCAACGCCCTGCTCGGCCATTTTGCCGAGAAGCTGCCGATCAGCCGCTGGCAACGCGACCTGACCGACTCGACCGTACTGCGCGCGCTGGGCACCGCGTTCGGCCACACCCTGGTGGCACTGGAATCGCTGGCCAAGGGCCTGGGCAAGCTGCAGGTGAACCCGGAGCGCCTGGCCGCCGACCTGGACGCCAGCTGGGAAGTGCTGGCCGAGGCGGTACAGACGGTGATGCGCCGCCATGGTCTGCCCGAGCCCTACGAGCAGCTCAAGGCGCTGACCCGCGGCCAGGGCATCACCCGCGAATCGATGCGCCAGTTCGTCGAAGGGCTGGACCTGCCCGCGGACGCAAAGCAGCGGCTGCTGGCGTTGACCCCGGCCACCTACGTGGGCGTGGCGGCGGATCTGGCGGCGAAGGTGTAACCGAACGCTGAGCGGCGACGCACCTTCGCGCCGCAATTCATGACGATGCTGCCCCTTGCCCATCGCCTCCCGCGGGACGCGTGATGACGACCGGGCGGGTGTGTGACCGCGAGTGCGTTGATGGCCGCGCGAGTGTGCGCAGATCGATCGGCCCGAGGCCGCTGCTCCGGGCCGGATCGATGCCAGCGCGCGCGGACGCCCGCCGCGCGGTTGGCCCGCGCCGATGCTCGCCATGAGCTGGCGCGAGCCGACCGCGGGACGGCGTTCTCTCAGGCCGGCGTCGACGACGCCTTCGGCGCCTCGATCTCGTCGGAGCCCTCGTTGACGCCCTCGAACAGGAAGGTGGACAGGTAGCGCTCGCCGGTGTCGGGCAACATCGCCAGCATCACCGAGCCTTCGGGTGCATCCCTGGCCACCTTCAGCGCGGCGGCCAGGGTGCCGCCGGCGGAAATGCCCACGAAAATCCCCTCGCGCTGGGCCAACGCGCGTGAGGTGTCGCGGGCCAGCACGTCGTCCACCGGCACCAGTTGGTCCACGACACTGCGGTTCAGCACACCGGGCACGAAATCGGGCGTCCAGCCCTGGATCCGGTGCGACTGCCATTCCTTGCCGGCCAGCAGCGAGGCGACCTCCGGCTCGGTGGCGATGATCCTGACCTCCGGACGGGCGACCTTGAGCACTTCGCCGACCCCGGTAAGGGTGCCACCGGTGCCCCAGCCGGTGACGAAATAGTCCAGCCTGCGCCCGGCGAAGTCGCGCAGGATCTCCGGCGCGGTGGTCTGCCGGTGGTAGGCCGGGTTGGCCGGATTCTCGAACTGGTTGGCCAGGAACCAGCCATGCGCCTGGGCCAGCTCCTGCGCCTTCTGCACCATGCCGGTGCCGCGTGCGGCGGCCGGGGTCAGCACCACCCGGCCGCCGTAGGCGCGGATCAGCTTGCGCCGCTCGATCGAGAACGACTCGGCCATCACCGCCACGAACGGGTAGCCACGTGCCGCGCAGACCGCGGCCAGCGCCACGCCGGTGTTGCCCGAGGTCGCCTCGATGACCGTCTGCCCCGGCCTCAGCGTGCCGCGCTGCTCGGCATCCAGGATGATCGCCAGCGCCAGCCGGTCCTTGACCGAGCCGGCCGGGTTGAACGCCTCCACCTTGACGTACAGGTCGACGTGGCTGGGTGCCAGCCGCTGCAATTTGACCACCGGCGTGTTGCCGATGGTGTCCAGGATGCTGTCGTAGATCATGGGCCGCTCCGTGAGAGACGAGTGGAAAACAACTCGAAGATGATGCGCCGGCTTTGGTGAGAACGCTGTAGGTGCGGCGGCGGGCGGACGCGCCGGCGCGTGGAGTCCGGGCTTTCCTGGCGCCTGACTGCACGGCATGCAAGCGCGGGGTCTGCGCAGATCGCGGAGATCGTCGCCTCAGGTTACGGCGGCGCCGGGCTCTGCGGACAGCTGGGCGGCATACGAGTCTGCGGCGGCGCATCGCCGGCGCGGCGGGCGACGACCACCGTGAGGACCCCGACTGGCCCGACCCTCCATGACGGTTTCGCGGAACACACAAGGCAGGCCGGACGGCCATCCGGCGGATCGCTGATCGGTGGAGGCGCGCCGATACGGGTTGACCGGGCCTGTCCCGATCCACGCACCATGGCGTGTGGCAAGGCGGGTGCTGCGTTGCGCTCAGGCGGAGCGGCGGTTCTTGCGCCAGATCGCCACGATGATGATGCCGAAGGCGGCCAGCCGGATCAGGTAGGCGATGCTGCGGTCTTCCAGGTACATGTTGACCAGCGCGATGACCGCCTGGGCCACGCCCAGCAGGGCGAACGCCAGCGAAAAGGCCAGAAACAGCGTGTCGCCGGTACGGCGCCAGAAGCGCAGGAAGAACAGCGCGGCAATGAAATAGCCGAAGGTGACCGCACCGGACAGCAGATCGATGAGATTCATGCCCTACTCCGCCTCCGTATTCCAGATGAACCCGTAGAGCAGGGTCAGCAGCGCGGCCACCGACAGCAATTGCCGCACGATGCCCAGGTCGATGCCACGAGGGAGCAGTACCAGGTCGATCACCAGCACCAGGTTGTTCGCCGCCAGCAATCCGAAGCACGCCGCACTCCAGAACAGCAACGGCGCGCGCGTCCGGTGGAAGCTGCGCGCGAGCATCACCGCACACGCCACACTGGCCAGGAAACAGAGAAGGTAAACGGTCGGGGCGAAATAATATGACACGTCAGTCTTTCCGGAACCTGAAAGCATCGGCGAACGCGATGAGGCTGTCCGATTGCGATCGAATGATCAAGCGACGCACCGCGTCGGGCGATTTCAGGTACAGCGCGCGCGATGCGACGACCAGTTCATGCAGTTCATCCGAGGCAGGACCGTAACGAACGCAATCGTCCTGCTCCGGAACCACCAGTCCGGCGGCGTTGAGTGTGTCCACTGCCTGGCTTACCACCAACTCGCTGGCGCGCAGTGCGGAAACCATTTCCGGGCCGCTCCAGCAACGTGACGAGTCACCCAGCAACAGAAACAGCAGCTCCATCGACCAGATCGACCGGAACGTGGACCGCAGAAAGCTGGTGACCTCCTTCTCCGTTGGCATCGGTACAGCGCCCAGGTAAAGACGGGCTCGCCCCTCCTCGTGAATACCGCCCGGTCGAAGCGGACGGCCAATTGAAATGATCCGCGCATGGTAGTAGCTCCCGCTTGCCAAAGCCAAGCCGATCCGGCGGTGCACGGGTATGATCGCTCAGCGGGGCATACGGCCGGCCGCGACGGACGGTTTCCTTCACATAACCTACACGTATCGACAAGGCAAAAAGACGCATTGGGGGATGAAGGAATTTGCCTCGTCGCGGGGCACCAGGACGCCTGGCCGTGTCGCGCCCGTGTTGCCGTGGCCCGCCGGCCGCCTGTTGCGCTATCGAAGGGAATCCTGCCGCACCGAACCGGTGGTCGATCACCGGGGTCGATGCGTGCGCCAGCCCCGGGGACCCACTTGCAAGGGTATCCAGGCCTGACCGGGGGCCGATTACCTACCGGCACCGAGGTGCCGCCGTTACCAGGAGTCGTTTGAAGTGAACGCAGAAATCCGCGCGGAATCCCTGGAGCGCCACCAGCTCCTTTCGGCACTTCGCCACCTGCGTCGCGGCGACTTCACTGTGCGCCTGCCTGAGGAGCTGTCCGGCCCCGATCGCGAAATCGCACAACTGTTCAACGAGGTGGTCGGGCTCAACCAGCACATGACCGAGGAGCTCGAACGACTCTCGGTGGTGGTGGGCAAGGAAGGCAAGATCACCCAGCGCGGCCACGTGCCCGGCGCCACCGGCGGCTGGGAACGCGCGGTTCAGTCGGTCAACGAACTGATCGAGGACATGGTCCAGCCCACTGCCGAAGTAGCCCGCGTGATCGGCGCGGTGGCCAAGGGCGACCTGTCGCAGTCGATGACGGTGGAGATCGACGGACGGCCGCTGCGCGGCGAGTTCCTGCGCATCGGCAAGGTGGTCAACACCATGGTCGAGCAGCTGGCATCGTTTGCCTCGGAAGTCACGCGCGTGGCCCGCGAGGTGGGCACCGAGGGCAAGCTCGGCGGCCAGGCCACGGTCAAGGGCGTGGCCGGCACCTGGAAGGACCTCACCGACAACGTCAACGCCATGGCCACCAACCTCACCGGCCAGGTGCGCAACATCGCCGAGGTGACCACCGCGGTGGCCTCCGGCGACCTGTCCAAGAAGATCACGGTGGAGGTCAAGGGCGAGATCCTGGAGCTGAAGAACACCATCAACACCATGGTGGACCAGCTCAACTCGTTCGCCTCCGAAGTGACCCGCGTGGCGCGCGAGGTGGGCACCGAAGGCAACCTGGGCGGCCAGGCGCGGGTGGAAGGCGTGGCCGGCACCTGGAAGGACCTCACCGACAACGTCAACCTGATGGCCGACAACCTCACCGGCCAGGTGCGCAACATCGCCGAGGTGACCACCGCGGTGGCCTCCGGCGATCTGTCCAAGAAGATCACGGTGGACGTCAAGGGCGAGATCTTCGAGCTGAAGAACACCATCAACACCATGGTGGACCAGCTCAACTCGTTCGCCTCCGAAGTGACCCGCGTGGCCCGCGAAGTGGGCACCGAGGGCAAGCTCGGCGGCCAGGCGCAGGTGCCCGGCGTGGCCGGCACCTGGAAGGACCTCACCGACAACGTCAACCTGATGGCCGACAACCTCACCGGCCAGGTGCGCAACATCGCCGAGGTGACCACCGCGGTGGCCTCCGGCGACCTGTCCAAGAAGATCACCGTGGACGTCAAGGGCGAGATCCTGGAGCTGAAGAACACCATCAACGTGATGGTCGACCAGCTCAACGGCTTCGCCTCCGAGGTGACCCGCGTGGCGCGCGAGGTGGGCACCGAGGGCAAGCTCGGCGGCCAGGCCCAGGTGCCCGGCGTGGCCGGCACCTGGGACGACCTCACCGACAACGTCAACCTGATGGCGGCCAACCTCACCGGCCAGGTGCGCAACATCGCCGAGGTGACCACCGCGGTGGCACGCGGCGACCTGTCCAAGAAGATCACGGTGGACGTCAAGGGCGAGATCCTGGAGCTGAAGGACACCATCAACGTGATGGTCGACCAGCTCAACTCGTTCGCCTCCGAAGTGACGCGCGTGGCGCGCGAGGTGGGCACCGAAGGCAAGCTCGGCGGCCAGGCGCAGGTGGAAGGCGTCGGCGGCACCTGGAAGGACCTGACCGACAACGTCAACCTGATGGCCGGCAACCTGACCGGCCAGGTGCGCAACATCGCCGAGGTGACCACCGCGGTGGCGCGCGGCGACCTGTCCAAGAAGATCACGGTGGAGGTCAAGGGCGAAATCCTGGAGCTGAAGGACACCATCAACGTGATGGTGGACCAGCTCAACTCGTTCGCCTCCGAGGTGACCCGCGTGGCGCGCGAAGTGGGCACCGAGGGCAAGCTCGGCGGCCAGGCGCAGGTCGAAGGCGTCGGCGGCACCTGGAAGGACCTCACCGACAACGTCAACGCGATGGCGGCCAACCTCACCGGCCAGGTGCGCAACATCGCCGAGGTCACCACCGCGGTGGCGCGGGGCGACCTGTCCAAGAAGATCACGGTGGACGTCAAGGGCGAGATCCTGGAGCTGAAGAACACCATCAACACGATGGTGGACCAGCTCAACTCGTTCGCCTCCGAGGTGACCCGCGTGGCGCGCGAGGTGGGCACCGAGGGCCGCCTGGGCGGCCAGGCGCAGGTGCGCGGCGTGGCCGGCACCTGGAAGGACCTGACCGACAACGTCAACCTGATGGCCGACAACCTCACCGGCCAGGTGCGCAACATCGCCGACGTGACCACCGCGGTGGCGCGCGGCGACCTGTCCAAGAAGATCACGGTGGACGTCAAGGGCGAGATCCTGGCGCTGAAGGACACCATCAACGTGATGGTCGATCAGCTCAACTCGTTCGCCTCCGAGGTGACCCGCGTGGCGCGCGAGGTGGGCACCGAAGGCAAGCTGGGCGGCCAGGCGCAGGTGCCCGGCGTGGGCGGCACCTGGAAGGACCTGACCGACAACGTCAACCTGATGGCCACCAACCTGACCAACCAGGTGCGCGGCATCGCCGACGTGGTGACCGCGGTGGCCCAGGGCAACCTCAAGCGCAAGCTGACGCTGGACGCCAAGGGCGAGATCGCCGCGCTGGCCGACACCATCAACGGCATGATCGAGACGCTGGCCACCTTCGCCGACCAGGTCACCAACATGGCGCGCGAGGTGGGGATCGAGGGCAAGCTCGGCGGCCAGGCGCGCGTGCCCGGCGCCGCCGGCCTGTGGCGCGACCTGACCGACAACGTGAACCAGCTGGCCGCCAACCTGACCAACCAGGTGCGCTCGATCGCCGACGTGGCCACCGCGGTGACCAAGGGCGACCTGTCGCGCTCGATCGCGGTGGCCGCTTCGGGCGAAATGGCCTCGCTGAAAGACAACATCAACGAGATGATCCGCAACCTCAAGGAACAGACCTTGAAGAACGCGGAGCAGGACTGGCTCAAGACCAACCTGGCCCGCTTCTCGCGCATGCTGCAGGGCGAGCGCGACCTGGCCACGGTGTCCAACCTGATCATGTCCGAACTGGCGCCGCTGGTGAACGCGCGCTACGGCGTGTTCTACGTGGCGCGCCGCGAACACAACGAAACCGTGCTGGATCTGGTGGCCAGCTACGGGGCCGAGAGCGTGGAAAAGCTGACCCCGGTATTCCGCCTGCGCGAAGGCCTGGTAGGCCAGTGCGCGGCCGACAAGCGACCGATGCTGTTGACCGACCTGCCAAGCGATTTCATCCGTATCGGGTCAGGCCTGGGTCATGCCTCACCCGCTACCGTCGCGATTCTTCCGGCACTGTTCGAGGACGACGTGAAGGCCGTGATCGAGCTGGCTTCCTTCAACCGCTTCGACGAAACCCACCAGAGCTTCCTCGACCAGCTGATGGAGTCGGTGGGCATCGTGCTCAACACGATCGCCGCGACCATGCGTACCGAAGGCCTGCTCAAGCAGTCCCAGCTGCTGACCCAGGAGCTGCAGGCGCGCCAGACCGAGCTGACCACCAAGCAGGAAGAGCTCCACACCACCAACGAGGAGCTGCAGGAGAAGGCGCAGCTGCTGGAGAACGAAAAGAAGCAGGTCGAGGCGAAGAACCTGGAAATCGAGATGGCGCGCCGGGCGGTGGAGGAAAAGGCCGAGCAGCTGGCGCTCACCTCCAAGTACAAGTCCGAGTTCCTGGCCAACATGAGCCACGAGCTGCGCACGCCGCTGAACTCGCTGCTGATCCTGTCGCGGCTGCTGGCAGACAACCCGCAAGGCAACCTCAACGAGAAGCAGACCGAGTTTGCCCGCACCATCCACTCGGCCGGCTCGGACCTGCTCAATCTGATCAACGACATCCTGGACCTGTCCAAGATCGAATCCGGCACGGTCTCGATCGAGATCGGCGACATGCCGCTGCACAGCCTGAAGCAGAACATGGAGCGCACGTTCCGCCAGCTGGCCGCGGACAAGGGCCTGGAGTTCCGGGTCGATTTCGACCCGCGCTCTGCCCGCCGCCATACGCACCGACGAGAAGCGCCTGCAGCAGGTGGTGCTGAACCTGCTGTCGAACGCCTTCAAGTTCACCGCCCATGGCAGCGTGACCCTGGCGGCAGGCCCGGTCACCGCTGGCTGGAGCGCCAACCAGCCGGCGCTGCGCGATGCGGAGATGGCCATGCGCTTTGCCGTCACCGATACCGGTATCGGCATCCCCCGCGACAAGCAGAAGCTGATCTTCGAAGCGTTCCAGCAGGCCGACGGCACCACCAGCCGCAAGTACGGCGGCACCGGCCTGGGCCTGTCCATCAGCCGCGAGATCGCACGCCTCCTCGGGGGCGAACTGCAGGTGCGCTCCACGCCGGGTCAGGGCTCCACCTTCACCCTGTTCCTGCCGCTGGAGGCCGCGCTCACCGACGGCACCCGCTCATCGGTGAGCGATGCGTACTACCAGAACAGCGGCGCGCTGGTCCCCTTGGCGCTGCCCCAGATGGAAGTGAACGACGACCGCGACAACCTTGGCGATGAACCATTCGTGCTGATCGTCGAGGACGACCCGGCCTTCGCCTCGGTGCTGCTTGAGATTGCGCACCAGGCGAAGCTCAAGGGCGTGGTCGCCACGGTCGGCGCAGGCACCGTGACCCTGGCGCGCAAGATCCAGCCCCACCTGATTACCCTGGACCTGGGCCTGTCGGACATCGACGGCATGGTTCTGCTGGACCTGCTCAAGCACGATCCGGGCACCCGCGCGATCCCGGTGCACGTGATATCGGGCGCCGACCGGCTGGCCCAGGCCTTGTCGCTGGGCGCCTTCGGCACCACTGAAAAGCCGGCTCCGAGGGAGGCTCTTCTGGAAGTGTTCTCGCACCTGGCCGAACACATCCGGACCCAGCCCCGCCCGCTCCCCACGGAGGGGGCCGAGCATGCCGCCAGCAATCCGCGGCTGCCGGGCATGGCCGGACTGACCGGGGCGCGCATCCTCATCGTCGACGACGACATCCGCAACATCTACTCGCTGACCAGCGTGCTGGAAAGCTACGATGTCGAGGTGCTGCATGCCGAAGGTGGCCACGAAGGCATCCGCATCGTCGAGCAGACACCCGACATCGACGTTGCGCTGATCGATATCATGATGCCCGAAATGGACGGCTATGAGACCATGCAGCGGATCCGCTCCCTCCCCCGCCATGAGCAGCTGCCGCTGATCGCAGTGACGGCCAAGGCGATGAAGGGCGATCGACAGAAATGCCTGGACGCGGGCGCATCGGACTACATCGCCAAGCCGGTCGATATCGAATTGCTGCTGGCATTGTTGCGGGTCTGGGTGGCGCGCTCACGCACCAGGCCGGTCAGCACGACCGAGGAATAGACATGCCCACCGGGACAACCGTCCTTCCAGCCGCGGCCGTCACTGGCGCGCATGCCAACGCACCGGCCGGCGTCGCCATGCCGGTCGACCGCGCGCGCATCCTGGTGATCGACGACGACGAGCGCAACCTGCTGGCGATGACCAACGTGCTCGAAGACCTCGCCGAGGTGGTGCCGGCCAGGTCCGGGCATGAAGCGCTGCGGCACCTGCTTCGCGGCGAGTTCGCGGTGATCCTGCTGGACGTCTACATGCCCGACATGGACGGCTACGAGACCGCTCAGCTTATTCGCCAGCGCGAGCAGACCAAGTCGATCCCGATCATCTTCCTCTCGGCGGTGAACAAGGAGCCGTCGCATCTGATGCGCGGCTACACCATGGGCGCGGTCGACTACGTGTTCAAGCCGGTGGAGCCGGTGGTGCTGCGCTCGAAGGTGGCGGTGTTCGTGGACCTGTTCCTGAAGACCCGTGAAATCCAGCGCAAGGCCAGGCAGGAGCAGCAACTGCTGGACGCCAACCTGCGTGCCAACGCCGAGCGACTGCGCGCGGAGCAGGAGCTGCGTCTGGCCGAACAGCGCCAGGCCGCCATCATTTCGTCGCTGCCGATCATCCTGTACCTGGAAGAACACGGCAGCGCGCCGAGGGTACCGAAATTCGTCAGCGGCAACTTCGAGGCGTTGACCGGCTTCGCCTTCGAGCAACTGCAGCAGACCCCTTCGCTGTGGCTGGACCGCGTGCACCCGGAGGACCGCGAACGTGCGCAGGCGATCGCGGAAGCACGACGGCACGGGCGGCCGTTCGCCATCGAGTATCGCTGGCAATGCGCCGATGGCGACTACAAGCACTTCCTCGACCAGGCGGTGCTGCTGCGGCGTGCCGACGGGCAGCCGCTGGAGTACGCCGGTACCCTGCTCGACGTCACCGACCGCAAGGAGCTGGAGTTCCAGTTGCTGCATGCGCGCAAGATGGACGCCATCGGCCAGCTCACCGGAGGCATCGCACACGACTTCAACAACCTGCTGGCCGCGGTACTCGGAGGCCTGGGCCTGCTCGACCGCCGCGCGGCGCTGGCCCGGGAGCACCGCGACATCCTGGAGATGACCCGGCGCGCAGCCGAACAGGGGTCGGAGCTGGTGTCGCGCCTGCTTGCCTTCGCGCGCAAGCAGAAGCTGGAACCGGCGCGGGTGGAAATGGCGTCGCTGTCGGCGGCGGTGACCCAGTTGCTCTCGCATACGCTGGGTGGCCTGGTGACGCTGGAGTGGGAGCTGGATGCCGACGCATGGCCCCCCTATGCCGACGAGGCGCAACTGGAACTGGCGCTGATGAACCTGGCGATCAACGCGCGCGATGCCCTGCCCGACGGCGGGCGGATCCGGGTCACCTCGCGCAACGTCAGCACCTGCGGCGATGACGAGCTGGGCCTGGCCGCCGGCGACTACGTGGCATTGATCGTGGCCGACGACGGCTGCGGCATTCCCGCGCACATGCTCGATCGGGTCACCGAACCGTTCTTCACCACCAAGGCGGTGGGCAAGGGGACCGGGCTTGGCCTGAGCATGGTGTATGGCTTTGCCCAGCAGTCCGGTGGGGCGTTGCGCATCGACAGCGAGCCGGGGCGCGGCACCTCGGTCGAGATATGGCTTCCCAGGGCACCGCAGGTCGCCGACGAGCCGGACCCCGGGCAAGCCTTCGAGGAGGCACGCCTGGCGGCACAGGACCGGTCCAGGCACATCCTTCTGGTGGACGATCACGATGGCGTGCGAGTGACTACCGCCGCCCTGCTCGAGGACCTGGGCCACCAGGTCACCAGTGCGTCGGACGGCGCCCAGGTCATCGCGGTCTCCGACCAGGCGCTGGAGGGTATCGATCTGGTGATCACCGACTACGCGATGCCGCTGGTGTCAGGCATCGAGATGATCCGCCAGTTGCGCGCCAAACGGCCGGACCTGCGTGCGATCGTCATTACCGGCTACGCCGATACGGACGCGGTCGCCGACGCTCCCGAGGAAGTGGTGGTACTGGCCAAGCCGTTCACGCCGCGCCAGTTGCAGAACGCGATCGCCACCGCCGCGTCCCCACAGCAGGCCGGTGCCCGGCCGCAAGCGACCGCCTGAACGGCCGCGTGGCAAGCCGCATGCGCCGATGCACCGCTACAATGCGCGCATGACCACCAAGCCCCTCCTCCCCATTGAAGTACGCGGCTCGGCCAGGCAGCCGCTGGGCATGCCACCGGCCCGCTTCCTGCGCGACTACTGGCAGAAGCATCCGCTGCTGATCCGCGCCGCCTTTCCCGATTTTCGGTTGCCGCTGCAACCGGAGGACCTGGCCGGCCTGGCCTGCGAGCCGGTGCGTTGTCGCGCCTGATCGTGCACGACACCCGACGTGACCGCTGGAAGGTGACCACCGGTCCGCTGGACGAAGCGGAGTTCGGCAAGACCCCGCCCACCGACTGGACGCTGCTGGTGCAGGACGTGGACAAGTGGGACGCCGATGTGGCGCAACTGCTGCAGCATTTCCGTTTCCTGCCCAGCTGGCGCGTGGACGACGTGATGGTCTCCTACGCCGAACCCGGCGGTGGCGTCGGCCCGCACGTGGACCAGTACGATGTGTTCCTGCTGCAGGGCCTGGGCCAGCGGCACTGGGCGATCAGCACCGACCCGGATGCGCCGATGGATGTGCGCACCGACGTCGAACTCAAGCAGCTGGCGCAGTTCGAACCGACCCACGAATGGCTGCTGGAACCGGGCGACATGCTGTACCTGCCCCCGGGCGTGCCGCATGACGGGGTCGCCTTCGGTGGCCCTTGCCTGACGCTCTCGGTCGGCATGCGGGCGCCGTCGCGCGCCGAGCTGACCGGCGACCTGGCCGACTACCTGGCCGAACGCCTGCCCGACGAACTGCGCTACAGCGATCCGGACCTGACCCCGGCCCGCGCAACCGGCGAGATCGACAAGGCAGCGCTGCAGCGCCTGCGCACGTCCCTGCCCTTTGCCGCCACCCTGGACGACGACACCTTGCGCGACTGGTTCGGCCGGTTCATCACCCGCTACCGGGTGGCCCAGAACCCCGCACCGCGGGACAAGGCCATGACCGAGGCGGCCCTGCTCAAGCAACTGGATGCCGGAGCGCAACTGCTGCGACACCCGTGGTCGCGGTTGGCGTGGAGCCGGGCCCGCGGTGGCACGACCCTGTTTGCCAACGGCCAGGCCCATGCCTGCACACCCGAGTTGGCGCGTCGCTTGTGCGAGGCCCCCTCCCTGGGCGTGGACGGACCGCTGTCCGCCCTGGACGCCGAGCTGCTGCTGGCGCTGGTCAACGACGGCCACCTGGTCGTGCACAAGCCCCGGCGCAGGTGAACCTGCAGGACTTCCAGCTGGCACCGGCCCACCTGTCCGACGAACGGGATCGGCGGGCGCTGGACGAGATGCTGCAAACGGTGTTCGCCTCCGAACCGGGTGTAACGCAGTCGATCCCGCCCGCGGCGGGTGATGCGGACACGAACGCCCGCTACATCCTGGCGCGGGACCAGGCCGGCCGCGCGATCGGTTGCGGGCGACTCAGCGCCGGGCACACCCTGGGGCAACTGGCGGTGCTGCCCGAATGGCGCGGCAAGGGCGTGGGTCGGGCCCTGCTGCAGGCGCTGATCGAACAGGCTCGGGGCATGGGCTGGGCGGAGCTGCGACTGGCCGCACTGGCCAGCACCACCGGGTTCTATGCCCGCGATGGCTTTGCCGCCGAGGGGGCCGCCTTCGAAGCCGCCGGTCTGCCACACCAGGCCATGCGTCTGGCGCTGCCACCGCGACAACCACCTGCATCGCCACCTGCGCCCACGCGGCACGCCCTGCCCGCGGGCAGCCCCGATCAACTGGACGCAGCCCGCCTGCAGTTGCTGCAGCGCGCCCGTCGGCGACTCTCGCTGTGCCTGCCGCGCCTGGAAAGCCACCTGCTTTCCAGCCACGCCGAAATGGCCGAGCTTCGCCGAATCGCCACCAGCGGACGCGGCGCCGAGATCCGCGTGCTCCTGTTTCAGCCGGAGCAGGCGCTGCGCGACGGTCACCGGCTGATCCTGCTGATGCAGCGCCTGTCCAGCGTGGTGCGCGTGCGCTGTCCGGTGGACGAAGTCGACCTGGCCTCGAACGCGTCCTGTCTGATCAACGACGACGGCGGTTATCTGTTCCAGCCGGACGCCGGCGTGGCCCAGGGCCGAGCCGCACTGGACGATCGCGCCACCGCCGCGCCCTTGCAGCAGCATTTCGACCAGATGTGGGAACGCGCCGCTCCGGCCAGCGTCCTGCAGCCGCTGGATCTGTAGCCAGCTGCCGGGTCGACCGGACGTGGCTCAACGGGCGACGGTGATGCGGCCGACGGCGCGGGCATAGCGCGCCGCGATCGCCTCCTCGTCAGGGTGATGGAAGTCGCGCACCACCCAGCGGCCGCCGCACATCACATCGCGCACCAGCGGCGCGTTGCCGGCAAACAGGAAGCTGTCCAGCACCGACAGCTCGTCGCGAGCGGCCAGTTGCGGCGCGCGCTCGTCCAGCACGATCAGGTCCGCCCGAGCGCCAGGATCAAGCCGGCCCAGCGGCGCGCCGGCCGCCTGCGCACCGCCGCGCAATGCCGCATCCCACAAGGTGGCACCGACGCTGGCACCCTGCTCGCGCGCGGCAATATTGCGGTGGTGGGTCACCAGCCGCTGACCGTATTCCAGCCAGCGCAGTTCCTCCACCGGCGAGACCGAGATATGCGAGTCCGAGCCGATGCCCAGGGCGCCGTGGGCGTCCAGGTACGCGCCGAGCGGAAACAGCCCATCGCCCAGGTTGGCCTCGGTGGTCGGACACAGCCCGGCCACCGCGCCGCTGCGCGCCAACCGGCCGAGTTCGGTCTCGGTCAGGTGGGTGGCATGCACCAGGCACCAGCGTGCGTCCACCGGGGCATGGTCGAGCAGCCACTCGACCGGGCGCGCACCGCGCAGCGCCAGGCAGTCCTGCACTTCGCCCAGCTGTTCGGCGATGTGGATATGGATCGGCATGGGCAGCGCCTGCCCGTCGTTCGCGCGATCGCCGGCATCCATCGCCTCGACAGCCGAAAGTACCGCCTGCAGCGCCGACTCCGGGACCGCACGCAGCGAATGCAGCGCCACGCCCACCCGCAACGATGCCGCCTGGCATGTGCGCAGGCGCTCGAGCAGGCGCAGATAGCCATCCACCGTATGCCCGAAGCGGCGTTGGCGGCTGGACAGCGCGCGGCCATCGAAGCCGCCGCTCATGTACAGCACCGGCAGCAGGGTCATGCCGATGCCCGCCTCCTGCGCCGCCTCGACCAGTGCCAGCGACATCGCTTCGTCGGGCGCATAGGGCGAGCCGTCCGGCCGCTGATGCAGATAGTGGAACTCGCACACGTGGGTGTAGCCGGCCTTGAGCATTTCCACGTACAGCTGCGCGGCGATCGCCTTGAGCTCCTCCGGTCCCACCGCCGCGGCGAACGCGTACATGGTTTCGCGCCAGCTCCAGAAGCTGTCGTCGGTGCGCCCGCGCCTCTCGGCCAGGCCGGCCATGGCTCGCTGGAACGCGTGCGAATGCAGGTTGGGCATGCCCGGCAGCACCCACCGCCCCAGGCTTCCTGCCGGCTCGGACGCGTGCACGATCATGCCCGCGGGATCCACCCCGACGCAGGCGCCGGTACGCCAGCCGCCCGGCTGCCAGAGATGTTCGGCGCGGTAACCGCCTGCTGCGACGTCGATCATGGCGACTCCTTCGTAGGAGCGGCGATTGTAGCCGGGGCCGCGCGGAGTCCGGCACAGTCGCAGGCCTTTCACGCGCGACCGCGACCAGCCTGCGCGATAATGGCCGGATGCAGAAAAAAACCGACGAGAACACCCCGCGCCTGCTGGTCCGCCAGGCGCTGCCGGCCGACGTACCGGCCCTGGTCGCACTCACCGCGCGGGTCTACACCGCCCAGTGGGGCCATTCGGCGGAAATGCTTCGCTCGCAGCAGACGCACTTTTCGGAGGGACAGTTCGTCGCCGAATACGAGGGCCAGATCGTCGGTTATTGCGCCACCTTCCGCACCGACGAAGCCACCGCGCTGGCGCCGCACACCTGGATGCAGATCACCGGCGGCGGCATGGCCTCGCGCCACAAGCCCGATGGCGACTGGCTGTACGGGATGGAAGTGGTGGTGCACCCGGATTACCGCGGCATGCGCATCGGCCAGCGGCTTTACCACGCGCGCAAGCGGCTGTGCACCGACCTGAAACTGCGTGGCATTGTATTCGGTGGACGCATTCCCGGGCTGGCGAAGAACATCCAGCGCTACGGTGACCCCGAGGGCTACGTGAAGGCGGTCCAGGATGGCAAACGTCGCGATCCCACCCTGAGCTTCCAGCTGGCCAACGATTTCGAACCGATCGGACTGCTGCCGGCGTACGTGCCGTCGGACCACGAGTCGCTGGGCTACGCCGTGCATCTGGTCTGGCGCAATCCGCGCCTGATGGACCATCCGGACATCCCCTCGATCGCCACGCCGCAGCGCTTGCCCGACTCGGTTCGCGTGGCCACCGTGCAGTATTTCCAGCGCCGGATCGGGTCGTTCGACGAGTTCATTACCCAGGTCGAGTATTTCACCGACATCGCGGCCGACTACGGCGCCGATTTCGTCACTTTCCCGGAGCTGATCACGCTGCAGCTGCTGTCGATCG
Source organism: uncultured Gammaproteobacteria bacterium (assembly GCA_963763305.1). Lineage (GTDB taxonomy): Bacteria > Pseudomonadota > Gammaproteobacteria > Xanthomonadales > Rhodanobacteraceae > CAVXNP01. The sequence continues at coordinate 80,231 of CAVXNP010000002.1, read as the reverse complement.
AGAACACCGAGCTGTCCCCGGTGGAGTCGATCCGCAAGTTGAGCCAGTACACGCCGCAGGTGAAGGAACTCTTCAGCCGTCTTGCGGTGAGCTACAACATCAACATCATCGCCGGCACCCACCCCACCGAGCAGGCCAACGGAGACATCCACAACGTCTGCTACGTGTGCCTTCGCGACGGATCGATCCACGAGCGCGAGAAGCTTCATCCCACGCCGAGCGAACGCAACGTGTGGAACATCATCGGCGGCGACAGCGCCGCAACCATCCAGACCGACTGCGGCCCGATCGGGGTGATGATCTGCTACGACTCGGAATTCCCGGAAGTGGCACGCCACCTGGTCGACCAGGGCGCCCTGATCCTGTTCGTGCCTTTCTGTACCGACGTGCGCGAAGGTTACCTGCGGGTGCGCTACTGCTCGCAGGCACGGGCGATCGAGAACCAGTGTTACGTGGTGCTCTCGGGCAACGTGGGCAACCTGCCCGGGGTCAACAACTTCGACATCCAGTATGGCCAGAGCTGCATCCTGACGCCCAGTGACTTCGGCTTCGCCCGCGACGGCGTGGCTACCGACTCCACCCCGAACATCGAAACGGTGCTGTTTGCCGACCTGCGACTGGAGACGCTGGCCCGGGCGCGCAACGCCGGCTCGGTACAAAACCTGAAGGACCGCCGCTTCGATCTGTACGAAACCCGCTGGACCCCCCGCGGATGAGCGACCCACGCGACGACGAGCTCTGCGATAATGGAGGGATGCCTGACTCCGATTCGCCCAAGCCCGCCCCCAAATCCTCCAACCCACGCCTGCAGGCCCTACTCGGCCACGAGTTCTTCGCCCCGCATCACTGGCGACGACGGCTGGTGCTGTGGTCGGGTGCGATCCTGGTGGCACTGGGCGCGATCCTGTTCGCGCGGGCCAGTGAATGGTCGCACGACGCTGTTCCTGCGGCTGCTCGGCTACGGTATCTGGGTCCCGCTGGTCGTTACGCCGCTGGTCTTCGGCCTGCTCGCCTGGATGACCGAGGGCCGCCTGCGCGCCACCCGCGGCAGCGGTATCCCGCAGGTGATCGGCGCCCTGCATATCGAAGACGAAGGCTTTCGCGCGCGCATGCTGGCGCTGCCGATCGCCGCCGGCAAGATGATGCTGACCCTGGTGGCGCTGGCGGTGGGCGCCTCGATCGGCCGCGAAGGGCCCACCGTGCATGTGGGCGCGGGCCTGTTCTACTCGATCGGCCGGCGCTTCGGCTTCAAGGACCCCAAGGCGGCCTCGCGCTTCATCCTGGCCGGCGGCGCGGCCGGCATCGCGGCGGCGTTCAATACGCCGCTGGCCGGCGTGGTGTTCGCCATCGAGGAACTGGCGGGCACCTTCGAACACCGCTTCAGCGGCCTGTTGCTGACCTCGGTGATCATCGGCGGTGTCGTCTCGCTGGGCGTGATGGGCAACTATTCCTACTTCGGCGAAGTGCAGGCCAGCCTGCCGCTGGGCCATGCCTGGCTGGCCGTGCTGCTGACCGGCGTGATCTGCGGACTGCTCGGTGGCCTGTTCGCGCGCCTGATCCTGCTCAGCCGAAGCGGGCCGCTGGCGCTGATCGGCCGCCTGCGCGCCCGCGCGCCGGTGCTGTTCGCGGTCGGCTGCGGGCTGGCGCTGGCGCTGCTGGGCGTGTTCTCGCACAACAGCGTCTACGGCACCGGTTACGAGCAGGCCCGCGCCATCGTGCAGGAAGCGGGCAACGCGCCCGGCGCCACCTTCGGCATCGCCAAGCTGTTCGCCAACGTGGTCTCGTACTGGGCCGGCATTCCCGGCGGCATCTTCTCTCCGGCGCTGGCCGTGGGCGCCGGCCTGGGCCAGAACATCGCGTATTTCCTGCCCGGCGCCCCGGTCGCTGCGGTGGTGCTGCTGGGCATGAGCGCCTACCTGTCCGGCGTCACCGGCGCGCCGCTGACCTCGGCGGTGATCGCCATGGAACTGACCGCCAACCAGGACATGATCATCCCGGTGATGGCCGCCTGCCTGCTGGCCCGCGCCGCCGCCTCGCTGTTCTGCCCCACCCCGGTATACAAGGACTTCGCCGAACGCATGGTGCAGGACTTCGAACGCCAGCAGACGGCCCAGGCCCATGCCACCGAGAAGGAACGCCTGGAAGCCGAAGCGCTGCTGCACGTGGGGCGGACCAGCGCCTTCGACGAACAGGCCGCGCCGAGCGAGGACGCGCGGGAGAAGCAGGACAAGCAGGACAAGCCCGACGCCACGCCCGGTCCCGGCCAGCCATGAATCGGGCGAACTGGACGGTCCTGCTGACCGATGCGACCGTGGCAAGCTTCGTCGGCGAGCGGCCTTACGGCCTGGCGGAAAACGGCGCGCTGGCGATCGAGGGCGACCGCATCGCCTGGGTCGGCAGCATGGCCGACCTGCCCGCCGACCCCGCCCCCCTGGCCCGCACCGTGCGTTCGCTTGGCGGTGCCCTGGTCACGCCCGGGCTGATCGATTGCCACACCCACCTGGTGTTCGGCGGCGACCGTGCGCACGAGTTCGACCTGCGCCTGAACGGCGCCAGTTACGAGGAGATCGCCCAGGCCGGCGGCGGTATCGCCTCGAGCGTCCGGGCGACCCGCGCCGCCACGCCGGAGGAACTGCTGCGGCAAAGCCTGCCCAGAGCGCGCGCCCTGTTGGCCGACGGAGTGACCACGCTGGAGATCAAGTCCGGCTATGGCCTGGACCTTCCGACCGAACGGCGCATGCTTCAGGTAGCGCGGCAGCTGGGTCGATCGCTGGGCATCGATGTGCGGACCAGTTTCCTGGGCCTGCACGCCCTGCCTGCCGAATACGCCGAGCGGCGCGAAGATTACGTGGCCCTGGTGTGCGAACGGATATTGCCCGTGCTGGCCGGCGAAGGGCTGGTCGACGCGGTCGACGCCTTCTGCGAAAACATCGGTTTCACCCGCGAGGAGACCCGCCGCGTGTTCGAACGCGCCCGGTCGCTCGGGCTGCCGGTGAAGCTGCATGCCGAGCAACTGTCCGACCAGGACGGAGCCGCGCTGGTAGCGTGCTACCACGGGCTTTCCGCCGACCACCTGGAACACCTCAGCGAGGCGGGCATCGCCGCCATGGCCGATGCCGGTACGGTCGCGGTGCTGTTGCCCGGCGCGTTCTACGCCTTGCGCGAAACCCGGCAGCCGCCAACCGCCGCCCTGCGCGACGCCGGCGTGCCGATGGCGATCGCCACCGACTGCAACCCGGGCACCTCTCCGCTGCTCTCGCTGCGCCTGGCCGCCAACATGGCCTGCACGCTTGTTCCGCCTGACCCCGGAAGAGGCGCTGCGCGGCGTCACGGTGAACGCCGCACGGGCGCTGGGCCTGAACGACCGCGGCACGCTGGCTGCCGGCCAGCGCGCGGACCTGGCGGTATGGAACGCCCGCCAGCCGGCCGAGCTGTGCTACTGGATCGGCGGCCAGTTGCTGCGGGAATCGTGGGCCGGCGGCAAGCGCCTGGCGCTGGCCTGACGTTCATCCGGATTGCCGCACGCCCCTGATGCGCAGGGGGCTGCAGGATGGGCTTCAGCCCACCGGCTTCTCCGCCTTGCGCTTCGCAGGCCTTGGTGGGCTGAAGCCCACCCTACGCCCACCCTGCCCCAGTTACGCTCCGAGACGCCCTGCCCTGCGCGCACCGGCTTGCTTGCTAGTCCTTGGGCGGCTTGGAGGGGATGAATGGCGAGACCGGGTCGCTGGCCGGCAGGGTCTCTTCCAGTGACTCATCCAGGTTGGCGTTTTCCTTCTGCTTGCGCTCGGCGCGCTGAGCCGCGTTCTCGCGGTCGTCGTTGCGTTCCGGCGAACTGTCTTTGCGGTCGTGGTTGCTCATGATGGTTCTCCGTGAATGGATTTCAGTCGACGAGCATGGCGTCGGTGGGTCCGGTCTCGGCACCGGCCACCTCGGCCAGGCTGGCAAGCGCGCGCTGATTGCGCAGGGCCGTCTGCGATGCGATCGCGTCTGCGGGCACCCACAACGCATGGCCACGCATCTGCGCATCCATCGCGGTACGCAGCACACAGTCGTCGCCGGCAATGCCGACCACGGTCAAGGCGGTGACCTGCAATGCCTGCAACAGGGTATCGAGCGGCGTCTGGTAGAACGCTGAATGACAGGGCTTGAGCACGTGGTAGTCCTCCACGCCCGGCAGCAACCCATCGCTCAGCGGAGCCCCCAGTGCACCGACGCGGCGGCTGTGCTCGATCACCTTGTCGAAGTCTGCCTGCCAGCGGCCGAAGTTGTCGTTGGCATAGATCACCGGCCGCCGGTGGGTGCGGTACCAGTCGCGCAGCCGGGCAATCACGCTGGCCACCGGCGTGGCCTGCTCGAGCAGGCTCTCGCCGCCGACGAAGTCGAGATCGTTGATCATGTCCACGATCAGCAACGCGCTATTCTGCATGGGAAAATCGCCGGGCGCCCCGGCGCGGCGGGAGTCGGTGCGCTCGTTCACGCGACCTCCCGGGCAGCGGGGGCCGGTCGGCCGTGATGGAGGGATGGCCGGTCGCCCCGGCCGGTGGAAAGCAGGATGGCAGTCATCGATCGCCTGTCGCCATGGGAAAGACCGCACCCTTTCATGGCAGCGGTGAAGCGTGCGTCTTTCGGCCGCCGCGGCTTGCCCTGCCGCCTTGCACAAGCAGCTGGCACAAACAAAAACCCCCGCACGATGGCGGGGGCTTCCGGTAGACCGCGGCGAGACTCAGGCGGACTTTTTCTTTGTAGCGGTCTTGCGCGTGGCCGTCGGCTTGGTGACGGTAGGCTTGCCGCCGGCCACTGCCGGCTGCGCCGAATGCGCGCGAGGGTTGCCGTAGCTGCCGCGGAAGGTCTTGCCGCGTCGGGTCTTGCGATCGCCCTTACCCATGAAAACTCCTTACGATGGTTCGTGATGCGTGGTGGATCCGTGGCCCCAGTGTACTGCAAAGCGCACAGATCAACCGGCGCTGCCGTGGCAGCGCCCCTGCCCGCGGTGGGCATCCGGGCAGACGGCCGGGTCGATCTGGACGGTGGCATGGCGTATGCCGAACCGCTCACGCAGGAGCGTGTGCACGCCGTGCAGCGCCTCGGCGCTGTCGCCCCCTTCGCGCAGGTCCACGTGCAGGGTCGCCATGCGTGCGCCGGAGGCCAGTTGCCACACGTGCAGATGGTGGACCGCGTTGATCGATTCGTTGGCGTGGTCCAGTGCGGCCTTGATCTGGTCGGTATCCAGATCCTCGGGCACGCCCTCGAGCAGGATGTGCGCCGACTTGCGCAAGAGGCGCCAGGCACTGTTGAGGATCAGCCCCGACACAAGCAGCGACAGTACCGGGTCGGCCCAGCCCCATTGCAGCCAGCGGATCAGCAGCGCGGCCGCCACCGCCCCGACCGAGCCGAGCAGGTCGCCCATCACGTGCAGCGCCGCACCAGCCATGTTGACGTCGTCATGGGCGTGGCCATGCAACATGCGCAGCACACCGATGTTGACCAGCAGGCCGGCACCGGCCACCACCAGCATGATGTCCGACAGGATCGGCTCCGGGTGGCGCAGGCGAACGATGGCCTCGTACGCGATGGCGGCCACCAGCACCAGTTGCATCAGGGCATTGACGAACCCGGCCAGCACTTCCAGCCGGCCATAGCCGTAGCTGCGCCTTGCGTCCGGCGGTCGCTGGGCCAGCCAGGTGCCCAGGAACGCCAGCAGCAGCGCCAGTGCGTCGACCAGCATGTGGCCGGCGTCGGCCAGCAGCGCCAGCGAACCGGACCACAGGCCCCCGACCGTCTCGGCAATCAGCATTGCCGTGGTCAGCGCAAGCGCGATCAACAGCTTGCGCTTGCGATCGGGAGCCGCTGCGTGGCCCGGATGCTGCGAGGCTGCGTCAGCGTTTCCCGACGCGGGGGCGGCGTGGTGGTGCGGGTGGCGGTGCGGATGGCTCATGGCCCGCATGGTAGTCGACTGCTAGCTGCTTGGCAGCCCATCGAACGGCCCGAAGCGCCTGTCGCCGGCATCGCATTGCGGTGGGGAGTGCGGATTGCCGTGCTGCCCCGCGAGCCTCGCAGCACCGAAGGCAGCCGCCACCGTCAATGCGCGCAGTGCGGCCCGTGCATGTGCTGCAGCGCCCGGTCCCGGCGCAGGTTGGTGAAGTGGGCCATGGCCACCAGCAGTCCGCCGCAGGTGACCAGCACACTGTGCAACGCCACGGTGTAGTTCTCGGCCACGGTCACGCCCAGCAACAACAGCACCAGCCCGGGAACGGCCAACAGCAGCGGCCCGGCATAACGGTGACGGCGGAATCCGGAGGCCAGACTGAGCAAGGCCAGCAGGCAGGCGAACAGCACGAAGCCGCGCTCGAAGGCGTGGTCGGCCAGGAACTCCAGACCCAACGTGGGCAGCAACGCCAGCACGAACGGCAGCAAGGCACAGTGCAGTGCGCATACGAACGAGGCCATCGCACCGAGGCGATCTGCCGTCTGCCACCGCGAGGTGGTCGATACGGATGGGCGGGGGGACGGTGAGCCGCGAAACACGGGTGGTGAACCTGTCGGGATTGGCCGGAACTTGAACGTTACTTTATAACGTACCGGCACGCAAACCCATCTCGCTCCAGGCGGCAGGTGGCTCACCGGGGTATGCAAGCGTCGCCGGATCAGCAATCATCGCAACGGCCTGTGTCAACGTGACCGTGCCACGAGCGTTTCACCAGTTTCCGGTGCGGCAAAGACATCCTCCCCGCCAACACCGGAACCGCGGGGCGCGAAGACATGATGTCTCGCGCCCCGCACCTTCAAACCTTGCAGGCATGGCGCAACGGCGTGCGCGGCCCGCGCTCGGGCTCAGCGCTTGTGGCAGCGCTTGCAGACGCCGTGCACTTCCAGCGTCTGCGCCTGTGGCCGGAATCCGAACGCGCGCGCCTGGCTCTCGATCAACTCGGCCACGCCCTGGTCACACACCTCCTGGGCGCTGTCGCACACGTCGCAGATCAGGAACGGCACCTGATGCGACTCGGCCGGATGGTGGCAGGACACGAATGCGTTGATCGACTCCAGCTTGTGGATGAAGCCGTTCTCGAGCAGGAAATCCAGCGCGCGATAGACCGTCGGCGGGGCGGCGTTGCCGTGCCTGCTCGCGCAGCTGTTCGAGCAGATCGTAGGCCTTCACCGGCCGGTCGCTGTCGGCGACCAGCTGCAGCACCTCGCGGCGCAGCGGCGTCAGACGCAGCCCGCGCTCGCGACACGCCTGCTCCACCGCGGCGACGTAGCTCGCAGCGGTATCGTGATGATGGTGCAGTTGCGCTCTGCCGGACACGTCGATACCTGCCGAATATTGAGCCCCCATGTTACCGCAGAGCCCTCGACCGTATCGCCTCACACCGTCCGCAGGCCCGACTCAGCGCGAACGCGGATGCCGCGGCCTGCGGTGCCGACGCATCGGAGGCAACGGCGGCGGCTGCGGCGGCTTGCGACGCAGGAACACCAGCCACCCGATCGGCCCCAGCAGCACCGCCCAGCCGATGCCCTCGCCGAGCCGGCCGCGCCAGTGGCCCAGCAGCGCACCCACCGCGACGAACCCCAGGTTCCACCAGAACAGGGCCGTCCACGGCACCATGGCCATCAGGTTCGCCGATGACCTGCAGGAACGCACCGGGCGCGTCCGGGTCGACCCCGCGCATGGCGTGCCCCAGCAGTTCCTCCACGATCAGCTCCGCCTTGGCAGGCGCGGGGTCACGCCCGCGCCCGCACCAGTGCCGCGTCGATCCGCGCCAGCGCCTGCTCGCGCCCGGCCAGGAACATGGTGTGATCGATCGACGGCGACACCTGGGTGCCGGTCATGGCCACGCGCAGCGGCTGGGCGATCTTGCCCATGCCCAGCTCCAGCCGCGCGGCGACCTGCTCGACCACCTCGTGGATCGGCTCCGGCCGCCATGCACAGTCGGCCAGCAGTACCTTCGCTTCGCCCAGCACCGCCACCGCGCTGTCGTTGCTTGCAGATGCTTGGCGACCGCCTTTTCGTCCCATTCGCGGATCGGTCCGTACCAGATCGCGCGCACGCTCGGCCATTTCCTTGAGGGTCTGCACGCGGTCGCGCAGCGCCACGATCACGTCGGCCGGCGCCGGGCCACCGCTGGGGTCGATGCCGGCCCGCTGCAGATGCCACTCGAACTCGGCGACCAGCGCCTGTGGATCCTCGCTCTTCAGGTAGTGCTGGTTGAGCCAGTCGAGCTTTTCGGTATCGAAGCGCGAGGCGGCCTTGTTGACGTCGGCGATGTCGAACAGCTGGACCATCTCCTCGCGCGAGAAGATCTCCTGGTCGCCGTGCGACCAGCCCAGCCGCACCAGGTAGTTCAGCAGCGCCTGCGGCAGGTAGCCGTCCTCGCGGTACTGCATCACGCTGACCGCATTGGTGCGCTTGGACAGCTTCTTGCCGTCCTTGCCCAGGATCATCGGCAGGTGCGCGAACTCCGGCACCGGCGCGCCCAGCGCCTGGTAGATGTTGATCTGGCGCGGCGTGTTGTTGACGTGGTCGTCGCCGCGGATCACCTCGGTGATGCCCATGTCGATGTCGTCGACCACCACCGCGAAGTTGTAGGTCGGCTAGCCGTCGGAGCGGAAGATCACGAGGTCGTCCAGCTCGGCGTTGGACCACTCGATGCGGCCCTTGACCTTGTCCTCGAACACCACCGCGCCCTGCAGCGGGTTCTTGAAGCGGATCACCCGGTTGGGATCGTCGCGGTATGGCTCGTTGCGGTCGCGGTAATAGCCGTTGTAGCGCGGCTTCTCGCCCGGCCGCCATGGCCGCCTCGCGCATCGCCTCGATCTCCTCCTTGCTCTCGTAGGCGTAGTACGCCTTGCCGGCGGCCAGCAGCTCGTCGGCCACCTCGCGATAGCGATCCAGGCGCTGGGTCTGGTAGATCGGCGCCTCGTCGGCAGCCAGCCCCAGCCAGTCCATGCCGTCGAGGATCGCCTGCACCGCCGCCTCGGTGGAGCGCTCGCGGTCGGTGTCCTCGATGCGCAGCACGAACTGGCCACCGCGATGGCGCGCTTCCAGCCAGCAGTACAGCGCGGTGCGCGCGCCGCCGATATGCAGGAAACCGGTGGGGCTGGGGGCGAAGCGGGTGCGGACGGTCATGCGGTGCTCTTTTGCCGGGGGCGAAACCGTCGATTTTAGCCGAAGCTGCCCCCGCGGACGCAGAACACGCGGACAGGCGCCTCCGGATCGGCGCCCCGGTCACCAACGCAATGGGGTCCAGGGCAGATCAGCACGCTGGGTGGCGGCCGCAAGGGATCGAGCAAGCTGGTCTGCCTCGGAGAGGTTGGCGGCGACAGCTCGCTGCGCCCGTCGCCGACATCGATGGACGCACCTGCTCCCGAGTGTGCCTGGGCGCCACCAGCACACAGCGCACCCGGATCAGCGGGCTGATGCGCCAACCTCCCGGGCAGCTTCGCAACGCCGGCCTGCTGGCCCGGGCAAGCCTGCCGCGTCACGGACTCGTCATGCGGTTGCCACCGAGGGGCAAGGCAGCCCGGCCATGCTGATCCCACCCAGCAGAGGGCCAGGCCATGCGCATCGGCATCGTCAGTGAAACCTATCCTCCCCAGGTCAACGGCGTCGCGCTGACCGTGCAGTCGCTGGCCTCGGGACTGGCGGCACGCGGGCATACAGTGGAACTGGTCTGCCCACGCCAACAGCGGCGGATCGTTGTCGACCCGGGCATGACCGTGCTGGAAGTGGCCGGTGCTGCGTTGCCACGCTACCCGGGCCTGTGCCTGGGATTGCCCGCCGGGCGCCGGCTTCGCGAGCGCTGGCAACGGCTGCGGCCGGATGCGATCTACGTTGCCACCGAGGGTCCGCTGGGACGCTCCGCGGTACTTGCCGCGCGGCGGCTGCGGATCCCGGCGGCGACCGGCTTCCACACCCGCTTCGACCAGTACGCGGTGCACTATGGTGTCGGCTGGCTGGCACCACTGGTGCGCGCCTATCTGCGGCGTTTCCACCTGCGTGGCGCGGCCACGCTGGTCCCCACCGATGCGCTCGCCACGGAACTTCGCCGGATGGGCGTGGATAATCCGCGGCTGTTGTCACGGGGGGTGGATACCGAGCTGTTCCACCCGCGGCGTCGGGACCAGGCATTGCGCGCCAGCTGGGGCGCCTCCGGTGACAGCCCGGTCGTGCTCTACGTGGGGCGTATCGCCACCGAGAAGAACCTGCAGCTGGCAGTCAGAACCTTCCGTGCGATCCAGCAACAGGTTCCCGGCGCGCGCTATGTCTGGGTGGGCGACGGTCCGGAGCGGGCCGCGCTGGCAGCGGCGCACCCGGACTTCATTTTCGCCGGCATGCAGCGCGACCTGGCACTGGCCCGCCACTACGCAAGCGCCGACCTGTTCGTCTTTCCCAGCCTCAGCGAGACGTTCGGCAACGTGGTGCTGGAAGCGCTGGCCGCCGGCGTGCCGGTGGTGGCCTATGACGATGGCGCGGCGCACGAGTACGTGCGCAACGCGCTCAACGGCTATTGCATCAGCCCGGGCAACGAAAAGGCATTCATGGCGGCCGCCAGCACGCTGGCGGGGAACCCCTGCCTGATCCGGCACATGGGACGTGCCGCGCAGGCCAGCGTGGCCAGGCTCTCGCCGCACAGCGTGGTACGCGAGTTCGAACAGCTCCTGGACGGCCTCGCCGCGGAGAAGCGTCATGCAGCCGATGCCCTTGCTGCCCACGCCTGAGCCGGCCGCAGGCCCGCGCTTGGGGCTGGACCGGCGTGTATGCATCGCCGCCAACCGGTGGGGCACGCGGCGTGCGGTGGGTGCCCTCTTCGCCCTGACAAGCCGACTGGGCGACGGTATGTTCTGGTACGCGCTGATGCTTGCACTGGTCGCACTCGATGGCGCCCGCGGCGCCCTCGCAGCCGGCCACATGGCGCTGACCGGGCTGACCGCGCTGGCACTGTATCGGGTACTCAAGCGCTGGACTCGACGGCCCAGGCCATTCCGCACCTGTGCCGGGGTGATCGCCCACGTGCCGCCGCTGGACGAGTTCAGCTTTCCCTCCGGGCATACCTTGCAGGCGGTCGGCCTCACCGTGGTCGCGCTGGCCTGGTACCCGGTGCTGGCGCCGTTGCTGATCAGCTTCGCCGTGCTGGTGGCGCTGTCCCGGGTGATCCTGGGTCTGCACTATCCGAGCGACGTGCTTGCGGCGATCGCCATCGGCAGCGGGCTGGGAGCCGGTTCGCTGTGGTTGCTGCGTACGTTCGCCGCTCCGGTCTGGTCACTTGTTCGACACGCCGTGTGAAGCGGTTGTGCAATCAGCGACATAGACCACCTATCCACAGGCTTTCCCGAGCCGCCTCCACAGCGGCTGTGGACAACTGTTCGGCCGGTCGAGCGGGAGCTTGTCGGGTATGCGCAGATTCTGACCAACCTGTGCCAAGTACCTGTCCGCAAAGCGCGTAGTCGGTGTTGTCCACAGGCTTGTCCGGAAGGCATCCACACAAGCTGTGGACAACTCCCGCCTCACGCCGCAGGTGCGAACCTCGGGCCGCAGGTGCGAAAACGACGATGCCGCCCGGGGGCGGCATCGTGTGCTGGAACGCCGGTGCGCGATTCAGGCCGCGCGAGGTGCCCTGGTCAGCAACCCCAGCAGGTCGGCCAGCTTGTCACGCATCTCCCGGCGGTCGACGATCAGGTCGATGGCCCCGTGTTCGAGCAGGAACTCGGAGCGTTGGAAACCGTCCGGCAGGGTTTCGCGCACGGTCTGCTCGATCACCCTCGGTCCGGCAAAGCCGATCAGTGCCTTGGGCTCGCCGATGTTGATGTCGCCGAGCATCGCCAGGCTGGCCGAGACACCGCCGGTGGTGGGATTGGTCAGCACGCTGATGTAGGGAACGCCCGCGTCGCGCAGGCGCGCCAGCGCCGCGGAGGTCTTGGCCATCTGCATCAGCGAGAACAGCGCCTCCTGCATGCGCGCCCCGCCGGTGGCCGAAAAGCACACCAGCGCGCTGCGCTCGGCCAGGGCCAGCTCGGCGGCGCGGGCGAACTTCTCGCCCACCACCGACCCCATCGAACCGCCCATGTAGGCGAACTCGAACGCGACCGCGACCAGCGGGCGCCCCTTCAGTTGGCCGCTCATCGCCAGCAAGGCGTCGTTCTCGCCGGTCTTGCGGTGCGCCGCGGTGATCCGGTCGCGGTACTTCTTGGAGTCGCGGAAGCGCAGCGGATCGGTCGGTTCCAGGCTGGCCCAGTGCTCCTGCACCGAGCCTTCGTCCAGCAGCGCATTCAAGCGGACGCGCGCGGCGATGTAGTGATGATGGCCGCACTTGGGGCAGACCATAAGGTTGCGCTCCAGCTCCGGCTTGTACAGCACGGTGCCGCAACCGCCACACTTTTCCCACACACCCTCGGGCACCTTGCCCTTGCCGGCGTTGCCGGTGCTCTGCGTGCGCGGACGCGGCGTCATGATTTTCTGCAGCCAGTTCATCTTCTCAACCTCGGTGTCCGTGTTCGCTACTGCGCCGGGCAGGCCCCCGACGCCGTGCGCCCCTGCGGCGACTGTCGTCAGGCATCCAGCGCCGCGCGGATCGGCGCCAGGAACGCGTGGGCCCGTTCTCTTGCCTGTTTCGCATCGCCCGCACCGGCCAGTCGTTCGACCAGGGCACTGCCGATAACCACCGCGTCGGCGAACGCCGCGATCGCCCTGGCACTGTTCGCATCGCGGATGCCGAAACCCACCGCCACCGGAGCCCGGGAGCGCTCGCGGATGGTCGCCACGCGCTCGGCGATGTCCCCCGTGCTCAGTCCCGCGGCCCCGGTGATACCGGCGAACGACACATAATACAGGAAGCCCTCGGCCTGCTCGCACAGCGCGTCCATGCGCGCCGGTGCGGTGGTCGGCGAGGCCAGCAGGATCTGGCGCAGACCGGCCGCGCGCAACGGCTGCAGCACGGCGGACTCCTCCAGCGGGCAGTCCACGATCAGCACGCCATCGACGCCACTGTCGACGGCCTGTCCCGCGAAGCGGTCGTAGCCGAACATCTCGATCGGGTTGAGATAGCCCATCAATACCACCGGCGTGTCCGCGTCGTCCTCGCGGAACGCGCGGACCCAGTCCAGCACCTGGCCCAGGCCGACACCCTTGGCGATGGCCCGTTCGCTGGCGTGCTGGATGACCGGCCCGTCGGCCATCGGATCGGAGAACGGCACGCCCAGTTCGATCAGGTCGGCACCGGCGTCCACCAGCGCGTGCATCAGCGCCACGGTGTGCTCCGGCGCCGGATCGCCGGCGGTGACGAACGGGATCAGTGCCGTGCGGCCGGCCTCCCCGAGCGTGGCGAAGCGACGGTCGATGCGGTTCATACCTGCACTCCCTCGCGGGCGGCAATGGTGTGCACGTCCTTGTCGCCGCGACCGGACAGGTTGCACAGCACCAGGCCGTCGCTGGGCATCCCGCGCGCCAGCTTCATCGCCTGGGCGACCGCATGGCTGGACTCCAGCGCGGCCAGGATGCCCTCGGTACGGGCCAGCAGGTGAAACGCCTCCATCGCCTCGTCGTCGGTGACACCGACATACTCGGCACGGCCGGCATCCTTCAGGAACGCATGCTCCGGACCGACCCCGGGGTAGTCCAGCCCCGCCGAAACCGAGTGGGTCTCGGTGATCTGACCGTTGTCGTCGGCCAGCACGTAGGTGCGATTGCCGTGCAGCACGCCAGGACGTCCGGCCGCCAGCGACGCGGCATGCTGGCCGCTGGCCAGGCCCTCGCCGGCCGCCTCGGCGCCGACGATGCGCACGTTCGCGTCGTTGAGAAACGCGTGGAACAGGCCGATCGCATTGGAGCCGCCACCGACGCAGGCGGTCAGCACATCCGGCAGGCGGCCGTACTCTTCGAGCATCTGCGCCCGCGCCTCGCGCCCGACCACCGCGTTGAAATCACGCACCATCAGCGGGTACGGGTGCGGGCCGGCCACGGTACCGATGATGTAGAACGTATCGGCCACGTTGGTCACCCAGTCGCGCATCGCCTCGTTGAGCGCGTCCTTGAGCGTCCGGGAGCCGGACGTGACCGGCACGACCTCGGCGCCGAGCAGCTTCATCCGGTAGACGTTGATCTTCTGCCGCTCGATGTCCACCGCGCCCATGTAGACCACGCATTTCAGGCCCAGCCGGGCGGCCACCGTGGCACTGGCCACGCCGTGCTGGCCGGCGCCGGTCTCGGCGATGATGCGCGGCTTGCCCATGCGCCGGGCAACCAGGGCCTGGCCGACGGTGTTGTTGATCTTGTGTGCGCCGGTATGGTTGAGGTCCTCGCGCTTGAGCAGGATCCGCGCGCCACCGACGTGCCGCGACAGTCGCTCGGCGTGGTAGATCGGGCTGGGACGCCCGACATAGTGCTTCAGGTCGCGATCCAGCTCGGCCAGAAAATCCGGGTCCTCGCGCAGCGCCAGGTAGGCCTCGGTCAGCTCGGCCAGAGGCGCCATCAGCGTCTCGGCCACGTAGCTGCCGCCGTAACTGCCAAAGCGGCCGTGCGCGTCGGGCCAGGCGTGGAAATCGGTGATCTTGTTCATCGTTCTGCGGTTGCTCGCGAGCTGCGAAGGAGGCGGCCGGTCGCCATGGACGACCCAGCCCACGGACGCGCTCCTACAGGGAATGGGGGATCTGCCGCACCGCGGCAATGAAGCGTTTCATCTTAGCCGGATCCTTGATGCCGGGCGACGCCTCGATCCCGCTGGCCACGTCCACCGCCCACGGTCGCACGGTACGGATGGCATCGATAACGTTGTCCGGGTCCAGCCCGCCAGCGAGCATCAGCGGCTGCGCCAGTTCACGCGGCATCAGCGACCAGTCGAAGCGTTGGCCGCTGCCGCCGGCCTGGCCCTGGCCATGTCCGTCCAGCAGCAGCGCGGCGGCATGCGGATACTGCCGCAGCCGCGGCAGCGCAGCGGCGCCCTCGCCCATCGCCACCGCCTTGATGAACGGATGCCCGAAGCGGCTGCAGGCCTGGTCGCTTTCGTTGCCATGGAACTGCAGCAGGTCCGGCTCGACCTGCACCAGGACCTGTTCGACCAGCGCCGGGTCGTCGTCCATGAACAACGCCACCGTATGCACCAGCGGCGGCAGGGCGAGGCGAATGGCCCGCGCCTGCTCGACGCTGACCCGCCGCCGACTGCGGGACGTGAATACCAGCCCGATCGCATCGGCGCCCAGTTGCGCCGCCAGCACCGCGTCCTCCACGCGTGTCATCCCGCAGCACTTGATCCGGGTCACAGGCAGACCTCCGCGGGCAGGCCCCATTGCGCTTCGTAGCGCGGCCCGATGAAGGTCAGTCCGGTCGGCGGCGCGGTGGGGCCGGCAACCTCCCGATCGCGTCCCTGGAGTAACTGTCCGGGCCAGTCGGGCGTCTGTTCGCCGCGGCCTACCGGCAGCAGCGAACCGACGATGTTGCGCACCATATGGTGCAGGAATGCATTCGCCTCGATCTCCACCGTCACCTGTTCGCCCTCGCGCCGCACGGCCACCGCGGTGACCGCGCGACGTGCGTGCCGGGCCTGGCAGGAGGCGGCGCGAAATGCCGTGAAATCGTGCTCGCCCAGCAGGGCCTGCGCCGCCTGGTGCATGCGCGGGGCATCCAGCGGTTGCCGTTCCCAGGTGACGTAGCGCGCGTCCAGCGCGGCGCGGACCGGCCGGTTGAGAATGCTGTAGCGGTAGCGTCGGCTGCGCGCCGAAAAGCGCGCGTGGAAATCGTCCGCAACCGGCTGCGCCCAGAGCACGGCCACGCTCGGGGGCAGGTTCGAGCACGCGCCGAGCACCCAGCTGCGCATCTCGCGCGGCGCATGGGTATCGAAATGCACCACCTGGCAGAGTCCATGCACGCCCGCGTCGGTGCGACCGGCGCAGGTGACCGATACCGGATGGGCAGCCACCCGCGACAGCGCGGTTTCGACCGCGCCCTGCACCGTCGGACCGTGGCTCAACCGCTGCCAGCCGAGAAAATCGGTACCGTCGTACTCGATGCCCAACGCGATCCGCATGTAGCCCGCCTGCCCTCTTGCCGCCGCGACGGCATCCGATCCACCCTGCCGAACAGTACACCACCAACGCAAACGGGCCGGCATGGCCGGCCCGTTTTTTCTGCGTCAATCGTGATTCAGCCGATGCTTTCGAGCAGACCGCTGGCCGCATCCTTCTGCGGCTGGCTGCCTTCGCTCATGACTTCCTCCAGCATGGCGCGGGCGCCGTCGGCATCGCCCATGTCCAGATAGGCGCGAGCCAGATCCAGCTTGGTATCGATCGGGTCGTCGCTGAACTCGCCGCTGTCGCCAAAGCTGACCTGCGCGGTACCGGCGCCCTGGGTTTCCTCCTCCGGCTCCTCGAAGTTCCAGCTGGTGGGGACATCCGCGTCCGCATCGGCCACCGCCTCGGCATCGTCCGGTGCCAGGGCGCTGTCGTCGTCGCCGATCTCTTCGGCGCGGCCGGCGCCGGCCTGCCGTGGCGGCGGCGTGAGGTTGAAATCGAAGTGGTACTCGCTGACCTTCTTCTGCGCGGGCAAAGGCGGCATCGCCGGCACCTGATCGTCTGCGGACGACTCGTCGAAGCCCGGCGAACCGAACGGAGCGCTGTCCAGGTCGCTTGCGCCGGCCTGGCCGAACTCGCCCAGGGCCTCGTCGCCGGCGGACTCGCCCAGGGACGCCTCATGGTCGTGGTACTCGTCGCCGGAAACCTCGCCACCGACGCCACCGAACAGCGGGTGCCCAGGCACCAGGTCCTCGCCCATGGCCACCACGTCCAGCCACTCGTCCTGCTGCGGGTCTGCGATATGGGCGTGCATGGCCTCGGCGGCCGCCTCGAAATGGTCGACGTCGCGGCGGCTGTAGTACAGGCTCACCAGTTCCAGGTGCAGCCCGATATCGTCCGGATGCTCGGCAAGCTGGTCGAGCAGTTCGTCCTGGTCGGGATCGTCGCTGGTCGGCGCGGCTGCCGCCACGGCACCGAAGCGGTCGGCGAGCGAGGATCCGGCGGGCCTGTCTTCGACCCTGGCCTTGCGTCGGCGTGCCAGCATGGCGATCAGCAGCAGCAATATCACCGCGCCGCCGGCGGCTTCCCATACCCAGGTCTGCATGTACCAGGGAGCCTGTTCCGCCACCGGCCGCGCGGCCGGCGTTGCCGGCTTGGGCCGCGCCTTGGCCGGAGCCTTCGCCGTCACCGCAGCCGGTTGGCCCGCCGAGGCGGTGCCCGCGGGGGCTGCCGCACTGCTGCCGGCCGCAGCCGACGTGCTCGCGCTGCTCGCCAGGCCGGCCTTGGGGCCGACCTTTGCGCCGGCAGGAGCGGCATCGACTGCGACAGGTGCGGTGTTTGCGGGCGTCGATGCCGGCGCCGCGGGCTGACTGGCGCCGCCGCGGGCCGCGGCCAGCTTCTGCTGCAGCTCGGCGATCTCGTTGTCCTTCAACGAGAGCAGCCGCTGGTTCTTGTTGTTGATGTCCTCCAGGTCCTTCAGCCGCGACTTCAGCTCGCTGCTCTGCTGCTGCAGCGTGGTCAGCGACTCCTGGCTGCGCAGCAGCTCCTCGCGCAGCTTGCCGCTGGCCTTGTCGCCACCGCTGCCGCCCGCGCCGCTCTTCGGCGGCACCAGCGCCAGCCGATCGCCGGCCTTGGCGCCGCCGCCCGGGGCACTGGAGGTGCCCGGCAGCGTTGCCGCGTCAGCGACTGTCACCGGCGTGCTCGCGGGCGTCGTGCCGCTCCACTGCCCGTTCTGGCGCCGGACCTCGGCCATCGCCTCGGCCACGCTCATGGCTTTCGCTTCGGTTGCCGTGGGCACGCGCAGCACGACGCCGCTCTTCAGCGCGTTGATGTTGTCCTTGTAGAACGCATTCGGGTTGGCCTGTTTCAGCGCCAGCAGCATCTGGTTCGTATCGACCCCGGCGGGTGCCTGGCTGTGGGCGATCTCCGACAAGGTGTCACCTCGCTGGACCGGGCCGTAGGTGCCCGCGGCGCCGGACGGCTCGGCCGCCGTGGCCGGCGACCGGGTCGCCGGACGCGACGAGGCCGCTGCTGGCCGGGCCCGCTGGGCGGCCGGCGCGGGCGGCGCGGCAACCGGCATGCTGCCCGGCGGGTCGAGCAGGATGGTCACTTCGCGGACGCTCCTGCCGGCCTGGGTGCTGACCTCGACCAGCAGGTCCAGGTACGGGTCGTTGACCGGCTGCGCACTGGTGATGCGGATCACCCGGTGATCACCCTGCCCGGCCAGGCCGAACCGAAGGTCGACCGAGGGCCTGCCATCGGTGATGCCGGCGCGATCATAATCGGCCGCGGGCGCCAGTTGGGCGCTGAGGGTGGACAGTTCACCGGGACTGCTGGGGGTGACCGGGATCTCCGCCACCAGCGGCTGGCCCAGCGCCGACTTCACCTGGACCTGGCCCAGCTGCACTGCCGCTGCCTGGGTACTGCCCAGGGCGAGGGCAAGCAGCACCGACAGTTTCAACGAACGATTCATCGTGTTTCCCCCAACGTCCTTTGACGCATCCGGCCAATTGCCGCCACAGTGACAATCGCCCCTAAATGAGGCGTCACTTTAGTCAGATGCAAGCCAATCAACAATAGGCGCAGCGAACGTTTACAGCGCATTGCTAGGGCGTGTTCTCGTTTTTGGCCGTTTCAGGGCCGACCGGGACCACCGGAAGCGGACGCCTGGGCAGCCTGCAATTGCCGCCGCAAGGCCTCGATCGCCTGGTCCCGCTGCCGCAAGCGCCGGTCCGCCTCCCGGCTGCGCGCCTCCTGCTCGCTGACCTGACGCTGCAGCCGCGCCACTTCGGCATCATGCCGCCGCAGTTGCTTCTTCAGCGGTTTCAGCGAGGCATCGCTCACTGCCGCCGGAACGACGGCGGCCTGCCGCGCAGGCAGCGCCGACGGCCCGGAAAGCCATCCCAGAGCGATCACCACCACGGGCAGGACGCGATTCACAGATAGTTTTCCACCAGCAGCTCGGCCACCTGCACCGCGTTGAGCGCGGCGCCCTTGCGGATATTGTCCGCCACGATCCACAGATCCAGCCCGCGTTCGTGCGAGATGTCTTCACGGATGCGCCCGACCAGCACCGGATCACGGCCCGCCGCATCGCCCACGGGTGTGGGATAACCACCGGCCTTGCGCTCGTCGATCACCTCGATGCCCGCGGATGCCTGCAGCAGGGCCCGGGCCTGCTCGGCCCCGATCTTGTCGCGGGTCTCCACGTGCACCGCCTCGGCATGGCCGTAGAACACCGGCACACGCACCGCGGTCGGATTGACCTGGATGGTGTCGTCTTCGAGGATCTTGCGGGTCTCCCAGACCATTTTCATCTCTTCCTTCGTGTAGCCGTTGGGCTGGAAGTCATCAATATGCGGAATGACATTGAAGGCGATCTGCTTGGGAAATTTGGTGTCCGAATCGACATCCTGGAAGTTGAGCAAGGCCGCGGTCTGCCGGCCCAGTTCCTCCATGCCGCTGCGCCCGGCGCCGGAAACGGACTGGTAGGTGGCCACGTTGATTCGCTCGATCCCCACCGCGCGATGGATGGGCGCCAGCGCCACCAGCATCTGCATGGTCGAGCAGTTCGGGTTGGCGATGATGCCGCGGGCGGCATAGCCGGCAATGGCGTGCGGATTGACTTCGCTGACCACCAGCGGGACGTCCGGCTGGTAGCGGAACTCGGAGGTGTTGTCGATGACCACCGCCCCGGCCGCCACCGCCCGCGGCGCGTGTTCGCGGCTGACCGAGCCGCCGGCCGAGAAGAAGGCAATATCCACGCCATCGAAGTCGTAGTCGGCCAGGTTGCGCACGGTGATCTTGTTGCCGGCGAACTCGATCTGCTCGCCAGCGGACCGCTCGCTGGCCAGGGGCACCAGCTCGCTGATCGGAAAGTCGCGCTCGGCCAGAATCGACAGCAGGGTCTCGCCCACTGCGCCGGTGGCGCCGGCAATGGCCACCTTGTAACTGCTCTTCTTGCTCACGCCTTGGGTTCCTTCAGGTGGGGGAAGCGGCCGCAATCGGCCAGTACGTCGGGATTGAGGATCGAGGGCGGCCGCCCGGCATGCGGGCCGTGGCCGAACAGGGCCAGCACATTGTCCACCGCCATGGCGGTCATGGCACGGCGCGTATCGGTGCTGGCGCTGGCGATATGCGGACTGAGCACCACATTGTCCAGTTCCAGCAGCCGCGGGTGAACCGCCGGCTCGTTCTCGAACACGTCCAGCGCGGCGCCACCCAGGCGGCCTTCAGCCAGGGCTTCGGCCAGCGCGGCATCATCCACGATGCCTCCGCGCGCGATATTGACCAGCACGGCTTGCGGCTTCATCAGCGCCAGTTCCGGCCCGCCGATGGCGTGCCGGCTGTGCGTGGTCAGCGGCAAGGCCAGCACCAGGAAGTCGGCCTCGCGCAGCAATTGCTGCTTGTCCACGTACCGCGCACCGCCCTCCTGCGCGGCAGGCAGGCGCGAGCGGTTGTGGTAGATCAACGACATGCCGAAGCCGGATGCGCGTTGCGCGATCGCCTGGCCGATGCGGCCCATGCCCAGGATGCCCAGCGTGCGCCCACGCACGTCCAGCCCGAGCCACGCCTTGAATTCGGTCGCCTGCCAGTGGCCCGCACGCAGCCAGCGCTCGGCCGCGGACACCCGGCGCGCCGCGCCCAGCAGCAGCGCCCAGGTGTAGTCGGCCACGCTTTCGTTCAGCACGTCGGCCGTGTTGGAGGCAGCGATGCCAGCATCGGTCAGCGCGGCCAGGTCCAGGTTGTCGTAACCGACCGCCAGGTTGGCCACGATGCGCAAACGCGCCGCCGTGGCCACCTCCGGCGCGCCGACCCGCTCCTTCAGCCCCACGATGGCCGCATCGCACGAGCTCAGCTTTCGGGCCAGCTCGTCCGCAGCGAATACGGTCTCGACCGGTTCAGCCTCTACCTCGAAGAAGGGCTCGAGCCGCGCCAGGATGTCATCGAAGGTGGGGCGCGATACCCAGACCCTCGGCTTGCCGTCCATACTGTTCACCCGTTGCTGGTACTCATGTCGCTACGTGCGGTCACACGATCCGCGGCTGCACCGGTCCCACGTCGGCGCATTGCGCCCGGTGGCGCAATGCGTGATCCATCAGCACCAGCGCCACCATGGCCTCCACGATCGGCGTGGCGCGGATACCCACGCAAGGGTCGTGGCGACCCTTGGTCACCACATCGACTTCCTCGCCCTGCAGGTTCACGCTGCGACCGGGAACCAGGATGCTGGAAGTCGGCTTGAACGCGACCGAGGCCACCACCGGCTGGCCACTGCTTATGCCGCCCAGAATGCCACCGGCGTGATTGCTGCCGAAGCCGTCTCTGCGCATGTCGTCACGATGCTCGCTACCGCGCTGCGCAACGACCTGGAAACCATCGCCGATCTCCACGCCCTTGACCGCGTTGATCGACATCAAGGCTGCGGCAAGGTCGCCATCGAGCTTGCCGTAGACCGGCTCGCCCCAGCCCGGCGGCACGCCCTCGGCCACCACGCTGACGCGTGCACCCACCGAGTCGCCGGACTTGCGCAGCGCGCTCATGTACTGCTCCAGCGCCGGCACCTGCCCGGCATCGGGCCAGAAGAACGGATTGCGCTCCACTGCCTCCCAGTCGAATGCGTCAGGCGTGAGCTCGCCCAGCTGTGCCAGATGCCCGCGCACGCGCACGCCATGACGCTCGGCCAGCCATTTCCGGGCAACCACCGCCGCGGCAACCCGCATGGTGGTTTCGCGCGCCGAGGAGCGACCGCCGCCACGCGGATCGCGGATGCCGTACTTCTGCCAATAGGTGTAGTCGGCGTGCCCCGGACGGAACGTCTGCAGCAGGTCGCCGTAATCCTTGCTGCGCTGATCCGTATTGCGCACCAGCAGCCCGATCGGGGTACCGGTGGTACGGCCCTGGTAGACGCCGGAGAGGATCTCGACCGCATCGGCCTCGTGCCGCTGCGAGGTATGCCGGCTGCGGCCGGTGGCCCGACGCGCCAGGTCGCGCTCGAAATCGGACACATCGATCGCCAGCCCGGGTGGGCAGCCGTCGATCACGCAACCGATGGCCGGACCATGGCTTTCGCCGAAAGTGGTCACGGTAAACAGCTTGCCGAAGGAGTTGCTGGACATGGACGTCAGGGCATGGCCGAAAAGCGCCAGCTTACCCGTGATGGGGTGCCGATGCCTGCCGTTGGCGCCACTCGTGCGCCAGCATCGCGAACACCATGTCGTCGACCCACTCGCCCCCCAGCCACAGGCTCTGGCGGAAATGGGCCTCTCGCCGCATCCCCGCCCGCTCGAGCAGGCGGATGCTGGCGGCATTGCGCGGGTCGACCGAACCGATCACCCGGTGCCGGCCCAGGCTGTCGAACACGTAGCCCAGCACCAGCTCCAGCGCCTGGCTGGCCAGCCCTTTGCCCTGCCAGGCCGGTGCCAGACTGATGCCAATTTCGACCGGAGCGTGTTCGTCCGAGCCGAAATGGACACCCAGGTCGCCAATCAACTCGCCGCCGTCGCGCAGCCGGATCGCTCGCTGGTACCAGCTGTCGGGGGTCGCCGGCAGCACCCGCGAGGCCTTGTCGATAAAGCGCTCCGCCTCGTCCGGGGTGGCCGGGCACCAGCCCTGGTAGCGACTGATTTGTGGATCGGCCCGGTAGCGGAACAGCGACATCGCGTCGCCGCAACGCAGGTCGTCCAGGCGCAGGTCGGCGCCAACGCACTGCAGGACCGTGGGCGGCTCAGCCACCGCACCGCGCCGCGGCGGCCTGGCGGATGTCCTGTGCGTGCTCCACCAGATCGCGGCGCTCGAGCGCGAACACGCCCATCGCGCCCACCTTGAACTCGATCCACACGAACGGCACCCGCGGCAGCAGTTCGGCCAGCGCGTGCTCGCTTTCGCCCACCTCCACGATCAGCAGACCCTGCTCGGTCAGGTGATCGGCGGCCTGGTCCAGCATGCGCAGGCACAGGTCCAGCCCATCGGCCCCGGAGGTCAGGCCAAGCTTGGGCTCGTGGCTGTATTCGCCCGGCAGCGCCGCGTACTCGTCCTCGGTGACATAGGGAGGGTTGGAGACGATCAGGTCGTAGCGGCGCCCGGCCAGGCCCTCGAACAGGTCCGAGGCGATCGCCTGGACCCGCTCCTCGACGTGCTGGAACGCGATGTTCTCGCGCGCCAGCGACAGCGCGTCTTCGCTGATGTCGACGATATCGACCTGCCAGTCCGGGTTGTACTCGGCCATCGCGATGCCGATGCAACCCGAGCCGGTGCACAGATCCAGTGCCCGCTCCACCGGGCGCTCGTCCAGCCAGGGCGCAAAGCCGGCCTCGATCAGCTCGGCGATGGGCGAACGCGGCACCAGGGCGCGACGGTCACTCTTGAACTTGAGCCCCGCGAACCAGGTCTCGCCGACCAGGTAGGCGACCGGCAGCCGTTCGCTGACCCTGCGCTCGATCAGCGACAGCACGCGTTCGCGCTCCTCGCCGGTGAGGCGACCGGCGCCGTAGGCCGGCGGGATGTCCGGCGGCAGGTGCAGGCTGGCCAGCACCAGATGGGTAGCCTCGTCGATCGGGTTGTCGTGGCTATGACCGAAGGTCAGCCCGGCGGCCGAAAACCGGCTGGCGCCGTAACGGATGAAGTCGATGATGGAGGCAAGTTCTTGGGTCATGGGAGTACTGGCGATGGAATTCGCGCATTGTAGCCCTGGACGCAGCTAGCCGCCCGCGCGGCAAGAAGAAAGGCGCCCCTTCGCGAGTTGAACGCCGCTGCGCGGATGGACGATAATCACGGCCACGTTGCGTCAGCCGCAACCAACATCAGGGGCTATCACATGAAGGCAGGGATGCTGGCGGCGTTGGCCGCCTGGGCGTTGGCTGTACCGACCATCGGAGCGGCGAGCGACGCCCACGAATTTCTCCAGATCGCAAATTCCACCTATTACCCGGCAAAGTACGCGGTCCCCGATGACATCGACGGGGACGGTACGAGCGACCTGCTCTGGTTCAACGCGGACACCAGCCAATTTGCCTATTGGATCTCCGATCCCGGCAACACCTCGTCCAGCTACAAGCGCCTGTCCTACAAGATTTTCAACGTCGCCGAGGGGTACTACATTTCGGCCCTGGGCGACTTGAACAACGATGGCAAGACCGACCTGGTCTGGACCAGCGCCAGGAACGATCTGTACCTGTGGACGTCAACGGGTAACGGCTTCCAGCCCGCTTATATCGGCACCTATCCGCAGGGGTGGCGGCTGCTGGGTGCCGGTGACGTGGATGGTGACGGTGACGCCGATCTCCTGTGGTCCAATCCCACGACGTGCCAGTTCGGCTATTGGCTGATGCATGGCAAGCGTCGATGGGCGATCCGAAGCATGCCGGTCGCCTGTGGCTACCACGTGGCGGCGATCGGTTATTTCATGCTGAGCAACCATGTCGATCTTCTTTGGACCAGTGACGCTCATGACGTCTACCTCTGGGAAGGAACGGGTACCGGGTTCATGTCCACCCTGCTCGGCACCTACGGCGCCGACGAGCGGATCATCGGAGCAGCCATTCCTGGCGACTTCGGCGGCATAAACGTTTACGTGAAAAACGACAGCGCTAATGAATTCTCCCAATACGAGCTGCGCTACTGGCTAAAGGGCGACGTGGTTGACCACACCACATTCGACGTGATCAACACTTTCCCCCTCGAGGCAGGCGATTACCTTGCAGGAGCCGGCACCTTCAACAACGCAAATGAAGCAGCTCTTCTGTGGGCCAACGACACCGCCGATCAGGCCACGTCCCCCGGCTCACCTGGTGTCCTGCGCTGGTACACGGAGACTTACTCCGACAATTCCGGCTGGAACCAGCACGTCATCAGCAACTACCCCTCTGGCTGGTCGCTGGTAGGACAACGGCACTAAAACAGCGCCGGGGAAGCAGCAAGCTGCCGCAGGGGCAAGCCACCATCGGGCATACCCTGCGGCTTGCCGCTTTTCCGCTGCTTTGGGCCATACTTGAGCGATGTCACCTCAAGTATTCCTGCAGTACATCCTGCCCCATCGCTTCCTCTCCCGGATCGTCTACCGGGCCACCCGCTGGACCTGGCGGCCGTGGAAGGATTTCCTGATCAGCCAGATCGTGCGCCGCTACCAGGTGGACATGAACGAAGCGGCGCAGCCGGACACCACGGCCTACCCGCATTTCAATGCATTCTTCACCCGCGAGCTGCGTCCTGGCGCGCGCCAGGCCGAGCCGGACCCCTCAGCCCTGCTGTGCCCGGCCGATGGCCGCATCAGTCAGGCCGGTCCGATCCGCGAGGGTCGGATCTTCCAGGCCAAGGGCCAGGACTACAGCGCCGCCGAGCTGCTCGGCGATGAGGCGGCAGCCACTCCGTTCCGCAACGGGCGCTTTGTCACCGTCTACCTGTCGCCGCGGGACTACCACCGGGTGCACATGCCGCTGACCGGCACCCTGCGCGAGACCGTCCACGTCCCGGGCCGCATCTTCAGCGTGGCTCCGTTCGCGGTGGAGGCCATTCCTCGGCTGTTTGCCCGCAACGAACGGCTGGTGTGCCATTTCGACGGTGAGCATGGGCCGTTCGCGGTGGTCATGGTCGGAGCCATTCTGGTCTCCTCGGTAGCCACCGTATGGGACGGATTGGTGATCCCGCCGTACGCGTCGTCGATCCGACGCAAGTCGTTCGCCGGGCAGGGCATCACCCTGGAGCGCTTCAGCGAGATGGCCCGCTTCAACATGGGCTCGACCGTCATTGTGTTGCTGCCGGGCGATCGCGCGACCCTGCGCGAGGATCTTCAGCCACTGCAGGTGGTCCGGCTCGGCCAGACCCTCGGCACCATGGGGTGACCCTTCGCGTCAGACGCGTGACGTTAAATGTCGTTTTGTGACGCTTATCGCTGGTTTCGGCCGTTCAGCGCAACTATGCTGCAGCCTCCTTACCGTGCGCCCGCTTTCGCGGACGCCCTGTTGCGGGGTTGCCAAGCCAATGCTCAACCACTTTCTCGCCATCTATCGACACCATCGCTTCGCCCGCCAACTGCGGCACATTCACCGCACCATCCTGGCGCTGCCGCAACATCGGCGCACGCGGCTGGCCTCGCTGGCATTGCGCGAGATCGGCCAAAGTATGCCCGGCGGCGGCTCACCGACCGCACCGGATCGCGGCTGGACCGACCCGGCCAGAACCGAGGGCACCGATCTGGCCTACGCCCGGGCCTGCTCGGCCAACTCCGAGGTGGCGCTTCGCGGGATCGCGCTATGGCTGGCTGCGGCCTATCACCAGACCCGTGCCTTGCCGCATCCCCTGCTGAGGCCGCAGCACCGCCAGGTGCTGCGGGTGGTGCGCGAACTCAAGCACCTGCACAGCGGCAGCCAGGGCTCGGCCGGAGCGCACTGGCTGCGTACCGTCAGCGCGGCCTGAACGGCGCACGCTGGAGTGATTGTCCCCCGCGTCAGCGACGGCAGGCAGGCAGGGTCAGCACCTGCCCGATGCGCAGGCGATGGTTGGGCAGGCCGTTGATGCGGGAAATATCGGCCACGCCCGAGCAACCCAGTCGATGCACGATGCCGGACAGGGTGTCGCCCCGGCGGACCACATAGCGGCGGGAGTGCCGCGAGGATGCCGCCAGCGAGGTACGACGCGCATGCGGGGTCTCGACGGTGGGGATCACCGCGGTGTGCAGGTCGTTGGCCAGGATCGGCCATGGCCCCTCCACACAGCGCGAGGCGTACGGCTTCTCCAGGAGCTTGGGTACCGCCAGTTCGGTACCCGCCGGCTGCGAATCCTGCGGATCCAGCCGCGGGTTGAGATTGCGCAGGGTGCGGAACCAGCCATCGTCGACCCCGCCGGCGGCGCCCAGGCACACGGTCAGCTCGGTCAAAGAGGCGGCCCGCTTCAGGGTGATGTGGCCGGGTGCCCCGTCGATCCGGGGGAACTGCAGGTTGTAGCTGTCCGGGTGCAGAAACAGCCATGCAGCGGCCAGCACGGCCGGCACGTAGTCGCGCGTCTCGCGCGACAGCTGGTTGTAAATGCGCGGGTCGTAGAAGCTCACCTCCGGCTGGCTGCCGGCCAGCCGGCGCATGCGCCCTTCACCGCCGTTGTACGCGGCCAGCGCCAGCTCCAGGTTGTTGTTGAATACCCGCAGCTGCTCGTCCAGGTACTCGGCGTTGGCGCGCGCGGACTGCGCCGGATCGAAGCGGGTGTCGAAGCCGTCGTCGTTGTTCAGGCCGAAACGCAGACCGGTGGCGTACATGAACTGAAGCGGGCCCGAAGCGCCCGAGCGCGACACGGCATGCACCTTGCCGCCGGACTCCTTCGCCATGATGCCGAACAGCAGCGCCTCGGGAAGGTCCGCCTTCTTGTACTGCGGCCACATCTCGTAACGCATGTACTGGTAGTTGATCCAGGTATTGACCAGGTTGGAGCGCCACTGGGTCAGCCACATCTCCAGCGCCGCCTTGACCGGACCGTTCATCGCGATCAGTTCGGACAGCTTCTGTCCACGCAGCAGGGTCACGCTGCGCTGCGCCTGCGGCAGGCTGGCCGCACCGGTGCGATCACCCAGGCCGCCCTCGGGCGCGTCGCCCACCGTGTCCAGGTCGTCCCCTACCAGAAAGCTGCCATCCTTCAGCCGAAGCAGCCGGTCGAACACCGAGAAAAAACGCTGCGGGTCGCAGCCGGGTGCGTCGCCGCACTGCGCGGCGGCCTTCTTCAACTGGTCCAGTGAATGGGTCAGGGTCTTCTCGGATGCCTTGCTGTCGCCCTCCCGCGCCTGCTGCAACGCGGTCTCGTAGCCCTTGCTGGCCTCGTCGAGCTGACCGTAGAGCGCGTCCACCGGGGCCGACGTGCGGCTGGCGGGCGTACTCGCGCAGGCAGACAGCAACGTCAGCGCAGCAGCCAATGGAAAGATTCGGGAAAAACGTGACAGCTTAAATACCATGACGCGCAGTTCACTTTGGGGACAGTCTCAACCATACCGCAACGTGGCCGCGACCGACCAAGCTCGGCAGCAGATGAATAGCGCTTGCTGCGGTACAAGTCTCATCCGCGAGGGTGGCGTGAGGGAAAGCACATCATGTCGAACGATCGTCTGACCGGGAACCTGGAGGCACAGGGACGCTGGATGTTCCGCCACCGCGGCATCGCCGGCATCGTGCTGCTGCCGGTGCTGGGGCTGGCACTGGTCTTTCCCGGTCCGCTCGCCTTCCGGGGTGACCGCGCGATCGATCTGTTGAGTACCGTCGGACTGCTGCTTTCCCTGGCCGGCCTGGCCCTGCGCTGGTGCACGGTCGGGTTCGTGCCGCATGGCACCTCCGGTCGCAACACCCGCGAACAACGGGCCGAGCAGCTCAACACCGAAGGCATGTATTCGATCGTCCGTCACCCGCTGTACGTGGCCAACGCCATGGTCATGAGCGGCTTCGTGCTGGCGGCGAATGCATGGTGGTTGTTGCTGCTGTTCTGGCTCGGCTATGCGCTGTTCATCGAACGGGTGATCGCCGCCGAGGAAGCGTTCCTGCAGAGCAGCTACGGCGAGGCCTGGCAGGCCTGGGCGACCACCACACCCACGTTCCTTCCGGCATGGAGACAATGGCGGGCGCCTGCACTGGAGTTCAGCCTGCGCACCGTGCTGAGGCGCGAATACAACGGCCTGTTCGGCGTGTGCACGGCCTTTTTCGTGCTCGAGGCCGCGCGCGACGTGCTCATCCAGGGGCAGTCCTGGCAGCGCTGGCTCAGCGAAGACCGCCTGTGGGCGATCATGTTCGCCTTCGGCATCTGCGTGCTGGTCGTCCTGCGCACGCTCAAGCGACGTAGCAGGCATCTGCACGTCAGCGGCCGTTGAAGGACGCGCTACCGTCGCGGGGGTCGCTACAATCCGCTGTCACCTCCTGCACGGAATGCCGCGCATGCATGCCCCCATGGCCGGACGCACCGAACGCATCCGTATCGCCACTGCGACGCGCCTCGTCCGCCGCCACGGACAGATTGCCGACGCCGAGGGCTACGCCGCCCGCCGCGTGTTGGCAGCCAGAGAGGCCGACCGCGACTCCGAGGCTTGCCGGCAGCCGCTGTCCGTGGCCGAATGGCGGCTCCGGGTCGCCCCGGCGAGGGTCCGGTTTTTTTGCTGCAAGCTCCGTCGCACGCTGGCGGAAACCGCATTTCTGGCGCCCGCGCTGTATGCCCGCCACGGCCATCGACCCGATCGGCGATGGGTGGTCCCCGGCGCACGCTGGAAGAACCCCCGCTGATGCCCGCAACCCGCATCGCCACGGTCGCGGTGGACACCCCCTTCGATGCGCGCCTGGCCGCGGCATTCGGGTATCCGTTGCGCGGCACCGCACTGGCCACCTGCGCGGCGCTGGCAGTGGCTCACTACACTGCCCTGCTGCCCGGGTTCATCGGCATGCTGGCGACTGCCGCGGTATGGGGCTACACCTGGCACTACGCGGCCGACTGCATGCTGCACACCGCCAACGGCTTCGCCGATCCGCCGGAGGTCGGCGTGGAAGGCAACCCAGCTGCCGGCTGGGCGCTGGTGGCGATTCACCTGACGGCGATTGCCATCGGCATGCTGAGCGCGTTGTTCTGGCCGGGTGCGCTGTGGCTGGTCTTGATGGCCGCCGCGTTGCTGTTGCCGGCGATCGACATGTCGCTGGCGTTCGATGCCAACCTGCTGCTGGCACTGGACCCGCGCCAGATCGTGCGGATCATCGGCAGGTTCGGCGCGCATTACCTGATTCCGGTGGCGATCAACCTGTTGCTGGTGACGCTGGTGCTGGCCGCATCGATCGCTACTGGGTGGCTGCCCCGGCTGCTGGCGTTGCCGTCGTTCGCCTTCATTTACACCTACCTGATCATCCTGGCCTTCCATCTGATGGGGGGCCTGATCCATCTGCGCCATGAGCAGCTTGGGCTGGAGCCGGCTTCTCAGGCCCTGGTCGACGCCAGCGGCCGGGATGCCGACCAGCAGTTGCTCGAACGAGTGACCGAACTGGCCCAGGACCAGCCGCATGCGGCGATCGCGCTGCTGGTGCCGCGGCTGCAGGACCGGCTTGCGCCCGCCTCGCTGCATCAGGCCTATCGCGATCTGTTGCGTCGGCAGGGGCTGCGCGACGGGCTGCTCGTGCATGGACAGATCCGGATCGCCGGGTTGCTTGCCGCTGGCCAACCGCGTCCTGCGCTGGCGATGCTGCAGGAGTGCGTCGAACTGGATCCGCGCTTCATCCCGGACGACCCCGGCAACACGGCCGGCCTGGCCGACCAGGCCGAACGGCTGGGCATGCCGCGCCTGGCGCTACGCCTGTGCCGTGGCTACCTGCGAGCCTGGCCACGCGGCGAGCAGGCGCCACGGCTGGGCCTGCTGGCCGGGCGCTTGCTCGGCGACACACTGGGCCAGCGCGCCGAGGCGAGCGTGCTGCTGGACAAGCTCGCGCTCGCCTGGCCGGACCATCCGCTGCGCGCGGAAATCGAACACCTGGCCGGACGCCTTGCCGCATGAGCCGCTGGCGCGCCCCGGCACCGTCGTCGACGGCGATCATCACCCGCGCCGGTTTCGAGCGGCTCAAGCAGGAGCTCGATCACCTGTGGCATACGCTGCGGCCGGAAGTGGTCAAGGCGCTGGCCGCCGCGGCGGCCGAGGGCGACCGTTCGGAAAACGCCGAATACACCTACCGCAAGAAGCAACTCGGCGAGATCGACCGGCGCGTGCGCTACCTGAGCAAGCGCATTCCCGCGCTGAAGGTGGCCGAAGGTACGCCAGCCGATCCCCGGGCGGTATTTTTCGGCGCCCGCATCGAACTGGAAAACCTCGCCAGCGGCGACACCGTGGTCTACCGCATCGTCGGTCCGGACGAGACCGACGCCAGGCGTGGCTGGATCAGCGTGGACTCGCCACTGGCGCGGGCAGCGCTGAAGAAACGCGTGGACGACGAATTCGAGGCGCAGTTGCCCGGCGGCAGGACCGGCTTTGCGATCGTCTCGGTGAACTACACCGACTAGGAGCGTGGGCCGCAGAAATCTTTGGGCTGCGATGATGCTCTCATCCATAGGCTGCGCCTCTCGTCGGGCTTGCATAGCATGGCTATGCGCCCCCTCCGATAGTCGCACCCTATGGCGATAGCACCATCTCGCTCTCCAAAGTTTCTACGGCCCACGCTCCTATCCTCACCGCAGCCAGGGTATTTCCTGAAACACGTAGAACACCAGGAAGGCGGCGACCACCAGCAGGATCGAGGTCAACAGCTTTTCGCCCATGCCGATCACGTGGGGATGGATGCCGTCGGTGTCGATCTCGCCGCGGTGACGCACGAAACGCATCGAGGCGAGCAGGATCATCAGCGCGCCGAACACGATCAGCAGCAACCCCACCCACTCGGCGGCGTGCGCGGGCAACGGTGCCGTACCGCCACGCACCGGGCTGGCGCTGCCCAACGCCAGCAGCAGGTCGAACCGTTCCAGCAGGAAGCCGAACGCCATGATGGTGATCGCGGTGCGTACCCACGCCAGGTAGGTGCGCTCGTTGGCAGCGTGGTCGCGAAAGCGGGGAATCAAGTCGGCGATCCGGAATCGGTGCGTGGTGAGCTTGCCAGCGGCCCCGTCAATGCCGCGTACGCAACGCTCAGTCCAGCGGCGGCGGGTAGCTCCGGTCCGCGCGGCGCGGTTGATAGCACGGGGCACCGAGATGAAACGCCTCGCTGTCGCTATCCGGGTGCCAGCCCGGCAGCCCTGAAAGCGGCAACGGCCGCAGTTCCAGCGGATCGCGCAGGCAGCTGCCCGCAGCGATCGCCCGGGCCAGCCGGGCGCAGGCATCGCTGTCGGCGCCATCGGCCCGACAGACGATCGCCTTGCCCACCAGCAGTTTGTCGGGGGTCAAGGCGTGCTCGAGCAAGGCGTGGCCGAACACCAGCACGCTGGCCTCTCCATCCCGCCAGGCATCGCGGTGGCGCCAGAACAGGCCATGCCAGTCATGCGCGTCCCACAGCGCCAGCAGCCGCGACGAGCGCAGGGTCACCACCACCCCGGCCTCGTCGAAGTGGGTCAGCGCGTATTGCGGGCGCGAGCGCTGCCTGGGACCCATGCGCCCGATCTCGGCCACCTGCTGCCGGTTCAGCGCCTGCTTGAGGCCGGCATGCCGCAGCCAGACCAGCGCATTGAACAGGTCGTGCCAGTTGCATGGGCGAGTGGCGATCTCGCCACGGCTGGCGATGCGTTGCTCATAATGCAGCCCGTCGCCGAGCAAGGCCGGGGTCTGCGCCACGAATCGCCATGACGGCGTGTCGGGGCGCCAGGCGTTGAGCGTGTCGATCGACGGCCATTCGGGGGCTTCCAGGAGGGGCCGGTAGCTGCTCCAGGCGGCCAGCGGCAGGCGGTCGAACACGCCCCTGGCGATCGCGTCGCGAGCCGGCGCGTGGTAGCGCACGCTACGTCGCCCTAGCCTGCCAGATGCGCGTGCAGGTCGTGTTCGTCGGCCGCATCCACCACCACCTCGACGAACTGGCCCGGTTTCAGCCTTTGCCCGTCGGCTACCCGCACCACGCCGTCGATCTCCGGTGCGTCAGCCGACGAACGCGCGACCGCACCGTCGGCACCGACCTCGTCCACCAGCACCGTGATGCGCCGGCCTACCTTGCGCTGCAGCTTGGCCGCGGAAATTTCCGCCTGTACCGCCATGAACTGCTCCAGGCGGTCTTCCTTCAGTTCCTCCGGTACCGGATCGGGCAGCTCGTTGGCCCTGGCCCCGTCCACCGGCGAGTAGGCGAAGGCACCCACGCGATCGAGCTGCGCTTCGCGCAGGAAGGCCAGCAGCTGCTCGAACTCGGCATCGGTCTCGCCGGGAAAGCCGACGATGAAGGTGCTGCGCAGGGTGATCTCCGGCACCTCGCGGCGCCAACCCTGGATGCGCTCCAGCGTCCGCTCGATGTTGCCCGGGCGCTTCATCAGTTTCAGCAGGCGCGGGCTGGCGTGCTGGAACGGGATGTCCAGGTACGGCAGCAGCCTGCCGTCGGCCATCAGCGGCATCACCTCGTCCACGTGCGGGTACGGGTAGACGTAGTGCAGACGCGTCCACGCGCCAAGCTCGGAAAGCCCCTCGCAGAGCTCGGTCATGCGCGTCCGGTACTGGCGCCCGCGCCAGCCGCGCTCGGCGTACTTCAGGTCGACGCCGTAGGCGCTGGTGTCCTGCGAGATCACCAGCAACTCCTTTACTCCACCCTTGACCAGCTTCTCGGCCTCCAGCAGCACCTCGTCCACCGGGCGCGACACCAGGTTGCCGCGCATCGAGGGGATGATGCAGAAGCTGCAGCGATGATTGCAGCCCTCCGAGATCTTCAGGTAGGCGTAGTGCTTCGGGGTCAGCTTCACCCCGGTATCGGGAATGATGTCCAGCAACGGGTTGTGCCGCGGCGGCAATGCCGTGTGCACCGCGCTCATCACGCTGGCGTAGTCCTGCGGCCCGCTGATCGCCAGCACCTCCGGATAGGCCTCGCGGATCAACTCGGCGCGCTTGCCCAGGCAGCCGGTGACGATCACCTTGCCGTTCTCGTGCAGCGCCTCGCCGATCGCGTCCAGCGACTCCTGCACCGCCGCGTCGATGAAGCCGCAGGTGTTGACCACCACCGCGTCGGCCGCGCCGTAGCTGGGCACGATTTCGTAGCCCTCGACCTTGAGCTGGGTGAGAATGCGCTCGGAGTCGACCAGCGCCTTGGGGCAACCCAGGCTGACGAAACCGATACGGGGGGAAACCTGGGCCATGGGAGCTGCCGTCAACGCAATGGTAAAAGCCGGCGATTATACGTGAGCATCGCCATCACCGCCGGCCGCTATGCTGAAGGCTTTTCCGCGGCGGAGGATCCCATGGGACAACAGATCAACCTGCCCACCGGCGGCACCCAGTGCATTGGCGCCTACCTGGCCAGACCCGAGGGAACGCCCAAGGGCGGTGTAGTGGTGATCCAGGAAATCTTCGGCGTCAACGAACACATGCGCAACGTGGCCGACCGCTTCGCCGCGGCCGGCTATACCGCGGTGGCGCCGGCGTTCTTCGATCACCTGGAGACCGGGGTGGAGCTGGGCTACGACGAGGAGGGCTTTGCCCGCGGCCGTCGACTGGTTGGCGAGCTGGGCCTGGATCGGGCGCTGGAGGATGTGGCCAGCGCGGCGGAGGCGATCGCCTCGGCCGGTCGCATAGGTACGGTCGGCTATTGCTGGGGCGGCACGGTGGCGATGCTCGCCGGCTTCCGCCTCGGGCTGCCTTCGGTCAGCTACTACGGCGCCCGCAACCTGCCGTTTCTGGACGAGACGCCCAAGGCACCGGTGATGTTCCACTTCGGCGAACTGGACAAGCACATCAGTCCCGACATGGTCGCCGAACACAAGCGCAAGCTTCCGCAGATGGACGTCTTCACCTATCCGGCCGATCACGGCTTCGACCGCGAAGTGGACCCGCGCGTGTATGACCAACCCAGCGCCAAGCTGGCGATGGAGCGGACCCTGGCGTTTTTCGAGCAACACCTGGCCGACGCATGATCACGTCCTTCTCGCTGGACCCTCGGCTGGAGCGCGATACCTTTCCGGTTGCCACGCTGGAGCTTTGTCAGGTGCGGCTGATGAACGACAGCCGGTTTCCCTGGCTTGTGCTGGTGCCTCAGTGCGCGGAGATGACGGAGGTCGACCAGCTGTCCGACCCCGATCAGGCCCGCCTGTGGCGAGAGGTACGCGCCGCGGGTGCCAGCCTGCGGGAGGCCGAGCCATGCGACAAGCTCAATATCGGCGCCCTGGGTAACATCGTGCGGCAGCTGCACGTGCACGTGGTGGCTCGCCGGGTGGGCGATCACGCCTGGCCCGGGCCGGTCTGGGGGCACGGGAGGGCCGTCCCCTACGAACCGGATAGCCGCGACGCGTTGATCGAGCGTCTGCAGCAGAGGTTGGCTACGAAGTAAAAGGGCAGCACCTGAGTGCTGCCCTGAGATGGTGGCCGACTGACAATCGCAGACAGTGCGTGGCTTAGTAGCCCTGCCCCTGGTCGCGCCGCTGCTGCTGTTGCTGCTGGCCCTCGATGCCGCCACCGGTATTTGCAGCGTCCCGACCATGCTGCTCGTCGCTGAGCTTGCGCGGACCGTGGTAGTCCTCCAGCTCACGCGCACCGGTCTCGACCGGGTTGATCTTCTTCAGCGTGCCGCCAT
This sequence comes from uncultured Gammaproteobacteria bacterium, assembly GCA_963763305.1. Taxonomy (GTDB): domain Bacteria; phylum Pseudomonadota; class Gammaproteobacteria; order Xanthomonadales; family Rhodanobacteraceae; genus CAVXNP01. Next base: position 45,063 of record CAVXNP010000002.1, on the reverse strand, counting down.
CGTCGTAGTACACGGCGAACCCATAGTCCAGCTGCATGCGCGCCATGTACTCCAGGTGCTTCTTGCGGATCTTGGAGTCGTCGCTGGGCATCAGCAATACGGTCTTGGGCAGCTTTCCCTGGTCCTTCAGATAGGCGAAATGGCTGCCTGCATCGATCGCCGAAAGCACCGCGCCGTCGACCAGGAACTGCCCCCCCTTGTACGCCTCGACGGTGGTATCGAACTGCCCCTGCATCTGTGTCGTGCTGACCGTCTCCCTGGTACTGCCGCTGTGGCACCCGCCCAGGGCAAGTGCGCCGCCCAGCAACAGGCCGGCGCAGGCACGGGGAAACAGCGTGGAATAACGGGTCATGTGCCAACTCCTGCAGATGTTCGAAAGGACCGGCGCAGTGTAGCGCCGGATCTGTCGCGGCGCCGCGCGTCACGACGGGCGTTCAGCCGGCGGCTCAGGTGCGTGGCAGGGTCACGCCCTGCTGGCCCTGATACTTGCCACCGCGGTCACGGTAACTGGTCTCGCATTCCTCGTCCGACTCCAGGAAAAGCATCTGCGCCACACCCTCGTTGGCGTAGATCTTGGCCGGCAGCGGTGTGGTGTTGGAGAATTCCAGCGTTACGTGCCCCTCCCATTCCGGCTCCAGCGGGGTCACGTTGACGATGATGCCGCAGCGCGCATAAGTACTCTTGCCCAGGCAGATGGTGAGCACCTTGCGCGGAATGCGGAAGTACTCGACCGTGCGCGCCAGCGCGAAGGAGTTGGGCGGGATGATGCATACGTCCGCCTCCACGTCGACGAAGCTGGTCGGATCGAACGCCTTCGGATCGACGATGGTGGAGTTGATGTTGGTGAAGATCTTGAACTCACGGGCACAGCGCACGTCGTAGCCGTAGCTGGAGGTGCCGTAGGACACCAGGCGATTGCCGTCGCGCAGCTTGACCTGGCCCGGCTCGTACGGCTCGATCATGCCGTGCTGCTCGGCCATGCGGCGGATCCACTTGTCGGACTTGATGCTCACGCGGCGCTCCCCGGTTGGCGTGTCACCGGCCCCAGGCCGGCGCAAAGCGGCAAAAATACCATGCGCAGCCGCCGCCGTGCGGTCAGGACCGGCCCATCGTGGCCAGGCAGGCCAGCGCCGCCTCCAGTTCGCCGCGTCTGGCCGGGTCGTCGAGCACCTGTGCCGGGGCGCATCCGGCGCCTGGCAGGCGCACCGGCAGCGGTTGCCCGGTGAGCAGCCGCGCCGACATGGTGCGCAGGACCTCGGTCAGCGCCTCCTGTGCGTGATGCGACTCGCGCCCCGAACAGTTGAGCAGCAGCACCGGCGTACCTGGAAACCGCTCGCTACCGACCAGCCAGTCCAGCAGGTTCTTGAACGCACCCGGTATCCCGTGGGCGTACTCCGGGCAGGCGATGACCAGGCCTCGCGCACCCTCCACCCGCTGGCGCAGCTCTGCCACCACCGGTGGCAAGCCGGCCGCTTCGAGATCCGGACTGAACAGCGGAAGCCATCCCAGCCCCGGGTAGATTTCCAGCTCGAGGGCGGCCGGCGCCAGCGACCGCAGCGCCTCCAGCGCCGCCCGGTTGGAGGACACCTGGCGCAAGCTGCCGCAAAGTGCCAGCAGCGGCCCGTCGGGATTCAAGCCGAAGGCGCCCCCTGCACCACGATCTTGCCCAGGCCCAGCGATTTGTTGCGTGGCCGGTGCGAGAGCCGGCCAGTAGCGTGGCGGGCGATGGACCGATAACGCGCTGCAATGTCCGAATCGGGCATGGCCGCCACCGATGGCGTGCCGCCATCGGCCTGTTCGCGAATGCGCACGTCCAGGGGCAGCGAACCCAGGTACGGGACCGCGTACTGCTCGGCCATGCGCTCGCCGCCACCGGCACCGAAGATGTGCTCCTCATGGCCGCAGTTCGAGCAGACGTGGGTGGACATGTTCTCCACGATACCCAGCACCGACACCTCCACCTTCTCGAACATTTTCAACGCCTTCTTCGCATCCAGCGTGGCGATCTCCTGGGGCGTGGTGACAATCACCGCACCGGCCACGGGCACCTTCTGCGCCAGGGTCAGCTGGATGTCGCCGGTACCCGGCGGCAGGTCGATCACCAGGTAGTCGAGCATGTCCCAGCGGGTATCGTTGAGCAGCTGCATCATGGCCTGGGTGACCATCGGCCCGCGCCAGATCATCGGCGTGTCCTGGTCGACCAGGAAACCGATCGACATGACCTGCAGTCCGTGGGCGGTCATTGGCACGATGGTCTTGCCGTCAGGCGATTGCGGCCGTCCGGCGATACCCAGCATCTGTGGCATCGACGGCCCGTAGATGTCCGCATCAAGTACGCCGACGCGGGCGCCCTCGGCCTGCAGCGCGAGCGCCAGGTTGGCCGCCACGGTGGACTTGCCCACCCCGCCCTTGCCGGAGGCCACCGCGATGATGTTCTTGACGTTGGCCAGCGGCGCCAGCGCGCCCTGCACCTTGTGCGAATGGATCCGGCTGGTGATCGATACGGCCGCCGAGACGATCGCCGGGTCGCTCTCCAGTACCTGCCGAACCTGTCCGCCCAGCGCCTCGCGGGCGCCGGCCGCCGGATAGCCCAGCTGGATGTCCACCGACACCCGGTTGCCGTCGACCCCGACGGCGCGCAGCGCATCGACCATCGGTGCGCCGGTGTACGGATCAGGCAACTGGCCGAGCAGGCGGCGGACCAGGGCTTCGTTCACTTCACTCATGACTGGGACATCGGTGCGTGGGAGCCATGCATTATGCCAGCCCACCCGGTAGCACCGCCTGACATGCATCAGGCCTTGACTCGCGGCGGCGCGGGCCAGCTTGCATACGCCGCGGCCTGTTGCTGCCGTCCGGACCCCGTTCGGGACCTGCCGGAGCGGTCATTCGAGCGATGGCGCATTGCAGCTTGACGGCCCCGCGGCCGCTGGTCACGCTGCGTCCATACGGTTTCGTACGGGAGAGGTAAACGCCAATGAAGCACCTGTTCAGCCTGATTGCCGCCACCGGTCTGCTGTTCGGCAGCGCCGTGGTCCACGCCGCCACCGATACGCCGGTCGGCACCTGGAAAACCATCGACGACGCCACCGGGAAACCCAAATCGATCGTGCAGATCACTTCGGAGAACGGCGAACTGCAGGGCAAGGTCCTGCAGGTACTCAACTCCAGCGAAGGCCCGCACCCGCTCTGCAAGGAATGCAGCGGCGAGCGCAAGAACCAGCCGGTCGAGGGCATGACCATCATGTGGGGCGTCAGCCACGACGAGGACAACGTGTGGTCCGGCGGCAAGATCCTCGACCCCAAGAACGGCAAGACCTACAAGGTGAAGCTGACCCTGACCGACAACGGTCAGAAGCTGGACGTGCATGGCTACATCGGTTTCTCCCTGTTCGGGCGCAGCCAGGTCTGGCTCCGCCAGGAATAAGCCGGGCCGCCCTGCTTGTCTGGACAGGCCCCGTCGCGTTCGCGGCGGGGCCTGCTCTTTTTGGGTAACCGGCTGTGCCGCCAGTTTGCCCTCGGGCACATCCTCCTGGGCGGGGCCAGACGCCTCCGGCAAGGCCTGGCCGCGTACGGGAGAATTGGACGTCCATGCCATAATGGACAGTCCGTCCGGAGTGCCTGCCCGCCATGAGTCGTCGTCTGCTCGTCACCAACGCCCTGCCCTACGCCAATGGCCCGCTGCACATGGGCCATCTGCTGGGCTACATCCAGGCCGACATCTGGGTGCGGGCGCAGCGCATGGCCGGCAACGAGACCATCTACGTCTGTGCGGACGATGCCCACGGCACCCCCATCATGCTGGCCGCGGAAAAGGCAGGGATGACCCCGGAGGCTTTCATCGCAGGCATCCGCGCAGGGCACGAGGCGGACTTTGCCGACTTCGGCGTGGCCTTCGACCATTACCACACCACCCATTCGGACGAGAACCGCGAGCTGGCCACGCTGATCTACACGCGCCTGCGCGAGGGTGGCGCGATCGCCCGTCGCGGCATCCAGCAGCTGTTCGACCCGCAAAAGCAGATGTTCCTGCCCGACCGCTACATCAAGGGCACCTGTCCCAACTGCGGCACCGCGGACCAGTACGGCGACAACTGCGAACACTGCGGCGCCACCTACGCCCCCACCGATCTGATCGAGCCGCGCTCGGTGATGTCCGGCGCCACGCCAGTGCTGCGCGACTCGGAGCACTACTTCTTCGAGCTGTCGAAGTTCGAGCCGCTGCTGCGCGACTGGTTCGCCGGCAAGTACAGCGATGGCGTCCCGGTGGCCAACGCCGGCGTCGCGGCCAAGCTGCGCGAATGGCTCGATGGCGGCCTGAAGGACTGGGACATCTCCCGCGACGCGCCCTACTTCGGTTTTCCGATCCCCGACGCGCCCGGCAAGTTCTTCTACGTGTGGCTGGACGCGCCGGTCGGCTACCTGGCCAGCTTCAAGGCGCTGTGCGAGCAGCCGGACTCGGGCCTGCGCTTCGACGATTTCCTTGCGCCGGACAGCCGCGCCGAGATGCACCACTTCATTGGCAAGGACATCATCAACTTCCACGGACTGTTCTGGCCGGCGATGCTGCACGGCGCCGGCTTCCGCCCGCCCACCGCGCTGCACGTGAACGGCTACCTGACCGTGAACGGCGCCAAGATGTCCAAGTCGCGCGGCACGTTCATCCAGGCACGCACCTACCTGGACAGCGGTCTGCACCCGGAATTCCTGCGCTACTACTTTGCCAGCATGCTCACCGAGTCGCCGGTGGACGTGGACCTGGACCTCAAGGCCTTCGAGGAGCGGGTCAATTCGCACCTGGTCGGCAAGTGGGTGAACATTGCCAGCCGCACCGCCGGTTTCGTGCACAAGCTGTTCGACGGTCGACTGGCGCCGGCATTCGGCGCCGAACAGGCCGCGCTGTGGCAGGAACTGCTCAAGCACTACGATGGCGTCGCCGCCCTGTACGACCGCGGCGATTTTGCCGAGGTGATACGCCGCTTCGTGCTGATGGCCGACACGGTCAACGGGCACATCGCGGCCAAGGCACCGTGGGTCATGGCCCGGGACGAGGCGCAGCGCACCGAACTGCACCAGGTGTGCTCCTTCGCGATCGCCGCGTTCCGCCTGCTGGCCGGCCTGCTCAAGCCGATCCTGCCGACCACCGTGGCCGCCGCCGAGGCGTTCCTGGCCGCACCGATCGGACCGTTCGACGATGCCTGCGCCGAGCTGCACAACCACACCATCAACCCGTTCGAGCCGTTGCTCGGGCGGATCGACCCCAAACTCATCACGGCGATGGTCGACGCATCGAAGGAATCGCTGGGCGGTTCCACCGAGCCGGCCGCGCCTCCCGCCAGCAAGAAGAAAAAAGCCATGACCGACACCACCGCCACGCCGGCCCCGGCGACCGCCGAACCTGCCTTCATCTCCATCGACGACTTCGCCAAGCTCGATCTGCGCATCGGCAAGGTCACCGAATGCGAGTTCGTCGAAGGCTCGGACAAGCTGCTGCGCTTCCAGCTGGACGCCGGCCCGCTGGGCAGTCGCCAGATCTTCTCCGGCATCCGCGCCGCCTATGGCGAGCCGCAATCGCTGGTGGGCCGCAACGTGGTGTTCGTGGCCAACCTGGCACCGCGCAAGATGCGCTTCGGTCTGTCCGAGGGCATGATCCTTTCCGCTGGCGAGGGCGGAGCCGACCTGTCCCTGCTGACCGTAGACGCGGACGCCAAGCCCGGCGCCAGCGTCCGCTGAAGCAACCGCAGGTCGCTGCTGCGCAGGGTGGACGCAGGATGGGCGTAGGGTGGGCTTCAGCCCACCAGAACCAACAAGGCGGAAAAGCGAAAAGCGGAAAAGCGGAAAAGCGAACGAAGAGCGGAAAAGCGAAAAGCGAAAAGCAGAACGCACAAAAGCCGGCGGGCCTAAGCCCACCCTACGAACGTCCGAAAACCACTCAATTGCGCGTATAGGTCACAAAAAACCCGACCAGATCCCCGTTCTCGTTGTACGGCGACATGTCGACGAAACGGTAGCCGCGGGCGGCGTACTCGGCGTGCGACTTGCTCAACTTGCTGGCCATGTGGTTCTTGCGGAAGCCGAACGTGGCGTCGACGAACACGGTGACGGTGTCGGCCTGGGTCGACTCGGCATGCACCGGGCCGGCATGGGTCAGCAGCAGCGAGCCGGTTGCTCCGATGACGCCTGCCAGCAGCAGCGAAGCCAGGCGCAACGAGGTGGATCGGACGGTCGTGTTCATAGGAGGCTCCTTGCAAGCGCATCTTGCGGGACAATGGGCCGTGATTATCGCCCCAACCAGCCCCGCGCATGACTGAACCGCTCGACATTCTGGCCGACCGCATCGACGCGATCCTGCCGCAGACCCAGTGCGAGCAGTGCGGCTACCACGGCTGCCGGCCGTACGCCGAAGCGATCGCCCGCGGCGAGGCGCCGATCAACCAGTGCCCGCCCGGCGGCGCCGCGGGCATCGCCCGGCTGGCCGCCCTGCTCGGCCGCGAACCCTTGCCGCTGGATCCGGAGCACGGCGTGGAAAAGCCGCGCATGCTGGCCCGGATACGGGAGCGCGACTGCATCGGTTGCACCAAGTGCATCCAGGCCTGCCCGGTCGACGCGATCGTCGGCGCGGCCAAGCTGATGCACACGGTGCTGGCCGACGACTGTACCGGCTGCGAACTGTGCGTTCCGGCCTGTCCGGTCGACTGCATCGAGTTGGAGCCGATGCCGCTGGAACAGGTCGCCGACCCGGCCCGTGCCAACGCCGCGCGCGAGCATTTCCAGCGACGTGAAACGCGGTTGGCGCGTGAGCGCAGCGAACGCGAGGCCGAGCTGGCCGCGCGCAAGGCGGCGGTCGAGGCGACCACCGACAACCCCGTGCTGGCGGCACTCGCCCGCGCGCGTGCCCGTCAACAAGGAACCCCCCGTTGAAGCGCGCCGACGTCATCGAGCTGTTCACCCGCCTGCGCGAGCTCGACCCCAAACCCACGACCGAGTTGGAATATCGCACCCCGTTCGAACTGCTGGTGGCGGTGGTGCTGTCGGCACAGGCCACCGATGTGGGCGTGAACAAGGCCACCCGCAAGCTGTTCCCGGTGGCCAGCACGCCGCAGGCGATCCTGGCCCTGGGCGAGGACGGGCTCAAGCGCTACATCAGCACGATCGGACTGTTCAACGCCAAGGCCAGGAACGTCATAGCGCTGTGCCGGCTGCTGGTCGAGCAGCACGACGGCGAGGTGCCACGGACCCGCGAAGCGCTCGAGGCGTTGCCCGGAGTGGGCCGCAAGACCGCCAACGTGGTGCTCAATACCGCCTTTGGCCAACCGACGATTGCCGTGGACACGCATATCTTCCGCGTCTCCAACCGCACCGGGCTGGCCCCGGGCAAGGACGTCCGCGCGGTGGAGGACAAGCTGGAGAAAGTCGTGCCGGCGCAGTTCAAGCAGGACGCCCACCACTGGCTGATCCTGCACGGGCGCTACGTGTGCAAGGCGCGCAAGCCCGATTGCCCGCGCTGCGTGATCCGCGACCTGTGCCGGTACCCGGACAAGACGGTGGAATGAGGCGTGGCGTCAGCTTCCCTGGCAACCGGGGCGGGCAACAGGGAACGAAGCACAAGACACAGTGCAGGCGCCCAGCCTGGGCAGGCCAGCAAGCAGCAGGACCACTCTCCCTAGCGCAGCGACTTGTACAGCATGAAAATGGCGACCACGACGATGACGCCGGCGAAGATCCGGTTCAGCGCGCCCCGGGTACGCGCCAGCCGCTTGGCTCCCAACGCGCCCAGCCAGCCGCCGAGGATGCCGCCGCCGATGAATTCCACCGCGACCGGCCAGTCGATCAGCCCGGATACTGCGTAGTTGATCGCGGTGGTCAACCCGAACACGCCGACAGAAAAAAGCGACGTGCCGATGGCATAGATGATCGCCATGCCGCTGGCCAGCATCAGGCTGGGCACGATCAGGAAGCCGCCGCCGATGCCGAAGAAGCCGGACAGTCCACCGGCTCCCAGCCCGGCGCCAAGCAACCGCGGGGTGCTGTGCGGCAACGGGTAGCGGTCCTCGCCGCCGTCGCGGCGCCCGCGCAGCATCAGGAACGCGACCACCAGCATCAGCACCGCGAACAGCGCCAACAGGTGCTGGCCGTTCATTGCCTTGCCCAGGGAGGAACCCAGCAAGGCACCGGCCACCCCGCCGGCAGCAAACACGAAGGCGGCCTTCCAGCGCACGTGCCCGGCCCGCGCGTGCGGCCACAGGTTTGCGAACGCGTTGGCCGACACCGCCAGCGCGCTGGTGCCGATCGCCACGTGCGGATCGCGCACGCCGACGACATAGAGGATCAACGGCGTCGCCAGGATCGAGCCACCGCCGCCGATCAATGCCAGCGAGAAGCCGACCAGCGAACCGCAGCCGATCGCCAGCAGATCAGTGAGCCATGGCCCCATCACGCGCCGGACGCCGCAACCAGCCGCTGCCGCAACGCCGACAGGTCGTAACCAGCCTCGGAGGCCCTGGCCAGTACGGCGTCGGGCGATGCGGTGCGCGCCGCGCCAAGCGCCCACAACATGGTCGAGCGGGTGCCGGTGCGACAGAACGCCAGCACGGGCGTGGGCATTTCGGCCAGGGCGGCGGCAAAGGCCTGGACCTGGTCATCCTGCAACTGGCCGGAGACCACCGGAATGGACGCATAAGCCAGTCCCGCCCGCTCAGCCGCCGCTTCCATCGCGGCACTGCTCGGCTGATCGGGCGCCTCGCCGTCAGGCCGGTTGTTGATCACGCTGCGAAACCCCTGCGCTGCCAGCGCACCGAGTTCGGAGGGATCGATCTGTGGGGCCACGCTGAGCTGGTCGTCGAGGTGTCGAATCTGCATGGGGGTCTCCTTCAGGGGATCTTCTAAAGTATGTCGAGCGGGATCTTCAGATAGCGGGTGCCGTTATCCTCCGGCGGCGGCAACCGGCCGCCGCGCATGTTCACCTGCACCGAGGGCAGGATCAGCTTCGGCATCGGCAGCTTGGCGTCGCGCGCTTCGCGCAGCCGAACGAAGGCGTCTTCGTCCACGCCGCCGGTCAGGTGCACGTTGCCGGCGCGTTCGGCCGCCACCGTGGTCTCGTGGACGAACTCCTCGCGTCCGGGTGCCTTGTAGTCGTGGCACAGGAAGATGCGGGTATCGTCGGGCAACGCGAATATCCGCTGGATCGAGCGGTACAGCGTACGTGCATCGCCACCGGGGAAGTCGCAGCGCGCGGTGCCGTAGTCCGGCATGAACAGGGTGTCGCCGACGAACGCCGCATCGCCGATGACGTGCGTCATGCACGCCGGCGTATGACCCGGGGTATGCAGGGCCACCGCGTCGATGGTGCCGACCCGGTAGTGCTCCCCATCCTTGAACAGATGGTCGAACTGGCTGCCGTCGCGGCGAAATGCGTCCTCCGCGTTGAAGAGCTCCCCGAACGTGCTCTGCACCTGGACGATGTGCTCGCCAATGCCCAGCCTGCCGCCGGCCTGGGACTGGATGTAGGGCGCAGCCGACAGGTGATCGGCATGCACGTGCGTGTCGATCACCCATTCCACCTGCAGCCGCTGTGCTTGCAGGAATGCCAGCACCGCATCGGCCGAAGCATGCCCGGTGCGTCCGGAGGCGGCGTCATAGTCGAGCACACTGTCGATCACCGCCGCCCTGGCGGTGGCTGGATCCCAGACCACATAACTGAAGGTATTGCTGGGCTGGTCGAAGAACGCTCTTACTTCCGGACCGGTCATGTCACCTCCGAGTGCCGCAGGGCGCCGCAGACTCCGCGCCGGAGGGCGCGGCCAAAGGGACACCTCTGACCAACACTTATATTAGCTATGCTTAATGTATAGCCGCGCACCCGCCGCTGCAAGCCGGCCCGAGCGTGAGCGCACTCAGCGGTCGAACACCGCTTTCATCCGCGTCGCATCCATCAGTCCCTCGATGCTGTGCACTGCTCCGGAGGCGTCCTTGTAGAACGTGGTCGGTGTGGCGCCGAAACCCAGGCGCTGCATCAGCGCGGTGTTGGCGCGGACCTGCTGCACCGCGGCCGGCAGGGGCCTGGCCGCCACGGCGACCGGGCTGTGCCCGAAGTTCTTCTCGTGCCGGTTCAGGGCCGCTGCCGGGTCCGCCGAACCAAGAATCGCCGCCGCTCGCCCCAGGCTGTCCGCGGCGATCACCGCCACCAGGACATGGCGCACCTGCACATCGCCGCTCTTGAGCATCGGTGCGACCGCCTGCCACAAGCGATGGCAATAGGGACATTCGGTGTCGGTAAGCACGTAGACCACATGCCGCGGGTGGGTCGAGCCCTCGGCAATCCAGGTCGTCTTCTCCAGCGCAGCCCAGGTGGAGGCATCGAGCGGCGCCTTGCCCGCCTCGCGCATGGCGCTCTGGGTGAGGTCGTTGGCCTGGGCATCGAGCAGGCTGCCGACCACCATGTGCTTGCCATCGGGCAGCAGATAGACCGGCAGCGGTCGTCCGCGGAACTCCGCCGCATACCCCTTGAACCCCGCCGGCGCCTGCAGCGGCCCCTTGATCGTCATGCCCTTGTCCACCAGCGCCTGGATTGGCGCAGGATAGCCAGACGTCGGCGTCGGCCTCGGCGTCTGTGCATGCAAGCCGGCACTGAGCGCCAGTGCAAACAGGATCAGTGGCAACTTCATCGCGACTCCGGATCGTTGGATCAGCCGTGCCCAGTGTGCCCTATCCGGAGCCAATGGTGCTGTGCCCGCTTCAGCAACAAGAACGGCGGGCAAAGCCCGCCGTTCGTACCGTCCCTGGAAACCGCTCCTTACGATGACGTTCTCGTGCCGCCGTGTCGGCGGCGAACGAAAGCTTTAGAACGCGACCTCGCCGAATACACCGATCTCGTTGGTCTTGACGTTCTGCACGTGCGGGGCCACCGGCAGCAGCACCGACTGGTCGACCTTCTCGTGCTTCCACACACCGGCCAGCTTGAAGCCCTTGGTCACCTGATACTGCAGGCCCAGGTTGTAGTAGCTGTCCTTGGCGTTGCGATCCTGGTTCTTGCTCAGCTTGGCGTCGTCATAGCGGGCGAACAGGGTCAGCGCATCATTGAGCGCCACGCTGCCCCACAGAGAGTAACCGTCGGCCTTGTCCGAAATCGGGCTGAGCACCAGGTTGCCCCAGTTCTTGGCGTTGAAGTACTCCGCGCCAACGCGGAAGGTCTTGCCGGCGTAGGCCACCATGATGTCGCCACGCTGGGCGGTGTTCTGCGCGCTGGTGTTCTGGGTCTCCTTGCCCAGGTGGCCGCTGTAGCCGCCGACCGCGACGATCATGTTCTCGAACGGCACGAAGCCGACGCGGCCCTCGACGTCCACGCCCTTGCTGCGGCTGGGGTTCTTGTAGCCGTTGCCGTTGACCACGGACACGGCGTAGTTGACGCTCTTGCCGGCACCCAGGTCACCGCCCATGTGCAGGCCCCAGTCGGCCGAATTGGCGTAGTGCAGGCGGTCGGTCAGGGTGTTCTCGACGTAGCGGAAGCCGTAGTAGTTCTCCACGAACGGGATCCACGGCATGTCGGCCGAACCGATCCGCAGCACGGCCGCATCGCTGAACTTGCCCTGCACGTAGGCCTTCTTCACGAACAGGTTGGTCTCGCCGTCGTTGCTGACGTAGTTGAAGTCGGTAGTCAGGTTGGCCGACCAGATGTCATTGAAGGTGTGGCCGATGCCCAGGTAGAAGCGCTTGACGTCGATACCGGTGCCGCTCTTGTCGGTCTTGCCGCTGTCGCTGTTCTTCTGGTCGATGTTGGTGAAGTCGAAGTACATCTTGCCGCCGATGGTGGTGTTGTTCACCGCCTTCTCCAGCGCGGCAAGGCGCTTGTCACTGGCGGCGGTGACCGTGGTCGCCTGCTCCACCGCCTGGCCGCTGCTGACATTGATGTCCGACTGGGCGTCCGTGCGCTCCTCGAGCGAGGCCACCTTCGACTGCAGCTCGGCCAGCTGGGCCTTGAGCATCTCGATCTGGGCCTTGGCAGCATCCTGGCTGGTCGATTCCTGGGCCTTGTACTGGGCCGGCGAGGCGACGGCCGTGACACTGGCCAGGCCGAGGCCGGCGGCGATCGCCACCACGAGCATCTTCGAACGCATGAACTTTCTCCACTATGTTGGTAGGAATCATTTCGGCCGCCCCCTGTCTTTCCATGGTCGGCCGAGCAGGAACCGGGGCAGGATGGGGCCGGGGTTTTACCATTCGATGCCGTTTGTGTGACAGAAAGAAGACACTGGCGCAGGCAACAGCGTCCGTCGGCGACAAAGACGCGGCCACGCCGGGGCGGCTGATATGCTTCGCGCATGGATAATCTTTGCAACAGCCAGGCGGCCCGCATGGGGCAGCGGTTCCGCGGTTTCATGCCGGTGATCATGGACGTGGAGACCGGCGGCTTCGATGCCGAGCGCGACGCGCTGCTGGAAATCGCCGTGGTCATACCGGGGATGGATGCCGCGGGCTTCCTGCATCCGCAGCCGGTGGTGTCGTCACACGTGGAGCCGTTCCCGGGCGCCAACATCGACCCCCGCTCGCTGGAAATCACCGGAATCGATCCGGACAATCCGCTGCGCGGCGCGCTCAGCGAGCGCATGGCACTGGACCATATCTTCGCCCCGGTGCGCGAGGCGATGCGCCACACCGGCTGCCAGCGGGCGATCCTGGTCGGCCACAACGCCGCCTTCGACCTGGCCTTCCTGAACGCCGCGGTGCGCCGTTGCGGGCACAAGCGCAACCCGTTCCACCCGTTCAGCTGTTTCGACACCGCCACGCTGGCCGGCCTGGCCTACGGCCAGACCGTGCTGAGCAAGGCGGCGCTGGCCGCCGGGCTGGACTTCGACAGCGCGAGAGGCGCATTCGGCGGTGTACGACGCCGAGCGCACCGCCGAGTTGTTCTGCACCATCGTCAACCGCTGGCGCCAGCTGGAGATGTTCGAGCGCGAGCAGATCGGACTGGGCGTGCTCTAGGAGCGTGGGCCGCAGAATCTTTGGGCTGCGATGATGCTCTCATCCATAGGCTGCGACTCCTCGCTTGCATAGCATGACCATGCGCCTCCTCCGATAGTCGCACCCTATGGCGATAGCACCATCTCGCTCTCCAAAGTTTCTACGGCCCACGCTCCTAGCCGGCTCTGCCGCCCAGCCGCGCGCACCCGACTGGCCGTCGGAGCGGTTGTCGCCCGCTGCGGCCCGGTATGCCACGCCCCGGTGGACTAACGGCTCTCGTCGCCGGCCTCGCGCGCCGCGCGGCGCACCCGGCTGCCGTGCACGATGCCGTACACGCTGATCACGATCCAGGCCATCTCCAGGGCGAACGCGGCCCCGTTGAACGTGCCAAAAACCAGCGACAAGGTCACGCCAAGCGCCCCGGCAATGTTCATCAGCTGATAGGGCAGCCCGTTGCCATGAAGCTTGTGCGCCTGCAGCAGCGCAAAGGCAAGCAGCACCAGCGCCACGCCGATATACCCGGCCCAGTCGTACCAGTACAGGATCATGGCCTGACGCTCCGTTGCCGCAGCGCCTCGAACAGCACGACGCCCGCGGCGACCGACACGTTGAGGCTTTCCATGGTGCCGGGCATGGGGATCCGCGCGACGTAATCGCACAGCTCGCGGGTCAGCCGGCGCATGCCCTCGCCCTCGCTGCCCAGCACCAGCGCCACCGGACCCTTGAAGTCCACACCGTAGACCGTGGTCTCGGTATCGCCGGCCAGCCCGGTGACCCACACCCCGGCATCCTTCAGCTCGCGCAACGTGCGCGCCAGGTTGGTCACCGCCACCAGCGGCACCCGGTCGGCGCCGCCGGCCGAGGCCCGCCGCACCACCGGGGTCAGCCCGACCGCGCGATCCTTGGGCACGATCACCGCGGTGACCTTGGCCGCCGCCGCACTGCGCAGGCAGGCGCCCAGGTTGTGCGGATCGGTCACGCCGTCGAGCACCAGCAGCAGGGTCTCCATGCCGTCGCGCTCGAGCAGGCCGGCCAGCTCGTTCTCGTGGGTCATCGGCGGCGCCTCGTACAACGCCGCCACGCCCTGGTGGCGCGCCTCGCCGGCCAGCTTGTCCAGCTCGGCACGGGCACGGTGGTGCACCACGATGCGCAACGCCTTGGCGCGCTCGGCCAGCTCAAGCACGCGGGCGTTGCGCTGGCCCTGCTCCACCACCAGCTCGCGCACCCGCGTGGCGTCGTTGCTCAGTGCGCCCTCGACCGGGTTGATGCCGACGATCCAGCTCTCGCTCATGCCTTGCCCTTGGGTTTGCGTGACCGCCCGGCACCCTTCTTCGGTGCGGCGCCGCCAGCCGCCGGTGCCGGCGCGTTGTTCCTGGCCTGGCCCCTGCCGCCAGCGCGCTGACCCTTGGCGGTGCCGGACTTGCCGCCGCCGGACCGCGCGCCCGTGGGCTTGCCATCGGCCGCATCGGCGGCCGGCTTGCTGCGCCCGCCCTTGATCGGTCGGGTCGGGTTGACCGGTGGCGTGCTCGGCTGCCGGTAGGAGCGTGCCACCTTCTTCGGCGGGGCGGCGGTTTTACCGCGTGCCGGGGCGGCCGATGCCTGCGCATCGGGCTCGACCGCCTCGCGCCGGCCGAAGGCACGGCCGATTGCCTTGGCCGCCTTGCCGAACATGCCCTGGCTCTTGGCAGCCTTGGGCGCCGCCTTGGGCAACGAATAGCGCTCGCCGCTGGCGGCGTAGTCATACGCCTTGCCGGTGCGCGGCGGCTGTGCCGGGGTGCGCGACGGCACCAGCCGGAAATCGATCTTGCGATCTTCCAGGCTGGCGCGCAGCACCTGCACCCGCACGTGGTCGCCCAGGCGGAACTGGCCGCCGCTGCGCTCGCCCTTGAGCAGCTTGCGGATCGGGTCGAAGTGGTAATAGTCGTTGGCCAGCTGGCTGATGTGCACCAGCCCGGACACCCGCGACTCCTCCAGCTCCACGAACAGGCCGAACGAGGTGACCCCGGTGACCACGCCGTCGAACTCGCTGCCGACGTGCTTGGACATCCAGGCGCACTTGAAGCGCTCGTCGACGTCGCGCTCGGCCTCCTCCGCCCGCCGCTCGCGCTGCGAACAGTGCACCGCCATGGCGGCCATCTCGGCCGGGCTGTAGCTGTAGTCGGACGGTCTTGCCACCGGTCAGCGCGTAGCGGATCGCCCGATGCACCAGCAGGTCCGGATAGCGCCGGATCGGCGAGGTGAAATGCGCGTAGGCGTCAGCGCCAGCCCGAAGTGGCCCCGGTTTTCCGGCTGGTAGGCCGCCATGCTCTGCGAGCGCAGCAGCACCGACTGGACCAGCTCGCGCTCGGGACGGTCGTGCACCATCCGCAGCACGTCGGCGAAGTCGCCCGGCGTCACCTCGTCCACCGGCGGCATGCTCAGCTTGAACTCGCGCAGGAACTGCTGCAGGTCCTCGTACTTCTCCGCCGGCGGCGGCTCGTGCGCACGGAACAACGCCGGGATCTTCTTCTTTGCCAGGTACAGCGCGGCCTGCACGTTGGCCGCGATCATGCACTCCTCGATCATCTTGTGCGCGTCGTTGCGCTCGGTGGCGCCCATGGTTTCGACTTCGCCGCGCTGGTCCAGCCCGAACTTCACCTCCGGCGTCTCGAAGTCGATCGCGCCACGGCGCTGGCGCTGCCCGGCCATCGCCTTGTACAGCGCGTGCAGGTGCTCCAGTTGCGGCAGCACGTCGGCTACTTCATGGCGCGCGTCGGCGTCGCTGCAGGCCCACCACCTGCCACACCTTGTCGTAGGTCAGGCGGGCGTGCGAGCGCATCACCGCGTCGTAGAACTTCGCGCTTGGTCACCTCGCCATCGGCGTCCACCTGCATGTCGCAGACCATGCACAGCCGCTCGACCTTCGGGTTCAGCGAGCAGATCCCGTTGGACAGCGTCTCGGGCAGCATCGGCACCACGAAGCCGGGGAAGTAGGTCGAGGTGCTGCGCTCGTACGCCTCGCGTGTCCAGCGTCGCTGCCGAGCTGCACGTAGTGCGATACGTCGGCGATCGCCACGATCAGGCGCCAGCCGCCGACCGCGGCGGGGCTCGGCGTAGACCGCATCGTCGAAATCGCGCGCGTCGGCGCCGTCGATGGTCACCAGCGGCAGCTTGCGCAGGTCGGTGCGGCCCTTGCGCTCGGCCGCGCTGACTTCCGGCTCGACCTGCGCGGCATCGCGCAGCACTGCCGGCCGGCCATTCGTGCGGAAGGTCGTGGCTGGCGATTGCCATTTCCACCAGCAGCGACGGCTGCAGGCGGTCGCCCAGCACGGCGCGGATCTCGCCGATCGGGCCACGCCCGGCGCTGGGCGGCTCGGTGATCTCGGCCACCACGATCTGGCCGCTTTTCGCGCCCTGCTCCTGCCCGGGCGGAATCATCACGTCCTGGATGCAGCCGGCGGTCGTCCGGCACCACCACGGTGACGCCGTTCTCCACCACCACCCGGCCGACCAGCCGCGACGAGCGCCGCTGCAGTACTTCGACGATCGCGCCCTGCTTGCGCCCGCGGCGGTCGACGCCGACCACGCTGGCCAGCACGCGGTCACCGTGCATCACCGCGCGCATCTGCTGCGGCGAAAGATAGAGGTCGTCGCCGCCCTCGTCCGGGCGCAGGAAGCCGTAGCCCTCGACATTGGCCAGCACCAGGCCCGGGATCAGGTCCAGCTTCTGCGCCGGCGCGAAGCCGCCACGGCGCCCCTGCAGCAGCTGGCCATCGCGCACCATCGCGCCGAGCCGCTTGTGCAGCGCGCCGACTTCGTATTCGTCGGTAATCGCCAGCGCCTCGGCGATGACCGCCTCGGTGCACATTTCGCCGCGCTGCTCGAGCAGGGCCAGGATCGCTTCCCGGCTGGGGATCGGTCGCTCGTAGCGCTGCGCCTCGCGCTCGGCGTGCGGGTCGCGCACCTGGCCGGCGCCCTTGCGTCGCGTCTTGCCGGCGCTCTTGCCGGCGCTGCTGGTGTCGGCGCTTCGGCTGTCGTCCGCCGTGCGCTTGCTCGAATCCTGCGTTCTGTTCTTTCTGGTCACTTAGTAGCCTTGTGGTTTGCGCCGCGACAGCTTAGCTGCGATGCGCGAAAAAAAATCAAAAGAGTTGTTGACAACCTGCCGGTGGATGCCTAGTCTACGCGGCTCACGCAGCCCACACGCTTTGTGGACCCACTGCCCAGGTGGCGGAATTGGTAGACGCACTAGCTTCAGGTGCTAGCGGGGGCAACTCCGTGGAGGTTCGAGTCCTCTTCTGGGCACCAATTGTAGAACGAAGCCCGCCGCAAGGCGGGCTTTGTTTTTTGTGCGCCCGAAGTTTGCCCGCGCACACGTCGCCCAAGTGTGCCGGGCCGGACTTCGCCGGATGACGCGTGGGCAGCCTACGCCCTGCAGGGAGGGATTCAGCCCACCAAGCGGACGGAGCGCAAGAGCCGAAGAGCCGGTGGGCTGAAGCCCACCCTACGCCTGCCGCAGCCATGGGGCGCATGCCGCGCCGCCGAAATCACCGATCTCGACGCAAACAGAGCCAGGACAGGGGCCGCTCCCTACCACGCGGATTTCCTTCGGCCGCAGTCCCTCCCGGACGATGTCGGGGAAGAGGCAAGCATGAGCCGCGACTTGATCGCCGGCACCGGACCACAAGATCCCAGCCCAGCCCAGCCGCCCCGCACATGCTCAGGGCGACGGCGGCCCCTTCAGTTCCACCATGTTCCCCTCCGGATCGAACAGATAAAGCGACGGCCCCTCGCCCAGCGCCCCATAGCGCGACCCACTGTCACCCACCCGCACCCCGCGTCCCTCCAGGTACCCGCGGATCACCTCCTCGTCGTAGCCCTCCACCTGCAGGCACAGGTGGTCCATGTTGTGGCCTTCGCGTCCGGGGCCGGCGCCGCCCAGACGGCCAAGCTTGCCGTCCAGGCTGACCAGGTCGATCAGCGAATCGCCGGCGCGCAGTTGGACCAGGCCGATAGCGTCCTGTCGGCGCTCCTCCGTGCAACCGAGCACATCGCAGTAGAACGCCTGCATGGCGCGAAGGTCGTGGGCTCGCAGCACCACGTGATCGATCCGCTGCAACTGGAACGGGGGCATGGAACGTCTCCGTCAACCGTGGGGCCTGCATGGTAGCTCCGGCCTGCTGCCGGCTAAACCCAGCACCGATGGCGGGGGCGAAATCCGGCCGCGGGCACCTGTATAATCGGCCCGCACGCAGTGGAAGAAGCGGGGTGACCCGCTGCCGAAGGCGCAACGCCCGTAATCGCTCAGGCCCCCAAACCACCGTGTACGGACAACTCTGGAGAGACCGGTTAGATCCGGCGCCGAAGGGGCACGAAGCGCGTCGATCCGACCGTTTCCAAACTCTCAGGCAAAAGAACAGAGGGGCGCCCCACGTGCGGCAGGCACGTGATTTTCGGACGCCCATGCCATGAGCCAGTCATCCAAGCCCTCCCCTTCGCTGCGCGACCTCGAGCAGCACGACGCCTTTGTCGAGCGCCACATCGGCCCGAACGACACCGAAATCGCACAGATGCTGCGGGTGATCGGGCATGACTCGCTCGACGCGATGACCGACGCCATCGTGCCCGCCTCGATCAAGTCGCCCGCGCCGCTGGCGCTGCCGCAGGCAGTCACCGAGGTCGAGGCGCTGGCGCAAGATCCGCGCCATCGCCGAGCGCAACCAGGTGTTCAAGAGCTTCATCGGCCAGGGCTACTACGGCACCGAGACGCCCAACGTCATCCTGCGCAACATCCTGGAGAACCCGGGCTGGTACACCGCCTACACGCCCTACCAGGCGGAGATTTCGCAGGGCCGGATGGAAGCGCTGATCAACTTCCAGACGATGTGCGCCGACCTTACCGGCATGGAAATCGCCAACGCCTCGCTGCTGGACGAAGGCACCGCAGCGGCCGAGGCGATGACCCTGGCCAAGCGCTCGTGCAAGTCCAAGTCCAACCTGTTCTTCGTCTCGCGCGGCGTACATCCGCAGACCCTCGAGGTGCTGCACACCCGCGCCGAGGCATTGGGTATCGAGCTGGCGGTGGGCGACGACGCGGATGCCGCCGCCAGTCGACAGCTTCGGCGTGCTGCTGCAGTACCCCGACACCTTCGGCGCGGTCAACGACTACCGTGCGCTGGTCGAAGCCGTGCACGCGCCGCGGCGGCCTGGTCGCGGTGGCCACCGACCTGCTGGCGCTGACCCTGATCGCCGCGCCCGGCGAATGGGGCGCCGACATCGTGGTCGGCAACAGCCAGCGCTTCGGCGTGCCGTTCGGCTTCGGTGGCCCGCATGCCGCCTTCATGGCCTGCCGCGATGCGTTCAAGCGCTCCATGCCGGGTCGCCTGATCGGCGTCTCCATCGACGCCGAAGGCAAGCAGGCCTACCGCCTGACCCTGCAGACCCGCGAGCAGCACATCCGCCGCGAGAAGGCCACCTCCAACATCTGCACCGCGCAGGTGCTGCTGGCGGTGATGGCCAGCATGTACGCCGTCTATCACGGCCCGACCGGCCTGACCCGGATCGCCCGCCGCACCCACCGCCTGGCCGCGATCCTGGCCGGCGCCCTGCGCCAGGCCGGCGTCGCGGTGGGCGAGGACTTCTTCGACACCCTGCACGTCACCGGCGTCGATGCCGAGGCGATCCATGCCAAGGCCGAGGCCGCCCGAATCAACCTGCGCCGGATGGACGGCCAGAGCCTGGGCATCAGCCTGGACGAGACCACCACCCGCGCGACTGATCGTGCGTCGGCGCTGGCCGTGCAAGACTGTTCGGCGCCAGGATCGGAGCGACATCGACGCGCTGGACGCGGCCACCGACGACGCCCTGCCCGCCGCGCTGCTCGCGCAGCAGCCGCCTTCCTCACCCACCCGGTGTTCAACACCCACCACAGCGAGCACGAGCTGCTGCGCTACATGCGCGCGCTGGCCGACAAGGACCTGGCGATGGATCGCACCATGATCCCGCTGGGCTCGTGCACGATGAAGCTCAACGGCACCGCCGAGATGATCCCGGTGACCTGGCCGCGAGTTCGCCAACATCCATCCGCTGGCGCCGGCCGGCCAGACCCGCGGCTACAAGCGACCTGATCGACGAGCCTCGAGGCGATGCTGGTCGAGTGCACCGGCTACGACGCGGTCAGCCTGCAGCCGAACTCCGGCGCGCAGGGCGAATACGCCGGCCTGCTGGCGATCCGCGCCTACCACCGCTCGCGCGGCGAGGGCCACCGCGACGTCTGCCTGATTCCCGAGTCGGCGCACGGCACCAACCCGGCCTCCGCGCAGATGTGCGGCATGAGCGTGGTGGTGACCAAGTGCGACGCCAACGGCAACGTGGACGTCGACGACATCCGCGCCAAGGCGGAGAAGTACAGCCGACCGCCTGGCCGCGTTGATGATCACCTACCCGTCCACCCACGGCGTGTTCGAGGAGGACGTGGTGGCGATCTGCGAGATCGTCCACCAGCACGGCGGCCAGGTGTACACCGACGGCGCCAACATGAACGCGCTGGTCGGCGTGGCCAAGCCCGGCAAGTGGGGCTCGGACGTCAGCCACCTGAACCTGCACAAGACCTTCTGCATCCCGCACGGCGGCGGCGGCCCGGGCGTCGGCCCGTGCGCGGTCAAGTCGCATCTTGAACCGTTCCTGCCGCGCACGCTTGGCGGCGAGGGCGAGGTCGGCATGGTCTCGGCGGCGAGCTACGGCAGTGCCTCGATCCTGCCGATCAGCTGGATGTACATCACCCTGATGGGCCAGCCAGGGCCTGCGCAAGGCGACCCAGGTCGCGCTGCTCAACGCCAACTACATCGCCAAGCGGCTGGCGCCGCACTACGCGACCCTGTACACCGGCCGCAACGGCCTGGTGGCGCACGAGTGCATCCTGGACCTGCGCCCGCTCAAGGACGCCACCGGCATCGGCGCCGAGGACGTGGCCAAGCGGCTGATCGACTTCGGCTTCCACGCACCGACGCTGAGCTTCCCGGTCGCCGGCACGCTTGATGGTGGAGCCGACCGAGAGCGAGTCGCTGCACGAGCTGGACCGCTTCATCGACGCGATGATCCAGATCCGCGACGAGATCCGCGCGATCGAGGAAGGCAAGCTCGATCGCGAGGACAACCCGCTCAAGCACGCCCCGCACACCGCCACCATGGTGTCGGCGCACCGAGTGGACCCACGCCTACCCGCGCGAGCTGGCCGCGTTCCCGCTGCCGAGCCTGAAGTTGCAGAAGTACTGGTCGCCGGTGGCTCGCGTGGACAACGTCTATGGCGACAAGAACGTGTTCTGCAGCTGCGCGCCGATCAACGACTTCAAGGAAGAAGACATCGAGGCATTCAGCGAGCCGAACGTGTCCTGAGCCACGGCTTGCCCGCTCTACACCGGAGGGCGGGCAGGCAGGCTGGCGGTACCGACAGGTCCCGCAGCCGGCAGCGAAAAGGTGGGCTGAAGCCCACCCTACGCCGGCGTCGCGGCTGCCTGGCTCCGCGCCGGAAACGATGCATCCGGGTGCACATGTTGTCACCGGCCACACGCCCGGTAGGGTGGGCTTCAGCCCACCAGACCAACGGCGCGGAAAGACCGGTGGGCTCAAGCCCACCCTACGCCAGCCTTGCGCCTGCCCGGCTCCGCACCGGGAAGGATGCATCCGGGTGCACATGCTGTCACCGGCCACACGCCCGGTAGGGTGGACTTCAGCCCACCACGCCAACGGCGCGCAAAGACCGGTGGGCTCAAGCCCACCCTACGCCAGCCTTGCGCCTGCCCGGCTCCGCACCGGGAAGGATGCATCCGGGTGCACATGCTGTCACCGGCCACACGCCCGGTAGGGTGGACTTCAGCCCACCACGCCAACGGCGCGCAAAGACCGGTGGGCTCAAGCCCACCCTACACCAGCCTTGCGCCTGCCCGGCTCCGCACCGGGAAGGATGCATCCGGGTGCACATGCTGTCACCGGCCACACGCCCGGTAGGGTGGACTTCAGCCCACCACGCCAACGGCGCGGAAAGACCGGTGGGCTCAAGCCCACCCTACGCCAGGCCTTGCGCCTGCCCGGCTCCGCACCGGGAACGATGCATCCGGGTGCACATGCTGTCACCGGCCACACGCCCGGTAGGGTGGGCTTCAGCCCACCACGCCAACGGCGCGCAAAGACCGGTGGGCTCAAGCCCACCCTACGCAGGCCTTGCGCCTGCCCGGCTCCGCACCGGGAACGATGCATCCGGGTGCACATGCTGTCACCGGCCACACGCCCGGTAGGGTGGGCTTCAGCCCACCACGCCAACGGCGCGGAAAGACCGGTGGGCTGAAGCTCACCCTACGGCTATGCCCGTCTGCACCCAGCGGCTACTGATCCGCGCTGTCGCCGGACCCGGCCAAGTCCTGCGCGTCGAAATCGTAGTCGAGGAGGTCCGCGGGGCGGCAGCCCAGCACCGCGCACATCCGCGCCAGCGTGCGGAAGCGGATGCCCTTGACCTTGCCGGAGCGGAACAGCGACAGCTGGGTTTCGCTGATGCCGATCTGTGCCGCCAGTTCACGGGCCTTGAGACCCTTGCGGGTGATCAGCTGGTCGAGCGTGATGCGAATCGGCATCAGAGAATCTCGTCCAGCTCGTCCTGCATGCCACGCGCCCGGTCAAGCAGGCCGGCCATCAGCACCAGCGCGGCACCGACCACCGCCAGCACGATGCCGGACAGGTCGAAATAAGCGAAGCCTCCTCGCCCGTGGGTAATCATGCGGCTGAGGTTGGTCACTGCGAAGACGCTCAGCACCGCGCCAGCCACCACGCCGTAGCCCACCTGCCGCAGCGCACCCACCACCGCCAGGCCGAACAACTCGCCACGGCTGAGCGCGCCCAGCGCACGCCTGACCGCCCACAGGGCCCACAGGTAGCAGAGCCCCGGCAGCAGATGCACCAGCCCCAGCTGCAGGTTGCGCCAGAACGCCTGGCCAAGCGCATGGTCGTGCCAGCCCATCACGACCGGCAATACCAGATAGGGCAGCAGCAGGATCAACACCAGGCAGGCGAAGACGCCGGTACTGAGTACCCGCAGCCAGGTGCAGTGGCTACGGAACCGGTTGAGGTCGGCCATGAGAGGACTCCCTAAATTTAAGCTTGACTTAAAAATTTTTGCTGCGGTAAATTTACCTCTAACTTAAACAAAGAGGAAGCGCCGCCGTGACTTCGGCTATCCGCACCCGCGATCTGTGCCGCCGCTTCGACGGTCGGCTGGTGGTGGACCATGTCAGCCTGGACGTGCCCGCGCGAAGCGTCTATGGCTTCCTTGGGCGCAACGGTGCCGGCAAGACCACCACCCTGAGAATGCTGCTCGGGCTGATCCGTCCCGATGCTGGAAGCGCCTGGCTGGACGGGATCGATGTGGCGCATCCGCACCGGCTGGCCGCGCGCCGCGTGGGTGCCCTGCTCGAGGCGGAGGGCTTCTACGGCAACCTCAGTGGCTACACCAACCTGGACCTGAGCCGGCGGCTGCTCGGCTGTCCGGCAAGCGAGGTGAACCGGGTGCTGGAGCTGGTCGAGATGAGCGCTCATGCGCACCGGCCGGTGGCGAACTACTCGCTCGGCATGCGCCAGCGGCTGGGCGTGGCACGCGCCATGCTCGGCGCACCGCCGGTGCTGATCCTGGACGAGCCGACCAACGGGCTCGATCCCGAGGGCATGGCGGACATGCGCCGGTTCCTGCGCGAGTTGCCCGAGCGCACCGGCGCCACCGTGCTGGTGTCCAGCCACCTGCTGGGCGAAATCGAGCAGGTCGCCAGCCATGTCGGCATCCTCAGCCACGGCCGCCTGGTGCTGCAGGGCGAACTGGCCCGCCTGAAGGCCACCGTGGCGACCGAGATCCTGGTGCAGACCGATCGTCCCGAGCACGCCGTAGCGGTCGCCAGTGCCCACGGCTTTGCCCTGCAGCAGGCCTCGCATGGCCTGCTGGCCCGAGTGGATGCGGGCCAGGATCCGCGGAGCACCGCCGCCGCCCTCAACCGGGTCCTGAACGCCGCGGGGCTGGCCGTGCATGCGCTGGCGCCGCAGGCGCATACGCTCGAACGCCTTTACGAGCAGGCCTCGCGGCCTGCCGCTGCCTGATCGACACGGAGATAGCCCATGGCCTCGCTCAAAGTCGCCTGCTACGTCGAACACCAGAAGCTCAAGCGGTCGCTGGCGCTGCTGCTGGCAGCGGTCATTCCCCTGCTGATCGGCGTGTTCACCTTCTTCAACGTGCTGCGCGGGCACGCGCCCAAACCCTGGGACATGTGGATCCAGAGCGGTGCCGCCATCTGGGCATTCTTCATGCTGCCGATGGGGATCACCGCACTGACCGCCCTGATCGCGCAGGTCGAGCACGCCTCGCACAGTTGGAACCACCTGCGCGCCCTGCCCGTGCCGCGCTGGCATGTGCACGCGGCCAAGGCGCTGTGGTCGCTCGCCGCGCTGGCACTGATGAGCCTGTGCGTGGCGCTGGCCACCGGGCTGGCCGTGGTGGCCGCGGCGTGGGTCAAACCGGTGCTGACACCCACCGGCAGCTTCCACGCGCTGGCCTATGCCGGGCTGTTCGCCCGCATCTACCTGGCCTCGTTCCTGCTCGTCGCGGTGCAACTATGGCTGGCGCTGCGCTACAGCCACTTCGTGCCGGCACTGGCCACCGGCATCGGCGGCACCTTCTTCGCCGTGGTCGGCACCTCGGCCAGGGTCGGCATGTTCTCGCCCTGGCAGATTCCGGTGAACATGCTCGCCGCCGATCCATGGCGGGCGCATCTGGCGCTCGGCATCGGCCTGATGGGCGGTCTGCTGGCGTTACTGGCGATGGTCTGGCAGTTGGGGCGGCGCGAGGTGGCCTGAATCCGGACGTTGTCGCTCAGGCGCGGATGCGGTGGACGGGCGCGGACGCCAGGCACCGCTCGAATTCCCCCGCAGGCATCGGTCGGGCCAGAAAATAGCCCTGCACCTGATCGCAACCAAGCCCACGCAGGACCTCCGCCTGGGCCGAGGTTTCCACCCCTTCGGCCACCACTTCCATGTCCAGCGTGTGGGCCAGCTCGATGATTGCCTTGACCATGGCGCTGGCCTGCTCGCCACCTTCCTCGAGCGCGTTGATGAAAAACTGGTCGATCTTCAGTTGGCGTACCTGGAACCGGCGCAGGTAGGCCAGGCTGGAGTAGCCGGTACCGAAGTCGTCGATGGCCAGCGCGAACCCGCGCGCGTGGAAGTCGTTCAGTACGGCGGTGGTGCGCTCGGCATCCTGCATCGCCATGCTCTCGGTGATCTCGAACATGATCTGTGACGGATGCAGCCCGGCCTCGGCGACGATGCCTGCCGCCGTCTCGACCAGCCCGGGCTGGGCGATCTGGGTCGGCGACAGGTTGATCGCCACCGGTACCGGCACCATCCCGCGGTCGATCCAGCAGCGTTGCTGGCGGCAGGCTTCGCGGATCACCCATTCTCCGATGCGGATGATCTGCCCGCTGCGCTCGGCCACACCGATGAACTCCATCGGCGAGACCTGGCCCAGCTCCGGATGGCGCCAGCGCAACAATGCCTCGGCACCGACCATCGAGCCGTTTCCGCCATGGTGCTTGGGCTGGAAATGCAGCGACAGCGAGCCGTCCTCCATGGCCGTCTGCAGTCCGCGCTGGATCACCAGGGTTCGCAACGAGCGCGCCTGCATCGAGCGGTCATACAGTCGATAGCCATTGCGGCCGTTTTCCTTGGCGACGTACATCGCCGCGTCGGCATGCGCGATGAGGTACTCCACGGTGTCGCCATGCTGCGGGTGGCAGGCGATGCCGATGCTGGCGGTGACACGCAGCTCGGTGCCGCAGACGAGGAACGGCACCTGCATCTGTTCCAGCAGCCGCTTGGCGATGTGTATCGCCGATTGCGCGCTGGTCATCTTGTCAAGCACCGCCACGAATTCGTCGCCGCCCATCCGGGCCAGGCTGTCAGCCCGCAGGTTGGCGCCCAGCCGCGTCGCCACGGCGCGCAGCAGCTCGTCGCCGAACGAGTGCCCGAGCGTGTCGTTGATGGTCTTGAAGCCGTCCAGATCCAGGTAAAGGATGGCCATCCGGCCGTGCCCCGTCGTGGCGCCGGCCAGCGCCTGTTCGGCGTGTTCGACCAGCATCGGACGGTTGGGCAGACCGGTCAGCGCGTCATGCGTGGTGAGGTACTGCAACTGGCCGCTGAGGTGGGTCACCGAACCTGACAGCTTTTCCGACTGCAGGTACAGCCGGGTGACGAATTCGGACAGGCCCAGGGCGGTCGCCATCGACAACAGCGCTACCAGGCTCGCCACGCTGCCGGCCCAGATCACGGCGTCGCGCGCATCGTCGCTCATCCGTGCCGGCGCGCTGTCGCCGGAAACACTGATCGCCAGATGCAGCCACAGCACGATCAGTACACCGAAGCCGGCGGCATACGCCATGCGGTATCCGAGTCTCCGCCCGGTGCCGCGGGTGTGTGCATGGAACCGGTGCATCACCGGAAGCACGCAAGCCGCAGCCAGCGTGGCCATGGCGATCCATATCGCCCATAGCCGGGGGCGCACCAGCGACGCCCCGGCTGGCTCCAGCGAGGCCGAACAGAACAGGTGGACAAAGGCGATCGCCAATCCCGCCGCCAGTGCACCGGACAACCATCGCGCGCGACCGAGCATGGGCGCGTCACCGGCGCGCAGCAGGACGTAGGCCGCAGCCAGCGCCGCGATGCCCGAAGCCACGCTCAGCAGGGGAGCGAACCCGTGCAGCGCATGCGGCAACCGCGACAGCATGCCGACGAAGTGCAGCGCCCACAGCCCCATGCCGAGAATCCAGGTACCCACCGCATACCAGGTGATCCGTTGGCCGCGGGTCCGCGAGGCGTCGATCCGCGCGGAAAAGTCCAGCGCCAGATACACAGCCAGCACCGCGATCAGCAGCGACAGGGCCACCAGACTGGGGTGGAGCACGTGGGGCATGATCCGTTGCAGCTCCTTGCCATGGGCGTCCCTGTCTTAGCGGCATCACACCTCAATACTTGAGTCGGCGGCCGGGGTCCCGGCTGCGCCGTCGAGCAGCCCCTTCCCCCGCGCCGGTCTGGCCGCAGGGCGGGCCGGAATGCCGCCATTGAGGCATCGAGACGGGAGAGTCCGCGAACCGGCTGGCCCGCGGACCCCGAATAGCCCAAGCTCGACTTACTGCGCCTTGACGCTGACGTCGTCCACCACGAAGGAGGTCTGCACGCTGCTGTCCTCGGTGCCGTAGAAGTTGATCCAGATGGTCTGGCCCGCATACGCACTCAGATCGAGCGAATGCTCGACGTAGCTGCCGGTGGCGTCCAGGTTGGACCAGGTCGCCAGGGTGGCAACCACGCTGCCGCTGGAGTTGAGCACCTGCGCCTTGACCGTGTCGTAGGCCGTTTGCGTGGTGGTCTCGGAGGTGTCGATCAGCAGGTAGAAGTCCCAGGTCACCTTGCTGGCGCCCGCCGGCACCACGATCTTCTGGCGCACGTAGTCGGTGTGCGAGCTGCCGTAGCCGTCCAGCCACGCCTTCCAGCTGCCGGCGTTGGCCGGCACGCTGCTGGAGCTGGTGATCACGCCGCTGGTCTGGCTCCAGTTGCTGGTGCCGCTCTCGAAGCCATTGTTGCTGGCCAGTTGCACCGGGTTGCTGCTGGTGTTGGAGACACTGAAGGCCACCGAGCCGCTGGTGCCCACGTTGCCGGCCGCGTCATAGGCCTTGGCCTGCAGGCTGTGCGAACCGTCCGCCAGCGTGGTGGAGTCCAGGCTGGCGCTGTACGGCGCGCTGCTGTCGGTGGCCTTGAGCGCACCGTCGACATAGAACTCGACCCGGCTCACGCCCACGTTGTCGCTGGCAGTGGCACTGAAGCTGATGGTGCCGCTGCTGCCGCTCTCGGCGGCCGACACGCTCGGCGCCTGGGTGTCGCTGGTGCTGTTGGAGACGCTGAACGCCACCGTGCTGCTGGTGCCCACGTTGCCGGCCGCATCGTAGGCCTTGGCCACCAGGCTGTGCGAACCGTTGCCCAGCGTGGTCGAGTCCAGGCTGGCGCTGTACGGCGCGCTGCTGTCGGTGGCCTTGAGCGCACCGTCGACATAAAACTCGACCCGGCTCACGCCCACGTTGTCGCTGGCATTGGCGCTGAAGCTGATGGTGCCGGCGCTGCCGCTTTCGGAGGCACTCACCGTCGGCGCCGTGGTGTCACCGCCACCGCCGCCACTGCCCTGGCTCACCCAGACCGGCGCCGACCACATCATCAGGCCGTTGGCCTCGGTGATCTTGGCGTAGTAGAAGTGCTCCCCGGTGGAAGGCGTCACCGTGGTGGTGGCGGTCTCCGACACAGTGCTGACGGTCCCGCCGCTGCCGGGCACGCCCTCGAACAGCTGCACGCGCTGCACCGTCTGGCCCGAGCTGCTGGCAAAGTTCACCGTCAGGGTCAGCGGGCCGCTGTTGCTGAAGCGCTCGCCCATCACGTGGCCGTTGGCGGTGAGCACGATCTGCGCGGTCTTGTCCTCGGTGGCGAACACCCGACGCGCGCGCAGCGCGTCCACGAACGAGGCCTTGCTCAAACCAGTACCGTCCGGCACCAGCACGCCGGTGCGGTTGGTGAAGCTGGCACCCCAGTTGGCGCAGTGGTTGTCCTGGTCGGAACTGGGCGCCACGTGGTAGCCGCTCTCCAGGATCTTGTTGAACGCACTCTCGTAGTGGCTGTGCGAGGTTTCGGTCTCGGTGGTGTTGGTGGAAAACGCCGAGCTGTTCATCACCTCGGCCAGCACCATCACCTGGTCGCCATCGGCGGTGTAGCCGAAGTCCACCGAGTTGACCTTGAACTGCCCGCTGCTTGCCGGGTGGTTGAACTGACCGACCCAGCCGTGCGCGTTCATCAGGGTGTACAGCGCGGCGTAGTCTCCCTTGGCGATCTCATAGTCGCCGATCAACTGGCCGGAGCTGTTCTTCTCCCACTCGATCAGCCCGTCGGTGTTGAAGATGTTCAGATGCCCGCCGTTGCTGATCACGCCCCATTCCTGCCCGTACAGCGCCAGGAAGCCCGGGTGCGCCGAGGTGAACGAGCTGGCTGCCTGCAGGCCGGAGGCGAACAGGTTGTGCGCGGTGGTCGGGCTGGCCGAGGAGTTGGTGCCGGTGGAGCCGTCGTACATGTGGTTGTGTTCGGACGCCATCAGGATGTCCAGGCCGCGGTTCATCGCGTACTGGTAGGCATCGGTGGGACCGTAGGCACCGGTCTGCGGCGCCTGCGCCCCGGTGCAGCTGCTCAGCACGCCGCCGCCGTCGCTGTGGTTGGTCTGGCTGTGCAGGTTGCCGTAATAGATGGTGTACGGCAGGCCGCTGGCGGTCAGTGCCTGCGAGGTCTGCAGGTTCGAGCCGGACTGTATCGTCTGCACCTGACGGCTGCCCGGACGATGCACCGACAGCCCCTGGAAGTGGGGCATGTGCGGCGCCGCCACCTGGCCGACCAGGATGTCGTAGCTCTGCTGCTCGATCTGCTCCGGCGCGCGGGTGGCCGCCAGCGCCAGCGCGTTGCCCGGCAGGCCGGTGCCCAGTCGCTGCGCGTTATCGTCGTCCAGCGCAATGGTGCGCAGACGCACCGTGTAGTAGCCCGATGCCAACGCCCGACGTCCGACACCGTAGCCGTCCCACATCACGCGCGCCTGCGCAGTGGCGGCATGCATGACGGTGCTGCCTTTCCACTGGCGCACCTGGTGGCCGCCGTGATCGATCAGCGACACCTCCCACGCCACCGGGGTACCCGCGGCAGCACCGGGATAGCCGAAATGCAGGATGATCGGACGCACGCCCTCGGCCCGGAAAGGCACTTCCAGCGCGGCGTCGAATTCATGGTGATCCGGCAGGACGGTACTCGCCCAAACCGGCGCACAGCCCACCAGGCCCGCCAGCACGAGGCTGCGGAGCATCTTGTTTCTCAATTGCATCGATTGATCCCTACGCGTGGGTAAGGATTCCCCCGCAGGCTTTATAGGCGAAGGACGATTGCATGGGTATGACCAAAAATCGTAGGAATTATTCCAGCCCGATGCAGGGCGCATGCGCGGCCGCCGTCATTGCCGGACGTGTTGCGGCCGATGCATCGCGCTGCCGGGGCCTGTTTACGGACCGCCCATGCCGCCGGTGGCGGCTACCACCTGGCCGGTGACGTAGCTGGCTTCGGTCGAGGCCAGCTCCACGTAGATCGGCGCCAGTTCCACCGGCTGGCCAGGGCGGCCCATCGGGGTTTCCTTGCCGAAGTGCTTGACGTTTTCCTGGGTCTGCCCGCCACTGACCTGCAGCGGCGTCCAGAACGGACCCGGCGCCACCGCATTGACGCGGATGCCCCGATCGATCAGCTGCTTGGCCAGGCTCTTGGTGAACGCCACGATGCCGGCCTTGGTGGTTGAATAGTCCAGCAGGATCTTCGGTGGCGTGTAGGCGACCACCGAGGCGGTGTTGATGATCGCCGAACCGGCCGGCATGTGCCCGATCGCCGCCTTGGTGATCCAGAACATTGCGTACAGGTTGGTTTTCAGCGTCCAGTCGAACTGCTCGGTGCTGATGTCCTCGATCGATTGATGCGCCTGCTGCCGCCCGGCGTTGTTGACCAGGATGTCCAGCCCGCCGAGGCCCTCCACCGCCTTGCTCACCAGTTGCTTGCAGAAGGATTCGTCGCGGATGTCGCCAGGCAGGGCGATGGCCTTGCGTCCAGCCTCGCGGATCAGCCGGACCACATCATCGGCGTCGCTCTGTTCGGCCGGCAGGTAGTTGATCGCCACATCCGCACCCTCGCGCGCGAAGGCAATCGCCGCGGCGCGACCGATGCCGGAGTCGCCGCCGGTGATCAGTGCCTTGCGCCCGGCCAGTTGGCCATGGCCCTGGTAACTTTCTTCGCCGTGGTCAGGTACCGGATCCATCTTCGACGCCAGCCCCGGCCATGGCTGCGGCTGCGCGGCGAACGGTGGCTGCGGAAAGCGCTTGCGCGGATCGGCCAGCGGCGGCACGCCACCTTGACCGCCACCGCTGGCCGGGGAGGCCGGCGCATCCTGGGCGAAGATCGGCGGTACCACGGTGGCGGCAGCCAGGCCGCAGGTGGCGCGCTGCACCAGGCGGCGTCGGGTCGGGGAGAAGTCGTCAGCTGGCATGGTCGTGTGTGCTCGCGGTGGGAGGGACGTGGTGCGCGAGCCGGCGCGGAGCCAGATGCCCTAGGCCGTGACAATGCCATGCCGACAGCGTCTGGCAGGCCAGCCGAACCCCGGGATGGGCGCTGCCTGGCAACGCCTCCTCGTGCCTATCCGTGGGAGCTCGCTCACGTTGCGCGGCAGTGTAGTCAGCGGCCGGGTATACATCCTGTCGCGGAATCGCCTACGGAACGCATAGCCTGCCCTCCACCAGCGCAGCACCCACCCCTTCTCAGTGATTGGGCTTCACCGGCGCACCCGGCGGCGGATCCATGCCCGGGCCGTTCGAGCGGCTCTTGCCCTCCGCGCCGCTCTCGGCCTGCTTGGCCTCGGTCACTTGCTGCTGCGTATCCAGTCCGGTTCCGCCGGACTGATAGCCCGGTCCGTTCTCCGGCACCGGCAGGATGTTGTCCGGATCCTCCGGCTCGCCCATCGCCTTGCGCCCCTGCCGGTCGTCGAAGCCATGGTGCGGCTGGGCCTGGCCGGTACCGCTGCGGCCACCGACACCGCCCTCGCTGCGCGCAGCCTGACGAACCTCGCCTTCAAGGTGGCGACCGTCCTGCTCGGCGCGTTCGCCGATGGCATCCTGCAGGTTCTTGTTGGTGGTGTCCTTCTGGTTGATGTTGACCATGGGCTCCTCCTGTGGGGGTCTCCGCCAGGACGGCGGCGACCGGATGCGGCGATTGTCGTGGTTGGCAGGTTGGCGCGACGTGGACGCGGCGTTTCCATAAGGCCGGACGCGCCGTTCACCGGAGCGCTGCTACAACCGCAGCCGAACCACCACGGGCAACGATCTTGCGGAGACGCGCGTGACCCCCGACAGCTTCCTGCTCACCGCCAACGGATGGGTCCCCAACCACCCGCGTCTGCCGGCGCTGCTTTACCGCCAGGCGGGCGAGGTGGACTCAGCGGACCCGGCCGGCGACTTCGGAACACGCTTCGACCGTCATGGCTGGCCACCGCGGTGGCGCGATGGCGTGTACGACTACCACCACTACCATTCCACCGCGCACGAAGTACTGGGCGTGGCCCGCGGCACGGCCCGGCTGA
Source organism: uncultured Gammaproteobacteria bacterium (assembly GCA_963763305.1). Lineage (GTDB taxonomy): Bacteria > Pseudomonadota > Gammaproteobacteria > Xanthomonadales > Rhodanobacteraceae > CAVXNP01. Next base: position 12,863 of record CAVXNP010000002.1, on the reverse strand, counting down.
TGCTCGGCGGCCCCGACGGACACGAGGTGCAGGTGCAAGGCGGCGACGCGCTGCTGCTGCCGGCCGGTACCGGACACTGCTGCCTGGAGGCCAGCGATGACTTCCTGGTGGTGGGCGCCTACCCCGAGGGCCAGTCATGGGACATCTGTCGTGAAGCGCCTACCGATGAAATGCGCCAGCGCATCGCCCGACTGCCCTTCCCCGATTGCGACCCGGTCGAAGGCGCGCACGGGCCGCTGACCCGTCTGTGGCGGGACGCGGAGACACCGCAGGGCGACTGAAGGGTACGAGCCTCCGGAAAAGGCCCAGCGGGCGCTGCCCCGGTACGAGGACCTTGGCTGGAACGATGGCGCAGGCGTGGTGCGCGGTGCGGTCTGGGTGCGCGGTGCGCGGCGTGCGGCGTGCGGCGTGCGGCGTGCGAAGTGACCAGATGCACCACACGAACGCGCAGGGCGGCGCAAGGCTTGGTTCTGCCAAGTTCCGTGATCGCGGCTGTCGCGGCCAAGCCGCACGTGTGGGCATCGGGACGGCGAGGAGGTACCTCGCAAGCGGGCAGTGGGCGTCGAGCGGATAGCGGGATGCATGGAACACCGACGGGCACCGCCGCCTCGGCGCGATCGCAGTGGGCTCAGCGCAACCGGTCCAGTGCCGCCGGCACGCCGTCGGCGATCTCGCGCGCGAGGAACCCCAGCGTACCTCGGCCCCGGGCCGCCGCCTGCCCGCCCAGCGCGTGCAACCGCACGCCCCAGAGCGCGGCCTGCAACGCATCGCCACAACGAGCAGCCACGCCAGCGATCAGGCCGGCAAGCACGTCGCCGGAGCCGGACGTGCCCAGGCCGGGACAGCTTGCGCGATGCACCCACAGCTGGCCCTCGGGCGAGGCGACGAACGTGGTTGCGCCCTTGAGTACCAGCACGCTGCCCGTGCGCTGAGCGAACGCCAGCGCCAGTTGCTGTGGCTGCTGTTGTACCGTGGACTTGCGTTGCCCGGCCAGCCGGGCCATCTCGCCCTCGTGCGGGGTCAGCACGAACGGGGCACCCTCCGGCGCCCGCAGCTTTGACGACAGGGCGCCGGCATCCAGTACCAGCGTGCCGCCAGCCTTTCCGATCGCGCGACGCACCAGGGCGGCGCTGGCCACAGAGGCGCCCATGCCGGCACCGAGAAGTACCGCGTCGCAACCGGCCAGGGCATGATCCAGCGCCTGATTGCCACGGGCGATCTCACCCTGCCCGTCCACCGGCAGGCCGAGTACCAGCGCCTCGGGCATGGCCAGCGCCATCTGTGTGGCGACATCCTCGGCGGTACCGATCTGCAGCTTGCCCGCGCCCACCCGAAGCGCGGCGATGGCCGCCAGCAACGCGCCACCCGGTACCCGGCGCGACCCGCCGATAACCAGCACGCGCCCCCGTTGCTCCTTGTCTCCCCCGGGCGCGGGCAACGGCCTCTCGCGCAGTCGGGCCGACGTCAGCGGTGTTGCTGCGGGCGCCATCGCGCTAGCGTGGACCGGCCGGCTCGTCATGCCCGGTGGTCACCGGGGCGCCGGCCTGCAGCAAGGGCGCGACGAAGTTGGTCCGCTGCAGCGACAGGCCGCGCCCTTCGTCGCTGGCGACATATTCGGTGATACCGCAGTTGGGCACGTCGCCCTCGCGGTCGATCGCCAGGATGGTCGCTTCGTCCATGCGTTCGATCAGGTAGCGGAAGCAGTTCACGATGACCTGATGCGCCACGATCATCACCCGCTCGCCGGCATGGTTGCGCTGCAGGTCGCTGAGCATGCTGCGCAGGCGGAACACCACGTCGCACCAGCTCTCGCCACCGGGCGGGCGGAAGTAGAACTTGCCCACCAGCTTGCGCTGCTCGGCCAGCTCCGGAAACTTGTCCACGATGCCGCGACGCGTGTAGCGATCCAGAATGCCGAATTCCTTCTCGCGCAGGCGCTCGTCGGCAATCAACTCGCACGGCTCCCGGCCCAGCGCCGACACCACCGCATCGGCGGTCTGGCGCGAGCGAAGGTAAGGCGAGGTCATCAGTACCTGCGGCCGATGTGCATCCGGCAAGGTCGTGGCCCAGCGCGCCAGCGCCTGCGCCTGTTGCTGACCGCAGTCCGATAGCGGCACGTCCGCGTCGCGATGTTCCAGTTCGATCAGCGGCGCACCGGTGGACTCGGCCAGGTCCCGGGCCACGTTGCCCGCGCTCTGCCCGTGCCGCACTACCCACAACCGCTGCGGCCAGCCCAGCCTGCCTCCGCCAACACCATTCGCCACTCGCATCTCCCGTCACCGGATGACAAAGATGTGGCACGCCGGGCGTGAATGGCTGGTCGAACCATGGCCCCGCGCCCTGCATACACCCATCGCCACCCGGGCACGCACCGGCTTCCGACGAAAGACGCGGGTGGGGCCGTGCCGCGCCATTCGAAGGAAAATGCATTCCGGCTACCGGCCATCCTGCCGGGCCCGCATAGCGGCCCGGTCGCGCACCGGCAACTCTGGCAAACCCGGGCAAGCCACAGGCCGGCCTGGCCGGCCGCCACCCGCCAGGCGTCGCCGACCATCGGCACGACCCATTTCGGCGATACGGCGGCCAGGGGCATCCGTCATGCGGCCAACTCGATTCGTGGCCCACGCGGTTCGCCCAAACGAGGAGGCCCCGCATCGCGGGGCCTCCTGGTTCACGCAACGATCTTCGGACGATCAGCCCGAATGCTTCTCCAGCCACGCGTCGATCGCCGGCAGACGGTCCTTGCGGATCATCATGCGGTACTTGATGTTGGCCACCACCGAGTTGGCTACCCGGCGCGAACCGGGCGCGATGTACTTCTGCGCGTAGTCCTGGATCTTCTCGATCATCTCAGGCTTGGTCGAGCTGGCCCCCAGGTACGGGTAGTAGCGGCTGCTGGAGGTGGAGTCGACCAGCTTGTTGACCTGCTCGCGGTGGGCCAGCGCAAAGTCGAACGCCATCTCCGGATGCTCGTAGCCGACCGCGCGGATCATCCCGGCGCTGTTGGTGGCGCCCGGCTCGTCGGTCAGCGCCAGCTCCAGCGCGCGCTGGGCCAGCTCGTCGTCCTTGGCCACCGCCAGCATGCTGTACAGCTGATCCTTGATCAGCGGCGTGGTCTCGGCCTTGGCCTGTGCGTGCAGCTGGTTCCAGGTGGCCTCGTCGGCATGGACCGCCACCACACCGGTGATCAGCTTGCGCAGCGCCACCGGCACCGCGTTGGGGTCGGTCTTCTGCGCGGCGAAGCGACGGCGGGCCTCGGCGATCACCTGCGGGTCGCCCAGGTCGGCCAGCACGCCGATCAGCTGCATGCGCAGGTTGGCGGTGGGGTCGCTCTCGCCCGGCTTGGCTTCCCAGCCGATCTTGTCGAACACCGGACGCAGCTGCGCCCGCGCAAACGCCTGCAGGCGCGCCTGCCCGGCCGTGTCGCCACGGTAGTAGTGGTTCAGCGCGCTGAAGTCGCCGGCCACCTCCGCCCAGACCTGCGGATCGGCGTCGGCCGGGGTAGCCGTCACCAGGGCCAGCAGGTTGGACACCGGCTCGTTGCCGGCCATGCCCAGCGCCCAGGTGTCACCCATCAGCCCCAGCTGGTCGATCGGCGCCAGCTTGGCGAAGTTGTCCTTGAGCGCATCGAACTGCGCCTGCGAATACAGCGTGCGGTAGTAGCCGGTCTGCCCGGCATTGACCAGCACCGGACCGCAGCCGGGCACGCTCAGGGTGGCCTTGCCATTGACCACGGTGCTGGCCGGCTTGCCGCCCACCGTCTGCGCGATCACCGGCACGTGCCAGCGCAGCGGCTTCTTTTCCGGGCGATCCTTGGTGAACTCGCCCTGGCTCAGCGCGATGGTGGTCTTGCCGCTGCTGCATGCGGCCGTCTGCACGCGAATCAGCGGGATGCCCGGCTGCAGCGTGAAGTCGTGCGCGATCTGCATGATCGGCTTGCCCGCGGCGCCCTGCACCGCCTGCCACAGGTCGTCGGAGACCGTGTTGCCGTACGCGTGCGCCTTGATGTAGTTGCGCACGCCGGTGCGCCAGGCATCTGCGCCCACGTAGCCTTCCAGCATGTGGATCACCGCCTCGCCCTTGGAGTAGGTGATGGCGTCGAACGCCTGGCTGGCCTGCTCCACCGTCTGCACGTGCTGCACCACCGGATGGGTGGTCACCACGGCGTCCTGCGACATGGCGCCTTCGCGCACGCCCACCGCATACAGGTTGGTGTGCCACTCCGGATGCAGCTTTTCGGTGGTGCGCGAGGCCATCCACGAGGCAAAGCCCTCGTTCAGCCACAGGTCGTCCCACCAGTTCATGGTGACCAGGTCGCCAAACCACTGATGCGCCATTTCGTGGGCGGCGACGTTGAACACGCGCTGCTTGTCCAGCTGGGTGGAGATTTCCGGGTTCAACAGCAGCGAATACTCGAAGGTGAAGATCGCGCCCCAGTTCTCCATCGCCGAGAAGAACTGGCTGCGGCCCGGCGCGGCGATGTTGTCCAGCTTGGGCAGCGGGTACTTCACGCCGAAGTAGTCGTTGTATTCCTTCAGCACGTCGCTGGAGGACTTCATCGCGAAGTCGGCCTGGTCGACCATGCCCTTCTGCGCGATCACGCCGATCTCGGTGCCATCGCTGGTGGTGGTGCGGCGCTCGAAATCGCCCAGCCCGAAGAACAGCAGGTAGGTGGACATCTTCGGCGACCGCCCGAAATGCACCTCCGTCATGCCGTTGCCCAGGTCCTTCTTCGAGGCGATCGGCATGTTGCTCACCGCCATCTGCTCGCTCGGCACAGTGGCGGTCAGGGTGAAGGTGGCCTTGTAGTTGGGCTCGTCCCACGACGGCACGAAGCGGCGCGCGTCCGAATTCTCGAACTGCGTGTACAGGGCGCGCTTCTTGCCCGACTTGGTGTCGTAGTCCAGCGCGAAGATGCCGTTGGCCTGGGTGCCGATCTTGCCGGTGTAGGTCATTGCCAGGCGGTAGCTGCCGGCAGGAATCGGGTGGGCAAAGGTGAACGTGGCGGTCTGCGCCTTGGCATCCACCGACACCTTGGGCGCGGCGAAGGCCATCGAGCCCTTCACCGGGGTCAGCGAGGCCGAGGAAAAGTCCAGGTCCGCCGCATTCAAGGTGATGCTGGAGGTCGGCTTGGTCACCGCGATGGTGACCGTGGCCTTGCCATCGAACGTGAGCTTGTCCGCGTGCGGCACCACCGCCACGTCGTAGTGCGACGGCACCACGCCGCGCGGCAGCTGGGTGGTGGCCTCGCGCGCCGCCGGTGCGGCGGTGGCAGCCAGCGGCACGGCGGAAACGCCGGCCAGGGCAAAGCAGATGGCGGTAGCAAGATGACGGCGCATAGGTGTCCTTGTGCGATGAGCTGCCACGCGCGGGGTCGCCGGCGCGGCGGAGCGGGGAAAGTGAGCCCGAGAAGCTACGCGAGTGTGCCCCCTGCCGGGGGCGGGTGGACACGGCCGGAAGTCATGGGGGGGGGCGCCTGAACGCCTAAAGCCAGGCCTGGGACAGCGCAATTCAGAATCAACGGTGCGGCTGCCCCACTCCCTCGCAAGGCAGGCAAGCAAACTAAACTCGCCATCGATTGCTAATAGTCGCCAATGCTCGTTTCGCACCGGCAATCGGTTGAGCATGTCGCGGCATTCGCGCCAATGCGGCATCAGCCTATTCATCCACGCCACGAAGCGATCGTTATGGGTCGGCTCGCGCAGGTGCACCAGCTCGTGGACGACGATGTATTCGAGGCACTCCGGCGGCTTCTTGGCCAGCTCGGTATTGAGCCGGATGATGCGCGACTCTGCGGATTGCAGCCGCCCCACTTCGTCTTCATGCGCTGCACGTAGAAATCGCTCAGCACGACACCCCGATGAGCGGCTCCCACTTGGCGAGTAGCGCTGGCACCGCCTGCTTCAGCTGATCGCGATACCAGTCCGCCAGCAGCCGCCTCCCGCTTTTTCGCATCCGCACCCGGGCGCACCTGCAATCGCAGATGGCGGTGGCGTCAACTCGACCGCTGGCCGAGCGTCCTGCTCGACGATCTTCAGCAGGTACCGCCGCCCCCAGACATAGTGGCTTTCACGCTCCAGGTATTCGCGCGGCGTCTCGCGCTCCTGCGCGCGCATCTTCTTCTGCTGCTGCTTGATCCAGGCCAGCTTGTTGATCGCGAACAAGCGAATGGTGTCCAGCTCCATCCATGCCGGCGCGGCGATGCGCACCTTGCCGCCGGGCGGGTAGACGCCAAGATGGACGTTCTTGATGTCCTTGCGCACCACGTCCACCGCAATGCCGCCAAGGTCGATCCGGGTGCCCATCAATACTCCGGCTGCTGTTTGATGATGTCGAAGATGCGCTCGACCTCGGCGACGTCGTTGTCGAGCAAGGGCAGCAGCGCTTCCCGCTTGATGTGGTTCTCCCGGGCAGCATTGCCGCGCCAGTCAGCGTGACGCTCCCGCTTGACCGCTTCATCGATATCCACGGCGAGCTTCAGTTTCGGATCCGGCATCGGCAACGGGCCCACCGTCGTCCTGAAGATTCAATGCCGCGGCAGGCGCCGGCGGCAACCGCAGGTTGTCGTAGATGGCGCGCAGTCCCGCGCTGCGCTTGAGTGGTTCCGGCGTGTCCTCCGCATGACCGGCCTGCACCTTGCCGATCAGGTCGGCGATCTTCTTCAGGTACTCCTCGTACCGGTCGGCCTGCTCCTTGCGGAACTTGATCACCTCGTCCAGCAGCGCCGACATCTTCTCGAAGTAGGCCGGGTTGTTCAGGTGCTCCTGGATGATCTTGCTGCGTACGTTGTTCTCGATGGTTTCGGCCACCGCATCCTTGCTGCCCTTGATGCCGTCGGGCAGCTGCTTGATCGCTTCGTCCATGCCGGTGCGGGTGATCAGATCCAGCAGCCCGAGATCATCGAACGGGGAGATCTTCCGCGGCGCCTTCGCCTCGATGTAGGTGTCGATCAGGTGCCGCATGTCCGCTTCGAACGGCTTGAGATCCAGCGTCTCGCCGCTGGCCCGGCGGATCACTTCGCGCAGATCGGTGTAACGCTTCACGTCGCCCTTGATGCGGCTTGATGTCGCCGCCGTCGTAACCCGCGCCCACCAGATCGTCGGCAAGATTGCCGTAGGCTCGTAGCAAGGCCACGGCCGCCTTGTACAGCGACACCCGACGCGGCTCGAACTTCTTCAGATCACTGGCGATCTCGGTGTTGCCGCAGAAATAGCGGATGTAATCCCGCTCGCTTCGGGGCGGCGGCACCGGTTCGCACAACAGACCCAGTGCCTCCAGCGCGTCATCCAGCCGCTCGCGCCCTTGTTCCAGTCGATCCTGCATCAGCACGTCCGGGTCAGCACCGCCGGCGCTGTGATCCAGCTCGGAGGAATAGACCTGCAGCGCCCCGGTGCCCTTCTCGTTCACCAGCTTCTTGAACAGATCCTTGTAGTCGACGATGTAGCCGAAATCCTTGTCGTCGCCGTCGAGCCGGTTGGTCCGGCAGATCGCCTGGAACAGGCCGTGATCCTGCATCGACTTGTCGATGTAGAGATACGTGCATGGCGGCGCGTCGAAGCCGGTCAGCAGTTTGTCCACCACGATCAACAGCCGCATGTTGGCCGGCTGCTCCACGAACAGCTTCTTGGCGCGATCCTCGTAGGTTTCCGTCTTGCTCTTGCCGGGCTGCGCTCTCGACGTCTTGCAGCAGGTCGGTGTAGGTGTTGAAGATGAACTGCTTGTCGGTGTCGGTGTTGGCACCGGTCTCCTCCAGCGACACGTCGCGCGCCTGCGGGTTGTAGGAGGTCACCACCGCGCACTTGCCCTTGAGCGGGGTCTTCTGGAACAGGCTGAAGTATTTGCAGGCATCGAGAATGCTGCGCGCCACCAGGATCGCGTTGCCACGCTCGCTGGACAGCCGCGGCTTCACGCTGAAGTCGAACACCATGTCCTCGACCACGCGCTCCATGCGCGAGCGTGAACTCAGCACACGCTGCAAGGTGCCCCAGGTCTTCTTCAGCTCGTCCTTCTGCCAGTCGTTGAGGCCACGGGTCTTGGCCTCGAACCACTGGTCGATCCTTTCCGACGAACCCAGCTTCTGGTCGATGTCACGCGCCTCGTAGACCAGATCCAGCACCACGTCATCCGCCACCGCCTCGCTGAATTTGTAGGTGTGGATGTAGCCGCCGAATACTTCCAGGCTGGTCTGCTTGTCCTTCTTCAGCAACGGTGTACCGGTGAAGCCGATGAACACCGCGTTCGGCATCAAGGCCTTCATCACCTTGTGCAGGCGGCCGCTCTGCGTGCGGTGGCATTCGTCGACAAACACGAACACCTCGCCCACCGCGGGGCTGGGCTGTGCCTGCAGTTCCTCGATGAAGGCCTCGAACTCCTGGTCCTTCCTGCCACGCGCATCCAGCCCGAACTTGTGCACCAGCGAACACAGCAGCCGTGGCGAGCCTGGCCCAACTGGTGCATCAGGTCGCGGCCACTATGGGTGCGATAGATCGTTTCACCGACGTCGCGGAATACCCGCTCGATCTGCTTGTCCAGCTCGTCGCGATCGGTGATCACCACCACGCGTGCATGCGGGTTGTCCTGCAGCAGCCAACGGGCCAGCAACACCATCACGATGCTCTTGCCGCTGCCCTGGGTGTGCCAGATGATGCCGCCCTTGCGCTCATGGGCATGCTGCTGTGCGGCCTTGATGCCGAAATACTGGTGCACCCGCGGCACCTTCTTGATGCCGCCATCGAACAGCACGAAGTCGCGCATCAGCTCGATCAGCCGATCCTTGCGGCACATCTTCAGCAGGTACTTGTCCAGCTTGTAGCGGCTGTCGTCGGCCTCGTCTTCCTTCCATTTCAGAAAGTACTTGGCTTGCGTCTCGATGGTGCCGTACTGCAGGCCTTCCGAGTCGCTGCCGGCAAACACCAGTTGCACCGTGCTGAAGAACCATGCGTTGAACATCGGCTGCTGGTTGGACAGCAACTGACGAATACCGTCGCCGATGCTGACCCGGCTGCTTTTCAGTTCGATCACCGCCACCGCGATGCCGTTGACGTACAGCACCAGATCGGGCCGACGTTCAAAGCCGCCCTTGAGCTTGACTTCCTCGGCAATGGCGAAATCGTTGGCCTCGGGTTCGGCCCAATCGATCAGATGCACCGTCTCGTGGTTGTGCCCCACCTGGGTCTGTACCGGTATGCCATAGCGGAGCAACTGGTAAACGGCCTGATTGTTCTCGTACAGCGTGCGGCTGGGGTTGTCCGCTTCGGTGTGCAACTTGTGCAGTGCCGCACCGATCTGTGCAGGCGAGCAGCCGCGCCGGGTCAGCCAATCGCTCAGCAGGCCATCCTCGATTTGGCGATTGTTGTCGCGATCACTCCAGTCGCCCAGGTAGTCGTACTTCAGCTCGTCCCGAAACAGCGCGATCACCCGCTGCTGGGTCACCCGCTCAGGCTGGGCAATCATGTTCATTGCGTCTTCCCTGTCATGCCGCGTGCACCCACCGGCTCGTCATCAGTGAACAACTTCACATACGCCTCATAGCGGAACCGGCGGTGGCGGGCGTGACCGGTAATCTCCCTCAGCACGCCCAGCCGCTCCAGCCTCGCCACGATCTGGTTGGCGCCGGCGTAGGTGGTGCCGAGCAGGGTCTGCACTTCCGTCACCGAAACAATCGGCCGCTGATACAGCGATTCCAGCACGCGATGGCCGTTGCCTGCCGCGCGTCCCAGCTCCGCCGTGATCAGACCGCGGTGCTCCTCGCGCAGCACAGGATGCGGCGCGCCGTTTCCGTGGCCTGCACGCTGGTTTCGTCGATACCACGCAGGAAGAACGCCAGCCAGCCTTCCCAGTCGCCGCGGTCGCGGATCGCCTGCAGGTGCTCGTAGTACTGCTGACGATGGCGTTTGAAGTAGTGCGACAGGTACAGCACGGGTTTATGCAGCACCGCGCTTTCGCACAGCAGAAAAGTGATCAGCAGCCGGCCCACGCGGCCGTTGCCATCGAGAAACGGGTGGATGGTTTCGAACTGCGCATGGGCCAGGCCGATCTTGATCAGCAGCGGCACCGAGTCCTGCTGGTGCAGGAACGTCTCCAGCCCACCCAGCAGCTCCCCGAGCAGATGCGGCGGCGGCGGCACAAAGTTCGCCTCGGCCAGCGTGCAGCCGCCGGCGCCGATCCAGTTCTGGGTTTCGCGCAGCTCACCCGGCGTCAGCCGGCTACCGCGCACGCCTTGCAGCAGGCGCTCGTGGATCTCACGGATCAGCCGCACCGACACCGGTAGCTGCTGCAACCGGGCCAGCCCGTAATTCATCGCGCCGACGTAGTTCACCACCTCGTCCACGTCGCGCGGACGATCCGCTGCCAGCACCTTCGCCTCGGCCGCCAACACATCCTGCAGCGAGCTTTGGGTGCCCTCGATCTGGCTGGAGAGCACCGCCTCCTTGCGCACGTACATCAGCACGAACAGGTCGGGGTTGGGCAGCGTCTGCACGGAGCCGTCCAGCCGACCGAGCGCGCGGTCGGCGCGCGACAGCAGCACCTGCAACTCACCTTCCAGTCGCAGCGGCGGCTCCGGTGGCAACGGTGCCGGCACAAATGCGCGGTAGCCGGTGGCCTGGCGTTGGTAGCGACCGGCACGGCCGTCGACTACCTCCGCGGGTGAGCGATCCATAAGCCTTCCCTGTGTTGTATGGCGCGTTTCGTATAGCGCACCAGCCGGCCCATACTAAACACAGTGTTTAGTACAGACAAGCGCTGGCGGTGTACTAAACGCAGGGGCACCTCAACTAACAGGCGCATCCTCCACGAGCACCTCGGCACGCACATAGTGCTGAAACTCCGCCGACAGAGGTAAAGCAACGGAAACCCGCCTGGCTGGCGATGGCGATGACGTTCCGCGCCCTCGTTCAGCAGCACGGCCACGGGCTGGCTCAGCTCCTCCTGCAAGCCGCTGGCCATGCCAGGTCGAACACGCCTTCTGCTCGCCGGTGTCGGGATCGGCGAAATCGTAGGCCAGCACGCCACGCGGCAGTCCTGGGCCTCCACCCATTCGTTCAGCTCTTCCAGCTGCGCCTCTTCCTCTTCGCTGGTGATGCCGCCGCGGACCGGTGCCGGGGCGCGGAACGGCGGCACTCGGCCCTTCCAGCCAGCGTGTGTCGCCGTGCAGGAGTTCCTCCATGCGCCGGTTGACCTCGGCGGCCAGCAGCGCCTTGCGGGCCTCAAGGAAATCTCGGAAGTTCTCGATCTTCCACAGCGCGGGTCCATCGGGATCCACTGCGACGCCAGCGCGCCGGGGTGCGCCTGCTCGACCTCCGGGAAATACTCTTCCGGCAGCCGGTCGCTGATGTTGAGGTTCGTGTCCTTGGTCAGGAAGCAGAAGTTGGCGAGCGCGTTCACTTCCGCGCGCCTGTACTTCTGCTTGTAGAGCTGCGCCTTGGGGAAGATGTGGTGCACCTCCAGCCTGCTCATCTTGCCGAGCAGGCTGGACTTGAGCGGCAGCCCGGTGCCCCAGTCGCGCGCTCGCCCATGCGGGTGAGCAGGTACAGCACGGGATAGAAGCGCGCGCCCAGGCTCCAGCCAGTGAAATGTCCCGGCTCCACCCGCAGTCCGCCGTGCCACAGGCGCAGCTGCTCCAGCAGCTTGTCGAGACCGCCGTCCGGCACCTTCCAGCGCCGCCAGGTCCTGGTCGATGAACGACTCGGTCGAGCCGGAGAAGCGGCCCCACATGCCCGCCTGCACGAACCAGAACAGCAGCTTGTCGCGCTCCTTCTCGTCCATCGGGCCAGTGCGCTGATCGAGATAGCGCACCATCACCGGCACGCCGAAGCGGCCGAAGAACACCTGGTCGTGGTCCAGCCCAAGCCGGCCGCCGATCAGGTTCAGGCTGGTGTCGATGTGCTTGGTCGCCCGCTTCAGGCCGTCCTGGATTTCCTCGGCGGTCTTGTCGTGCAGGTACTGGAACTTCGCCTCGCCGGTCAGCACCGTGTTCACCGAGCGCAGCAGCCAGTCGAGGTTGAAGTGGTAGCCGGCCTTCGCCCATTCCTTGAGCTTGGCCTTCATCGTGTCGCGCGCCTCCGGCCAGTCGGCGCAGATCTTGGCCAGCGCCAGGTCGCCCTTGGAGAGCTTGGTGCCGCCGCTGTTCACGCGGTTGAAGATGTCGACCACCACGTCCAGCGTCTTGTCCGCGCCCGTGACCTCCTCGATGTGCAGGTCGATGTCGGTGATGCCGAGCAGCCGGCTGAGCCGCGCCGACGTAGTCGCCGACCTTCGGCCGCATGCTCCGGCTGCGAGCTGAGCCGGGTCGACGAACTCGCCCAGCCCGGCCGTGCCCTTCTGCATCAGCTCGGTCACGTCGATCCAGAGCGGATCGTCCTGCATCTTCACCGGCTGGTAGAACGCGAAGGTCTCGCTCTCCAGGTGGAAGCGCAGGCCGGTGAACGCCTGGGCGTTGCCGTCGAAGAACTTCGGCGGCTTGCCGCGCACCACGCCGTAGAGCGAGGTCATCCGCTGCTGGCCATCGAGCAGCAGCTTCACCACACCCGCCGCCAGCGGTCCCGTCGCCGCGGTGGGTCGGCCGTCTTCGATTCGGTGGCCCACACCAGCAGGCCGCCGACCGGATGGCGCCGGTACAGCGAATCGAACAGGCCGCGCACCTGGTCGCGGTTCCAGACGTAGCCGCGCTGGAACTCAGGCAGGCCATGTGCCCGCTGTCGATGTGGTCGAGGATGGTGGAGATTTTCATAGCTAGTCGACAGTCCTCCCGGTGAGGAGCTCCTGCATCATCCCCTGCTTGATGGCGGGTCTTGTCGAGGCGAGGCTGCAGCGCGGCGATCTCGGCGTCCATGTCGGAGAGGATGGCGGCGATGGCGTGTTGC
>CAVXNP010000001.1:0-3275348 GCA_963763305.1 uncultured Gammaproteobacteria bacterium | reverse complement strand
CTTGATGCGGCTGATGTCGGCAGCGCTGTAGCCGGCCGGCTTCCAGCTCGTCGGCGATGTTGGCGTAGGCGCGCACCAGGGCGACGCGTCGCCTTGTAGAGGGCGGCCCGCTGCGGCTCCCGCTCCTCCAGGTCGGCCGGGAATCTCGGTGTTGCCGCAGAAGTAGTGGATGTGCTCCAGCTCGCCCTTGGGCGGCTCCACCGGCTCGCAGAGCAGGGCGAGCGCTTCCAGCGCGTCGTCGAGCCGCTCCCGGCCCTTTTTCAGCCGGTCCTGCAGCAGCACCTCGGGGTCGGCGCCGCCGGCGCTGTGATCCAGTTCGGAGGTGTAGACGGCGATGGCGTTCTCGACCTTCTTGAACAGGTCCTTGTAGTCGACGATGTAGCCGAAATCCTTGTCCTCGCCGTCGAGCCGGTTGGTGCGGCAGATGGCCTGGAACAGGCCGTGATCCTGCATCGACTTGTCGATGTAGAGATAGGTGCAGGGCGGCGCGTCGAAGCCGGTCAGCAGCTTGTCCACCACGATCAGCAGCTTCATGTTGGCCGGCTCCTTGATGAACAGGTCCTTGGCCCGTTCCTCGTAGGTCTCGGTCTTGGTCATGCCCGGCTTGGCTTCGACGTCCTTCAGCAGCTCGGTGTAGGTGTTGTAGATGAACTGCTTGTCGGTCTCGGTGTTGGCGCCGGTCTCCTCCTTGCGTCACGTCCCTGGCCAGCGGATTGTAGGAGGTGACCACCGCGCACTTGCCCTTGAACGGGGTCTTCTGGAACAGCGTGAAATACTTGCACGCCTCGTAGATGCTCGACGCCACCAGGATGGCGTTGCCGCGCTCGCTGGACAGGCGCGGCTTGACGCTGAAGTCGAAGATGATGTCGCTCACCACCCGGTCCATGCGCGATCGGGAGCTGAGCACGTTCTGCATCGTGCCCCACTGCTTCTTCAGCTCGTCCTTCTGCCAGTCGTTCAGGCCCTTGGTCTTGGCCTCGAACCAGGCGTCGATCTTGTCCTCGGAGCCGAGGCGCTGGTCGATGTCCCGCGCCTCATAGACCAGGTCGAGCACCACCTCGTCCTCCACCGCCTCGCTGAATTTGTAGGTGTGGATGTAGCCGCCGAACACCTCCAGGCTGGTCTGCCTTGTCCTTCTTGAGCAGCGGCGTGCCGGTGAAGCCGATGAACACGGCGTTGGGCATCATCGCCTTCATCGCCCGGTGCAGCTTGCCGCTCTGGGTGCGGTGGCACTCGTCCACGAAGACGAACACCTCGCCCACGGTCGGGCTGGGCTGGGCCTCCAGCTCCTTGATGAAGGCGTCGAAATCGTCCACGTCCTTGCCGGCCGAACTTGTGCACCAGCGAGCACAGCAGGCGCGGCTTGGCCTGGCCGAGCTGGCTCATCAGTCGCGGCCGCTGCTGGTGCGCTTGATGGCCTCGCCCGCCTCGGTGAAGACCCGCTCGATCTGCTTGTCCAGCTCGTCGCGGTCGGTGATGATGGCAACGCGGGCGTTGGGGTTGTTCTCCAGAATCCACTTGGCCAGCAGCACCATGACGATGCTCTTGCCGCTGCCCTGCGTGTGCCAGATGATGCCGCCCTTGTGCTGCGCGCACGTGCTCCTGCGCCGCCTTGATGCCGAAATACTGGTGCACCCGCGGCAGCTTCTTGATGCCGCCGTCGAACAGCACGAAGTCGTGCATCAGCTCGATCAGCCGGTCCTTGCGCGCACATCTTGAGCAGATACTTGTCGAGCTTGAAGCGGCTGTCGTCCTGCTTCGTCCTCCTTCCATTTCAGGAAATACTTCTCCGGCGTGCCGATGGTGCCGTATTGCAGCCCTTCGGAGTCGTTGCCGGCGAAGATGAACTGCACGGTGCTGAAGAACCACGCGTTGAACTCGGGCTGCTGGTTGGAGAGGCATCTGCCGGATGCCGTCGCCGATGGAGACGCGGCTGTTCTTCAGCTCCAGCACGCCGATGGCGATGCCGTTGACGTAGAGCACCAGGTCCGGCCGGCGCTCGTGGTCGCCCTTGAGCGTCACCTCCTCGGCGATGGCGAAGTCGTTCTTCTCCGGCTCGTCCCAGTTGATCAGGTGGACGGTTTCGGTGACCTTGCCGGCCTCGATCTTCACCGGCACGCCGTAGCGCAGCAGGCTGTAGACGGCCTGGTTGTTGCCGTAGAGGCTGCGGTTGTGGTTGTCCGCCTCGGTGCGCAGCTTGTGCAGGGCGACGCTGATCTGCGCCGGGGTGTAGCCGCGCTCTGGTCAGCCAAGCGCGCAGAGCAGCTCTTCCTCGATGTTGCTGTTGCCGTCGCGGTCGGTCCAGTCGCCGAGGTAGCGGTAGCCCAGCTCGTCGCGAAACAGCGCGATGACGCGGTTCTGGGTCACGCGCTCAGGCTGAGCAATCATTTCATGGCGTCTTCCCTGTCATGCGGCGGCACCTAGGTTCGTCATCAGTGAACAACTGCACATACGCCTCATAGCGGAACCGGCGGTGGCGGGCGTGCCCGGTGATCTCCCGCAGCACGCCCAGCCGTTCCAGCCTCGCCACGATCTGGTTGGCGCCGGCGTAAGTGGTGCCGAGCAAGGTCTGCACTTGCGTGACCGAAACAATCGGCCGCTGATACAGCGATTCCAGCACGCGATGGCCATTGCCTGCTGCGCGTCCCAGTTCCGCCGTGATCAGACCGCGGTGCTCTTCGCGCAACACCAGGATGCGGCGCGCTGTTTCCGTGGCCTGCACGCTGGTTTCGTCGATACCACGCAGGAAGAACGCCAGCCAGCCTTCCCAGTCGCCGCGGTCGCGGATCGCCTGCAGGTGCTCGTAGTACTGCTGACGATGGCGTTTGAAATAGTGCGACAGGTACAGCACGGGTTTATGCAGTACCGCGCTTTGGCACAGCAAAAAAGTGATCAGCAAGCGACCCACGCGGCCGTTGCCATCGAGAAACGGGTGGATGGTTTCAAACTGCGCATGGGCCAGACCGATCTTGATCAACAGCGGCACCGAGTCCTGCTGGTGCAGGAACGTCTCCAGCCCACCCAGCAGTTCCCCGAGCAGATGCGGTGGCGGTGGCACAAAGCTCGCCTCGGCCAGCGTACAGCCACTGGCGCCGATCCAGTTCTGGGTTTCGCGCAGCTCACCCGGGGTCAGCCGGCTACCGCGCACACCTTGCAGCAGGCGCTCGTGGATCTCACGAATCAGCCGCACGACACCGGTAACTGCTCCAACCGGTCCAGCCCGTAATTCATCGCGCCGACGTAGTTCACCACCTCGTCCACGTCGCGCGGACGATCCGCGGCCAGCACCTTCGCCTCGGCCGCCAACACATCCTGCAGCGAGCTTTGGGTGCCCTCGATCTGGCTGGAGAGCACCGCCTCCTTGCGCACATACATCAGCACGAACAAGTCGGGGTTGGGCAGCGTCTGCACGGAGCCATCCAGCCGACCCAGCGCGCGATCGGCGCGCGACAGCAGCACCTGCAACTCACCTTCCAGCCGCAGCGGTGGCTGCGGTGGCAATGGTGCCGGCACAAATGCGCGGTAGCCGGTGCCTGGCGCTGATAGCGACCAGCACGGCCGTCGACTACCTCCGTGGGTGAGCGATCCATAAGCCTTCCCTGTGTTGTATGGCGCGTTTCGTATAGCGCACCGGCCGGCCATACTAAACACAGTGTTTAGTACAGACAAGCACCGGCGGTGTACTAAACGCAGGGGCGCCTCAGCCGACAGACGTAAAAGGTATCGAAGTCGCCTGCCTGTCAACGATCCAGCCAACCCGATCCCGTATCATGGGAGCCATGAAACCTGCCAAGCCTACCGCTGCTGCCAAACCGCGAGGCGCTGCCAAAGCGCCGAGCCAGAAGGCCATCATCCGTGCGGTGGCCAGCTCCACGGCCATCGAGACGGGCAAGAGCATCCGCCAGATCGAACGCACGCTGCGCAACGGCAAGACGGGCAAGTTCCTCGACATCAAGCTCGCCCGCTGAAACCATGCTTTCTCAATCGCTCATCCGCGAGCGAGTGCCACCAGCTATCGCATCGGCCGGTAGCCGCCCGCCATGCCGGTATCAATCAGTCAGCCTCTCGCTTTGAGTTTGTCTCGTACAACGTCTCTGTGATGGCGCCTTTGAAGAGCTCTTCGTTCAGAAACTGCAAGAGCTTCTTGGCAGCAGGCTTGTTGGCAGGGAACACGATTTTCCCTTGCTGAATGTGGATATCGACGTCATAGCCATTCGACCGATTCCTTATTTCCACTGCAGAATATTGATCAAGCACCCCCGAGTCGCGAAGCATCGCAAAACGCTTTCGGAACCATTGGTTGGCACCCTCGCCAAAAGCATCCGGGTCCTCGGCTGCAAGCAGGTCATGGGAAAGAACTTGGCGGATGTCCTGCTCCGATGCCTCCTCATAAACATCAGCCAGAGGCAGGAAGGTGTTGACGGTACGGAAGCTCTGAAACAAAAGTTTGCCGTCAACAGGTAGATAGACAGCGCTCAGCTTTTGGTCGAGCGTCAACCCCGGATGTTGGGAAGTCTCGTAAGTGTTGCCTCGAAGCAAGAGAAAATTTCCTGGGCGGATGACATGAGAGCGGCTGAAGTTCTGGAACAACATCACCTCCTCACCCTGATCGTCGCGCGCGAAAGCCACCAGCCCCTTCACGTCGGCAAGGACTTGCGCGTCGTCGTGTAAAGGATCGAGGTTGGCCGCAGTTTCACTGCTCTCTTCGACCAGCCATGGCGGAAGATCGAACCCCTCAAGGCAAAAGATCTTGTGACTTTCTGGCTGATAGCCTGCATCGAAGCCGATCTCTTGAGCCTCTTCGAAAAATGAATCGAGCTGGTCCTGCCATGTCTCGGACAGACGATCCTGCAAGGCCTGATGAGAGAGGAATGCGGTAGCAACCTTGTATGTGCACCTCGCTTCGCGATGGCAGCAAGCTGAAAATTCTCAAGCATCCGCATCTCCTGTTTGCAGATAGATCCCGTGTGCAACTTCCACAACCCTAACGTCGACGTTCGGTCGACGCAGCTCCTTTTTGCTGATCAGCAGGTAGGAAACGCCATCCTTGTTCTTCACCGAATAGAAGTGATACCCGAACAACCCCATTACCGGATTGAAGTGGAACGCGCCAGCATGTGCAACGACAAGGAAAATGATGCCGAACACGTAAGCGCCAGTCAGCCAATCTCCAGTGAAACCCAGCTTTTCTGACGAGACAAAAGGAAGAAGGTAGGCCAAAAGAAATGCCAAAACCTCCTTCTCGTTCCTCTCAAACTCCTTGATGCAAAAAAGGTGCTTTTGGCCGTTCGTGGCTATGTAGCGCAGCAACGCCCAGCATAGAAGTACCAGTAACAGTGTCACGGCAAGCCAAGGTAGCCAAACCGGCAGCGGCTCTCCTCTCGCAAGCTTGTTAACCGCAACAGCACCGAGCACTGGCGATAGCGATGTAGCTACCAGCAAGAACTTTGCGAAGGAATTCAGCATGAATTTGCTCCAGGCTTGGCTGGCGGAACCAACCGAATTCGCCCGGTAAGCAGCTCCTGCATCATGCCCTGCTTGAGCTGGCGGGTCTTGGCGAGGCGGGTTTCCAGTTCGGCGAGTTCGGTGTCCATGTCGGTGAGGATGGTGGCGATGGCGGTTTGTTCGTCGCCTTGTCGGGGATCGCTAGCTCGATTTGCTTAATCGTCCGTGCGTTGTAGGCTCGGGACGCCTGAAGTCCTCGTTGCAGACTGTTCCAATCGATCAGGTAGAGCCGATAGAACAAATAATTTGGCCGACGTTCCGTTCGTGAACCATCGAGTAAAATAGTGAGTATCCATCCGACCAGAACGTGCGTATCCGACAAATGTGCGGCCGATAAATTGTCCGCCATTCCGCCGATGAGAACCGAGGGCTTGCCTCGTACAGGAATCATTGGCGAAACCGATTGCCCCACGTTCGACCAGAATAGGGTAGATCCCGTCTTCTTCTCCACAGCTGTTGGCAAATCTTGCCGTGCATGATGGACAGCAATATCTCCGATCTTCTTGTCTGCCAGTTCCCTTTGAATCCCGGCAGGCGCTGCTTGCCGGTCAGCAAGGCCTGCATGGTGCCTTGCTTGATCTGGCGCTTCTTGGCGATGAGCTGTTCCAGCGATTCGATCAGCGCATCCGCATCGCTCAAGGCCTCGGCGATGGCTTCTTGCTCTGCCTTGGCAGGCGGCAGTGGAATCCGAATGTTTGCATGAGCCCAGTGATTGAGGTTCATCGTGTGACCGGTCTGATCACCTGCTGCTGAACCATGCTTGAGGACTGAGACTTCAAGAATGTCGACCAAAGCCTTGTCAACGATTGGACGACCTCGAAGACATCGAATCCTCGTGATGCAAACGTCATCGCGGTCTTAATCCGTCAGCGACAGTCGCGCAACGTACTCATTATCAACGCGCCATGACGCAAGTCCGGCTGTGTCGTACGCCTTACCTGCGAGAGCGCATGCGCTGCGTTTCAACAAGATACCGACCTCGATTGATCGTGCACGTCGGAAATGACTGTACGCCAGTCCAATATTCGACTTCGATCAAACGCAGTACCGATCATCGATGTGTCGCGGACTGGCACCACCGATAGATACCGTCGGGCAAGTGCGCCGAGACTTCGAGCTTCCCAATCCTCCGGAATGAACCCTACTTCAGTCTGCCTGTATCCAGCCGGCATGACTTCGCCTGCGCCGGAGACAGCTCGGCATAAGTCGCGCTGGCCTCCCTCACCTCCATGCGAAGCCCATCCTCTCCAGATGCGCATCGACCTTCGCCTGCAACTCGGCCACCCGATCCACCAGCAGCGGCAAACGCGCCTCATAACGCTCTGCCAATTCCCGCACGCGCCGCGTCAGCCCCTGACTGATCCGATCCATCTCGCCATGAATGGCGGCGTCCAGCGTGCCCAGCCACTTGTCGTCCACCGCCAGGGTCTTGATCTCGGCCTCTGAAAGCTGCGGATACTTCGCAAAGGCCGCATCGTCCAGCGCCGCCTCGGCATCCTTGAGCTGCTTCTTCAGGGCCGTCTTCTCGCGATCCAGCTTCTGCCACTGTTTGAGCACGGCGATTTCGTCGCGTGCCTCGCGGTCGCCGTCCAGCTCGTCCAGCCGCTCTTTCACCGCCGCCTTGTTGATCTTGTCGAAGCCGGAGAACACGGCATCTTCGCCGCTGTGCTCCTCTTCCAGCTCGGTCAGCTGCGCGTCGGTAGCATCGAGATCGGCGGCGAGCTGGTCGATGGCGGCCTGCTCGGCGGCGAAGTAGCGCGCCACGATCAGCGGCTTGGGCAGCAGATCGCAGGCCCAGCCCTTGTCGACTTCCTTGGTGACCTTGCCGTCCTTGTTCTTCTTCTGCTCGATCACGCGGTAGGTGCTGGCCTTCCAGCCGTCGACGGCGATCAGGTACAGATCGTCCTGCATGGTCTCGGCCCAGTAGTCCATCAGGTGCTGGTAGACGTCGTAGGCGTTGATCAGCGGCTGGCCGGCGTAATGCGCCAGCAGGTTTTCCGACAGCTCGGCGATCACGTCCTTGGGGTGGCAGCCCGCATCGAGTGCCTTGAGCGTGGCGGCGCTGCGCTTGCGCCAGCTGGCGAAGTGGGCGTTCATGCCGCTGACGAAGGCGGCGAACTGCGGGTGCTCGTAGATGGTGGGCTTGATCGCCGCCTTGTCCACGGCGAGATCCACGTAGCCGGGGCGGTTGGGCTTGAACAGGGCCTTGCGCAGATCCGGGCAGACCTCCCAGTAGCGCTGCAGCGCATCGACGTCGGCGAGCGGGATGCCGCCCTTGAGGTGGCCCTCGATGTCCTGCCGGTCCTCGGCCTGCTGGCTGTCGATGTAGCGCGGCAGGTTGAGGTTGTAGTCGTTCTTCTCGATCTCGGCGAACGGCACCATGCGCGCGTACTTGGGCACGTCCAGCCGCTTGCTGAAGACGTCGACGATCTGGTGCACGTCGCGCGAGCGCAGCCGGTTCTTGGGGCCGTCTTTGGCGAAGCCGCTGCTGGCGTCGATCATGAAGATGCCCTTGCGGGCCTGCGCGTCCTGCTTGTCGATGAGCACGATGCAGGCGGGGATGCCGGTGCCGTAGAACAGGTTGGCCGGCAGGCCGATGATCGCCTTGATATAGCCCTTGCGCACCAGGTTGCGGCGGATCTCCGCCTCGGCGTTGCCGCGAAACAGCACGCCGTGCGGCAGGATGCAGGCGCCCTTGCCGGTGCTCTTGAGCGACCGCACGATGTGCAGCAGGTAGGCGTAATCGCCCTGCTTGGCCGGCGGCGTGCCGAACGGCGCGAAGCGCTCGTGCGGGTCGTTGAGCGGATCGAGGCCGGTGCTCCAGCGCTTGTCGGAGAACGGCGGATTGGCCACCACGTAGTCGAACGTGCGCAGGCGTGCCCTTGTCCATGAACTTGGGGTCGGCCAGCGTATTGCCCTGCACGATGTTCGCCTCGGCGTTGTCGTGCAGGATCATGTTCATGCGCGCCAGACCGGCGGTGGTGGCGTCCTTTTCCTGGCCGTAGAGGGTGAGCTTGCTGCGCGCCTCGTCGGCCACTTTCAGCAGCAGCGATCCGGAGCCGCAGGTCGGGTCATACACGGTGGTGGCGTTGCTGGTTTTCGCCTCCCGGATGCCCAGCACCTGCGCCATGATCCGGCTGACTTCGGCCGGCGTGTAGAACTGGCCCTTGCTCTTGCCGCTCTCGGTGGCGAAGTGGCGCATCAGGTATTCGTAGGCGTCGCCGAGGATGTCGTCGCCCTCGGCGCGGTTCTTCGAGAAATCCAGCGCCTTGTTCTCGAAGATGCTGATCAGGTCGGTGAGCTTGTCGACCATCTCCTTGCCGCTGCCGAGCTTGCCGGCATCGTTGAAGTCCGGCATCTCGGACAGCCGGTTGGCCGCCTTCAGCGGCGCGATGATCTTCTTGTTGATCTGGTCGCCGATGTCGCTCTTGCCCTTGAGCGCCACCATGTCCTTGAAGCTGGCGCCCTCGGGCACCGTGATCGGCGCGAACGGCACGCCGGCGTACTTGTCGCTGACGTACTTGATGAACAGCAGTACCAGCACATAGTCCTTGTACTGGCTGGCGTCCATGCCGCCGCGCAAGGCGTCGCAGCTGGCCCAGAGGGACGAATAGAGTTCGGATTTCTTGATGGCCATCTGATTGCGGTCGATTCTTGTCTGCTGTTGTGCATCCGGCTGGCCCGTGCGGGTCTCGGGATACCGGTCACATTGAACGTAGCCGGCAAGACTACACAGTTCTCCAGTTTGCCAGTACGGGAAGGTGCGGTGTGGTCGAAGAGACATAGGTAAGGACTACCAACTGCACCGCTGCCTCAGCTGCGTGCAGCGAGAGGCGGCCCATGCACTCGCTCGCCCGAGCGATCGAAGGTCACCATGCCGCCTTGGTCCGGGTGGAGCTCTCGCTGGGTGACCTGGCGGCTAGCCCGATTTGCAACCCCAGCACCAGGCACAGCTGGTGGATGCGCTCGAATGAAGCGCGCCCTGCGCGCTGCTCCAACTTCGAAACCGCCTGCGTACTGATCCCGAGCTGCCTGGCAACATCAGCTTGCGTCCAGCCTCGCTGGAGCCGCGCTGCGCGCAGCTTGGGGCCGAGTTGATTGGGGAGGCGAATGACATCCATTGAGTTCAACCTTCAGGTTGAAAGTGGCGCAATCAACTTACAGGTTGATTGCGCCAAGATCAACCGCAGGGGTGACTCGCCTCCGTCGTCAGCGTGGCAGAGGCACACGTGCAGGCCTGTGGCACAGTTGCACAGTTCGGAACACGCTGCTGCGTGCGAAAATAAAGGACAACTCTGCGATGCGGGGGCAAGCATCGCGAACGCCTTGGTATTTCTTTGGCCAGCGACGATAGCTCAATGCCCGCCCCTCACTTAAGCGGTGACTTCTAACGGCACTGCACCCCTCACCCGCCGCCTATCCCTCAGCCGCAGAAATGGCCGCTCGACTGCATAGTGCAGCGCTGCGCCAAGAACCAGGGCGCTCGCGGCGTAGGTCATGAAGGTGACCCACGGATGGCCTTCGAGCACTGGCGCGATGCTGACCTGCACCAGGTGGAAGGCGATCTTGTGGATGAGGTACAGGCTGTAGGAGATGCTGGCGAGCCAGCCGGCGCCCGGCAGGCGCAGGCGCCCGATCAGGCTGCGCTCGTTCGTGGCGGCGAACACCACCAGGCTCACCGCCAGCGCGAGCACGGGCCAGCCGAGCGTATTGGCCAGCAGGCCTACGCGGTTGCCGAACAGGCCCAGTGCGATCGCCCACAGCACGATGCCGGCGGCCAACATGTGGTTGGCGTGTGGCTGCATGCGTTCCCACGCCTGCGCCCGGAACACCCGCAGCACCGCCAGCAGGACGCCCGCCAACAAGCCGTCCAATCGTGTCCAGGTGGGGAAGTAGATCCGTTCGATGAACCAGTTGGTGGTTGTTGGCTGCGCGCTGTAGTGCAACCAGAGAGCGCCGCGCAGTACCACACCGGCGACCACGACGAAGACGGCCAGCGCGACCACGGCCTTGGCCGAGGGGCGGCGCATCATGGCCCAGGCCAGCAGGGGAAATACCAGATAGAAATGTTCCTCCACGCATAGCGACCAGGCGTGCGAGAACGCCTGCAGCCGTGGGTAGTCCGCCAGCAGATTCATGCTGAAGGTGGCGAACTGCCACCATGACTGCATGCCGGGGGCTTCGCGCAGCCACGGGAAGCCTGCGTACAGCGCCAGCACCACCAGGAACGCCGGCAGTATCCGGTATGCACGGCGCCGGTAGAACGATCCGGCTGCCAGCGGTGCGCCCTCGCGCAGCGGCGCCAGCACCTGGGTGCCGATCAGGTAGCCGCTCAGGACGAAGAAGATGTCCACGCCCATCCACCCGAAGCGCGATAGCCACCCGAAGTGCGGGCCCAGCCCGCCGACGATGAAGGAGTGGAACAGCATCACCCAGACGATGGCGACGGCTCGTAACAGGTCCAGTCCTGGTTGGCGCTTCACGGGATTCCTTTCTCAAGACGAGGGCACCTTCTTGCAGCTGTGGCCGTTGGCATCTGGCGGCCATGCCATGCACTGGCTCACGTTAGATTCCGGGTACGGCGAAATTGTGGCGTGGAAAGGCCAGACTCGGGCCCGGCTCTTTCCGCGGCAAGGGATGGGGACCACGCCAGCTTGGCCGGATTGAATCCCCGAATGTGCTCGATGATTTGTGGCGCAGTCCGAGCTGCAGACCCGGCGTTCCGACCGTAGGAAAAATCCCTACAGACGAGCTCGCTTGTTTCCCCGCACTATCCACGGGCGGCCGTAGGCCGCGTCTTTATGGACGCGATGGAACGTCCGAAATTCAACCTGGGGGAAACCATGAAGGGATCGAGGTACGGTTGGTTGGCAGTGGGCTTGTCGGTGTCGCTGGTTGCGGCGGCACAGGCGCAGGCGCCGCATGGGGGATTCAAGAGCACGGTGCCGGGCGCGGAGAAGCTGCGTTCGGCCACGCCATTTCAGGTCAACGACGGGGCCATTCCGCCGAGCAAGGTGTATTCCGGGCCGCTGTTCAAGCTCAACCACGCGTGGCCGGCCAAGCCGTTGCCGCCGATGCAGCATGCGCCGTGGCAGGAGGCCATCCACAACGGGCCGATCACCACCAGGAATGCCGCCGCCTACGCCGCGGCGCTGAAGGCCGCCGTGACCGCCAATGGTCGGCAGCTGATCATGCATTACGACCAGTGGGACGCGGCGAAGGCCGGCTGGTACAACGAGCCCTGGCTCGGTAGCCAGCGCGAGTCGATCCACGGCACCTACGAGGCCGGCTCGTTCGGTCCGTCCATCTTCCCCGGCACCGGCCTGCGCGCGACCTTCAACACGCACGTGCTGACCTACTACGACGAACGGGCCGCCAACTCGCTGCACAACTTCTGGGGCGACACGGCGATGCACCCGGCCATGCGCACCGAGGCGGCGCAGTTCCAGGACGGCTCCATCATCGTGAAGGCCGCGGTGTTCGCCTCCGAGGACCCGAGCAAGCCGCTGGGCTGGTGGGACGCCATGCAGGGGGCGCAGGTGTGGCCGATGTACGTGGGCCTGCCCACCAGCAATGGTGGCTCGACCCCGCCACGCGTGTGGCCGGGCTACGTGGCCCAGTTCGACATCATCGTGAAGGACTCGCAGTCCTCGCCGGAAACCGGCTGGGTGTTCATGACGCTGGTCTACGACAGCCGGGTGCCGGGCGATGCCTGGGACAAGATGGTTCCGCTGGGCGTGCAGTGGGGCAACGACCCGCAGGCCACGCAGGCCGGCATGCCGCTCACCCAGAACTGGAACAACCCGGCCGCGCCGAAGTACGCCACGCAGACGCTGGGCTGGGGCGGTCGCCTGTCCGGCCCCAATGACGGCGCGCGCAACGACATCGCCGTCAATGGCAAGGTGATGCGCAACGCGCCGGATTCGAGCTGCATGAGCTGCCACAGCACCGCCGAGTGGAATCCCACCACGAACCGGATGGACGCGTTCCTGCTGCCGTCGTTCTTCAGCAAGAACCCGCCCGGGTTCCAGCTGTGCGGTGACAACGGCAAGCCGGACCCGAACGGCTCGCTGATCTGCTCGCCGGCCCCCGGCTCGGCCGAGTGGATGAAGTGGTTCCAGAACCGCCCCGGTACGGTGGCGATGAACGCGGGCAACTTCGCCACGGACTACGATGAAGTGTTCTCGTTCAAGGCGCTGAAGCTGTGGTGGGCCGCCACCGGCCCGCAGGGCCAGCCGGCACCGATGCTGCTGCGCATGCCAGGCCATGCCAGGCGTTTCAACCAGTACACCGGCGCGCCGCTGAAGAAGCCGCACTAGAACGCTGGTCGGTCCAGACGTGCGCAGGCGGACGGCCTGCGCACGTCGCTTCTCACCCAGCCTGGCTTGCTTCACCGCCGCGCGAGCGGCGTCGAGGGCGATGGTGCCGACCGCATTGGCCCCGGATGCCGTGAGCGACCCGGACCTTGCCGGCGGGCGCGTGGGCCAATCGGCGCGCCCTAAGCCGCCTGACCGAGCTGCATCGGCGGCTTCGGCGCCTGATCGCCACGCGCGATCCAGCGCAGCACCAGCACCACCAGCGGGAACATCAATGCGGTGACGGCAAGACCGACGTACTCGAAGCGGGTGCCGTCCACCACGTGCTCCAGGCGCGCGATGCCCTGCCCGTCGAAGCCGGCCATGATGCGGAAGCACATGTTGCCGCCCCAGTGGATGCCGATGCTCATCCAGATGGTTCCGGTCTTGAGCACGGTGTAGGCCAGCGACAGGCCCAGAATGAACGAGAACGCCAGGTTGCCGAGGTCGATGCCCTCGTTCCAGGAGTCGTCCAGGGCATAGACCGCGCTGGTGATCAGCAGGTACCCGCCCATCAGCTGGAAGCGGCGGCAGAAGGCCAGGCCGTAGCCGCGGATCATCAGGTCGTTGATGGCCGAGGCCAGGAACATGCCCACCAGCGCCTGGCCCAGCAGCGGCAGGGCGAAGTCCCAGTCGCGCCAACCGACCAGTTCGAACTTGCCCATGGCGGCGAACACCGCGTTCTTCAGCGCCCAGATGCCGAATCCAATGGCAAAACCCACTGCCAGGTTGCGCAGCCAGCCGGGTGGACGGCCCAGGCCCAGTTCGTCGACGCGAGTGATACCCAGCCCGAACCGGCACAGCAAGTAGACCAGCACGAAGAAGCCCAGCACGTAGGTCAGCCATACGGGGATCGCGTAACCCACCAGGCGCGGCACCCCGTTCGCGTACAGATCGAGCAGCATGAAAGCGACCAGCCAGGGCAAGACGGCTACGAGTCGGTTCATGAAGTCGGGTCGCGGCATGGGTGGATCCGCATGTTACTTCCAAATCCGCGGCCCGGTGTACGGGTGCGGAGGGACGCGCGCGCCGCAACCAGGCCGTCCGGCCCGATAGACCGGATGCCGGGCGGAAAGCGCGGACCGCGGTACCGCGGGGCGCTCAGAAAAAAGCCCCGCGTTGGCGGGGCTTTCGTCGGATCCTTGCCCCGCCGATCAGGCGAACGGATCATCCAGCACGATGGTGTCCTCGCGGTCCGCGCCGGTGGCGACCAGGGCCAGGCGGCAGCCGGAGAGCTCTTCCACCGCGCGCAGGTAGGCGCGGGCGGCGGCGGGCAGCTTGTTCCAGTCGCGGATGCCTGCGGTGGATTCCTCCCAGCCGGGGAACTCCAGGTAGACCGGCTTGCACTCGTCCCAGCCGTCGGCGTCCAGCGGCGCCAGTTCGCGGCGCTTGCCGCGGTATTCGTAGGCGATGCAGACCTTGATGGTCGGCAGGCCGTCGAGCACGTCCAGCTTGGTGATGGCCAGGCCGTTGATGCCGTTGATCTGCACCGCGCGCTTGAGCGCGACCAGGTCGATCCAGCCGCAGCGGCGCGGGCGGCCGGTGCTGGCGCCGAACTCGTTGCCGACCTTGCGCAGACGCTCGCCCATGTCGTCGTGCAGTTCGGTGGGGAACGGGCCGGAGCCGACGCGGGTGGCGTAGGCCTTGCAGATGCCCAGCACGTAGTCGATGTCGCCAGCGCCCACGCCGGTGCCGGCCAGTGCACCGCCGACGGTGGTGTTGGACGAGGTGACGTACGGGTAGGTGCCGTGGTCGATGTCCAGCAGCGCGCCCTGCGCGCCCTCGAACAGGATGTTGCCACCGTCGCGGCGGATGTCGTGCAGGATGGTGGCCACGTCGTCGACCATCGGGCGGATGTACTCGCCCCAGGCCAGCGCGTCGTCCAGCACCTTCTGGTAGTCCACCGGCTCGGCGCCTCAGCCACTGGGTGAGGATGAAGTTGTGGTAGTCCACCGCGGTCTTGAGCAGCGCCGGCAGCTCGTGCGGGTACATCAGGTCGGCCACGCGCACGCTGCGGCGGGCGACCTTGTCCTCGTAGGCCGGGCCGATGCCGCGGCCGGTGGTGCCGATGGCCTTGCCGCCGGCCTTGATCTCGCGCGCCTTATCCACGGCGATGTGGTACGGCATGATCAGCGGCGTGGCCGGGCTGATCTTCACGCGCGAGCGCACTTCCACGCCGTTGCCTTCGAGCTCGGCGATCTCTTCCATCAGCGCCGCCGGGCTCAGCACCACGCCGTTGCCGATCAGG
Source organism: uncultured Gammaproteobacteria bacterium (assembly GCA_963763305.1). Classification (GTDB taxonomy): domain Bacteria; phylum Pseudomonadota; class Gammaproteobacteria; order Xanthomonadales; family Rhodanobacteraceae; genus CAVXNP01. Next base: position 3,260,240 of record CAVXNP010000001.1, on the reverse strand, counting down.
CACAGCGCATCGTCGCGCAGGATGCCCGAGGGGATCAGGTGCAGCACGGTCTTCTTGCCCTTGATCACCAGCGTGTGGCCGGCGTTGTGGCCGCCCTGGAAGCGCGCCACGGCGCCGACGCGCTCGGTCAGCAGGTCGACGATCTTGCCCTTGCCTTCGTCGCCCCACTGCGCGCCAAGGATGACTACTGACTTGCCCATGATTGTTCTCGCTCGCTTTTTGAGTGTGCTCCGCTTCGGGAGCTGAGAGTTGCAGGTTGAAAAGTGGTGGTGGCCGACTCAGCGCATCAGATGCAGCGTGACCAGGCCGAGGATGATCGCGATGGCGCCGATCACCCGCAACGCCTTGGGCGACAATCGCTGCGCCTCGCGCATGGCCGCCTGCCACTGGCGTGGCGCGGCGAACACGACCAGCCCCTCGATCACCGCGATCAGGCCCAGCGACATCGCCAGTTGGTGCATGGTGGCGTACTCAGTGTTTGGCGGCGCCGTTGTTGAAGTAGCGCAGGAACTCCGCGTCCGGCTTGAGCACCAGCACGCCCTTGCCGTCACCGAACGCCTTCTTGTACGCGTTGCAGGCTGCGGTAGAACGCGAAGAACTCCGGATCCTGGCTGTAGGCCTTGGCGTAGATGCCGGCCGCGGCGGCGTCACCGTCACCGCGTGATCTTGGCCGCGTCGCGCTGGGCGTTGGCCTGCAGCACCTGGCCCTGGCGGTCGGCATCGGCCTTGATCTTCTCCGCTTCCTCCTGGCCGGTGTAGCGCAACTCGTTGGCCAGCTGCAGGCGCTCGGCGCGCATGCGCTTGTAGACCGAGTCGCTGACTTCGTCGGGCAGGTCGATGCGCTTGATGCGCACGTCGACGATGGCGATGCCCAGGTTCTTGCGCGCGGCGGCGTCGGTCTGCTCGCGTACCCGCTCGGTGATGTCCTTGCGGCCGCCGGCGATCAGCTCCTGCAGCGTGCGCGAGTTGAATTCGAAGCGCAGTGCATCCTTGATGATCGGAGTCAGCCGCTGGACCGCCGCCTGCGGGTCGCCGCTGGTGGCGCGGTAGAACGCGGCGTTGTCGTTGATGCGCCACTTGACGTAGAAGTCGACGTTGACGCTCTTCTTCTCGGAGGTGAAGTAGCGCTCCGGCGGGGCGTCCATCGACAGGATGCGGTTGTCGAAACGCATCACCTGCTGCATCAAGGGCACCTTGAAGTGCAGGCCCGGCTGGTAGTCGGTGCGGACGATGCGACCGAACTGCAGCAGCAGCGCGTTCTGTCCCTCGCGCACCACGAACATGCTGTTGAGTCCGAGCAGGACGGCGATGGCGACGAGGATGGCCGAGACGATCTTCATGGCTGGCCTCCGTCTGGCCGGCGTCATCCGGTCCGGTCACCGCGGTCACGGTGCCGGCCGGGGCGGTGACCGCCGGCAGGTTGATGATGTTGCGACCGTTGGAACCGTCGATGACCTTGGGGTTGCTGGCCAGCACCTGCTCCATGGTTTCCAGCCACAGGCGCTTGCGAGTCACTTCCGGTGCGGCCTTGTACTGCTTGAGCAGCAGATCGAAGCGGGCGGTGTCACCGTCGGCGCGGGCAATGCGCTCGGCGCTGTAACCGGAGGCCTCGGCGGCAATGCGCGCGGCCTGGCCGCGGGCTACGGGGATCACCTTGTTGGCGTAGGCATGCGCGTTGTTCTCGGTGCTCTGCTTGTCCTCGCGCGCCTTGTTGACGTCGTCGAAGGCATCCTTGACCTCCTGCGGCGGCGCAACGTTCTGGAAGCTCACCTCGGTGACGCGCAGACCAGTGTGGTAGGCGTCCAGGGTCTTCTGCAGCGCGGTGCTGGCTTCGGCCACCAGGGTGGCGCCCTCGCCGGAGAGAATCTGGTCCATCGTGCTCAGGCCGATCACCGAGCGTACGGCCGCCTCGGCCGCGGCGCTGATGGTGCCGTCGATGTCATCCACCGAAAACAGGTAGTTGCGCGCGTCCGGCGCCATGTACTGCACGGTGAAGTCGATGGTGATGATGTTCTCGTCGGCGGTGAGCATGCGCACGCTGTCGGCGATCGAACGCACGCGGGTGGTCTCCACCTTGGTCACCGACTCGAACGGCTGCGGCAGCTTGAAGTGGAAACCCGGCCCCAGCGTGCGCGAGTACTGGCCAAAGCGCAGCACCACGCCGGACTGGCGCGCGTCGATGATGGTGTAGCTGCTCAGCAGGAACCAGGCCAGCAGGATCGCCACTGCGATGGTGACGATGCCGCCGGAGCCGCCGCCCTTGCCGAAGCGGTTGCGCAGCTTGCGCAGCGCAGCGTCCAGGCCGGCGGGCTTGCCGCCGGGGCGGTTGTTCTTGTTCCACGGGTCGCGCTGCCCGTTGTTGCCGGGTTCGTTCCAGGCCATGGTCAGTCTCCTTGGGGCGGCTGGGAGGCCGGCGGGGTCAGCCGGAAAACGCATTGAAGGGGGTAAGCCATGGGCTCCGACGTCGAGTTCGTGTGGCGGTGGCGGATCGAGTCCCGGTGCGAGGGCAAACCCATCGCACAAACGCCGGATAGTCTAGCAGCCTGCCGGGCTTTGGCGGTCGAGGCGAAAATCTGGCTGTGCGTGGCGGGAATATGGACCGCGCAGCCGGATCTGCAGCCCGGCCGACCAAAGTCCGACAGGACTGCCAGCGGCTGCCCTGCCCGGTTGCCCGGTTGCCCGCTGCCGTCGGCAGCGTCAGGCGCCAGGGCCCAGCAGGCCCTGCAGCAACCCGGCCTCGCCGCGGTCCCCGCCGCGAGCGGGGCCAGCACGCTGCGCGGCGCGTCGATGTGCAGCCGCCAGCCATGCTCGTCGACCGTTTCGGCGGTGATCGCGCCGGCGGCCTTCAGCCGCGCGTGCAGGCGCCCGGCAGTCAACGGCAGCTGCAGGTCCGACTGCACCCGCTCGCCACCGAGCAGTTCGCCCAGCGCCTGGCGCAGCAGGTCCAGGCCCTCGCCGCTGGCGGCCGACAGCCACACCTGGGTCGGGCGGCCCTCGCCATCGCGCACGATCCGCGGCTCGCCACCGGCCAGGTCGATCTTGTTCATCACCCGCAGCTGCGGAACCTCGCCGGCACCGATCTCGTCGAGCACACCGTCGACCACGCCATGCAGGCGCTCGCGCTCCTCGTCGGCGGCGTCGCTCACGTGCAGCAGCAGGTCGGCGTCGCGCGCCTCGGCCAGGGTGGCGCGGAAGGCGGCGACCAGGTCGTGCGGCAGTTCGCGGATGAAGCCCACGGTATCGGCGATCACCGCCGGGCCGCAGGCCAGGTCGTCGATCTTGCGCACGGTCGGGTCGAGCGTGGCGAACAGCTGGTTGGCCGCGTACACCTCGCCGGTGGTCAACGCGTTGAAAAGCGTGGACTTGCCGGCGTTGGTGTAGCCGACCAGAGCCACCCGCGGCACCGTGTTGCGCATGCGCGCGCGGCGCTGCTGGTTGCGCTGGGTCTGCACCTTCTCCAGCCGCTGGGTGAGCATCTTCACGCGCTCGCCCAGCAGGCGGCGGTCGGTTTCCAGCTGGGTTTCGCCCGGGCCACGGTTGCCGATGGCGCCGCCGCGCTGGGTGTCCAGATGGGTCCAGCCGCGCACCAGCCGGGTGGCCATGTGCTTGAGCTGGGCCAGCTCCACTTCCAGCTTGCCTTCGTGCGACCGGGCACGCTGGGCGAAGATGTCCAGGATCAGCCCGGCACGGTCGACCACGCGCATGCCCAGCAGCTTTTCCAGGTTGCGCTCCTGCACCGGGGTCAGCAGGTGGTCGACCAGCACCAGGTCGGCCTCGACCGCGCGCGCGGCCTCGGCCACCTCGTCGGCCTTGCCGGTGCCGATGTAGTAGCGCGGGTTGGGATCCTCCACGCGTGCCGGAATGCCGGCCAGCACCTCCGCGCCGGCGGAACGCACCAGCTCGGCGAACTCTTCGGCGCGGCGGGCAGCGTCGCCCTCCCCGCGCGAGTGCGGCAACACCAGGACGGCGCGTTCGCCTTTCTTCTCACGATCAAACAGAGTGGACTATCCTTCCGCCTCGGCGGATGTGGGGGCGCCATCGGCGGATGCCGCATGCGCATCGTGGCCGTCGTGGCCATTGCCCATGCGCACGTTGCGGCTGGGCACGACGGTGGAAATGGCGTGCTTGTACACCATCTGGCTCACCTGGTTGCGCAGCAGCACCACGAACTGGTCGAACGATTCGATCGTGCCCTGCAGCTTGATGCCGTTGACCAGATAGATGGCCACCGGCACGCGCTCGCGACGCAATGCGTTGAGAAACGGATCCTGCAATGACTGTCCTTTGGACATTGTTGTTTTCCCCCTTGCGCCTGCCGACCGGAGAAAAAACGCCCCGAATGGGCGCCCGGCCGAAGCTGGAGGGATCTTAACCTCATTCAAACACTTGGCGAAAGATTGCCGAGTGTCTTTCATTGCGGGATGCCATCCACGGCGGCCATGCGAACGCGCCACGACCACCCGCAGCGCTTATGTGGGGGTGCCCAGGAACAACTGCAAGGCATCGATGGCGCGGGCGGTGACGGCCGCGCTGTCCGGGTCCAGCGCGCGGGCGTCCAGTTCGCCGCGCAGCCAGGTGTTCTGGCGCTTGGCCAGCTGGCGGGTGGCGAAGATGCCCTTGTCGCGGAAGGTGGCCCGGTCGACCGTGCCGTCCAGGTACTCCCATGCCTGGCGGTAGCCCACCGCGCGCATCGCCGGCAGGTCCGGGTCCAGGTCGCCGCGTGCGCGCAGCCGCTGCACCTCCTCCAGCAGCCCGCCGTCCAGCATGGCATCGAAGCGATCCGCGATGCGCTGGTGCAGCAGCGCCCGGTCTGCCGGCAGCAGGGCCAGCTTGAGCACCCGCCAGCCGAAGCGCCTGCCACGGCCGCTCCGCTGCAGTTCGGACAGCGGCTTGCCGGCCAGTTCGATCACCTCCAGCGCGCGCTGCATGCGCTGGGCGTCGTTGCAACCGATGCGCGCAGCCGCGGCCGGGTCCAGCCGGACCAGTCGCGCATGCAGCGCCGGCCAGCCCTGCGCGGCCGCCTCCCGGGTCAACCGCGTCCGGATCGCCGGGTCGGCCTCTGGCAGCGCCGACAGACCCTGTTGCAGCGCGCGAAAGTACAGTCCGGTGCCCCCCACCAGCAGCGGCACCCGCCCGCGTGTGCTGATCGCCTGCATTGCCGCCGTGGCGTCGGCCTGGAAGTCGGCCGCCGAGTACGGCTGCGCCGGGTCGCGGATGTCGATCAGCGCGTGCGGGTGACGCGCCAGGGTGGCCGCGTCCGGCTTGGCTGCGCCGATATCCAGCCCGCGATAGACCAGCGCCGAGTCCACGCTGACCAGCTCCAGGCCGATGCCCTGCCCGGCGAAATGCTCGCGCAGCGCGCACGCCAGCGCGGTCTTGCCCGACGCGGTCGGGCCCATCAGGAAGATGGCCAGCGGGCGGGCGTCGATTGCCATCGCGGCATTGTAGGCGGCGCGCCGCAAGCCGTCTGCCACTCGCTTCCTTGACGAAGATCAAGGCTGGGCCGGAGGGGTGAGCGCAAGGTGTTCCTGCAGCCCGCATCCGGGTGGCCAGACCCGGTGGAGTCATTCATGTATCCCAGACATTCCGCTCGCTCCAGATGCACCCGCACGGGCGCGCGAATCCTGCCCGCGGCAAAGCGATGCGGTGACCTGCGTCACGCTCTGGTCCCCGTCCGCCTGGGGAGAACCGCCAGAAGCTTGCTTGTGCCTGAACACGGCGGCACTATGCTCCCCACAGGAACACGCAGACTTCACGCAATGGCCCAGCTCAGCGATGTGGAAAAGCGGCTACGCGACGAGCGGGGGCAGAATGTGCCGCGCCCAGCTCCGTCGATCGAGCGCGCGCGTGCGTCCAATGAGCCCGTCGTGCTCTACCCGGCCCGCCAGCGTGAGGCCAATCCACCGTCACGGCCGTTCTGGCACAAGGACAACTACGGCTTCTGGCTGGCGGTGTGCGTGCTGATCAGCCTGGTGTTCTCGGTCATCTACCGCAGCATCGGCTGAGCCTGCTCCGGCCACGGGCCACTTCTTCAGCTACTCAGCGGGTCTGGACGACCGAAGCGTCCGGTGCTCGGAACTGCCTCGCCCGGACATCCCGCCGCCAGCGCCAGACGTGCCAGCCGCCGGGCGGGCGCCTGCCCCGACGCCCGCGAAGCCCAACCACAACCTCCCTGGCAAAGATCGTGGCCCCGCTGCGCGATGACCACTGCGGCGTCCTGCGTGGACCCTTATAATTGCGCTTTCCCCATCCCACTGGACCCCCTATGCCGCAGATGATGAAAGCCCTGGTCAAGCGCAAGCCCGAGCAGGGCATCTGGATGGAGCAGGTGCCGGTCCCGCAGATCGGCCCGAACGAAGTGCTGGTCAAGGTGGAGAAAACCGCCATCTGCGGCACCGACCTGCACATCTACAAATGGGACGAATGGTCCCAGCGCACGATCAAGCCGGGCCTGGTGATCGGCCATGAGTTCGTCGGCCGCATCGCCGAGCTGGGCAGCGCAGTCACCGGCTACAACGTCGGTGACCGCGTCTCCGCCGAGGGCCACATCGTCTGCGGCCACTGCCGCAACTGCCGCGCCGGCCGCCAGCACCTGTGCCCCAATACCGTCGGCATCGGCGTCAATCGCAACGGCGCGTTCGCCGAGTACGTGGCGGTGCCCGCTTCCAACCTGTGGCCGATCCCGGATCCGATTCCTTCCGAGCTTGCCGCGTTCTTCGATCCCTATGGCAACGCGGCGCATTGCGCGCTGGAGTTCGATCTGATCGGCGAAGACGTGCTGATTACCGGCGCCGGCCCGATCGGCATCATTGCCGCGGGCATTGCCAAGCACGTGGGCGCGCGCAACGTGGTGGTCACCGACATCAACGACTACCGCCTGAAGCTGGCCGCCGACATGGGCGCCACGCGGGTGGTCAACGTGTCCAACCAGTCGATCAAGGATGTGGTCAAGGATCTGCACATGGAGGGCTTCGACGTCGGTCTGGAGATGAGCGGCAACCCACGCGCATTCAACGACATGCTCGAGGTGATGTACCACGGCGGCAAGGTCGCCATGCTCGGCATCATGCCCCGCGGCGCCGGCATCGACTGGGACAAGGTGATCTTCAAGGGCCTCACCCTGCAGGGCATCTACGGCCGGAAGATGTACGAGACCTGGTACAAGATGACCCAGATGGTGCTGACCGGCTTCCCGCTGGGCAAGGTGCTGACCCACCAGATCGCCATCGACGATTTCCAGAAGGGCTTCGACCTGATGGACGCCGGCACTTGCGGCAAGGTGGTCTGCAGCTGGACCTGACGTTGCGGGGAGCGGCGCCCGGGCGACGGCCCGCCGGATAGCTCCCCCGCGTCACCCTCGCCCCTCGCCCCTCGCCGCCCCGAAACATACCCACGGATCCCCCCAATGACCTACACCGCGCGCGACCGCTACGCCACCGAACTCGATTCCATCCGCGAGCAGGGCCTGTTCAAGGCCGAGCGCATCATCATTTCGCCACAGTCCGCCGAGATCGAGCTGGAGGGCGGCCGCAAGGTGCTCAACTTCTGCGCCAACAACTACCTGGGCCTGGCCGACCACCCGGAGGTGATCGCGGCCGCCAAGCAGGCGCTGGACACGCATGGCTTCGGCATGGCCAGCGTGCGCTTCATCTGCGGCACGCAGGACCTGCACAAGCAGCTGGAGGCGAAGATCGCGGAGTTCTTCGGCACCGAGGACACCATCCTCTACGCCGCCTGCTTCGACGCCAACGGCGGCCTGTACGAGCCGCTGCTGGGCGAGGAGGACGCGGTGATCTCCGACGCGCTCAACCACGCCTCGATCATCGACGGCATCCGGCTGTGCAAGGCCAAGCGCTATCGCTACGCCAACTGCGACATGGCCGACCTGGAAGCGCAGTTGCAGGCGGCCGATGCGGCCGGTGCGCGCACCAAGCTGATCACCACCGACGGCGCGTTCTCGATGGACGGCTTCATCGCCCCGCTGGACCAGATCACCGCGCTGGCGGAAAAGTACAACGCGATGGTGCACATCGACGAATGCCACGCCACCGGCTTCCTCGGCGCCACCGGCCGTGGCTCGGCCGAGGTCAACGGCGTGATGGACAAGATCGACCTGTTCACCGGCACCCTGGGCAAGGCCCTCGGCGGTGCGCTGGGCGGCTTCACCACCGGGCCGAAGGAAGTGATCGAACTGCTGCGCCAGCGCTCGCGCCCGTACCTGTTCTCCAACTCGCTGCCGCCGCACGTGGTGGCCGCGGCGATCAAGGTGTTCGAGATGCTCGACAGCGCCGCCGAGCTGCGTGCGCAGGTGCAGGAGAACACCCGCTACTTCCGCGAGCAGATGACCGCCGCCGGCTTCGACATCAAGCCAGGCGTGCACCCGATCGTGCCGGTGATGATCTACGACGCGAAGAAAGCCCAGGCGATGGCCAGCGGCCTGCTGGAAGAAGGCATCTACGTCACCGGCTTCTTCTTCCCGGTGGTGCCCAAGGGCCAGGCCCGCATCCGCACCCAGATGAGCGCCGCGCATACCCGCGAGCAACTGGACCGGGCCATCGCCGCGTTTATGAAGGTAGGCAAGCAATTGGGTGTGATCGGCGGCTGAGCGCGCTGTCGGTTTGGCGCACTGAGGCCGCGTAGGGTGGGCTTCAGCCCACCGGCGCTTCCGCTTTCCGCTGCGTGGGTCTGGTGGGCTGAAGCCCACCCTACTCACAGGTGCCCGCAGCGCGGAACGAGCCCCCACCCACGGACGGGCGCGCGATGATGACTTCGCCGCGCACTCGCGCGGGCGCGCAGGGTGGGCTTCAGCCCACCGGCTCTTGGTCCTGCCACCCTTGCGCGCTGTGGGTCTGGTGGGCTGAAGCCCACCCTACTCACAGGTGCCCGGGCGCGGGACGAGCCCCCATCCACGGACGGGCGCGCGAGGATGACTTCGCCGCGCACTCGCGCGGGCGCGCAGGGTGGGCTTCAGCCCACCGGCTCTTGGTCCTGCCACCCTTGCGCGCTGTGGGTCTGGTGGGCTGAAGCCCACCCTACTCACAGGTGCCCGGGCGCGGAACGAGCCCCCACCCACGGACGGGCGCGCGATGACGACTTCGCCGCGCACTCGCGCGGGCGCGCAGGGTGGGCTTCAGCCCACCGGCTCTTGGTCCTGCCACCCTTGCGCGCTGTGGGTCTGGTGGGCTGAAGCCCACCCTACCGGCGTCCTGGCTCTACTGCCGCCTGCGGCATCGGCTCACCGTGCCCGGAGCTGTCGCACCTCGTCGGCTTCCAGGTGACGCCATTGGCCCTTGGCCAGATCGCCAAGGGCAAGCGCACCGATCGCCACGCGGATCAGGCGCAACACGCCAATGTCGTGAGCAGCCAACAGCCGGCGGATGTGACGGTTGCGGCCTTCGTCCAGCACGATTTCCAGCCAGGCGTTCTTTTCCCCGGTCCGCAACAGGCTCACCTGACGCGCTTCCAGGCGCTCGCCCTGGTCGACGATCCCGGCGCGCAGGCGTTCCAGCAGGGACTCCTCCAGGATCCGGTCGACCTGCACGTGATACGTCTTGTGGCGGTGGCTGGCCGGCTCGGTGATGCCCGCGGCCCAGACCGTGTCGTTACTGAGCAACAGCAACCCCTCGCTGGCCTTGTCCAGCCGCCCCACTGGACCCACCCAGGGCAACCCGGTGGCGGCCAGCGCGGTGTAGACAGTGTCGCGACCGCGCTCGTCGGCGGCACTGACGACCAGCCCCCGTGGCTTGTTGAACATCACGTAGACACGCCGAGCCGCCGCTACCGGCTGGCCGTCCACGGTGATCGAAGGGCTGCCGGCGATTGGGTGCTGGGGATCGCGGACCACCCTGCCGGCCACCGCCACCCGGCCGGCTCGGATCCATTGCTCGGCCAGACTACGCGAGCAAACGCCCTGCTTGGACAGGACCCGTGCCAGTCCGTGCCGGGGTGCCGCCGCGGTGCGACGGCGCGCGGGTACGGGAGAGACGGGAGGACGCGGCATCCGTCCAGTGTACTGCGGCCGCAGGATCGTCACTGGGGTGGCTGGCCCCGGCCGGGCCAGTGCTGATGCTGGCCTCGCTATCTGGATCACCGGCATCCCCGTTCAGGCAGGCCCGGGCGCTGCGCAATCACAGCGACGACTACCGCAACTGCCTGCGCCTTCTTTCCCTGGCCGCCCAAAGCACTTCCGCATGAGCCATGGCCCCACCTGTCCCAGGGCTTCTCTCCGCCGGCGCCAGCGGCCGAGATGGGCCTGACATCCGCCCGGCCGAGAACGGCCTGCTGCTGCCTCGCTGGTTCGGCTGGGTATCGTCCGCTTGTGTGCGCCCCGCTACGCGGGGAGCGGCGGCCATCACCGCGACGATTTTTCGGGTGCTGGCGAGCACCCTCGGCAAACAGGATGCGGCACTGTGGCATCCGTGCTGGTGGATGTTGTGCGTGGCCTGCGCCGGGTTGTTCGGCCATGCCCACGGCGACGAGCGGATGGTGCCGCACGCGGTTGATCGGACCCGGCCTTACCGCCAAACGCAAGCTCGGCACGCCTGCGCGGCCGGCCGGGCCTGTCGCCACCGCAGCCTGGTTTGCGCCACCGCCGGAAACTGCCGAACGCCCAAAGAAAAACCCGGCCGAAGCCGGGTTCTCCGTGCCCGATGAAGCCGGGCGGTCTACCGTACGTCGCTTACTGCTGCGGCTGCAGTTCGGTACGACGGTTCTGCGCACGGCCTTCGGGCGTGTCGTTGGTCGCGATCGGATCGTTTTCACCATGACCGATCGGACCCTGCAGACGGCTGGCGTCGATACCGTGGGCGGTCAGGTAGTCATAGACGATCTTGGCGCGGCGCTCGGACAGGTCCTGGTTGTAGGCGTCGGTACCGACTGCGTCGGTGTAACCGGCAACCGTCACGTTGACCTGCGGATAGCGCTGCAGGGTATCCACCGCCTGGTCGAGAACCGCAATGGAATCGGAGGTCGGCTCGGCCAGCGCCTTGCTGATGTCCGTCTGGCCCTTGCTCGGACGGTCGAACTTGAAGTTCACGCCGCGCAGGTCGATCACCACCTTCTGCGGGCAGCCATCAGGACCGACGATGGTACCGGCGGCCGTGGCCGGGCATTTGTCGTCGCAATCGTTGACGCCGTCGTTGTCGGTGTCCTGCGTGGAGCAGTCGTGACCGGCGGCGGCGGCGGCGGGGCCACCGGCTCGGCCGGCGGCGCCGGCGGGGCACCGAAGCGCGAGACGACGCTCAGGCCCAGGAACCAGTCACCGTAGCCGCTCTCGGCCGGGATGGTCTTGTCGTCCCAGTCATAGCGGTAGCCTGCCTCGACACGGAAGTCCGTGCTGTCGGTGATGGTCTTGGAAACACCACCGCCGAGCTCCGCAGCGGGCACCCAATCGTTGGTACCGGCGACGTCATGCTGGCTGGCCATCACACCGACCAGCGCATACGGACGCCACGCATTCCAGTCGCCACGCGTAGAAACGGGCAGCCAAGCCGATGGTGTCGCTGTCCCAGCTGCCGACCATTATCGCCGGTCACGCCTGCGTGCGATCGACGAACACGTCGATCGAGGTATTCGGCGAGATGAATCGGCCAAAGCCCAGGCCGTAATAAATCTGGCGGCTGTTGGTATTGCGGTCGGTATCGTTGTAATAGCCGCCAATGGTCGGCGCGATATACCAGCGGCCATCGAAGTTGGAGGAGCTCATCGGGGTCGGAATCGGCGGCCATCGCCGTATCGTCCTGAGCGTGCACGGCACCGACGCCGCCCAGTGCCAAGGCGATCAGAAAATACAAACCCTTATGTTTCATCAGGTGTCTCCTTCATTTATTGATGTTCGCGGCCGCTCACCCCTTGCGGAGCCGCGCACCAGTGCTTTCGCGCCGGCTTTCCGGAGCTTGCGCCGCTCCCTTTCATCCCAACTGCAAGCTGGGCGAAGTGTATCAAAACCGTTAAGCGATCCGGCCCGGAAAAGGGCCCAGCCCGAATGTCCAGTGCGCCTTCATTCAGCCAACCGGGGGTTATCCCAACGGTTGAAACGTCTGCGCAACGTGAAGCCGGTGACTATGCTGTCGGGGCAGCCTGAAACCGGTCCGATTCATTGCCGATTCAAAACCTAGCGGCATGCAATGGCGCCCGTATGGCCCGGTTATGGCATTTGCGCGGCGGACCGACGACCCGCCGCGCGCCTTGCCGCTGCGTGAACGGCGAATCAGACGGTGAAGAAGTCGAGAAATTCCTGTACCGGCATGGCGTCCAGACGTGTTGGATCGGCGGTCGTTTCCAGGATCGCCCTGACCCGGTGCGACGGCAGGTGACCGCGCAGCGCTGCCTCGAACTTCTTCAGCAGCACCGGGATGCCCTCGTCGCGCCGCTTGCGATGGCCGATCGGGAAATCGATCGAAACCTTGTCGGTGCTCGAGCCATCCTTGAAGAACACCTGCACCGAGTTGCCGATGTAGCGCTTGTCCGGGTCGAAGTAGTCCTTGGTGAACTGCGGATTCTCCGTCACCTGCATCTTGGCGCGCAGCGCATCGATGCGCGGATCGGCGGCCACCTCGTCGTTGTAGTCGTCGGCGGTCAGGCGACCGAAGATCAGCGGCACCGCCACCATGTACTGGATGCAGTGGTCGCGGTCGGCGTAGTTGGCCAGCGGCCCGGTCTTGTCGATGATGCGGCAGCCCGCTTCCTGGGTCTCGATGACGATCTTCTCGATCTGATCGATCCTGCCGGCCACCTCGCCGTGCAACTGCATGGCGCACTCCACCGCGGTCTGCGCGTGGAACTCGGCCGGGTAGCTGATCTTGAACAGCACGTTCTCCATCACGTAGCTGCCGAACGGGCGCTCGAACTCGAACGCTTTGCCGTTGAAAGCGACGTCGTAGATAGCCCCAGGTCCTGGCCGAGAGCGCCGACGGATAGCCGACCACGCCGCGGTCGACCGCGTTGATGGCGTGGGTCACCGCGCGGCGGCAGGCATCACCGGCGGCCCAGCTCTTGCGCGGGCCGGTGTTGGGCGCGTGGCGGTAGGTGCGCAGCGCGCCGTTGTCGATCCAGCTGTGCGACACCGCGGTGGTGATCTGCTCCTTGCCGCCGCCGAGCATGCGCGTGGCCACCGCGGTGGAGGCCAGCCGCACCAGGATCACGTGGTCCTGGCCGACGCGGTTGAAGCTGTTCTTCAGCGCGTAGCAGCCCTGGATCTCGTGCGCCTTGATCGCGTAGCCGAGCACGTCGCGCACGGTCAGCGGCTGGCCGCCCTCGCGCTGCGCCTTGCGGCTGAGGTAGTCGGCCACAGCCAGGATCGCGCCGAGGTTGTCCGACGGATGGCCCCACTCGGCCGCCAGCCAGGTGTCGTTGAAGTCGAGCCAGCGGATCTGCGTGCCGATGGCGAAGGCCGCCTGCACCGGGTCCAGCTCGTGGCTGGTCCCCGGCACGCGCGCGCCGCCAGGCAGGGTGGCACCGGGCACCAGCGGGCCGAGGTGCTTGACGCACTCGGGAAATTTCATCGCCAGCATCGCGCGTGCCCAGCGAGTCGAGCAGCATGTAGCGCGCGGTGTCGTAGGCCTCGGCCGAGTCGATCGCGTAGTCGGCGACGTAGTTGGCGATGTCGACCATCGGCTGGTCCGGATCGGGACGCTTGGCGGAACGGATATCGTGGCGCGCTCATGAGACTCCTTGACGAGACAGGGCAGCCGCCGCGGGTCGAACTAGCCTGCCCTTCGCCAGCGGCGATCGCGCTGACGGTACTCAGGGCGACGTCGTCGTAGCGAAAAAGCCCGGCGCCCGACCTGGCGACCTCACTCCGCCGGGACGCGCACCCAGCCTTCCATCAACACCCGCGCGCTGCGGCTCATGATCGCCTTGGTGACGGTCCAGGTGCCGTCGACCAATTTTGCTTCGGCGCCCACCCGCAAAGTCCCCGACGGATGACCAAAGCGCACGGACTGGCGCTCGCCGCCGCCGGCCGCCGCGTTCACCAGCGTGCCCGGAATGGCCGCGGCGGTACCGATCGCCACTGCCGCGGTGCCCATCATGGCGTGGTGCAGCTTGCCCATCGACATCGCACGCACCAGCAGGTCGACATCGCCGGCAACAACCGTCTTGCCGCTCGAGGCGATGTAGTCGACCGGCTTCGCGACGAACGCCACCTTGGGCGTGTGCTGGCGCGAGGCAATTTCGTCGAGCGACTTGATCAGCCCCATGCGCAAGGCGCCATGGGCGCGGATGGTCTCGAACTTCGCCAGCGCCTCGGGATCGGCATTGATCGCGTCCTGCAGCTCGGTGCCGGTGTAGCCGATCGCGGAGGCCTCGACGAAGATCGTCGGGATGCCCGCGTTGATCATGGTCGCCTTGAGCGTGCCAACACCGGGCACTTCCAGTTCGTCCAGCAGATTCCCGGTGGGGAACATGGAGCCGCCAGCGCCCTCCTCCTCGGCGGCCGGGTCCATGAATTCAAGCTGCACCTCGGCGGCAGGAAACGTCACGCCATCCAGCTCGAAATCACCGGTTTCCTGCACCGCGCCGTCGGTCATCGGCACATGGGCGATGATCGTCTTGCCGATGTTGGCCTGCCAGATGCGCACGACGGCGACGCCGTCGCGCGGCACCCGCGCGGGATCGACCAGCCCGCCCGCAATGGCGAACGGCCCGACCGCCGCCGACAGGTTGCCGCAGTTGCCGCTCCAGTCGACGAAGGCCTTGTCGATCGCCACCTGGCCGAACAGGTAGTCCACGTCGTGCTCAGGCCGCGTGCTCTTGGACACGATCACCGTCTTGCTGGTGCTGGAGGTCGCGCCGCCCATGCCGTCGGTATGCTTGCCGTACGGGTCGGGACTGCCGATCACCCGCTGCAGCAGCGCGTCACGCGCAGCACCCGGCACCTGCGCAGCCTCGGGCAGGTCCTGCATGCGGAAGAACACGCCCTTGCTGGTGCCGCCGCGCATGTAGGTGGCGGGAATGCGGATCTGGGGTTTGTGGGTCATGGGAATCCTGTGTCGATGCAACTAGCTTGCTCCCCTCTCCCCTTGCGGGAGAGGGGCCGGGGGAGAGGGGGCGCCCTTGGCAATCTCGTTCAGGATCGCCTCAAGCACCGCTTCGATGTTCTGCAATATGTCGTGGTTCCAGAAGCGCAGCACGGTAAAGCCTTGGCCCTGCAACCATGCGTCACGCTCCGCATCATGGCTGCTGCCGTTGTGCTGCCCGCCATCGGCTTCGATGACCAGGCGCGCACCGAAATGCACGAAATCCACGATGTAGGGGCCGATAGGTTGCTGCCGGCGGAACTTCTGGCCGCACAGGCGATGGGCTCGGAGATGACGCCATAGCAGCTGCTCTGCGTCGGTCATGGTCTTGCGCAAGGCTTTGGCGAACTTTCGCTGGTCCATGCGCCCCCTCTCCCCAACCCCTCTCCCGCGAGGGGAGAGGGGCTTTTTGTCACGCGGCCTGGGTGGCCTCGATGAAGTCCTGCGCGAAGCGCTGCAGCACGCCGCCGGCTTCGTAGATCGACGCTTCCTCGGCGGTGTCCAGGCGGCAGGTCACCGGCACGTCGACGCGCTCGCCGCTCTTGCGGTGAATGACCAGCGTGAGGTCCGCACGCGGCGTGCGCGCGCCGACCACGTCGAAGGTCTCGCTGCCGTCGATGCCCAGCGTCTTGCGGTTGGTGCCGGGCTTGAACTCCAGCGGCAGCACGCCCATGCCGATCAGGTTGGTGCGGTGGATGCGCTCGAACCCTTCGGCGGCAATCGCTTCCACACCCGCCAGGCTGACGCCCTTGGCCGCCCAGTCGCGCGACGAGCCCTGGCCGTAGTCGGCACCGGCGATCACGATCAGCGGCTGCTTGCGCTCCATGTAGGTCTCGATCGCTTCCCACATGCGCATGACCTTGCCTTCGGGCTCCACGCGGGCCAGCGAGCCCCGCTTCACTTCGCCGTCGACCACCGCCATCTCGTTGACCAGGGTGGGATTGGCAAAAGTGGCGCGCTGCGCGGTCAGGTGGTCGCCGCGGTGGGTCGCGTACGAATTGAAGTCCTCTTCGGGCAGGCCCATCTTCGCCAGGTACTCACCCGCCGCGCTGGTCGCCAGGATCGCGTTGGACGGCGACAGGTGGTCGGTGGTGATGTTGTCGCCGAGCACCGCCAGCGGACGCATGCCCTTCAAGCCGCGCGCGCCCGCGAAGGTGCCCTCCCAGTAAGGCGGACGACGGATGTAGGTGCTTTGCGCGCGCCAGTCATACAGCGGCGCGGCACGCGTGCCGCCCAGGCCCTTGCGCGCGAACATCGGCTCGTAGACGGCGCGGAACTGCTCCGGCTTCACGCTGGAGGACACGATCGCGTCGATCTCCTCGTCGCTGGGCCAGATGTCCTTGAGCGTCACCGGCTTGCCGTCGGTATCGTGGCCCAGCACGTCCTGCTCGATGTCGAAACGGATGGTGCCGGCAATCGCATAGGCGACCACCAGCGGCGGCGAGGCCAGGAAGGCCTGCTTGGCATACGGGTGGATGCGACCGTCGAAGTTGCGGTTGCCGGAGAGCACGGCGGTGGAATACAGGTCGCGATCGACGATCTCCTTCTGGATCGCCGGATCGAGCGCGCCGGACATGCCGTTGCAGGTGGTGCAGGCGAAGCCGACGATGCCGAAACCGAGCTTCTCCAGCTCCGGCAGCAGGTTGGCCTCTTTCAGGTACAGCTCCACCGCCCTGGAGCCGGGCGCCAGCGAGCTCTTCACCCACGGCTTGCGGGTCAGCCCGCGCGCGTTGGCGTTGCGCGCCAGCAGCGCCGCGGCGATCACGTTGCGCGGGTTGCTGGTGTTGGTGCAACTGGTGATGGCGGCGATGATCACCGCGCCGTCGGGCATCTGGCCCGGCTGCTCGTCCCACTGGCCCGAGATGCCCCGCGCGGCCAGGTCGGACGTGGGCAGCCGCTTGTGCGGATTGGACGGCCCGGCCATGTTGCGCACCACCGAGGACAGGTCGAAGGTCAGCGTGCGCTCGTACTTCGCATTGACCAGCGTGTCCGCCCACAGACCGGCGGCCCTGGCGTAGGTTTCCACCAGCTTGACCTGCTCGTCGCTGCGGCCGGTCAGGCGCAGGTAGTCGAGGGTCTGGCCGTCGATGAAGAACATCGCGGCGGTGGCGCCGTATTCGGGCGCCATGTTGGAAATCGTCGCCCGATCGCCCAGCGTCAGGCTGGCCGCGCCTTCGCCGCGGAACTCCAGGTACGCGCCGACCACCTTTTCCTTGCGCAGGAACTCGGTGAGCGCCAGCACGATGTCGGTGGCGGTGATGCCGCTCTGGCGCTTGCCGGTGAGCTCCACGCCGATGATGTCGGGCAGGCGCATCCACGAGGCGCGCCCCAGCATCACGCTCTCGGCCTCCAGGCCGCCGACGCCGACGGCGATGACGCCGAGCGCGTCCACGTGCGGGGTATGGCTGTCGGTGCCCACGCAGGTATCGGGAAAGGCGACCGCCGTCGCTGCACCTGGACCACCGGCGACATCTTCTCCAGATTGATCTGGTGCATGATGCCGTTGCCCGGCGGGATCACGTCGACGTTCTCGAAGGCCTGCTTGGTCCACTCGATGAAGTGGAAGCGGTCTTCGTTGCGGCGATCCTCGATCGCGCGGTTCTTGGCGAACGCGCCCGGGTCGAATCCACCGCACTCCACCGCCAGCGAGTGGTCGACGATCAGCTGCACCGGCACCACCGGGTTCACCTTGGCCGGGTCGCCGCCGCGATCGGCGATCGCGTCGCGCAGGCCGGCCAGGTCCACCAGCGCGGTCTGGCCGAGGATGTCATGGCACACCACGCGCGCCGGAAACCAGGGAAAATCGCGCTCGCGCTTGCGCTCGATCAGCTGCTTGAGCGACTCGGTGAGCATCGCCGGGTCGCAGCGGCGCACCAGGTTCTCGGCGAGCACGCGCGAGGTATACGGCAGCCCGTCATAGGCACCCGGCTGGATCGCCTCCACGGCAGCGCGCGCGTCGAAATAATCCAGCGGCGTGCCAGGAAGGGGTTGGCGGTAGGCGTTATTCATGGATATCTGGAACCCTGTAGATGGACACCCGACTGGCCGCAGGCCGACGCTCAGCCCGCGCTTGCTGCCTGACGGTCGCTCATGTCGTGGCGAAGCCGCGGTCGGGAGCAAGCGGCAGCGTCACGTAAATCCCTCTTATTGTAGCGGAGGACACCCCCCTTCCCGGGAATCCCTGCTTGACCGGCATACGGCACGACATCGACAATGCCCCGGTACTGATCCCAAAAGGGAGTAGTTCCGGGCGCCGCCTCACCGGGCGTTCTTGCAGTGGTCGTCATCACGAGCGGAGCACCGCTCCGGTCACTGCAGCGGCTCTGCCGCGAACGAGACTTTTGCGGTAGTCACGGGGCTGCGTGCGCCCGTGGCTATGGCATATGTCCCGCGCGCAGGAATAGAACCGCATGGATTTCCTTACCTCCCAATTCCTCTCCGGCCTGCTGGCGATCGTCCTGCTGGACCTGGTGCTGGCCGGCGACAACGCGATCGTCATCGCGCTGGCGGCCCGCAACCTGCCGCCGGCGTTGCAGACGCGGGCGGTGTTCTGGGGCACCTTCGGCGCGATCGCCGTGCGTGTGGTGATGACCGCTGCGGTGGTGTTCCTGCTCAAGCTGCCGGGCCTGATGCTGGCCGGCGGGCTGTTGTTGCTGCCGATCGCCTGGAAGCTGCTAAAGCACGAGGACGAACACGACGGCGAAAAGATCAGCGCCTCCAGCAGCTTCTGGTCGGCGCTGCGCACGATCATCGTGGCCGACGCCCTGATGGGCCTGGACAATGTGCTGGCGATCGCCGGCGCGTCCAAGGGGCACCTGGGCCTGGTGGTGCTCGGCCTGCTGATCAGCGTGCCGCTGGTGGTCTGGGGCTCCACCTTGATCCTGAAGCTGATCGGGCGCTTCCCCATCATCATCTACATCGGCGCCGGCGCCATCGCGTGGACGGCCGGACGGATGATCGCGCACGACCACCTCACCCAGGCCTGGTTCGACCGCTACGGCGGGAGCCGCTACGCACTGGATGCACTGCTGGTGCTCGGCATCTGCGGCGGCGGCTGGCTGGCCCAGCGACGAGCCGGGGCTGCGCAAAGCCCGGCACAGCCGCCGGCCGACCGGGGGGCCTGATCAGAAGCGCAGTTTGACGTAGGCCGACGGTCCGGAGAGGCTCATGTCCAGGGTCGCGTTGTAGTGTTCGCGGCGCCAATCCAGCCGGATCTGGCTGTAGTCGTACTCGGCGCCGAACCCCACGTGCTCCCATGGCAGCCACTCCACGCCAAAGGCGCCATTGTAGATATGCCCACTGAGCCGGCCGCCGTTCTTGCGGATGCCCGAGGCGTCGATGTAGATGCGCCACTGGTCATTGAAAGCGTGCCGCCAGCCCAGCTGCAGCATCGGCGCCCACGCCTTGTCGTCGCTGGTGCTGTCGAACGGCTGCGGGTCGGGGAGCCCCAGGCCCAGGTCGACCGAGCCGTCGCCGGCCAGCGCCGTGCGCACGCGATACCAGGCGCCACCCAGGCCCAGGCCGTAGGCGTCGTTGCCCTGCCCGTACCACCAGCGCCAGGCCACGCTGCCGAAATCGAAGTCGAGCTTCGAGCGCACCTGCGCGTCCAGGTGGTAGCTCTGCCCGGCATAGCTGCCCTCCCGGGCGAACGCGTGATCGCTGGACCGGTCGATGGTGTAGTAGTCGATTGCCAGCCCCTCGTGCTCGCCAAACAGGAAATCGGCGCGCGCCCGGGGCACCTGCTTGTTGCGGCGGAAGCCGAGGTCGTTCTCCAGGTTGATCGAGCCCGACAGAAAGCCGCTCTTGTCGCTGGCGGTAACATCCGTGTCGACACCCGCGGCGTAGCCACCCAGGCGAATGCTGGCCTGGTCCAACGGCAGGTGAGCGTCCTGCGCCAATGCGGCCGTGCTTGCCAGCAGGCCCAGGGGCGCGGTCAGAAGAAATCGGCAACGTGGTACGGCAAACGGCATGCGGTGCTCCGACGGTAAACGGCCATCGTAGGCATCCGGCCCGTCCATGCCTCGTGCAGGACTTCTTCAGCTTGTGCAAAACCCGCCTGCGACCCTGCCCGGACGTCGCCGTTGCCGGATGTCCCGGTGGCTGCCGGAGGCAAGAAAAAGGGGGAGCCCGACGGCTCCCCCTCTTCATGCACGGGACTGAACGTTCAGCGCTTTTCGATCGGCGTGTAGGTCTGGTCTTCCGGGCCGGTGTAGTTGGCGCTGGGGCGGATGATCTTGCCGTCCTGGCGCTGCTCGATCACGTGCGCGCTCCAGCCGGAGGTGCGCGCGATCACGAACAGCGGCGTGAACATGGCCGTGGGCACGCCCATCATGTGGTACGCGCTGGCGGAGAACCAGTCCAGGTTCGGGAACATCTTCTTGACTTCGGCCATCACCTGCTCGATCCGCTCGGAGACCTCGAACAGGGTCGGGTTGCCGCCTTCGGTGCACAGCTTGCGCGAGATCTCCTTGATGATCTCGTTGCGCGGATCGGACACGGTGTAGACCGGATGGCCGAAGCCGATCACGATCTCCTTGCGCGCCACGCGCTGCGCGGATGTCGGCCTCGGCCTGGTCGGCGCTCGCGGTAGCGGGCGATGATCTCCATCGCCACCTCGTTGGCGCCGCCGTGCTTGGGACCGCGCAGCGCGCCGATGGCGCCGGTGAGGGCCGAGTACATGTCCGAGCCGGTGCCGGCGATCACGCGCGCGGCGAAGGTGGAGGCGTTGAACTCGTGCTCGGCGTACAGCACCAGCGACTTGTCCAGCGACTGCGCGTGCAGCTCGCTGGGCGCGGCGCCGTGCAGCAGGTGCAGGAAGTGGCCGGCGATCGAGTCGTCGTCGGTCTCGGTCTCGATGCGCTTGCCGTTGTGGCTGAAGTGGTACCAGTACAGCAGCATGGAGCCGAAGCTGGCCATCAGGCGGTCGGCGATCTCGCGCGCGCCGGTGACGTTGTGGTCGTCCTTTTCCGGCAGCACCGTGCCGAGCACCGAGCAGCCGGTGCGCAGCACGTCCATCGGATGGGTCGCCGCCGGCAGCAGCTCCAGCGCCGCCTTGACCGGTGCCGGCAGTCCGCGCAGGCGCTTCAGGCGGGCGCGGTAGTTCTGCAGCTCGGTCCAGGTCGGCAGCACGCCGTGCACCAGCAGATACGCCACTTCCTCGAAGCTGCCCTTGGTGGCCAGGTCGTGGATGTCGTAGCCGCGGTAATGCAGGTCGTTGCCGCTGCGGCCCGACCGTGCACAACGCGGTGTTGCCGGCGGCCACGCCGGACAGGGCGACGGACTTCTTCGGCTTGGGAAGGGTTTGCTCGGTCATCGGTGGATCTCCTGGGTACAGGTATCTTGGCTCGCCGGCACCGTGTCTGCGCCTTGACCGCGCAAGGCCGCACGCGGACGGCGATCGGGATCAGTCCTTCGTTGGCAAACAGCGCGTCGAGCTTGTCCTCGTAGGCGTGGTAGCCGAGGAAGTCGTACAGCTCCTCGCGCGTCTGCATGCGTGTCGATCAGGTTCTTCTGGGTGCCCTCGCGACGCACCGTCTCGTAGAAGTTCAGCGCCGCCTTGTTCATGGCGCGGTAGGCGCCGCAGCAGTACAGCGCGATGTCGACGTTGGCCTCGCGCAGCTCGTCGGTGGTGAAGAACGGGGTGGAGCCGAACTCGGTCAGGTTGGCCAGGATCGGCACCTTCACCGCGGCCTTGAACCGGCGGTAGTCGTCCAGCGTCTTCATCGCCTCGGGGAAGATCATGTCGGCGCCGGCCTCGACGTAGGCGCAGGCGCGCTCGATGGCCGCGTCGATGCCCTCGACCGCGGCCGCGTCGGTGCGCGCCATGATCACGAAGCCGTCGTCGGTGCGGGCGTCCACCGCCGCCTTGACCCGGTCGACCATCTCCTGCCGTGCGTGACCACTTCCTTGCCCGGGCGGTGGCCGCAGCGCTTCTGGCCGACCTGGTCCTCCATGTGCACCGCGGCCACGCCCACGTTGATGAACGAGCGCACGGTGCGGGCGATGTTGAAGGCGCCGCCCCAGCCGGTATCGATGTCGACCAGCAGCGGCATGCCGGTGGCGTCGACGATGCGGCGTGCGTCGGTCAGCACGTCTTCCATGGTGCTGATGCCCAGGTCGGGCATGCCCAGCGAATTGGCGGCCACGCCGCCACCGGACAGGTAAAGCGCCTTGTAACCCACCCGCTTGGCCATCAGCCCGGCGTAGGCGGTGATCGCCCCCATCACCTGCAGCGGCTGTTCCTGGGCCAGTGCCTGGCGAAAGCGCGTGCCGGCGGAAGCGGTGGTGGTCATGGGCGGCTCCTTGGAAAACCGCCATTTTAGCGTAGGCGGCCGGCGGCCGCGCGTGACCACCGGGCGGCCCTGTTGCAGGCCGGCCCGTCAGTCCGGCGAGCGCTCCTGCGCCAGCGCCTTGCGCACGTCGTCCAGCGCGCCCGGGTCGTCCAGCGTGGACAGATCGCCCGGGTCGGTGTGTTGCGCCAGCGCCTGCAGCGAACGGCGCAGCAACTTGCCCGAGCGGGTCTTGGGCAGGCTGTTGACCACGTACACGCGCGCCGGACGGGCCACCGCGCCCAGTTGCTCGACCACACAGCGCTGCATGCCCTGGGCCACGGCGTCGGCGCTCTCGACCACGCCCTGGCGCAAGGTGGCGAACACCACCGGCACCTGCCCTTTCAGCTCGTCATGCACGCCCACCACCGCCGCCTCGGCCACCGCCGGATGCGACGCCACCGACTCCTCGATCTCGCGCGTGCCCAGGCGGTGCCCGGCCACGTTGATCACGTCGTCGGTGCGCCCCAGAATCTGCACGTAACCGTCACTGTCGCGCACGGCCCAGTCCAGCGAGCTGTAGAGCAGCTGGCGGAAATGGCTGAAGTAGCTGGCCACGTAGCGCTCGTCGTTGCGCCAGACCGTGGTCAGGCAACCCGGCGGCAGCGGTGGCTCGAACACCAGCACGCCCTTCTGGCCGGGCGCCGCCTCCACCCCGCTGGCCTCGTCGATCACCTTCATCCGGTAGCCGGGCGCCGGCAGGCCGGGCGAGCCGAACTTCACCGACTTCAGGTCCAGGCCGGGCATCAGCGTGATCGCCGGCCAGCCGGTCTCGGTCTGCCAGTAGTTGTCGATCACCGGCACGCCCAGCGCCTCGGTGATCCAGCGCCCGGTGGGTTCGTCCAGCGGCTCGCCGGCCAGGAACAACCACTTCAATCCGGACAGGTCGTACTTGCTCAGCCACGCCGGATCCTGCTTCTTCAGCACGCGGATGGCCGTGGGCGAGGAGAACATCGTGCGCACGCCGTAGCGCTCGCACAGGCGCCACCAGACGCCCGGATCGGGCCGGGTCGGCAACCCCTCGTACAACAGCGAGGTGGCGCCGACGATCAGTGGGCCGTACACGTTGTAGGAATGCCCCACCGCCCAACCCACGTCCGAGGTGGAAAACATCACCTGCCCCGGGGCGATGTCGAACACCGTGCGCGTGGACAGCGCCATCGCCACCGCGTAGCCGCCGGTGTCGCGCTGGATGCCCTTGGGCTTGCCGGTAGTGCCGGAGGTGTACAGCAGGTAGCTCGGCTCGTTCGATTCGAGCCAGACGACCGGCACCTCGGCGTTCATGTGCTCGGCCCGCATCCGGGCGTAATCGCGGTCGCGCCCGGGTACCCGGGTCATCTGCGGATCGAGCTGGCGATCGACAATCAGCACGTGCGGTGGCGGCGCGGTGGCCTCGGCCAGCGCCGCATCCACCAGCGGCTTGTACGGGATCACCTTGCCGCCGCGCATGCCGGCATCGGCGCAGATCAGCAGCTTGGGCTCGGCGTCATCGATGCGCAGCGCCAGGTTGTGTGCGGCAAAGCCGCCGAACACCACCGAGTGGATCGCGCCGATGCGCGCGCAGGCCAGCATCGCGAACACCGCCTCGGCCATGTTCGGCATGTAGATCACCACGCGGTCGCCACGGCCCACGTCCAGCGCCTGCAGGATCGCCGCGAAGCGGTTCACCTCCCGGTACAGCACGCGGTAGCTGATCTCGCGGACGGTGTCGGTCTCGGTGGAGACCACCACCAGCGCCAGCTGCTCCGGGCGGTCGGCCAGGTGCCGATCGACCGCGTTGAAGCACAGGTTGGTGGTGCCGCCGACGAACCAGCGCCGGAACGGCGGGCGGGAGGCATCGAGAATCTGTTGCGGTGGGCTGTCCCAATGGATGCGCCGGGCCTGCTCGGCCCAGAACGCCTCCGGCTCGTCCACCGATTGCCGATAGAACTCCTCGTAGCGCATCTCCGCTCTCCGCTATCCGCACCCCGCCCAGCCTATACGATGCACCCGTGACGAACACCGCGACCAAGGTCGAACCCGGCCGCCGGGGCTTGACCCTCACGTTACGTGAGGGCGGACCCTGCAGTGGCGCATCCGAAGGAGACCCTCATGTTGAGCGTGGGCGAGCTGGCCAAACGCTGCGGACTGACCGTCCGCTCCCTGCACCACTATGACGCGATCGGCCTGCTGGTGCCTTCGGTGCGCTCCGCTGCCGGCTACCGGCTGTACGACCGGACCAACATCGAGCGCCTGCACCGGATCCAGGCCCTGCGACGCCTGGGCCTGTCGCTGGCTGACATCGGAACCGCCCTGTCCGGCGCCACGCCGCCGCTGGCCGAGGTGATCGAGCGCCAGATCGCGCAGATCGACCGCGAACGGGTCGAGGCCGCAGCGCCTGCGCGCGCGGCTGGTGCAGCTGCGCGCGCAGCTGGAGCCGGACAGTCACCCGACCTGGCCGACTGGCTGGACACGCTGGAACTGATGACCATGTACGAGAAGTATTTCACCCCCGACGAACTGGACGCCCTGCCGCTGCATACCGACCCGGACGTGCTGCCCGCATGGAGCGCCCTGGTCACCGCCATACAGGCGGCCATGGACCGTGGCGCCACGCCCGACGACGCCGACGCGCAGATCCTCGCCCTGCGCTGGATGGAGATGATTGGCCGCGGCACCGGCGATAACCCGGCCTTCCTGTTGCGCCTGCGCACGATGAGCACGCAGGAGCCGGAGCTTCGCCAGCACAGCGGCATCACCCCGGAACTGGAGCGCTTCGTGGAACAGGCCATGGTCCGCGCCCGACTGGCCATCTTCGCCCGCTACCTGGATGAGAACGAGATGGTGCGCATGCGCGCCCACTACGGCCAGCAGATGTACGCCTGGCCCGAACTCATCGCCGAGCTACGCGCCGCCCGCGCCGACGCCCTCCCCGCCAGTGACCCGCGCGTGCAGGCCATGGCGGCCCGGTGGTTGACCCTGTTCCGCGAATACGCCGGCGACGACCCGGCCACGCACGCGCGCATCCGAGAGGCGTACGCCCGGGAACCGGATCTGCGCAGCGGCAGCGCGGTGGATGACGCGCTGTTGGCGTATGTGCGCGAGGCGCTGGCCAGCACCCAGGACACTTAGACAGAACAGGCGGGATACTCCATGGCCGTCATCCTCGCGCATGCGGGATCCATCTCCTTTGCTGCAACCCAGTGGATTTCCCGCTGGACAGGCCTGCGCGACGCAGGCCGGTTGCAGCGCCTTGGCACTTAGGTCTTCTTTGCTTGCCCAGAGCTCCTCGACGCGGCACTTGCGGCCGGCCCGAGTGCACTTTCTCTTGCCTGCCCAAGAGAAAGTAACCAAAGAGAAAGGCACCCTGCGTCCGTCGTCCCTGCGCGCCTTCGGCGCTACGGGCACGCGTGGCGGGCCGGGCTTTTCGACAGGACATCCTGTCCTGGCGAAAAGGAACGGGCGTCCTGCCCGTTCCCCTGCGGGCTTTTCCGTCCCGCCCGCTCGACTCCCGAAGGGACCCAGGACGGCTCGCTGCGCATCGCCTCGCGGAGCCGCCCGCGCGGCAGCCTGCCCTGCTGTTCAACAACTGATTCCGTGACACTCATCCAAGCCTTCGCCGAGTGGACGGCGTCGGCTTGCGGCCTCGCGCCAGTACGCCCAAAACAAAGAGGGCGGCCGAAGCCGCCCTCTTCCGCGAACCATCCGCGGCGACTACTTGGCGAACAGGTGTTCGACGCCCGAGCGCTCTTCGCGCAGCTCCTTGTCGGTGGCGTCCATGCGCGCACGCGAGAAGTCGTTGATCTCCAGGCCCTGCACGATGGCGTACTTGCCGTCCTTGATGGTCACCGGGTAGCCGTAGATCACGCCCGGCTCGATGCCGTAGGAGCCATCGGACGGGATGCCCATGGACACCCAGTCGCCGTCCTGCGTGCCCATCGCCCAGGAGCGCATGTGGTCGATCGCGGCCGAGGCGGCGGAGGCTGCCGACGAGGCGCCGCGAGCCTTGATGATCGCCGCGCCGCGCTGCTGCACGGTGGGGATGAAGTCGCTCTCGTACCAGGCCTGATCGACCAGCGACAGCGCCGGCTTGCCGTCGACGATGGCGTGGTGCAGGTCCGGGTACTGGGTCGAGCTGTGGTTGCCCCAGATGGTCATCTTCTTGATGTCGCTGTTGTGCTTGCCGGTCTTCTCGGCCAGCTGGCTCATCGCGCGGTTGTGGTCCAGGCGCACCATCGCGGTGAAGCACTTCGGATCCAGGTCCGGCGCGTTCTGCTGGGCGATCAGCGCATTGGTGTTGGCCGGGTTGCCCACCACCAGCACGCGCACGTCGCGCTTGGCGTGGTCGTTCAGGGCCTTGCCCTGCGGGCCGAAGATGGCGCCGTTGGCTTCCAGCAGATCCTTGCGCTCCATGCCGGGGCCGCGCGGACGGGCGCCGACCAGCAGCGCGTAGTCGACGTCCTTGAAGGCCACGTTGACGTCGTCGGTGGCGACCACGCCGGCCAGGGTCGGGAAGGCGCAGTCGTTGAGCTCCATCACCACGCCCTTGAGGGCGTCCAGCGCGGGAGTGATCTCCAGCAGCTGCAGGATCACCGGCTGGTCGGGACCGAGCATGTCGCCCGCGGCGATACGGAACAGCAGCGCGTAGCCGATCTGGCCAGCGGCGCCGGTGACGGCAACTCGAACGGGGGCTTTCATGGATGGTGACTCCTCAGCTTGGGTGTTCAATGAATGTGGTGTGCTGCCGGGCGCGAGACGCGAGCGCGACCTGGATTCGGGGACGCGCGTCCGGCCGGTGTCGCCGTGCAGCCGTGCCTGGGTCAGCTCAGCTCGGCGAAGAACTCCTGGATGCGCTCCAGGCCCGGCGCCAGTTGTGCCGTCGGGCAGGTGTAGGAAATGCGCATGGCGCGCGGCTCGCCGAACGCCGAGCCCGGCACGCAGGCCACGCCCTTGCTCTCCAGCAAGGCTGCGCACAGCTCCACGTCGTTGTCGATCGCGCACGCCGTTGTGGCTGCGCCCGAAAGCGACAGAAATGTCCGGAAACGCGTAGAACGCGCCCTGCGGACGCGGGCACACCACGCCGGGAATGTCCGCCAGCGCCGCCACCACTTGGTCGCGCTTGCCGGCGAACTCGACGCATTTTGCCAGCGGCAGATCCTGCGGACCGGCCAGGGCGGCCACCGCGGCGGCGGTGATCACTTCGGGCAGGCTGGTGATGTGGTTGGAGTTGAGCGTGGTCACCGCCCTGGCCACCGACCTCCGGGCCGGCGAGCAGGCCGACGCGCCAGCCGGGCATGCCGTAGGTCTTGGACACCGAGTCGACGAAGATCAACCGCTCGCGCAGCGCTGGCTGCGCGAACACGAAATTGTGGTAACCGATGCCGTCGAACACCATGGTGTTGTAGATGTCGTCGGTGATGATCCAGGTGTCCGGATGCCTGACCAGCACCTCGGCCAGCGCGGCGATCTCCTCGCGCGTGTAGACCATGCCGGTGGGGTTGGACGGGTTGTTGAACAGGAATACCTTCGGCTTGCGCGCCAGCGCCGCATCCAGCTGTGCCGGGGTGAGCTTGTAGTTCTGCTCCGGCCCGCACGGCAGCACGTTGATGCGCGCGCCGACGATCTCGGCGATGTCGCGGTAGCTGGTCCAGTACGGCGAGGCGTAGGTAGATCTCGTCGCCCTCGTCCAGCAGGGCCTCGGCCAGGTTGTACAGCACCTGCTTGGCGCCGATGCCGATCGACAGGTTGGTGCGGCCGTAGCCGGTGAACCCGAGCTTTTCGATGTGCGCCAGGAACGCATCCAGCAGCGCGTCGGCACCGCGGTTGCTGCCGTACTGGCCGCTGTCGTGGTTGAGCGCCTCGCGCGCGGCGGCGTAAACGTGCTCGCCGGGCAGGAAGTTCGGCACGCCAATGGAAAAGCTGATGATGTCGCGACCGGCAGCCTTGAGCTGCTTCGCCTTCTCGGCAATGAGCATGATCGCGCTGGGTTTGGCGCGGCCGACACGCTGGGCGAGCTGGGGCATGGGACTCTCTGCGGGCATCGAGGGCGAACCGGCGTGCGTCCGTTCTGGGCGCATCCGGACCAGTCAACCGCACGATTTTAGCACGCGTTCGGGCAGTGCCCAGCCGGACGGGACGGGTTGGCCTGGTCCTCCGGCTCGGCCACTGATGGTGGCTGAAGCCCCCAGGCCCGTAGGGTGGGCTTCAGCCCACCAGCTTTTTGGCTTTTTGGCTTTTGGCTTTTGGCTTTTGGCTTTTGGCTTTTTGGCTTTTGGCTTTTGGCTTTTTGGCTTTTTTGGCTTTTTGGCTTTTTGGCTTTTGGTTTTGGCTTTTTGGCTTTTTGGCTTTTTGGCTTTTTGGCTTTTTGGCTTTTTGGCTTCGTTGGCTCTGGTGGGCTGAAGCCCACCCTACGCCCACCCTACGCCCACCCTACGCCCACCGTACGCGTACCGTACGCGTACTCTACGTCGGCCCTACGCCACCCTACGTCCGCCCTGCAGGCTTTGGTCAGTGCTCGACCGGGACCGGTTTGACGTCCTTTTTCAACGTCGAGGAGGGTGCTGCGGGCGAGGACGCCTGCCCCTGGAGCAATTGCTGCAGTTTCAGGTAAACGGCGTTGGTCCAGCCGAAGCCGATCACGTTCTGGCGGTAGCCGGCGGTGATTTTTACGTCCGCGTTGCCCAGCACCATGTTGTACTTCTCGCGGATGGTGCCGTCATGGGCCAGGCTGCGGTCGACCGTTTCGGTGAACTTGCGGGCCAGCCGCCGGGCGTCGTCGTGGAAGCCATAGGCATGCAGGCCGGAGATCGCCAGCCAGTTGGTCGGCGCCCAGCCGAACGGCTGGTCCCACTGCGCCCCGCTGGCGCGATCGTCCATCGCCAGCCCGCCCTTGCGCTCGAAGATCGGAAGCTTGTTCTCGACTGCGGCCGCCTGCTGCGGCGAGGCGGCGCCGGCCCACAAGGGATAGAACGTGGTCACGTACGGCTGCGAGGCGGGCTTGCCGGCGACGAAATCGTAGTCCATGTACAGGCCTTTGCCCGGCTGCCACAGATAGCTGTTCATCGCCTGCAGCCGCTCGGCGGCGGCCTCGGCCCAGCGCTGGGCCTCCTGCATCCGGCCCAGCTGCAGGGCGAAGTCGTGCAGGTCGCGCTCGTAGCGGTACAACAGGCTGTTCAAGCCCACCGGCGCGTAGTGGTGGGTGGAGCCGCCGTAGGGGCCGAAATGGAAGTTGGTGTCGAAGCCGGACTCGCGCATGGCGCGGTCGCCCAGGTAATAGTCCGCGCCAAGCCGGTAGCCCCTGGCCCACGCACCGGCGCATACGCTGGAGGCGGCCACGTCGCAACTGCTCTTGCGCAGCCGCGCGGCCTCGGCCGCGCCGGGGTGCTGCGAAGCCTTGACCAGATAGCCCGGGTCCTCGGTGGGGTGGGCCAGCAGCCACTCGATCACGCCCTGGTAATACGCGCTGCCGTGCATTTCCGGCACCGGCCCCTGGCCCAGGTCGAAGTACCGCGCCAGCCCGGTGTTGCCGGCGCGGTGCTCGGCGCGCGTCCATATGCGGTAGTTGCGTACCGCCAGCGGGTACGCGTGCGCCAGCCAGGCATGCCGCGCCGCCTCGTCCTTGAAGCTGCCCGGCGCGCCGAGCACCTCGGCCATCATCTGGCTGAGGAAGGGCGGCTGCGAGCGGCTCAGGTAATAGGTGCGGTTGGCGTTGAGCACGCCGCCGTAATAGGCCACCTCGAACAGCGAGTTGTCGACCATGTCGCGTGCCAGCGCGTCGCGGTGGTCGGCCACCAGTCCCAGCAGGATGAAATAGCTGTCCCAGCCGTACATCTCGTTGAACTGGCCGCCGGGCACCACGTAGGGATGCGGCACGTACAGCAGGCCCTGCGCCGGCAGCGTGCCCGCATCGATGGCACCCAGGCGATCGATGGAGCGCGGCAGGCGGCGCACCTGTACTCCGCAGCGCTTGCCGACCTGCTCGAGGCTGGCCGGCATGGGCAGGTCATGGGGCAGGTACAGCACCGGATGCGAGGCCATCTTGGGATCGGCCAGCGCCGAACAATCGTCGATCGAGCGGGTCAGCGTGTCCCACGCCCGATCGATATAGGCACGGGTCCGCGCCGGGATCGGGGCGCGCCGCATCGGTGGCGGCCGGCGCGCTGGCCGCTTGGGATGGCAATGCGCGGGAGGTTGACGGCGAGGCGCTCAATACCGCACCAAACGCGAGGGCGAGCAACCAGGAAAGGGGCCGCGGCGGGTTCTTCATCGAAGGACATCCTCATCGTGGACAGGGTTGGCGGGCGTGGCCGGGCGAGCCGGACAGCTGCCGCGCACCGGCAGGGTCGCGCAGGGCATGCCCGGAGAACGTGACAGCACGGTCGCGGCCCGGGTTTTCATGGCACTTCCCGGCGGGTCAGTTGCGCCCCGCCGGCACCCCGGCTGACCGTGATGTCGTAGTGCTTGCCGCGGAAGCTGCACCCGCTTGCAGCGTCAGCCCGGTCCAGCCCGGCGGAAGCACCGGCCGATAAGCCTGGCTCAGTCCGTTGTCGTCGATGCGCAGACCGGTCAGCCCGTACAGCATGCTCTGCACGAACCCGGCCGAAGTGGCCAGGATGTAGCCGGCGTTGTTGGCCGCCGTCTCGGTGCGCACGTTGAACGGCGGCTTGAGGAAACCGACCAGGTTGCGCCGGATCCAGCTGCCGGCCGCCTCCGCGTCGCCCAGTTCGGCGGCGCCGACGGCCAGCATCACCATCATCATCTCGTTCGGGTCGTCGCCGTGGGTCTTCAACTCCTGCAGCTGGAACGCAAAGTCGTTGCGGCGCACCCGGGTCGACATCGGCAGATCCAGGTTCGGATACATCAGCCAGACCAGCGAAGAGCCCATCCAGGTGATCTTGTCGTGCGGCACCGACGCATCGAAGTCGCGGTGGCGCTGGGCCCGCTCGTCGAACGGGATGAACATCTTGCCGGCGATGTCGCGCCACGCCGGGTCGGCCGGCGCGCCGACCACGCGCCGCGGCCCGGATCGCGATGCGCAGCGCCTTGCGCGCCGCGGCGTTGGTGAACGAGTCGTTCGGCACGTCGACTGTAGGCCTCGTCGGGCGAGGTCACGTGGTGGATCTCGTAGCGATCGCGGGCCTTGTCGTAGGTGACGCGGCTGGCCCAGAACGCGCCACGCCGCGGATCACCGGCCAGCCATGTTGCTTGCAGCCAGGCCTTGTCGCCGGTGGCCAGGTAGTACTGCCACTGCGCGATCGCGACGTCGGCGTTGACGTGGACCTCGCGGTAGACCTCGTAGGCGAAATGCGGGGTCACGTCCACGCCGGTCTGCGGATCGGCCTCCCACGGATACATGGTTCCCTGCACGCCGTGCCTGCGCGCACGCTCGCGCGCCGGCGCCAGCGTGCGGTCGCGGAACATCACGATCGGTTTTGCCCGCTCCGGATGCAGCAGCAGCAGCGCCGGGAACACCCACGAGTCGCTGTCCCAGAACGCGTGGCCGGCATAGTTCGGCGTCAGCGCGCAGGCACCCATCGGCCAGGCGGTGCCCACGGTGGTGTTGGACAGCAGGTAGTACAGGTCCGAGTGCACCGCCTTCTGCACGGCCGGATCGCCGTCGATCACGATGTCCGATGCCCACAGCGCGATGCCAGGCATCGCGATGCGCCGACAGCAGTCGGTCAAAGCCGTCGCGGCGCGCGGCCCGGGCCAGCGCCAGGTCGGCGCGGTCGTCGCCGCCCCAATCCTGCCGCGATACCGCCACGTACTTGGTGAAGGCGTAGGTATGGCCCTTGCGCACCTGCACGGTGAAGTCCAGCGACAGCTTGTGCGGGCCCTTGTGCAGGCTTGCACCGCTCGCGCGGTGACGCCCGCGGGCAGCTCGATCGTCGCCGCCTCGGCCATGCCAGCCCGTGCTCCGCCCTGCCCCGCAGACGCAGCGACAGCTCGCGGGTGTCGCCGTCGCTGCCCAGGATGCGGGTGTGCCCCGGGTACCACACCGGCGCGCGGTCGGGGGTGGGCACCGGCTTGTTGTCCAGGTTCTGTCCGCTGGCGATCACCGCGGCGATCATCTGCTCGCCGCCCATACTGGCGATGGGAAAGCGCGGCTGGTGGTCGGACCAAAGGCGGATCGGGAAGCTCAGCTGCACCGGTACCGTCGAACTGCGGCGTGATCGTAAAGCGGGTCGCGGCCAGATGCGGCGAAGCCTGGCTGACGAGGGTCAGCACCTGCACGTCGGTCGACTTGTTGGCGTAGTCGAAGCGATAGCGCGTGGCCAGCGTGCCGTCGTGCATGTCCAGCGTCTGCGCGTAGTCGGCGAAGATCTTTGCGTCCAGGCGCGTGCGGTTGAGCCAGCCGCCGCCAGGGTTGTAGTCGACCTCGCTCCAGCCGGGAATCGCCGCCGGCCGCGAGATGTCGCCGGGGGTGTAATCCATGAACGCCACCATGTAGGCGCGGTTGCCCTCGGTGCCGCGCGGCGAGGTCATGGTGGAGAAGTAGCCGTTGGCCAGGTAGGCCGGGAAGTAGTGCTCGAAATCCGCGGCGGTGGCGGTCAACACGAAGCTCGGATCGGTGGCCCGATCGGCGGCCGCGACGGCGCTCGCTCCCGGTGCGGCGAGCGCCAGGCAAAGCGCGGCGCGGCAAAGACGACCCCATGGCATGGACGGCTCCTGGCTGGGTGTGGTGGCAAGCGGCCATGGCGGCCGCCCGCGGGCAGGACAAGCGCGGGCTCGATTGGTGCCGAACCCGGGCGGCCCACGCCATCGCGGGCCGTTGCTGCATCGGCACGCCACGCGGAAGCAGGCGTGCCGATGCCCTCCGGTCAGAACAGGTACTTGACCTGCAGGTTGACTTCACGCCCTTCCAGCGGACGCGCCAGGATCACGCCGCCGCTGCCGGCTGCGCTGCCGAAGATGCGCGAGTTGCTCTCGGTCAGGCCCAGCTCGTTGGTCATGTTGGTGCCCTGCAGGCGCAGCTGCCAGCTCTTCTGCACGTTGGCGACGATGCCGAAGTCCCAGGTGTCGTAGGTCCCCAGCTGCTGCAGGCCGGAAATGTCCTGCGTGTGCGGGCCGACGTGGGTGTAGGTGACAAAGGTGGTGATGTCGCCCCAGCTGAACGGCATCCGGTAGCTGGGCGTGAACATGTAGCGCAGCTTGGGCTGGCGCTGCAGTTGCACGCCATCGATGAACGCGCAGCCGTTGCCGGTGACCTGGTTCACGTACGGGATGCAGGCCGCGTAGTGCGTGTAGTGGCCATCGAGCCAGTTGGCGACCAGCTGGAACTTGAGGTTCTCGGTGGCGCTGAGCACACCGTTGAAGTTGATGCCCTTGGAGTCCGAGCCGTAGGTCAACGGGCTGCCCACCGGTACGCCGTTGCCGTCGGTCGGCTGGTACGGCAGGCCGATGAACTGGCGGTGGTAGGCGCTGATGTCGGCGTAGAGCATGTCCGACTGGTACTTGAAGCCGCCTTCGACGTTCTGGATCTTCTGCAGCGGCGGCGTGTTGCCGGTGGCGTTGCCGCGCAGGGCGTTGTCGAAATCGCCGAAGTGGGCACCCTTGTTGGCGCGGATATAGACGCTCATGTTGTCGGCCAGCTCGTAGTTCACGCCGAACGTCCACGACGGATGGGTCTTGTCGTAGTCGGTGTGGGCGAACGTGCCGTCGCATACCGGGACCGAGTTGTTGTAGAGCGTGTTGGGGTTGCCATCGGTATCGATGACGCCGTTCACCGGGTTGCCGTTGGCATCGACGCGCCCGTCGCTCTGGAAGTTGCACACGTCGTTGGTGGCGTGCTGGTTCTCGATCCGTCCGGACAGGTCGAACAGCCACCGGCCCAGGCGCCAGGAATCGGACAGGTAGAACGCCTTGTTGGTGGCCTTGCCGTGCTCGACGATGTTGTAGCCGCCGTTGTCCAGGAAGCCCTGGGCGTCGGTGAGCTGGTAGGTCTGCCCGCCATCGACGTAGCTGACCGTGATTGGCGTGGCATTGGGCGTGTTGGTCATCAGCATCTGGTTGCCCAGCGCCCACTTGTCGTCGTCGGTGTAGTGCGCCAGGTAGACACCCGCGGTCAGCGTGTTGCCTTCGAAGATCTCCTTGCTCAGGCGCAGGTCGTTGTTGATGTTCTTCAGGTGCTTGTGGATGTACCACCAGCCCTGCGAGATCACGCTCTGGCCCGGAGCCACCGCGCCGCCACCGACATAGTTGGCGCTGGCCACGCTACCTGCTGGCGTGTTGGCATCGAGGAACTCGGCCATGGTCAGCGGGTTGTTTCCGGAGAACAGCGCATTGGTGTCCACGTCGCCGCCGTTGAGCAGGAACTTGTCCGACAGGTTCCAGCCGTTGCCCAGGGTGTAGTCGAAGTTGCCGCCGAAGAAGCTCATCTTCGCGCCGCGACCGTTGGCCAGGTCGGCGTTGGTGCCGCCGCCCGGATAGCCGGCCAGGAACACATGCTGGATCGCCTTGCTGTAGTAGGTGTCGGTGAGCGGGTCGAAGCCCGGATAAGCGCTGAAATGGTCGGTGCCGGTCTGGATCAGCGGAATCGGCGTGATGAACTGGTTGCGATCGTTGAGGTAGCGCGCGTACAGCATCATGGTGCCGTTGTCGCTGTCGTGCGTGACCGTGGCGGTGAACTGCCCGCCCTTGTCCGCCGGGAACTGCGGATCGCGCACGCCGTCCGAGTCACGGTAGAACCCGCCGATGCTTCCGTACCAGTCGGTCGCCGGGGAGAAACCCAGGAAGCCGTCGACCCGGCGCAGGTTCTCGTCGCCGTAGGTGACGCCAATGCTGCCGGACGGCACTTCGGTGCCCTGCTTGAGGATGAAGTTCTCGGTGGCGCCGATCTGGCCGTCGGCGAACACGACCGAGGGGCCACCCTGCAGAATCTCGACGCGGTCGACGGTGTCGTCCAGGCGGAAGATGGTGGTCTGTTCGAAAAACGACAGGGTCGGCATGCCGTACAGCGGCGAACCCATCATCTGCACCGTGTTGAACGGGGCGTCGCCGCCGCCGGGGAAACCGGCAATCTCGATGTTGGCGCCGGTCTGGCCGCCGGTGGATTCGGGCCACAGGCCGGGCGCTATCTTCAACAGGTCGGCGGTGCTCTTGGGGTTGGCCATCTTGATCTGCTCGGCCGAAGCGGTGGTCACCGTGTAGCTGGCGTCGATCTTGCGCAGACCGCCGGTGGCAGTGTTGCCGGTGACCACCACCTGCTGCAGGCTCTTGGCTTCAGCGACCGTCGGCTTGGCCGGCTTGCGCGGCACCTTGGTGGTCGCGGCGGCATCCTGGGGCCCGGAATCGACCTGGGCGAACCCGACACCCGGGACAAGGATCGCGGCGATCGCCGCGGACAGTGCCACTCGTTTGACGTACTTGGTATTCATCAGCTGCTTGCTCCCCGCATCAGTTCTCTGAGTCGTCCGATGAGCCCGTGCGTTCGTGCGTTCGTGCCTGCGCGCTGCCATCGGTTAGCCGTTGGTCGTGCAATCGATCGTCTTGCTGCTGGTGCCCCGGCCCCCGCCGACGCGAGCGGACCAGACGGCTGTCATCTCGCCGCCGGGTCCCGCCCGGGCGAGTAATGTCACGCAATGACAGCGCTGTCAATTTGCCGTGCAACAAAAGTTACGCGCGTTGACGCATGGAACGAGCTGCGGGGGCACCTGGCCGCCGGTCAGCTTGCCGGGGCGGTGGATTCGCGAAGGCGCAGGGCGAAAGACACCTGCCGCATGCCGCCGCTGCCGCGCCCGCGCAGCAGGTCGAGCAGTTGCGTCGCGGCGATGCGGCCCATCTCGCGGCTGGGCTGCTGGATCGTGGTCAGGGTCGGCCAGATCTGGCGCGAGATCGGGGTGTCGTCGAAGCCGCATACGGAGACGTCGCGCGGCACCGACAGGCCGTGCTCACCGGCCGCCCAGATCACTCCCGCGGCCATGTCGTCGTTGGCCGCAAACACCGCCGTGGGCCCGCTGCCGCGCGGCAGCGAGAACAACTGGCGCGCCGCGGCCACGCCGGAGCCGAACGAGAAATCGCCCTGCACCACCAGCGCCGCCTCGTAGGCCAGCCCGGCCGCGACCAGAGCCTCTCGATAGCCGTCCAGCCGCCAGTGGCTGGCACCGTGGGCGGGGTGGCCGATCACATGGGCGATCCGCCGATGTCCCAGCGCCACCAGCGTGGCCATCATCTCCCGCGCGGCGCCCGGCTCGTCCATGAACACGCCGGTGCGACCCGCCCGCTCGATCGGCGAGACACTGGCAAACGGCACGCCACGATCCTGCAGCAACGCAAGCAGCCCGGCGTGGTCGGTGATCGGCGGGGTAAGCACCAGGCCATCGGGCCGATGGTGCGAGAGCAGTGTCTCCACCCGCGGCAGGAAATCCTCCGACTCCACCACCAGCGGTCTCACCATCATGCTGTAGCCGTGCAGGTCGCACGCCTCGAGCACGCCGGCCTGGATCTCGGTGAGGTAATTGGACGACGGGTTGTCGTACAGCGTGGCAACCAGGTACGAACGGTTGCTCGCCAGGCTGCGCGCCGACGGATGAGGGCGGTAGTTCATCGCCTCCATCGCCGCGCGCACCTTCTCGCGCGTGCGCGGACGCACGTTGGCTTCGTCGTTGAGTACGCGCGACACGGTCTTGGGCGATACCCCGGCAGCACGTGCCACGTCTTCGAGGCGTACCCGCATCGGTGTTGGTCCTGCTAACGGCAACAGTGCGCCGGACTATGCGTGCAATTCCCCGGCAAGTACAAGCGGTGCAAGTTGCATCCGCGCGCCCGGTCGTCGCGACGACCGCCGCACGCCGCCCTGGTGGGCGAGCCACGCCGCCCGCCGCGGCGTCGCGCGGGCGCCTTGGGCGGGCCGAGGCGTCCGGTCACGCACGAAGGAGGCGCGGCCGGGCGCCCGTGGAGACCGCACCGGTCGGTACGCCCCCGATAGGTGCGGCGCGGCGTCATGCTGCCGCGCCGCATCGTGCTCAACCGCGTTGGTCGAGCACTTCGTTCCACTGCTTGACGCGGTCGGCCTGGGACGACAACAGCGCATCCACGTCGCCTTCGACGGTGACCTTCTCGATGGTGTCGCCCTGCTTGATCGCGTTGACCACCTTCATGTCCGACTCGTCGACGACCTGGCCGAACACGCTGTGCTTGTTGTCCAGCCACGGGGTCGGACCGTGGGTGATGAAGAACTGGCTGCCATTGGTGCGCGGCCCGGCATTGGCCATCGACAGCACGCCCGGCTTGTCATGCCGCAGCGCTGGACTGAACTCGTCCTCGAACTTGTAGCCCGGGCCGCCGGTGCCGTTGCCCAGCGGGCAGCCGGCCTGCACCATGAAATCGTTGATCACGCGGTGGAACGACAAGCCATCGTAGTAACCGCGGCGGGCCAGGTTGACGAAGTTGGCCACGGTTACCGGCGCCTTGTCTTCGTGCAGCTTCAGGTGGATCGGGCCGCGGTTGGTGTCGAACGTGACTTGGATGGTCATCGCAAAAAATCCTTCGGTTGGGAACCACGCACGGTGGCGCAAGCGCGCAAGAATAACGCACCGGGCGTTGATCCCCACGTCAACAGCCGCACACGGCCCGACAGGAGCCTGCGCGCACAAAAGTTCCGGGCAAAAATGCGGTGGCGCGAGCACGGATTTTTCGAAGCTTCGGCAACCATGTGGCCCACGGTCGGGCACGGGCGGAAACATGGGTCACGCCGCCGCCTTGCCGCCGGAAAGACGTCTGCCGCCCAGGCTCCTAGGGTTCGGGCAGCGCCAACGCCTGACGCGTCAGCGGCCCCGCCCCGCGCGGCTGCGCCAGCGGGACGGGCGCACCCACCGGCCAGGCGGCGCCCTGATACAGGTGCGCCCACAACCGGTCCAGTGCCGCGTAGCCGTACGGCAGCAGCGGCACATGCCGGTCGCCGAAGCCCGGCAACGCCAGGAATGCATCGAAGTGCTGGGCATACGGCACCCGCCAGTAGATCGTCTGGCGACCATGGGCACGCAGCCACGCCACGTACGGCTCGGAACTGAAGGCGGTCGGCAGCAGACCATCACCGGCACCGTGCAGCACCCACAGCGGCAGGCCCTCGCGCGGCAACCGGGCCTCGGTCGCCGCCACCGCCTGCCGCAACGCCGCGGCGTCGGCATCGTGGCCGTCCCACAGCGCGCGCAGGCATTCGCTGCCGACCAGGGTCGGGTCCGTGGACGCGGTCAGCCCGCCGAACAGGCCCACGCCATTGCCCGGCGGAATACCCGAACCGTCCGCCCACCAGGCCGCTCGCGTGGCCGGGTCGGCCAGCCCCGGCAGCACACCCGCGCCCAGTGCGGCGTAACGGAAACCGCACGGCATGTCGGTGGCACCGCGGCGCAGGTACGACGACGCGTAGCCGGCGCTGATGATGCGCCACAGGTCGAACGCGGTGCTGCTGGCGGCGGTGGCCATGGCCTGGTCGGTCCAGCCGTGCAGGCGCAGTTGCGCATACGCCTGCTCGCCCTGCTCGGCCAGCGATTGCCCGGCCAGATGACCCTGCGCGTGCAGGCTGGCGCAGCGGATCACCCAGGCCGGCGGCGGCAGGCCATTGGGGCCGCGCGCGAACGGCACCTCGGCGAAGCGCTCGGTGGTCAGCGCACACGGCAACCACAGCGCCGCTTCGGTGGCGTAGTCATACAGTGCGCGCCCGTGGCCGGGCACGTTGACGTTCGGCTCCAGCGCCACCACGCCGGCAAGCAGCTGCTGCTCGTCATCGCCGGCCGCCTGCAGCACTGCGCCGCCGCCGTTGGAGATACCGGTGGCGATGATGCGGGTGTTGGCCGCGGTGAACGGCGCCTCGTCCGGAAAGGCGCGATCGAGCATCGCCAGCCCGAACCGCGCCGCCTGCAGTACGTGTCTGCCCCAGTCCGCCTCCGGGTTGTCGCCCGAGTGCATCTGCTTGACCGCGATGCCGGCGCTGGCCGCGGCCGCCGGCGGCTCGAACTCCAGAGTCGCGGTGCCGCGGCGCGCACGCCGGCCGTCCAGCGCCACGCCGCTGTCGTCGGCATAGTCGAAGTAACCCGCGCCGGTGCCCTTGTCGGTATAGGCCACCGCGCACCCCTTGGGCAGCCCCCAGGCACCGGCCAGCGCGATCGCCCCGTAGATGCCGCGCGAGCCGGACGAGGCGGTCACCACCAGGCAGCGCCGCTGGTGGTCGAACCCGTCGGGCAGCTGCAGCAGCACGCGGTGCGGCGCCTTCGCACCGGGAATCCAGGCAAATGCCTGGTACTCGCGCCCCGGCACGTCCGGCACCCCGCCGTAGAGCTGGCCGTAGCCACCCAGCGGGCCGAGATCGGCAATACCCTTCCAGCTGGTCTGGATCGCGCGCCGGCGCAGCTCCGCGGCGCTCGGGTCGACCGGGTTGGCGAATGGCACCGGCACCCCGGCCAGCCCGGCCAGCCCCAGCCCGGCGCTGAGCAGGTCGTCGTGACCGCGGTGTTCGGTGACGCGGATCTCGCCGCGGACAAAATCCATCGAGGGCATCGCAGGCTCCCGGGTGACCGGCGGTGGGGCACAGCCGGCGATCACCACCATAGCGGCACCGGCCACCAACCTGAGCATCGCTCGCGCTTGTCGGGTCATTCGCCCACCATAGCAAGCGCCC
Organism: uncultured Gammaproteobacteria bacterium; assembly: GCA_963763305.1. Lineage (GTDB taxonomy): Bacteria > Pseudomonadota > Gammaproteobacteria > Xanthomonadales > Rhodanobacteraceae > CAVXNP01. Next base: position 3,220,302 of record CAVXNP010000001.1, on the reverse strand, counting down.
CGACCCGGGCCATCGTACGAAAGTCCAATGCCACAGCGATCGCGGTGTCAGACCCGCCTTGCAGCACGAAGCATTGCCGTCCAGGTTGGTGACGGGACTTGCCCTATATCGCATACCGATATACGGTAAACCGTGATCAAGACCTTCGCCGACAAGGACGTGCAGGCCCTGTTCAACGGCGTGCGCGTTCGCCGCTGGGTGAACATCGAAGGCGCTGCACGTCGCAAGCTGGAGTATCTCGATGCGGCAACCGCGCTGGACGATCTACGCGTACCTCCGGGAAACCGCCTGGAAAGCCTCAAGGGCAACCGTGCCGGCCAGATGAGCATACGCATCAACGATCAGTTCCGGCTGTGCTTCCGGTGGGAGGGCGGCGACGCCCACGATGTCGAGATCTGTGATTACCACCGATAAGAGATACCAAGAGGTAACGATCATGGCTAGCAAGCTGCTGCCGCCGATCCATCCTGGCGACATCCTCCGTGAGGAATTCATGGTGCCGATGCAGCTATCGAGCAATGCGCTGGCGCGCGCCATCGATGTCACACCGGCACGCGTAAACGACATCGTCAACCGAAAGCGCGGCATCACAGCCGACACCGCACTGCGATTGGCGCGTTACTTCGGTACCACTGCCGACGTATGGATCAACCTGCAGAAAAGGTACGAGCTCGAAACTGCACGCCGCGAGCTGGGAGGCCGCCTGGCGCGCATACGCCCCCGAGCGGCCTGATCGGGCCCGGGGCAGCCGCTGGCAGGCCCGTGACCTTCGACCTCGACGCGAACGCCCGGGCCCGCTAACTTCCCTTTCATGACCTCGCTGCTGATCGCCGACGACCACCCGCTGTTCCGCGCCGCGCTGGGCCAGGCGGTGCGCAAAAGCGTGCCGCAATGCAGCGTGCAGGAAGCGGCCGACCTGGCCGGCGCACTCGCCACGCTGGCCGCCGCGCCGGACACCGACCTGGTCCTGCTCGACCTGCACATGCCCGGCAGCCAGGGCCTGTCCGGCCTGGCCGCGCTGCGCGGCCAGCATCCGGGCGTGGCGGTGCTGGTGGTCTCCGCCCACGACGACCCGCGCACCATCCGCCGCGTACTCGACCACGGCGCCGCCGGCTTCATCCCCAAGAGCGCCAGCCCCGCCGAGATCGGCGAAGCCATCCGCTGCGTGCTCGACTGCGGCACCTGGCTCCCGCCCCACCTGGCCGATGCCGTCGCCGCCGTTCCCGCCGACCCGCACGACACCGACCTGGCCACCCGCCTGGCCCGCCTCACCGAACAGCAATCCCGCGTACTCGCCCTGCTCGCCGAAGGCCTGCTCAACAAGCAGATCGCCGACCGGCTGTCGATCCAGGAACGCACGGTGAAGGCGCATGTGACAGCGATCTTCGAGAAGCTGGGGGTAAGGAACAGGACGCAAGCGGGCATGGTGTTGCGGTCGTTGGAGCTGGGGGGTGGCCATTGAACGGCGTGCGGTGCACGGGACCGCTTTCGACCAGACCGGAGTGCTAGTGAGGACGAAATCCTCCCTGCTCCGTGCATGGCTGCAGGTCGGATAAGAAACTGTACGCTCAGGTGTCGGCGGCATGGAGAGGTTCCACGTCGTCGAGCCACTCGAGGGAGGGTTCAATGGGAAGTGTTCCATCTAGCACGGACGCCCGGGTCGCAGTCATGGTCGATTGCGACAACACCAGTCCTGACATTCTTGAGCATGCCTTGCAGGAAGTCGCCCAGTTCGGCCGGGTGGTGTTGCGGCGCGGCTATGGCAACCACTCGACGCTCGCGAATCGCTGGCAGGAAGCCCTCGTCAGGTTGGCTTTCACGCCTTGCCTGCAATATCAGTACGCAGCCGGCAAAAACACGGCTGATATTGCATTGGCGCTCGATGCCATGGAGGCGATGTTCGATGGCCGGGCGGATACCTTCTGCCTGGTCACCAGCGACTCGGACTTTGCTTACCTGTGCCGAAAGCTCCGCGAGCGCGGTGCGACCGTCTACATCGTAGGTGAGAAGAAGACACCAGATGCGCTCCGCAACGCGAGCGATCAGTTCTTTGTATGGCAGCGGCCGGAGCCAGCTCCGACAGCCGCCGGCTCGGTCGGGCTCAAGCAAGTAGCTTCACCCACGACCTCGCCAAAGCGAAGGCCAAAAACCCTGATCAACGCGGTGGCTCTGCTTGCAGGCGGCACGGAGGATGGTCGCGTCGGCCTCGGGGCACTAGGGCAATATCTCAAGCGGACCGATCCAGCTTTCTCACCCAAGGTCTACGGCCATGCCACCCTTTCAGACATGGTCCGGACCTATCCCGACCTCTTGATGACGCAGGAGCCGGGCACTGGATTCTGGGTCAGCCTGAAACCAGGGTCCGAATCCAAGTTGGCCGACGCGATGCACATGCCCTCCTGACCAAAACCCGTGCCAGGGTGCGTTTTCACGCGCTACTCCTGTCCCAAAACAACCGCTAGCCCGAACGCCCTACACTCCAGCCACCACCCGCTGCAACACCTGCCGCAGCGCCAGCGGCTTGAGCGGCTTGTAAAGCACGCCGATGCCGCCATCCAGCAACCGCTGGCGCAGTTCGCCGTCGCGGTCGGCGGTCAGCATCACCGCGGGTATGTCGCCATGGCTTTCGCGCAGCAGCATCAGCACGTCCAGGCCGGTGTGGCCGCCATCGAGATGGAAGTCGAGGATGTGCAGGTCCGGCCGCCACGGCACCTGCATGGCTTGCTCGGCGTTGCGCGCGGCGTGCACGCGCCAGCCCCAGCTGGCGAGCAGGCTGCTGAGTGCGGCGAGCGCGGCCGGCTCGTTGTCCAGCAGCAGCGCCGAACCGGCCGACAGCGGCTGCTGCCCCGGCGGCGGCGCGGCAGTTTTGGGCGTGGCGCGGGCCAGCGGCACGTCCAGATGGAACACGCTGCCGCACCCGGGCCACGACTGCAGCCCGAGCGGATGACCGAGCAGGCCGGCCATCCGCTGGGCGATCGACAGCCCCAGGCCCAGCCCCTGCCCGCCCGCAGCGCTGCCGCGACGGAACTCCTGGAAGATCAGCTGCTGCTCGGCCGGCGCGATGCCTGGCCCGGTGTCCCACACCTGCACCTGCAGGTGACCGTGCCGTCGGCGCGCGCCCAGCAGCACGCGGCCGTGCTCGGCGTAGCGCAGCGCGTTGGACAGGAAATTCTGCAGCACCCGGCGCAGCAGCTGCGGATCGGAATGGACCCAGGCGCCGGTGCCCACCACGTCGAGCCGCACGCCGCGGTCGCGGGCCATGGCGCCGAACTCGGCGGCCAGCGGGTCGAGCACCTCGGCCAGCGCGAACGCGCGCGGCTGAGGGTGCAGTCGTCCGCCTTCGAGCCGGGCGATGTCCAGCAGGCCGGCCAGCAGGCCCTCGGTGGCGGCCAGCGCACCGTTGAGGTGGCCGGCGGTTTCGGCTTCGGCGCCGCGCTCGGTGAGCGCGTGCGCGAACAGCTGCGCGGCGTGCAGCGGCTGCATCAGGTCATGGGTGACGGCGGCCAGGAAGCGGCTCTTGGCCTGGTTGGCGGCCTGCGCCTCGGCCGAAGCGGCGGCCAGCTCGCGGGTGCGCTCGGCCACGCGCAGCTCCAGCGTCTCGTTGGCCCGCTTCAAGGCACTCTCGGCCTGGCGGAAGGCGGTGACGTCGGTGAAGGTGGCGACGAAACCGCCGCCGGGCATCGGGTTGCCGCGGATCTCCACGATGCTGCCATCGGGGAAGCACCGTTCTGACAGGTGCCGGGTGCCCGCGCGCATGTGGCTGAGGCGACGCTCGACACGCTCCTCCAGCTCCCCGCCGCCGATCATTCCGCGCTCGATGTTGTGCCGGGTGAGGTCGGCTACCGGCCGCCCCACCTGCAGCAGTTCCGGGGGATAGCCGAACAGTTCGGCATAGCAGCGGTTCCACGCCACCAGCCGCAACTCCGCATCGACCACGCAGATGCCCTGGCTCATGTTCTCCAGCGCCGCCTCCAGCACGCGCTGGTTGAAGCGCAAATCCTGCGTGGCTTCGCCCACGATCGCCGCCACCGTGTCGAGCTGGTCGTGGCCCTGCCGGTGCACCACCTCCAGCAGCAGGCGCGCCGATGCCGCACCGATCACGGCGGCCAGTTCATGCTCGACCTGGTCCACGCGTGCGGCGCCGGCGGCACCCTGCACCGGCGCGCCGGCAAACAGGTGGTCGACCCGCTCGGCGGGCAGGAAGCGCTCGGCCAGCGCACGCAGTTCGGCCACGCCGATGTCGCCCACGCCCACCGCAATGGCGGCCTGCCCGTAGCGCGAGCCGGCCACCAGCCACATCACGGCGACGTTGGTCGCCAGGCTCAGTACCACGGCCCGTCCCAGCTGGCTCCAGTCGCCCAGCCCCAGCAGGTGCCCCGGGGCCAGCCAGGCCAGCCCCAGTGGCCCGTGCTGCAGCCAGGCCGGGGGCGCCGGCAGCAACGCCGGCAACACCACGTACAGCCATACCAGCGTGCCGCAGGCCAGCCCCGCGGTGACCGCGCGCGGCCCCACCTGCGGGCGGTAGACCGCCGCCAGCAGCGCCGGCGCCAGCCCGGCCAGCGCGGAGAACGAGATCGCGCCGATGTCGGCCAGCGCCTCGTGGCTGGCCAGCACGCGGCTGTAGCCCCAGGCCAGCAGGATCACCGCCAGGATCGCCACCCGGCGTTGGTTGATTACTTCACCGCGAAGGTCGCCGCGCTCGTCACGGCCCCAGCCGGCACGCACGCGCAGCGGCGCGATCAGGTGATTGACCACCATCAGGCTCAACGCCAGCGTGGCCACCACCACCATGCTGGTGGCCGCGCTCAAGCCGCCCAGAAACGCCACCAGCGCCAGGCCGTGCTGTCCGCGCGCCATCGGCAGTGCCAGCACGTACAGATCCGACGGCACCCCGATCGGCCCGAGCCAGGCATCGCCCATCCGCGCCAGCGGCAGGATCGGCAGCGAGATCAGCAGCATGTACAGCGGGAACAGCCAGCGCGCCGTGCGCAGGTGGTTGCTGTCGCGGCACTCCACCACCCCGGCGTGAAACTGGTGCGGCAAGGTAAACATCGCGAACGCGCCCAGCAGGATCAGCGCCGGGAATCCGTTGCTCTCGTGCGGCAGCGGCACCACTGCGGGCAGGTGCGCCGGCAGCGGCGTGAACAACAACGTGCCCAACGCCAGCATGGCGCCCAGCTTGAACAGCGATTCGAACGCCATCGCCATCACCAGCCCGCGATTGTGCGCCGTGGTGGAGGCGCGACGCGTACCGAACAGCATCGCAAACAGCGCCATCAGCAGCGCCACGTACAGCGCGCTGTCCTGCCACGGATCGGACTCGGCCAGTTCGCCGTGACTGAGCATGCCGTAGCTCATCGCCACCGCTTTGAGCTGCAGCGCGATGTACGGCACGATGCCGATCACCACCACCGCGGTCACCAGCGCCGCCAGCCCCGAGTGGCGCCCCAGCCGCACCGCGATCAGGTCGGCCAGCGAACCGGCGTTGTACTCGCGCGCCAGCTCGCACCAGCCGGCGCAGCACGCGCACCGCCAGCAGGTACATCAGGATCGCCCCGACGAACGTCGGCGGCAGCCACCATCCGGATCGACTGGCCTGGGTCACGGTGCCGTAGAAGGTCCACGAGGTGCAGTGGATCGCCAGCGACAACGCATAGACAATCGCCCAGCGCTTCTCGAACAGGTGCGGGCGTCGCTCGCCCAGCAGTGCGGCTCCGAACAGCAGGGCCAGCCAGCAGGCGGCAGCCAGGGCGATGATGGTGGGGCTCAGCATGGGGCTCGCGGTGTCTTGGGCTTGATTCCCGCGCAGGCGCGGCTGGTGGCGAGACTTCGAGGGCCGCCGAGCCCGATTAGCCCGCGTGCGGCGGCGGTCTTTGTTCCCCTCGGGGCACGGAAGGCTATCTCGTGCGCGGCGGGCTTTCGGACTCCTTCCGGAGCCCGAGTCACTTTCTCTTGCTTGCCCACGCCCGCGCCTGGAGCGCGGGCGTGGCCACGCAAAGAGAAAGTAACTCGCCCTCCGCAGGAGGGTGAAAGCTTTGGCTTCTGCTCTGCGCCGAAAGGCGCCAAGACCAAACCCGTCGCGGCTGAAGCCGCTCCTACAGGGGCAGCGCGAGCCCAGTTGCGAGATTGCCAAGCACGAGCCAAGACAAGGGCTTCCCCCCCTCCCCCGACAACGTCGAGGGAAAGGGAGCAACAGCGGCGCGGACGCATGACGACGCCCCGGATGGCTACGGCGCCGGCGTCGGCGGAAGCCCCAACGCGCGCACCGCGTTCACCAGCCAGCGCAGCTGGACCCCCTTGCGGGTGTCGTAGTCGGCTCCGGAATATCCCCACCAGTCCCAGCATGCCTGCGGATTCAAGGGCGCAAAGCTTGCGCGGGTCTGAGGATATAGCACCGCCACGTCGTAGACGTCGGCCCAGCGGTTGAAGCCCGCGTCCCTGACGAACGCTTCGTCCACCGCGTCCGCGTTCTGCTTGCAGCCGTGCAAGGCCACCATCAGGCCGCAGGGCTTGCCGGCCGCGCAGGCCGGAGGCAGGTACAGGTAGCCGGTTTTGGCCAGGAACGCATCGGCACCGGCCGGGCGCAGCGCGTCCTGGTCGAAGGTGCGCAGCGTGCCTTGCGCGGTATTCACCGCATGCGGCGGCGCACCGAACATCTGGCGGAAAATCTCCCCGGCTGCGTCGAAACCGCAGTGGCCCAGATACGGGGCTACCGACTGCCCGCAATCGTCCCCGTGGGCGGCCACCGGCAGGTTGTGGGCAAAGGCGCGCTGGCCATCGTCGGTCACCTGCATCGCCGCCAGCCCGGGCACGCCATCGCGCAGCTGCTGGTAGAAGCGTGCACCGGCCTCGGCCACCGCCGGCGCCACCAACGCGTCGTCCTTGCCGTGCAACAGGTACACGTGGGCGTGGGCCAGCGCGGCCAGCTTGCCGTTGCTGCCCTCGCTTGCACGCTGCTTCGCCGTGGCCACCAACGCATCCACGTCCACCGCAGGCGTGCCCTTCATGCACGGGCCCAGGGCCAGATCCAGCCGGCCACCGGCGCAACCGTAAGGGCCGCCGGCGACCATCGCGGCGTTGGGGAACAGTTCCGGGTAGGCCATCTGCACCTGGCTGGCCATGTAGGCCCCGGAGGACAGGCCGACCACTGCGGTGCGTTGCGGCTGCAGCGTCAGGTGCGGCAGCGCCGAATGCGCCTCGTTGGCACAGGCGGTAGCCGTCGCGGTCGCCAATACCAGGGACAGAAGACGGGTGATCGTTGGGCGCCTCATGGGGGCTCCTGTGTGCTCGGATCGTCATGCCCGCGGACGCGGGAATCCATAGTCGCCTGTGCCGGTTCGACAGCACAATGGATTCCCACGCCAGCGGTTTGACGCCCTTGGGGGGACGCGGGTTGCTGGCGGCCACGAGCCAGCGGGAAACGAACCTGGAAACCACCGGCGAGCGACCGTCGCCAGTGGTCCCGAGGGATGCCGGGGCAAGCGACCGGGCCGCTGTCGCCCGATCGCTCCCGGCCCATCCATCAACCCATCAGAACGTGTAGCGGGCGCTCAGGGTGACCATCCGCGGGGCGCCGTAGAAGCCGGTGTAGATGCCCAGTGCGCCGATGTTGTAGCCGGTGGTGCGGTAGGACTTGTTGGCCAGGTTGGTGCCCTGCAGGCTCAGCGTCCACGGCTGGCTGACCTGCCAGATCACCCCGGCGTTCCACAAGCCATACGCCGGCTGGGCGATCAGCGGCGACAGCGTGGTCTCCGGATAGACCATGCTCTGGTAGGTGTAGTTGATGCGCGTGGTGATGCTGCCGCCGTTGCCCAGCTCGTGCGCGTTCTCCAGCGACAGGCCGCCGGACCACTTCGGCGCGTTGGTGAACTTCTGCTGGTCGGCCACGTTGACGCCGCCGGTGAGGAACTCGGTGTACTTGGTGTGCATGTACGCCACGTTGCCGCTGAGGGTCCATTCCTGCGCCGGCTTCCAGGCGAACTCCTCTTCCACGCCGTCGATGTGGCCCTTGCCGGCGTTGGTGAAGTCGCCGAAGAAGCCCTGGCTGCCGTTGGGCAGGGTGAAGGAGCTGAACACCGACAGCTGGATGTCCGAATAGACGTTGTGATAGACGGCCGTGTTCATCATCAGCGCGTCGTCGAAGAAGGTCATCTTGCTGCCCACTTCGTAGGACTGCACCTTCTCGTCGTCGATCGGCCGGCACGAGCTGGGCACCGCGGTGCAGTTGGCGCGGATGTTGTAGCCGCCGGAGTGGAACGCCTCGCTGTAGCTGGCGTACAGCTTGACGTGGTCGCTGGCGCTCCAGTCCAGCGACAGCTTGGGCGAGACATTGTTGGAGGCGTGCGAGCCGCTGAAGTCGGCCACCACCGAGACCGGCGTGGAGAACGTCTCGTCGGCGTAGCCGAAGTTCTGGATCACCGCGGTCTTGGTTTCGTGGGTGTAGCGCAGGCCCAGCTCCACGCTCCAGTCGGGGGCGAAGTCCCAGCTGAAGTCGCCGTAGCCGGCGTAGCTCTTGGTGCCCATGCTGCCGCCGGTGCTGCCGTACAGCGACAGGCCGAGGGTGGAATACGGCGGCGAGCCGAGGAAGATGTTGTGGATGCTGCCGTTGGCCGAGCCGTCGAAGTAGTACAGACCGAGCACGCCATGCACGCTGCCGCCGGCGTCGTAGTTGGCCTGGAACTCCTGGCTGAACTGGTGATCGCTGTAGACCGCGTTCACGTCGGCGATCTTCTCCGGCAGCGTGTCGAAGTCGATGTTGGTGTCGGTGGAGGAGCCGCGCACCGCGGTGACCGACTTCAGCGACCAGTTCTGGCTGGCGATCCAGTTCATGGTCAGCGCGGTACCGTACAACTTGGTGTGGTTCATCTGCGGCATGCCGCTGCGCGTGTCGAAATCGCTCGACAACGGCTGGTAGGCCGGATCGAGCGCGTTCACGCTGAGCATCTTGGCGCCGCGCGGGTTGGAGTTGTCGCGCACGCCGTCCACTTCCAGCTGGGCGTTGAAGCTGTTGCTGGGGAAGAAGCCCAGGGTGGCCCGGGCGGCGTTGCTGTTCTTGTTGCCGTTACGGCTGCCGGTGAGGATGTCGGTGCCGTAGCCGTCGTTGTGGCTGCTGGCGAAGGCGGCGCGGCCGCGCCACACCTGGTCGTCGCTGGCGCCGCCGATGCTGGCCTTGAGGTCCTTCTCGCCATGGGTGCCGATGGTGGCGCCGACCGAGCCCTCGGTCTTCACCGGCAGCGGCGCGGAGACGTACTTGATCGCGCCGCCAATGGTGTTCTTGCCGTACAGCGTGCCCTGCGGACCGCGCAGCACTTCGATCCGCTCGACGTCGAACACGTCCAGCACCGCGCCCTGCGGGCGAGCCAGGTAGACGTCGTCCAGGTAGATGCCCACGCCCGGGTCGAAGCCCCAGGTCGGGTCGGCCTGGCCGACGCCGCGGATGTAGGCGGTGAGCGTGGTGTTGGAGCCGCGTGCGGCGTAGATCTGCAGCGAGGGCACCTTGCCCTGCAGCCCGGCCAGGTCCTGCACGTTCTGCTTGAACAGGGTTTGCGCGGTGAAGGCGCTGACTGCGATCGGTACGTCCTGCAGGGTCTCCTCGCGCTTGCGGGCGGTCACCGTGACCTGCTCCAGCTGCTTGGCGTTGACCGGCTTGACCGGCGCCTGCTCAGACGCGTCCTGCTGCGCCCATACAGGTGCCGCGAACAACAGGCCGAAGGCCACGCCGATGGCCAGACTCAGATGCGTACGCTTCATGGTTCCCCTCGCAATGAAGGCATCTTCATCCGATGCCGATGACCGCAGAGTAGGCAGCCGTGCGCGGCATCACACTTGTACCTTGGTACAGTGCCGCCGCGCCCGGCCCCTGCGGATACTCGTGCCTCGTTCAAGCGGCGCGCGGCGCCAGGGGAGCCCACCGGAATGTCGTTCCTGATCGTGCTGGCCGCGCTGTGCTTCCTGATGCTGGCCGCCTACCGCGGCTACAGCGTGATCCTGTTCGCGCCGATCGCCGCGTTGGGCGCGGTGCTGCTGACCGATCCGGCGCTGGTGGCGCCGATGTTCACCGGCCTGTTCATGGACAAGATGGTCGGCTTCCTGAAGCTGTATTTCCCGGTGTTCATGCTCGGCGCGGTGTTCGGCAAGCTGATCGAGCTGTCCGGCTTTTCCAAGTCCATCGTGGCGGCCACCATCGGCCTGGTCGGGCGCGGCCGGGCGATCCTGTCGATCGTGCTGGTGTGCGCGCTGCTGACCTACGGCGGCGTGTCGCTGTTCGTGGTGGTGTTCGCGGTGTACCCGTTCGCCGCCGAACTGTTCCGCGCCAGCGACATTCCCAAGCGGCTGATCCCCGGCACCATCGCGCTGGGCGCGTTCACCTTCACCATGGACTCGCTGCCGGGCACGCCGCAGATCCAGAACATCATCCCCACCGGCTTTTTCGGCACCACCGCCTGGGCCGCACCGTGGCTGGGTACGCTGGGCTCGGTTTTCATCCTGCTGGCCGGGCTGGGGTACCTGGAGTCGCGCCGGCGCAAGGCGGCCCGCGCGGGCGAAGGCTACGGCACCGACCTGGTCAACGAACCTGCGCCGTTCGAGGCGCAGCGCCTGCCGCGCGCCTGGGTGGCGCTGCTGCCGCTGGTGCTGGTGGGAGTGACCAACAAGCTGTTCACCGACTGGATCCCGCGTGCCTACGGCACTACCGCATCGTTCGTCCCCAGCGTGGTCGGCAGCGCCGAACCGGTGGTGCAGGAGGTGTCCCGGCTGGCCGGCATCTGGGCGGTGGAAGGCGCGTTGCTGGTGGGCATACTCACGGTGCTGGCATTCGCCTGGCGCGCGGTCACCTCGCGCTTTGCCGAGGGCAGCAAGGCGGCCGTCGGCGGCGCGTTGCTGGCCTCGATGAACACCGCCTCCGAGTACGGCTTCGGCGCGGTGATCGCCGCCCTGCCCGGCTTCAAGCTGGTGGCCGATGCGCTGCACGCGATCCCCAACCCGCTGGTCAACGAGGCAGTGACGGTGACCGCGCTGGCCGGCATCACCGGCTCGGCCTCCGGCGGCATGGGTATCGCGCTGGCGGCCATGGCCGATACCTTCATCGCCAACGCGCACGCCGCCGGCATCCCGCTGGAGGTGTTCCATCGGGTGGCGGCGATGGCCTCCGGCGGCATGGACACCCTGCCGCACAACGGCGCGGTGATCACTCTGCTGGCGGTGACCGGCCTGACCCATCGCCAGGCCTACCGCGACATCTTCGCGATCACCGTGATCAAGACCGTCGCCGTGTTCGTGGTGATCGCGTTGTATGCGGTGACGGGCCTGGTGTGAGCGTGGGCGGCCTGGGGTCCATGCCCGCTCGATGACGGCATCGAACGCCACCAGTCCGCTTCCCGTCTGCTTTGCGGGGGATCATGGCAAGTGCCGGCCCCACCCCAGCCCTCCCCTGCAGGCAAGGGAGGGAGCCAAAGATCGACCGCGCCGATGCGCCACTGCGCCACGCCCCTTTGGACAAGAAAATCGGCGCCTTCCCACGTGAGGGGCCTGGAGAAGAACGGCTCCTCCCCCTGCTTGCAGGGGGAGGCTGGGAGGGGGTGGGGGCTTGCGAGGGATCATGGCAAGTGCCGGCCCCACCCCAGCCCTCCCCTGCAGGCAAGGGAGGGAGCCAAAGATCGGCCGCCGATGCGCTCGGGCGCGCCATGGCCGTGCCGCGCATGAACACCACAGCGGCCCGGGCAGGCAAGTTGCGACGCAAACCCGTATAATTCCGGGGTTATCCCTTCGACAACCTATCAGGCGGCCCCCATGGCGCCGGCCGAGCCTTTTCCCAATGTCTATTGAAAACCTGCGCAACATCGCCATCGTCGCCCACGTCGACCACGGCAAGACCACTCTAGTCGACCAGCTGCTGAAGCAGTCCGGCACCCTGGCCGAACGCACCGTGCTGGCCGAGCGCGTGATGGATTCGAACGACCAGGAAAAGGAGCGTGGCATCACCATCCTGGCCAAGAACACCGCGATCACCTGGAACGGCAACCGCATCAACATCGTCGACACCCCGGGCCATGCCGACTTCGGCGGCGAGGTCGAGCGCGTGCTGTCGATGGTGGACACGGTGCTGATCCTGGTCGACGCGCTGGACGGCCCGATGCCGCAGACCCGCTTCGTCACCCAGAAGGCCTTCGCGATGGGCTTCAAGCCGATCGTGGTGATCAACAAGATCGACCGCCCCGGCTCGCGCGCCGAGTGGGTGGTGGAGCAGGTGTGGGATCTGTTCGACCGCCTCGGCGCCACGCCGGAGCAGATGGACTTCCCGATCGTCTACGCCTCGGCGCTGAATGGCTACGCCGGCATGGACGACAGCGTCCGCGAGGGCGACATGACCCCGCTCTACCAGGCGATCATGGACCACGCGCCGAAGCCGGAGGTTGATCCGGACGGCCCGTTCCAGATGCGCATCAGCCAGCTGGACTACAACAACTTCGTCGGCGTGATCGGCATCGGCCGGATCCAGCGCGGCACCCTGAAGAAGAACATGCCGGTGTCGGTGATCGACCGCCACGGCAAGAAGCGCCAGGGCAAGGTGCTGCAGGTACTCGGCTTCCTCGGTCTGGAGCGGATCGAGCAGGAGACCGCCGAGGCCGGCGACATCGTGGCCATTTCCGGCATCGCCGACCTGACCATTTCCGATACCGTCTGCGCGCTGGACACCCCCGAGGCGCTGCCCGCGCTGACCGTGGACGAGCCGACCATCAGCATGACCTTCCAGGTCAACAACTCGCCGTTCGCCGGCAACAAGGACCTCTCCGGCGGCAAGTTCCTGACCAGCCGCCAGCTGAAGGACCGCCTGGACCGCGAGCAGGTGCACAACGTGGCGCTGAAGGTCGAGCAGGGCTCGGACGCGGACAAGTTCCTGGTCTCCGGCCGCGGCGAGCTGCACCTGTCGGTGCTGATCGAGAACATGCGCCGCGAGGGTTACGAGCTGGCCGTGTCGCGTCCGGAGGTGATCATCAAGGAGATCGACGGCCAGAAGATGGAGCCGATCGAGCAGCTGGTGGTCGACGTCGAAGAGATCCACCAGGGCCCGGTGATGGAGCGCCTGGGCACCCGCAAGGGCCAGCTCAAGAACATGGAGCCGGACGGCAAGGGCCGCGTGCGGCTTGAGTACATGATCCCGGCGCGGGGCCTGATCGGCTTCCAGAACCAGTTCAAGACCCTGACCCAGGGTTCGGGCCTGCTGTTCCACGTGTTCGACCATTACGGGCCGAAGGAAGAAGGCCAGATCGCCAAGCGGCAGAACGGCGTGATGATCGCCAACGCCGGCGGCACCACCCCTGCCTATTCGCTGGGGCCGTTGCAGGACCGCGGCAAGCTGTTCGCCGCCGAAGGCGACAACGTGTACGAAGGCCAGCTGGTGGGCATCCACGCCAAGGACAACGACCTCACCGTCAACGCGATCAAGCCCAAGCCGCTGACCAACATGCGCGCCTCGGGCAAGGACGACGCGATCCAGCTGTCCCCGGCGATCAAGTTCTCGCTGGAGCAGGCGCTGGACTTCATCGACGACGACGAGCTGGTCGAGGTCACTCCGAAGGAGATCCGCCTGCGCAAGAAGCACCTGACCGAGAACGATCGCAAGCGCGCGTCGCGCGGTTGATCAACGCGCAGTCTGGTTGAACGAAAAAGCCGCCCTCGGGCGGCTTTTTCATGGGCGCGAAATCCACCGCGATGGGACCTGACGAGCCCGCATCCGCACACCGCACTCGCCACGCGCGAGCAACGCAGTGTGGAGGCTTCGACGCCTGGCCGCATATGGGTTGGCAGCGATCAGCCGGTATCATCTCGTGCGTCGCTATTGGCAAAGGCAGAGAAAAACGATGATCGAGCTGGAGCTGCAGGCTCTCGCGCTCAGCCGCGACGGGCTGCTCATCGAGGTTGGCCGTCTGATCACCGAAAACGGGTTCACCCTGCGCCGGCAGCGTCTGGCGCAAGACCCCCATGGGGTGCTGCTGACGATGGTGGTGCACGGTCCGCCGCGCCAACAGCGCAAGCTGGACGCCGCACTCGATGCCTACGAACGCATCATCAGCTTCCAGCTGTCGCCCTTTGTCGAGGGCGCATCCAGAGCGCACTTTGCCGCCTCGCGCCCGGTCGAGCCGCGGCCCGCGGCACCGCCGCCGCCACCTTCAATCTCCGCACCCGCCGCGGCTGCACCGGCGCCACTTCCGCAGCCGCCGGTCCCACCCCCTGCCGAAGTCGAGGACGCGGCCACCCCCGGCGCGGCTCCGCTGGCACCGCCGATACCGATGTGGGAGGAGTTGGCCGCGCTTGCCGGCACCGCGCAGGCAGCACCGGCCAAGGCGTCCCCCGCCCCCCAGCCAACTTCGGCAGCGGGGCCCAGTGGGCCGGCTCCCGCTCCTTTTGTCGACGTGGTGCCGCTGGGGCCGGACACGGTGGCGGTCGAGTCCATGCTCGCCACGCTGGAAGCCGACTATCCGCACATCCTGACGCGGCTGCAGACGCTGGCACAGGCGGTCGACCCGGCCGCACGCGAGTCGTCGCTGGCCGCGGCCGGACGTGGCATCGGCGCGTGGGTATCGCAGCGTGAACCCGGGCCAGCCGCCGGGCTGGCACTGGAGGATGCCATTGCACGCGTCGGCCTGCCGGCCCTGCAGGCCCTGACCCCGGTCGTCCAGCAAGGGCGGCAGGTGCATATTCGCGACAGCCCGCTATGCCGGGACGGTCGTTCCGGCTGCCAGTTCTACAGCAGTTACCTCGAAGCCCTGCTTGCACCGGTCATGGGGTCACAACCACCGTCGATCTTCCCGGTCTGCTGCCGCAGTTTCGGCGCGGATGAGTGCGTGCTGGCCCTGTCCGACTAGGCGCAAGGACGGGTGGTACCGCGCCGGGGCGTATGCTGATCGACGTCCCCCGCAGGAGCGCCCCCATGACCACCCCGTCTGCCTGGCCCGAATTGCCCTACGAGGCGTGGAAGGACACCTGCGCCACGCTGCACCTGTGGACGCAGGTGGTGGGCAAGATCGCGCTGGCGCTGGCGCCACCGCTGAACCACTGCTGGGGCGTGGCCTTGCATCTGACCGCGCGGGGCCTGTCCACGCGGGTATTGCCGCATGGCGAGCGGTCTTTTTCGCTGCAGTTCGATTTCATCGCCCATCAGCTGGTGATCATCGCGTCCGATGGCGCGCGTCGCACCCTGGCGCTGGCGCCCAGAAGCGTAGCCGACTTCCATCGTGCACTGATGGACGCGCTGGCCGGGATGGGCCTGCCGGTGACCATCTGGCCGGTAGCGGTGGAGCTGCCCGAGCCGATCCGGCTCGACCAGGACACGATCCACCACACCTACGACCCCGAGCAGGCACATCGATTCTGGCAAGTGCTGCTGAAGATCGAACGGGTGTTCAGCGCCTCGCGCTGCGACTTCGTCGGCAAGTGCAGCCCGGTCAACTTTTTCTGGGGCAGTTTCGACCTGGCCGTCACCCGCTTTTCCGGCCGCCGCGCGCCGGCGCAGGACGGCCCGGGGTTCCAGCGCGACGCCTACTCGCATGAGGTGATCAGCCATGGCTTCTGGCCCGGCAGCGACGCGCTGCCGGAGCCGGCGTTCTACGCCTACGCGGTGCCGCCGCCGGAAGGGCTGGCGCAGGCAGGCATTCAACCGGGGGCGGCCTATTTCCACCGCGAGCTGGGCGAGTTCATCCTGCCGTACGAGGCGGTGCGCACCAGCCCATCGCCGGAACGCACGCTCGGCCAGTTCATCGACAGCACCTACGCCGCAGCCGCCGACCTGGCCGGCTGGGATCGGGACGCCCTGGCGCGGCCCGCCCCTGGCACGACCGAGTGACAGTCCGCCCCGCACCCAGGCAAACCGCGCCCGATCCTGTAGGAGCGACTTCAGTCGCGATCGCCGCGTAGCGGCCGTCCGTACTGATCGCGACAACGACTCGCTTGATCGACCCTGTAACAACAGCATGTCCGACCAGGGGCCGCTTCCCGAGACACTCCCATTCCGTTGCAGCCACCAGCCGCTTATCGCGCCGTCCTGCCACGCGCAGCCGGCGCCAGCTGCGCCCGCTCCAACGCAGCCACGTGGCGCTCCAGTCGCGGTCCCAGGTAGCAGTGCGAACCGCACGGCAACAGGCCGGCGCGGCTGAACTCGCGCAGGTACCAGGCCGGCGTGCGGGTGAAAAAGCCCTGCTTGTCTCCCTCCGGATCGTCGCGACTGGTAAACACTTCCAGGAAGGCGATGCCCTCGACCATCTCGCCGATGCCGACCAGCCCGGCGCGCAGCTCGGCCGGCTTGAGGTAGTGCAGCACGTCACTGCACACGATCAGGTCGAAGCGGGTATCGAAGCGCAGGTGCTCGAGCTGGCCGAAGCGCGCCAGGCCGATATGGCGGCTGCGCCCGTAGCGCTGCACCACGTAGGAACTGGCGTCCAGGCCACGGTAGTCCACGCCCGGCCGCAAGGTGCGCAGCGGCGCCCGCCAGGGTGCCTCGCCGCAACCGACGTCGAGCACGTTGCGGATCGGCCGCCCCAGGTAGTACTCCGCCTGCGCCACCGCCAGCGCCACCTTGCGCCTGAGCTCGGCCGGCGAGGCCACCGCATGGGCCGGGTCGCGATACCAGTGGTCGAAGTAGTCGCGGTCGTAGGTCTTGGTCATGGCGGTCGCGGGCAAAATGCCATGGTAACCGGCAGCGCTCACGAGGCGCATACGCGACGGACGCCAGCATCCGAGCCGGCTTTCCGCACTTGAGCGAGGTTCCCCATGCCCATGGTCCGCTTCCGCATGATCGGCAATCACGACGACGTCGAGACGGTGATCTCCACCCTGCACGGTATCGATCAGATCGAGCACGTGGAGGAAGTGGACGACCTGATGCTGGGGATGCGCGACGATTCCAGCTCGGCCAACCTGGTCGACGACAGCGAAGGCAAGGTGTTCATGGTCGAGGTGGACACGCCCAACGATCTGCTTGCCGATGCGGTGCGGGGTGTGGCCGAGTCGCGCGCGGCCCAGCTAGGTGCCGGCATCGAGTTCGTCGACGAGTTCTGACCCGGCCGGGCGCCCCCACCCTCTACGCGCCGCTGCGCACCAGCAGCTGGCGGGCGATCTGCCCATGCAGGCGCCCCACGGCACGCACCAGATGCAAGGTACCGAACAGCAGGAGAATGCCGCCGACCAGCAGGACGATGGCATCGCCCCAGCCGGGAACGTGCTCGCCGAAGCCCCAGTCCACCACCACCCGGTGGCCGACGAACAGCTGGGTCAGACCGCCCTGGTCGAATGCCAGCGCGAAGGGCGCGGCGATGAAACCGGCGGCGACCGAAATCAGCGTCACCGCCAGGGTGAAGTAGACGATCCCCAGCGGCAGCATCAGCAACATGTACAGCAGCGTGGTCCAGCTGCGCGGGTCGGTGAACATGGCGCCGATGCGCTTGAGCAACGGGACGCCCTGGCTCGGATACGGCGGCCGCCGCGGCATGCGCACGCCCAGCATGGCCTCCACCATGCGCCCTTCCAGCAGCGACAGCGCCCGCACCGAGCCGAAGAACAGCACGATGAACGGCAGCCCGATGATCAGCACCGACAGCCCGGCCGACAGCGACAGGCCGGTCACCACCCAGGTGAAGTAGAAGATGCCGGTGGCCAGCGCCAGCACCATGTAGAACAGCGCGCCGTAGGTGCGCGGGTCGGCCGCGACGCCGAAGAAGCGCCCGGCCAGCGAGCGGCGCGGTGGCGGCGGCGGCGGACGCAGGGCACGCTGCAGCTTGATTTCCTGATCGCGGTAGAGCTCGGCCACCTCGTCCGGGGCGCCGTAGCTGCCGACCACCTGCGCCAGCATGTCCGCCTCGCTGCGTCCGGGTTGTTCGGCCAGCTCGGCGCGCAGGTGCTCCTCCGCGTCGTAGAGGGCGTCCTGCACCAGCGCCGGGTCGGCGCCGCGCAGGGCCGCGCGCAGCTGGTCCAGGTACTGGGCGATGGTACGTGGCGCGTGGTTCGGTTGCGGTGTGCTCATCACACCCCTCCTTGCAGGACGTTGTCGACGGAATCGCGGGTCGCGTCCCACGCTGCGCGCCATTCGCGCAGCGCATCGCGCCCGTGGGGAGTCATCCGGTAGTAACGGCGCGGCGGTCCGCTGATCGACGGCTCCACCTCACTGGCCAGCAGGCCAGCCGCTTCCAGGTTGCGCAGCACCGGGTACAGCGCGCTCTGCTTGCCGGCCAGTACGCCCTGGCCGACCTCTTCCAGCCGCTTGGCGATCTGGTAGCCGTACATCGGCTGGCGCGACTGGCCCAGCACCGCCAGCAACACCAGCGATACGGTGCCCGCGGAGAGCTCCTTCTGGAATTTCTTCAACTGGCTGGTGCTGTCGTCCACCGCTCACCCGCTCTGATGCTTGACCATGAGTGGATCATAGTGCGAAGTGAACACTAGTCCATGGGCCTGAAGTCATGGCGGCGGGGAAAACAGGGCACAAGGGCACCGGGCCCGGCCGGAACCGGGCCATGGGACACGACCGCAGGCGATTACCCGGACATGCGCGAGCCGGGCTGGTCGACGCCGGCACCGGCCTTGAGCGCGGTGCTCTCGCCATCGGCCGGATAGACCCCCCGCAGGACCTCGTCGAAATGGCGACGCACCACCGCGTTGCAGCCACAGGAAAGCTGTTGCAGCCGCTCGAGGTCCTGCACCCGCACCGCGCCGCGGCGGGTGGTGAGCACGCCGCGCGATTTCAGCGTCTGCACCACCCGGCTGATGTAGCTGCGCCCTACTCCCAGCATGGCGGCCAGTTGTTCCTGGGTCAGCGGCACATCGTGATCGCCGGTGCGGTCCAGCGCCGCCATCAGCCACTTGGCGGTGCGCTGTTCGATCGAGTGGGCCGCATTGCAGGCGACCGACTGGAACACCTGCGCCACCATGCAATCGGCATAGCGGGCGAACAACTGCCGCAATGTCGACGACCGCAGTTTGGCGCGTTCCAGGGCGGCCGATTCCATCCGGTACAGCTGCCCGGGAAACTGCACGATCGCCCGTGCGTAGGCCGGCAGGCGGCCCTCGCTGACGATACCGCCGACTGCGCCCTCCCGGCCCACCAGCGCGGTTTCCACGCCGCGCCCGTCTTCCAGCAGAACCATGAACGAGACCAGCGCCGGACCGCACGGAAAATAGGCGAAGCGGACATGGTCGCCCGGTTCGTACAGTACGTCGCCCGCCTGGCCGGTGCAGCGTTCCAGCTCCGGCACGATCAGCCGGGCGTCCTCCGGGCGCAACGCCCGCAGCAGGTTGTTGGCGAGCGGTTCATCTACCGGGGCCTGGTCAGCGCGGCGGTATTCGTTGTTTGTGGTGTCCATCTAGCAAAGCTCTCTGTAACGGTCGCAAGCGGCACGCAGCAACGCTTGCGGAGCGAACGGGCATGGCGGGCGGACGGCAGGCGATACGTGCAGGAGCGGGCTCCGTCGGTTCCTGCCCCGCGCGGAACCGGCCAGCGCCGGCCCGCAGGCGGGTGCGCCTGTGTCCACTTGTGAACATACAAAACCTCAACGCCTGTCTACAGTCGGTCAAGACATCGCACCGACGAGCCCTCCCCGGCGGCCGCGAATCTCCCGCCCGACGCCCCTGCCCGACCGCCCATCGCGTCGGCTCCCTTCTCCCGACCCGAGTACCGATGCCAGCAGCCCTCCAGCCCGAGCTTGTCTTTCGCGATCCCGCCGCCGATCCGCAAGCAGCGACGATTCAGCCGCATGGTGCCGTGCTTGTCGTGGATGCAGTCGACTCGCGCATCCTGCGAGCCGGGGGCGCCGTGGAGACGCTGGTGCGGCGTGCAACAGGTGAGTTGCCGGGGCTGGAACTGGCCGAGGTGTTTGGCCGCCAGGCCCTGAGCTGGATCGCCGACGCGCGATCGAGCCGGCAACCGGGCTGGGTCGGCAGTTGGCAGCCGCCAGACGCCGGCTCCCCACGCTGCGACGTTTCTGCGCGCCGTTGTGGCGAGCAGATGGTGCTGGAGCTGGAGCCCGCGGAAGCCACCGAATCCACGAACGAGCCCCTGGTTGTGCGTCTTGGCCGCGCCATGGATGCGCTGCGCGGCTGCACGGATGTGCCAGGCCTGTGTGCCACGGTTGCGCGGGAACTGCGCGAGCTGACCGGCTTCGAGCGGGTGCTGGTCGTGCGCTTTTCCGACGCCGGGGGCGTCCACGCCCTGGCCGAAGACAGGACCGCGCGCATGCCCAGCCTGCTCGGCGCATGGGATACAGACGCCTGGGGGCTGGGACCCGCACCCACCGCCGCTGCGGAGCAGCCCATGGGCGTGATCGCGGACGTCGCTTGCGTACCTTTGCCACTGTTACCCATCCGCCACACCGCAGATGACGCACAGCTACTGGACGGGTGCGTGCTGGGCGGCCCGGAGGCAACCCTGCGGTGGCGACTGCGCGCGCTCGGAGTGAGGGCCTCGCTGACCATCGCATTCGGTGGCAACGGCATCCCCAGAGGTCTGCTGGTGGCCCACCACCCGGACGCGCGCCACCCCGGCTACCCGTTACGCCAGGCCGGCATGCTGCTGGCGCAGGCCTTCGACCGGCAGATGCGAGCAGCTTGCCACGCACCCATGCAGCACGCGATGGCGGCGCGTCATCACGCCCTCGATGGGGTACGGCAGGCACTGGCCGATGGCGACGACCGCTCGCTCGAACCGGCCGCCCTGCAGGAACTGGTCCGGGCCGATGGCATCGCCATCGTCTGCGGCGAGCGTGTCCAGCGCTGGGGAGACGTGCCGACCGAGCCGCGTTTACGTCGCCTTCTGACCTGGCTGACGACAACCCATGCCGGCAAAGTACACGCGACCCGGCGCTTGGGCCGTGCGTTCGCGCCGTGCGCGCCGGATGATCGCGAAGTCGGCCTGCTTGCCTGTGTTAGTGGCGGTGAACACCCGGCGGCCGTGCTGTGGTTTCGCCGCGTGGACCGGCCGCAACCATCGCGCGCGCGCGCAGCGACCGCCTGGTCGCAGCCTGCGGACGCGATGCCCTGGAGCAGCGGTGATGTAGACGCCGCGCAGCAACTGGCGTGGGTGCTGGACGCGTCCTCGCAGCAGCGCAGCCTGCGCCAGCTCAATGCGAAGCTGCGCGACAGCCTGGCCGAACAGCAGGCGCTGGTGACGCAGAAGCACCTGCTGATGCAGGAGGTCCATCACCGTGCCCAGAACGGGTTGCAGATCGTCAATGCCATGCTCCAGTTGCAGGCGAGAAAGGCCAGCGATCCGGCCGTGCGCGCGCAGTTCGACGACGCGGTGGGCCGGTTGATGGCGGTCAGTTCGGTCCATCGCCACCTGTGGCAATCGCACGACATGCTCAACGTGCGACTGGACATCTACCTGGAGCAGCTTTGCGCCGACCTGGTCCGGTCCTGGGACAGCACATGGGGCGAGCACTTCAGCCTTTCCGCGGTGGCGCTCGACGTGCCCAGCGGCACCGCCGCCACGCTGGGCCTGATCCTCACCGAGCTACTGACCAACGCGGTCAAGTACGCCTACGCGGGTGAAGCCGGTCCGCTCCGGTTGGCGGTGGATACGCTGCCGGACGGGACGCTGCAGCTGGTTGTCCGCGACCGCGGCCGTGGCATGGACCCGGACGACAGCAGCGGCCTGGGATCGGAACTGGTCCGCGTCCTCACCGCGCAGCTGGGCGGAACGCTCGACGTGTCAGGAACCGACGGCACCACGGTAACCATCCGCCTGCCATGATCGCGGGAGGCCGCCGCGCAGGCGCGGCGTCGGGTGCATCCGATACCACCGCGCTACCGGACCGCGGCTTCCGGCACGGCCGCTGCCGCACAGCCATGGCGCACATCGTCCACGTCGCCTAAGCTCGCTGCTGCCCTTGTTCCGGAGAAATGCATGTCCCGCGCATCCATCGCACTCGCCATGGCCGCCCTGCTGAGCCTGCCGGCGTTCGCCGAACAGACCAGGCCCGAGCAAGCGGCCACCCCCACGCCCAAGGAACTGCTGGCGAAATCCACCGCACAGGAATGGCGCACGCCCGATCCGCACAACCTGCTCGACATGAAGCTGCCGCAAGGCCACGTGCTGATCGAGCTGGCGCCGGACTTCACCCCGCTGCACGCGGCCAACATCCGCACCCTGGCGCATGAGCACTACTTCGACGATCTGGCGATCATCCGGGTGCAGGACAACTTCGTCACCCAATGGGGCGATCCGAACGACGACGACAATGCCGACCGCTCGAAGATGAAGCCGCTGGGCAGTGCCAGGAAGACCCTGCCTCCCGAATACACCCGCGCCATCGACCCGAAGATGGAATGGACGGCTCTGCCCGATGGTGATGTCTATGCGCCGCAGGTCGGCTTCTCCGAGGGCTTTCCGGTGGCTCGCGACCCGGCCAGCGGACGCGAGTGGCTCACCCACTGCTACGGCATGGTCGGCGTGGCGCGCGATGTGGGTCCCGAAACCGGCAGCGGCAGTTCGCTGTACGCCATCATCGGCCAGGCGCCGCGCGGGCTGGACCGCAACCTGGCGGTAGCCGGTCGTGTGATCCAGGGCATGGAGCTGCTCTCGGCGCTGCCACGGGGCCAGGGGCCGATGGGCTTCTACGCCGATGCCGCGAAGCGGGTGCCCATCCAGAGCGTGCGGCTGGCCTCCGACCTGCCGGCCAGCGAGCGGCCGCACATCCAGGTGCTGCGCACCGACAGCAAGACCTTCGCCGCGCTGGTCGAAGCCAAGCGCAACCGCCGCGACGCGTTCTATCGCAACCCGGCAGGCAAGATCGACCTGTGCAGCGTCAGCATCCCGGTGCGCGATGCGCCATAGGCACGCAGCGGCCATCACCGCTCATGCGCTGAACGCTCCGTAGGGTGGGCTTCAGCCCACCTGCTTTCGGGCCTCCGGGCATTCTGCTTTTCGCCCTTTCCGCTCCGTTGGCCCGGTGGGCTGAAGCCCACCCTACGACGGCGACCGGCTTTCGGGCCTTCGGGCATTCTGCTTTTCGTCCTTTCCGCTCCGTTGGCCTGGTGGGCTGAAGCCCACCCTACGACGACGGCCGGCTTTCGGGCCTTTGGGCATTCTGCTTTTCGGGCTTTCCGCTCCGTTGGCCTGGTGGGCTGAAGCCCACCCTACGACGGCGGCCGGCCATCAGTGGCCGATGGGGTCGCCCTGGTCGGCCGGCAGCAGCACTTCGTCGTGGTCGTCCTGGCGGTGCTGTTGCTGGCCCCGGGGGGCGACGCCGGACCGCGCGCCACTGCCGCTGTGACCCGCGCCCTTGCTCCGGTGGGCCTGGCCGTTTTGCATCCTGCCGCTATAACCGGCGCTGCGCTGCGGGCTCTGCACCGTGGAGCTGGTCGTCGGGTAGCCATCGCGGACACTGTTGCCGGTGCGTGTGGCATCCGTGCCGCTGGTACCGAGTTGGCGACTGTCGGTCGCCGTGTTGCTGCTGCGCTGGCTGGATGATTGCGCACTGCCTTGCCGGTTGGTTTGGGCGCCGCTCTGTTGCAAGCCGGCCGTATCGCTTTGCGCCGACACGGAGGCTGCGCCCAACGACAAGCCGATGGCCGTTGCCATGTAGAGGAGGTTTCTGGACATCTTCAATCTCCTGGTCGAGGGAAAGGGAGCTTCATCGCTGGCCGCGTCGCCCCGCAGCAAAGACTGGCCAGCATGCGGTCACGTGCCGGTGATCGATCCGGCGTCCACCGGTGAAGCCGGCCGCGGCCTTTGAGGCGCCCGTCGGGTCTGGGTGTCCATTACTCACGCAGACACCGGGCGGCATCACAACCGGGTGTTTCTTGTGCTCGACGCACGGTTGCCCGCCCGCAGGCTTTTGTCGCCACGGCGCTCTATTGCAGCTGCTCGGGTCACCACCTCCCGCACGCACGGACCACGCCTTACACTGGCGCCCCGCCCTTCGACCCCGACCCGCATGCAAGCTCTGAGCAAGGCCCGATTGCAGATCCACTTCTGCGTATTGCTGTGGGGCTTCACTGCCATCCTGGGCAAGCTGATCAGCCTGCCTGCGCTGCCCCTGGTCTGGTGGCGCATGCTGCTGGTAACCGCGGCCCTGCTGCTGGTCCCGCGGGTGTGGCGCGGCTGGCACGCGATGACACCACGCCTGCGCTGGGCCTACGCGGGCATCGGCGTGCTGGTGTCGCTGCACTGGCTGACCTTCTACGCCGCGATCAAGCTGGCCAACGCCTCGGTGGGGGCCACCTGCATTGCGCTCGGGCCGGTATTCCTGTCGTTCATCGAACCGTGGATCACGCGTCGACGCTTCGACCCGCGCGAGCTCTTGGTCGGCGTGGCGGTAGTGCCCGGGGTGGCGATGGTGGTAGGCGGCGTGCCGGCAACCATGCGGATGGGATTGCTGGTGGGCGTGGCGTCGGCATTGCTGGTGGCGCTGTTCGGTGCCTACAACAAGCGCCTGGTCGATCACGGCGACCCGCTCACCGTGACCTTCATCGAACTGGGCACCGGCACCGCCTTCCTGACCCTGCTGGCCCCGCTGCTGCCGCACACCGGCTCCGCCTTCCCGCTACCGGGGCTGCACGACAGCGTGTTGCTGCTGTTGCTTTCGTTCGGCTGCACGCTGCTGCCCTTTGCACTGGCACTGGTCGCACTGCGCCATATCAGCGCTTTCGGCACGCAGATGGTGACCAACCTGGAGCCGGTCTACTCGATTGTGCTGGCGATCGTGCTGCTGGGCGAGCAGCGCGAGCTGGACCGCTGGTTCTACGTGGGCGTGGCGGTAATCATCGCCGCCGTGTTCGCCCATCCCTGGCTGGCGCCGCGCCGGGGCGAGCCCGCTCCGGAAATGCTCGCCGTCAGCGAGGCGCACAACCACGAGTAAGCGACGGGCGCGCTGGCTCCCACGCAGCTCCCGCCTTGCCCACACGGCCTGGCAGCCAACGGCGCCACACCGGGGCGCGTGCCGACCCGCCAGGCGCGACGACGCCGTGCGATCAATCCGGCGAGTGGGTGTCCGGGACCGGCGACGGCCCGGCGGATGACCCGCCCGCCGGAGCAGTGCGGCTACCGGGTTCCGGCTGATCGCCATGGCCCTGCTGCCCGTGCTCGTGCTCGCCTTCCTCTTCCTTTGGTGCCCTGGCGACCAGTTCCTGGTACTGCTGCGCGGACAAGCCGGGCAACCGCTGCAGGAACGCAACGATGCTCCAGATCTTCCGGTCGTCGTGGGTTTTGCCCCAGGCCGGCATGCCGCTCATCTTGATGCCGTGCTTGATGATCCAGAACGCATGGCTCGGCTGGACGTGCGTCTGTGCCAGCCTGGGCGGCTTCGGGTAAAGGCCCTGGCGCATCTCCGACTCCTGCTTGCCCGGCTTGAGGTGACATCCGGTGCACATGGCGTCGTAGTGCCCCGCCCCCTCCAGGACACGCGAACCGTCGTTCAGGTCGGGCACCACGATGTCGTCCGCGTGAGTTGCGATGGAGCGATTGCGCAGCGTCTGCATCGCCGCGTACACCGGCCGGCTGTGTGGTTCGTCCGCGCCGATGTCGTAGATGCCGGAATAGATGAAAACCAGCACGCCCAGGGCCAGCAGGCCGACGAGGACGATGAAAGCGGTTAGGTAGTGCCTGACTGCATGCTGCATTCCACTTGCTCCTTCAGTCTTGGAGGGCGATTTGATGGGGGGCGCCCCGGCCGCCCCCGAGCCAGTTGGCGGGCATCCGGCCCCGGTGGGCGTGTCGGACGCGGGTCGGCCGGACAGTGCATCCGCCCGTGCGCTGCCGGTTCCCTCGATTGCCGGCCCATCAACCTCACGGGCTGCACATCGCCGTCAACCTGTTCTTGCACAGCCGAACTTCACCTCGACCACCAGCGCCCGACAGGAACCCAGTGTGGCATCGATCGGGTCCCGGCCGTGCGACGGCCGGGACGGGGCACGCGCACCGCCCAGCCGTGCCCGGCCCCGACGTCTCGCCGCGCGCCCGGCGCCAGGCCTACTTGCTGAAACCCATGTGCACGGTGATGTGGTCGCCTGCGCTGAGCCCGGTCAGCGACGACGGCGGAAAATGCAGCTTCAGCTGCAGGTGCTCGGAGGTGACCAGCACGATGCCGGTGGTCGGGTCGACCGAGTCCACTACCGCCGGCATGGTGTGCCTGCCCATTACGTTGCCCCCCATGCGCTGATGCATGCGATCGCGCTGCATCGGCATGTTCGACTGCATGCCCGGTTGCATGCCGTTCTGGCCCATGCTGTTCTGGCCCATGGCGTTCTGACCGGTGCTTTGCGGCTGGTTGGATGTGCTGTCCTGGCTGGTGGCGTTCTGCGCCAGCGCCGCCGGTGCGGCGAGGCACAGCCCCAGCGCGGCGGACCACAGGGTGGTTTTCATTGATGCGTTCATGGTTGTTCTCCTGCCGATGGTGACCATGCGGTGGCCCGGCCGGTTGTCCCCCGCAACCCGTCGATGATGCTCCGCGCCGCGTGCATGCAGGGTCATAGGCCGGGCCGCCGCCATGGCCGGACGACACCGGCCCTATACTGGCGGGCATGAACTACCGCCACGCCTACCATGCCGGCAACTTTGCCGATGTCCTCAAGCACACCGTGCTGCTTGCACTGGTCGAGTCGATGCTCGCCAAGGCGAGCCCGTTCGGCTTCATCGACACGCACGCCGGCAGCGGCTGCTACCTGCTGGACGGCAAGGAGGCCGGCAAGACCGGCGAATACCGCGACGGCATCAACCGCCTGCTGTTTCCCGATCTGCAGTGGCCCCGGCCAGGCAGCCAGCCTGCCCCCGTTGCTGCGGCGATGGCTGGATTCGATCCTGGCCCTGCCCGGCAACGCCGACGGCCTGAAGCTGTACCCCGGCTCGCCGCTGCAGGTCGCGCGCGCCATGCGCGACATCGACAGCGCCCAGTTGTGCGAACTGCACCCGGACGAAGCCGGCCGCCTGCGCGAGCTGTTCCAGCGCGATGCGCGGGTGCATGTGCATCACCGCAACGGCTACGAGGCACTCAAGGGCCTGCTGCCGCCGAAGGAGAAGCGCGGGCTGGTGCTGATCGATCCGCCGTACGAGGCCCAGGACGCGGAGTACCGGCTGATCGAGCAGGCGCTGAAGACCGCCCTGCAGCGCTGGCCCACCGGCGTGTTCGCGGTGTGGTACCCGATCAAGCTGCGCAGCCAGGTCCAGCCGTTCCTGCGCGGTCTCTCGCGCAGCGGCGCACGCCGGGTACTGCGGGCGGAGCTGCTGGTGCATCCGGACGACTCGCCGCTGCGCCTGAACGGTTCGGGCATGGTCATCCTCAACGCACCCTGGAAGCTCGACGACGCGCTGCGCGAGCCGCTGCGCGCGCTGGCCCGGCTGCTTTCGCAGGAGCGCCCGGCCGAGTGGAAACTGGACTGGCTGTTGCAGGAAGGCGCCGAGTCCACCGGCACCGGCCCACTGCCGCCGTCCCGGACCGCCGCTGCCACGCGGCCACAGCGCCGGCGCTGAGGCCGGCCGCTGAACGGCCGATGGCCGCCCGCGGCCGGCACACGCGGGACCGACGCGGTCTGAGGTAGCTTTGACCGCAGTATCGCCGCCACTGCACGCGCGGCCCCACCGCACCCGGAGTCGACCCATGCGCTTGATATCCCGCTTGCTGCCCTGCTGTCTTGCCGCACTGGCCCTGGCCGCCTGTGCGCCGGCGCCGATCTATCCCACCACCGCCAACACCCTGGCCGTCCCGCCCTACCAGGTGGCGCAGACGCCGGAGCGCTACGCCAGCGCGCCGGTGATCTGGGGCGGGCGGATCGTGCGTGTGGACACGCTGGCCGACCACAGCGAGGTGCAGTTGCTGGCCTACCCGCTCGATTCGTCGCAGCGGCCCAAGCCCAACGACAGCGGCAACGGCCGCTTCATTGCGATCCTGCCGGGCTTCGTCGAACCGCTGGACTACCCTTCCGGTGCACTGATGACGGTCAGCGGCCAGCTCCAGGGCAGCCGCGCCGGCCAGGTCGGCTCGGCCAATTACGTGTTCCCGCTGGTCAGCGTGGACCAGTCGCACGTATGGAGCGCCGACGAGATGAGCAAGGGCCGCAACAACGTGCATTTCGGCGTGGGCGTCGGTGTGGGTATCCACTAGGGATGCTCTGATCAACCAGACGTAGGCGGCATGATGCTCAGAAGGCCAGCAGGGTGTGTCGTGCGGCGCCGGGCAGACTGGCCGTCTGTTCAAGCCGTGCGGCGCAGCATGGCGGCCTTTTGAGCATCACCCTTTTCTGCATGTGATTCAGTCGATTGGGGCCGATCCCGTTTGTCCACAGGCCTTCCTCGCTCCTCAAGGCTGTGACCATCCATGGTCACTCCCCGCGTGCGGTGCGCCGCCTCGACAGACGGCCAGTCTGCCTTCCCGTCACCCCTGTGGCCTGCGAACAAACAGAACCGGTGACGCCTGCGCCTGGTTGGTCAGGCCATCCCCAGGTGTGATCTCTCAGTAAGTTGTTCATCCGGGGCGGAAAGGTCTGGTCGGTTCACGATGAACCCCGCCTGGGCCAGCCCGGGCGATCAGCTGGCGGTAAACGCGCTGGATTGCGGCCTTCGCCGGCACGACGGACAAGAGTCCCGGTGCTCCTGTGCGTTGCCGCGCTGTTGGCCTTGGTGGGCTGAAGCCCACCCTACGCCGACCCTGCCGGAGGTCGCGCCATCGACCCCTCCAGCGTGCCGAATGCCCCTGCTCGGTTGGTGCGGGCTGAAGCCCACCCTACGCCGACCCTGCCGGAGGTCGCGCCATCGACCCCCTCCAGCGCGTGCCGAATGCCCCTGCTCGGCCAGGATTCGAGCCAGCCCGGCAGGTTGGGCTTCAGCCCACCAGCGGTTGCCTCCTGCGCGCTTCGATGCCTCGTTCACTGACGGGCTTGCCGCTATCGCGTTCTTCCGCCGTGCGGGGTCCGTTTGTCAGCCATGCCCCGCTGCTCACGATCGGTCCCGCGAGCGCCGCTGCGACCCACCAGGCGCCTGTAGGAGCGGCTTCAGCCGCGACAGCCACGGCCCGCGGCGAATGCGGTATGCGGCTGCCCGGGCGCACTGCGTGCGCATGAGCCGCTCCCACCACAGCGTTCGCTCAGGCGTAGCTGGCGGCCCGGTCCTGCCAGGCATTGGCAGGCACTCCGTATTCCGTCACACGGGCGTCTGAGGCGAAGTAGCCACCGCGCGCTCGTCTCGGCAGAGCGCGGTCGGCTCATCTACAATCCGGCGCTCTCAAGGGAGCGTTCCATGTCCGGTCACGCCAACTCGCTGAAGGCGATCTTTCTCGCGCTCGGCGCCAATTTCGCGATCTTTCTGGCCAAGCTGGTGGCCGCCCTGCTGACCGGGTCCGGCGCGATGCTGGCCGAGGCGGTGCACTCGCTGGCCGACTGCGGCAACCAGGGCATGCTGCTGCTGGGCATGCGCCAGTCGCGCCGCCCGCCGTCGGACGAGTTTCCGCTGGGCTGGGGCCGCGCCCTGTACTTCTGGTCGTTCCTGGTGGCGATCCTGCTGTTCACCGTCGGCGGCATGTTTTCGCTGTACGAGGGTATCCACAAGCTGAGCCACCCGGAGCCGCTCAAGTGGCCGTGGCTGGCACTGGGCGTGCTGGTGTTCGGCATCGTGGCCGAGGGCATCTCCATGCGTGGTTGCATGCAGGAGGTCAACAAGGCACGCGAAGGCCAGCCGCTGTGGACCTGGTTCCGGGAAACCCGCTCCAGCGAGCTGCTGGTGATCTTCGGCGAGGACCTCGCCGCACTGGTCGGCCTGTCGCTGGCCGCGCTGGCAGTGGGCGCGACCCAGCTCACCGGCAACCTGGCCTACGACGCGCATCGGCACCGTGGCCATCGGCGTGCTGCTGATCGTGGTGGCGGTGCTGCTGGCGATCGAGGTCAAGGCGCTGCTGATCGGCCAGGGCATGGAGCCGCGCCGCCGCGCGGAACTGCTGGCGTTCCTGCAGCAACGCGACGAAGTGGACCAGGTACTCAACCTGATCACCCTGCAGATGGGGCCCGACGTGATGGTGTCGGTCAAGGCGCAGATGGCGCCCACCGCCCAGCAGCCACGACCTGATCGTAGCCATCAACGCGGTGGAAGCGGCGATGAAAGCGCGGTTCACCGACATCCGCTGGAGCTTCTTCGAGCCCGACTTCACCGACTGAAGCGAGCTCCCCGCGCGGCGACCGGCCCTCGCCACCGTCCTGCCGCGGCGCCGCATATCGCGTCCGTGGCGACGCCCCCGTCACTTTCCATACCCGCCGTCTGCGGCATAAGACCGCTGCGCCGTGTCACGTCTGCGGATTGTTGCGGTGCACACAATACGCTAACGTATGGACCCCATGACGCCGACCATCGACTTCCCCGCCCCCACCCGCCACGCCAGCTTGCCGCCCCCCAGTCGCGAGCGCTTCGCCAAGCCGCGCCGCTCGCCCTCGACCCGCGGCGACAAGGTCACCACGCATGACGGCCGGGTGCTGCACCTGCGCCCGATCGAACCGGGCGACGAGGCCGCGTTGCAACGCTGCTTCACCCGCCTCTCGCCCGACGACATCCGCCGCCGCTTCATGCACTCGATGTCGCAACTGCCCCAGCCGATGGCCCAGCGCCTGTGCCGGATCGATCCGGCCAGCGAGAGCGCCTTCGTGCTGATCGACGAGACGGTAAGCCCCGCCGAGTTGCGCGGCGTCGGCCGCATCTTCGTGGACGAGGTCACCCACAGCGCGGAGTTCTCGGTGCTGGTCGAACAAGCCTGGAGCCGTGTCGGCCTGGGCGCGCTGCTGATGCAGCAGCTGGTCGACGAGTGCCGCCGTCGCGGGCTGGACGAACTATGGGGCTACGTGCTGCTGGAGAACCGCCCAATGCTGGCCCTGTGCCGCGAGCTGGGTTTTCGCCAGCACATGGTGCCGGACGAGCCGGGCGTGGCACAGATCACCCTCGCGCTCTGAAGCCAGCCTCGCGCGGCTGTGCCGCCACAGTCTCGCGCGGACCAGCCGCGGGCCATGGGGAGTCTGCCACCTGCCTCGGCCCCCGGGACATCCGCCCACCTGCCTCGTCCCTGTAGGAGCGACTTCAGTCGCGATGCGCACGCAGTGCGCTGGGGCCGGGGCGCTCTGCTGGCACGCAACCGGCCGCTGTCGCGGCCATCGCGACTGAAGTCGCTCCCACAATGACGGCAGCCCGAACAGGGCCAGCGGCTGCGTCACGCTCGCCCTGGGAATCTGCCCACCCGCCCCGGCCCTGCCACCTGCCCCGGCCCTGTAGGAGCGACTTCAGTCGCGATGCGCACGCAGTGCGCTGGGCCAGGCGCTCTGCTGGCACGAACCGGCCGCTGCCGCGGCCATCGCGACTGAAGTCGCTCCCACAATGACGGCAGCCCGAACAGGGCCAGCGGCTGCGTCGCGCTCGCCCTGGGAATCTGCCCACCCGCCCCGGCCCTGCCACCTGCCCCGGCCCTGTAGGAGCGACTTCAGTCGCGATGCGCACGCAGTGCGCTGGGCCCGGCCGCTCTGCTGGCACGCAGCCGGCCGCTGTCGCGGCCATCGCGACTGAAGTCGCTCCCACAATGACGGCAGCCCGAACAGGGCCAGCGGCTGCGTCACGCTCGCCCTGGGAATCGGCCCACCCGCCCCGGCCCTGCCACCTGCCCCGGCCCTGTAGGAGCGACTTCAGTCGCGATGCGCACGCAGTGCGCTGGGGCCAGGCGCTCTGCTGACACGAACCGGCCGCTGTCGCGGCCATCGCGACTGAAGTCGCTCCCACAATGATGGCGAGCCCGAACAGGGCCAGCGGCTGCGTCACGCTCGCCCTGGGAATCGGCCCACCCGCCCCGGCCCTGCCACCTGCCCCGGCCCTGTAGGAGCGACTTCAGTCGCGATGCGCACGCAGTGCGCTGGGCCAGGCGCTCTGCTGGCACGAACCGGCCGCTGTCGCGGCCATCGCGACTGAAGTCGCTCCCACAATGATGGCAGCCCGAACAGGGCCAGCGGCTGCGTCACGCTCGCCCTGGGAATCGGCCACCCGCCCCGGCCCTGCCACCTGCCCCGGCCCTGTAGGAGCGACTTCAGTCGCGATGCGCACGCAGTGCGCTGGGGCCAGGCGCTCTGCTGGCACGAACCGGCCGCTGTCGCGGCCATCGCGACTGAAGTCGCTCCCACAATGATGGCAGCCCGAACAGGGCCAGCGGCTGCGTCGCGCTCGCCCTGGGAATCGGCCCACCCGCCCCGGCCCTGCCACCTGCCTCAGCCCTGTAGGAGCGACTTCAGTCGCGATGCGCACGCAGTGCGCTGGGCCGGGCCGCTCTGCTGCCACGAACCGGCCGCTGTCGCGGCCATCGCGACTGAAGTCGCTCCCACAATGAGGGCAGACTGAAGTCGCTCCCACAATGACCGCGGCCCGAGCGGGCCTGCGGCTGCGTCGCTGCTGCACCGGCTGCGGCGTGAGGGGCGGACTGCGCGTGCCTTGCCGCGCACCCGGCCATGACCGCCGCCGCAGTACACTTGTCCGCTTTGCAGCCAGTTGAGCGGGCGTCGCGACCGCGCCCCCGTCTACGGCCCCACGAACAAGCGTGTCCATGCCCAATCCGATTCCCCACCCGCCCCTGCCCACCACCCCCAAGCAGCGCCGCTTCTGGCTGCCACCGCATGGCTCTTCCCGTGCGCTGCTGATCGCCGAGTCGGCACGTGCGCACGACGGCGTGGTCGTGGCGGTGGCGCGCGACACGCAGCGCGCGTCGGCACTGGAGGACGAGCTGCGGATTTTCGCCAGCGGCCTGCCGGTGCTGCACTTCCCGGACTGGGAAACCCTGCCCTACGACGTGTTCAGCCCGCACCCGGAGATCATCTCCCAGCGCATCGCCACGCTTTTCCAGCTGCCGTCGGTCAAGCGCGGCGTGCTGGTGGTGCCGGTGGCCACGCTGATGCAGCGGATCGCACCGCGTTCGCACATCACCGGCTCGGGTCTGATGTTGGCGCGCGGGCAGAAGCTGGACCTGGCCGCGGAGCAGCGCCGGCTGGAGTCGGCC
This sequence comes from uncultured Gammaproteobacteria bacterium, assembly GCA_963763305.1. Lineage (GTDB taxonomy): Bacteria > Pseudomonadota > Gammaproteobacteria > Xanthomonadales > Rhodanobacteraceae > CAVXNP01. Next base: position 3,187,324 of record CAVXNP010000001.1, on the reverse strand, counting down.
GGCTACCGCAACGTGCACCAGGTGGCCGAGCCGGGCGACTTCGCCGTGCGCGGCGCGTTGATCGACATCTTCCCGATGGGCACGGCCGAGCCCTACCGGATCGAGCTGTTCGACGACGAGATCGAAACCATCCGCAGTTTCGATCCGGAGAGCCAGCGCTCGCAGCAACAGGTGGACAAGGTCGAGCTGCTGCCGGCGCGCGAGTTTCCGCTGACCGACGCGGCGGCGAAGGATTTCCGCACCGCCCTGCGCGAGCGCTTCCCGATCGACATCCGCCGCTGCCCGCTGTACCAGGACATCAAGGAAGGCGTCACCCCCGGCGGCATCGAGTACTACCTGCCATTGTTCTTCGAGCACACCGCCACGCTGTTCGACTACCTGGCCGACGATGCACTGTTCCTGCTCGGCGAAGGCGCCGGCGAGGCGTCCGAGCAGTTCTGGCAGCAGACCGAGCACCGCTACGACCAGCGCGCCCATGACATCGAGCGGCCGGTGCTTCCGCCGGCCGAGCTGTACCTGTCGCCGGAACAACTGCGCGAGCAGTTGAACCGCCGGTTGCGGGTAGAGGTGGTCGAGCCGGGCCACGACCACGCCGTGGCGGTAGGCACGCAGCCGGCACCGGAACTGCCGCTGTCGCGCAAGGGCGAAGAACCGGGTGCCGGGCTGCGCCGCTTTCTGTCCAGCTACCCGGGGCGGGTGCTGATCGCGGCCGATTCGGCCGGCCGCCGCGAGACACTGCTGGAGATGCTGGCCGGCGCTGGCTTGAAGCCGCAGCAGGTGGAAAGCTGGCCAGCCTTTCTCCTCCCCCTGCCTGCAGGGGGAGGCCGGGAGGGGGTGGGGGCTGGCGGCAAGGCTCCACCCCTCCCCAGCCCTCCCCTGCAAGCAGGGGAGGAAGCAGGGCCGGCCGGCCCGAAGTTCGCCATCACCGTGGCCTCGCTGGAACAGGGCTTCGCGCTGACCAAGCCGGCGCTGACCGTGCTCACCGAGCGCGAACTGTTCGGCGAGCGCGTGCGCACCGACCGCAAGCGCCGCCGCGGCGCGACGCGCGACCCGGACGCGATCATCCGCGACCTCACCGAGCTGTCGATCGGCTCGCCGATCGTGCACGTGGACCACGGCGTGGGCCGCTACCAGGGCCTGGAGTCGATGGAACTGGGCGGCATGCAGGGCGAGTTCCTGATCATCGAGTACGCCAAGGGCGACAAGCTCTACGTGCCGGTCGGCCAGCTCGGTCTGGTCAGCCGCTATTCCGGCACCGCGCCGGAACTGGCCCCACTGCACTCGCTCGGCGGCGACGCCTGGGAGCGTGCCCGCAAGAAGGCCGCCGAAAAGGTGCGCGACGTGGCCGCCGAACTGCTGGCGATCTACGCCCAGCGCGAGGCCCGCGGCGGCCAGTCGCTGGCGATCGACCGCCCGCTGGTGGACGAGTTCGGCGCCAGCTTCCCGTTCGAGGAAACGCCCGACCAGGAGCAGGCGATCGGCGCCGTGTTGAAGGACCTGGCCGCGCCACGCGCGATGGACCGGGTGATCTGCGGCGACGTCGGTTTCGGCAAGACCGAGGTGGCGCTGCGCGCCGCGTTCGCCGCCGCCACTGCCGGCCGCCAGGTGGCGGTGCTGGTGCCCACCACCCTGCTGGCGCAGCAGCACTACCGCAACTTCGCCGACCGCTTCGCCGACTGGCCGGTGCGGGTGGACGTGCTGTCGCGCTTCAAGTCCACCAGGGAGGTCAACGACGCGCTCAAGCGCCTGGCCGACGGCCAGATCGACGTGATCGTGGGCACCCACAAGCTGCTGCAGCCGGACATCAAGTTCAAGAACCTGGGGCTGGTCATCGTCGACGAGGAACAACGCTTCGGCGTGCGCCAGAAGGAGCAGCTGAAGAAGCTGCGCGCCGAGGTCGACCTGCTGACCATGACCGCCACGCCGATCCCGCGTACGCTCAACATGGCCATGGCCGGCCTGCGTGACCTGTCGCTGATCACCACCCCGCCGGCGCACCGCATGGCGGTGCGCACGTTCATCTCGGTGTGGGACCCGGCGACCATCCGCGAGGCGTTCCAGCGCGAGCTGTCGCGCGGCGGCCAGGTGTACTTCCTGCACAACGAGGTAAACAGCATCGAGCGCACCGCGCGCGAGCTGGGCGAGCTGATTCCCGAGGCGCGCATCGGCATTGCCCACGGCCAGATGCCCGAGCGCGAGCTGGAACAGGTGATGGCCGACTTCCATCGCCAGCGCTTCAACGTGCTGGTGTGCACCACGATCATTGAAACGGGCATTGATATTCCCACCGCCAACACCATCGTGATCAACCGCGCCGACCGCTTCGGCCTGGCCCAGCTGCACCAGCTGCGCGGCCGTGTCGGCCGCTCGCACCACCGCGCCTACGCCTACCTGGTGGTGCCCGACCGCAAGGCGCTCACCGGCGATGCGGAGAAGCGTCTGGAAGCGCTGGCCTCGCTGGAGGAACTGGGCGCCGGCTTCACCCTGGCCACCCACGACCTGGAGATCCGCGGCGCCGGCGAGCTGCTCGGCGACGAACAGTCCGGCCAGATCCAGGAGATCGGCTTCGGCCTGTACACCGAGCTGCTGGACCGCGCCGTGCGCGCACTCAAGAGCGGCAAGGTGCCCGACTTCGACCTGTCCTCGGAGCACGAGACCGAGGTGGAGCTGCACCTGCCGGCGCTGATCCCGGACGACTACCTGCCCGACGTGCACACCCGCCTGACCCTGTACAAGCGCATCGCCAGCGCCCGCGACGAGGACCACCTGCGCGACCTGCAGGTGGAAATGATCGACCGCTTCGGCCTGCTGCCCGAACCCACCAAGCAGCTGTTCGCCATCGCCAGCCTGAAGCTGATGGCCACCCCGCTGGGCATCCGCAAGCTCGACTTCGGCCCCAACGGCGGCCGCATCGTGTTCCGCGAGAAGCCGGAGGTGGACCCGATGGCGATCATCAAGCTGATCCAGAGCCTGCCGCGCGTGTACAAACTCGACGGCCAGGACAAGCTGAAGATCACCCTGGACCTGCCCGGCGCCACCGAACGCATCCGCAGCGCGCAGGAAGTGCTGGTGCTGCTGGGGGCACGCCGACCGGGTTGAGTCCTCAGCGATCCAAGGGGCTCAGCACGCCCTGCCCGCCACGGTTCAGCACGTGGGTGTAGATCTGGGTCGTGGCGACGTCCTTGTGGCCCAGCAGTTCCTGGATGGTGCGAATGTCCTGCCCTGCCTCCAGCAGATGGGTAGCAAACGAATGGCGCAGGGTATGGCAGGTGGCGTGCTTGGCGATACCCGCCCTCAGACGCGCGGCCCTGATCGCACGTTGGAGTGAAGACTCGTCCAGGTGATGGCGGCGTTCCGTGCCGTCGCGCCGGTCGATGCTGCGCGTGGTCGCCGGAAAGACATATTGCCATCCCCATTCAACCGACGCGCCTGGAAACTTGCGTGCCAATGCGTCGGGCAGCCACACGCGGCCAAACCCCACGGACAGGTCGCGCTCGTGAATCCGCTGCGCCTCCGCCAATTGCGCCCTCAGCGGTTCGGCCAAACTCTGCGGAAGCATGGTGCGTCGATCTTTGCCACCCTTGCCCTGGCGAACGAGGATTTCGCAGCGCTCGAAGTCGACGTCCTTCACACGCAGGCGCACGCATTCCATCAGCCGCATGCCGGTGCCGTAGAGCAGGCTGCCCATCAGCCAGTGCGTGCCAGTCAACTCGCCCAACAAGCTGGCGACCTCCGATCGGGTCAAGACCGTGGGAAGACGCTGCGGCTTCTTGGCTCGCTCGATGCCGTCCAGCCATGGAAGCTCTACGCCGAGCACTTGCCGGTAAAGGAACAGCAACGCCGACAACGCCTGATTCTGTGTGGAAGCCGCAACATTCCCATGCACTGCCAGCGTGGTCAGGAAACGCTCAATCTCTGGCGCCCCCATCTGTGCAGGATGCCGCTTGGCGTTGCTCAGAATGAACCGACGCACCCAACCCACATAGGCTTCTTCGCTGCGCTTGGCCATGCCCAACCGGCGCATCCGGTCGCGCAATTGGTCCAGCAGCTTCACCGGACGTCCGCGCTCACCGCTTGTGTTACCCGCAACCTCATGAAAGGATGACATTCAGTTTCCCGCAGCATGTCGACGCTGCGAGATTAGGTGGCGGGGTTAGGCTGCAACAATCGGCGTAAACCCTTGATCCATGTAGTCCGACCTCCAGCGCAAAGTGCGCCGAGGCCGGGATAGATGGCAGGATTACACCTCAATATGAAATCTACTTAGCGTTAGGTGGAAATTCCATGTAGCATGCCGCTCCCATTGAATGTTGTCATTCTCGGTCTGTCGGAGGAGACCTTCCCGAACCTCAAGAAGCTAAAGGGGCTTAGCAAGCCTGGGATATCGCCACGTTACATGCTCGCTGTGTTGGGTAATTCCACCAGCCCGAAAATATACAATTTCGGTGATATTGACCACAGTACGGTAGGTTTTTGGATAGCCCTAGATGAATCATCGGCATTAGAGTGCAACAGGGTCGTCGCGGAGCTGAAATCTAGATCCGGTTACAATCGTGGATTTTATGATTATCACCTTCCTAACCCTGTAGTGACGGCGCGTAATATGAACGAACTCCAAAAGATCATCGATGAAGTATGGGAGGCGTTCTGTGCTACATCTTGAGCAAGCACCTAACAAGTACGTCAACGGGATTGGTTTTCCGCTGGCGCTCCAAACCAACCCGTTACGTTAGCGTTAGGCGGCAATGGCACCACGGCCCTACACCACGCTCCAAGGCATTTTAGTCGCCATCGTATCAATCATCAGTCCGGTCGCAGCTTTTTTCTTGGTGCTGCAGGTTGGCTACAGTTGGCCCATGTTGCTAGCCAGCGTCCTTGTCGCCATCGTTAGCTTGTATGGCTGCTATCAGACTTGGCGTGCGCCATTCACTTACCGCATTGCCTTACGCTTTGTGGCCAACCTGTCACTATTTACCGTGCTATTTTCCGTGCTGTGGGCGGTGAGGTCGTAGGTTGCCGTCTAACATCTCGTTCAAGGCGGACGGCTTCGCCGCCGCTTAACTCCAGCGTTAGGCCCCATGAAGCCAATCATCAAGCTAGCCGTAATGCCAACGGTCGCATTCCTTGCCGGCTTTTGGCTACCCGCCTTGCTCATGGGTAGGGCGCTCGCTTGCATGGACGCATCGTCCCCATGCAAGCCGATGCCGCTCCTTGAGATTCCCGCCAAGATCTTTATGTTTCCTATGAACCTGTTGCCACGCGCACTTCTCGGCTCAATCTTTCATGGGCCCTGGTATTCTCCACTAATCTTGTTTGGCCTGAATGGCGTAGTTTTGGCAGGAGCCGCGCTCGCGGTATCCTGGGGCCTAACTGTTCACTCCAGCGGACGGCTTCGCCGCCACTGACCTCAAGCGTTAGCTTACTAATGACCATTTCCTCCGACGAAGAGCTTAGCAAGGCGATCGACGAAGCCAGCGCCTTAGTCCAGCAGATCCAGGACTATGTTGGGCGAGATTTCTCCAAGCCCGCCAAGCTTCGCTTTCCGCGGGGATATCTGAGGACAGCATCGGAGGCGAGGCAGCGTGTAGGCTTCCTATCCAACCGAACGCTCCGAAGCAACATCGCATACACCCTCCAACTCGCGGACGTCCAACACTGGATCTTGAACCGCACAGACCTTTCCGGCATGGCAAAGGAAATGGTAATCAAACTTCAAATGTTCCTGCTTGGAACGATTGTTGAGAGCATCACGAAGAACTACTTGCACGGTAAGTGTGGTGGCAATTTTTGTAAGCGGACCCAGTACCTTCTCGAGGCTGGCGAGATCGACGAAGAGCTCAAGCTAGACGTCGACTGGCTCTGGGGGCTTCGCAACAACATGCATCTGTTTCAGCTAGATAACATTGAGTGGTCATCAACCGACTACACAATTGCAAACCACAACAGGGCTGTACGAGCTTTCCGTCGTTTACTGGCGAAGCTTGGAGGCAGCTAACCACTCGTCCAAGCGGACGCGCCTACCGCGCGCCGCTTAACTCAAGCGTTAGGCCATATGGAAGTTATCTACACGCTACGAAACGACACGGATGCCATTGCACAGATGCAGCGTGGGTCGCTATCGGACGAGCCTGCGGGTCTCCAAGTTACACATGGCCTCGTTGGCTCAAACGAGTGGTGGGCGCACATTGAGTCCGGCTCCCTGCCAGTCATTCTCTCGCAAGGTGTCGTATCCGGCTTCTGGCCGGGCCAATGGGGCGATGGCCCCGCGGAATTCGAGGTACAACAATCAGACGGCCACAAGACACACTGGCTTTGCGTGCTGGAGCCAAAGCAAGCAAAGCATGTATTTGTTCTGGGCCGTCCCGTTATAGTCCAATATGTCAACCAGCTGCTCAAGCAAGAATTCGCAGGCAAGCGTGAGAGCAAAATTACTATTTCTATTTCTCTCGACTAGGCCTAACTACTCGTTCAAGGCGGACGGCTTCGCCGCCGCTTAACTCAAGCGTTAGATTGCGGGGTAGCAACGTGTCACCCAAGATTCTCAAGCACTTCGTCCCCGCGGTTTACTCGTTGCTAGGCGTACTTCTCTTCGTCAACGTCGCCGCGCTACTGGCGGGTCATCTCTCAGCACTACTCCCGCTTTTAATCCAATTAATAGTGTTTGGGTCTATTTATTTCGCCAAACCTTGGGCATATATTGCTGTGCAGCTTTGGGCGTTGGTCCTCATGATCTCTGGCGCCCTTATGTGGCTAGCGGTGCTTCTAGGCGGTTTTGCCTACCTCCACTCACTGGGGCACGCTGTTCTACAGTCCGCCACGCTTGTTGGGGGCTACTACATGCTCAAATACGCGAGGCCCGCACTCGCCCGTCCCCGTGACGTCATCTAACCACTCGTCCAAGCGGACGCGCGAAAAGCCGCGCGCCGCTTAACTCCAGCGTTAGCCGGCAGGGCAGCCATGGTATTCACCCGAGAAGACTGCAAGTCGATCGAGTCGCCCACGGTGGCTCAAGTAGAGCACGCGCTCTCGCTCACGAAGTCTTCCTATTGTGCTCTTAGCTCCGAGGCGGGCGCGTACGTTCAGGTCGCGGGCGGTCCCGGGCTGTTCCTCATCGAGTGGCGCAACGCTGCTGGGCAGCATCACCGCGGCTCTCAAGCAACTCCTGTCGTTCCATTCCCCGACGGCACAACCCTGTCTTTCAGCGCTGGCACCGTGGCACTCGCAAGCAACGAGTGGTTCCTTGCCAAGCAGGTCAAGGAGCTTTTCGCCGCCTTCCTCGCTGGCCAGGCCTTCCCTAGCTGGGTGCAGTGGTCTCCGCTCTCAGCCGAGTTCGGCCGTGTCGGCTAACATCTCGTCCAAGCGGACGCGCGTACCGCGCGCCGCTTAACTCAAGCGTTAGAGCGCTCATGGAAATATCCGGCTGGTTGAAATTCGCTAACACCTGCAAGCAGAGCTTCGGGCTGTGCGATTTCCAAGACCAACTCATTCAAGAGTGTGGCGGCCATCCCGACATCGCGTGGCCTGTCTTCTACCATCTTCGCAGTGATAGCATTCCGTGGCTGCACAGAAGTATTCCGTCACTAGATGGTGCAAGGCCGGTAGATCTCATTCAATCTGGCGACGCAGACGCGGTCCGCGATTGTCTCTGGGCGTTTCCTCACTGAGCGCTCTAACAATTCGTTCAAGGCGGACGGCTACGCCGCCGCTTAACTCAAGCGTTAGGCATCTTCATGAGATTCAAGGATCCCATCAGCCATCTTAAAAGCCATCTGGGCAAAGGTGAGTTGGAGCTTATGCGCACCACTGCACTGTCAGTGGCAGGCTTTTCTGCCGCGCTAATAATTCTGCTTGTGCAGACCAAAGGTCAGCCGCCGTATAGCGCGGTGGCGCTCTGGTCGTCCATTGCTTCGTTACTTATCTGGCTGTTTGGTGCCCAGTACGTCAGCGCGTACCTCGTTCATGGCGAGCGCACTTACAAGTACATAAACATATTTCTTTCCGCGGCTATTTCAATTTTTGGCTACATCTCATTGTTCGTCGCAGTTGTGGCCATGGTCTTGCAGCTCTCCGTTTGCGCTGGCATCGTGCTTGCGGTCTTAGGCTTGGTCCTTGCTGTCGCTGTGTTTGTCCACTCACAATCGGTGGCCAGGCTCTGCAACGAGTCAGATGCCTAACCAATCGTCCAAGCGGACGCGCGAAAAAGCCGCGCGCCGCTTAACTCAAGCGTTAGGTCGCCGAGGACCGTCATGGAAGCTCGCAATACAAAGCAACGGCAAGAAGTCCTAGATATCTACCGGTGGTCCTTGGCGCAGGCCGAACTCGGCGCAATTGAGCAGTTGCCCAACTGGGACGCAGCATCAACTTGGCACAACTCCCTGTTCCGCGACTCGTCCAACGGAAAACAATGGGTTGTCTACTTGGCGGACCAGGCATGGCCAGGAGAGGTTCGCCTTGTCGCAACGTCCGTGGCAGCAACCTAACCACTCGTTCAAGGCGGACGCGCGTACCGCGCGCCGCTTAACTCCAGCGTTAGGTGCAATGGACACTGCGCAGCAAATCGAATGGGCAGCAAAGCAGGTTGAGGCGCTTCCGCACGAGCTGTCTTGGCGTGTCTCAGTCCTACGCCAGCTTCTGTACTGTCAGGCGGTTCTTTCTGGCACTGAGCCACCCGAGCGCCTCGAAGAGCTCACCATGGGCTTCATCGCCGTGCGTGAACTCGAAGGGTGGCAGCCAGAAGAGCTGCCGAGCACAATCTCAGCAGTCCAGTACGAGCTTCAGCAAAGGTATCTTCCTTACGCAGCAAAGGTGCGCCTGGGCATCCATGGTCGCACCTAACCACTCGTCCAAGCGGACGGCGTACCGCCGCCGCTTAACTCCAGCGTTAGGTGCAATGGACACTGCGCAGCAAATCGAGTGGGCAGCAAAGCAGGTTGAGGCGCTCCCGCAGGAGCTGTCTTGGCGTGCTTCGGTTCTGCGCCAGCTTCAGTACTGTCAGGCCGTGCTTTCTGGCACTGAGCCACCCGACCGCCTCGAAGAGCTCACCATGGGCTTCATCGCCGTGCGTGAGCTTGAAGGGTGGCAGCCAGAAGAGCTGCCAAGCACAATCTCAGCAGTCCAGTACGAGCTGCAACAAAGGTACCTTCCGTACGCAGCAAAGGTGCGCCTGGGCATCCATCGCCGCACCTAACAACTCCTTAGGAGACTTCCCGTCAAGCCCGGGCGCATGAGGCTTTTGCCCTGAGCTTTCGGGCTAATGCTGGCCACGGTGTTGTCCTTCTGTGATGCGTGTTGCTTGCCAGTGCGGTGCGGGTTCAACGATTGCCAGACTGCATTTCCTTAGACGGTCTTGTTGCACCTGATGTAGCTGGTGCGGACCAGGGTATAAACCGCGCCCGGAGACCTCGTTCGTTCATCGGGGTCGTCGGTGTTTCGTGGATCAAACGAAACACGTTTAGACGGCCAGAATGTTAGTCAGGTTCTCTCCGGGTGGGTCTGACCCGTTGCTACCGCGTCGCGCTGACGATGAAGCGAAACCCTGTGGCTAGGCGACCTGCCTGGCCTGGTGCATCGGGGTGGCGCAGACAAGCGTGCGGATCGTAGTCCAGCTCGTGCGCCAGCATGGCCCAGATCTGTCGGGCGTGCTTGTTGGCGATGGCCACGATGACCTTTCCGAACGGCAATCGGCCGTCCAGCGATCGAATCCACAGCTGTTCGGGCGTTGCCCGTTCCGTCGCCACCGCCTTGGCCCGCTGCAGGCTGCTGCGCGCGCCCTGGATCAGCAGCGTGCGCAGGTAGCCATCGCCCCGACAGCTGATCGTACCGAGGCGGGCACGGCCGCCGCTGGAGTGCTGCGTAGGCACCAGGCCCAACCAGGCGGCCAGTTGCCGGCCGTTCTTGAACTCGCCGGCGTTGCCGATGGTGGCCACCGCCGCATCGGCGGTGATCGGCCCGATTCCGGTGATCGCACGCAGGCGTACACATTGCTCGTCCTGCCGCGCGTGGGCGTCGATGCGTGCATCGCACGCGTCGATGGCCTCGCGCAACTTTGCCCAGTGGGAAGCCAGATCCCGCAGCAGTGCTTTGAACGGGGCTGGCAAGCCCGACTGTGCTTCCAGGTCGGCCAGCAACCGCCGCAGCGCCCCATCGCTCTTCGCCACCACCACCCCGAACTCGGCGAGCAATCCCCGGATACGGTTGCCGACCGCCAGCGATTCGGCCTTGTAGCCCTCGCGCACCCGATGGCACGCAAGCCGGGCCTGCTGCTCGACCGACTTCACCGCGACAAAGCGCATGTTGCCCTGACGCGCTGCGGTGGCGATGGCTTCTGCATCGTTGCGGTCGTTCTTCGCCGTGCGGTTCTTGCGAAAGGGCGTCACGAACTGCGCTGCAATCAGTCGTGGGTGCAGTCCATACTCGAGGCAGCGCCGTGCCCAGTGATGCGCGCCACTGCACGCCTCCATCGCCACCACGGTGCCAGCCGGTAGCTGCGCCAGCCACCGCGCAAACGCATCCCGCTTCAGGTCCAGCCGGCGCAGGATGTGCCCGCCGCCGTCCACCGCGCACGTCGAAAACACGTTCTTCGCCAAATCCACGCCGATGGTTATAGTGCTCATGGAGACTTCCTCTTCTGCTGACGGTTGTTCGCAACACCATCATGGCCCTCGAGGCCGTAAGGGGAGGAAGTCTCTTTTTACTCGTTCAAGGCGGACGCGCGTACCGCGCGCCGCTTAACTCCAGCGTTAGACACCACGAAATGTATGACTAAGCCATTGTTGCCGCTACTTGTAGCCTTAGCTACTACGATCACTCCTGCACAAGGAGGAACGCCAGTTTCGTCAATCACAAATGCAAGATGGGATCAGTACCGTAACGAGTACATTCGGAGCCCTCTCTGTACTAAGGATGAGATCACATTGTGGAGTTGCAAAGACCATAAAAGAGTATTCTCGCTCTGCTCGTCACGTGTGGTGGCTCGTACGTCCGGCTACATGCAGTACCGGGCTTCCAACGGCGGCAAGCTCACATTTACGTTCCCGTCCCTGAAGAAGCCACCGCTGGGTTTGTTCAAGTACACCTCGTTTGTGAATGGCGATGCGTCGATCGAATTTGCGAACGATGGGTATCAATACGCTCTTGTCGACCCCCTTCGAGGAAAGTCGTCCATATTCGTAACTGCCCCAGGATCACCGGAACGCACCACGGTAATACAATGCGAGGCCAATCAGACCTTGCAAGTGAATTACACAATGCGACTCATGTACGACTCCGGTGTCTGGGTACGCGACTAGGGTGGTCGTCTAACCAGTCGTCCAAGCGGACGCCGTGCCGGCGCCGCTTAACTCCAGCGTTAGCCGTCGGTGTCGCACTTTTGATTTCAGGGGTGGTTCGTCGCAACATGCAGCCCATCGCACGCATCAACATCAAAGCAGCTTCGGCCTGCATCGGCGCAATCGTTACGCACTCGGCTTGCAGCAGCGCCGGTGTCACGGCTTCGTTGTACGCACCCGCTGTTTCAAGCGTCTGGCGGTCGGTGGGCTCAAGCGTCGGGCGTCTCGGCTTCGGTCAGCCTTGTGTCTCGTGTGGGCACCGCCGTCTAACACGGCGTCCAAGCGGACGCGCAAAAAACGCGCGCCGCTTAACTCTGCGTTAGGCCTCATCGGAACAACTATGCTCGATCCCGAAAAAGTCCTCGCTGGCGCGCGTTCCACGGTCAATTTCAATCCACGTGACCTGATCAGGGAATTGGTGGCTTACGGAGAGGAAAATGCAGCGGATAAGCTTCTGCAGCTAGATCAGCAAGCAATAGCAGCAATTGGTGTACTCGCTTCCAGACACTATTCCGCGCCAGACAGGCCAATACTCGACAAGGCAATTTGCTTGGGCATAGTAGAGTTTCTTGAGGAGCAAGCACGGCCTCTCAAGCGCAAGCGCCGGCTGTATCAAAAAGTGGGTGGCGCTAGTGAGGCCTAACATCTCGTTCGAGGCGGACGGCTCCGCCGCCGCTCAACTCCAGCGTTAGGTGCGCACATGGACTCTTTCGAGCTTTGGAAGGCACTCGAAGCACAGTACCCGGAGCGCACGGCGCGAGTGGGTGACAAGGTCGCGCCCGAGTCTTCAGGGCTGCAGGACTTCCTCGATCGTCTTCACGACATGCGGCAGCTTGCTGCGGTTGCCAGCGACAAGTGCGGCACTATTGGCAATCCTTACGAGAAACCCGCAGAAGACTTGGCTATCCTGCTGGAGGCCGCAAAGCGTATTTCCGGTCAAAAGGCTCGCTTCCGTTGGGAGCGCGCCTAACCACTCGTCCAAGCGGACGCGCGTACCGCGCGCCGCTTAACTCCAGCGTTAGCCCTCAATGGAAAATTCTTCGCTCGATGTTATGCAATCTTTGCAGTCGGTTGGCGCACTGTACTCGGGTGGCCAATACGAGCAGGCGTTCGCTGAGGTGACAGTCCTCTGGAACGACTTGCCTACCGACAAAGCCAACGTCTCAAATGCGTACATAGTCGTTGAGTACGCTGTGGCCATTTTGCTTCGACTCGCGCGTCTGGATGAGGCACATGCTTGGGCGGAGCGCGGCCTCGCCTTTCGCGAGCAGCGTCACGATTTGGGTGAGGCGGAGTTCCTTATTGCAAAGGTTGTATACGAGCAGGGAAATCTTGTGGAGGCTCGCCAGCTCCTTACCATAGCCTCGAAGAAGTCCAATGGCCGCATACTGCAAGGCGAAGATCCAAGGTATCGTGCTCTCATCCGCCAGCCAGTTGAGGGCTAACAGTTCGTTCAAGGCGGACGGCTACGCCGCCGCTTAACTCCAGCGTTAGACCTCATGGTGGAGCAACGCGTGAACCGTCAGGAACTCCAAGCTGTGTTGTCACGAGCAGGCGTTCATCCAGGCCTGTACTCGCTGGACGGTCCCGCGCCGCAAAGCGAGTCCTACTCGCTGGTGCACGATGGCGAGGCATGGAAAGTTTTGTACAAAGAGCGCGGAGAGTTTCAGCAAGTCCGAGCTGGCCTTTCGGAGAGCGCAGCATGCCAGCTCATCTACACGCTTCTAGACAGCGCCGTGGGCCTCAATTGGCGGCAGCATGAGGCCTAACCACTCGTCCAAGCGGACGCGCGTACCGCGCGCCGCTTAACTCAAGCGTTAGTGTCCAAGTCGAGAACATGTCGCCTGCCCAAGAGCAAAAATATCTCCGCGCCGTCCTGAGACGCGTCCAGGTTGGGCCAAGTCGTCCATTCGCGGGCTTCCTGGCCCCAGCGCTCGTTTGGCTGTCGCTGGTTGTGCTCTCGGTGCTGGCATTGTCGGTAGCGCCGCTGCTTCCAACTATGGTGGTCGCCTCAATATTTTCCGTTCTTGGCGTACTGTGGGCGTACGCCGGGTTTCGCTTTTCGGCCTCTCGGTGCTGGCCAATTCATTCCCGCTACCTTGATAGGCAGGCCATTGAGGCTCGACTGCAGGAGCTGGGCACTAACAACTCGTCCAAGCGGCCGCGCGAAAAGCCGCGCGCCGCTTAACTCAAGCGTTAGACCCCATGACCAACACTGTCGAATGCCATACACACGGAGAGCAAGACGAAACCTTCGTTTGCCAGCATCTCGTCGGCGCCCTCAGCACTGGAGAGAAAGTTGGGTTCTTTTGGTCGGGCGGCCCGCGCGGTGATGCTTGGTGCTCCGCATGTGAGGAGATTCGCCTCCGCGAGGGTGGTTCTACCGGGGATTGGAATGAGCGTTCCGAGGCGTTTGCAGCCATCAAACTTCTGTGCGGTGCGTGCTATGACCGGTTGCGTGCGCAGCATGGCGTCTAACATTTCATTCGAGGCGGACGGCTCCGCCGCCGCTCAATTCCAGCGTTAGAACTCAATGGCCACTTCGCGCAAGATTGTTCTTCATTCACTGCACGGCTACCGCCCGGAACTCGATGCGATCGTTGCGCAGTGGATTCAAGAGCGCGTCGGTTATGTTGGGGTTGTTGGCGTTGATGCATCAAGGATCGAGGACGTCATTGATGAATTGTGCGTTGGGGACGGCTCAAACTCATACTTCATGCTCACGGCATCCCACGGCTCAGACGAGACACTTCAAGACGCTATCCTTCTTGCAGAGCAACTTTCAGGTGAGCTCGTCGGCGATGTACGTGTCGTTGAGTTCTAACAATTCCTTAGGAGACTTCCCGTCAAGCCCGGGCGCATGAGGCTTTTGCCCTGAGCTTTCGGGCTAATGCTGGCCACGGTATTGTCCTTCTGTGATGCGTGTTGCTTGCCAGTGCGGTGCGGGTTCAACGATTGCCAGACTGCATTTCCTTAGACGGTCTTGTTGCACCTGTGTAGCTGGTGCGGACCAGGGTATAAACCGCGCCCGGAGACCTCGTTCGTTCATCGGGGTCGTCGGTGTTTCGTGGATCAAACGAAACACGTTTAGACGGCCAGAATGTTAGTCAGGTTCTCTCCGGGTGGGTCTGACCCGTTGCTACCGCGTCGCGCTGACGATGAAGCGAAACCCTGTGGCTAGGCGACCTGCCTGGCCTGGTGCACGGGGTGGCGCAGACAAGCGTGCGGATCGTAGTCCAGCTCGTGCGCCAGCATGGCCCAGATCTGTCGGGCGTGCTTGTTGGCGATGGCCACGATGACCTTTCCGAACGGCAATCGGCCGTCCAGCGATCGAATCCACAGCTGTTCGGGCGTTGCCCGTTCCGTCGCCACCGCCTTGGCCCGCTGCAGGCTGCTGCGCGCGCCCTGGATCAGCAGCGTGCGCAGGTAGCCATCGCCCCGACAGCTGATCGTACCGAGGCGGGCACGGCCGCCGCTGGAGTGCTGCGTAGGCACCAGGCCCAACCAGGCGGCCAGTTGCCGGCCGTTCTTGAACTCGCCGGCGTTGCCGATGGTGGCCACCGCCGCATCGGCGGTGATCGGCCCGATTCCGGTGATCGCACGCAGGCGTACACATTGCTCGTCCTGCCGCGCGTGGGCGTCGATGCGTGCATCGCACGCGTCGATGGCCTCGCGCAACTTTGCCCAGTGGGAAGCCAGATCCCGCAGCAGTGCTTTGAACGGGGCTGGCAAGCCCGACTGTGCTTCCAGGTCGGCCAGCAACCGCCGCAGCGCCCCATCGCTCTTCGCCACCACCACCCCGAACTCGGCGAGCAATCCCCGGATACGGTTGCCGACCGCCAGCGATTCGGCCTTGTAGCCCTCGCGCACCCGATGGCACGCAAGCCGGGCCTGCTGCTCGACCGACTTCACCGCGACAAAGCGCATGTTGCCCTGACGCGCTGCGGTGGCGATGGCTTCTGCATCGTTGCGGTCGTTCTTCGCCGTGCGGTTCTTGCGAAAGGGCGTCACGAACTGCGCTGCAATCAGTCGTGGGTGCAGTCCATACTCGAGGCAGCGCCGTGCCCAGTGATGCGCGCCACTGCACGCCTCCATCGCCACCACGGTGCCAGCCGGTAGCTGCGCCAGCCACCGCGCAAACGCATCCCGCTTCAGGTCCAGCCGGCGCAGGATGTGCCCGCCGCCGTCCACCGCGCACGTCGAAAACACGTTCTTCGCCAAATCCACGCCGATGGTTATAGTGCTCATGGAGACTTCCTCTTCTGCTGACGGTTGTTCGCAACACCATCATGGCCCTCGAGGCCGAAAGGGGAGGAAGTCTCTTTTTACTCGTCCAAGCGGACGCGCGAAAAGCCGCGCGCCGCTTAACTCCAGCGTTATACGGCAAAGGGAGTGCCCCGCATCTCATGAAGGAACTTGATCCGCCACCCTTGGCACAAAGCCGGTCCTCGTTTGAGATTCTTCGGGTTTGGACAGCAGAGGGCGCATCTCAAGAGTGCGTTCTCCAAACTGCTTGGCAAGATCCTGCCGCGTGGGGCCTGCTACTTGTAGACATTGCAAGGCATGCGGCACGCGCGTATGCGCGTACAACCCAGTTATCTGAGCAGCAGGCGTTTGAGCGAATTCGCATGGGCCTCGACGCCGAGTTGTCTTCACCTACGGACCCGGGTGAGCAAGTCCACGGTTGAGCTGCCGTATAACTACTCGTTCAAGTCGGACGGCTCCGCCGCCGCTCAACTCAAGCGTTAGATTTGTAGGGACACATTGATGCGACTTGTGCTTGGAATTACTGCTCTTACAGGTTTCATCCTCGCCCTGATGGTGCATGTGTCGGCGCTCCTTGGCGTGGATGTGGCCGCGCGGTTCCACGGCGTTTGGCTCCTCCACGTAGCGATATTCGTTGTCTTTATTCCTTTTGTTTTTATCGCGCGACGTGACTTCGGCGCGCAACCGTCGCTCATGCAAATAAGTGCCACCCTCCCTCGCTGGGTAGTAGCCATTGGGCTTCTCATTTTTGTCTACGCCTTGGTAAATTTCCTCATATTTATGGCAGGCACAAAAGGTGACAGTCCAACCATCCGAGACGGGCAATACTTGCTGCTTGAGCATGGCAAACTCATCCGCGAACTCACGGCTTCTGAATACCAGGCGTTGCAAACGAATGAGGTCCGGGGCTTTTCGGGGCACTGGCTTGTGTTTTTCTTTGTCCCGGCCGCCTACTTCCTGGGCAAAAAATCTAACAAGTCGTTCGCGGCGGACGGCTCCGCCGCCGCTAAACTCAAGCGTTAGGCCGAACCATCATGCGTGTCCTTCCAAATCTCTTTCTAGCTGCTCTTGGCTTGTGTTCCACCGGCTTGGCGCAAGCCTCTTCCCTGCGATGCGACGGCAACACGCTGGAGGTCGAAGCGTGCATGAGCAAGAAGCTCGATGAGGCGGATGCGTTACTGTCCAGATATATCTCCGTAGCACAAGCGCGAATTGACAAAGACTTCGGTTCCAAGCCCAACCTCAAGGCCGCCCAATCAGCATGGGCGCGTTATCGCAAGCTCGAATGCGCAGATGTCTTTGAGTTTTGGGTGCAGGGCACCTACCGAACATTTGCAAGTTCCGAGTGCATGCTTCGCCTTACCCAACAGCGCACGCGTGAGATGTGGCAGGCTTACCTCACCTATCAAGATTCGACTCCTCCATTGCTCCCTGAACCTCGATAGGTTTCGGGCCGACGCCCCCCCCCAGAACAGATCATCGGCTTCCTGCCTGAGGCGGAGGCGGGCATGGCGGTGAAGGACGTGTGCCGCAAGCACGATTTCAGCGAGGCCTCCTGTTACCTGTGGCGCAGCAATTCCTTCAGCCTGGCCGGCAGGCCGGGTTCTATCGCGCAGGCCTCGGCCGCCATCACGAGGCTTTTCACCCGACGTGTACATGATCGGGGGCGGAGGCGCAGGCTGGGGCGAGCCCGAATGTTGCGTCGGACTGGACACGCACCGCCGGGGCGGAGACTCTTGATTTCATGAACCCGCTGGAAGATCCCGTTCGTCCCCTTTTCCCTGCCTTCCTGACTGGCGGCGGCCATACCGGTGCACTGATGCGTGCGCACAACTGGTCTGCCACCGCCCTGGGCGAACCGGAGGCTTGGCCGCAGCCACTGAAGACGCTGGTGGGCGTGATGCTGACGGCAAACCAGCCCATGTTCGTGGCGTGGGGGCCGCAGCGCGCCCTGCTTTACAACGATGCCTATGCCGAGATTCTGGCCTCCAGGCATCCGGCCGCGCTGGGGCGGGATTTCCTGGAGGTGTGGCCGGAAATCCGCCACGATCTGTCGCCGATCGTGGCGCAGGCCTACGCAGGCGAGGCCGTGCACATGGAGGATATCGAGCTGCTGCTGCTCCGCAAGGGCTACCCGGAGGAGACCCACTTCGCGTTTTCCTACACGCCGGTGCGCGACCAGGAAGGCGCGGTCGCCGGGTTCTTCTGCCCGTGCGTGGAGATCACCGAGCAGGTGCTCGCGCAACGGCGGCGCGCGGAGGACACCCGGCGGCAGCGGCGCCTGTTCGAGCAGGCGCCTGGCTTCATCACCATCCTGCGCGGCCCTGACCATGTCTTCGAGTTCGTCAACGCAGCCTACCGGCGCCTGTTTGGCGATCGCCCGTATGTCGGCAGGACGGCACGCGAGGTCTTTCCCGAACTGGAGGAACAGCAATTCTTCGCTCTGCTCGATCGCGTGTATAGCAGCGGCGAGCGCTTCGTGGCCGATCGGGTTCCGATCCGGCTGCTGGGGTCCGACGGGACGTTGGAGGAGCGGCTTTTGCAGTTCATTTACGAGCCGGTGCTTGACGAGGCCGGTGCGGTCACCGGCATCTTCTGCGAAGGCCAGGACATTACCGATGCGCATCGTGCCGAGGAGGAGCTTCGCGCGAACGCATCGCGCCAGGCCCTGCGGCTGGCCATCGAGGAGCGGTTGCGCGATCTGCCTGACGCCAGCGAGATGATCGCTGCGGCATCCGAAACGCTGGGCCGACACCTGGATGTGGCCCAGGTCGCGTATGCCGAGGTGGAACCGGGCGGCCAGACCGTGCGGGTGGAACGCGAGTGGAACGCCGGGAGCATGGGCGACAACGCGCGGCGCCACCGGCTTGACGACTACGGCCCCGCGCTCATCGCGGACCTGCGGCAAGGCAGGACGATCGCGATCGCCGATGTGCGCGCCGACTCTCGCACCTGCGCGACGTCAGCGCTCGACGCGTTTGCGCGTGCCTCGATCACCGGGCTGCTCGACGTGCCGGTAATCAAGGCCGGCCAGTTGGTGGCCATACTCGGCGTGCACAGCCAGACGCCCCGCTCCTGGTCGGCCGACGACATCGCGCTCGCCGAGGAGATTGCGCAACGCGTCTGGTCAGCGGCCGAGCGCGCCCGGGCCGAGCAGGAACTGCGCCAGAGCGAGGCGCGCCTGCGCGCTTCCTACGAGGAGGCAGACCGCAGGGCGGCCGAACTGCGCGCGGTACTGGAAAGCATGCCCGACGCGGTCTACATCGGGAATGCCGATGGGATCACGCTGGCCAACCAGCCGGCCCTGGACCAACTCGGCTTCACTTCGCGCGAAGAGCTCAACCGGCAGGTGGGGACCCTGGCCGAGGAGATCCGGACACGCGACCTGGAGACCGGAGAATCCATTCCCGCCGAGGGGCAGGCCTTCATGCGCGCTTTTGGTGGCGAGCGGGTCGTACAGGATGTGCTGGTGCGGCACCGGTTGACCGGCGAGGACCGGGTCGTCCGCTGCGCGGCGGCGCCGGTGCTGATCGACGGACAGGTGATTGCGGCTGTCGCGGTGAACACGGACGTGACCGAGCGGGTACGCAGCGAGGCGGCCCTGCGCGAAAGCGAAAGCCGGTTCCGCGAAATAGCGGATGCCGCGCCGGTGCTGATCTGGATGTCCGACCCGACCAAGCAGTGCACCTGGTTCAATCGCCCCTGGCTGCAGTTCACGGGACGAACGATGGAACAGGTGCTCGGCTACGGCTGGACCGAGGGCATCCATCCGGACGACGTGGAGTACTGCCTGCTCACCTACAGTCAGGCGTTCGACCAGCGCCAGCCGTTCCGGCTGGACTATCGGCTGCGCCGACACGACGGCGAATACCGCGTCATGGACGATGCCGGCGTGCCGCGATTCGCGACCGACGGAACGTTTCTTGGCTACATCGGCGCATGCACCGACGTCACCGCTTCGCGGCAGGCCGAGCAGGCCGTGCGCGATCTGAACGACACGCTCGAACAACGGGTCGCCGAGCGCACGGCCGAACTGGAGCAGACGCAGGAGGCGCTGCGCCAGAGCCAGAAGCTGGAGGCCATGGGCCAGCTGACCGGCGGCGTGGCGCACGACTTCAACAACCTGCTCACGCCGATCATCGGGTCGCTGGACCTTCTGGTGCGGCGTGGCGTGGGCAGCGAGCGCGAGCGACGGCTGATCGACGGTGCCCTGCAATCGGCCGACCGGGCCAAGACGCTGGTGCAGCGGCTGCTGGCCTTTGCCCGTCGCCAGCCGCTGCAACCCACGGCGGTCGACCTGGCCCGGCTGGTGGAGGGCATGGTCGGGCTGATCGGATCGACCCTCGGGCCCACCATCGAGCTGCGGGTGGATGTCGCCCCGGCGTTGCCGCCGGTGAAGGCCGATGCGAACCAGCTGGAAATGGCGTTGCTCAATCTGGCGGTGAACGCGCGCGACGCGATGCCACAAGGTGGCGAACTGACGATCGCGGCCGGCCGCCAGAGCATACGCACCGGCCAGCTACCGGGAATCCCCCGCGGCCATTACGTCCGTCTTTGCATACGCGACACCGGCGTCGGCATGGACAAGGCCACCGCCGAGCGGGCGATCGAGCCGTTCTTCTCGACCAAGGGCGTGGGACACGGCACCGGGCTGGGCCTGTCCATGGTCCATGGCCTGGTCGCGCAACTGGGCGGCGGCCTGACCATCCAGAGCAAGCCAGGCCACGGTACGACCGTGGAGCTGTGGCTGCCGATCAGCGCCGCCGCTGCCGACAGCGACGACCACACTGCCGGTCCGCCGGTGGCGGCCAGGGGACTGGGCACGGCGCTGTTGGTGGACGATGAAGAGCTTGTGCGGCTGAGCACCGCCGACATGCTGATCGACCTGGGCTACGAGGTGACGGAGGTGGGCTCGGCCGAGGAAGCGCTGCGGCTGGTAGACGCGGGGCTGCGCCCCGACCTGCTGGTGACCGACCACCTGATGCCGGGCATGAACGGCGCCCAGCTGGCGCACCGGCTGCGGACCGTGCAACCGGCCCTGCCGGTGCTGATCGTCTCCGGTTACGCCGAAGCCGAAGGCATCGATCCGGGAATTCCGCGGCTGACCAAGCCGTTCCGCAATGCCGAACTGGCGCAGAGCCTTGCCGCTCTGTCTCTCGCGGCGACCAGGCCCGCAGGTGATGATGTGCGCGACGCCTGAGACACCCGGTCGCGCCAGCGGCCGGCGCTGGGCATGGACCGGGCGATGGACTGCAGCACGCCGCGATTGGCGCGCTGCCGTCCGGCTGCTGCGCTTGCGCACGCCGGCGGGCTCCGCCCCGCGGCGATCACTGTCGCAGGGATTGCACGAGGGCTCGCGGCGTTCGCGCTAGCGCCGATCCCCGACGCCCGATCCCTCTTCCGGTGTGTCCGCGGCCGCCCGGGCTTGCGGGCCGGGCAGAAGCCGCGCACTGGCAAAGTACCGCGGCCGTCCGCTCAGCGGGTCGTCGAAGGCCAGGCTGCGGGCGAGCAGTTGCAGCGGACGGGCGTGATCGTCCGCGGCGTGATCCGCTGGCTGCGGATACCACGGATCGTTGAGGATCGGCGCGCCCAGCGCGGCCATGTGCACGCGCAACTGATGCTTCCTGCCACTGTGCGGCTCCAGCGCGTAACGCCAGGCGTCGTCGACTCGCTCGACCACGTCGATGCGGGTTTCGCTGTTGGGCTCACCGGCGACCTCCCTCATGCGGAAGAACGGCTCGCCCCGCTGCAGCCGGCTGCGGTACACCTGCGGAAAGGCCCGGTCCGGCAGCGGCGGCGCCCATGCCTCGTAGCCTTTGCGGATGCGCCGCTCACGGAACAGCGCCTGGTAGGCGTCGCGACTGGCCGGATCGGGTGAGAACATCACCAGCCCGGCGGTGGCGCGATCGATCCGGTGCAGCGGCACCAATCGCGGATTGTCGAAGCGCTCGATCAGGCGCGTGAGCAGGGTCTGTCGCACGAACTGGCCGGCCGGAACCACCGGCAGGAAATGCGGCTTGTCGACCACCAGCAGGTGCGCATCGACGTGCACGACGATTTCGTCGAACGGTATGACCGGCTCGTCGATCACCTCGCGAAAATAGCGGACGGTCATGCCCACCTTGTAGGGTGTGCCCGGATCCAGGCGCCGGTTGTCCTCGTCGAGCACCCTGCCCCGCGCCATCCGGTCCATCCACTGGACGCGGCCAATACCGGGGAAGCGGGCGCACAGGCCGTCCAGCACGGTGCGCCATGGACCGGGCGGCAGTTGCAGGTGGCTCGGAGCGGTGCAGACCATCGCATCATGGTAGGTGCAAAACGCCGCCGTCGCCGGCCGCTCCGGCAGGCCGACCACGAAGGCGTAGAATGGGCGGCTGTTTCCCGCGGACCACCTCATGGCCCTCAACGCCACCATCTACAAGATCGAGCTGTCCATCAGCGACATGGACCGGCACTACTACGCCACCCATGCGCTGACCCTGGCGCGTCATCCGTCCGAGACCGAGGAGCGGCTGATGACCCGGTTGGTGGCGTTCGCGCTGTATGCGGACGACCGGCTGGAGTTCGGCAAGGGCGTCAGCGACGAGGACGAGCCGGCCCTGTGGCGACGCGCCTACACCGACGAGATCGAGCTGTGGATCGAAGTGGGCCAGCCGGACGACACACGCATCCGCAAGGCCTGTGGTCGGGCACGCCAGGTGGTGGTGCTCAACTACGGCGGACGCAGCGCCGACTTGTGGTGGGAAAAGGCCGGCCCGGCGCTCGCCCGCAACGGCAACCTCAGCGTGCTGGCACTCGACGAGGCCACCGTGCAGGGGCTGGTGGCGTTGTGCGCGCGCGGCCTGCGCCTGCAATGCCTGATCCAGGACGGCGAATTGCAGCTGATCGCCGGGGACACCACGCTGGCGGTGCGCCCCGAAGCCCGCATGGGCGAATACGCGGTCGCCTGACCGCATCACTCTTTCCGAAGGAACGCCATGCGCCGCCTGTTGCCGTTGTTCGCCATGCTCGCCCTTGCCGCCTGTGGCGGTCCCGCTTCACCCGACACCGCAGGCACGCCTGCCGGAGGCCATGTGGACAAGCTCACCATCATCGACGTACAGCCGGGCACCGGCGCAGAAGCCAAGCCAGGCATGCAGGTCACCGTGCACTACACCGGCTGGCTGTACGACGCCAACGCGGCGGATAAACACGGCGCCAAATTCGACAGCTCGCACGACCATGGCGAGCCGTTCACTTTCGGGCTGGGCCAGGGCCGCGTGATCCAGGGCTGGGACGAGGGCGTGGCCGGCATGAAGGTCGGCGGCAAGCGCACCCTGCTGATCCCGGCGGCGAAGGGCTACGGCGCGCGCGGCGCCGGCGGGGTGATCCCGCCGAACGCCTCGCTGGTGTTCGATGTGGAGCTGCTCGGGGTGTCACCCCGCTAGGGATGCTAGCGCGCCCGGGACGTGTCGGGGCGGCGCAGGAAAGCGCCGCAACCGACCGCGCAGGCGCCGCAAACCTGTCACCATGCCAATGCCAGTCACTACCGGTCGAGGGCGTCATGAAAGGCATGGAACAGAAGAAGAACGACAAGAAGAAACCGCTGAAGACCGCCAAGGAGAAAAAGGCGGACAAGGCGGCGAAGAAGGCCGAGCGCGGCTGAGCCCTGCGGGCAAGCCGCGCGGCGATCAGTCGCCGGCTTCGGCCGCCTCGCGGCCCTGCTGGCGGATGATTGCCTCCTCGCGGGCGTCGATGATCGACTGCATCACGCTGTCCACGTCGACCTCGCCCTGGTCGAACGCGAACTGGCCGGTCAGCTCGCTGTCCGGCTGCAGTTCGCCCTGCTCGAACAGCGCCCACATTTCCTCGGCGTAGTACGTATCGAGCAGCTCCGGGGCGAACCGCGACAGACTGATGGTGATGTTGCCCACGTCGCGCCGCAGCATGGTGCGCGCATTGTTGTTGCCCGAGGCGCTGACTGCCTGCGGCAGGTCGATGATCACCGGGCCGTCCGGGCCGACCAGCACGTTGTACTCGGACAGGTCGCCGTGGATCAGCCCGACGCAGAGCATGCGCACGACCTGGTCGATCAGGAAACGATGGAACGCGCGCGCGGTGTCGGCATCCAGGTCCACCTCGCCCAGCCGCGGCGCGGAGACGCCGTCGGCATCGGTGACCAGTTCCATCACCAGCACGCCGCCGAAGTAGCCGTGCGGTTGCGGCACCCGGACCCCGGCATCGGACAGCAGGTAGAGCGCGTCGACCTCGGCGTTCTTCCAGGCCGCCTCGGCCTCCTTGCGGCCGAACTTGCTGGCCTTGCCGATCGCCCGCGCCTGGCGGCTGCCACGCACCTTGCGCCCTTCCTGATATTGCACGCGCTGCTGGAAGCTGCGCTGGGCCATGTCCTTGTAGACCTTGGCGCAGCGGATCTCGTCGCCGCAGCGCACCACGTACACGGAGGCCTCCTTGCCACTCTTGAGCGGGCGCAGCACCTCGTCGATGACGCCGTCGTCGATAAGGGCCTGCAGGCCGGTGGGGGTCTTCATGTGTCAGGGCACGTCGCGTCAGGGGTAACCGTTGATTATGACCGATCCCATCGGGCGGCGCCTGACCGGGAGGTTTCCGGGCACGCGCGGTGGCGCCGGGAGTGGGCCACGGGTGTGGCCTTCGCGGCTGAAGCCGCTCCTACAGGGGGCCTTCTGGCTTGGTGGTTTGCGGGCACGCGCGGTGGCGCTGGGGAGTGGGCCACGGGTGTGGCCTTCGCGGCTGAAGCCGCTCCTACAGGGGGCCTTCTGGCTTGGTGGTTTGCGGGCACGCGCGGTGGCGCCGGGGAGCGGGCCACGGGTGTGGCCTTCGCGGCTGAAGCCGCTCCTACAGGGGGCCCTTCTGGCTTGGTGGTTTGCGGGCACGCGCGGTGGCGCCGGGGAGCGGGCCACGGGTGTGGCCTTCGCGGCTGAAGCCGCTCCTACAGGGGGGTCCTTCTGGCCGGGTGGTTTGCGGGCACGCGCGGTGGCGCTGGGGAGCGGGCCACGGGTGTGGCCTTCGCGGCTGAAGCCGCTCCTACAGGGGGGCTTCTGGCTTGGTGGTTTTCGGGCACGTGCGGTGGCGCCGGGGAGCGGGGCCACGGGTGTGGCCTTCGCGGCTGAAGCCGCTCCTACAGGGGGGCCTTCGGGCCGGGTGGTTTGCGGGCACGCGCGGTGGCGCTGGGGAGCGGGCCACGGGTGTGGCCTTCGCGGCTGAAGCCGCTCCCACAGGGGGCCTTCTGGCTTGGTGGTTTGCGGGCACGCGCGGTGGCGCCGGGGAGCGGGCCACGGGTGTGGCCTTCGCGGCTGAAGCCGCTCCTACAGGGGGGCCTTCTGGCTTGGTGGTTTTCGGGCACGTGCGGTGGCGCCGGGGAGCGGGGCCACGGGTGTGGCCTTCGCGGCTGAAGCCGCTCCTACAGGGGGGTCTTCGGGCCGGGTGGTTTGCGGGCACGCGCCGTGGCGCCGGGGAGCGGGCCACGGGTGTGGCCTTCGCGGCTGAAGCCGCTCCCACAGGGGGCCTTCTGGCTTGGTGGTTTGCGGGCAAGCGCGGTGGCGCCGGGAGCGGGCCACGGGTGTGGCCTTCGCGGCTGAAGCCGCTCCTACAGGGGGGCCTTCGGGCCGGGTGGTTTGCGGGCACGCGCGGTGGCGCTGGGGAGCGGGCCACGGGTGTGGCCTTCGCGGCTGAGGCCGCTCCTACGCCTGCGCCGGGTCGGCCGCCGCCAGGCGATCGCGCGCGGCGGCGGCCAGTTCGAACGAGTGGCGGCGGGCGGCATGGTCGAACACGTTGGCGGTGAGCATCAGCTCGTCCGGCTGGTGGCGGGCAATGAACTGCTCCAGCCCCTGCTGCACGGTGGCCTGGGAACCCACCACGGCACAACCCAGCGCCCGTTGCACGCCCTGCTTCTCCTGCGGTGACCAGAAGCTTTCGATGTCGTCGATCGGCGGCGGGATCAGGCCGGCTTGGCCACGGCGCAGGCGAATGAAGCTTTGCTGCTGGGTGGTGAACAGCCGCCTCGCCTCCTGGTCGGTATCGGCGGCAACCACGTTGATGCCCAGCATCGCGTAAGGCTCGGCCAGCCGGGCCGAGGGACGGAATTGTGCGCGATACAGCGCCAGCGCCTCGTCCATCATGTCCGGCGCGAAGTGCGATGCAAACGCGAACGGCAGCCCCAGCGCGGCGGCCAGGCGCGCGCTGAACAGACTCGACCCCAACAACCATACCGGTACCTGCATGCCCGCTCCGGGCACGGCGCGCACCGGCTGGCCGGGCTGCGCCGGCTCGAAGTAGTGCAGCAGCTCCTGCACGTCCTGCGGGAACGCATCGGCGCTGTCGGCGTAGCGGCGCAAGGCGCGCAGGGTGGCGTGGTCGGTGCCCGGGGCCCGCCCCAGCCCCAGGTCGATGCGGTCCGGGTACAGCGCGGCGAGCGTGCCGAACTGTTCGGCCACCTGCAGCGGTGCGTGGTTGGGCAGCATGATCCCACCGGCGCCGACCCGGATGCGCGAGGTGCCGCCGGCCACATGGCCGATCAGCACCGACGTGGCGGCGCTGGCGATGCCGGGCATGTTGTGGTGCTCGGCCAGCCAGTAGCGCCGGTAGCCGAGCTGCTCGCCCAGTTGCGCCAGGTCGAGCGTGCGACGGAATGCCTCGCCGGCATCGCTGCCTTCGGTGATGGGGGCCAGGTCGAGGATGGAGAACGCGATCATGGGGTGTCCTTCGCTGCGTCAGCCTCCCTATCTGGGGCCGAACGGGCGTCGATCCACCCCCGGACCGGATGCCTGCTGCCCGCCCGGGATCGTGCCGGCCAGGGCCTGGCTCGGCGGACGCAGGCGTGCGGCTGCGGAACGGCTGCTTTCGCCGACCACCGCCGCGAAGCATTCACCTTTTGCCCTTCGAGCAGCTAAGGTGCTGCCTTGTTCCTGCCGGCAGCTCCCCGTGACCGAACCCGTTCGCCTCGCCAAACGTCTCGCCGCCGTCACCGGTTGCTCCCGGCGCGAGGCCGAGCTGTACATCGAAGGCGGCTGGGTGCTGGTGGACGGTCGTATCGTGGATGAGCCGCGTACCCAGGTCACCGACCAGCAGGTGGCGCTGCGTCCGGGCGCCCGGGCCGAACCGATCGAGCCGGCCAGCCTGCTGCTGCACAAGCCGGCGGGCATGGACATGGCCGCGGCCCAGGCATTGCTGGGCGAAGCGACGCGCTCGGAGGACGACCCCACCGGCATCCACCTGCTGCAGCGTCACTTCAGTCGGCTGGAAGCGCCGTTGCCGCTGCCGCCGGAGGCCAGCGGGATGGTCCTGTTCACCCAGGACTGGCGCATGCGCCGGCGCATGACCGACGACGCCGACCGGATCGAGCAGGAATGCATCGTGGAGGTGGCCGGCCAGATCGCCGAGGGAGGACTGGCCCTGCTGGCCCACGGGCTGCGTTTCAACGACAGCTACGCATTGCCCCCGATCAAGGTCAGCTGGCAGAACGAACGCCACCTGCGCTTTGCCATGAAGATCGTGCAGCCGGCGCAGATTCCCGCCATGTGCGAGGCGGTGGGCCTGCGCGTGCTGGGCATCCGGCGCATACGCATGGGGCGGATCCCGCTGGCCCGGCTGGCGGTCGGCCAGTGGCGCTACCTGGACCCGCAGGAGCGCCTCTGATCCGCTCAATGATTCGCTCGCGCGGCCGATACAGTCGCGCAGGAATGCAACTTGACCAGGGTCCCGGATGATATCGATGTGGCGGCGTCTGTTTGACCGAAGTCCGGCGCCCGCCCGCCCGATGCGCCCCGCTGTGCGTATTCCCGCGTCGGCGGGCGCGGCGGACGAGGCCGCCCCGGAGGCGGCCGTCGCGATCGCCGCGCAGCTTCCTGTGCCGGCGGTGGAGGACTTCTTCCACCGCTTCGTGCTGGGGCTGCCCCCGGCCGAGCCGGAGCAGGCCATGGACCGGATCCGTGAGCCGCTGCCGGTGGAAGCGGCCACGCTCAAGCGCGTCGGTGCCCTGGCCGAACGATTCGACGTGCGCGGTCTGCCCCGGCTGCCGACGGTGCTGCCGCAATTGCTGCGGGCACTCAGGAACGACAACATCGGCGCCGCCCAGTTGGCTCGCCTGATCGGCCGCGACGCCGTGCTGGTGGGTGAAATGATGCGGGTCACCGGCAGCGCGCACTATCGCACTGCCCAGCCCATCCACAGCCTGCAGCACGCGGTGGTGCTGCTTGGCCACGAAGGGCTGCGCAGGGTGGCTACCCAGCACGTGATGAAGCCGATCCTGCAGGCGACGGCCGGCATGCACGGGCACATGGCCGGACCCCACCTGTGGGATCACGCCGAGCGCTGCGGGCATGCCTGCGGTTACCTCGGCCGCATCAGCGGCTGCGAACCGTTCGAGGCCTACCTGGCCGGCATGGTGGTGCATGCAGGCAACGGCGCCATCGTTCGCCTGCTCGACCAGGAATCTCCTTCGGGTGGCCTGCCCTACTCCCCCGCCTTCCTCGCCGCATGCATGCAACTGGGTACGCGACTGTCGCTGCGTGCCGCCGAGTACTGGCAACTGCCGCCCAACGTGGCGCGTGCCCTGGCCGAACGCGCCACACCGATCGCCGAGGTGCTTTCGCCGCTGGGCAAGGCCTTGTGGTGCGCGGATATCCTGGCGATGGTGCAGCTGCTGGTCGAACGGCAGCTGCTCGCGGCCCCCGTGGACTTCAGCCAGGCGTGGCCCGGAATATTCCCGGCCGCGGCATTGCAGCGCTGCCAGCAGGACCTGCGGCGACAGTTCGCCCACCCGGCAGCCGCCTGAAGCGCCGCTGCCCGAGCGCGTTTCCAGCGGCAGCCGGCACTGGCTACCCTGGTGGCTGTCCACCGCCCCGCCCGGCGGCAGACCGTGGCAGCGCAGGATGCTCGGGGTGACGTCTGCGCCAGGCGTCCAGCGCCGCCCGGTAGCGCTCCATCGCCTGCTCGTGGACATCGAACACGCACGGTACGCAGCCTTCTCCGCAACAGTCGCCCGCATCCGGCTCGGGCGGTCGGACCGGCCGCGGGTCGGGCGGCTGTGTGGATGCGAACCGATCAGTCGCCTGCGCGGGGCCCGGAGAGGGGGTCGAGGCTTGCTCGTCCCCGAGCGATATGGGGTCTTCTTGCATGGGTACATCGTACGCGTGTGCGGATGTATTGGCAGTGCTCACGCCCGGGCCACCGGATCACCACACCCTGCTCACCGGCCGGCAGCAACCATGGACCCCACCACGTCGGCGCCTGCCTTGGCGTGAGATGAACCGTCGCCGAAGGAGTGCGCATGAAGAAAAGACACATTTTCAGCACCCCCGACCTGGATACGGCCAAGGCCGCGTTGGCGGCGGCCCGCTCGGCGGGGATCGGCCCCGACGACACCTCGCTGATCGCACGGTCCGACATCGAGCTGGAACAGCCCGAACAGCACGACGAAGCGGCCAGCGACTTCTATCCGGCAGCCGCCCGGGGAGCGATCACCGGAGGTACCACCGGGCTGCTGGCCGGCCTGGTGGCGATCGCCATACCGCCGATCGGCGTGACCCTGGCGGGGGTGGCCGCGTTGGGCGCCTCCGGCGCGATGGTCGGCAGCTGGATCGGCGCCATGGTCGGTGCCGAAGTACCGGACCCGGTGCGCCGCCAGTTCGAGGACGAAATACAGGCCGGCCGCATCCTGCTGGCGGTCGACGGCGATGCCGAGCAGCTGGCGCGGGCCGAACCCCGGCTGATCGATGCCGGAGCAACTCCGCTGCCATTCGACAAGCCCAGGGCGCTGACCTGAATCACCGGGCGGTGCTAACGGCGCCTTCATCGCGCACAGACACCCCGTTCAAGCAACCCCGTCGAACATGGCTGGGTCACGCGTGGCCATCCCGGCCGACGACGGTGACCCTTACAGGGCCGATCCCCACGTCCCACCAGGAGAACACCGCATGAAACTTCGCTCTCTCACCTGTGGCCTGCTGCTTGTGGCGCCACTGGCGCTGGCCGCTTGCCAGGGCCGGGTCGACAATGACGATACCAACCAGCCGGGCGTCGGCGCCGCCATCCCGCAAACCACCGCCCCACCGGCCACCCCCGCTGCGCCACCGCCGGCCACCATGCCGCCGGCATCGACGACCATGCCGCCGCCGGGGGCGGGCACGCCAGCGCCCACCAGCACCGCCGCCAACACCTACTGAGCGGGCGCCACGGGCCCGACCGCGGTTTGCGCGCCGGGCCCTCGGCCAAGAGGCCGGCCATGGTCGCGGCGGGCCCCGCGCGTGGCCCCGGAGGCAATCGGAGTACCTGACGCAGGAGTTCAGATGCCCGCACCCGTCCTGGGCCGATGGTCATCGCCATCGTGCCCGCCCCGGAACCTGTACGCAGGCTCGCGCCGGGGCCGCACGCTGGGCTGCACGCTCGCTTGATGGACGCTCACGACGCCGGGTCCTGCGATTTTCGCGTGGGCTGCGCCGGCTGGTCGATACCCTCGGCCCAGGCGCTGCGCTTTCCCGTCGGAGGCAGCCACCTGCAACGCTACGCGCAGGTCTTCGACGCGGTGGAGATCAATTCCAGCTTCTATCGGTCCCACCGGCCAGCCACGTATGCGCGCTGGGCGGCC
Source organism: uncultured Gammaproteobacteria bacterium (assembly GCA_963763305.1). GTDB lineage: Bacteria > Pseudomonadota > Gammaproteobacteria > Xanthomonadales > Rhodanobacteraceae > CAVXNP01. The sequence goes on along the minus strand of CAVXNP010000001.1, from coordinate 3,157,129 downwards.
GCGGTGCCGCCCGCGTTCCGCTTCGCGGTCAAGATGCCGCGGGTGATCAGCCATCAGGCGCGACTGCAGGAGGCGCAGGTGCCGCTACGCGCCTTTCTCGAGGCGGTCGGCCAGCTGGGTCCGCGGCTGGGCTGCCTGCTCCTGCAGCTACCCCCGAGCCTGGCCTGGGACCCCGCCCTCGCTGGTGACTTTTTCGCCCGGCTGCGTGGCCTGCACACCGGCGCGGTAGCTTGCGAGCCCCGCCACCGCTCGTGGTTCCAGCCCGCCGCAGCGCGGCTGTTGCACCGGTTCGCGATCGCCCGGGTGGCCGCCGATCCCTGGGTCACGCCTCGCGCGGCGGTGCCGTCCGGTGACCGGACCTTCAGCTACCTCCGACTGCACGGCTCGCCGCGCGTCTACCACGACGCCTATACGCCACAGGCGCTGGACGCGCTCGCGCGGCGCGTCAGGCGCCACGCGGCCCGCGGGACCTGCTGGTGCATCTTCGACAACACCGCGCTGGGACACGCCACCGCCAATGCGCTGGGGCTGACGGAACGGCTGGCCGTGCCCGCACCCGACGGCCGCCGGCCAGGGGCCGCGGCAGAAACCTTCCGGCCTGCAACAGCGGCTGCGCGGCCGCCGTATTCCGGCCTCTCGTGACCCGCGGAGCCACCATGGCCGGGCGAAAGGCCAACGTGTCCTCGCGCAGCCGCTTTTTCGCCTCGGACGTCTCTGCTGCCCAGGCTCCTGGCGATCAGAACATGCGCTTGAGCGTGTCGTCGCGGCGCACGAAGTGGTGCCACAGGGCCGCGGCGATATGCAGGCCGATCACCCAGTAGAACAGCTCGCCGATGGTGCCGTGGATCTCCTCCAGCTGGTGCGACAAGGCACGGTTGGGCGTGTCGACCAGGGCCGGCACCAGGGTGATACCCAGCACCCCCACCGAATGCCCGCCGGTCTGGATGGTGATCAGCCCCAGCAGCGGCTGGATGAGAAGGAAGGCATACAGCGCATAGTGGGTGACCGTGGCCAGCACGTCGGCCCAGCGCTCGCTGCGCGGGGTGATCAGCGGCGGGGTGTTGCGCGAGCGCACCCACACCCGCGGCAACACCAGCAACAGCACCGCCAGGCCCGCCACTTCGTGCCAGTGCAGCATGTTGGTGCGTTCGGCACTGCCCCGCGGGAAGGCGTCGAACAGGTTGATCAGCACGTAGGCGGCGGTCACCAGCGCGAAGATCGACCAGTGCAACCAGCGGGCGGAAGCGACGTAACGGGACGGCGATACGGCGGACATGGTGACTCCAGCAAGAGGATGGGCCCGCCCAATGTAACCAACCGCAAGGCTGCGCGACAGACACACGCGGTCGCAGCCAGGCGCGCCGGTATTCACCTGGGCATGGCGACCGCCCACGGACAATGGCATGGCCGATCGCAAGAGGCTCGCCGTGCCCGAAGGCCCGTCCATCGTCATTCTGAGAGAGCAGGCCGCGGCCTTCGCCGGCCGTACCATCCGCTGGGCCGAGGGCAACGCCAGGATCGACATGCAGCGACTTCCGGGGAAGCAGGTGCTGGCGCTGCGCAGTTTCGGCAAGCAGTTTCTGATCCAGTTGCAGGATCTGTCGGTGCGGGTGCACTTGCTGATGTTCGGCAGTTACCGGATCGACCAGCGCAAGGAGGCCGAGCCGCGCCTGAGCCTGCGCTTCGAGCGGGGTGAGCTGAACTTCTACAGTTGCTCGGTGCGCCTGCTCGAGGAGGACCTGGACGACCTGTACGACTGGCGCGCGGACGTGATGGCGGACGTCTGGAGTCCGCGGCTGGCGCATCGCAAGTTGCGACAGATGCCGGACACGCTGGTGTGCGATGCCCTGCTCGACCAGACCGTATTCGCCGGGGTCGGCAACATCATCAAGAACGAGGTGTTGTTCCGGATCCGAGTGCATCCGCTGTCACGGGTGGGCGCGCTGTCGGAGTACAAACGCGCCGAGCTGGTCAAACAGGCCAGGCAATACAGCTTCGAGTTCCTGGCCTGGAAGAAGGCCTTCGTGCTGCGCAAGCACTGGCTGGTGCACAACCGCGGCGAATGCCCGCGCGACCATGTGCGGCTGCAACGGGCCTACCTGGGCCGTACCCAACGTCGTTCGTTCTACTGCGAGCGCTGTCAGAAGCGCTACGGGAGTCCATAGCTGATGTCCAAACCGTCCGGTTCCAAACTGGTGGTGTACGCCGCACTGGTCGGCAACCTGCTGATCGCCATTTCCAAGTTCGTGGCCGCGGCCCTCTCCGGCAGCTCGGCCATGCTCAGCGAGGGCGTGCATTCGCTGGTCGACACCACCAACGAAGGACTCCTCCTGTATGGCATGCGCCAGGCCAAGCAGCCGCCGGACAACACGCACCCGTTCGGCCACGGTCGCGAGCTGTATTTCTGGAGCCTGATCGTGGCGCTGTCGGTGCTGGCATTGGGTGCGGGTGTGTCCGCTTACGAGGGGGTGCAGCACCTGATGCATCCGGAGCCGATCAAGAGTCCCTTGATCAGCTACATCGTGCTTGGCGTATCGGTATTGTTCGAGGGCACGTCATGGACCTTGTCGTTGCGCGAGGTACGCCGCAAGAAGGGCGACAGCGGCTACTTTGCCGCCTTCCGCGAGAGCAAGGATCCCACCAATTTCACCGTGTTGCTGGAGGACAGCGCTGCCCTGCTCGGCCTGTTGCTGGCCGGCATTGGCGTGGCCGGCTCGGCATGGCTGGGCCAGCTGTGGATGGACGGGGCGGCCTCACTGGGGATCGCCGCCATCCTGGGCGTAGCGGCATTGCTGCTGGCCCGCGAGAGCAAGAGCCTGCTGATCGGCGAACAGGCGCGACCGAAGCTGGCCGAGTCGATCCTGCGGACGGCCGGAGCCGACCGCGACATCCGCCAGGCCAACGGCGTACTGACCATGCAGATGGGCCCGGACACGGTGGTCGCCAACCTCAGTGCCGAATTCGAGGACGCACTCGCCACGCCCCAGATCGAGGCCTGCATCCTGCGCATCGAGAAAAAGACCAAGACCAGCCACCCGGAGCTGGTGGCGCTATTTGTCAAACCGCAAACCCCCGACACCTGGGAGGAGCGCCGTTCCGCGCTGGAACAACGCAACCGCGAAGGCTGACCCCGGCCGACCGGGCCGTTGAACCGGCGTCCAGCATCAAGGCGCTACCGTGGCGGCCAGCGGCAAACAGGCCTTATCGCATGACCCAGCTTTCGCTGTTCGATGCCGGCCCGCGACATCTGCTCGACGATGCCAGCGGGCGCATCACCCATCATCCGGACGCGATCGAGCCGGCGCTTGCGGCCGCCTGGTTCGAGCAATTGCGCGACGGCATTGCCTGGAAGAGCGGACGACGCCTGATGTACGAGCGCGAGGTGGATGTGCCGCGTCTGCGTGCCCACTTCGCCGTCGACGATCCCCTGCTTCCGCACCCGCTGCGCGACGCCCTGGCGTCAGTGCGGGCGGTGGTGGACGCGCCGTTCGACAGTATCGGACTCAACCTTTACCGCGACCAGCACGACAGCGTGGCGCCGCACAACGACACGCTCGCCGATCTGGTCGAGGGCCAGCCGATCGCCCTGCTCTCGCTTGGCGCGGCCAGACGCATGGTGATCCGTGCCAAGCGACCCCCGCGGCGAGTGCTGCAACTGGACCTGGAGCCGGGCAGCGTGCTGCTGATGAGCTATGCGACCCAGTTGCACTACGACCACGGCATCCCCAAGCAGGCAGTGCCGGTGGGGCCGCGCATCAGCCTGGCGTTCCGGGTGCGCAGGCGCGCGGCTCAGCCCTGATCCGGATCGCGTTCCAGCGGCGACATGGCCGGCCCATCGAGCACACGCCCCTGGGTATCGAAGCGACTGCCGTGGCAGGGGCAGTCCCAACTGCCGGCATGGGCATTCCAGTGCACGTGGCAGCCCATGTGGGTGCACACCGCCGACAGCACGCTCAGCCGGCCGTCGCTGGCCCGGTGCACCGCGTGCTTGCGTCCGTCCAGCTCGATGATGCGGCCCTGGCCGGGCTGCACCGCCTCCAGCTCCCTGGCGTCTGCCGATCCCAGGAAGCCACGCACCAGGTGACTGGTCACCGTGCGGTTTTCGGCCAGCCACGCCTTGGCCGACTTGGCCGGGGTAAAGCGGCCCGGATCGAGGCGCTCGCTGGCTTCGCTGCGGCGGCCATGGACCAGGTCGTCGATGATGCCCGCGGCCACCACGCCCCAGGTCAGGCCGTCGGCCGAGAATCCGGTGGCCAGAAACAGGTTGTCGTGGCCGCCGCGGCCGATGTAGGGCAGTCGGTCGGCGGGGTGGAACTGCTGTGCCGACCAGGCGTACTGGCTCGCCTCAAGACCGAAGCGGTCGCGCGCGAAGTCGCGCAGGCGCTGGTGGTAGTCGACCTGGTTGTCGCCATGGCCGTTCTCGTGCTTCTCGCCGACCACCACCAGGAAATCGCGCCCCTGGTGGTGGTAGCTGCGCACCGAACGACCCGCGTCGGCAACCCAGCAGATACCCTCGGGCAGGCGCTCGCGCGGTTGCCCGTCGGGTGCTTGCAGGGCCACGCCATACTCGCGGTACACCTGCATTTCCGCCTGCACCAGGTGGATGCCCAGCGGGCTGTGCGTAGCGACCACGATGTGTCGGGCGCGCACCGCACCGTGCGGGGTGCGCACCCTGCCCTCGCCGGCGTCGATGTCACGAGCCGGGCTGTGCTGGTAGATCCGCACGCCACGCGCGGCCAGCGCAGCGGCCACGCCCACGGTATAGGCATACGGATTGAACTGCGCCTGCTCCGGCAGTTCCAGCACCCGTCCGGCCAGGTCGCCAAACCCGGGGATGCGTTCGCTCCAGCGTGGCTCCAGGCCGGCGGCGGCACACACCTCGAACTCCCGTTCCAGCGATGCACGCTGCTGCGCATCGTCACCGGCCAGGCCCAGGTACAGCGGACGGCGTGCGAAGGCGCAGTCGATGGAGAGGCGCGCGACGGTCTGCTCGACCGATCGCAGCGCCTCCATCCGCCAGGCGACCACCTGCCGGGTCAGCGCTTCGTCCCATGTTTCACGGACCCGGCGAAGCCCGCCGGAAACCGTCCCGTACAGGTTGCCGGTGGCGCCGGCGGTGTTGCTGGCGCCCACCGCAGCGGCTTCCAGCAGCACCACGTCGCGGCCCGCGTCGGCCAGTCGCAGGGCGGTGCTCACGCCGGTGATCCCGGCGCCCACCACGACGGTGTCGGTTTCGATGTCCTGGGAAAGCGACGGGTATGCGCCGGCGCTTTCCACTCCCTCGTTCCACACACTGTTCATGCTCGCCTGGCTCCATCGTTGGTGCCGGGCCATTAGGCATGCCGGCGCGTCGGCACGGTGTCGCCTGACAGCGATGAAAACGGCAACGGACCGGGCCGTTCGTCAGCGGTTGTCGCCCTTGGGGAAGCGCACCCGCTCCGGCGACTGGTTGAGGCGCTCGAGCATGGTGCGGATCAGCCGTGACTTGACGCTGCCGGCCCGTCGCGGCTCGACCACGTAGCGCACGGTGGCATCGACCCAGGTGTTCGGGTTGATCCGCAGCAACACCGACGGTCGCTCGTTCACCTGCACTTCGTCCACCGGCGTGCGGGCCAGGACCTGGCGGAAGGTGCGGACCCGCTCGATCATCGCCTGGCCCAGCTCTTCCTCGGCCGCCTCCCGCATCACCTTGGCGACAAACTCGAAATCGCTGTCGTAGGCAACCTGAAAGCTGATCTCGTTCCAGATGTACGGAAACACTTCCCAGGAGTAGTTGTAGATCGGCGTGGTCAGCACGTTGGCGTTGGGAAACTTGATCAACCGGCCGCTGGGATGATCGGTGGACACGTAGGCTCCGCCGACTTCCCACAGCGTGGTGTCCAGGTAGGCCACGTCGATCACGTCGCCGGTGGCGTCGCCGATGGCGATCCGGTCGCCCACGCGGTACGGCTCGCGCACCAGGATGTAGACCCAGCCGATCAGGCTGGTGATGGGTGTCTGCAGTGCAAAGCCCAGCACCAGCGAGATCAGGCCCAGCGAGGCCACCGCTGCATACCAGTTGGCAAACAGCACCGATACCAGGATCGCCGCCAGCACGATGTAGCGCACCAGCCGCAGGATCCGGGTCAGGTTGTAGCGGGTCACCGGGTCGGCAAGCCGCTCGATCACGTGGGCGAGGATAAGCCGGGTGACGGTGAGGGTAAGCACGACCGCCATGGCGCCGGCGGTGCCGCGGCGCAACGGCGGCTGGTAGCGCACGGGTACGCCGAAGTAGTCCAGCCGAAGCAGGTAATACAGCACGCCCAGCGCGACCAGGGCCAGCAGGTACGCTGCCAGCCACAGCTTGTGCCGCGGGCCCAGCGTCGCGCCCGGCCGTGCCGACGCGCCGGCCGGGTGGGCATGGGACAAGGAGTGCTCCGGGCCGCTCCCGGTTGGGCTCATACCGTCGCTCCTCGGGCAACCGGCTGACCGGCTGGCTGAATGGTGTGATGCCGACACTAGTGTGGCGTTGCACGCTTGGCGGCCCTTTCAGAGCCACCCTACCGGGTCAGGGCAAGGCGCAGCGCGCAGCCAAGGGTGGCTCCCTTGGCAAGCGTTGCAACGCGGCCCTGGCCCGGTAGGGTGGCTCCCTCCGGGCGAGGCATCTTCGGGCCATCTGCGGCGGTGCGTTCGCTTGAAAGGGAACCACCCTTCCGGCGCGAACGCGCCTTGCAGCTGACCCGAAGCCTGCCTCGCTGAAAGGGTCGCCAAGCGTGCAACACCACACTAGCAACCGTCGGGGTACCGGCGAGGTGAACGGTCGGCACCGGCCGGGCACGCCGTTGACTTCAATTAGACGGCCGGCTGCCAAGATGAGTCCGTCATTGTCCCGGAGCCGCCGTTGGCCTCGTTCTCGCCTTCCCCACACCGCACCTCGCGCCCCTCCGGAGCGGCCGCGTGAGCCCTCGCTGGCAACATTGGCGATGGCTGGGCATGGGCGTGCTGCTGACCACCCTGGCCGGGCTGGCGCTGGTCAACTACATCCCGCGCGAGGAACAGCTGCAGCAGCCGCTGGGCCAGCGCAGCGCGGTGGACAGCGCGCAGTTCCGACGGGAAATCGGCAACCTGCTGGGGCCGGCCGTCGTCGACGGCAACGCGGTCGCCGACTTCCAGAACGGCGCGCAGATCTTTCCGGCGATGCTCGGCGCGATCCGTTCGGCCAGGCACAGCGTCGACCTGGAGACCTACATCTACTGGTCCGGCGACGTCGCGCGGGAGTTTGCCCAGGCGCTGGCCGACCGGGCCCGGGCCGGCGTGAAGGTGCACGTGCTGGCCGACTGGATGGGCTCGTCCAGGATGGAGCCGGAGCTGATCGACGCCATGCGCGCAGCCGGCGTCCGCTTCGAATACTTCCATCCGCTGCGCTGGTACGACCTGGACCGCATCAACAACCGCACCCATCGCAAGCTGCTGATCGTCGATGGCGATGTCGGATTCACCGGCGGGGTCGGCATCGCCGACTCCTGGAACGGCCATGGCGATCGGCCGGACATCTGGCGCGACATGCAGTTCCGCATCCGTGGACCGGCGGTGGCGCAGATGCAGGCGGTGTTCGAGGACAACTGGCTGACCTCCACCGGCCACCCCCTGCTTGGCGAGGACTATTACCCGCCGCTGCCGGCGGCCGGAACGCTGGCGGTGCAGACCATCGCCAGCTCGCCCGAAGGCGGCAGCGAGGACATGCAGCTGCTGTACCTGCTGGCGATTGCCGGCGCCCGTTCCAGCATCGACCTGGAGGCGGCGTACTTCATCCCCGACGAGCTCACCCGCAAGGCCCTGCTGGCTGCGCTGGCACGGGGCGTGCGGGTGCGGATCGTGCTGCCCGGCCCGCATGTCGACAGCGAGGTGGTGCGCAATGCCTCGCAGGCACAGTGGGGCGACATGCTGCGCGCTGGTGCGCAGTTGTACCGCTTCCAGCCGGCGATGCTGCACAACAAGCTGATGATCGTGGACCGCTACCTCACCATCGCCGGCTCGGCCAACTTCGACAACCGCTCGTTCAGTCTCAACGACGAGTCCAATACCAACGTTTACGATCGCGCGTTCGCCGAGCACATGACCGAGGTGGTCGAGCGGGACATCGCCCACTCGCAAGCGGTCAGCCTGGCGCAGTGGCGGGACCGCCCATGGAGGCGCAAGTTCATGGATTGGCTGTCCTCGTTGGTGTCCAATCAGCTGTAGTGGCGCTGGCGGCAGCCGGCAAACCGGGGTCGGACGTGAAAACCATCAAACTGGCCACCTTCAACATCAACGGCATTCGCTCGCGGTTGCCGGCCCTGCTGGAATGGCTGGAGCGCGAGCGGCCGGACATCGCCTGCCTGCAGGAACTGAAGGCGCCGGACGAGGCGTTCCCGGTCGACGCCATGGCCCAGGCCGGCTACGGCGCGCTGTGGCACGGCCAGCGGTCGTGGAACGGGGTGGCCATCCTGGCCCGCGGCATGGACCCGCTGGAGAGTCGGCGCGGCCTGCCCGGCGACCCGGACCCACGGCAGAGCCGCTACCTGGAAGCGGCGGCGCACGGGCTCATCGTCGGTTGCCTGTACCTGCCCAACGGCAACCCGCAGCCGGGGCCCAAATTCGACTACAAGCTGGCCTGGTTCGAGCGGCTGAACCAGCACGCCAGGGCGTTGGCGGACAGCGACCACCCGGTGGTGCTGGCCGGCGACTTCAACGTGGTGCCAACCGACGAGGACATCTACAACCCGCGCTCATGGCGCAAGGATGCCCTGCTGCAGCCGCAGAGCCGCGCCTGCTTCGAGCAGCTGCTTGGCCAGGGCTGGACCGACGCGCTGCGCAACCGTCATCCCGACGAGCGCATCTACACGTTCTGGGATTACTTCCGGCAGCACTGGAAGCGCGACGCCGGCCTGCGCATCGACCATCTGCTGCTGAACCGGGCACTGGCCGGACGCCTGCGCGATGCCGGGGTCGACCGCTGGGTGCGCGACCAGCCCCACCCAAGCGACCATGCGCCCACCTGGATCACCCTGGACGGTGGCGCGGCCGGCAAGCCGGCCGCGCGCAGGAAGGCCAGCGGTCCGTCCACCACGCGGAAGCGCCCGCCTGCGTCTGCAGGCACGAAGCGATAGCCGGCCGCGAACCGTGCCTCCCGCGCCGCCCCTGCCGAGCCGGTCACAACCCCGCCAGCGCTACCCGTGACTTTGGTCACGGCCGTCTGGTCCACGGTCAAGAAATAGGCGATAGTGCCGTCACCCCCCAAGGTTGTCCGGCCTCTCCGTACATTGCCTGCTCCTGCCACCGGTGCCCATGAAAGACGCTAACCACACCCGCCGCCGCGCCCGATACGGGAGTGCGTGTGGCTTCTGAGCTCGAAGAACGCCGTCTTGACGTGGCCGACCTGAAAGTCGGCATGTTCGTATGTCGCCTCGACCGTCCCTGGGAAGAAACCAGCTTTCCCCTGCAGGGCATCCAGCTCGACACCGAGGCCGACATCCTCAGCGTGCGCAAGCAGTGCCGCTACGTCTACATCGACCTGCGCCGGCAAGCGGTCGAGTACGCCTCCGCGCTGCAGCGAAAGGCGTTGTCGCGCCACCGCTTCAGCGGCGGCACCCGCTACAGCGACCATATCTCGCTGGTCGAGGAGTTGCCGCGGGCGCGCCAAGCCATGGAAGCGACCTCGCGGTTGATCGACACGATCTTCGAGGACGTGACCAAGGGCCGCGACCTGTCCGCCGACGCGGTCGAGCAGGCGGTAAGGCCGATCGTGGCAAGCATCCTGCGAAGCCCGGACGCTTTCTTCTGGGTCGAGGGCCTGCGGGAACACGACAGTTATTCCTACCGGCATGCGGTCGGCTGCAGTGCCCTGGCCGCCGCGTTCGGTCGCCACCTGGGCTTTGCCGAGGAAACCATCATCAGCCTGGCCGCCGGCGGGTTGCTGATGGACGTGGGCAAGACGCAGTTGCCCGAATCCTTGCTGCAGCGACCCGGCCCGCTCACCGGGCCGGAAATCGCGGTGGTGCGCAGCCACGTCGAACACGGCCTGCGCATCCTGCAGAGTTCCGATATCAGCGACAGTGACGTCGCCGACGTCCTGCGCACGCACCACGAGCGCTGCGACGGCAGTGGCTACCCCCATGGCCTGGTCGGCAACGTGATTCCGCTGGCCGGGAGGATGATGGCGATCATCGATACCTACGACGCGATGATCAGCGTGCGGCCCTACCGGGCGGCGGTATCGCGCCACCAGGCTCTGCGCCAGATCTACGCCTCGCGCGGAAAGGATTTCCAGACCGAGCTGGTGGAGCAGTTCCAGGTGTGCCTCGGGGTCTACCCGACCGGCTCGCTGGTCGAGCTGAGTTCGGGTGAGGTGGCGGTGGTCATGGCACAAAACCGTGTCCGGCGCCTCCGGCCGCGGGTGGTCATTCTCAGCGATCCCCACAAGCAGCCGCTGGACGAATACCGCGTGGTGGAGCTGATGGACTGGTTCTGCGACGGCGCGCCCGTGGATATCGTGCGCAGCCTGGCCACGGGCGACTATCAGTTCGACACCACGGAGCTGTTCCTGAAATGACCCGCTTCCCCCCCGTGTCCTCGCCAGTGCGCCCCACCGCATGCTGAACCGCGACCGGATCTTCAACGCGATCCACAACCAGGCCGTGCTGGCCGAGCCACAGGACCGGCGCTTCGCGGTGATGATGCTGCGCGTGCACGGGCTGCGCGAGATCAGCCTGCGCTTCGGCTACGAACGTGGCGAGCAAGCCGAGGAGGGCGCTCGCTCGCTGATCGAGCATTCGTTGCGTCCGGTCGACCGCGTATTCCGCGCTGGCGAAGGCGCATTCATCATCGTCCTGCCGGACATGCGCAACACCAACCACGCCCTGCTGGCGGCAACCAGCCTGCTGCGCGCGTTCGGCCAGCCATTGCAGGGCGAATCCGATCCCTGGCGCGGCCGCGCAATCATCGGCATCGCCCTGTTTCCCGATCACGGCAACAGCCCGGACCTGATCTGCCGTCGCGCCGAAATGGCGCACGACGAAGCCCTGCGCATTGGCCAGACCTGCGTGGTCTACGAGCGCGGCGGGATCCAGGTCGACATCCTCTACGACGAGCTGCGCACGGCGATCGAATCCAACCGTCTGGAAGCCTGGCTGCAGCCGATCTGGAACCTGCAGACCGGCCGCATCACCGGAGCCGAATCGCTGGCCCGCTGGAACAGTCCGCGGCACGGCGCAGTCCCGCCGACCAGCTTCGTGCCGTTTGCCGAGCAAAGCGACCTGATCTCCCTGCTTACCCACTGGAGCATCAACGCCACGCTGCGACACGCCACCCTGCTGCAGGACAGCCACCCGCTGAGCTATGCGATCAACTTCTCGCCGCGGGTGTTCGGCGACCCCGGCCTGGTGGAGCAGTTGCTGGGGGCATTGGACATCTGGGGCCTGCCGCCCTCGTCGGTAACGGTGGAAATCACCGAGACCGCCCTGATCCACGACATCGACACCAGCGTGCGCGTGTTGCAGCAGATGCGCGACCACGGCGTGCGCGTCGCCATCGACGATTTCGGCACCGGCTATGCCTCGTTTTCCTACCTGCGCCGCTTTCCGGCGACCGACCTGAAGATCGACATGTCGCTGATCCAGGGCATCGCCGGCGACCAGCGCACCGCGCAACTGGTCGGGGCCATGATCGACATGGCCCATCACCTGGGCCTGGTCGTGATCGCCGAAGGCATCGAGGACGAGGTGACCCAGCAGTTGCTGGTGAACATGGGATGCGACTACGGCCAGGGCTTCCAGCTCGGCCCACCCGAACCGGCCGCGGACTTCATCGCCCGCTTCGACGGCCTTTCCGACGCGACCTAGGAAGCTGGCCGCCGGTACAGGCCTGCCCGGCCCCGCCCGGCTCTGGCAAAGTGGGCCGGGCATCGTTGACCAAGAGAGCCGCACATGCGCCTACCGAACCGCTTTCTGCTGGCCACTCTCTGGCTCGGCGCCGCCCTGGCCGCGCCCGCGGCAACCGTCCACCCGGGACTACGTGCACCGGACCAGCCGATCGACCGCGCCTATACCGTACAAATCGGCAAATTCACCACCGATCCTTCGTTCAATTCGCCGCTGACCGACTACCTGCCCGCATCGGATACGGTGCCCACGCCGCTGAAAGTGCTCGGGCACATTGCCGGCGCACCGGACTACCTCCCCTACTCGGCCGACGTCCACCGCTATTTCCGCGCCCTGGCGGCAGCCAGCCCGCGGGTGCGAGTGTTCAGCATCGGCAAGAGCGAAGAAGGCCGCGAGATGATCGCCGTGGCGATCGCCGACGAGGCCTTGCTGGACACGCTCAAGGCCAACAACGCGCGGCTGGCGCAACTGGCCGACCCGCGCACGCATCGGCATGGACGACGCGCGCGCCGACGCCCTGATCGCGCAGACCACGCCGGTCTACTACATCACCGGCACCATCCATTCCACCGAGACCGGCGCGCCGACCGCGCTGATGGAACTGGCCTATCGGCTGGCGGTGGATGAGGCGCCGTACATCAAGTACATCCGCTCGCATGTGATCACCCTGATCACCCCGGTCGTGGAAGTGGACGGGCGCGACCGCATGGTCGACCTCTACAACTGGCATCTGGCCCATCCCGGACGCGACTACCCACCGCTGATGTACTGGGGTCACTACGTGGCGCACGACAACAACCGCGATGCGATGGGCATGACGCTGAACCTCACCCGCAACGTGGCCGACACCTATCATCGGCTGGCACGCGCAGGTGCTGCACGACCTGCACGAGTCGGTGCCGTTCCTGTACGACAACACGGTCGGTGACGGACCCTACAACGCCTGGATCGATCCCGCTGCTCACCGGCGAATGGCAGCAGCTGGGCTGGGACAACGTGCAGCAGATGACCCGCATGGGCATGCCCGGCGTGTTCACCCACGGCGATTTCGATACCTGGAGCCCCGGCTACCTGATGTTCATCGCCGCCATGCACAACGGCATCAGCCGACTGTACGAGACCTTCGGCAACGGCGGCGCCGATACCCAGCAACGCATCCTGGAGCCCGCCGAATACCAGCGCACCTGGTACCGCCCCAATCCGCCGCTGCCGCAGGTGAGCTGGTCGCAGCGCGACAACAACAACTACCAGCAGACCGGCCTGCTTACCGCGCTGGACTATTTTTCGCACAACGCACCGCAATTCCTGAAGAACTTCTACCTGAAGGCCAAGCGCTCGATCGAAAAGCCGCAGAACGCCGGTCCGGCAGCGTACGTGCTTTCCGCCGACGATCCGCGCTCCGGCACCCAGGCGCAGCTGTTGCGGGTGCTGCAGCGTCAGCACGTGGAAATCAGCCGTGCCAGCACAGCGTTCACGGTGAACCTGGCCGACGCCGACAGCGGCAGGAAAGCCGCAAGCGACAAGAACCACAAACCGGTGAACCGCACCCGCCGGTTTCCCGCCGGCAGCTACGTGGTCCGCATGGACCAGCCCTATTCCCGCATCGCCGACACCCTGCTCGATCGCCAGTACTGGTCGCCCAAGGACCCGCAGCAGCATCCCTACGACGACACCGGCTGGACCATGGGCGACCTGTTCGACGTGCAGGTGGTGCGGGTCACCGACCCGGCGGTACTGGCCGCGCCCATGCGCACGCTGGAGACACCGGTGGTGGTGCCCGAGGGGCTGGCCGGCGTCGACGTGGCCCCGGCGCGACTGCCGCGCATCGCCCTGATGCATACCTGGCTGGACACCCAGACCGAGGGCTGGTGGCGCATGGCGCTGGACCAGCTGAAGATCCCCTATGACTACATCAGCACCCAGGACGCTGCACGCATCGCCAACCTGCGTGCCCGCTACGACGTGATCCTGTTTGCGCCGGTCGGCGCCAGTACCCGGCAGATCGTCGACGGACTGCCGATGTGGGGCGAGCCGTTGCCCTGGCAGACCACCCGGCTCACGCCCAACCTGGGCCACATCGATGCCACTGCGGATATCCGGCCGGGCCTGGGCGAAATCGGCGTGGCCCATCTGAAGGAGTTCGTGCGCAAGGGCGGGTTGCTGGTCACCGCCGAAGACACGGCAGCCTTCGCCATCGACGAGGGCATGGCGCCCGGCGTGTCCATCGCACCGGCGGGCGATGCCCGTGTGGTCGGCAGCGTGCTGCGGGCAGTCTTCGTCGATCGTTCCAGTCCGGTGGCCGCCGGCTACCGTGGTGACGAGCTCGCCTTGTACAGCGCCACCGGCCAGTCCTTCCGCATCTCCAACCTGGTCACCGGGGACCAAGGGCTGCCGCGCGCCGACAAGGTGGATCGTCCGACCGGCCGCGGCGGCCCGGACGACGCCGACATTCCGGAAGGCCGCCCTTACACCCGGCCTGCGGCGTTGCCCCAGGCCAAGCCGTGGCAGGCACTGCCGCTCAATCTGGAGCAAACCCGCAACAACCCCTGGGTGATCCCGGCGGACCAGCGCCCGCGGGTAATCCTGCGCTACGCCGACGCCTCGAAACTTCTGCTGTCCGGTCTGCTCGAAGGCGCCGACGCGCTGGCCCAGCACCCGGCGGTGGTGGATGCACGCTATGGCAAGGGGCATGTCCTGCTGTTCGCCAGCAACCCGATCTGGCGCGGCGAAACGCTGGGCAGCTACCCGCTGGTTCTCAACGCCATCATCCACCACGACGCACTGGACCGGACCGACGCACACTGACGCGCCCCATCGACACGCGGGGCATCGCGTCCCGCGCGACTCAACCGCCGACCGGCCGCATGGGCGTGCGGGGTGACGAGGTGGGCTGGAACTGGCTGCGCCAGTGCAGCGCACCGACCACCAGCAGCGCTATCAGTACGCTGACCAGTACCAGGTAGGCCAATCGGCGCCGGTGCCGCATGGAATCCTCGGGGCAGTGCCGCAAAACGCCGATCCTGCCCGGACCCTCGTGCACTGCCGGTCAACGAATCTCGTGCCGTGACAGGGCCCAGCGCCCCAGTAGGCGGTACTGGGTCTTTCCCAGCAAGCTGTGGATCAGCACGAACTCGCCGACCGGCCAGCAGACCGGCTCGACGGCCTGCCCGGGAACCTGCTGGTGGTCGTACAGCAAGGTGATGTGCGGCACGAACGCGTGTTCGGTCGAGCGCAACCCGGCCTGCGCCAGACACTGGCCCAGCGCCCGGTACAGGCCACCGATACCCGCGTCCTCGGCCGGGCCCCGCAGCACGAACGGCAGGTCGCGCCGGCGTCCGGCAAAGCTGCCCACCGTATCCAGCCGCATGTCGAACGGTTCGACATGCACCGCCGCTGCGGCCGCCTTGGCCCGGTTGACCTTGTCGGTCGGCAGGCCGGCATAGTCGCCAAGATGATGCAGGGTGACGTGGAGGTGGTCGGTGGGGCGGATTCGCCCGTGCAGGCCGCAGGCCTGCCGCCAGCCAGTGGCCAGCGCCTGCACGCGCACGGCTGTCGGCCGGTCGGGCAGGACGGCGAAGAACAGACGGTCCGAAGCCCGCGGCGGATCGAACCCGGCCAGCGACAATTGCGCATCTGCATCGGTGGGGGGAATCGGACTCAAGGCGGCACTCCTGCATGATGGCGACCCTGGTGCGACACGCCCGCCACGACGTGGACCGCAGACCCGGCCGACCGCATAATCGGCCCGATTCCGCGGCCGCCGGTGCCGCCACCAGGAGACGTCGCATGCCCAAAATCGATCCGGCCAGCGTACCTCGACGCGAGGGGTCCGGCTATCCCGCGCCTTTTGCCAAGCTGGCCAGGGACCGCGTCAAACAGGCACTTGGCGATGCCGGTGGACTGTCCGATTTCGGCGTGAACCTGACCCGGTTGCCCCCCGGTGGCTGGTCCAGCCAGCGACACTGGCACTCGCGCGAGGACGAGTTTGTCTACCTGCTGGAGGGCGAGCTGGTCCTCGTCACCGATGCCGGGGAGCAGACCCTGCGCGCCGGCGACTGCGCAGCCTTCCCCAAGGGTGTCGCCGATGGCCACTGCCTGATCAACCGCAGCAGCACCCTGGCGATCTACCTGGAGGTGGGCACGCGCTCGAGCGGCGACACCTGCCACTATCCGGACATCGACCTGCACTGGGACGGCGGCTTTACCCACAAGGACGGCACGCCCTACCCGTCGCCCTGAACACCGGGCTCGCCCGCAATGCCATCGACGGCTCGCGCAAGGCGTGTGTGACCGCTTCGGCTGTCGCATGCGGGCCGGCACGCTTATAGTGGGGCGTCATTGAAACAGCCGCGCGAGGAACCATCATGCTGGGAGGTACGGGGTCGGGCGCGTTCGGCTATTACACCACCGCCCTGATGGCCGCCGCCGGTATCGCGCTGGCCTCCGGTGCCCAGTTTTCGGTGATCGGCCTGTGGCGTCGGCGCGAACCGATCTACCTGGCGTATGCGGCGTGGTCGCTGTGCATCGCGATGCTGTCGTTCTCCAATGCGTTGCTGCACGTGGCCAGCTCGCTGGAAGATGCCGTTCGTGCGTTTCGCTGGATGATCGCGGCGGCGGCGGCGTCGTTCCTGCCCCTGGTGATCTTCATACCCGCCTATACGGGCAGGCCGCTGCGCCGATCGCTGCTGTGGACCACCCTGTTCCTGGTCTGCCTGTTCAGCTGGATCAATCTCGCTTCCCCGGCCACGCTCTTTTTCGAAACGGCCCACCTCGCCGCGCCGGTGGTGCTCCCCTGGGGCGAGCAGTTGGTCAACATCACCGGCACCTCTTCACCGTGGGGCATACTTTTCCACCTGCTGACCTACACCGCTTTCCTGTGGGCGATCAGCCAGGCGCTGCAGCAGTTCCGCCGCGGCGACCGGCTGCGCGGCAGCTTGCTGGGGTTCTGCCTGCTGATGGAATTCGCCGCGCTGCTGTGGGGCGACCTGGTCATCGACGCCATGGGCCAGCGCCTGCCGTACCTGGACTCGTTCGCCTTCATTCCGTTCGTGATGCTGATGGGGCTGTCGCTGGCCACCTCGCGCGTGCGCGCCGAGCAGGCCCAGCGCGAGAGCGAGCAGCGCTACCGCACGCTGTTCGAAGCAGTGGACGAGGGCTTCTGCATCCTGGAAAGGGCCACCCGCCCGGGCGCGCCGACGGATTTCGTCTACCTGGCTGCCAACCCGGCGTTTTCCCGGCACACCGGAGCCTCCTCGGTGATCGGAAAAAGCGTGCGCGAGGCATTTCCCGGCTCGGCGTCGCAATGGCAGGCGCTGTTCGAGCAGGTGGTCGCCAGCGGCCTGCCCGGCCGGCTCGAGGAGGGCGAACCGGACCATCAGCGGGTGCTCGATCACTATGCCTGCCGGCTGGAGGATGGCAGTGGTCAGCGCGTCGCGGTGATCCTGCGCGACGTGACCGAGCGCAAACGACACGAACAGCATCAGCGCCTTTTGCTCAACGAACTGAACCACCGGGTGAAGAACACCCTGGCCACGGTCCAGTCCATCGCCGCGCAGACGCTCAGGGGATCAAGCGATCCGGAGCACGTGCGACGACAGTTCGAGGGGCGCCTGATGGCGCTGTCCAAGGTGCACGACGTGCTGACCCGGGAGAGCTGGGGCGGTGCCACGCTGGCCAGCGTGGTGCAGGAAGCGCTGGCGCCGTATCGGGATCCGCGACTGGAACGAATGCAGTTCGACGGCCCGCTGGTGTGGCTGCCGCCGCGTTTTGCGCTCGCCTTCGCCATGGCCTTGCACGAACTCAGTACCAACGCGATCAAATACGGCGCCCTGTCCAACGACCGCGGCGAAGTGACCATATCGTGGTCCGTGCAGCAGGACAGCAAGGGCGACCAGGTACGGTTGCGCTGGAGTGAGTCCGGCGGCCCGCCGGTGGTGCCGCCGGCCCGTCGCGGCTTCGGATCCCGCCTGATCGAGCGGGGACTGAGCCACGAGATCGGCGGGACAGTCCGGTTGGAGTTCTCCGAAACGGGCGTGGTCTGCACGATCGAGGCACCGCTGGCGCCGTGGGTGCCTTCCCAATTCGCCTGACTCCAACCGGCGGCGATGCCTGACCGCAGCACCGGCGTCGGCCTACACCACCGCCGCCCAAGAGCCCCTTGCCGGCTGCTCGGCCCAGGCGCAGGATCGGCGTGCCCGACACTTCCTGCATGGCCCGCACAGCCATCTCGACGGCCTCGTACGTAGTCGACGGAAGGGCAGGAAAGTTATGGGAAAAGGCCGGGCCAGGGCTGTGCGCCATGGCAGACATCGGCTATCGTGGCTGAACGGATGTTCCACGGACCATGCCAGGAAATCGACTGCATGTGGGAAACGGCTTCTCAGCTGTCGTTCGGGTGGTACACCGCAGCCATCCTGGCGGTCGCTGGCGTGGCAGCGGCGTCCGGACTGCAGTTCCTGGTCATCGGAACCTGGCGCTATCGCGAGCGCATGCATATTGCCTACGCGCTGCTGTGCCTGTGCATCGGCATGCTCGGGCTGGGCAACGCCGTGTTCAACGCGGCGCAATCGCTGCCCGTGGCCATCGGCGCGCTGCGTCTGATGTGTTTCGCCGCGGCCGCATCCTTTCCGGCCTTTGTCGTGTTCATCGGCGCCTATACCGGCCGACCGGTCGCTTTGCTGCCGGTCGCCCTGGTGTCGACGCTGGCGCTGGTGTTCCTCTGGATCAACCATACCGCACCTGCCACGATGCTGTTTCACGATCTGGCGGCCCGGGACCGGATCGCGCTGCCGTGGGGGGAAAGCCTGTTCAGCGTGGGCGGACGACCTTCGCACTGGGGCACCGCCTTCCACCTGCTGACCTACGCGGCCTTCCTCTGGGCACTGGGCCGCGCGTACGGCCAGTACCGCTCCGGCCCGCGGCTGCGCGCGACCTTGCTTGGAGTGTGCCTGCTGATTCAACTGGGGGGGCTGCTCTGGGGCGACGTGATCGTCGACGGGCTCGGCTATCCCTACCCGTACATCGATACCTTCTCGTTTCTTCCGTTCGTGTTGCTGATGGGCCTGTCGCTGGGCATCCAGCTGCACCTGCGAACGCGCCAGCTCGAGCGCACCACGCGCAAGCTTCGCCACGAGGCCGAAACCCGCCGCGAGGCCGAGCTTAGCCTGCGCCACGTGGCATACCACGATGCGCTCACCGGCCTGCCCAACAGGCTGCGCGCGCTCGACCACCTGGCCCATCTGGAGTCCGAAGCACGATCGCGTCGGCTGCGTGGGGCAGCGCTGATGATCGACCTGGACAACTTCAAGACCATCAACGATGCGCTCAGTCACCACATCGGCGACCGCATGCTCGAGGCAATCGCTGACCGGCTGCTGCTGGCCGCGCCCGCCGAGTCGATGGTCGCGCGCCTGGGTGGCGACGAATTCATCGTGTTGCTGGGTGGCCTGGAGGGCGACCTGCAGCAGGTCAATACCCTCGTCGAGCAACTGGCTTCGCAGATCCTGGTACGGCTGTCCGCACCGATCACGGTGGACAGCCGGGTGCTGGCCATCGGCGCCAGCGTGGGGGTAGCGGTCTTCCCCAGCGGGGACGCCGACGTTTCGGACGTGATCCGCCGCGCCGACATCGCGCTCTACCGGGCCAAGGCCTCCGGTCGCAACGCCGTGCGCCTGTTTCTTCCGCACATGCAATCGGAGGCCAATGACCGGCTCTCGCTCGAGCGTGGCCTGCGCACCGCGCTGGAGCGCAACGAACTGGGCAAGCAGTTCAGCCTGCACTTCCAGCCCCAGATCGACCGTCACGGGCAACTGCAGGGCGCCGAGGCACTGCTGCGCTGGCATCACCCGCAACTGGGGCCCATCACACCGGACGTGTTCATTCCGGTGGCGGAGGAGACTGGCCTCATCCATGCGCTGGGTTCCTGGGTGGTCACCGAGGCCTGTGCCCGCATCAACGAATGGGATCGGCTGGGGGTGGACTTCGGCAGGCACCTGTCGGTCAACGTCAGCGCCTGGCAGCTGGGCCACCCACAGTACGTGGAGACACTGCAGGCGCAGGTGACCGAAGCCGGCATTGCGCCTTCGCGCCTGACCCTGGAACTGACCGAAAGCGCCCTTCTGCAGGGCTTCGAGATCGCGCTTGATACCCTGCATCGGCTGCACCGCGCCGGCTTTCGCCTGTCCATGGACGACTTCGGCACCGGCTACTCCTCGCTCAGCTACCTGCAGAAGCTGCCGCTGGACGAGCTGAAGATCGACCGCTCATTCGTCAGCGGCCTGGACCAGCCGCTGCCAAGCCCGCTCACCGCGTTCATCATCGACCTCGGCCAGCGGCTGGGCATGAGCACCGTGGCCGAGGGCGTGGAAAGCGAAGAGCAGCGCGCGGTTCTGGCCAGGCTCGGATGTGACGTGCTGCAGGGCTATCTGGTCTGCCGCCCGTTGCCCGAGGCCGAATTCCTGCACTGGCTCGGCGAGAGGACTCCAGCGGAACTGCCGCTGCGGGCCACCCACCCGAACTAGGGTATCCGTCGCCCCCGGGGTTTCCTGCTCCGCACGAACGCCGCGGGCACAGCGCATTCACGCGTGGCTGGGTCAAGCTTGGGTGGTCGACCGAAGCGTGTCCCGTGAGCATGAACCCAGCCAAGGACGTACTCGATTGCATGGTGATAGGCGCCGGCCCGGCAGGGCTGACCGCCGCAACCTACCTGGCGCGCTTTCGCCGCCACATCCTGGTGGCCGACAGCGGCCGCAGCCGCGCGCGCTGGATACCGGCCAGCCACAACTGTCCCGGCTTTCCGTTTGGCGTGGCCGGCAATGAACTGCTGGCTCGCTTCAGGCTGCAGGCGGAAAGCTACGGCGCGCCCATGGTGGAGACGATCATCGACCGCCTGGATCGGCACCCGGAGGGTTTCGTGGCCCGAGCCGGCGAGCGCCACTGGCGCGCCCGCAGCATCATTCTGGCCACCGGCGTGGTCGATCGGTTGCCCGCGATCGACGGCATCGAACACGCCATCGCCAGCGGCTCGGTGCGGCTGTGCGCGGTGTGCGACGGCTACGAGGCGCGAGACGACGTGATCGGTGTGCTGGCACCCGCGGAAACGGCCCTGTCCCACGCGCAATTCCTGCGCACCTTCTCCAGCCGGGTCTTCGCGATCGACACGCTCGATAAGAAGCGGGTCGACCCCCAATTGCAGGCCCGCGCCGAGGCCAGCGGCGTGCAGCTGCGCCCTGCCCCGGTCTCCCTTGCCCTGGTCGATGGCCGTTGCCAGGCGCGCTTTGTCGATGGCAGCAGCCAGCGGCTGGACACGCTGTACCCGGTACTCGGCGCCGATGCCGGCTCGTCCCTCGCGCTTGCGCTGGGCGCGCGCCGGGACGACGCCGGGGCGCTGATCGTGGACGGCCACATGCAGACCACCATCGCCGGACTCTATGCCATTGGCGACGTGGTCAGTGCGCTCAACCAGATCAGCGTGGGAGTCGGTCACGCCGCACTGGCCGCCACCGCCGTGCACCGGCAACTGCCGCCGAATTACCGCTGAGCATCGGTGCGCGGTCCCAAGGTAAGGCAGCCGCAGCGAAGGATCAGACCTTCTTCAGGAAACAGGTCTTCAATACCAGGTCCCTGATCCGCTCCGAGTTGCCTTCGATGTGCTCCGGATCGTCCGCGACAAGGCGGATCGCCCGGATCATCGTGCCTTGCTTGAGCGTGAGGGACGAGCCCTTCACCTTCAGGTCCTTGATTACCAGCACACTGTCGCCGTCGTGCAACGGGTTGCCGTTGGCATCGCGCACGACCATCGCCGCCTCCCGGTCCTCCTCCTCGCCCTGCACCGGCCATTCATGGCCACAATCGGGACAGGCGTACTGGCTGCGATCAAGCCAGACATGCTCCATGGCGCACTGGGGACAGGCGGGAATGCGGGACATGCTGGCTCGCTGCGGTCGACGGGAAGGACGCCATTATAGGCGGCCACGTGCGGTCCCCGGCAGCCAGCCCCGCGTTCAATCGCGCCGCTGCGGCTGGCCCTCGCCACGATCGACCATCTTGGTTCGATACATGGCACGATCAGCCGCCGCATAAAGTCGCGATTCTTCCTCGGCGTCGTCCGGATAAAGCGCCACGCCGATGCTGGCGCCGACCGACAACCGGTCACCCTGGAACTCGATGCCCGGCTGCACTGCCTGTGCCAGCTTGACCGCCAGTTGCTCCGCGGTGGGACGATCGGGCACGCTCGGCAGGATCGCGGCGAACTCGTCGCCGCCCAATCGTGCCAGTGTATCTTCGAGCCTCAGCACCGCCTGCCAGCGTTCGGCCACGAAGCGCAGCAGCGCGTCCCCCGCAGCGTGGCCCAGGGTGTCGTTGACGCGCTTGAAGTCGTCCAGGTCGATCACCATCACGGCGACCCGGCCACCGGCTTCTCTGGCGTGCGCCAGGGCGACCTGCAGGCGCTGCGTGAAGACCCTCCGGTTGGGCAGGCCGGTCAGCGCATCGTGCATCGAGGCATGCTCGGCCAGTCCCATCTGCTCCTCCAGCAGAGTGAAGATCATGCCGGTGGCCACCAGGAACTTGGGCAGGTTCCACGCTTCATCCTCGATGCGCATGTCCGCCAGCCAGGGAGACAATGCGTAGGCCAGCGGGAAAACCGAGGCCCAGGCGATAAAGCTGACGGTGGTGAAGCTCACGCCCACGGTGCTGCGTGGGGCACCCTGGTGGAAGAAGAACGCCACTGCCAGGTAGTGGGTGAACAGCATCCACACCAACGCCGCGTCGATCAGCCCGCGCAGCACCAGCGCACCCTGGACCGCATACACGAAAACCACCGCGAGAAGCCGCCAGCGCGAACGGGCCTTGTCGGCATGCCGACGCCCGCCGCGCAACAACGTCAGCGTGCTGAACAGCCCCAGCAGGGTAAACACCAGGTATGCGGCGGGCGACTCCACCGCGTATGCCGCACAGCAGAAGAACGCCACGTCCGGTGCGGCGCAAAGCAAGGTCAGCGAAAGCCCACGGGAGCGGCCCAGGTGCATGTCGTTGCCGGCCCAGACAAAGGCGACGCTGGCCAGCAGCAGTGACGAGAGCGAGCTGGCCAACGCGGCGTCGGCCCCGGCACCTGGGAGCAGGTTGCGCTGGACCAGTTGCGCGAAGATGTGCCCGAGGATCATCACCCAACCGACCAGCCAGTAGCTCAGGCGTGTCTGCCGGGTGCGCTTGAGCAACGAGGCGAATACCGTGACCAGGCCGCCGATGGCGATGAAATCGGGAACGACGGAAATATCCAAGCACGGTTCTCCATTCACCATGCGCACGGCGGGCAGCAAGCACGCCAGCGAGGTGTATCGGCCGACAGGGGAATCGCTTTAGGCTCTGTCGCGTTGCCGCCCAGCCCGCATCGTCCTGGCCGCAGCATGCGCGCGTGATGTACCGGCCGCAACCATCGCGCGCATCGGGCCTCAGGTCGGTCGCGCACCGTCGTCTCCGGGGCGGCCCAGGGCCGCATGGATCTTCGCCAGCAGCTCGTCCTCGCGGAACGGCTTGCTGACGATGTGTTCCTCGCTGACTTCCTTCAACGCGCCCAGGTCCGCATAGCCGGTGACGAAGAGGATCGCCAGCGACGGCTGCCTGGCTCGCGCCAGGCGCGCCAGCTCCGAGCCGTTCATGCCCGGCATGGCGTAGTCGGCAAGCATCAGGTCGAAACCCTGGTCCTCGCTCTGCAGCGCCTCGAGCGCGGCGCCCCCGCTGCCGACCTCGGTGACCCGGTAGCCACGCTCGGCCACGATCGCCGCGGTGACCTCGCGTACCTCGCGGTCGTCGTCGACCAGCAGGATGTGGCGTGATCCGGCCTGCTCGTCGATATCCGCCGAGGGCTGCCGCTGGGGTTCGTCGCTGCCACGCGTAGCCCCGGTGGCGCGCGGAAGGTAGATGCGGATCGCCGTGCCCTCTCCCAGCCGGGTGTCGATGCGGACCCCGCCGCCGGACTGCTTCACGAAGCCGAACGCCTGGGCCAGCCCCAGCCCCGAGCCCTTGCCGACCTCCTTGGTGGTAAAGAACGGCTCGAAAGCGCGCGCCAGCACCTCGGGCGTCATCCCGCTGCCATTGTCGGCGACGGAAATCATCACGTACTCGCCAGGCAGGGGTTCTTCCGGCCGGCGCGGCGGGTCGTGCAGTGTCACGTTCGCCGTCTCCACGGTGAGCGAACCGCCGACCTCCATCGCGTCGCGCCCGTTGATGGCCAGGTTCAGGATCACCAGCTCGATCTGGGTCGGATCCACCAGCGCCAGCCACAGGCCCTGCTGAAGCACGGTGACCAGTCGCACCGAGCCGCCCATGGAGCTTTGCAGCAGATCGCGCATGTTGGCGACCGTCACGTTGAGATCCACCGCCTTGGCCTCCAGCCGCTGGCGCCGGGAGAACGCGAGCAGCTGCGACGTCAGCGTGGCGCCGCGTCTGGCCGCATCCTCCACCGCACGCAGGCGCTGCGTCCACTTGGTGGCGGCCTGGTGCGGCGGCGGGCCGCGCTCGAGCAGGCCGATGTTGCCCAGAATCACGGTCAGCAGATTGTTGAAGTCGTGCGCCACCCCCGCGGTGAGCTGGCCGACCGCCTCCAGCCGCTGCATCTGGCGCAGCGTGGCCTCGACCCGCTCGCGCTCCTGGATCTGGTTGAGCAGCTGCCTGTTGGTTGCAGCCAGCTCCGCGGTGCGCTCGGCCACCCCGCGCTCCAGTGCGGTGGCCGCCTGGTGCTCGCGGGTACGGTCGCGCAGGATCTTCAGGAAGCCGAGCGCCTCGCCGTTGTCGTGGCGCAGTGGCATCAACAGGCCGCTGGCGAAAAAGCGCGACCCATCCTTGCGCACGTGCAGCCGCTCGTCCGCGGCGCGCCCCTCGCGCAACGCCACCTGCATCTCGGTCTGCGGCACCCCCATGGCGCGCTCTTCCGGCGTGAAGATGCGGGTTATCGACTGGCCCATCATCTCGCCCTCCGACCAGCCCAGCAGATGCCGGGCGCCCGGGTTCCACAAGGTGACGAGGCCGCCCAGATCGGTGGTGACGATCGCATAGTCGGTGGTGCTCTGCACGATCATGCGCAGCCGACTGCTGGTCTCACGCAGGTCCGCCTCTGCGTGCGCATGCTCGATCGCGCTCCAGGTCAACTGGCCGGCCTCGCGCGCAATGGCCTCGTCCTGGTCGGTCCAGTGCCGCGGGCTGGCCTGGTGCACGAACAGTACCGCCGTGACCCGCCCGGCCCGGAGCAGCGGCACGGTGAGGCTCGCACGCATGCCGCCCAGCGCCAGATGGGCATGCGCGTCGCCGCCTGCGAGGCGGGCGTCGGCCAGGGCATCGTCCACCCGCGCAGCGTGCCCGGCCAGCACGTCCTCCACCAGCGCGTTGCCGAAGGTGGCGATGCGATGGCGACCCGCCGCGCTGGGCATGCGGCCGTTGGTCCAGTCCCGGGTGACCCGCACCATGGCCTCGTCGGCATCGCGCTCGCCGTAGCCGACCCGGTCGGCTCGCAGGTGGCGACCGAGCAGACGCGTGGCGGTGGCCATGATGGCGTCGGCCGAGCCGCAGTCGCGCAGCGCGCGTTCCAGCTTGGCCAGGAAGCGCCGACGCTGTCCGGCCCGCACCCGCCCGGTGGTCTCGAAGGCATGATTGATCAGGCCAGCGATTTGGCCGTCCTCGCGGCGGATCGGACTGATGCAGTAGTCGAAGTAGGCCTCCTCGCGGTGGCCGTCGCGGAGCAAACTGAATCGCGCGTTCTCGAACACGCTGGGCGTGCCGGCCAGGGCCCTTTCGATCTCCGTACTGACCGACTCGGAGAGGTCCTCCCAGACCTGCCGGAACGGACGCCCCAGGGCGGGACGGTCCTGTGGCAGCAACGGCGCGTAGGCATCGTTGTAGATGCAGACCAGTTGCGGTCCCCAGCCGAGCATCATCGGCAGGCCGCTGGCCAGCATCATGGACACCAGCGAGCGCAACGAGGCGGGCCATTCCCCGACTGGACCCAGCGCCGTCGAACCCCAGTCGTGTTCGCGGATGCGCCGTCCCATCTCGCCCCCGTCATGGGGAAAGGCGGTCGATGCGGGTTCTGGCGTCGAGGGATCCGACAGATGCGCCTCCTGCTTGGACACTGATGGTGCAAGTGGTGGGTCGCCCTGCGTCGATCCCGCCCACAGGGCACCGCGTCACGGTCCCGGATGGCTCGCGATTGGCACACCATGGCGCTTTGCCGGCGCAACCGGGGCGCGTTTCGCGCGGACCTGATCCAACCTGCGGGCTTACGGGCTGGTCAAGAACCGATGATTGCGGCTTCGCCGGCAACAGCACGTGACGGGGCTGCCAATGCGCTGTTGCCGCCGACTGCGCCGGCCCCTTGCCCTGTCCTCGCCTTCAGCCGGCCACGCCGAACAGCATGCCGACGGCGGTGGTGAGCGCCATCGCCAGCGCGCCCCAGAATGTGATGCGCACGGCCCCGGCACGCATGTCGGCGCCACCGGTACGCGACGCCAGCGCTCCCAATACGGCCAGCGATACCAGCGCCGTGAAAAACACCGACCACCGCAACATGGACGTCGGCGCCAGCAGCACCACCGCCAACGGCAAGGCTGCGCCCGCAGCGAAGCTGAGGGCCGACGCGCCGGCGGCCTGCAGCGGCTGTGCGCGCAGGGTCTCGGTGATTCCCAGCTCGTCACGTGCATGGGCGTCCAGTGCATCGTGCGCCATCAGCTGCTCGGCCACCTGGCGAGCCAGCGCAGGGTCCAGTCCCCGGTTGACGTAGATGTGCGCCAACTCGCGGTGTTCGGCTTCGTTTTCGGTGGCCAGCTCCTGTCGCTCGCGCGCGAGCTCGGCCTCCTCGCTGTCGGCCTGGGAGTGCACCGAGACGTATTCGCCAGCGGCCATCGACATGGCGCCCGCGACCAGCCCGGCCATTCCGGCCAGCAGCACGCCGTGGCGACCGGCCTCCGCGGCCGCCACACCCAGCACCAGGCTGGCCGTGGAGACGATGCCGTCGTTGGCGCCAAGCACCGCTGCCCGCAACCAGCCCATGCGTTCGGTACGGTGGTTCTCGGGATGGCGTCGACCCATGATTCTCTCCAGTAGAGGACCAGACTAAGGCATCCGGCGCTGCGACCGCGTCAACTTCGGCCACCCGCGGGCGCTGCAGACATCGATCGCCTGCAAGCGCACGTTCCCGGCGGAGGGGGGACTCGCCCCCGTCGCCACCGACGTGCGGGCAAAGCCCACGTGCGCGCTTCGGGCGGCGTTGGCATCGACGCCCGCCCGGCGTCCGGCGCCACCCCGCCGCGCGGTGTGGCGGAACGTCAGGCCGCGGCGTCGGCCAGTGCCTGGTACTGGCTGTCGTCCAGCTGCAACGCGGCAGCGGCCACGTTCTCCTGCAGGTGCTCCGGGCTGGATGTGCCCGGAATCGGCAACATCACCGGCGAACGCTTGAGCAACCAGGCCAGCGCCACCTGGCCGTTGCTGGCGCCGAGCTGACCGGCCACCTTGCCCAATACCGAGCCGGGGCCAGCCAGCTCGCCCGCCGCCAGTGGATACCAGGGGATGAATCCGATTCCCTGTGCGGTGCAGTAGTCCAGTACCGCCTCGCTTTTGCGGTTGCCCAGGTTGTACAGGTTCTGCACGGTGGAAACCGGGAAATACTTGCGCGCCGCTTCGATCTCTTCGACCTCCACTTCGCTCAGTCCCACATGGCGGATCAGCCCTTCGCGCTGCATCCGGGCAATCGCGTCGAACTGCTCGTCGCGTGGCACCTTCGCGTCGATGCGGTGCAGCTGCCACAGATCGATCCGTTCCACGCCCAGCCGACGCATGCTCATCAGCACGCACTGGCGCAAGTACTCCGGACGCCCCAGCGGCTGCCAGATGTCCGGTCCGTGTCGGGTCAGGCCACCCTTGGTGGCGATCAGCATGTCCGGGTACGGATGCAGCGCCTCGCGGATCAGGTTCTCGCTGACCTCCGGCCCATAGCTGTCGGCGGTGTCGATCAGGTTGACGCCGAGTTCCGGCAGCCGCCGCAATGTGGCGCGTGCGCGCTGCGGGTCGGTCGGCTCGCCCCAGATGCCCTTGCCGGTAATGCGCATGGCGCCGAAACCCAACCGATGCACCGGCAGGTCGCCGCCGATCCGGAAAGTGCCCGAGGCTGCTGCGTTGACTGTGTCGCTCATGGTGGGTCCTCAAGGTGGCCAGACAGGGAACTCCCGTGGTGGGGGCATCGGTCCGGCTCCACAAGCCGGCCGATCAGCGCAACTGGCTGTCCTTGCTGCCGCGGCGGTTGTAGCCGGCCTCCTTGCGCTGCTCAAGGTCCTGCGCCTCCTGGCACTTCACGCACAGACGCACGCCGCGCACCGCCTTGCGCCGCGCCTCGGGAATCGGCGCTTCGCATTCCTCGCAGTGCAGCCGGCCGGGACCGTGCGCCAGCTTGCTCCGGGCCCGCTTGACTGCGTCTTCCACAGTCGCGTCGATCTGATCCTGCACCGCGCCGTCGCCAGCCCAACCGGTAGCCATGATGGCGTCCTCCCATGTCACATCCGCCTGTCGCCAGCATAGTCCCCGCCGAGTGAAACCTCGGCTGACTGGCACGCTGATCGGGCTGCGCATTTTCTTCACGGTGCCGGTAGCAGCGTGGCGGCCAGGCCAACCCGGTAAACGCCATGCCCCCGTCCAGCGCCGGCATCCTGATGTACCAGCAACGAGCGGGCGAGCTATGGGTGTTGCTGGGCCACCCTGGCGGCCCCTACTGGCATCGCCGCGACATGGGCGCGTGGATGATTCCCAAAGGAGAACTGGTCGAGGGCGAGACACCCGAACAAGCGGCCCTGCGGGAATTCGCCGAGGAAACCGGCTTTGCGCCGGACGGCCCGCTGGAGCCGCTCGGCACCCTGCAGCAGCACGGTGGCAAGCAGGTGGAGGTCTTCGCCCTGGCCGGCGACTGCGATCCGGAGCGGCTGCGCAGCAACCGCTTCGAGCTGGAATGGCCACCGCACAGCGGCTGTCGTGCGACGTTCCCGGAACTGGACCGGCTGGCCTGGTTGCCACTGGATCAGGCACGCGGAAAGATCCTTCCCAGCCAGGCGCCGCTGCTGGACCGCCTGCACCGGCACGTGGCATCCGGTTCCACTTGCACCGGTGACCTGCTGCACTCCTGAGATCCTTCGCAGGCAGCAGCCTTTCCACGCCCGCATGCACCACCCACCAGCGGCAGGCTCTATGGCGTGACGCTGGCCGGACTCGCCGGCCCGCTGGCGGTGCCCGCCATGGCCGGCAATTGCGCGCCGGTCAGTTCTGCGCGGATCTGGCGCAGGCGCGCCTTGATCCTCGCTTCATTGGCCGGACCCACCCGAAGCATCAGTTTTTGCCCGGCCGAGAGCGACTGCAGGGCCGGGTCGGCGTACTGGTACTGCACCTTGGGCCGCACCAGTGCTATCGGCCCCTTCGGCGAAGGGGCCGCCAGCATGTCGTCGATCGCCTCGATCAGCCGGTCGTTGAAGTAGCCATGCGGATAGCCCAGCTCCTGATAGGCCTTCTGGAACAGCGGGTACGAATGCACGTACCAGGCGACCAGCGCCTTGGGGTCGACCTTTTCGAGCACCTGCATGTAGGGCCGGTAGCGCGCCGCATTGCCGCTGCCGATCACCGTCCGGCCGTCGGCTTGCTCTACCTCGAAGGCGCCGGCAGGCACATGCAGTGGCAAAACCCGCGCGCCGACCGTCTGCCGTGGCAGCGCATCGACGGTGGCCACGACCCGGGGGATGATCTGGTCCGGCAGCAACAGGCCCTGCAACGGGCTGTCGCCGGCCAGACCCGAAAGAGCGTCGGCAACCTGGGCGTCGCTTTCCTGCAGCGACGGCAACGGCGCCGTACTGGCCGGCGCCGGGATGGCATGGGTGATCGGGTGCCGGACCGCTCCGCCGGCCTGCCCGGGGGCGCTTGCCGCCGGCGTCGTGGCGGTGGTCGACGCCGGTGTCACCGCGGGGTTCAGTCCGCGGCGCCAGACGAAAATGCCCACGCCGATCAGGACCACCAGCACCACGCCGGCGATCACCCAGGCTCCTGCTGAAGATTGTTGCTTGGCCATGTATACCCCCGCGGACGCTGATGTCCGTCACATTGAAGTGGCATTGTGTTCATGGAGTACGGTTGCGCCCGGTTGGTTCCCGGCCGGTGCCCATGGCGCCATCGCGCCGGCGACCCTCGGTACCGTCGCCCACACCTGCAAAGCCTCGCAAACGCGGCGTTGTCGCCATGTGCACTGCGATGTATGCACTGTCCGTGATCCGCCACGGCGGCGCCAGCAGGCAGGCTCCGCCCGACATGCCCACCTCGCCGGCGCGCCGGTCCCCGCGAACCGTCCGCGCCAGCCAACGCAAGACGCAAAGAAAATCGCCCATGGCTTTCGCCGAACCTGATCCACAGCCGACGCCGCCCTCGTTCAGGACGGAACCCACACGCTGGCTGGCGTCCTGCACGAACCGCGGGAAACCCTCGTGACCGCTGTCGCCCGGAAGGCCCTTGTGGCTCCCCATCGCACGACGCCTGCGTCGCATTCGCAGTCGCCCGGACGAAGCCGGCGGGCCGGCCCGAACCGATACCCGCCGGAACGAAGTGGCCAACATCGGCTTCGGCGGGACGCACCGGGCGGGTTTGCGTGGTGAACGACCTGCTCGACGTGCTGCAGTGGCCGGCGATGGCGGTCACCCTGCTGGCCGCCTGGCTGGTGGGCTCGCTGTCGCGCAAGCGTCGGGTGTGGGGTTTCGCCTTTTTCGTGCTCAGCAACGTGTTGTGGGTGACCTGGGGCTGGCACGATCATGCTTACGCCCTGATCGCACTGCAGCTGGGATTGTTCGCCACGAACCTGCGCGGCGTGCTGAAAAACGAGGAACCGGGCGCCCGCAGCGACTGAACCGGCGCCGACCCGCGGCAGCGGTGGCACACCGCACCGCCGCCAGCGTGACCGGTTCGCCAGCAGCCGGCGGGCCAAACGGACTAAGATCTGGGCAGGCTCCATGTCAAGGCCCCTTCCCCAGCAATCGGCTTCAAGTCGCGGAGAGCGATGGAAATCAACCACCTGCCACACGCTGCCGTCATCGACCTGGTGCCGGATGCCATCTGCGTGGTTGGCAACGATGGCCGCTACGTGTTCGTCAACGCCGGCTTCGAGCGCATCCTGGGCTACCGCGCCGACGAGGTGATCGGCACGCCGATGATGGATTACGTGCATCCGGACGACCGCGAGCGGACCGAAGCCGCGGCGCGCGAGATCATGGGCGGCCAGCCGAAGCTGCATTTCCACAACCGCTACGTGGGCAAGGACGGTCGCGCGGTGGACATGATGTGGGCGGCGCGCTGGTCCGACAGCGATCAGGTCCGCGTGGCGGTCGGCCGCGACATCACCGAACTCAAGCGTGCCGAGCGGGTGCAGGCGGCGCTGCTGGCGATTTCCGAGGCGGCCCATGGCGACGAGGACCTGCTGGCCCTGTTCGGCCGCATCCACCAGATCATTGGCCGATTGCTGCCGGCGACCAATTTCTTCGTCGCCCTGATCGAAGCCTCCGGGGGCACGGTGGAGTTTCCCTACTTCGTGGACGAGCACGACCAGGCGCCCGGGCCGCTGTCGTTGGACAAGGCCACGCTCAGCAACGAGGTGATCCGTACCGGCCAGGCGCTGCTGATCACTCCCGACCGGCAGCAAGGGCTTCATCCGCGCCTGCTCTCGGTGGTCGGCCATGCGGCACTGGACTGGCTGGGCGTGCCGTTGCGCTCGACCAAGGGCGTGATCGGCGCACTGGTGGTGCAAAGCTACGAGGGTGGCGTGCGCTACACCGAGCAGGACATGGCGCTGCTGCAGTTCGTCTCGGCGCAGGTCGCGTCGGCGATCGAACGCAAACGCAACCAGGCCTGGCTCGAGCACATGGTCGGCCACGATCCGCTCACCGACCTGCCCAACCGCAGCACCGTCCACGCACGCCTGGAACAGGCGCTGGAGCGGGCCAGGCAGGAGCGCACCCGCCTGGCCCTGCTCTACCTGGACCTGGATGGCTTCAAGCAGGTCAACGATCGCCACGGGCACGAGCTGGGCGACCTGCTGCTGCACGAAGTGGCACGGCGCATCCGGGCCAGCGTGCGGCAGTCCGACACGGTCGGGCGCCTGGGTGGCGACGAGTTCGTGGTGCTGGTCGAGCGCATTGCCGAACCGGGCAACGCCTTTGCGGTGGCCGAGGACATCCGAGTGGCCCTGATGCAGCCGTTCGAGCTTCAGGGGCTGGCCGTGCAAGTCAGTACCAGCATCGGTATCGCGCTTTATCCGGAGAACGGCTCGGAAAAGAAGCCCCTGCTGCGGCACGCCGACCGGGCCATGTACGAGTCGAAGAAACAGGGCGGCAACCGCTTCACTCTGGTCTAGATCGCCGCACCCCGCCACACGCCTGCCGCAGCCGCGTGCCCCGCGCCGGGACAACCTGCCTGCACCGGATATTCGCATCGGCTTTTCGGGCCCGCCGCCACTCTGGCCTGATCGAGGCAGGCGGGCTGGCGGATGATTCCATTGTGGCTTCAGGCGGCATTCTGGGGGCTGGTGGCCGGTTCGGCGCTGCTGATCGGGGCTTCCGTCGGTTACTACGTCAAGGTGCCGCAGCGGCTGATCGCCGCCGTGATGGCGTTCGGCAGCGGGGTGCTCATTTCGGCGCTGTCGTTCGAGCTGATGGAAGAGGCCTACCGGCGCGGAGGCGTCTTCGCCACCGCCATCGGCTTTCTTGCCGGCGCCACGATCTACACCGCGGCCAACGGGTTGCTTGCCCGACACGGAGCGAAGCACCGCAAGCGCTCAGCCGGCCACCAGCCCTCCGAGTCCCGACACGGCGGCAGTGGCCTGGCGATCGCGGTGGGCTCGCTGCTGGACGGCATTCCCGAGTCGATCGTGATCGGCTTGAGCCTGCTCAAGGGCGGCGCGGTCAGCCTGGTCGCGGTCATCGCGATCTTCCTCTCCAACGTTCCCGAGGGCCTGTCCAGTGCCGCCGGCATGAAGAAGGCCGGCCGCTCGCCCGGCTATATCGCCGGCGTCTGGGTGACTATCGCGCTGATCAGCGGCATCGCCGCGCTGGTCGGCTATGCGGTGTTCCAGCAGTTCTCGGTGGAAGTGGTGGCCGCCACCACCGCGATCGCCGCCGGCGCCATCCTGGCGATGCTGGCCGACACCATGATGCCGGAGGCGTTCGAACACGCACACGACCTGGCCGGGCTGGTTACCGTCGGTGGCTTCCTGGCGGCATTCATGCTGAGCGAGCTTGGAGGTGCCGCTTGACCGCGCCGGGTCGCAGCACGCAGACCGAGCCGGACGGGCACCCCGGCCCGCCTCCGCGACCGGCGGACAGTACCGCCCCCACCGCCAGCGGCTCGGCCAGCGCGCCCGCGGCACGCTTTGGCAGGCGCCGCCTGAGCACCCGACACGAACTGCTGCTGGCCCTGTTTCCCACGCTGGTGGTGATACTGGTGCTGTTCCTGGTCGAACGTTTCAGCCACCAGCGGCTGCTGTTTTCGTCACTGGCCAGCAGCGCATTTCTGATCTACCTGGACCCCGAACACGGCACCAACCAGGCTTCGACCCTGTTCCGGGCGCAGGGTCTGGCCGCCCTGGTTGGTGCCTTGGCCCTGACGCTGCTTGGCCCCGGCTACGTGGCCGCGGGCCTGGCGATGGCCAGCGCGATCGCGCTGATGGTGTCGTTCAACATCGTGCACCCGCCGGCCGCCTCCACGGCAATCAGCTTCGCCTTCCGCTATGGCGACGAAAGCACCCTGGTGCTGTTCGGCATGGCCCTGGCAATGATCGTGGTGTTGCTGGTGATGGAGCGGGTGACCCTGCGCCTGCTGTTGCGCCTGACCCGGCACGCGCACACCGGCGTGCAGGCGAAATAACCTGCCGCCAGCGCTTTGCTCCGGCTGATCCCGGCCCTCAACGGTAGGCGTTTCGCGGCCGACGTCGACGCAGCAGCCACAGCGCCAACCCGACACCCGCCACGCCCACGGCAACCTTGCGCGCCGTCGGCGACCGGCTGGCGTCCTCCAGCGCGTGCTCCACGACGTCGATGCGGTCGGCCATCAGCAGCATGGTCCAGTGGCGGATGTCGTTTTCGCTGCGCCGGAACGCGGCCCGGCGGACCCAGCCGCTCAGCCCGCGCGGAGGGACACTGGTGCCGAACACCCTGGAGATGCCCGGGCGCTCGATCGAGTGCAGTATCTCCACGGTGACCGGTTGCTGTGGCGGTTCGGCCCAGTGCACCCCATCCAGGCGTGGTGGCTTGTGCTCCATCGGCACGGCCGGACGATCAGCCGGGTCGCGGTCGACGCCCCAGCCGGGGATATGCGAATGGTCGTTGGACTGGCTCATGGCGATCTCCTTCAGTGCAGCACGTCGGCGGTGGCGGCACGCGGTTCCACCGGGCCGGCGCGTGGCGGGATCAGCATCGCCTTGATGCAGCCATCCTGCTTGCGCGAGAACGTGCGGTAGGCGTCGTTGACCTCTTCCAGCGGTACCCGGTGGGTGATGATCTCGCGCGGGTTGAGTCGCCCGGCGCGCACGTGCTCGATCAGGTGCGGCAGGTGGCGTTTGACGCTGCACTGGTTCATGCGCAGGGTCAGGCCCTTGTTCATGGCGCTGCCGATCGGTATGGCGTTGAAGGTGGGACCGTACACGCCGATGATCGATACGTTGCCGCCCTTGCGCGCACAGTTGATCGCCCAGTGCAGGGCCGTGGCCGCGCCCGCCTGCATCTTCATCTTCACGCCGGTGAGGGTCTGCAGGAAGTTGCCGTCCGCCTCGCAGCCGACCGCGTCGATGCACACGTCCGCGCCCAGCCAGTCGGTCATCTTCTTGATGTGCACGGCCATGTCGCGCACCTCACGGAAGTCGACCGTCTCGCAGTGGGCATACTTGCGCACGAAGTCCAGCCGGTAGTCCACATGGTCGACCACGATGACGCGGCCCGCCCCCATCAGCCAGGCGCTGCGCGCGGCCATGATGCCGATCGGGCCGGCACCGAACACCACCACGGTGTCGTTCTCCTTGATGTCGCCCATCTCGGCGGCCTGGTACCCGGTGGGCACCACGTCGGTCAGCAGCACGGCATCCTCGATGTGGATGTCCGAGGGAATCACCGTCGGCCCGATGTCGGCGAACGGCACCCGCACGTACTCGGCCTGGCCGCCGTTGTAGCCGCCGGCGGTGTGCGAATAGCCGTAGATACCGCCAACCGCGGTGGCCTCCGGATTGACGTTCTGGCAGTTGGCGTAGAGCTCGCGCTCGCAGTAGTAGCAGGTGCCGCAGAAGATGTTGAACGGCACCAGCACATGGTCGCCCACCTTCAGGTTCTGCACCGAGGGGCCGACCTCTTCCACCACGCCGGTGAATTCATGGCCGAACACCGAGCCCACGCGGGTATCGGGAACCAGACCGTGATACAGGTGCAGGTCCGAGCCGCAGATACAGGCGCGGGTAACCCGCACGATGGCATCGTTGGGATGCTCGATCACCGGGTCGGGCACGTGGTCGGCGCGCACCCGGTACGGGCGGCGATAGGTGGTGGCAAGCATGGGTCTCTCCTTCCGGTCGCGGCACAGTGGCGCGACGTTAGCCCCGGCCGCGTCGTCGGGTCGGGAAGGACCGGCGGCAAAACCTCGACGGCAGCTACACCCGGACGTGGCAGCCGGACTGGTCGGCGACGTCGCCTGCGGCCGCTATACTCGGCTGCCTCTTCCAAGGGACACGTTACCTTGCAGCCGATCATCGATGTTCGCGGTCTGACCAAGACCTATGCCTCCGGCTTCCAGGCGCTCAAGCCGATCGACCTGGAGATCCGGCAAGGCGAGATCTTCGCCCTGCTCGGCCCCAACGGCGCGGGCAAGACCACGCTGATCAGCATCATCTGCGGCATCGTCAACCCCAGCCAGGGGACGGTGCTGGCCGACGGTCACGACATCGTGCGCGACTACCGCGCCGCGCGCGCAAAGATCGGCCTGGTGCCGCAGGAACTGACCACCGACGCGTTCGAGACGGTCTGGAACACGGTCAGCTTCAGCCGCGGCCTGTTCGGCAAGCCGGCCGATCCCGCCCACATCGAGAAGGTGCTGCGCGACCTGTCGCTGTGGGACAAGAAGGACAACAAGCTCATCACCCTCTCCGGCGGCATGAAGCGGCGCGTGATGATCGCCAAGGCGCTGTCGCACGAGCCGCGCATCCTGTTCCTGGACGAGCCCACCGCCGGGGTCGACGTGGAGCTGCGCCGCGACATGTGGAAGATGGTGCGCGCGCTGCGCGAGACCGGCGTCACCATCATCCTGACCACGCACTACATCGAGGAGGCCGAGGAGATGGCCGACCGCATCGGCGTGATCAACAAGGGCGAGCTGATCCTGGTCGAGGAGCAAGGCCGAGCTGATGCAGCAAGCTGGGCACGCAAACAGCTGACCCTGCAGCTGCAGGAACCGCTCGACACCATTCCGCCAGCGCTGGGCGACTATGCGCTGAGCTCTCCGACGACGGCAGCCAGCTGGTCTACACCTTCGACGCCCAGGCCGAACGCACCGGCATCGACCGGCTGCTGCGGCGCCTGGGCGAGGCCGGCATCGACTTCAAGGATCTCAAGACCAGCCAGAGCTCGCTCGAGGACATCTTCGTCAGCCTGGTGGAGGAACGCGCATGAGCCTCAACCTTCGCGCGATCCGCGCCATCTACCTGTTCGAGATGGCGCGCACCCGGCGCACCCTGCTGCAGAGCATCGTCTCGCCGGTGATCTCCACCTCGCTGTATTTCGTGGTGTTCGGCGCGGCCATCGGCTCGCGCATGAGCGATGTGGACGGGGTCAGCTACGGCGCCTTCATCGTGCCCGGGCTGATCATGCTGTCGCTGCTGACGCAGAGCATTTCCAACGCCTCGTTCGGCATCTACTTTCCCAAGTTCACCGGCACCATCTACGAGCTGCTCTCCGCGCCGGTGTCGTACGTGGAGATCGTGGCCGGCTACGTCGGCGCGGCGGCCACCAAGTCGGTGATCCTCGGGCTGATCATCCTGGCCACCGCGCGGCTGTTCGTGCCGCTTCCATATCGTCCATCCGGTGTGGATGGTGGCGTTCCTGGTGCTGACCGCGGTCACCTTCAGCCTGTTCGGCTTCATCATCGGCATCTGGGCCGACGGCTTCGAGAAGCTGCAGCTCGTGCCGCTGCTGATCGTCACCCCGCTGACCTTCCTCGGCGGCAGCTTCTACTCGATCCACATGCTGCCGCCGCTGTGGCAGAAGGTCACCCTGTTCAACCCGGTGGTCTACCTGGTCAGCGGCTTTCGCTGGAGCTTCTACGGCATCGCCGACGTGGGCGTGTGGCGTGAGCCTGGGCATGACCCTGGTGTTCCTGGCGGTCTGCCTGGCGCTGGTGGGGTGGATCTTCCGCACCGGCTACCGGCTCAAGACCTGAGCGCCAGCGCTGGCCTCGCCTGCACGCCGCGTGCACCTGCCCGAGAACGATGGCGCGTTAGCCTCGGGTATGTTTCGGCGAGGCATGGCATGAACACGACACCCGAGCACGACAACCCGGACATCGGCGCGACCGTGGTCGGCCCGCAGCACGCGAACAGTGCGCGCACGCTATGGGCCGATGCCATGGGGCGGCTGGCCACGCGCGCCATACAGGCGCTGCTGATCCTGGCCTTCGTGGCCCTGTTGCTGTACGCGGCGGTCAGGCTGAAGCTGCTGGTGGTGCCGTTCCTGGTTGCGCTGATCGTCGCCGCGGCGCTGCAGCCGTTGATGCGCCTGCTCAAGCCGCACATGCCCAACGCCCTGGCCGCGGCAATCGCCCTGCTGCTGGGCGGCGTGGGCGTGGGCGGCGCGATTGCCTACGCCGTGGTGCGCATGCAATCGCAGCTCGGCAGCATGCAGGATGCGGCCACGCAGGGTCTGCAACGGGCCATGGACTACCTCCGCCACGGCCCGTTGCCACTAAGCGCTGCGCAGATCGACGAAGCGCGCCAGTCGGTGGTCGACTTCGTCACCAGCAAGGAGTTCGGCGCCGACGCCATGGCCGGCGTCTACGGCGCGGCACAGGTTGCCACCGGCTTCGTCCTGGGCCTGTTCGTGCTGTTCTTCCTGCTCAAGGACGGGCCGGCGATCTGGCAGTTCCTGACCGACCCGTTCAGCCCGACTTTGCGCGACAGGGCGCGCGCCAGCGGCCGCCAGGGCATGATCGTGCTGGGCGGTTACCTGCGCGGCACAGCGATCGTGGCGCTGGTGGACACCGCTTTCATCGGCGGTGCATTGTGGATCCTGGGCGTGCCGCTGGCGCTGCCACTGTCGATCCTGGTGTTCATCGGTGCGTTCGTGCCGATCATCGGCGCCACCGTCTCCGGCGCCGTGGCCGCACTGGTGGCGCTGGTCACGGTGGATTTGAACGCTGCGCTGTGGGTCACCGGCGTGGTGGTGGCAGTCAACCAGCTCGAGGGCAACCTGTTGTCGCCACTGGTGCTGGGCAAGTGGTTGCACCTGCATGCGCTGGCGATCGTGCTGGCGCTGAGCGCCGGCGCGATCCTCGGCGGCATCGCCGGCACCTTCCTGGCCGTGCCGCTGACCGCGATGGGCTGGGCCATGCTCAAGACCTGGCATCGGTCCACTTCGGCAGACGCCGGCCGCTGACGGGGGCGCGCCGCGGCATGGCGGCGCCTGGCTGACCGGCCTCGATGCCGGGATCAACGCGTCGCCGCGGCGACCCCGGCGAGCCCGGACCCGCGGGTGGTGTCGCCGTACCCGGTTGCCGCCTCAACGGGCGTGAGGTGACGCGAACCAGGACGACAGCCACCGGTCCAGCACCCAGGCCAGCGCCAGGCTTCCCGTCACCGCCAGGATCAGGGCCCAGGGCAAGGGTGCCAATCGTCGCATCAGGAACGGCCACGCGCTGGCGCCGACGGCGGTGGCCATCCACAGGACCATCAGCCCGGTAGCACCGCCGATGACACGGACCATCCATGCCTCGAATGCGGCGCTTTCCTCGAAGTCGCGCGTCATCTGCTCCATCTGCGCGGCGAAATCCGCTGGCGGCTCCTCCAGCGGCGCGGCGCGCAGTGCGTGGTAGACGTATCGGTACCGATCCACCACGGGATCGGACATCGGCATGCCTCCCGATGCCGGCTGCTCCGCGCGCTGCTGCATGGAGCCCTCCCGTTGCAGGATGGGATCGTCGTGTTCGTTCGTGCTCATGTCGCGGCCCCCACCAGGGTGTCGAGTTGCTGCTTCAGGCGAAGCCTGGCACGGAACAGGTGACTCTTGACCGTGCCCGCGGGAAGATCGGTGATGCGCGCCACCTCGGCAACGCTCAGTTCGTCCAGGTGATACAGGGTGATCAGCGTTCGCTGCAGTGGCGGCAGCGCATCCACCGCCGCACTCATGTGCTCGAGCAACTGGGCGTCGGCGCATGCCGCCTCCAGGTCAAAATCGTCCGCCACGCGCTCGACCAACGGCGCGCCCTGCTCCGGATCATCGGCGACGGGCAGCCGCCTGCGCTGCAGGTGGCGGTTGGCGATGCTGAAGGCGATCCGGCCGATCCACGTACCCAGGGCGCTCTCGAAGCGGAACTGGTGCAATTGCTGGTGCACCCGCAGGAACACCTCCTGGCACAGTTCGCGGGTCTCCTCGGGCTGCCGGACCATGCGCTGCACCAGATGCCAGACCAGCTTCTGGTGACGGCTGACCAGGGCCTCGAACGCCCCCGGCCGGCGCGAAAGCACTGCGGCAACCATGTCCCTGTCCTCATTCATTCCCGGTTGGAGACAGTGCCGACGCTATCGGTTGCATGAAAAAAATGCGCGGACAGTGCAACCAGCCTGCATGCCGCCGACTCCATCTCGGCAACGGCGGCCCGTCCGTCCCCATTGCCGGAGCACCTTCCGTGTACGACATCATCGCCATCCTGATCCCCCTGTCGCTAGCGATCTGCATCGTGGTCGCCATCCGCATCGTAGTGGAGGCGCGCCTGCGTCGCCGCCTTGCCGAGACACACGCCAGCGAGGAGTTGCTGCAATCGCTGCTGCAGGCCGATGGCGAGAACCGGCGTCAGTCCTCGCTGAAATGGGGCATGGTGCTGGTCCTGCTCGGTCTCGGCTGCGTTGCCGTGGACCTGTTCGGACTGACCGTGGAAGACCCGGCCGCGTTCGGCCTGATCGCGGTGTCGGTGGGCATCGGCCTGATCGCCTACCACGCGGTGACCCGCCCGCGCCTGCCGCGGCAGTGACCGCACCGAATCATCCAGGGCGGCCCCTGCCCGCCTGAAGAGTTACCACCCGCGGCCAGGTCTGTACCGACCGCAGCACTCGCCATCACGGCTCCTGTCTCGCCCTCCTGCGGACGCGCCTGTCGCGTCCGACGGGAACGGCTTGCCCAACCTCGACCGACACCCGTCACCCGGAGGACCGCCCATGAAGATCCGAATCGCCCTCGCCACCGTGCTGCTCGCCGGCAGCACGGCCGTCACCGCCCGCCCGCTGTCGCCGGTCGCCTCGCCCGGAACCGCCCATGCGCCGGCCACCGTTGACGCGCATGTGCCGCAATGGCTGCGCCAGGCCCGCGTCCCGGGCGTGGCCATCGCCAAGATCGAACACGGCCGTCTGGCCTGGACCGCAGCCTACGGCGAGCGCGCACCGGGGCAACCGATGACCACCGACACCGTGTTCAACGTCGCCTCGCTGACCAAGCCGGTCTTCGCGCTGATGACCCTGCAACTGGTCGCCCATGACCGGCTGCGGCTGGACGACACGCTGTCGGGGGACTGGCTCGATCCCGACATCGCCAACGATCCACGCAGCCGGCTGCTGACCGCGCGCCTGGCACTGAGCCATCAGACCGGCCTGCCCAACTGGCGCGGCAATGAAAAGCTGGCGTTCGAGTTCGAGCCCGGCACGCGGCACGAGTATTCCGGCGAAGGCTACGAGTACCTGCGTCGCGCCATCGAGCACCGCACCGGCACGTCGATGCGCTCGCTGATGCGGCAGACCGTGCTCAAGCAGGTATCGATGCCGCACACCTGGTTCGGCTGGAACGACAAGGCCCGCGAACACCTGGCCATCGGCTACAACGAGGCCGGCCAGCCCTACCCCGACACCGGGCTCGAGGGCCGCCCGGCGAACGCGGCGGCCAACATGCTGACCACGGTGGACGACTACGGGCGCTTCGCCGCCTGGGTCGCCCGCGGCGCCGACCTGCCCAGGCCCCTGTTCGCGCAGATGACCCGGCCGCAGAGCCTGAACACGCATCCGGCCGAGCACTTCGGCCTCGGCTGGCGCATCGTCCAGGTCGACGACCACGCCGTGCTGTCCCACGACGGTCGCGAACGCGGCGTGCGCACCCAGGTCTTCGTGGTGCCATCCACCGGCGAGGGACTGGTGATCCTGACCGGCAGCGACAATGGCGAGCTGCTGACGCGGCCGCTGGTCCGGGCCACCCTGGAGCATGGGGATGCGCTGTTGAATGCGGTTTCCGCGGACGTGTGGACCTATCTGCAGCGCATGCCGCCGGGCAAGCTGCCCGCAGTGGCGCGCGCGGTGATCGGCTCGCCATCGTTCATGGGTCAGCTGTTGTACGCGGTCGACACGGGGCTGGTGCAGTCGTCGTCGCTCGACCCGGCGCAGAAGCGACAGGCGCACGCGGCGATCACGCCTTTCGTGCAGGCCATGCTGGAACACCGGGTGCCGCTGGAACACGCCAAACACCTGGTCGAGATGCTGGTCGAATCGGGCAAGCAGGGACCGCACTGGCGCGACCGGTTTTCCGCAGCGCAAGCCGAAGCCTGGCGCGCCGCACTGGTCGAGCTACCCGCCGCGCCGGTGGAGCTGAAGCTTGCCGACTCGCTGCTTGCCAGCTATGCGGGCACCTACCGGATGCCCTCGTCGCAGCTTCTGATCACCATCCGCAAGACCGCCGACGGACTGCAGGCATCGGCCAAGGGCATGCCGGTGGTGAAGCTGCAGGCCCGGTCACCGACCCTGTTCTCGTTCAAGGAGGACAACACCCGTTTCGAGTTCGTCCGCGACGGCAACGGCAAGGCCTCCGGGGTCCGCGTGATCTGGAGCGCCACCCGATCGGAACTTGCCCCGCGGGTCGATTGAGGCCGCCCCGGCTGCATGGCCCATCGCCATGCAGCCAGCGCCCCGCTCACCCCACGAACGCAGCAGCGCGGGCGAACAGCTCTTGTGCACCAAGGTATCACCGGGCTTCCACGGCCCCGCGGCTACGCTTCAAGGCCACTTCTGGAAGCGAGGTTTTGTCATG
Organism: uncultured Gammaproteobacteria bacterium; assembly: GCA_963763305.1. Classification (GTDB taxonomy): domain Bacteria; phylum Pseudomonadota; class Gammaproteobacteria; order Xanthomonadales; family Rhodanobacteraceae; genus CAVXNP01. Next base: position 3,114,927 of record CAVXNP010000001.1, on the reverse strand, counting down.
GCCGAAATCAAGGTGGAGAAAAAGACATCCGTGTGGCCCTGGGTCATCGGCGTGATCGTCCTGCTGCTGATCATCTGGGCCCTGTTCGCACTGTTCAATCGGGACAACGACACCGTCGCCAATACGCCGGCAACCGTTGCCGCCCCCGCGGCGGTGGCGGTCGCCCCGGCCACCAGCAGCACGCTCGACACCGGCACCCCGCCGCTGGCCACCACCGGGTCCACCGGCATGCCGGGCTCATCGATGGGCAGCTCCGGCATGGCCACCGACAACCCGGTAACCGTGGGATCGATCGTCACCACGCCGGCCGACTTCGCCGGGCAGCAGGTGGCGGTGTCCGGTACCGTCCGGGTGGCGAAGGTGCCTACCGACCGCGGGTTCTGGATCGAGGACAACGGTCAGCGCATCTTCGCCGTGATCGCCCAGTCCCCCGGCATGGAGAATGCGGTCGACGTCACGGCCGGACAGAAGGTGAAGTTGATGGGCACGGTGCAGAACCAGCCCGCCCCCAGCGACGTCAGCGGCAACCTGGACCCGCAGGCCAGGCAGATCATCGACAACCAGCCGGTGTTCCTGCTGGTTCCGGCCAACGCCATCATGGTGCTTGGCAGCTGACGGGACACACCCCAGTGCGGCGCCCGCCCACCGTTCGCCGGAGTGAGGGCCCCTCCGACCGTTCCACGCAGCCACCGCTGCACCAACAGGAGCATTGCTCCCTGGAGAGATCACCCATGGCCACTACCCAACACCTTCAACGCCTCGATGATCTGGACGGCATCGGCGTCGCCGACGGCGACCCGGATGTCCGCGGCTGGTCGGTGCGCGCCGCCGATGGCGCCGACATCGGCAACGTGGACAGCCTGATCGTCGACACCGACGCGATGCGCGTGCGCTACCTGGATGTGGCGCTGGACCGCGAGGGTCTGCGTCTGGACGAGGAACGGCATGTGCTGATCCCGTTGAGCAAGGCGCGCCTGGACGACGACCGCGACGAGGTCCTGCTCGGCGGCATGGATACCGCGGCGCTTGGCAGCATGGCGCCTTACCGCCGCGGCGAACCGTTCGATCCGCTGGAGACCAGCCGGGTCGACTACGACGCCGAAAGCCGGCAGTTCTACGGCAGCCGCGCCGGTACCGGCCGGGTGGAGCGCCGTACCTACTGATACCGGACCAACCATGGACGGTGCAGGAGGCCGCGGAGGTACCCGGTACCTTCGCGGCCGCTTGCTGTCTGGCGCCGCCGGACATGGCCAGCCGACTGGCCCGGCGCGCGGGCATGCGCGATAGTGGGAGCTTTGCGGAGCCACCATGGGCTGCCTTCCGATACCGCTGTTGTTCCTGCTCGGGTTTGGCCTGGGCTACGCAGTGGCAGGCCCGTCCGGCGCGCTGTGGGGTGCCGGGATCGGCCTGATCCTGGGGCTTGCCGGGCTCGGCTGGATGATCCGTGCCATGCGCAGCAGGCGTTGAGCGTGGACGACCGCGCGGTGTCCCCCGCCAACGCACACGGGCCGCGTACATCACAGGCAGGCGACCGGGTTGCCTGGCCAGCGGCAAGCCCGTGCGGCGTTGGCAACGGCCCGTCCGCCGGCGCCATCGTGCACCGCGCCCACCGTCGCGGTTGATGCACGCACGCCTCACCTGGGTTGAACGCCAGCCCCCCTATACAGGGCTCGCCTGCATTGCCGCAGGCGCCAGGAGGTTCCGCATGAACGACAACCGAGTCGAAGGCACCAAGCACGAGGCCAAGGGCGCGCTGAAAGAGGGCGCCGGCAAGCTCACCGGAGACCGCTCGAAGGAACTGGAGGGCAACGTGGAGAAGAACGCCGGCAAGGTCCAGCGCAAGGTCGGCAAGGCGCAGGACGACCTCAAGGACGACTAGGAATGTGCCGCCTGCTCGAAGCAGGCGGCATGCCCTCCCGGTCACGCCCGCCCGGGCGTGACCGGATCGTGTCGATGGCCTCGGCCAGTCCCCCTGGCAACGGTGCACGCTCCTTGTCGACCGTCGCATCGATCCAGCCGCACAAGTTATCCCTCCCGCCGCCGATCGCCCGGGTTGGAGGTAAGATCACCGCGCCGGCCGGGCGATTGCCCGGCCGCCTGCAGCCCGATACCCGGTGGCAGGTGTTTCCTTCGAGGAACGTGCGATGAGTACCACGCAACGCGTGTTCGTGGGCGCTGTCTTCGGTGCAACCCTGGCGCTGGTTGCCGGCTGCGCCCTGACCGCATGGGTGGCCTACCGCACCGCCTCGGACGCCAACCGGGTCAGTGCCAGCCAGTTCCGGCGCAATGCCGTGCAACTGCGGCTTGCCATCACCGATCGATTGACCATTCCCGTCTACGGGATGGAAGGGCTGCGCAGCGCGGTCACCATGCTTCGCCGGCCACCGGACGCCGCCGAGTTCCGCCGCGCGGTGCTGGCGCTGGACACGCCCCGCGACGATCCGGGCGTCTACGGATTCGGTTACATCGAGCGAGTGCGCCGCGACCAGCTTCCGGCGTTCCTGGCGGCCGCCCGGGCCGACTATGGCGGCGCCTTCGAGCTGACCACGCGGGGACACGCGGACGACCTGTGGATCATCCGCTCGATCGAGCCACTGGAGCGCAACCGACCGGCACTGGGCTATGACATCGGCTCGGACACGGTGCGCAGGGAAGCCGCCGAGCGCATGCTCAGAACACGCGCCCTGGCCACGACTGCCCCCATCCAATTGCTGCAGGCCGCTCCGGACGAGGCCAGTGCCCTGTACCTGCTGCCGGTGTTTTCCGACGGCACGCCACGGCACGAACCAGCCGACAACCTCCTGCTGGGCGCGGTCTACGCCGCGGTCGACTACCAGCGCATGTTGCAGCCGCTCGACCAGGCCAACACCCTGCTCGATTTCACCCTGCTGGACATGGGTACGACGGAAGGCAACCAGCGCGTCTACCCGGCGGACCGGAGCGGTTTCTCGACGGTGGAGCGCGGTGCGCGCTTCACCCGCACCGTCGATATCCGTATCGGCAGCCGCCCGTTTCGTCTGCACATGGTCAGCACTCCCGAATTCGACCGCGTGGTGGCCATCACGCGCTCCCAGACGCGCCGCGTGGTGGCGATGGGCGCGGCGGCAAGCGTCCTGATGGCAGTGGTCGCCTGGCTGCTGATCGCCGGCCGCCGTCGTGCACTGGACCTGGCGCAGTCCCTGACCGTGGAACTGGACCGGCTGGCCACCGTGGCGCGGCTGACCTCCGACTCCGTCGCGATCGTCGATGCCCGCGGCCAGGTGGTCTGGGTCAATCCGGGCTTCACCCGCCTGACCGGTCATGCCGAGGATGCGGCACGGGGGCGACCGCTGCTTTCCCTGCTCGGAACCGATGCCGATCAGCACACCGCCGCCCAGGTTCTGGCCGGTGTCCTGTCCGACGGGACGGCCTACCGCGGCGAAGTGACCATCGGCGACAGACACGGCAAGCGCCTTTGGACCGAGCTGGAAATACAGCCAGTGCCCGGACGGCGCGGCCGACCGGCGAGCTTCATCGTGATCCAGTCCAACATCAGCGAGCGGCGCGCGATGGAGCAGGCGCTGCGCGAGAGCCGCGCATTCCTGCAGCGCACCGGCTCGGTCGCGGGCGTCGGCGGCTGGCAGATCGAACTGCCCTCGCAGCGGCTGATCTGGTCCGAACAGACCCGCCGCATCTACGAGGTTCCGGACGACTACCAGCCCACTTGCGACGGGCAACTGGACTTCTTTGCCGACGATGCGAGGGCAGCCCTGCAGGCGGCGCTGGCCGAGGCCCGGGCGACCGGCAAGGGCTGGGATCTGGAGCTGCCGATGCTGACCTGGCGCAAGCGCCCGATATGGATCCGCAGCACCTGCGAGGCGGAGTTCGACAATGACCGGCCCGCACGCCTGATCGGGTCTTGCCAGGACGTTTCCAAGCGCAAGCTGGCAGAGATCGCGCTGGAGGAGAACGGCGAATTGCTGCGGGTCACGCTGAACTCCATTGGCGACGCGGTGGTCACCACCGCGGTGGATCGCCGGGTGACCTGGATGAACCCGATCGCCGAAGCGCTCTCCGGCTGGACCGCCGGCGAGGCCGAAGGCCTGCCCGTCTCCCAGGTGCTCAACCTGGTCAGCGAGGAAACCCGCCACCCGATCACCAATCCGGTGCTGATCGCGCTGCGCGAAAGCCGCATCGTCGACCTGTCGCTCAACACGGTGATGGTGTCGCGCGACGGCACCGAGTACGGCATCGAGGACTCCGCTGCCCCGATCCGCGATGCCGGGGGCCGGGTCATAGGGGCGGTGATGGTGTTCCACGATGTGACCGCCGCGCGCGCACTCAACCGCCAGATCTCCCATCAGGCGCGGCACGACGCCCTGACTGGCGTGGCCAACCGGATCGAGTTCGAGCAACGGCTGGCACGGTTCCTTCGTCGGGTTCAGCACAGCAACGAGACCGGCGCGGTGATGTTCGTGGACCTGGACCACTTCAAGCTGGTCAACGACACCCTCGGTCACTACGCCGGCGATGAGCTGCTGTGCCAGATCGCGGCCCTGCTGCAGGCCTCGGTGCGTCGCCACGACACGGTTGCCCGGCTGGGCGGCGACGAGTTCGCGGTGCTGCTGGAGAACTGCAATCGCGCCGATGCCGAGCAGATCGCACAGACCATGTGCGACACCATCGACCGCTACCGCTACGTCTCGCACGCCGGCCAGCCGCTGCGGGTGGGTGCCAGCATCGGCATCATGCCGGTCGAGCCGCCGTGGCGGGACCAGCACGAGGTGCTCCGTGCGGCGGATATCTCCTGCTACATCGCCAAGGACCAGGGCCGCAACCGCTTCCACACCTGGCAACCGGAGGACGAGTCGCCGCAGTCCCGGTTCGGCGAGAGCGCCTGGGGTGCGCGCATCGAGACGGCCCTGGACCAGCGCCGGTTCCAGCTGTACGCGCAGCGGATCGGGCCGACCTCGCCACGCGCCATCCGCGAAGGCGGCCTGCATTGCGAGGTGCTGCTGCGAATGCGCGGCCCGGACGACGAATTGATCGCCGCGGGCGCGTTCATGCCCGCAGCCGAACGCTATCAGCTGGTCAGCCGGATCGACCGCTGGGTGCTGCAGGAGGTGTTCGACAAGCTCAAGGATGTGGCCGGCAGCGCCGCGATGCCGCGGATGCTGGCGATCAACCTGTCCGGTCAGTCGGTCGGCGACCGCACCTTTCATGATTTCGTCCATGGCCTGATCGCCCGCGCCGGGTTCGACGTGCGCCTGATCTGCTTCGAGGTCACCGAGACGGCGGCCATCACCAACCTGGCCGAGGCGTCGCTGTTCCTGCGATCGGTGCGCGCGAGCGGCATCCGCATTGCGATGGACGACTTCGGCGCGGGCATGTCCTCGTTCGGTTACCTCAAGCAGCTGTCGGTGGACTACCTCAAGATCGACGGGCAGTTCGTGCAGGGCCTGGGCAAGGACCCGCTCGACCTGGTCTCGGTGCGCAGTTTCTGCGGAGTCGCCGAGGCCCTGGGCATCCAGACCATTGCCGAGTACGTGGAGACGACCGGACAGCTCGAGATCCTGCGGGAACTGGGGGTGGATTACGCCCAGGGCTTCCTGCTGCACCGCCCGGAGCCGCTTGCCGACCTGCTGTCTCTTCCGCTGCCATCGGACCAGCTGCCCTGAAAGGTTCGCGCAGCTGCCACCGGACCAGGCTGCTTTCGGCGCGTGCGTTCCCACGGCAACCGGCCTCGCCGGGCGGGCGCCGCACCGAAGCGGGCCGTGCCGTCGTGGTGCCCCGCAAATCGCGCGGCATCCCCGCCACGGCTGCACCGCCACCGCTCACATCGCGTGATCGACCGCGTGGCTAATGTACTGTTCGCACGCCCGGGCGGCCGCGCCATTTCGATGCACGCATCGCTGCCGCCCCGGCCTCACCCCGACACTCGAACAGGCACCCATGCACACGTCCCCGCGGCCAGCACGCGTCATCCGGATCCTGCTGTCACTGGCCCTTGCCGTGGTAGCCGGCTGTACCGTCGAACCGACCCGGGTCGAACAGCCGTCCCCGGCCCAGGTGCGCGCCCGGATCGTCACCCTGCTCCCCGGCTCGGTCCATGATGCGGCTGGCTGGGCGACGGACATCTACGCGGCATTCGCCGCACTGCAGATCGATCCGGATACCTCGAACCTGTGCGCTGCGCTGTCGGTGACCGAGCAGGAGTCGACCTTCCACGCCGACCCGGTGGTGCCGGGGCTGGGACGCATCGCGCGCGCCGAAATCGAACGCCGCGCCTCCGCGCACCACGTTCCGGGCTTCGTGCTGAGCGCGGCACTGGCGATTCATTCGCCTACGGGCAAGAGCTATGCCCAGCGCATCGCCGCGGTACGCACCGAGCGCCAGCTGAGCCAGGTCTACGAGGACTTCGTCGGCATGGTGCCACTGGGCAGGCAGCTGTTCGGCAACGACAACCCGGTGCGCACCGGCGGCCCGATGCAGGTCAGCATCGCTTTCGCACAGGCGTTCGCGCAGGACCACCCCTACCCCTACCCGATCGACGGCTCGATCCGTCACGAGGTGTTTTCGCGCCGCGGGGGCGTGTATTTCGGCATCGCCCATCTGCTGGACTATCCGGCCAGCTACCGGCAACCGCTGTATCGCTTTGCCGACTACAACGCCGGCTGGTATGCCAGCCGCAATGCCGCGTTCCAGCACGCGGTCACCGTCGCCTCCGGCATACCGCTGGCGCTTGACGGCGACCTGGTGCGCCATGACGGCCTGCTCGGCAGCAGCCGACCCAGCCATACCGAGCTGGCGGTGCGCACCCTGGCCACGCGGCTCGATCTGGGTGATTCGGCCATCCATCGCGCGCTGGCGCGGGGCGAGAGCGCCGATTTCGAGCAGACCGATCTGTACCGGCGCGTGTTCGCCCTGGCCGATCGCCTGCAACGTCACCGGCTGCCGCGCGCACGGCTTCCGGGTATCGAGCTGCACAGCCCCAAGATCACCCGCAAACTGACCACCGCCTGGTTCGCCAAACGGGTGGACCATCGCTACCAGCGCTGCATGGCACGCGCACCGGCACCACGCTGACCCCGCCGCGGACGCGCCGCAAAGAGCCACCCGTCCGCCCGGCCGGACGGGCGGCGCCTTCACTCCAATCAGCGTGCCGCCGTGTTTAGGTCGGCTTCTCGATCCAATCGGAGGCACGATGCGCGACTGGCTACACCGTCTCGCCCACGTCGGAGTCGGCGTGGTGTCGATGGCGTTGCTATGGGTGACACTGGAGAACGTGCTGCCGCAGAATCGCGCCGTCGAGCAATTGCCGACACGCGTGTCTGCGGTGGACAGCGCGCAGTTCCAGCGCGACGCGACCACCCTGCTCGGCACGGCGGTGACCCAGGGCAACGGGGTGACCGACCTGCAGAACGGCGATGCCTACTTTCCGGCGATGCTGGCCGACATCCGCGCGGCGCGCTCGACCATCGACCTGGAGACCTACATCTTCCGCTCGGGCAAGGTCTCCCATGCGTTCGTCCAGGCCCTGGCCGAACGCGCCGCCGCCGGTGTCCGGGTGCATGTCCTTGCCGACTGGATCGGCTCGCGTGCCAACACCGACGATGCCCGACGGTTGCGCGATGCAGGCGTCGACTTTGCCTTCTACCACCCGCTCGGCGTGCGTGGCCTTGGACGGCTGAACGAGCGCACCCATCGCAAACTGCTGATCGTCGATGGCGCCATCGGCTATACCGGCGGCATGGGCATCGACGACGCCTGGCTCGGCAATGCCACGCTGCCGTCTCAGAAGCGCGACATGATGTTCCGCGTGGTCGGGCCGTCGGTGCGCCAGATGCAGGCGGTGTTCGCCAACCACTGGGTGCAGGTGCGCGGTCGTGCCCTGGTCGGGTCCGGTTACTCGCCGGCGTTGCCCACCTCCCGGCGGATGGCGGTACAGACCTTCTCCAGTCCGCACGGGCGGCGCCGACCAGAACACCCGGCTGATGTTCCTGCTGGCGATCCTGGGGGCGCGCCGGTCGATCGACCTGGAGGCGTCCTATTTCGTGCCCGACCCGCTGACCAGCCAGGCGTTGCTCGATGCCCTGCATCGCGGGGTCAAGCTGCGCATCATCGTCGAGGGCAAGCACGTGGACAGCCACGTGGTGATCGACGCCTCGCGCACCTACTGGGGACGCTTCCTGCGTGCCGGCGCGCGGATCTACCGCTTCGGGCCGTCGCTTTTCCACAGCAAGCTGATGATCGTGGACCGCTACCTGACCATCGGCGGTTCGGGCAACTTCGACAACCGCTCGTTCCGCTACAACGCCGAGTGCAACCTGAACGTGTACGACCGCGCGTTCGCCGAGCGCATGACCGCAGTATTCGAGCACGACATCGCCGTGTCCCGTCCGGTCAGTCTGCAACGGTGGCACGACCGGCCCTGGACGCAGCGGGTGACCGATGCGTTCTGGGCCACCGTTGCTTCCCAGCTCTAGCCGCTCGGGCACCCGCGAGCGAGTGGCCAGGACCAGCGGCTCGATGGTGTAGCCGGCCCAGCGCACTACGCCGATGCAGGCAGGCGTGCCGGCCACCGCCACACCGCATTGACACGCTGTTGCCACGGCAACTGTCGCAATCCCGGACAGGACGCGCGCGGCACCCGCCGGCCAGGAGCCGATGCCTCGACTGCGACGGGCGATGCGCGCCCGGCTTGGCCCAACCCACGACGAGTGCCCATGAGTGATGATCCACCCCAACCGGCAGGCCGCATACGGCAATGGCTCCACCACGGAGTGGAACAGCCGCTGGAAGAGCTGGCCGGTGGCCCCGCCCGACTCAAGGTGGTGGTGGTGCTGGCCTGCGTACTGGCCCTGGATGCAGCGGACAAGGCGACCGTCGGGGCGGTGGCTGCGCAGCTGAAGCAGGCACTGGACATCGACAACGTGCAGATCGGCTGGCTGGTTACCGCCTCCACCGGAGTCAGTGCGGTGGTGACGCTTCCGTTCGGCATGCTGGTGGACCGGTTCCGTCGCACCCGCGTGCTGATCGGCGCGGTGACCCTGTGGGCGCTGGCCATGGGTGTGAGCGCTGCCTCGGTGTCGTACCTGATGCTGCTGCTCAGCCGGTTGCTGCTGGGCACGGTGGTCGCCGCGGCAGCGCCGGCGGTTACCTCGCTCACCGGCGACTACTTCCACCCGGGCGAACGCGGCCGGGTCTTCGGCTACATCCTGGCGGGCGAACTGGTCGGCGTCGCGTTCGGCTTCCTGATCAGCGGCAACCTGGCGGCCTGGCTCTCATGGCGCGCCTCGTTCTGGGTGCTGGCTGGCCTGAGCCTGGTGCTGGTCTGGGTGATCTGGCGCCACCTGCCCGAGCCCAGGCGCGGCGGGCAGAGCCGGATTCCGCTCGGCTCCGACCGGGTGCCGCAACCGGCGGACCGGCCAGCACACGGCAACGGCGACCCCATGCCCGCCCCGCCGCGGGCGCCGGACACAGCGGAGCGGACGACCGGCCAGGACGCCGGTCTCGATCGCAAGGTACGCAAGGCCGGGATCAAGCCGCCCCCGGCGCGGGTGCTCGACCGGCCTTCGGGCACCCTCTCGGTGTGGCAGGCGATACGTTACATCCTGGGTATGCGCACCTATCGCTGGCTGATCGTCGCCTCCTCGCTCGGTTACTTCTATTTCACCGGGCTGCGTACCTTCGCCATCGTCTACATGCGCGATGCGTTCGATCTGGGCCAGGCCATCGCCAGCACCCTGTCGGTGGTGATCGGCCTGGGTGCAATTGCCGGGGTGCTGCTGGCCGGCCGTGGCGGCGACGCCTGGATCCGGCACGGCCGCCTCCAGGGCCGGGTACTGGCCGGTGGCATCGCCTATCTGGTCGCCACGGCTGCATTCGTCCCGGGCTTCGCGGTGACCTCGCTGTACGTTGCCGCGCCGTTCCTGTTCATCGCAGCGGCCGGCATCGGCGGCGCCAACCCCGCGGTCAACGCAGCCGAGCTGGACGTGGTGCCCTCGGGCCTGTGGGGGCGTGCCGAAGGCGTGCGCGCCGCCTTCCGCTTCACCCTGGAAGCCATCGCGCCCCCGCTGTTCGGTTATCTGGCGGCCTTGTTCTCCGGATCCGGCAGAGGCTTTGCCGGTGCCACGGACATGGGCGACTCCAGCACGGCCGGGCTGCGATGGACGTTCCTGTCGATGCTGGTGACGCTGGCGGCGGCTGGCGCGGCATTGCTGTGGCGCGCGCGCACCACCTACCCGGCCGACGTGGCCGCCGCTGCGGCCAGCGAAAGAGCCGGTGACCGAAAGTAGCCTCTCGACCCGCGGTTCACGGCGCCTTGAATGGCCCTTGTCGCGCCAATCGCTAGCATCGTTGCCTGGTCCATCGGAGTTCACATGCGACATTCCCCCAAGCCCGGCGCCCTGCGCACCCTGCTCCACCTCGGTCTGGCCTGGCTGCTGGCGATGTCGGCCGTCACGGCAGCGGCGCAGGCGCCACAGGTACTGACCGCGCAGGAGCAGGCGTTTGTCGCCCGCATCAGTGCCGACAATACCGAGCAGGTCACGCTGGCCCGCACCGCCGAACACCAGTCGGACTCGGCCAGGGTACGTGCGCTGGCGGCCCGCATCATCGACGACGCCAAGGCCATCAACCTGCGGCTGGCCCGCTACACCATGGCGAAGAAGTCGATCGGCCAGGCCCATGGGGTCCCGCCCAAGCGTGTCGCCGCCTATCAGCAGCAACTGAGCAAGCTGCGCGGCGACGCCTTCGACCGCGCGTGGCTGGAGATGGTCGTGCGCGATGCCGAGCGAGCGCTGCCGCTTTACCAGGCGGCCGGCAAGAACCTGACTCACCAGGCGCTGCGCACGATTGCCCGCGACGGTGCGACCCGGGCGCGGCAGCACCTGGAGGCCGCCCGCGAGATGATGCACTGAGCCGGGGTGCGTGGTCGCCTCGCCCGGAGCCGCCGGCCACCACCGGAGCGGAGGCGCCGGACGCCCGCGAAACGTCCGCGGGCATGCGTGGCCGGGCGTCTGCCGGGCATGAGCGGGCCGGGCTGCAAGGCCGCCTGTGCGGTGCCACTTGCTTGCCCGAGTCCGCCGGACAGGCTCCTAGTGTCCGCTGTCGCCCGCCGGTTTCCGCTTGGGCGCCAGCGCATTGCGCAGCAGCGCATCGAGGGCGCCGTGGGTACGGTCGGCTTTGCTGGCGGCAGGCGGGGCCGTTGCGCCGGCCTCCTTGGCGCTGCCGGCAGCCAGGCCCGACTGCAGCAGCCCGGCGACGGCGGTCGGATCGACCTTGAACGCAGGGGCGCTGGCGGTGCCCGTGACGCGCACGCCGATGCCCTTGTCGCTGCTGCCTCCTAGCACCCCGCCCAGGACACGACCGGCGCGCGAGCCACCCAGCAACCCGGCCACGCCCTGCCCGCCCCGGGCACCGCCGGTAATCGCCTTGTCCAGCTTGACCAGCATGCGGAAGTCGAGCCTGCCGTCGGCGGCCATGTGCCCTTTGCCGCTGACGGTACCCAGCCCGGCGATGCGTGCGCTGGCCGGATCGGCGGTGATGCCGGCCGGGGCCACCGTGAGTTTCGCCTGCGCATGCTCGATCACGGTGTCCCTGGGCGCGGCGATACCGGCCAGGGCCAGCGCCCCGCCGAGCTTGGCGCCGAGGCTGTAACCGGCCAGGCGGGTGTTCTCCAGCGTCACCGGTCCGGCCATCACCAGCGCATCGAGCGGACCGCGCACGGCCAGATCCGCGCCGAACGCCCCGCCGTCCAGGCGCGAGTCCTTCGGCAGGACCACACCGAAAGCCGGCAACAGCGGCTGCAGGTCGTCCACCGGCAACGCCTTGCCCTTCATCTGCAGGTCCAGACGCATCACCGCCGGCCGGTTGTCGAAGCTGCCGCTTGCCGCCAGGCGCGCCTTGCCGGCGCCCAGGGTGGCGTGCTCGATACGGCCGATCGCCCGGTCGAGCCGATAGCTGGCCCGGTAGTCGATGGACACCGGCGTCGGTGCGGGTGAACCGGACGCGACCAGTTGCAGTTGCCTGGCGTCAATGTGCCCGTCCGACTGCAGCACGCCGGCGGCCGAGCGGATCCGGGTGTCGAGGTCGAGCCGGCCACCCACGCCCGCGTCGCTGCCCATCAGGCCGGCCCCGACCAGGTCCAGCTGGTGCATCCGCAACCGCGCATCGAGCGGAGTCATCACCGCGTTGGCGCGGCTCCATGGTCCGACGCTGCCGTCGAACCGCAGCGTGCCGCCACCGGGCATCGCGGCGCTCACCGACAACGGGAACGCCGCGGCCAGGCCCACGTCACTGGCGTCCACCTGCACCTCGCGGTAGCTGTGCACCGTCCCAGCCGACTGTTTCAGGTCGATCCGGCCGTCCCTGATGGCCAGATGCTTCACATCGAACGCCGGGGCACCTGCGCTGCCCTGGTCCGGCGCAGCGGCGGCGCCGGTACCGCCCAGGCTGGCAAAGTTCCAGCGCCCCTTGCGATCCTGCAGCAGCCGCACCCGCGGCTGGTCCAGCGTCAGCGAGGTGACCGACAGCCGCCGGTCCACCAGCAACGGCCACAGACGTACGCCCAGCGACAACGACCGCGCCGTGACGAACGGCTCGCTGCCAAAGGCCGGATCGTCGCCGATGTGGATGTCGTCCGCGCTCAGCGCGCCGGACCCGATCGACACGTGCAGCTTCCCGATATGCACATCGCGCCCGAGCGCACGGCCCAGCGTCTGCTGCACCTGCGGTCGGAAGCGATCGGCATCCACCAGCAACAGCGCGGCCACCGCGGCCATGACGATCACCAGCAACAGCGCGCCGGTGCCGATCACCCATCGCTTCATGGTGTCACCTCCCTTGCCCGTGCGCACCGGCGCATCGTTGCCGCCGATGGTAGCCCTCGCGCACGACCGTGCAAGTTCCAGCGGCAAGGTGGGACCGTCCCGCACTCGCGATCAGCGCGCCGGTCCTGCAGGGCCACCCCGCCCCTTCCATGCATAGCCGGCGGCCAGCAACACGAACCAGACCGGGCTGGCCAGCAGCGCCTGCCGGGTATCCGGCTGCAGGCCGAGCAGGACCAGCACGAAGGCGAAGAAGGCCAGGCATACCCAGCACATCACCACCCCGCCGGGCATCCGGTAGCTGGACGCCTGGTGCAACTGCGGCCGCTTGCGCCGATAGGCGATGTACGCGACCAGGATCAGCGACCAGACGAACATGAACAGCACGGCCGCCAGCGTGGTGACCAGGGTGAACGCGGTAACCAGGTTGGGCACCAGGTAGATCACCAACGCCCCCAGCAGCAGGCAGCCGCAGGAGAAGAACAGCCCGCGCGAGGGCACCGCCGCGCGCGACAACCGGGTGAACCACCGCGGCGCATGACGCTCCTCGGCCAGACCGTACAGCATGCGGCTGGTGGAAAAGATGCCGCTGTTGGCCGAGGAGGTGGCCGAGGTAAGCACCACGAAGTTGATCAGGCTGGCCGCCGCGGGGATGCCGGCCAGCACGAACAGCTCCACGAACGGGCTCTTGCCCGGCTCCACGCGGTGCCACGGCGTCACCGCCATGATCGCCACCAGCGCCAGCACATAGAAGATGACGATGCGGATCGGGATGGAGTTGATCGCCCTGGGCAGGTTGCGCGCCGGATCGGCAGTCTCCGCCGCGGTGGTTCCGACGATCTCGATGCCCACGAATGCGAATACCGCGATCTGGAAGCCGGCGAAGAAGCCACCCAGGCCCCTGGGGAACCAGCCCCCGTCGTTCCACAGGTTGGCCAGCGAAGCCAGGTCGCCGGACGGCGACCGGAAACCCCACAGCACCAGGCTGGCACCCACCAGGATCAAGGCGCAGATGGCCACGATCTTGATCAGCGCGAACCAGAACTCCAGCTCGCCGAACAGGCGCACCGTAGTCAGGTTGAGCACCAGCAGCAGGCCCACGCATGCCACCGCGGGGATCCACGAGGCCAGTCCGGGGAACCAGAACTGGGTATAGGCCGCAATCGCGATCACTTCGGCGATCGCGGTGATGATCCAGCAGAACCAATAGGTCCAGCCGCAGAAAAAGCCGGCCCACGGCCCGAGCAGGTCGGTGGAGAAATCGATGAACGACTTGTAGGCCAGGTTGGACAGCAGCAACTCGCCCATTGCCCGCATCACGAAGAACAGCATCACGCCGATGATCATGTAGACCAGGATGATCGACGGTCCGGCCAGGGCGATGGTCTTGCCCGAGCCCATGAAGAGCCCGGTGCCGATCGCCCCGCCCAGCGCGATCAGCTGCAGGTGACGGTTGGACAGGCTGCGCTGAAGATGGTCCGGATGCTGCTGCGGTGTGGACATGCTCGCCTCGGGCTCATTGCGAAGATGCCAACATAAAGCACAACCGGCCCCGGCGGGGGGCCTGGCAGGCAGCGGTTGTCCGGTTGGCGCGGTCGCCAGGCATCCGGCCCCGCCCAGGCAACCACCTGCCCAGCCGTCGCTGGACTCATGCCAGGCATGCAGGCACAGGATGGGCGGCGCCGCCGTGATGCCCGCGGACCGCGAAAGGACACGCCCCCGCTACCGGACCACGTCGAAGTCGGCCTGCTTGTCGGCCCGCGAGCTGCCACCCACCCACACGGTGTAATGGGTGGGCTCGACGACCGCCTTGCTCTGCAGGTTGTAGAACGACAACGCGTCGAAACCCAGCTTGAAGCGGACCTCGCGCGACTGCCCGGGCTTGAGCGTCACGCGCTGGAAGCCCTTCAGGCTGCGCACCGGTTGCTCGATGCTGGCGCCCAGGTTGCGCACGTAGCACTGCACCACCTCGGTCGCTTCGCGCGAACCGGTGTTGCGTACCGTGGCGGTCACCGTCACCACCGCATCGGCATCGGGCCGGTTCGCCTGCGCCAGCGGCACCCGGTCGCGCGAAACCTGCACTTTGGCATAGTCGAAGGTGGTGTAGCTAAGCCCGAAGCCGAACGGAAACAGGGCATCGTTCGGCACGTCGATGTAGCGCGATACAAAGCGCGTATCGCCCTGCGGCGGCTTGCCCAGGTCGGCATCGCCGGCCGGACGGCCGGTCGGAAACTGGTTGTAGTACAGCGGCTCCTGCCCTACCGCGCGGGGGAAGCTCATCGGCAACTTGCCGCTGGGCACCACTTCGCCGAACAGTACGTCGGCCAGTGCCGGGCCGGCCTCGGTGCCGGGAAACCACGCCTGCATGATCGCCGGCACGTGCTGCGCGGCCCAGTCCAGCACCAGCGGGCGCCCGGAGAACACCAGCAGCACCACCGGCTTGCCGGTGGCGACGATCTGCCGCAACAACTGCGGCTGGTTGCCGGGCAGGTCCAGGTGCGCGCGCGAGCCCGCCTCGCCGCTCATCGCCCCGGATTCGCCCAGCGCCATCACCACCACGTCGGCCTGTTCGGCGGCGCGGCGGGCCTGGTCGAAACCGGCCTGCGAGTCGCCATCGAGGGTCGTGCCCTGGGCGTACAGCAGCGTGCCGCCCGACTGCTGCAGGCGCTTCTGCAACGCGGCACGAAGAGTCACCACGTCGGGCAGGTGCGGCGAGCCGCCCCACGCACCGATCATCTCCCTCGGGTTGTCCGCCAGCGGACCGATCAGCGCCACGCGCTTCAGCGAGGAGGTCAGCGGCAGCAGCGGGTGGTCACCGCCGGCCGGCTGGTTGCGCAACAGCACGAACGACTCCTCGGCGGCACGACGTACCAGCGGCCGATGCGCCGGCACCGCCCGGGTCACCTCGGTGCCGCGCGCGTACGGGTGCTCGAACAGGCCGAGCGCGAACTTCACCCGCAACACGCGCCGCACCGCCTCGTCCACCGTCGCCATCGACAGCTGGTGCGCAGCCAGCAGCCGGGGGATCTGGGTGTCGTAGAAGTGGGACATCATGTCCACATCCACGCCCGCCTGCAGCGCCTTGCGCGTGGCGGTCGCCGCATCCAGGGCAATGCCGTGATGGGTCAGCTCCAGCACCGCGGTGTAGTCGCTGACCACGAAACCGTCGAAGCCCCATTCCTTTCGCAGGATGGTGTTCATCAGATACGGGTTGGCCGTGGCGGGCACCCCGTTGAGCGCATTGAACGCGCTCATCATGGTGGCCGCGCCCGCCTCCACCGCCGCCTTGTACGGCGGCAGGTAGACCTGGCGCAGCCGGATGTCCGACATGTCGGTGGTGTTGTATTCGCGCCCGGCCTCCGCCGCGCCGTAGGCGGCGAAGTGCTTGACCGAGGCGGCCACCGTGTCCGGCCGCGAAAGATCGTCCCCCTGGTAGCCACGCACGTAGGCACGCGCCATCGCCGCACCCAGCCACGGATCCTCGCCGGCGCCCTCGGTCGAGCGGCCCCAGCGCGCGTCGCGCGAGATGTCGACCATCGGCGAGTAGAACCACTGCACGCCTGCCGTGGTGGCCTCCTGCGCCGCCATCCGCGATACCTGCCGCACCAGCGGCGGATCCCACGACGCCGCCAGGCCCAGCGGCACCGGGTAGATCGTGCGATAGCCGTGGATCACGTCCGCACCGAACAGGATCGGAATGCCAAGCCGGCTGTTCATTGCCGCCTGCTGGAAGGCTCGGGTTTTCTGCGCGCCGACCACGTTGAGCATCGACCCCAGCCGTCCCTGCCGCGCCAGCGCCATGGCATCGACCTGGCTGCGCGTTTCGGGGTTGGCCGCCAGTGCCGGCGAGGTCTGGTCCGCAGCGGTGGGTGCGCTGAAGCCGGCGTCGTTGTACTGGACCAGTTGCCCGATCTTCTCCTGCAGCGTCATGCGCCCGAGCAACGCCTCCACCTTGCGCTCGATCGCGGGGGCCACCAGTTGCGGGTTGGCTGGCGCCGCGGCCCGGGTCGGCGCCGCTGCCGCGGCCGACCCGGCGGGTGCACCGAAGGCGGCCGCGCTGGCGAACACGCCGGTCATCAACAACGCGCCGGAGCGCAAGCAGGACAAACGGTAAAGGTTCATGGCTTCCCGACCCATGGGCACCGCCCGGTGGTGGCGCTGCAAAACAATGTAAACGTTTTCATGCAACAGCACCAAACGCCAAGCCAAAGTGACGGAACGCCGCCGGTCCACCGTGCGGGCTCACTTCGGTGCGGGTCTGCCGAGGCCCTTCCGGCCAGGGGTGGCCCGGGCAATTTCACACGCTCCCGACCGAGTCGTGCCTACTGTCGTCAGGGACGCTCGGAGGGGGCTCGCGGCTTTCGGGGCGAAAGCCGGCAAAGCCAGCGATCAGGGGAATGCACAAAAGGGGAAATGTCCCGACTTCCAACGTCAGTACGACCAGCGATCGACCACACGTTGCCGGTTGCGGCGCGAGGCTGCGACCACCCGACCCGAGGACATCCCATGCAACATCGTTTCGTCATCAAGGCACTGCTCGGTGCCTCCATCGCCGCCGCGCTGTCGATGTCGGCCCACGCCGCCGCACCGACCGGCCCCACCGACATGCGGGCCAATCTCACGGCATTGCAGCCGGGTGGGCAGTACGACCGCTTCATTGTCACCTACCGCGACGGCAGTACCGAACGCGCCGACCATGCCGCCATGCTGCAGAACGTGGGCGCCGCCATCAGCCGGACCGGGTTGGACCGGCCCGCGCTTGCACCCAACGGTTCGCGCCGCGGCGGGGTGAGCGCCCACTTCAAACGCAGGCTGGCGATCGGCGGCGACCTGATCCACACATCACGCAAGCTCGACCGCGCCGAGGCGGCCGAGTTGATGCGCCAGATCGCGGCCGACCCGGCGGTACTCAACGTCAGTCCCGACGTGATGCTTCATCCGATCCGCGACACCCGTGCGCCGGCCTCGCTGAAGCCCCAGACGTTCACCCCCAGCGACACCTACTACCCGACCTACCAGTGGAACTTCAAGGCACCGAACGGCACGATGACCGCCTTCGGCGACGCCAACCTGGGCGGCACCCGGGTCAATGGCGCCTGGGATCTGTCCGATGGCACCGGCGTGGTCATCGCCGTGCTCGACACCGGCATCACCACGCACGTCGACGTGGACACCTCGTTGGCCAACGCCGGCTACGACTTCATCAGCGATTCGCTGGTCTCGGGCCGGCCCACCGACGATCGCGTCCCCGGCGGCTGGGACCGGGGCGACTGGACCACGGAAGAACCGTGGCTGTCCGCCTGCACCGGCCCGAACAACCCGCCCGAAGACAGCTCCTGGCACGGCACCCACGTGGCGAGCACCGCCGGCGCGGAGCTGACCGACAACGCCCGTGGCATGGCAGGCATCGCCTACCATGCCAAGGTGCTGCCGGTACGCGTGCTGGGCCATTGCGGCGGCTACACCAGCGACATCGCCGACGCGATCGTCTGGGCGGCCGGCGGTCATGTCGACGGCGTGCCCCGCAACACCCATCCGGCGCAGGTGATCAACCTGAGCCTCGGCGGTGGCGGCAGTTGCAACCGGCACGATCCGACCGCTCTTGCGGTAGCCAAGGCAACCGCCCGCGGCGCGGTGGTGGTCGTCTCGGCCGGCAACAGCAACGACGATGCCGCCAACTACTCGCCGGCGAGCTGTCCGGGTGTGATCACGGTCGCCGCGACCGGCATCACCAGCAAGCGTGCGTACTACTCCAACTATGGCCACAAGGTGGAGATCGCCGCTCCCGGCGGTGGTGTCTACCAGGACGACGACCCGTCCACCGGCGTGGTCTCCTACGACGGCTTCATCTGGCAGGCGCTCAACAACGGCACCACCACGCCGGTGCCCAACAGCACCACCTATGCCGGCTACGCGGGCACCTCCCAGGCCGCACCGCACGTCAGCGGTACCGTGGCGCTGATGCAGAGCGCACGCAAGGCCGCCGGCATGCGCCTGCTCAGGCCCGGCGAGGTACGCGCCATCCTGCGCCACACCGCCTACACGCCGGTGGTCACTCCGCCGAGGAATCGCTCGATCGGAGCGGGCATCGTCGATGCCAAGGCGGCCGTGATCGGCGCGGTCAAGCACGCGCATCACGGGCATGGCCACGGTCACTGAGCCCAGGCCAGGGCATGAGAACCGGAAAGGCGGGCCTTGCCCGCCTTTTCCTTTTCGGACACGCTCCAGCCAGGACCCCGGCCACGCCAGCCTGGCTCGAAAAGTGCTACCGGTGATGAGCGGCAGCGAAGCGGAGCCCCAACTCGATGCCACCCTCCTGGCCCGGTTCTACACTCCGTCCTCGGTTTCCGAATGAGCAGTGAGCGCGCATCCAGCTTCATCCGCACCCGGGCCATGCTGGCCGCCGGCTTCGTCCTGCTCACCGGCCTGCTGGTGGGCGCCTACGCCCTGTCGACGGTGCGCGAGTCGACCGTGCAGGGCCTGCAGAAGGCCATCAGCGTGCGAAACGCGCTGACCCGCGTGCTGCTTTCCATCGGTGATGCCGAGTCGGCCCAGCGCGGCTACCTGCTGACCGGCCAGGAGGCGTACCTGACGCCCTATCACGCGGCCACGAAGGACCTTCCGGCCGTGATGCGGGAACTGGACCAGTTGATCGTGGACCGGCCTGACCGGCTCCAGCTCGTGCAACTGCAAGGTTTGCTCCAGGCCAAGCTCGGCGAGGTCCGGCACACCCTGGGCGATTACCGGCAAGGGCGCGCCACCACGGCAATGCGCGTGGTGCGGTCCAATGTGGGCATGGATCTGATGACGCGTATCCGCGTGCTGGTCGGCACCATGGAGGCCGACTACGACCGCCGGGCGGCCGTCCGGCGCGCGCGGGCCGAGACGATTTCCCGCTGGCTGCTGATCGGCGAGCTGGCGTCCGCATGCGCAATCGTGCTGCTGGCCGCGCTCACCCTGCTCGCTCTCTCGCGCCGGCACCGGATGGTGGTGCGGATGCGTGACGAGCTGCTGTGTTCCAACCAGGCGTTGAAGGAAAGCGCCGAACGGCAGTCGGTCCTGGAGGACGCGGTGCGCCAGTCCCGGAAAATGGAGGCGCTGGGTGCGTTGACCGGCGGCATGGCGCACGACTTCAACAACATGCTGGCGGTCGTGATGGGCAACCTGGAGCTGATCCGTGCGCGCGTCGCCGCCGGCAGGCATGACATCGAGCGTCACGTGGAGCACGCCCTGGACGCTACCCGCCGGGCCAGCGAGCTGACCCGGCGCCTTCTGGCCTTCGCCCGGCGACAGCCTCTGCGACCGGTAGCGGTCCAGCTGGACCAGGTGGTGGCGGGCATCGCCGAGGTGATCGGCCGCACCCTGGGCGAGATCTACCCGATCCGGGTCATCCAGCAGCGTGGCCTGTGGCCGGCCGTGGTCGACGTCAACCAGCTCGAGAACGCCCTGATCAATCTTGCCGTCAACGCCCGCGACGCCATGCCCGGCGGTGGCAAGCTCAGCATCGAGACCAGCAATGCCCTGCTGGACGAGGGCTACGCCAGCCAGCACCCGGATGTAGCCGGCGGCCAGTACGTCCTGATCGCGGTGACCGACAACGGCCAGGGAATGAGCCCGGACACTGCCGCCAAGGCGTTCGATCCGTTTTTCACTACCAAGGAGGTCGGCCGGGGCACCGGCCTGGGTCTCAGCCAGGTGTACGGATTCGTCAAGCAGTCCGGCGGGCACGTGGACCTTTCCAGTGAAGAGCGCAAGGGCACCACGGTCCGCATCTACCTGCCGCGCGCTCGGCCCGACGCGCTCGAGCGGGCCGAGCATGGAGCGCTGTCCGGAGAAGGCGCCACCCTGCCCAGGGGCGATGCACGGACCACGGTGCTGCTGGTGGAGGACGATGCGGACGTGCGCGCGTTCACCACCGAGGCGCTGGCCGAACTGGGCTACTCCGTGATGGCGGTGCCCAGCGGGCACAGCGCGCTGGCGGCCATCGAGACCGACCCGACCATCCGTCTGCTGCTGACCGACATCGTCATGGCGGAAATGACCGGCAAGCAACTGGCCGACCTGGCCATGACCATGCGACCGGATCTGAAGGTGCTTTACATGACCGGCTATACCCGGGACGAGATCTCGCACGACAACGTTCTGGACCAGAACGTGCAGCTGCTGGCCAAGCCCTTCTCGCTCGAGCAGCTGGCGCGGGGGATCCAGACCGCACTGGCCGGTTAGGCCGGCCTTGATCGCTTCACTGCCGCATGGCCCGCCCAGGGTCGCAGACACCCGCCGGCCCCGGCCGGTCAGCGCGTGACCAGGTCCTGCCGTGCCACGCGCAGATCCACCTCGACCCCCGCGGGCGGATAGTGCCGCTCGACCCGCCCGGCCCCCATCAGCCCCGTGTCAATCAGGCGCGAACCAAAACCCGTGCGCTGTGGTGTGGATACCTGCGGACCACCA
The DNA here is from genome assembly GCA_963763305.1 of uncultured Gammaproteobacteria bacterium. GTDB lineage: Bacteria > Pseudomonadota > Gammaproteobacteria > Xanthomonadales > Rhodanobacteraceae > CAVXNP01. The sequence goes on along the minus strand of CAVXNP010000001.1, from coordinate 3,093,667 downwards.
TGCTCGCGCCAATGCAGCAGCAGGTGGCCGTCGTCCAGTTGCCAGCTCAGCCTTACCCCACCGCCGGGAACCGACAACGCACCGTACTTGGCCGCGTTGGTGGCCAGCTCGTGCAGCAGCAGCGAAAGCGCCACCATCGCCTGCGCCTGCAGTCGCACCTCCGGCCCGTCGACCTCGAAACGCTGCCCATGGACCTGCAGCAGCTCGCCGACGATTTCACGCATCGACACGCTGCCGTGGTGATGGCGCAAAAGCACATCGTGTGCCTTTCCCAGGGCAAGCAGGCGCGCATGGAACGCATCCATGGCCTCCGCGCCGGTGGAGCTGCCCAGCGTGTGCCAGGCGATCGATTGCGCCATCGCCAGGGTGTTCTTCAGGCGATGGCCCAGTTCGGCGCGCAGCAGCTCGGAGGCGTCGCGGGCACGCACCGTGGCGGTGGTCTCCACCACCGTGTCGAGCAAGCCGCCGACGCTGCCGTCGGCCAGCCGTACCGGGCTGTAGCAGAAGGTGAACCACGCGGTTTCGGGCCTGCCCGATCGCTGTATCTGCAGCTCGAAGTCCTCGATGAAGGTCGACTGGCCCTCAAACGCGCGCTCGGCGATCGGGCCGATCGCCGGCCAGGCCTCGGCCCACACGTCGCGAAAACTGCGACCCAGCGCTTCGGGCTTGTTGCCGAGGATCGGGCGGAATGCATCGTTGTGGATGGTGACCAGCGACGGCCCCCACGCCAGTGCGGAGGGGAACGACGATTCAAGCACCATGCCCACTGCCGTCTTCAGTTCCAGCGGCCAGTTCGCGGACGGTCCCAGCGGCGTGGCTGCCCAATCGAATTCGCGCACCGCGCGCCCCATCCGTCCGCCGTCCACGGCGAAGTCCAGCGCGTTCATGAGGTTGCTTCCGGCACCATGGAACAACTCCCCTCGAACTGCCACACCAGCCACCGGCAGCAAGGCCCTCGCCTGCACTGCAGGTCAGACCGCAGAGGCTCGGTGGCGGGCGACAAGTGTGTACCCGAAGCCGCCTAGCTGCTGTGATCGAGAATGATCTTCCAACCTTCGGCCGTGCGCTGCCAGAGCAGCGAAAACACGCCGTCGTCCTGGGCCACCCTGCCATGCCGTGCGCGATCGAGATGGAAACGGCCGGTCACCGCCGCATACCGCGGTGGACCGCTGGTTGCCGGCAGAGGTCGCACCTCAATGGCGGAGAAGCTTAGCGTACCCATCTGCTCCGGGCCGGCATAGTTCTTCCGGTAGCTGTCCAGGATGGCCCGGTAGCCCTTGCGCACGCCCGATCCGACGAAGGTGGTCCGGGGCGAATCCTGGTAGCCATGCATGAACGCCACCACGTCGCCCCGGTTCCACGCAGCCTGTTGCTGCGCCAGCACCTGACGGATGGCCGCGGCATCCTCGGCACCGGCATCGACAGCGGCGGCACCGCCGGCCCACGCGGCCGCGATCAGCAACAGTGCAATCAGACCCAAACCACGCATCATGGACCCCTCCTGCCCGAAAGTAGCCAGCGTACAACGACGGCGGCCAGACATCCGTGGACGCCCCAATTCGAACCCGGCTCTCCGGCCGCAACGCTGGCCGCGCGAACGATGATCCACCACCAACCCTGCCGACTGTATTGCGACCGCATGCTGGCGGGACTGGCACGCTGGCTGCGTGCGGCCGGCTACGACACCGCATTGGCGGTCGCCGGACAGGCTGACCGCTCCATCGCCGACCTCTGTCGCATCCAGGCGCGTGTGCTGATCACCCGCGATCGCCACTTCGCGGCCCACCCCGGTGCGGGGCTGGAGGTCCACCTGCTGACCACCAATGGCACCACCGCGCAGGCGCGGCAACTGGCACAACAGCTTCCACTCGACTGGACGCTCGCGCCGTTCACCCGCTGCCTGCTCGACAACGCGCCGCTGGATCCGGCCGGCCCGGCCGAACTGGTGCGGCTGCCGCGCTCGGCCCGCGCGCTGCCCGGCCCGTTCCGGCACTGCCCCTGCTGCGGTCGCGTCTACTGGCCTGGCAGCCACGTGCGCCGGATGCTGGCGCAACTGCAACGGTGGCAGCGCGAGCAACCGGCCGGTTGCAGGACGCCGTTGAACGGCAGCCATGGCTCGAGTCCCGATGGCGGCGAACGCCACTACCGGTAACCGGCCGCCTGCAGCGAGAACAGGTGCGCATAGATGCCATCCTGCCGCATCAACGCCTGGTGGCTGCCGCGCTCGACGATGCGGCCGTTCTCCATCACCACGATGTGATCGGCCATGCGTACGGTGGAAAAGCGGTGGGAGATGAGGATCGCGATGCGGTCGCGGGTCATCTCGCCGAAGTGCTCGAACACCTGCGCTTCGGCGGCCGCATCCATGGCCGCGGTCGGCTCGTCCAGCACCAGGATGTCGGCATCGCGGCGCATGAAGGCGCGCGCCACCGCCACCTTCTGCCACTGCCCGCCGGACAGCTCGCGACCGCCCTGGAACCAGCGCCCCAGCTGGGTCCCGTAGCCTTGCGGCAGGGCCTCGATGAAATCGTCCGCCAGCCCGCGTCGGGCCGCTTCGCGCCAACCCGGCTGGTCGCCGAAACGCGCCACGTCGCCCGCCCCGATGTTCTCTCCGACCAGCATCTGGTAGCGCACGAAGTCCTGGAAAATCACCCCGACCCGGCGCAGCAGCGCCTGCTCGTCCCACTCGCGCAGGTCGCGCCCATCGAGCAGGATCCGCCCGGCGGTGGGCTGGTACAGCCCGGCCAGCAGCTTGATCAACGTGGTCTTGCCCGAACCGTTCTGCCCCACCAGGGCCAGGCTCTGGCCCGGACGGATGTGCAGGTCGATCTCCGCCAGCGCGGGCGTATCGCTGCCGGGATAGGCAAAGCTCACGTTCTCGAAGCGCACGCCATCGCGCGGATCCGGACCGCTGGTGGCGGTGCCACCGCTCGCGGGCACCGGCTGCTCCAGATACTCGTACAGGGTGGACAGGTACAGGTTGTCCTCGTACATCCCGCCGATCGCGCCGAGGCTCGCGCTGACCGCCGACTGGCCCTGCTTGAACACCAGCAGGTACATGGTCATCTGACCCAGGCTGATCTGCCCCACCACCGTGGCATAGACGATCCAGGCATAGGCGCCGTAGAAGGTGGCGGTGCCGAACAGCCCCAGCACGAAGCCCCAGGCGTCTCGACGCAGGGTGAGGTCGCGATCGGCCCGGTAGAGCGTGTCGAAGATCCCGCGGTAACGCTGCAGCAGCAACGGGCCCAGCCCGAACAGCTTGACCTCCTTGGCGCTGTCCTCGCGGGCCAGCACGGTCTCCAGGTACATCTGCCGGCGGGTTTCGGGCGAACGCCAGCGGAACAGCCGGAACGCGTCGCCGGAGTACCGGGCCTCGGCAACGAACTGCGGAAGGCCACCGATCACCAGCACCAGCACCGCCAGCGGCGAGAACGCGAACAACAGCACGGCGTAACTGATCAGCGAAATGGCGTTCTGCACCAGGCCGAAAGTCTTGGTGACCAGCGCCAACGGCCGGCTGGACGCCTCCCGGCGGGCCCGGGTGAGCTTGTCGTAGAACTCCGAATCCTCAAACTGGGCCAACCGCAGGGTCAGCGCCTTTTCCAGGATCATCACGTTGACCCGCTGGCCGAGCAGCGCGCGCAGCAACGATTGCACGGTGGCGATACCGCGCTGGAACAAGGCCAGCGCGGCCATCACGCCCGCCTCCAGCGCCACCAGCCAGAACACCGGCCCGACCGGCGCTTCGCCGCCGTGTCCGACCACCCGGATCGAGGCCACCACCGCATCGACGATCAGGCGACCGACCACCGCCACGCCCGCCGGGAGCAGGCCGGCGGCCAGCGTGCACACGGCGAACACCACGGTCAGCGTGCGGTGGGTCTGCCAGACCAGCTCCACCGCCCGTCGGCTGTAACGGAACACCCGCAGGTACCGCCCTACCCGATTCGACTCGCTACTGTCTGGATCACTCGCAGGGGACTCGACCATCGGGCAATCCTACATCCGTCACCCGCAGCGGTCGGGCGCATCGATCGCTGCGCCGAACTGCGCAGGCCCGGCCACCGGCGCATGCGGTCAGCGCCGCGCACCAGCGCGTGTGTCCCCATGCCCGGTGCCCACCGGCCCGCGGCGGTGGCTGCTACTGGCCCATCACGGTCAGCATCGAGGTGTCGACATCCTTGACGCCCTCGATCTGGCGTACCGCCGACACCACGCGGTCGCGCTTGTCCGGTGAATCGACTTCACCGGTAAGCGTCACCACGCCGTTGTTGGTCTCCACGCCGATGTCGGTGGCATCGATGTCCCGCAGCGTGGCCAGATTGGTCTTTACCTTGCTGGTGATCCAGGTGTCCTTCACCGGATGGCTGGATCCGGCGACCCCCTGGTCGACATTGGCGCAACCGGACATGGCGCCGGCGGCGCCGACAACCAGGGCCAATCCCAGGAACACGCCCCGCGACGCGGCAAACTGTTGGGTGAGGGCTTTCATTCGCAACTCCTTGGCTGAGTGGGCGGGCATCGCCCCGTAAAGGGAGTACCGCCAACCTGATCACTGCCGGGTGAAGCGCCTGCCGACCGAACGCGAACATGGCGCCTGCGGGTACCGGGCCCGGTGGCGACTCCGGCGGGGCGGGCATGGCCGCCCCGCGCAGAGCCACGGTGGTCCCTCAGCGGCCGCCCTGGCCGGAGTCCATGCCGCCCTGCGGGTTCCCCTGCTGCAGTTGCTGGACCAACTGCAGGTGGGTTTTCAGCTTTGGCAGGGTGTCGGCCGCGAACTGGCGCACCGCCGGATCGTCCAGGTTCTGGCTTGCCTTGCTGAACATGTCGATATCTTTCTTGTGGTCCTTGATGTTCATGGCGATCCAGGCCTGGTCGAACGCCTGGCCGCTTTTGGACTGCAGACGGGTGACCTTGGACTGATCCTCCGGCTTGGGCTGGGCCGGCAGGCTGACCCCTTTCTGGGCGGCGATCGCCTTGAGCCTGTCGTTGGCCTGGGAGTGGTCGGTGACCAGGCGCTGGGCCACCTGCTTGAGCTGGGGATCGTCGGAGCGGTCCAGCGCGAGCCGGCCGATCTGCACTTCGGCAGTGCTGCCGGAGGCCACCTTCTTCATGAAGGCACTGCTGTCGTGGGTGGGTTGACTGTTCGAATCGTTGCCGGCCATCGCCGATCCAGCCGCGAGGAACAGGGAAAAGCTGCACAGGAGCAGGGTAGCGCGTCGCAGGTTCATTGTCGGTCTCCGTCGGTCGACCTGGTTCCCGGGCGCATCGTGTGCACCGCGGGGCAAAGGCCCTGTGACCGGCCGATCAAGCTGGCGGGAACGGTTCATTTTCCAGCGTTGGAAGCACCCGGTCAGCTGGCCCAGGCGACTCCATGCCGGCGGGACCGCGGTGGGTGCGTACGGCTGGCAGCGGCCGGGTGTACCCCGCGCCGGTGCGCTGCGAGAGCCACCCATCCCGGTGCTCCCGCAGCCGGAACCATCGGTCGCAAGCGGCGCGATCACGATCACGGTGGTTGCCGGCATCCATGGCTACCGGCACGCGTCGCGCCGCTCACGCCTGGCAGACGAAAGGCGTTGTAGAAGGTGCTCCCGCCATCCACAGGGAGACATCGTCCATGACCGAACCAGGCAGCCGCGACAGCAACGGCAACACCGACCGCCAGGATCCGCGCATGCGCGCACGTGACCGGAATGTAACCGGCGGCGAGGTCAACAGCCGCACCGAGGAGCTCAAGCGCCAGCTGTTGCGGCAAACCGAGCAGCTGGAAAGGAAATACGTCGAAGGCGGCAAGCCCCGCTCCGGCGACTGAGCCTGACGGAGCGGCAACGGTGCCCGGCCCCGCCCGTGCACCCGCGTGCTAGCTCGCCTTGCCGCCCCCACCCCCACCACTCCGGCGCTGCGGTGCCGACGCCGGCTGAGGAACCGGCGCCGGCGCCTGCCCCGGCGGCTCCCAGCCGAACACGCTGCGGCCGCCGTAGTGGTGTGACTGGCGGCGCTCGTCGGCGATCAGTTGCGCCACCGACGGGCCGCTCGCGTGCCGTTCCAGCCGCCGCGCCTGCTCGTCCAGCCGTCTGATCGCAGCCAGTTGCTCCTCGCGGCCCAGCCGAGCGTCGTGCACCGCCGACTTGAGCACGCCGATGGTGTGGTCATAGACACGCGTGGGCACCGGGAACGGGTGCCGGTCCTTGCCGCCGTGAGCCAGCGAGAAGCGTGCCGGATCGGTGAACCGGCACGGTGCGCCATGTACCACCTCGGCGACCATTGCCAGGGCACGCACGGTGCGCGCGCCCACGCCGGGCAACTGCAACAGCTCGGTGAAGTCACGCGGGCCGTTTTCCGCGGCGGCGGCCAGGTTGCCATGCAGGCGCCGGGTCACCACATCGCTGCCTCGCACCTCGTGGTGATCGGGCATCGTCAGGTGCGGCAGCAGGTCGAACTGGAACGGCACCTGCGGCTGCGGCGCCGGGGCCGGCGTTGCGGCGGCCGGAACGATCCTGCGCCACTCGCGCACGATCGCGTCCGGCCCGAGCCCCTGCAACATCGCCACCTGCGCCGTGCGCGATGCCTGCGCACGCCGGTCGGCCAGGTTGACGATGCGGCCCTGTCCCGGGCCATCCACTGCCGCGTGCGGGTCGTCGACGAAACTCTTCAGGTCCTCGGACAGCCAGTGATAGCGGCGCGCCTGGCGGCGATCGCCGTTCATGCCCTGCTGCACCACCACCCAGCGACCGTCATCGGTGACGATGAAACCGTGCAGGTACAGGTCGAACCCGTCCTGCACCGCGGCGCTGTCCACCTTGGCCACCAGGCGACTGGTACCGGCCAGCGCCGCGCCATCGAAGCCGACCCGCTCGCCGATCGCCAGCAGTTCGCCCGGGGTTGCGCGCGAATGGCGACCGCGACCGCCGCAGACATGGATGCCCAGCTCGCCCGACAGCGGCGCAAGGCCGCGCTTGAGCGCACCGATCACGCTGGTGGTGATGCCCGAGGAATGCCAGTCCATTCCCATCACCGCGCCGAACGACTGGAACCAGAACGGGTGCGCCATGCGTCGCAGCCATTCGTCGCGCCCGTACTCGCGCACGATCGCCTCGGTGATCAATGCACCCAGGCGTGTCATGCGATCGGCCAGCCAGCGCGGCACGCGGCCGCCATGCAGCGGCAGGTCGGCGCTTCCGGATCGACGTGTCATGGGTCAAGAGGCTCCAACCTGCAGGAGCTGAGCGTTACCTGTTTCCCTGGGGCCGGTTCAGCACACGGCGACTGCCTGGGGCAGCCCGCGCAACGCATCGACTCGGCGGCCGGCACGCTTCTGTCGCGTGCGGACAGTATCGCAGATGGCCGCGTTTCGCCGCAGCTTTTCCGTGGCGGCCGACCGGCCGCGGCGAACGTGGCACCACCCCGCGTGAAACTGCGCAGCGACGCGTTGCTGGGCTCATCCACCATCGCACCCTCGGCATTTAACACCTCGCCGGCGCACGAGACTGTCAGGCGACCACTACTCCACATTCCGCGCCGAGGGTGATTCCGCGCCGAGGGTGCGCAGCACCGGCAACCGGGTGTTCCGCGACAGGATCATGCCGAAGCCTGGCGTCGAGGCTCCGGTCCGCGCCACCGGCTTGCCGCCAAACACGCGCGCGATGTCGCTGGCCGGTCGGGTCAGCCAGTCCAGCGCGTTCCTGGTCACCCCGGGGATGCTGTCATTGTAGTCGGGTGGCGATGAGCAAGCGTCCGCGCGGGCGATCGCATCCTTCAACGCCGACACCTGACGGCGATGCCATGCGCCGCCGCCTCTTCGGCGTCGTACGGCGGTACGCCGCGATCGCCGCCGTGCCGCGCCGGCTCCGGGCGGCACTGCCGCCTGCGCAGCGCACAACAGCGCGGTATTGAACGAGCCCTTGCGCAGGCTTCCCGAACCCCCACCGGAACGGCCACGTTCCAACTCGATGCACACGTCGCCACGCACGCGATCAGGACAACGCCGATGCAACATGGCAGGCACTGTCACCCGCCGCGGTCGCTACCGACGTTGCCCTGCACCGTCCGCCCTTGCAGGTTACGATGCCGCTCCCGCATCCGTGCCAACGGCCACGGTTTCCAAGGAGTTGCCCCACGTGTCGCACTACGCCGGCCCCCTGCTCACACGCTCCATCGCCCGCGCCCTGTGCGCTGCCCGCGATGCCGGAGACAGCACATGGGCCGGCTCGCTGGACCTGGGCCGCTCACAGGACCAAGCGCTGCTCGGAGCGGACGACTGGCAGTGGCATGCCCGGCACTACCCCTATCCGGACCGGCTGAAGGACCGCACGATCTACTATTGGGAAGGCGCCGGGTTCGCCCCGGCATCGAGTTTCTCCGGCTCGCTGATCAAGCTGGTGCCGACCGAATGGGGCGCGCCGACCTTCGAGATCGATGGCATCAAGATGCTGCCCACCGCCCGGGAGTCGCCTATCGACGACGCCCGTCGCAAGGTGGCCCTGGTGGAGCCGCGGGGCAAGGTGGTACTCGATACCTGTGGCGGGCTGGGCTATTTCGCCGCCTGCTGCCTGGAAGCCGGCGTGGCGCGCATCGACTCGTTCGAGAAGAACGCCGACGTGCTGTGGCTGCGCACACTCAATCCGTGGTCGCCGGACCCGGACCAGCCCGCCGACGGCGGCCGCCTGCAGTTGACCCACGCGGACGTGGCGCAAGCAATCACGCGGATGGCCGACGGTTCGGTGGACGCCCTGCTGCACGACCCACCGCGCTTCGGCATCGCCGGCGAGCTGTACTCGCAAGCGTTCTACGACCAGCTGGCCCGCGTGCTGCGGCGCGGCGGTCGCCTGTTCCACTACACCGGCAGCCCGAACAAGCTCACCAGCGGCCGCGACGTCCCCCGCGAGGTCGCCGCGCGCCTGGCAAAAGCCGGCTTCAAGACGCAACTGGCGCTGGACGGGGTGTTCGCCTCGCGCGGCTGATCGCGCGCATCAGGCGGCCAGTGGGCCTCGCGCCTACCCCGCACGCTTGAGGCCGAGCGGTCTCCCTCTGCGTCTTTTGAGCGGGCGACCAGGAGAAGCGGCTGGAACTCGCCGCCAAACATGGTTGACATCGTGTTAGTTATAGCTAACATCATGCACAAGTGAACAAACATGGAGCCGTCATGTCACGACTTGAAAAACGCGCCTGGCTGATGCTCTGGAGCATGTGCCCTGGTTATCTGGTGTATTTCGTGATCCAAGCGGGCTTTCCGGAGCTGCTGCCCACCCTGGCGGCCAAGCTGACTTGCTTGACCATGGTGGCCGGCCTGCATGCCGCTGCCTACCTGTCCGGTCTGCTGGTCCTCAGGAGACAGGAGCGCGACGAAACCCTGCTTGAAGACGACCGCGACCGCGCCATCGACGCACGGGCGACACGAGCGGCCTATTTTCTTCTACTGACCGGCATGTTGCTGGTGGGCGTGGTCATGCCGTTCGACCAGGCAGGATGGGCCATCGTCAACGCAGGCCTGCTGTTTGTGGTGGCCAGCGAGACCCTGCGCTACGTGCTGATCGTGGTCGGCTACCGGCGGCCCCGCTTTGCGCACTGAGTCGATGACCAATGAGGTGCGCCTGCTGCGCTTTCTGGCGCAGGACATGACGCAGTCCGAACTGGGCCGGCGCGTGGGGCTGACCCGGCAGACCATTGCCGCGATCGAGCAGGGGCGCTACTCGCCGGCACTGGACGTGGCGTTCCGCATCGCGCACGTGTTCGGCAAACGCGTGGATGAGGTCTTTCACTGGCAGCCGAGCGGCGAGATTGCCTCCGAAGCCTCGGCCGACCAGACCCGCTGAGGCCATTCCACGGACAGAGCCGGCGGGCGCGGAATTCGGCCGCGCCGGCATTGGCCCGGGGGCGGTCGGGGCGACCCCGGCCGAGCGGAAGCCGCTCCGACACGTGCATGCGGCTCCGGGCATGGCATGCTGCCTCGGGGGCAGCGCGTGCAAGGCCTGGCCGCCCTTCCCTTACTTGCCGCTGGCGTTACCGCTGGGCAGCGGCTCCAGACTGAAGCTGATCGTGGAGATCTTGCGATCGAGCCCCTGCACCACCGGGTTGGTAAGATCGTTGGTCATGTTGCCGCCCAGCACCGCGTCGCGGTTGAGCAGCAAGCCGCAGTGGTGGCTCTTGTAGACACTGGCGATGATCGGCTCGGCCTCCTGGCCGATACGCTGCATGGCCTTGGCCCGGGTCAGCTGGATGCGCTGCTTGAACTGACCGGCCTGGCTCTGGAACGCCTGCATGCGCTGCTGCAGGGCAGCGCCTTGCTGCTTGCGCTGTTCCTCGCTCAGTGAACCGGCCTTTTGCTGGAAGCTCTGGATGGCCTGGTTCAGCGACGTGTTCTGCTTGTCCAGCGGGGCGCCGGACTGCTTGGCCAGCTGGCGCAGGTGCTCGATGGCAGCCTGGCCGACCTTGGACTGGGCGAAGACCGTCTCCTGGGACAGCATGCACACCCCCGGTACGGCAGCACCGCCGAGGCTGTCAGCGGCCAGCACCGGCGAGAGCGGAGCAACGCCTGCTCCGACGACGAGAACGGTGGCGAACAAGGAACGCGTAAATCTCATACGGATGATCCAGTGATGGCATAGGTAGTGGGCAGACCGCAGGATCGGGCTGCGGTTCCCCAACCATACGCCCGGCCAAGGCGGCCACGTCAAGACGCGGCCATGTTGCCGCGTAGGGTCCTTGCCCTGGCCTCACGCGGCGCGGGCCGTAACCGGCGGCACGCCGCAGACTGGTGGTGCCCGCACACCACCCAAGCCGCACCGCGCACCGGCCGGTCGCCAAAGCGGACACAGCCGGCCGGCTGGCCCCGCCTACTTGCGCGGGGCAATGATCCGGCTGAGGTAGTCGGGCGTGCCTTGGACGCGGACCAGGTGTGGGTACTTCAGACCGCCGTGGTAGTTCACCGGCACCGTGCGGTAACCGCCCTGGAACTTCAGCAACAGCCGTATCGGCGCCTTGTCGCTCTTGGCCGCGGCGATCGCATCCTTCAGCACGTCGGGCGAATAGTCCTGGCCGTTCACCCCAACGAGGGTGGCGCCGGTGCTGACCCCGGCCTGGAACGCCGGCCCGTGCCAGCGCACGTCGTTGACCTGGCCCTCCGGCGTCATCGTCAGGCCGATCGACCAGGTGAAGTTGTAGAGGTGGCGCGGCGACTGCGGCCGGCCGTTGTACTGCTTTTCGTAGGCGCTCTCCTGGTCGGTATACACCAGCTTCCAGCCAGTGCCGCGCAGGCCTTCCTGCAGCGGCGGGTCCAGCGTGTATACGCGCGCGCGCAGGTAATCGGCCCAGTCGTAGGGCACCACGCCGTTCAACGCTGCCGCCACGTCGTCGAAGGTGTAGGTTCGGGTGACATGACTGCCGTTGTCGACACCGAAGAACGCGCGCGCGAAATCGTCCAGCGACTTGCGGCCGTGGCTCAGCTCGCGCAACTTGGCGTCCACTGCCAGCCACAGCATCTGCCCGGCACTGTAGTACTCCTCGCTCATCTGCCAGCTGCGGTACGGCAGGCCGGTACGGCGGGCGGCGGTGGGATCGTTGGTGGTGTCCTCCAGGGTGCGCCACTGGAATCCCTCGCGGTTGCGCTCGTAGTTGGCCGCCACCATCGCCAGCGCGTCGCGGAACTGCTGGGCCGTCCAGATGCCCGACCGGGCGCTCAGCACGAACCCCCAGTACTGGGTCTGGCCTTCGTACACCCACAGCAGCGAGTCACCCATCGGCACGTTGAAATTCGGCGTCCACAGGTCTGCCGGACGGCGGAACTTGCCGTTCCAGGAGTGGGTGAACTCGTGCGGAAGCAGGTCGCGATCGGGCGCATTTTCCTCCCAGCCCGTGAAGTAGTCCGTGCCCAGGCCGTTCTCGCTGGACTGGTGATGTTCCAGGCCGTTGCCGCCAAGGTGGTCGGACAGCGAGAGCAGGAAGTCGTAGTGGTCGTAATGGTGCGACCCGAACAGCGTGGTCGCCTGCGAAACCAGGGCCCGGTGCGCCTTCAGTTGCGCCGGCGTGATCTGCAGATACTTCGGTGCATCGGCGACGACGTCCAGGTGCACCGGCACCTTGCCGCCCGGATTCAGGTCCACCTGCTTGAAGTAGCGGCCCGCGTAGATCGGCGAATCGACCAGCGTGTTGAACGACACCGGCTTGAAGGTGGTGGTCGCGCCCGACTGCGAAGCGGTCTCCAGGGCACTGCCGAAGCGCCAGTCCCGTGGCAGCGTGACGCGCGGTGTCACGGTGATGTCGCGCGCGAAATGGCCGGCCGGATACAGCGCCATCTTGTTCCATTCCAGATCCAGCATCCGGTCGGTCATCTCGAAACCGCCATCCCGGCTGGACAGGTACTGGAAGTCCGCTTCGATATGCGACACGCCCGCAGGCACCTCCAGGTGGAACGCGTAGACGTCGTACTCGTCGCGCACCCACTTCAGTGGCTTGTCGTTGGCGCTGATCTTCAGGCCCGCCAGCATGGCCACCGGGCCGGTGGGCGAGTGGTCGCCGGGGATCCACTGCGGGTACAGCAGGGTCAATGCACCCGGCGTTACCGGAATCGTCTCGTGCACCGTGAAGATGCCCTGCGCGGTATCGCTGGCATCGACGTGCAGCTCGAGCGTGCCCGGATAGGCCGTATCCCGCGGCGGCGGAACATCGGTGCCGTGGACCGGCTGCGCGCACGCCACTCCAGCGGCCAGCAGCATGGATACGGCGAAGGTCAGACAGGCAGGACGATGGCGCGCAGCCACCGGCGGATCGACGTGGAGACGGGACATGGAGGCTCCGGCAGACAGGTAAACAGTCGTTGACGTTAGCATCAGGCCGCGGCCGCGACCACGAGACTCCGGACGGTAGCTGGAGCCGCCGCCGTGGAAAGGGCTGGCAGCGACGGGCTCGCATGCAAGCGCCCATTGCCCCGCCTGTTCCGTGGACGCGGCCACGACCGGCCGGGCGCACCCTTGCCGATGCGGTGAAACGGCCCGCCGGGTGCCCGGACTGCCTGTCCCGATCACGGTTGGCCGGCGGCGCGCTGGCATAATGAACTGGTTTCTGTAGGGTTGTAGGTATATGGGTGCCCTTTCTCCCGCCGAGGAAGCATTGCGACTGGCGCGGCTGCGCGAGCTGGCGGTACTGGACACCGAGGCCGAGCCCCTTTTCGATGCGCTCGCGCGCACCGCAGCGATGATTGCCGGGGTACCGATCGCGCTGATCACGCTGATCGATGCGGACCGTCAATGGTTCAAGGCAAACATCGGTCTGGCGGGCACCTCCGAGACGCCGCGAGACATGGCGTTCTGCGCGCACACGATCCTCGGCGGCGAGCTGTTCGAGATCGGCGACGCGCGGCTCGACTCCCGGTTTTCCAGCAATCGGCTGGTCACCGGCAAGCCGGGCATCTGCTTCTATGCCGGCGCCCCGATCACCTTGAGCGATGGCACCCGGGTGGGCTCGCTGTGCGTGATCGACACGACGCCACGCACGCTCGACGACGACCAGCGCCAGATGCTGAGGAGCCTGGCCGACGCCGCCGCCCACGCCCTGGAACTGCGCTCGCAAACGCATCGGCGGCATCTGGATTGGGCGCGCCGCACCGAGCAGTCGCAGTCGCAGCTGCGAGACATGGCGCAGCGCAAGCAACAGTGGAAGGCGCGCGAAGCGTTCCTGGAGCGCACCGGCCGGCTGGCGGATGTCGGGGGGTGGGAGCTGGAAGTGGCCACCGGCCAGCTGAGCTGGTCCGACGGCACCTGCCGATTGCACGAAGTGCCGCCCGGCTACCAGCCCACACTGGCCGAGGCGCTGTCCTACTACCCGGCGGGGAGCCGGGAACGGGTGAGCGAAGCGGTCGAGCGGGCGATCCGCGACGGCACGGAGTGGGACCTGGACGTCACCCTGGTCACCGCAACCGGCCGCGAGATCTGGGTGCGCGTGGTGGGCCTGGTCGAGCGCGACGCCGCGGGCCAACCGTGCATCCTGGCGGGTGCGATACAGGACATCACCTTGCGAAAGCGCGCGGTGCTGGCACTGGAAAGGAGCGAACGGCGCTTCCGCAAGCTGTTCCAGTACAGCCTGGGGCCGATCTGCACGCACGACCACGAAGGCGTGCTGCTCTCGGTCAACCAGGCGGCGGCCGATTCGCTGGGGTACTCCGTGGGCGAGCTGCTGGGCCGCCCGCTGACCGATCTGCTGCTGCCCGGACGCAATGCTGCATTCGCTGCCTACCTGCTGCGGATGATGCGCAACGATCGCGACAGCGGCGCCCTGCAGTTGCGCGCAAAGGACGGCACGCTGCGCACCTGGCAATACCACAACGTGCTCGACGACGATGAGGACGAGCCCTATGTGCTGGTGCATGCCCAAGACATCACCGAGCGGTACCGGCAGGAGCAGGAGCTGCTCAAGTTGTCCACGCGCGACCCGCTGACCGGCTGCTTCAACCGTCGCTTCCTGGCCGAGCTGGAAGCGCGCGCGGACGACACATCATGGGGCTGCGTGGTGATCGACCTGGACCACTTCAAGCAGGTCAACGATAGCCACGGCCATGCGCGGGGAGACCAGGTGCTGGTGGAGATGGCGCATTTCCTCAATCGGCACACCCGTCCGCAGGACGCAGTGGTGCGACTCGGTGGCGACGAGTTCCTGTTACTGCTGCACGAGGCCGACGCCGGCGTCACTGGAAAGATCGTCGAACGCATCGGCGGCGACCGCGCCCATGCGCCGATCGGTTTCACCATGGGTGCAGCCGTGTTCGGGGACGGCGTCCCGCTGGATGGCGCACTGGCCGAGGCCGACCAGCAGTTGTATCGCGAGCGCCGTCGCCGGCGCGACGACGATGCCGAATGAGCTCGCCGCCGGGGCAGCGCAACCGACGCAATCGCGAGCAGCTCGGAGTGCCCGAAGCACGTCCCCTGCCTTGCCCGCCATTCGCCCCGGACAGCGGCAGGGAATACGCTTGCCCCTGCCCTGGCCTCAGTGGTTGACGGCCAGCAAGGCCGCGGTGTCGAGCAGCTTGACCCCCGGCACCTCGGCCAGGTGCGCGCGCAACCAGTAGCCGTGCTCGACACCCACCGTGACCACGATGCGCTTGCCCGGGTTTTCCCGTGCCGCGCGGACAACCGTCGCCAGGAACTGGTGGTTCCAGCGCTGCCACCCGGTGTGCTCGGCCGGACCGATGAGCGCCTGCTGCAACGCGTGCTTGGCCTGGAACTGCGCATCGGTGATGGCATCGTTGATACGCGCGGGCGTTGTCCAGTACGCCACCAACCCGGCATACAGACCCTCGCTGTAATGGCCGAAGGCTTCCGCGCTTGACGGTTCGGCGCCCTGGAAAGCCTGGCCGCCGGCCGCGTACGGCTTGATGATGTCGCTGTAGACCGGTTCGGCCGGCTCCATCGCGTAGACCCGGTAATGGTGCCGGTCGATCAGCGGGTAGATCACTTTCGGATACTCGCGCTTGGTCGACTCCTCCGGCCGCGCGACCAGGTCCCCGGGCTGCACTTCCACGCACAGCACGTCGGGCTTGAGCTGTTCGATCAGCTGGCCCAGGCGGGCGTACGAATAGGCCGGCACGGTCTCGTGCATCCGGTGCAAGGTGGCCAGCACCACCACCTGCGCCGGAGCGGGCCGCGCGCTGGCCCACGCCGGCGCAGACATGAGGAGGACCCACAGCAGACGCTTGATCATGATCATTCCTTTTCCGGCACACGCGGGCACGCACGCCGGCAAGCTTAGCGCGGCAGTCGCTCTGGCCCAGTGCCGGAAGTTGGGCCGCGGCGGACACGCCCGATCCCGCCGTTGGCTTCGACCCACGCGGTCCATCGCCATCGCGCGGCGCCCCTTCTTCGCGCCGGAGCCTCTGCCTGGCGCTGGCCGTTCCCGCCGGCAACACGGCGACCGGGTGCAAGACGGGCAGCGACCACGAAGCCCTCCTTCCGCCAGGGCGCCGCACGCCCGAGGCTGAATCCAACGACCGCCATGGGCACATCGCATGGACAACCGGCCGGTTAACGTGCGGCCCTCCATCCGCCCATGGGAAGCCGCATGCGCATCCACTTCACCTGGAGGCTACGGTTTGCCGCCCTCTCCCGAGACCGCAGCCTATGAGTTCTCCTGCCGTACCGCACCGCTCCGTGGTGGCCAATGCCATCTATGGCCTGCTCAACCCGATTCCGTTCGGCTGCTTCGTTGCCGCCCTGATCTTCGACATCCTCTACATGCAGACGGCGGTGATCCTGTGGGACAAGGGCGCCTCCTGGCTGATCGTGTTCGGCCTGCTGTTCGCGATCGTGCCTCGCCTGATCAACCTGGTGCAGGTGTGGATCACCGACCGGCGCACGGTCGTGCGCGCGGACCGGCTGGACTTCTGGTTCAACCTGGTGGCCATCGTGGCGGCGATCTTCAATGCCTTCGTGCACAGCCGCGACGCCTACGCGGTGGTTCCGGCCGGCGTCTGGCTCTCGGCCTGCACCGTGGCCCTCCTGTCCATCGGCCGCGTCGTCATGGCCACACAGCACGCCGTGCCGGGGAATTTCGTCCATGAATAAGACCGTTTTCTGCAGCGCGCTGGCGCTGGCATGCAGCGTTGCGCTGGGTGGATGCGCCGAAAAGGCGGACTATGCGCCCGCGCAGCAGTCCGGCACCGACACACCGCCGCTGCCGCCATCGAAGAACTACCTGATACCGCCGATGAAGGTCCCGCACGAGGCCGGCTGGGCCCAGGGCCAGACACCCAAGGTGGCCTCGGACCTGAAGATCCGGATGATCGCCACGGGCCTGATGCACCCGCGCCAGGTCTATACCCTGCCCAACGGCGACGTGCTGGTGGTGGAGGCCAACGGTCCGGGCAGCGAGCCGGTGACCACGCCCAAGCAGCTGGTGGCAGGCAAGATCAAGGGGCTCTCGGGCAAGGGTGGCAAAGGCGGCAACCGGATCACCCTGCTGCGCCGTACCGCCGGCGGCGGCCCGTGGCAGAAGCACGTCTTCCTGGAAAACCTCAACTCGCCGTTCGGTGTGCAATTGATCGGCAACGACCTGTACGTGGCCAATACCGACGGCATCGTGCGCTTTCCCTACGTACCCGGAGAAACGCGCATTACCGCGCCCGGCGAGGATGTCGCCGACCTTCCAGGCACCATCAACCACCACTGGACCAAGGCACTGCTGGCAAGTCCGGACGGAAGCAAGCTCTACGTCGGAGTCGGCTCCAACAGCAACATCACCGAAAACGGCCTGGCCGTGGAATACCGCCGCGCCGACATCCTGCAGGTGGACGTAGCCACCGGTGCCAGCCGCATATACGCCTCGGGCCTGCGCAACCCGACCGGGCTGCAATGGGGGCCGCAGGGCCGGCTCTGGACCGTGGTCAACGAACGCGACGAGATCGGCCCCGACCTTGCACCGGACTACCTGACCTCGGTCCGCGAGGGTGCCTTCTATGGATGGCCGTACAGCTACTGGGGCCAGCATGTGGACACCCGCGTCCGTCCGCAGCGACCGGACCTGGTGGCCAAGGCGATCAAGCCGGACTACGCGATCGGCTCGCACGTCGCCCCACTCGGCCTGTTGATGTCCGACGACAATGCGCTGCCGGAGAAGTACCGGCACGGTGCCTTCATCAGTGAGCATGGTAGCTGGGACCGTTCGCCGCTGAGCGGCTACCGCGTGGTGTTCGTTCCGTTCGTGCGGGGCAAGCCGGTGGGTGTGCCCCAACCGATCGTCACCGGCTTCCACTCCGAGGACGAGTCGCGCCTGTTCGGTGCGCCGGTCGGGCTGGCCCTGGACAACCAGGGCGCCCTGCTGATCGCCGACGATGTCGGCAACACGGTGTGGCGGGTCACTTCCAACGCGCCCTGAGGCCAACGACACTGCGACATCCAGCTGCAGACCGCCGCGGGCATCGAACAGGTAGCCGACCATGGAACATCCAGTGCGCGCGCCCGGCCCCATCCCCTGGCCGGGCTTTTCGCCCAGCAGGAGCGTTGCTGCTGCCACTGGATGTTCGGGACATGGACGCGCCCTGGGGCGCGTCGTGCCGGGTGGACGGACACCTGCTTGCGCGCAAGCGCGAGTTGCATGTGACCGTGCTCGACCGCATCCAGGCGCAGGTGGCGTGCGATGCCTTGTCCGAGCAGGGAATTGCGGGCGCTCTACGACAACTGGTCCTGGCAGCTGCGGCGCACCGGCCGCTACGTGCTGTTGCACCAACCCGCCGGCGAGGAGGTTCCGCGCTGGTCGCTGATCGAGCATCTGGAGCTGCCGGCCATGCTCCACTTCCGGGCGGCCATCGCCGATCGGCTCGGCAGCCTGTTCGCCGATCCGGTGCCGCACGTGACCCATTACGTTTGCGGCGACGGCAAGGGCATCGGCCTGCCGGACCGGCAGGCGCTGGCGTCGCGCCAGGTGCGTGAGGTCACTGCCGCCGGCACCGTCATGACCGACCGGCCACGCCATGCAGGCGACCGCCCCCGGTGACGCAGGCCCGATCGCTCAGCCGTCCAGGCGACGCCAGGCCTCGAACACTTCCTCGCGGGCGATGCGTCCGTCGCGCATGTGAAACACATGCAGAAGCCGCAGTTCGGCTCGTGCGCCGACCGGTATCGGCGCCCCGGTGACACCGTCACCGGTGATGCGAAGCGTCACCGTGCACTCGTCCACCACGCGATCTTCGGTGGCGAAACGGTCCATCGGGCGGATGTCCACCTCCGCCATGGACGCGAACATGCGCACGTAGTTTTCGCGGATCGCCGCCAGCGTATCGAAACGCAGGCCGCGCGCCGGAATCTCCAGCACGGCATCGTCGGTATACAGCGACATGACGCTGTCGGGGTCGATCGCCTCGTTGCGCATATGGCGATCGACCACCGACAGGTTGTGCGCCAGCGTGTCGTGGCCGGCGGCGTGAAGCGGGGCAATGCTGTTCATGGAACCTCCATCTAGTCAGTGCATCTGACTATATTCGACAGTTATTCTGACCATATGTCAAGATACCTCCATGTCCGATACCTTCCCCGACCGCCAGCGTACGCTCGGCAGCCTCCTGCGGCTCCCGTACCAGGAGATGCAGGCTGCCATCTACCAGGCCCTGCCCGAACGCGGCTTCGTCGATCTGCGCGCCGCCCACAGCGCGGTGTTCCGCCACCTGGAGGCCGGTGGCACGCGGCTGACCACGCTGGCCGAGCGGGCGGGCATGACCAAGCAGAGCATGGCCTATCTGGTCGAGAGCCTGCGCGATAGCGGTTACGTCCGGCTGGTTCCCGATCCTGCGGACGGACGCGCCAAGCTGGTGCGCCTGACCGCACGCGGCACCGCTGCGATGGAGACGCTGATCGCGCTGAGCCAGGAGTTCGAGCAAGGGCTGGCCGATGTCCTCGGAAGCAACGGCGTCAAGCGCCTGCGCACCCTGCTGGAGCAGGTGGCCGGGGCGCTGGAGCAACGCCGCGAAGACGGCGCTGCCACTTACGCGCTCCGCCATGACGGCGCCTGAGCGCGGCAGGCGTTTCCGGCCCGCTCATCGCAGCGGGTGGCGCGAATGCCTTGGCCGCGCGGCGCCAACCGGCCAGGCCTGAGCGACGGCGATGCATGAGGCCGGGCCTTTCGGCGCGAGCGCGGAAGAACAACAGACGCCAAGCCAGGGATCGTCGTCCCGGCCGCAGCCTGCCTGCGCGTCCGGCAGCCCGCGGGTTACGATCGGGCGGTACACGCATCGGACGGGAGCCGCATGAGATCGACCGAAAAACACGGCGGCCACCGGGTCTCGCGGGGCTCAATGGTGATCGCGGCACTGTCGACGGTGGTCGAATGGTACGACTTCACGCTCTACCTGTATTTCGCCACCGTGCTGTCGCGGGTGTTCTTCGGTGGCGGCAAGACCTCGTTGCTGATCACACTGGGCGGCTTTGCCGTTTCCTATGCGATGCGACCGCTGGGCGCGGTGGTGTTCGGCCATATCGGCGACCGTATCGGGCGGCGGCACACGCTGCTGCTTTCGATGATGCTGATGACGCTGGCGATGCTGGCCACGGCGATGCTGCCCGACTATGCCACGATCGGCCCGGCGGCGGGCGCCCTGCTCCTGCTGTTGCGCTGCTTCATGGCGTTCTCGGTCGGCGGCGAATACACCGGTGTGGTGGCCTACCTGCTTGAAGGCGCCCGCGCGGAACGACGTGGTTTGATCACCTCGCTGGCCTCCGCCGCCAGCGAAGTCGGCGCGCTGCTGGCGGTGGCTCTGTCCGCGCTGACGGTGGCTGCGCTGAGCACCGCCCACCTGGATGCGTGGGGCTGGCGCATCCCGTTCCTCGCCGGAGCCGCGCTGGCAGGCGGCGTCTGGTTTGCCCGCTCGACCATGGACGAATCGCCCGACTTCCTGCGACAGGTACGGCAAAGCACCGTACCGGACTCGCCGCTGCGCCACACCCTCGTCCACCACCGTGCCGCGCTGCTGCGCACCTTCGCCATCTCGGCGCTGGGCTCGATCACCTACTACGTCGGGATCACCTACGTGCCGGCGTTCCTGAGCTCTTCGGGCCATCTGGCCGAAAGCCATTCGCTGTGGCTGTCCACGCTCGCAGCGGTGGCGGTGATCCTGGTGACGCCATTGACCGGTGCATTGTCGGACCGGATCGGGCGCAGGCCGGTGCTGATCGGGCTGGCCATCGCGGGCATGCTGCTTCCGTGGACCATGTTCAGCCTGATGGCCAGCGGCGCCGACCTGGCGGATCGCTGCCGGCGCGATCGTACTCGCCTGCCTGGCCGGCGGCGTAAGCGCGGTCGGTGCCTCGGCAACCGCCGAGCAGTTTCCCGGCGAAGGCCGGCTCAGCGGACTGGCGCTGGGCGTGACCATGGCCACGGCTATCTTTGGCGGCCTGACGCCTTTCCTTGCCGAACTGCTGATCCAGCTGACCGGTTGGACCGCCGTACCCGGAGCGATGATCGCCCTGGTGGCGTTGGCTGTGCTGCCGGTGCTGGCAACCATGGCCGAGACCCGTCCACTGCCCGTACGTCCGGATGCCGCCCGATAACGCATGAGCCTGCAACGGGCGTGGTACGACGGCGAGCGGGCTACCCGCGGCGGGCAGGCGGACACCGCGGCGTGGGAGCGTCCGCTCCGGATAACGCGCCGGCCGTGGCCGCCGGTCACTGGCCCCGGGCGGATGTCACCGCGTGCCGGGTACACCCAGCGGATCGACACTCGCCTGCCAGGACACCACGCAATTGCCACCTCGCTGCTTGGCTTGGTAGAGCGCCTGATCGACCCTCTGCAATACCTTCTCCAGATCGTCGCCGTGACCGACCACGGTCACGCCGAACGACCCGGTCACCTGCAGGACCGGCTCGATCGCCGACCCGGCGATCACCCTGCGCAACCGCTCTGCCACGCGCCGCAGTCCGGACTCGCCCACGCCCGGGACGATCACCACGAACTCCTCGCCACCCCAGCGGGAGAGTGTTTCGTCCTTGCGCAACACCTCCTGGCAACGCAAGGCCACCGTCTTCAGCACACGGTCGCCAACCGGGTGCCCATGGGTGTCGTTGATCGCCTTGAACCGGTCCATGTCGAACATGATCACGCCGGCGGGGGTCTGCATGTCGAGAATATCCCGCAGCAACTGCTCGCTCAGGCGCCGGCTGCCGACCTGGGTCAGCGGGTCCTTGTTGATCAGGCCTTCCATCCGGCTGCGCTCGGAAACCAGCCGCTTGATCCTGCCGGCCAGGCCCCGCTGCACCGGCAGCAGCACCACCAGCATGAGCATCACCGGGCCGTAGCTCATCAGCAGATCCTTGCCCCTGGGCGTGTCCAGTTCCCCCGGGTGGGTCAACAGATAGGCCAGCACGGGCAGTGCAATCAGGCACCAGCCCGGCAGCGCCACGCGAAGCGCCTGCCGGCTCGGCAGAAAAACCACCACCATCACCATCAGCACCAGCGACAGCGACGCTACCGGCGGAAATATGTCGATCAGGTGCAGCCCCGGCGTCCAGGCAGCCTGCAACGTGTAGAGCCAGCTCGGAGCTGCCAGTGCCAGACCCGAAGCCAGCAGCGCCGTACGGGCGATGATCGCCATCCACCGCGGTCGCCACCGCAAGGCAACCAGCAGGCCGGCGAACAGGGCGAACATGGTCGGCGGGACGATCAGGTCCAGCATCTGATGGGGACGACCGAGCCAGTGGATGAGCGTGGCCACGCCGGCGGCCAGCATCGCCAGCAGCAGCATGACGGAAACGGCACTGTGGAGGTAGCGCTCCTGGGGATCCTGCATGGGCTCTCGCGGTGCCTGCAAAGTGGAGGGAGTGACCGATGCCGTCCGGGCCGCGGGGACTACCGCCGACCGTGTCGGCGATCGCCCGTCCCGCCGGCAGCGCGGACTTCCCTTCCGCCGCCGACCATGGACCGCTTCAAGCGCATCGCGGCAACGGCAACCCGTGCCTTGCAGACCCCTCCGTTCGGCAAGCGCCCGGGAGCCAAGGCTGCCCGGACATTATCGATCAGTCCGCCTCTATCGGCACGCCCGGCTGCATCTTGAGACATCGCCCTGCCCACGGCCGGCTGCGCCTGCCGTACGGCGCACTCCAGTCCCGCTTGCCGAGGACCCGACCGGCGGGCGTGGCCCGCCGACGGTGTCGATCCACCCCTTCCCCGCTCGTCGTTGCATGACAGCCACCTCGGAACAGACGATGCAAAAGCACCCGCTGCAGCTCTACGCCCACCCGTTTTCCACCTTCTGCCAGAAGGTGCTGGTGGCGCTGTACGAGAACGGCACGATCTTCGCCTACCGCAACCTGGAGCAGGCCGGCGCGGCTGCCGAACTGGCCGCGCTGTGGCCGCTGAAGCGGTTTCCCGTACTTTGCGACCGGGGTCGCACGGTGATCGAGGCCAGCTCCATCATCGAGTATCTGGACCTGTATCACCCGGGGCCGCTCCGCATGCTGCCGGTCGACCCGCGCGCGGCGCTGGAGACCCGGACCATGGACCGCTTCTTCGACAACTACGTCGCCACGCCACTGCAGAAAGTGGTGCTGAACGCCCTGCGCGCCGAAGACCTGCGCGACCGGCATGGCGTGACCGAGGCCAAGGCCATGCTGGACACCGCCTATGGCTGGCTGGACCGGGTCATGGCCGATCGGCCATGGGCTGCCGGCGACGACTTCGGCATGGCCGACTGCGCCGCGGCGCCGTCGCTTTTCTACGCCGATTGGGTCCACCGGATCGATCCATCATTCAGCCATGTGCGGGCCTACCGACGGCGCTTGCTGGTGCGGCCCTCGTTCGCCCAGGCGGTGGACGAGGCACGCCCGTACCGGTCCTGTTTCCCGCTCGGCGCGCCCGATC
Source organism: uncultured Gammaproteobacteria bacterium (assembly GCA_963763305.1). Lineage (GTDB taxonomy): Bacteria > Pseudomonadota > Gammaproteobacteria > Xanthomonadales > Rhodanobacteraceae > CAVXNP01. Next base: position 3,070,338 of record CAVXNP010000001.1, on the reverse strand, counting down.
GCGATTGAGCGAGGGCAGCCGATCGACCGGTGGGTCCGCAGCATGGCGGCTGTCCGCGTTAGCGGCTACATCTGCCGGAACAGGGCCATGTACGGCGCGCTGACGGTCAGGGTCTCCGGTCGCGCTTTCAAGCGGACCGTGCCGCGGCCGCTGTCGTCGCGGGTGATGCCCGCAATGGCCTTGAGGTTGACGATGGTGGAACGGTGGATCTGCTTGAATACGGCCGGATCCAGTCGCGCGAGCAAGTCGCGGATCGGGGTGCGCAGCAGCGCCTCGCCATCGGCGGTCGACACCGTCGTGTACTTGTTGTCCGCGCGGAAATAGACCACGTCGTCGACCAGGATGAGGCGGGTTTCCCGACCGGCGCTGGCGGTGATCCAGGTCAGCGGCTCCGGCACGGCGGCAGGCGGAAGCTCGGCGCCCAGGCGCGCAAGCAGGCTCGCAAGGGCATCGGCATCGGGCTGGCCCGCACGCGCCTGCAGGCGTTGCACGGTCGCGGCCATGCGTTCGGGCGTGACCGGTTTGAGCAGGTAATCGATCGCGCCGCGCTCGAACGCATCCACGGCGTACTGGTCGTAGGCGGTCACGAACACGATCTGCGTGCACGGGCTCAGCTGCGCCGCGGCGGCGGCCACGTCCAGCCCACTGAGCCCCGGCATGCGGATGTCCAGGAACGCAACTTGTGGCTGGTGTTCGGCCAGCGCCTCCAGTGCGCTGGCACCGTCCTCGCAGGCGGCCAAAATCTGCAGTTGCGGCCATGCCCTGGCGAGCTGTTCGAGCAGTTCCTGGCGCAACAGCGCCTCGTCCTCGGCGACGATGGCGGTGAGCGGTAGCTCAGACATGGTCGCCCTCCATCGCCGAGGCGACGGTAGCGCCTGGTGTGGACGCGGGCACGATAAGGGTCGCGGCAACCCCTGCGGGGAAATTCGCCACCACCGACAACGCCGCATCGCTCCCGTGCAGCAGACGCAGACGCTCCCGCACGTTTTTCAGGCCGATGCCGGTGCCGCTGGTGCGCGTCTGGAAACCTTCCCCATCGTCGGCGACGGTGACCTGGACCCGGCCGTCCTGGCGGTGCGCGCGGATCCACACCGTACCGCCAGCCGTGCGTGGCTCCAGACCATGCTTGATCGCATTCTCGACCAGCGTCTGCAGCATCATGGCCGGCAGCGGCGTGGCGCGCAGTGCCTCGGGCACCTCCACCTGCACGGTCAGGCGCGAGCCCATGCGGATCTTGAGGATCTCGAGGTAGGCCACCGCCCGCTCGAGTTCCGCGCCGAGCGTGGACTGCTCGTCGTCGGCGCGCGGAAGCGAATGGCGCAGGTACTGGATCAGGTGACCGAGCATTTCGTCGGCACGGCCCGGATCGCTGCGCGTCAGCAACTGCGCGCTGGCCAGTGTGTTGTAGAGAAAGTGCGGCTCCACCTGCGCATGCAGCAGGCTGAGCTTGGCGACGGTCAGCTCTTTTTCGGTCGCAGTCTGCGCCGCGGCGGCCTTCTCGCTACCCCGGCGCTCGGCCACGCGGCGGCTGATCGCACGCAGGACCGTCTCGGCGGTTTCGTAGTCGGTGGCATCGTCGACCAGGAACCAGTCGCTCCACGTCGGGGTGTCCGGCTCGCAGATCAGCGTCACACTGGCGCTGTCGTCGACCGGCAGCACGGTGAGAGTCAGTTGATTGCGCACCGCGCCCAACCACGACAGCGGATTCCAGCGGCCCAGCAACTGCTCCCCCGGCGTGGTCGGGCGATCGACCGTGGCACGCACCTGCAGGCTGTCGCGTGCACTCTGCACCCGGGTGACGCGCGGCAGTTCACGCACCGCCGCATCGATCATGTCGAATGCGTCGCCGGCTTCCAGTGGCACCTCGATCTGGCGGCGCTGGCGGTTGGCCAGGGTGGCCGCATCGACGCGTCCGGCGACCAGCCGCACGCGGCCCAGATGCGAAAGCGTGGCGGCGACCACCCATGCCAGCGTGACCAGGCCGGCGATGGTGATCACCCAGTCCAGCCGACCCAGTAGCGGTATCTCGCCCCAGATCAACGCCGCCAGGGCGATCGCCAGCGACCAGGCTATGACGATGCGGATGAGGAAGAACAGGCTCTTGATCACGGGCTTTTCCGGAGTGACGGGGCTGAGGGCGAGCATATCGGCGCGCGGGCGGCATGCGTGGCGCTTTGCGACGGAAGCCTGCCTGGGCCGACCAAACCGGCCACCGCAGGATCGGGCCGCCCGCCCACCGCGGGCAAGCTGCCCGGCGCCGGATCGAGCACCCGCGACACGGTGCTGCGATCGCCTTCCGGAAGATCATGCACCGCGTGTGCCGTCGACCGGCGGACGATGACCCGTGCGCCAGGGTGGTTCCGAGGGCCGCCGCTTCGGTCCGAGCCTTGCCGGCCGAGGCGATCGGTCGCCCGCCGTCGCACCACCGGCGTCTGTACCGGTGCGCAGATCACAGTTGGGCTCCCAGTCCACGGCAGGGCATTTCGTCGCCCGCGCCGGCGTCAACGATCAGCGCCGTCACGGCTGGCGCGTCAAGGCCGCAGAGGTCCGCCAGCAGACGTTCGGCGTAGTGGGCAACGCCGGTCGGGGTGGCTGGCAGTTCAGCGTGCGCGCAGCCGGTCAACATGCCGGCAGCCGCCGTAGCGACAAAGAAAAGTAGCGGACCCATCGGGTTTCCCTCTCCGTAACCAACGACGCCACATGGCCCGGCAAGCTTAGGTCGCGACCATGGGCACCACGAGGGGGGTTGCGACGCACACGGGCAGGCGCCGACGAATGGGCGCTGCGGTGCGATGAAGTGGTTTGAGGTCGGGACGGGACAGGCCACCCCGGATATCGCCGGCCATGCTGCCGCAATGGTTCTCCAAGCGCGGGCACGAATGGACGGGCCGGACGCGCCTGGGCCGTGTGCGCCGCCACAGTCGGCATCCCCCTCCGGCCGGCGTGCCCCGAAAAGGGCCGAGCCGAGGCGAAGCGCCCATCCGCAGCCGGCTCGAAAGGTCGCGCGCTAGCGTGCAGGGAGGCCTTGCGGTGGATTCGGCCTGCGGCTGCTCGCGCCCATCATGGCTACTTCCGTGTGCCGTGGTCGCGCCATGACAGGCCCCGCGGCCCGGCGCGGGCCGAACGTGGGCGGGTCGTCCGTGAAGGGTCGATCAAGCGATCCGTCCTTCCGGAGCGCGTGATCGGATTGATTGACCCCGATCAAGTGGCCCGCCCGTTTGCGGACGGAGTATCCATCTCGACGCATCAGCGTCGCTCCCCATGAACCGGAGATTCCCCATGTTCAAGCCCAACGTTCTCGTACTCGGCATTGCCGTCGCCCTGTTTGCCTCTCTGCCGGCGCACGCCTGGCAGCATCGCGGAGGAGCCGGCCAGAAGGCGGGCGCGCCCGCCAGCCAGCGCGGCACCATGACGCAGGATCGCGACACCATGCGCGACCGCGACATGATGCAGGACCGCGACAGCATGCGCGACCGGGACCGGGACCGGGATCGCGATCGCCTGGACGACGGTTCGACGATCTACGGCTCGCAGCTGATGACGGCGAGCGAGCGCAATGCCTACCGCAGCAAGATGCGCAACCTGAAGACGTCGCGCGAGCGCGAAGAACTGCGCATGCAGCATCACCAGGAAATGCAGCAGCGGGCGACGCAGCGCGGGATGACGCTGCCGGACATGCCGCCGAGCGGCGGCGGGCGCATGAACGGCAACCAGCAGCGCACCCAACAGCAGACCGAGCAGCAACAGCGCACTGAACAGCAGCAGCAAGAGCAGGACGGCGGCCCGCGCTAGCTGGCAGGCGCCGGCGGCCGCCAGGGAGAACCGGCACGCATCGAACCGCGCGTCCTCCCGTTGTGACAACCACCACACCGGTGGTTCGCTTCACCCGCGGGACCCGCTCCCGCGGTGCTTCGAACGAAAAAGACACAGGCAAGGGGAACCGGCCATGACGCGTTCCCCGCGTTCCTTCCTCGCCCATGGCACAACATGAAAGGCCTATCCACGGCGACCGACGACAAGGGGCCGCTGCGGCATGGTCTGTACAGGGGTTTCATGCGGCGCTGCTCTCTTGTCTTCGGAGTATTCCCATGCAAACGCACCATACCTCCCCGCACGACAGGGTCTGCAGGCAGCACCCGATCCGTCGCGTGCTTCCACTCGCCCTGCTGATGCCCTGCCTGGCCTGGGCACAGGCCCCTGCCCCGGTCCAGTGGCAAACCGTGGTGAACAACGGCAGCCTCGTGCCCTCGGCATCATGCACACCTGGTGCAGCCGTGCCGGCGGCATCCTGCCGTCCGTTCAACAGCTTCAACCAGCCGTCGGTGAACACCCGCGGGCTGGTGGTGTTCCGTGCACGCAGCAAGGGCGGCGGCGGTTCGGGCGAACCGCTGCAGGGTGTCTATACCCGCAACATGGCCACCGGCGCGGCGATCGTCCGGCTGATCGACCGCGACAGCGCGGTGCCGCAGCCGAACAACCGGGGCGTCACCTTCCAGGAGACCCCGGCCTTCCCACGCATCGCCATGAACTACTCCACCGTGGTCACGCGCGGGAGCCATGCCCCGGTGTGGCAGGTGGTCAACGATGCTGGAGAGGTGGTCGAACAGGTCGGTACCAACGGCGTCTACGCCAATCCGTACGGCCGGGTGATCACCGGCGAAAGCCGACTGGGCAGCGTGCCCGCGTTCCCGTTCTTCCAGGTGCCTGAAAGCCCCGGGAAGGCCTTCGACATCATCCCCGGCGCGCCCTCGGTCACCCGCCGCGACATCATCGTGTTCAAGGGCAACTACACCGTCGGCACCACCAGCAAGACCGGCGTGTACTACCGCCAGCTGACCAACGCATCGTTCCCCATCGCTGGCGGGCCATCGCTGTACCCGGCCAGCGGAACCCGGCCGGTGGTACTGATCGCCAACAGCGACAGCTTCATCCCCGGCACCACCACCCGTTTCGGCTCCACCGCCCCACCCAGCGCGGCCGGCACCCAGGCGGTCTTCCTGGGTCTGGACAACGAGGACCAGCCGACCGCGGGCGGCATCTACCTGGCCCCGATCGGCCCGTCGCAGCCGCCGCTGCGAGGGCTGGTCCGGATCGGCGATCACGTTCCCGGCGAGCCGTCCTCGAGGCACTTCAGGCAACTGGGCGAGGGACTCTCCTTCGATGGACGGTTCGTTGCGTTCTGGGGAGCCTGGGGCCGGATCTCCCAACCGCTGGTGCTGCATTGCCCGGAGGACGGCAACGCCGATCTGCTGGCCTACTGCCGCCAGCAGTACCCGAACGGACACACGGTGCAGATTCCGGTGCGGCAGGGCGTGTTCGTGCACGACATACTGCTCAGGCGCACCTGGGCGATCGCCAAATCGCCCGCCCAGTTCAGTTCGTTCCTGTCCTGGACTTTCTCCGGACACGTACCCGGGTCGACCGCCGAGGACGACGGCGAGGCCCCCCGTTGGCGCTCGGCCGCGTTCGTGACCGTGTCGCACCCGCGCAACCTGGGCCGCGTACCGCTGTTCAACGTCGCCTTCAAGGCACGCGCGGGGGCGCTCCAGAACGGCGCTTATGTCAACCCGGTGGACGGCATCTACCTCACGCGCGGCCCGGCCACCGTGCCACTTCGCACCCTGGTCGCCACGGGCATGCCGGGCACCTCGCTGGACCCGCAGGCGGTGGATACCGAAACCGGCGCGCCGCTGCCGGTCACCAGTGTGGGCATCGAGCGCGAGGGATTGCGCGGCAACCAGCTGGTCCTCACCGCCTCGATGGCAACCGACGAAGCGGGATGGGCGGGCATCTACCTCACGCGGGTGCGGTGGTGAGCGTGCAGGGGAGGCTCTCCGGGGCCTCCCCTGCCTGCCGTTGGTCGGCCAGCGAGGCCGGCCGACCTGTACCTCATGAGGACCACATCATGAAACGACTATTGCTGTCCGGCTTGCTGATCCTGGCGGGCGCACCGCTGCACGCCATGTCCGTCGACGCCCACCTGTCGGTGAACGTCCATCTGCGCGCCGGGCCGGACATCGGCTACCCGGCCATCGACGTGCTTCCGGCCGGCGCCATGGTCCGCATCGAGGGATGCACCCAGGGCTGGGCGTGGTGCGACGTTCGCCATGGGTCCGAGCGCGGCTGGATCGCCGGCAACTTCATCCTGCACGACTACGGCGGGCAACCGGTGCCGATCACCGCCTACGGTCCGCGCCTGGGCATTCCGACCATATCGTTCTCCATCGTCACTTACTGGGACCGCCATTACGTCGGCCGCCCGTTCTATCGCGAGCGCGAGCGCTGGTACCGCCAACCGCCGCCGCGTCATGCACCGCCGCCACACCGGAGGGCGCCGCCACCGGGACATCGATCCGAACCGTCACCACAGCGGCGATCCGGTCACGGCAGAGCCACGGAGCACGGCGGCGGCCCGTCCGGCGGCGCTCCCGACGCCGGATAAGGCACACCGCCACCTGCGGGCCTGGATGCCAGGCTCGTCCCGCACCTGCGCTACGAGCAACGCGCGATGGTCCACGCCGCGGTCCGCGCCGGCGGCTCCATCAAAATGGCCGACACCGACCATGCGCCTGCGCTCACCTGGCGGCCGGTCAGCGCCAACGGCAGGCATTTCCGGTTACCACCTGCCATCAACCGCTCGTGAGGACACCTTCCCGAGGGCGCGCCAGCACCGCGACATGCACGTCGCAACGCCACTGGAAACCGAGCCCCTGATAAAGGGCGATCGCCGGGTGGTTGCTCTTCCACGCATGCAGGAAGGCGATGTCGCCGCGCGCGGCGATCGCCGCAGCAACGTGCCGGGACAAGCGCCTGGCGAGCCCCCGCCCCCGGAAATCCGGATGCGTGCATACACCGCTGACCTCGGTGTGGCCGGGAAAACAGAACCGTTCGCCGGCCATGGCGGCCAGCCGGCCATCGATGCGGATGCCGAAGAAGCGGCCCATGCGATGCGTGCGGCGCAGGAACGGCCCGGGCTCGGTCAGCGTGGCAAGTGCCAGCATGTCATCCGAATCCTGCTCGCCCAGCGCGACGATGTCCGCGCTTCCCTCGCTCGGCGGCGCCACGGGAGAAGGGGCCACCAGTTGCACACCCTGGGCCATCTTGAGGGTACTCAGCCCGGCCGGAACACGAATCGGTGGCACCTGCAGGATGAACACCGGGTCCGACGGCTGCACCAGCTCGGTCAGCGCGTGCAGCGAGGCGTCGCTGTCGTCGCGGGCCGATGCAAAGCGATTGACGTCGGGCAGATACCGCCTTGCCAGGTCGCCGCCCAGCGAAAGATCTTCATGGGCGGTGCACAGGCTGGACCACACCGGCCGGTCAAGCAGATTCATTACCACGGTCCTTCGGGGAGGGGAGCTGAAACGTGCGCCAAGAGCGGCGTTCCTGCAAGCCTTCCGCGGCGAACGCGCCCACGGCACGGACGCGCTGGAGCCGGCGACATGCTCGGTCGTGCCGCTGCCTGCAGCCAGGGACCCCTGGCGACATGGCGCAGGACCACGGCGGCTGCCCCGGGGCGGGTGGGCTGCGGCCGGCCCTCCGGCGTCGCCCCCTGCCGTGGTGCCGCCCGCGCCTTGCCACATCCGCGCCGCGGCGCGCCCTGGTTGCGGCCGGCCCACCGCCCGAGGTTCCTGCCTACTGGCCCTGCGCCTTGGCGCGCCTGCCATCGCCGCCCCGCGGCGGTGGCAGGACCCACGCCGGCCCGGAAGCGGGGCGGATCCAGCCGACCACGCACGGAGAGATCAACGCCATGACGGACAACTCGAGCAGATTCCGGAAAGCGGTGACACGGGTGCTGCGCCAACGCAGGGTGTGGCTGCTGGCTGCCGTCGTGATCGGTGGTTACGCGCTGTACCGGCATCCGCCGATCGAAACCATCGGGCCGCGCCAGGTCGGCGTGCGGTTGAACAGCCTCACCGGTTCGGTGACCGAGGTGGGCGAAGGCGCATGCCTGATGATCCCGGGCATCCACACCCTGCGCAGGTTCCCGGTGCAGGACCAGGTCTACCGCCCGCAACGCAGCGCCAGAGCCGACGGTCCGGCCCCGTTCCAGTCCTCCGAGGGCCTGTCGATCGGGGTGGAGCTCACGATCCGCTACGCGCTGGACACCACCCGGTTGCCCAGGGTGGCCAGGCTCCTGCCGGACGACATCGGCCACGACCTGGTCGAGCCGCTGGTGCAGGGCGTGATCTACAAGGTGTTTACCCGCTACACCGTGCGCGAGATCTTCTCGAGCAAGCGCCAGGAAATCCAGACGGTGATCGAGGCCGAGCTCAAGCCGATGCTGGCTGTCGACGGCATCGTCCTGCGCAACGTGATGATGGGCAACGTCGACCTGCCGCCGGAGTACCGCGAGGGCATGAACAAGGTCCTGGCCACCGAGCTGGAGACCGAACAGATGCAGTACACGCTGCAACTGAAGGCCAGGCAGGTGCAGGAATCCCGGCTTCAGGCCGAAGCGGAAAAGGCGCGACGCGAGACCGCGGCGGAGGCGGCGGCCAACGAACAGGTCATCGCGGCCAAGGGGCAGGAAGAAGCCATGAAGCATGTGCTGCCGTTCAAGCGCAAGCAGATCGAGCAGCGCGAACTCGAAGCGCAGGCCCAGAGCGCTGCCCGCATACGCATTGCCCGGGGCGCGGCCCAAGCGCGGCGCATCGAGGCTGCCGGCGAAGCCGACTCGCGCCGCAAGCTGGCCGATGCCGAGGCCTATCGGCTGGATCGGCTGGGCAAGGTCAGCAGCGAACAGCTTGAGCGCGACGGCATCCTGATCGACAAGCACCCGCTGCTGATCCAGAAAACCCTGGCCGACAAGCTGTCGGACAAGATCTCGGTGATCATCGCGCCGCCACCGGCCAGCGGCGGCTTCATCGGCCAGGCGCTGATCGACGGTGCCCGGCCCCACGCCGCGGCCGGGGCTGGCCAATGAAGACGCCCCTGTGGGTTCTGTTGCTGTGGAGCGTGGGCCTGGCGCAGGCCGAACCGGCGCCACCGCCGCCCCGTCCGCTGGCCGTGGTTGCGCGGGACGGCATCGCGCTGCGCGCACAGGCAAGCCACTCGGCGGCCCGGCATGCGGTGCTGTGGCAGGGCGAAAGCCTGGAGGTCCGTGGAGACAGCCTGGACTACCTGCAGGTCTACGACCATCGCCTGGAACGCGCCGGCTTCGTACGCGCCAGCGATGTGCGCATCCTCTCCACGCGCCCGGAGGACGCGCCTCAGTTGCTGGCGATCGTGCGGTTCCTGCGCGACGCGCCCGGTAGCGAGGCGCTGGGTATCGCGTATACCGCGGCGTACCTGAAGGCAGCGCCGGCCAGTGCGATCGATGCCGAGCCATTCGCCGCGCTCGGCGTGATGGCCCGCCGCCTGGCCGGACGCGCCTCGACCCGTCAGCGCGCGTCCGAGGCGCAGGCCCTGTCCGGGCAACTCGACGTGGTGGCCGACTACGGCGTGGCGATTCGCAGCATCGATCGCCAGGGCCGCATGCGGTTGTGCTACGACGGCGACGCATTCGCCCGTGTCATGGCGCTGGGAGCGTCGGCGATGCAGAAAGCCACCGCCGCGCTGGCACTGACCGATCCAGCCTGCGTGGATCCCTCCCTGCCGCCGTTCCAGCGCAACGCGCTCGATACCTGGCGTGCCGACCTGCTCGACCGGGTGCCGCGCCAGACCCTGCCCCGCTACGTGCAAGCCCGCCTGCACATGCGTGCGGCGTCGGTGTGGTCGGCGATCGCGTTTGAACGCACGCGACGCCACGAACCGCCACAACCGGCCGGCTCCCGCGCCATCGACGAACTGGCCGCAGTGGACACCCGCGCGCTGGTCGAGAGCGACCGCGCCGACTACAACGATGCGGCGATGCGCGTGGGCGCCTCGCGATGGGCGGCCGAGCCGCTGGTGAAGGCAGGCGCCGGCCTGCACATCGTCACTGCGCCCGGGCGCCCGGGCGAGACCTGTATCCGGCTGCTCGATCGCAGCCACGGCCCGGGCGCGCCGCTGGCGCAGCGCTGCACCTACGGCACGGTCTGGGCGGCTTCGGCGCGTGCCAACGCGCACGGCAGCGCGCTGGCGCTGGCCGTGCAGCCCATGGCCAGCTGGCGCGAGCTGTGGCTGTTCCATCGGGTCGGCAAACGCTGGTCCGTCGACGTGTTGCCGCCAGCGGCCGACGACCCCCAGCTCGGCTACATCGAGTTCGCCGGATGGATTCCCGGCGACCGCCTGATGCTGGCCGCACGGGAGGCCCGCGTCGACGGCCGCTTCATCCACCGTTTCGAGATCGTGGACATGCGCACCCTTGCGGTCACCCTGCACGCCGACAAACCCTCTTCGCTGGGCCCGTTCTATCGCCATCAGGATGCGGCCTGGAAACGCCGGACCGTGAGCTTGCGGGAATGACGAAAGCGATGGCGCAAGAACGATCGGAGTGGTCGCGAATTCGGGTCGTCCCGGGACGCGCTTGCGTGATCCAGACAAAGACCATCGCCGGGCGACCGACACACCCTCTGCCAGGCCGGGTAGAAGGGTCATGCCACCGGCTGCCCTGCGTCCGCCCGTCCTTTCGGTAACGGCGCCGTCCGATCGGCTGCTCGAAGCTTGCAGCCGGAGGGCGGCCGGCGACCCCAGCCCGGCAGGCAGCCGGGTGTGTGTACGTGAGCTCTGCAACCACGCTCCCGCAGGGCAGCGCACCCCCATGCGAAGTGGCTGCAACCATTCCGCTTTCCGGCCGCACTGCGCGCGTCCGCTTCGTCCTTAGGATGCTGCTCCGCCGTCCGCAAAGAGGCTATCCCGGGCCGAATTCCTGTTCACATCGCAGCGTCATCATGTGCGATTCGCGTTCAACCTGAATAATGGCCGCATGTTTCCCCGCGCGGAGCGCGCCATGGTTTTTTTCGTTGCCCTTGCCTTGCTTGCCCTGCTGGTCGCCGTCGGCAGTCTGGCGCCGGAGTGGCTCTCGGCGTCGATGCACCGGGTGCTCGATGGCACCATCGCCTACGCCGGCTGGTTCTACCTGCTGGTGGTGTTCTTCGTGGTCGCCTTCCTGGTGTACCTGGCGTTGAGCCGGTTTGCGCAGCTGCGCATCGGTGGCGAGGAGGCCGAGCCGGAATTTTCCGGCCTGACCTGGTTCGCCATGCTGTTCTCCGCGGGCATGGGCATCGGGCTGGTGTTCTGGGGCGCGGCCGAGCCCATCTCGCATCTGGCCAAACCGCCGGAGGGCATCGCACCCATGAGCAATGCCGCGGCATGGGCGGCGTTGCGCTACTCGTATTTCCATTGGGGCGTGCACCCTTGGGCGATCTACGCGGTGCTGGGTCTGGCGCTGGCCTGGTTCAAGTTCAACCGTGGCGCTCGCGGCCTGATCAGCGAACTGCTGCGGCCGTTGTGCGGACGACTGGTGGACGGCTGGCTGGGCACGGTCGTCGACATCCTGGCGATCATCGCCACCGCGATCGGCGTGGCCACTTCGCTGGGATTCGGCGCACTGCAGATCGGCGCCGGCCTCAACCATATGTTCGGACTGCCGCAGACCAGCGGCACCCGGATCGGCATCATCGCCGTGGCGCTGGTGCTGTACCTGATGTCCTCCACCACCGGGCTGCACCGGGGCATCAAGTGGCTGTCGAACCTGAACATGGCACTGGCGACGCTGTTGTTGCTGGCGTTCTTCGTGTTCGGTCCTACCGGCTTCATCTTCGATGCCTTCACCAGCACCCTGGGCCAGTACCTCAACCGCCTGCCGGCGATGAGCCTGAACATGACGCCCTTCACGCGCGGCACCTGGGTGGCGGACTGGACCATCTTTTACTGGGCCTGGTGGATCAGCTGGGCGCCGTTCGTGGGTTCGTTCATCGCCCGGGTCTCGCGCGGCCGGACCATCCGGGAATTCGTGGTGGGTGTACTGGCGGTGCCGGCCGCGCTGAGTTTCCTGTGGTTCGCCGCCCTGGGCGGCACCGCCCTGCACATGCAGCTGGCCGGCCAGGTCGACCTGGTCGCCGCCTTTGCCCAGGGTCCCGAACACGTGCTGTTCGGCGTGCTCGACACGCTGCCCTGGGCGGGGACGCTGGCCGTGCTGGCGACCGCGCTGCTGCTGAGCTTCTTCGTCACCTCGGCCGATTCGGCCACCCTGGTGCTGGCCATGATGTCCTCCGGCGGCACGCTCGATCCGCCGACCTGGAAGAAGGTGGTGTGGGGCGTGGTGCAGGCGGCGGTGGCCGCCGCCTTGCTGCTCGCTGGCGGGCTGGATGGCCTGCAGTCGATGGCGATCATCAGCGCGCTGCCGTTTGCGCTGGTGCTGGTGGCGGTGTGCTTCGCCCTGTTGCGCGTGTTGCGCGAGGAGGAGGTACGCGTCGAGCACGAAGAACTGGCCTTGCGCAAGGCGTTCCGCCGATGGCTGGCGAAGGAGCGCGAGACGGGAGATCCGGAGCGGGCACCCTAGCGGAGCACGCGTCGGGGGCGTCGGCCGGGCTTCCCTCCCGCACGTGCTGGCGGGTTTCCATCGCCGCGAGCCGTAGCCGGTACCGCGACCGGCGTACGTGCTGCCCGGATGTGGGCCGGGGTCCGCACTCGCGAAGGGCATGCCGACAAGCGCCGGGCCATGAGCTTGACAGCGGGCCTCCCGCGAGCTGCCATGCCACAACAGATGCGGCCCGGAGAAGGTCCACGATTCGGGCGGCAGCGAGGCCGTCCAGCGCGCCCGGAGGCAACCGTGGGACTTGGCAACAGACGGCTTTTCGCCCGGCCAGTGGTGGCCTGGCTTGCCATCGCGCTCCTGGGCGGACCGGCTGCGCCGGTACGGTCCGAGGTGCCGCAGCCGCCGGGTTGGAAGGTCGCCTTCGCCGATGATTTCAACGGACCGGCGGACCGGCTTCCCTCCGCGTCGCACTGGCGATTCTCCCTCGGCCACGGCTACCCGGGCGGCGCGTGGAACTGGGGAACGCAGGAGGTCGAGGCCCATACCGCCAGCCCGGGCAACGTCAGCCTGGACGGCGAGGGCCACTTGCGGATTACACCGCTGCGTGACGCGAAGGGTCAGTGGACCTCGGCGCGCATCGAGACCCATCGCGACGATTTCCACGCGCCGGCCGGCGGCATGCTCAGAATCGAGGCGCGCATCCGCATGCCCGACGTACGGGGTGCTGCCGCCATCGGCTACTGGCCCGCCTTCTGGGCGCTGGGCCACGGCTTCCGGCAGCAGCGGGACTGGCCGGCCAGCGGCGAGATCGACGTGGCCGAAAACGTCAACGGCCTTGATCGGGTCTGGGGCACCCTGCATTGCGGCGTGTCGCCGGGCGGCCCATGCGGCGAGAAGCAGGGCCTGGCCGGCAATGCGCCCTGCCCGGGCAGCCGTTGCCAGGCGGCGTTCCACACCTACACGGCCGAGTGGGATCGCCGCACCCACCCGCAGTTGCTGCGCTGGTATGTCGACGGCCAGCTCTACCACAGCTTGCGGCAGGACCAGGTGCCTGCCGACACCTGGCAGCGCATGAGCGCCCGTGACGGCATGTTCCTGATTCTCGACGTGGCCATCGGCGGCGAGTTTCCCGACGCGATGGGCGCACCCGCCCGGACTCCGACCCGGACCACCGAGCCGGGGCATCCCATGCTGGTCGACTACGTGGCGGTCTGGATCAAGGCCGATTGACCACCGGCGGTTGCCAACCGGCGCGCAAGGCACAGCGCCTGTTCACCGGCATCCGGGGCACGGTCGCTCAACCCCGCCAGTTCGCGTGCTGCTCCCAGAACGCCACGCTGCGCCGGTACGCCTCGCGGTCCAGCGGCACGCCCGAGCCGCCCTCCTCCACGCCCAGCGCGTTGCGCATCATGGTGATCGGCACCATCGGGAGTTCTTCCGGCTCGCGCGTGTAAAGGCAGCCGACCACGCCCCAGTCCGCGTCGATCGGCGAGCCTTCCCTGGCCAGCTGCTCACGGCTGTACAGGATGGGCAGCAGATAGTCGGCCACCGGCACCTCCACGCCTTCGAACCAGCGCACCAGCACCGGCAGCTCGTCCGTGCTGCGGGCCTCGTAGGCCGACCGGAGCAGATGGCGGTTGGCGTCGGTGATCGGCACCGCCATGCAGCGGGTGGAGGTCCAGTTGCGATGCACGTGCAGACGGCAGAACGGCGCGTAGCCGGGCAGCACCTTCAGCGGCGGCGATTCGTTCAGATGCCGCTCGAACGCCTCGGCACTGCAGTCCTGGATGGTGTTGCGGCGTGACTGGCGCGGAAACAGGCGGGTGCGGGCGAACGGCGTGAGGACGATGGACATGGGCGGCGACCTTGCAGGCAGCGCACGAGGGTAACGCGTGCGCTGATCGTCCGCCTCCCGCCAGGCGTTGCGCCCGGCGGGAATGCCCCTGCATCGGCCCGAGCCCGGCGCCGACCTGCCGCCGCCCGGCCCTGCCCCGCGGACACCCTGCCCGTCAGCCTGTGCACCCTACCCGCATTGACCGCAACAGGTGCTGCCGCCACTGATGTGTACCTCCTGCTCCAGCGCCGTGGCCGCGCACCCGATCTTCAGCAGCGCGTCCAGAACCTGGGCGCTGCTGGCGCTCGCCAGCACCTCGAGGCGGCCGCGTTCGACGTCCAGCGCCACCCTGGCGTCGGGGTCCAGTGCACGCATGGCCGCGGCCAGTGCGCTGGCGTCGGGGCGGGTAGTGGATAGTTCGAATTGCATCATGAGCTCCCTGTGGGCATGCCGGCGGCCGCCGGTCGCCCGATGGTGGGCGCAGCCCGCGTCCGTTGCCCTGATCCTGATCAAGCGCCACGGCGCCGGTCCCCGCCCGCGGCTGGGGCACCGGTCGGCGGGCCGGCACACCGCTGGCACCGGAACGGCCTACCGTTCCCGGCAAGCGCCACCGTCAGGGTCGATGCCGACATCGCCTTTGCGCGGACTGCGCTATGCATGGATTCCATGCGACCGGTGGAGGCGAACATGGCGCGCAGCGTGAAGGTGGTGTTGTGGATCGTGGGCGTCGTGCTGGCGCTCCTGGTGGCGCTGGTGATCTTCGTGGCCACCTTCAACTGGAACCGGCTCAAGCCCTGGGCCGACCAGCGGCTCAGCGACGCCCTGGGGCGCAGCGTGGTGATCCACGGCAACGTCACCGTCGACTGGCGCCGCGATACCGATGCCGGCGTGCTGCAGTCGCTGCTGCCATGGCCCCATTTCACGCTGCGGCGGATCACCATCGACAACCCGGACTGGGCCGACAAGCCGCTGTTCGCCCGACTCGACGCGGTGCGCTTCACGGTATCGCCATGGGCGCTCTTCCAGCGCCAGGTGCGCATACCGCTGTTGCGGCTGGTCCACCCGCAACTGGACCTGGAGCGCGAGGAACACCCGGCACGCGCCAATTGGCATTTCGACAGCAAGGACCAGGCGGGATCTTCTTCCGGATGGACGCTGAAACTGGAGCGGATCGGCTTCGACCAGGGCCGGATCCGCCTGCGTGACGAACCGACCCAGGTGCAGTTGCAGGCCAAGGTACAGGCGCTCGGAGATGCGATCCCCTACAACCAGGTCGTCGCCCGGCAAGCCCGTGCAGCGCGCCAGGAGCTGGCAGCGCAGTTCGATCATCCGATACGCGCCGGCGATGAAGACACCTCGCCCGCCGCCACACCGGCCAGCTCGGCCAGTTCACCCGAAGCCGGCGCGTCGGGGCGGGACATCGCCCCCGCTTCGGCCCGGTTCCGGTTTGCCTGGCAACTGCAGGGATCCTATCGGGGGGCCCCGCTGACCGGCCATGGCAAGAGCGGCGGCGTGCTTGCGCTGCGCGATCCCGACCAGCCGTTTCCGCTGCAACTGGACCTGCACTCGGGCGACAGCCGGGTGGCGCTGGTCGGCACGCTGATCCAGCCGATGCACCTGGCTGGCCTGGACCTGCAACTGTGGCTGGCCGGTGCCAGCATGGGCGACCTGTATCCGACCACCGGGGTGAACCTGCCGGTGACTCCGCCGTATCGCACCGAAGGGCACCTCAAGGTGGCGTTTTCCGACCCGCACGGTGCTCGCTACAGCTACCAGGATTTCCACGGCCGGGTCGGCGGCAGCGACCTGCGCGGCTCGCTGACCTTCGACAACAGCATCGACCAGCCCACGCTCACCGGCAGCCTGCACTCGGACCAGCTGCGCGCCGGCGACCTGGGCACGCTGGTGGGCAAGAACGCCACAGCCGCCCAGGCCAAGGCGCAGGCACCGCACAAGCCGGCCGGCCAGGTATTGCCGGTGGCGCCGTTTCATACGGACCGCTGGCAGGCGATGGACGCGGCGGTCGACTTCACCGGCGACCGCATCCAGTTCGACCCGCTGCCGCCGCTGACCGACCTCACCACCCACATCAAGCTCAAGAACGGCATGCTGCAGTTGTCGCCGCTGCGGGTGGGCCTGGCCAGCGGCACCATCGCCGGCACCATCACTCTCGACGGCAGCCGCTCGCCGATGCCCGGTGCGCTCACCCTGGATGTGCGGCATGTCGAATTGAAACGGTTGTTCCCCGAGGCCAAACAGGTTCGCGCCAGCCTGGGACAGATCAACGGCGGGCTGGATCTGGACATGACCGGCAACTCGGTGGCCGAGCTGCTGGGCAGCGCCGATGGCGAGCTGAAGCTGTTGATGGAGCGCGGCCGGATCCGCCAGGTGCTGCTGGAAGAAGCCGGCCTGAATCTCGGCCACGTCGCCATGGCCAAGCTGTTTGGCAGCGACACCGTGCAGATCAATTGTGCCGCGGCCGACCTTCCTGCCAGCGACGGCGTCTTCCACGCCCGCCTGTTCATGCTCGACACGCCCAAGGCCACGGTGCGTGTCGATGGCACCATCAACCTGGCCACGGAGCGGTTCGACCTCACCGTCAAGCCGCACACCAAGGGGCCGCGCTTCCTCACCCTGCGCTCGCCGCTGACCATCCAGGGCACGCTGAAGAATCCGGACGTGGGGGTCGAGCCGGGCCCGCTGATCGCCCGCGCGGCCGGCGCTGTCGCGCTGGGCACGGTCGCTGCGCCGGCCGCCGCGCTGCTGGCGCTGATCGCACCGGGCAAGGATGACGACACCAACGCCTGTCGCGGTGTGCTGCAACACCTGCGCGATGCCGACGGCGCAGCCGGCGGCAAACCGTAGGCCGGCGCCGGTCACCTCCCCTCGCGCCTCTCGCCTCGCGCCTCGCGCCTCGCCACTCGCCCCTCGCCACTCGCCACTCGCCACTCGCCCCTCGCCCCTCACCGACCCTTGCGCGGATGCACCTCGATAGTCGCGGTCATGCCGGCGGCCAGCACCGTGTCCGGCGGCAGGTGGGCGCTGTCGATGGCGATGCGGACCGGCACCCGCTGCGCCAGCCGGACCCAGTTGAAGGTGGGATTGACCTCGGCCAGCAGATTGCCTCCCGCGGGATTGTCCCGGTCGGCCACCCCGCGCGCGATGCCGGTGATGGTGCCCTTCAGCTGCAGGCCGCCGGCCAGCAGCCGGATGTCGACCGGGTCGCCGACGTGCAGTTGCGGCAGTTTGGTTTCCTCGAAATAGCCGTACAGGTAATAGCTGTGGCTGTCGATCAGGGCCAGGCGGGGCGTGCCGGCGGCGGCGTAGTCGCCGGCACGGATGTCCAGGTTGGTGACGTAACCGTCCACCGGCGCGCGCACCTCGGTGCGTTCCAGGTCGAGCCGGGCACGATCGAGGGCGACCTGTGCCTGCTCCACCGCTGCGGCGGCCTGTTGCTGAGTGGCGCTGGCCTGGTGGCCGCCGGCCTGTGCCTGGCGCCAGCTGGCACGCGCCGCGTTGGCGCTGGCCGCGGCATCGCTGCGCGCCTCCTGTGAGATCACGCTGCCCAGGCGCCGCCGGCGCTGCGCCTGCGACTGGCGCATGCGGTATTCCTCGCGCCGCGCCGCAGCACTGGCCAGCGCCGCGCTGATGTTGGCGCCGGCCGCCCGGGCACCGGCCTTGGCCGCGGCAAGGTTGGCCTGCGCCTGGTCCACCGCGTAACGGAAGCGGGTCGGGTCGATCCGGAACAGCAGCTCGCCCCGATGCACCTGCTGGTTGTCGCGCACCGCCACCGCGCTGACCAGCCCGGACACATCCGGCGCCACGCGAACCACCTCGGCGCGCACGCGGCCATCGCGGGTCCACGGTGCGTACAGGTAGTGCTGCCACAACGCGCGTCCAAGCAGGGCGGCTGCCAGCACCACCGATGCGGTGAGCAGGAAGCGCAGGGCGGCGGGCCATCGCGATGCGGAGGACGGGATCGATGGGGTCATGGTCGGGCGGCTCCGTTCATCGGATCAACAACAGCCCGGCCGCGCTGAACAGGCAGACGAACAGGGCCAGGCGGAACAACGACGGATGCCACACCCGCCGATACAGGCCGAGCCGCCCGATGAGCAGGTCCAGCCAGACCATCAGCAGCAGGCAACCGACAAGGACCGGCAACAGTCCCGGCAGCAACACTCCATAGAAGGCGATCTCAAGCGGCATTGGCGGTCTCCGGCGGTTCATTCGACGCGCGCTCGCCCACGGGCGAATCCTCGTCGCGCAAGGCCGTGCGCAGCTGGAACAGGTGATTGCGTACCGCGGGAGCGTGCGCGGTAGCGTCGATCGCCTGCGCCACCGCGCGGTCCGCCGCCCGCCAGGCCGGCGCATCCGGCGCCCGGTACAGCCATGCCACCGCCTGCACGGCGGCGTCGGCGGCGGCACGCGCCTGCCCCCGCAAGGTGCCCGACGCCAGGTCCTGACGCAGCTCGATCACCGCCCGGCCCGTCTCCTGCACCGCCAGCGCCCAGGCGAGCAGGTCGCGCGACTCGGCGCTGCCTGGACGGGTATGACCAACCACCTGCTGGAACAGGTCTCGGCTGACGCTCTCGAAGCGATGGCTCAATCCGGCCAGCGGTGCGCTCGCAGCCAGTGCCACCTGCTCGCGCAAGCGACGCAATTGTCGGCGCCGCTGCCAGCCGGTGCCGGTCACCGCGGGCACCACCACGAACGCCACGCCGGACAGGGCCAGCCCGACCAGCTGCGCAACCGCATCGTTGAGGAAGCGCACCGGGTCGTACGCCATCGGATTGTTCAGCGCCAGGATGTAGACGAACCCCAACGTGTAGCCCGCCCCCACACCAGGCAGGCCGGCACGGGTGCTCAGGTACGGGCCGATCGCCAGCAGCGGCGCACTGGCGCAGATCAGCATGGGAAAGCTGTTGCTGCCCGGCAGGAGCCCGAATACCACCACGAACGCCGCCATCATGCCGGCGGCGTAGCCATGGAGGGTGCGCGTGGCCGCCGCCACCGGCGTCGGCGAGCCGGCCAGCAACCCGCTGAAGATGGTCGCCAGCAGCATCGCGCTGGCGCCGAACGCCCAGCCACTGGCCAGCCACAGCGCACTGAGCGCGGCCATGGTCAGGAACGTGCGCAGCCAGGCTACGCCGGCGCCGGCGAGGTCGTTGCCGCGGCGGAAGTGCACCCGTTCGACGCTGCCGCCCAGGCGCCGGCCACTGCGCAAGGCCGCCTGCATGGTGCTGAAGGCGTGGATCTCGCCGGCGAAACGCCGGGTCAGCGCTGCGCCGGCATCGAACTCCAGTTGCGCGTCGGGATCCGCCAGGGGCGCGCGCAACTGCATCGCCAGCCCAGGCAGCCGCGCCACCGTCTCGTCCAGGCGGGCGGCCAGCACCGCCGGCTCGTACTGCTGCGAAGGATCAACCGGCGCCAACGCCTCGCCAACCGGCCGATTGAGCGCGACCAGCGCCTCGCCCACCTGCGTGCGACCGGCACGGTAAAGCCGGTTGATCAGGTGATGCAGCGAGTGGAAGCTGGTCGACGCCGCCATATAGCGCTGGTTGAGCAGGCGCACGCGGAGGCTGCGCGCGCGCGCCTCCGGATCCTCGAACGCCACCGAGGCGCGCAAGTCCTCCAGTTGCACCACGGCGCGTACCGCTGCCAGATGCGCCCGCTCCATCTGCGCGCGGTCGATGCCGCCGCCGGTACTGCCGCGGACGAAATCGACGAACTGCACGAAGCGTTCCCGCGCACCGTGGCGCAGCACCGCGCGCAGGCGCTCGGGCAGCACCAGGTCGCTGACCACGCCGGCCACGGCAATGCCCAGCAGTACCTCGCTCACGCGCATCACCGCCGAGTCGAACACATGCAACGGCTGGCCGATGACCGGCAGGGTGACGATCGCCGCCGTGTAACCGGCCAGCAGGAACCCGTAGGCCATGAAGTTGCGGTACAGCAGCGCGCCGCCGGAGCACAGCGCCACCCATACCGAGAGGCTCGCCAGGAACAGCTCGCGCTGTTGCGGAAACGCGGCCAGCAGGGCCAGCCCCGCGGCGCTCCCGGCCAGCGTGCCCAGCGTGCGGTAGAAGCTCTTGGCCAGCACCATGCCGCTGTGCGGGTGCATCACGATCGCCACCGTGATCATGCTGGTCGAGGGCCGCTCCAGCCGCAGCCACATCGCCAGCCAGGCGGCCAGATAGATCGCCAGCAGCGACTTGGCCACGAAGATCCATGCCCGCCCTTCGCCGGCCAGCACATCCCCCATCCAGATCCGCCACGCCGTGGCGGGCGGTACCGGGGCGTGCGTTGCATGGGCGATGGAAGGCTGGGCGGGCATCGAGCGGACAGATGGCAACGGTGGCGAGATTCACTGGAAAGGCGATCGAACCGTGGCTGCCCTGATCGGCCTTGCCGCGAGCGCGGCAGCCGCGCCGACAGGTGCGAGATCCGACCGACGCGCCCTGCAACAACGCCGAGCGCGATCGGCAGCCGTCAGATGCATAGCGGCGCGCCTCGCTGGTCGTTGTCGCACAGGCGATTGGTACGGCGTGTCAACGCCGGGATCCGGGCGTTTCCTGGTGCGGTGCTCACCGGACCGGCAAGTTGCAGGAACGGTGCGGTGACCGTACCGGTCTCCCACACGGCCGATACGGCACTGGCGGCCCTGGTCCACTGTCCATCCGCCGGCCCGGCACGCCCCTGCATGTTGTGACGCGATCTCGATCCCGGCCCGGCATCGCTGGAAGTGGTTCGCAGCGATCATGGGAACAGTGGCCGGAAGGGCTGCATCGCGGGAGCACCATTTTTCCCAATGAATTCAGCGATGGCATCTACAACACCTGGGACGCCAACGACGATCTCGGCCTGAACGACGACGAGTACGACGAAGGCATCAACTGGTTCGACAACTGACGCGTACTTCGGAGCGGAGCCGATCGGGCTCCGCTTCTTCGTTCGGTCGAGGCCGCCCTACGGGTCCCTTCGCGGGATCGGGGGCAGTGGCTGTGCCATCAGGCGATGCAGGAAGCCGGCCGAACAGCTGATCATGAGAAATCCGTTGGAGGCCTCGATGCCCGCCAGCAGACGCAGCGGTCCGCGCGGATAGATGTCGCCCAGCCCCAGCGTGGTGTAGTTGACCAGCGAAAAGGTGAGATAGTCGAACCAGTGCATGGGCCCATCGGTCTGCGCGAAGTTCCCCAGCCCATGGGCCGCTCCCAGCACGAACGCGCCGCCGTAAAGCGCCGCCTCGACCAGCTGCGCGGCCACCATCAGCAAACCCGCCGCACAAAGCCTGCCGGCCCGATGCAACCGCGCCCTGCCCAGTGAGCTGATCGCAGGAGCCAGCAGCAAGCCATGGATCAATGCAGTGCTGGCAACCAGCAACGCGCCCAGTCCCAGGATCAGGCCCACGGCGCCGCCTCGATCACTGGCGCGCAAACGCGCGCTGGCCGGCGTTTGCGCCGAGCGCGACTTCGCGCAAGCGGCCGCAAGCTATCGAACTTCACGTGGTCCACGGCGGTTCCTCGCAATGTTCCGGGCGCCTCGGCGTCAACGACGGGCGCGCATTCTGGCATGGGCGGCGTGGGCGCCCGGTCAAGCGACCATCACGGGCCGGTCCGCGTCAGGCTGGCTGCAAGCGGGTGCGTCACGCCCTTCCACGACAGGAACGGGCCCGTCCAGTCTGTTGAGAAAGGACGCGTCCGCCCCGATTGTCTGTGTGACACCCGCCAGCACGTGGCCATGTTCAAGAAAATCAGAGAGTGGCGCATACGTCGTACCGTGGCCCGCCATCCCATCGCGGAAGTGCTCTGGCAGGACGCGCTCCGGCGCTGCGCCCCGGCAAGACGACTTGGCGCCTCGGACCAGGCCACGCTGCGGGTACTGGCCACCTTGTTCCTGGAGCGCAAGTCGCTGGAACCGGTCAAGGGATTGCAGCTCGACGACGCCGACCGGGTGTTGCTTGCGACCCACGCGTGCGTGCCGATCCTGAAGCTGGGCCTTGGCTGGTACGACGGTTGGCACAGCGTCATCGTGTACCCGGACGCGTTCATTCCCCGTCGCGCCCAGACCGATGCAGCCGGCGTGGTCCACCAGAACGATGCCGCGATGGCCGGCGAGGCCTGGGGGCGCGGGCCAGTGATCGTATCGTGGGCGGACGTCCTGCATGCCGGCAGGAAGCCGGGGCACAACGTGGTCGTCCACGAGATGGCACACAAGCTGGACATGCTCAACGGCGACGCCAACGGCTTTCCGCCGTTGCACCGGCGCATGGATCGCCGCGTTTGGTGGAAGACCTTCTCGAGCGCATGGGATCGCCTGCAGGAGGAGCAACGCAACGGGGCCGACCTGCCGATCGACCGGTATGCGCTCGAGAGTCCAGCCGAATTCTTCGCGGTTGCCAGCGAGCAGTTTTTCGAGGCGCCGGCGACGTTGCGCCAGCACCTGCCGGAGGTCTATCGGCAGCTTGCGCAGTTCTACCGGCAGCACCCGCTGTGAAGCGCACGGCGACGTAGCCGGAGGGGGTTGCTGCAAGCCAGGCCGAAGCTGCCGGACACCCCGGTGGCCGATTGATCGTCCAGCTCGATCCGGGATGCTTCCAGCGTCGCGCGACCGCGCTCGGCGACGGGCATCTGCGGTGCCGGTTGGGTGGGCGACACGGAGGCGGTCGTGCCTACTCGCCCATCCCCCCAAGCGGAACCCGAGGTGGCCGTTCCACGTCGCGGGCCCCATGGCCAGGCGGTTGGCCGTCGTCAGCGAGAGCCTGCCTGGCGGCGCTCCGTCCCCGCGACCCTGTCGCCAAAGGTCAACCTTCCTGAAGCAGTTCCTTCTTGCGCGCATCCATCTTGCGGCCAAGCTCGTCCAGCTCCGATTGGCTGAACACCTCCCGCGCGCGCGGGAACATTTCTTCCTCCTCTTCGTCGGCATGATGGGTCACCAGCTCCTTGAGCACCTTGGCGCGGCCGGAGAACACGTCGCTGTCGACTTCGGCTGCCTGCAGATCGGGAAGCACCAGATCGCCAGCTGCCCGGTGTTCTTCGATGGCTTCGAAGAACATCCTGGCATCGTCGGACTTGCCGCCCTGCTGCTTGAACGCCGGGTAGAAGATCTCCTCCTCGATCGTCGTGTGCGCCTTCAGCGCGGCGGCAATCTTCTCCAGCAAGTCGGTGCGCGTCTTGACCGCGCGGGGCGTGGTGTCAGCGAGGTCTTCGAGCATCTTCTTTACCGCCTGGTGGTCTTTCGTGAGCAGCGCGATGGCGTCCATGGTCGTTACCGGGAGTGAGGAACCGCGACGTTGCCCGCGCCGTCATGAAGGAGGTGTGCAGGGCTCCGTACCCGCCCCTTTTCCGCGTTGCCGGCAACCATCGGTGGATGTTTCCCGAAGGCTCGCTGCCGATTCGGCTGGGCACAACGGTGGGCCGTTCGTCCGGCGCTGCTCTACTGCTGCCAAACGTGGAAAAGCAGGCGCCTGGAGGAACCAACGGGCTCGTGCGACCTGGCCCGGTCTTGTACAGGCCGTGAGCTCATCCCTGGACAGGACCTGGCCAGCTATCCCATGGTGGGTCAGGACCGTCGCCGCCGGCGCCGGTCATTGTCCCGGCAATCGAGCGGCATGGGCGCCAACTATGGCATGCTCGCGTGTTCCACAGCCTTGCCGAGTGTCGTTCGACGTCGGCCATCCGGGAGCCAGCTTGTCTATCCAGCAACGCCACCACGTCACGGTCGAGGGCAACGGCCCTCTTACATTGGTGTTCGCGCACGGTTTCGGTTGCGACCAGAACATGTGGCGCCTGCTGGCCCCCGCGTTCGCGGGCCGATACCAGACCATCCTGTTCGACCTGGTCGGGAGCGGCAACTCGGATCTGTCCGCCTACGACCCTGGAAAATACGCCTCGCTGCAGGGCCATGCCGACGATGTGATCGAGATTGTGGACGCGTTTGCCGACAGGCCGGTGGTCTTCGTGGGTCATTCGGTCAGCGCAATGATCGGCATGCTGGCGGGGATCAAGCGCCCCGGGCAGTTCGCCGCCCAGATCATGCTCGGCCCGTCCCCCTGCTACATCAACGACGAGGGCTATACCGGTGGCTTCAGTCGCGCCGACATCGACTCGTTGCTGGAGACGCTCGAGGGCAATTACCTGGGATGGTCGAGCACCATGGCGCCGGCGATCATGGGCGCGCCCGAACAACCGGAGCTGGCACAGGAGCTGACCAACAGCTTCTGTCGCACCGACCCGGACATCGCCGCTCATTTCGCACGCACCACCTTCCTTTCCGACCATCGCGCCGAGCTGCCCCTGCTGGCGGCGCCGACGCTGATCCTGCAATGCAGCGACGACCTGATCGCCCCGCGCAGCGTGGGGGAATACATGCACGCGGTGCTGCCCGACAGTACCTTGTGCATCATCGAGAACGTGGGCCACTGCCCACACCTGAGCGCGCCGGCGCCCAGCAGCGATGCCATGAACGCGTTCCTGGCGACCGTGGGTAGCGGCAGTGGCGTCGCCTGACAGGCCACCGTTACCGGGTGCCGAAGCGCTCTACGAGCATGCCGCCTGCGGCCTGCTGTTGACCGACCGCGACGGAACCATCCGTCGCGTCAACCAGACCTTCTGCGATTGGGTCGGCATGGAGCGGGCGGACCTGCTGGAGCGTTGCCGGTTCCAGGACCTGCTGACCATGGGTGGGCGGATCTTCCATCAGACGCACTGGGCGCCCCTGCTGCAGATGCAGGGCTCGGTGGCCGAGGTGAAGATCGACCTGACCCATCGCGACGGCCATCCGGTACCGGCCCTGCTCAACGCGGTCGGGCGGGACTACGGCGGAGTCATGTTTCATGAGCTGGCGGTGGTCGCCGCTCACGATCGCCATGCGTACGAGCGCGAGTTGGTGCGTACCCGCCAACGGGCCGAGCAATTGGCACAGCAGCAAGGCCATGCACAGCAGGCGCTGGCCCTGGCCGACGCACAGCTGCGCCTGGCGCTGGAAACCGCGGATCTGCATGTGTGGGAGGTCGATCCTGCCACCGGTCATCGCACCTACGCACCCAGTGTGGCCCTGCTGCTCGGCATGGACCGCCCACAGGCGGTCACCGCCGAGCAATACCTCGGCGCCATCGACCCGCGCGACCTGCCCGCCGCGCAGGCGGCCTTTTCCCAGGTGATGCAGTCGTCTGCCGAGGTCTATCGCTCGACCTACCGTATCCACGGCATCGACGGCATGCAGCGCACGGTACGGGCCACCGCCCGTGCGCTGGTGGGCGACAGCGGCAGGGTCGAACGCATCACCGGGCTGATCCAGGACATCACCGACCTGAGTCGCCAACGTGCGGTCGCCGAGGATCGTGCCCTGTTCGCCGAGCAGATGATGGGCATCGTCAGCCACGACCTGCGCAATCCGCTGCAGACCATCCTGCTCGGTAGTGAATTGCTCGAAGGCGTGTGCCGCGAGCCCCGCCAGAAGACGACGGCCGGCCACGTCAAGCGGGCGGCTGGCCGCGCGCAGCGGATGATCGGCGACCTGCTGGACTTCACCATGGCGCGGATCGGCAGCGGCTTGAGTCTGGCCGTGCGATCGGTCGACGTTCATGCGGTGATTGCCGAACAGGTCAATGAGCTTTCGCTTGCCTACCCCGGCGTCCTGCTCAGGCATGTCGCCGAAGGCGAAGGCATGTGTCAGGTCGATGCCGACCGGCTGTGCCAGCTGGTGGGCAACCTGGTGGCCAACGCGACCAGCTACGGCACGCCGGGGACGGCAGTGACGGTGACATCTGCGGTCGGCCCGGAAAACGTGCGGATCAGCGTGCACAACACCGGGCCGGTCATTCCGCCCGAACTGTTGCCTGCATTGTTCAAGCCGATGGTTCGCGGCGTGGAAAGCACCGACGGACTCCGCAGCGTTGGCCTGGGCCTGTACATCGTGAACGAGATCGTGATCGCCCATCACGGCCGGATGCAGGTGACCTCGTCGGCCGCAGAGGGCACCACGTTTACCGCAATCCTGCCGCGCCAGCCTCCCGAAGTGAACCCGGCCTAGCAGGCCGGTCGCGCTTCCACCGCGGTGATTCCGGTCAGCTCCCGGTTGCCGGCACATCGAACCGATAAGCCGTGCTCTGCGCCGCCGGTCGTTCCGCAAACGCTTCGGTGAAGCGCTGCAGCGCAGGACACGCCTGTAGCGACACCGTGGGTCGGAACGCCAGATGGTCGAGCAGGCAGAACAGCGACACCTCGAACAACGACAGGTCGCGCTGCGTCGGCAGCACCGCGAGCGCCTCCCCGACATGCGCGTCCAGCCAGTCCAGAGCGCCCTCGAACCCTGCGCGCACCTTGCTGAAATACGCATTGTCCGCGGGCAGCTTGCACACCAGCGTCCCCAGCACCAGTTGCACCTGCGCCGCCATGGCATGCCATACCAGCTCCTGGGCGTTGCGCGACACCGCATCGCGCAGGTCCTCCGGCCACACGATCCGCGCCGGTCTGCTTGCGCGCTCCGCGATCGCCCGGCAGATGTTCTGTGCCCCGAACAGCACCCCGTCACCATCGCGCAGGATCGGCAGCTTGAGCGCCGGATTGCCTGCGTACGCCTCCGGCGCCGTTGTCGTCATGTCGTACACCGGCACCCACCGCAGGGGCACACCAAGCTCGTGCGCGAACAACAACGGCATCCGCGTGTAATGCGAGCTGCGCCGCCCGACGATCTGCAAGTCGTTCATTCCGCGATCCTCATCGTTCCGGGTTTCGTCGAACTGCACCGGCGACATCTTCAAACCCGTCTGCACGCTCGCCCTTGGGCATCGCCCGCCTCCCGGCGGAAAGCACGTTGCCTTGCCTTCCTGCCCGATGCTCGAGACCGGCTTCCCGCCGCACGCGCGAGGACGGGGCCGCTCCGCAAACTACGCCACGATCGTCCCCAACGGCCCTTTTCAAACGCGCTCGGGACACCCGCCGTCTCCGGCCAACGAGCATGCAATGCAAGTACACCGGTACCTCGCGGCCGTCCGGTCCGGTCCATGCGACCGTCGCCCCGCAGACCCGTTCAGGGGTGCCCGTTTCCGTGGTCCGGTTTCCCCTGGTCAAGGGTTCCCTTGACCGGGATCAAGACGCAGCTCCTCATCGGGGTACAAGTTTGTCACAGGGAACCGGGGGATCGACCGCGTTGCGGTGGAGGTGTCGCCCATGCCGGTCCGAAGCGCCTCCCGGCAGCTGGCGCGGGTCGCCACACGGCGGGTATTCGCCCCCGCCGTCGAGGTGACCGCACACGCGCGGATACGCGGCCTTCCGGTGGAGCCGGCACCAGCCTCCACCGTTCCATCGATCGAACCGCCGGTGCCACCCGCCATGCGTGGCCGGCCCTGCCGCGCGACTGTCCTGGAGGATTTCGCCATGCGAAAGACACTTGCACTTCTCGTGATGGGCACGCTGGCGGCCGCTTGCGCGCCAGCCATGGCCCGGACCGAGGCCCCGCCGGTCTTCGTGACGCTGCACTACGACAGTCGCGCGCAACTGCAGGAGGTCGCATCGCGCTTCCAGCATCTGGTCATCGACGAGAAGATGCACACGATCGGCGTGGAAGCCACCGCGGACGAGCTGGCGGAGCTTCGCCTCGATGGCTTCGATGCGTCCATCGACGAGTCGGCGACACGGCGCATGCGCCAGGCCGAGGCTTACTGGAGCGGCCGGAGAGCTGGCATCCAGCCTTCGGCCATCTCCGGCTATCCATGCTATCGCACGGTGGCCGAAACCTACGCGACCATGGACCAGCTGGCGCAGTCGTACCCGTCACTGGCGCAGGTCGTCGACATCGGCCCGAGCTGGCTCGAAAACGAGGCGCCGGGCACCGGGCACCGGATGCGTGCACTGGAGCTGAGCAATCGGGCGACCGGCTTCAGCGCCAAGCCGGCCATGGTGGTGTTCGCCTCCATCCATGCGCGCGAGTACACCCCGGCGGAACTGCTGGCGCGCTTCGCCGAGGGGCTGGCAAATGGCTACGGCACCGATCCCGAAGCGACCTGGCTGCTGGACAACTTCCGCTTCCATCTGATCCTGCAGGCCAATCCCGACGGCCGCGTCCAGGCCGAACGTGGTTTGTCGTGGCGCAAGAACGTCGACGACACCAACGGCAGTTGCAGCGCCACGAGTTATGGCGTCGACCTCAACCGCAATTTCGCGTTCCTGTGGCACCAGACACCGGGTGGCTCCAGCGGCGATGCCTGTGCCGGCTCATATCGCGGTCCGTCGAGCCTGTCCGAAGCCGAATCGCAGGATCTGCTGCGCTACGTCGCCGGTACGCCCGACAGCACCGGGGTGTATCGCGATGGTGTGCTTCGGGATCGCCGCGGCGACGCGGTGGGCAGCGCCGCACCGGACGACTACCAGGGCCTGTTCCTGGACCTGCACAGCTACGCCAGATCGGTGCTGTGGCCGTGGTCCCACTCCACCACGCCTCCGCCCAACGCCGCCGCCTTGCGCACGCTGGGCCGGCGCCTGGCCTGGTACAACGGCTACACGCCCAAACAGTGGTCGCGGATGTACCTCGCCGACGGCACCGACACGGATGCCATGTACGGTCTGCTTGGCGTGCCGAGCTACACCCTCGAGATGGGTCTAGCGTTCTTCGAGAGCTGCCCGACCTTCGAGGCCTCCACCCTGCCGGCGAACCTGCAGGCCCTGCGCTTCGCCGCGCGCAACCTCTGGGCACCGTACCGATACCCGGCCGGGCCGACCACGATCAAGCTGGGCGTGTCCCCGACATCTGTCGCCGCGGGCGTACCGGTCACGATCAGTGCGACCGTCAGTGACAAGCGCTTCAGCAGGCTCCATGGCACCGAGCCGACGCAGGCCGTCCGATCCGCGACGGCGTTCCTCGACCAGACGCCCTGGTCCACTGATGCCGTCGGCCACCCGATGGCGCCCGGCGACGGCCGCTTCGACGAGACCGTCGAGCCGGCCACGCTGCGCCTGTCCACAACCGGGCTGGCCCGCGGCCGCCACGTCGTGTTCGTTCAGGGCACCGACGCCAGCGGAAGCGCAGGCACACCGCAGGCGGTGTACTTCACCGTGCAATAGCAGGAGCAAGGGCGGACCAGGCCCCTTCCGTGCCGGACAGGCCAGCGCGCGCAGTGGGCCATCAGCACATCCGCATGCATCGCACAGGCGACGCCGGCCAGGTCGTGCCCACCCAGGCATGCACGCCACACGTGAGGTTGCCAGGATGGACCCCGGCAGCCGCATCGAGGGCTTCCACAGCCGCCGGCGATTGCGTCGGGGCACCTGGCGAGACGCCCGGGCGCCTTCCGTCTGCCCGGTGGCAGGCACGGTTTTCGTTCGCCGGGGATGGATGGCTACGTGCCTGCCGGCCCCGGCGGCGAAAGGGTGACTCCTGTCTTGAAGCTCATCCGCCCAGCCCAGCCGCAGTCGCCGGCAGCCTCGACGCCAGGCGCTGTCCGTTGGTGTAGGTCGCCACCGGCCGGCGGACAAACCTGCACCGGTTGCCGGCCGAGGGCACCACGCCCTTGCAATAGACGTTCACGATGGCAACCGTGTTTCGCGCCGAGTCGATCAGCTGGATCTGCCTGGCCACCCCGGGGCCATAGGAGTTGTCGATGGCCACCGCCACGTACGGCCTCGGAGCGGCGCCCTGCCTGCGCTGGCGCTCCCATCTTTCAGCCGCCCGACGCGCCTGCATGTACTGGCTGCGTGTGTTTCCGACCATGGCCTGCAACCCATAGTCGTCCCTGTGCAGATTGATCAGATAGGTCTCATACGGAGCTTGTGAGCCGGTGACCGTGATGTTCTGCATGTTGGTGACGTTGGTCTCTTCCTGGGCGGCGCTGGCGCCGGCAACGCAGGCAAGGCCCCCGGCAAGGAACGTAGCAAGCATCGGATGTTTCATGAGTACCTCCAGGCGAGCGCCAATGCCCGTCGCATCGAGGATATTCCTCCAGGGCCGCGGCTTTTGCTTGAGGAATTGTTGAGGAATCCGTGTGGATTCATGGGGGGTTTACGGCGGCCGTGCCCACTTCGGTGCAAAGGGGTCGCCGCCCCGTCGGAGCATTGCCGCAGTGCGTTGCCGGCGAACCCTTCCAGGAAAGAAGAGGAGCGCTCCGGCTTGCGCGCCTTGACGCGAGCGCCAGTGACGGACTCGCCGCTCTCGCGTCGTTCGCCTCAGCGGCGTTGCCGCGAAGGTGAGCTTGGTGGGCTGAAGCCCACCCTACAGGCCCTGCGGCGTACCGATATCGAGTGGCCCTGCTCGGCCCGGCCTTCCAGCCTGCCCGGTAGCGCGGCAGAGTGGGCTTCAGACGACCAGCTCTTGAAGCTCATCCGTTTCTTTCTTGCTGCTCCGTCCCGGACTGCGACCACACGCGAGGATGACCTTTGGCAGACGATCGGTGCCACCGGCCGGCGCACACTGCGGCTGCCAGCATATTGCGTCTCTCAGAGGGCACCACCATGTCTGCTTCCCCACCGGATGGCCATTGGCTCTATCAGTGCGATGACGTCGTCGTCGATCCCCGCGCACACCGGCTGGAGCGGGACGGTCAAGCCCGCGCGGTGGAACCGAAGGCCTATGCCGTGCTGGTGACGCTGCTGGAGCAGGCAGGTGATGTGGTCGACAAGGAGACCCTGCTCGATACCGCGTGGGGTCACCGCCACGTCACCCTGGGCGTACTGAGCCACGCGATTTCGCAGCTTCGCCAGGCCATGGGCGACTCGGCACTCCATCCGCGTTACATCGCTACCGTGCATACCATCGGTTATTGCTTCGTGGGTGAGGTGCACCGTCGGCCCCGCCCGCAGAGGGTTTCGCGGACCCATTGACGGTCGGTCCAAGGCCGAACGGGACCCGGTTCGTTTACCTGCACACGGGCGCGTGACAGCGGCCGACAGCCTCTTCGGAATCGACCCCGCACGCCAGGCGCCTGGCGCACCGACACGGTCGACCCGGTCGCACGGAACGAACCCCAGCAAACAGACAGGGCAAGAGCGCACCTTGGAGCGATCGCTTTGGTCGGCAAGCCAGGGCACTGGGTCCCCCCGGCGGCGCCTGTCCGGCCCGCGGCGAGCAGGAAAAGCACCCGCACCCTTTTGCATGGGGATGCCGCTCATGGCGGTCACCGACGCGCACGCGAAGGCCGGTACCACGGCGGGCCAGCACCCGCACGCCCCCGCCGCACCGCCGCTGCTCCCAGCGGCAATTGCCGGCAAGGCAGACCCGGGTCTTCCGGCACTCCACCCACCCGTCCCGCCGGCCGGATAATCCGCCCCGTCCATCCCCGATACCGGACCTGCCCGATGCGCCTGAAGCACTTGATTGTTGTTTCCGTCCTGGCCTGTGCCGGCCTCCCCTCCGCGCACGCGTCCAGCCTGCCCGCAAACGTCGCCATCAAGCTGGCGCCCCAGGGCCAGCAGTGGGAGGTGCGCTACACGCTGCCCGCGCCGGCGCACGCCTTGCGCTTCGTGCGCGTCGACGGCAAGGGCCACCGTGCCGCGAGCTGGACGCCGGTCGATCCGGCAATGA
Organism: uncultured Gammaproteobacteria bacterium; assembly: GCA_963763305.1. Classification (GTDB taxonomy): domain Bacteria; phylum Pseudomonadota; class Gammaproteobacteria; order Xanthomonadales; family Rhodanobacteraceae; genus CAVXNP01. The sequence continues at coordinate 3,038,587 of CAVXNP010000001.1, read as the reverse complement.
AGATCGTGCTGGAGAACGGGGAGGAAGTGGTCCGCCGCAAGGACGGGGCCGCGTTCGACCATGCCGCTTTCCGCATGCTGCCGCGTTACGTCGTGCTGGAAAAGGACTACGCGCCGTTCGCGCCGTTCGGCGACGGCGGCCTGCTCATCCACAGCGGCCGCTTCCATGTCTGCGCCGAGCGCTGCGTGGGCGGAGAGCGGTTCCAGGTGTCGCTGCAGCCGCCGGCGGGCGCCCACGCGATCGTAGGCGGCAAGGTCGTTCCGGTCGCACACTTCGAGGACGGCGACGACGGCACCAACGTCTACGTAGGCCGCGGCGTGCCGGTCAAGACACCCGAAGTCATCGCCGTGATCGACCAGGCCTTCCCCGAGGCGACGCGCGCGCGGCTGCAGTCGCTGCTGCCCCGGTTGATGACCTTCTACGGCAGCGAGCTGGGCGCACTGCCGAGCCGGCCGATGCTGTATGCCTCGCGCGATGAGGCCCATCCGGGCGGCGGCTACGGATTCCAGGGCGGCACTCTGCCGGGGCAGGTGTTCATGCATCTGTACGGCAAGAACCCGGCGTTCGCCACGCCGGCGTTTGCCCGACGCCTGGACTGGTTCTTCGCCCACGAGGCCGCGCACATGTACCAGCACTACCCCTCGCTGGAGGATACCGGCGACAGCTGGATCCACGAAGGGGGCGCGGATGCGATGGCGGCGGTCGCCCTGCAGGCGCTGGGCGTCGCCGACAAGGCAGCGGTGAATGCGAAGCTGCAGTCGTCGCTGGACACCTGCGCCACCGGCATCGCCCGCCGCCCGCTGAAGCAGGCCCATCTTGGCGGATCGTTCGACACCTTCTACGCCTGCGGCTTCGTCATGCAGATGGCGGTGGACGCCGCCGCGCGCCGCGCCAGCGGGGGCGACTGCGGACTGGCCTGCGTCTGGCGTGACTTCCAGGGCCGCCTGGCCGCGGGCGCGCCCTGGAACACCGATACGTTCGTGGCCGCGACCGCGGACCGGGCGGGTGCGCAGACCGCGGCGTTCGTGCGCGCAGCGGCGCAGACCGTTCCCGCCCAGCCTGCCGCCTTCCTGCGCGCAGGCCTGGCGCGCGCAGGGTGGGTCCTGCCGCCGCCGACGGCGGATGGGGCCGGAGCCGCCAAGTAGGCTGCGGAGGCGCGGCCCCGATGCCCGAAGCCACCGCTCTCAGTAGCGGGCCGGTTCGACGTTTGGCATAGCGCAAGACCGTGCCGCGGGAGAGGCCATGGTCGAGAAGGCTCCGGGCCACCCAGACCCCATGCGGCCATCGCGGCCGGCCGGGGTGCTCGGCGACGCGCCAGGGAAGGTGTTTGCGCCGCCCCCTGCCGGGGATGGCGGCGCAAGCGGACAGGCGCCGGCGAGGCTGCCCAGGTGCGATGAAATGTCGGGCCACGTTTGCCCGGCAGCGCCAGCCTGGTCTGCTGGCGGCCCCCGGAGCGGTTGTGGCGGCCGCGATGGCCGCATGCCTGCTTGTGCCCGCCAGCCCTTGCCAACACCCGCCTTTTCGCACTGATTTCGCGCCCGGCTTACGGGGTCAGGGCATACGCTGGCTGCACCCACGCCGACGAGGAGCGCAAACCATGAAAGCACTCAACCTGACAACCCTTGTTCTGGCCATCATCGGAGGCATCAACTGGGGCCTGGTGGGCGTCTTCAACTTCAATCTCGTAGCCGCCATCTTTGGCGAGATGAGCTGGTTTACCCGGCTGGTCTATATCGTGGTCGGACTGAGCGCGCTGTGGCAGATCGTGCCGTTCATTGGCGCCAGCCGAACCAACGAGCCCATGGCCGAGGCCAACCTGCGCGCGTCCTACCACCACTGACACTACGCCGGCCTGACGCGGTGAAGCCATCCGGCGGCTGCGCCTGCGGCCGCCACCAAACCCGCAGGTCGTCGTCCGGACGATATCCGCAAGACGCGCGCAGCCGATCTGCCAGTATCGACGGATCGGCTACGCACGCTTTGCCCTGACCAACGACCTGCGCTACACCTGCGCTACGCCCGGCACCTGCGCGCCGCAGGCGTGTCGCACCGGTGCGCTGGCTGGACCGGGCGGACCGGGCTCATCGTTGCCCTCGGGGATTGCGGCCTGGACGCCGCAATCCCGCTAAACTGCACGCATGAGCACCGATCTCACCCTCACCCGCCCCGACGACTGGCACCTGCATCTGCGCGATGGCGCGCTGCTGGCCGCCGTGCTGCCGCACACCGCCGCGCGTTTCGCACGCGCCATCGTCATGCCCAACCTGAAGCCCCCTGTGACTACGGTGGCACTGGCCCGTGCCTACCGCGAGCGGATCCTTGCCGCGCTGCCGCACGGCGCCGACTTCGAGCCGCTGATGACGTTGTACCTGACCGAGGCGACCACGCCGGACGACATCGCCGAGGCGCGCGCCAGCGGCTTCGTGCACGCGGTCAAGTACTACCCGGCCGGCGCCACCACCAACGCCGCCAGCGGCGTCACCGACATGCGCCGCTGCTACCGCGTGTTCGAGGCGATGCAGAAGCACGACCTGCCGCTGCTGATGCACGGGGAAGTGACCGACCCGGGCGTGGACGTGTTCGATCGCGAGCCGGTGTTCGTGGAACGCCACCTGACCACCCTGCTGCGCGACTTCCCCGAACTGCGCGTGGTGCTCGAACACATCACCACGCGCGAGGCCGCGCACTTCGTGCGCGATGCTCCGGCCCACGTCGGCGCCACCATCACGCCGCAGCACCTGCTGCTCAATCGCAACGCGATCTTCGCCGGCGGCCTGCGCCCGCACCATTTCTGCCTGCCCGTGCTCAAGCGCGAAAGTCACCGCCAGGCCCTGGTCGAGGTGGCCACCAGCGGCGATCCGAGCTTTTTCCTGGGCACCGACAGCGCCCCGCACCCCCGCCACGGCAAGGAGGCTGCCTGCGGCTGCGCCGGCATCTACTCGGCGCATGCCGCCATCGAGCTGTATGCCGAAGCCTTCGAGGCCGCTGGCGCACTGGACAGGCTCGAAGCGTTCGCCAGCTTCCACGGTGCCGACTTCTACGGCCTGCCCCGCAACACCAGCACCATCACCCTGCGCAAGCAGCCCTGGACCGTGCCCGACGCGTACGACTTCGGCGGCGCGCCGGGCGTCCCCCTGCGCGCGGGCGAGACCATCGCCTGGCGGCTGGAAGCCTAGGCCGCGGCGATGCGCTGGCACCCGGGACGAGCGCAACCCTGACCGGCAGGCCAGCCCGTACACCATTGCAGCGCTTGTCGCGGACCTTCACCGCGGTGGCGTCGGCGGGAACGCGGGGATCCTTCCTCCCAATGGCGGATGGAAGCAGAGGGATTGCCTCATGCGCGAAAATCAGAACCGTGCCCCCGCCGCCGCGCGTCCTGGGTCGAAGGCTAGTGGACCTTCGCCTTGCGCCCCACCCGGTCCGCCTCAGCTGGTTTTGTTCCTTGGGCGTGCATCGCTCCTCGACGCGCCCAGCGCCAGTAGCGTGGCCGCCCCAAGGCTGCGCCTGAACGGGCTGTCGCCATCGACCAGCTCCAGGCCTGCCCAGCAGGCGAGCGTGGCGTCGCGTGCAGCACGCAGCAGGAATGATTTCGCACCCGCCGGCGTGCGACTGGCCAGCGCCAACGCGGCCCACGCCAGCATCGGCCCGTTCGGTCGCTGGGCCACCACCACGTGGCCCTGGTGATCGGTGATGAATCGTTGTAGCAGCATCGGCAGATCTCCGGCGGGGCGCAGCAAACTGCCACGGCGCGCGCGCAGGGAGGGTGAGCACATGCCACGAGCCAAAGCCGGGTCCAGCGCCCCCGTGGCCTCGCGCACCGGGTTACCCGACACACCGCAATAAGCCGGGCCGAAGACGCTCGGTGCCCACCAGGCACGACCTTCATGCGCCCGCCTGCCAGAGCACCCTCACCGATGGGCGCGCATGGACGTGTGCGTTCCTGCGTCCGGCGGCCGTATGGTTTCCCCTCGGTCCGACAGATACCGGCGCCGACACGTCGCCTGGACTAGCGGATCGACGCGATATGCGCCACGAGTTGATCGAGTGCGATCTTGGTGCCCTGCTGCCAGCCGGACTCCTTGTTGGCCCCCAGATCGGCTTCATTGCGATGCAGTGCCGTAAACACGTAGCGCGTTCCGGCCCCCTCGGGCTCCAGGGTCATGATGGCGGTGATCGGAACATCGTCGAATACGGCCGGGCGATAGCCGGGGAACAACATCGACGTCCAGACCAGTCGCTCCATCGGCACCACGTCCAGGAAGCAGCCGACGTTCGGTACCTCCCTGCCGTCGCCCACGACGATGTCGATGCTGAAGATCCCGCCGGGCCTCAGATCCATCTCGGCGCGCGCGACGCGGCCCCAGTCCCTGGGCATGTACCACTGCTTGACATGCTCCGGCTTGCTCAGCGCCTCCCAGACCAGCCGCACGGGAGCATCGATGAAACGTTCAAAGACGAGATCGAGCTTGGGGTCGAACGGTGTCGGATTGCTCATCGCTGTGCTTCCTGTTCCTTGAGTTGTCTGACGTACGCGTCGAATCGATCCAGGCGGGACTCCCACAACCGGCGCTGCTCTGCGAGCCAGCCTTCGGCCACCTTGAACCGCTCCGGTGCGATCTCATACGTGCGCACCCGCCCTTGCTTCGTCGACGTCACCAGCCGGCTCTGCTCGAGCACGGACAGGTGCTGCACGAACGAAGGAAGCTTCATGTCGAACGGCGCTGCCAGCTCGCTGACGGTGGCCGGACCATCGAAAAGCTGCTCCAGCACCTTTCGCCGGGTGGTATTGGAAAGCGCGTAAAAAACGGCATCGACAACAACGGCGGTTTGGGTCATTGCTTGTCAGTCATGGGTGGCACAGCGGATCGGACCGGCACAGTCTGTCATTGCCTGATACTTAGGTCAATACCTAACTATCTGACCTTCCCCATGGGCCACCGGCCCCGACCGGCGCAAAGGCTACGTTGAACCGCACTCTGAAGACGGCTTCTGGAAGGGAATGACTTCTCCGGCTGCTTTCTGCCCGGTCAGTCCCGACTCGTGGCGTTGGCCCGTTCGACGGCCGACAGCATGCCATCGAGCTTGCCCCGGTCGAGCGGCCGACCGTCCAGGATGACCGTGTCGACCCGCCGCGTGTTGGCGATGTCGGCCAGCGGATCGCCGGCCAGCAGCACCAGGTCGGCGCGATACCCCGGCTCAATGCGGCCAGTGCGGTTGCCCAGCCAGTCGCCGGCCGCCGCCGTCGCCGCACGCAGGCTCTGCTGGCTGGACAGGCCAGCGCCAACCAGCGCCTGCATCTCGTCGTGAAGCGAAAAGCCCGGGACGGCGATGGCGTTATCGGCGTCGGTCCCCGCGATGACCGACACCCCGGCATCGATCAGGGCGCGCAGCAGGATGTGGTGCGCCTCGGCATTGGCCCGCGCGTAACGGCCGATCGCCGCGCGATCCTCCTCGCTGGTATTCGCGGGGATGCGGTAGGGGTTGTTGGACGGCAGCCAGCCGGGCGACAGCGCCGTGCCCTGGACGAGCCCCGGGTTGGCATACGCCAGCGGGGTTTCGCGCAACAAGGACGGCAGGTCCAGCTTCTGGCGCGGAATGCTGTCGATCAGCCATACGGTCGTGCAGACGGTGATGTCGTGCTCGCGCAGGCGCTTGGCCAGTTGCGGCGCTCGCTGTCGCACAAACGCCAGGAACCGCTCGCTGGTATCGGAATTGAAGGGTCCGAACTCGATGTTCAGCGCCTTCACCAGTTCCTCGATGTGCGCGACCTCACTCTGCGACGATGCGTAAACGTCGGCCAGCGAAACCGCAAGCGGAATGTGCCCGATCAGCCGGATGCCGCTGCCCTGTGCGGCTTCGCTGAGCGCGTGATAGGTCGGCGCATCCACGAACGAACCCAGCTTGACCGCGTCGTAACCCTTGCGCTTGAGTCCGTCCACCACCCCGGCGGCTTGCCCGGCGCTGCCGACGTTGATGCGCCGGCGCGTCCATGCCTGGTACCAGCCCTCCAGCAAACCCCAGTGGCCGAGCTTGCGCGAGGCGATGAACATCCGCGGTCCGACCTGGCCGGCCTGGGTATCCTTGCGCCAGGCCAGCGTGTAGTCCTCGCCACTCATCTCGGCGATGCCGGTGACGCCGTTGGCGACGTACAGCAGCAGATCGTTCGGACTGTGCCGCAAGTGGACATGCGCGTCGATGAAGCCCGGCACCAGCCAACGCCCGCGTCCGTCGATCACCCGGGTGTCCCTGCCGAAGGACGCAGGTGCGCCCTGTGGCCGCTCGACCACGGACACGATGCGTCCTGCATCGACCAGCACGTCCCGGTTGGCCAGCATCGTTGTGCCGTCCGGCGACAAGACACTCGCGCCCACGATTGCCAGCCGCTGCGGAGCCGTCGCGAACTGCGCGCGGTCCACCTGCACGGTGAGCGCGCCGGCCGAGCGCTGCAATTGTCGATCGGCCCACCAGAAACCGGCGCCAAGCGCCAACACGAGCATTACCAAGCTGCCCACGAGCAGCGCCTTCCATCCAGCAGCTTTCACCGTCACCTCCCTGATCATCGGCCGCGGCGCGTTGCGCCTGGGCGCTGCAAGCAAACCCCATTGCTTGACAGGCTAGACAAAATCCGGGCCATAGTCGATTTTCCAAGCATGGACGGGCTCGGTGTCTTCAGGCAGGCGAGCACAGCCCACGCCTGCAGCATGCGACAGCAACACGCGCTGCTGTGGCGAGGTCCGGCTCGATAGTGCAGAGCCCATGCCCCCGTTCCGCAGCTTCGCCAGGAGCTGCAGCGACCGGAGTTTCCGGCCTGCCTGCGGTCTTGCCCGCTTTCACGACAGGCCACCGCCATGGTCACGAGGTGGCGATCAGCGCCGTCGTAAGGTGGCGCCCATGGAGCACCGCCACTGGCCTCGACGCACTCGACTCTTCGCGCCGATGGCCGTGCGTCATTGGCCGGAGCGCCGCGAAGACCTACCACTTCCGGGAGAACCACGATGGACGTTTCCAAGACACGCATCACCCTGGCCATCACACTGGCTGCAGCACTGGCGAGCGGCGGCGCGATGGCGCAAAGCACCAGCGGCTCGGGCTCGCAGGCTGGCGCTCAGCAGGCAACCGGGCAACAGGCTGGCAACCAGAACCAGAATCAACGCGGCACCGTCAGCGGCATGCGGGGTAACGGCACCGGCAACGCCTACACCCACAACGGGAACGCCGGCGGCGTCAGCGGCTCCCGCATCAATGGCTGCATGTATCCGACGGCGACCGGCAATGGCGCCAACCGCAGCCAGAGCACTGGAAGCAAGGGCACCCGCATGACCGACTGGAACCGGGCCTGCCCGCAGGACCCCAACCACCCCGGTGCCGATCGGCCGAACCCAGCCACGCAAGGCAACACCGGTCAGCCGGAGCCCGGCTCCGGCCACTAAATCACACCGCCTGGGCCTTCCGGCTCTGCGGCCAGCCGCCATGCCGAGCCACGGCGGCGGCTGGGGCCGGCGGCCCAGTGAAGCCGCTTGGGTTTCCAGGTTGCTCGCTCAACAGCCGCCACGCGAGCGGTAGAAGCCGACCACGTGGTGCGGACTTTGCGGATTTCGGTCTGCCTGCCTTCGGCATTGAGGGTACGGTCGTAGGTTTCGCCCCCGTATCGAAGCTGTATGGGTGATTTTGGCGTCAGAAATTATCCCAGGCGCCATCCGTCGCAGCTCGTGAACCGAAAACCTCACCTCGCCTTGCTACCGGGCATCAGCGCTTCCCGCCGAACTCCTCCCAAGCCCGCACTGCATCGGCGGCATACATCAGCGACGGCCCGCCACCCATGTACACCGCCACCGCCAGCGTCTCGGTAAGCTGTTCATAGCTGGCACCCAGGCGCACCAGCGCCTTGACGTGAAAGCCGATGCAGCCATCGCAATGCGTGGCCACGCCAATGGACAACGCCATCAGCTCCTTGTCGATCGCCGACAACACGCCCGGCTCCATCGCGGCCCTGGACATCGCCGAGAATCCATCCAGCGTGCCCGGCTGCGCCGCACGCAAGGTGCCGACCGCCTTGCCGAGATCCTGGGTAATTTCTTTATACGACTTGCTGGACATGGGCTCGCTCCGCGTGCGTGGGGGACGGTGCCAGTCTGGCGGCAATCGGGCGGCGTGGGAGCGGGTGTGACAGTGTGCCGCGCGCGATGGATGGCGTTGATGCGGGCGGCCGCGAGGGTGTGCATGGCACGGCTTCGGCGTGTCCCATGCTGGACGGCACGCTGCCTTCCGCCCCACCCCGGCTCCCACGCAGCACCACGACACGCCGCAACGGACTCAGCTTCGCGGGCGCCGTCCTCCGGTCTGCGCGAAGCCCCCGGGCAGCACCTCGGCCTGGCTCCAGCCGATCCACCACGCTCTCCCATGGGAAACCGCTTCTGGCACCTTTGTTCCTTCGGGCCGGTTTGGGCGGTACATTGACCGGCCGGCGCTGCCCTTGAAAAGGCGCAGACACCTCGCGGCGTTCCACCATGGAGACGCGCCATGAAATTCAAAGCTCCCGGCCACCGTGCGGTGGCACTCCTGCTCCTGTCCGGCCTGGTCGGCGCAGCGCCGGCGTTCGGCCAGACGGCGCAGGAGCATGTTCATCGCATGTCCCATAGCGTGATGCCCTTCGACGTATCAAAGTCGTTGCACATCTTCCGGATGACCGATTCGGGCGGGCAGCTGCGGGTAATCGCGCGCGACCCCGGCGACGGCCGGCAGGTGGCGCTGATCCGGCAGCACCTGCGACACGAGGCCGGCCGGTTCCAGCGCGGCGACTATTCCGACCCGGCGACGCTGCACGGCGCCCACATGCCCGGCCTCGCCGAGCTGCGAGCCGGAGCATCGCGCATCCAGGTGTCCTACGTGGATGTGCCGGCCGGCGCCGCGCTCATCTTCAGCACCACCGACCGTCACCTGATCACCCAGATCCATCGCTGGTTCGGCGCCCAGCTCTCCGAGCACGGCGCCGACGCAAAGGCCGGGTAGCGGGCAACCGGGTCAGCGCGAGCAGCCACTTGCTCGTTGTGCTTGCGATGCGCTCGGCGCGCGCATCACTCGCCAGCAGTCCTGAGTGCGGCCAGACCGGCTTCGGCGCCGCTCGTCCTTACCCGGCGATACGCGCCAGCGCCGCCTCCAACCGCTGTACCGTGCCGTCGACATCCTTGAGCTTGTCCAGCCCGAACAGGCCAATGCGGAAGGTCTTGAAGTCGGCCGGCTCGTCGCAGGCCAGCGGCGTGCCGGCAGCAATCTGCAGCCCCTGCGCGGCAAACGCGCTGCCCTTGTGGATGGCGTCGTCATCGGTATGGCTCACCACCACCCCCGGCGCCTGGAAACCCTCGGCCGCGACGCTGGGAAACCCGCGGCCAACCAATGCAGCGCGCACCTTGTCGCCCAGCTCGCGTTGCGCGTTGCGGGCTTTCTCCAGCCCCATCTCCATGGTCTCGACCATGGCATCGCGCAGCTGCGCCAGCGCATCGGTGGGCAAGGTGGCGTGATAGGCAAACCCGCCGTTCTCGTAGGCCGCCATGATGTTGCGCCACTTGGCCAGGTCCAGCGTGAAGCTGGAACTCTGCGTGGTGGCGAGGCGCGCCTCTGCGTTGGCTGAGAGCATCACCATGGCGGCGCAGGGCGTCGCGCTCCAGGTCTTCTGTGGTGCGGAGATCAGCACGTCCACGCCCACCTGCTGCATGTCGATCCACAGCGCACCGCTGGCGATGCAGTCGAGTACGAACAGGCCACCGTGCGCGTGGACCGCCGCGGCCACGCGCTGCAGGTAATCGTCCGGCAGCAGCAAGCCCGCGGACGTTTCCACGTGCGGCGCGAACACCACCGCCGGCCGGTGCTCGGCGATGGCGGCGACCACTTCGTCGATCGGCGGCGGCGCGAATGGCGCCTGATGCGCTTCGTGGCTGGCGCGGGCCTTGAGCACCGTCGTCTGCGCGGCGATTCCCCCTGCCTCGAGGATCTGGCTCCAGCGATAGCTGAACCACCCGTTGCGGATCACCAGCACATTCCTGCCCTGCGCGAACTGCCGCGCCACCGACTCCATGCCGGCCGTGCCGCCGCCGGGAACCAGCGCTACCGCGTGGGCGCGGTAGACCGCCTTGAGCCGATCCGACAGGTCACGCATCACCTGCTGGAAGCGCTGCGACATGTGGTTGAGCGCGCGGTCGGTGAAGACCACCGAGTATTCGCGCAGGCCACCAGGGTCGACGCGGGAGGAAAACTCTGTCTGCATGATGGTTGCTCCGGTTTGCTGGTGCCGATGTTCGATCGGATGCTCACCGACGGGTGATCGTCGTCGGCCGAGTATCGAACACCAGCAAGGAGATCGGAGCAAATCACCCGGGGTCGGGGGTTGTGCAGCACGTCGACCCTGACCCAGATCCGGTGTGGCCTGTGCCCGAAGTTCACACCGACAGCGATGGCGACAACGTGGCCACCAGGATCTCCGCCAGCCGGGCGACCGCGGGAGCCGGCTCGGCGTCGGCACGGTGCAGTGCCAGCCCCAGCATCGGCAATGCAGGCAGACCGGCCTCCTTGGCGGTCAGTGCGCGCACGCCCGCGGGAAGGCCCAGTGGCGTGCGTATGCTCACGCCCAGCCCCGCCGTCACCGCGGCCCACGTGCCGGCGAGACTGGCGCTGGTGAAGGCGATGCGCCAGGCGATGCCCGCGCGGTCCAACGCGTCGATGGCGGTACGGCGCGCCAGGCAGGGAGCATCGAGCACCACCAGCGGCAGCGCTTCGCCACGTCGGCGCAGTTTCGAAGAGCGTGCGTCGGCCGGACCGATCCAGCGCAGCGGCAGCCGTGCCATGCGCTCGACGTGCGGGCTGCTCTCCTCGCCTTCCCACGCCAGCGCCAGATCGAGCGTGCCGTGGCGTATGCCATCGAGGAGCTCGGCGTTGCGCGCGATACGCGCCTCGATGCGCAGCTTCGGGTGCGCGCGCGCGAACCGACCGAGCACCGCGGGCAGCAACGTCTCGCCGAAATCCTCCTGCAAGCCAAGCCGCACGCGGCCGGCCAGCTCCAAACCGCGTACCGCGGCAGCGGCTTCGTCGTTGAGTTCCAGCAGGCGCCGCGCGTAGCCCAGCATCACCTCACCGGTCTCGGTCAGTGCCATGCCGCGACCGGACTTGCGCAGCAGCGGCTTTCCGGCCTGCTCTTCGAGCCGCTTCAGCTGCGCGCTGACCGCCGAGGTGGATCGATTGAGCCGCTCCGCGGCCCGGGCAAAGCTGCCCAGTTCCACACCCTGCACGAAGCTGCGCAGGACTTCCGGGTCGAAGGAGACGCGGCTCATCTGATCATCCTGTTTTTGTGGACCTACTGTTTCGAAACTTCCGATTTTCAGGATCATGCTGTTCCCTTACGTTAGGCCCCGTCAATCCCACCCGGCGAGGCCGCAGATGCCGCACGACCCCCGCTACGCCAGCAAGGCCATCGGCGACATCGCCCCCAGGCTGGCCGAGCTCACCGACGAGGTGTTGTTCGGCGACATCTGGGCGCGTCCGGGCCTCGCTCCACGCGACCGCAGCATGGTCACCGTGGCGGCGTTGATTGCGCTCAACCGCACCGAGCAGTTGCCGTTCCACCTGCGCCGCGCGCGGGACAACGGCGTCGCCGACGAAGAGCTCATCGAGCTGGTCACCCACCTCGCCTTCTACGGCGGCTGGCCGGTGGCCATGTCCGCATTGAGCCAACTGCGCCAGCTCGACGCCAACCCCTGAGGACGCCGTCGTGCTTGCGATGCAGTACGAGATCACCCTGCCCGCCGACTACGACATGGCACTCATTCGCCGGCGGATCGCCGAGAAGGGCCACCTGCTCGATGGATTCCCCGGCCTGGGTTTCAAGGCCTATCTCTATGCGACGCGCGACGACACCGCACTGCCCGGGGGCACCAATCGCTACGCCCCTTTCTACCTGTGGCACGACGGCGAGGGCATGAACGCCTTCCTGGGCGGAACCGGCTTCGCGGCGCTGGCTCGGGACTTTGGCCGTCCCGCGGTGCAGACATGGTCGGTGTGGCAGGCCGCATCGACGGGCAACCTGGCTACGGCAGCCTGCGCCAGCCGGGAAATCATCCCGATACCCGATGGCGCATGGCTGGAAGGCTGGCGCGAGCGCGAGGCCGAAGCGGCCCACGTGGCCCTCACAGAAGGCGCGCTCGCCACTGTGACGGCGTTCGAGCCCGCTGGCTGGACCCTGCTGCGCTTTCGCCTCTGGCCCGACCTGCGCGCCGGACTTGCTGGCCATGCATGCAGCCTCTACCGCGTCGGCCACGTCGCCCAGGGCGCCGCCGCGCGCTGACCACCCATCGAAGGAAAACACCCATGCCCCTCGTCCGCATCTCCCTGCGCCGCGGCAAGTCCGCTGCCCATCTCGCCGCCCTGCGCAGCGGGGTTTACCAGGCCATGCGAGAAGCCTTCGGTGTGCCCGAAGACGATCGCTTCATCCTGATCCACCAGCACGATCCGGCGGAGTTCGACTGCGACCCGCACTACCTCGGCATCGAGCGCAGCGAACATCTGGTGATTGTCCAGATCACCTGCAACAGCGGCCGTACCGTGGCGCAGAAGCAGGCGTTCTATCAGTGCGTCGCGCAGAAGCTCGCCGCCGATCCGGGACTGCGTCCGCAGGACGTATTCATCAACCTGCTGGAAACCGCCCGGGAGAACTGGTCGTTTGGCCATGGCATTGCACAGTACGCATGAGTGCCCGCCACTGCGGCCAGGCGTCCCGGCGCGATGCGGCGCCGATGGACACAGTCGCCCGCGGTGCGCCCCTGCCATCGGTCACGGCATGACTGACGCTACAGGCCAGCCTGCCGACCAGGCGCTAGCGTCGGCTCCTTCTTCACTACCGGAACGACCATGCCCGCCTTGACCCGACACGCGTCCGCTCTCGTCATCGCCCTGGCTCCCCTGCTCGCCGTATCGACGGCAGCGGCCAGCGGCGCACCGGGCTGCGAAACACGTACCCCGCGCGCCTGCCTGGATGCGGCCTTTGATGCGATGGGCGGTCGTGCCCGTCTGGAGTCCGTGTCGCATATCGAGTGGCAAGGCCTCGGACACACGCTGCTGATGGAGCAGTCCTATCGGCAGGAGCCGTTCCTGGCTTCGTACCAGCGTTACCACGAGTGGCTGGACTTCGCTGGCGCACGCGTACGCAGCGAGCAGACGCTGACCTGGCCACAGGCCGGCGGCACCAACTCCACCGATACCACCTCCACGCTGGTGATGACAGCGCAGGGAGGCGATTACCGCAGGGGCGAGCAGAGCCAGGCACTGCCTGGCAACGCCCGAGCCGTCCTGGAAGAAAGGCTGCAGCAGGAGCCCATGCGCCTGCTGCTCACCGCCGACCACGCCGCTCAGCTGCGCTATGAGAAGCCGCAGATGCTGCACGGCGCACTGCACACGAGCCTGGCATTCGACGTGGACGGCCACACCTGGCAGCTCCTGCTCGATCCGGTCACCCACCTGCCGGACGCGCTTCAGCGGACACGCAGCTTCGACGACTTCTGGTACGCCTGGGGCGACGTGAGCGAGCAGATCGACTACGACAACTGGATCCTGGTCAACGGCATCCACTATCCGAGCACGCGCATCGAAGAGCGCAACGGCAAGGTCTGGCGTTCGACCCAGGTGCTCACGGTGACCATCGACGGAGCCATGCCGACGGGCACATTCGACACCACCCACGCGCGGCCGGCTGGCGAGACGGGCGGCAGTCGCTGGGAGCGTCCGTTCGATGGCACGCATCCGGTGGCTCTTGCCCCCGGCGTGGATCTGTACCCCGGCGCCTGGAACACCGCGCTGATCAAACAGGACGACGGCGTGGTGGTGCTCGAATCGCCGATCTCGCGCGGTCTACACCGCCGGACTACTCGACCTGGCGACGAAGCGTTATCCGGGTCTTCCGATCAAGGCCGTGCTGACCACCTCCGACGCGTGGCCGCATGCCGCGGGCGTGCGCGAGGCCGTGGCCCGGCATCTGCCGATCTATGCGCTCGACCTCAACCGGCCCCTGCTGCAACGTCTGGTGGCCGCGCCCCATCGAATCCACCCGGACGACCTCCAGCGCCAGCCGGCAGCGCCCCAGTGGCACACCGTCGCCGGCCGCACCGTGATCGGTACCGGCGCGCAACGGATCGAGCTGTACCCGCTGCGCGGCGCCGACACCGGCCGCCAGTACATGGTCTATTTCCCCGCGACCAGACTGCTGTACGCAAGCGACACCCTGGTGCTCGACCCGAAGTCCGGCGCGCTGTACCAGCCGGAGTTGATGGCCGAGGTGGCGCAGGCGGTCGATCGCGCGCACCTGGATGTGCGCACGGTGTTCGCCATGCACCAGGGACCGACGCCATGGAAGCAGGTGCTTGCGCAGCTGAAGGCGGCGAATGGAGGCTGAGGAGTCAGCGTGAGGTGGCCCGGGTTTTTCAGGCACCTCGATCAAGCACTCATCGCCTTGTCCGGCAATCGAATGGGGGCAGGTTCACTTCACTACGCGAAACGAGTGAACCTGGCCCCGTTATCCGATCGACCCCGTTATCCAGTTTTTTCCAGGAGTTGTCATGACCAAGACCATCCCGCTGCTTTTGCTCCTTGCCTCCTTCGGCGCCGCCCCCGCCTCGCATGCGGCCAAAACGCCGCCGCCGAAGGAAGATCTGATGCACAAGGCCGATCCTTCGTTTACCGAGAGCTTTCACGACATGTACGTGACGACCTGGGGCGAAGGGTCCATTCCCAAGAAATACAAGGAATTGACCGGCGCTTCGATTTCCGTGGTGGAACGTTGCGAGCCCTGCCTGCGCTTCCATTTGCGCAATGCGAAGGCTGCGGGAGCCAGCGCAAAGGAAATGGTCGAGGCTTTACGTATCGGATGGCTCACCGGCGGTTCGATCACACTGCCAACGGTACGAACCGGCTACGAAGAAATAATGAAACCGGGAGCGTGATCCGACAGGAGGCTGCATCTCGCAAAAACAGGGTCAGAGGAAACTCTGACCTGTGTTTTGGATGCCCGTGATTTGGCTCGCTCCAGCCAGCGCAGATGTTAGCTGTCTGGCCTGTTTCGAGCTCACCCGACCTGGTTTCGCCCGCGGTCGAACAGGGCGGGAATCAGGATGCCGGCCAGCAGTCCGAAACTGCAGCCCATGCTGATCGACATCGCCATCTCCCCGGTCAGCGATCCGATGATGGAGCCAGCCAGAACTCCCGCTGAAACACCGATCGCGAGATGTCTGGCTTCCGCCCCCTTTTCACGCTTAGCCATTGCCTTTATCCACTGGAGTGTCGTTGGTGCGGACATCGAAATCGACGTCCTCGAAGCTCAGGCTGCGCAGCACAAACGCGGTGGACAAGCGAGCGATGCCCTGGAAGTACAGGCTCATCGCGGTTGCATCCATGTAGTGCAGGTGACATGCGTCGCGCGCCGTCCGCCAGATCAGGAAGGCGCCCCGCGCCAGCGAGGTCTGATCCCAAACAGCACCATGCTCTGCCCTTCTATCCGAAAAGCAAAGTCCGGCTTTGCGTGGGCGAGCACGAAGCAGGAGGCCCCGCACTGCGGAGCCTCCTGCGCCTGGGTCAATCCGGTAGCGGTCTAGGCGCTGCGCATCATGGGTACATGCGAAGTGTTACGCGTCAAGGCGACGATCTGCCATAGCGCCGCGATACCGACCAGCACGTACACCACGCGCGACAGCGCCGCGTCCTGGCCGCCGAACACGGCGGCGACGAGATCGAAGTGGAAGGCACCGACCAGACCCCAGTTGAGCCCTCCGACGATCACCAGCACCAACGTCACGAAATGCAAGCTCTTCATATCATCTCTCCAAGTTCAGCCCTGCGGAATCAGGACCTTGTCGATCACGTGGATCACGCCATTGCTGGCAAGCACGTCTGTGGCGACCACGTGGGCATCGTCGACCGTCACCGCCCCGCCGGACGTGCGGATCGCCAGCGCCCCGCCTTGCACGGTCTTGGCGGACTCCATCCCGGTGACCTGGGCGGCGGTCACGCGGCCGGGAACGACGTGGTAGGTGAGGATCGCGATCAGCTTCTGGCGGTTCTCGGGCTTGAGCAGGCTGTCGAGGGTGCCGGGCGGCAGCGCGGCGAAGGCGGCATCGGTGGGAGCGAATACCGTGAACGGGCCCTTGCTCTTCAGCGTGTCGACCAGCCCGGCCGCCTGCAGCGCCGCGGCAAGCGTCTTGAACTGGCCGGCGCTCACGGCGGTATCGACGATATCGGCGCGAGCCTGGGTGGACACGACGCCGCGCTCGCCGGCACTGCCAATACCGGAGGGCGCTGCGAACGCGAGTGGAGTCGCGAAGGAAAGGACAAGGGCGGCTGCCAGCATGGACAGGCGGATGGGGCGTATGCGGAATGACATGGAATTCTCCAGGCGGAAGGGAGCGGGGTGTGATGCAGAGTGTCCGCCCCCTGCTGTTACGTGTATGTACAACTTTGCCTTGTACATACCATGTACAGTGCAGCCATGTATCCGATCAAGGCTGCCGCCGAACTCTCCGGGCTGAGCACGGAAACCCTGCGCGCCTGGGAGCGCCGCCATGGCGCTATCCAGCCGCTCCGTGATGCTCAGGGCCGGCGGTTGTACGACCCGGCGATGATCGAGCGGCTTTCGCGCCTGCACCGCCTGACCGGCCGCGGCCATCCGATCCGCGACCTTGCCGCGCTGGATGACGACGCACTCGATCGCCTGCTGGACGATGGTCGCCAGGCAGCCTACGGCGGCGTCGAGACGCTGCCGTCACGGATGCTCGATGCGATCGCCGAGTACCGCGTCGACGTCTTCGACCGCGACCTGTCGGTGGCGATCGCCACGCTGCCAGTGCCGGTGCTGATGAACCGCGTGGTCATGCCCCTGCTGCAAGAGGTGGGGCTGCGCTGGGCCGACGGGCGGCTCGCGATCGCGCAGGAGCGGCTGGTCAGCAGCCTCCTGCGGATGCGCCTGCTCGCGGTACTCAATCCGCCCCGCCACGAACAACGACCGCGGGTGCTGTTTGCCACCCTGCCCGGCGAGCCCCACGAGCTGGGGCTGATCGGCGCGGCCCTGCAGGCGTACGAGGCGGGCATGCCCGTGCTTTACCTGGGCACCGAATTGCCCGCTGCGGAGATCGCGCGCGTCGCGGAGAAGCTGGGCGTGTCCGGCATCGCGCTGAGCTCGGTGGACCCGCAGCAGGCCCGCCTGGCGCTGGACGAACTGCGTCAACTCGATGCCGCCCTGGCGCCGCGCGTGCCCGTGTGGCTCGGCGGCGCGAATGCCCGCTACCTGGCCGAGGAACTGGCATCGCCGCGGATCCAGGCGGTCAGTGATGCACAGGCGATGACGCGGAAGAAGGGGCGATTCGGCCTTTAAGGGACGGAGGGAATCAACAGACCCGCCCTCAGGGCCTGCACGCCACCGGCCCGCTCACGCTGGCCCAATACAACCCGCCATGGACCCTGTGGTTCATGCGCCGAAACGAAGTCATGGTCGAGATCGAGCGCCAGGTCCGGCCTACATAGCAGGGGCCGCCCCGGCGCGTCGAAGCATGCCCTGCCCGCCAACGCTGGTCTGCCACGCACTGCCATAACCCGTGTCAGAAAGGCGCTCCAGAAAGGGACTCTGATCCGGTTGGCTGACCCGGTCAGCTGCCGTCCCTGGCACCTTTGCTTCACGGGCATTTTTGCTTGATAGCGCCAGCGAGTGGCGACGGCGCCAGGTTGGCTGCCCGTCGCCACTCGGTCCGACGGTCTTCAGAACGCCACGTTCATCCGGGTGGACAGCGCCTGCGCGGTGCCGCGCTGACCCATCTCGTAGTCGTATCCGAACTGCAGTGTTGTATGAGCCGACAGCGCGGCGTCCAGATTCAGGCCAAGCACACCGCTGTAGCGCGACAGGCCGATGCCGACCAAGGGCTGCCACTGCTCCAGTCCGACCAGGCTGGCGTTGAACACATCGCCACTGGATGCCAGGGTGCGTTGCCACTGCGCATGCGCGCTGAAGTCCACAGTGCGACCGCCGCTGAAGTCCCAGCGACCGCCGGCGCGCACGCCGACGCCGGCCTGCCAGCGGTCCAGGCCCTGCGGATTGCTGCGCAGCCCGAATCCACCGGCACCCTGCTCGGCGAAGCCGTCGCGCCCGATGCGGGCGTACTGCAGGTTGACGAACGGGGTCACATGACCGCGAGGCTGGCCAAAATGCAGGCCGCTCTCCCCGTAAGCGACACCGTAGCTGCCGTTGTACTGGGTCGACACGCCGTGCGTGCGATAGCCCAGCAGGATCTGTCGGCTCACGTCCTGCTGGAAACGGCCAAAGCCGGCGCGACCCAGCACGTAGCGGTTGCCATCGAGCCAGCCTGTGTACAAGGTCGCCTCCGTGCTGCGGCTTCGCTGGTGGTCGAAGCTGCGATCCAGTTGCTGCTGGCCCCGGCTTTGCCCGAACGCGAAGCCCGCCATGCCCGATTGGCCCATCTTGCGGTCGCTGCCGACCAGCCAGCCATCTTGCTGGAAGCCGACGCCGCCATAGCCCGGACGCGCCATGTCGCCACCGATGCGCAGATCGTGCGTCCACACGCCAGCGGCGGCGCCACGGTCAAGCAGGCTGTCCAGACGATCGGACAGCAGGCGATCGGACGCATCGATGGCCTGGAAGGTCATCGCCGCGCTCGCTGCATGCAATTGGCCGGACAGACTCTGCAGCGATGCCTGCGCGGCGAGCAGCGTCGGTGCCTGCTGGAATTCCCCTGCAGCCTTGAGGAACTCGCCCGATACCCCAGCCAGATTGCTGCTGGCGATCTTGTCGTCCAGTTGATTGAACGCGCCCTGCACACGCACGGCGCTGCCCATGGATGCCGGGGTATAGCTCACGCCTTTGCCGGCCGCCGCCGTGGTCACATCCAGGCCGGTGGTATCCAGCCACACGCTGTTGGCGTCGTAATTGATGGTTGTTGCGGTGAACACAACTCCGCTGTCCTTCACCAACTGATCGAAGGTGCCGGTCACGCCGCCGGACGCGGTGAGCACATCGGTGTGGGTATTGCTTACGTAACCGCTGTCGGCGCCGGTCACCTCAAGGGTGCCACCGCTCAACGCAGCCGCGCCGGCCACGTCAAGTTTGCTGCCCAGGCTGACGGCTAACGTGCCGGTAGATGCCTGGAGATAATTGCCGCCAACCGTGGAGTCGCCGTCGTGAACGGTGACCCTGCCGGCATTGGACAAGGTCCCAACCACGCCCGGCACGCCATCGAGCGTCCCTTGTTCGGCCACGTTGACCAGCCCGGCGAGCAAGCCCGTCGAACGCAATGTGCCATGATTGATATCCGTTTCGGTAACGCCAGACAGGTCCCCCGTGTCAAGAATCCAGGTACCCGCCCCTTCTTTTGAAAGGATGCTCGCGAACGTAGTGGTACCTGAAACGGCATCCGAATAGGACTGAGGTAGCCCGTTATCTCCGCTGAGCACCAAAGCCGAGTCCACGTTTGAACCAATAGACAAGTTTCCGTGTATGGAACTACCGGCCTCCAGCGTCACTTTGTTGGTCGCGCTCGCGTCCATTTCCACGTCGCCGATAATGCTGCCTCCACCCTGGTTATCGATGATGCCGGCGCCGCTGTAGATCGTTATCGCCGCGCCGGGCGCGGTAAGGGTTCCACCGTCGTTGGTTATCGTGCCCCCATCAAACATCGAAATTGCTCTGGCGTTGTAAGCGGAGGCGGAAATGCTGCTTCCGGCTCCATTCAAAACAGTGCCCTGATGACTGAGCACGACGCCCGCGGCGACTCCCTGGATCGTTCCGCCATGAATATTGGTAACTGCTGCGGCAGTGCCGTTAAGGATGATCGCCGAACCGCCCTCACCAATGATGCTCCCGCCGTCATTGTCAATTGAGGTGGGGCCGCCCTTGGAAACGATGCTCACGCCCCCACCCTTGATGAGGCTACCGTTGCCGTTGCTTATGGTCCCGCCACCCTGAAGCAGAATGGCGGTCGAATCGCCCTCGATACTTGCAAGGTCCCGATTCACGATGGTGACGTCGCTGGATGCGCTCGAACCAACGCTTTCAAAACCAACTTGGCCGGGAATCGCACCTGCGTTATCCAGCGTGGCGCCGGTGTACAAGAATACGGCGTTCGGCAGTTGCACACCGCTGTCTACCTTGAGCAACTGCCCGGTAACTTCGCCCGATGTGCTGCCAACGCCGATCATGCCTGTCCCCAGGCTGGTACCCGGCAATACTTCGAGAACGCCCTGTTCGACCGAAGTTCCGCCGGTATAGCTGTTGACCCCCGTAAGCACCAATGCGCCTGCGCCCCGTTTGACGACCCGCCCGTAGCCACTGATGAGTCCGCCGAAGGTGATATCGTCGCTGCGGTCGAATACCAGCACGCCATTGTCCAGTACGTCGCCGGCAATTGACCCAGCCGTCCCCCCGTTGCCGAGCTGCAACGTCCCCCAAGCGGTCGGCAGGCTATCGATTATCGTACCGCCCAGGTAGGTATTTTCGACCGGTCAGGATCAACGTTCCCGCACCACGCTGCTCAAGGCTGCCGCTACCACTGATGAGTCCTGAAAAAATCACCTCATCGCTGCGATTGAACGCCAGTGCAGCGTTGTCTGACACGTCACCGATGATCGAACCGGTGGTGCCACCCGTTCCGACCCGCAGGACCCCACGGTTGATCGTGGTGCCACCTGTATAGGAGTTCGACCCCTGCAGGGTGAGCTCACCCGACCCGTCCACGAGCAGCCCGCCCGACCCGGAGATCGTGCCGCCATAGCGAATTTTCAGGTTGCTGTTGAACGCCAGCAACCCGTCGTCCGCGATATTCGGACTGAAATAAATGTTGGCGACCTCGTCGATCGGCATGTCCCCGGTGTTATCGATCTGCAGGGTGCCGCTTCGGATCGCAATGTTGCTCGGATTGATCTCGTTGGCCATCAAGACCGTCAGGGTCCCGGTGCCAGCCTGCACCAAGGTTCCATCGTTCGCGTCTGACTCCCCGCCGCGGATGTTGGCGTCTAACACCACATCGTCGCTGCGATCAAACACCAGCTCGCCGTGCCGGATATCGACATCGCCTTGCCCGACCGATCCGACGGTCCCGCCGGTGCCGAGCTTTAACGTGCCGCCGTCAACAACGATATAGCCCGCATCAATGTCGTCGTTGTCAATGACCCAAGTGCCACCGCCAATCTTCGAGAACAGGCCAGTAAACTCGGTCGTGCCGGTCACGGCCTGCGAATACAGTTGTGAGGTCCCATCACCACCGCCGAGGGTGAGCGTTCCGTTTCCAATTCCGAGGTCGCCGTGAATGGAGCTGCCAGCCAAGAGGTTGACTTGGTTATAGGCTGGCAGATTCAACAGCACGCTGCCGATGATCGTGCCCTCATTGGTCAGCTCTAGCGCCTCTGCACCGTTGGGGTCCGTGCTGTTCGACGCGACGAAGATGCCGCAGCCGCTCCCCTGCCCACAGTCGCTGCCGGCGCTTCCCGTGGCCTGGATAATTGAACCGGCACCGTTGACCACGCTGCCGCCGTGCTCCAGATAAATCGCGGTCCTCCCCCCGGAAATGGTCGCACCATCTGCATTGCCAATGGTGCCTTTTGCGCCGGTGATCCGGATGGCTATGCCGGAAGATCGAATGGCACTGCCGGCGCCACTGTTACTGATCAACCCGCCATCGGCCATTTCTATGCCGACGCTGCCACCAGTGATGACGCCGCCACTGCTATTCTTGACTACTCCTGGAGCATGAAACAGCAGGCCACGGTCAGCGCCTTGAATGGAGCCTCCATCGTGATTGAGGACAGCACTGCCCCCAGTCGAGGAGTTTTTCGCTTCCACCGCAGTACCCGTAGAGACGGCGATATGCCCGGCATTGTCGAGCACGGCATTCGTTTCGAGAACCACTGGCCGCGTGATCGACTGCCCACCCTGCAGCTTGAAGGTCGTCCCTTCCGGGACCACGACATTGCCTGACGTACCTCCGCTACCGGCTCCCGCTGGCGAAGGCGACGCAGCTCTCGTGTTACCACCCCCACCACAACCTGACATCCCAAGCGCCACCAATATTGCAGACGCCACGACGCACAACCGCGTTCCATGCTGTTTCTCGAACATCGTTCTCTCTCGTTTCGGGTGGTTAAACAGGCGCGGAGGACTGTCCGGCCATTCGTCGCGCGAGGGAACGCGTCCGCGCCCTAGACGGGAACGGCATGATCGCGTTCAAGAAAAATCCCCCATCGAAAGTATTTCATAGGCTCCGCACGGGAGACAACCGGAAAACGGAAAACCTGAAAACCCGGGTCACTGCGGACGGCGGCATCGACCTGGTGCTCCGCAAGGAGGGCCAGCTGACGATCGTGCAGTGCAAACTCTGGAAAACCCAGCGCGTGGACGTGAAGGTCGTCCGCGAGATGTTCGGCCTGCTCGCTCACCACCAGGCTTCGGAGGTGAAGATCGCGCTACGCCCACCTGCGCCGGGTTTCACCGGCCTTCGACCCCTGACTAACCCGCGCGCCCGTAGGGTTCAGTTTCCGGGCTGAGCGAGGCGCGCGGGCAAGCCGCCGGGGCTCGGACCGAGATTCTCTTCCACTCCAACGGAGACAACGTTATGACCGAGCACCGGGGACAACAGCATGAGGGCGTGGGCGCCGCGGGCAAGGCGATGGACGCCGTCGGCGGGATGGTCGGCACGGTCAAGGCGAGCCTTGGCTCGAACTCCGATAGCGCGTTCGTCGCCAACGCCAGCCGCGGGGATGTCTACGAGATCGAAGCAGCCCGCATCGCGCAGCAACGCGCACGCTCGCCGGAAGTGAAGCAGCTCGCCGAGCGCATGATCCGCGATCATACCGACAGTACGGCCCGCCTGATGGCTGCGCTGGAACGCCATGGCGATGAGCAACTGCTGGATGACGTGCAAGGCGACCTGGACGCGCATCGGCAATCCATGGTCGACCACCTCCGCGAAGCCACCGACGAAGAATTCGACAGCATCTACCTGGATCAGCAGGCGCTGGCGCATCGTGAAGCGCTAACCCTGTTCGAAGGCTTCGACTCCTCCGACGACCACCCGGAGCTCGTCCAGTACGCCCGCGAGATGCTCCCGGTCCTGAAGGAGCACAAGGCGATGGTCGAGCGCATCGAGAACAGCGGAAAAACCAACTCCTGAGGGGCGACGTCGGCCTGGGCCAACCGGGTCGGACTAACCTGGTCAGAGCGGTCAGAGCCCCTTTTTCCGGGAGAGGGGCTTTGACTCCGTTGTTGCCGGCCATCCCCGCGCTGCACGGCATGCTGCGGGAAACCGGCAAGATCTGGACGAGGCTGCCGAGGCATGCGGTTACCTTCAAAAACCCCAGGGGCTGCCCCACCCGCCTCCGCCCGCCTGTCAGCATCCGCCCCAGACCGTGTCAGGAAGGGACGCTGACCCGGTTAGTTGGTTGTTGGGTTAGTTGCCCCGGTTCGTTGAGCCGCGCCCATCGGCCCCTACGCAACCGATAAAGTGGCCGCAGGCGGGCTCAGGCTGCGCACCGCAGGCCGCATCGCTAGCCAAAAAAGCAATGGTGCGCGTCCTCATCGACCAGACGCAGGAAGATCTCCAGATCGCGCGTCTCCGGGCAAGGCGGATAGGCATGCCACTTCAGATCCGCGCGCATCCAGTAGATGCGCCAGATGCCACGCGCCTTGACGTACGTCGCCTTGGCGCAAGGCTGCTCCATCATCTCGACCGGCTCTCCGCGCCAGCGTGGCCGGACCTCGAACAGCACCACGCTCTGCCCTTCGATCCGAAAAGCGAAGTCCAGTTTTGGCCGGACGTACACTGGAGGCCGGCGACGCTCCACGAACGCCCCGACAAGCTTCTCCGCCCGCCGGATCTCGAACTCACTCAGCGCCATTTGCCCGAACCCTACCGCAACCAGCGCGCCAGCCTATCAGCTCAGATTGACAAGCCGGAGCACCCGGCTCGCGCCCGCCCGGTAAGTGAACCTGACACCGCTTTTGGCTTTTGCGCGGCAATGCATGTGATCCGCTCAACGGCCTTACCGAGCGCGCGATGGGCTTCTTCGAGGTCGTAGTCCGCCTGCAGGCCGAGCCAGAAGCGCTCGCTGGTGCCCAGTGCCGCGGCCAGGCGCACGGCCGTGTCCGCACTGATGCCGCGCTTGCCGAGCACGATCTCGTTGATGCGGCGGGGCGGCACGCCGGCGGCCCGTGCGAGGGCGTTCTGGCTTATGCCCATCGGCAGCAGGAACTCCTCGAGCAGCACTTCGCCGGGATGGATGTTGGGCAAGGTCTTCATGGTCGAATCCAGGCATCTAGTGGTAATCGACGATCTCCACGTCGTAGGCGTCGCCATCCTTCCAGCGGAAGCATATGCGCCATTGATCGTTGATCCGGATGCTGTGCTGCCCCTTGCGACCGCGCTTGAGCGCTTCCAGGCGGTTTGCCGGGGGAATGCGCAAGTCGCCCAGGTCGACCGCGTTATTGAGCATGCGCAGCTTGCGGCGAGCGATCGACTGGATGTCTCCAGGCAGCCGCCGGGATGGCGTGCCGCCCCAGATCTTCTCCGCTTCCCTGTCGGCAAAGTTCCGGATCACAAGCGAACCATAACGCGACCCGTTATATAACGCAAACCGTCATACCTGGCTGGCAAGCGCCCACCATCCGGGCAGCTCGTGCCGGCTCTCGCCGAAGTGGCGATCGGCTAACCGGGTCAGAACCCCTTCTTCAACCTGCGTCAGTAAGGGGTTCTGACCCGGTTAGTTTGCGCGCATCACCGAAGATGCGGCGAGCTAAGCCACCGGCGGGGCTCATTGCCCGTGAAGCAGTCCGCCATCGTGGACGACCTTGCCGCCCACCAGGGTCAGGACGCTCTTGACGCCCGGCAGCTGGTGGAGGGGGATGGTGAAGGGATCGGCCGACAGCACGGCCACGTCCGCCAGCATGCCCGGCGCGAGCTTTCCGCGCTGGTCTTCCTCGCCGCTGACATACGCGCCGCCCGCGGTGTAGGCCTCGATCGCCTGCTCACGGGTCAGGGCTTCGCCGGGATGCGCCGGATCGATGACCGCCAGCATGATGTTGAGCCAGGGATTCGCCGCCGGCCCCATGTTCTGGTCCGAGCCCAACGCCAGGTGCATCCCCGCCCGCAGGGCCGACGCGAGCGGCTGCATCTGCTTCATGCGGTCGGCACCGAAGCGCGCCCGTAGCATCGCCGGGTCGGCGAAGTGGGTGGGGTTCTGGGTGAGCACGGCGCCAAGCGCCACCGCCTCCTTCAACAGGTCGGGGGCCAGTCCGTCGCCATGCTCGATCCGCACCAGGCGCTTCTCACGCCACACGTTGTCCGGCGCCAGTGCGTGCATCTGCGCGAACACCACCGCTGCCGTACCATCGCCCGTCATGTGCAGCGCCACCGGCTCGCCCGAGGCCAGCGCATGCGCCAGGATCTGGCGAATATCGCCGGGCGACCAGTCGAGCCTGCCGCGCTCTCCCGGGCGGTCGGCATACGGCTGGCGCATGTACGCACCCCACTCGACCGGCGTGCCGTCGAGAATCCATTTGCTGCCGACCACCTTGACCCGGGGCGAGCGCGGCGTGGGTAGAGGATGCGCCCACGCTTCGGCCACGTCGTGGACCGGCAGGTAGCGGCGATAGATCTCGAAGCGGATGGGTGGACCGGCCTGGTCCAATGCGGCAACCAGCCGATCGACCGGCACGTCCGTACCCATCGTCTGCACGGTGGTGACGCCCCAGGCGGCGCGTTCCTCCGCAAACTTCCGGTAGGCCGCTGCCAGGGCGGAGGTCGGAAGCTTCGCGAACAACGCGTGGTCGACCTTCCAGATGGCGTATTCGTATATCCGCCCATTCAGGCGTTGGGTATGGCCGACCCGCCCGTACCAGCCACCCGGCGGGTTCGCGGCATGCGGTGCGATCCCCACATAGCGCAGCGCCGCGGAGTTGGCGATCAACCCGTGACCGGTGAAACCCCACAAGAGCACCGGATTGTGCGGGGCCCGCCGATCGAGCCAGGCACGGTCCACCGAGGCGTCTTGCAGCACCGTCGGACCGATCACGCCTTCGATCAGGCGGCCGTCGGCCGCCTGCTTCACGGCCTGCGCGAGCGCGCCTTCGACGGCATCTACCGAGGGATCGAGCCCGGCGTCGCGAGGCATGCGCAAGAGGAGGCTGTCCAGATCGGGGGCCGGGTGCACATGCGCGTCGGTCAGTCCCGGCAACACCACGCGCCCATGCAGATCGATCCGCCGGGTGGTCGGCCCGGCCAGGGCCTCGATCGCCTGGTCGCTGCCGACCGCTTCGATCCGGTTGCCGTGAATGGCAACCGCCTTTGCCCAGGGCTTGCCCGGGTCGGCCGTAAATGCCTTGCCGTCGAAGAGAATGAGGTCCGGGGCACTCCGCGCATCGCCCGGGCGACCCGATGGCGTAGACGCCCTGGCGGACGGCCAGGCACCGGCGGCAATGATGGCGACGAGAGTCAGCGCGTGGACAAGACGACGCGCGCGAACATGAGGATGGTGACGCATGACATACCTCCATGTTGGGCAGTCACACGAGTCTCGGCTCGGGACGGACGCCAGCTACATGGTGTGGTAGCGACGGAGCCGGACGACGCGTGACTTCCGGGGATGGTAGCGCACATCGAAAGGGCGTGGCGGGCACCCCGGGGAAGGCTCCACGGACGCGAAACGCGGGTCCGAAAGAAACCCAACCCGGGTCAGACTGGACTTTTCGGCTTTTTGTCGAGGTCGACCGATGGTCGCGGGGCCCGCACGACGGCCAAGCTGCGGCTAACCGCCTAACCGGGTCAGAGCTCCTTCCTCTCCCGTTGCAGCCCGCAGCGAACGATCGCTAAGACAGCATTCTTCTTTCACCACAGACACACCGATCACGGCAGCGCTGTCCTCATGATCACAAGGCTAAGGTCAAAGAGCCGAATTCTGTCAGGGAAGTGCTGCACTCTGGCCGAGGTTTTGGCTACGCTTGCCCCACGTAGGACAGGGGGTGTTGCATGGCACACGGAGGTCACTGGTCAAGCCTGGAGGTCGAGGCCTGTGTGGCCGACTACCTCTCGATGCTGACGTTGGAGTTGAACGGCCAGCGATACAGCAAGACCGAGCACGCCAAGGGCTTGATGCAGAAGCTGGAAGGCCGCAACAGGCAGTCCATAGAGTTCAAGCACTGCAACATCAGTGCGGTGATGCTGGCCCTGGGCTATCCCTACATCAACGGCTACAAGCCACGCGGTAACTATCAGGGCATGTTGCAGGATGTCGTTGAAGCGCAAGCGCAAGCCCATGCCGACCTTCAAGATGCCGCCCAGGCAGCCGTGCTGCGCCCGGCCGCAGCCGTAGCTTCCGCTATCGGTGGGTCCGTCTGGGTATCCATGCCCAGAACCTCACGCGTTCGTGAGGCCCCGGCGACCTACGCACCCCGCTTCTCAGCGGCCAAGCGGGACTACCTCGCCCAGGAATCACGCAACCGATCACTGGGGCGAGCCGGCGAGCTGTTCGTGCTGGAGCTGGAAGTCCGCCGGCTTCACTCCGCCGGCAAGAAGGCGCTCAGTGAACGCGTCGAACACGTCGCCGCCACCCAGGGCGACGGATTGGGCTTCGACGTGCTGTCGTTCGAAGAAGACGGGAGGGAGCGACTGATCGAAGTCAAGACCACCGGCTTCGGTGAGCTCACGCCGTTCTACGTCAGCCGCAATGAGCTGGCGCGCTCGAACGCCGACGCGGAGCGCTACCAACTCTATCGGGTGTTTGGGTTCCGGGACCGCCCCCGGCTGTTTTCCGTGCCAGGCGCGATTGAAGCCTCCTGGTCACTGGAACCGACCACGTTCCTGGCACGGGTGGGTGGCTAGACCCGCAAAGCCAGCAACCTGGCCACCGAGAAATAGTGGGCGCTGTGCCCGGCGCACTATCCCTGTTCGATCTACTCAAGAAAGAGAAAAAACCATGCCAAGACGCAAGGAAAGCGGCTTCGATCTACTCGCAGCGATGCCCTGGCCCATCCCCTTCGTGCTCGGGATCATCGCCTGGTTTGGCATGCGCCACGGCCTGGGCTGGGTTCTCGGTGCCAGTCAGAACATCTATCTCTCTGGCCTGGGCAGGCAACTGTCCAGCGGCGCGTTTGCACCCTTGGCGTGGCTGTTGCTCGGCCTCTGCTGGGTGGCCGCCTTCGCCTCCTACATCGGTCGACGTGGTCGAAAGCGCCTGCTGGAAACCCGAACGGGGCTCGACAGCCTGTGCTCGCTGAGTTGGCGCCAGTTCGAGCTGCTGGTGGGTGAGGCATTCCGGCGGCAGGGCTATGTCGTGCAGGAGACTGGTTTGGGAGGCGCCGACGGCGGCATCGACCTGGTGCTTCGCAGGGACGGCAAGCTGACGATCGTGCAGTGCAAGCGATGGAAGACCCAGCGCATCGACGTGAAGGTCGTCCGCGAGATGTATGGACTCCTCGCCCACCACCATGCGTCGGCCGTAAAGATCATCGCAGTAGGCGACTACACCGCCGACGCAAGACGGTTTGCCGCAGGCAAGCCCATCGAACTGATCACAGGCGCGGCGTTGCTGGACATGGTCCGCGGCGTGCAGACCGCTCCCGCCAGCCAGCCACGCCAGGCACGCCCGTTCACCGCGCCCGACACCGCTCCGCCTTGCCCGAAATGCGGGAAGGAAATGCAGCAACGCGCCAATCGCCGCACGAACGAACGCTTCTGGGGCTGCATCTCTTATCCGGGCTGCCGCGGGACCCGCCAGCTAGCCGACAGCGCAAGCTGATCAGGGGTTTGATGGGCAGGACCGGCCGAACCAGGTCAGAGCCCCTTCTTCTAGACAACGGGCCTGTGCGCTGGCCTGACTTGAGCGCACCGCCCAAGCATCGCCTCCACCTGCTGCTGGAAGCGCTGTGACCCCAGTGCGCGCTGTTGCTGCAGGTAGGTCCGAATTTCCTCGACCCGCTCGGGCGTCAGGATCTCATCGAACAGGCGCTTATACGCCTGCCATCTCGAGGCCGGGTCACTCCCAAGACCCAGGTACTCCCTGTGGGGAATGATGACCGGATCGCCTGCACCATCGGCATTAGCGTGGTAGCTGGACCAGCGATAAGCGTCCGGCGTCGCCACCATCGCCGCACGCACGGGGTTGAGTTCGATGTAGCAGTAGCAGGCCAGAAGGTAGCGGTCGGTATCCACCAGGCAGGACTTGTACCTCCCTTCCCACGGCGTGCCCGTGCGCCCGTAGCGCGTGTTCACGTATCCCACGTAATGGCGCCCAAGCCACTGCATCATTCGGGACACGCCGCCAAGCGCCCCGGGCGTCACCAGCAGGTGCACGTGGTTGGTCATCAACACGTACGCATGGACCGCGCAGCCATAGCGCAGCGCCGCCTGCCGCAACCCCGTCAGGAACGTCCGGTAATCGCTCTCTTCGAAAAACACGCCTGCCGGTCGTTCCCCCGGTGCACGACTGCTGGGGAATACCGGCCAGATCCGGGCGAGGCGGCCGAGGCATAGGGCTCTCCACGAAAACCCCAGCGTGCCCTGCCCGCCCCCGTTCGTCTGTCAGCCACCACCCCAACCTGCGTCAGAAAGGGGCTCCAGACGGGGTTAGTTGCAGTTAGTCTGCAAGACTGACCGATGGTCGAGCGTGCACAAACACCTGGCCCGCGCCCGCGACCCGCTCATCACGCCCCACCCGCTCTACCTCGCCATGGAAGCAAACGAAACGAGCGCGCCCACGCCTACAAGCAATGGCTGGACGCAGGCATCGCGCACGATGACCTGCAGCACCTGCGTGTGTTCGCCAACCAGGAACGCGCCCTTGGTGACGAGCGCTTCCAGCGCATGGTGGAAACGCACCCTTGGACGCCCCGCCGCCTGCCGCCCGCGTGTGCGGCCACCGCGGGCAAACACCCGGACGAAATTCAATTACCACGTCCCCCTTATCGGCCGACTACTAAAGATGCCTTGGGTGAGCGCCGCCCCCGAACTCCGTGCGCCCGGTTTGATCGGTTAGGATGGGCGGGCTCATCTCCGGCACAGGGCGTGCCAACAGGGGAAACATGGTGCAATCAGAATTTGGCGGCCTATTCGGGCCGAAGATGTGTCGTTCGTCGCGCCCCGTCGTGGCGATGTTGGGCTTGCTGGCAGCAACCGGTTCAGCCGTGGCGGCCGCACCGCACTACACGCTGTTCTCGACATTTCCGCCGGCAAACAGCGGCGCGCAAATGAACCAGCCTCAGGCCATCATCATCGGCCAAGACGGCTACGTCTATGGAATGGCGACCGGTGGCGGCTATTACGGGCGGGGCGGCGTTTTCGCCATCAGACCCAACGGCATTTTGGACAGCGAGGACGACTTTGGGGGTGACCAGGCTAGCGGCCTGGGCTGGATCACGCCGCCTGAGCCCCCATACAACCAGTTTTCCCCTCTGGCCATGTTGCTGGACGGGCGATTTGTCGGCGTTACCAACCTAGGCGGCGTCCTGTTTGTGCAATCGGGGGCAACCGGCGCCTACACCAAGCTCCATACGTTCGCCCAGGCCAACGGCGAGCCGACCAGCCCGCTAAGCGTAGCGGTTGGTGTCGATGGTAATTTCTATGGACTCGCCACCGGTGGAAGCTGGTCCAACGGCACCACCACCAGCACCGCCGACCTGTTCAGTGTCACGCAATCTGGCTCGGTGGACACCGTCTTCAGCTTCCACAGCTTTGCGCCGACCACGTTCACGCTTGGCGCGGATGACAGCATGTATGTCACCTTGCCCAACGGCGTGGTGCTACCGGATGCCGGGGGTGCCACGTCCACCGGTGATGTGATCTACAAGGTGACCAGTGATGGCACGGGCAGCGTCATTCGACGTGCTGGATCGGGAGACCGAAGGCCAGATGGTTGACGAACTGATCAGCGACAGCGAGGGCAACCTCTACGGCTCCGCACTCGCCGGCGGTGGGGCGGGCGATGGCGACGGCACCGTCTTCCGGGTCGATGCACAGGGTAACTTGTCAGTGCTGCACCGCTTCAGCAGCTTCGACAACGCGAGCTTCCAAGGCTTCTTTCCCGGCTCGCTGGCTGCCGGCTCGGACGGTAATGTCTATGGCGTGACACGGCTGGGCGGCGATCAGCAAACCGACAACGGGACGCTGTTCCGGATCAGCCCGTCCGGCGCTTATACGGTGCTGCACACCTTCGGCGGGTACCAGGCTGAGGGCGCCAACGCCCGCTCGCTCGTGCAGGCCGGGCCGAGGACGTTCTACGGGGTGGTCGATAGCGGGCCCAACTGGACGGGCGCTGTGTTCAAGCTGGTCGTTCCGATCCAGGACGACGTGTTCGGTTCAGGCAAGTCCGCTCTCATCGCCAGCGGCGCCGGCACGGTCAGCATCGGCACCACCAGCCAGATCGACCGGTCCGTCAAGATCGCCGATGGCTACTATCCGGTTGCCGTAGGAGACTTCAACGGCGACGGCATCGCTGACATCGTCTGGTCGAGCGCAAAACACGACCTCTATACCTGGCTCGGAGGCGTCAACGGATTCCAGTCCAAGTTTGTGGGGAGCTACCCTGCCGGCTGGACCCCCGAAGGCGCGGGCGACGTCGACGGCGATGGAAAGGATGACCTGATTTGGCAGAACAGCCAGGCGCATCAATTCGCCTATTGGCTGATGGACGGCAATCAGCGCACCGCATGGCGGGTCATCAACATTGCGTCGGGATACCACATCGCCGCCATGGGTGATTTCGACGGCAACGGGAAACTCGATCTGATGTGGACCAGCGCAAAGCGCGACCTGTATGCCTGGCTTGGCAACGGCAGGGAGTTCTCGAGCAAATACGTGACCACGTATCCGGCCGGATGGAACATCAGCGGTCGTGGCGACCTGGACGGCGACGGTAGTGACGATCTGCTCTGGACGACCAGTGACGGCCAGCAGTGGGGTTACTGGCTGCTGGACGGAGCAGCCATCGCAAAAATGGAATCATTCAGCGTCCCGAGCGACCTGGCCGGTTACTCCCTCGTTGCCGGCTCCGATTACAACGGCGATGGAAGGTCGGACATGCTCTGGTCAGACGGCACAACCGCGGTCTCCTGGATCAACCAGGGGCAGTGCTCCGTCGACACCAGTTGCGCTTTTGCCACGGGGGCCACGCTGACCATCCCGGCGGACCAGCCCATCTACAACAGCGGTCTCCCGTCGGACGCGCAGATAAACCGCTAGCCAGGCCGGGTCAGCGCGCATGGTTGCTGGCCAGCAAAGGGGTCAGGTTAAACCTGACCCCTTTTTTGTACCCCGTTTTAGCGAGTTCGCCGAAAGGTTCGGCATAGTCGGTTGAATGCCCCGGAAATCGGACTGCCATGCAGATCCTAGCGACCTCCCCGTGCCTCGCTATCGGCGCCAGCCCCACAGGAAAGTGCACTCTGACCCGGGTTTTGACCCGTTGTGCGCGCCGTCGCGGTTACGGCGCTGGCGAAACTACCGTCATGCTCTCTTTGCGGGCGAGCGCGGACAGCTTGTGCTCAACGTGTTTGGCCGGCGGGGCGCCAGTGGCGCCGACGGGTGGCGGACAGAAGTGGCACATCGAAGCCCTATCGCACGCCGTCGAGTTGGGGTCAGCCTGGCACTCCTGGTACCAGTAATCGCAGGTTTCGCACGGCGGAGATGCGACGGCCGGTGTGACATGTACGAGGGCTCCCAGCCCGATCAGTGCTGCCGCAAATGCAGGTATCGTCTTGCAGTTCATTGACTTCTCCCTTTGCTTTGGCCACCCCGAGCGTCCTTGGATACGTTGCGAAATGCCCACGTCCCATCAACGGCTCGTAAGATTCCGGTCATTTGACCCGCTCGCGGCGCGAAACCGTGAAGTGGCGCACGCAATGGAGTGCGAAGCGGAGTGCAACACCAGCCTGCCCAGTGCGGCCGGCTTGTCCCCCTGTTTCACGATGGCGACTGCCAAGATGTTCCGGTAAAACGGACTGACTCCTTGTGACGCACAGCCTCTAAAAGGACTCTAAAAGGGACGGAGGGAATTAACAGACCCGCCCTCAGGCGGAACCCTACCGCAGCCGTCTCGCTCCACCGGCTGCGCGGGCATTGGCCTATCAGCACGCCTGCGTGCATGCCACGACTGCCGCGCCTCCAACTTGCAGGTGCTCCCCTGCATGTCACCCAGCGCGGCGTCAATCGCGGGGCGATCTTTCTCGACGCCCTCGATCGCCGCCACTTCAACGCGCTTCTGTGCGAGGCGATGACCGAGCATCATATCGACGTGCACGCCTACGTCTTCATGGGCAACCATGTGCATCTGCTGCTGACGCCCGTGGATAGGGACGCCCTGTCGCGTGCGATGCGCAACGTCGGCCAGTGCTACGTGCAGGCGTTCAACAAGCGCCATCGGCGATCCGGCACGCTCTGGCAGGGGCGGTTCAAATCCTGCCTGGTCGATACCGACCGCTACCTGATGACCGTCTACCGCTATATCGAGCTCAACCCGGTGCGCGCGGCCATGGTCGCTCTTCCCGAGCAGTACCGCTGGTCAAGCGTGCACGCGAACCTGGGTTTGTCAGAGGACCGGCTGGTGAACCCTCACCCGGTCTTCCTGGCGCAGGACCGCGATCCCAAGACGCGCGCGGCGTCCTACCGGACCTGGTTGCGTGCGGGTGTCGGCGAGGACGAACTGACGAACATCCGCGCGCACCTCGAACAAGAGCGTGCGCTGGGAGATGCGAAGTTCCAGGCGATGATCGAGAAGGCCCTGGGCCGCCCGGTCCAAGTACGGCACCGCGGTCGGCCGCGGCGCTCAGACCGCTCGCCGGACGAGGCTTAATTCCCTCCGTCCCCTTTTCGACGGATCGTGGTAGGG
Organism: uncultured Gammaproteobacteria bacterium; assembly: GCA_963763305.1. GTDB lineage: Bacteria > Pseudomonadota > Gammaproteobacteria > Xanthomonadales > Rhodanobacteraceae > CAVXNP01. Next base: position 3,004,696 of record CAVXNP010000001.1, on the reverse strand, counting down.
CCCGTCTGAGAGGGGATCGGAGCATGGGCCCTCGCCGGACCGGAGGCCCCACTCGCCAGCTCGCCACGCGCTCCGAGCGAAGCCCCGCCGCTTCGCGGGCACACGACCGGCCCATCGGCCAGAGCGCCCGAGAAGCCCACCACGGAAGACAGGCCCTTGTGGCCACAGGGCCGGGAGGTCGCCCGGGAGGGATTAATCCCCTCCGTCGCCTTTAGTGGTGAGCAAGGCTACCGATGGTCGAGCGTGCACACACACCTGGCCCGCGTCCGCGACCCGCTCATCACGCCCCACCCGCTCTACCACGCCATGGGAAGCAAACCAAACGAGCGCGCCCACGCCTACAAGCAATGGCTGGACGCAGGCATCGCGCACGATGACCTGCAGCACCTGCGTGCGTACGCCAACCAGGAACGCGCCCTTGGTGACGAGCGCTTCCAGCGCATGGTGGAAACCACCCTTGGACGCCCCGCCGCCTGCCGCCCGCGTGGGCGGCCACCGCGGACACGCCCAGGAGGAAATTTAATTAGCCACGTCCCCTTTATTCCCTTTAATTGGCTCTGGCTGCCCGTTCGCGCTGCCTGGTAACCTGGCATGACCGCGAGGGACCCAGATGACAAATGCCGTATTCACTGCTTCCGACAGTTCGATCTATGACGACCTGATCGAAGAGCGGTACCACTTCCCTAGGACTTATCTGCGGCAGGTCAAGGCGGCGGTCGGCGACTGGATTGTCTACTACGAGCCAAGGCGCACTAGCGGCCCACACACCGCCACCGGTCGACAGGCCTACTTCGCCATGGCATGGGTCAGGGACGTCGTTGCGGACCCCGCCCGGCCAGACCACTTCTATGCACAAATGACCCTCTACGCGGACTTCGATCAGCCTGTGCCTTTTCGGGACGCATCGGGTTACCGGGAGTCCAAGCTCCAACGAGAGGATCTCCAGACCAACAAGGGTGCGTTTGGGCGTGCCGTGCGTGGGATTCCCCGCAGCGAATTCGAAGACATCGTGCGACGCGGAGTCAGTACGCAGCCGGAGCCTTGGGAGCAAGCTCGCGCCGTCGAGGAAGACGCGCCCGAATACACCGTGCGACCGATCGTGGAGTCGCTTACGGCGCGGAAAGTACGCGACGCATCATTCCGGCGCCAGGTCCGTAGCGCCTATCGAAACACCTGTGCAGTCACTGGCCTGCGCCTCATCAACGGCGGCGGACGTCCGGAGGTGCAGGCGGCACACATACGCTCCGTCGAGGCGAACGGGCCGGACGCGGTCCGCAACGGCATCGCCCTTACGGGCACTGCGCATTGGCTCTTCGACCGGGGCCTGATGACCTTCAGCGATGATCATCGGATCATGCTCTCTCCCCATGGCGTACCCGACGACCTAGACAAACTGATACGTTCCGATCGAACGCTGGCCGTTCCTGACGCGCCCGAGCTCAGACCCCACCCAACCTACTTGCGGTGGCACCGCGAGCACTGCTTCAAGGCTTGAACAGACAACTTGCCGCCTGGCATTTCTTCGGCCCCATCGAAAAATCGGGGTGTTGCGGTACAAAGGAAACATGCCAGAACGCAAGTAAAGAGCGAGCCGGTCGCGCAAAGTCAGGATTGGTCCTGGGCATCATTGTTCGCCTTCGCGCATGAGGCAACGCACGCCCGGCCGGCGCGGTGGCTCTCCACCGTCACGTCAAGGAAGAAGAGAACATGGCAAAACGCAAGGAAGGCGGCTTCGAGCTCCTCGCATCCATGCGGTGGCCCGTGCCCCTGGCGCTCGGGATCATTGGCTATCTGGGCGTCCGCTACGGCATTGGCTGGCTATTTGGTGCCAGCCAGAACATCTATATCGCCGGCCTGGCCAGACAACTGTCCAGCGATGCCTTCGCACCATTTGCGTGGCTCGTACTCGGCTTCTGTTGGGTCGCAGCCCTGGCCTCCTACATCGGCGCGAAGGGCCGGCGACGCCTGCTCGAAACGCAGACGGGCCTGGACAGCCTACGCGCCCTGACCTGGCGCCAGTTCGAGCTGCTGGTGGGCGAGGCATTCCGGCGACAGGGCTATGCCGTGGAAGAAACCGGACAGGGTGGCGCGGACGGCGGCATCGACCTGGTGCTCCGCAAGCATGGCAAGCTGACGATCGTGCAGTGCAAACGCTGGAAAACCCAGCGCGTGGACGTGAAGGTCGTCCGCGAGATGTTCGGGCTGCTCGCTCACCACCGAGCTTCGGAGGTAAAGATCATTGCCGTAGGATCCTACACCGCCGACGCCCAGCGCTTCGCTGCAGGAAAGCCGATTGAACTGATCACAGGCGGCGCTCTGCTCGACATGGTCCGCGGCGTACAGACCGCCCCGGCCAACCCGACACCGCCAGCACGCGCCCCCGTCGCGCCTGAGACAACACGGCCCTGCCCGAAGTGCGGCCACGTCATGCAACTGCGAGCCAACCGCCGCACCAACGAACGCTTCTGGGGCTGCGCGTCCTACCCGCGCTGCCGCGGCACCCGCCAGCTTTCCGAAAGTGGATTCTGACCGGGGCGCTTAAAGGCGCAGTTCCCGCCAGTAATTGTCCCTGGCACCTTTTTCCCCAGAAAAGCCCGCGCCGCCGAAGGAAAATGAACCTGCCCCTCGCTGCTGTCAGGCAAGGGCGCTGACCCGGTCCGCCCGGCGTGGTGTTCACCGCCCTTTTGCATGCAGCCCCAGGACGCTATGCTCGCCCCTTGGCGCGGGGGCGCCGAGCACAGGGGACACGGCAATGGCACCACGATCCAGGGGAGCACTGGCTGGCTTTGGCTGGCTGAAACGGGGCGTCGGCATCAGCTTCAGGCACCGGCGGCCACTGCTGGGGGCGGCCGCGATCCTGGTGGCGATGTGCCTGCTGCCGTCGCTGGTTGCCCTGCCCGTGCAAATGCACCTGCTCAAGGCCGGGATCCAGCCCGGCCCGATCGCCACCACGTCGTTCATGGTCGGCAGCTGGCTTTTCGGCCTGCTGATCGTGCCGCTTTATGCCGGGTATCTGACCATGATCGACGCCGCCGAGCGCGGACGACCACCGCGTGCCAGCGACATCTTCGGCCAGTATCGGCAAGGTCAGGCCCCACGGCTGATAGCCTACGGCCTGGTACTGCTGGTGATCTACATCGCCTTGTTCGCGATCGTGATCCTGGCTTTCGGGGGTGACACGGCGCAGTGGTACCAGCAGGCGCTGACCGCACAGGCCAGCCATCAGCCACCGCCCAGTGCGCTACCTGGCGGCTTCTGGCTCACGCTTGCGCTATTCATGCTGCTCTGCTTCTTCATGATGGGCGTGTATGCGATCAGCCTGGGTCAGCTCACGTTGCGGCAGCGCAGTGTGCTGGGCGCCATCGCCGATGGCGTGACGGGGACCCTGAAAAACGCATTGCCGATGCTGGTGTTCTTGCTGGGCATGCTGCTGGCCTCGATCGGACTGATCGTTACGGTAGCGCTGGTGGGCGGGCTGCTGGCCCTGCTGGGCAACTTTGTCAGCGTGTGGCTGGCGATCGCATTGTTCGTGGTGTTGTATGTTGCATGGGTCTTGCTGGCGTTCGCCGTGACGTTCGGAATGATGTATGCGCTCTGGCACGACGTGTGCGCCGAGGAGCTGATGACCAGCGCCCCCGCGGAGCTTTTGGTCTGACCGCCCGCCTCGGACCACTGCCAACGGGGTCAGCTTCACTTCCCGAAAAGATGGGGCGTCTAGCGCTTACAACGTGTTGCGGCTGGGGGTCCTATCCCACCTGGACGGCAACCGCGATGACCGATGAGTGTTTGGCGAGCAACAAGGGTCGCTTGAAGCGGCCCTAACCAGAATCGTGACTGGCGCGATCTTGGCGCCAAATGAGAAAAGGGGACGTGGCTAATCAAGCCGGGCTGACACCCCTCCCGGACGACGATCGAATTAATTAGCCACGTCCCCTTTAATTGAGAGCGTGCGCCGGGGCAGGCGATGATCGAGAAGGCCCTGGGGCGCCCGGTCCAAGTACGGCACCACGGTCGGCCGCGGCGCTCAGACCGCTCGCTGGGTAAGGCTTAATTCCCTCCGTCCCCTTATTGCGGCCGATCTGTCAGCCGGCTCGTGTCAGCACGGCGCTCCGGCCCCGGTCGTTGATCCGGTCAGTTGAGCGCTGGCCCGGCGCCTTCGGTGCGCATGCCATCGTCGGCGAGTGCGTCGACCGAAGCCATGTCGGGCCGGTCGATCCAGGGCGCGGGCATGTATGGGCCGGGCACGTACGTTTTCCAGACACGCTCGGGCTTCGAAGCTCCCATCTCGTGCAGCTCGAACACCACCGGCTCGTGGACTGTCCAGCTGTCCTGCTTGGCCAGTCTCCCGGTCGTGGGCACGCGAAACGTCCACTTGCGCGCGGGCTCGAGAGCGGCCTTCGCCAGCAGCTCACGGAACTGCTTGAGCAGGTGCTCGGAGCCCATGTTTTGAAGGTTGACCTGCTCGGCCACGGCGGCGGTGACATGGCCACGGCCGTCTATTCGCAGCGCCAGGTAGACGGTTCCCTGTACGCGGTACTTGATCGCTGCGCGGGGGTAGCGCGGCAGGATCTTCTGTTGGTTCGTTTCGTGCAGCTCATCGGTGGAGTTCTTGTCTTCCCCACCAAAGGTCGCGCCCTTGATGCGTGCGCTGTACTGGCCGCCCGCGGCCTTCCTGAGAACCACCCGGACATGCATGCTGGCCTTGGCGACCACTGGTACCCCGTCGCGCTCGACCGGGGCGAATCGCCATGTCAGGGCAGTCTGGCGAACCAGTCCGGCAATTGCTTTCCCGTACTTGTCTTCGTCATTCACCTTGGCCAGCTGCACCGTGCCATCTCTGGCCAGCACGATCGTGCCATTGACTACCGCCGAGGACTCCAACTGCTCCGTGCGACCGGCATGCGCGGCCATCGCAGCCAAACCGATGAGTGCTCCGAGCGCGGCTTTCTTCATTGACGCTTTCCTTGGGTTCGCGGTGAGGCAGACGCACCCCGCCTTGGTCATGGCAGGGATAGTGGATGGTTTGGTCAATATAAACGACGGACGGGTGGTGCCGGGAATATTTCAGCGCGCCGGTCGAAGGCCAAGGCCCTGGCCGGGCGAAACGGCCTGTACGGGGTTCTTCCAGACACTCGTCAGCCATTGCCCCTGGTCCTTGATTCTGCCTCTCGCAGAAGCCGGGGTCGGTCCGCGGGGGAAAGCCCGCTCCGCCCCCGGCGCTGGACCCGCATGTCCCGCAGCCTGCCGCCTATGGATTCACGTACGCGTTGGCGAGCTGCACTTGCGCTGTACGGATCGAAGCCAGGCCCTGGTCGGACTTGTCGGCCCAGATCGACTTGGGAAGCCAGCCGGCAATGCCGGCCGTGTGTTAAGGGTCAGGTCTAGCCTCGTAGCATCCACCGCGGCAAGAGCATGCAGTCAAATGCTACAAAGCTAGACCTGACCCCAGTGACCTTCCTGAGCAGACACCGCCTTGCCCGAAATGCGGCAAGGAAATGCAACTACGCGCCAACCGCCGAACCAAAGAGGAATTCTGGGGCTGCACGCCCTACCCGAGCTGCCGTGGCACCCGCCAGCTGGCCGAAAGTGCACTCTGACCCGGGTTTTGGCGCTGACCCGGTTAATTCAACCTGCGTCAGAAAGGGGCTCTGGTTATCACCGGTTAGTTGGTCGACAGCGCCTGTGGGAACGGCCTCCCCTTCCAGCAAGAAGAGTTCGTTGACCAGGTAGAACTCTCTATAGGCTTGGTGGAGGTCGCGCCGATCATCGCGATGAGCGCGCGGGTTACGAAAAGCCAGAAACGCTGCCTCAAACAGCTGAGCGCGCCCCTCAACTTCACCTGCGGGCAACCCGTTCCAAGTAAGGCAAGCGCCAGAGCCCCGGAAAGCCCTGCGGAACACCTCCTTGCCGGCGGTACCCACAGGAAGCCCTGCACGTCTAACGACGGTTGATTCGAGCCTTCGGAACGCTTCGAACACGGCCTTGTCGGGATCTCGTTTCAGTACCAGGGCCAAGTCAACAATTCGCTCGTCGATCATTGACCACGCGACGCACGGTTCGAACTGCTTTCGCATCGCCGCCTCGGCAGGTCCTCGCCCCCTCAAGCCCGCGTTTTCATAGTCCGAATCCTAGTCGGCGAACAAATGGTGTCCGGAGTTGGAACACCACGTCCGCGTTCGTCGACGTTCTCGTCGAGCCGGACCAAGAGCTGCGGGGACACCTCCACGCTCTTCGACGTCGGCGCCGAAGCGCCGAAGGAGATGCAGCGCAATCGACAGCCCTGCAGATCCTTCGCCGCCGTAGCCAGACGCGAAGCCACAGCGCACAAATATTGGCTCAGGATCGCCTGCGTCGATGTAGAAGCCATGCCGCCCGTCGGCAGTAAGGAGAAAGGCGCGTTCGATTGCAGCCGACGACCCTAGAAAACGCGCCAGGGCATCCAGACAGGACTGCGTGGTTCGGTGGGAGCCCACGTACTGCGCAACAGCTAGCTGGGCGGCCTCGAAAAACTTCATACTTTCGCCAGGCCCCGATTCCGCCGCCAACTTCACGTAGAAGCGCATAAGTAGGGTCGTAGAAGTCTGGACGGCGGGTAGGGTCATGTTCATCTCCAGGTGGCACCACAATAACAGTACCCTGCCGGGCACGAGTTAGGAGGACCCGGTAAGCGTTGAGAAGGTATCGTTGCCGCTCCGATCTCGTTGACGCGCTGCCACTGATCGCCCTTGAAGCTGAAGTGACCCCAGCTATCACCGTTGTCACGCGTAGGTCGCCGTCCCAGACCACACAGGTCCAATCCAACTCCAGGCCCTGAACTTGGAACTCGGTGGCGACGTCCTCGAGGTAGTACGAGGAGCGTGTGTCTTGCTTGCTTGCAAGGAACCAGTTCACCGGATCGACCTTTACTCGAACGTCGATCGCATGAGGCTTAAGGCGCTGCGCCTGAGACGATACGACAATGCCATATGGTTCCGTGTCCCGCCTGTCGAAGCCACGTCTTTGCTAGGACTAGATCACGGGTCACGACGATAGGAAAATGCTCCGTCACTTCGTCCGCAAGTGCACGAGCGCCTTCCATGTCCAGATCAAGCAGGCAGTTGATGAACTCCGAGCGCGCTCAGAGCGGAACGAGCGGACTGACGCTTTTAGATGTAGCGCAGATCTCCTTCAGCTTGGAGCGATCACGAACCGTCTTCGAGCGCTTGCACCATCATCATCTTCTGTCTCCAACTGGGGAGAAACATAGACGTCCGAGGAAGGGAAACAGCGGTTCAATGGATCCGATCGACTCGCTGACGACTCCAGCCTCGCCGCGGTTAATTTCTTGCCCGGTGCCAACTAGCAGCGACGACTGCCCAATCGTCATGGCGGTCTAGATAGGAGATCAAGAATTCAGGTTCAGATTGGTCGAAATCCGCTTGCCTTTTTTGCGGTTCATGAAGTCCGCCGTCATCACAGCATTCCATGCACGCTGTGCCTCATCAAAAATCGCCACATGATCGTGAGGTGGCGTGTCGGTGAGAAGCGCCTCATCTCCTAAAGAAATGGACGTTCTGGATGAACGACTTCACTTGCCTGCGGGCATCACCAATCCGTAAAGAGTGACCGGCCTCACCTCACGGCGTAAGCGATCGCGCGCCAATGCCTCTTGCAGTACCTGGACGAGCGGGCCATTGCCTGAGAGATAGACAGCATGTTGCTCGGCCAAGGCGTCGGTACTCTGTGTGGCCACGTCAACGACCAGTGTCTTGCCGGCCCCCGGGACGCCTGTCACCAGACATATAGCTTTTTCCCAGTTGACCGAGCCTGGCTGATAACCTCATTCAGGAAACCCGAAGTCAGACCCAGATTCGTCGAGCATCGCTGCGCGAAATATCAGCCACCCATGGCGGGCATACAGGGCAAGCGCAGCCTCGACGATCGTGGGGGTTGGACGATATCGCCCCTCAACCCAGGCAACGGATCTATGGGCGGTCCGTCGGCAAGAGCTAGTGCGTGCGCATGAGGACTTGCGCGAGCACTCGCCGTTACAACAGACCGGGTGAGAAAGAGACCATCCGCTGCAGGTGAGGTAGCGATTGGACGGTCTTCCACAGGCGCATCAGTGGCGACCAAGACCGGCACAATGGCGAGACTGGCTCGGCTCATGGAAGTGCTTGAGGTCGAGTGCGTAGTCCACGACTTGGTCGACATCCCGGAGAGAAAGCTAGACGCTCCTACCTTGAACTCAACAACGAACACCACGCGGTCGACGATCACGATCGCGTCCACCCTGCGCCCAAGGCGAGGGATGTCGTACTCCAGGAACACGTGACCAAGATCCGACATACCGGAAAGCACGCGTTGTAGGACGTCTATCGATACCTTCCAGGCAAGCACCTGTGACTGGTCTACCGAGAACGCCGAGGCCTGTGTCAGCGAGCCAATGACCTCATCGCCGCTCGACCGGAGGAACTCCGCGATCGGTGCACCGTAGCCATACCGTCGGAGCTGCCTGCCCCGCTCATTGTGTTGACGAGCCATCGTTTCCCCCTTGCCTTCACCAGGATAACCGGCTTGTGCCCGAAAGGGGCTGCCCGAAAGGGTTGCCCGAAAGGGGTCAGGTTCATTTCCCTACACAAACCGGGCACGGCACGGACCGTCGCAGCACGCATCATCCGCTGATATATACACCATGCGCGCCCGAGCAACATCATGCCCTCCAACGCGCATGAGGGTCACGCATGGCACGTCTGCCACGATTGGACCTCCCGGTATTCCACGACACGAGTACAACGCGGCAACGACCGACACGCCTGCTTTGCCGACGAACGGGACTATCGAAGTTATCTGATCGAATTCACGACGCAGCGCACAAACACGACTGTGCCGTGCATGCGTATGTGCTAATGACCAACCACGTCCACCTGCTCGTCACACCATCACGACAAGGCGCCCTCTCGCGCATGATGCAGGCCATCGGGCGACGCTATGTCGGATGCTTCAACGCCCGCTACAGACGTACGGGAACCTTGTGGGAAGGCCGGTACAAAGCCGCGCTGGTCGACAGCGAGCGCTACGTCATGAGTTGCTATCGCTACATCGAACTCAACCCGGTTCGCGCCCGCATGGTCCCCACGCCGACCGACTACCGCTGGTCAAGCCACGCACACAATGCGCATGGCGAACACAGCGCCATGCTCACGCCGCACGCGTCCTATCTGAAACTCGGCTCGACACCCCGGGAACGCCAGGCCCACTACCGAACCCTCATCGCCGAGCAACTGGACGCACAAACCATCGAAGAACTACGCCAATACACCCAACAGCAGCGCGCCTGGGGAAGTGAACGCTTCCAGCAGCAGATCGAGAACCTAACCCAACGACGCGCAAAGATCAGGCCACGCGGGCGACCCAAAAAGCCACCCAACTCCGAGGAAAAATGAACCTGACCCCATATTTTATTAGCCATGCCGGCTTCCGCCTCACGCAGGAAGCCGATGATCTGTTCTTCGGAAAAGCGCTTCTTCACGTCCAATCTCCTTCGGATGGGGGATTGGACTCCAAACCGACGTGCTACTCAAAAGTGGGGGGACGTCGATCATTGCCGCGTACGTGGCTACCTTCGCGGCCTTCAGCAACAGCAACTGAGCCGTCAAACATGTGAACGGCTGGCCATCGCCCTGGCCGGTGTCAAAAGGGACTCTGACCCCGGTTAGTTCTTGTTGGACATCGACGGTGCCCTCACGAATAAATAACATGATAGCTAATCGAGGTAGCCGCGCCACGAGGCGACCCGATGACAAGAAGGATACGCGCACAAGGTTGGTTCGACGGAGCGTGCCTACTCTACGCGCTAGCAAATTCCTATTCCGCCCTCACTGGTCGCTCACTTACGCAAGTACAGTGGGGGAAGTGCGTGCAGGCATCACCTTTCTGCGTCAGAGATTTCTTGACGTGGCGCGGAAGCTTGAAATTGGACGCCTACCCAATGGCGTATGAGGCGCTGGGCTACACCTTCCTGGGGCCGCTTCCCCGCCGAGTGTCCTTGCGCTACCTGACCCAAATAGGGGTCCAGATCGGGGTCAGGTTCATTTTCCCCTCACACGCGTGCGCGAACTAGCTCCGCGCTCGCGTCCGCCTGGGCCGACAGTCGCGCGTAGTCCCCACGACCATTCTCACTACCTTGACTGGGAAGTGGTTATGGCGCGCCAACCAAGACTGGACCTGCCTGGGGTCCCACAACACATCGTGCAGCGCGGGAACGACCGCAACGCCTGCTTTGCCGCGCCGATCGACTATGGCCAGTACCTGCAAGAGCTGCGCGAGGCCGCAATAAGAGCACCGACCAAAAAAGACCAAAAAAGGGGTCAGGTTGGGGCAGGTTTTCCCTCACACGCGTGCGCGAACCAGCTCCGCGCTCGCATCCGCTTGGGCTGACAGACGCGCGCATCTCGAGAACCATGCTCATGACCTTTATCTGGGGACATGGTTATGGCGCGCAAACCAGGCTGGACCTTCCTGGGATCCACAGCACTCGTGCAGCGCGGGAACGATCACAACGCCTGCTTTGCCGAGCCGCCGACTATGCACTACCGGCAAGAGTTGGCGAAGCCGCGATCAAGCACGATTGCGACATCCATGCCTATGTGCTGATGACCAACCACGTCCACCTGCTGGTTACGCCGGCCGCGGCGGGCGCGTCTGACGAATGATGCAGGCTTGGGCCGCCGCTATGTCGGCAGCTTCAATGCGCGTTATCGCCGCACCGGCACCTTATGGGAAGGACGCTTAAATCGCACTCGTGGATACCGCGCGCTATGTGCTGGCCTGCTACCGCTACATCGAACTCAACCCCGTCCGGGCGGGCATGGTCCAGGACGCCTCGACTATCCCTGGTCGAGCCACGCCAACGCGCTGGGCCTGCACGATCCCCTGCTGACGCCGCATGAGACGTACCTGGCCTTGGGCGAGAGCGATACCGCCCGCCGAACCGCCTGCCCACGCGTGGGTCACCGACACCTTCGACGAGGCCGAGTGGTCCACGAACTACGTCAGCACACCCAGCAGCAGCGAGCCTGGGGAAGCGACCGCTTCCGCCAGCAAGTGGAGGCGCTTACCCAGCGCGCGGCCACCGTCCGCCCGCGCGGTCGACCCAGAAAAGCTCCCGCGCACGACGAAAAATGAACCTGACCCCTTCCCCTGTCGGCCGCGGCGCTCAGACCGCTCGCTGGACGAGGCTCAATTCCCTCCGTCCCCTTTTCGCGCCAGATTTACGCGCGGAGCGGTACCTTTACCAAGCTCGACGCCGCGTGTGGGAAGGAAAGCGACAGGTATCGTTGAGCTTGATCATTCCTTTGCTGGATCCAAGCGCCACAGGAGCACGCCCATGCGCTGCTCACTTCTCGGCTATACGCTCGTCGCAGCAATTGCCGCACTGGGGTTCGAGGGAAGCGCCCACGCCGGCTGGAAGTGCTGCAAGAACCCACTAAAGACGGTGGTCCAAGTGGTTCATGACACCGGCAAGACAGTGGGAAAAGCCGCTGGCGGCGTCGCCCATGCGGGAGGGGCCGTCAAAGGCACGGCAAAAGCGGCAGGGAAGGCTGCAGGCGGCATAGGCAAGGCTGTAGGAAAAGCCGGGAAGGAGACGGGGAAGACCGTTGCAAAAGCTATAGACGGCACCGGCAAGAGCGCAGAAAAGGCGGTCCAAGACACAGGTAAAACGCTTGAAATGGCCGGGCGAGACGTTCGCGACGAAAGCAAGCGGGGCGTGGCGAACGTTGCGGAATTCGGTAGAGCCGTTGGCCACTTTGCAAATCGCGTTGTCACAGACAGCAAAGATAACCTGGTAGATGCGGAGCAGCGACTGAGGGAAGGTAAGGTCGCGGATGCGTTCTGGCATCTAGCCTATGACCCCATTCGGGATTCCGAGGAACGAGCGGCCAAGCTCGCTCAAGAAAGCTCATTGGCAAATACAGTCGGGCAAGTGGCGGCGAGTACATATGGCGGGCCCGGCGGTGCGGCAGCGTATGCTGCTTGGTATACCTATCGAACCGCCGGGGATGCAGATCTCGCACTACGGGTCGGAATAATCAGTGGAACAACGAGCGCCGCGTTAAGCCGGATCAACGCGCAGCCGACAATGGCGCAAGCATCCGCGTCCGCACGAGCTGGTAGCGTGCCGATTTCGGAAATCGCCGTTTCAGATACAGCGAAGAAGGCTGCCTTAGCTGGTGCCGTTGGTGGGCTCGCGGTCGCGGCCGCCGGCGAATTGCCTCAGCGACATCCGAGACGGATTTTTGAGGGGCGGGGGTATGGTTCTTGTGCAAGACGGCTTTAAGGCGTTTACAGGGCAGCAAGGTATGTATACCGAAGGTGCAGAGCGGCCAGCTTTTTGTACGACGAGCCTACCCGTGAATGGCGCACCTGGGTCCGCCTGCTCACCCAAAGCCGAGTGGTTCAAAACGGACAGGAACGGGAAAACTGTTCTAGATATGTCGAAGGTGCCGCCCGATACTTCCTATGTTGGTCTGGCGACGGACAAGGGCGCTCCTCCATGGCCAGCGGCCTTGGTTGCCGAAACCGGTCCCGTTATGAATGCCGTTGCGAAGGTGCCGGGTATGAATGCCATGTCGATTTTCCACGACCAATGGGTTATATCGTGGGACATGAGCGGTCCGGCGGTCCAAGCGACAATTATTCCAGCTGTGGTGCTCACTTATATGGGCACAGAGGCGCCTCTACAGAAGCGCATCGCAGGCACAGCGATGAATTCTGTACGGACCCAGGATGCTGCCGCACCACCCCAGAAGGCTGAGCACTCCTACATTGCCTTTAATAACGATGTTGGCCGCACGTTCTTTGTTGCGCGCGGCTCGAACCCGAACGAACTCGCATGCGTCGTTGTCCTACAACAGGACAACGTCAACGCGGGTCCAGATCTGGCTCCTTGGTACGCGTTGAATGATCCAAATTTTGTAGTTTGAAAATCGACGAACTCGCGGAACGCTACGTCGCAGAGGGCTGGACGGTGGTCGCTAGATGAATGCGGGAAGTTCCGCTGCTCACCAGGTCCAAGACCACGCCACCCGCTGGCTATGGACGTACAACCACGAGCGCCCGAATATGGCACTCGGTGGCATCACGCCGATGCAGAAGCTGGCGCTTGCCGCTTAGCTCCACTTTTGGCGTCTGCTAAAAGCGGGGGGATTACCAACACCCTACACGCCGCCACAAATTCTCCCTGGCCCCTTTGTTTCCGCCATCAACAATTGTCCCTGGCACCTTTGTTACTTTTTTTATAAAGCATCCGAATCTTTAGCAGAAACCATCCCCTTAATCTCACTCTTAGCTTGAGAGAAATAAGGGCTCTCTAAGTCAATTTGAGGAAACCCTCACCGCGGCTTTGACCAATTAGCTCTAGACCAATAGTGCCGCCGGAGAAGTTGTACACCGAGAAGTATGCGCCGCAGCCCGAATATCCGAGGCACTGGTAAAATTCGTCGTAATCTTTGTACAGCTCCTGCCCGCTAATCTCAAGGTGACTAGAAGGTTTCCCGTATTTCTTGGTCAACATGCTCTCAACCTGAGCATAGGCCGCCTTGCCTTCCCTCCCACTTATATCATCTGTAAAGTCAGTAGACGCTGCGACAACCTTTATGAGCCGGCCCTTATAAGTAACAGCGACGTAGCTCTCTGCTTTGGACCAAGGAAGAGGAACGGAAGTAGAAGTATAGATGTGCAACGGCCCGGAGTTAGATTTAGACTCACAAAACCAAGCTTGCCAACGAAGGTTGGGACATGCCCCAAGTTAGACCAAACGGCTCTGGAAAGCCGCCAGCAGCCGACCCGGCGAACGACAACCCCATCAACAAAAACGCAAGCAATAGTCGTTTCATCGTCAATCCCACCCTTGCTAAAGATGACTAAAATACGTTAGCAGTATCTAACTGATAGCGACACCCACCGAACACTGCACATCTAATCGCCGCCGTACCTTTTATCACGCGAGCCTCTTCCTCCGTCGCCGTTTCGGCGACAACAAGTCTCCCGGAAACTCATAGCATCTTGGCGTCTGCCCGCCGCGTCACGGCCACCGGGGGCAAACATCCAGGACAAAATTTAATTAGCCACCTCCCTTGTAATTTCAAAATCAAGGTGTCAATCCCAACGTCTGCGACCAGGGGGAGTGGGAGAGCTATGCGCCTGTTGACACGGACGGCGAAATGGTTACCCCGTTTTGCATCGCGCAGGATCAGGCCTCGTGCTTCGGGCGGGGCTTGGCTGCACGGCGCCTGCCCTGCTTTCGCCGGCACCGCAGCTGCATCTGACCGCTGCTTGCGCAGGTCCTGAAAATGCACCGTAGGTAAAGTCGCCAAGCCTGGTGGCATACGAGCGGTCAAATTGCAGACCTGCTCCCGGATCGCTGACCACAATAATGAGGTGCCGTTTACTACGACGATATCCTCTATGTCTCCGAGCCTCTCTGCGCCCACCGCAACTTGAATAATGGCGCCCGCTTCAATGTCGATAAGATAGGGCGAGGGCCTCCAGTGACTTTTATCTTCAGGCGCCTTGTTATCGACCACCACTCGTAAGGTCAGCAGGAAACTCCTCCCTTGAGCACCCTCCTCATCTATCGGCGCAAAACCGACATGAGTGGAAATCAGTACTTTATCGAAAACAAAGCGCTTGTCAGCCTCATCGAACTCGCCAGCCTCTAAACGAGCCGCGTTGAGTTCCAAGCTCACGCGGCGGAAGGTTAGCTGGTGCAATTGGATCGGAGAGGCTTTCATGCCAACGCATTCCCCAGAGATCCATAATGATCATCGTTGGCAGAGCCGCTCACTATTTCCTCGTCCCAGGTTTGAATATCTAGAGGCAACCGAAAACTCGTCGTGAGCCGGGCGGGCACGGCTCCCAGCAGCTCCTTTGTGCGCCCAGCGCTGCGCCGCCAAATCGGCAACTCCATTGGATAGCACGCGCACCTTGGCTCCACGTTCGTCCTCACAACGCGCGTTCCACAGGGGCAACTTGATACGCTCATCGTCCGCAAGGACTTGATCACGTCTGGCTTCTGGATCGCTACTTTGAGTAGCTTGGTGGTGGTGTCATCCGGATAGCTTGTTTCGTTCTCATAACGCGAAAACGCGATCTTGCCCTTGCCAAAGATCTTCGCTGCCGTCTGCTGGGTGATGCCGTAACGACGACGCAAGGCCAAAATTTCCTCACCCAGCAACAAACCGTTGTACTTGCCTTTGCGTGCCTTGAGGCGAACTAGGTTCTCGTGATGTTGGGCCGCTTGTGGCTTTGCCGCACAGGATGGGCACTGGGAGGTCAACAGCTCCACCGTGACACTCTGCCCGTGGGGAAGGAACTCACGCACATAGGTCGCAGGCAATAGATCCGCGCCACGACAAGACGGGCAACGGCGCATCTTAGCGTTCTGGATATTCATTTGATTCTCTCGGGGACTCTTCATAGATGCGCGCGGACCATGACCAGCGTCAGCGAACCGTTTTCATCAATGGAAAACTTCAGGTAAAACTCGACATCGCTGCTTCGGCACCGACGGGTATCGTCGTAGCGAATGGAATAGGCGTCACATGCAAACCATTGGCCCTTGCCGTTCTCACACCATTCCGCGCCACGATGATCGTCTCGGCCTGCAGGCACCTGACACAGTCCAAGAGGTCTCCAACGGTCCATTCAAGAATCTGCAAGCCTTCGTCAGAAGTGCGAGTGGCCAGCCAGACATCGTCATCTTCAAGCACTCCAGTATGGATGGCAGCTTGCAACCCAGCCAGATCAATCAATGGCTTGCGGCCGATCTTCCGGGTCTTATCAGACGGTTTTGGCAGGGTCGCCGGATCAACCAGCCAAAGCGTGGCCATCTAAGTTATCACCATGATAAATAATTTGCATCCTTTACGCATGATCCGTGACTACTCCTGTTCAGTCAAGCGCGTGCTGGGTACAGCCATGGAAGGGCGCCGCCAAGCCCGATATCACGATGTTTGCCGGGTGCGCCGACCGCGCGTAACGGCGGCAGGACGCCATTTGTCCAAGGTTTCCTGTGTCCAGCCGTGGCGGTTGAGCTGTTCGCCCAGCCAATCGCGGAAGTAGTCGCCGGGGCGGACGTCCAACCGGAAGCCGGATCAGGTCGGCTTCCCGCCCGCCTCCGCCCCTCGTCACACTCACCTTCGGCCACACGGGACACAACGCTTCCACCGCCTCCATCACTTCCAGCCGATCCGATAGATCACCCCTGCCCGCCTGCACGCCCCCCCCCCCCCAGCACGCTGCTGCCGTCCAACGGCTCGCGGACAGTCTGCTTGATCTGATTGATCAGCCGTGACACGAGCTTACATATTCCGCCGATACTCCCCCCCCACCTCATACAACGCATGGCTAATCTGCCCCAACGAGTTGTACTTCACCGCCTCAACCAACTGCTCAAACACATTCCTCCGCTCCCGCGCCGTCTTCTGCAACACGCTTCAGACTCTCCGGCGCCAACCCATTCCGCGCCTCCCCAAACCCCTTCACATTCGCAATCTGCGCCCCCTTCTCCTCCTCCGTCGACCGGATCAACTCGATCTCGGTGGCGATCTCCCCACCATGATCCTTCGGCAGGAACGTGTTCACCCCGATCAACGGCAACGAGCCATCGTGCTTCTTGTGCTCGTAGTACATCGACTCTTCCTGGATCTTGCCGCGCTGGTACATGGTGTCCATCGCGCCGAGCACGCCGCCGCGCTCGCTGATCGCCTCGAACTCCTTGTACACCGCTTCCTCGACCAGGTCGGTCAGCTCCTCGACGATGTAGCTGCCCTGCCAGGGGTTCTCGTTGAAGTTGAGGCCCAGTTCCTTGTTGATGATCATCTGGATCGCCACGGCGCGGCGCACGCTTTCTTCGGTGGGCGTGGTGATGGCTTCGTCGTAGGCGTTGGTGTGCAGGCTGTTGCAGTTGTCGAACAGCGCGTACATCGCCTGCAGCGTGGTGCGGATGTCGTTGAACTGGATCTCCTGCGCGTGCAGTGAGCGGCCGGAGGTCTGGATGTGGTACTTCATCATCTGGCTGCGCGGGCTGGCGCCGTAGCGCTCGCGCATGGCGCGGGCCCAGATGCGGCGGGCGACGCGGCCGATCACGGTGTACTCCGGGTCCATGCCGTTGGAGAAGAAGAACGACAGGTTGGGCGCGAAGTCGTCGATGTGCATGCCGCGCGCCAGGTAGTACTCCACGATGGTGAAGCCGTTGCTGAGCGTGAAGGCGAGCTGGCTGATCGGGTTGGCCCCGGCCTCGGCGATGTGGTACCCGGAGATGCTCACCGAGTAGAAGTTGCGCACCTTGTGGTCGACGAAGTACTGCTGGATGTCGCCCATCATGCGCAGGGCGAACTCGGTGCTGAAGATGCAGGTGTTCTGCGCCTGGTCTTCCTTGAGGATGTCGGCCTGCACGGTGCCGCGCACCGTCGTGCAGGGTGTCTTCCTTGATGCGGGCGTAGGTGTCCGCGTCCACCAGCTGGTCGCCGGTGACGCCGAGCAGGCCCAGGCCCAGGCCGTCGTTGCCCTTGGGCAGCTCGCCGGCGTACTGCGGGCGCTGGCGGCCTTCGTAGAGCTTGGCGATGGCTTTTTCGGCCACCGCCCAGCGGGCGTCGTCGGCCTTGCAGGTACTTCTCCACGTTCTGGTCGATGGCGGTGTTCATGAACATCGCCAGGATCATCGGCGCCGGGCCGTTGATGGTCATGGAGACCGAGGTGCTGGGCGCGGACAGGTCGAAGCCGGAGTACAGCTTCTTCATGTCGTCCAGGGTGGCGATGTTGACGCCGGAGTTGCCGATCTTGCCGTAGATGTCCGGGCGCGGGGCCGGGTCTTCGCCGTACAGGGTGACCGAGTCGAACGCGGTGGACAGGCGCGTGGCGGCGCCGCCCTGGCTGAGGTAATGGAAGCGGCGGTTGGTGCGCTCGGGCGTGCCCTCGCCGGCGAACATGCGGGTGGGGTCTTCGCCGCTGCGGCGGTACGGGTAGACGCCGCCGGTGTAGGGGTAGTGGCCGGGCAGGTTTTCCTTGCCCAGGAAGCGCAGCTGGTCGCCCCAGCTGTGGGTCTTGGGCGGGGCCACCTTGGGGATCTTCTGGTGGCTGAGCGATTCGCGGTAGTTGTCCACGCGGATGGTCTTGCCGCGCACCTTGTACTCGTTGACCTCGGTGGTGACCGATTCGCGCAGGGCCGGCCAGTCGCGCAGCTGGTGGATGGCTTCGGCGGACGAGTTCCTTGACGGCGGCGTTGTAGCGCTGGCGGAGGGTCAGGAGGGAGCGGTCTGGGCGTGGCACCCCTCTCCCCCTGGGAGAGGGGTTGGGGGTGAGGGTTCGGGGCTTGCGATGGAGCCCTGGCTGGAGTTCTTGGCAAGACCCGCACCCTCTCCCTCGGTCCCTCTCCCGGAGGGAGAGGGATGCAAAGCAGCGGCGGGGTGCCGGATGCAGGGCGTCGCTGGGGTAGACGTCCAGCGGCTTGGGCAGGGCCGGGTCGCCCAGTTCCTGCAGGGCGTCGTAGTAGTGCTGGGCCTTGCTGGCGTATTCGGCCTGGGTCTCGATGCTGCGGTTGATGCCCCGGCCCTGCTCGGCGATCTCGGCCAGGTAGCGCACGCGGGCGCCGGGGATCAGCACGGTGGCGCGCGGTTCCTTCAGGCTGGTGTCGAGCTGCGGCTTGAAGTCGCAGTTCGGGGAGGAGGAAAGAAACGGGGTCAGAGTCATTTTTCGACCCACGCACCGTCGTTCTTGCCTGCACCTTCGCTCGAAAAATGACTCTGACCCCCTTTTTCCCTTTCTCGCGCATCAGGCGGCACAGGTTGGTGAACATCCAGGTGACGCCGGGGTCGTTGAACTGGCTGGCGATGGTCGGGTAGACCGGCACGTCGTCGTCTTTCAGGGCGAACGCGGTGCGGTTGCGCTTCCACTGCTTGCGCACGTCGCGCAGGGCGTCTTCGGCGCCGCGCTTGTCGAACTTGTTCAGCACGATCAGCTCGGCGAAGTCGATCATGTCGATCTTCTCCAGCTGGCTGGCGGCGCCGTAGTCGCTGGTCATCACGTAGACCGGGAAATCGACCAGGTCGACGATTTCCGAATCGCTCTGGCCGATGCCGGCGGTTTCCACGATGACCAGGTCGTACGGCTGGCTCTTCAGGAAGTCGATGCAGTCGTGCAGCACGATGCTGGTGGCCGCGTGCTGGCGGCGGGTGGCCATGGAGCGCATGTAGACGCGGTGGCTGCGCAGCGAGTTCATGCGGATGCGGTCGCCCAGCAGCGCGCCGCCGGAGCGGCGGCGGGTGGGGTCCACCGCCAGCACGGCGATGCGCATGTGCGGGAACGCGTGCAGGAAGCGCAGCAGCAGCTCGTCCACCACCGAGGACTTGCCGGCGCCGCCGGTGCCGGTGAGGCCGAGCACCGGGGTGTGCTGGCCGGCCAGCTTCCACTGCTTGCGCTGGTGCTCCAGCTCGCTGTCGGCGATAGCTGCCGTCTTCCAGCGCGCTGAGCACGCGGCCGATGCTGATTTCGTCGTCGATGTCGACGCTTGCCCGGCTTGGCGCTGGCTTCGGCCTGGCGCGCCTCGCGCGGCGGCGCGGGTGCGCTCGATCACGTCCTCGATCATCTCGGTCAGGCCGAGCTTCATGCCGTCGTTGGGGTGGTAGATGCGCTCGACGCCGTAGTCCTGCAGCTCCTTGATCTCTTCGGGCGTGATGGTGCCGCCACCGCCGCCGAACACGCGGATGTGGCCGGCGCCGCGCTCGCGCAGCATGTCCACCATGTACTTGAAGTACTCCACGTGGCCGCCCTGGTAGGACGACAGCGCGATGGCGTCGGCGTCTTCCTGCAGCGCGGCGCGCACCACGTCTTCCACCGAGCGGTTGTGGCCCAGGTGGATCACTTCGGCGCCCTGCGCCTGGATGATCCGGCGCATGATGTTGATCGCCGCGTCGTGGCCATCGAACAGGCTGGCGGCGGTGACGAAACGCAGCGGGGTGGTTTCGGTCTGCGCGGCGGCGGCGGGGACGTGCTGGGCGGGGGAACTCATGGCGACTCCGTGAATACGTACGATGGCTCTGAACCGTCCGATTCTAATGGATCGCCGGCATTGGCGCGGTGCAGCCGCCGCCGCCACCGCGACGCGCCGCCACGCCGCGCCCTGCCCGCGTGGCGCGAATGCGCATCACGCGGGCGTGGGTGCAGGCCTTACGGCTTGCGGAACGACAGCAGGAACTGGTCGGTGTGGCCCCTGACCGAGGGGTCGAACACCGCGGCGGTGTGCGGATCGTCCGGGTTGCTGAGCACGTCGCTGGCGCTGGCGGCACGGAAGCCGACGGCGGTGATCTCGCGGGTAACCTGGGCCGGATCGATGCGGTGCTGGTCCTCGGTATGCGCCAGCCCGCTGCCGGCCGCGGCGGCATGGTCGAGCACCACGTAGCAGCCGCCGGATTTGAGCGCCCGGAACACCGCGCGATTGACCGCCTCGACGTTGGCCGGGCCCATGAACTTGTCGTGCAGGTCGTGGTAGTTGCGCGAGGTCCACACCAGATCGACGCGGGTCGGCAGATGCAGCTTGTCGATCGGCTGCACCAGCACCTTGACGTTGCCGTACGGCGCCTTGCCGGCAAAGCCGCGCAGGGTCTTCAGGCCGTCGGGTTCGACCTTGTCCATTTCGGTTGCCTGCACCGCATAGACGTGGCCGCGCGGGCCGACCAGTTGGCTGAACAGGCGCGTGTAGTAGCCATTGCCGGGCATCAGGTCGACCACGGTGTCACCGCGATGGATGTCGGCAAAGGCCAGCACCTCGGCGGCATGGCGGTCGGCGTCCTGGGCACGGTCGCTGGCGGGGCGTGCTGTGTCGGCCAGGGCCTGGTCGATCGCGCCGGGCGGCGCCTCGGCCATCGCGCAAGGAGCCAGCACGGTGGCGGCCAACAGGGTCAGGGCGAACAGGCGGGTGCGCATCATGGTCGATCTCCTTGCGGGTGGGCGCCGAGGGAACCTCGCGAACATAATCCAAGGCCGCGGCCGCTGCCACTGGCGCGGCGCGCTGGGCGGTGGTGGCCCGGCGCGCTGGGGCGTGGGGTCGCTCCCGAGGCAGGGTGGCGGTGGTGGTGGTGGTGGTTGCGGGGCGGTTGGCGGGGTGTGGGCCTGGAGCCGTGCGGCGGGCTGGCCCCTCCCTCTGCGACGGGCATTACGTGGCATGCGGCGGACCAGAGCAAGATCAAGATGGATTCCCGCCTTCGCGGGAATGACGACCGTGCGGGGTCGCGCGGGCTGGTCGGGATGAGGTATCCGCTTCGTCGGTGCTTGTGATGGAACTCCCGGCAAGACGCGGGATGGGTGGCGAGCGGTCCTGCGCTCGTCTGTCCGATCGCCTACGGCGTGCGCCTCGGCGTCCGGCCTGCGCGAGCCCGCGTTCGCGCTCGGCTGCCCGGCATGGCTTTGTGCAGGCTGACGGCATTGACGCGACTGGCGGGACACTCCACGGCCGTCATCCTCGCGCATGCGGGGATCCATCTTGCTCTTGCCGCAAGACCCCGGGGGCGACCCCGCCTCGCGGGAATGATGGCCAGCCGGAGAGGGAGCTTCCAGGTGGCCTCGCCACGGCTGGCCGGAGGCCTCCACGCGGGTTTCACTGCGTCTCGCCGTCGGACCGGGCTAAGCTGGGGTGATCGATCCCTCCACGGAGAACACCTGCCATGAAGACCCGCATGCTCGCGATGGGGCTGGCCACGACCTTGCTGGCTGCCTGCGCCACCTCGCCGACTGGCCGCAACCAGCTGATGATGGTGTCCGACCAGCAGATGAGCCAGATGGGCCTGCAGTCGTTCAACGACATGCGCCAGCAGGGCAAGTTTGCCAACGCCCCGCGCGAGCGCGCCTATGCCACCTGCGTGGCCAACGCGCTGGTGGGGGTGCTGCCGCCGCCGTGGAACGGCCAGCAGTGGGAGGTGCAGATCGTCGACGACGACAGCGCCAACGCGTTTGCCCTGCCCGGCGGCCGCATCGGCGTGAACAAGGGCATGTTCAAGGTCGCCAGCAACCAGGATCAACTGGCGGTGGTATTGGGCCATGAGTTGTCGCACGTGGTCGCGCGGCACGGTGCCGAGCGCGTCTCCGACAGCCTGGCCACGCAGGCCGCGGTGACCGCCGGCTCGGTCTACGCCGGCACCCGCGGCATGGACCCGAACAACGTCCAGGCACTGCTGGGCGTCGGCGCCCAGGTCGGCGTGCTGTTGCCGTTCTCGCGTACGCAGGAGGCGGAGGCCGACACCCTCGGCCAGCGCTACATGGCCCGGGCCGGGTTCGATCCGCGCGCGGCGGTCACCCTGTGGAACAAGATGAACGCCCAGGGCGGCAGCAAGCCGCCAGTGTTCCTGTCCACCCATCCGGCGCCCGGCTCGCGCTCGCAGGACCTGGCGGCGCAGGCGAAGAACCTGATGCCGGTCTACCAGCAGGCGCGCGCCCACGGCCATACGCCCAACTGCAAGATGTGACGACAGCGGCCGGGCGAGCCCTGCGCCCGCGTTCGACCGTTTACTGAATGGCGCCGCCGCGGCGGTCAACAGCGGGCGCCCGGCTGCGTTTGCCGATCTGCAACGCCGCGTGGTGCGGCGTCATGGAGAGAGCCTCATGAAGCAGTCCCTGTACAGCTTTGCGGTGCTGGTCGGACTGGGCCTGGCCTTGGCCATCGGCGCCGCCGCACCGGTCCAGGCGCACGCCCGGGCCCACGGCCAGGTGGTGGTCGGGGTGGAGATCGGCGTGCCGCCCCCGCCGCCACGCAGCCGGCATATCCCGCCGCCGCGCCCGGGCTACGTCTGGGCGCCGGGCTACTGGCGCTGGTCGAAGCGGATGCATCGCCATGTCTGGGTCCACGGCTACTGGCTGCGGGCGCGAGCGGGCTACCACTACAGTCCGGCGCACTGGACGCAGCATGGCGCCAACTGGCGCTTTCACCCGGGCTACTGGCGGCGTTGACGCGGCCTGGGCGGCCGCTGGCGCGATACTGCGCTTGCTGCGCCGCGTCACAAGCCGCCGCGGGCTCGTATTAAACTGCGCGCTTTGCTTCATCGCCCCGGCTCGCGCCGGGGCTTTGAATTTCAGGCTTTCAACGCCTTGGCGAACCACGCCGCACCGGTTTCGCCGTCACTACTGCCGCTGCCAAGCGGGCCCAAAAACGTGGAGTTCTACTTCCAATGATCTTTGAAACCATCGCCAACACCGGCCACGAAGAAGTGGTGTTCTGCCACAACAAGGACGCCGGCCTGAAGGCCATCATCGCGATCCACAACACGGTGCTGGGTCCCGCCCTGGGCGGCCTGCGCATGTGGCCGTACAAGAACGAGCAGGAGGCGGTGAACGACGTGCTGCGCCTGTCGCGCGGCATGACCTACAAGAACGCCGTGGCCGGCCTGAACCTGGGCGGCGGCAAGGCGGTGATCATCGGCGATCCGAGCAAGGACAAGTCCGAGGCGCTGTTCCGTGCGTTCGGCCGCTTCGTCAACTCGTTGAACGGCCGCTACATCACCGCCGAGGACGTCGGCATCGACGTCAACGACATGGAATACGTGTTCCGCGAGACCGAGTACGTCACCGGCGTGCACCAGGTCCACGGCGGCTCGGGCGACCCGTCGCCGTTCACCGCGTTCGGCACGCTGCAGGGCCTGATGGCCGCGCTGCAGTTCAAGCACGGCAACGAGGACGTGGGCAAGTACAGCTACGCGGTGCAGGGTGCCGGCCACGTCGGCAGCGAGTTCATCAAGCTGCTGCGCGAGCAGGGTGCCAAGGTGTTCGTCACCGACATCAACCAGGATGCGGTGCAGCGCTGCGTGGACGAGCTCGGCTGCGAGGCGGTGGGCCTGGACGAGATCTACGACGTCGACGCCGACGTGTACTCGCCGTGCGCGCTGGGCGGCACGGTCAACGACCAGACCATCGACCGGATCAAGGCCAAGATCATCTGCGGCGCGGCCAACAACCAGCTGGCCACCGACGCGATCGGCGACGAGCTGCAGCGCCGCGGCGTGCTGTACGCGCCCGACTACGCGGTCAACGCCGGCGGCGTGATGAACGTGTCGCTGGAGATCGACGGCTACAACCGCGAGCGCGCCATGCGCATGATGCGCACCATCTACTACAACCTGGGCCGCATCTTCGAGATCTCCAAGACCCAGAACGTGCCGACCTACCTGGCCGCCGACCGCCTGGCCGAGGAGCGCATCAGCTCGATCGGCAAGATCAAGCTGCCGCACATGGGCAACGGCGGCACCCGCTTCCAGGGCCGCATGCGCGGTCAGTAAGCGACAGCGCAACGTGTTTTGAAAGAGCCGCCGGGCAACCGGCGGCTTTTTTGTGGCCGCTGACCGCACCCTGTCGTCGTCGCGCAAAGCCACACCCGCGTAGGGTGGGCTTCAGCCCACCGGCTTTGTGCTCGATGGCTTGGGTGGTTCGGCGTCACCGCCTTGTTGGCTTTGGTGGGCTGAAGCCCACCCTACGACCGCCGGGGTCGCGCGGGTCAGGCACACGCCCACCGGGGCCCTTGCCGGTACGCGTCGCTCCCTGCCAGCCCTACCCGTAGGGTGGGCTTCAGCCCACCGCTTTTGCTCGATGGCTTGAGTTCGGCGTCACCGCTCCTACTCGAGCTGGCCGGCTGCAGCCGCGCGTTGCCTGCCGCCCGAGCCGGGTCGATCACCCGGCGTTCGGCCGCTACCGCGCGCCACGTGGAGCGGCTTTCAGCCGCGATGGCCGCGTCAGCGGCCTGCCCGCCCGCCTTAGCCCGGGTGGCGTCGGCGCACGTCTGGAGCTGTCGCGGCTGAAGCCGCTCCTACACGAGCTGGCCGGTGCCGCCGCGCGTTTGCCTGCCGCCCGAGCCGGGTCGATCCCCCGGCGTTCGCCGCTACCGCGCGCCACGTAGGAGCGGTTTCAGCCGCGATGGCCGCGGCAGTCGGCCTGCCCGCCCGCCAGCCCGGGTGGACGGCGCACGTATGGAGCTGTGCGGCTGAAGCCGCTCCTACACGAGCTGGGCCGGTGCCGCCGCGCGTTTGCCTGCCGCCCGACCGGGTCGATCCCCGGCGTTCGCCGCTACCGCGCGCCACGTAGGAGCGGCTTCAGCCCGCCGATTTGCCGCGGCTAGCGGCCTGCCCGCCCTGTTAGCCCGGGTGGCGCGGCGCACGTATGGAGCCGTCGCGGCTGAAGCCGCTCCTACACGAGCTGGGCCGATGCCGCCGCGCGTTTGCCTGCCGCCCGAGCCGGGTCGATCCCCCGGCGTTCGCCGCTACCGCGCGCCATGTGGAGCGGCTTCAGCCGCGATGGCCGCGCCCACGGCCTGCCCGCCCGATCAGCCCGGGCGGCGCGGCGCACGTATGGAGCCGTCGCGGCTGAAGCCGCTCCTACACGAGCTGGGCCGGTGCCGGCCGGTGCCGCGGGCGTCGTATGCTGCGCCGCATGAAAGAACGTTGGGTCAGCTACGGCCAGCGGCTGCTGGGGTGGGACCGGTTTGGGGAGTGCCTGCGCGTGTTGCTGGCGCTGGGCGGGATCGTGGCCTGGTGCCTGGCGCGCGGACGGCTGGATGCGGTGATTCCGGCGCTGCTGGGGGCGATCGCCTGTGCGCTGGCCGAAACCGACGAGCACTGGCGCAGCCGTGTGCGCACCTTGCTGCTGACCCTGGGCTGTTTCGCGCTGACCGCGTTTGCGGTGCAGTGGCTGTTGCCCTCGCCGGGCTGGTTCGCGCTGGCCCTGCCTCTGGGCACGTTTGCGCTGGTGATGCTCGGCGCGGCCAGCGGTCGCTACGCCACCGTGGGCATGGCCACGCTGATCCTGGCGGTATACACCATGATCGGGGTGGACGCGGCGCAGGCGCACGGTGCCGGTGGCATGCGGCAACCGGCGCCTGCTGCTGGCCGGCGCCGGCTGGTACGCGCTGCTGTCGCTGCTGTGGAGCGCGCTGTCGCCGCAGCAGGCGGTGCGCCAGGCGCTGGCACGGCTGTTCAAGGCGCTGGCGGGCTATCTGGACGCCAAGGCAGCGTTGTTCACACCCGTGCATGGGGTGGACCGGCAAGCGTTGCAGTTGGCGCTGGCGATGAAGAACCAGGCCGTGGTGCGGGCGCTCAACGACTGCCGGCTGGTGCTGATCGACCGTATCCAGATGCGCCAGCCGCGCGGTGCGACTGCCGCCAGCCTTCGCCTGTACTTCATGGCGCAGGACATCCACGAGCGGGTCAGCTCCGCGCACTACGACTACGACGCCCTGGCCGCGGCCTTCTTCCACAGCGACGTGCTGTTCCGCTGCGAGCACCTGCTGCGGCTGGAGGCCGGGGTGTGCCGCCAACGCGCCGAGGCGTTGCGGCTGCACGCCACGCCCGCGCCGCGCGCGGACGGCGCGGCGGCGCTGGACGACCTTCGCCGGGCGGTGGCCGCCCTGTCCGCCTCGGAAGCGCATACACCGGCGCCGCTGCGCGATGCGCTGCGGGCACTGCTGGCCAACCTGGGCGCGATCCACCACCAGCTGGCCGACGGCAGCCCGCACCCTGGACGCCGGCGCAGGACCTGGCCCTGCAGGATCCGAGCCCGCGCACGCCGGCCGAGGTCTGGACGCGCATCCGTGGCCAGCTCTCGCCGCGCTCGCTGCGTTTCCGCCACGCGCTGCGGCTGGCATTGGCGCTGTTGCTGGGTTACGGCGTGCTGCACGCACTGCATCCGCGCAACGGCTACTGGATCCTGCTGACCACCCTGCTGGTGTGCCAGCCCAGCTACGGCGCCACCCACCGGGTGCTGCTGCAACGCATCGCCGGCACCGTGGCCGGACTGATGGCCGGCTGGGCCACACTGCGGCTGGTGCCGTTCGGCGCGGGGCAGATGCTGCTGATCGTGCTGACCGGCGTGCTGTTCTTCGCCACCCGCCAGCGCCGCTACGCGCTGGCCACCGCGGCGGTGACGCTGTTCGTGGTGCTGTGCTTCAACCAGATCGGCAACGGCTATGCGGTGATGTGGCCAAGGCTGCTGGATACGCTGATCGGCGCGGCGCTGGCCGCGGCGGCGATCCAGTGGGTGCTGCCGGACTGGCACGACCGCTCGCTGGACAAGGTGCTGGCGCAGACCCTGCACGACGATGCGCAGTACCTGCGGCAGGTGGTGGCGCAGTACGCCAACGGCCGGCGCGACGACCTGGCCTACCGCATCGCCCGCCGCGACGCGCACAACGCGGATGCGACACTGAGCGGGCTGCTGTCGAACATGCTGCGCGAGCCGGACCGCCGACGCCAGGGCACCGAGGTATTGCTGCGCTTCCTGGCCGCGGCACACGCGCTGCTGGGTCACCTCTCGGCGCTGGGCGCTCACCGCCAGGCGATTGCCGATCCCGCCGCGCGCGAAGCGGTCGGCCGCGCGGGCGACGCCACCGCCAGCGCGCTGGAGCGCCTGGCCGGGCGCCTGGCGGCGCCACGCACGGCCGGCGAGGATGGCGCCGCGCTGGTGCCGCTGCCGCGGCTCGCCCAGTTCGACGACCCGGCCGCGATGCTGGCCATGCGCCAGCTCGGCCTGGTGCTGGAGCAGCACGCCCGGCTGGCCGCGCTGGCCGCCGAGATGCGTCACGCCTGAGCCTGCTTCACCGCCACGCGACCGGCCGGCTGCCACGCTTGTGGCGGCGATGCCCAGCGCGGTTCGCGCCGCCGCGCTACCATCTACCGGTTTGATCAGCCACCAGGAGTTGCACCGCATGCGCCCGTTCCCGCTTGGAGAAGACATCGACCTGTTGCGCGAATCCGTGCACGCGTTCGCCGAAAAGGAGATCGCTCCGCGCGCGGACCGGATCGATCGCGACAACGCCTTCCCCGAGGACCTGTGGCGCAAGTTCGGCGACATGGGTCTGCTCGGCGTGACCATCCCGGAGGAATACGGCGGCAGCGGGCTGGGCTTCCTGGCGCACATGGTGGCGATGGAGGAGATCTCGCGCGCATCGGGCTCGGTGGGCCTGTCCTACGGTGCGCACTCGAACCTGGCGGTGCAGAACATCTTCCACAACGGCAACGAGGCGCAGCGGCGCAAATACATCCCCAAGCTGTGCTCGGGCGAGTACGTGGGCGCGCTGGCGATGAGCGAGCCGGGGGCCGGTTCGGACGTGGTCGGCTCGATGAGCTGCAAGGCCGAGAAGAAGGGCGACGTGTGGGTCGCCAACGGCTCGAAGATGTGGATCACCAACGGCCCGGACGCCGACGTGCTGCTGGTGTACATGCGCACCGCGCCGCGCGCCGCCGGCAGCCGCTGCATGACCGCCTTCATCGTCGAGAAGGGCATGCCCGGCTTCAGCACCGCTCAGAAACTGGACAAGCTGGGCATGCGCGGCTCCAACACCTGCGAGCTGGTGTTCGAGAACTGCGAGATCCCGCAGGAGAACGTCGTCGGTGAGGTGAACGAAGGCGTGCGCGTGCTGATGAGCGGCCTGGATACCGAACGGCTGGTGCTCTCCGGCGGCCCGATCGGCCTGATGCAGGCGGCCCTGGATCTGACCCTGCCCTACGTGCGCGAGCGCAAGCAGTTCAACGCGCCGATCGGCACCTTCGGCATGATGCAGGCCAAGGTCGCCGACATGTACACCGCGCTGCAGTCCTCGCGCGGCTTTGCCTACATGGTGGCGCAGCAGTTCGACAGCGGGGTGAAGTCGCGCATCGACCCGGCTGCATGCCTGCTCAACGCGTCCAACAACGCGGTGCAGGTGGCACTGGAGGCGATCCAGGCACTGGGCGGCAACGGTTACATCAACGAGTTCCCCGCCGGCCGCCTCCTGCGCGACGCCAAGTTGTACGAGATCGGCGCCGGCACCAACGAGATCCGCCGCATGCTGATCGGCCGCGAGCTGTTCCACGGCAAGGAATGAGCCTGCCTGGCTGCGGGCTCGTAGGCGGGTCGTAGGGTGGGCTTCAGCCCACCAGCTTTTCCGCTTCGTCGGCCTTGGTGGGCTGAAGCCCACCCTACCGGGGGTCGGGGGGTGCGGTGCACCGGTTGTCCGGTGGCGGCGTTGCGAAACCGATGCAAGGGTGCGCCAGGGGCATGGATGTCCGCGTAGGGTGGGCTTCAGCCCACCGCTTTTCCGCTTCGTCGGCCCTGGTGGGCTGAAGCCCACCCTACCGGGGGTCGGGGGTGCGGTGCACCGGTTGTCCGGTGGCGGCGTTGCGAAACCGATGCAAGGGTGCGCCAGGGGCATGGATGTCCGCGTAGGGTGGGCTTCAGCCCACCAGCTTTTCCGCTTTGTTGGCCCTGGTGGGCTGAAGCCCACCCTACCGGGGGTCGGGGGTGCGGTGCACCGGTTGTCCGGTGGCGGCGTTGCGAACCCGACGCAAGGCTGCGCACAGGCATGGATGTCCGCGTAGGGTGGGCTTCAGCCCACCGCTTTTCCGCTTCGTTGGCCTTGGTGGGCTGAAGCCCACCCTACCGGGAGTCGGGGGTGCGGTGCACCGGTTGTCCGGCGGCGGCGTTGCGAACCCGACGCAAGGCTGCGCACAGGCATGGATGTCCGCGTAGGGTGGGCTTCAGCCCACCGCTTTTCCGCTTCGTTGGCCCTGGTGGGCTGAAGCCCACCCTGCCGGGGGTCGGGGGTGCGGTGCACCGGTTGTCCGGCGGCGGCGTTGCGAACCCGACGCAAGGCTGCGCACAGGCATGGATGTCCGCGTAGGGTGGGCTTCAGCCCACCGCTTTTCCGCTTCGTTGGCCCTGGTGGGCTGAAGCCCACCCTACCGGGAGTCGGGGGGTGCGGTGGACCGGTTGCCCGGCGGAAACGCTGCGAAACCGACGCAAGGGTGCGCACAGGCGTGGATGTCCGCGTGGAAACCCTTCGCAGAGGCGCCGCATGGGGCGCCTCTGCCGGGGCTAGAACGCCAGACGGTAGTTGAGCGTGGTCATGCTGCCGTGCTCGCGCTGGGCGAAGTGCTGGTCCATGCCGAACTGCAGCATCGAGCGCGGCGAGAAGCTCCAGTCCACGCCCATCCCGGCGACGCCGCCGTAGCGCGACAGCCCGACGCCACCGAGCGGCGCCCATTGGTCGATGCCGGTGAAGCTGGCATCGAACACGTCCCCGCGCAGGCCGAACGACTGCTGCCACTGCAACCGGCCGGTCAACTGCAGGCTGCCGCCATGGGCGAGCGTCCACTGGTGCGCCGCGCGCAGACCCAGCCCGGCCTGCCAGCGCTGCACCGTCTGTGCGTTGGCCTTCAGGCCGAAGCCGTAGGCGCCTGGCTCGTTGAAGCCGCCACGCTGGATGCGCGCGTATTGCAGGTCGACGTAGGGCGTCAGCCGGGTGCCGCGTGCGTCCAGATGCAGACCGCTCTCGGCATAGGCCACGTCGTAGCTGCCGCTGCTCTGGCTTGCCACCGGCGAATCCAGGTAACCCAGCTGGATGTGCCGGCGCATGTTCTCCCGATAATGGCCCACGCCGATCCGCCCCATGGCGTAGCTGCGCTCACCCACAACGCCACCGTAGAGCATGCCTTCCATCGCATGGCTGTGACCCTGGTCGGCGCTTTCGGCCAACTGGCCCAGGCCCTGCGACTGAGCCGCGGCGAAACCGACCACACCACGGTTGCCGACGCGAAGATCCTGGCCGAACAGCGATCCGTTCAACTGGAAGCCGACCGGGTCGTAGCCGCCGTGGCTCATGCCACCCTGGTAGCCCAGGTTCTGGCTCCAGGCGCCGGCGAGCGGGTGTTCGACCAGGCTGTCGAAACGGTCCGACAGTGCGCGCGTGCCGGCGTCGATCGCCTCGAAGGTCATCGCGGTGCTGGCAGCGTGCAACTGCCCGGACAGGCTTTGCAGCGACCGCTGTGCCGCTGCCAGGGTTGGCGTGTGCTGGATCGCACCGGCACCGCTGATCAGCCCGGAGGACACCGCGGCACCGCTGGCCAGGCTGCTGTCGAGCTGGGCGAAGGTGGCGTCCACGCGCCGGGCACTGCCCATCACCGCCGGCTGCGCGCCGAAACCGCTGGCCGCCGCGGTGGTGGTGACGCTCAAGCCGGTGGTGTCGATCCACACGTCGTTGGCGTCGTACTGCAGGGTGCTGCTGAGAAACACGCCACTGGCCAGGGTCAGCTGGTCGAAGGCGCCGCTGAGGCCACCGGCCGCGGTGACCAGGTTTTCGTGGCTGTTGGCGACGTAGCCGCTGTCCGCGCCGGTGATCGCCAGGGTGCCGCCGTCCAGCGTGGCGGTACCGGCCACGTCCAGGCGCGAGCCCAGGTTGAGGTTGAGAAAGCCGGTGCTGGCCTGGTGATAGTTGCCGGCCACCGCGACCGGGCCGCCCTTGACCACCACCACGCCGGCGTTGTCCAGGTTGCCCTGCACGCCCGGCATGCCCGTTTCCGGGGTGCCTTCGGCATAGACGCCGCTGAGCCGGCCGGCGCTGCCGACGATGACGTTGCCGGGGAACGCACCGGCGGCCTCGAGCGTACCGCCCTGGACGGTGGTGTCGCCCTGGTAGCTGTTGCTGCCGGCGAGCACCAGCGTGCCGTCGCCGCTCTTGACCAGCCCGCCGGCCCCGCGGATGTCGTTGCTCCAGGTGGAGCGGCCGGCGCTGAAGTCCACGCTGACGTCACCCCAGTTGAACTGCGCCGGGCCGTTGACCGCCTTGCCCACGTCGAGCAGGCCGTAGCCGAAGACCGGGTCGACGCCGGTGGCACCCAGGTCCTTCGCGGTACCCAGCAGGGTCTGCCGCACCATGTCGTTGTTGAAATAGGGGAACGCCTGCCACACCACGGCCGCCGCCCCGGCCACCGTCGGGGTGGAGAACGAGGTGCCCGAGACCACCCAGTAGGTGGGATGGCCGGCGGTGTCGTCGGCGCCGGTGACCACCACGTCGCCCGGTGCCACCAGGCAATAGTCCATCGCCTTGCCGCAGGCGTTGGAGTAGTCCGCCAGCTGGGTCGGGTGCAACGTGTCCAGTGCCGCCACGGCCAGCCAGCCGCGCTCCAGCTCGGGAGCGTAGTAAGGCAACGAGGCGGTATCGGAAGGCTGCGTCTGGCCCTCGTTGCCGGTGGCGAACACCACCAGCCCGTCGTGGTCGACCACGAACGGCCGGAACGCGTCGGCAAAGCCGGCCGCCACCGTGGCCGGGTGGTCGGGGTTCCAGTACAGGCCACCCCAGGAGTTGTTCATGATCTGCACGCCCTGGTCGATCAGGTCCGGCAGCAGGTACTGGCCGAAGAAGTCGCCATCGGACGCTTCCACCGCGTTGCCCTGGCCGCTGCCGTCGTCGGCCGGAGGCTTGTCGCTGATGATGCGCGCGGAGACCAGGGTGGCGCCGGGCGCGATGCCGCCGGGCCAACTGCCGAACGGCACGCCGGCGGCCACTTCGGAGGTCATGGTGCCATGGCCGACCACGTCGCCCTTGCTGGTGTCGTTGGTGGCCGGGTCGACGTACAGCAGCGACGCCTTGACCCGCCCCTGCAAGGCCGGGTGGGTCGTGTTGATGCCGGTATCGACCATGCCGATGGTGACGCCCGCGCCGGTGTAACCGGCATTGTGCGCAGCGTAGGTGTTGGTCAGCGCCAGATGGCTGTCGAAGTCCGGCTGCGGTGGCGGCGGCGCAGGAGGGGTGCTCGGCGTGCTCGGCGGTGGGGTGCTGCTGGGTCGCACATTGCCACCGCCACCGCCGCAGCCGGCCACGGCAAGCGCCGCCGCGATCAACACGAAAAAGGGACGCCGCTTGAGCGCCCGCATGGTTGCATTCATGGTTTCCACCCCAGTTCCACCCGACCGTCCGGCTCCGCCCCGCGGCGTCGCTCCCCGCTGCGATCTTCCCACATCCGAAGATCCACCGGACACTGGAAAAAGTCCAGTTTGCCGCAGTGCAGCGTGGACTGCGATAATCGCCGTTTCCCCGCGCTTCGGCGCCTGGTTTGCGGAGATTCCCATGTCCGACCTCAGCATCGTCATCGCAGGTGCCAAGCGCACCCCCATCGGCTCGTTCCTGGGCCAGTTCACCGGCGTGCCCACGCCGACGCTGGGGGCCACCGCGATTCGCGCCGCGCTGGAACAGTCCGGCCTCGCCCCGGCCGACGTGAGTGAAGTGATCATGGGTTGCGTGCTGCCGGCCAACCTGGGCCAGGCGCCGGCGCGCCAGGCAGCGCTGCAGGCCGGGCTGCCCGTTTCCACCGGCTGCACCACCATCAACAAGGTGTGCGGCTCGGGCATGAAGGCGATGATGATCGGCTACGACCTGATCAAGGCCGGTTCGGCCGACATCGTGGTGGCCGGCGGCATGGAGTCGATGACCAACGCCCCGCACATGGTGCAGGCGCGTACCGGCATCCGCTACGGCGAGGGCAAACTGGTCGACCACATGGCCTGGGACGGCCTGACCAACCCGTATGACGGCCAGTCGATGGGCGTGTTCGGCGAGATGTGCGCCGACAAGTACACCTTCACCCGCGAGCAGCAGGACGCGTTCGCGATCGAGTCGGTCAAGCGCGCGCAGGCCGCCCAGCAGTCCGGCGCGTTCGACGGCGAGATCGCCCCGGTCACGGTCAGTGGCCGCAAGGGCGATGTCACCGTGGCCACCGACGAGCAGCCGGGCCGTTCCGACATCGCCAAGATCCCGTCGCTGAAGCCAGCCTTTCGCAAGGAAAACGGCACCATCACGGCGGCCAGTTCCTCGAGCATTTCCGATGGCGCCGCGGCGCTGGTGCTGCTGACCGAGGACAACGCCAAGGCGCGCAACATCACGCCGCTGGCGCGCATCGTGGCGCACGCGACCCATTCGCAGGAGCCGGAGTGGTTCACTACCGCGCCGGTGGGTGCAATCACCAAGGTGCTGGACAAGGCCGGCTGGAAGGTGGGCGACGTCGACCTGTTCGAGGTCAACGAGGCGTTTGCCGTGGTCGCGATGACGCCGATGAAGGAACTGGGCATACCCCACGAGAAGCTGAACGTTCACGGCGGCGCCTGCGCCCTTGGACACCCCATTGGCGCCAGCGGTGCGCGACTTGTGGTAACACTGGTCAATGCGCTGAAGGTGCGCGGACTCAAGCGCGGCGTGGCCGCGTTGTGCATCGGCGGCGGTGAAGCCACGGCGGTTGCCGTGGAAATCATCAATTAATGACGTCGGTTGGATGAAAGTGGGTTAACCGGCGTTTTAATACCGGGTGAAGAGCGCCGATAAACCGGTAGCGCATCCGGTTTGAAAGCGGTACTAATATGCAGCCAAATGGCATTCCACGGCAAAGGAGATCCACCATGAAGTTGACGCGTACCCTACTCGCCTCCGCGCTCGTCGCGTTGCTGGCGGCTTGCAGCAACGGCGCGCAGGATTCCGCGCAGGATGCCCAGCAGTCCGCCGACCAGGCTCAGCAAGCTGCTGACCAGGCCCAGCAGGCCGCTGCGCAGACGCAGAATCCGGAAGCCGACCAGGCTGCCCAGCGGGCTTCTGCCGAGGCCAACGTCGCCGGCATGGCCGCCGACCAGGCTCAGATGGCCGCTTCCGGTACGGCCATGGCACCGGCCAACGACAAGATGCAGAACGCCGCAGAAAATGCAGCTGAGCAGGCCGAAACGGCCGCCGATGCTGCGCAGGAAGCCAAGGAAACGGCCAAGGACGCCGCCGACGACAAGGGTCACTGATCCGCAATCGTTGGTTGTAGAGAAACCGGCCGCCTTGTGCGGCCGGTTTTTTTTGGGCGGCCGCCCGGATACACGGCCAGTGCATGCGCCATGGTTCAGGCTGGCGACTGGCCCGGTTATCATCGGGGGTTTGGACCATTGCGGCAGGCACCATGAGCGTCATTACTTCGCAGATCGATCCGCGTTCCTCCGAGTTCCAGGCCAGCAGCGCACAATTGCGCGCCGTGACAGAGGAACTGCAGCGCGAATTGCTGCGCAGTGCCGAAGGCGGCGGCGACAAGGCGCGTGAAAAACACATCGCTCGCGGCAAGCTGCTGCCTCGCGAGCGCATCCGCGCCCTGCTCGACCCGGGCTCGCCGTTCCTGGAACTCTCGCCACTGGCCGCGCACGGCATGTACGACGGCGCCGCGCCGGCCGCCGGCCTGATTACCGGCATCGGCCGGGTCAACGGCGTTGAAGTGGTGGTGGTGGCCAACGATGCCACGGTCAAGGGCGGCACCTACTTCCCGATGACCGTGAAAAAGCACCTGCGCGCGCAGGAAGTGGCGCTGGAGAACAACCTGCCCTGCGTCTACCTGGTCGATTCGGGCGGTGCCTTCCTGCCGCTGCAGGATGAAGTGTTTCCGGACAAGGAGCACTTCGGCCGGATCTTCTACAACCAGGCGCGGATGTCGTCGCTGAACATTCCACAGATCGCCGTGGTGATGGGCAGCTGCACCGCCGGCGGCGCCTACGTGCCGGCGATGAGCGACGAGACCATCATCGTGCGCGAGCAGGGCACGATCTTCCTGGGCGGCCCGCCGCTGGTGAAGGCGGCCACCGGCGAAGTGGTCGATGCCGAGACGCTGGGAGGAGCGGACGTCCATACGTCCATCTCGGGCGTGGCCGACCACTACGCGGAGAACGATGCCCACGCGCTGGCCATCGCGCGCGACGTGGTCGGACACCTGAATAGGGTCAAGCCGATGCCGCTGGCGCTGCAGGCGCCGCGGGAGCCGAAGTATCCGGCCGACGAGCTGTACGGGGTGATCCCGGAGGATACGCGCCGGCCGTTCGACATCCGCGAGGTGATCGCGCGCATCGTCGACGGCTCCGAGTTTCACGAGTTCAAGGCGCGCTATGGCAAGACCCTGGTCTGCGGCTTCGCGCACATCCATGGCTATCCGGTGGGCATCGTCGCCAACAACGGCATCCTGTTCGCCGAGAGCGCGCTCAAGGGCGCGCACTTCATCGAGCTGTGCAACCAGCGCAATGTGCCGCTGGTGTTCCTGCAGAACATCACCGGCTTCATGGTGGGCAAGAAGTACGAGCAGGCCGGCATTGCCAAGGACGGGGCCAAGATGGTCACCGCGGTGGCCTGCTCGCACGTGCCCAAGTTCACCGTGGTGATCGGCGGCAGCTTCGGCGCCGGCAACTACGCGATGTGCGGCCGTGCCTACGGTGCGCGCTTCCTGTGGATGTGGCCCAACGCGCGTATTTCGGTGATGGGCGGCGAACAGGCCGCCTCGGTGCTGGCCACGGTCAAGCGCGACGGCATGGAAGCGGCTGGCAAGAACTGGAGTGCCGAGGACGAGGAGGCGTTCAAGGCGCCGATCCGCGAGCAGTACGAGCGTCAGGGCCATCCCTACTACGCCAGCGCGCGGTTGTGGGACGACGGCATCATCGACCCGGCCGACACGCGTCGGGTGCTGGGCCTGGCCATCTCCGCGTCGCTCAATGCGCCGATCAAAGCGCAGCGCTACGGCGTGTTCCGCATGTAGCCCTGCCCGCGCGCAGCTGATCGCGGGCCTAGGTTGAACGTGCATGTAGGAGCGGCTTCAGCCGCGATGGCCGCGGCAGCGGCCGGTGGCGGATGCGGCCGACCTGCAAAAGCAGCGCACTGCGTGCGCCTCGCGGCTGAAGCCGCTCCCACAGAGGGCGGCGCGGTGCTTCCGGCGGCCTACGGGTTGGACGCGTCGTGTGGGTGCGGCTTCAGCCGCGACGGCCGCGGCAGCGGCCGGTGGCGGATGCGGCCGACCTGCAAAAGCAGCGCACTGCGTGCGCCTCGCGGCTGAAGCCGCTCCCACAAGGGCGGCGCGATGCTTCCGGCGGCCCACGGGTTGGACGCGTCGTGTGGGAGCGGCTTCAGCCGCGACGGCCGCGACAGCGGCCGGTGGCGGATGCGGCCGACCTGTCAAAGCAGCGCACTGCGTGCGCCTCGCGGCTGAAGCCGCTCCCACAAAGGCGGCGCGATGCTTCCGGCGGCCTACGGGTTGGACGCGTCGTGTGGGAGCGGCTTCAGCCGCGACGGTTGCGGCAGCGGCCGGTGGCGGATGCGGCCGACCTGCAAAGCAGCGCACTGCGTGCGCCTCGCGGCTGAAGCCGCTCCCACAGAGGGCGGCGCGGTGCTTCCGGCGGCCTACGGGTTGGACGCGTCGTGTGGGAGCGGCTTCAGCCGCGACGGCCGCGGCAGCGGCCGGTGGCGGATGCGGCCGACCTGCAAAGCAGCGCACTGCGTGCGCCTCGCGGCTGAAGCCGCTCCCACAAGGGCGGCGCGGTGCTTCCGGCGGCCCACGGGTTGGACGCGTCCTGTGGGAGCGGCTTCAGCCGCGACGGTTGCGGCAGCGGCCGGTGGCGGATGCGGCCGACCTGTCAAAGCAGCGCACTGCGTGCGCCTCGCGGCTGAAGCCGCTCCCACAGAGGGCGGCGCGGTGCTTCCGGCGGCCTACGGGTTGGACGGTCTGTGGGAGCGGCTTCAGCCGCGACGGCCGCGGCAGCGGCCGGTGGCGGATGCGGCCGACCTGTCAAAAGCAGCGCACTGCGTGCGCCTCGCGGCTGAAGCCGCTCCCACAGAGGGCGGCGCGGTGCTTCCGGCGGCCTACGGGTTGGACGGTCCTGTGGGAGCGGCTTCAGCCGCGACGGCCGCGGCAGCGGCCGGTGGCGGATCGTGCAGCCTGCCAAACACCGCGACTTGCCCAGGCGGTTTTGTGTCGCGGGAGGGGCTGCTTCGGACGGTGCACCCGCTGCCGGCGGCCGCCGTTTATCATGGGCGTCTGGTAATAAGGAGTACTGCCGCATGTCCGCCGCCATTCATTGCGACGATCGCGACGGGATCCGCCATATTCGGCTGGACCGCCCCGAACTGCACAACGCTTTCGACGATCACCTCATCGCCGCGCTCACGCTCGCGCTGGAGCAGGCCGCGGCATCCCCGAAAGTGCGCGCGATCGTACTGGGCGGCAATGGCGCCAGCTTCTCTGCCGGCGCCGACCTGAACTGGATGCGCGGGATGGCCAGCGCCAGTGAAGCGGAAAACCGCGACGACTCGCTGCGCCTGGCCACCTTGATGCGCACTCTGCAGTTTTGTCCCAAGCCGACCATCGCCCGGGTCAACGGCGCGGCCTACGGCGGCGGCGTCGGCCTGGTCGCCTGCTGCGACATCGCCATTGGCGTGGATAGCGCCAAGTTCGGGCTGACCGAAGTGAAGCTGGGCCTGGTGCCGGCGGTGATTTCCCCCTACGTGGTGGCGGCGATCGGCCTGCGCCAAGCGCGGCGGCTGTTCGTAACCGGTGAAACCTTCGACGCGGCCACCGCGCAGCGAATCGGCCTGCTGCACCAGGTAGTGCCGGCCGAGGCGCTGGATAATGCGGTCGAGGGGACCTTGAAACTGCTGGCCAAGGCCGGCCCGATCGCGCAGTCCGAGGCCAAGCGCCTGGCGCTGACGGTGGCCGGCACCAACCCGGCCCAGGCCGAGGAGATCGACCGCGACAACGCCGCCTTGATCGCGCGCCTGCGAGTCTCGGCCGAAGGCCAGGAGGGCCTGGGCGCGTTCCTGGACAAGCGTCCGCCGGCCTGGATCGCCTGAGCGGCCGCACCGCACCGATCTGATAACGTTGCAGGCTTTGACCCAACGCTCCTGACAACCTGGAAGTGACCGAATGTTCGAGCGCGTTCTCATCGCCAACCGCGGCGAAATCGCCTGCCGTGTGATCCGTACCTGTCGCCGACTCGGCATCCACACCATCGCGGTGTACTCCGAAGCCGACAAGGACGCCCAGCACGTGCGCCTGGCCGACGAGGCCTGGCCGATCGGTGGCCCGCGCCCGGCCGACTCCTACCTGCGTGGCGAGGCGATCCTGGAGGTGGCCCGGCGCAGCGGTGCGCAGGCGATCCATCCCGGCTACGGCTTCCTGTCGGAGAACACCGGCTTTGCCCGCGCCTGCAGTGAGGCGGGCATCGTGTTCATCGGCCCGAAGCCGGAAAGCATCGAGGCGATGGGTTCCAAGGCGGCGGCCAAGGCGCTGATGGAAGACCACGCGGTACCACTGGTGCCCGGCTACCACGGCGACAACCAGGAACCCGGGCACCTGGCCGAACAGGCGCGCAAGACCGGCTTTCCGCTGATGATCAAGGCCGCCGCCGGCGGCGGCGGCAAGGGCATGCGCATCGTGCGCGGCGAGGCGGAGTTCGCCGACGCGCTGGCCTCGGCGCAGCGCGAGGCGGCCAGCTCCTTCGGCGACCAGCGGGTGATCCTGGAGCGCTACGTGGAGTATCCGCGGCACATCGAGTTCCAGGTGTTCGGCGACAGCTTCGGCAACGTCATCCACCTCAACGAGCGCGAGTGCTCGGCGCAGCGGCGCTATCAGAAGGTGCTCGAGGAGACCCCTTCGGCACAATTGAGCGACGAACAGCGGGCTGCCATGGGAGCGGCCGCGGTGGCCGCCGCCCGTGCGGTGGACTATGTCGGCGCCGGCACGGTGGAGTTCATCGTCGCCCGCGATGCCGACGGCAAGCCGGGCGAGTTCTTCTTCATGGAGATGAACACGCGCCTGCAGGTGGAGCACCCGGTCACCGAGGAGACCCTGGGGCTGGATCTGGTCGAGTGGCAGTTGCGCATCGCCGCGGGCCAGCCGCTGCCGCTTGGCGCAGGAGCAGGTCCGCGCGCACGGCCACGCCATCGAGGTGCGGCTGTACGCCGAAGACCCGGAACAGAACTTCCTGCCCAGCTCGGGCAAACTGCAGGTGCTGCGCCTGCCGGCCCCCTCGCGGCACGTGCGCATCGATGGCGGCGTGGTCGAGGGCGACACGGTCACCATCTTCTACGACCCGATGATCGC
Source organism: uncultured Gammaproteobacteria bacterium (assembly GCA_963763305.1). GTDB lineage: Bacteria > Pseudomonadota > Gammaproteobacteria > Xanthomonadales > Rhodanobacteraceae > CAVXNP01. The sequence continues at coordinate 2,965,001 of CAVXNP010000001.1, read as the reverse complement.
CAAGCTGATCGTGCACGACGTCGATCGCACCCAGGCGCTGCAGCGGCTGCGCGAAGCACTGGCGCAATGCGAGATCGTCGGCCTGAAATCGAATATCGGCTTCCTCGAGCGGCTGGCGCGACATCCGGCCGTGGTCGAGGGCCGTATCGACACCGGCTATCTGGACCGTCATCTGGATCAGTTCGTGGTGGGCCAAAGCGAGCCCTCCACCCAGTCGCTGTTCGCCGCAGCCTCCGCCGCGCTGATGCAGGAGGAAGCCACGGCGCATACCGCCGCTGCCGATCCGCATTCACCCTGGGCCCGCGCCGACGCCTGGCGAGTGGGCCACGCGGGCAAGCGGATCGCCGCCTTGTCGCTGCGCGAGCAACGCTACGAAGTGATCGCGTACGGCCATGACGGCGATTACCGCATGACACATGGCGAGCACCACGGCGAGGTCCACGCCGCACGGATCGGGGACGGCGTCCTGAGCGCCCGCTTCGACGGTCAGGCCCGACGCCTGCCGCTGCGTATCGATGGCCCGCGGGTACTGGTGCATGACGCCGACGGTCAGCGTCACGCGTTCGTGCGCAGCCCGGCGTTCGTGTGGGAGGCGGCCGACGCCGCGGGCGGCCATCAGGTCAGCGCGCCGATGCCCGGGCGCATCGTGCTGGTCAAGGCCCAGGCCGGCGACAGCGTGGAACAGGATCAGGTGCTGCTGGTGATGGAGGCGATGAAGATGGAGCTGTCGCTGAAGGCACCACGCGCGGGAACGATCGAGAGCATCGGCGCTGCCGAAGGCGAGTTCGTGGAGGCCGACGCGGTGCTGGTCCGGTTTGCCGAGTGACCTGCCGTACCGCCGGCAAGGGCTGGCACAGGACAGCGCGACCTCGACCAACCGCGGGCAGCGTCCGGCACCCTCATCCGGCGCTGCGCGCCACCTTCTCCCGCGGGGAGAAGGATCTGGTAGGAGGCATTGATGAGCACCACTGAACACGTCCGGATTGTCGAGGTGGGCGCCCGCGACGGGCTGCAGAACGAGAAGACCCTGCTGCCGGCCGAGGTGAAGATCGCGCTGATCGACCGGCTCTCGGCCACCGGCCTGTCGACCATCGAGGCGACCAGCTTCGTCAGCCCGAAGTGGGTGCCGCAGTTGGCCGATGCGGCTGAGGTCTACCGCGGCATCCGCAAGGTACCGGGGGTGAGTTACCCGGTGCTGGTCCCCAACGCGCAGGGCTATGCCCGTGCGCGCGAGGTAGGCGTGCAGGAGATCGCGGTGTTCAGCGCCGCTTCCGAGGCGTTCAACCAGAAGAACATCAATGCGTCGATCGACGAATCGCTGGAGCGCTTCGTTCCCGTGATCGAGCAGGCCCGCGCCGATGGCGTGCGCGTGCGCGGCTACGTCTCCACCGTGCTGGGCTGCCCCTACCAGGGCGAGGTGCCGCTGGCGGATGTGGTGCGCGTGGCGCAGCGGCTGCATGAGCTGGGCTGCTACGAGATCTCGCTGGGCGACACCATCGGCGTGGGCACCCCGGCCAGGGCCCGCGCAATGCTGCAGGCGGTGGCGCGCGAGGTCCCGATGACGGCGCTGGCGGTGCATTTCCACGACACCTACGGCCAGGCGCTGGCCAACATCCTGGCTTGCCTGGAGGAAGGCGTACGGGTGGTTGACAGTGCCGTCTCCGGCACCGGCGGCTGCCCCTACGCCAAGGGCGCCAGCGGCAACGTGGCCAGCGAGGATGTGGTCTACATGCTGCACGGCATGGGCCTGCACACCGGCGTCGACCTGGACCTGCTGGTGGCCACCGGCGCCTGGCTGTCGGCCCAGTTGCACAAGGAAACCGGCAGCCGCGTGACCCGGGCGCGTACCGCCGCCTGAGGCGGTCCGCGGGCGCCCACGGGCGTGGTATGGCTGTCATCAGGGCGGCCAGCCTCGAGCACACACCGCGCGTCAGCGCCCCCCCCTGTAGGAGCGGCTTCAGCCGCGATGCGCACGGAGTGCGCCGCTTCGATTCCGCCGTGCGGTGGCGGCCGCTGGCACGGCCATCGCGGCTGAAGCCGCTCCTACAGCATCGCGGCTGAAGCCCTCCTGCAGGTTAGCCAGGGTGGCGGTCACCGCCCGCTCACCTGCTTCGCTAGAATCGACCGGTCGCCCTCTTCCCTCGGAGCACCAGGATGCCGTCACCCCGGACCCGACGCACACGGTGGACCGCCGCCTTCGCCCTGCTTGTGTGCGCTCTGCCCGCCCTCGCCGCCGCCACCGACCGACTGCTGGTCCCCGACCGCGTCTGGACCGGCAACGGCGACGCCTCCCACGCCGGCTGGGTGGTGCTGGTGCATGACCACACCATCGCCGCGGTGGGTCCGGCCGCGTCGGTGCAGGTCCCCGCCGGCGCGCAGCGCATCGAGCTGCCCGGCGCCACCCTCACCCCGGGCCTGGTCGACCTGCACTCGCACCTGTTTCTGCACCCGTACAACGAGACACTGTGGAACGACCAGGTGTTGAGCGAGCCGCAGGACTACCGGACGCTGGAGGCGGCGCAGCATGCGCGCTCCACCCTGCTGGCCGGCTTCACCACCCTGCGCGACCTGGGCACCGAGGGAGCCGGCTTCGCCGACGTGTCAGTCAAGCGCGCCATCGACGAGGGCATGATTCCTGGCCCGCGGCTGTTCGTGGCCACGCGTGCGATCGTGGCAAGCTCCAGCTACGGGCCGGGCCCGCGCGGCTTTCGCCCGGACCTGGATCTGCCCAGCGGAGCGCAGCCGGTCACCGGCGTGGACGAGGCGATGCGGGCGGTGCGCGAGCAGGCGGGCCGCGGCGCCGACTGGATCAAGCTGTACGCCGACTACCGGGTAGGCCCCGATGGCAGCACCATGCCCACCTTCACCGTGGCCGAACTGAAGGCGATCGTCGACACCGCGCACTTGTCCGGCCGCCCGGTGGCGGCGCACGCGGCCAGCGACACCGGCGTGCGGATGGCGGTGGAAGCGGGGGTAGACAGCATCGAGCACGGCTACGGCGCCAGCGCCGCGACCTTCAAGCTGATGAAGCAGCGCAGCGTCGCCTACGAGCCCACGCTGACCGCGGTGGAAGCGACATCCGAATACTTCCAGCACTACAAGCCCGGCAGCAGTGAGCCGACCCAGAGCATGCGCGAGGCCGAGCACGCATTCCGCACCGCCCTCAACGAGGGTGTGACCATCGGCAATGGCAGCGACGTGGGCGTGTTCGCGCACGGCGAGAACTGGCGCGAGCCGGCGGCGATGGTGGCCGACGGGATGACACCGGCGCAGGCGCTGCACGCGGCCACCGACGTGGCGGCGCGAATACTGCGCCAGTCTGAAAACTTCGGCCACATCGCGCCAGGGCTGTACGCAGACCTGGCCGCCTTTCGCGGCGACCCGAGCCAGCACATCGAAGCCCTCCGCCAGCCGCTCTTCGTGATGAAGGACGGCACCATCTACCGCACACCCAACGACCAGCCATGACCGATTTCCTGATCCGCCCGATCGAACCGCGCGACGCGCCCGCCGTCGCCGCCATCATCCGCACCGTGATGCCCGAATTCGGCGCCGACGGACCGGGCTTTGCGATCCACGATGCCGAAGTGGACCGCATGTACGACGCGTACGCCGGGCCCCGCCACAGCTATTTCGTGGTCGAGCGCGACGGCCGCGTGATCGGCGGCGCCGGCGTGGCGCCGCTGGAGGGCGGCGACCCGGATGTGTGCGAGCTGCGCAAGATGTACTTCCTGCCCGAGGCGCGCGGCATCGGCGCCGGCGCGGCGATGATGCAACGCTGCCTGGACGCGGCGCGCGGCCATGGTTTCAAACGCTGTTACCTGGAAACGCTCACCGGCATGGACGGGGCGCAGACGCTGTACAAGCGCAGCGGCTTCAGCACGCTGTGCAGCCCGATGGGCGGCACCGGCCATCACGGCTGCGACCGTTTCTATATCCGCGATTTGTGAGCGTCCCATTGAGCGTCCGCGACCCGCGTATCGATGACTACGTCGCCCGGGCTGGCGACTTTGCCCGACCGATCCTGGAGCACCTGCGCCAGCTGGTGCATGCCAGCTGTCCGACGGTCGCCGAAGGCATCAAATGGGGCATGCCGTTTTTCAGCTATCAGGGCACGCCTCTGTGCATGATGGCCGCGTTCAAGCAGCACTGCGGCTTCGGCTTCTGGCGCGGAAAGGAAGTCGTCGGCGACTGCGCCGCGGACGGCATGGGGCAGTTCGGCAAGCTGGCGTCGCTGGACGATCTTCCCCCCGGGCCGCGCTTGCGGCGTACCTGCGCAAGGCGATGGAGCTGACCGAGCGTGGCAACGAAGCCCGCGCGCGCCAGGGCGGCGCCACGGCCGGCGCCGACCGTGCCGGAGGACCTTGCCGCGGCGCTGGCCCGCGAAGCCCATGCCGCCGCCCGCAATACCTATCAGGGCTTCAGCCCCAGCGCGCAACGCGAGTACGTCGACTGGATCATTTCGGCCAAGACCGAAGCGACCCGCAGCCAGGCGACTGGCCGATGCGCTGGCCTGGATGGCCGAGGGCAAGCAGCGCAACTGGAAGTACCAGAAGTGAACGGGCGGCCTCTGCCGTGATCCGCATCGCGCGCGAACAGGACGCCGAAGCGATCCACGCCATCTATGCGCCATCGGTGCGCGACAGCGTGGCCACCTTCGAGACCGTGCTGCCATCGGCGTGGGCACCATGCGCGAACGCATGCAGGCGCGCCTGCCCCACTACCCATGGCTGGTATGGGAGGAACGCGGCCGGGTGCTGGCCTACGCCTATGCCGGCCGCTTCCGTGAACGCGCTGCCTACGACTGGATCGCCGAGACCTCGATCTACGTGCATGCCGATGCGCAGCGGCGGGGTGTTGCGCGCACGCTCTACGGGGTGCTGCTGCGGGTGATGACGCTGCAGGGCATCAACCAGGCCATGGGCGTGATCACACTGCCCGGCGAGGCCAGCGTGCGCATGCACGAGTCCATGGGGTTCGCTCCCGCCGGTGTGTGGCGCAAGGCCGGCTACAAGCTTGGCCAATGGTGGGACGTCGGGCGTGTGGCAGAAGGAACTCCAGGCACCGGCCGCGCTGCCCGCTGCGGTGGTCCCGTTTGGCAGCCTGGCAGGGTCGGAGGCACTGCAGGCCCTGCTCGAGCACTGACTCACCGATCCCAGGGCCCCACGCTACCCGCAAGCCAACTTGTGGGAGCGCCTTCGCCCGCGACAGCTTCTTCCACCCAGGGAGCCGCCACGCTCACGTTGCCCGGTTCAATTGCCATCCCCACGGTGTCCGATGAGCTCCGGGCGGTTCCGCCTGCCCGCCGGGCTCGCGATTGAGCCTTGATCGCCACCGGCGACGTCGACGTGACCGGCAGCAGGGTCGCGGCTGAAGCCGCTCCCACAGGTGGGGCAGCGGCGGCACTTCCTTTGAGCCCGCCCCCCGAGCGGCCCTCCCCCATGCTCCAACAGGGCCAGCCTTCGCTGTCCGAATGTGTTCCGGACAATTTTGTCGCTCGCGCAGGCGTGGATGCCACACCGAACATCGACGCAGCCGATGGCCCGAAGGGGGAGGCGCAGGAAGCGCCGAATCACAGAAGGTTCGTCCACCACCGTCTCTCCGCCAGATACGCGAAACGCCCGGCGTTTGGGTTGTGCGCGGAGATGTGTGGGTGTCGAGGGATTGTTCGGCCCTTCCGGGAGCGTGGGTGGTGGAAACGACCGAGGCGAAAAGGTGGCTGCGCGAGGACAGCTTGTCGATGGTTCGCAGGCCCATAGCAACGCTATGGGTCAAGGAGCAGCGGGAAGATGGACCGCGCAGGCGCCTTTGCAGGCCGGTCGGCTTCCGCCAGCCACGCTCCCTTGCCTCACCCCTTCGCGCTGCGCGCTGCGGAGCCAGCCTTCGGCTGTCCGGATTTGTTCCGGACAATTCGTCGCTCGCGCAGGCATGGATGCCGAAGCGAACATCGGCGCAGCCGATGGCCCGTAGGGTGAGGCGCGGGATGCGCCAAATCACAGAAGGTTCGTCCACCACCGTCTCTCCGCCAGATACGCAAAACGCCCCGGGGTTTGGGTTGTGCGCGGAGGTGTGTGGGTGTCGAGGGATTGTTCGGCCCCTCCTGGGCCTCACCCTTCCGCGCTGCGCGCTCCAGGGCCAGCCTGCGGCTGTCCAAAATTGTTCCGGACAATTTTGTCGAACAGAAGGTTCGTCCACCACCGTCTCTCCGCCAGATACGCAAAACGCCCCTTGCGGGGCGTCTTGCGTATCTGGCGGAGAGAGAGGGATTCGAACCCTCGATAAGGCTTTTGACCCTATACTCCCTTAGCAGGGGAGCCCCTTCAGCCGCTCGGGCATCTCTCCGTGTTTTTTCCCGCATTGCTGCGGAAGCCGGCAAGGATAACGACCGGCGGCGTCGAGGTAAAGCTTTTTAGAGCTTCAATGGAAATTCGCGCCTAGCTGGACGCATCGGGCGCGTTGCCAGCGGGCTCGTTCTCGCCCTTGATGCGCTGATAGATTTCTTCGCGATGGACGGCAACATCCTTGGGGGCATTGATGCCTATGCGCACCTGGTTGCCCTTTACGCCTAGAACGGTGACGGTCACCTCGTCGCCGATCATCAGGGTTTCGCCGACCCTGCGGGTCAGAATCAACATAAATTGTTACTCCATGGAAACGTTCGAGTTTCAGGCCCCACTGTTGATGAAACCTCACCCCTGAGTTCCATCACAGAAAGTTCGACGATACCGTCCGTCAAAGGCCCTACCGCCTTCCCCGGCACTCACAACCGAGGTTCATCAACCCCTCGGGAGCGGCAACGGCCCGGTGGACGCTGCCGACATTCGCTTGATACTAGCGGAGCGTGGAGCCCCTGCGCAACGGATTTCAGCGCCGGTAAATGGCCGGTTCACCTTAGCTGGCGGGGGCCAGACTGGCTGCGACCCAGTCGGGGAGTTCACGCAACAATGCAGGCAGTTGTGCCGTGTCGGTACCGCCACCCTGCGCCATGTCCGGGCGGCCGCCGCCCTTGCCGTCGATCTGGCGGGCGACGTGCGCGACCACGTCGCCGGCCTTGATCCGGCCCGATGCCTTGCCGTGGACACCACCCACCAGCGCGACCTTGCCGTCGCTGGCGCCGGCCAGCAATACCACGCAGTCTCCCAGTTGCTGCTTGAGCTGGTCGACGCTATCGCGCAGGGAACGGGCGTCGAGGCCTTCCAGTCGCGCCGCCACCACCTTGATGCCGTCGACATCGTGCGCGGAGCTGGCAAGATCGGCGGTCGCCGATCCGGCCGCCTTGCTGCGCAGCGATTCGAGTTCGCGCTCGAGCTTCTTCTGCCGCTGCAGCAACTGGCGCAGCTTTTCCACCGCCTCGTCGCCGCTGCTGGACAGCAACTGCGACAGTTCGCCCAGGCGCTGTTCCTGCGCATCCACATACGCCAGCGCGCCCAGGCCGGTGACCGCCTCGATACGGCGCACGCCCGACGCCACACCCGCCTCGCTGACGATCTTGAACAGGCCGATGTCACCGGTGCGACCGACGTGCGTGCCGCCGCACAGTTCGGTGGAGAAGTCGCCCATCTTCAACACGCGCACCTGATCGCCGTACTTCTCGCCGAACAGCGCCATGGCACCGAACTCGATCGCTTCGTCGTAGCCCATGTTGTGCACCTCGGCCGCCGCATTGCGGCGTACTTCGGCATTGACCATCGCCTCGACTTCCGCCAGTTCCTCGCGCGACATCGGCTTGAAGTGGGAGAAGTCGAAACGCAGCCGCTCCGGCGCCACCAGCGACCCCTTCTGGGTCACATGCTCGCCCAGCACCTTGCGCAGCGCGGCATGCAGCAGGTGGGTAGCCGAGTGGTTGAGCACGGTGGCCTGGCGGCGCTCGACGTTAACGCCGGCGTCGACCGCGTCGCCCTTGTTCAGCGCAGACGTACCCTGCCAGCGGCCGGCATGACCGAAAAACACGCCGCCCATCTTCAGCGTATCGCTTACCTCGAACTGTCCGGCACTGCCGGTCAGCACGCCGCGGTCGCCTGCCTGGCCACCGGACTCGGCATAGAACGGCGTGCGGTCGAGGATCACCACGCCCTCTTCGCCCGGCGCCAGCGCATCCACCTGGCGGCCGGCCTGGACGATGCCCAGCACCTTGCTACCCTGGCTGGAGAGCGCCTCGTAGCCGAGGAAATCGGTCGGCGGCAACTGGCTGGCCAGTTCCGCGGGCATCTGCCCCTTGGCCTCGAAGCGGCCGGCGGCGCGGGCACGCTCGCGCTGCTGCGTTCATGGCCTGCTCGAAGCCGGCCATGTCGACCTCCAGGCCGCGCTCGCGTGCGATATCGGCGGTCAGGTCGACCGGAAAGCCGTAGGTGTCGTACAGGCGGAAGGCATCCTCGCCCGGGATGGTGCCGTGAGCGCGTGACGCCACCTCGTCGAACACGCGCATGCCGTGTTCCAGGGTCTCGCCGAAGCGCTGCTCCTCGGTGCGCAGGGCCTCTTCCACGAAGGCCTGCTTCTGCGCCAGTTCGGGATAGGCCTCGCCCATCTCGCGCGACCAGCGGCGCGACCATCTTCCAGAAGAAGTCGCCGCGTACGCCGAGCATCCAGCCATGCCGCAGCGCGCGACGGATGATCCGGCGCAGCACGTAGCCGCGTCCCTCGTTGGAGGGCAGCACGCCGTCGACGATCAGGAACGAGCAGGCGCGGATGTGGTCGGCGATCACGCGCAGCGACTTGTTCTGCAGGTCGGCGGTGCCGGTCAGCTTCGCGGCCGCCTTGCCGATCAGCTCTGGAACAGGTCGATCTCGTAGTTGGAGTGCTCGTGCTGCAGCACCGCGGCGAGCCGCTCCAGCCCCATGCCGGTGTCCACGCACGGCGCCGGCAGCGGCGACAGGGTGCCGTCGGGCGCGCGGTCGAACTGCATGAACACCAGGTTCCAGATCTCGATGTAGCGGTCGCCGTCTTCCTCCGGCGAACCGGGCGGACCACCGGCGATGTCCGGGCCGTGGTCGTAGAAGATCTCGGTGCATGGGACCGCACGGGCCGGTGTCGGCCATCTGCCAGAAGTTGTCCGAGGCGAACGGCGCGCCCTTGTTGTCGCCGATGCGGATGATGCGCTCGGCGGGCATGCCGATCTCCTTGTTCCAGATGTCGTAGGCCTCGTCGTCGGTCTGGTAGACGGTGACCCACAGCTTGTCCGCCGGCAGCTTGAACACGCCGGTCAGCAGCTCCCAGGCCTAGACGATCGCCTCGCGCTTGAAGTAGTCGCCGAACGACCAGTTGCCCAGCATCTCGAAGAAGGTGTGGTGGCGCGCGGTGTAGCCGACCGCGTCCAGATCGTTGTGCTTGCCGCCGGCGCGCAGGCAGCGCTGCACGTCGGCCGCGCGCACGTAGCCGGGCTTCTCGCTGCCCAGGAACACGTTCTTGAACTGCACCATGCCCGAGTTGGTGAACAGCAGGGTCGGATCGCTGCCCGGCACCAGCGAAGCTCGATGGCACGATGGTGTGGCCGCGTTCGCGGAAGAATTCGAGGAAGGTGGCGCGGATTTCGGCAGTTTTCATGCGGCGGCTTATGGCGTGTCCAGACGAAAAGGCCACGCCGCGGCGACGCTGCCGCCGATTGCTGGAATCAATCGCGTCGGCCGCGTCGTCCACGTCGGCGTGGGTAACATGTCCTAACTGTGGCGGCCGAAAAGCCGCGGCGCAAGAGGAACTGCGCGCGCCGGGCGCGCTCGGCGAGGTCCGCCGCGCCCTTGCCACCGTAGCGGCGACGCAGCTGCGCGCGGGCCAGATCATCCCAGTCGGCCTCGGCCGCGTCCAGCAGTTCGCGATCCGGGCGTCGGCCAGGCCGTGGCTGCGCAGCTCCAGGCGCAATGCGCATCGGGCCGTAGCCCTGGGCGATCCGGCTGCGCACCAGCGAGCCGGCGAAGCGTTCGTCGTCCTGGTAGTGCTGCTCGCCCAGGCGCTCGAGCGCCTCGACGGCTTCGTCGCCTTCGTAACCGCCCTGGCGCAAGCTTGGTCTTCAGCTCCCGCCGCGAGTGCTCGCGCCGCGCCAGCAGGCCCAGCGCCTTGTCGTAGGCGCTGCGCCGCGGCTTGTCCGCCTTGTCCCGGGCCCGGCGCTTCATGCGGAGGCCGCCGCACAGCAAGGCAGCCGGTCGGCAATCGACCGGCTGTCCGGGTGACGCACATGCCGGCATGCCGTCGGGCACGCGCGGATCAGGCCTCTTCGGCAACCGTGTCGTCCGCGGCCTCGTCGTCGGCGTCGGAGGCTTTGGCGCCGGCGCTGACCAGCAGGCGCGCGCGCAGCGCCGGTCGATCTCGTTGGCGATGGCCGGGTTGTCGCGCAGGAACTGGCGCACGTTCTCCTTGCCCTGGCCGATGCGGTCGCCGTTGTAGCTGTACCAGGCGCCGGACTTGTCGATCAGGTTCTCCTCCACGCCCAGCTCGATGATCTCGCCCTCGCGCGAGGTGCCCTCGCCGTAGAGGATCTCGAACTCGGTCTGGCGGAACGGCGGCGCCACCTTGTTCTTGACCACCTTGACGCGGGTCTCCGAGCCGATCACCTCGTCGCCCTTCTTGACCGCGCCGATGCGGCGGATGTCCAGGCGCACCGAGGCGTAGAACTTCAGCGCGTTGCCGCCGGTGGTGGTCTCGGGGCTGCCGAACATCACGCCGATCTTCATGCGGATCTGGTTGATGAAGATCACCAGGCAGTTGGTCTTCTTGATGTTGGCGGTGAGCTTGCGCAGCGCCTGGCTCATCAGGCGGGCGTGCAGGCCGACGTGGGAGTCGCCCATCTCGCCCTCGATTTCGGCCTTGGGCGTGAGCGCGGCGACCGAGTCGACCACCACCATGTCCACCGCGCCGGAGCGCACCAGCATGTCGGCGATTTCCAGCGCCTGCTCGCCGGTGTCCGGCTGCGAGATCAGCAGGTCGTCCAGGTTCACGCCGAGCTTTTCGGCGTAGCTCGGGTCGAGCGCGTGCTCGGCGTCGACGAAGGCCGCGGTGCCGCCGTTCTTCTGGCAGCTGGCGATCGCCTGCAGGGTCAGCGTGGTCTTGCCCGAGGACTCCGGACCGTAGATCTCGACCACGCGACCGCGCGGCAGGCCGCCGATGCCCAGGGCGATGTCCAGGCCGAGCGAACCGGTGGAGACGGTTTCGATGGCTTCCTGGACGCGGTCGCCCATGCGCATCACCGCGCCCTTGCCGAACTGCTTTTCGATCTGGCCCAGGGCGGAGGCGAGTGCCTTGCGCTTGTTGTCATCCATCGTGGGAATCCCGGTGTGGCGGTTGAATGAGGAGGATCATGACCGGTCGCGATCTCACCGGCTGCGATCTGCGATCGCGCCGGATCGAGCGACCCAATCCGTGCTTCGATTATCCCACACCGGGCAAGCGCCGCCGGAAGGCGGATACCGATCAGTCTGTCAGCGCCTTGCCGCACGCCGATGAGCGCCGCCGCCACGCTCTGCCGACGGACTGCCTCGCGATCACCGGTGAAATGGAACAACCGCGCATGCGCATAGCCGCCGCGGCGCTTCCAGCCGATCCAGACCGTGCCCACCGGCTTGCCCGGCAGTGCCGCCGCCGGGACCGGCGATGCCGGTGACCGCCACCGCCACGCCCGCGCCCGAGCCGCGCCAGCGCGCCGGAAACCATCTCCAGCACAGTCTCCTCGCTGACCGCACCGGCGCTCTCGAGCGTGCGCGGGTTGACCCCCAGCAAGGCCTCCTTGGCCTCGTAGCTGTAGGCCACCACGCCGGCTCGAACCAGGCCGAGCTACCCGGCAGGTCGGTCAGCACCTTGGCGATCCAGCCGCCGGTGCACGATTCGGCGGTTACCAGCATCAACCGCTGCTGCTGCACCGCCTGGCCGACCTCCCGCGCCAGCGCCACCAGCTCGACATCGGTAGGAACGGAGGACAACTCCATGCGAGACTCTCCAGCTTGAATGCGTCGGCTCACCAGACGCGAAGGCACCGTTCTACCGGTTCCGCACGATCCCGCCAAGACCTGATTGCATGAGCCAAGATCGATCTCGCCAGCACACCCCGTTCATGCGCCAGTACCTGTCGGCCAAGGCAGCGCACCCGGACGTGCTGCTGTTCTTCCGCATGGGCGATTTCTACGAGCTGTTCTATGACGACGCGCGCAAGGCGGCGCGCCTGCTGGACATCACCCTGACCCAGCGCGGCCAGTCCGCCGGCGCCCCGATTCCCGATGGCCGGCGTGCCCTACCACGCGGCGGAAAACTACCTGGCGCGGCTGGTGCGGCTGGGCGAGTCGGTGGCGATCTGCGAGCAGATCGGCGATCCGGCGACGTCCAAGGGCCCGGTCGAGCGCAAGGTGGTGCGCATCGTCACCCCCGGCACGGTGACCGACGCGGCGCTGCTGGAGGAGCGCCGCGACAACCTGCTGCTGGCGATCCATGCCGGCGCCAGCAAGGCCTACGGGCTGGCCTGGGTGGACCTGTCCAGCGGCCGCTTCCTGCTCAGCGAGGTGCCCGACGCCGAAGCGCTGGCGGCCGAGCTGGCGCGGCTGCAGCCGGCCGAGACGCTGGTCGGCGAGGACGTCAGCTGGCCGCGCCTGGTCAGCACCCTGCCCGGCCTGCGCAAGCGGCCGCCGTGGCATTTCGACGAGCGACGCCGCGCAGCGCGCGCTGAACCGCTTCTTCGGCACCCGCGACCTGGCCGGCTTCGGCGTGCGAGAACCTGTCGCTGGCCATTGCCGCGGCCGGCTGCCTGCTGGGCTACGTCGAGGAGACCCAGAAGAGCGCGCTGCCGCACCTGACCGGCATGGCGGTCGAAAGCGCCAGCGAGACCATCGCGCTGGACGCGGCCACCCGCCGCAACCTGGAGCTGGACAGCCACCCCAGCGGCCGCACGCGAGCACACCCTGCTGGGCGTGCTGGACGAGACGGTGACGCCGATGGGCGCGCGCCTGCTGCGCCGCTGGCTGCACCGCCCGCTGCGCTCGCGCGACGGTGCTGCGGCCACGCCACCAGGCGATCGGGGCGCTGATCGATGCACGTCGGCACGAACCGCCTGCGCGAGAAACTGCGCGGCGTCGGCGACCTGGAGCGCATCCTGGCCCGCGTGGCGCTGCGCTCGGCGCGCCCGCGCGACCTGTCCACCCTGCGGGACGGTCTTGCCGCTGCGCCGGAGATTGCGGCCACAGTGCTGGATCGCGACGGCCTGCTCGAGCGCAGCCCGCTGCTGGCCGAGCTGGCCCAGCGCATCGGCGACCACGCCGACACCGCCGCCCTGCTGACCGCCGCCATCGTGGCGCAGCCGCCGGTGCTGCAACGCGACGGCGGCGTGATCGCCGACGGCTACGACGCCGAGCTCGACGAACTGCGCCGGCTGTCCACCCACGCCGACCAGTTCCTGGTCGAACTGGAGGAACGCGAGAAGGCCGCCAGCGGCATCAGCACGCTGAAGGTCGGCTACAACCGCGTGCACGGCTACTACATCGAGATCAGCAAGGCGCAGGCCGACAAGGCGCCGACGCACTACACCCGCCGCCAGACCACCAAGAACGCCGAGCGCTACATCACCGAGGAACTCAAGGCGTTCGAGGACAAGGTGCTTTCCGCCCGCGAGCGCTCGCTGATGCGCGAACGCGCGCTGTACGAGGCGCTGCTCGACAGCCTCACCGAGCGACTCGAGCCGCTCAAGATCGCGGCCGCCGCCATGGCCGAGCTGGACGTGCTGGCCGTCCTGGCCGAACGCGCCGAGGCGCTGGACTGGAACGCCCCCGAACTCACCGACGTGCCCGGCATCGCTGATCGAGCGCGGCCGCCATCCGGTGGTCGAAAAGGTGCGCGACGAACCGTTCGAGCCCAACGACCTGAAGCTCGACGACGCCCGCCGCATGCTGGTCATCACCGGCCCGAACATGGGCGGCAAGTCCACCTACATGCGCCAGAACGCGCTGATCGTGCTGCTGGCGCATATCGGCAGCTACGTGCCGGCGAGCAGCGCGGTGATCGGCCCGATCGATCGCATCTTCACCCGCATCGGCGCCGGCGACGACCTCTCGCGCGGGCAATCCACCTTCATGGTGGAGATGAGCGAGACGGCCAACATCCTGCACAACGCCACCGCCGCACAGCCTGGTGCTGATGGACGAAGTCGGCCGCGGCACCAGCACCTACGACGGCCTGGCGCTGGCGCGCGCCGCCGCGGTGCACCTGGCCACGCACAACCGCGCCTTCACCCTGTTCGCCACCCACTATTTCGAACTGACCGAGCTGGCCGGGGAATATCGCCGGCATCGCCAACGTGCACCTGGACGCGGTCGAATACGGCGAGCAACTGGTGTTCATGCACGCGGTCAAGGACGGCCCGGCCAACCGCAGCTTCGGCCTGCAGGTGGCCGCCCTGGCCGGCCTGCCCAAGTCGGTGATCGCCGACGCCCGGCGCACCCTGGCCGAGCTGGAACAGCGGCATGCATGCGCATGCCGGCGGCACCGCCGGCCAGGCACCGTCGCCGCAGCTGGGGCTGTTCGCGCCGCCGGCGCCGCCGGCGGTGGAGCAGCGCGCTGGAAACAATCGACCCGGACGCGCTGACCCCGCGCGAAGCGCTCGAGGCGCTGTACCGGCTCAAGGCGCTGCAGTAGCTCCGTGAAAATCCGCGCGAAAGTGCGGCTGGAACCTTCCCAGCGGCCGTAGCCGCGAAGGCCGCGCAGCGGCCGGCAGCCGTCCACCCGCGAAGCTGGCGCAAGGCGTGCGTGTCGCGGCTGAAGCCGCTCCTACAAAAGGGCGCCGGTATAAGCCCGCGCCACGCAATCCCCGTGATATCGGAGCGCCAGCGAGTCCCACTTCTCTGGCACCCGCACGCCTGCCTGCGCAGGACCGACGCGCCAGACGCCTGTAGGAGCGGCTTCAGCCGCGAAGGCCGCAGGGCGGCCGGCAGCCGTTCACCCGCGAAGCTGGCGCAAGGCGTGCGTGTCGCGGCTGAAGCCGCTCCTACAAAAGGGCGCCGGTATAAGCCCGCGCCACGCAATCCCCGTGATATCGGAGCGCCAGCGAGTCCCACTTCTCGGCACCCGCACGCCTGCCTGCGCAGGACCGACGCGCCAAGCGCCTGTAGGAGCGGCTTCAGCCGCGAAGGCCGCGAGCCGGTCGAGCGCCACCGCCCAGCCGGCGCAGCGCATCAGCCCACGCCGGTCAACCAGCGCGCCACCGCCAGCCAGCCAGCGGTCGAGCCCAGTGAAATCGCCGCCACTTCCCAGCCCAGGGTCAGCCCGACGCCCCAGGCAAACGCCGGATGCAGCCGGCGATGCTGCAAGCGTGTCGTAGGCCGCCGCACCCAGCAAGACCAGGTCGGTCACGCCGAAGGCGAACGGCAGGCCGGGCAGATGCAGGTACAGCGGTCCCATACGGCCCAGCGCCGGCGGCAGCAGATTCAGCGTCGCCGCCAGCATCAGCCGGCGATGCCAGTCGGTGCGACGGCGCAGCACCAGCGCGGCGCCGGCCAGCGCGGTGAACACCACCACACTGAACAGCGGCACGGTGAGAAACACCAGCGGCGGCGGCCCGGGCGTGTGGCCCAGCCGCGCGGCCTGATCGCGGTCATCGAATCCGATCACCGGAATCAGCGCCACCATCGCCGTGCCGGCCATACCCAGCCGACGGTGCAGGTCGACCTGGCGGTGCCACCAGCCAGGTCTGGCTGGCGAACAGCATCACCCAGGCACTCATCAGCAATCCATGCAGATGCACCAGCAGCGGCATTGCCGGCTGGGCGAAGGCGAACTTCAGGTAATAGGTCTGCGCGAAGCCGGCAAACACGGCCAGTCCGATGGCCAGCGGCACCCACGGGTACATCCGCCGCGGCACCGCCGGGCGGGACAGAACGGAACGCGAGGCATGGTTTTCCTCCGGGGAAAACAGCGAGCGCGCCGATGCTATGCCTCGCGCCCCGATGCCGTCAAAAGCTGCCGTGGCGGTAATCGACCCGCGGCCGAGCAGGCCGTGCATCGCCCGCCATGCCGGCCGGTTTCAGCGGGTGATGCCGTGCGCGCGCAGCACATCGCCGATGTCGAAGCGCCAGACGTTGCGCGAGCCGTTCAACGGCTGGCGCAGGCTCGCCTGCAGTGCCGCGAAACCTCCCGCCGGCTTGGGAAAGTGACACCGGGTCGCGGCGCGCGCTGGATAGGTACAGCTCACCGAAGTGGCGACCGAGCGAGGGTGCGTTCTCCAGCTTGTCGCTGTTGACCTCGCCGGGCAGATGCTCGGGCTTGCCCCAACTGCCATCGGCCTGGCGAAAGGCGATGTACAGGTCGGCGCTGCCGAGCGAATCGCCCTCGTTGCCGGCGTAAACCAGGAAGCGTCCCTTCGGGTCGATCGCCGGATCCATCCGGTTGTTCGCCACGTCGCCCAGCGGCACCTGCTGCGGGTCGCCATAGCCGTTGCCTTGCGGATGCACCACGTAGATCTGGTAGGCCCGGCCCGAATCCTCGCGATGGGCGGAGAAGTAGATGTCGCCATTGGCCGCCACCGACGGGTTGTAGATCATGCCGCCGTCGTTGAGCGCTCCCTCGACATGTACCGGCGCGCCCCACTGGCCGTTCCCGCCGCGCTGGACGTACCAAAGATTCTTGCCTGCGAATTGATGGCCACCGAAGTGGGCGGTGACCGGCGGCGCACCAGGCTGCGGCGGGCGGTTGGAGACGAAGTACAGCCGCGTGCCATCGGGACTCACGGCCGGCTCCGAATCATGCCAGCGCCCGGAGAACGGCGCGATGCGTGGCGTCGACCAGCGCCCATCGCGCCGTGTGGACATCAGGATGGTGTCATCCGACTCGCTGAAGTCCGAGCGCATGAAATAGACCGTGTCGCCCGAGGGCGAGAAGCTCGCCGAGGTCTCCTGCAGGCCGGTGGAGATCACGCCCGGCCCGAGCAGTTCGCCTGCCTGTGCGCAGCCGGCTGCCGCCAGTGCCACGCTCAAGCCCATCCACCATCCAAGCTGCTTCATCCGCACGCGTCGTTCTCCGGGGGCGCCCGGTGACGGGCGGGGAGCGCCATGCTCGTTCAGCAGCGCAAACGCCACATGTGCCATTGGTGACTGCCCGACGGAGCGGAGATCCAGTGCCGGCGCGGACGGCCCTGCGCACGCCGCTTGCACCAACGCCCGGATCGCTTCCGGCGCAGCGCGCGCCCGAAGGCCTGGCGGCGGCCCGCCTATGCCGCCTTGGCCACCTGCGCTGCATCCAGCGCCTGGCGCAGGTCATCCCACAGGTCGTCGACGTGCTCGATCCCCACCGACAGGCGCAGCAGGCCCGGGGTGATCCCGCACTGCGCCTGGGTCGCCGCATCCACGACGCGGTGGGTCAGGCCGGCCGGGTGCTGGATCAGGGTGTCGACCGAGCCCAGGCTGACCGCGGGCGTGGCCAGCTTCACCCGCGCCATCACCTGCGCCGCCGCGGCATGGCCGCCATGCATCTCGAAGGCCATCAGGCTGCCGGGGCCGCGCATCTGCGTACCGACCAGGTGGGCGTTGGCGACCGTGCCCAGGCCGGGATAGAACACCGCGGCTACCGCCGGATGCGCCCGGATGCGCTCGACCAGCGCCTGCGCATTCTCCTGCGCCTTGAGCACGCGCAGGCTCAGCGTCGGCAGGCCACGGTGCAGCAGGTACGCGCCCAACGGGTGCAGCAGGCCACCGGTGGCCGCACGCACCTGACGCAGCGCACTGGCCCAGTCGGCATCGCAGGCCACCACACCGGCGATCACGTCGCCGTGGCCACCCAGGAATTTGGTGGCGCTGTGCATCACCAGGGTCGCGCCCAACGCCGCCGGCTGCTGCAGCACCGGCGTGGCGAAGGTGGAGTCGACCATCACCGGCACGCTGCCGGCCGCCGCCACCACCGCGGCGATATCGATCAGGTCCAGGGTCGGGTTGGCCGGCGTTTCGATGATCACCAGCGCGGTGTCGGGATCGATCGCGCCGGCTACCTCGTCGGGCTTGACCCAGCGCACCGGGATCCCGAGCAGGCCGGAATTGAGCAGGTGATCGCTGGTGCCGTACAGCGGGCGCACCGCCAGCACGTGCTTGCCGCGCTGGCCGGCGGCGAGCAGGCAGGCCGACAGTGCCGCCATGCCGGAACCGAAGGCGACCGCATCGGTGGTGCCTTCCATCTGCGCCAGTGCCTGCTCGAAGCGCGCCACCGTGGGGTTGTGCAGGCGCGCGTAGATCGGGTTGGGCGCGCTGGCGGCGCCGCCGACCAGCGCATCGAAACTGGCGGTGCCCTGCTCCAGATCGCGCACCGGGTAGGTGGTCGACAGGTCCAGCGGCGGCGCATGCACGCCCAGCTCGGAAAAGTCCTCGCGGCCGGCGTGAACGCCCAGCGTTTCCAGTTGCGACATGTCCTGCTCCGGTTCGGGAAATACGCAGCAGGCTAGAATGAATCACCGTCTGCATGAGCGGACACGAAACATTATTTCGCAAGAGGCTCCGCATATGCGCCTGGACCGAATCGACTTCAGCATCCTGCGGGAGTTGCGAAAGAACGCACGGCTGCCCAACAAGAGCCTGGCCGAACGGGTCGGGGTGGCGCCCTCCACGACGCTGGAGCGGGTGCGCCGGCTGCGCGAGAACGGCGCGATCGCCGGCTACCATGCGGAGATCGCGCCCGCGGCGGTGGGCATCGGCCTGCAGGCGATGATCAGCGTGCGCCTGGCACAGCACTCGCGCGGTGACCTGGACCGGTTCCACGCCCACCTGCTGACCCTGCGCGAAGTGCTGGCGTTCTACCACGTCGCCGGCGCCAATGATTACCTGCTGCACGTGGCGGTCAGGGACAGCGACCATCTGCGCGACTTCGCGCTGGATGCGTTCACCACCCGGCCGGAAGTGGCGCACATCGAGACCAGCCTGATCTTCACCTTCCGGCGCAACCCCGACGTGCCGATCTACCGCGAGGCCGAGGAGCCCTGAGTGCAGCCGTTGCTGCTGCCCTCACGCAGGCCTGCTCAGGAATGCTGGTCCTTGAACTGCCGTATGCGCCGACGCGAGTGCTTGTCCGGCCGCCCGGGCGGGCGCAGCAGCCCGCCGGCACCGATGCGGCGCTGCTCGCGCGCCAGTTCGCGGGCCGCGGCGCTGGCCTCGCTCTCGCGGTACAGCGCCTGCGCCACGCTGGCCGGGCCGCGCCGGTCGGACAGCGCCAGCACCTCGACCTCGTAGCGCTCCTGGCCGCGGGTGATCTGCAACCGGTCGCCAGCGCGCAGCGACTTGGCCGGCTTGCAGCCATCGCCGTTGACGTCGATGTGGCCACCGGCAATGGCCGCCTTGGCCAGGCTGCGGGTCTTGAAGAAGCGTGCAGCCCACAACCACACGTCCACGCGCACGGTTTCGGCGGTATCGGCCGGCACGCCGCGAGCCGGGCTCATCCGACCACACTCACCGCTCAGACCGAGCCGGAGCGGTCCGCACCGTCGTTTTCCGCGAGCGGCAGTGCCGCATCCGGATCGGCGACGGTCGGTGCGGCATCGGGCTCGCCGGCCAACGGGTCGACCACGGCGGCCAGATCCTGCGGATCGGGCATGGCAATGTCGGGAATCGCGGCGCGCTCGGCATCGCTCAACACAGGCGCCGGATCGATCACGTCCTCGGGGTTGCGTTCGCGCACGGTCAGGCGGCCGCTTTGGCTCAGGTGCTGCAGACGCGCAAACACCTCGTCGCGGCCGAACGGCTTCTTCATGAAATCGTCGGCACCGAAGCGCTGCACGTAGAACTGCTCGGTGGCCTGCAGGTTGCCGCTGATCATCACGATGGGGATCGCCTGGGTGCGCGGTTCGCGCCGCAAGGCCCGCAATACCGCAAAGCCGTTCATGCCGGGCATCACGATGTCCAGGAACACCAGGTCCGGCTGGCTCTCGGTGGCCAGCTGGATCGCCGTCTCGCCGTCGGGCGCCTTCAGTACCTCATGGCCGTCCTGGCTGAGCATCTTGCCCAGCACAGCGCGGATAGTGGGCGAGTCGTCCACCACCAGGATGCGGGCGCCCTTGGGCATGCCCTCGCGAGAGCCCTGCCGGCGCTCGCCGCCGGCTCCCCCCAGAATTCGCTTGATCAGCCCCAACGCGGCCATCGGTCCCGCTCCACTCGTGCGAAGTGGCTAGTCTCGCGGCCGGGCCGGCCTGGCGCAAGCGCAGCCCCAGCGGGATGGGCGACTCGACGGTGCGCGACGCCTCACTGACCCAGCAGCAGATTGCCCAATGGCACCGTGGCCAGCGACAGCACGATGCCGGCGCCCAGCACCGTATTGGCCAACGCCGGCTCCAGTGCGTACTCGTCGGCCAGGATCGCCGCCGAGACCATCGGCGCCATCGCTGCCTGCAGCACGCCCACGGTCAGCACCAGTCCGTCCACGCCGGCAGCCACGCCCAGTCCCCAGCACAGTAACGGCGCCAGCACCAGCTTCCAGCCCAGGCCCAGGCCGGCCGCCAGCACTTGTCCGCGGCCCGGCCGCAGGCGGAACTGCAGTCCCACCGAAAACAGCGCCAGCGGCGTCAAGGTGGCGCCGATCGGGCCGAACACCGCGTCCAGCGCCGGCGGCCAGCCCCCTGCGAGCCCCACCAGCACGCCAAGCAGCAACGACACGAAGGCGGGAAAAGTGACGATCCGGCGCACGATGAAACCGGGATCGGGCGCCCGCCCGGCATACAGCGAGGCGACCACGATGCCCACCGAAGCCAGCAGCGGAAAACAACCGAGCTGGTCGGCCACTACCGCCAGGCTGAGACCCGCCTCGCCGTGCAGCGCCTGCATCATCGGGTACCCCATGAACGAGGTGTTGCCCAACCCGCAAACCAGGATCAGCGCACCGATACGCTGTCGTGACCAGCCCCAGCGCGGACCGAGGGTGCCGAACAGCAGCCAGGCCCCGCCAAACACCACCCAGGTGGCCGCCACCAGGAACCACAGTTGCGGGTCGAACCTGAGCTTGGGAATCAGCTCCAGCACCAGCGCCGGCAGCGCCACGTTGATCACCCACCAGTTCAGGCCGTGCACCATGCCCGTCGGTGGTCTGGCAAAGCGTGCCACCAGCACGCCCAGCAGCAGGCATACGAACAACATCAATAACGCACCCATCAAGCACTCGCCGGTCGCCGGAAAGATGCCCATTAGACGCGATGGGGTGTGCGGCCGAAAGCGGGCGTTTTCGCGGGCGGTGCCGCCGCGGCCGTGCGCGGTTACCATGGTAGGTTCCGTTGACGGGGCCGCCTGGCACACGCGTCGACGCGCTACCGGCCAAGCCGCCACCCGAGCCTCAGCCCTTGACTGCGACCCCTTCCCTCCCCGACCCGAGCGACCATCGTGTGCATGGCCTGGCCGGCGACGAGACGGCACCCGACTGGCCGGCACTGACCCACGCCGACGTCGAAGCGCTTCTGCGCGGGTGGCCGCAGTTGCTTCCGCCGTACCGGATCGACTGGCACAGCCCGCGCCCGCTGTCGGCCGCCGCGCTGGTGGCGACCCGGACCGGTGCGGTCTTCGTCAAGCGGCACCATGTTCGCGTGCGCTCGACCGCCACGTTGCGGCAGGAGCACCGGTTCATGGCGCACCTGCGCGATCGCGGCGTGCCGGTGCCCGAGGTACTCGCCGATGCCCAGGGCCGGACCGCCTGCGCGCGCGGTGACTGGGTCTATGAAGTGCATGCCCGTGCCGCCGGCCTCGACCTGTACCGCCAGACCATGTCGTGGACGCCGATCGACGACCTGGCGCACGCGCACACCGCCGGCGTCGCGCTGGCCGCCCTGCACGACGCATCGGAGGGCTACGACGCCCCGCAGCGCGACACCCACATCCTGGTGGCGCGCGATGAGCTGATCCGCGCGGCCGACCCGGTCGATGCCCTGCAACGACAGCTGCCCGAACGCCCGGGCCTGGCCGCCTACCTGGCCGGTCACGACTGGGCCGCCGACCTGCGCGCGACGATCATGCCGTTCCACCGCGGCGCGCATGCGCACCTGGCAAGTCAGCCACGCCTGTGGACGCACAACGACTGGCACGTCTCCAACCTGTGCTGGAGCGACGCGAACAGCGGCGCAGCCATCACCGCCGTGCTCGACTTCGGCCTGGCCTCGCCCACCTTCGCCCTGTTCGACCTCGCCACCGCCATCGAGCGCAACGCCGTTGCCTGGCTGCAGCTCGATGGCGGCCAACACGCCGCGCGTATCGACGTGGCGCGGGCGCTGATCGACGGCTACGCCACCCGGCGTCCGCTGGCAGCGGCGCAGCTGGAGCTGCTGGCGGATCTGATGCCATTGGTGCACGTGGATTTCGCGCTGTCGGAGGTGGAGTACTTCGCCTCGATCACCGGATCGAGCGGCCACGCCGACGTGGCGTACCGGACGTTCCTGCTGGGACATGCGCAGTGGTTCGAGACCACGCCCGGGCAGCATCTGCTGCGGGCGATCCGCACGGCCGGCCGGCCCTGATCTGAACAAGCCAACGCAAGGTCACCGGCTCGGTCCGCCTGTGCGTGGGCGGCGCCTCCGCCAGCATGGCCCGGGCCGAAGGCGGTCTTAAGCGGGATGCCGTGGAGCCGCCGTCCACGGGCACTGGCTCCGGACAATCGCAGGATTTACCCCGCAGTCGCCGGAGCCGGTCGCGGCAAGGCGTCAGGCCGGGGCAAGGCGTAGCGCCCCCGCGGCACAGTGCGCAGCCGACGTCGGTCGCGGGCGGTGAATCGGCCACATGCGCATGCGGCCGCTGCGGTGTCTCCGCATCGTCACGCGCCCGGCTTTCGTGTTTCAATACGCGTTCTTGAAGCGGGGGTGCCCGGCGATTGCCGGGCTGAGAGAGTCCCTTGGAACCTGATCCGGTTTGCACCGGCGTAGGGAGCTTGCAGATCCGGCGCGTCCCTTGGACGTGCGGATGGCCGTCGCTTCGTCCGTTCACCGATACCGAAGACGACGACCATGGCCCTCTCCCGCTCCCCCCGCCGCGCCCTTGCGCTTGCCTGCCTTTCGCTGTCGGCGATGGCCCATGCCCGCGGCGACGCGCCGGTCCCCGCCGATCCGCGGCAGGTCACGCCGCTGGCGCCGGTTCACGTGGACGCCGACAGCAGCGGCTATCGGGCCGACAGCGTGCAGTTGGGCAGCTTCGGCAACGCCCCGCTGCAGGACACCCCCGCCGCGGTCACGGTGATCACCCGCGACCAGCTGGACGACCGCCAGCCGCGCACGCTGAGCGAACTGGCGCGCTCGGATGCCTCGCTGGGCGACAACTACGCGCCGGTGGGTTACTACCAGGACGTGGCCATCCGCGGCTTCGTGCTGGATCCGGCCACCGGCTTCCGGCTCAACGACCTGACCATCGCCGGCGAGCAGCTGACCCCGCTGGAGGACAAGCAGCAGGTGGAGATCCTCAAGGGCCTGGCGGGGCTGGAAGCGGGCGTGATTGCCCCCGGCGGGCTGGTCAACTTCGTCTCCAAGCGTCCCGCCGATGTACGCAGCGCCACCCTGGGCACCGACTCGCACGGCTCGCGCTACGCCGCCGTGGACATGGGCGGCTGGTTGAACTCCGGCTTCGGCCTGCGCCTGAACGCCGCGCACGAGGACATGCACTCCTACGTGCAACATGCCGATGGCCGGCGCAGCTTTTTCTCGCTGGCGGCGGACTGGAACCTCACCCCGAACGCCACGCTGCAGCTGGACACCGACTACCAGAGCAGCGGCCAGCGCTCGGTCTCGGGCTACCAGTTGCTCGGTGGCAGCCAGATCCCGGCCCAGGCCAGCCGTACCCGCCTGCTTGGTTTCCAGCCCTGGGCACAGCCGGTGGGCATCCACGCCAGCAACAGCACGGCGCGTTTCCACTATCGTTTCAGCGACGACTGGAACGCGCGGGTATCGGCCGGCCACAGTCACAGCGTCATCGACGACAACGTGGCCTTCGCCTACGGCTGCTTCTATTCGCCCGATTGCGCCAGCGGTGTAACCCCCGGCAACTTTTTCGCGCCCAACGGGGACTACGACATCTACGACTTCCGCAGTCCGGACGACACCCGCCAGAACGACGAGGTACGGGCCACGCTGGAAGGCCGTTTCCGGACCGGCACGGTCGGTCACGAGCTGACCCTCGGGGTCAGCGGGTTTCGTCGCACGGTGGATCGGCGTGCCGAGGTGTACGAGTACGTCGGCACGGCCAACATCAACCAGGCCGAGCCGCCCCTGTTCGCGCCCTCGCCCAGCCAGCCGGGCGCCTCCGCACGCCGCCTGACCAGTTGGCAGCACACCGGCTTCGCGCTGGACCGGATCCGCCTGGGCGAGCAGTGGCAGGTGCTGGCCGGAGCCCGTTTCGTGCGCCTGCATGAACGCGCCTATGACGATGCAGGCACCCTCGAGCGCGACACCCGGCTCGGCAGGACGTTGCCGCAGGCTGCGCTGATGTATCAACCGACCGCCGCCGTGACCACCTACCTCAGCTACGCCGAGAGCCTGTTCCTGGGCGCAGAGGCGCCGTGGTGGACCTCCAACGGCGGCACCTTGCTGGCGCCAGTGCTGTCGCGCCAGGTGGAGGCTGGCGTCAAGTTCGCCGCCAGCGATGCGCTGGACCTGACCGCCGCGCTGTACCGCATTCGCCAGCCGTACCAGTTCGCGCATCCCGACAGCAGCCCTGCGGGCTTCACCTTCGTACAGCGCGGGCAGCAGGTACATGCCGGGCTGGAGCTGGGCGCAGCCGGACGATTGAGCGAAAACCTGCGACTGACCGCGAGTGCCAACCTGATCCAGGCGCGCGCGCACGACACCGGCACACCGGCGTACGAGGGCCACCAGGTGGTCAACGTGCCGCGCCTGCGCACGGCGGTGTATCTGGATTACCGCCTGCCGTTCGCAGTCGATCTTGCCGTGCTGGGCGGCTGGCGCCACGCCAGCGCCAACCCGGCCACACCCGAGGGCAACGTGCGCGTGCCCGCTTACGACGTATTCGATGCCGGCCTGCGCTACACCTCCCAGTGGCACGGTCATGCGCTGACCTGGCATCTGAACGTGGACAACGTCTTCAACCGTTTCTACTGGCGCGACACCGGCAGCGCCTATGGCGACAGCTATCTGTTTCCCGGCGCGCCACGGCTGGCCCGGCTGTCGCTCAAGGCGGAGTTCTGAGCATGTCCTGGGTGGAGCTGGCCGGTGCCATGATCAGTGCCTGGGCGGTGTGGCTGACCGCCCAGCGCCGCCCGTGGTGCTGGCCGGTGGGCCTGCTTTCGGTGATCGTCTATGGCTGGATCTTCATCGATGCCCGCTTGTATTCCGACGCGCTCCTGCAAGCGGCGTTCGCCGGGCTGATCGTTTACGGCTGGCGCCGCTGGCTGCGCAATCTGGGCGACGACGGACGGGTGTGCGTGGCGGCGCTGGCGCCGGGCCAGGCCGGTGCCCAACTGGCGGTGGGGGCGGCGGGCGCACTGCTGCTCGGCTACGCGATGCAGCGCTGGACCGATGCCGCCCTGCCCTGGCTGGATGCGGCACTGACCGCCGGCAGCCTGGTGGCGCAGTGGTGGCAGGGCCGCCGGCACATTGCCGCCTGGTGGCTGTGGATCGCGGTGGACCTGATCTACATCGGCGAATACGCGTACAAGGGGTTGTGGATCACCTCGGTGCTGTATGCCGGCTTCGTGGTGCTGGCAGCCATCGGCTGGCGCCAGTGGCGTGGTGCGCCGCCGGCTGCCGTCGAACCGGCTCCGGCGCGGCCGTAGACCGGCCCGCTACACCTGCAGCTCCACCAGCCGGGCAGTCAGCTGGTCGCCGTCGATGTGCAGCTCACCCACGCTCACCGGCAGCGTGAAGCGGCGCGGTCCGGCACTGCCCGGATTGATGTACAACGCCGTCTCATCGCGATGCACGCGCGGCTTGTGCGAATGCCCGCTGACGACCACCTGCACGGCGTGCTGCACCGGGTCGATCGCCAGTTGCTTGAGATCGTGCAGCAGGTAGAGCCGCACCCGCCCCAGTTCGATCAGGGTGGTTTCGGGCACCGCCGGATACGATGCCTCCGCGTCATTGTTGCCACGCACCGCGGTGAGTGGCGCCAGTTGCTCCAGCTGGCGGAGTATGGCCATTCCGCCAATGTCGCCGGCATGCACGATGTGGTCGCAGCCGCGAAGGAACGCCAGCGCCTGGGGGCGCAGCATGCCGTGGGTGTCGGAAATGAGTCCTACCCGCATGGGTCACCTCTTGAAGGGCATAGTTGTCGGGTAGCCGTGAGACCAGCGTCGGGCGTAGGGTGGCCTGCTTTCCTGGCGAGCCCACGGCCACCAGAAGACGAGTCCCGCACCCCACCCGAAGAAGGCCGGGCGTAGGGTGGGCTTCAGCCACCAGACCCACAGCGCGAAAAACCCACCCTACCGCGTTGGTCGCTTTCCTGGCGAGCCCACGGCCATCGAGAGGACGAGTCCCGCACCCAACCCGGGGAAGGCCGGACGTAGGGTGGGCTTCAGCCCACCAGACCCACGGAGCGAAAAGCCGGGCGCGAGTCTACGCATGACGGCGCCCGAAGCCCACCCTACGCAAGCCACGGCGCCCGACGCCGCGCATCGCAGCGATACGGCAGCTCCGCCGGCCAGCGCATCCAACCCACAGCCCGCAGTGCGCAGACCTTCACGCGCCGTAGGGTGGGCTTCAGCCCACCAGACCCACGGAGCGAAAAGCCGGTGCGCTGAAGCCCACCCTACGCAAGCCACGGCGCCCGACGCCGCGCATCGCAGCGATACGGCAGCTCCGCCGGCCAGCGCATCCAACCCACAGCCCGCAGTGCGCAGACCTTCACGCGCCGTAGGGTGGGCTTCAGCCCACCACACCGACGGAGCGAAAAGCCGGTGCGCTGAAGCCCACCCTACGCCATCATGCCCTGGCTGCAAGCCACCTCCGGGACGTGGAGCCACGCTCGGCGTGGAGGCACGGTGACCGGCGGGTCTGGATGACGTTGCCCGTTGCCTTCAGTGCTTTGGCGAGGGCCGTCCGCCGGGATTCCAGGCCGGCTTGAAGTCGCTGTTCGCCAGCCAGCGTACCGGCCCGACCAGGCTCTGGATCGCGGTGGTCATGAACGGCAGGTCCAGATGCGCGATATCGTCGTCGGGGCGGTGATAGGTGGGCACGGTGCCCCACCCGGCGGCCGTATGGGCAACCACGCCCAGCAAGGCCAGCGAATAGTTGTCCGAACGCTGGAAAAAGTGCTGCTCCGGATACGGATCCGGGCCCAGCAGCGCGCCATGCTTCTTCAGCGCAGGCCCCAGGTTGGAGCGTTCCCAGCCGGTCAGCAGCAACGTACCCTTGGGCATCTTCGGATCCTGTGCGCCGACCATCTCGAATTCCAGGTTCGCGACCAGCTGATCCAGCGGAATCGGCGGATGCTTGCCGAAGTAGGTCGACCCCAGCCCGCCAATTTCCTCGCTGCCGTAGCATACGAAAAGAACGCTGCGACGCAGTCGCGGACCAGCCGCCAAAGCATGCGCCAGCTCCAGTACCGCCGTGGTACCGGCTGCGTCGTCGTTGGCGCCGTTGTAGATGGCGTCGCCGTCGACTGGCGCCCCGGCGCCCAGGTGGTCCAGGTGCGAGGTCAGCAGGATCGTGCCTGCCGAACGATCGGTACCGGGCAGATAGCCGATTGCGTTGTAAGTACGACGTGGCTCTGCCTGCGGCACCGGATGCACCACCAGACTCGCCACCGCGTCATCGGGCAAGCGGGCAATCCGCTTGGCGGCCGCCGCGCTCAAGGCCACCAGGGTGGGACGATGGCTCGACGCATCCTCCTTCAGGCGCACCGAGACCCGGGTGGTTCCCCCCAACTGTGCGATCAGGTTGTCGGTGAACTCGCTGCGCACCAGCAGCACCGCCCCGGCGCCGGACACCTGGCGCCAAGCGCGCCGCGTTGCGCCGGCATCACCCTGCAGCAGCACCACCTGCGACGCCGAAATATCGGCCTTGTCGGCCTGCGCAGGGTCGAGCCTGGCCAGATGGCCCTGCACCGTCTCGCCCGAGGATGTCAGCAACTGAAAATCCGCGCCCTCGCGAAGCATCACGCCGCCAATCGTCAACGTGGCGGCGCCGTCCAGCCTGGGTGCCTGCAGCTCGGCGCTCTGGATATAGCCGTCCATGCCCGGCGCCGGCTGGAGTCCATAGCTGAGGAAGCGCGCGGCAACATAGCTGGCCGCGATGTGCTCGTCGCGGGTGGCGCTACCGCGTCCGGCCAGGACATCGCTGGCCAGGAACTGTTCGTGCGCGCGCACCCATTCCGGGCGCACCGTCCAGCTTGCCGTGGAGGCCGCCGCGTGGGGCGGTGATCTCACCACCAGCACGCCGGCGGCGCCGGTCAACGCAGCCAGCACTGCCGTCAGTGCAAGGGGTAGAAACCCTGTTCTGGAAAAAGACATCGCAAGCTCCTGTGGGCGGCCTTGTCCGAAAGAAGCGCGGGTGCACCGGGCCTGTTCGCGGTGCACAACACCGCGCGCGGCGGACACAATCCCCCCAGAATAGCCCAGTCCGCCGGTCCGGGCGCACCCTGTGCCGGCGGTGGCTGGCCAGGCCGGCTCTTCAGCGCGGACGGCAGGGCCTGGCCAGATCACCCGGGCTTGCGCAGCAGTCCTTGCAGCCCCGAGGCCATCCGGCGAGTGCCGAGGCCTATACTCCGGCCGATGGGTTCCACTCTGCTCAAGCTGCGACAAGCCACTGGCCGACCGATTCGTCGTTGGGTCCTCAGTGCCTTCCCGCGCGAAACCGGCGGCGCACTGGACTACGACCATCCGCGCGGGGATCCGGGCCTGTTCGGACCGGACAGCGTGACCTGGCGCATCCACGCCGACTTCCCCGGCATGCTGGCCGGGGGGCTGGCGGCACTGATGCTGCAGACCCTGCATCCGCTGGCCCTGGCCGGCGTGTGGGACCACTCCAACTTCCGCCAGGACCTGGTGGGCAGGCTGCGCCGGACCACCCACTTCGTCGGTGCGACCACCTATGCGCCAACCGAACAGGCGTTGCGCCTGATCGAACGGGTGCGTGCGATCCACCAGCAGGTGCGCGGTGTGTCCGAGGAGGGCACGGTGTATGCGGCCGACGACCCCACGCTGCTGACCTGGGTCCACGTCACCGAGGCCTACAGTTTCCTCGCCGGCTACCGTCGCTACGCGCACCACGAGGTTCCCGGCCCCATCGCCGACCGCTACTACGACGAAAGCCGACGCATTGCCGAGGCGCTGGGCGCGCGCGATGTACCCGGCTCCGAAGACCAGGTCCTCGAGTACTTCAGCCGCGTCCAGCCCCAACTGGCCTATACCGCCCGCTCGCGCGAAGTGCTGCGCATTCTCGGCGAGGTTCGCCTGCCCGTGCCGGTGGCCGGCCTGTCCCGCGACCTGTTCCTGCATGCGGGCGCGGCCCTGCTGCCGCAGTGGGCAACCGAGCGCCTGCAGCACCGCCCACGGCAACGCCGGCAGGCCCGGCTGGCCGCGCAGGTCCTGTGGTCGATGGCCCCGGCCTTTCGCATGGCGCTGCACGATGGCATCGTCAGCCGCGCCTGTCAGCGCGTGGAGGTACCGCTGGAGCGGATGCGGCAATGGTCGCCACGGTGACAATCCCGGCGGCAGGACCTTGGACCTGCCTTGTGGAACACAGGCAGGTGGAGGATAGTCAAAGACAGGGCGGGGTGTAACAAGCACGGCAATTGCCGTCAGGAGGTTTCATGAAAGGTATTCGCACAGCGGCGCTGATCGGCGCCTTGGTCGCCGCAGCCGGAGTTGCCCAGGCCAGCGAGATGGGCGACACCACTCAGTCCAGGGTACTCCCGGTATTGGTGCAGGTGGACACGCTGGGACAAGTCACCAGTGCATCCCCCGCGACCCCACTGTCCCCCGCGATGGATCGACTGCTCCGGCAAAGCCTCGACCAGATGATCAACCAGCCGGCCATGGTCCACGGCACGCCGGTTCCCAGCCAGTTCGTGATCAACCTGGCGCTGGACGCAACCACGCGGGCCGATGGCGGCTACCAGGCGACGTTCCGGTATGTATCGACATCGCCGGTCCCGACAGGCTCGTGGTATTGGGTCAGCGTCGACAACGGCCGCCGTTTCGCGCTGGGCGACCGGCATGACATCAGGCAGCGCAGGGTCTTCGATCCGCCGCGTCGCTATGTTCCGCAGCAGGACAACCGGCTGAACCAGGGCAGCCCGACGCCACCGAAGACGCAGGTGGCCTCATACCGCCCGGCACAAGCCCAGCGCACGCAGCCGCCCCGGGGTCGCTGATCGAAAGAGCCCCTCGAAAAAGCCCGCCGCCGGCGGGCTTTTTCTTGCCCGTTCCTGGCGCGCACCATGGCACCAGCGGGCGCTACCACGCCTTCTTAAACATTCCCGCATCAGCGTTTTCGCATCCTGCCGACAACGCCTCGCCGATACTCCCAGCCGTTGTATCAGCAGGTCTCTGGCAGCATGCATACCGAACAGTTTCCGGCCACTTCCGGCCGCACCCCCTCGCCCTTGCGCGACCACGACTGGACCATCAACGGTCCCATCCCGGAACCCCAGCGGGTGCCCGAAGAACCGGGTTGGCGCCAGCCGCATCGCCCCGGCGTGCCAGGCAGGCGCCGCCGGCGCGGTCCGCAGGATCGCCGCGTGCCCTTTCCGCCGATCCCCAACCCGCCGCCGGAAGTGCGCTGCTGGCTCATCTGAGCGGTGCATTCCGCCCATACGGGTGCGGCAGCAAGAAATTGTCCAGAGCGCCCCGCTGCGAGTACGCCTCGCGCTACCCGTGCCAGCCGGCTGGCTCGTCCTTCAGGCAACCCGCGCGCGCGGCGCACGGGTTGCCCCACTCAAGCGCGAGCCGGGCTGCTGACCGCGGCAAGCCGCGGGTTTTTACGCCCGTCTGCTTACCGGCGCACGGAGAACCTTCCCGTGACCTTGCGCTCACGAGCGCGCCACGACGCTTCGGGTGGACTGTGCACCCACCCGAACGAGTTCCATGTCATGCGCGACATCCTGACTACCCTGAAGAATGAACACGACCAGTTGCGCGATCTTTTCGGCCGCATGAACGCCACTACGGACGAGCAGAGCGACACCCGCGAAGATCTTCTCAAGGAGATCGAGAACCTGTTGATCCCGCACGCGAAGTGGGAGGAGCTGCACTTCTACCCGGCGTTCGCCGATCGCGCCAATCACGATCAGTTGCTGACCCACGCCGAGGCCATCCAGGAGCATCGCGCGGTGGAAAAGGCGGTGTTGCCGGACCTGCACGCCGCCGATCTCGACTCGCGCCAGTTCGCCGGCTCGGCCAAGGCGCTGGGCGAGATGATCCGGCACCATGCACATGAGGAGGAAACGAGCATCTTCGAGGCCATGCGCCAGCTCTACAGCGCACGTGAACTGGCGGACATGGACGAACAATACGAGGACTGGAAGGCCTCTTCCTCGGCCAGCGCCGCCGGCATGTTCGCCAAAGCCAAGACCGCCGCCAGCGCGGCAATGAGAAATCCCGACGCCCCCGGCTGAGCGGGAAAGGAACCCGGGCGCCAGGCGATCGGCGGCATCAGGGATGGCGAGCGCCGGGATGGGTCCGCGCACATGGCGCCGGCAGCCGTTCAGCACGCTCGAGACGCCGGGTCCGCTTCAGTGGACGATGACCAGCTGACGGGGAAGGTTGGTGGGCTGGTAATCGGCGTCGCCAAGCATCCGCTCGAACACGCTGTAGTGCACCAGGGCGCCATCCAGCAAGTCACGTCGACGCCCGTGATGCGGCTGGTAGCTCAGCGCCCCCCACTGATTGCCCTGACGGGTGCGCCGCGGGATCGGCAGCCGCTCCAGCAGGCGCCATGTGCGGTGCGCGGCCAGTTCGTCATGGATCGGTGCCAGGGCGTAGCGACGCACCTGTGCCGCAGCAGAGGCCAGTCTGGCGGTCCCCACCGCGCGCTGATCCACCCGCAGGCCCGCCTGGCGAGCCTCGCGCAGCATCCAGGCGAACGGAATCTTGGCCAGTTCGCTGTCCGTGCCACTGCGGTAGCCGCCACCGACATCCGCGTGCACGCCGGGGAACCACACCTGCCGGACGTCCTGTCCGCGTTTGGCGGCGCCCCACAGGTTCTGCAGGAACAGGATCCGCCGCTCGTCCAGCGCCATTGCATGGCGAATCGTGGACACGCGGCCATTGACGCTGGTCCGGTTGAAGACCTTCGGCCGCCACGGGTTTCCGACCGAGCTGACGGTGTCCCACACGCCGACAAAGTGAACATTCACCTGCCGGCCATAGGTCGATTGAAACCGGTGGAACCGGCGCAGCTCGCGCGCCTGTCGCTCGCGCTCGGCCCGGGTGCTGGCCCGCCTGGGCTTGTAGCTGGCATACAGCTTCCAGGCGAACGGATACATCTCCTCCATTCCTGCGTGCAACAGGCCCACCGTCGACAACATGCCGGCCAGCACGCGCACCGCGTAGGCGCCCCGGCTGAAGCCGAACAGGAAGATCCGGTCGCCAGGGCGGTAGTGGTCGGACAGGAAGCGGTACGCGGCGCGCACGTGACGCTGCATCATCCAGGCCGTCATCGCATCCAGCAGCCGCAGTCCCGCGCGACTGAGCGTTCCGAGCACGCCGATCGGATCGAGCGTACCGACCCCTGGCTGGTAGTACACCACCTGCCGCGCCGGCTCCTTGTCCAGCAGCCGGAACAAGCGTTGCACGTTGGTGCGCGCGTCGGCCGGCTCGTTCTTGGTGCCATCGATGCAGATGACCAGGTTTCTCGCGTCGTCCATGGAGCGTCCTCGGCGTCCGGTTTGCAGCGGGAAGATTAGAGCGCATCGCGCACGACCGATATCCTCCCCCGCCGGTGGCGCCCACGAAAAAGCCCGCCGGACCGGCGGGCTTTTTCGTGCTCGGACTGACCCGGCTGCACCGGGAAGGAAACTCAGCCGAGCAGCACCCGATTCATCCGCTGCACGAAGGCGGCCGGATCGGGCAGTTGTGCGCCCGCGGCGATCTCGGCCTGGTCCAGCAGCAACATGGCAATGTCACGGGACTTGGCCGGGTCCGACTCGCCCTGGACCCGCTTGACCAGCGCATGCGCCGGGTTGACCTCCAGCGTGGGCTTGTTCTGCGGCATGTCGTGCCCGGCCTCGCGCAGCAGCCGCGCCAGATGCGGCGCCATCTCGTAGTCGGCCAGGGCCAGGCACGAGGGGCTATCGGTGAGGCGGGCGGATACCTTGACGTCGCCGACGCGGTCGCCGAGCAGCTCCTTGAGCTTCTTCAGCAGCGGTTCGGCCTCCTTGCTGGCCTCCTCCTGCTTCTTCTTGTCGGCCTCGTCCAGCGGCACCTCGCCCTTGGCCACGCTCTTGAGCTTCTTGCCGTCATACTCGCTGAGGCTGCCGAGCATCCACTCGTCGATGCGATCGGACATCAGCAGCACCTCGATGTCCTTGGCCCGGAACGCTTCCAGCTGCGGGCTGCCGGCCGCGGCGGCATGGCTGTCGGCGGTGATGTACCAGATCGTGTCCTGGCCCACCGGCATGCGCCCGATGTAGTCGTCGAAGCTCACCGTCTGCCCGGCGCCCTCGCTTTTGGTGGAGGCAAAGCGCAGCAGCTTGGCGATGCGCTCGCGATTGTTGGCGTCCTCGGCAATGCCTTCCTTGAGGGTGTTGCCGAAGGCCTTGTAGAAGGTGGCGAACTTCTCCGGTTCGTCCTTGGCCAGCTTCTCGATCAGGTCGAGCACGCGCTTGACGCAGGCGGCCTTGATCCGGTCGAGCTGGCGGTTCTGCTGCAGCAGCTCGCGGCTGACGTTGAGCGGCAGGTCGTCGGCGTCGACCACGCCGCGAACGAAGCGCAGGTAGTTCGGCAACAGCTCCTCGGCTGCGTCCATCACGAACACGCGCTTGATGTAGAGCTTGAGCCCCTTGCGCTCGTCGCGCCCGCCCATCATCAGGTCGAACGGCGGCTGCGACGGCAGGTACAGCAGCGTGGTGAAGCTCTGGCTGCCCTCGACCCGGTTGTGGGTCCAGGCCAGCGCGTCGTTGAAGTCGTGGCCCAGCGACTTGTAGAAGCCCTGGTAATCCTCGTCGGAAATCTCGGTCTTGGGCTTGGTCCACAGCGCCGAGGCGTCGTTGACGACCTCCCACTCGGGCGCGGCGTCGGCCGGCGTCTCCTCGCCCTCCTTGGCGACCACGTCCTTGGGCACGCGGATCGGGAAGGCGACGTGGTCGGAATACTTGCGGATCAGGTTGCGCAGCTGCCAGCCCTTGAGAAACTCGTCCTCGTCCGCCTTCAGGTGCAGGACCACCGCGGTGCCGCGCTCGGGCAGCTCGACCTGCTCCAGCGAATACTCGCCCTTGCCGTCGCTCTCCCACTTCACGCCCTCGCCGGCCTCGGTACCGGCCTTGCGGGTGAGCACGGTGACCTTGTCCGCCACCACGAAGGCCGAGTAGAAGCCCACACCGAACTGGCCGATCAGCCGCGCGTCGGCCTTCTGCTCGCCGGACATCGCCTCCAGGAAGCGGCGGGTGCCGGAGCTGGCGATGGTGCCGATGTTGGCGACCACCTCGTCGCGGCCCATGCCGATGCCGTTGTCGCGCACGGTGACCGTACGCGCGGCCTCGTCCCAGCTGACGTCGATGTGCAGCTCGCTGTCGCCGGCCGAAAGCTCGGGTTGGGCGATCGACTCGAAACGCAGCTTGTCGCAGGCGTCGGAAGCGTTGGAGACCAGCTCGCGCAGGAAGATCTCCTTGTGCGAGTACAGCGAATGGGTCACCAGGTGCAGCACCTGGGCGACTTCGGCTTCGAATTTGCGGGTTTCGGTGGGTGCGTTCATGCGTGGAATGTCCTGACGTGCGGTTTAGGGTGAAGGTATGCGGCTTGCGCCGGGTTGCTCGGGGTGGGCATCGCCTGCGCGGCAACGACCCTGGTGCCGGTCGTCGCCGACACCAACCGGCGACACCGTGACTCAGCCACGCTGCAGGGCGGCGATGCGCTCCTCCAGCGGTGGATGACTGGAAAACAGACGCTGGATGCCGTTGGCGAGGTGACCGGAAATACCGAAGGCGGCCATGGTATTGGGCAAGCTGCTTTCGTTGTGGTTGCGCTGCAGCCGCTGCAGGGCCGAGATCATTGCGCCACGACCGGCGAACTGTGCACCGGCGCGGTCGGCGCGGAACTCGCGCCAGCGCGAAAAAGCCGCCACGATCATCGAGGCGAACAGGCCGAACACCACCTGCAGCACCATCACGCTGACAAAATAGCCCATGCCGCCACCGCGGCTGTCGCGCCCGCCGGACAGCCAGCTGTCCAGCGCCCGGCCGACCAGGCGGGCAGCCAGGATCACCAGCGTGTTGAGCACGCCCTGGATCAGGGTCAGGGTCACCATGTCGCCGTTGGCGACATGGCCGATCTCGTGGCCGAGCACCGCGGTTATCTGCTCGCGGTCCATCTGCTGCAGCAGGCCGGTACTGACCGCCACCAGCGAGCTGTTTTTGGTCATGCCGGTGGCGAACGCATTCATCTCCGGCGCCTCGTAGACCGCCACCTCGGGCATGCCGATGCCGGCGTTCTGGGCGTGTCGGCGCACGGTGTCCACCAGCCAGCGCTCGGTTTCGGTCTGCGGCTGCTCGATCACGCGCGCGCCGGTGCTGCGCTTGGCAATCCACTTGGACATGGCCAGCGAGATGAAGGCACCGCCCATGCCGAACACGGCGGCAAAGATCAGCAAGCCGCCCAACCCTCCGTAGCCCCGCGCGGCGGCCATCTGGTCGACCCCGAACAGGTGCAGCACGATGCTGAG
The DNA here is from genome assembly GCA_963763305.1 of uncultured Gammaproteobacteria bacterium. Taxonomy (GTDB): domain Bacteria; phylum Pseudomonadota; class Gammaproteobacteria; order Xanthomonadales; family Rhodanobacteraceae; genus CAVXNP01. The sequence goes on along the minus strand of CAVXNP010000001.1, from coordinate 2,929,279 downwards.
CAACAGCAGGACGGCGATATTGGTGGCGAGAAACAGGACGATGCGGCGCATGGGCGTTCTTCGGCAATGGACAGGGGCGCGGCCCGGGCATCGCGAATGGGCGCGTCCGGCTCCGGCCGGCGCGCGACATCCCTGTTGCCTGGGACCACTGCCCCAGATTCGGGTCGGCAGCGGCCGCTTTCAAGGGGGCCGGCGGACACGCGTCCATCCCGCCGCCAGTGAACCCCGGCCGCGCGTTCGGTTGTCCGGCTACTGCCAGGCGGTCTCGTTCTTCTGCTCGAAGTGCTCGTAGGCGGTGATCAGCCCGTCAAGAACCTCGGCCGAGGTCTCGAACAGCGCCTGCGCCTTGGGGTCGCTGACCCGGGTGACGTCCTCGCGTGCATGCTCCATGACCTCGCGCAGCATCGTCTTGATGCGGGTGGAGTGGTGTCGCGGATCGTTATCGGCGTAATGGGTTCGCTCGGTCATCGCAGCTCTCCGTGGGACGACGCAGACCGGTCTGCCCACTGCACGGGGCGCGGTCGGTGCCGGATGATCGCGCCGGCCGCGTCGGTTGCGGGTGAACCGCGCTGCGGGCAAACCGGGGCAGCAGCGACCGGCCGGGCGCTTGGATAGACTGTACCGATGGACTACCGCGGCCGCTTCGCCCCCTCCCCCACCGGCCTGCTGCATCTCGGCTCGCTGGTGGCGGCGCTGGCCAGCTGGCTGTGCGCGCGGCACGCCGGCGGACAGTGGCTGGTGCGGATGGAGGATCTTGACCCGCCGCGCGAGGTCGCCGGTTCAGCGGCGGCAATCCTGGACGCGCTGCCCGCGTTCGGGCTGGTCGCCGACGCCCCCGTCCTGTTCCAGTCCCGGCGCGGGCCCGCCTATGACGCGGCATTCGAGCAACTGCGCCAGGCCGGCCGCCTGTTTCCCTGCTGGTGCAGCCGCTCGGAGCTGGCCGCCCAGGGCGGATTCCACCACGACGCCTGTGTCGCGCCACGGGACCCCGCCCGCGAGCCGGCCTGGCGCTTGCGTGTACCAGACATCGAGATCCGCTTCGAGGACGCCTTGCAGGGACCGCAACGGCAGAACCTTCGCGAGAGCGTGGGCGACTTCGTGATACGTCGGGTCGATGGCCTGTACTCCTACCAGCTGGCCTGCGTGGTCGATGATGCGTTTCAGGGGATCACCGAGGTGGTGCGCGGCAGCGATCTGCTCGACTCCACCGCCCGGCAGATCCTGCTGCAGCAATGGTTGACGCTGCCGACCCCGGCCTACCGCCATCTGCCGCTGGCGCTGGACGTGGATGGTCGGAAGCTCTCCAAGTCCAGCCGCGCGATGCCGGTCGATCCAGCCGACCCGCTGCCCGCGTTGCGCCAGGCATTGGCGTTCCTGGCCGTGCCGGTGTCGGCCCGGACAACCTCGGTTCAGGCGCTGCTGGCCGATGCGCTGAAGCATTTCGAGCCATCGGCCATGCCGCACTGCAGCGCCCTTTCTGCCCGGTGAGGGGCTATAAAGGCTCGGTCCACGCTGTTCATCGGGCAGCCTGCAGGCAGCATGTAACGTAAATGGGCTATGAACGTTGCACGCTGCGCGCCGGCCTCGGAGAGGACGCCAGCGGCAGCGTGGCTGGCAGCCAGGGTGGCGCTATGCCGCTGGCTGACCGGACGCACCCCCTCGCCCCATCAGGAGATACAGGCATGACTCAGCGCACGGCATTGGTCACAGGCGGCACCGGCGGGATCGGCACGGCGATCGTCCGCTACCTGGCCCGACAAGGACACCGGGTGGCCACCAATTACCGCGACCAGGGGCGGGCCGACGCATGGCACCGCAAGATGCTCGATGAAGGCATCGACGTGTGCATGGTCAAGGGCGACGTGTCCGACCCGGAAGCCTGCGTGACGATGATCAGGGAGCTCGAGGGCAAGTGCGGCCCGGTGGAAATCCTGGTCAACAACGCCGGCATCACCCGCGACACCACCTTCCACAAGATGACCTACGAACAGTGGACCGAGGTGGTCAACACCAACCTCAACGCCTGTTTCAACGTCACCCGGCCGGTGATCGAGGGCATGCGCGCACGCAAGTGGGGCCGCATCGTCCAGATCAGCTCGATCAATGGCCAGAAGGGCCAGTACGGCCAGGCCAACTACGCCGCAGCCAAGGCCGGCATGCATGGCTTCACCATTTCCCTGGCACAGGAAAACGCCAGGCTGGGGATCACCGTCAACACGGTTTCGCCCGGCTACGTTGGCACCGACATGGTGATGGCGGTGCCCGAAGAAGTGCGCGAGAAGATCGTGGCGCAGATCCCGGTCGGCCGGCTCGGCAAGCCGGAGGAGATCGCGCACGCCGTGGCGTTTTTCACCGGCGACGAGGCAAGCTGGATCACCGGCGCGAACCTGGCGATCAACGGCGGGCATTACATGGGTTGGTGAAGCAGGGCGAGGGACGAGGGGGCGAGGGGCTGCAACGCGTAAGGCCTGCTACCCCAGCAGTTCAAGAGGCCGAGGAGTCGTCGCGCCCTCGCTACTCATCCCTCATCCCTCATCCCTCGCCTCTCGCTGCTCCCCAGCAGCTTCTCCAGCACCTTGCCGACGGCGGCAAAGGCGAACGCGCCAGTCACGTGGGTTGCCGCGCCCAGGCCACCACCGCAGGCCAGGTTCAATGCTTCCCCGCCCGGCGGCCGGTTGCCGCAAACGCTCCCGTCCGGCTGGGGGTACTGCACGTTCTGCAGCGAATACACCGCCGAGACACCGAAGTAGCGATCGGGGTTGCGCGGAAAGTTGAAGTCCTGCCGCAGCTTCTTCCGGATCAGGCTGAACATGGCATCGTGCTCGGTGCGCGAAAGGTCGCGCACCCGGATCTGGGTGGCATCGGTGCGCCCGCCAGCGGAGCCGACAGTGACCATGGGCAGCTTGCGCCGACGGCACCATGCAATGGCCTCCAGCTTGACCCGGAACGCGTCGCACGCGTCCAGCACCACGTCGTAGCCGCGATCGAGCAACTCGTCGAGCGTGGCCGGGGTGAGAAAGCGTTCGACCGCCTCCAGCCGGATGGTCGGGTTGATCGCATGGGCGCGGGCTGCCATCACGCCGACCTTGGGCTTGCCGTATTCGCCGTCCAGCGCGTGCAACTGTCGGTTGGTATTGGAGACGCAGACCTCGTCGGCATCGATCAGGGTCAGCCGTCCCACCCCGCTGCGGGCAAGCGCCTCGGCCGCCCACGAACCGACACCGCCGATACCGATCACGCAGACATGGCTGTGTGACAGGCGCTCCACCGCCCCACGACCGTACAGCCGCTCGACGCCGTCAAACCGCTCCTTCGGAACAGACGCGCCACTCACGCGTGGCCTCCCAACGGGCGGACGGCAGCGGCTGGGGCGGTACGTGGCATGCGGCGGGTCCCTACGTCAAAAACGTGATTTTACGGCTACGAAACGCCAGATGGCTTCGGTTATTCTCGAACACCCCCACCATGGCAAACCATCATGCAGAAAAATGCCGCGCTCCTGCTCCTTCTCGGCCTGGCCATCGGCGTCCTGGGTACCGTTTTTGCCATGAACTCGCTGCGTCAGCGCGACCCGTTCCCGCGTGCGGTCATGGGCGTGATGGCGCACCATCTGGGGGCGCTGGGGCACGCGGTCAAGACGCAGCAATGCGATGCCGCCGGGAACCGGGAGCACCTGCTGCGCCTGCAATCCACTGCCGGCGATATTCCCGCGGCGTTCCCCGGGGCCGAGAAACCCTTCACGGATGCGGCCGCCAAGTTGCGCACCGCTCTGGAGCAAGCCAACCATGCCGATGTCGACAGCTGCGCGGCATTGGCCGCGGCGATCAAGCCGGTCGGCGAGGCGTGCAAGGCCTGTCACCAGCAATTCCGCTGACCCGCCCGCGCGCTCCGGACATGCAGCACGGCACCACCTACCGGTCACGCTGGCGCCAGGCCCTGCGACGGCTGGACAACGCCATGTTCATGCGGTCGCGCTATTCGCAACCGATGATGCCGGTGCTCTGCCTGATCGGCAGCGTCTTTGCACCGCTGTACTACCTGATCTGGACGAGATGGTTACCGCAACCGTACGAGAACCCCGCCTTGCATGTGATCAGCATGCTGTTGCTGCTGCCGCTGGCGGCGCAACGCTGGTGGTCACCGCGCTTCCGTCCGTTGCTTCCGGCCCTGTGGTACCTGACGATCACCTACGTCCTGCCATTCTTTTTCGGTTACCTGGCACTGCGCAACGGCCTTACCCTGATGTGGGCCACGGCGCACATGTTCGCGCTGTTCACCACAATGATGCTGTTCGATCTGGCCAGCTTCGCGGCCATCGTCGGCGTGGGCAGCCTGGCCGCGGTGGTGGCATTCCAGTTCGGCCCACACGAGGGATGGCCGCTGCACGCGATTGCGCAATACGCGCCCGTGCTGCTGCTGAGCGTGGTGCTGGGTCCGTTGGCCAGCCTGTCGCAGAAGTTTGCCGACGCCGCACGCGTCAATGCCCTCACCGCCGCCTCCAACAACATCGCACATGAACTGCGCACTCCATTGGGCTCGATGCAGATCGCCGGGCGCGCGCTGCGCCGTTTCCTGCCCGGACTGCTGGAAAGCCACCGCCTTGCGCAGCAGGCGGGACTGCCGGTGATGGAACTGCGTACCACCCACCTGGAGGCACTCAAGCGCGGGATCGACGTGATCGAACACGAGGTCGCCCATGCCAACACGGTGATCGACATGCTGCTGCTGGCTGCACGCCCGATGGGCCAGCCGCAGTTCGAGAAGGTCGATGCGCGTACCTGCGTGGAGGACGCGCTGGATCGCTACCCGTACGCGTCGCGTGGCGAGCGCGAGCGCGTGCATCTGCATGAAAGCGGCGGCGACTTTCTTCTGCTCGGTTCGCGCACCTTGCTGATGCACGTGATCTTCAACCTGGTGCGCAACGCGCTGCTGCACACCGGCCGCGCGGGCAAGGGCAGCATCGAGGTACGCCTGCTGAGTACCTCGCGCGAGCATCAGATCCGGGTGCGCGATACCGGGCCGGGCATACGACCGGACGTATTGCCGCGCATCTTCAACCGCTTCTATTCCCATAGCGACCGCGCCGAGGGCGTACCGGGGCTGGGCATCGGCCTGGCCTTCTCGCAGGATGCAGTCGAACGCATGGGTGGCCAGATACATTGCCATTCAGCATGGGGCGTGTACACCGAATTCGTCCTTTCCTTCCCAGTACGCAAGGAGGCGCTGGCATGAGCATCGATCTTCACGGCGACGTCCTGCCCTTCATCTTTCCCACCACCACCTTGCTGGTGGACGACAATGAGCAGTACCTGGACAGCCTGCCCCTGATGCTGGACCCGACCCTGCGCCTGCGCACCTACGATTCACCACGGCGGGCGCTGGCCGAACTGGGCTCGCACGGCATTCGTGCTGTACCTGGGGGTGGCTGGTTGTACCAGTGGAAGGAGCGCCAGTCGCAGACACGCGAACTGGTGGCGCTGGACGTCGATTCGATCCACCGGATGATGTACGACCCTGAACGCTTCGCGGAGGTCTCGGTGGTGGTCGTCGACCTGACCATGCCGGAGATGGACGGCATCGCGTTCTGCAAGGCCCTGGCGAACCCCAACCTGGGCAAGATCCTGCTTACCGGCACCGCCGACGACGCCACCGCGATCGAGGCGTTCAACGCCGGCATCATCGATCGCTTCATCCGCAAGAGCGACCCACACGCGACCGAGAAACTGGAGGACGCTATCCGATCGCTGCAGCGGCGCTATTTCGAGCGGGCGGGCGCGCTGGTGGCCGAGACGCTGGCATTGGGGCAGATCCGCTTCCTGCGGGACAAGGCCTTCCAGCAGGCGCTGCGTGACCTGATCGGGGACTTCCAGCCGGTGGAATGCTACCTGCACGTCAACCCGACCGGACTGGTGCTTCTGGACGATCACGGGCACGGTCGTTTCGTGCTGGTGCAGACCGATGAGGACATCAAGGCCCATCTCGAGATCGCCACCGACCTGGGTGCGCCACCGGCCGTGCTGGAGGCGCTGAAGGAGGGTGACCGGCTACCCTGGTTCGGCGAAGGGGACGGTTTCTATCGCGAAGGCATTGCCGATCCGGAGGCCTCGCTGCACCCGGCACTGACGGTCCGCGGCGGCGACTGGTACCACTGCGCGCTGATCGAGGACGTCAGCCGCTTCCAGCTTCATCGCTCGCGCCCCTACCGCGACTGGCTGCGACAGCAGGATATCCAGGCCCGCGCAGCCAACTGACCGGCATATCCCCGGCCACCTCACGCACTGCGCCGGTCGGTCCGCCCGGCGCCGGCAGATTCAGAACTTCAGGCGGCCACGCAGCACCTGCCAGTACATCACCCAGTCGCCAGCCAGGCTGTACAACGGGTGGCGGAACGTGGCCGGCCGGTTTTTCTCGAACACGAAATGCCCGATCCAGGCAAAGCCGTAACCGGCCACCGGCGCCAGCCACAACCAGCGCAGGTCTCCGCTGGCAAGGGCCATCAGCACGACGAGCAGCACCAGCGTACTGCCGACCACGTGCAGTCGCCGGCACACCCGATTGCTGTGCTCGCCCAGGTAGTGCGGATAGAACTCACGGAAACTGGCAAAGCGCGACATGGGCCGTCCTCCCGTCAACGACCAGCGTGCCGCTGAGCGTTGCAACTTGCAAGCGCAGGGTGCAGCGCTTGCCCGACAGTGCGGTCAAGCGTCAGGCAGGGGAATGAACTCCTCCTCGTCACCGGGAACCACACCGAAGCGGCCGGCCGACCAGTCGGCCTTGGCCTGCTCCAGACGCTCGCGCTCACTGGCGACGAAGTTCCACCACAGGTGTCGCTCGCCATCCAGCGGTGCGCCCCCGAACAGCATCAGGCGTGTCTCGCGCTCTGCGCACAGTACCGGCGCGCTGCCGCCCAACTGCACCGCCATCCGCTCCGACGGGATCGACAACTCGCCCCAGCGCGCCTGGCCCTCCACCACGTAGACGCCCAGTTCCTCGTGCTCCTGCGGCAGGGCCAGCTCGGCACCGGCCTGCATCCTCACCTCCAGGAAGCACATGGGCGCAAACACCCGCACCGGCGAGCGCTCGCCGTAGGCGGTACCGGCGATCAACACCAGCTCCGCGTCCGCATGCTGGAGGCGCGGCAGCGAAGCGGCCGCGTGATGCGAAAAATCCGGTGCCACCTCGGCATCGGCCTGCGGCAGCGCGACCCACACCTGGATGCCGTGCAGACGCTGGCCATCACGTCGCTGCGCTGGCGGCGTGCGCTCCGAGTGCACGATCCCGCGCCCGGCGGTCATCCAGTTCACCTCGCCGGGGCGGATGTCGGCCAGGCTGCCCAGGCTGTCGCGGTGGCGGATCGCGCCATCGAACAGCCAGGTCACGGTGGCCAGGCCGATATGCGGGTGCGGTCGTACGTCCATGCCCTTGCCGGCGGCGAAATCGGCCGGCCCCATGTGGTCGAAGAACACGAACGGACCGACGTGCCGGGCCAGCAGCGACGGCAGCAGCCGGCGTACGGCAAAACCGTCGCCCAGCTCGTGGCGGCGGCCCTCGATAAGTGCGGGAGAAACGGACATGACGGATTCTCGGTAGAGGAGTCGACGTTACCAGGCTCGCCGGTACTGCGGCGGCGCCGCAAGGGTGGCGCCGAGCTCCTGTGCCGCGCGACGGGGAAAATACGGATCGCGCAGACTTTCGCGGCCAATCAGGACAAGATCGGCCGCCCCATCCTGGAGGATCTTTTCGGCCTGCTTCGACTCCGTGATCAGGCCTACGGCGCCGGTGGCGATGTCCGCATCGCGACGGATCTGCGCCGCGAACGGCACCTGGTAACCAGGCCCCACCGGAATCTTCACGTGCGGCACCAGTCCGCCGCTGGAGACATCGACCAGGTCGACCCCCAGTGGCTTCAGCTCGCGTGCCAGGCGCACGCTCTGTTCGACGTCCCAGCCACCCTCGGCCCAGTCGCTGGCCGACACCCGCAGCCACAACGGCAGGATCGACGGCCACACCTCGCGCACGGCGGTGACCACTTCCCGCACCAGCCGCGCGCGGTTCTCGAAACTGCCACCATAGGCGTCTGTGCGCCGATTGCTCAGAGGCGACAGGAACTGGTGCAACAGATAGCCGTGCGCGGCGTGCAGCTCGATCAGCTCGAAGCCTGCGCGCAATGCGCGTTCCGCGCTGGCGCGAAAATCGGCCACCACCTGGGCGATCCCGGCCTCGTCCAGCGCCTGGGGCGTGGGCCAGTCCTGGTCGAAGGGCAATGCCGAGGGAGCCACGGTAACCCAGTCACCCTGCCCCTTGGGCAATGGACCGCCTCCCTCCCAGGGGCGCTGCGCGCTGGCCTTGCGGCCGGCATGGGCCAGCTGCACTCCCGGTACCGCACCCTGCTCGCGCACAAACCGGACGATGGGCTGCCAGGCGGCCTCCTGCGCATCGTTCCACAGGCCAGTGTCCCCCGGCGAAATACGTCCCTGCGCCGACACCGCAGTGGCTTCCGCGATCACCGCCCCTGCCCCGCCCACCGCACGGCTGCCCAGATGCACCAGATGCCATGCGCCGGGCACGCCGTCGGTCGCCGAGTACTCGCACATGGGCGAGATCGCGATGCGGTTGCGGAAGGTCACGCTGCGCTGTTCGAGCGGGGAAAAAAGGTGCATGCGGGCTTGGTCCTGGCAAAAATATCCCACCGAGATGCCGACGGCAGGCGCCAGCTTCAAGGCCCGATCAGGGCGCCCCGGCGAACACTGCGTTGCGTCGATCGAGCCAACGGGCAACGCCGCCGGCGACCGCTTGCGGTGCACGCATCCAGGCGAAATGATCTGCGCGGGTACCCAGCGCGGTTGCATCCAGCACGCTCACGTCCACCGGGCTGCCTGGCATCTTGGCCAGCAAGCCCTCGAGCGATGCGGCCGGCACCAGCCAGTCATCCGACGCGCGGATCGCGCACACCGGCATCGTCAGTTGCCCAAGCTGGCGCTCGAAATCGACCTGCATGCCGTCTGCGGCATAGCGCCCATGACGCCCGCTGCGCGCCCAGTCGCGAATGACTCCGCGCGCCTCGTTGCCGCCGAAACCGATCCGGCGCCCCGGCAGATAGCCGAAAAGATCGGCCAGGCTCGGCGCCAGCACATAGGACAGCCCGACCAGCCAGCTCCGGTCGAAGCAGCGCCAATAGGGCAGCCCGCTGGCCACCAGCACCAGCCCGGCGAACGCGCCGGGGATCAAGCTCGCCTGCAGCGCCGCAAGCTGGCCGCCAAGGCTGTGCCCGCCAATCAGGCAGGTCTGCCGTGGCCAGTGAGCGCCCGCGGCGGCAAGCCCCGCCGGCAGGTCTTGACCGATCAAGTGACGATAGCCCCAGTCATGACCGCGGCTGGCACGTCGATCGCTGGACCCGATGCCGCGCCACTCATGCAGCGCCACCGCCACACCGTACCGTGTCAGCTCGGTGGCCAACGGCAGGTAGTGCCTGGCCGGCACCCCCAGCGCAGGCAACCAATACAGCACATGGCGAACGGGTCCGGCCGGCTGCAGCAGAAGCAGTTCGAAGCGGGCGCCGTCGCCGCTGGTGACCGCCTGCGTCAGTGGTGTGGCTGCAGTGGACGATTCCGGTGAAACCGATGGCACGTGGCGTGTTCCTCGGGGGGGGCGGCAGGCCAGTGTAGCGGCAGGTTCCGGATGACCGCGGATACCGAAAAACCGGCACAAAAAAAGGCCGGCCCATGCGGCCGGCCTTTCCTGCAGAAGCGGAGCGCTTCAGACGGGAGCAACTTCGTCGGCCTGCAAGCCCTTCTGGCCCTGCACCACCTTGAAACTCACTTTCTGGCCTTCCTTGAGGCTCTTGAACCCCGAACCGCTGATCGCGCGAAAATGCACGAAGACGTCCGGGCCGCTGTCGCGACTGATGAAGCCGAAGCCCTTTGCGTCATTGAACCATTTGACAGTTCCCACTTCACGATCCGACATGACTCACTCCGATCTGCTCGATAACTGGACGTGTCGGCCCTGCCTGCCGGCCGACGGCAACTGGGCATGCATGGAGCAAGTGGAGCGACGGATGGTTCCGGTGGAACCCACGCCGACTCGCACGGGGCCGCGCAGACACAGCGACCCGATCATAGCGGAATTTTCAAAAGTCAAGTCACCTACCTGCGCACGCTTCGGCACGGTGACCGGGCGGCCCGCGCGCCGCCCGAGGAAACACCGACGGGTCTGCTTCACATTCCCTTTATGGTAGCGGCTGGCTTAGTGTGGGACACGCTCGGCGCCGGGATACCGACGGCGCCTCATATCCTGTCCGAAGGGGCCGATCACATGCGACAAACCAGCATCATGGCCATGTTCCTGCTTTCGCGGACCACCCTGCTCGCCGTGGGCGTTACGCTGCTGCTTGCCGGCTGCGCCGGACGGACCACCCGTCCGGTCACCCGTCCGCCATCGACAACCCCGGCCCCGCGCCAGGCCGCGTCCCCGGCGGCAAGTACTCATGCCACCCGGTCGTCCACCGCTGGAACGACCGCCACCGCCGAGTCCGACGCAGCCCCATCCGGCACGGCGCAGGACGGGCAGCCGACCGACAGCACCGGCATCCCGGCCTGTGACGATTACCTGGCCAGTTACAAAGGCTGCCACCGGGCAGCGGGAATCTTTGCCCCCGGCCAGCTGGAAGACCGCTATGAGGCGATGCGGACCAGCCTGTTGCGCGATTCGCGCGACCCGGACATCCGCCCGCAACTGGCTGCCCGCTGCAACTCGTTGGCGCGGCAGCTTCGGCAGGCGTTGCACGGCAAGGCGTGCCAGCCCGACCCGGCGCAGGCCACCAGCAGCCCCTGAGCGCGCGTCGCGGCTGCTCAGGCCGACTGCAGCGCCTCGCGCAGCGGCCGGGCCAGAGCGGCCGGCTCGCATCGCTTCAGGCACACGCTGGGGGTGCCGTGCCAGCGTGCCGCACCCGCAAGGGTCCGCGCCAACTCGCACACCCATCGTTGGTCCGGGCACACGCCCGGCTGCAGGAACAACGCCTTGACCTCGAACACGCCCTCGGCGCGGTGCGCCTTCGCGTCCAGCCGTCCGACCAGCTCACCGCGCAGGAGGATGGGCAGCACGAAGTAGCCATGCCGGCGGCGGTGCTGCGGGGTGTAGCACTCCAGCGTGTACTCGAAACCGAACAGTGCCTGCGCCCTGGCCCGGTCCCACACCACCGGGTCGAACGGCGACAGCAGTGCGCTGTGGGTGGCCCGCAGGCGACCGGCCAGCGCCTTTTCCAGCCATCCGGAATGATCGCGATGGACATAACACCGCTCGGGCCAGTCGTGTACCTGCACCGCCCGCAGCTCGCCACTGGCCAGCATCGGAGCGAGCTCCGCATCGGTGACCCCGGGTCTGAGCCGGTGGTAGTCCGCGATCCAGCGTGCCTGCGCCACGCCCAGGGCACGTACCGCGTCCAGAATGAAACCACGACGCAATTGCGCGGCCGACTGCACGCTGGGCCGGTAGGGAGGATCCAGCCGATCCAGCACCCGCTCGGCAACGTCGTAGACGCGCTGGAACCGTTCGCGCCGCGCCACCATAAGTTCACCGAGCGCGAACCACGCCTCCAGCCAGCGTTTTTCCGGCTTCCACTCCCACCAGCCACTGCTGGCCGGCTTTTCGCGTGGAAAGTCCGACGCGCGAACCGGTCCCTCGCGACGGATCCGGGCCAGCAGTTCCTCCATGGCGGCCGGGTGTTCCGCCCGGGTCCTCGCCGCGTGGCGCTGGGCCCAGTGACCGTCCCGCTCGCGCCAGGCGCGGTGCCGCGCCAGGTCGCCCGCCGGCACGAAACTGGCCTCATGTGCCCAGCACTCGGCCAGCTGCCCCTGCGCCAGCGCCTCGTCCAGCCAACCGGGCGGATAGTCGCCCAGCCGTGCATGCAGGACCAGGTAGGGACTGCGGGCCACCACGTGGATGCTGTCGATCTGCAGCAGCCGCATCCGCTCTACCGCCGCCACCAGGTCGGCCGGCCGTGCTCGCCGCCTGGGCGTATGGAGCAGTCCCTGCGCAGCCAGATGCATGCGGCGAGCCTGGCCCAGCGTGACGCGGGGCAAGGATTCCCGGGCACCGCCGACTCCCTGCCCGGGGGCGGGCGGTCGATTCACGCCGGTCGCCAGGATATTTGAGATGCCATGCACACGACCCTTGCTAGCTTCACCCGTGCGCAGGCGCCGTCTGCCCGCGTCCCCGCCGCCATACATTCTGTCATGGAGTACCGACGATGAACCCCCGTATGTCACTGATGTGTGCCCTCGCTGCCGGATGCTTCGCCGCCGGCCCGTTGCTTGCCCAGGATGCATCCGCGGCGGGCATGCAGACCACCCCGACCGACAACACCGGCATGAGTACCCCCGCCCCGGCCACCACCACCCACGGCGCCATGGACATGAACATGGGCGAGCCGGCCAGCCGGGATCCGATGGACGACCAGAGCAGCATGGACCACCAGGGCGGCATGAACGACCCGAACGCCATGGGCAACCAAGGCGGCATGAACGACCCCAACGCCATGGGCAACCAAGGCGGCATGAACGGCTCGAACGCCATGGGCAACCAAGGCGGCATGAACGGCTCGAACGCCATGGGCAACCAGGGCGGCATGAACGACCCCAACGCCATGGGCAACCAGGGCGGCTCCCGGGGGGCGGTCGAATTCCGTTCCACCATGCCTCCGGCCCCCGAGACCTCCCAGGCCGCCCCAAGCTGGGACGAGCTTTCCAACGGCAGCCGGTCGATCACCGCGGAGCAGGCGGCAAGCTACCCGCTGCTGGCCAACGACTTCATCCACGCCGACCGCAACGGTGACGGACGGGTCAGCAAGAGCGAGTACGAGCGCTGGAAACCGCAGGACTGATTGCCACATGCGACCGCTGCCGGCCGCGTTTGCGTGGCCGGCTTCTTTTTTCGCGGCCCGCGCCCCTGTCGCCAACCCGGCGCAACGCTCCACTGCATGGGCAGTGCGGACATCGGCACCGCCTTGCGCCGGCGCGGACAGGACCGCCACCCGGTGTACCAAATCACCGCGCCGGCCCCGGCAAAGCCCTGCGACCGGTAGAGAGCGGTATTAAACTCGACCGCCCTGCGGACAGGAAAACCTGCATGAACCGACCGATTGGCGCCCTGATTGTCCTCGGCGCAGCGCTGGCGTCGCCTTGGGCGGCGGCGCAGAACCCGGACCCGATGGATATCCGGGCCTGCACCGCTATCGAGACCGACTCGGCCAGGCTGGCCTGTTACGACCAGGCCACCGGCCGGGTCAACCTGCCGGCAGCACAAAAGCGGGTGGCCGAAACCAGCACTTTCGCCAGCATCTTCGGCGCCGACAGCGCGCGCAGGAAGGCTGCCGCAGTGGGCAACCCGCAGGTCGCCCGCCCCCTGTCGCTGCTGGACAGCCGCTGGGAGCTGTCGCCGGAAAGCAAGCTGGGAACCTACAACGTGCGCGGCTACAAGCCGGTCTACCTGCTGCCGCTGTTCGCCACCAGTCATCAGAACACACGTCCGCAGAGTCCCAACCCCGACAACACCGTGGCCCGGCCGCAGGACCTCCAGAACGTCGAGGCGAAGTTCCAGATCAGCCTGAAGACCAAACTATGGCAGGGCGTGTTCGGCGACGATGGAGACCTGTGGCTGGGCTACACCCAGTCCTCCCGCTGGCAGGTCTACAACCAGGAGCAGTCGCGGCCGTTCCGCGAGACCGACTACCAGCCGGAACTGGCGCTGGTGTTCGGTACGCACTACGAGTTACTGGGGTGGGACGGCCGCCTGCTGGGCATCGGCGTCACCCATCAGTCCAACGGCCGCGCCGATCCGCTGTCGCGCAGCTGGAACCGGATCATCGGAGACATCGGCTTCGAGCGCGACGGCTGGACCGTCATGCTGCGCCCGTGGTGGCGGATTCCGGAGCGCCGGGGTAACGACGACAACCCCGACATCAGCGACTACATGGGTCGCGGCGATATCCAGATCGTGCACGAATGGAACGGTCAGGAGTTCGGCATGATGCTGCGCCACTCGTTCCGCGGTGGCAGCCACAGCCACGGCGCGGTGCGCCTGAGCTGGAGTTTCCCCATGGCAGGAAATCTGCGCGGCTACATGGAACTGTTCAAGGGCTACGGCGAAAGCCTGATCGACTACAACCACAACGCCACATACGTGGGCCTGGGCGTGTCGTTGATCGACTGGTACTAGGGATGCTCGCAGGCGTCACCGGTTCTGTTTGTTCGCAGGCCACAGGGGTGGCGGTGAAGGCAGACCGGCCATCTGTCGAGGCGGCGCAGCGAAGGCCTGTGGACAAACAGAATCGGACCCAATCGACTGAACTACCTGCCGAAAGGGATGATGCCAACAAGGCCGCCATGCTGCGCCGCGCGGCTTGAACAGACGGCCAGGCGCCGCACGACACACCCTGCCGGCCTTTTGAGCATCATGCCGCCTACGTCTGGTTGATCAGAGCATACCTAGACGGGGAACGGGCAGTCCCGCAGGGGCGGTCCCTTAGGTGGGGGGCAGGGAACAGGGCCAGTCCGCCCCCTCCACGCGACCGGCAAGGCACATGCGTGCCCGCCGGCCGGCCGCGATCAGTGTTGGTGACCGCCTTCGCCGTGCACGTGACCGTGTTCGAGTTCCTCGGCGCTGGCTTCGCGCACGTCGGTCACCTTCACCGCGAAATGCAGGGTCTGGCCGGCCAGCGGGTGGTTGCCGTCGATGTGTACCTTGTCGTCCTCGATCCGGGTCACGGTGACGTTGATCACGCCCTCCGGCCCACGGCCCTGGAACTGCATGCCCGGCTGGATGTCCGCCACGCCCTGAAACGCCTCGCGCGGCACTTCCTGCACCAGTTGTTCGTGGCGCGGTCCGTAGCCTTCCTCGGGCACCACGTCGGCGCTGAATTCGTCCCCGGCGGCATGACCGGCCATCTGCTTTTCCAGCCCAGGCACGATCTGCCCGCTTCCATGCAGGTAGGTGAGCGGCTCACGTCCCTCCGAACTGTCGATGACCGTGCCGGCGTCATCGGTCAGCGTGTAATGGAAGGAAGCGACGGTGTTCTGGGCAATCTGCATGAAGAATCTCGTGTGGAATGGAAAAAACGCCGCGCACGGCGCTCTTCAGCTTAGCAGATGGCTGTCCACGGACCGTCACGCCGGGCTGGGCCGGCTCAGCCGGCAGCCATGCGATCGATATCGCGCCCGACCTTCTCGGGCGAATCGGTGGGGGCATAGCGCTTGATCACCTTGCCGTCGGGGCCGACCAGGAACTTGGTGAAATTCCATTTCACCGCCTCGCTCCCCAGCACCCCCTTCCCTTCGCTCTTCAGCCAGCGGTAGAGCGGGTGGGCATTGTCGCCGTTGACCTCGATCTTGGAGAACATCGGAAAGCTGACCTCGAAACGGGTGCTGCAGAACTCCCTGATCTGCGCCTCGTCGCCGGGCTCCTGATGACCGAACTGGTCGCACGGAAAACCGAGCACGACCAGGCCGCGGTCGCGCTGCTCCTGCCACAGCGTCTCCAGGCCCGCGTATTGCGGCGTGAAACCGCACTTGGACGCAACGTTCACGATCAGCAGACTTTTCCCCCGCCATTCTGCGAGCGAGCGGTCATTGCCATCGATGTCGCGCGCGCTGAAATCGTAGACGCTGGTCATGGTTCCGACTCCTGAGTGATCGGCCCAGTCTACGCCCAGGCAGCGTGACGTGCTGAGGCTGGCCGCCCACGGAACCGAACGGGTCGCTCCGACGGTTATCGACCCACGCTTTCACCTAACCGGTTCGCCGTATGGACGTCTCCGCTTTCCCCACCGCCCTGGTCGTGGCTGCCATGAACCTGCTGCTTTCCGCCCTCGCCGCCGTGCTTGCCCTGTGGTTGCTGGGCAACCGCAACGGCGAACTGGCCGCGCCGGGCGAGCTCGCCTCGGGACCGGATCGCGCCCGTCGGGGCCGTACCCGTGCCGCTGGCGGCGAGCGCCGTCCGACGTCTCACGGCACCGGGCTCATGCCGCCGATGTGAAGTGCGCAGAGACACCCCTCGCCGTTCAGCCGGGGGAAGGAATGCCGAACACCCGGCGCAGATAGCCGACGTACTCGGCGTCGTCGCACATGTCCTTGCCGGGCGAATCGCTCAGCTTGGCCACTGGCTGCCCGTTGCAGCGGACCATCTTGATCACGATCTGCAGGGCCTGCGGGCCGACGTCGTTGGTGAGGTTGGTACCCACGCCAAACGCCAGCTGGCATTGCCCGCGAAAATGCCGGTACAACCGCATCACCTTGGGCATGTCCAGGCTGTCGCTGAACACCAGTACCTTGGTGCGCGGATCCACCCGGTTGGCCCGGTAGTGCGCCAGCACCTTCTCGCCCCATTCGAACGGGTCACCGGAATCGTGCCGGGTGCCATCGAACAGCTTGCAGAAGTACATGTCGAAATCGCGCAGGAACGCGTCGATGCCGTAGACGTCCGACAGCGCAATGCCCAGGTCGCCGCGGTACTCCCGCGCCCAGGTATCCAGTGCCGCCACCTGCGAATCACGCAGCCGCGGCCCCAGTGCCTGATGCGCCTGCAGGTATTCGTGCGCCAGCGTCCCGAGCGGAGTCAGCCCCAGCTTCCAGGCCAGCCAGACGTTGCTGGTGCCGGCCAGTTGGCTGTCGAGCCCGTCACGCAGCGTGGTCACCACCTCCTGCTGCCATTCGCGCGAGAAGCGCCGGCGGGTGCCGTAGTCGGCAATGCGGCACTGGGCATAGCTGACGTCGGCCCGCAGCAGCTCGATCTTTTCGCGCAGGCGCCGCCTTCCCTCGGCCAGGTCAAGACCCGCACAGGTGTTGCGGAAAGTACACCTCGTTGATGATCGCCAGCAGCGGCACTTCGAACAGGATGGTGTGCAGCCACGGCCCCTGGATGCGGATGTCGATCTCGCCCGGCGCGTCGGCCGCGGCGATGCTGACGTACTTGGCGTTGAGCTGGAACAGACCCAGGAAGTCGACGAAGTCGCTCTTGATATAGCGCCAGCTGCGCAGGTACTCCAGCTCCTCCGGCTGGAAGCGCAATGCGCACAGACCGGTCCAGCTCATGGCGGATCTCGGCGATGTACGGCACCAGGTCGACACCGGGCGTGCGGCACTTGAAGCGGTACTCGACCTGGGCAGCCGGGTAATGATGCAGCACCACCTGCATCATCGAGAACTTGTACAGATCGGTGTCCAGCAGCGAGCGGATGATCATGGGCTACTCGTAATCGCCGTCCGTGGCCGGCAAACGGTGATTATCCCCGAGCCTGCGGACGAGCGGCCAGTTGCTGCGTGATCGCGGCAACAAAGGGCTCGATGCCCGGCCACGCCGTGATTCGACCGAGCTTTCGCCCGCCGCCAAAAACAAAGAACGCCGGAATGCCGTGCAGGCCGAACCGGATGGCCATCGGCGGATCCTGGTAGACGTTGTCGTGCAGCCAGCGCACCCCATCCCAGTGCAGCCGGTCGCCCGCCAGCAGCATGGCCCGCTTGGCCACGTCGCAGTTCGGGCAATCCCTGCCCCAGAGGAACAGCACGTCCAGCCGGGAGCTTGCGTCCGCAAGCACGCCATCCAGGGTCGCGCTGTCCACGCGCTGCATGGCGAAGCGGTCGAAGAAGTCGGGCACGCTGGTCTCGGACATGCTGGGCCTGCGACGGGTGAGAAGAAGCCTGCCTCCGGGGCCGGCCACGGGACGGCACTTTATCAGCGCGGGTGTGCCGGCCATGTCCATCGGCGCGCGCGGCGCCATCTACAATGCATCCCCGTCCGACCGGAGACCGCCCGTGACGCTGCTGCGCTGCTGCCTGCTGCTGTTCCTGATCGCTTCGGCACACGCCGACGAACTGACCGTCGACCTGGCTCACGCCGCACCCACCCGCTACACCCGGGCCGCGCTGCTGCAACGGACCGACCTGCGCCCGATCACCATCGCCAACGACGTGGCATTCAAACGCCACGATGCACTATCTGGCCGTGCCGCTGCTCGACCTGTTGCCCGGGATCGGCCCGGACGACCACCTGCAATTCGTCGCCAGGGATGGTTTCGCCGCGGAGATACCGGCGTCGGTGCTGCTGAACGACAAGGGCAGCCAGGCCTGGCTGGCGATCGAGGATCCCGCCCGGCCGTGGCCTGCACTCGAAGAGAACCCGGCCGGCGCCGGCCCGTTCTACGTGGTGTGGGACGACCCGCAGGCCGCCGGCATCAGCCCGGAGCAATGGCCTTACCAGCTGGTTGCCATCCGCCGGCTGCCCGAGGTCTGCCGTCCGCTTCCCGGCGATCCTGCCGGCCGCCGGCCTGCCCGCCGGGCAGCGACATCCGCCGAGGCTTTGCGGTGTTCCAGCGCACCTGCCTGGCCTGCCACACGCTCAACGGCCAGGGCGACGCCCAACTGGGCCCGGACCTCAATATCCCGCACAGCCCCACCGAGTACTTCCGCCAAGATCTGCTGCGAAGCTATATCCGCGATCCGCAATCGCTGCGGCGGTGGCCACAGGCGCGCATGCCGGGCTTCGATCGCCAGGCACTGAGCGATGCGGACCTGGAGGCGCTGCTGGCCTACCTGCGCCACATGGCGGCACGCAGGCGCCCCTGAAGACACGCAACCATCCGCGCTTCAGGATCCGTCCGCAGCGTGATCGTCGACCGGCAGCAATGCACGTACGGCCTGTTCGCGACGCTCGGCCGGCAGCGCCGCCCACGCCCGCACCCGGGCATGGAAAGCCGCCCAATCACCGTTGCACCGGGCGAACAGCGTGGCGAAGGCAGGCTCCCAGGCGTCGTACAGCCCGAACGGCACCAGCTTGGCGTTGTTGATCGGCGCCTCGACCCAGGCGTCGTATTCGTGGTGGCCGGGCCAGCGGGCGTCGCGCCATCGACGGTAACGCTCGCGGAAGTCCTCGATGCATGCCGCCTTGAGCGCAGCAAGATCGCCGCCTTCCCCGACCTGCGCATAGGTCGCCTTCAGCCTGGAACGCAACTGCAGGACCAGGCGGGTAAATCCGCGCTGCATCCGTAACGCGGCGACATCGGCAGGTGGCAAGCCCCTCGCCCGCCGCCACTCGCGCACGCCCTGGTGCTGCACGAAGCTGGCGTAGGCCTCGTTGAAGGCGGTGTCGCCGGGCACGTACAGCCGCTGGTGCGCCAACTCGTGAAAGATGGTGCCGGCCAGTTCGTCGTCATCCCAGCGCAGCATGCTCGAAAGCAGCGGGTCGGCGAACCAGCCCAGGGTGGAATAGGCCGGCACCGGGCCGATCCAGGTGTCGTCGCCCCGCTCGCGCCAGTGCGACGCATCGCGCTCGGCATGGGAGCGATCGAACCATCCGCGGTAGGCCACGCAACCGGCGATGGGGAAGCACTGGGTTACCGGTTCGACGCTGTACGGCGGGGTGACGAAAACGTTCCAGGCCACGAATGGCCGATCCAGCTGCACGTAGGTGGTGTAGCTGCGATTGTCCGGCAGACCCAGCCGGCGGATGGCAAAGCGGCGCGCCTGCATCGCAAGCTGCAGCTTCGAAGCGATCGCCGGAGCGGTGCGCGGGTCGCTTTGGACCTTGCTGATCGGGCGCCGGTGCAGCAGCAGCCAGGCCTGGCCATGCGTCACGTGTGCGTAGTAGCGCACGCTGCCGCAACCCGAGAGCAGCAGCCCGGCTGCCAGCGCGAGCAGCGCCTGCCGCAGGCGGCTACGGGGCGAAGCCAAACCGTCGACGATCGGGTCGGTACTCAGCGCTGCCGGTCGCCATCGGATCGGTGTCGTGGCCGGTCCTGGCGGGCCCTGTATGGCTCGGCCCGGGAGCGGCGCGGCGAATGCGCCGGATCGTTGCGTGGACGTGCCGTCGGCGCGGCCCGGCGGGGGCTGCCGACCTCACCCCGTCGAGCCCGATCGTTCCGGTACTCCCGATGGCGGTCATCGCGACCGTGGTGATCATCGCGGTCTTCGTGGTGCCGCCAGTCGTGGTCGCGGCCGCGTTCGCGGTGACCGCCGCCGTGCCAGGTCGTACCGATGCCGATGCTTACCCCCGGCGGGTAGCCATACCCGTAGCCGCCGTAGTAACCGTAGCGGTCGTAATAGCCCGGACCCGCGCCGTAGGCCGGATAGTAGGCATCGTCGTAGATGACCGTGCGACCCTCGCCGTAGTAGGCGTCACCGCCCTGGCCGCCGCCTCGCACATAGCTGTAGCCGGGGTCGTAATAGCAGCCCGACAGCGCTGCGATCGCGACCAGCAACAGCATTGAAAGCAGACCCCTCATGATCACCTCCCCGCCAGTGCGGTCACGCATGGAACATGGTCCGATGCCGCACGATAGTACCGCCGCGTTGAACCACTACTGAGCCGGGCGAACGGGGCGCCCGCGTCCGGCGAACTGCCGGACGCGGCCAGCGGGAATTCAGTCCTTGTTGCGGTCGCGCGCGGGCACGAGCGTGTGCCCCGCGTCATTGGGCAGCTGCGGACTGTCGCCCAACGGCACCTGGTCCCCCGACGCTGGATGGGCATGCTGGTCGGCGCCGGGCCATTGCGGTCCCTGCCGGTCCCGCTCGTGCTTGGCGTCAAGCAAGGCCTGGATGTGCTTGACCGCCTCTTCCGGGCTGATATGCGGCTTGGCCTGCGCGGCGGCCGCCTTCCCCGCCGGCTTCCTTGCTGCCGACCTGGCATTGCCCTTGCCCGCCATGGGGCCGGGCGCAGCCTTCCTGGTCGCCGGATCGCGCGACGCTGCCGGCGTCGGGGAAGACTTCTTCACGGCGGCCTTCTTTGCCACGACCTTCTTCGGCGTCGCCCCCCGTGTGGAGGCCTTGCCCGATGCCCGACCGGTCGCGGCCTTCCGTGGAGCGGACTTTGCAGGGGCCGCCTTCTTCGTGGCGGCCTTCTTCACTGCAACCTTCCCGGTGGCGGTCTTGCGGGAGGCTGTCTTCTTCGCCGCCGGCTTCTTGCCGGCCGCGTTCCGGGCGGATGTTTTTTTCGCGGCCGTCTTGGCGGCCGGCTTTTTCGCTACGGCCTTCTTCGTTGCGGCCTTCTTCGCTACGGCCTTCTTCGCTACGGCCTTTTTCGCTACGGCCTTTTTCGCTACGGCCTTCTTCGCTACGGCCTTCTTCGCTACGGCCTTCTTCGCTACGGCCTTCTTCGCTACGGCTACGGCCTTCTTCGCTACGGTCTTCTTCGTTGCGATCTTCCTTGCCGCGGCCTTCTTCGCGACGGTCTTGCCTGCCGCCGACTTCCTTGCCGGCGCCTTGCGCGGCGCCGAAGTTCCGCCAGTGGCGGTGGCCTTCCTGACGGGGGTCTTTTTTGCCGCGGTCTTCTTCGCGGCCGACTTGCGGGTCGTTGCCATGCGTCCGTACTCCTGCGTGAGGGACAAGATCAGGCACGGGCATGACCTGGGCTGGGCAATGCGCCGCACAAGATGACTGCAGCCCCAGTATTGCGCGCACGGCAGCCGCTGTCATGCGCACCCGCCGCATTGCTTTAGCCCCGGTCAAGTTCCAGCAGTTGCGCGTCCACACGGGCAAAGGCTCCCACAGACGCGTCGAAGTCCCAGCGTTCGACCCGGCACGAACGGCCTGCCGTGTCGCGGTACAGCAGGTTCACCGAGTTGGAGATGCCGCCACGCACCCGACTTGACACCGCGGTGCCCGCCTGTACAGCCCACAGCCCGCGCCGGGCCTGCGCCGGCTGGAGTCTGCGCACGTAGGGAAGGTGGATATGCCCGCCCAGCACCAGGTCGGCGCCGGCGTCGCTCCATATCCGCGCCGCAAGCGCATGACCATGAAGCAGGTTGTGCTCGTCCTCGGGCCGGGTCACGGCCATCGGCTGGTGCGTCACCACGATGCGCACCTGTCGTGACGACGCATCGCGAAGGCGACGGGCCACCTCTTCCACCTGCTGCATCGACACCTCGCCGTCCTTGTGCCGCCAGCGACGGGTGGTGTTGACCATCAGCACCATCCAGTCCGGGTCGACCCACGCCGGTTCGAGTACCGGTCCGAAGGCCTGGCAGTATCGGCCGTAGGGCGCCCGCCAGCGGCGCCAAAGATCGAACAGCGGGATGTCGTGGTTGCCCGGAATGCTGATGACCGGCGCCGGCAACTGCTCGACGAACCGCCGTGCCCCGGCAAATTGCCTGGCTCGTGCCCGTTGCGTGATGTCGCCGGACAGCACCACGCAGCGAGGCCGGGCGGCGTGCGCAAGCTGCAGCAGTGCCGCGACCACCGCCGGCCGCTCGGTGCCGAAATGCGGATCGGAGATGTGCAGCAGTGTGCTCACGCCGCCGAGCCGCCCGAGCGCGGCACCAACAAGCGCAGATGCTGCGGCGCCACTTCGAAGCGCAACGGCAGTTCCATGCGGGTGATCTCGCCATCCAGGGCCAGCTTGACCCGACGCTGTCTGCGCAGCGAGACCTCCATCGTGCTGAAGGCGAAGTCCTCGATCTGCTCCACGTCCGGAAGATGGCCGGACAGACCGCGCAGGGCGGCGAGCAGCATGCGCCCGCGGCTGACCGGTGGCATCGCGATACCGACCAGCTGGCCGTGCTCGACCGCGCTGGCTTCGCTCAGGCCCAGTTGCTCCAGCTGCAGCCGGTTGTTGCCCACCACCAGCGTGGTGCTGCGCAGCGCGCGCGGTCGGCCGTCGCGTTCCAGCAGCATCTGCAACCGCGGGTAGCTTCCCAGCAGGCTGCGCAGCCCGGACACCAGCGCCACCCAGCGATGGCGGCCGAGCCGCTGCTTGGCCTGTTCCCGCTGCTCCAGCAATTGCGGATACAGACCGAGGCTGGCATTGACCAGGAACACGCGCCCGTTCACCAGGCCCACCTGCACCGGCTTTTCCCGCGCATCCAGAAGGCTGCGCACACCCGTCTCGACGTCGCCCTCAGGCAGCCCGTGAGCGCGCCCGAAGAAATTGAAGGTGCCCTGGGGAAGTACGCCGAACGGCAACCCGCTGGGCAGCACCTCCTGGGTCACTGCATTGATGGTGCCGTCGCCGCCAGCCACCACCACCACACCCTGCCGCTCCTGCGCCTGGCTCACTGCCCTTCGGGCCAGTTCGCCCAGCTCACGTGGATGTCGTGCCTCGAACAACTCGAAGGGTCGTCCGGACCTCCGCATGACACGTGCGATCGAAGCGGCGACTGTCGATGCGTCGTCACTGCCGGACGTACGGTTCAGGACGAACAGAAACGGGCGGTGGGGCGATCGGCTGGACGGCAATGGGCGCTCCTTCAGAAGCCGCTGCGTGGCTGCGACAGTGCATGCAGGAAGTGACTTAGCACACGCGGGTTCACCAGCAGGGTGAAGGCCACGCCGTAGGCTGCACCCCAGAGGTGCGCGCTATGGTTGACGTTGTCCCGACCGTTGCGGTCCATGTAGATCGAGTAGGCGGTGTAGAGCAACGCGTAGATGATCGCCGGCATCGGAATGATCAACACGATGATCCGTGACCATGGCGCCAGCAGGATGTAGGAGAAGAGCACCGCCGAGACGGCGCCGGAAGCGCCCAGACCGTAGTAGCTTGCGTCACTGCGGTGCTGGAAATAGGTCGGCAGGATGGACACCACCAGGCCGCCCAGATAGAACAGCACGAAGCCGAGGCTGCCCAGCTGCTGGGCGAAAAACCCCTCCATCACGCGACCGAAGAAAAACAGCGTCAGCATGTTGAACAGCAAGTGGGAAAAATCGGCGTGGATCACGCCGTAGGTCACCAGCCGGTGGTACTCGTGCTTGCGGGTTATCGCCGGCGGCCACAGGATCAGGTCGTCCAGCAGGCGGCGGTTGTTGAGCGCGATGAACGAGACGGCGCTGGTGATGGCAATGATGATCAGGGTGATCGGCATGGTTGCTCTTCGGCCATGGGATTGACCCGACATCTTGGCCGCGACGTCAGCGCTTGTCGACCGTGCCGACAGGCCCCGCCAGCGGCGGTATCATGTGCGCTTTGCGCGTCACCGGGCGCGCCAAGCCGGCCCCATGACCACCTCTCGCTACCTGCATCTGGACGTATTCGCCGCCACCTGGGGTGGCGGCAACCACCTGGGCGTGGTTAGCCAGGCGCAAGGCTGGAGCGAACAGCGCATGCAGCGTTTCGCGCGCTGGACGGGCCTGGTCGAGACCACCTTCCTGTTGCCCCCGAGCGAGCCGAAGGCTAGCTACCAGGTGCGCATCTTCACCCCGCAGCGAGAGATCCCTTTTGCCGGTCACCCCAGTATCGGCAGCGCCCACGCGGTACTCGAGTGCGGGTTGGCCACACCGATCGAGGGCCTGTTGTGGCAGCAGTGCGGCGCCGGCGTGCTGCCGATCCGGATCGAAGGTGACGGAGCGGCACGGCAGTTGCTGCTGCAATCACCGGGCGAGCGCGTGGTACGCACCGGGCTGGATGCCCACCCGCTGCTGCGCGCAGCGGTGGGCGGCATCG
Organism: uncultured Gammaproteobacteria bacterium; assembly: GCA_963763305.1. Classification (GTDB taxonomy): domain Bacteria; phylum Pseudomonadota; class Gammaproteobacteria; order Xanthomonadales; family Rhodanobacteraceae; genus CAVXNP01. The sequence continues at coordinate 2,904,862 of CAVXNP010000001.1, read as the reverse complement.
AGCTGGGGGCGCTTGCACCTGCACTGGTGGACGGCGGCCGCCGCTGGTGGCTGGCCGAATGTAACGACGAGGCCAGCCTGCGCGCATGGCAGCCGGACCACAGCGCGATTGGCGCGCTGGCCAGGGCCAGTGACAGCATGGGCCTGTGCGCGTTCGCCCGCAGCGGAGGCGTGGACGACCCGTCGGCCGACTACCAACTGGTGGTACGGGCGTTTCCCGCCGGTGTGGGCATCGTCGAGGACCCGGCTTCCGGCGCGGCCAACGGGCTGATCGCCGCCTACATTGCCCATGCCGAACCCGATGGCCCACTGGCGCGCGGCTACACGGTCAGCCAGGGTCGCGAGATCGGCCACGACGCGCGGCTGGTGGCACGCGTCCTGCCGGACGGCGTATGGATCGGTGGCCGCACCCACACCGTCGTGGACGGCACCCTGCGCTGGGCCGACGCGTGAATGCAAGGATCTGGGTGGATGCGGACGCCTGCCCGGTGGTGATCCGGCAGATCCTGTTCCGGGCGGCCGAACGCGAACGGGTCGAGCTGACCCTGATCGCCAACCAGCCGCTGCGCACGCCACCGTCGCGCTTCATTCGCGCCCTGCAGGTGGCAGGCGGCTTCGACGTGGCCGATGACGCCATCGCCGAACGCGCTGGCGCCGGCGACCTGGTCGTCACCCAGGACATCCCGTTGGCCGCGCGCGTCATCGACAACGGTGCGCTGGCGATCGACCCACGCGGCCAGCTGCATACACCCGAGACGATTGCCCAGCGCCTGGGCATGCGCAACTTCATGGAGGAATTGCGCGGCGCGGGCATCGATACCGGCGGTCCGGCCGCGTTCCATCCGCGCGACCAGCAGGCCTTCGCCAACCAGCTCGATCGCTGGCTGACCCGCCGGCGCCAGGCGATCGACGGCCACTGACCGGCTCGCTCCAGCCGCACAGCCGGCCGGGCGGCCCCGACCCGAAAGTCGTCAATCGGCCAGGTTGGCGCGGCGCGCGGCCACCTCGGCCAACGCCGCCCAGTCCTGTTGCTCGCCACCGTTGGCCAGTGCCTCGAGCAGGTTGTCACGCAGCACCCCGGCAAAGGGCAACGGGACCCGTGCATGCTCGCCGGCGGCGAGCGCCAGGCCCACGTCCTTCAGCCCCAGCGGCATGGCGAAACCGGCCGGGGTGAAACGCCGCTCGGCGATCAGCCTGGCGTAGCCCTGGTAGGCCGGCGAGGCGAACAGGGTGCTGGTCATGATCTCCAGGAAATCACCTGCCGCGATGCCGTGCGCGCGGGTCAGGGCGCTGGCTTCGGCCATGCTCTCGATCGCCGAGGCCAGCATGAAGTTGCCGGCGATCTTGATGACGCTGGCGCGCTCGGCGGCCTCTCCCACTGGCCACAGCCGGGCCGACATCGCCTGCAGCAGCGGGCGTGCCCGCTCGATCGCCGCGGCCGGGCCGGCAACCACCATCTGCAGTTTTGCCCCGGCCGCGGCATCGGGTCGGCCGAACACCGGTGCGGCCACGTAGGCCAGGCCGCGCCGCGCATGCTCCTGCGCGAGCTCGCGGGCCAGCGCTACCGAGATGGTGGCGTGGTTGACGTGCACCGTGCCGCTGTCCATCGCGTCGAGCAGGTCGCCGTCGAGAAAGACCGCACGTACCGCCGGGTCGTCGGCGAGCATGCTGTGCACCACTTCGCCCTGCACCGCGCGGGCGGGCGAGGATGCCACCTTGGCGCCGAGCGAGGCCAGCGGCTCGGCGGCAGCGCTCGAGCGGTTCCAGACGGTCAGGGCGTGACCGGCCGCGAGCAGGTTGCTGGCCATGGCGCTGCCCATGGCGCCCAGGCCAATGAAGCCGACTTTCATGCGTGAATCCTCCGCGTAGGAACCGCCAAGGGGAGCACACGTGGCGTTCAACGCGTGCGAACGCAGTCGCGGCGCCAGCCGCTCACGCCACCATGCCCGCGGCCTGGCCCGAGGCCCAGGCCCACTGGAAGTTGTAGCCGCCCAGCCAGCCGGTGACGTCGACCACCTCACCGATGAAATACAGGCCCGGCACCTGGCGCGATTCCATCGTGCTGGACGACAGGCCGTCGGTATCCACGCCGCCGAGCGTGACTTCGGCGGTCCGATATCCCTCGGTGCCGCTGGCCACGATCGGCCAGTCGTGCAGCTGCGCGCCGATGGCCGCCAGCTCGGCGTCGCGGTACTGGCGCATCGGCCGGTTGTCGAACCAGTGTTCGCACAGGCGCTGCGCCAACCGCCGCGGCAACCGCTCGCCCAACACGGTCTTCAGCTCCGCGGCCGGCCGCTCGCCACGCTGTCCGGGGAGCCATTGGTCCAGCGAACCATCGGGCAACAGGTCCAGCCGGAGGTCCCGACCCGGTTGCCAGTAGGACGAGATCTGCAGGATCGACGGCCCGCTGATCCCTCGATGGGTGAACAGCAGACCGGCGCGGAACGCCTGCCTGCCGACCCGTGCTCCGGCCTGCGGCAGCGCCACGCCGGCCAGGTCCTGGTATGCGAGCTGGTGCTTGCCACTCAACGTGAGCGGGACCAGCCCGGCCCGGGTCGGCAGCACCGCATGGCCGAACTGGCGCGCCAGCTCGTAGCCGAAGCCGCTGGCGCCCATGCTGGGAATCGACAGGCCGCCGCTGGCCACCACCAATGACTGCGCATGGACCTCGCCACGTGCAGTGAGCACGCTGAAGCCGTCGCCGTTGCGGCGCACCCGTTGCACGCCACAATTGGCCTGCACGGTCACCCCCACCGTCTCGCATTCGTCCAGCAGCATGCGCACGATCTGCTTGGACGAGTCGTCGCAGAACAGCTGCCCCAGTTCCTTCTCGTGGTAGGCGATGCGATGGCGCTCGACCATGGCGATGAAGTCGGCCGGCGTGTAGCGGGCCAGCGCCGACTTCGCGAAATGCGGGTTGCCGGACAGGTAGTTGGCCGGGCTCACGCCCAGGTTGGTGAAATTGCAGCGCCCGCCGCCGGACATCAGGATCTTCTTGCCCACCTTGTTGGCATGGTCGACCACCAGCACGCGGCGTCCGCGGCCGCCGGCGGCGATCGCGCACATCAGTCCCGCCGCGCCGGCTCCGATGATCAGTACGTCGGTCTTCAGAACGATCCTCCTGTGGGTGGCCGCGCAGCGGTACGGCGCGACGCATTATCGCCCGGCAGCGGGGCGCCGTGCGGCCCACCCGCGAACGGATCACGCGGCCGTGGCCGGAGGTTCCTGTCGCGCTGGCCGCATCGCTTACACTGGCGACCCCACCCGCAAACGGTAACCATCATGCCTTCCTTCGACGTGGTCTCCGAGGTCGACAAGCACGAGCTGACCAACGCCGTGGACCAGGCCAACCGCGAACTGGCCAATCGCTTCGACTTCAAGGGCTCGGACGCGCAGTTCGAACTGGACGAATTTGTCATTACCCAGCGAGCACCGAGCGAGTTCCAGCTGACCCAGATGCTGGACATCCTGCGCGGACGGCTCGCCAGCCGGAAGATCGACATCCGTGCGCTGGAAGTGGCCGATCCGGAAGTCAACCTGGGTGGCGCGCGCCAGAAGATCACCGTCAAGCAAGGCATCGAGCAGCCGGTGGCCAAGAAGCTGGTGGCCGAGCTGAAGGCCGCCAAGCTCAAGGTCGAGGCACAGATCAACGGCGACAAGCTGCGGGTCAGCGGCAAGAAGCGCGACGACCTCCAGTCGGCCATGGCACTGCTGCGCCAGTCGGAGGTGGAGCTGCCGCTGCAGTTCGACAATTTCCGCGACTAGGTGCCTGTCGGGCTTCGGTGGTGGTCGATCGGAGGCAGTGCGCGGCACCACCGCCACCGACGGTTTGTTTCACGACTCAAGCGCAATCGACCAAACCGGGCGCCGCGACCGCGGCATGCGACGACAGCGCGTCCGCCCCGCCCCGCGGCGCGCGGTTGCGCTCTGGCCGTGTCGCCAACGGTACCGACCGAGCCGACCTGCTAGGCCGCCCGGAGGCCTTCGAAGTCCGGATGACGACGCATCCAGGCGTCGGCGTAGGAACAGGCCGGAACCACGCTCCAGTCGTTCCTGCGCGCCTGCTCCAGCGCCGCTCGCACCAGCTCGCCGGCGATGCCCCGACCACCGACCGAGGTAGGCACGATGGTGTGGGTGATGGTCATGCGGGTGCCCGTCGCACTGTCGGCCACCACGTAGTCCAGCCAGCTGGTAGCACCGTCGACCTGGCAACTGAACCGGCGTGCGGAGGGATCGTGCTGCACTTCAAAGGACATGGTGTGTTCCGATAGCTGAAAAGAAGACTCACCGGCAGCATACGGCCGCACCGGCAAGCAGCCGTGAAACGGAACGACGCGTTCGCGCCGCCTGCATATTGCGGTGCGCACACTGGCCGCACCTTCGTCCGGAGCAGTCCCATGGTAACCAAAACCGGCTCGGCCACCTGGACCGGCGGCATCAAGGATGGTCAAGGCACCATTTCCACCGAAACCGGTGTCCTGCGTGAAGCGCCGTTCGGCTTCAAGTCCCGCTTCGAGGATGGACCGGGCACCAATCCCGAGGAGCTGATCGGCGCCGCCCACGCCGGATGTTTCTCGATGGCGCTGTCACTGGGCCTGGATCAGGCGGGATTGACTGCCGAACATATCGAGACCCGCGCCCAGGTCAGCCTGGAAAAGCAGGGCGATGGTTTTGCCATCACCCGCGTGCACCTCACCTGCCAGGCAAAGGTCCCCGGCGCCGACCAGGCTACCTTCGACCGGATCGCCGAGGCGACCAAACAGGGTTGTCCTGTGTCCAAGGTGCTCAACGCGGACATATCGCTGGACGCCAGTCTGCAGGGCTGACCGATGCCGCGCGAGGGCGCCTAGGCGGGCTCCAGCGGCCTGTCCCGGGCCTCGTTGCAGACCCGGTTGCGACCGGCCCGCTTGGCCGCATACAGGGCCGCATCAGCACGCTGCAGCACCCTCTGTGCATCGCGCTCATCGGGCCGGGCTACCGCTGCCCCGATGGACACTGTCAAACGCAGAATGTGGCCATCGACCACCAACGGGGTGCACTCCACCGTGCTGCGGATGCGCTCGGCGAGGGCCTCCGCACCCGCCGCACCGGTGTCGGGCATCAGTACCGCGAACTCCTCGCCGCCGACCCGGCCGATCACGTCGTCGGTGCGCAGCGCGGCACGGATACTGTCGACAAGGTCCCGCAGCACCTTGTCGCCCCCGCCGTGCCCGAACCGGTCGTTCACCGACTTGAAATGGTCGGCGTCGATCATCAGCACGCTCAAAGGACGGCGCCAGCGACTGGCCTGGGCGATCAGCCGACCGGCCGCCTCGTTCAGGGCCAGGCGGTTGCCCACCCCGGTGAGCGAATCGACCCGGGCCAGGTCATGCAGCTCGCGCTGCAGCACCTCGTTGTACAGCAGCAGGAAACCGATGCTCGCGAACAACGGCTGCATGCCGGAAAACAGCACGTAGAACGAATTGATGAAACTGGGCTGGCTGATCGCCTGCGGGGCGGCATCGCTGAAGAACAACTGGCCATTGCGCCAGACCAGCAGCGCGGCGGCCAGCGCGAAAACAAGCAGCAGCACGCTGCGCGCCCGCGACCGGCGCTGCTGCGGTTCCCAGCGCAGCGCCTGCACGCTGAGCACGATGTTGGCGATGATCGCGGCGGACCCCCACAACACGCGCAGCCGGTAATCCGGCTGCGCGATGCCGAACCAGGCCACCCCCAACCAGCCGATCACTCCGACGGCAAGGATCAGGCGTCGCCGCAGCGGCACGCCCAGCAGCATGCGCAACGCCAGCACCCCCATACCCTGGGCCAGCAGGTTCAACGCGTTGCCGCCAAGCAGCAGTTGCGCCTGGGTAAGGTGGGCCTGCATGGCCAGCGCGCCCCACCCGGCTCCCTCCAGCGCCAGCGCCGCAGCCCGCAGCCGCAGGCTGGTACGTGCCGGACCGGGATCGCCGGGGGTACCTGCCCACATCATCCCGGCCAGGACCAGCGCCTGCATGGCGCTGATGGTGGAGAGAAACTGGACCTGCAGGGGCATCGACAACTCCTGTGCCCGGCCTCGTCGCCGGCTCGACCATGTCGCGATCGTCGACCCGCACTTTACGGATGTGGCCGGTTACCTGCCGTATCGGCCATCACATTCGCCAACTTTAACATTGACAGCCCACCGCGATTCGCTACTTTCCGCAGAGGAATCCAAGGAAAGACCGCATGGCCACGCTCATTCCCACCCGCAACAGCTGCCTGCCAAGGATGACCGCCGGCGAAAAGCGCGTGTCCGAGCGTCTGGAACACAAACTCGAGGACGACTACCTGCTGTGGTACGACGTGCCGATCGGCGTGCGCCAGCGCAGGCCTGATTTCGTGGTGTTCCATCCGCGCCGAGGCCTGCTGGTGCTGGAGGTGAAGGACTGGAAGCCGGCCACCATCCAGCATGCCGACAGCACCCAGTTCACCCTGCTCACCGACCGCGGCACGGTCAAGGAAGCCAACCCGCTGCTGCAGGCGCGCGCCTACGCGCTGGAGATCGGCGTGGTGCTGGAGCGCGATCCGGCCCTACGCCACCCTGACGGCAGCCGCTACGCCGGCAAGCTGGTGATGCCCTGGGCCTGGGGCGTGGTGCTGGCCAACATCAGCCGCAAGCAGTTCGACGAAGGCGGGCTGGATGCGGTGATCCCCTCGCACCTGGCGATCTGCCAGGACGAGATCTATGAATCGGTCGAGCCCGAGGCGTTCCAGGAGCGGCTGTGGGCGATGTTCCCGCAGGTGTTCCCGGTGGCATTGACCCTGCCGCAGATCGACCGTGTGCGCTGGCACCTGTTTCCCGAGCTGCGGGTGGAACCCGGGTCGGGTCAGTTCGGACTGTTCAACACCAGCGACCCGGACGTGGTGCGCGCCCTGGAGATACCGGACCTGATCAAGGTGATGGACGCGCAACAGGAGCAACTGGCGCGCTCGCTCGGCGACGAGCACCGAATCATCCACGGCGTGGCCGGTTCGGGCAAGACCATGATCCTGGGCTTTCGCGCGATGCAGCTGGCGCGTGAGCTGGCCAAGCCGATCCTGGTGCTCTGCTACAACAAGACCCTGGCCGGCCGGCTGGACCAGTTGATCGGCGAGCGCGGCCTGTCGGACAAGGTGCAGGTCTACAACTTCCACCGCTGGTGCCACCAGATGCTCACCGCCTACCACGTGGACCTGCCCGCCAGGGGCAGCAGGGATTTCTTCGGGCAGATGGTGGAACGGGTGATCGAAGGGGTCGACCGCGGCCAGATCCCGCGCTTCCAGTACGGCGCGGTGATGATCGACGAAGGCCATGACTTCGAACCGGACTGGTACAAGCTGATCGTGCAGATGGTCGACCCGAGCACCAACTCGCTGCTGGTGCTGTACGACGACGCGCAGAACATCAACGGCAAGCCCAACCGGCGCAAGTTCACCTGGAAGAGCCTGGGCGTGCAGGCGCAGGGCCGCACCACCATCCTCAAGCTCAACTACCGCAACACGCTGGAGATCCTGGCGGTGGCACGCGGCTTTGCCAGCGAGCTGCTGATCGGCCAGGACGGCGGCGACGACGGCGTACCGCTGATCGCTCCGGAAAGCGCAGGGCGCCGCGGCGCCGTACCGGAGTTGATCCGGGTGGATACCGCCGCGGCCCAACTCTCCGTGCTGATCCAGCGCCTGCGCGACGAACACGCCGGTGGCCGCCGGCTGTCCGACATGGCGGTGATCTACCGCAACGCATGGGAAGGCGAGAAGCTGCACGAGGCGCTGAACCGCACCGGCATCGCCAGCCGGCTGGCCGAGGGCGACGGCAAGCGCACCCTGTTCGTGGTCGAGGACAGCGTCAAGCTGATGACCATGCACTCGAGCAAGGGCCTGGAATTCCCGCTGGTACTCATCCCGGGCCTGGGCTCGCTGCCCAAGCCCGGCAAGGACGAGCTGGACGAGGCGCGGCTGCTGTACGTCGCGATGACCCGCGCCACCGAACGGCTGGTGCTGATTCACCACGACGACTCAGTGTTCTCCAAGCGCATCCGCGACTCCATCAACGAGGTCCAGGGCCAGCTCGAAGCGATTGCCTGACCCCGCCGGACACGCGCACTGGCGTGCGCCTCGCGACTGAAGTCGCTCCCACAAGTGGGTCCGCGCTGCGCAAGCGCCCGCCGCATGGCCCGCCCGGTACGCCGCGTCCCAAAACGTCGCGTCCACTCCCGCCGCCGCAGCCTCGCTCTGTGGGAGCGACTTCAGTCGCGACGGCCGCGCAGCGGCCTGCGGTGGCGCGGCCGGTGCATGAGGGATCGACCCCGACACGCGCACTGGCGTGCGCCTCGCGACTGAAGTCGCTCCCACAAGTGGGTCCGCGCTGCGCAAGTGCCAGCCGCATGGCTTGCGCGGTACGCAGCGTCCGAAACGTCGCGTCCACTCCCGCCCCCGCAGCCTCGCTCTGTGGGAGCGACTTCAGTCGCGACGGCCGCGCAGCGGCCTGCGGTGGCGCGGCAGGTACACGAGGGACCGACCCCGACACCCAAGCACTGGCGTGCGCCTCGCGACTGAAGTCGCTCCCACAGGAGGGCAGCGCTGCGCAGGTGCCCGCCGCATGGCTTGCCAGGTAGCTGCGTCCGAAAACGTCGCGTCCACTCCCGCCACCGCAGCCTCGCTCTGTGGGAGCGACTTCAGTCGCGACGGCCGCGCAGTGGCCTGCGGTGGCGCGGCAGGTGCATGAGGGAGCGACCCCGACACGCGCACTGGCGTGCGCCTCGCGACTGAAGTCGCTCCCACAGGAGGGCAGCGCTGCGCAGGTGCCCGCCGCATGGCTTGCCAGGTAGCTGCGTCCGAAAACGTCGCGTCCACTCCCGCCACCGCAGCCTCGCTCTGTGGGAGCGACTTCAGTCGCGACGGCCGCGCAGCGGCCTGCGGTGGCGCGGCAGGTACACGAGGACCGACCCCGACACCCAAGCACTGGCGTGCGCCTCGCGACTGAAGTCGCTCCCACAAGTGGGTCCGCGCTGCGCAAGTGCCAGCCGCATCGCCTGCCCGGTACGCAGCGTCCGAAACGTCGCGTCCACTACCGCCGCCGCAGCCCCGGTCGGGAAGACATCCGGCTGGCCCGGGCAGCGTACCGCGCCCGCTTCCCTTCCCCCACGGCGGCCTGCAGTCGATACTGGCCCTTGCCGACCCGCAGGGGGGAACCCATGACCGACCTGTTTGCCGCCGACACTCTGGCCTCGCAGCCGCTCGACCATTCGCTGGCGCTGGACGCGCGCTACTACACCGATGCGCGCATGCCGGCGATCGATGCGGCGGCGGTGTTCGGGCGCAGTTGGCAGCTGGTCTGCCACCAGTCGCAGTTGAGCGGGGTCGGCGACCATGTGGTCACGCAGATTGCCGGCCTGCCCTTGCTGGTAGTGCGCAGCGACGCCCGCACGATCCGGGCCTTCCACAACGTCTGTCGCCACCGCGCTGGACCGGTCGCCAGCTGCGATGGCCGCGGTGCCACCGCGCTGCGGTGCCGCTACCACGGCTGGACCTACGGACTGGACGGCGTCCTGCGCGGCGCCCCGGAAATGGGCCGCACGCCGGATTTCGATCCGTCGAGCATCCGTCTGCCGGAAGTGCAGGTTCGCGTGTGGCAGGGACTGGTGTTCGTGGCCACCGGCGAGGCGCCGCCGTTCGGGGATTTCGTCGCGGGCATCGACCAGCGCTTGGGCCCTGACCGCGCACTGGACGGCTACCGCTTCCACCACCGCGCCAGCTGGGAGGTGGCCTGCAACTGGAAGGTGTACGTGGACAACTACCTGGAGGGCTACCACGTGCCGCACATCCACCCAGGCCTCAACAGCGTGCTCGACTACCGCAGCTACATCACCGAAACCGCCGAGTGGTACTCGTTCCAGTTCAGTCCGCTGGACAGCGGCGACGACCTGTACGGCAGCGGCGAGGCGCTGTACTACTTTCTCTACCCCAACGCCATGCTCAACATCCTGCCCGGCAGGCTGCAGACCAACCGGGTGCTGCCGCTGGGTCTGGATCGCTGCAGGGTCGAATTCGATTTCTATTACGCGCCGGCGCCGGCCGGTGCAGAGGATCAGGCGCAGGCGCGCCGGGCACGCGACATCGCCTTCAGCGACGAGGTGCAGGACGAGGACGTGACCATCTGCGAGGACGTGCAGCGCGGGCTGGCGTCGGGCTCGTACCGGGCCGGGCGCCTCAATCCGCTGCGCGAGAACGCCGTGCACCACTTCCATGAGCTGCTGCGCACCGCCTACCGCGGCGTAGTCGCACAGTCGCCGGCCGGATGAGCCGCGCTCCTCGCGCACTGGGCCAATGGGCCCTGATCGCGCTGGTGGTCGGCAACATGATCGGCTCGGGCGTGTTCCTGCTGCCCGCGGCACTGGCGCCGTATGGCGCGGCCGGCCTGCTCGGCTGGGCGCTCACGCTGGGCGGCGCCCTGTTGCTGGCGCTGGTCTACGCCTGGCTGGCGCGCACCATCCGCAACCACGGCGGGGCCTACGGCTATGCGCGTTGCGGCTTTGGCGACGGCACCGGCTTCATCGTCGCGTGGAGCTACTGGATCTGCACCTGGAGTGCGAATGCCGCGATCGCGGTGGCGTTTGCCGGCAGCCTGGGCGCGCTGTGGCCGGCGGCCACCGCCACCCCGGTCCGCGGCGCCGCCTGTGCGCTGGGCGCGCTGTGGCTGTGCACCGCGATCAACCTGGCGGGGGTGCGCGAAGCGGCCCGCGTGCAGATGCTGACCACGCTGCTCAAGCTGGTGCCGCTGGTGCTGTTCGGCGTGATCGGGCTGGCCTGGGTGCACCCGGGCGCATTGCGCCCGTTCAATCCCAGCGGCCTGCCGCTGATCCAGGTGGCCACCAGCACCGCCGCCCTGACCTTGTGGGCGATGCTCGGTTTCGAGGCCGCGACCGTACCGACCGGCGTGGTCGCCGACCCGGAGCGCACCGTTCCGCGGGCCACGCTGATCGGCATGCTGGTGGCCGGCATCGCCACCATGCTCGCCTGCACCGTGGTGATCGGGCTGCTGCCGGCCGAGACCTTGCGCCAGTCGGCCGCGCCGATGATCGAGGCGGCCGCGCGGACGTGGGGGCCGACGGCGGGCGTGGCGCTGGCCGTGGTGGCCACCATTTCCTGTTTTGGCGCGCTCAACGGCTGGGTGCTGTTGCAGGCGCAGACGCCGCTGGCGGCGGCCCAGGATGGCCTGTTTCCGGCGGCGTTCGGGCAGCTCGACCGGCATGGCACCCCCGCCTTCGGCCTGCTGCTGAGCAGCGGGCTGGCCAGCGTGCTGATCGCGGCGAACTTCAGCCGCAGCCTGGTCGGCTTGTTCACCTTCTCGATCCTGCTGTCGACCGCCACCACCCTGTTGCCGTACGTGGTCAGCGTGCTGGCCTGGTGGCGCATCGAACGCCGCGTCGCCTGGTGGCGCCGCGGCATCGCCGCGGGCGCGCTGCTGTACGCGCTCTGGGCGCTGGTCGGCACCGGGGCCGAATCGCTGCTGTGGGGGGCGGTGCTGGTGGCGTTGGGTATTCCCGCCGGCGCATGGCAACGGTACCGGGTACGCCAGAGGACGTGACCGACTGCCCGGAGCGCCGCTTCTGTGGGCGCACTGCAGAGCGTCCAGAACGGATCCATGCCTTTGGGCACAGTCGACCAGCGGCCGGGGCGGTTAGGCTTGGGTCTTCCTACGCCCGGGGGTATTCCGTGTACAAGATGCTGCAAGCCGCCCTGCTGGTCGCCGCCCTGCTGGCCACCGCCACTCCCGCGCTCGCCGCGGACGCCTCCAAACCCGATACGGCGGCCGGCAAGGGGGATTTCCACCTGCCGCCGCTGCCTGCCGACGCGCACGTGAGCCAGAGCGCGCGCATCGATGGCCGCACCATCAACTACACCGCCACCGTCGGCTCGCTGCCGGTGCGCAACGACAAGGGCGACATCACCGCCGAAGTGGTGTTCACCGCCTATACCGTTGCCGGGCACGACCGGCCGGTGACTTTCGCGCTCAACGGCGGCCCGGGCGCCTCCTCGGTGTATCTGAACCTGGGCGCGATCGGACCCAAGCGGGTCAGCTTCGGCGTCGAAGGCGACCATCCGTCGGACCCGGCCACCTTGCGCGACAACCCGGGCAGCTGGCTGGGCTTTACCGACCTGGTCTTCATCGACCCGGTGGGCACCGGCTTCAGCCGCGCGCTGGTCGACGACAAGGCAGCTACCAAGCAGTTCTACAGCACCGACAACGACATCAAGTACCTGTCGCGGATCATCTACGACTGGCTGGTCCGCAACGGCCGGCTGCAATCGCCCAAGTACCTGGTAGGCGAAAGCTACGGCGGCTTCCGCGGCCCGCGCATCACCGACTACATGCAGACCCGGCTGGGCGTGGCGATGAACGGCGTGGTGCTGGTCTCGCCCTATCTCGACCCGGCCGCATTCGACGACGAGAACGTCTCGCCGCTGCCGTGGATGCTGACCCTGCCGGCGATCGCCGCGGCGCACCTGGAGCGCGAGCACAGGCTGACTCCCGAGGCGATGGCCGCGGTGGTCGAATACACCCGCGGCCAGTACGCCTCGGATCTGATGCGCGGGCGCTCCGATCCACAGGCCACCGCTCGCGTGGTGAGCAAGGTCACCGAACTGACCGGGCTCGACCCGTTGTTCGTCAAACGCTCCGGCGGCCGGCTGGAAACCCAGGCCTACCTGCGCGAGGTGTACCGGGCCGAAGGCAAGCTGGGCAGCCGCTACGACTCCAACGTCACCGCATGGGACCCGTTCCCGTACGCGCCCAGGCAACGCACCGGCGATCCGATCCTCAACGGCATCATCGCTCCCACCACCACCGCCATGGTCGACTTCGTCACCCGTACCGTGGGCTGGAAGTACGACGGGCGCTACAACGCACTCAGCTACGAAGTGAACCGGCTGTGGCACGAAGACGATGACGCCAACGAAGGCTCGGTCTCGCAATTGCGCGAGGCGGTCGCCAACGACCCGGGCCTGCGGGTGCTGATCGCGCACGGCTGGGACGACCTGTCCTGTCCGTTCATGGCATCGGTGCTGGTGGTGGACCAGATGCCGGCAATGGGCGATCCGGACCGGGTGCAGGTGAAGGAGTATCCCGGCGGCCACATGTTCTACGCCCGGCCGGACAGCTCGGCGGCGTTGCTGCGGGACGTCAAGGCGCTATACGGCAGCAGGTGAACCTGCAGAGGCGCAGGGTGGGCTTCAGCCGACCAGCTCCTGGGTATCGGGTTTTGGGGGTTTGGCCTTGCCGCTCCGTGGGCCTGGTGGGCTGAAGCCCACCCTACGACCGCTTTGGCGGGATGTTTGGCGACTTGGAAATGGCTCTCGCGACCGCCATTTCCCGGAAAGACCCTGGAGGCCCGCCATGACCACGCTTGCCTGTCCACATTGCCAAGCCCTCAACCGCGTCCCCGCCGAACGGCTGGACCAGCACCCGACCTGCGGCCGCTGCAAGCAGCCGCTTTTTCAGGGCAAGCCGGTCGAGTTGCGCACGGACACGTTCGACGCGATCGCCCTGCGCGGCGAGCTGCCGGTGTTGGTCGACTTCTGGGCCACCTGGTGCGGCCCCTGCCAGGGTTTTGCGCCGGTATTCGCCGAGGCAGCCCGGCGGATGGAGCCACGCCTGCGGCTGGCGAAGCTCGATACCGACGCCGAGTCGGCAATCGCCTCCCGTTACGGCATCCGCAGTATTCCCACCCTGATGCTGTTCCGCGACGGCAGGGAGATCGCGCGGCAGCCGGGTGCGCTCAGCGGCGCGCAGTTGGATCAGTTCGTGAAGGCGTCGCTGTCACGCTGAAGCAGACCGTTCCTGGCGTCCCGGAAGTCGGGCGAAGCTACGAACTGCAGGAGAGCATCGAGCAACCGGCCTTGTGCCGGGCCCACTCCGGACGCCGGGCGGCAAATGCCTCGCGTCCGGGCTGGTCCTGGTATGGCTGGCGCAGGACTTCCTGCAGTTCTTCCACGCCGCCCAGGTCGCCGCCCTCGGCCCGCTCGATCGCCTGCTGCGCCAGATAATTCCGCAGCACGTAGCGGGGATTGGCCGCACGCATGCGTGCGCGCCGCTGCGCAGCCGGCAGCGGGTCGTCGGCCAGCCGGGCCCGGTAGCGTGCCAGCCACTGGCGCAGTGCCGGCTCGCCGGCATCGCGCCTGGCCGGGTCGTAGAACGCCGGCTCCAGCCACGCCAGCGAGGCATCGGCATCGATCGTCTCCAGTTCGCCCAGCTCGCGGAAGAACAGGGTCATGTCCACTTCGGCCTGCCGCAGCCATGCCTGCAGGTCGTGCATCAGAACCACGTCCTCGTCGCGACAGACGTCCAGTCCCAACTTGGCGGCAACGGTCTCGCGCTCGGCTGACGCATGGGCGGCCACGAACCGGTCCAGCCCGGCCTGCAGCGGCGCGGCGTCCCCGAACAGCGGCGACAGCGCGCTGCGCCAGGCGGGTCAGGTTCCAGCCGGCCACGTTCGGCTGCTGCCCGAAACGGTAGCGGCGACGCCCGGCGTCGGTGGTGTTGGGGGTCCAGTCCGGATCGTAGTCGTCGACCCAGCCGTAGGGGCCGTAGTCGATGGTCAGCCCCAGGATCGACATGTTGTCGGTATTCATCACGCCGTGCACGAAGCCCACCCGCATCCACTGCGCCACCATGCGCGCGGTGCGCTCGCACACCTCACCGAACCAGTCGGCGTAGCGGTTCGGGCCGCCGCCGTGCAGGTGCGGAAAGTCGCGCCGAATGGTGAAGTCGGCCAGTTGTCGCAACAGCGCCACGTCGTTGCGCGCATACGGCAGCTCGAAATGGCCGAAGCGGATGAACGACGGCGCCACCCGGCACACGATCGCCCCAGGCTCGGTCCGCGGGTGGCCGTCGTAGAACATGTCGCGCACCACGCCTCGCCCGGTACCGACCAGGCTCAACGCGCGCGTGGTCGGCACGCCCAGGTGGTGCATCGCCTCGCTGCACAGGAACTCGCGGATCGACGAGCGCAGCACCGCGCGCCCGTCGGCCCCGCGCGAGTACGGCGTGGGGCCGGCCCCCTTCAGCTGCAGTTCCCAGCGCTGGCCGTGGCCGTTGACCACCTCGCCCAGCGAGATCGCGCGGCCGTCGCCCAGCTGGCCGGCCCATTGCCCGAACTGGTGGCCACCGTAGTTGCTGGCCCACGGCTGCATGCCCTCCAGCAGGCCGTTGCCACCGAACACCTGCGCGAACCGATCGCTGCTCAGGTCGCGTCGGGCGCAGGTCGAGCAGCGTGGCCACTTCGCGCGCGTGCGCCAGCAGTTGCGGTGCAGGCACCGGCGTGGGCGCCACATGCGAGTACAGCGCGCCCTCCACCTGGCGCGGTCCCGGTCCGGCTTCCGGATCGCCTGGCAGATCGCGAACGAAGGCGTTGTCGAAATTCAGCTGCATGGCGGACTCGTATCGTGGCATGCAAGGTATATCCGGGCACGGTCGCGTGCATGCAAGGCGCTATAGTCGTTTTCCTCTTGCCACCCGAGCGCAGCAATGAACCCCTTGCATCCACCCGCCGCCGCGATCACCGCCGGCGTACGCGATGACGATATTCCCTACATCGAGGCGACCCGCCGCTGGGTCGAGCGCGCCGTGGTCGGGCTGAACCTGTGCCCGTTCGCGCGCGCTCCGCTGGTGCAGCAGAAGATCCGCTTCGCAGTGAGCCACGCGCGCGATACCGACGCGCTGCTGGACGAGCTGTGCGGCGAATTGCAGAGTCTGGCCGCGGTGGATGCGGACGAATGCGAAACCACTCTGCTGATCCATCCACACGTGCTGGGCGATTTTCTCGACTACAACGATTTCCTGGATGTCGCCGACGCCGCGGTGGAAACGCTGAAACTGGACGGGGTGCTGCAGGTGGCCAGCTTTCACCCGCATTACCAGTTCGCCGACAGCGATCCGGATGACATCGAGAACGCCAGCAACCGCTCCCCCTACCCGACCCTGCACCTGCTGCGCGAGGCGAGCGTGGAGCGCGCGGTCGAGGCGATGACCGATCCCGACGAAATCTACCGGCGCAACCAGCGCACGCTGCAGAAACTGGGGCACGCCGGCTGGCTGGCGCTGTGGGATAGCCCGGCCGAGTGATCGAAGAAGTGCGATGCGGATACGAACGATTCAGGGCGGCGGCGGTGCGCGGGCGCATACTGACCCATGAGCGAGCCAAGCGACCCCTACCGTGAATCGATCGACCCGGACGTGCACTGCGACGCCTGCGAGGCGGTGTGCTGTCGCCTCACCGTGGTGCTGATGCCCGAGGACCAGGTGCCCGACTGGCTGGTCACCCACGATGCCAATGGCCTGGAGGTGCTGGCCAAGGGCGAGGACGGCTGGTGCGCGGCGATCGATGCCAACCGGATGTGCTGCAGCATCTACGAGGATCGCCCGGCCATCTGCCGCAAGTACGCCATGGGCAGCCCCAGCTGCCGCGACGAGCGGGCGAAATGGTACCGCCAGCCGCTGCCGACGCCGGTGATGGTGGTTTGACGTCGGCGATCCTCGCGCCTCGACGCTTCAGATTCCGGCCGCTGGCGCGGCCCTCGCGGCTGAAGCCGCTCCCACGGTCGGGCCCGAAGGCAGATGCGTGGCACTGCCGCGCCGGTCAGCCGAAGATTTGCGCGACCTCGTCCGGTTCCAGCGCCCGCCATTCGCCGGGCTCCAGCCCGCCCAGGGTCAGTGCCCCGATCGCCACGCGCTGCAGTGTCTCGACGTGGTTCCCGGTTGCGGCGAACATGCGTCGCACCTGGTGGTAGCGTCCCTCGGTGACGGTCAGGCGGGCCCGCCGCGGCTGCAGCGCTTCCAGCTGCGCGGGCGCCAGCGGGGTGGTTTCGGACTCGAGCATCAGCGTTCCGCTGGCGAACAACGCGCCCTCGTCACCGCGCAGATCCTGCGCCAGGGTCGCCTCATAGACCTTGCTCACCTGCGCCTTCGGCGAAATGATCCGGTGCAGGAGCGCGCCATCGTCGGTGAACAGCAACAGCCCGGAGGTGTCGCGATCGAGCCGTCCGACCGTGGACAGAGCCGGGCTGCGCACGCGATAGCGCGGCGGCAGCAGGTCGTAGACGACCCGCCCGGTGTCCTTGCGCGAGCAGGTGGTTCCCAACGGCTTGTGCATCGCCAGCACCAGGCCGGCGGGCGGATCGAGCGGTTCGTGGTCGAGCCGGATGACTTCGTGCGCCACCTGGTCGTCCGCGTACAGCACCTCGCCGTCGGCATCGGTGATGCGTCCCTCGCGAAACATGCGGGTGACCTCCTTGCGGCTGCCGTAGCCCAGATTCGCGATCAACTTCACCAGCTTCATGCGTGCACTCTCCAACCTTCGATCACCTTGAAACCATCCTGGGTCGCCACCGTGCGAACCTGTGCGAACCGCGCCGCCAGCATCGATTCATAGGGCAGGTGGCGGTTTGCCACCAGCCACAAGCGGCCTTCCGGCTGCAGCGCATCGGCGGCGCGGGCGATGAACGCCCGCCCGAGCTCTGGCAGGTCGGCGCGACCCTGGTGGAACGGCGGGTTGCTCACGATCGCGTCGTAGCGCGCATCCAGCCCCCGGGTGACGTCATGCCAGTGCACCGCCACCGGAAGCCGCCTGCCGGCCTGCTGCAGGGCCTGCTCCAGGTTCTGCCGCGCTGGCGGCAATGCCCTCGCGTCCGCTTCGTAGAGGTCCAGCGCGGTGATCTGCGGGCACTGTGCGATCAACCGGCAGGACAGGTAACCGTAGCCGGCGCCCAGGTCGGCCACGCGACCGCGCATATCGGCCGGCAGGTGTTCGGCCAGCAGCGCCGAGGCGCGGTCGACGCGGTCCCACGCAAACAGGCCGGGACGACTGAGGTAACCGTCCGCGATCGGACGCGGCTCGTCCAGCGCCAGCCACTGCCGGCACAGGTCCGGGTCCAGCTGGTCCGCCCGTGTCCAGAACACCCGGCATTTGTGCTTGGACACGCAGCGCACCGCACCGGCCAGTCGTGCCAGATCGTCTTGTGCCGACCGGGCACCCTCGTTGTTGGGCACGCAGGCCACGACAGTCCCGCCCCCGGCGGCATGCAGCAGGGCACGCGCGAAGACCGCGCGGCGGTGCTCACGCTGGCGCGGCGGCAGCACCAGCACCAGCCGGTAGCGGGCATGCTCGGGGGGCTCGCCCACCGACAGGCCGCTGCCCAGCAGGTCATCGGCAAATGGCCGGAAGCCCTGCTCGCAGAGCCAGCCAGGTTGCGCCATTTCGCGCAGGCGAAAGCCGTCGCGGGCCTGCAGGAACAGCACGCCACCGTCCTCGGGCAAGCTCAGCTCGCCGCTGCCGAAGGGAACGAACAGGGTTTCCAGCGCCGCATCGGGCGCGCTATGTCCGACAACCGTCATGGGAACATCTGGCAAACGCAAAGGAGCGCCATTCTACGCGGGCCACCGCAGGCCAGGGGCAGCGGCGCCACGAACCACAGCCTCAGCGACGGCCCTTGGCGTCCAGCATCGCCTTGAGGTCGGCGAACGGGTTGCCGGTAGCCGCCGCCGCAGTCTCCTCGCGGGTGGAGGAACCGGTCACGTTGTCGATGTAGCGCGAGTGCTCGTTGTCATGGCAGTACACGCACAACAGCTCCCAGTTGCTTCCGTCCGGCGGATTGAAGTCGTGGTCGTGATTGCGGTGGTGTACGGTCAGCTCGCGCAGGTTGTCGCGGGTGAATTCACGCGCGCAGCGCCCACATACCCACGGGTACATCTTCAGCGCACGCTCGCGATAGCCCAGTTCGCGCTGCTCGGCCTGTCGGCGGGCCTCGGCCACGATGCGGTCGAGCTTGTCGTTGTCGGGACTGCGTGGCGGCATGATCGCTTGATCTCGGGGAGTGGCTCGATTATGCCTCAGTGCGCGGGCCCGGGCGGACCCGGCGCAGCGTGTCTCAGCCGGCTGAAGAAGCCGCACGCACCAGGTACTGCACGCTGAACATCCGGCGGGGATCGGTCCACACCTGGCGCACGGCCAGCCCGGCCTTTTCCGCCAGGGCGGCGAAGTCGTCCACGCTGTACTTGCAGCTGTACTCCACCTGCATCGCCTCGCCGGCTTCGAACGTGGCCAGCGGGCGCCGTCCCCAGCGGACCTTCTGCACCGCGTCGCTGACCAGCGCGGTCTCGATGCGCCCCGCCATCGGGTTGTAGTGCGCGCGGTGGTGAAATGCACCCAGGTCGAAGTCGCAACCCAGCTCGCGATTGAGCCGCACAAGCATGTTCAGGGTGAACTGCGCGGTGATGCCGGCCTCGTCGTTGTACGCAGCCTCGAGTATGCCCGCGTCCTTCTTCAGATCCACGCCGATCAGCAGCCCGCCGCCCTCGCCCATCTCCGCGCGCATCTTGCGCAGCAACGCCACCGCGTCGCGCATCTCGAAGTTGCCGATCGTGGAACCGGGGAAATACAGCACCGTGCGGCCCGGCGCGCGCGGCGGAATCGGCAACCGCAGCGAGCGGCTGAAATCGGCGCACAGTGGCTGCATCGGCAACTGCGGAAAGACCGCCTGCAGCCGCTCCACGCTAAGCCGCAACGGCTCGGGCGAGATCTCCACAGGCACATAGCAGACCGGGGAAACCAACTGCTCGAGCAGCAATCCGGTCTTGATCGCGGTACCGCTGCCGTACTCGACCAGCCGCACATCCGGCCCGAGCACCCCTGCCATGGGGCCGGCGTGGGCGCGCATCAGCGCCAGTTCGCATCGGGTCAGGTAGTACTCCGGCTGCTCGCAGATCTGTTCGAACAGTTGCGAGCCGCGCTCGTCGTAGAAAAGCCACGAGGGCAGACGCTTGGGCGTGGCATGCAGGCCACTCTGCACCACCTGCAGCAGTTCGCCCGAGGGCGGTGTCGGGCCGTCATCCCGGATATCGCAGGCTTGGGTGTTCATCATGATCCCCCTTGGGCGTTGCGGTCCCTCGCCAGACGCAAACCGGCAAACTGCCAGCGGGCGTGGGGAGGGAAAAAGTTGCGGTAACTGGACCGGATGTGCGCCCGTGGCGTGGCGCACGAACCGCCGCGCAGGACCCACTGGCCGTTCATGAACTTGCCGTTGTATTCGCCGAGCGAGCCGGCCAGCGGCTTGAACCCCGGATAGCTGACGTAAGGCGAGGCGGTCCATTCCCAGACATCGCCGAACAGCTGGCGCACGCCGTGGCCCGCATCGGCCGGGCCCGGCAACCGCGGCATGCCGTCGCGCAGGTTGCCCCGGTCCGGTGAAGCGATCGTCGCGGCACTCTCCCACTCGCTCTCCAGGGGCAGCCGCGCCCCGGCCCAGCGGGCGAAGGCATCGGCCTCGAAATAGCTCAGGTGGCACACCGGCGCATCCGGGTCGATCGGCAGCACGCCGGCGAGCGTGAACTCGCTGGCCAGGTCCTCATGCCAATACAGCGGTCGCTGCCAGCCTTCGCCCTGTACGGTGGCCCAGCCATCGGACAGCCACAACGAGGGCTCCCGATAGCCACCCTCATGCACGAACGCCAGGTATTCGCCGTTGGTCACCAGCCGGTTGGCCAGCGCATGCGGGTGCAACAGCACCCGATGGCGCGGGGTCTCGTTGTCGTAGGCGAAGGAGTCGCGGGCATGGCCGATCTCCACGACGCCCTCCGCGCCGTCGATGAATGCCGGCGCCACCGGAGCTTCCGCGTGAATGGCGGGCTCGGCCGCGGCATAGACCGGCTGCATCGGGTTGCACCAAAGGGCGTGCTTGATGTCGGTAAGCAACAACTCCTGATGCTGTTGCTCGTGCTCCAGGCCGAGCTCGATGAGCGCGCCCAGCTCGGGCTCGGGATCACGCGACAGTGCCTCGCAGACGCGGTCGTCGACCTGACGGCGGTAATCGATCACCTGCTCCAGCGTCGGCCGCGACAGCAACCCGCGCCGCGGCCTGGCGTGCATCGGTCCGACGCTCTGGTAGTACGAGTTGAAAAGATAGTGCCAGGACGCATCGACCGGGCGGTAGGCCCGGTTTCGACCGAGCACGAACTGCTCGAAAAACCAGGTGGTATGCGCCAGGTGCCACTTGCCCGGGCTGGCGTCGGGCATCGACTGCACCATCAGGTCTTCGGCGCTCAGCGGAGCGCAGAGCGCCACCGTGGCTTGGCGAACCCGTCGAAACTTTTCGACCCGGCCGGTCGTCGCTACGTCCGGGACCGACGGCATCGGGCCGTTCCTCGTTCGGCGTGGGTAGAGTGGCTGTATAACGCTGGAGTCATCCGGCACCCGTGCATGGGCCATTGGCATACCTTAAAGCATGCCGCACGAATCGTTCACTTATCGTGACACGGCTACCTGGCCGGCCGGCAGTTGCACTGGCACGTCGGTACCGATCGCGCGATGCTGGTGTGCCGTCCCCCTTCGGCCGAGGTGTTCCCATGAAACGCATCCTTCCCCTGTTGCTTCTGCTCCCGCTGGCCTGGCCGGCGCACGCCCAATCGAACGACTATCGGCACACGCCTCTGCGTCCAACCACCGAGTGTCCGCGTATCGATCGCATCAACGAGTGGCACGTGGTCGATGCGCGCACGGCAATCATCCGCACCGGTCCGTACCGCTACCAGGTCACCACCCAGACGCTGTGTCCCCGGCTGGGCATAGGCAGCCCGGGGCTGCTGTTCCGGGCCAACGAGTCCAACCGGGCAATCGACCTGGACCGCGTCTGCGGCGAGGTGGGGGAAACGGTCCAGGCGCGTTATCAGCCACCCTGCCCGATCGCCTCGGTCAGCAAGATCACCGCCGGCCGCTTCGAGGAGCTGCGGCAGCGCGCGATCCGCCACGGAAGCGGCGCGGACCAGCCCGCGCAGCCCTGAGCTCGTCGACGAAAAAGGGCCGGCATGGGCCGGCCCTTGGCTTTTCCGATGTGCTCGGATCCGGTCGGTTTCCGGCTTCAGTCGTCGCGGTCGTGGCCGCGGTCCCGGTGGCGACGATCGCGACGGTCGTGATCGTCACGGCGGCGATCATGATCACGATAGCGATGGTCCGAGCGATAACCGTGACGCTCGTATCGGGTGTACACCACCGGGCCGCCGTAATAGTCACGCCGCACATGGACCGGCCGCTCGACCACCACCGGGCGTCGGTAGATCACGACCGGCGGCGGTGCGTAGTACACCGATTCCGAATAACGGATGTCGCGGCCCCGGTAGCCGTAATGATCGCGGTGGTGGCGGTAGTGCGGATAACGATAGTCGCTGTAACCGATGCTCAGGCCGGGCAGGCCCACGCCAACGCTCACGCTGACGTGGCTGCCGGCGAACACGGGCGCGGCCACGCCGCAGCCCAGGGCTAGCGCAAGCAGGGCCGCAGTGCGGCGCAGACGGGTGGATCGTGAACGGTTCATACGCTGCCTCCGTGGGGAGATTCCGGCGCACGCCGCAACGGCGGCGCCGGGATCGATCCTCGGCGAAGCGGACTGAATCGGTACTGAGCGCGTGAAGGAAACGTACAGGAACGTTCAGGCTGGCTGGCCGCCGCGTTCAGCGACGGCCGTGCAGCACGTGCTCGACCGTGCCGGACCACGGCGATTCCTGCGGACGCGGCCGCAACAGCCAGCAGCCGTGGATATGCGCGCGCCGTGCGAAGTCGAAAGGTATGCTGGGCACGGTCCAGTCCTGGATCTCGAAGCGCTGTTCCAGTGCCTCGCGGTCCAGTTTGAACCGGCGGAAATTGTTCGAAAACACGATCACGCCAGCGCCGGCCAGGCGATCGCCACAGCCATTGAGCAACGCCACGTGGTCGCGCTGCACATCGAAGTCCTCCGCGCGCTTGGAGTTGGAGAACGTCGGCGGATCGACGTAGATCAGCCCGTAACGGTCGCGGTCGCGCTGCAGGAACTCCAGCACGTCCGCCTGCACCAGTCGGTGATCGGTGCCGGTGAAACCGTTCGACGCCAGGTTGCGCGAGGCCCATTCGAGGTAGGTGGCCGACAGGTCGACGCTGGTGGTGTCACGGGCACCACCGGCGGCGGCGTACACACTGGCGGTGCCGGTATAGGCGAAAAGGTTGAGGAAACGCTGGCCGCTGGCCAGTTCGCGCACTTTGGCGCGCACCAGCCGGTGGTCCAGAAACAGCCCGGTATCCAGATAATCGGTCGGGTTGATCAGGAACTGCAGGCCGCCCTCCTCCACCGCCACGTACTCGCCGCGCTGGTCCATCTGGCCGTACTTGGCGCCCCCCCTGCCGCGCTCACGGGTCTTCAGCGCAATGCGCTCGCGTGGCACGTCGAATACCTCCCCGGCGACCCGCGCAATCTCGCGCAGGCGCAGGCGCGCGGTGTCCTCGGGAACATCGGCCGGGGCACGATACTCCTGGATATGCAGCCAGCACGGGCCCTTCTCGCTGCCGTACACGTCGATGGCGGCGGCGTACTCGGGCAGGTCCTGGTCGTACGCGCGCCAGCAATGGATCTGCTCGCGCTGCAACCGCTTGCGCAGGTGCCGGACCGTTTTCTCCAGACGGTTCTTCAGCATCTGCGCACCGGGCGACAACGGCTTGCGCTCGCGCGGGGCCTCTTCCCGCGCGCTCAGGTCGATCAGCAGCAACACGGTTTCCAGGGCGCCGTTGTAGAGCGCATACCGCTTGTGCGCGTGCAGCCCCATCGCGCGCCCCAGTTCGGCATCGCCGGCCAGCACGGCCGCGTGCCAGCCGGTGAAGCGCTGGCGCAGTGCATCGCCCAGGGCCCGGTACAACGCAGGCATCTGCTCGCGCTCACCCAGTCGCTCGCCGTAGGGTGGATTGGTGATCACCAGTCCGGCGCCCACACCCGGCGGCGGTGCGGCGTGCGCCATGTCGTGCCGGTCCAGCGTGAGGAAGCCGGCCACGCCAGCCTCCTGCGCGTTGCGCTTGGCCGTCTGCACCATCCGCGGATCGGCGTCGGAGCCGAAGAACGCGCTGCGCAGTTGCCGCAGGCCCTGCTCCGCACGCTGCCGCGCCTCGTCCAGCAGGCCGCGCCAGCAGGCGATGTCGTGTTGCAGCCAACCGAGAAATCCGAAGTAGTCACGGCGCAGTCCCGGAGCGACATCGGCCGCCATCAGCGCGCCCTCGACCAGCAACGTGCCCGAGCCGCACATCGGATCGAGCAGCGCGCCTCCTTCGGCATACAGCTTCGGCCAACCGGCCCGCAGCAGCATCGCTGCGGCCAGATTCTCCTTCAGCGGCGCCTCGCCCTGCACCTCGCGCCAACCACGCCGGTGCAACGGCGAACCGGCCAGGTCCAGCGACAGCGTCGCCCGGTCGCGGCGCAACCGCAGGTTGATGCGCACGTCCGGCTCGTCGGTATCCACGTCCGGACGGCTGCCATCGCGCTGGCGGAACTGGTCGACCACCGCGTCCTTGCTGCGCAATGCGATGTACTGGCTGTGCGTGAGCTTGCTCATCGCGGTGCCGGCGTCCACGGCGAAGGTGCCGTGCGCGGCCAGGTGCTGCGACCAGTCGATCGCCTGCACGCCGGCGTACAGCTGCTCGTCGGTGGCGGCGTCGAATTCGGCCAGTGGCAACAGGATCCGACTGGCGAGCCGCGACCACAGGCAGGCACGGTAGGCGGTTTCCAGCGACCCGGCGAAGTGCACGCCGGCCAGCGCCTCGCGCACGTCCTGGGCACCCATGGCGACCAGTTCGTCGCGCAGCAGGTACTCCAGCCCCTTCGGGCAGGTGGCGAAAAAAGCGCTCATGCGGCCTCCGCCAGGTTTTCCAGGAACAGCCCGAACTGCGTTGCAATGGCCTCCACGCTGCCGCTCAGTCGATGATCGTCATCGAGCATCAACAACGGCAGTCGGCGTGCCCGCGCCATCTCCACCAGCCGGTCCGCCGGACACAGCTCATCGCGCCAACCGTGCACCAGCATCGTGGGCAGGTCCGCAGGCAGGTCGAACGGCGTATCCACACCGGGAATGGCAGACGGCACGGCGAGCAGGAACAGGGCCGCCACTCGCACCCGGGTGGCCACCAGACCCGATACGAAGGCCCCCATGCTGGACCCCACCAGAACCGGCGCAGCCGGGCACGCCTCGATCGCAGCCTGAAGCCGCCGCAACCGTGGCTCGACGCAGCCGGCATGACCCAGCGCATCGTCGGCGCGGTAATCGGGCCGGATGGTCTGCCAGCCCAGCGCCTCGGCACACTTGGCCAGCACGCTGACCTTGGTGGCTTCGGGGCTGGAGTCCAGACCGTGGGAAAGAATGATGTGGCCGCGCATGGCGGCCTTCGTGGTGATTTGCTGCATGGGGGAATGTTATCAGCGGGCGAGGCGTTCGCCCCGATTCGCATGCGTGGGCGGCGTTCCGGCTTTCGCCCTTGGAGGCGCCTTGGCGACCGGACTCGCCTGCCATGGGCTGCTTTCATGGATACGGCCCTTGTTGGCGCCTCCGCCAAAAAGGGCCTGGCATCTCCGCTTCGTTGGCTTGGTGGGCTCAAGCCCACCCTACCGACGCTACGGAAGACGCGGATGCTCCTGCAGCTAGCCGGGGGCGGGTTTATCGTGACCGTGTGGCGGCTGGATGCGTGTAGGTCTGGGCCTTCGCCCGATGCATGCGGGCCGGGCGTGGTGCGGCGAATCGCCTCAAGGCTCGCGTAGGGTGGGATTCAGCCCACCAGCTTTTCCGCTTATGGCCCGGTACTTATGGCCCGGTACACAACGAAAGCGACGCTCGCGGTAGACCGGCCTGAAGCCCCGGGCAAGGCCACAACCACGCGAGCCAGGCCCGGTGCCGAAGCAGCCAGGCCAAGACCAGGAGCCCGCGGGAGCGAAACCAAAGCCCGCCGCGGGCCCCCACCCCTCACCCCACCGGCGCCTGCGCCAGCTGAGCCAGTCGGCGGATGGCCACCGAGGCGATCGGGTAGTCCGCGTTCTGGGTGAGGATCTCGGCCAGCATGGCACGCGTGTAGCTCAGCACCGGATCGTCGCGCTCCAGCCAGGCCTGCACCGGCGAGATGTCCTTGCGGTCGCCGGCCAGGGTCAGCACCTGCAGGGCCAGCGCACGGTGCTGCTGGTTGAGCTCGTCCAGCAGCGAGCCGCGGGCCTGGGCATGCCAATGACCCTCTACCGGCAGCGCCTCGATCTGATCGCGCAGCCACTCCAGGTCCAGCGCCTCGCCCAGCTCGTAGAACACGCTGGCCACCTTGGCGATCGGCTGGCCGCTTTGCCGGGCCACCTCGGCCATGTCCAGCACTGCCCGCAGCACCGGCATGCGGGCCAGGCGCAAGGCCAGTTCGGCGGGCAGGCCAAGGCCTTCCCATTTTTCCTGGCTACTGCCGAAGTCGGCCTTGCCGGTCTCGGTCAGGGCACCGGGCAGCGCCTGCCGCAAGGCGGTCACGCCGGCATGGTAGCGCTCGACATTGGCGGCGATGTCCAGCGTGCCGCCCGGACGGCTGAGCAGCCATCGGGTCATGTGGCGCAACAGCGACCAGATCTGCATGATCGCGTCGATCTGGGTGCCCTCACCCACCTGGCTGTCGAGCGCCTCGATCTCGGCCCACAGTTCACGGGCGTCCAGGATCTCGCGCGCCGCGGTGTAGGCCTTGGCGATCGCCGCGGGCCCCTGGCCGGTGTCCTCCTGCATGCGCAGCATGAAGGTGGCGCCCATCCGGTTGATGGTGGAGTTGGTCACCGCGGTGGCGATGATCTCGCGCTTGAGGCGATGGCGCTGCATGTTGTCGGCGTATTTCGCATGCAGCGGCTCGGGGAAGTAGCGCACCAGCTCCTTGGACAGGTACGGATCCTCGGGCACGTCCGACTCCAGCAACTGCTGGTACAGCTTCATCTTGTCGTAGGACAGCAGCACCGACAGTTCCGGCCGGGTCAGGCCCTGGTGGCGCGCCTTGCGCTCGCTGAGCTCGGCCTCGCTGGGCAGGAACTCGACCTGCCGGTCGAGCAGGCCTTCGCTCTCGAGCTGGCGGATGAAGTGCGCCATCGACCCGAGTCGGCGTACCGACTGGTGCTCCATCAGCGTGATCGCCTGGTTCTGGCGGTAGTTGTCCCACAGCACCAGCTGGCCGACCTCGTCGGTCATCGCCGCCAGCTGCTGGTTGCGGCCTTCCACCGTCAGCTCGCCGCGCTGCACCGCGTCGTCCAGCAGGATCTTGATGTTGACCTCGTGGTCGGAGGTGTCCACGCCGGCGGAGTTGTCGATGAAGTCGGTGTTCAGCAACACCCCGTGCTGTGCGGCCTCGATGCGGCCCTTCTGGGTGATGCCCAGGTTGCCGCCCTCGCCGATCACCTTGCAGCGCAGCTCTGCACCGTTCACGCGCAATGCGTTGTTGGCGCGATCACCGACATCGGCATGGGTCTCGCTGGCGGCCTTGACATAGGTGCCGATGCCGCCGTTCCAGAGCAGGTCGACCGGCGCCTTGAGGATCGCGCTGAGCAGTTCGTTCGGCGGCAGCTGGGTGACTTCCTCGCGGATGCCCAGCGCAGCACGTACCTGCGGCGACACCGGAATGGACTTGGCGCTGCGCGGATAGACGCCGCCACCCTCGGAGATCAGCGACTTGTCGTAGTCCTCCCAGCTGGAGCGGGGCAGCTGGAACATGCGCTGGCGCTCGGCGTAGGAAACGGCCGCGTCCGGGCTCGGATCCAGGAAAATGTGGCGATGGTCGAACGCGGCCAACAGGCGGATATGCTCCGACAGCAGCATGCCGTTGCCGAACACGTCGCCGGACATGTCGCCAATGCCGACACAGGTGAAGTCCTGCGTCTGGCTGTTGCGGCCCAGTGCCCGGAAATGCCGCTTGACCGACTCCCACGCGCCCTTGGCGGTGATGCCCATGCCCTTGTGGTCGTAGCCGTTGGAGCCGCCCGAGGCGAACGCGTCGCCCAGCCAGTAGCCGTGCTCGATCGAGATGGCGTTGGCAATGTCGGAAAAGGTCGCGGTGCCCTTGTCGGCGGCCACCACCAGGTACGGGTCGTCCGCGTCGTGGCGCACCACGTCATGCGGATGCACCACTTGGCCACCGGCCAGATTGTCAGTGATGTCGAGCAGGCCGCTGATGAACATGCGATAGCAGGCGATGCCCTCGGCCAGCTGTGCGTCGCGGTCGCCACCGATCGGCGGACGCTTGACGAAGAAGCCGCCCTTGGAACCGACCGGCACGATCACCGTGTTCTTGACCATCTGCGCCTTGACCAGGCCGAGTACCTCGGTACGGAAGTCCTCGCGCCGGTCCGACCAGCGCAGGCCGCCGCGGGCGACCGCGCCGAAACGCAGGTGGATGCCCTCGACGCGCGCCGAGGCGACGAAGATCTCCCGGTACGGCACCGGCTTGGGCAGCTCCGGCACCTTGGCCGAATCGAACTTGTAGCTGATGTACGGGCGGTACTGGCCGTCCCATTGCTGGAAGTAGCTGGTGCGCAAGGTAGCGCGGATCACGCCCATGAAGCTGCGCAGGATGCGATCTTCGTCCAGGCTGGAAACCTGGTCGAGCAGCAGATGGATGGTGTCCTCGATGTAGCCCACCTGCTCCTCGCGCGGACGCGACAAGGCACTTACCAGGCCGTCCACCAGCGCCGGTTGCGCCTGCTGCACGGCGGCGGGAATCAAGGCGCGCATCTCGGCGCCGAACATCTCGCCAGCGGCACGGAGATCCTCGTCCGAAAGGCTGTCCCGTCGCGGGTCGAACTTGGCGAAGAACAGTTCCACCAGCAGCCCGGCAATCGCCGGGTAGGAGTTGAGCGCATCCTCCATGTAGCTCTGCGAGAACGACACGCCCGCCTGCAGCAGGTACTTGCAGTAGCCACGCAGCATCGCCACCTGGCGCCAGTTCAGCTTGGCGCCCAGCACCAGCCGGTTGAAACCGTCGTTCTCCGCGTGACCACGCCAGATCTGCTCGAACGCATCTTCGAACAGCGAGCCGACCTGCTCCACCGTGAACGTCTGCGCGCCGACCGGCTGCACTTCGAAGTCCTGGATGAACAGTGCGCCGCGCTCGGTCGGCACGTCGTAGACGTGCTCGGTCAGCACGCGCAGGCCGAGGTTCTCCAGTTGCGGCAACACCTCGGACAGGGCGATGTCGCGACCGGAGCGGTAGATCTTGAAGCGCAGCTCGTCGGGCCGGCGCGGCGGATGGTAGAACGACATCCGCACCGCGTCGTCGCCTTGCAGAAGCGACAGCTGGTAGACGTCGTCGGCAGCCACCGCCGGGGTCACATCCTCGACATAGCCGGCAGGCAGGGCCTTGCCATAGCGGTTGGCAAGCGTCACGCCCTCCTGGTCGCCCCGCGCAGCCACCAGCGCATCGCGCAGGTCATCATGCCAGTTGCGAACGATCGCGTTGATGCCCAGCTCGAGCAGGTCCACGTCGTACACCGGACGGTCGCCCACGTGCGGACGCACCACCACGTAGACCCTCGCCAGCACCGCTTCGCCCATCAGCACCGACGAGTCCACGTGCTCGCCGTGCAGGGCCTGGCTGAGCAATTGCTCGATGCGCTCGCGCACCGCCGTATTGAAGCGCTCGCGCGGCACGTAGACCATGCAGGTGAAGAACCGCCCGTAGCGATCACGACGGACGAACAGCCGGGTCCGTGCACGCTGCTGCAGTTCCAGGATGCCGGTGGCGGTGGCGAACAACTCGTCCTCGCTGCTCTGGAACAGTTCGTCGCGCGGCAGCGTCTCAAGGATGTGGCGCAGCGACTTGCCCGAGTGCGAGTCGCGCTTGAGGCCGGAACGGCACATCACCGCATCGACCTTCTGACGCACCAGCGGCACGTCCTGCGGACGGGCCATGTAGGCGTTGGAGGAGAACATGCCAAGGAAGCGCTGCTCGGCGATCGGGCGCCCCTGGGCGTCGAACTTCAGCACACCGACGTAATCCATGTATCCGCTGCGGTGTACGTCGGAGCGGGCGTTGGTCTTGGTCAGGATGATCGCGTCGGTAGCGCCGGACTGCGGCAGCGCGCTGGCGACCAGGCTGCGCAGAGAGCGCGGCGCCATCGAGCGCTCGCTACCGTGCAGGATGCCCAGGCCCGAGGTGTCCACCGCACGCAGGACCTCCTCGCCATCGGACTTGGCCACCTCGTACTCGCGGTAGCCCAGGAAGGTGAAGTTGTCGTCGGCCAGCCAGCGAAGGAACTCGCTGGCCTCACGCACCGATTCGGCATCCAGCGGCAGTTGCCGCTGCGGCAGGTCGGCCGCAATGGCCACCGCCTTCTCGCGCATGGCCGACCAGTCGGTCACCGCCGCGCGCACGTCCCCGAGCGCCTCTTCGATCTTGCGCCTGAGCTGCGTTTCCTGCTCGCTTCCGGCGCCGATCCGGTCGACCTCCAGGTGGATCACCGATTCCGGCGCGCCCTGCTCCACTCCCAGCGCCTGCAGCTTGCCATCGGCGCCGCGCTCGACCTTGATCACGGGATGGATCACCCCATGGATCTGCGCGCTCGCGGCGGCCACCATGCTGACCGTGTCCACCAGGAACGGCATGTCGTCGGTAATCACCTGGATCACGCTGCGATCGGCCTGCGGCGACTGCGGATGGATTATCCGCACCGAGGCACGCGCCGGCTGGCGCTGCTGCATGAAATCGAGCAGTCCGGCGATGAGTACGGCCCACTGCTCCGGTGAATGCAGGAGAATGTCGCTGTGGGCCATGCGCGCGAAAAAGGCGCCGATAAAAAATTGCGCCTCATCGAGGCGCGGAGTGGTCGCAGGATCGCTTTGCTTGAAGGCCTCGAAAACGGCTGCCGGAATCGAGTTGTCACGGGGCGTGCGAATCGCGTTCATGGGCTCTGCTGGTCAGTGGAGACAGATCGGGCGTAGCCGAAAAGGATACGCCGCGGCACCGGCCGAATCCACAGCACAAGCGGTATTCGAACGCTTGTATGAGCCGCTATTCAGCCGCCGGCACGGCTGTTCACGCAACTGGATTATTCGCCCGCGCCGTGGCGGCCATTTCAAAAGTGCACCGGACAGCCAGGTGCCGCCCGGGACGCCAGGGACGCAGTCCATGCAGCTCAGCCCCTCCCGTCCCGTTCGACAGCGGACCACATGGCGGACACCCGCATCGCAGCTCATGCCAGGAACCAACGCGGGGATCTCGGTGCGGTGAGAAAACGCTGGACCGGCGCCCTCGATAAATTATAAACTGGCCGGTATAGTTCGGCCCGTGCGGACCGCTGCGGATATCGCCCCTGGCACGACCAACGGCACTGGCCCGACGGTCGCCGGCCAGCCAGGCTCGCCGGCTGTACCGCCGAAACAACGCTTCACCCCATCCCCGATCGACCAAGAACATACGAAGGGAGTCACCGATGACGTCCGCGACACTGCGCACCTTTGCACTGTGCCTGGGCCTGCTGGCGCTTGCCGGCTGTGGCAAGCAGCAGGAGCAGGGCCCACCGAAGATGCCGCCGCCGGAAGTGGGCGTGCTCAACGCCAGGCCGCAGAACACGGCATTGACCAAGGATCTGGTCGGCCGGCTCTCGCCCTTCCGCAGCGCCGACGTGCGTGCCCGGGTTCCCGGCGTCCTGCTCAAGCGCACCTACGACGAGGGCACCCACGTCGACAAGGGGCAACTGCTGTTCCAGATCGACCCCGCGCCGCTGAAGGCAGCATTGGCGGCCAGCAGCGCGTCGGTGGCTCAGGCGCAGGCCAGCCTGGCCAACGCCCGGGCCAATGCCAAGCGCGCGCGGGAGCTGGCGCCGAAGGGCTACATCTCCAAGTCCGATCTGGACAATGCACTGGCCGCCGAGCGCACCGCCGCGGCGGCTGCGCAGGCGGCGCGCGCCAACCAGCAGACCGCGCGGATCAACCTCGGCTATGCCGACGTGACCGCGCCGATCGCTGGTCGCGCCGGTCAGCAACAGGTGACCGAGGGCGCTCTGGTCGGCCAGGGCGAGGCCACGCTGTTGACCACGGTGGAGCAGACCGACCCTCTGTACATCAACTTCACCCTGGCCGCTGACGAGCTGACCCGCATGCGCGCGGCACAGAGCAGTGGCGACGTCACCCTGGCCGATACCGACAAGGCCACGGTGCAGGTCACCCTGCCCGACGGCAGCCCGTACCCCTATCCGGGCACGGTCGATTTCTCCGCCACCGCGGTGGATCCGGCCACCGGCAGCGTGAAGCTGCGCGCGAAGGTCCCCAATCCGGACCAGACCCTGCTGCCGGGCATGTACGTGACCCTTCAGGCCGACCTCGGCAAACAGCACAAGGTCTACCTGGTGCCACAGGCGGCGGTGTTGCGCGATACCGCCGGGCCGTATGTGCTGGTGGTCGGAAGCGACGGCAAGGTACTGCGCAAGAACGTCACCACCAGCGACATGCGCGACGGCAACTGGGTGGTCACCGCAGGCCTCAAGCCGGGCGACCAGGTGATCGTCTCCGGCGTGCAGAAGGCCCATGAAGGCGCCCCCGCCAAGGCCACGCCGTGGAAGCCGGCATCCTCGACCAGCGCAGCGGCCCCGGCCGGCGGCAAGTAAGGAGCCCTGACGATGCCGAGTTTCTTCATCGATCGCCCGATCTTCGCCTGGGTCGTGGCGATCCTCATCTCGCTGGGCGGTGTGCTCTCGATCCTCAACATGGGCGTGGAATCGTATCCGTCCATCGCGCCCCCGCAGATCAATGTCAGCGCCACCTACCCGGGTGCCAGCGCCGAGACCACCGAGAAGGCGGTGACCCAGGTGATCGAGCAGCAGCTCACCGGCATCGACCACCTTCTCTATTTCAGCTCCTCCTCCAGCGCCAACGGCCGCGCCAACATCTCGCTGACCTTCGAGAGCGGCACCGACCCGGACATCGCCCAGGTGCAGGTGCAGAACAAGGTGGCACTGGCCACGCCGCGGCTGCCGTCGGAGGTGACCCAGCAGGGTGTGGTGGTGGCCAAGGCCAACGCCGGCTTCCTGATGGTGGTGGCGCTGCGCTCGACCAATCCGGACATCGACCGGGACAAGCTCAACGACATCGTCGGCTCCAGCGTGCTGGACCAGATCTCGCGCGTGCCCGGCGTCGGCAGCACCCGCCAGTTCGGCGCCGAATACGCGATGCGGATCTGGCTCAACCCGGACAAGCTGCAGGGCTACCATCTTTCGGCCACCCAGGTGCTCAACGCCATCCGCTCGCAGAACGTGCAGTTCGCCGCCGGCTCGCTCGGTGCCGACCCGGCTCCTGACGGCCAGGGGCTGACCGTGGCGGTATCCAGCGAGGGCCGCTTCACCACACCGGAGCAGTTCGCCTCGATCATCCTGCGCGCCAACAGCGACGGCACCACCGTCAAGCTGGGCGACGTGGCCAGGATCGCCTTCGGTCCGGCCGGCTACGGTTTCAACACCGAGTACAACGGATCGCCGATCGGAGCATTCGCGGTGCAGTTGCTGCCCGGCGCCAATGCGCTGGACGTGGCCACTGCGGTGCGCGGCAAGATGGATGAACTGGCCGGCAGCTTTCCGCCCGGGGTGACCTGGTTCAGTCCCTACGACAGCACCGCCTTCGTCAGGATCTCCATCAACGAAGTGGTGCACACCCTGGTCGAGGCGGTGATCCTGGTGTTCCTGGTGATGCTGCTGTTCCTGCAGAACGTGCGCGCCACGATCATCCCCACCCTGGTGATCCCGGTGGCGCTGCTGGGCACCTTCATGGGCATGCTGGTGCTGGGCTTCACCATCAACCAGCTGACCCTGTTCGGCATGGTGCTGGCGATCGGCATCGTGGTCGACGATGCGATCGTGGTGATCGAGAACGTCGAGCGCATCATGACCGAGGAGCACCTCTCCCCGCGCGAAGCCACGCGCAAGGCGATGGGCCAGATCACCGGCGCCGTGGTCGCGATCACGGTGGTGCTGGCCGCGGTGTTCGTGCCCTCGTCATTGCAGCCCGGTGCCACCGGCGTCATCTACAAGCAGTTTGCGCTGACGATCGCGGTGTCGATGGGCTTCTCCGCGTTCCTGGCGCTGTCGTTCACACCGGCGCTGTGTGCCAGCTTCCTGCAGCCGGAGCACCACAAGAAGAAGAACGTGGTGTTCCGCGGCTTCAACCGCGCCTACGAGCGGATCAATCGCACCTACACCCGGCACATCGGCAGTGCGATCAGCCATGCGCCGCGCTGGATGCTGGTGTTCGCGGTGATCGCCGTGCTGGGCGGTTTCCTGTACACCCGCCTGCCCGGCAGCTTCCTGCCCGAGGAAGACCAGGGCTATGCGCTGGCCGTGGTGCAGCTGCCGCCAGGGGCGACCAAGCAACGCACCGAGGCGGTGATGACGCAGATGCGCGCCATCCTCAACAAGGACAGCGCGGTACAGGGCGTGCTGCAGATCACCGGCTTCAGCTTCGTCGGCGCCGGCGAGAACGTGGGCATGGGTTTCATCCGGCTCAAGGACTGGGCCGACCGCGACGTCACCGCGCCGCAGTTCATCGCCCGGGCCAACGGCGCGCTGCAGCAGATCCGCGATGCGCAGATCTTCGTGGTCAACCTGCCCACCGTGCAGGGCCTGGGCCAGTTCGGCGGCTTCGACATGTACCTGCAGGATCGCAGCGGCGCCGGTCGCGACGCGCTGGCGCAGGCGCGAAACACCCTGCTGGCCAAGGCCAGCCAGGATCCGGTGCTGACCGGGGTGCGCCCCAACACGCTCGAGGATGCCCCGCAGTTGCATCTTGACGTGGACCGCATCCAGGCCCAGTCGATGGGGCTGTCGGTGGGCGACATCTACAACGCGATCAGCCTGATGCTGGCCCCGGTC
The DNA here is from genome assembly GCA_963763305.1 of uncultured Gammaproteobacteria bacterium. Classification (GTDB taxonomy): domain Bacteria; phylum Pseudomonadota; class Gammaproteobacteria; order Xanthomonadales; family Rhodanobacteraceae; genus CAVXNP01. Next base: position 2,870,180 of record CAVXNP010000001.1, on the reverse strand, counting down.
TACGTGAACGATTTCACCTACGCCGGGCGGGTGCGCCGGGTGATCATGCAGGCGCAGGCGCCGTACCGGATGGGCCCCGAAGCCTTGCGCCACATCTACACGCCCAGCCAACAGACCACCGACAACGGCACGCCGGAGATGATTCCGCTGGCCAACGTGGTGCATACCGACTGGGAAGTCGCCCCGCCCACGCTGACCCGCTACAACGGCTACTCGGCGGTGGAGATCGTCGGCTCGCCGGCGCCCGGGCACGCCTCGGGCGAGGCGATGAACGAGATGGAGCAGATCGTCACCAACCAGTTGCCGCAGGGCTTCGGCTACGACTGGACCGGCCAGTCCTACCAGGAAATCCTGTCCGGCAACGCGGCCACCTTGCTGATGGTGCTGTCGATCGTGATCGTGTTCCTGGCGCTGGCGGCACTGTACGAGAGCTGGTCGATTCCGGTGGCGGTGCTGCTGGTGGTACCGCTGAGCATCCTGGGCGCGGTGGCGTTCTCGCTGCTGCGCGGGCTGCCCAACGACATCTACTTCAAGATCGGCATGATCACGGTGATCGGCCTGGCCGCCAAGAACGCGATCCTGATCGTGGAGTTCGCGGTGGCCGAGCAGAAAGCCGGACGCTCGCTGCGCGAGGCCACCGTTGACGCAGCCCGCCTGCGACTGCGGCCCATCCTGATGACCTCGCTGGCCTTCATCCTGGGCGTGTCGCCGCTGTTCTTCTCCACCGGCGCCGGCGCCAACGCGCGCCACGCGATCGGCACCGGCGTCATCGGCGGCATGCTGTTCGCCACCTTCCTGGGCGTGCTGCTGATCCCGGTGTTCTACGTGGTGGTGCGGCGCCTGCTGGGCGACAAGATGGACAGCGACAGTCCGAAGGCCCCGTCCAGCCACAAGGGCATGCAGTCGTTCGACTCCGACCCGCGCCGCGGCAGCTGAGGGCGGAGGCGGCCGACACATGCGCCGCACTCGCAAACGAAAAAGCCCCGCCATACAGCGGGGCTTTTTCGTGACAGGGCACCACGACGCCAGCGACGCGCAGGCCCTGTAGGAAGGAGCAGCTTCAGCCGCTACAAGCACGAGGCAGGCCCGCAACAGTCGCGGCTGAAGCCGCTCCCACAAGGGCGAGGCCACACTCCCGCCTCTCGCCTCGACCCTGCAGGGCAAGATTCAGCCGCGACAAGCTCGAGCCGAGCCGCGACAAGCTCGAGGCAGGCCCGCAACAGTCGCGGCTGAAGCCGCTCCCACAAGGGCGAGGCCACACCCCGCCTCTCGCCTCGACCCTGCAGGGCAAGATTCAGCCGCGACAAGCTCGATCCAAGCCGCGACAGGCCCGAGGCAGGCCCGCAACAGTCGCGGCTAAAGCCGCTCCCACAAGGGCGAGGCCACACCCGCGTCTCGCCTCGACCCTGTGGGAGCGGCTTCAGCCGCGACAAGCTCGAGCCAAGCCGCGACAAGCACGAGGCAGGCCCGCAACAGTCGCGGCTGAAGCCGCTCCCACAAGGGCGAGGCCACACTCCCGCCTCTCGCCTCGACCCTGCAGGGCAAGATTCAGCCGCGACAAGCTCGAGCCAAGCCGCGACAGGCCCGAGGCAGGCCCGCAACAGTCGCGGCTGAAGCCGCTCCCACAAGGGCGAGGCCACACCCCGCCTCTCGCCTCGACCCTGCAGGGCAAGATTCAGCCGCGACAAGCTCGAGCCGAGCCGCGACAAGCCCGAGGCAGGCCCGCAACAGTCGCGGCTAAAGCCGCTCCCACAAGGGCGAGGCCACACCCCGCCTCTCGCCTCGACCCTGCAGGGCAAGATTCAGCCGCGACAAGCTCGAGCCGAGCCGCGACAGGCCCGAGGCAGGCCCGCAACAGTCGCGGCTGAAGCCGCTCCCACAAGGGCGAGGCCACACCCCGCCTCTCGCCTCGACCCTGCAGGGCAAGATTCAGCCGCGACAAGCTCGAGCCAAGCCGCGACAGGCCCGGGGCAGGCCCGCAACAGTCGCGGCTGAAGCCGCTCCTACAAGGGCGAGGCCACCCCCCGCCTCTCGCCTCGACACTGCAGGGCAAGATTCAGCCACGACAAGCTCGAGCCGAGCCGCGACAAGCCCGAGGCAGGCCCGCAACAGTCGCGGCTAAAGCCGCTCCCACAAGGGCGAGGCCACACTCCCGCCTCTCGCCTCGACCCTGTGGGAGCGGCTTCAGCCGCGACAAGCTTGAGCCAAGCCGCGACAAGCTCAACAAGGCAGGCCCGCAACGGTCGCCGCTAAAACCGCTCCTACAGGAGCGGGACGACACCGGCCGCGTGCACGCCCGCCAGGATCAACGCCTGCCGGGCCGCTGGTCTGGCGACCGGCATGATCAGCGCAGGCCGGTCTCGGCCCGGGCGATCACCATGCGCTGGATCTCGCTGGTGCCTTCGTAGATCTCGGTGATCTTGGCGTCGCGGAAATAGCGCTCCAGCGGCATCTCCTTGGAATAGCCCATGCCGCCGTGGATCTGCACGGCCTGGTGGGCGATCCACATGGCCGCCTCCGACGCGGTCAGCTTGGCCACCGCGGCCTCGGTGCCGAAGCGGCCGCCGTTCCTTTCGGCTTCGCCCTTGGCCCATGCCGCCCGCAAAGTGAGCAGTGTGGCCGCATCGAGCTTGCACTTCATGTCGGCGATCTTGGACTGGGTCATCTGGAAGGTGCCGATCGGCGCGCCAAAGGCCTTGCGATCGCGCGACCACTCCAGGGTGGCCTCATAGGCGGCGCGGGCGATGCCCACCGCCTGCGAGGCAATGCCGATGCGCCCGGCGTCCAGTACGCCCATGGCGATGGCAAAGCCCTTGCCCTCGGGCCCCAGCAGGTTGTCCTTCGGGCAGATGTAGTCGTTGAATTCGATCTCGCAGGTCGCCGAGGCCCGAATGCCGAGCTTGGGCTCGGTCTTGCCGGCATGGAAGCCGGCGCGCTGGGTGTCGATGATGAACGCCGACACGCCCTTGGCGCCAATGCCCGGCGTGGTGATCGCGAACAGCACGATATAGCGCGCCACCGGGCCGGAGGTGATCCAGCTCTTCTTGCCGTTGATCACCCAGTCGCCGTCGGCATTGCGGGTGGCACGGGTGTGCATGGCCGAGGCGTCCGACCCGGACTGCGGCTCGGTCAGCGCATAGGCGCCGATCGCCTCGCCGGTGGCGATGGCGCGCACGTACTGCTGCTTCTGCTCCTCGGTGCCGTGCTTGAGGATGCCGTTGCAGAACAGCGAGTTGTTGACCGACATGATGGTCGAGGTGGCCGCGTCCGCCGCGGCGATCTCGATCATCGCCAGCACGTAGGCGATCGGATCCATGCCGGCGCCGCCGTAGGCCTCGGGCACCTCGATGCCCATCAGCCCGAGCTGGCCCATTTCACGGATGTTATCCAGCGGAAACTCGCCCTTGGCGTCCAGCTCCGCAGCCACCGGGACAATGCGCTTCTGCGCAAAGTCGCGCGCGATGGACTGGATCGACAACTGATCTTCGGTAAAGCTGAAATCCATGACATTCTCCTGGGCCCGCCGCAGCGGGTGGGTGGCAATCGAGCCGCCTATTGTAACGGGCATGCGCAAGCAGTGCCCGTGCCACCACCGCGCAGGGCACATGGCGCAGAGCCACCGAGGTTCACCCCAATTTCCGCTTGACGGTTTGCCAGCCCGCGCCTAGCCTTTAGCATCTCTTTATCGCGATACAGGGATACTCATGGATCTGGCGACCGCTTCCAGCGTGTTGCGCCTGCTGGCCGACCCCACTCGCGTGCGCCTGCTGGCCCTGCTCGAGCATGAGGAGCTGACCGTGGCCGAGCTGGCGGCGGTGCTGCACCTGGCGCAACCGCGCGTGTCGACGCATCTGGCCAAACTCAAGGAAGCCGGCCTGGTGCGTGACCGCCGCGCGGGCGTCTCGGCCTACTACCGCGCCAACAACGAGGGCGACGAGCATCAGCATGCCCTGCTCCGGTCGCTGCGCGAGAGCATCGACGACGCACTGCTGCGCGAGGACGCCGCACGCCTGCCCGGGGTGCTGGCCAACCGCGCCCGCGAGGAAGGCTGGGCCGACACGGTGGCCGGCGACATGGAGCGCCACTATTCGCCGGGCCGCACATGGGAGACCCTGGCCCGCGCGCTGCTGCAGCTGCTCGAGACAGGCGACGTGCTGGACATTGCCTCCGGCGACGGCATCACCGCGGAGCTGCTGGCTCCGCATGCCCGATCGATCGTCTGCGTCGATTCCAGCGAGCGCGTGGTGGAGGCGGCGGCCAGGCGGCTGGCCGCTTTCTCCAATGTCGAAGTACGCCAGGGCGACATGCACGCGCTGGAACTGGGCGACCGGCGCTTCGACCTGGTACTGATGCTGCACGCGTTGACCTATGCCGAGCAGCCGCGCCAGGCGGTGGCCGAGGCGGCCCGGCTGCTGCGCACCGGCGGGCGGTTGCTGGCGGTGACCCTGGGCAAGCACGACCACCGCGCCGTGGTCGAGCCGTTCGATCATCGCAATCTCGGCTTTCGCCGCGAGGAACTGAGCGGCTATGCCGAGGCGGCCGGCTTGCAGGTGCTCAGTTGCACCCGGCTCAGCCGCGAGCGCAAGGCGCCGCATTTCGAAGTGACCAGCCTGCTGGCGCGCAAGCCATGACCATCACCCGCCCCCGGACCCCGAGCATGCATGCGATAGCTGCCGATCTCCCACCTGTCATGGCGGCCTCAGCCGCGACCGGCCTGCGCCACTGCGGAGCCCGCTCCGGGCTTCGAGCACGAGCGACCGCCCTGTGAGCGCCCTCCCCTGGCTGCATCCGGAGCGTGTCGCGCAGCTCGAAGCGGCATTGCGCCACCGTATCCTGCTGATGGACGGTGGCATGGGCACCATGCTGCAAGGCCACCAGCTGGACGAGTCCGGCTATCGCGGCGAGCGCTTTTCGCATGGGCACGACGCGGCGCACACCGGCCACGGACACGACGGCGGCTGCGACCTCAAGGGCAACAATGACCTGCTGACCCTCACCGCGCCGCAGATCATCCGCGGCGTGCACGAGGCCTATCTGGAGGCCGGCGCGGACCTGGTCGAGACCAACACCTTCAATGCCACCCGGATCAGCCAGGCCGACTACCGGCTCGAGCACCTGGTGCCCGAACTCAATCGTGAAGCGGCCCGGCTGGCCCGCGCTGCCTGCGACGCGGCGACGGCTCGCGATCCGTTGCGACCGCGCTTCGTGATCGGCGTGCTCGGACCCACCAGCCGCACCGCCTCGCTGTCGCCGGAGGTCAACGACCCGGGCTTTCGCAATGTCACCTTCGAGGAGCTGGCCGCCAACTACACCGAGGCGGCCACCGGCCTGATCGACGGCGGCGCGGACGTGCTGATGGTCGAGACCATCTTCGACACGCTCAATGCCAAGGCCGCCCTGTATGCGCTGGGCGAACTGTTTCACCAGCGCGGCACGCGTGTTCCGCTGATGATCTCCGGCACCATCACCGATCGTTCCGGACGCACCTTGTCCGGGCAGACCGCCGAGGCGTTCTACTACTCGGTGCGCCATGCGCGTCCGCTGGCGGTGGGCCTCAACTGTGCCCTGGGCGCCGCCGATCTGCGTCCGCACATCCAGACCCTGGCGCAGGTCGCCGAATGCCATGTCAGCACGCACCCGAACGCCGGCCTGCCCAACGCCTTCGGCGAATACGACGAGAGCCCGGAGCAGATGGCCAGCGTGATCGGTGGATTCGCCCGTGACGGCCTGCTCAATCTGGTCGGTGGCTGCTGCGGCACCACGCCGGCGCATATCCGGGCGATTGCCGAGGCGGTTCGCGACTGCGCGCCGCGAACCGTGCCGTTGCTGGCGGCGGAGGCCGCGTGAAGCGCCGCGACACCGGCGCCACCGTGATCCGCGCGGGCATGCAGCCCTTTCCCGCAGCGGACACCGACCTTCTGCCGCGCGCCCTGCCCGACGAATCCGGGCGCTGCCTTGCCGAGTCCCTCCCGTCATGAACACACCCCGATACACCCGCCTGTCCGGACTCGAGCCGCTGGTACTCACGCCTGACCTGCTGTTCGTCAACGTGGGCGAGCGCACCAACGTCACCGGCTCGGCGCAGTTCAGGAAGTTGATCAAGGAAGACCGGTACGACGAGGCCGTGGAGGTGGCGCGCCAGCAGGTCGCCAACGGCGCGCAGATCCTCGACATCAACATGGACGAGGGACTGATCGACTCCGAAGCGGCCATGACGCGCTTCATCAACCTGATCAGTGCCGAGCCGGACATCGCCCGCGTGCCGTTCATGATCGACTCGTCCAAGTGGAGCGTGATCGAGGCCGGCCTGCGTTGCATGCAGGGCAAGGGCATCGTCAATTCGATCTCGATGAAGGAAGGCGAGGCGGCCTTCCTGGAACAGGCGCGCAAGGTGCGCCAGTACGGCGCCGCCGCGGTGGTGATGGCCTTCGACGAGCAGGGCCAGGCCGACACCTGCGAGCGCAAGGTGGCGATCTGCAGTCGCGCTTTCGAACTGCTGACCCGCGAGCTGGACTTCCCGCCCGAGGACATCATCTTCGATCCCAACATCTTCGCCATCGGCACCGGTATCGAGGAACACGACAACTACGCGGTGGACTTCATCGAAGCCACCCGCGAGCTGAAGCGACGCTTTCCCGATTGCCACGTCTCCGGCGGGGTCTCCAACGTCTCGTTCTCCTTCCGCGGCAACAACGCCGTGCGCGAGGCGATCCATTCGGTGTTCCTGTACCACGCCATTGCCGCCGGCATGGACATGGGCATCGTCAACGCCGGTGCGCTGGCGATCATGGACGATATCGATCCCGAGCTGCGCGAGCACGTCGAAGACGTGGTGCTCAACCGTCGGGCGGACGCCACCGAACGCCTGCTGGGGATCGCCGACAACTACAAGGCACGAAAGGGTGCGGCGGTGGTCGAGACGCTGGCCTGGCGCGAGAAGCCGGTGCGCGAACGGCTCAGCCACGCCCTGGTGCATGGCATCGACCAGTTCGTCGTGGAGGACACCGAGGAAGCACGCCAGCTGTCGTCGCGTCCGCTCGATGTGATCGAGGGGCCGCTGATGGACGGCATGAACGTGGTCGGCGACCTGTTCGGTGCCGGCAAGATGTTCCTGCCACAGGTGGTCAAGTCCGCCCGCGTCATGAAGAAGGCGGTCGCCCATCTGTTGCCGTACATCGAGGCGGAAAAGCTGCGCACCGGCGACAGCGGCAAGAACAACGGCAAGGTGGTGATCGCCACGGTAAAAGGCGATGTGCACGACATCGGCAAGAACATCGTCGCGGTCGTGCTCCGCTGCAACAACTTCGAAGTGATCGACCTGGGCGTGATGGTGCCGGCGCAGAAGATCCTGGACACTGCCATCGCCGAGCAGGCGGACATGATCGGACTTTCCGGCTTGATCACCCCGTCGCTGGAGGAAATGAGCCAGGTCGCCCGTGAAATGCAGCGGCGTGGCTTCACCGTACCGCTGTTGATCGGCGGCGCCACCACCTCCCGCGCGCACACCGCGCTGAAGATCGAGCCGCACTACCAGTCACCGTGCGTGTGGGTGAAGGATGCCTCGCGCGCGGTGGGCGTGGCGCAGTCGCTTGTCACCAGGGACCTGGTGGACAGCTTCATGGCGAAGATCCGCGCCGAATACGCCGAAGTGCGCGAGCGCCATCGCCATCGAGGCCCGGGCAAGCAACTGGTGTCGCTGGAGAAAGCCCGCGCCCGGCGCTTCGGCGGCGACTGGGCCGACTATCAGCCGCCGCAACCGAAGCGGCCTGGCGTCACCGTGTTCGACGACTACGATCTGGACATCATCCGCTCGTACATCGACTGGACGCCGTTCTTCCAGGCCTGGGAACTGGCCGGCCACTACCCGGCGATCCTCGCCGACGAGGTGGTCGGCGCTCAGGCCACCGAATTGTTCAACGACGCGCAGGCGATGCTCGATCGCCTCATCGCCGAAAAGTGGCTGACCGCCCGTGCCGTGATCGGCCTGTGGCCCGCCGCCAGCATCGGCGACGACATCGAGATCTACCCGGCCGCAGGCCTTCCCGCGCACCCGGGGGAAGGCGCGCCGCCCGCCGATGGCGCTCCGGCCCGGGCGCAAGACCCTGTCGCTGCCGCGCCCGCCGCCTCCACGCCGCTGCACCAGGCCGAGCCGCTGGCCATCCTGCACCACCTGCGCCAGCAGGCCGACAAACCGGTGGAACGGCCCAACCTCTGCCTGGCCGACTTCATCGCCCCGAAGCAGTGCCACAAGCCCGACTGGATCGGCGGTTTCGCGGTGACCGCAGGCCTGGGCATCGAGCCCCACCTGGAACGCTTCGAGGCCGAGCACGACGACTATTCCTCGATCATCCTGAAGGCGCTGGCCGACCGCCTGGCCGAGGCCTTCGCCGAGCACATGCACGAACGCGTGCGGCGCGAGTTCTGGGGCTACGCTCCGGACGAAGCGCTGGCCAACGAGGATCTGATCGGCGAGCGCTACCGGGGCATCCGCCCCGCGCCGGGGTACCCGGCCTGCCCCGACCATACGGAAAAGACCACCCTGTTCGCCCTGCTGGACGTCACCGCCAACACAGGCATCGAGCTGACCGAGGGATTTTCGATGTACCCGGCCGCCGCGGTGTCCGGCTGGTACTTCAGCCACCCGCAGAGCCAGTATTTCGTGGTGGGTCGACTCAGCCGCGAGCAGGTGGACGACTATGCCCGGCGCAAGCGCTGGACCCGCGAGGAAGCCGAGCGCTGGCTGGCGTCCAACCTGGACTACGACCCGGACTGAAGCGGTCCGCCGCGTCGATCAGTCCGCCGTGCGCCTGCGTCGGGTACGCAGCGCCACCACCAGGTTGTAGACCGACACGAACACCGGGAAAAAATTGGACAGGATGCCCACCGAGTCGTTCTTGCCGACGATGAAGTACGCCAGCAGCAACGCGCTGCCGCACACCGAAAGCCACCAGAACGCCAGCGGCATCACCACCTTGCCGTGCTTGCGCGTGTAGTACAGCTGCACGAACCAGCGGCTGGTGAACATGGCGGTACCGGCAAAGCCGACGACCTTCCAGGGAGTGATCTCGAACCGCTGCAGGGCAGCAAGGATATGGTCCAGATCGTGCTGCGGCAGGTACATGGGCAGGAATCGCTCGGCGGGTAAGCGGCGGAGTGTAGCAACGCTGGCGCCACTCCGGCGGAAATTCCGCACCCCGCGCCACCAAAGACGATTGACCTCGGCCGCAACAGCACGTATATTTGCGCGCTTCCGGCGGGCGGTTAGCTCAGCGGTAGAGCACTGCCTTCACACGGCAGGTGTCACAAGTTCGATCCTTGTACCGCCCACCACTAGATTCAACGACTTAGGCCACCTCACCGGGTGGCCTTTTTCGTTGTACGGACGCTGGTGAGGAAACCGCTCTAGATTTTTGCCAGCACAGTTGCCCGTGGCACACTGACCAGCCTCAGCAAGGAGACGTTGCCATGAAGCGGATACCGGTTGTGTTTGTCACGATGCTGTTCGCAGGGTGCGCCGTCATGATGCCCTACCGATATCTGCAGCAAGAAGAGCCCAGATTCGAGCTGGACTCAAGCAAGCCACCAGATCAGGTAATCGGCTGTGTGATGCCTATGTGGGCCAGGACAAGCTCAGGGGCACAACTGATACCTGATGACAGCTCGAAGGTACTCATTGTTCCGTATAGCCCGAACGATGCACACCAATTGGTTGCCACACTGACGGTCACACCTTCTGAGGATGGAAGCCACATCGCATACAGAGATATCGCTTCGAATAAGACGCGAGGGTATGCAGTCCGCAGCGAAGCGGTCAGATCCTGCCGGAGATAGGCAAATGGCCTCTGCCGCGGGCGGCAGGAGGGGGATCCCCGGACGCAGGAGCGCCAGGCTATGCCCGCAAGCGCCTTCCTTTCCGGAGGTTACTTCCCGCAGTACTGGAGCATGCGCTGACGTGCGCGCAGCCTGGCCTCGTTGCGCTGCTTGACGGCAAGGCTGGCGGATGCATCCGATGTCGTCGGAGCGTTGCCGGCCGCTTCGCGATCCAGCCGCATGATTTCGTTGCGCGCCGCCGTGCACGAACGGTGCCGGTATGCCTGTTGCTCGCGAATGGTTTCAGGCCCCGGCCCAGGGCGGGCGCTTTGCGCAGATGCGGGTTCCCGCGTCGGTGCGCCGGCCATATCGGAGGCGGGCACTGCGGGCACTTTCAGCTCGATTGCCGCACGCCCCGGTGGCGGCTCGGAAGTGATGTGAACGGTCCCATGCGCGTCGCGCCATTTGTAGTAGTGGTCCTGTTTGCCGGTATCACCCGCCACTGCCACGCCGGCCAGAAACAGGCAGCCTGCACACAGGACCGCCAACGTGGGCATGCGAACCATGTATCTCTCTCTTGTTGCGGGGGATCTGCCCGCGAACGCGGGACGAGGCCGGCGCCGCGCCATCATGACGGCCGGGCTGGAACGGTTACCAGCACTTGGCGACCGTGTCGCTCCCGCTGATCGTGCGGTTGCCTGTCTGGTCTACCGAAAGCGAACCGCACGCGGTATCGCGACTGAGCTGGCCACCCTTCGGCGTTGCCTTCACCGTGTAGGCGGTGGTGGTCGCCGCGGGAAGCAGGGCGTAGGAGTAGAACTGTCCGGTCTGCGAACTGTGGGCGCAAGCCAGAGCAGGCAGCACATTGGCGTTGCCGGCCTGATCCTGGTCGTAGGCCAGGTTGGTGGTGTAGAAACGCTCCATGTAATTGGAGTACTCCGACAGACAGGCTTCCGCCGCGGCGCGGTGCGTGCGGGTGAGGTAACTGGTGTAGGCCGGATAGGCGATCGCCGAGAGGATGGCGATGATAGCGACCACCACCATGAGTTCGATGAGCGTAAAGCCGGCGACACCTGCCCGTCGCCTTGGGCTCCGGCAACGGCCGGCCCCGGTGGTTAGGCCGGGAGCGGCGGGAAGTTCGACGGGCAGGCGCCTGTTCATCGCTGAAATCCTTACTGGTTGATCAGTTCGCGCCAGGACACACGCTCGGTCTTGCCGCCCGAACCGCTGGTCTTGACGCTACTGGTGGTGCCGTTGTCGAAGCTCACCAGCATGGTGCTTCCGACGAAAATCGGGTTGTTGGGCAGCGAGCTGAAACCGATACCGCTGGCCGGATAACTCTTGTCGCCGACCTTGATGGAATCCTTGCTGTCGATCGAGCCGTCACCATTGAGATCGAAGAAGCTCGACTCCGGTGCCGCGCCAGTGAACGGGTCGATCGACATGATCCAGCCACGCCCCGATGGATTGCAGGCGTCGGCACCCTCTGGAATGCGGGTGGTGGCAATCAGCTGGTTCCCCTGGAACAGATTGGGCGTGACCACGCGCTCGCCCTCTGCCACGTAATCGGTCTTGGTCGGATCAATCGCATTGGCCTTGGGCGAGAGCAGGTCGATGTACCAGCCTGACTTCCCTGCAATGGAGGTTGCGTCATTTGGCTGCGTAATCGCACGTGCAGGCGACACGCCTTCCACCGCCGGTGTACCGGCAACCGGGTCCGCGGCCTGCGCCTCCACGCCGGCTGTCTCGGCCACGATCTGCCGCTGCACCAGGTCGTCCGCGCGGGTCGACGAAGAGGTCACCGCCAGCCCGCTGGTGCTCGAACTCACGATCAGGCCATAAAGTGTCTGCGTCTTCTTGGTGCTGGCGTTGTCGTTTACCAGGTCCGTGCTCTGATCGAGATATTTTCCGGTACCGAAGAACACCCAGACATTGCTGGCGGTCGCCGGATCCTTGCCCACCAGCATGCCGGCGGTAATCGGCTGGGCCGTGCCACCGCTGTCCCTGGCAGTGAAAATGTGGATGCCGGTGCTGGTCTTGTTCGTGGTGGTCGTGGTGGTGACCGTAGTTGCGGTTGTGGATGCCGATGCGGGAGCTGCAGTGGAAACGTCATTGAGCGCGAAGCTCCAGACCCTGCCGAACAGATCGCCCGCGTAGGCTACGCTGCTGAAACCGGTGGTCTTGTCGCCGATCCACAGGCCGGGCCCGGCCAGGCCGTTGCTGGTCGTGCCATCGGTGGTATGCACCGAAAGCGTACCGTCGTCGATATCGAACTGCAGCAGCGCTGCAGTGTTCCTGGCACTGTTGTATCCATTGCCGATGAACACCGACCAGTCGCCATCGGCGGTCTGCGCGATCACCGGCTTGCCGACCATCTGGCCGATGTAGTCGCTGTTGGCCTTGCCGTCGCCGGCGGAGCGCTCCCACAGCAACTTGACGTTGCTCGGATCGGTGATGTCCAGCGCGTAGACGGCTTTGGCCAGTCCACGCCCGGTGGTCCCGACCAGCACGGTATGCCACGCGTCGACCGCCGGGTCGTAGACATCGGCGACGGTCAACTCGCCATCGTTGAAGAACTGGTGCGGCGCCGCGATGGTGCCGTAGTCCGGATCGGCCAGACGTCGCCAAGCCGCTGGTGATGACCGCGCCGGGCAGGTAGGCGTAGGTCTCCTCGCCGGTGGCGGCGTCGAACATGTGCATCATGCCGTCGTTGGCAGCCACGTAGACCTCCGGCGTGCGCGAAACTGGTTGCTGGCGAAGGTGGCGTAGCTGTCCGAGCCGGTGAAGGTCTGCCCGTTGAACAGGTTGGCATCCGGGTCGCCCACGTACACCGGCTGCGAATCGACGATGTCGCCCAGCGGCGTCTCGCGGTTGCGGATAGATGCCCGTTGTTCTGGACTGCTCCTTGGAGCGTCGCCGCGCAGGTAGTCCAATACCGTCCTGCTGCGGCTGGTATCGGACCCCAGTGCAGTCTGTTCGCGCTGACGACAGCGTACCGACAGCTTGAACGCCACGTACGCTCGCCGTGCGCCGGGGTTGTAGGTATGGATGTTGCGCTTGGCCGCGGACGGCAGCATGGTGGCCGCCGGCCAGGTCGGAGTGGAGGCGATGCGCGCCGGTGTTGGGATCGACCGCCAGCGCCTTCAGGTCGCCCTTCCATTTCGACGTGAAGTAGTTGGCCTGGTAGGCCACCGTACCGGTCTTGAGCTTGGTGGAGTTGGCGGCCAGGCTGGCGCCGGTACCTACGCGCGACGCGGCGCGCTTGAGCGCATCCTTGCAGGCCGCTGGTAAAGAGGTGCGGGTCGCTGGCCTGGAAGAAGCCGCCGTGGCCGTTGATGCCTGCATGCGCCAGGTCGGCGATGTTGTTGATGCTGTTCGAGGACGGCTGCGGCCAGGCGAAGTTGTTGATGGCCTTGGCGCATCGCCGTTGGCCCACGTCTTGACCTGGTCCATCGGGATCTCGGTGGACTGGTCGGCTGTACAGCGGCTTGAAGCCCAGGCCCAGGGTGAAGGTGACCATGTGCTGCCAGAAGGCCGGATCCTCGCCTGTGCTGGTCGTGGCACCTCGTTGGCCAGCGAGGCGCGCAGATCCGTTTTCCAGTACTTCATGGCCACGTCGGCCAGCGTATTGCTAGTAGATCGAACCGGACGTATCGGTGTAGCGTGAAGCTGCAGATGGTGCCGGAGTAGTAGCAGCTCTTGAAGCCGTCCATCGAGCCGGTCAGCTGCTCGTACTTGTTCCTGACAACGGCTGAGCGTATTTCTGGTAGTGCCGCAGTAGGTGACGGGTCGTCGCTTCGCCGTCGGAGTACGGCAGCGCGGGGCTGTAGGTATAGGAAGTCTCGTTGGGGCCCTGCACCGTGCTGATGTGCCGACGAGTCCTGGTCACCGACGCTGGACGGGTCGCTGCCGTTCCAGAAGCCATCGGTGGTCAGGATCGTATAGGACTGGCGGCAGGCCAGCTCCGTGGAGTCGGTGCTGGAGATCTGCCAGGGCTGGGCGCTCTGGTAGTACTGGCCCACGGCATCCAGCGACCGCCGCAGCGGCGTGCAGTTACCGGGCGAAGGTCGTTCAGCCAGCTCCAGAACGCTGGCCTTCTGGGTGCCGGCCGAGCCGTCGCCGAACGGCTGCACCGGGGCGATGTAGTTGTTGTTGCTGCCGTACCTGACCTTGGTCGCTGGCAGCCCGCCGTCGTTGTTGCCGTTGATGGAGCCAAAGCCCATCCGGTAGGTCTGGTCCACACCGAGAAAGCGCATTCATCAGGCCGCTCTTGGCCATCAGCATGCGCGTGCGGTAGTAGGAGAACCAGTTGGCCACGTTCTGCCGGGTGGCGGCGGTGTCGTCGCACACCGCCTGCTGGGCCGACGGCAGGCTGGCGCAGTCACCGGATTTGCCCACGTAGTGCTGCGTATACGGGCCGCCGACCGCGCCGGTGGTGTAGGTGAAGTAGTACTTGTACGAATAGGACGTGGTCTGGCACTGATTGCCGGAAGTCAGCGTGTCACCGTAGTTGCAGGTGTAGAGGTAGACAGGGTCGGTATAGCTACCCTTGTTGGGGTTGTTGTCTTTCTTGCAGCTGCCAGCCGTTGTTCCAGCATACCAGTTGTATCCGGACGGACAACTGGGCTGATCGCTCTTGTAGGCCCCGTAAGTGCTGTTGGTCGCAATGGTGAACCGCGTGTAGTACGGAAACGCGCCGTAGTACGTGGTGACGTCGACCTGACTGAGGTCCCGGAAGCCATCCGTGTATGCATTGCCGATGCCCGGCGAATTGGGATAGCAGTGCGTCGCCGTCGGCCTTGGGTGGCAGCGGGTAATCCGACTCTGGGTTGTAGTAGACGCCATTGACTGCCGCATTCGCGCAGGCCGTCCGCGCTGGTGTCGCTCGAGGTAGCTCCAGTCGGGCATGTAGTCCCAATCCATCGACCCGGAATCATCCAGCATCAGCACGATATTGGGCGCCAGCGGCTTCTGGGTGATCAGCGGCTGCTGATCCACCGTGACCGCGGCCAGTGCCGGTGTGAAGGCGACCCCGAGTCCCCACACCAGCACGCTGACGGAGAGCAGCTTGCCCAGGAAACGGGTGGCCTTGCCGTGGAGACTCGATTGAATGCTCATAGCTGTTCCGATGTCTGATGACATGGCATGGGGATGGCCCATGCGCCTGTTCACGTGGCCGTGGTTCAGCCCTGCTTGATCATTGCCTGCAGCGTGACCACCGCGCGATCACCCACCGTGGCCGGATCCCCGCTGCGCACGGTGACGCGGTAGTAGACCGCCTCCACCGCACCGCCCGCCTTGCAGCCATAGCAGTTGGCGTTGGGACTCTGGCTGGAGGTGGTGCTGGCGTCGGCCGCGGCGAACTTGCCCATGTTTTCCACCACGAACTGCGGCTGCTCGGCTGCCAGCTTGCCGATCGCGAATTCCCCGGTGCCGGTGCCGCTGGGCACGGTATGGATGCTCCCCGACGGCAGATTGGGATCGGCGAACGGGTTGGCCAGGCAGACTCCCGCATCACAGTTGCGGGCTATGTCACCGGGGTTGGTCGCGATCCGGGCCGCCGCCGCGCGCAATCCCGCCTCGGCGGTCTGGAAGGCGATCTGGCGGTCGTACTGGTTGGACGCCATCTTCTGCTGCATGATCGTGCCGCGGACCCCTGCCAGCCCGACCAGGGTGATCACCACCAGCAGGATCAGCGCCACCACCAGCGCAACACCGTCCTGGCGGGATCGTTGGGAAGCCCTCATGCCGCCGCCGCGTGCCCACCGTCCGCGAAGTACGGAAACAGAGATCGACAGCTGCCGTGGCGCGTGAACGTTGGCTCATCTCACTTCACCCGATTGCGCACAGTGGTGGTGGAGGTAAAGGTGCGGGACACCGGCTTGTTGTCGGTGCCCGCCCGCTGGTCGGTGCTTTCCATGGTCAGGGTGATCTGGACGGCGTCCACGGTGGTCCAGTCTGCTACCCCGGATGCCGCCACGAAGCTGGTGCCACCTGGCACGTGGTAGGCAATCTGCATGTCGGTGACGCCCCGTACCATCTCCTGCGTCGCAGGCGTTGGCGTGGTGCCGGAAAGCGACAGACTCTTGCGATACAACGAGCGGCCATTCGCATCGTTGTTGCCGATGTACCAGTCAGATGCGGCCAGTTTCGCCACCGACGAGTTCGGCTGGAAGGCATAGCTGTTGCCGTTGGCAGAGGTGCAGTCGACCGGATAGCCCAGGCCCTTTGAGCAATTGCCGGGAGAGACCGAATTGCCCTTCTCGTGATCCATGACGTTCAGGTGAGCGCCGGCGGGACCTGAGACCTGCATGATGGCGGTGTGGTCCGGGTCACAGACCATCACGATGTCCCCCTTGGCGACATCGGAAGTAGTTTCGTTGAGATGGATGCTGGCGGCCGTCGGATTGTTTTGAACGGTAAGGTTGGTGTCGTCGGCGCCAATCACCTGCACCGAATCGGTGCCGCTGACACGTTCACCGGTAGCGCTTCCTATGGCGACCGCGGGATCGAGGGTGGTGGTACCTGTATAGCCGTGAAGTGCATTGCCCCAGTTTGCCCACCAATCCGTCGCGCTGTTCTTGAGCACGTTGGCGACGCGTCCATTGTTGTTGCACATGGTCAACCCGGCCTGGCGGATGTCACGGGTCAGCAGTTCGAACGCGATGCGCGAGCTGTCCTCCACGTCGCCCAGGGCCTGGTTGGTGGTGTAGGACTGCTTGCTGGCGATGAACACGCTGATGACGCCGGCGATCACGATCATGCCCAGCAGCATCGACACCATCAGCTCGATCAGCGAAAAGCCGAACGGGCGCCTGCTGCTGCGGTAACCGGACCGTGGTGCCACGGCGCGCCTGTCGTGTTGGAAGCTCATAGCATGCCCTTGGTAACGACGGTCTGGACATCGCTGCCGCCGGCCCCCGCACGACTGTCGTCGAAGGTCAGGGTGACCGTGCACTCGCCTGAGGCCTTGCAGTCGACCTTGCCGGTGGTTGTGTCGGTGGCGCCGAGATTCCTGCCCAGCTGCAAGCACCATTGCCTCAGTTGCGCATCGGCAAGGGAGGCCGTGCTACTGGCTGGGCACGATCCCGCCTTCACCGTCTTGTTGTATTTCAGCGCCTTGGCCTGGTCGATATCCGCGCGCATGGCGTCCATGATCGAATAGCTGGCAACCGTGGCCATGCTGCGCGCCATCGCGCTGTTGTTGGTGGACATGGAGGTAGCCAGCAACGCGCCAATGCCCAGAAAGCCGATCGACAGGATCAGCACGGCAACCAGAACCTCGATCAGACCGACGCCCGACTGCCGCCGGCGCGCCTTTGCCCGGACACAGACACGCGCACGGCGTGCCGGCCCGTGCGCATATGCGGATGCACGAACAGGATTCATCAGGAGCACGTCCCATCGGTGGTGGAGGTGGTCACGATCGACCCGGTCTGGATCTTGATGAGACGGTGGTTCTTGCTGCTCATGCCGCTGGTGCAGATATCCACCACCGTGACGCTTGCCGGGGCGGTGTCGGTGACCCCGTGCGCCAGCCCGGTACTGTTGAATCGAAGCGCCGGCATGCCGCCACTGATCTTCAGCGATGCCGGAATGGTCAGCTCATGCCGCACCGCAGTGGTGCCCGCATACACGGCGCCGGCGTGCGTGGCGCAAGCCGAGCCCATCGCGTCGCTGCCGTTGTTGGCCGCTACGTTGCTGCAGACCTGGACGCTGACGTTGCGCTTGATCGCCTCCATCCTGGCGGTCTCGATCGAGGCCACGAAATCATTGGCCGTCGACGTGAGCTTGGTGGACAGGGTAATCGAGCGGAAGCTTGGTACCGCAATGGCAATCAGCACGACGGCGATCACCAGGGTGATCATCAGTTCGACCAGCGTGAAGCCCGCCTGCAGCCGTATGCGTGTTGGCACGCGGGGACACCCGAGCGCCGCACTCCCTGGTGGCATAACAGCCGTGTCTTGCAGCGTACGTTGCATCACCATCCCCTGTCTCCCGCCACTACAGTACGGAACGGCTCGCTTGGGTGCAGCGCTTTGGCGACGAGTGGCGCATTTGGCCCGACAAGCGGACCGGACACCGGGAAGCAACGTGACCGCCCTCACATTCGCCCAGGCGCGCGGGCAATTCAGGGTCGCGGCTCGACCCGGTTCCGGCCGCTGTCCTTGGCGCGGTACAGCGACGCATCCGCACGCCGCAGCAGCGGATCGATGCTTGTCTCCCCTGCTTCGAGCTGGGCCACACCCAGGCTGATCGACAGGCCAAGCGGCGTCTCGCCAATGGTCATGCGCAGCCCTGCCACGTCGTGGCGCAGGCGCTCGGCCACCTGCATGCCAGCCTCCAGCATGGTGTCGGGCAATATCACCAGGAACTCCTCGCCTCCGAGCCGCCCCAACCAGTCGGACGGGCGCAGGCCCGACTGGCAGGCCCGCACGATTTCCACCAGTACCCGGTCGCCCGCCTGGTGGCCGTGACTGTCGTTGACCGCCTTGAAGTGGTCCACGTCCAGCATGATCACGGTCAATGGCCGGCGCCCGGCCGCTGCCGTGGCCAATTCACGTTGCAGCAGGTGCTCGATCTGGCGCCGGTTTGCCACCCCGGTCAACGCGTCCGTATGCGCCAGCCGGTGCAGTCGCCGACTGCTGCGCAGCTGTCGCCACGCCAGCCAGATCATCAGCAGGATCAGCACGGCACCCAGCAGGATGGCCAGGCGCTGCCAGCTGCGGATGCGTTGCAGTGCAGCCAGCTGGAGATCCTTGGATGCCTTGTCGGCGGCCAGCTTGCGGTTTTCCAGCTCGCGTCGCTCGGTGTCGAACTGGTAGCTCATCAAGGTGGTGAGCTGGGTCTTGGCCATTGCCGCCAAAGCCGCGTCGGCCTTCATCTTCCGCTTCAGGTCAGCCAGCGCTGCTTCGGGGTGTCCGAGCGCCTCCTCGTTCTTCGAGCGCTCGGCGTAGAGCTCGGCCAGATAGCGCATGTTCCTGCTGTCGCGCAGTTTGCTCTCGGCCGTCGCGAAATCGCGGGCTGCCTGCTCATGCTGGCCCAGTCCCGCATGTGCCTCGGCCAGCTGAAGGGCGAGCATGCCGGCGTTCGACTTGTCCTGTGCGGCCTCGAACTCCGCCTGCGCCCCGGCCAGTTGGTCAAGCGCATCACGGTACTGGTCCCGTGCGTTGCTGGCTTCGGCCAACGCCAGCAAGGCGGAGCCGGCGCTCTCGCGCGAACCGGTGTGGCGGGCGATCGAAAGTGCTCGCCGCAGCGGGGCAAATGCGGCCTCCGGCCGCCCCCGCTCGGTGGCAAGAAAGCCCTGCTGCATCTCGATGGCCATCTGCTGCAGCTTGTCCCCCTTGCGCCTGGCCGCCAGCATGGATTGGTCCAGGTACCGGCCGGCCTTGTCGTACTCACCCAGGCGCCGGTAGATCACGGCAATGCTGACCAGGTTCTGCTCCGCGGCGGCGTCATTGGCTTCGGCTTCATACAGACGCTGGGCCTGCAGGAAGTCGATCAAGGCCCGCGCCTGCTCCCCCAGCAGGGACTCTGCACCGCCACGCCAGGTGAGCCCGTCGGCAACCAGCCGGCTGTTCTCCTGGTGGCGGGCGATGCGGATGCCTGCCTCGTATTCGGGCAGCGAATCGCGCTCGCTGGTGAGGTAGGCCTGGTACAGGCCACGGCAGAAATGGAAGTTTGCCTCTGCCTGCCCGTCGTCGGCACGATGGGCGTCCTCGATGCCCTTGGCGGCATAGGCATACCCGGCAGCGGCGCTGTTGTTGAAGCCGAGAAAGCAGTAGATGTAGTCGTAACGTCGCTGCCGATAGGGGTCGCCGGGCGGCAACAGCGCGTGCAGCCGCTCCAGCACACGGCGGACCGCTGCCTGGCTATTGAGCACGATGGCGCCATTGTCCAGCTTGGCCATCAGCTGGTCGAATGCAGCCGTACTCTGCGTGGCCTGCTCCGCTTGTGCCGGTGGCTGAGGGATCGGAGCGCCAGCAGATTTCGCTGCGGACAACCACAGCAGGGCAGCCAGCATCACGAGCAGGGTTCGAATGGCTCCGGTCAACCTGATCTCCAGGGGGGATGGGGATACGGCAGTGTCATGGGAGCCTCTGGCCCTCCGTCGCCCACCCGCAACCCACCTGTGTGCTGCGGATTCCGCGATTGCTGTTCCAGGACGACCTGGGGGACCGCAGGCGGCAAAGCCGTGGACTGCACGAACGGACTGGCAGGCAGGACGGCGAAGTCCGGCCGGCTCCCTGGGCAATCCTTGGCCGCACGACATATGCCGTGAATGGTTATCGACCGGCGACCCGAAAACTGAAAGCGCACTCCATCCCGCCCGGCGAGCGACTTCAACGGCTTGCGCCCAGCCCCGCCGCCCCGTAAAATTCGGCGCTCTTTGGCCGGAATAGCTCAGTTGGTAGAGCGGCGCATTCGTAATGCGTAGGTCGTAGGTTCGATTCCTATTTCCGGCACCAGATTACGCCAAGCGGCCCCGGCAAGCACGCGCTTGCCGGGGCCGCCTGTTTTTGTCCTGGCCACGACCCGGCGGGTCGATCAGAAGCTGGCCTGGATATCGCCGCTGCCGGGACGCAGCTCCTTGGGCAGCGCGAAGGTAATCGTTTCGGCCTCCCCATCGAGGTCCCTCACGCTGGCCGCGCCCCAGCTGCGCAGCCGCGCAATGACGTCCCGCACCAGCTTTTCCGGGGCCGAGGCGCCGGCCGTCAAGCCGATGTGCCCGAGGCCCTCGAACCACTCCGGCTGCAGGTGTTCGGCGCCATCGATCAGATAGGCCGGCACGCCCTGCTTTTGCGCCAGCTCGCGCAGGCGATTGGAATTGGAGCTGTTGACCGAGCCGACCACCAGCACCACGTCCACCGCCTCGGCCAACCGACGTACCGCGTCCTGGCGATTCTGCGTGGCGTAGCAGATGTCATCCTTGCGCGGGCCCTCGATATCGGGAAAACGCTGTCGCAGCGCGTCGATGATTGCCTTGGTGTCGTCCACCGAGAGCGTGGTCTGGGTCACGTAGGACAAGGCATGCGGCTCGCGGGGAGCAAGCCGCGCGACGCAATCGAGCGATTCGACCAGCAGGATTTCACCGGCATTGGATGGGTTCCACTGGCCCATGGTGCCCTCGACCTCGGGATGCCCAGCGTGGCCGATCAGGACCACGCTTCGGCCGGTACGACCGAGCCTGGCCACCTCCATATGCACCTTGGTCACCAGCGGGCAGGTCGCATCGAACACCTTCAGGGCCCGCCGCTCGGCCTCTTCGCGTACCGCCTGGGAGACACCGTGCGCACTGAAGATGACGGTGGCGCCATCGGGCACCTCGTGCAGCTCCTCCACGAACACTGCACCGTCCGCACGCAGCTTGTCGACCACGTAACGGTTATGCACCACTTCGTGCCGCACATAGATGGGCGCGCCGTAGGACTCCAGGGCGCGATTGACGATGGCGATGGCGCGATCCACTCCGGCGCAGAAGCCACGGGGATTGGCGAGCAGGATGTCCAATGAATGCCTCGATCGGTGACTCGTGAATGGAACGGTTCAACGGGAACCATGCAGAAGCGACTTCAGCCGCGATGCCCCTGTAGGAGCGGCTTCAGCCGCGATGGCCGCGATAGCGGCCTGCCATGGCTGGCAGGCATGCGCGCACTACGTGCGCATCGCGGCTGAAGCCGCTCCTACACGGGCCAGGCAAACGCATCGCCGCTGAGGCCAATCCTGCAACAGCATAACCGGTTGCATCGCGGCTGAAGCCGCTCCTACAGGGGCCAGGCAAACGCATCGCCGCCGAGACCCGATCCGGCCAAAGCATAACCGGACGCGTGGCCGCTGAAGCCGCTTCTACAAGGAGCGGATGGCGCTGCCGATTATCGCACGCGCTCCGCGTGCTTGCCGCCGCCCAACCCGAACAGCACCAGTGCCACCGCGCCCACCGTGATCGCGCAGTCGGCCAGGTTGAACACCGGATAGTTCCACTGCCGGAAGTACACATGGATGAAATCGGTCACCGCCGAGGCGTGCAGGCGGTCGATCATATTGCCCAACGCGCCGCCGATGATCAGCGCCAGCGGCGCGGCGGTGCGCCAGTCCCGGCGGGCGGTGCGCACCAGCCAGACCACCAGCACCGCGCAGATCACCAGCGCCAGCGCCACGAAAAACCAGCGCTGCCATCCGGTGCTGTGGGCCAGGAAGCTGAACGCCGCGCCACGATTGAAGGCCAGCGTCCAGTTGAGGAACCCGGGGATTACCGGATGTGGCCAGCCGGCCGGCTGCAGCGCGTGCAGCGCCCAGAACTTGCTCCACTGGTCCAGGGCGATCACCAGCAGGGAGAGCAGAAGCCAGGGCAAGGCGTTGTTTTTCAGATTCGTGGCAGTCAACGTTTTCATCCGGTGATGCAGCTGCGTAGTTTTGACACCACGCCCCTGCGAGTAGGCAAAACACCCCTGCCCGTGCCGAAGCAGCGTGACGGCTCCTCCGGCGCGCATGGGAGCAACGCGGTGGGCTCCTCCCCTGCCTGCAGGGTGAGGCGGGGAGGAGTGCGGGCTCGCCACAACGCCCTACCCCTCCCCAACCCTCCCCTGCAAGCAGAGGAGGGAGCAAGCAGCGGCAGGACAGGGCACCATCAAAACCAGCGACGTGTTTCGCCGGGGCCGTCGATGTTCTCGATGCAGCGACCGCACAGCTCGGGATGGCGGGCATGCTGACCGACATCCGCACGCCGATGCCAGCAGCGCACACACTTGGACGCGTCGCTGACGCCGGCGGCCACCCAGGCTTCGCCCTCGGCCAGTTCCACCCGGGCGGCATCGGCCGGACGTGGCTGCAACGGCGCCAGGCTGAGCTCGGAGGTAATGAAGAAGAAGCGCAACTCGTCGGCCACGGTGGCATAGCGCGCGCGCAGTCCCTCGTCGACATGGACGGTCAGGGTCGCCTCCAGCGCGGCGCCGATCTGGCCAGCCTTGCGCATACCCTCCAGCACCCGCGAGGCGGTGTCGCGAATTGCCAGCAGGTCGGCCCAGAATCGGCGCTGCTCGGGCAACGCCTGCGGTGAGGCCAGGCCTTCGTACCAGGTCTCGAACAGCACGCTGTCGCCACGCCGGCCCGGCAGCGCCTGCCAGATCTCCTCGGCGGTGAACGAGACGATCGGCGCCAGCCAGCGCACCAGCGCCTCCGCAATGCGGAACATCGCGCTCTGCGCGCTGCGCCGGCCATGGCTGTCGGTCGGCATGGTGTAGAGCCGGTCCTTGGTGATGTCCAGGTACAGCGCGCCCAGCTCGTTGGTGCAGAAGTTCTGCACCCGGGCCACGATCTCCGGGAAGTCGTAGCGCTCGTAGGCGGCGATGACCGCCTGCTGCACGTCGTGCGCCTGCTGCACCGCCCACTGGTCCAGCAGCAGGCAATCCTCGATCGGCACCAGGTGGCGAACCGGGTCGAAGCCGTCCAGGTTGCCGAGCAGGAAGCGCGCGGTATTGCGGATGCGCCGGTAGCTGTCCGAGACCCGCTTGAGGATGTCGTCGGAGACGGTCATCTCGTTGCGGTAGTCGGCCGAGGCCACCCACAGCCGCAGCACGTCGGCGCCCAGCGTGTCCATCACCTTCTGCGGCGCCACCACGTTGCCCAGCGACTTGGACATCTTGCGGCCGGCGGCGTCCACCGTGAAACCGTGCGTGAGCACGTCGTTGAACGGCGCGCGACCGTAGATCGCCGAGGCGGTCAGCAGCGAGGACTGGAACCAGCCGCGATGCTGGTCGGAACCCTCCAGGTACATCACCTTGTAGTGCTCGGCGCTGCCCTGCTGCAGTTCCGGTCGCTGCCCGAGCACGGTGAAATGGGTCACGCCCGAATCGAACCAGACGTCCAGGATGTCGGTGACCTTCTCGTAGTCGTCGGCCTGCTCGCCCAGCAGCTCGGCGGCGTCGAGCTCGTACCAGGCATCGACCCCGCCCTGCTCCACCTTCTGCGCGACCTTTTCCATCAGCGCCACCGAATCCGGGTGCGGCTCCTGCGTGGCCTTGTGCACGAACAGCGCGATCGGCACGCCCCAGGTGCGCTGGCGCGAGATGCACCAGTCCGGGCGGCCAGCCACCATGCCGGCGATCCGCTCCTCGCCCCAGCCAGGCACCCAGCGCACCGTCTTGATCGCGGTCAGCGCGGTGTCGCGCAGGCCCGCCTGCTCCATGCCGATGAACCACTGCGGCGTGGCGCGGTAGATCACCGGCGTCTTGTGCCGCCAGCAGTTCGGGTAGCTGTGTTCGATGGTCGCGTGCGCCAGCAGCACGCCACGCTCGCGCAGTACCTCGACCAGCGCGTTGTTGGCCTTCCAGATATGCATGTTGCCCAGCTCGAGCGTGCCGGCCGCCGGGGTGTCCATGCGGTAGGTGCCGCGCGCGCCGATGTAGTTGAGCAGGCCGATGCCGTGGTCACGGGAGACCACGAAGTCCTCCACGCCGTGGTCGGGCGAGGTATGCACCGCGCCGGTACCGTCCTCGGCCGACACGTGCTCGCCCAGCAGCACCGGGACTTGCCGGTCGTAGAACGGGTGCCGCAACTTGAACTGGTCCAGCGCCTCGCCGTTGGCGTGGCCGAGCACGGTGGGCTGTTCGATGCCGTAGCGCGCAAGCGCGCGCTCGACCAGGGCGCTGGCGATCACCAGCAGCACCCGTTTGCCGTCGCGGGCGGGGCCCTCGACCAGCGCGTACTCCAGCTCCGCGCCCAGCGACACGGCCTGGCTTTCGGGCAGCGTCCAGGGCGTGGTGGTCCAGATCGGCACCGCCACGATCGCGTCACCCGGATCCACGCCGAACTTGCCGGCCAGCGCCTGCGGTTCGACCGCGTCGTACGCCACGTCGACGGCGGGCGACTGCTTGTCGCCGTATTCGATCTCCGCCTCGGCCAGCGCCGAACCGCAGTCGAAGCACCAGTAGACTGGCTTGGCACCGCGCACCACGTGGCCGTTGGCGACGATCCGCGCCAGCGCGCGCAACATGTCGGCCTCGTAGCGGAAGTCCATGGTGCGGTACGGGTGCTGCCAGTCGCCCAGCACGCCCAACCGCTTGAAATCCGCGCGCTGGGTATCGACCTGCTCCTGCGCATACTCGCGGCACTTCTGCCGGAACGCGCGCGCATCGAGCTTGTCGCCGGGCTTGCCGACCTTCTTCTCCACCGCAATCTCGATCGGCAGGCCGTGGCAGTCCCAGCCGGGCACGTACGGCGCGCGATGGCCGGACAGCAGCTTGGACTTGACCGTCATGTCCTTGAGGATCTTGTTGACCGCGTGGCCGATGTGGATTGCGCCGTTGGCGTACGGCGGGCCATCGTGCAGCACGAACACCTTTTCGCGTCCGGCGGTATGCGCCTGGATCTGCGCATAGCGGTCCACCTGCTCCCACTGCGCCAGCCAGCCCGGCTCGCGCCTGGGCAGGTCGCCGCGCATCGGGAAGTCCGTCTGCGGCAGGTTGATGGTGCTCTTGTAGTCCTGGGTCATTGCTTGCTTGCCATGTTTGTTCGGGCGCGCGACACCGTGCCGCCGCCATGTGGTCGTCCGCTGCCTGCTTACACCTCGGCCAATCGCGGGTTCATGCCCAGCACTTCGCGCGCGGTGCGGGCGTCGAGATCCATCTGCGCGGCCAGCGCTTCCAGGCCGTCGAATTTCTGCTCGTCGCGCAGCTTGGCGACGAATTCCACCGCCATGCGCTTGCCATACAGGTCACCGTCGAAGTCGAACAGGTGCACTTCCAGCAAGGGCTGGGTGACCTGGTTGACAGTGGGGCGAATGCCGAGACTGGCCACGCCCGGCCAGCTGCATTCGCCCTGCCCCAGCCCCACCCGCACGGCAAAGATGCCGTGCACCGGGCTGACCCGACGTCCCAGATGGAGGTTGGCGGTGGGGTACCCAAGTGTGCGGCCGAGCTGGTTGCCGTACTCCACCTTGCCCTCGATCACGAACGGGCGCCCCAGCAAAGGCGTGGCGCCGGCAAACTCGCCCGCGGCCAGCAGCAGCCGTACACGGCTCGCGGACACGCGGCTGCCATCGAGCATCACCGGCGGCATGCTGCAGGTGGCGAAACCCAGGTCGCCGCCCATCCGTTGCAGCATGGCCACGTCCCCGGCGCGCTTGTGGCCGAAGCGGAAATCGCCGCCGACCCACACCTCGCGCGCGGCCAGCCGCTGCACCAGGATGCGTCGCACGAAATCTTCGGCCGACATCGCGGTCAGCGCCTGGTTGAAGCGCAGCAGCAGGGTGGTCCGCATGCCGGCGGCGGCGAAGCCCATCAGCTTCTCGCGCACGCTGGACAGCCGCGCCACCGGCTCGCGCGAGAAATACGCGCGCGGCAAGGGTTCGAAGCTGACCACCGCTGGCGCACAGTCCAGCGCCAGCGCGCGCTCGCGCACCTGCGCCAGCAGCGCCTGGTGACCACGGTGCAGGCCGTCGAACGCGCCGATCGCAAGCACGCTGCCTGCGGGCGCCAGACAGGGCCCGGCGGCGTCCCGGGAGAGTCTCATCATCGCGCGAGTATAGCGGTTGACGCCCGGCCGCCGCGTCACCGCACGCGCAACTCGGCCAGGCGGAACCCGCTGGCAAGCAGCGTGGCGGCGTAGGCGCCGGCACCGCCCGCGACCAGCACGGCCAGATGCCAAATCCGGGTGCCCAGCGACACGGCCGTCCATTCCGGCCACCACCACCGCCCGAGCCACAGCACCGCCACCATCGCCACGCAGGCGAGTCCCAGCCGCAGCCAGTGCCGCGCCCAGCCCGGCTGCCGCTGGTACACCCCGGCACGCTTGAGCCAATGCCAGAGGATGGCGAAATTGATGTAGCTGGAGGCGGCACTGGCCAGCCCCAGGGCGACATGCAGGCCCGGCACCTGCGCCACCGCATCGAGCCAGCCCAGCGACTTCTGCGCGGGCGTGGCCCACAGCTCGAACAACGCCACGATGAACACCGCGTTGAAAACCATGTTCAGGACCATGGCGGTGACCCCGGCGCGCACCGGCGTGCGCGTGTCCTGGCGGGCATAGAACGCCGGCAGCAGCACCTTGACCAGGGCGTAGCCCGGCAGGCCGAAGACCAGCGCCGAGACCGACAGCGTGGTCATCTGCGTGTCGAACGCGGTGTAACGGCCGTTGAGAAACAAGGTGGCCACCAGCGGCTCGGCCAGCAACAGCAGCGCCAGCATGGCCGGCACGGCGATCAGCAAGGTCAGGCGCAAGCCCCAGTCCAGTGCGCGGGAAAAGCCGGCCTGGTCCGCCCCCACATGGTGCCGCGACAGCGACGGCAGGATCACCGTGCCCAGCGCCACCCCGAACACCCCCAGCGGCAGTTCCAGGAAACGGGTCGACTGCCACACCCAGGTCTGCGAACCGGTGATCAGCAGCGAGACGACCGCGGTGTCCAGCAGCAGGTTGATCTGCGCCACCGACGAGCCGAACAGGGTCGGCACCATCAGGCGCATGATCCGCCGCACCGCCGGGTGCCGCCAGCCCCAGCGTGGCAGCGCCAACAGGTCGAGCCCGCGCAACGCCGGCAACAGGAACAGCAACTGCAGTGCGCCGGCCAGCAGCACCGCCCAGCCCATCGCCATGATCGGCACCGCCAGCCGCGGCGCCAGCCACAGCGCGCCGGCGATCATGCACAGGTTGAGAATCACCGGGGTCAGCGCCGGCAGCGCGAAGCGGTCGAAGCTGTTGAGCGCGCCGCCTGCCAGCGCGGTCAGCGAGACGAAGAACAGGAACGGAAAGGTCAGCCGGACCAGGTCGGTGGTCAGGTCGAACTTGTGCGACTGGTCCAGCGCACCCGGCGCGAACAGCGTCGCCACCTGTGGCGCGAAGATCAGCCCCAGCGCCGTGATCACCAGCAGCACGCCACCCAGCGTGCCGGACACCCGCGCCATCAGCTCCTTCACCTCGGCATGCGTACGGGTCTCCTTGGCCTCGGTGAACACCGGCACGAAGGCGGTGGAGAACGAGCCCTCGGCGAACAGCCGGCGCATGAAATTGGGGATGCGAAAGGCCACCACGAACGCATCCGTTGCAGCACTGGCACCGAACACGTGGCTCATGGAGATGTCGCGCACCAGCCCGAGTACACGCGAGATCATGGTCATGCTGCTGAACGAAAGCAGCCCACGTAACATGCTGGGGGACTTCATGCGTGTACAGGTACCTTGTGTGATGCGTCCGAGCCGCCACCGGGCGGGTGTTGCCGCGCAGTGAATGCGCAAGTGTACCGATTCCGCCCCGCGCCGCCGCCCTTAACCATTCGGTGGCAATACATCTGCCACGCATGCAGTCCGGTGCGGCCGCCGCGTGACAGACTCCGGGCGGCCGGGCCCGGGCAGTGTGAAGGCAGCAGCGGCCCAATCCCGGGCGCGGTGATGGCCGTCATCGGCCCGCACCGCGTTACAATGCGAGCAGGCGGCGGTGCACGCAGCCTCGCAGGACGGCTAACCGGTTGACGCAAGGCCGCTTTGACCTCATACTTGCGCGTCTTTTTACAACCCAAGCATTCCGGAGTTCTACCTTGGCCAACATCAAGTCCGCGAAGAAGCGTGCGCGCCAGTCCGAGCAGCGCCGCCTGCGCAACGTCAGCGCCCGCTCCATGGTGCGCACCGCCCTGAAGAAAGTCGTCAAGGCGATCGAGGTGAAGGACAAGGCAGCAGCCGTCGCCGCCTTCACCGAAGCGCAGCCGCTGATGGATCGCTACGCCGCGCGCGGCCTGATCCACAAGAACAAGGCCGCTCGCCACAAGAGCCGCCTCAACGCGAAGATCCGCGAGCTGGCGTAAGCCGGCCGCAGCCAATCGGGTTGGAAGAACCGGCGCCATGCGCCGGTTTTTTTTCGCCTGAGGTTGCCGTCCCGGCGCGATGGATCCGCGCCCGCTCCGCTCCCGACACCGTCGGGAAGAGGGACTCCCCTGCGGGGGGAGGCTTCTGGTTGCTGCGGATCGCCACCGGGCAGCCGCCAGAAACCTGGCGACCCGCTCCCGGTGGTCGCCGCGGTGCGAGAAGGCGCGCAGACCGCCGTGACGGTCGGCGCCGGCGGCCCGCGTCAGATGCATGCGGGGTTGTTCGTGATGCGCTGGGCGCACGGCGTGCGCATCGCGGCTGAAGCCGCTCCTGCAGGAGCGCGGTGATCTGGCCATGTGTTGCCGGCGTGCCTGGTCGCGCCCCCGTGTCCCGCCATCGGCCGCGGCTGAAGCGCTCTGGCATGGGCAGGAGCGGCTTCAGCCGCGACCGCGCCGCTGCGGCTGTTGCGGCGGCGGAGGATGCCTTCGGCGCACTGCGTGCGCATCGCGGCTGAAGCCGCTCCTACAAGGGTGATCGGCTCCGGCACAGCGGGCTGGCGGCCCGGCGCTACCCTGATGCGGCCACCGCCACGCCGGCGACCGCAGCAGGTTCGACCTTCGTCAGCCTTGCGGCCCTTCCCCGCGCAGGCGGACGTCGCCCGGCTCCATGTCGGTGCGACCCTCGCGTGCCTGCCGCTGCGACTCGAAGAACTGCTGCACCTGCTGGCATACCGTCAGCGTGTTGTCGCGGGAAATGGCCGAGACCAGGAACCACGGCTGCTTCCAGTCCAGCCGCTGGATGATCTCCTCGGCCACTGCCTGGCGCTCGTCCTCGGGCAGCATGTCGGCCTTGTTCAGCACCAGCCAGCGCGGGCGATCCAGCAGCTCCGGGTCGAACTTGACCAGTTCCTGCTCGATCGCGTGCACCTGCTCGACCACGTCCGAGCCGTCGATCGGAGCGATGTCCACCAGATGCAGCAGCAGGCGGGTACGCGCCAGATGCCGCAGGAACTGGATGCCCAGCCCGGCGCCGTCCGCGGCGCCCTCGATCAGGCCCGGGATGTCGGCGATGACGAAGCTCTGGTCGGTGCCCAGGCTGACCACGCCCAGGTTCGGGTGCAAGGTGGTGAACGGGTAATCGGCGACCCGCGGCGTGGCCGCGGACACGGCACGGATGAAGGTCGACTTGCCCGCATTGGGAAAGCCGAGCAGGCCGACGTCGGCCAGCAACTTCAGCTCCAGCTTCAGTTCGCGCGCCTCGCCCGGCGTACCCGGGGTGGCCTTGCGCGGCGCGCGGTTCACCGAACTCTTGAAATGGATGTTGCCCAGACCGCCCTTGCCGCCCTCGGCCACCAGCAGGCGCTGGCCGTGCTGGGTGAGGTCGCCGATGACCTCGTCGGTATCGACGTTGGTGACCACGGTGCCGATCGGCACGCGCACGGTCGTATCCTCGCCGCCCTTGCCGTACATCTGGCTGCCCATGCCGTTCTGGCCGCGCTGCGCCTTGAAGTGGCGCTGGTGGCGAAAATCGATCAGCGTGTTCAGGCCCTCGTCGGCGACCAGCCAGACCGAACCGCCGCCGCCGCCATCGCCCCCGTCGGGGCCGCCGAACGGGATGAACTTCTCCCGGCGAAAGCTGATGCAGCCGTTGCCGCCGTCACCGGCCTGGACTTTGATGTTTGCTTCGTCGACGAATTTCATGGTGTGGGAGCCGGAACGTGAAACGGGAGCGCGGAACGCAGGGCACAGGGTAACCGGAGCCGGTCCTGCAGGGAGCTGCCGGCGCGCGGTAACCACATCGAGGGGCGACCGCAGCCGAGCTGTGTCCTCATGAAAAAACAAAGGCCCCGCCAGGGCGGGGCCTTCGGTATCGCGATGGTCCGAAGACTCAGGCCGCCGGAACGACGTCGACGAAACGACGGTTCTTGGCGCCACGGACCTTGAACTGCACGGTGCCGTCGACCAGTGCGAACAGGGTGTGATCCCGGCCGAGGCCCACGCCGGTGCCCGGGTGGAACTGGGTACCGCGCTGACGCACGATGATGTTGCCAGCCTCGATGGCCTGGCCACCGTAGATCTTCACGCCCAGGTACTTCGGGTTCGAATCGCGACCGTTGCGGCTGGAACCTACGCCTTTTTTATGTGCCATGACTCAATGCTCCAGTTGCTCAGGCGTTGATGCCCGTGATCTCGATTTCGGTGTAATGCTGACGATGTCCCTGCTGACGCTTGTAGTGCTTGCGGCGGCGGAACTTGATGATGTGGACCTTGTCGGCGCGGCCGTGCTTGCGCACCGTTGCGCTGACACTGGCTCCGTCCACCAGCGGCGCACCGACGGTGACCGACTCGCCGGTGCCGTGCAGCAGCACTTCGCCGAACTGGATGGTGTCGCCTTCGTTGGCGTCCAGCAGCTCCACGCGCAGGACGTCGCCCTGCTGGACGCGGTACTGCTTGCCGCCGGTCTTGATGACTGCGTAACTCATGGGAATATCCCTTCTGTCGTTATTCTCTTGGGCTCCACCGGAGCATCGAGGCCCCAGTGAACGCGGGAGTATAACGAGAGGGGTCGGGACTGGTCAATGATTGATCAGCTTCACCGCCGACGCACAGGCCTGGGCACCGCTGCTTTCACTCCACGCCTCAGTGCGTCGGCGACGCCGGCACCACGGCAGCCGGGCGAGCCCCCTTGCCTGCCGGGCAGCGCCCCTTGGCATCGACCGCTCCCAGCCGCTGCAGGCTGTCGAGCATCGACTTTGCGCGCTGCTGACCCCACTGCTGCCCCACCTTGGACGCTTCGGCCATCGCCTGGGGCATCTGGGTCAGCACCTTCTGCCCGAGCGGGGAACGGTAGAAAGCCAGCAGACCGTCGATGTCCGCCGCGTCGAAGTGGCGCTGGTACACCGGCACCAGCTGGTCGGTCAGCTCCCGCGCCGCGCCCTCGTCGACGAAGCCCTGCCAGTAGGCCGCCGGCACGCAGGGCATCCGTCGCTGCATGGCGGCGGTCATGTTCTGGTTCATCTGACTGAACATCCGGTCCACGCTCAGCACGTCCATCAACTGGCGTACCTGCGCCTCACTGGGCGGCGTGGCCACCGCCGATCCCATCGCCATGGCCAGCAGCATGCCGACCCCCGCCCGAATCCCACTGCGCATCGCTGTGCCCCCTGACCTTGTGTCCCATGAATGTCCTGCGGCCGGAAGCCGCCACCGCAATAACTGACCTGTGCGGGTTGGTATAGTACCCAATCTCCCCCATATCCCGGCGTCATGGACACCATACGCATCCGCGGCGCACGCACGCACAACCTCAAGAACATCGACCTGGACCTGCCGCGCGACCGGCTGATCGTGATCACCGGCCTGTCCGGCTCGGGCAAGTCCTCGCTGGCGTTCGACACCATCTACGCCGAAGGCCAGCGCCGCTACGTCGAGTCGCTGTCGGCGTATGCGCGGCAGTTCCTGTCGATGATGGAAAAGCCCGATGTCGACCACATCGAGGGCCTGTCGCCGGCGATCTCGATCGAGCAGAAGTCCACCTCGCACAACCCGCGCTCCACCGTCGGCACGATCACCGAGATGTACGACTACCTGCGCCTGCTGTTCGCGCGCGTCGGCACGCCGCGCTGCCCGGACCATGCCATCCCGCTGGAGGCGCAGACCGTCAGCCAGATGGTCGACGCCACGCTGGCGCTGGATCCGGACAAGCGCTTCATGCTGCTGGCGCCGGTGATCCGCGACCGCAAGGGCGAGCACGTGCAGGTGTTCGAGCAGCTGCGCGCGCAGGGCTTCGTGCGCGCGCGCGTCGACGGTGTGGTGCACGACCTCGACGCGGTGCCGCCGCTGACGCTGCGCCAGAAGCACACCATCGAGGTGGTGATCGACCGCTTCCGCCCGCGCGAGGACCTCAAGCAGCGCCTGGCCGAGTCGTTCGAGACCGCGCTGCGGCTGGGCGACGGCCTGGCCATCGTGGTCGACATGGACGCCGAGCAGGAGAACGCGGCTGAGCAGCTGATGTCCTCGCGCTACTCCTGCCCGGTCTGCGACTACTCGCTGCCGGAACTGGAGCCGCGGCTGTTCTCGTTCAACTCGCCGATGGGCGCCTGCCCGTCCTGCGACGGCCTGGGCGTGACCCAGTTCTTCGACCCGGCGCGCGTGGTCGGCCATCCCGAGCTGCCGCTGTCGGCCGGCGCGGTGCGCGGCTGGGACCGGCGCAACCCGCACTACTTCCAGATGCTGCTGTCGCTGGCGGCGCACTACGGCTTCGACGTGGACACGCGCTGGTGCGACCTGCCCGCGGACGTCCAGCAGTCGCATCCTGTACGGCAGCGGCAAGGACAAGATCGCCTTCCGCTACCTGACCGAGCGCGGCGGCCGGGTCACCCGCGAGCATGCCTTCGAGGGCATCCTGCCGAACCTGGAACGGCGCTACAAGGAGACCGAATCCTCGGCGGTGCGCGAGGAGCTGGCCAAGTACATCAGCGACCACCCCTGCCCCGCCTGCGAGGGCCAGCGGCTGAACCGCTCGGCGCGCAACGTGTTCGTCGCCGATCACGCGCTGCCGTCGCTGACCCATCGCTCGATCGACGACACCCTGGCTTTCTTCGAGACCCTGCAGCTGGCCGGTTGGCGCGGCGAGATCGCGACCAAGATCGTCAAGGAAATCCGCGAGCGGCTGACCTTCCTCAACGACGTGGGGCTGAACTACCTCACGCTGGACCGCCAGGCCGACACGCTGTCCGGCGGCGAAGCGCAGCGCATCCGCCTGGCCAGCCAGATCGGCGCCGGCCTGGTCGGCGTGATGTACGTGCTGGACGAGCCCTCGATCGGCCTGCACCAGCGCGACAACGAACGCCTGCTCGGCACGCTGACCCGGCTGCGCGACCTGGGCAACACGGTGATCGTGGTCGAGCATGACGAGGACGCGATCCGCGCCGCCGACCACGTGCTCGACATCGGCCCCGGCGCCGGCGTGCACGGCGGCGAGATCGTGGCGCAGGGCACGGTCAAGGACATCCTGGCATCGCCGCGTTCGCTCACCGGCCAGTTCCTCTCCGGCAAGCGCGCGATCGAGGTGCCGACCGAGCGTCGTCAGCCGGCCGACGCCGACGCCTGGCTGCACCTGCGCGGTGCCAGCGGCAACAATCTCAAGCACGTCGACCTGGCGATTCCGGCGGGCCTGTTCACCTGCGTCACCGGCGTGTCCGGCTCAGGCAAGTCGACCCTGATCAACGACACCCTGTACCGGCTGGCCGCCGCCGAGCTCAATGGCGCCAGCGCACAGGCGGCGGCGCACGACTCGGTCACCGGCATGGAGCTGTTCGACAAGGTGGTCGACATCGACCAGTCGCCGATCGGCCGCACGCCGCGCTCCAACCCGGCCACCTATACCGGCCTGTTCACCCCGCTGCGCGAGCTGTTCGCGCAGGTGCCGGAGGCGCGCGCCCGCGGCTACACGCCCGGGCGCTTCAGCTTCAACGTGCGGGGCGGCCGCTGCGAGGCCTGCGAGGGCGACGGCATGATCAAGGTGGAAATGCACTTTCTGCCCGACGTGTACGTGCCCTGCGACGTCTGCCACGGCAAGCGCTACAACCGCGAGACGCTGGAGATCCACTACAAGGGCCACACCATCGCCGACGTGCTGGAAATGACGGTGGAGGACGCGCTGAAGCTGTTCGAGAACCTGCCGGCGATCGCGCGCAAGCTCGACACGCTGCGGGCGGTGGGCCTGGACTACATCAAGCTGGGCCAGAGCGCGACCACGCTGTCCGGCGGCGAAGCGCAGCGGGTGAAGCTGTCCAAGGAGCTGTCCAAGCGCGATACCGGGCGCACCCTGTACATCCTGGACGAGCCCACCACCGGCCTGCACTTCCACGACATCGAGCAGTTGCTCGACGTGCTGCACCAGCTGGTCGACCAGGGCAACACGGTGGTGGTGATCGAGCACAACCTGGATGTGATCAAGACCGCCGACTGGATCGTCGACCTGGGCCCCGAAGGCGGTGCCGGCGGCGGCCGGATCCTGGTCAACGGCACCCCAGAAACCGTTGCGGCCACGCCTGAATCGCACACCGGCCGGTTCCTGGCACCGCAGCTGAAGGCGACCCAGAAGGGCAAGGCGGCGCGTGCACCGGCAGCGGCCAAGCGGGTCAAGGCCGGCACCAAGCACATCGCCTCGGCCGACAAGCACAAGCCGGTACCACGGAAGAAGCGCTCGTGAACCACCCTGCAAACCCGCCCGCTCCGCACTTCGTGGCAACGCTGGACGCGCGCTGGCGCGACCTGGATGCGTTCAACCACGTCAACAACGCCAACTACCTCACCTACATCGAGGAAGCGCGGCTGCAGTGGCTCACGCAGATCCCAGGGCCGTGGTCGGATGCGCACGCCATGCCGGTACTGGCCGCCAGCACGGTCAACTACCGACAGCCGATCGGCTGGCCGGCGCAGTTGCGCATCGAGCTGCGCTGCACCCGGCTGGGCAACAGTTCGCTGACCCTGGCCCACCGCATCGGCGACCGGGAACATGCCGATCGGCTTTACGCCGACGGGGAAGTGGTGATGGTGTGGATGGATCCGGCCACCGGCAAACCGGTGCCGCTGCCTGCGTGCGTCCGAAGCGCTGGCGCAGCACCCGGCCAGCCTCCGCCGCGTTGATGACCCTTCAGAGCTGCCTGGGCCGCCGGGGACATCTGGCAAGCGATCCGGGCGGCTCTTGACCTCGGTCAATCTGCCCAGGCGCAGCGAGCGCCATCCTGTTGCCAGCGGCCGTGACGGCCGGCGACAGGGAGATCGGTCATGCAGCAGGCAATCCAATCCATGCTTGCGACGCGTCTTGCCATAGGCAGTCGATCCAGGCCTCGGGCGGCGTTTCTTGCCGTGGTTGCGCTGGCCCTGTTCCACGTCGGTGGCGCCCGCGCGGTACCGGCGTTTGCCAGACAGACCCAGCTACCATGCGCGGCTTGCCATGTGGGCGCTTTCGGCCCGCAGCTGACGCCTTTCGGGCGCCAGTTCAAGCTGCTCGGATACACCCTCAAGACAGGCAACGGCGCCACCGTGCCCCTGTCGGCCATGCTGGTCGAAACGTTCACCCACACGGCCAAGGCACAGGCCGATGTCCCGGCCGACGGTTTCAAGCGCAACAACAACAGCGAACTGCAGCAGGCGTCGTTGTTCGTGGCCGGCCGCCTGACCGAGCACATGGGCCTCTTCAGCCAGGTGACCTACGAACAGAACGGCGGCCTGGTCGGCTGGGACAATGTCGACCTGCGTTACGCCCGGACGTTCACCCGGGGCAGCCATGCCGGCATCTGGGGCATGACGCTCAACAACAACCCCACCCTTACCGACGTCTTCAACACGGCGCCGGCCTGGCAGTTTCCCTACATGGCGCCAGACCTGGCGCCCAGTGCGCCGGCCGCACCGATCCTGCTGGGCGGCCTGTCCGGCCAGGTGGCAGGCGCCAGCGCCTATGCCCAGCTCGACGGTGCCTGGTACCTGGAGGCCGGCGGCTACCGGTCGCTCTCGCCTGGTTTCCTGCGTCGCGTCAACGCCGATTACGACGGACGACTGGCCGGCGTCGCGCCATACGCGCGCGTCAACCGCTCGTGGAACGCGGCCGGTGGCAATCTGGAGGTGGGTGCTTTCTATCTCGAAGCCCGCCGTGGATCGGTCGGCGAAAACGCGGCCGGCCAGGCCATTCCCTTGCCGGGACCGACTGATCGGTTCCGCGATGTTGGCGTGGATGCCAGTTACCAGCGGGTCGGCGACGTCCACACGGTGACGGTCAATGCATTGTACGTGGGCGAGCGCCAGCAACTGGACGCCAGCGTGGCCTCCGGTGACGCATCCCACCGCCACAACACCCTCGACGCGCTGAACCTCAACGGCAGCTACTGGTACAGGGATACCTGGGGCGCCACGCTGGCATGGTTCCGCAACGACGGAAGCGCCGACCAGGCACTGTATGGCGACAACCGCCGACCGAGCACCGATGGCGGCATGCTGGAGCTGGACTGGAACCCGCTCGGCCATGCCGGCTCGCCCGGCAGCAGCTGGACCAATGTGCGTATCGGGGTCCAGTACACCTTCTACGACCGCTTCGCCGGCTCGGTGCACAACATCGATGGCGCCGGACGCCGTGCCAGCGACAACAACACCAGTTACGCGTACATCTGGCTGGCCTTCTGACCCGGACGGCAAGCAGCGCGCGAGCGTACTCAGCCGTGCGTCACATTGCCGGCCACCTGCGCACCTATGATGGACGATGTCCCCTCCACGGAGCACCCCATGACCCTGAGACATCCCGTCACCCTGGCCCTGGCCTGCCTCGCAGCCATGCCCGGAGCGTCCATGGCAGCCAGCGCAGGATCGAGCACACGGATCACCCTGTACCGCAGCGACAGCCCCGGGCTGTACGCGGCCAGCGGCGAGGGCGAGGTGGCTGAGGGACACGCGGTGGTACGCGAGCAACGTGCGTTGTCGCTGCAAGCCGGCACGCAGGATCTGGTGATCGACCAACTGCCTCGCTTCATCGACGCCGAAGCGGTGGCACTGGACTTCAGCGGCGGAGCCGAGGTCCGTTCGCAGCGGTTGCTGGTCGGCCAGGGCAGCCTGGCCGCACTTGCCGGCGAGCAGGTCGAGGTGCTCGGCGATACCGGCCAGGTGCTGGCGAGCGGGCAACTGGAGAGCGCCCGCGACGGTCTGTTGGTGCGCGACAAGCAGGGCCGAAGCACGCTGGTTCGTGACTACGCCGCAGTGCGCGTGGCGCATGGCGAAATTCCCGGTGGCGCCCGATTGCAGGTACGGGTGGACGCTCCCCGGCAAGGCAGCACCACCGCCACGCTGAGCTACCCGACCGCGGGCATGGGATGGCGCGCCGCCTACGTGGCTACGCTTGCACCGGGCGAAGCCTGCCGCATGCGCTTCGAGTCGCGCGCCAGCATCGCCAACCGCAGCGGCCGCGACTGGTCCGGGACGCAACTGAACCTGGTCGCCGGCGAGCCGAACTTCGGCCAGGACGCCGCCCCGCGCCCGATGATGACGCGCGCGTTCAGCGCCAAGGCGGCGGATCTGCCCGAACAAAGCAGCCTGGCCGACTACCGCATGTTCCAGCTGCCGCACCCGGTCGACCTGCCCGATGCCAGCGTCAGTCAGGTGCCGCTGTACGCCTCCCGCGATCTGGCTTGCCAACGCACAGCGTTACTCGAATCCGGCGGCAACTGGACGCCACCGCAGCCGATGCTCGCGCCGGACTTCAACAACGGTCAGAGCGAGCAGATCACCAGCACGTTGCAGCTGACCGCGTTCGACAGCCTTCCGGCCGGCTATCTCCGGGTACTGGCCGCCGACAACGAGGGCACGCCGCAGTTCATCGGCGAAGGCCGCATTCCCGACACCCCCAAGGGCAGCGACGCGACCATCACCCTGGGGACCGCCTTCGACCTGCGTGCCCGGCGCGAGCGCACGGCGTTCAAGGTGGACAAGGCCGGCCATGCGATGGACGAGGCGTTCCGGATCACCCTGACCAATGCCAGCGAATCGATGCGTACCGTCACCGTGCGCGAACACCCGGCCCGCTGGCGCGAGTGGACGCTCGCCTCCGCGTCGCAGAAGCCGACCCGGCGGACCACCGATACGCTGGAGTTCCAGATCAGGGTGCCAGCCAACGGCAAGGCCACGCTCGACTACGCGGTGCATTACCACTGGTCGGACGAGCAGCAGGCCCGGTAACGCTCGCGCGAAAGCACCGGGCTCCGGCGCCACGCCTGCCGACCGGCGCCGGTTGCCCCATACTTGCCGGTACTGAACCTCCCGCAAGGACCCGGCCCATGCTCGACATCCTTCCGCACGACGGCGGCATCACCGAGATCCGGATGGCACGGCCTCCGGTCAACGCACTGAACCGCGAGCTGCTGGTGGCCCTGAACGAGGCGATCGGCCGCGCACCGGCCGACGGCGCTCGCGGCATCATGCTCTCTGGCGCGCAGGGCATGTTCAGCGCCGGCGTCGATGTGCCGGCGTTGCTGGGGCAGAACCGTGAAACGGTGCGGGCCTACTGGCGCGAATTCTTTGCCTTGTGCGCCACCCTGGCGCAAAGCCCGGTGCCGGTAGTGGCGGCCATCACCGGCCACAGCCCCGCCGGCGGCGCGGTGCTGGCGCTGTTCTGCGACTACCGCGTAATGGCCGAAGGGCCGTTCCGGATCGGCCTGAACGAGGTGCAGGTAGGGCTGATCGTGCCCGAATGCATCCAGCTGGCGTTGCGTCGGGTGGTGGGGACCTACCGTGCCGAACGGTTGCTGGTCGCCGGTGCCATGATCGAGTCCGCCGATGCGCTGGCCTGTGGCTTCGTCGATGAAACCGTGGCGCTGGAGCAGGTAACCGTGCGCGCGCTGCATTGGCTGCGCGAGCTGCTGGCCCTGCCGTCGCGCGCCATGCTGACCACCCGAGCACTGGCCCGTGCCGACCTGGTCGGCGCCTGGCAGGAGCCCGAACAGTTGCCGCTGGACGCCTTCGTCGAAAGCTACTTCCACGAGGAAACCCAGGCGGTGCTGCAAGCGCTGGTAGCCCGACTCAAGAGCAAGTCCTAGGACGGCCCCGGCAAAGGCGCTCCAGTACGGGATGCGCACCTGTGGGAGCGGCTTCAGCCGCGACGCGCACCACGTGCGCTGCCGGGCAGCGCCCGATGCCGCAAGAGGCCGCGGCGGCGCGGGCGCGCCTCGGAACGGGTGGCAAAGGTATCGGTAATCGACAAGCAAGGGCCATGCGTGGGCATGGTTCGCATGCATGGACCTGACCGGCTACCGCTGGTCGCCAGTCCCGTGATACGTGAGGGGCGCAGCCACGAACGCTTGCACGCACATGTCCGGCTCGCCGCGCACCTGTGGGAGCGGCTTCAGCCGCGACGCGCACAAAGTGCGCTGCCGGGCAGCGTCCGTCGCCGCAAGTGGCCGCGGCGGCGCGGGCGCGCCTCGGAACGAGGTGGCGAAGGCATCGGTAACCGACAAGCAAGGGCCATGCGTGGGCATGGTTCACAGCATGGACCTGACCGGCTACGGCTGGTCGCCAGTCCCGTGATACGTGAGGGGCGCAGCCACGAACGCTTGCACGCACATGTCCGGCTCGCCGCGGACCTGTGGGAGCGGCTTCAGCCGCGACGCGCACCACGTGCGCTGCCGGGCAGCGCCCGATGCCGCAAGAGGCCGCGGCGGCGCGGGCGCGCCTCGGAACGGGTGGCAAAAGGGTATCGGTAATCGACAAGCAAGGGCCATGCGTGGGCAGGGTTCGCATGCATGGACCTGACCGGCTACCGCTGGTCGCCAGTCCCGTGATACGTGAGGGGCGCAGCCACGAACGCTTGCACGCACATGTCCGGCTCGCCGCGCACCTGTGGGAGCGGCTTCAGCCGCGACGCGCACCACGTGCGCTGCCGGGCAGCGCCCGTGCCGCAAGAGGCCGCGGCGGCGCGGGCACGCCTCGGAACGGGTGGCGAAGGCATCGGTAACCGACAAGCAAGGGCCATGCGTGGGCAGGGTTCGCAGCATGGACCTGACCGGCTACGGCTGGTCGCCAGTCCCGTGATACGTGAGGGGCGCAGCCACGAACGCTTGCACGCACATGTCCGGCTCGCCGCGCACCTGTGGGAGCGGCTTCAGCCGCGACGCGCACAAAGTGCGCTGCCGGGCAGCGTCCGTCGCCGCAAGAGGCCGCGGCGGCGCGGGCACGCCTCGGAACGGGTGGCGAAGGCATCGGTAACCGACAAGCAAGGGCCATGCGTGGGCATGGTTCGCAGCATGGACCTGACCGGCTACGGCTGGTCGCCAGTCCTGACTGGCCGCGCCGGATCGCTGACCCAGCCGCTCCAGGACGGGGCGTACAGGCGCGAGCCGCTCAGGCCGGCATGTTCCATGGCCAGCAGGTTGTGACAGGCGGTGACACCGGAGCCGCACATGTGCACCACGCTGTCCGGGGCGTGGCCGGCCAGCACGGCGGTAAACTCCTCACGCAGTCGGGCCGCCGGCTTGAACCGCCCTGCCTCGGTGAGGTTGTCGCCGAACGGCCGGTTGCCGGCACCGGGCACGTGCCCGGCCGCGCGGTCCAGCGGCTCCACCTCGCCGCGGTAGCGTGCCGCGGCGCGTGCGTCCAGCAGCATTCGGCCGGGTGCACGCAGGCTGGCATGATCGAGCAGCACCTGGTCGCTGCGGTAGTGCAGCTCCACCGTGGTCGGCGTGCGCTGCGGCAGCTCGGTCTGCTGCGGTTGCCCGGCGGCACACCAGGCGGCGAAGCCGCCGTCGAGGACGGCGACCTCGCGGACGCCTGCCAGGCGCAGCAACCACCACAGGCGGGCCGCGGTCAGCGCCCCGCTGGCGGCGTCGTAGCAGACTACCTGCAGGCCCGGTCGCCAGCCCCAGCGTCCCAGCAGCTGGCTGAACGCCGTCTCCAGCGGCAGCGGATGGCGGCCCAGACCCTCGGCCTGGCGCGACAGATCGGACAGGTCGCGATCCAGGTTCGCATATACGGCGCCGGGTATGTGCCCTGCGCGATACTCGCGCTCGCCCTGGTCCGGGTCGGCCAGCTCGAAGCGGCAGTCCACGATCAGGACTTCATCCGGGGCCATCGCCGCCAGCGTATCGACGTCGACCAACGTGGTTTTCAGGCTCATGCGGCTCCCATCCTCTGCAACAGGTTCAACAACATCTGCGCGGTGGCTCCCCAGATGCGGTGGCCGCCGTGCACGAACTCCACCATCGGCCGCGACTTGCCGCGGTATTCCATGACGTAGCGACGCAGGTTCGACGGTTCAAGGAAGAAGCCCAGCGGCACCTCGAACACTTCGGCCACCTCGTCCGGCGAGGCACGCAGCATCGCCTCGGGCGCGATCCGCGCGACCACCGGCGTGACGATGTAGCCGCTGATGGTCTCGAAGCAATCGAGGAAACCCATCGGCGTCACATGGTGCGGCAGCAGACCCACCTCCTCGTGGCTCTCACGCATCGCGGTGGCCAGCGCATCGGCGTCGTCCGGATCACTGCGTCCGCCGGGAAACGCCACCTGTCCGGCATGCGACTGCAGGTGCGCCGTGCGCACAGTCAGCACCAGCCGGGGCTGCACGCCATCGCGCACGCCGACAAGCACCGCAGCTGGCCGGCGCGGCACCGGGCCGATCAGCTGGTTCATGTCGTGGTGGTTCCAGCCAGGGCCGGTCGGCGGCGCGTCCAGGGGACGAAGCACCCCGGCCAGCCGGTCGAGCGGGTCCGGATCCAGCGATCGCAGGTTCATGCGCCGCGCTGTCGTGCAGGCAGTATCCGTTCCATGTAGTGCTGACGTTCGCCGTCGTCCATGCTTCGCCAGCGGGCAATCTCCTCGCCACTGCGTTGGCAGCCGACGCACAGTCCGCGCTCATCCAGCCGGCAGATGCCGATGCAGGGGCTGGCGATGGTCTGGGCAACGTTTTGGGGAAGTCGGGTCATGGGGATCAAGCTGCAAAACCGGTGCGACTTCAGGTCGCCTGCGCCCAGTGTATCGCGTCGGCCCGCCCACGCCTCGTCCGGGCACACTCACCCTCCACGGCCCGGTCAGGGTTTCACGTCCAGCAATTCGATCTCGAACACCAATGCCTCGTTCGGGCCGATCCGCGGCAGTTGCCCGTTTTCGCCGTAGGCCAACCGGGGCGGGATCACCACGTGCCAGCGATCGCCCACGTGCATGCGGGGAATCACGTCCTGCCAGCCGCGGATCACGTTGTCCACGCGGAAGGTCACCGGCGCGCCGTGGGCCCAGGAACTGTCGAACTCCGTGCCGTCGATCAGCATGCCGCGGTAGTTCACCGTCACCGTGCTGTGCACCCCTGGGCTTGCCGTGCCAGAACCTTTTTTCAGTACGCGGTACTCGATGCCCGAGGGCAGCTTCATCACGCCCGGCTCGGAGGCGTGACGGGCCAGGAAGGCCGCGCTCCTCCGTGCATTCTCCTGCGCGATGCGCTTGAACTCGGACACCGCCTGGGCATGCATGCGTCGCTCCAGCCCGAGCAGTTGGGCATGCATCTCCTGCAGCGACACCGCCGGCTGCTGTCGAGCATAGGCATCGCGGATGGCTTTCTGCACCGTGTCCAGGTCCACATCCGGCTGGCCCCCAGCGAACTGGCTGCCGATCTGGTAGCCGATGGCATAGGACAGCTTGTGCTTGTCCGGCTTGACCGCCCCCGCGGCATCGGACTGCGCGTGCACGCTGCCGGCCAGCAGCAACACGCCGAGCCAGATCCAACGCCTTGGTCTCATGCCTTTCTCCATTGCGACGACGGGCACGACGGACAGCACGCAGGTCCAGCCGTACGCCACCTGAGAACCCCGCGGCCGGGAAAGGTTCCCGCTGCTACCATGCGACCCCTGTCCTGGTGCAGTGCTGCATACTTGGTGAACCTTTCAGCGAGCCACTGGCCGGTCACCTGGGGTGGTGCGTTCGCGCAGGAAGGGTGGATCCCTTTCAAGCGGGTGCGCTGACGCAGATGGCCGGCCAGTGGCTCGCCCAACGGGAGCCTGCCGCAGGCGCCAGGGGCGGGTTGCAACGCTTGCCCAGGGAACCACCCTTGGCGGCGCGCTGCGCCTTGCCCTGACACCTGCGGCAGGCTCTGAAAGGGCCGTCAAGTATGCAGCACTACACTAAAGGAGCCTGGCCATGGCC
Organism: uncultured Gammaproteobacteria bacterium; assembly: GCA_963763305.1. Taxonomy (GTDB): domain Bacteria; phylum Pseudomonadota; class Gammaproteobacteria; order Xanthomonadales; family Rhodanobacteraceae; genus CAVXNP01. The sequence continues at coordinate 2,826,904 of CAVXNP010000001.1, read as the reverse complement.
TATCGCAACCTGGAAGTCGCCAACCGCGGCGCCGTGCACACCATCACCGTCAACCGTCCGGACAAGCTCAATGCGCTCAACCGCGAGACGTTGAACGAACTGACCCTGGCCTTCGCCCAGGCCGCGCAGGACGATGGCGTACGCGTGGTGGTGCTGACCGGGGCAGGCGAAAAGGCGTTCGTGGCCGGTGCCGACATCAGCGAAATGAATGGCTATACGCCGACCCAGGCGCAGGGCTTTTCCCGGGCCGGGCAACGCCTGATGAGCGCCATCGAGCGCCTGGGCAAACCGGTGATCGCGCGCATCCCCGGCTTCGCCCTGGGCGGTGGCATGGAGCTGGCCATGGCCTGCCATCTGCGGGTAGCCAGCGAGAAGGCAAAGTTCGGCCAGCCGGAGATCAACCTGGGCCTGATTCCCGGCTTTGGCGGCACCCAGCGATTGTTGCGCCTGGCCGGGCGCAGTGCCGCCCTGGAGCTTTGCCTCACCGGGGCTCCGATCGGGGCGCAGCGCGCCTACGAGCTTGGCATCGTCAACCGGGTGGTCGCCCCCGACGCGCTGGACGAGGCGGTGAACTCGCTGGCCGACCAACTGGCCGCCGCCGCGCCGCTGGCCGCCGCCGGCATCCTGGATGCCATCCTGCAAGGCGGCGAAACCGCCATCGACCAGGGCTTGGAATTCGAAACCCAGGGCTTTGCCCTGGCCTTCGCCACCGAGGACATGCGCGAAGGCACCAACGCGTTCCTGGAAAAGCGCAAGGCGCAGTTCAAGGGTCGGTGAGCCCCCGACCGGTGCGCTCCAGGTCGACGTAGCCGGCGTAGGGTGGGCTTGAGCCCACCGGCTTTTTGGGCTTTGGGCTTTGGGCTTTGGGCTTTGGGCTTTGGGCTTTGGGCTTTGGGCTTTGGGCTTCTCCGCTTTTCCGCTTTGTCGGCTTGGTGGGCTGAAGCCCACCCTACGCAGAGCGCGGTCGCGTTGCGGATGCGGTCGCTCCCGGGACGTTGCCGCGCGTCGGGGGTGCCGAGGAGCATGGGTGCCGCGCACGCCTCCCGGTCCCGGGTAGGGTGGGCTTCAGCCCACCAGGCCGACAGCGCGGAAAAGCCGGGCGAGAGCTGGTGGGCTGAAGCCCACCCTACGCAGAGCGCGGTCGCGTTGCGGATGCGGTCGCTCCCGGGACGTTGCCGCGCGCGTCGGGGGTGCGGAGGAGCATGGGTGCCGCGCACGCCTCCCGGTCCCGGGTAGGGTGGGCTTCAGCCCACCAGGCCGACAGCGCGGAAAAGCCGGGCGAGAGCTGGTGGGCTGAAGCCCACCCTGCGCAGAGCGCGGTCGCGTTGCGGATGCGGTCGCTCCCGGGACGTTGCCGCGCGTCGGGGGTGCCGAGGAGCATGGGTGCCGCGCACGCCTCCCGGTCCCGGGTAGGGTGGGCTTCAGCCCACCAGGCCGACAGCGCGGAAAAGCCGGGCGAGAGCTGGTGGGCTGAAGCCCACCCTACGCCCACCCTACGCCCACCCTACGCCCACCCTACGTCCACCGTACGCCTGGCGTGCGACCCTGCGGCCTTCCTTACTCGTGATGGCCGCCGCGGTACTTCTTTTCGCCGGCGGTCACGCGCATGTCCAGCCGGTTCTCCGGCGGCGCCAGCGGACAGGTGGCGAAGGCGGTGAAGGCGCACGGCGGGTTGTACAGGTGGTTGAAATCCAGCACCACCTTGCCGTCCTGCGGCAGCGCCGCATACAGGAAGCGCGCGGCGCCGTAGGTTTCCCTGCCCGAGGTGCGGTCGGCCATCACGAAGAACAGTTCGCCACCGGGTTCTTCCTGGTAGGGCAGCAGTTCGTAGGTATGGCCGTCGTGCTGGAACACCGCCTTGCCGGGCACATCGACCGTGTCGATGGTGCCGATCACGGAGCCCATCTGCAGCTTGTGCGGTGGGTCGAACGGCACCCAGTCGGCGACGATGCGCCATGACGGATCGATCGGAAAGTAGTCGATGCCGAGGAAGTGCTTGCGGGTCGGCGCCTGGGCGTCCTTGACCCGCAAGGCCTTGCGTCCGTCGCGGTCGATCACGTAGAAGTTTGCTTCGCCGAAATGCACCCGGGTCGGCTCATGCTGGGCGCCCGCGTGCATGTCGTCGACCAGGTCAGCCTGCCGCGCGTCGGTGCCTTCGATCCGTGCGCCGCTGTCAGCCGCCAGCGCCATGTGGAGCGACCCTTCGGGCGCAAGCGTCAGCGTACCCAGATGCGCCGGACCCGCCTTGAGCACGATGTCGTTGTCCACGGCGGTGCCGATGGTATTGGTCCCTGGCTTGAGCCACTCCAGACCGATCAGGCTGAGCCAGCCATCCGGTGCGGTCAGCCGCTCCACGCGCTGGCTGCGCCACTGCTGCACGCTCTGCCGGTAGCTGTCGGTGGCGTTGCGATCGGTATCGGCGGCATGCACGGCAGTGGCTCCCAGGGCAGTGGCAAGAACAAACGCGGCGGTGCGAATCATCGCGATCTCCATCGGAAGACACCCGAGTATAGGCGACCGGCTCAGCGATACACTCGGCGCACCTGCGAGGTCGGAGCAGGTCGTCGGCGGTCATCGCAGGGTGGGCTTCAGCCCACCGGGCCCACCAAGCGGAAGCGCGCAAGAGCGGGTGGACTGAAGCCCGCCCTTCGGGCGACCCTCATCACCGGCCGCGCAGGAACAACTTGTCCAGCTCGGCCAGGCTCAACTGGGTCCAGGTGGGGCGACCGTGGTTGCACTGCCCGGAGCGCTCGGTCGCCTCCATCTCGCGCAGCAACGCGTTCATTTCCGGCGGCGACAAGCGCCGTCCCGCGCGAACCGAGCCGTGGCAGGCCATGGTGGAGAGCAGTTCGTTCTCCAGCTCCTGCAGCCGCCGCGAACTGCCGTGCTGGGCCAGTTCCGAGAGTACGTCGCGGGTCAGCTGGCTGACGTCGGCGCCTTCGAGCAAGGCCGGAATGCGCCGCACCACCACCGTCGACGGGCCGCTGCGCGACAGCTCCAGACCCCACTCGGCCAGTGCCTCGGCGTGTTCCTCGGCGGCGGCCGCCTCCTTGGCGCTGACCGCCAGGCTCAGCGGCACCAGCAACATCTGCGAGCGCAGGTTGCTGCAGGCGCGACCGCTCTTGAGTCGTTCGTAGGTGATGCGCTCGTGCGCCGCGTGCATGTCCACCAGCACCAGCCCGTGCGCATTCTCGGCGAGGATGTAGATGCTCTTGAGCTGGGCGATGGCAAAGCCCAGTGGCGGGGCCTCGCTGTCGTCCTGGGTGGGCATCGGTGCAGCCGCGGCCATGTTGCCGGACGCCGGTGATTCGCCCAGCAACGCGGCGTACCCGGACAGGGGTGCCTCGCCCACCGCCAGGTTCAACCGGCTCTGACCGGACGCACCGGCATAGCTCGCAACACCGGCGTACGCCGGCGTGCGGCCCGATACGGCCGGCATCGCCGAAACCGCCTCGGCCCTCGCCATCGCTGGCTCGGGCATGCCCGCCTGCCCGGCGCGGGTCTGCGCCAGCGCCTCGTGCAGGCTGCGGAACAGGAAGTCGTGGACCAGTCGCTGCTCGCGGAAGCGCACTTCGTGCTTGGCCGGATGCACATTGACGTCGACGCCGGCCGGGTCCAGTTCCAGGTACAGCACGAACGCCGGATGGCGACCGTGGAACAGCACGTCCGCGTAGGCCTGGCGTACCGCATGGGCGACCACCCGATCGCGGACCAGGCGCCCGTTAACGAAGAAATACTGCGAGTCCGATTGCGAACGCGATGCGGTGGGCAGGCCAACCCAGCCGGACAGCTGCATGCCGGCGGCGGCGTGCTCGATGCGCAGGCTCTGCCCGGGGAATGCCTCGCCCAGCACGTCGGCCACGCGCAGCAAGGCGCTGGCCTGGTTGTCGCAGGGCTTGAACACGCGCAACGGCTTGCCGTTGTTGCTGAGCCGGAACTCCACCGTGGGACGCGCCAGCGAGAGCGACTTGAGCAGATCGTCGATATGCGCCATTTCCGTGCGCTCGGCGCGCAGGAACTTGCGCCGCGCCGGCACGTTGTAGAACAGGTCGCGCACTTCGACGCTGGTGCCCGGCGGATGCTGCGCCGGGCGCGCCTGCTGCAGGCGACCGCCATCGACTTCGATCCGGAACGCGCTGTCGCTGTCGCGCGGGCGCGAAGTCAGGGCGAAGCGCGCCACCGACGAGACCGAAGCCAGCGCCTCGCCACGGAAGCCCATGCTGGCTACGTGTTCCAGATCATCGAAGCTGCCGATCTTGCTGGTGGCGTGCGAGGCCACCGCCAGCGCCAGCTCGTCCGCGGCGATGCCGCCGCCGTTGTCGCGCACCCGTATCAGGCGCGCGCCGCCCGCCTCGATATCCACTTCCACCCGGCTTGCTCCGGCATCGAGGCTGTTTTCGACCAGCTCCTTGACCACCGAAGAAGGCCGCTCGATGACCTCGCCGGCGGCAATCTGGTTGATGAGGTCGGGAGGAAGCTGGCGGATGATCGACATCGGCCAAGCTTAAGCGAGCGCTCCCGGCAGCGAAAGCCGAAAGCCACCTACGGGCCGGTTTCGCCCTTCAGCCGGTCGGGATGGTGAGCACCACGCCGGCGCGGATCGAGTCGCCATCGAGCTGGTTGGCGCTCTTCAGCGCACTCAGGCTTACGCCATACTGGTGGGCGATGCCACTGAGGCTTTCGCCGCGACCGACCCGGTGCAGGTCGCGCACGCCCGCGTCGGCGCGCGCGCTGTGACTGGCGACCGACGCAGCCGAAACCTTGCCGACCTGAGCGGAGGCCGAGGCCATGATCAGCCCGCTGCGTCGTGCCGCCTGCGCGGCAAACCAGGTTCCCTGTGGAGGCGTGGACTCGAAATAGTTCTTCACGCCGCCCATCACCGCCGAGGCCAGACGTTTCTGGTGTGCCGGGTCGCGCAGCTTGTGTTCCTCGGCAGGATTGCTGATGAACGCGGTCTCGACCAGGATCGAAGGCACGTCCGGCGACCGCAGCACCACGAAGTTGGCGTGTTCGACATAGCCCCGGTGGGTCGGTCCAAGTCGGGACAGCGCCTTGAGCACGTTGCCGGCGATCGACTCGCTGGCCTGCAGCGCGTAGCCCTGCTGCATGTCCAGCACCACCGCCGCCAGGCCGTCGTCCATGTCGCTCAACTGCGCGCCACCGATCAGGTCGACCCCGTTTTCGCGGTCGGCCAGCAGCCGTGCCGCGGTATTGGTCTTGCCGCGCGGTGACAACACCCATACCGACGAACCGCGGGCGTCGCCGTTGCGAAAAGAGTCGGCATGGATCGAGACGAACAGGTCGGCGTTCTGCTGGCGCGCGATCTGGTAGCGCCGCTTGAGCGGGATGAAATAGTCGCCATCGCGGGTCAACACCGCCTGCATGCCCGGCTGCTGATTGATCTCGTGAGCCAGCGCACGAGCCACCGCCAGCGTCACGTTCTTTTCCAGCGTGCCGCCGGGCCCGTGTGCACCGGGGTCCTCGCCACCGTGGCCGGCATCGACTGCCACGATGACCTTGCGGTCGCCCTTGAGCAACTCGGCCGCCTGGCGCACCGACAGCACGGTGTTCTTCGATAATTGCACGGCCGCTGGCGACGGCTCGGTGTCCGGCCTGGCATCGGCCTGAGCGGTCGCCGCCGGACGAGCGTCCTTTCCGGGATAAAGATCCAGCACCAGCCGGTAGCCGGCGTCGCCGCTGGGCTTGAGCAGGAAGCTGTGGGGCCGTATGTGGGTGTCGGTGCGCGTGGTCAGTTCCAGCGAGGCACCATGGCGGCGGTCGCTCAACCCCTTGTACAGGCCCTGCGCCGAAGGCACGTCGAAGCCGCGGGCCAACCGGCTACCGGAAATATCCAGCACCACGCGATCGTCTTGCTGGTGAAGGGTATAGGCGGCCGGACCGGACAGGTCGAACACCACCCGGGTGCGCTCGGGGCCGGCCCATACCCGAGCCGCTTCCACGTGTGCTGCCTGTGCCGCGCGCATCGGGACGACCGCGGCCAGCGCGGCGATTCCCAGTAGGCCCAGACGAGTCAGCGAAGCTCCCATGGCCGCATTGAAGCGCAGGATTTGGGCGATTGCAAGGGCAGTTTTCCCTTGTATATCCGAAGCCTGCACCACATTCATCGATTCAGCTAAAGCTTCGCTCGTCGAACCACGCATGCCAGCGCCTTCCCGTGACGGCTGAGACCTAACCATTTTCTTTTTGTTAAACAGTCACTTGAATCAGTCAGCGGGCGGCCGCAGGCATGCCTTCCGGCGCCATCGACAGCCACTTTCCCAGCACCTGCTCGCCGCGCTCGGTGCACGAAACCGCCCGCGCGTGGCGACCGTCACCGGCATAGCTCAGGAAGATCTCCAGGTCCGCCACCGGTAGCGCGCCCTGCCCCCGGCCCGGCCACTCCACCAGCACCACCGCGGTCGGCTCGGCCAGCGCATCCAGTCCCAGCCACTCCAGTTCGCCCGGATCGGCGATGCGATACAGGTCCAGGTGCCAGGCGGTGCGGTCGGCCAGCGGGTAGCTCTCGACCAGACTGTATGTGGGGCTCTTGATGCGCTGCCCCGCGCCCAGCGCGCCCAGCAGGGCCCGCGCCAGGCTGGTCTTGCCGGCACCCAGGTCGCCATGCAGGTACACCACCAGGCCGCCGGCCTGCACCGCCGCGGCCAGTTGGCGTCCCAGCGCCGTGGTGGCCGCTTCGTCGACAAGCCCCCAGCTTGCCTCGCTCATGGGTCGATCCCGTTGAGCAAGCCCCTCAGTGGCCCGAGCAGGTCGCGGGCGATCAGTCCGCGCTCGCCTTTGCGGGCCGCCATGTCGCCCGCGCGGGCATGCAGGCCTACCCCGCAAGTGGCCGCCTGCCAGGGCGACATGCCCTGCCCCATCAGGGCGGCGATGATCCCGGCCAGCAGGTCGCCCATGCCGCCGGAGGCCATGCCCGGGTTGCCCCACGGGCACACCCCCACGCGTCCGTCCGCGTCGGCCACCAGGGTGCCGGAGCCCTTGAGCACCACCACGGCATTGAAGGCGTGTGCCAATGCTCGCACCGCAGCGAAACGGTCCGCCGCGACCGCCGCGACCGCTGTCCCGAGCAGGCGCGCGGCCTCCCCCGGATGAGGTGTCAGCACCACCGGTTGCTCGAACCGGCGTTTTTCCAGTGCCAGCAGGTTGAGACCGTCGGCATCGAGTACCAGCGGGCGGGCGCTGTCGAGCGCGGTCAGCCACAGCGCATGCCCCCAGGCGTCCCGCCCCAGGCCCGGTCCCAACACGACGGTATCGGCGCGCTGCAGCAGCGGCTCCAGCGCCTGCGGCCCGTTGACCGCATGCGCCATCAACTCGGGGCAGCCGCTGTTGAGGGCGGTAATATGCTCGGCGCGTGTTGCCACGCTGACCCGGCCGGCACCCGTACGCAAACCGGCCTCGCCGCACAGACGGATCGCGCCGCCCATGCCGTGGTCGCCGCCAATCGCCAGCAGGTGCCCGAAATCACCCTTGTGCGCGTCGCGCCTGCGCGGCGGCAGCGCAACCGCGTCGAGCAACTGCGCGTCCACCGGCTGCTCGCGCCATAGCGACTCGGGCAGGTCCAGCGGGTCGAGCTCGAGCAGGCCCACATGGGCCGATGCCCGGCCGGTATACAGGCCACGCTTGGCGGCAATGAAACTGACCGTCACCGTGGCATGCACCGCTACCCCCGCGCAGTGGCCGGTGTCGGCGTTCAGACCCGACGGCACATCCAGCGACAATATCGGCCTACCGCTGGCCTGGATCCGCCGCACCAGCGCCGCCGCCGACTCGGGCAGGGCATCGCGCAGCCCGGTCCCGTAGAGCGCATCGACATGCAGGTCGGCATCCGGCAAGCCACCCTCGCCGCGCCATTCGTGCACATTTCCACCGGCCGCCTGATAGGCCTGCCTGGCCAATGCGGCATCTCCACGCGGCTCACCGGGCAGCGCCACCAGCGAGACGCCGATACCGGCCTTGCTGGCGAGCAGCCCGAGCAGTGCGCCATCGCCGCCATTGTTGCCCGGGCCGCAGTACACCGCGATGCGTTGCACCTGCGGCCAATGCTTCCGCAAACAGCCAAGAGCGGCCCATGCCGCGCGGTTCATCAGTTCGTAGCCGCTGGTGTCCTGGCCGGCCGCAGCCCGACGATCCAGGGCGCGCACCTGTTCGACGGTGTACAGGCGATGGCGGAATGGGCAATCGGTCATCAGCCGATTATAGGCCTCGCCGTAGCAAGCTGGCGTCAGCGCCTACAATGGACGCATGTCTCCTCCTGTCGACACCGACTACGACGCGCTGGCCCGCGATATCAAGCGCTGGGCGCATGAACTGGGCTTTGCCCAGGCCGGTATCAGCGGGGTCGACCTGGCGCCGGACGAGCTGCACCTGGAACGATGGCTGGCAGACCAGCGTCATGGCGAAATGAGCTATATGGCGCGACATGGCCGCAAGCGCAGCCGGCCGGCCGAACTGGAACCTGGCACGCAGCGTGTCATCTCGGTCCGCATGGACTACGTGCCGCCAGGCACCCGTAATGCCTGGGAGGTGCTCGGGGATGGGGAGGCCGGCTACGTGTCGCGCTACGCGCTGGGCCGGGACTACCACAAGCTGCTGCGCAGCCGCCTGCAGAAGCTGGCCGACCGGATCGGCGCTGCGGTGGGCGATTTCGGCTACCGCGCCTACGTCGACTCGGCGCCGGTGCTGGAAAAGGCCCTCGCGCGCAACGCGGGGCTGGGCTGGATCGGAAAGCACACCGTGCTGATCAACCGCCAGGCCGGCTCGTATTTCTTTCTCGGCGAGCTGTACACCGATCTGCCGCTGCCGCTGGACACACCCGCCAGCGCACATTGCGGCAGCTGCAGCCGTTGCATGGAGGTGTGCCCGACCGGCGCCATCACCGGCCCTTACCAGCTCGATGCACGACGCTGCATTTCCTACCTCACCATCGAACTCAAAGGAACGATCCCCGAGGAACTGCGCGCACCGATCGGCAACCGGATCTTCGGCTGCGACGACTGCCAGCTGGTCTGTCCCTGGAACAAGTTCGCGCAGGACGCCGTCGAACCGGATTTCGCGCCACGGCACCGTCTCGACGGAGCGAAATTGCTGGAACTGTTCGCCTGGAGCGAGGAGGAATTCCTGCGTCGGACCGAGGGCATGGCGATCCGGCGCACCGGCTACCAGGGCTGGCTGCGCAATATTGCCGTCGCGCTGGGCAACGCACCCTCGTCGCCCGGGGTGATCGAGGCACTGCGCGCGAATGCAGAGCACCCCTCCTCCGTGGTCCGCGAGCACGTGGCCTGGGCGCTCGCCCAGCATGCGGGGCGGCCTTTGTAGGGTGGGCGCAGGGTGGGCGTAGGGTGGGCTTCAGCCCACCAGCCAACAAAGCGGAAAAGCTGAAAAGCGAAAGCTGAAAAGCGGAAAAGCTGAAAAGCGGAAAAGCTGAAAGCTGAAAGCTGGTGGGCTGAAGCCCACCCTACGCCGCCGCCCCCACGCGGCCGCTCCAGGGATGCTCTGATCAACCAGACGTAGGCGGCATGATGCTCAAAAGGCCGGCAGGGTGTGTCGTGCGGCGCCGGGCAGACTGGCCGTCTGTTCAAGACGTGCGGCGCAGCATGGCGGCCTTTTGAGCATCACCCTTTTCTGCATGGGATTCCGTCGATTGGGGCCGGTTCTGTTTGTCCACACGCCTTCCTCGCTCCTCAAAGCTGTGACCATCCATGGTCACTCCCCGCGTGCGGTGCGCCGCCTCGACAGACAGCCAGTCTGCCTTCCTCGCCCCTCAGAGCCGGGCACATCCATGTGCCCTCCCCGCGTACACCGTCACCCCTGTGGCCTGCGAACAAACAGAACCGGTGACGCCTGCGCCTGGTTGATCAGACCATCCCTAGGTGCGGTGCTGCCGGATTGCCTCGATCGACGCGCAGGTGGCCGGGTCCAGCGGCGGCACGTCCGAGTCCTCGCCGCGCAAGGCCGGCAGGATCTGCCGCGCAATGCTCTTGCCCAGCTCCACGCCCCACTGGTCGAACGCGTTGATCCCCCACAGATGCCCGAGCATGAATACCTTGTGCTCGTACATCGCGATCAGAGCCCCCAGGCTGGACGGGGTCAGCGCGTCGAGCAGGATCAACGTGCTGGGGCGGTCGCCGGGGAAGCTGCGCTGCGCGGCCAGCGCGCGGCGCTCGCCATCCTCGCCCTGGCCGGCTTCGGCCAGAGCCTCGTCGAAGGTCTTGCCCAGCGCCAGCGCCGCCGCCTGCGCCAGCAGGTTGGACAGCAACGCATCGTGGTTGCCGCGCAGGCCGTGTGCGGGGTTGATCACCCCGATCAGCTCCAGCGGCACCACGTCGGTGCCCTGGTGCAGAGCCTGGAAGTAGGCGTGCTGCGCATTGGTTCCGGCGCTACCCCAGACCACCGGCACGGTCGCCTGCGCCACGGGCTCGCCCTGCACGGTGACCCGCTTGCCCAGGCTCTCCATTTCCAGCTGCTGCAGATAGCTGGGCAGATCGGTGAGCAGGTCCGCGTACGGCACCACCGCCCGGCTGGTGCGATCGAGCACGTTGCGATTCCAGACCTCGGTCAGGGCCAGCAGCACCGGCAGGTTTTCCGGCCAGGGCGCACTGCGGAAGTGGTCGTCCATCGCCGCCGCACCGTCCAGCAATTCGCGGAAGCGCTGCATGCCGATCGCCAGTGCCAGCGACACGCCCACCGCCGACCACATTGAATAGCGGCCGCCGACGAAATCCCACATCGGGTAGATGTTGGCGGGCGAAATCCCCCACGCCTGCGCGGTCTTCACGTTGGCGCTCACACCAAGGAAATGTCGCGCGACCGCCTGGTCGTCGCCGCCATGGGCTGCCACGATCCACTCGCGCAACACCTCGCCATTGAGCAGGGTCTCCTGCGTGGTGAAGGTCTTGGACACCATGATCACCAGGGTGGTGGCGGGGTCCAGCCGCTGCATCAACTCGTGCGCCGCCTGTCCGTCGACGTTGGTCAGGAAGTGGTTGCGCAGATGCGGCACGTGGAACGGGGCCAGCGCGTTCACCGCAAGCCGCGGGCCCAGGTCGGACCCGCCGATGCCGATGTTGACCACATCGGTGACCGTGGCCGGAAGTCCCAGCGCGGCACTGTCGCCACGCTCGATCGCGTCGACCAGCCGCTCGATCTTGTGCAGGGCCGCTTCGATCTCGCCGGTGACCCCGCGCGGTGCGGGAGACGGCAGCCGCGAGCCACCGGCTCGCAGCGCGGTATGCAGTACCGCGCGATGTTCGGAGCGGTTGATCTCGGCGCCGGCGAACATCGCGTCGCGCGCGGCCTGCCAGCCACTGGCCTCGGCGTAGGTGCCCAGCGCCGCGAGCGCCTCCTGGTCGAGTTTCTGCCGACTGAGATCCAGCTGAACAGGACCGGCCGCCTGTCGCAATCGCCGGTTGCGATCCGGATCCTGCAACAACTGACGAAGGTGGGTTCCGGCCAGGCGCCGGGCGTGCTCGGCAAACAGCAAAGTCGGGCGGTCGTCGGTCATGGGCTCTGGGCGCGGGAGACAAGCGCCCATCTTAGCTCAGCGAATGTGACCATCCGATCAGCGATCGCGTGCCGTTTGGTCGCGGCGGTTTCGGCTCCCGATGCCCCAGCGGTGCGCTCCCCAAGCCGCCCGCCTTGCATGTGGCCGGAGCCCGGCCGCTACCGTGGCCATCGCGGCTGAAGCCGCTCCTACAGTGGCGGCAGCGGGAGCCCGCGACTCAGGCGGCTGCCATCTGCTTGGGAATCGAATGATTGGTGTGGGTCATGCGGTTGTCCGCGTCCACGTAAACCATGGTCGGCTTGAACTGCGCCAACTCGGCCTCGGCCAACTGGGCGAAGGCGGCGATGATCACCAGGTCACCGGTCTGCGCGCTGCGCGCGGCGCTGCCGTTGACCGAGATGATGCCCGAGCCTTCCTCGGCACGCAGCGCGTAGGTGACGAAGCGCTGGCCACTGTTGACGTTCCAGGCGTGGATCTGCTCGTACTCGCGGATGCCCGAGGCGTCCAGCAGCAGGCCGTCGATGGCGATCGAGCCCTCGTAGTGGAGCTCGGCGTGGGTCACCGTGGCACGGTGAATCTTGGCCTTGAGCATGTTCAGATGCATGAGTTCGGTTCCGCAAAGGCTGGTGATCGCAAGGGACAATTATCGAACCCCTGCCGCTGCACTGCAACATGCGCTGCCCGCGGCTGCACGACGGACCCGCATGCCGCCATCCGTGCCAGCGCTCAGTCAAGCAGCAGGTTGTCGATCAGCCGGGTGCTGCCCAGCCGGGCGGCAATCAGCGCAACCAGCCCGCCCTGCCCGGCCAACGCGCCCTCGACCGGCTCGGACAGATCCGTGGCCGATCGGATCACCGCGTAGTCGGGCGCGAAGCCGGCGCGCTCCAGCGTGGAGCTGGCGGCCTGTTCGATGACCCGCCGCGCGTGGCCCTTGGCGGTCAGCTCGCGCATTTGCTGCAGGGTCCGGTATACCAACGGCGCGAGTGCACGCTCGTCGGGCGACAGGTATTGGTTGCGCGAACTCAGCGCCAGGCCGTCGTCGGCACGCGCGATGGGGGCCGCCAGCACCCGCAGCGGCAGCGACAGGTCGCGCACCATCCGCTCGATCACCTTCAGCTGCTGGAAATCCTTCTGGCCGAAGACCGCAAGGTCCGGCTGCACCAGATTGAACAGCTTGCAGACCACCGTGGCCACGCCATCGAAGTGCCCCGGGCGATGCGCGCCTTCCAGCACCTCGGTGATCTGTGGCACCCGCAGGCTCACCGTGTGCTGCGGGCCGAACGGATAGATCGTGGCCACGTCGGGTACGAACAACAGGTCGCACTCGTGCTCGGCCAGGCCGGCCTGATCCTGTGCCAGGGTGCGCGGGTAACGTTCGAAGTCCTCGTTGGGGCCGAACTGGGTCGGGTTGACGAACACACTGGCGACCACCCGGTCGACGCGCGAGCGCGCCAGCCGGACCAGGGAATGGTGACCGGCATGGAGGTTGCCCATGGTCGGCACGAAACCGACCGTCTGGCCCTGCGCGCGCCAACCGCGGACAAGCGCCCGCAATGCTCCCGCATCCTGCACTGTCTGCATCTGTGCGGCCTATTCGAAGCAATGTTCCGGCGCCGGGAAGACACCGTTGCGCACGTCCTCGGCGTAGGCCGCGATCGCCGCGGCGACGGAACCGCGACCGGCCAGGAAATCCTTGCTGAACTTCGGTCGCTTGCCCGGGGTGATGCCCAGCATGTCGTGGATCACCAGCACCTGGCCGTCGCAGTGCGGACCGGCCCCGATACCGATCACCGGAATCTCGACCGCCTCGGTCAAGCGGCGCCCCAGCTCGGTCGGAACCCCCTCGACCACCAGCAGGCCGGCACCGGCCGCCTGCACCGCACGGGCCTCGTCGAGCAGCCGGTCGGCCGCCGCCTGTTCGCGCCCCTGGATGCGGAAGCCGCCGAACTTGTGGACCGACTGCGGGGTCAGCCCCAGGTGCGCGCAGACCGGGATCGCCCGGGCCGACAAGGCGGTGATCGCCTCCAGGATGTGCGGTGCGCCGCCCTCCAGCTTGACCGCCGCGGCGCCGCCCTCGCCAACCAGCCGCGCGGCCGCCTCCAGCGCATGCGCCACGTCGCGCTCGGCCATGAAGGGCAGGTCGGCAATCAGAAGCGTGGCGGACAGGCCGCGGGCCACTGCCGCGGTGTGGTAGACCATCTGGTCCAGCGTCACCGGCAACGTGGTGCGATGCCCCTGCACCACCATGCCCAGCGAATCGCCGACCAGCGCGATGTCGATACCGGCCATTTCCAGCTGTGCGGCAAAGCTGGCGTCGTAGGCGGTCAGCATGACGATGCGGCGGCCTTGCGCCTTCATCGCACGCAGGCCCGGCACGGTGACCGGCTTGCGGGCGGGGGCGCGGGTGGGATCCACGTACACGGCAATTCCTCGGATATCGTCCGGCCAAGTCTACACAGGATGTCCAGCCCAGGCCCTGTCGCCACGACGCGGGAACGGCAGGCAGGCCCGGCCATTTGCCGCTACCGCAAAAGCGCCCGTGCCGAGGCCGGGGCGGCGCCTTCGGGCGGCGACCCGGGCGTGCACCCGCCATCGCGGGCCGGCACGACTACGAGCCGCTTCGCGGGATCTCCTACAGGGGCTGCGCCAGGGGGCGGCAGCCGGTGATATCGACTGCGGCGAGCAGTTCGGCGACGCGTCCCTGCCCCGGCAGTTCCAGCGCCGGTGCCAGGTCGTTCAGCGGCAGCAGTACGAACGCGCGTTCGCCGATGCGCGGGTGCGGCAGGGTCAGTCGCGGCTGGTTGCAGTGCGCGCCCTCGACATGCAGCAGGTCCAGATCCAGGGTGCGCGGGCCCCATCGCTCGCCGTCGCGCCGACGACCGTGCGCGCGCTCGATCGCGAGCAGGGCATCGAGCAGTGCCTCCGGTGCAAGCGCGGTGCGCAACTGCACCGCCGCGTTGACGAACGGCGGCTGCTGCTGCACGCCCCACGGTGGCGTCGAATACATCCGCGACCGGGCCAGCACGCACGTCTGCGGCAAGGCCGCCAGGGCCACCACCGCATCGCGCAGGTGCTGCTGCGGATCGCCCAGGTTGCTGCCCAGGGCGACGTAGGCGACCTTCACGCCGGGCCCGACTTCCCCGCGGGTTTGCGACGACGGCGCTTGCGCGGCGGCGCGCCGGCACCTGGTCCGGCGCCCGCCTCGCTGCTACCGCCGCCAGCGGGCAAGGCCGAGGCCAGCACCTCCTGCGGCAGCTGCTGGGCGTGCGCCCACCACTGGCCGAGTTCGCGGATCGCCAGCGACTCATCGGCGCGCAGCAACAGGAAGTCGAACGCGGCGCGGAAACGCGGGTGGGTCATCAGCCGGAACACCCGCTTGCGCTGCAATTGCTCGAAGCGTGGCTGCAGCGACCAGATCTCTTCCATGGTCAGGGTGAATCGACGCGGGATCGCCACCCGCTGGCACTGCTCCCCGACCACCCGTCCGGCGGCGCGTGACCACGCCTCGGTGCCGTCCATGCCGGTGGCCATCCAGCCGTGGGCCAGATCCCGCACCTCGCCCCACAGCAGGACCGCGAACAGGAACGCAGGAGTGACAGACTTGCCCTCGGCGATGCGCTGGTCGGTGTTGGCCAGGCCGTGCTCGACCAGCGACCGCAAGGCCTCGTCGCCTCGCTGCAGCGCCCGCGCGGTGACCGGAAACAGGAACTTCAGCAACCCGCATTGCTCCAGCATGCGGAAACTCTTCAAGCCATTGCCGGACAGGAACATCTTCAGCGACTCATCGAACAGCCGCGCAGGCGCCGCCTCGGCCAGCAGCGGACCGAGTTCTTCGAAAGGCGCGGACGCCTTGTGGTCGATGCGGAAGCCCAGTTTCGCCGCCAGCCGCGCCGCGCGCAGCATGCGCACCGGATCCTCGCGGTAGCGGGTGGCCGGATCGCCGATCAGGTGCAGCACCTTGTCCTGCACGTCCTGCATGCCGCCGACGTAGTCGCGCACGGAAAAATCGCTGACGTCGTAGTACAGGGCGTTGACCCGGAAATCGCGGCGCACCGCATCCTCCTCGATCGACCCCCAGACATTGTCGCGCACGATGCGGCCGTCGACGATGTGCCGGTCGCCTTCGGCAGCGTCCTCTTCGCCGGTGCCGCGGAAGGTCGCCACCTCGATGATCTCCGGCCCGAACACCACGTGCGCCAGCCGGAAGCGGCGGCCGATCAGGCGGCAGTTGCGAAACAGCTTCTTGACCTCCTCGGGCGTGGCGTTGGTGGCCACGTCGTAATCCTTGGGCGAGCCGCCGAGCAACAGATCGCGCACGGCGCCACCGACCAGATAGGCGTTGTAGCCGGCCTCGTTCAACCGGTACAGCACGCGCAGGGCGGCCTTGGAGATGTTCTTGCGGGAAATCACGTGCTGATCGCGCGGGACGATCGTCAGCGCGGGCGTGACCTTGTTCCTTGCTTCTGGGTTCAAGCGGTCTGAATCCTTGCGGCGCCAGGCGCCCTGGGTGCAATCAATCGCGGCGTGTCCGCCAGCGTCCGGTCCATGCAATCGCCCGTGGCGATGCCGGGTTGTTTCGGACGGCAGCGAAATTTCCGCATGCACAGGCATTGCCGGGCGAAACAATTTCGCTATACTAGCGCGCCTCGCAGCAATACGCTCCCTTCGTCTAGTGGCCTAGGACACCGCCCTCTCAAGGCGGGAACACGAGTTCGAGTCTCGTAGGGAGCGCCATCAACCGGTGCAATCATCCGTGATTGCTGTTTCCTGGATGGCTGGTGGCTGGGTTGGTGGTCTTCGCCCCCAGAGAGATTAAAAGCGGCCATCCATGGCCGCACTCCTGATAAGAGCCGCCTCCTCTTCCCGCCACGGAGCCGTCTGGCGTACCCCATGAAGCCGACTGAAGCCACGCCATGACCTTTGTCGTTATCGACAACTGCATCAAGTGCAAGTACACCGACTGCGTGGAAGTGTGCCCGGTGGACGCCTTTCACGAAGGCCCCAACTTCCTGGCGATCGACCCGGACGAATGCATCGACTGCACCCTGTGCGAGCCCGAGTGCCCGGTCAACGCGATCTACCCCGAGGACGACGTGCCGGCCGGCCAGGAAGTGTTCGTGGCGCTGAACGCGGAACTGGCCAGGAACTGGCCGGTGATCACCGAGCGCAAGGACGCCCCCGCCGACGCCAAGGACTGGGAAGACAAGCCCGACAAGCTGGGCCTGCTCGAGCGCTGAGCGGCCATCTCGCCGCAGAGCGCGGGCGAACCGGCAGAGAGAACCGCTTCACGAAAAACGCCGCCCGAGGGCGGCGTTTTTCATGTTGGCATCGTACCGAGCTTCAGCCGCCCAGGCGCGACTTCAGGCCGTCCACGACCCTGGCCACCGCCGCGGCATTGCCCTGCGCCCGGACTTCGCTGGCGTCGGCACCGCTGCCATTGATGCTGATCTGTACCTGGCGCGACGCCGGACCGATGGCCGGGCTGTCGTCTTTCTTGTGGAACATCCGACTGAAGAAGCCGCGCTTCTTCGCCGCCGTGGCCGGTGACACGCTGACCACATAGGTGTGCGCCGCATCGTCGTGACCGATTACGTTGCCCAGGCCGCCGCTTTCCAGCGCCTGGCCCACCCGACGGTAGACGCTGTCGGCACTGCCGCCGAGCACGAAGCCATCGGCAATGGTGCCGCCCTGCGAACCGACGGCGGCGGTGGCCCCGTTGGCGGTCGGATTGTTCGCGCCGGGCGGCGGAATCATCAGCGCCGCGCTGGCAGGCGGCGTATCCAGCCCCGGCGGAATCTCCAGCGGGCTCTCCTGCTGGGCTTGCTTCCAGGCCTTCTCGGAACGGAACAAGCCGCAGCCCGAGAGCAGCAGGCCGGACAGAGCCAGGGCCGGCAGAGCGACGAGGAGCGAGGATTTCTTCATGTAATCGGATTCCGTAAGAGTATCGGGCAGCGGCGTCAGGCCGCGGCCACCAAGGATGCCAGACCCGCCAGCGTTTCGCGCAGCCGTGCCAGAGCGGGACCATCGGACAGCTCCACCAGCGGCAGCCGCAAACGCGCCAGGCCCAGCCCCAGCAACGGCAACCCGGCCTTCACCGGGATCGGGTTCGGCGCGCAATCGAGCGCCTCCAGCAACGGTTGCAATGCCGCGTGGCAGCGGGCCGTCTCTGCTTTGTCACCGGTGGCCGCCGCGTTGCACAGCGCCCGGAATGGGCCGGGCACCAGATTGGCCACCACCGAGATGGTGCCGGCGGCACCGGCAAGCATCGCCTTGCCGGCGGTGCCGTCGTCGCCGGAGAGATAGACGAAATCCGAACGCACAAGTTCCGCCAGGGCGCCAATGCGCTGCTCGCTGGCGACCGCTTCCTTGATGCCGACGATCGCCGGGTGCTCGCGCAGTGCGCCCACGGTCTCGGGCAACAGGTCGCAGCCGGTACGCCCGGGCACGTTGTATAGCAGCACCGGCAATCCGCCGTGCTCGGCCACCTCCAGGAAATGGCGGCGCATACCCTCCTGGGTCGGGCGCACGTAATACGGAGTGACCACCAGTGCCGCGTCGGCGCCCAGCTCCCGCGCCCGCCGCGTGGCGGAGACGGTCCCGGCCGTTCCCGCCTCGCCGGTACCGGCGATGACCGGAACACGCCCGCCGATGCGCTCCACCGCGAAGGAGAGCAGCCGGTCGAACTCGTCATGCTGCAGCATGTGCGCTTCACCGGTGGAACCGGCGACCACGACCGCCTGGGTGCCGCCGTCGAGCTGGTAGTCGATCAACCGGCCAAACGCCGGCAGATCCAGCGCGCCATCGGCTGCAAACGGGGTGACCAGCGCGCAGATGCTTCCGTGGATGTTCAAGGCAGGCGGTACCGCTTAAGGGCAAGCGATGGATGTTACTTGCGGCTCCGTCGGACGGGCAAGTAAGCTGGCCGGATCCGCTCAACGCGTCGCACGGCGCGCAGATGAGCGGGCTCCGCCACAAGGTAGATCCCCTTGAACCGTACCTCCGCGCGTGCCGGCACCGACCACCAGTTGTTGATCCAGGCGCTGGGCCCGGCGACCCGCACCCCGCTGCTGTCGCTGGCCAAGCGGATCGCCGACGCCGGCTGCAACCTGGCCGACGCGCGCGTGTCCACCATCGGCAACGACACCTCGCTGATGCTGCTGGCCAGCGGGGCTTGGGACGCGGTAGCCAAGCTGGAAACGGCACTGACCAAGCTGGCCCGCGACGAGGACCTGCGGCTGCTGCACTACCGTACCGAGCCGCGCGCACCTACCGGCAACCTGCTGCCCTACCTGGTCGAGGTGATCGCCGCCGACCGGCACGGGGATCCTGGTCAAGGTGGTTGAGTTCTTCAGCCGCCACGACATCCGCGTGGAGCAGCTGAACTCGCTGCGCTACCAGGCAATGCAGACCGGCGCGGACATGTTCCAGGCGCAGATCACCATCGGCATTCCCTCGTCGCTCCACCTGGCCACCTTGCGTGACGATTTCCTGGAGCTGTGCGACGGGCTGAACCTGGACGCCATCATGGATCCGGTCAAGTTCTGAGCATCGCGCGATCGCGCCCGGCTGGCAAGGACTGTTCGCCGGCTTCAAAGACACGCTAGTCTTTGGCTCAACGCACGATCCGACCCGCTCGCGGCCGGACCGGTACGTCGCCAGAGGTGCCATGCAGCCCGTCGCACGCCCAGCTCGCAGTTCCTGCCCCGCGTTGCATGCGCTTGTTCCCTTGGCGTCCGCCCTGATCACCCTCACCACCGCTGACGCCGCCGCCGGCATGCCGGCGGCGTCACGCTGTGAACGACCTCATGGAGAAATCATGCCCGAGATCGGCAAACCGCTTCCTTCCCTCACCGCCACCACCGGCGATGGCGACCCGCTGTCGCTGGACGACTTCAAGGGCCAATGGGTGGTGGTGTACTTCTATCCCAAGGACAACACGCCCGGCTGCACCACCGAAGCCCAGGATTTCCGCGATCTGAACGCCTCTTTCGCCAAGCGCAATGCGCGGGTCATCGGCGTTTCGCGCGACTCGGTCAAGTCCCACGCCAACTTCGCCGCCAAGCAGGAACTGCCGTTTCCGCTGGTCTCCGACCCGGACGAGCGCTGGTGCAAGACCTTTGACGTGATCCACGAAAAAGTCCTCTATGGAAAGCGCCACATGGGCGTGGTGCGCAGTACCTTCCTGATCGACCCCGACGGCAACCTCGCGCGCGAATGGCGCGGGGTGAAGGTCGCAGGCCACGCCCAGGCCGTGCTCGACGCCATTCCGGCCGGCTGATGCCGAAACCCCGGCTTCACCGGTCACACGCCACCCTGCCGACGCCTCTCCGCGGCGCCGGCGGTAGACAACCTGCCCGTCCATCCACCACCAGCGAGGACTCTTCCGCATGACCCGAAGCAAGCGCATCTACGCCCTGGACACCAACGTGCTGCTGCATGACCCCACCTCGCTGTTCCGCTTCGAGGAACACGACGTGTTCATCCCGATGACGGTGCTGGAGGAACTGGACGAAAAGAAGAAAGGGCCATCCGAGGTCTCGCGCAACGCCCGCCAGGTCAGTCGCTTCCTCAACGAGCTGATTATTCGCGGTAACGGACACGGCATCTCCGAGGGCGTATCGCTGGACAACCCCCAGGGGCTCAACCTCAAGCGCGGCGGCGCGGTGGGCCGGCTGTACTTCCAGCAGCAGATCGTCAACGGCAAGGGCAAGGCCGACAACCAGATCCTGGCTGCGGTGATCGATCTGCGCGAGCAGCATCCGGAGCGCCAGGTGGTCCTGGTCACCAAGGACATCAACCTGCGGATCAAGGCCAAGATCCATGGCCTGCAGGCGGAAGACTACGAGAACGACCGCGCGCTGGACGATTTCGCGCTGCTGTACACCGGCTCCACCGAACTGGAGGAGGACTTCTGGGAACGCCACCCGGAAGTGCGTTCGTGGACCGAGCGCGGGCGCACGTTCTACAAGGTCCGCCGTCACGAGAACGAAGACTGGCATCCCAACCAGTGCCTGTTCCTGCCCGGCGACAACGGGGTGGAGCTGCGCGTGCTGCAGGTGGACGAGACCGAGGCGACCCTGTCGCTGCTGGACGATCACAGCCACCCCAACCACAGTGTATGGGGCATCGCCGCGCGCAACCGCGAGCAGAACTTCGCGCTCAACGCGTTGATGGACCCGGAGATCGACTTCATCACCCTGCTCGGCACCGCCGGCACCGGCAAGACCCTGCTGGCGCTGGCCGCCGGCCTGGCCCAGGTGATGGACCAGCAGCGCTATCGCGAGATCATCATGACCCGCGCCACGGTCTCGGTGGGCGAGGACATCGGCTTCCTGCCCGGCACCGAGGAAGAGAAGATGACGCCGTGGATGGGCGCGCTGACCGACAACCTGGAAGTGCTGGCCAATCCGGAGGAAGGCGGCTGCTGGGGCCGCGCGGCCACCAACGACCTGCTCGCCTCGCGCATCAAGATCCGCTCGCTGAACTTCATGCGCGGGCGCACCTTCCTGAACCGCTACCTGATCATCGACGAGGCGCAGAACCTCACCTCCAAGCAGATGAAGACCCTGATCACCCGCGCCGGCCCCGGCACCAAGATCGTCTGCCTGGGCAACGTCGAGCAGATCGATACGCCCTACCTGACCGAGACCACCTCGGGCCTGACCTACGCGGTGGACCGCTTCAAGGACTGGGAGCATTCGGCGCACGTCACGCTGCGTCGCGGCGAGCGCTCGCGACTGGCGGATTTTGCCTCCGAGGCGTTGTAGGGCGAAGCGGGGACCGGAAAAAGCGTAGCGCGCGTTGCCCCAGGCTGGCCGCGCGCTCCGCCACGTCGTCACCCAGGGGTAGGGTGGGCTTCAGCCCACCAAGCCAGCAACGCGAAAAAGCGCAATGCCAAAAACCTAAAGCCCAAAAAGCCAAAAGCCAAAAGCCAAAAGCTGGTGGGCTGAAGCCCACCCTACGCGCGGTTGCTGGGCAGGCGCGGCCATAACACACAGGCGTAGAATGGAAGCCTGTCATCGCCGGCTTCGATCCCATGATTCTCGCCCCGCGCCTTTTGCTGTTGCTGTTGCTGCTGCTGTTCAGCGGCTGCGTGCTGCTGGTACACCTGCGCGGGCGGGCGAGGTTGCGCTTTGACCGCCAGCTGGTCGACCACTCGGCGATCTTCGCCCCGTACAACCTGCTGATGTACGCGTTCTCGGCGGTACCGGCGCGGCCGATCCTGGAGCGCAGCGGGTTTCCGCAGCTGGACCTGCTGCAGGCGAACTGGCAGACCATTCGGGCCGAGGCGCTGCACCTGTTCGACGAGGGCTACATCCGCTCGGCCGAAAAGCACAACGACGCCAGCTTCAACAGCTTCTTCAAGCAGGGCTGGAAGCGCTTCTACCTGAAGTGGTACGGCGAGCCGCTGGCCTCGGCTGAAACCCTTTGCCCGCAAACCGTGGCCCTGCTGAAGGCCATCCCGAGCGTAAAGGCGGCGATGTTCGCGCTACTGCCGCCGGGCAGCAAGCTCAATCCGCACCGCGACCCGTTTGCCGGCTCGCTGCGCTACCACCTGGGGCTGATCACGCCGAACTCGGAAGATTGCCGCATCTTCGTCGACGGCCAGGTCCACGTGTGGGGCGACGGCAAGGACGTGGTGTTCGACGAGACCTACGTGCATTGGGCCGAGAACAAGACCGACCAGACCCGGGTGATCCTGTTCGCCGACGTGGAACGCCCGCTGCGTACCCGCTGGATGCACGCAATCAACCAGCGCGTGGGCGCGTTCATGGGCAAGATCACCGCCTCGCCCAACACCGAATCGCCCGAAGAGAAAACCGGCTTCGTCAACCGTATGTTCGCGCTCAACCAGCGCAGCCGCGAGCGCAACCGGGCGTTCAAGAAGAAGCATCCGCGGCTGTTCCGGGCGTTGAAGTATGCCGGCATGCTGCTGCTGATCTGGCTGATTTTCCTGGCGCCCTGGCCCTTCTTCGGCTGAGCGAGGTCCGGATTTGCCGGCGGCCGAACCCGGCTTGCGCGTACAGGAGCGCCACAGCCTCCAGAACTGGAGAGGGAACAGGATGTTTCAAGTGGAATTCAGGGACCGCAACGGCCAGTTGTCGGCGGCCGACCGCACCATGGTCGAAAGCATCTGCGCCGACGTTGCCGGCGAACTACGCACGCTGCTTCCGGCGCTGGCCGATGTAGTGCACGTAAGGGTGACCACCCGCGGACGCGTCATCCCACAGTTGGGTATCGGTGCGCGGGCCGGAACGACCCGCTCATTGACCTTCACCGTGGACCCGAGCCACGGCTCGGGAAGCGCCGCGCTGATCCGGACGCACCTGCGCCCCGCGCTGTTCCACGAGTGCCACCACATGGTTCGCGGCTGGGTGCGCCGGGGTGGGACGCGGAGAAAGCGCTTTATTGACGGGGTGGTCCACGAAGGGCTGGCCAGTGCATTCGAACGCGACGCGGCGGGCCATGCATCACCCTGGACCCGCTACCCCGACGAGGTGCGCGACTGGGTGGACGAACTGCTGCCGCTGCCGGTCTACGTGCCCTACGGCAAATGGATGTTCGCGCACCCGGATGGCCGCTACTGGGTCGGCTACCGTGCCGGCGTCTACATTGCAGACCGGGCCATGGCCGCCTCCGGCCTCTCGGCGGCGGAGCTGGCCGAAACGCCGTGCGAGGAGGTGCTCGCACTCGCAGGTATTGCGCTGCCGCCGATCAAGCGCTGGCAAACCATTTTCCGGCGCCCGGGCAGACGCGCGTAGGGATCGATCAACGCCGCCGGTAGTGGGGCAGCCCAGGCCCGACCCGCACAAAAAAGCCGCGTGGCTTCCGCCGCACGGCCTTTCGCAGAGCGCCAGGTTCAGCTCTGGACGCGGCGCGCGATCGCTTCACCAAAGCTCTCGGTGCTGCCTTTGCCACCCAGGTCCGGCGTGACCTGGTCGTGGTCGTTGGCCATGGTCTCGCGGATCGCCTGGCGCAGGCGGGTGCCCTTGTCCACCATGCCCAGGTGGTCGAGCATGTCGGCCGCCGCCAGCAGCAGGGCGCACGGGTTGGCGATGCCCTTGCCGGCGATGTCCGGGGCCGAGCCGTGCACCGCCTCGAAGATCGCCGCGTGCTCGCCGATGTTGTCGCCCGGAGCCAGTCCCAGGCCACCGACCAGGCCGGCGCACAGGTCGGAAATGATGTCGCCGAACAGGTTGGTGGTGACGATCACGTCGAACTGTTCCGGACGCATCACCAGCTGCATGCAGGTGTTGTCCACGATCATCTCGTTGAACTCGATCTGCGGGTATTCCTTGGCGATCTCGCGGGCCACGTTGAGGAACAGCCCGGAGCTGGTCTTCATGATGTTGGCCTTGTGCACCGCGGTGATCTTCTTGCGGCCCTTCTTCACCGCCATCTCGAAGGCGTAGCGCACGATCCGGCTGCTGCCCTTGCGGGTGTTGCGGATGATCGAGGTGGCGGTTTCCCCGTCCTCGGACAGGGTCTGCCCCTCGGCCAGGTAGGCGCCCTCGGTGTTCTCGCGCACCGTGATGATGTCGATGTGCTCGTAGCGCGACTTGGTGCCGGGGAAGGTCACCGCCGGGCGCACATTGGCGTACAGGTCGAAATGCCTGCGCAGGGTCACGTTGATCGAGGTGAAGCCGCCGCCGATGGGCGTGGTCAGCGGACCCTTCAGCGCCACCTTGTGCTCGGCGATGCGATCGAGCGTCTCCCTGGGAAGCAGGTCGCCGTGCTTCTCCATCGCCACCATGCCCGCATCGGCGAACTCGTAGGAGAGCCCGCAGTCCAGAGCATCGAGCACGCGCAGGGTGGCGCGCATGATTTCCGGGCCGATTCCGTCACCCGGAATCACGACGATGGACTTGCTCATGGGGAATCTCCTGAAACTGGATGCGGGGCGTGGCGCGGTCAGGCGCGGGCTGCGCTGCCGGGGGATCGGCGCGTGCCAAGTGACTGATTATCGCCGATCGGGCCGGTAGCGGCCAGACCGGAGCGGCCTGGCCGTGTTGCAAATAACCGTATCCAGCATTGCAGAAAACCGCACGCTGCCAAGATCGGGACGCCAGCGGCCGGGCTCAGCCGTGGTCGGCGCAAGCCCCCTGCTCACCCTGGCCAGCCTCAAGCTGGTCCAGGAAATCGACCGCACGACGCAGATGCGGAATCACGATCGAGCCGCCCACGACCAGCCCGACACTGAAGGTCTCGAAGAACTCCTCGCGGCTGACCCCGGCCTGCTTGCATTGCGCCACGTGGTAGCTGATGCAGTCGTCGCAGCGCAACACCATGGAGGCCACCAGGCCCAGCAATTCCTTGGTTTTCACGTCCAGCGCGCCGGCCTTGTAGGTCTGCGTGTCCAGCGCGAAGAAGCGCCGCACCACCTGGTTGTCCTCGGCCAGGATCCGCTCGTTCATGCGCTGGCGGAACGCGGTGAACTCGGCCAGCTTGTCCTTGCCCTGCCCGGCGCCGTCGCTCATGCGGTTTGCTCCAGCAGCTGGGCCAGCTTGCCGCTGCGGTCGGCGGCCACCAGGTCGTCGTAGCCGCCCACGTGCTGCTCGTTGACGAAGATCTGCGGCACCGTGCGACGGCCGCCGCTGCGCTCGAGCATGGCGTCGCGGCTGACCGGATCGGTATCGATCCGGGTTTCGGTCCACTCCAGCCCCTTGGACTTGAGGAGATTCTTCGCGGCAATGCAATACGGGCACACCGCGGTGGAATAGATCTCGATCTTCGCTGCCATGAGGGCCTCCAGACAATGCTTTAGTGTATGGCCCATGCCAAAGGGCCGTAAGCGGCGGATTGTCGCCCACGCCGGTGGGCCAACCACCGCCGCGGGAAGTGAATCCTGCTAGGTGGGGGCGCCGCGCCGCGGGTGCAAGCGCGGGAAAGGCGGTGAACCCCGGCCGCTCGAAGCGGTCACAGTGCTATTGTCGCCGGTCTATGCCCATGGCTCCTGCACGCCTCGCCCCCCGTCTTCTGACCGTGCTGGTCACCGCCAGCCTGGCGTTTGGCGCGCGTGCCCAGCAGGAGCTGCAACTGCCGGACCTGGGCAGCTCGGCCAACGCGCTGCTGACCCCGCAGGAAGCGCGCAGTTACGGCGCGTCCATGCTGCACGAGATGCGTGCCATGGACATGGTGGTGGACGACGCGCTGGTCGACGATTACATCAACGACCTGGGCTACCGCCTGGTGGCCGGCAGCGACAAGCCGAAGGAACACTTCGCCTTTTTCGTCGTCAAGGACAACCAGATCAATGCCTTCGCGGCGCCGGGCGGCTATATCGCCGTCAACTCGGGACTGATCACCCTGACCCGCGACCAGAGTGAACTGGCGGGGGTGATCGCCCACGAGATCGGCCATATCACCCAGAGTCATCTGCAACGGGCGTTCGAGGAGTCGAAGAAGAACGCGCCGTTGATGGCGCTGGTGCTGCTTGGCGCAGTTGCCGCGGGCGCCGGCGGCCACAGTGGCGACTCCAGCATGGCGGTGCTGGCTGCCGGGCAAGGGATGATCGCGCAGAAATCGATCAACTTTACCCGCAAGGACGAGATCGAAGCCGACCGGGTGGGCATCGAGACGCTGGCTCATGCCGGCTTCGACCCGCACGCCATGGCGGGTTTTTTCCAGCGAATGCAGGACACCCTGCGCACCGGCGCCGGGGAAAAAGACGTACCCGAGCTGCTGCAGACCCATCCGGTGACGCTCTCGCGCATCAGCGACGCAAAGTCGCGTGCCGATGCGCTGGCCGCCCAGCAGAAGCTGCGCCCCCACGCCACCGCGCAAGACCTGGCGCAGTGGGAAAAGAGCACCGCCCCGATTCCGTTCGTGAAGAACCCGGCCGCGCTGCTGCCCACGGACACCGACGCCGCGGACAACGCGCGCTACGCGCAGATCCGCGAACGCGTGCGGGTACTCTCCGGCGACGCGGTGAAGTTGGCCTTGTATTACGGGGCCAACCTGCACGCGCACCCGGCCTTCGACACCCCCTCCAACCGCTACGGCTACGCGCTGGCGCTGACCCGCAGCGGGCGGGGTGAAGAGGCGATCGGCCAACTCGAGCCACTGCTGACCCGCCAGCCGGACGACCCGATCGTGCAACTGGCGCTGGCCGATGCCCGCTGGCAGGCAGGGCAACGGGCACAGGCATTGGCGCTATACGCCCGGCTGCATGAGCAATCACCGCGCGATCGCGCCGTGGCACTGGCCTACGGCAAGGCGCTGATCGCCACCGACGACCCCGCGCAATCCCGACGCGCGGCCAGCCTGCTGCGCCCGCTGCTGAACGAGGCCGACGAGCCGGAGATCTACCGCACCTACGCCCGCGCCAGCGAAAAGGCCGGTGACAGCGTGCGCGCCGGCGAGGCCTATGCCGACGCCAGCTATCTTTCGGGGCGCCCGTTCGACGCCCTGGAGCAGCTCAAGCGCCTGCTGGCGCGGGACGACCTGGACTACTACGCCCGTGCACGGATCCAGGCGCGCATCGCCGAACTGACCCCGCTGGTGCTGGAGCTGCGCAAGCGCAAGGTGAACACCGAGGACAACCCTGACGGCCGCAGCCAGCCAGTCCCCGGCAGCGGCTTGCGCCCTGCCGGCGAGGCCTGCGCCGGACGACTGTGCCTGGGCATCGACGCACGCTGATCGTCACACCGCGGACACAGCGCAACGGATGCGGTGTCTTGCCCGGAGGCGACCATTCCAGCAGCACTGGCACCATTGTCATTGCGCCGTAACATAGGGCCGTTGAAATGCCTGCGTCATAACCACGAGCACCCTGCCACGTGCACAAGCGCATCCTGATCGTCGAAGACGAAGCATCGATCCGCGACATGGTGGCCTTCGCCCTGCGCAAGGCCGACATGGATGTGGCCCAGGCCGCCGATGCGCGGGCGGCCCAGCTGGCCATCGCCGAGCAGGTGCCCGACCTGATCCTGCTGGATTGGATGCTGCCTGGCATGAGCGGCCTGGAACTGGCCCGCCGCCTGCGCCGGGAAGAGCTCAGTCGCGAGATACCGATCATCATGCTGACCGCTCGCGGCGACGAGATGGACCGTGTCAACGGCCTGGAGGCGGGCATCGACGACTACGTGGTCAAGCCGTTCTCCACCCGCGAGCTGGTCGCCCGGATCAAGGCGGTGCTGCGGCGCAGCCATGGCGATGACGGGTCCGGCGTGGTCGAGGTCGGCGGCTTGCGCATCGACGGTCCGGCGCACCGGCTGTTCGCCAATGACGATCCGGTGGCGATCGGGCCGACCGAATACCGCCTGCTGTACTTCTTCATGACCCACCCCGAGCGGGTCTACTCGCGTGCGCAGCTGCTCGACCACGTCTGGGGTGGCAGCGTCTACGTCGAAGAGCGCACCGTCGACGTGCACATCCGCCGCCTGCGCAAGACCCTGGAGCCGTGGCAACTGGACGGCCTGGTGCAGACCGTGCGTGGTTCGGGTTACCGCTTCTCCGCAAGCATCTGAAACGCCACCGATCACACCTGCGATGACCCCCGGAGCGGAGCGTCGGCAGGGTGGGCTTGAGCCCGCCGGCTTTTCGGCTTTTCGGCTTTTCGGCTTTTCGGCTTTTCGGCTTTTCGGCTTTTCGGCTTTTCGGCTGTTCGGCTCTGGTGGGCTGAAGCCCACCCTACGCCCACCCTACGTCCACCCTACGCCCACCTCGCCCACCCTCGTCCATCCTGCGGGCCGGTTGCTTCTTGGCGAGCTGCAGCTCACCGCCGCGCCCTGAAGGTCCCGGGACCGCTCCGGTTTCCGCTCGCCTGGATGACAACTTCGGACCGCCGCCGGACCCTCACAACCCCGGCCTGGCGCCATTGAAGCGGCCCGCGGACCCACCCCATCCGGGGGCCTTCCCTACCCACTGTCATCTTGCTGAAACATTCAACTCATCTCATTGCAACACCCGACAAGTGAAATAGGCCAAGGCGGGCCAACCCCGCGAACGCTTACTTTCCCAAAGGAGCCACCGTGTTGAACACCACTCTTCTGTCTCGCATCGGTACGACCGCCGTAGTCGCCGCCGCCTCGCTGTTCGGCATGTCCGCGCAGGCCACCGACATCACCGGCGCCGGTTCCAGCTTCGTCTACCCGGTCGTCACCAAGTGGTCGGCCGCGTATGCGGAAAAGACCGGCAACCAGCTGAACTACCAGTCGGTCGGCTCGGGCGCGGGCATCGCGCAGATCAAGGCCGGCACCATCGACTTTGGCGCCTCCGACGCCCCGCTGAGCCCCGAGGACCTGAAGAAGTTCGGCCTGGGCCAGTTCCCGCTCGTGGTCGGCGGCATCGTGCCGGTGGTCAACATCAAGGGCGTCAGCGCCGACCAGATCAAGCTTGACGGCGCCACCCTGGCCGACATCTTCCTGGGCAACATCAAGAACTGGAACGACCCGAAGATCGCCGCGCTGAACAGCGGCATGCAGCTGCCGGCCGGCAAGATCACCGTGGTGCATCGCTCCGACGGTTCGGGCACCAGCTACAACTTCACCAACTACCTGACCAAGGTCAGCCCGCAGTGGGCCTCCAAGGTCAAGTTCGGTACCGCCGTGGATTGGCCGACCGGCGTGGGTGGCAAGGGCAACGAGGGCGTGTCGCAGTACGTGCGCCAGATCAAGGGTTCGATCGGTTACGTCGAATACGCCTACGCGATGAAGAACAAGCTGGCCTGGGTCGACATGAAGAACGCCGCCGGCAACTTCGTGCAGCCCAGCGCGGAGACCTTCGCTGCCGCCGCCGCTACCGCGGACTGGACCCATGCCAAGGACTTCAACCTGATCATGACCAACGCCCCGGGCGAAAAGGCCTGGCCGATCACCGCCACGACCTGGGCGATCATGTACAAGAAGCCCAAGAACGCCGAGCACACCAAGGTGGCGTTCGACTTCTTCAAGTGGTCGCTGGAGAACGGCCAGAGCCAGGCTGCTTCGCTCGACTACGTGGCCCTGCCCGATTCGCTGGTCAAGCAGATCGAAGCCTACTGGGCCTCGGACTTCCAGCATTGATCCAACCTGATCGTCGATAATCGCCGTCCGGCTTGGCCGGACGGCGGCAGCTAGAATGCTGCGGTCGAACCGCCGCCCCGTGACCGGGGCGGCTTTTCCGTTGCAGGCGGCAAGCCGGTGCGCCTGTTGATTCACCCAGGATCCAAGGTCTTTATGTCCAGCCAGCCCGTAGCTCTCTCGGCGCTCGACACCGAGGAACAACGCAGCCGCCGCGATGCCCGCCACGACCGCCATTTCCGCTGGCTGCTGAAGGCCTGCGCGCTGCTGGTGCTGGCCTCGCTGCTGGGCGCCGCCGGTGCCACCCTGTGGGGCGGACGCGAGGCGTTCAGCACCTTCGGCTGGCATTTCCTGGTCAGCACGGCCTGGGACCCGAGCAACGACGTCTACGGCGCGCTGGTGCCGGTGTACGGCACGCTGGCCACCTCGCTGATCGCGCTGGTCATCGCGGTGCCGATCAGCTTCGGCGTCGCCCTGTACCTGTCCGAGGTGGCGCCGGCCTGGATGCGCACGCCGGTCGGCTCGGCGATCGAGCTGCTGGCGGGCATTCCCTCGATCATCTACGGCATGTGGGGCCTTTTCATCTTCGCGCCGTTCTTCTCCGCACACATCAAGCCCTGGCTGACCACCTACCTGGGCGCCAACCCGGACGACGGCAACCCTTCGTGGGTGGCCCAGCACGTGCCCTTCATCGGCAGGATGTTCGACAGCAGCTACCCGTTCGGCGCCAGCATCCTGACCGCCGGCATCGTGCTGGCGATCATGATCATCCCGTTCATCTCCTCGGTCATGCGCGAGGTGTTCCAGACCGTGCCCACGCGGCTGAAAGAGTCTGCCTATGCGCTGGGCTCGACCACCTGGGAAGTCTCCTGGGACATCGTGCTGCCGTATACCCGCTCCGCGGTGATCGGCGGCATCTTCCTGGGACTGGGCCGCGCGCTGGGCGAAACCATGGCGGTGACCTTCGTGCTGGGCAACGCGATGGACCTGTCCGCATCCCTGCTGGACCCGGGTGCCTCGATCGCCTCCACCATCGCCAACCAGTTCAGCGAAGCGGTGGGCCTGCAGAAGTCCGCGCTGATGGCGTTGGCCTTCCTGCTGTTCGTGGTGACCTTCATCGTGCTGCTGATCGCCCGGGTGATGCTCAGCCGGCTGGCCAAGCGGGAGGGCAGCTGATGGACCTGCACTATTTCCGTCGGCGTCTGACCAACTGGCTGGCGATGGGCCTGAGCGCGGTCGCCACGCTGATCGGACTGGGCTTCCTGGGCTGGATCCTGTGGGAGACGCTGCGCCAGGGCATCAGCGCGCTGGACCTGAAGCTGTTCACCAAGATCACCGCATACGGTGACCAGGGTGGCCTGGCCAACGCGATGGTCGGCAGCCTGGTGATCAACTTCATCGGTATCGCCATCGCCACGCCGATCGGCGTGCTGGCCGGCACCTGGCTGGCCGAGTACGCCAACAAGACCCGCATGGGCGAGGCGATCCGCTTCCTCAACGACATCCTGCTGTCGGCGCCGTCGATCGTGATGGGCCTGTTCGTCTACACCATCGTGGTGCTGCCCAGCACCGCGCTGACCCACGGCGACACCACCTTTTCCGGCTTCGCCGGTGGCGTGGCGCTGGGGCTGATCGCGCTGCCGGTGATCGTGCGCACCACCGACGAGATGCTGCGGCTGGTGCCCTCCACGCTGCGCGAGGCGGCGCTGTCGCTGGGCGTGCCGCAGTGGAAGCTGACCCTGCAGATCCTGATCCGGGCCGCGCGTTCGGGCATCATCACCGGCGTGCTGCTGGCGCTGGCCCGCATCAGTGGCGAAACCGCGCCGCTGCTTTTCACCGCCTTCGGCAACAACTTCATGACCCTCGACCCGATGGACAAGATGTCCAGCCTGCCGCAGATCATCTACCAGTACGCCAACGATCCGGGCGACACGATGCACGCGCTGGCCTGGGCCGGCGCCTTCGTGGTCACCATGTTCGTGTTGCTGCTGAGCCTGGCCTCGCGGCTGGTCCTTTCCCGCACCAAGGTGTCCCATGACTGAATTCGCCCACGCCGCCCCACTGGCGCAGACCGTGGCCGCGCCGGCCGCGCCACCGAAGATCCGGGTGCGCGACCTGCACTTCTATTACAACGGCTTCCATGCGCTCAAGGGCATCAGCATGGACATCCCGGAAAAGCAGGTAACCGCGATCATCGGGCCCTCCGGTTGCGGCAAGTCGACCCTGCTGCGCATCTTCAACCGCATCTATGCGATCTACCCGAAGCTGGAGGCCAAGGGCGAGATCCTGCTCGACGGCGAAAACGTTCTCTCCCCTGGCTATTCGATGAACCGGTTGCGCGGCAAGGTCGGCATGGTGTTCCAGAAGCCGGTGCCGTTCCCGATGACCATCTTCGAGAACGTCGCCTATGGCATCCGCCACCACGAGAAGCTCTCGCGCAGCGAGATGGAAAGCCGGGTCGAGCAGGCGCTGCGCAGCGCCGCGCTGTGGGACGAGGTCAAGGACAAGCTCAAGCAGAACGCGCTGGGCCTGTCCGGCGGCCAGCAGCAGCGCCTGTGCATAGCCCGCGCGATCGCGCTGAAGCCGGAGGTGCTGCTGCTGGACGAGCCGACCTCGGCACTGGACCCGATCGCCACCGGCCGCATCGAGCAGCTGGTGGAAGAGCTCAAGGCGCAGTTCACCATCGTCATCGTCACCCACAACATGCAGCAGGCCGCGCGCTGCTCCGACCAGACTGCCTTCATGTACCTGGGTGAGCTGATCGAGTTCGACCAGACCGAGAAGATCTTCACCAAGCCAGGCAAGAAGCAGACCGAGGACTACATCACCGGCCGGTTCGGCTAATACTTGAAGGCCCCTCTCCCGGCGACGACCGCTTTTGGGAGTCCCGTTGCGGGTGAGAGGGGTTCGGCGAGAGGGTTCGGCCATGCCGCACTCTTCGCTCCACCCGCACCCTCATCCGCCCTTCGGGCACCTTCTCCCCCGGGAAGAAGGGAACTAGCACAAGGCACCGCCATGACCACCTCCGCAGACCACATCATCAAGAGCTACGACAGCGAGCTGGCCCGCCTCACTGGCGAGATCGTGCGCATGGGCGAGCTTTCCGTCGGCCAGTTGGAGTCAGCCATCGACGTGATCGGCCGCCGTGACGAACGCGCCGCGCTGCGGGTGGTGGAGAACGACGACGCGATCGACCAGCTCGAGCAGGAAGTCAGCCACGACGTGGTCCGCCTGCTGGCGCTGCGCGCGCCGATGGCCGGTGACCTGCGCAACGTGTTCGCCGCGCTGCGCATTGCCGCCGACATCGAACGCATCGGCGACTATGCCGCCAACGTGGCCAAGCGCTCGATCCCGCTGTCGATGATGGCCCCGGTGGCCCCCACCGAAGGCCTGGCCCACCTGGCCAAACTGGCCGCCGCCGAGGTGCGCGCGGTACTGCGTGCCTACAACGACCAGAATGCCGAGGACGCCTACCAGGTATGGAAGGACGACGCCGACCTGGACGAGGCCTATACCGGCTACTTCCGCCAGTTGCTCACCTACATGATGGAAGATCCGCGCAACATCACGCCATGCACGCATCTGCTGTTCATGGCCAAGAACATCGAGCGCATCGGCGACCACGCCACCAACATCGCCGAGAACGTGTGGTTCCAGGTCCACGGCGAGCCGCTCAACAAGCAGCGCACCAAGCGCGACTTCACCTCCAACCCGGAACTGCGCAAACTCGGCGAATAAGCCACCGGCCAGCCACGGACCGATCGATGCCCCCGCCTCCCCCGTCGCCGCGCGCGTGGACACCTGCCCGCGTTGCTGTTCACCGGTTTGCTGCTGGGCGGGTTGGCCGGCTGGCTGGCCGGTCGCGGTACGCTCGGCGTGGCGCTGGTCGCCGTGGCGGAAATTGTCTTCCTGCTGTCGCCGGGCAGTCATCGATGGCGGGTGAAGATGTCCGCGAAGGCCGCTCCCGCCCCGGCCCACGCCAGCCCGTTCATGACCCGATCCCGCCGTCTCGCGGCGAGCCTGCGCGACCTGCGCCTGGCCGCGGGCAACCTGCCCGATGCCGTTGTGCTGCTGGACGACAGCCAGCGCGTGCGCTGGTTCAACCACGCCGCCGAACTGCTGCTCGGCCTGCGGCGCCCACAGGACCGGGGCAAGCCGCTGCCCGCGCTTCTGCCCGACTCGCCGCTGGTCGCCTGGCTGGAAGCCGGAGCACGCGAAACACTGCATGACGTCATTGCGCCCGGCCATCCGGACAGCCGCCTGGATGTCAGCCTGATGCCCTTCGGCAAGCACCAGCGCCTGATGCTTGGCCGCGACATCAGCTACCTGGCCAAGCTCGAGCAGGTGCGCCGCGACTTCGTCGCCAACGTGTCGCACGAGCTGCGCACGCCACTGACCGTGATCCACGGCTACCTGGAATTGCTCGATCCCGAAGACGTGCCCGAGCTGGCGCCGATGCTGGATGAGATGCGCGCCCAATCGCGCCGCATGGGCCAGATCGTGGAGGACCTGCTGACGCTCTCCCGGCTGGAAAACCAGACCAGCACCACCCCCGAGCGCGTGCTGATGGCGCCGCTGCTGGCCACCCTGCGCAAGGAGGCCGAGGCACTGAGCAAGGGCCGCCACCGCATCGTGCTGCAGGTGGACACCGACCTCGATCTGCTCGGCTCGACCAAGGAACTGTACAGCGCCATGTCCAACCTGGTCAGCAACGCGGTGCGCTACACGCCCAACGGCGGCAGCATCACCATCGCCTGGCGGCGCGAAGGCGAGGGCGCGGTCTACTCGGTGCGCGACACCGGCTTCGGCATCGCCGCCCCGCACCTGCAACGACTCACCGAACGCTTCTACCGTGTCTCTTCCAGCCGCTCCCGCGATACCGGTGGCACCGGCCTGGGCCTGGCCATCGTCAAGCACGCGCTGAACCTGCACCACGCCCGGCTGACCATCGACAGCGCCCCAGGCAAGGGCTCCACCTTCGCCTGCCACTTCGACGCCAGCCATGTGCTGCCACCGGCCATCAACGGATCCGACGGCGCCGACTAGCCCCGCGCGCCACCCTGCGTCCGGCTCACCCGGCCAAGGGCCCATCCGCACCGCGACGCCCGGTAGGGTGGGCTTCAGCCCACCAGCTTTTCGCTTGTTCCGGCCTTCCGGCGTTGTCGCTCCGTTGCCCTGGTGGGCTGAAGCTCACCCTACCGCTTGCGCCTGCCCTCGGGTCCGGCAGCCAGGCTCCCTACGGCAGCGCATGTGCGCCCGGCTTGGTTAAGATGTCGCATTGACCAACCGCTGCGAGAGCCATCGAGTGATCATCAAGCCCAAAGTACGTGGATTCATCTGTGTCACCGCCCACCCGGTCGGTTGCGAGCGCAACGTGCTCGACCAGATCGCGGTCACCCAGGCCGCCGGCCATGATGCCGCCAAGGGACCCAAGCGCGTGCTGGTGATCGGCGCATCCACCGGCTATGGCCTGGCATCACGCATCACCGCCGCCTTCGGCTACGGGGCGGCCACGCTCGGCGTGTTCTTCGAAAAGCCGAGCACCCCGGAGAAGCCCGGCACCGCCGGCTGGTATAACGCCGCCGCGTTCGACCAAGCCGCCAAGCAGGCCGGCCTGATCGCCAAATCGATCAACGGCGATGCGTTCGCCCACGAAACCCGCGCCAAGGCGATCGAGATCATCAAGAACGAGATGGGCGGCCCGATCGATCTGGTGGTCTACTCGCTGGCCTCGCCGGTGCGCAAGCTGCCTGACAGCGGCGAGCTGGTGCGCTCGGCGCTGAAGACCATCGGCGAGCCGTTCCACAACACTTCGGTCGACACCAACAAGGACGTGGTCATCGAGGCCACTGTCGAGCCAGCCACCGAGCAGGAGATCAAGGACACCGTCACCGTGATGGGCGGCGAGGACTGGGCGCTGTGGATCGATGCGCTGAGCGACGCCGGCGTGCTCGCCGAACACGCCAAGACCATCGCCTACAGCTACATCGGTACCGAGATCACCTGGCCGATGTACTGGCACGGCACCCTGGGCCAGGCCAAGCAGCACCTGGACAACACCGCCGCGCAACTGCGCGCCCGCCATCCCGGCCTGGACGCCTATGTCGGCGTGATGAAGTCCGTGGTCACCCAGGCCAGCGCAGCCATTCCGGTGATTCCGCTGTACGTCTCCATCGCCTTCAAGATCATGAAGGAGCAAGGCATCCACGAAGGCCCGATCGAACAGGCCAACCGCCTGTTCCACGACCGCCTCTACCGCGCCGACGGCGCCGCCCCGCAAACCGACGACGAAGGCCGCCTGCGCCTGGACGACTGGGAACTGCGCGACGAGGTGCAGGACGCCTGCCAGACCGTCTGGCCCACCGTCACCACCGAGAACCTGCGCCAGATCACCGACTACGCCGGCTACAAGCACGAGTTCCTGCAGCTGTTCGGGTTCGACCGGACGGACGTGGACTATGAGGCGGATGTGGATCCGGACCGGCGATTCGATTGCGTGCAGCCATAAGCACCGGCCCGTGTCGATCGACCACAAACCACGGTTTGTGGTCGATCTGGACTCACCCAACCGCATCGCTCAATGGCTGCTTCTGCTGCCTGGGTGATCGCCACTACCAGGCACGGGTCTGCGGATCGCAAGGTCCCCAGTCCGCTGCCCGGTAACATGGCGGTTCCGCAAGCCATCCCGTGCCCGATATGCCGCCTAACTTCCATACCCGCCTGCTCACCGCCGCGCTGTGCCTGATCGCCGCCCTGCCCGCGGCAGCCGGCGACGCACCGCACAAGCCGACCGTTGGTGAGCAACGCGAGGCGGTGCTGTTCTGGCCGCAGGCGCGGCGCGAGGCGCAGTTCCGGCGGATGTACGAGCTGTTTCCCAGTGATCGCGCCGCGCACGGCGCGCACGTGCATGCGCTGCCGCCAGGCAAGCCGCTGGTGTTGCCCGGGCAGGAAAACACATCCAAATGGCTGGCCGGCTACATGGGCCGGAACCACCTCGCCGGCGTGATGGTGCTGCAGCACGGTCGCATCCGGCTGCAGCGCTATGCACCGGGTTTCGGGCCGGCGCAGCGCTGGGAGTCGTTCTCGGTCGCCAAGTCGGTCACCTCCACCCTGCTGGGGATCGCGCTGCAGCGCGGCGACATCCGCAGCATGGGCGACACCCTGGGCAGCTACATCCCCGAGCTGCGCGGCAGCGCCTACGACAAGGTCACGGTGCAGCAGTTGCTGACGATGACCTCCGGCGTGCACTGGAACGAGGACTATGCCGATTCGAAATCGGATGTGGCGCAGATGTACCTGGGCGCCTGCGTCGACGGCCAGGCGCACGTGCTGTCGTATCTGGCGAAGCAGCCACGGCAATGGCCGGCCGGCACGCACTTCAACTACAACACCGCCGAAACCGACCTGCTCGGCATCCTGGTGCAGCGCGCCACACGCCGCTCGCTGGCCGGCTACCTGTCGCAGACGATCTGGAAGCCTTACGGCATGGCCGCCGACGCCTACTGGATCCAGGACGAGTGCGATGGCAGCGACACCGGCGGCAGCGGCCTGTCGGCCACGCTGGCCGACTACGCGCGGCTGGGCCAGTTCATGCTCGACGGCGGCCGCATCGCGGGCAAGCCGGTGGTCGCCAAGACCTGGCTGGACGGCGCGCTGCATCGCCAGGAAAAGGTCGACGACCCGGATCGCGGCTATGGCTACCTGTGGTGGACCGACAACGACGGAAGCTACGCGGCGATCGGTATCTTCGGCCAGATGGTCTACGTCGATCCGGCACGCGCGCTGGTGATCGTGCAGGTGGGCGCATGGCCGCACGCCGTCTCCGACGCCCTGATCGCGGGCCGGCGCGGGTTCGTCGCGGCGATCAAGCGCGCGGTGGATGCGCAGCCCGGGCCGACGAAACGCTGACTCCCGCAGGAGCCAGGGCGGCAGAAACGTGCCGGCTGCAAACGCCGTTTTTCTCGTCCAACGTTCGTCATCGCCAGCTCGCGACCGCTTTCAGACAGGCTACGGCGACCCCTCCTTTCCCACCATACCCGTGCGCCCACAGTGTCACGCCGTGCTGCCGGTCCGACAGCATGGGGCACGGTACGGGCACTTCCGTAGCGGCGTGAGCCTGCCTCTTCACCCAGGTCAACGGCCTCGGGCGCTACGCTCCCATGGTTATTTCCCATGGGAGACGGACGATGGCGCCGACACCGCAGACACAGCCGCGCATCCATGGCTGGCCACTGGCGATCGGGATCCTGGTCGGGCTGCTGGGCCTGGCCATGGCGGTCGGCGGCGGCTGGCTGATCGCGCTGGGCGGCAGCTTCTACTACCTCATTGCCGGCCTGTGCCTGGTACTCGCCGGCGTCCTGCTGATGCTTGGAAGGCGCAGCGGCGCGTGGTGGTACTTCGCGGTCCTGGGCGCCACCGTGCTGTGGACGCTGTGGGAAGTGGGCACCGACTACTGGGGCTGGATCCCGCGCGATGGTCTGCTGGTGGCGCTGGGCATTGCGGTGGCGCTGTGCCTGCCCCGCCTGTATCCGCGCACGAAGCGGTTGCTGTGGGGCGGCCTGACCGCTTTGCTGGTGCTGGTGATGGCTGGTGCATTCGCGCTGGCTTTCGCCCCCCACAACGTCTACCGCTCCGGCCAGCCGCTGCCCGCTGCCAGCAGCGGCTCTCGCGCTGGCAATCCGGCCACTCCGGACGTCACGGCGACGCAGCCGAAAGACGCGCCGGAGCCCCCGGACTGGGCTGCCTACGGCCGTGATAACGCCGCCACACGCTACTCGCCACTGCGGCAGATCACCCCGGCCAACGTCGCCAGCCTCAAGCAGGCCTGGGTCTACCACACCGGCGATCTGCCGGAGAAGCGCTATGGCGCCGAGACCACCCCGCTGAAGATCGGCCAGCGCCTGTACCTGTGCACCGCCCGCAACGTGCTGGTGGCCCTGGACGCGCACGACGGCCACCAGCTCTGGCGCTATGACCCCAAGGTCGACACGCGCTCGATCCCCTACACCGCCGCCTGCCGCGGCGTGGCCTACTACCAGCGGCCGGCCGCGGCCAAGCCGGCGTCCGCGGCCAGTTCCGCCATGCCGTCGGTGGTCGGCGCACCGGACCAGGGCTCGCCGCGGCTGAGCCACATAGCGGCCAGCGCCGGCCCCGTCGGCGCTTGCGATCGCCGGGTGATCGAAGGCACGCTCGATGGCCGCCTGATCGCGGTCGATGCCGATACCGGGCGACCTTGCGAAGGCTTCGGCCAGCACGGCGTGGTGCACATCACCAAGGGGATGGGACAGACCCCGCCGGGCTACGTGGCGATCACCTCGGCCCCGACCATCGTGCGCGGCGTGGTGGTCACCGGCCACCAGGTGCTCGACGGCATGCGTCGCTGGGCACCATC
This sequence comes from uncultured Gammaproteobacteria bacterium, assembly GCA_963763305.1. Classification (GTDB taxonomy): domain Bacteria; phylum Pseudomonadota; class Gammaproteobacteria; order Xanthomonadales; family Rhodanobacteraceae; genus CAVXNP01. The sequence goes on along the minus strand of CAVXNP010000001.1, from coordinate 2,787,993 downwards.
GGGCGTCATCCAGGGCTACGACGCTGTGACCGGCGAACTGCGCTGGGCTTGGGACATGGTCCATCCGGAACGCGGCGGCCTGCCGCCACGGGGCCAGACCTACGCGCGCGGCACGCCGGACATGTGGACCACCGCCAGCGCCGACCAGCAACTGGGCCTGGTGTACATCCCGCTGGGGGCTCCGGCCGGACAGTACCTGAGCGCGTCGCGCCGGCCACAGGAAAACCGCTATTCCGATTCGCTGGTGGCACTGGATGCGCGGACCGGCAGCCCGGCCTGGCACTTCCAGACCCAGCATCACGGCGTGTGGGACTACGACCTCGGCTCGCAGGCCAGCCTGGTGGACTTCCCCACCGCCCACGGCAAGGTCCCGGCGCTGGTGCTGCCGACCAAGCAGGGCGAGATCTACGTGCTGGATCGCCGCACCGGACAACCGCTGACCGGCGTGCGGGAACGGCCGGTGCCGGCGGGCGGCGTCGAGCCGGACCAGCGCACCCCGACCCAGCCGTTCTCGCTGTACCACAGCTTGCGCAAGCCCAAGCTGTCGGCCAGCCGCATGTGGGGCCTGACCCCGATCGACCAGCTGGCCTGCCGCATCCAGTTCCGCCAGGCCGACTACCGCGGCGTGTACACCCCGCCGACCGCCGAGCGCCCGTGGATCGAATACCCCGGCTACAACGGCGGCTCGGACTGGGGCGGCGTCGCGATCGATACGCACCGCGGCGTGATCGTCGCCAATTACAACGACATCCCCAACTACGACCGCATGGTGCCGCGCGCGCAGGCGCAGGCAAACGGCTGGAAGCCGCGCGACGAGAACGACAGCAGCAACAGGGCCGGCCCCGAAACCACCGGCTTTGCGCAGCTGGACACGCCCTACGGCTACACCATCAACGCCGGCTGGCGGATGGCCTACACCCGCATGCCCTGCAAGGAACCACCCTACGGCGGCATCCAGGCGGTCGACCTGAAAAGCGGCAAGACCCTGTGGGATCGTCCGCTGGGTACCGCCCGGCGCAACGGGCCGTTCGGGTTGAGCTCGCACCTGGGGTTCACCATCGGCACGCCCAACAACGGCGGCTCGGTAGTGACCGCCAGCGGGCTGGTGTTCATTGCCGCGGCGACCGACGACCTGATCCGGGCGATCGACCTGCGGACCGGCCGCACCCTGTGGACCGCGCCGCTGCCGGCCGGTGGCCAGGCGACCCCGATCGTCTATTCGGTCGACGGCCGCGAGTACCTGGCGATCATGGCCGCTGGCCACCATTTCATGGAGACCCCTGAGGGCGACGCTCTGGTCGCCTACGCCCTGCCGCAATGACGCGCCGCAGGGCAGGCGGCCACCAGGCGGCGGGTGGCTATCGGGCCGGGCCGGTTGCCGGCGGCGGCCCGGTCGCCCAAGGATGTACTCGGGCGCCGCATCGGCCAGAATGGGGCATGACGCGCAAAGACATGCCCCGTGCCGAGCCGACCGACCTGGCCGCACCCGAGTTGTTCCTCAGCCGCGAGCTGGCCGCGCTGGAGTTCAACTTCCGCGTGCTGGCGATGGCGCACGACCCGCAGGTTCCGCTGCTGGAACGGCTGCGCTACCTGAGCATCGTGGCCAACAACCTCGACGAATTCTTCGAGGTCCGAGTGGCGATGCTCAAGCATCACCACGCCTACGGGTCGGCGGCGCCCGGGCCTGACGCGATTCCCTCCGGCGAGCTGCTGGGCCGCATCCGCAGCCGCGTGCTGGACCTGGTCGCCGAGCAGTTCGCCACCTGGCGCGACCACCTGCTGCCGGAACTGGAAGCGGAGGACATCCGCTTTCTGACCCGCGACAGCTGGAGCGCGGTGCAGCGACGCTGGCTGGAAGGCTACTTCGAGCACGAGGTGCTGCCGGTACTGTCGCCGATGGGGCTGGACCCGGCGCATCCTTTTCCGCGCATCCTCAACAAGTCGCTCAACATCGCGGTGGTGCTGAAGGGGCGCGATGCGTTCGGCCACGAAGGCCACATGGCGCTGGTGCGGGCGCCGCGCTCGCTGCCGCGGATCATCCGGCTGCCGCCCGAGGTCGGCGGCGACGGGCACAGCTTCGTGTTCCTGGGCGAGATGCTGCAGGCGTTCGTGGACCTGATGTTCCCCGGTTTCAAGGTGGTCGGCTCGTACCAGTTCAGGGTCACCCGCAACAGCGAACTGATGGTGGAGCAGGCGGAGGTAGAGGACCTGGCGATGGCGCTCAGCGAGGAGCTGATCGGTCGCGGCTATGCCCGGCCGGTGCGGCTGGAAGTGGCCAACGACTGCCCCAAGGCGATCACCGCGATGCTGGTGGCCAACTTCGAACTGGGCGAGATGGACGTCTACCGCTGCCCCGGGCCGGTCAACATCATCCGTGCCGGGCTGATCTACGACATGCTCGACCGGCCGGAACTGAAGTTCGCGCGGTTCAGCCCCCGCGTGCCGGCGGAGGTTGAGCCGGGCAAGTCGCTGTTCGAGCTGATCGGCCAGCGCGACCTTCTGCTGCACCATCCCTACGAGAGCTTTTCGGTAGTGGTCGACCTGCTGCGCCAGGCCGCCGCCGACCCGAAGGTGCTGGCGATCAAGCAGACCCTGTACCGCGCCGGCGAGGACACGCCGCTGGTCGATCTGCTGGTAGACGCCTCACGCAACGGCAAGGACGTCACCGTGGTGGTGGAACTGCGCGCGCGCTTTGACGAGGCGGCCAACATCGGCCTGGCCACGCGGCTGCAGGAGGCCGGCGTGCAGGTGGTGTACGGGGTGGTGGGCTTCAAGACCCACGCCAAGATGCTGCTGATCGTGCGCCGCGAGGGCGCCGCACTGCGCCGGTACGTGCACCTGTCCACCGGCAACTACCACCAGGCCAACAGCCGGATGTATACCGACATCGGCCTGATGACCGCCAACCCCGAAATCGGCGAAGACCTGCACCGGGTGTTCCAGCAATTGTCCGGTCTGGGGCCGATGATCCGGCTCAAGCGCCTGCTGCACTCGCCATTCTCCCTGTACAAGGGCGTGATGGGACGGATCGAGCGCGAGACGGTGCATGCCATGGCAGGGCGACCTGCGCGCATCGTGGCCAAGCTCAACGCCTTGAACGAGGCGCACGTGATCCAGGCGCTGTACCGGGCATCGCAGGCCGGGGTGGAGATCGACCTGATCGTGCGCGGCGCGTGTACCTTGCGGCCGGGACTGCCGGGGGTTTCGGAGCGGATCCGGGTGCGCTCGATCGTTGGCCGCTTTCTGGAACACAGCCGTGTCTACTGGTTTGCCAACGATGGCGAGCCGGAGCTGTACTGCGCCAGCGCCGACTGGATGGAGCGCAACCTGATGCGGCGGATCGAGATCGCCGTGCCGATCCTGGACCCGGCGCTGGCCGAGCGGGTCTTCGACGAGACCCTGGCCAACACCCTGGCCGACAATACCCAGGCCTGGCTGCTCGGCAGCGACGGCCGCTATACCCGCGCCCTGCCCGGCGAGCAGCCGCCGCACAACGCGCAGCAGACGCTGCTTGACCGGTATTGCCGGTGACATGCGGCAATCGACCAGCGGGCGGGTCGGTGCGGGCCGCTAACGCAGCCAGCGCGACTGGAGTTGCCCCCACAGCTACAGGTGGGGCGAAGCCCCGCCATCGCGCTGTGGCCCGGCTCACCACGCTGCGCACCCCTTGCCGCATGCGAGAATCCGCGCCACGTCATCGAAGGAGCCATGGGTGAGCCAGGGCGATGGAACATTGATCCGCGACGGCGAGCTGATCGCGGCCGTCGACCTGGGCTCCAACAGCTTCCACATGGTGGTGGCACGTGTGGAGCACGGCGAGCCGCGCGTGATCGACCGCCTGCGCGATACCGTGCGCATGGCCGCCGGCCTGCGTCCGGACGGTACCCTGGATGCCGAACACCACACCCGCGCACTGGCCTGCCTGGCGCGCTTCGGCCAGCGCATCGCCGGGTTGCCCTCGGTGCGGGTGCGCGCGGTGGCGACCAACTCGGTGCGCCAGCTGGCTGCGCCGCAGGCGTTTCTCTCCGAGGCGGAGGCGTCGTTGGGCCACCCGGTGGAGATCGTCTCCGGTCGCGAGGAGGGCCGGTTGATCTTCCTCGGCGCCGCGCACGACCTGCCCACTTCGCGCGAGCCGCGGCTGGTGATCGACGTGGGCGGTGGCAGCACCGAGTTCATTATCGGCCGCGGGCTGGCCCCGCTGCATACCGAGAGCGTGCAGGCCGGCTGCATCGCTTCCACTCTTCGCTTCTTCCCCGGCGGCAAGCTCACGGCCAAACGCTGGCAACGCGCCAACAGCGACATCGGCGTGCTGCTGCAGCAGTTCGCCGAGGACTATCGCGAATCGGGCTGGCACGAGGTATTCGGTTCGTCCGGCAGCGCCAAGGCCATCGGCGGGCTTGTACAGGCCATGAAGCTGTCCGACGACGGCGTCACCGCAGCCTCGCTGGCCGGGCTGCGCGACGCGATCCTGGCGCAGGGCCAGATCGGCTCGTTGAAGCTTCCCGGCCTGAACGAGGATCGCGCACCGGTAATCGCCGGCGCCGTGGCGATCTTCGAGGCGACCTTCGAGGCGCTGGGCATCGATCGCATGCGCGTGTGCGAAAGCTCGATGCGCGAAGGCCTGCTGTGGGACCTGCTCGGTCGCGCCGGCGGCAGCGATCCGCGTACCGACAGCATCGAGGCGCTGGCCAAGCGCTACGGCGTGGACCGGGCACAGGCGCGCCGGGTCGAGTCGACCGCGCTGCAGTTGTTCGATCAGGTCGCCGCGGCCTGGGGCATGGATGGCGAAGCGCGCGAGTGGCTGTCCTGGCTGGCGCGCGTGCACGAGATCGGGCTGGCCATCGCGCACAGCCAGCACCACCACCACGGCGCCTACATCCTGCGGCATGCCGACCTGGCCGGTTTCTCGCGGCAGGAACAGCAACTGCTGGCCGCGGTAGTCGAAGGCCACCGGCGCAAACCGGACAAGGCGCTGATCGCCGCCCTGCCCCAGCGCTACCGCGCATTGGCACGCCACATCACCGCGCTGCTGCGGCTGGCGGTGCTGTTCCGCCGGGCACGTCGGCCCGAGTCGCTGCCGCCGATCCGCCTGGCTGCGGAGCATCAGACGTTGCAGGTGACCTTGCCGGCGACGTGGCTGCGCAAGCATCCGCTGACCGAGGCGGATTTGCACCAGGAACAGTCGCCGATGGCCGAGCTGGGGTTGTCGCTGGAGATCGTGCACGCGCGCACCTGAGACACGGGCGCTTGGCTGTCGTGGTGCAGGGGGGGTCATCGGGCAGCGCTCCGCGTATCATGGACCGATGTCCTCGACACCGGCTCTTGCGATGACCCGTTACCTGCTCGCCACGTTGCTGCTGTTCCTGCCACTGGGCCTGGCCGCGCAAGCGGCCAAACCCGATGCACCGGCCGAGCAGGCGCCTGCTGCGCCGCAGCCGGAGGTGGTGCTTCAGACCAGCCTGGGAAAGATCACCCTGGAGCTGTTCCCCGAACGCTCGCCCAAGAGTGTCGCCAACTTCTTGCAATACGTTCGCGACGGCTTCTACGACGGCACCGTGTTCCACCGCGCCATCGCCGGCTATCTGGTGCAGGGCGGGTTGTACACCCGCGACCTGCATCCGAAGCGCACCCGCTCGGCCATCGCCAGCGAAGCGGACAACGGCCTGTCCAACCTGCGCGGCACCATCGCGGTGGCACGCGGGGCGGACCCGAACTCCGGCACCGCGCAGTTCTTCTTCAACCTGGTCGACAACCGTCGGCTTGACTACGTCGGCAGTCAGAGCGGGCTGACCTGGGGCTATGCGGTCTTTGGCAAGGTGACCGCGGGGATGGATGTGGTCGACAAGATCGCCGCCCTGCCGACCCGCGCGCTCGGCCCGTTTGCCGGCGACGTACCCAACCCGGTGGTGGTCATCGAACACGCCTACGTGGTCGGCGAGCAGGCACCGGCTTCGGCTGCCAGCGGTGCGGCACCGGCCAGCGCAGCCAGCGTCCGCCCGGCCCAGGCCGGCACGGTGGCGAAGAAGGCGGCACGGCGTGGCAAGGTGGTGGCCAGGGCCAGGACCGGCCGCCCCCACTGAGATCTCGCCGCCCCATGCATACCCTTTTCATTTCCGACCTGCACCTGGACCCCAGCCGCCCGGACATCACCGCCCTGTTCGAGCGCTACCTGGACAGCGAGGAAGTGCGCCAAGCCGCCGCGCTTTACATCCTGGGCGACCTGGTCGAGGCCTGGATCGGCGACGATGACGACGCCGAGTTGCCCGCGCGCATCGCCCGTGCCACCCGCCGGCTGGCCGACGCCGGCGTGCCGGTGTACTTCATGGCCGGCAACCGCGACTTCCTGCTGGGCCAGGCGTACGCCGAGCGCGCCGGATTGCAGCTGCTGCAGGACGGCGCCGTGCATGACATCCATGGACGCCCCACGCTGCTGATGCATGGCGACGTGCTGTGCACCGATGATGTCGCCTACCAGACCGTACGCCGCCAGGTGCGCACGCCCGAATGGGCCGCGCAGATCCTGGCGATGCCGCTGGAGGCGCGGCGCGCCTTCGCGGCCAAGGCGCGCCAGGACAGCCGCGACCACACCGGCAGCACCGGCGAAACCATCATGGACGTCAACGAACAGGCCGTGGCCGCGGCGATGCGCCAGGCCGGTGCCACCCGGCTGGTTCACGGCCACACCCACCGCCCCGCCGTGCACCGCTTTGCGCTCGACGGACAAGCGGCCGAGCGCATCGTGCTGGGCGACTGGTACGAGCAGGGCTCGGTGCTGCGCATCGACGGGGAAGGCGCCGAACTTCGCAGCATGGCGCCGGACCCCGCCTGAGCCGGACCGGGGCTGGTCCGGCCCGGCTTGCCGGCGACCAGGATCAGTGCGTGAGGATGTCCACGATGATCCCGGTGGTGATCGCGATCAACAGGAAGTCCCCGTTGTCGCTGCGCACCCAGTGGTAGCCGCGTCGCGGCTCGTGCAGGTGGACACGACGCCAGTCGGTGACGACATAGGTGCGACCGCGATACTCGGCCGGCACGTGTCCGCCCTTGCGATACCAGCCCTCATGGCGGCCGCGGTCGTGCATGCCCGCGTAGCGACGCTCGCCGTGCCCGGAGTGGCCATGGCCCCGGTCGTCGCCGTGCCCGCGCCCGTGCCCGGACGCATGCTGGTCGTGCTGCGAATGCCCGTGGTCAGGCGTACGGGCAAGCAACGCACCGCTGCACAACATCAACGAGCCGCAGGCAAGGATCAGGCTGAAGCGCTTTTTCATGGAAAACCCCTTTCGTCGTGTTTCGGCAAGGCAGCGGCCGCGCGTGAAGCGGGATTCACACTGCAGTGAGCAGGCCCAACCGGTCATGAACGCCAGCGCCGGCCGCGCGCGCGCCGTCCAGTCCGCTAGCCATGGCCGGCGGCGGCGCTGCTCGGCTACCATGCCGTTTTTACCGAACAAGGAAACGTCCATGCAGCTCGATCAGGTCAAGGCGATCATCACCGGCGGCGCATCCGGTCTCGGTCAGGCGGTAGCGCAGCACCTGGTGGCGCACGGCGCCCAGGTGGCCCTGTTCGACGTGAACGAGGAGAAGGGCCAGGCCGCGGTGGCCGAACTGGGCCAGGCCGCGCGCTTCTTCCGCACCGACGTGACCTCCGAAGAGGGTGTCAGCGCCAACGTGGCGCAGGCGCGCGATGCGATGGGTGGCCTCAACGTGGTGATGAACTGCGCCGGCATCCTTGGCGCCGGCCGGGTGCTGGGGAAGGAAGGACCGATGCCGCTGGGCAATTTCGCCGGTACGGTGATGGTGAACCTGGTCGGCAGCTTCAACGTGGCCAAGGCCGGCGCCGCCCTGATGCAGGCCAACGAGACGGGCGAGGACGGCGAGCGCGGCGTGATCATCAACACCGCCTCGGTCGCCGCCTACGAAGGCCAGATCGGCCAGGCCGCCTACTCCGCTTCCAAGGGCGGCGTGGTCGGCATGACCTTGCCGATGGCCCGCGAGCTGGCGCGATTCGGCATTCGCGTGGCCACCATCGCCCCGGGCATCTTCTGGACCCCGATGGTCGACGGCATGCCGCCGCAGGTGCAGGAGTCGCTGGGCGCATCGATTCCGTTCCCGTCGCGTCTGGGCCGCCCCGAGGAGTTCGCCGCCACCGTCGCCTTCATCCTCGGCAACCGCTACATCAACGGCGAGACCATCCGCCTGGACGGCGCCGTGCGGCTGCAGCCGAAGTAGGGGGAGAAGCAGGGGCGAGGGATGAGTAGCGAGGGACGAGAGCAAGGCGCAACTTCGCCCCTCCCGCTCGCCCCTCGCCCCTCGCCCCTCTCCGCCTCGCCCGTCGCCCATCGCCCCTCGCCCCTTCACTCCCTTCCGAGCCGCAAAAAATGAAAGCTTCCGACGTAAAGAAAGGCAACGTTGTCGAACACGAAGGCAACGTCTACCAGGTGCGTGACATCGAGCGCAGCCAGCCGACCGCGCGCGGCGGCAACGTGACCTTTCGTTTCACCATGTACTCGATCCCCGGCGGCCGCAAGTTCGACCTGAGCCTGCGCGCGGACGACGACCTGCGCGAGATGGACCTGGTTCGCCGCGCCGCGAACTTCTCCTACATGGACGACGAGATGTTCGTGTTCATGGATGCGGAGGACTACACCCAGTACCCGTTGTCGCCCGAGCTGGTCGGCGACAACGCCGGCTACATCGTCGAGGAGGTGGAGGGTTACTACGTCCAGCTGATCGACGACGCCCCGGTCGGGCTGCAGGTACCCACCAGCGTGGTGCTGACGGTGGTCGAGACCGCCCCGGAAATGAAAGGCGCCAGCGCGACCAAGCGGACCAAGCCGGCACGGCTGAACACCGGCGTGGAGATCCAGGTGCCCGAGTACATCAGCAACGACGAGAAGGTCTGGGTGAATACCCTCACCGGCGAGTTCGCCGGCCGGGCCTGAACACCCCTACAGGAGCCGCTGGCGGGCTCGGCAAGGGAACCTGCGCCCGGGACCACCGCAACCACAAGCACCGTCGACGACGGTGCTTTTTTTGTGCGCACCGTACGCGCTACCTTCAGACACCAAAGCGCAGAATCAGTACCCCATCGAGCCTCGAGCAGCGACCGACGCCCATGTCCGCCCATGGCTATTCGCTACGCGCCAACCTCCTGCAGAACCTGACGCAGATCAAGCGGCCGGACGTCCCGCTGCGGGTGGTGCTGCGCAACGTCGCAGCGGTGATCCTGCCGCTGGGCATCGGCATGGCCAGCGGCCATACCTCGGTCGGCCTGGGCGTGGCGGCCGGCGCGTTGAACACGATGTTTTCCGACCAGCCCGGCCCTTACCGCCAGCGCGTATGGCGCCTGCTGCTGGCGTCGCTGGCCGCGGCGCTGGCCGCCTGGCTCGGCTTTACCATCGGCGACCGTTTATTGCCGATGCTGCTGACCACCGCGGCGTTCGGCTTCATCGGGGGCATGCTGGTGGTGTTCGGCTCCGATGCGGCCAGGGTCGGCATGACCAGCATGATCCTGCTGGTGGTGACCGCCGCCACGCCGGTACGTTCGGGCGTCGCGGCGCTGGATGCGGCGGCGCTGATCTTCGCCGGCGGCCTGCTGATGATGCTGTTCTCGATTGCCGCCTGGCCCCTGCAGCGCTACCGGCCCGAGCGCCAGGTGCTGGCAACCGTCTACCGCGGGCTGGCCGCGCTGGCAAGGGATCCGGGGGCCGAGGTCGACGCCATGCCGGCGTTGACCGATACCATGACCAGCCTGCAGCACACCCTGCTCGGCCGTCACCATGCGCGCGGCCGGGCGATGGAGGCCTTCGGGGTGCTGCTGGAACTGGCCGAGCGGATCCGGCTGGAGCTGATCGCCGTGACCGAGCTGGATCTGCACCCGGCACTCCACGCCAGCTACCGCGTTGCTGCCGCGCAGACCCTTGATGCCATCGGCGAAGCGCTGGACGACGGCGAGGCCCCACGGGCGGCCGAGCGGGCTCTGCAGGGCCTGTACAGGGTCGACGGCGGGGATGCACAGGACACCACCGGGCAGGTCGATGCGCTGGCGCCCCATCTGCACGCACTCACCGGCCAGCTGGCCGCCGCGGTACGCAACGCCAACTGGGCCGGCAGCCGCGGCGAGCTGCGCGCCGCCGCGGCGGAAACGCCGTTGCCGGCGGTGCTTCGCGTGGGCTCGCCGCGAGCGATCCTGCTTGCCAACCTGACACCCAGCTCGGTGGCTTTCCGGCACGCGGTGCGCAGTGCCGTATGCCTGAGCGTGGCTTTGTTCCTGTCGCGCCAGTGGCAGTTGCCGCACGGCTACTGGCTGCCCATGACCGCCGCCATCGTGCTTCGGCCGGACTTCGGCGCCACGCTCAGTTTCGGGCTGCTGCGGGTGATCGGTACGGTGCTGGGCCTGGTGCTGACCACCGTGCTGCTGTTCGTGACCCCGGCCGAGCCGTGGGCCCATCTGGCACTGATGGCGGTGCTGTGCATGGCCTTCCGTTATCTGGCCACCGCGCATTACGGCGTGGCGGTGGCCGCGCTGACCGGCACCGTGGTGGTGCTGCTGTCGTTCAGTGGCGTCGATTCGGGCGCGGCGGTGGTCGACCGGGTACTCAACACCGCGCTGGGTTGCGGCATGGCGCTGCTTGCCTACCTGCTGTGGCCCACCTGGGAGCGCGCGCGCGCCCGTGTGGCCATGTCCACCATGATCGAGGCCTACGCCAACTATCTGCTGGCACTGGCGCAGCCGGGCCAACACGACAGCCGTCGCGAAGCACGCACGGCCGCCCGCACCACCCGCAGCAATGCGTTGGCGTCGCTGGAGCGCATGCGCACCGAGCCGGCCACTCCGCCAGCGCTGCTGGAGCTGGCCGAGGCGCTGTTCACCAACGGCAACCGGCTGGCCCGCACCGCCATGACGCTGGAGGCACTGGTCGAGGACCACCAGGCCCTGCCCGAGCAGGCCGAGATCCAGGTCTTCGTCGGGCACGTGGGCGCAACCCTGCATGCCACGGCCGCGGCGCTGCGCGAACAGCCCAGCTCAGAGCCGTTGCCGGACCTGCGCCGGCTGCAACGCACGCTGGGCTCGCTGCTTTCGATGGCCGAGAACCGGGCGCTGGCCGAACAACTGGTCACCATCAGCGATCGGCTGGTCGACAACGCCAACACCCTCGCCCACGTGGTCGCCCGCGCCCAGCCGGACCGAATCGCCTCGGGCCGCCTGCGGCGGGTGCACCCGTAACCGACCGAACCGGCAGCGTCTTTGCGGCCCGGTACCTCGTCGGCCATCTGCAACACCAGCCACCCGCGCGGCCGCGCGGCCGGGCGGCCGGGCGCAGGATGGCCAGGCGATCCCTCAGCGCCCGCTCGTACGGTGGCAGCGGTGGTTTACACTGCTGCGATGCTGAAAATCGATACCCACGCCCACATCCTGCCGCGCGACTGGCCCAACCTGGCGGCCCGGTTCGGCAACGACCGTTTCCCGGTAATGACCCACAGCGACGGCCGCCACCGCATCTACAAGGACGGCAAGTTCTTCCGCGAGGTGTGGGACTCGGCCTTCGATCCGCAGCACCGTGTGGACGACTACGCCCGCTTCGGCGTGGACGTGCAGGTGATTTCCACCGTCCCGGTGCTGTTCTCCTACTGGGCGCCGGGCTACCAGGCGCTGGAACTGCATCGCCACCTGAACGACCACATGGCCGGCATCTGCCGGGATTTCCCGCGGCACTACGCCGGCATCGGCACCGTACCGCTGCAATCGCCCGAACTGGCGGTGCGCGAGCTCGAACGCTGCATCGACGAGCTGGGCCTGTGCGGCGTGCAGATCGGCTCGCACTGCGGCGACTGGAACCTGGACGCGCCGGAGCTGTTCGGCTTCTTCGAGGCGGCCGCCGACCTGGGCGCGGCGATCCTGGTGCACCCGTGGGACATGATGGGTACGGCCAGCATGCCCAAGTACTGGATGCCCTGGCTGGTCGGGATGCCGGCCGAGCAGTCGCGCGCCGCCTGCAGCCTGGCCTTCGGTGGGGTGCTGGAACGGCTGCCGAAGCTGCGCGTGATGCTGGCCCATGGCGGCGGCAGCTTTCCGTGGACCATCGGCCGGATCGAGCACGGCTTCCGCATGCGACCGGACCTGGTCGCCACCGACAATCCGCGCAACCCGCGCGAGTACCTGCGCCGGCTGTTCTTCGATTCGTGCGTGCACGACTCCCAGGCGCTGCGTTATCTCCTTGATGTGACCGGCGTCGACCGCGTCATGCTCGGTACCGATTATCCTTTCCCGCTGGGCGAGCAGGAGCCGGGCAGCGGCATCGAGTCGCTGGGACTGAACCCGGCCGATCGCGCCCGGCTCTTCCACGGCACCGCCCTGGAATGGCTGGGCCTGCCCCGCCAGCGTTTTCAACCCGACAAGCCGGAGCAGGCATGAGCAGCATCGTGCGTCACATCGTTATCCTGGCCGGCCTGTTGCTGGCTACCGGCGCCGCGGCCGGCGAGGTCGAGATGGCCTCCGGCAGCGTCAGCTTCCACACCCCGGACAACTGGATCACCATCATGGAAGTCCAGGGCAACCCGGAGGTGCGCGTGTTCCAGGTGCCGGATCCGTCGCCCACCGCCGCCAGCAGCCTGGCCCGTGTCACGGTCACGGTGAAGCCGGTCTCCGATGTCGGCGGCTTCCAGCGCTACATGGACGAGGCCACCGCCAAGGCGCGGCAGCTGACCGCCTTCACCGAGACTGCCGGCCAGGCCGGCCTCAACAGCCTCAGCTACACCGCCCGCGAAAACGGGGTGCGCTATGCCTACAGCGAGCGCTACTGGTTCGGCAACAACCATGCCATCCAGTTGCGCTGTGCGCGCCCGATGGAAAGCGAAGCCGGCAGTGCATGGACCGACGCGTTCGATCGCGACTGCTCCGCGCTGGCCGCCCAGCTCAAGCCCTGATGGTCGCGGCCGGCGACCCGGTTGCGCTGCGACAGCGAGCCGGTGACGCCGGCCGCGACCGATCCGCAGACAGGAAAGCCGCCCATGTCCACCACCTATGAAGCCACCGCTGCCTGGGTCCACGCCCAGGACGCCGCCGATCCCTTGCGCGCGTTTCGTGCCGAATTCCTGATTCCGCCCCACGAAAAGGGCGAGAGCGCCTATTTCTGCGGGAACTCGCTGGGTCTGCAACCGCGCAGCGTGCGCGATGCGGTCAACGCGGAGCTGGACTATTGGGGCGAATTGGGCGTGGAGGGCCATTTCAAGGGCCGCCTGCCCTGGATGGACTACCACGAGTTCGTGCGCGACGACCTGGCCAGCGTGGTCGGTGCGCAACCGGGCGAAGTCGTGGCCATGAACACGCTGGGCGTGAACCTGCACCTGATGATGGTCAGCTTCTACCGGCCTACCGCCGAGCGCCCGGCGATCCTGATCGAAGCGGGCGCCTTCCCCACCGACCGCTACGCGGTCGAATCGCAGATCCGCTTCCACGGCTTCGACCCGGCCAGCGCACTGATCGAGCTGGAGGCGGACGAGGCCAACGGTTCGATCTCGCTGGCGGCAATCGAGCGGGCGCTGGACGAGCATGGTTCGCGCATTGCCCTGGTCATGCTGCCGGGTGTGCAGTACCGCAACGGGCAGGCGTTCGATCTGAAGGCAATCGCCGACCTGGGGCACAAGCACGGCTGCATGGTCGGCTTCGACCTGGCCCATGCGGTCGGCAACCTGCCGCTGCAGCTGCACGACAGTGGTGCGGACTTCGCCATCTGGTGCAGCTACAAGTACCTCAACGCGGGCCCCGGTGCGGTCGGCGGTGCGTTCGTGCACGAGCGCCATGCCCGCGCCGCGCTCCCGCGGTTCGCCGGATGGTGGGGCCACGACAAGCTGACCCGCTTCGCCATGGGTCCGCAGTTCCATCCGACCCCCGGCGCCGATGGCTGGCAGCTGTCCAACCCGCCGATCCTGGCGCTGGTGCCGTTGCGAGTCTCGCTGGAGCTGTTCCGCAAGGCCGGCATGCACGCGTTGCGCGAGCGCTCGCTGCAGCTCACCGGCTACCTGGAATGGCTGGTGCAGACCCAACTGGGTCATGCCCTGGAGGTAGTAACCCCCGCCGATCCCGCGCGCCGTGGCGCGCAGCTGTCGATCCGCGTGCGTGCCGGACGCGAGCACGGGCGTGCATTGTTCGACCATCTGATGTCGCATGGCGTGATCGGCGATTGGCGCGAGCCGGACGTGATCCGCATCTCGCCCGCCCCGCTGTACAACAACCGTGCCGACTGCCTGCGCTTCGCCGAGACCGCCAAGCAGTGGTGTGCTTCGCACCGCCCCTTGTCCACGCCGTGACGCTGGTGCAGGGAGGCCAGGCCTGACGTTGCTAGGCGAACGCTGGGCTTCAGCCCAGCGCGCGGCGCACGGCACCGCCTTGAACGTATCGGCGTGGCGTTTCGCGACGAGGACTTCGGACAATGCCCGACCTCAGGCAAAGAGCTGGTGGGCTGAAGCCCACCCTACCGGTTGGCGGGCGCCTGGCGGCGCCCCGTGATGCGGCGCGCGCAGGCGACCGGCGCGTAACGACCGGATGCTGCGGATGCTGCGTAGGGTGGGCTTCAGCCCACCATGCGGCGCACGGCGCCGCCTGAAACGTATCGGCGGGGCGTCCCACGACGAGGCCTTCGGAGAATGCCCGACCTCAGGCGAAGAGCTGGTGGGCTGAAGCCCACCCTGCCGGTTGGCGGGCCACCGGCGGCGCCTGGCGGCGCCCCGTGATGCGGCGCGCGCAGGCGACCGGCGCGTAACGACCGGGTGCTGCGGGTGCTGCGGGTGCTGCGTAGGGTGGGCTTCAGCCCACCATGCCAACAGAGCGGCAATGCGAACAGGCGGTGGCTGAAACCCCTGCTCCGCCCGGATCAATGTTTCCGGCAGTTCGCTCTATGCCAGCTCGGCCGCCGTTTCGATGCGCTGCTTCAGCTCGGCATCGATACGCGGTAGCAGCTCCAGCGCGTCGAGGTTCTGCTCCAGTTGCTCGCGTCGGCTGGCGCCGAGCATCACGGTCGATACGTGCCGATTGGTCAGGCACCAGGCCAGCGCCAGTTGCGCCATCGGCACACCCAGCTCCTCGGCAATGGGCACCAGGCGACGCACCCGCGCCAGGTTGGCGTCGTCCTTGCCCAGCACCGACTCGCGCAGCCAGGCGTAGTCCGGCTGTGCCAGCCGCGAGTCGGCCGGGATGCCCTGGTCGTACTTGCCGCTGAGCACGCCGGAGGCCAGCGGCGACCAGATCGTGGTGCCCATGCCGTACGCGTCATACAACGGTGCGTACTCGCGCTCCACCCGCTCGCGGTGCAGCAGGTTGTACTGCGGCTGTTCCGCCACCGGCGCGGTGAGGTGGTTCTCGCGGGCCACCCGGTGGGCTTCATGGATCGCCTCTGCCGGCCATTCACTGGTGCCCCAATACAGCACCTTGCCCTGGCGCACCAGCATGTCCATCGCCGCCACGGTTTCATCGATCGGCGTGTCAGGATCCGGCCGGTGGCAGAAATACAGATCCAGGTGCTCCACCCGCAGCCGCTGCAGCGCCTGATGACAGGCCTCGATCACGTGCTTGCGCGACAGCCCGCGCTGGGTCGGCAGCGGGTTGTCCACCGCGCCGAAGAACACCTTGCTGGAGACGCAGTAGCTGTCACGCGGAAAGCGCAGGTCGGCGATCACGTCGCCCATCAGTTCCTCGGCCACGCCGTTGTTGTAGGTCTCGGCGTTGTCGAAAAAGTTGATGCCGCGATCATGCGCCAGGGCCAGCAGCTCGCGCGCCTGGGTGCGGTCCACCTGACGGCCGAAGGTGACCCAGGCGCCGAACGAGAGCGCGGACAATTGCAGGCCGGTGCGGCCGAGGCGACGGTATTGCATGGGGTCCTCCGTATGAGAATGGCGAATGAACCGAATAGGCGTGGCATTACTGCCAGCTAACTGGTTGCAGGGTAACCTGCCCGGCCTCAAACCCAGGAGAAGATTCCATGTCACAAGCACACGGATGGGTCGCTACCGGCCCCGGCCAACCTCTGCAGCGGCAGACTGTCGACCTGGGCGAACTTCGAGCCGAGGACGTCGAGGTGGCGGTCGATTACTGCGGCATCTGCCACTCGGACCTTTCCATGATCAACAACGAGTGGGGCATGTCGCGCTACCCATTCATCCCCGGCCACGAGGTGATCGGGCGCGTCATGGCGGTGGGCTCGCAAGCAAAGGGGCTGGAGGTCGGCCAGCGGGTCGGTATCGGTTGGACCGCGGAGAGCTGCATGCACTGCCAGCCCTGCCTGTCCGGCGACCAGAACCTGTGCTCGCACTCGGTGGCCACCATCGGCGGCCACCATGGGGGCTTTGCCGACAAGGTTCGCGCGCACTGGGCGTGGGCGATTCCGCTGCCCGAGGGCATCGACCTGGCCAGCGCCGGCCCGCTGCTGTGCGGCGGCATCACCGTCCTCAAGCCTTTCCTGGCCTATGACATCAAGCCGACCGCGCGGGTCGGCGTGGTCGGCATCGGCGGGCTGGGTCACATGGCGCTGAAGTTCGCCGCCGCCTGGGGTTGCGAGGTCACCGCGTTCACCTCCACCCCGGCCAAGGCCGAGGAGGCGCGCGGCTTTGGCGCGCACAACGTGGTGGCCAGCCGCGACCCGGAAGCAATCAAGGCGATCGCCGGCACGCTGGACCTGCTGCTGGTCACCGTCAACGTTCCCCTGGACTGGGACGCCATGCTCGGCACGCTGGCTCCGAAGGGCCGCATGCATGTGGTGGGGGTTGTGCCCGAGCCCATCCCGGTGCCGGCGTTCACCCTGATTGGTGGCCAGCGCGAGGTCTCCGGCTCACCCACCGGCTCGCCGGTGGACATCGCCCGGATGCTGCAGTTCGCCGCCCGCCATGACATCCGCCCGCAGGTAGAGATGTTCCCCATGGACCAGGTCAACCAGGCCTTGCAGCACCTGGAACAGGGCAAGGCCCGCTACCGCATCGTGCTCGAAGCCGAACGCGGCTGAGCGCCTCCACGCGATGCCGCCTGGCGGCTCATCGTCGCCCGCCTTGCGGCTGCGTGGACCGCCGTTGTCCAGCTGCACCGCAAACAGCTGCCGCGACTTGTGCGGGATCGGGTCACGCGCCATTACCGCCAGCACGGTGAAGGCGCTCATCGACATGGCCACGCCCAGCGCGATCGCCAGGATCATCAGCCCGGCCAGCACCGGATTGCGCCGCAAACCTAGCCACGCCAGCCGCAGGTAGTAAGCGCCCATGCCCGCCCCTTGTTCCATGGCACCGAGGTGTCTTCCGGCCGGCCCCATGTCCATCCGGCTGTCCGGCAGTATGCAGTTGCCCTCGGGCGGCTGCAAAGATGGTTTCGACGACGCCCGCGCGGCTTCGAGCCTCGCGGGCGCGGGCCGCTCCGGTTGTGCGGAAAACCATCGAGGGCTTCGACCAAGAGGCGATATCAGGACGCGGCGGTCACCGTGGCGTACCCATGTGCCAGCGCCAGCAACGCCAAGCCCGCAAAGACACCGGCGATCGCATCGTCGATCATCACCCCGAAGCCGCCTTTCACGCGCCGGTCCAGCCAGCGGATGGGCCAGGGCTTCCATACGTCGAACAGGCGGAACAGCGCGAACGCCGCCACCGGCATCCAGCGCGCGTAACCCGAAGCCGGCAGCAGCAACGGGATGCTCAGCGGCCACAGCGTGATCCACTGACCGATGAACTCGTCCCACACCAGGCTGCGGTGGTCGTCCACGCCGAGCGCGCGTCCGGCCACGTCGCAGGCCCACACACCCACCGCGAAGCCGGCCAGCAAGGCCAGCAGGTACCACGGCCAGGTCATCTCGCGCAGCGCCAGCCAGGGCAGCAGCGCAGCGAGCGAGCCGAAGCTGCCCTGCGCCACCGGGGCCAGGCCGGAGCCGAAGCCACACGCCAGCCAGCCGGCGGGGGTCGACAGCAGCGCCCGGCGCTGGGCCGGGGACAACAGTGTTTTCGCGGTCACGAGAAATGCTCCCAGCCGGAGCGTCCATCCGGCACGACGGTTCCGTCGGCGGCACGCACGCGCACGCCACTGCCTTCCACGATCCGCCCGATCCGGGTCACCCCGCAGCCCAGCCGCGCCAGGTCCGCCTGCACCCGGGTCAGGTGGGCGGCCGGCACGGTGAAGCACAGCTCGTAGTCGTCGCCGCCGGCCAGCGCGAAACGCAGCGCGGTGGCCTCGTCGTACAGGCCCAGCAAGGCGGGCGAGCGCGGTAGCCGAGCTGCCTCGATCTCCGCGCCGACGCCGCTGGCGGCGCAGATGTGGCCCAGGTCGGCGAGCAGGCCGTCGGAGATGTCGACGCAGGCGCTGGCCTGGCCACGCAGTGCGGTGCCGGTGGCCAGGCGGGGTGTCGGCCGGTTGAGTCGAGCCTGGAGAAACTCGCGGCCATCGCCATCGCCGGCATGCGCTTGCAGGCCGTGCAGGCCGGCGGCGGCGTCACCCAGGGTCCCGGTGACCAGCACCGCGTCCCCGACCCGCGCGCCGCTGCGCCGCAACGCCTCACCGGGCGGCACGAAACCATGCACCGCCACGCTGATGCACAACGGGCCGCGCGTGGTATCGCCGCCGACCAGCGCCAACCGGTGCGGGCGCGCCAGTTCGGCAAATCCCTGGGCGAAGCCTTCCACGAACGCGGCATCGGCGTCAGGCAGGGTCAGCGCCAGCAGCGCCCAGGCCGGCCTGGCGCCCATCGCGGCCAGGTCGGACAGGTTCACCGCCAGCGCCTTCCAGCCGATGTCGGCCGCAGCGGTACCGCGGGGAAAGTGCACACCCTCGACCAGCGTGTCGATCGCCACGGCCAGCTCCTGCCCGGGAGGCACTGTCAGCAGCGCGGCGTCGTCGCCGATGCCCAGCCGCACGTCCTCGCGCGGTTGCGTGCTCAGCTCGCGCAGGCGCTCGATCAGCTGAAATTCCATCAGGCGGCCGGAGTGTCGCGTATGAACATCAGGGTGGGTTCGCCGTGGTAGGTGGTCTCGCACCACAGCGTGAAGCCGGCCTTGGCCGCCAGCCGTATCGAGGCGGTGTTGTCCGGCGCGATGATGCACACACTGCGGTGGGCGCCGAAGTTCCGCTGGCCCCAGGCACTGATCGCGGCCAGCGCTTCGCTGGCATAACCGCGCCCGTGCGCATCCGGTGCCAGTACCCAACCCAGTTCCGGCATGCCCTGCAGCGAAGGGACGATCTCGCGGTGGAAGTCGGCGTAGCCGATATCGCCGACCATGCGGCCACTGGCCTTCTCCTCGATCGCCCAGTAGCCGTAGCCGAGCAGGCCCCACAGGCCGTTGTAGCGCAGCAGTCGCGCCCAGGCGTCCTGCGCGGTGGATGGCTTGCCGCCGATATGGCGATACACCCGTGGATCGGACCAGATCGCCAGCAGCGTTTCGTAATCGTCCAACCGGTGCGCGCGCAGGCGCAGCCGGTCGGTTTCGAGCACGGGCGCCGTGCGGCCGCCGGGCGCAACCACCCCCGGCGCGTTCATCAGCCGCGCTTCTCGATGCTGCGCAGGGTGCTGGCCAACTGGTCCAGCACGCCGTTGACGTAGCTGTGGCCGTGATCGGCGCCGAAACGCTTGGTCACTTCGATCGCCTCGTTGATCACCACGCGATAGGGCACGTCCGGCCGGTACTTCAGCTCGTAGGTGGCCAGGCGCAGCGCGGCACGCTCGATCGGGTCGATCTGCGAGACCTCGCGGTCCAGGTGCGGGCGCAGGGCCTCGTCCAGTGCATCGACGTGGCTGTCCACGCCGTGGAGCAGGTCCTCGAAATACTCCAGGTCGGCCACTTCCATGTCCTGCTCGTGGCGAAACTGGTCGATCACCGCGTTCATGGAACTGCCGCCGATCTGCCACGCATACAGCGCCTGCAGCGCGCGACGCCGGGCGCGCGATCGCGCCTGCATGTCGATGCCCTGGGGATGGGAAGGGGCGCCCATCACAGCTTCCCGTACAAATTGACCATCTCCAGCGCGGCCATCGCCGCGTCGGCACCCTTGTTGCCGGCCTTGGTGCCCGAGCGCTCGATCGCCTGCTCGATGCTGTCGGTGGTCAGCACGCCGAAGGCCACCGGCACGCCGGAGCCATAGGCCGCCTGGGCCAGACCCTTGGCGCATTCGCCGGCCACATAGTCGAAATGGGGCGTGGAACCGCGGATCACCGCGCCCAGCGCGATCACCGCGGCGTAGTCGCCCGAATGGGCCAGCTTGTGCGCGGCCAGGGCGATTTCCCAGGCACCCGGGACGCGGATCAGGTCGATCGCCTCGTCCTTCACGCCATGGCGTACCAGCGCATCGCGCGCGCCGGCCACCAGCGGCTCCACCACGAAGCCGTTGAAACGGCCCGCGACGATGGCAAAGCGCCCGCTGGGGTTGGCGAAATCGCCTTCGATGATATTCATTCGGTTGCTTCCTCGGGTGGCTCGCGGCCGTGCAGACCGGTCATTTTACGGGTTTGCGGGGTCGCCTGCTTGCGTGGCAAGCGTGCCGGCACGCGGCCCCGGCCGGTTCAGGCCGGCGGCAGGTGGGGGTAATCGTGCACGCTCAGCTGCGCCTGACCGTCGGCCACGCGCAGCCGTGCGTGCGCTCCGAACGGCAACGTCAACTTGTCCGGTTCGTGACCGAACGGGAGGCCCCCGATCACCGGCATGTCGGTGGCTGCGCGGATCTGCCGGAAGCTGTCGTCCAGGCCGTAGCCCCTGTCGTAGGCACTGGAGCGGCACTGGCTGAAGTTGCCCAGCAGCAGCGCCTGCTGGCGGCCCAGCACGCCGGCAAGGTGCAGCTGGTACAGCAACCGCTCGATCCGGAAGGGTGGCTCGCCGACATCCTCCACGTACAGGATGCCGCCGTCGATGGCGGGAAAGTAGGGTGTGCCGATCAGGCTGCACAGTACCGCCAGGTTGCCACCCCACAGCGTGCCTTCCACATCCAGCTCGGCCCCGGCATCCGTGCGCCAGGTCGCCCGGCTCGACGGCGAGCGCACGGTGTTCCAGAAATGGTCCCAGGTGAAACCCCGCAGCATGGGTGCGCCGAAATCGGCACCGAGCATGGGGCCGCTGAAACTTTGCAGGCCACTGCGCGTGTACAGCGCCAACTGCAGCGCGGTGAAATCGCTGTGCCCGACCAGCAGCATCGGCTGGTCTGCCAGCCGCTCGCGCAGGGCATCGTAGTGCAGCCGGTCGAGCAGGCGGGTGGCGCCGTAGCCCCCCCGGATGGCCAGGGCGATGTCGGGCAAGCGGTCCTGCGTGGCCAGCCGGTTCAGGTCGGCGGCGCGCTCCTCGTCGCATCCGGCATAGCGTTGCTCGCTCCGCTCGAGCACCTCCAGACCTTCCAGCTCGCAACCGGCATCGCGCAGACGCGCCACGCCACGGTGCATGGCGTCCAGGTCATGCGGGTAACCGGAGGGGGCAATCAGGCGGATACGTGTTTCGGTCATGGTGTCGGGCTGGCGAATCGGGGTGATTATGGACCACAAAAACGGCCCACTCGTGGCGCAGGGGTGGCAAGCGGCGGCGCAGGGACTGGTTGCGCGCGCCGATGATGGCTCGCGCCACCGGTCTTCCCGAGCTACACGTACTCGACCACCTCCAGGTCGAACCCGGCCAGGCCGACCAGCTTGCGTGGAGTGCCCAGCACGCGCAGACGCCGTACGCCCAGGTCGCTCAGCATCTGCGCGCCAAGGCCCAACTGGCGCCACTCCTGTTGCTGGGCATCCTCGGCCGGCAACGCCAATGGCTGACCCTGCAGGCGAGCCAGCAGGGCCTCGGGCGTATCCTCACCGGACAGCACCAGCAACACGCCGCGATCCTCGCTGGCGATGCGCCGCAACGCCGCGGTAACGGTCAGCCCCAGATCGTCACGGTTGAGGTGCAACACGTCGGACAGCGTGTTGCGCACGTGCACCCGGGTCAGCACCGGAGCACCATCGTCGACCGTACCGCGGACCAGTGCGAAGTGGAGCCCGCGGCGGATCACGTCGCGGTAGGCCACCAGCCGGAACGGCCCGAATTCGGTATCGACCTGCTCCTCGTGCACGCGCTGAACCGTCTTCTCGGTTTCCAACCGGTAGCGGATCAGGTCGGCAATGGTGCCGATCTTCAGCCCGTGTTTCCGGGCGAACACCTCCAGCTCCGGACGGCGCGCCATCGAGCCGTCCTCGTGCAGTACCTCGATCAGCACCGCAGCCGGTTCCAACCCCGCCAGCGCGGCCAGGTCGCAGCCGGCCTCGGTGTGCCCGGCGCGGGTCAGCACGCCGCCGGGCTGCGCGGTGAGCGGAAAGATGTGGCCGGGCTGGGACAGGTCCTGCGGCCGGGCGTCGGCCTTCACCGCCACCTGGATCGTGCGGGCGCGGTCGTGCGCGGAGATACCGGTGGTAACTCCTTCGGCCGCCTCGATCGAGACGGTGAAGTTGGTGTGGTACGCCGAGGTGTTGTCGCTGACCATCGGCTTGAGACCCAGCTGCCGGGTGCGCTGTTCGGTCAGGGTGACGCAGACCAGCCCGCGCGCCTCGCGCACCATGAAGTTGACGTCCTGTGGTCGCACCATCTGCGCGGCCATGACCAGATCGCCTTCGTTCTCGCGGTCCTCATCATCGAGGATGACCACCATGCGGCCGGCGCGGATGTCCTCGAGGATTTCTGGGATGGTATTGAAAGCCATGTCGGTGTTTCCGGGAAAAGTGGGGAGTGTCAAAGCGCAAACCGCATCCGCGAAGGCCTGTCTGTGGGAGCGGCTTCAGCCGCGACGGGCGCACGCTGTGCCGCCCATGGATATCCTGCAAGGCCCAGGCCGCTACGGCGGCGATCGCGGCTGAAGCTGCTCCCACAGGCAAGTCCAGGCTCGCCGGCGCATGGCACCGGGCAGGAGTGCACAAATGCGGTCCGACCGGGAATGGCCATCAGGCAAACCCGTGCTGCTTGAGGAACGCCTGGTCCAGTCGCGGCGCCTGCCCGCTGGCCAGCAGCCGCTCGACGTAGCGCGCGATCACGTCCACCTCGATGTTCACCGCGTCTCCGATACGGCGCGCGTGGAAAGCGGTGTGCTCGACCGTGTGAGGAATCAGGTTGACCCCGAAGCGCTGCCCGGACACCTCGTTGACGGTGAGGCTGGTGCCGTCGATGCAGATCGAGCCCTTGGCCGCGATGTAGCGCGCCAGCGTGGCCGGAACCTCGAACGTCCAGCGCTGGGAACGGCCGTCGGGCGTGATCGACACCACCTTGCCCAGCCCGTCGACGTGGCCGGACACCAGGTGCCCGCCGAGCCGGTCGGCCAGACGCAGGGCCTTTTCCAGATTGACCGCATCGCCGGGCTTGAGCTTGCCCAGCGTGGTCAGCGACAGCGTTTCGTTGGACACGTCGGCGGCAAACCCGCGCGCATCGAGCGTGATCACGGTCAGGCAGACGCCCGACACCGCGATCGAGTCGCCCAGTTGCACGTCGGCCAGATCGAGATCGGCCGTATCGATGGCCAGCCGCACGTCGCCGCCGCGCGGCTCCAGCCGCGCCAGGCGGCCGACGGTCTGGATGATGCCGGTAAACATCAGCGCACCTCCGGCGGGAGGTGGCGGCGGTGACACTCGAGGATGGCTTTCATGAAACGTTTCCCGCTCGGCAGCTGCGAAAAACGCCCCAAGGCATGAGGCCAGGCGTGCGGCCACGGTGGCCCCACGTCGTGCCGTCTTCTCTTTATCCGGACTGTGAGGCTGCGGTTTCCCGCAACCAACCGTCGGCTCCGGCATCGGACCGGATCTGCTGACCCCTTGTCCGGTGCAGGACAAGGGCGCTCGCGGGCTCGCTGTCGGGCACATGCCCTGCAACCTACCGCCGGTGGGGAATTTCGCCCCGCCCTGAAGACGCTATGGATGAATCCGCCGGCGAACCGGCCGGGCGAAGTCTAGCACTGCCGCGGCGGCGGCTGGCGTGTGCGGGGTGATGGTCAGGCGGACGCAGCGTTCACCCGGACGACCCGACGCCGACCGGCTGCCCATCCGCCATGCTCGTCTGTCATCGGGCCTGTCTGCCTGCCCACCGCTTGCCTGCAACCCAACCGTTCGTCTGCAATCCCCACCGTTCGCCCTGAGCCTGGCGCAGCGAAGTCGAAGGGCCACGCTCGCGGCAGCCCTTCGACTCCGGCCCTGCGGGCCTACTCGGGGCGGACGGATCATTCCGGCAAGATCGCCGCAAAGGACGGGCCCGCTCGAGGCGAACGGGTCATCTTCCAGATGGTCTGGGAGATGGGCCGCATGGAAGGGCACCGCCTGTTGCCCAACGCTCGCCCGTACCCTCGCCTCGCACGTAACCCCACCGTTCGCCCTGAGCGTAGCGCGGCGAAGTCGAAGGGCCATGGGCCCCGCGCCCCTTCGGCTGTGGCCGCGGGGCTGAGGCATCAACGCCGCGAGGGGCGAACAGGTGGCGGTGACACCCTGCGTCTCATTCCGGGCGCAGGCGCAGACGCCAGTCCTGGCCGACCTGGCGCTGATCGAGTGTCTTGAGCTGCCAGCGCTCGGCCATCGCACCCAATGACGGCAACTGCAGCAGCGGCCGCGCCTGGTCGCCGAGCAGCACGGGCGCGACGTAGAGCAGCAATTCATCCCCCAGGCCGGCGGCGAGCAGCGCGCCGCACAGCGTCGGGCCCGCCTCCACATGCACCTCGCCGATGCCGCGCGCGGCCAGCAGGGCCAGCGCGGCGCGGAGGTCGAGCCGGCCATCGAGCAGCGGCAGCTCGGCCCGCTCCACCGTCCTGGGGAACTCCCTCGCCGGGGATGTGCCCGGCCCGTGCAGCAGCAGGGTCGGCGCGCTGGCGTCCAGCACGTGGCTACCGGCCGGGGTGCGCAAGTGACGGTCCAGCACGACCCTCAGCGGCGGCACGAACGCCTCATCGTCGGGCAGGCGCACGGTCAGGCGGGGATTATCGGCCAGCACGGTGCCGCTGCCGGTCAGGATCGCCGAGCTGCGCGCGCGCCAGCGCTGCACATCGGCACGCGCCGCCTCGCCGGTGATCCACTTGGACTCACCATTGGCCAGCGCGGTACGGCCGTCCAGGCTCATCGCCAGCTTCATGCGGACCCACGGGCGGCCGCGCTCGATCCGGCTGAAGAACCCGCTGTTGAGTTCACGCGCGGCCTCGCGCATCAGCCCGTTCTCGATAGCGATGCCGGCCGCGCGCAAGCGTTGCATGCCCTGCCCGGCTACCTGCGGAAACGGGTCCTCGGTGGCGATCACGACGCGGGCGACGCCGGCGGCGATCAAGGCGTCCGCGCAAGGCGGCGTGCGGCCATGATGCGCGCAAGGTTCCAGCGTGACGTAAGCGGTGGCGCCACGGGCCCGCTCGCCAGCTTCGCGCAAGGCGAATACTTCGGCATGCGGCTCGCCGGCGCGTTGGTGCCAGCCTGTGCCAACGCACGTCGTCACCTTGTGCGATCACGCAACCCACGCGCGGATTCGGCTGGGTCGTGAACAGGCCGCGCTCGGCCAGACGCAAGGCATGCGCCATGTGCGGGTGATCGATGGCGGAGAACTTCAGTCATGCCGTCGCTCCGTATGGCGTACTGGCTTCAGCCCACCGGCACAGCGCCATGCGAGGCCGGTGGGCTCAAGCCCACCCTACCCGGTCCACGTTTACTTGGCAGGACGCTTGGCAGCGCCGAGCAGCGGCAACTGCAGGCCTTCCAGTCCCGGCAGGTCGCGCTCGAGCTTCTCGATCTCCTCGCGGAATGCCTGCACATCCTCGAACCTGCGATAGACCGAGGCGAAGCGCACGTAGGCCACCTGGTCGAGCTTCTTCAGCTCGCGCATCACCAGCTCGCCGACCTGGCGCGACGGCACTTCGCGCTCGCCGCTGCGGCGCAATTCGTCGATGATCTCGCGCACCGCGGCGTCCACCGCATCGCTGGCCACCGGGCGCTTCTGCAGCGCGCGCTCGAAGCTCGACCCGCAGCTTGCGCTCGTCGAACGTTTCGCGCCGCGCCATCACTCTTGACCACGGTCGGCAGCTTCAGCTCCGCGGTTTCGAAGGTGTTGAAGCGCTCGCCGCACTGCGGGCACTCGCGCCGACGACGCACGGTGGAGCCGTCCTCGGTCAGGCGCGAGTCGATCACGCGGGTGTCTTCGTGCTGGCAGAAGGGGCAGTGCATCAGGGGGCCGGAAAGCGGGAGCCGGGAATCGATAACAAGCCGACCCAGGGCAAGCCCGGACCGCAGCTTACCGATGGGCGCCGTCTCGCGGCTCCTGCGGGTCCTCAGGCGCATCCACCTCAGCCATACACCGGAAACCGCTTGCACTGCGCCGTGACCTTGTCGCGCACCGCGGCGATCACGGCTTCGTCGCCGGGCGCGTCGAGCACGTCGCACATCCAGTGCGCCAGCTCGACGCAATCCGCCTCCTTGTAGCCGCGCGTGGTCACGGCCGGCGTGCCGATGCGCAGGCCGGAGGTGACGAACGGCTTGCGCGGGTCGTTCGGCACGGCGTTCTTGTTGACCGTGATGTGCGCCTTGCCCAGCGCTGCCTCGGCATCCTTGCCGGTGACCTCGCGGCCGATCATGTCGACCAGCATCAGGTGGTTCTCGGTGCCGCCGGAAACGATCTTGTAGCCGCGCTCGATGAACGTCTTCGCCATCGCCTTGGCGTTCTTCACCACCTGGGCCTGGTAGCTCTTGAAGGCCGGCTCCAGCGCCTCCTTGAACGCCACCGCCTTGGCCGCGATCACGTGCATCAGCGGGCCGCCCTGGATGCCGGGGAACACGATCGACTGCAGCTTCTTCTCGATCTCCTCGCCCGCGTCCTTGGCCACGATGATGCCGCCGCGCGGACCGCGCAGGGTCTTGTGCGTGGTCGAGGTGACCACGTGCGCGTGCGGCAGCGGGCTGGGGTAGACGCCGGCGGCGATCAGGCCGGCGACGTGCGCCATGTCGACGAAGAAGATCGCGCCGACCTTGTCGGCGATCTGCGCGCATCCGCGCCCAGTCGACGACCTGCGAGTAGGCGCTGAACCCGCCCACGAGCATCTTCGGCTTGTGCTCGCTGGCCAGGCGCTCCACCTCGTCGTAGTCGATCAGGCCGTTCTCGTCCACGCCGTACTGCACCGCGTTGAACAGCTTGCCGGAGATGTTCACCTTGGCGCCGTGGGTGAGGTGGCCGCCATGGGCCAGGCTCATGCCCAGGATGGTGTCGCCCGGCTGCAGCAGCGACAGGTACACCGCCTGGTTGGCCTGCGAGCCCGAATGCGGCTGCACGTTGGCGTAGGTGGCGCCGAACAGCTGCTTCAGGCGCTCGATCGCCAGCTGCTCGGCCACGTCCACGTACTCGCAGCCACCGTAGTAGCGCTTGCCCGGATAGCCTTCGGCGTACTTGTTGGTGAGCTTGGAGCCCTGCGCTTCCATCACCCGCGGGCTGGCGTAGTTTTCCGAGGCGATCAGCTCGACGTGGTCTTCCTGGCGCTGGCCTTCGTCGGCGATGGCCTGGGCCAGCTCGGGGTCGAAACCTTCAATCGTGCAGTCCTTCGGAAACATCGTCGCCTCGGCGTGTCGGGTGCGGGGTAAGCGGGAAATTGTAGCCCTGTCGAGGGCTTGCGGCCACCGGCGTGAGCCCGCCCGCCGGTGACCCAGGGCTGCGGGATGCAAGGCCCAACCCGACAGGCCGATCCCGCAAGTTGGGTGAGTGCAGTCGAACCCCAATACAGCCACGACCTGACCGACCGCAGAACGTTCCCTGCAGCTGGGGCTGGACCCGATGCCCTACGGGCGGGCGACCCTGGGCGACAGGATGTCGGGGTTCGCCTTGCTCACCCCAACCTACGGTTCCGCGGGGCGCTGACGGTCCGCGCGCCCCTGCGATCGGCACCTGCGAACCGCTATAATGGCCGTTTGGCCTCGCCGCCTTTCAACCGCCCGTCCTACTGGGCCGGTGCGGCGCCCGCCCTCGGAGGTTGCATGCAATACATCTACACCATGAACGGGGTCAGCAAGATCGTCCCCCCGAAGCGCCAGATCATCAAGGACATCTCGCTCAGCTTCTTCCCCGGCGCCAAGATCGGCCTGCTGGGCGTGAATGGCGCCGGCAAGTCCACCGTGCTGCGGATCATGGCCGGCGTCGACAAGGACTATCAGGGTGAAGCCCGCGCCCAGCCCGGCACCAAGATCGGCTACCTGGCGCAGGAGCCGAACCTGGACCCGGAGAAGACCGTACGCGAAGTGGTCGAGGAAGGCGTGTCGGAGATCCTCGACGCGCAGAAGCGCCTGGAAGAGGTCTATGCCGCCTACGCCGAGGAAGGCGCGGATTTCGACAAGCTGGCCAAGGAACAGGAACAGCTGGAGAACCTGCTGGCCGCCAATGACGCCCACGCGCTGGAGCGCCAGCTCGAAGTGGCCGCCGACGCGCTGCGCCTGCCGCCGTGGGACGCCATTGTCGGTCCGCTGTCCGGCGGCGAGAAGCGCCGTGTCGCGCTGTGCCGCCTGCTGCTGTCCAAGCCGGACATGCTGCTGCTGGACGAGCCCACCAACCATCTGGACGCCGAATCGGTGGACTGGCTGGAGAAGTTCCTGCAGGACTACCCCGGCACCGTGGTGGCGGTCACCCATGATCGCTACTTCCTGGACAACGCCGCCGAGTGGATCCTGGAACTGGACCGCGGCCGCGGCATTCCGTGGAAGGGCAACTACACCGAGTGGCTGGAGCAGAAGGACGAGCGCCTGAAGCAGGAAGCCAACCAGGAGAAGTCGCGCCAGAAGGCGATCGAGAAGGAGCTCGAGTGGGTGCGCTCGGCCGCCAAGGGCCGCCAGTCCAAGGGCAAGGCGCGCCTGGCCCGCTTCGAGGAGCTCAACTCGGTCGAGTACCAGCGCCGCAACGAGACCAACGAGATCTTCATCCCGCCGGGCGAGCGCCTGGGCCAGGAAGTGATCGAGTTCAAGAACGTCACCAAGTCGTTCGGCGACCGCATGCTGATCGAGGACCTCTCGTTCAAGGTGCCGCCGGGCGCGATCATCGGCGTGATCGGCCCCAACGGCGCCGGCAAGTCCACCCTGATGAAGATGATCATGGGCAAGGAGCAGCCGGATTCGGGCGAAGTGAAGCTCGGCCACACCACCAAGCTGGCGTATGTGGACCAGTCGCGCGACGCGCTCGATCCGAAGAACAACGTGTGGCAGGAAGTGTCCGGCGGCTCGGACATCCTCACCATCGGCAACTTCGAGATCCAGTCGCGCGCCTACATCGGCCGCTTCAACTTCAAGGGCACCGACCAGCAGAAGATCGTCGGCAACCTGTCCGGCGGCGAGCGCGGACGCCTGCACATGGCCAAGACCCTGCTGCAGGGCGGCAACGTGCTGCTGCTCGACGAGCCGTCCAACGACCTGGACGTGGAGACCCTGCGCGCGCTCGAAGACGCGTTGCTGGAGTTCCCCGGCAGCGCCATCGTGATCTCGCATGACCGCTGGTTCCTGGACCGCATCGCCACGCACATCATCTCGTTCGAGGGCGACTCGCACGTGGAGTTCTTCCCGGGCAACTACAACGAGTACGAGGCGGACAAGAAGCGTCGCCTTGGCGACGATGCCGGCCCGCACCGGGTGAAGTACAAGAAGCTGGTCTGAGGCTCGGGACTCGGGACTCGGGACTCGGGCGAGGGGCGAGACGGTGGATCGAGCTTCGAGGTAACGCGCACGCTCTTGCTCCCTCTCCGCCGCTCGCGGGGGAGAGGGCTGGGGTGAGGGGGAGGCTCTTGGCTCTGCTCCACCAATGGCAAGCGCCCTCAGCCCATGGCGCCGGTGCTAAAAAGAACGCAGTAATCTCGTCAGCGACCAACACCGGCCACTCCACACTTGGCCGTCCCTCCTTTCCCGTCATGCCAGCGAAGGCTGGCATCCAGCGCCTTGCGCGCAACGGCCAGGCCACCGCAAACCTGCCAGAGGATTGATCCATGAGCTTCATGCAGACCCTGCGCAACGCATGGACCCGCAACGACTCGCTGGTCTGTGTGGGTCTCGATCCCGAGCCGTCGCGCTTCCCCGCGCACCTGCGTGACGACGACGATGCGGTGTTCACGTTCTGCGCCGCCATCGTCGACGCCACTGCCGATCTCGTCTGCGCCTTCAAGCCGCAGATCGCCCACTTTGCCGCGCTGCGCGCCGAAGACACGCTGGAAGAGCTGATCGCGCACATCCACCGCAACCACCCGGGCGTACCGGTGATCCTGGACGCCAAGCGTGGCGACATCGGCAGCACCGCGCAGCACTACGTCACCGAAGCATTCGACCGTTTCGGTGCCGACGCGGTCACGCTGAACCCCTATATGGGCCGCGACTCGGCCCAGCCGTTCCTGGATCGCGCCGACAAAGGCGTGATCCTGCTGTGCCGTACCTCCAACCCCGGCGGGGCGGACTTCCAGGCGCTCGACTGCGGCGGCCAGCCGCTGTACCTGCGCGTAGCCGAAACCATCGCCCGTGAGTGGAATACCCACGGCAATTGCGCCCTGGTCACCGGCGCCACCTGGCCGGAGGAACTGGGCAAGGTGCGCGCGCTGGTCGGCGACATGCCGCTGCTGGTCCCGGGCATCGGCGCCCAGGGCGGCGACGTGGAGGCGGTGCTCACGCACGGCCGTACCGCAGAGGGCACCGGGCTGATGCTCAACTCCTCCCGCGGCATTCTGTACGCCGGCAACGGCGAGGATTTCGCCCAGCAGGCGCGCACGGCAGCGACGGAGCTGCGGGACACGATCAACACGCTCCGCCGCTGAGTCCGCCGCGGGCGCGAACGGGCTTTTTCCAGGCGCCTCGTCAACAGCGCCGGGTTCGCACGTACGCGACTCAGGCGGGAGTTCCTTGTCCTCCCTGCCCGGCCAGGCGTGACGGCAGACATCCACCGTTGGGTCAGTGGCAGGCCACACGGCTGCGTCGGCGGCAATGGCTCCAGGCCACGCGCGCCACGCGCTTCGTCAGCTGCACGCGGGCGATCCATCCGCGGAGAAATGGTGGGACTGGCGGGAGTCGAACCCACGACCTGTCGCTTAGGAGGCGACCGCTCTATCCAGCTGAGCTACAGCCCCACGGAGGCGGCTAAGGATAGCTTCCCCCCGGGCAAAAGCGAACCGGCATGGCGGGGCGCCGCACCTGATGTCGCCCTGAGGAGCGGCAGCGGTATGACGCACTGCCGACGCATCACCGCAGGCGTCCCGCGCCAAGCGTCTCACTACACTTCGCGACACAGGCCGGTCCCCGCTTGCACGGCCTGCTAGAATGGGCGTTTTAGCCGCACTGCTTTGGTGCGTCTGGCAAGTCTCAAAAGGAGTCAGCATGTCCCACGAAATCCTCAAGGCACTCGGCCTTTCCAGCGAGTTGTCCGGCACGTATCTCGGCCAGGGCGAATGGTCCAAGACCACCGACGCGGGCACGCTGGAGCCGATGAACCCGGCCACCGGCGAAGTGATCGCCGCGTGTGCATGCCTCCAGCGCCTCGGACTACGAGACCATCGTCAAGCGCGCGCAGGAAGCGTTCAAGGTGTGGCGCACCACGCCGGCGCCGCTGCGCGGCGAAGCGGTGCGCCTGTGCGGTGAAGCGCTGCGCAAGCACAAGGATGCGCTGGGTTCGCTGGTGTCGCTGGAGATGGGCAAGATCAAGCCCGAGGGCGACGGCGAAGTGCAGGAGATGATCGACATCGCCGATTTCGCGGTGGGCCAGAGCCGCATGCTGTACGGCTACACCATGCATTCGGAGCGCCCCGGCCACCGCATGTACGAGCAGTACCACCCGCTGGGCCTGGTCGGCATCATCAGCGCGTTCAACTTCCCGGTCGCGGTGTGGGCCTGGAACGCCATGCTGGCCGCCGCCTGCGGCGACATCTGCATCTGGAAGCCGTCGCCGAAGACCCCGCTGACCGCCATCGCCACGATGAAGATCTGCAACGAGGCGCTCAAGGACGGCGGCTACCCGGACCTGTTCTTCCTGTTCAACGACGCCGGCAGCGACCTGGCGCAGGGCTTCGTCGACGACAAGCGCGTGCCGCTGATCAGCTTCACCGGCTCGACCAAGGTCGGCCGCATGGTCGGCGAGCGCGTGGCCCAGCGCATGGGCCGCTCGCTGCTGGAGCTGGGCGGCAACAACGCGATCATTCTGGACGAGTCGGCCGACCTGAAGCTGGCGATCCCGGGCATCGTGTTCGGCTCGGTCGGCACCGCCGGCCAGCGCTGCACCTCCACCCGCCGCCTGTTCGTGCACGAGTCGATCTACGACAACGTGCTGGACACGCTGGTCAAGGCGTACAAGCAGGTCGAAGGCAAGATCGGCGACCCGAACGAGTCCACCACGCTGATGGGCCCGCTCAACAGCCAGGACGCGCGTCAAGGGCTACCTGGCCGCGATCGAGAAGGCCAAGGCGGCCGGCGGCACCGTCGCCACCGGCGGCGCGGCGCTGACCGACCGCAAGGGCAACTTCGTGCTGCCGACCATCGTCACCGGCCTGAAGAACTCCGATGAAGTGGTGCAGACCGAGACCTTCGCGCCGATCCTGTACGTGATGAAGTTCAAGACCCTGGACGAAGCGATCGAGCATGCAGAACGACGTGCCGCAGGGCCTGTCGTCGGCGATCTTCACCGAAAGCATGAAGTCGGCCGAGAAGTACCTGTCGGCGGCCGGTTCGGATTGCGGCATCTCCAACGTCAACATCGGCACCTCCGGCGCCGAGATCGGCGGCGCCTTCGGTGGCGAGAAGGAAACCGGCGGCGGTCGCGAGTCCGGTTCGGACGCATGGAAGGTCTACATGCGCCGCCAGACCAACACCATCAACTACTCCGACGCACTGCCGCTGGCCCAGGGCATCAAGTTCACGGTGTAATCCAGTCGTGACCGGCCACCCGCGGAGCCGCGGCTTCGCGGGTGGTACCCTCCGGACATCCCCGCACCCAGGTTGGCCCGACATGAGCAGCCACCCACCCGTTGTTCTTCCACCTCGCCGCTGGCGGTCGTCAGCATGGTATTCGGTATTGTCACCTGGCTGGTGTTGCCGCTGGTCGGCGCACTCATCGCGGTGGTGTGCGGCCACCTGGCCCGGGCGGAGATCCGTCGGGCGCCGGCGCCGGGCATGGAGGGCGACGGCATGGCGGTGGCCGGGCTGGTGCTCGGCTACCTGCACCTGGCCGTTGTGGCCATCGTGATGTTTTTCTTCTGGGGTTTCGTCTTGCTGGGCCTGGGTGCCGCCTGGCATTGGCACTGACGCCCCGCACCGCGCACACCCGCTCCCATGAACAATTCCACCCTTCCGCCCGCCTTCGACCTTCGCGGCTACCGCGTGGTGGTGGCCGGCGGCAGCAAGGGTATCGGCCGCGCCATGGCCATCGGCTTTGCGCAGGCCGGCGCCGACGTGTCGATCTGCGCGCGCGGTGAACATGCCTTGCGTACCACCGCCGAGGCGCTGGCCGCATCCGGCGGCACGGTCCACATGCAGACGTGTGACCTGGCCGATGCCGGCGCCATCGCCAGCTACATTGCGCAGGCGGCCCAGGCGCTGGGCGGCATCGACGTGCTGGTCAACAACGCCAGCGGCTACGGCTTCAGCGACGACGACGCAAGCTGGCTGGCCGGCTTCAACGTCGACCTGATGGCCGCCGTGCGCGCCTCGCGCTGTGCGCTGCCGCACCTGCAGGCCTCGGCGCACGCCAGCATCCTGCACATCAGCTCGATCGCCGCCTTCCATCCACGCGCCGGCGGCGCGCCGTACGCGGCGATCAAGGCGGCGCTGAGCCAGTACACCACCTCGCAGGCGCTGGCCCTGGCGCCCGATCGCATCCGCGTCAATGCCATCGCGCCGGGCTCGATCGAGTTCGCCGACGGCCTGTGGGACCGCCGCAAGCGCGATGCGCCGGATCTGTACGCAGCGACGCTGGCGAAGATCCCGTTCGGCCGCATGGGCTCGCCCGAGCAGATCGCGCACGCGGCGCTGTTCCTGGCCTCGCCCTACGCCGGCTGGATCACCGGTCAGACGCTGTGCGTCGACGGTGGCCAGGGGCTGTCCGGCTGATGCCATGAACGATAGTGACGCCACCGCCCGCTTCACCGACCGCGTCAGCGACTACGTGCGCTATCGCCCGGGCTACCCGCCCGAGCTGGTGTCCTGGCTGCACCACCACTTGGGCACCACCGCGGACTGGGAGGTGGTCGACATCGGTGCCGGCACCGGCATTTCGTCCCAGATGCTGTTGGCGGAAGGCCATCGGGTCACCGCAGTGGAGCCCAACGCCGCCATGCGCGCGGCGGCCGAGCAGTGGCTGGGCGAGGATCCGCGCTTCCGCATCGTGGACGGCCGCGCCGACGCCACCGGCCTGGCCGATGCCAGCGTCGACCTGATCACGGTGGCGCAGGCCTTCCACTGGTTCGATCCGGACGCCGCGCGGCGGGAGTTCCGACGCATCCTGCGCCCGAACGGCGTGGTCGCCATCTTCTGGAACACCCGCCTGCTCAGCGGAACGCCCTTCCGCGAGGGCTACGAGGCGCTGCTGCAGCGCTACGGCACCGACTATGCGCAAGTGGCCGAACGCTACGGCAGCGACCAGGACATGCGCGACTGGTTCGGCGACGGGCTGCGCGGCCTGGCCCGCCTCCCGCACCGTCAGCGGCTGGATTTCGACGGCCTGCGCGGCCGCCTGCTGTCCTCCTCCTACGCGCCGCCGCCGGGCCACCCGAATCACGAGCCGATGCTCGCGCGCTCTGCGCGAGCTGTTCGATGCCTGCGCCAGCAACGGCACCATCGACTTCGACTATCGACACCCGCATCTTTGCCGGGGAGCTGGCATGAACCTCTACGACACCTTGCGACCGCTGCTGTTCGGCTTCGACGCCGAAACCGCCCACCGGCTGACCCTGTACATGCTGGGCGTGGCGCACCGCAGCCATCTGGACCGGTTCGTCGCCACCGCGCCGGCACCGCTGCCGACCACGGCGTTCGGCATCGACTTTCCCAACCCGGTCGGGCCTCGCCGCCGGGCTGGACAAGAACGCCGCGCACCTGGACGAACTGGGCGCGCTGGGCTTCGGCTTCATCGAGGTGGGCACGGTGACGCCGCGTCCGCAGCCGGGCAACCCGCAAGCCGCGCATGTTCCGCCTGCCCGAGCACGAGGCGATCATCAACCGCCTCGGCTTCAACAACGCGGGCGTCGATGCGCTGGTGCGCAACGTGGAGCGGTCCAGCTACCGCGGCGTGCTCGGCATCAACATCGGCAAGAACAAGGACACGCCCAACGAGCGGCCGTCGACGACTACCTGTTCTGCCTGGAGCGGGTACACGCGCCACGCCAGCTACATCACCATCAACATCTCCTCACCCAACACCGCCGGCCTGCGCGACCTGCAGCAGGAGGACACCTTGCGCCGCTTCATCGAGACCGCTGCGCGAGGCGCAGGAACGGCTCGGGCTCGCAGCAGCGGCGCAGCGCAAGCCGATGCTGCTGAAGATCGCGCCGGACCTGACCGAGGTGGAGCTGGACGCGGTGGCCGAGGTGCCACTCGCGCACGGCGTCGACGGCGCTGATCTGCACCAACACCACCATCGACCGCACCGCGGTGGCCGGTGACCCGCACGCGAACGAGGCCGGCGGGCTGTCCGGCAAGCCGCTGTACGCCCGCGCCACCGCGGTGGTGCTGGGCATGCATGCGCGGCTGGAAGACCGCGTACCGCTGATCGGCGTGGGCGGCATCCTCGACGGCGATGACGCCGCCGGGCAAGATCCGCGCCGGCGCCAGCCTGGTGCAGATCTACACCGGCCTGATCTACCGCGGGCCGGCACTGATCGCCGAGTGCGTCGACGAGATCCGCCGCCAGCACGCCGCCGCGACGACTAGCGGCAGCCACCGGCCCAGCCACTTCCCAGGAACCCTTCCGCATGCACGTCCCGCAAGCCCACCAGCGAGTCGACATGGGCGGCTACACGCTCACCGAGAACGCCTCGCTGGCCCAGCGCAACACCCTGCGCGTGGACGCGCGCGCGCGCCTGCTGGCGGACATCCGCGATGCCTCCAAGCTGCCCGAGTTGCTGGACTTCCCGGCGATCCGGCGAGGGCCGCTGCTGGTGCTGGGCGAAGGCAGCAACCTGCTGTTCGCCGGCGACTTCGACGGCACCGTGCTGGCGATGGCGCACGCGCGGCGTGCAGGTGGAGAGCGAAGGCGACATCACCCGCATCGCGGTGGCCGCCGGCGAGCGCTGGGACGACTTCGTGCGCTGGACGCTGGGCCAGGGCTTCGCCGGGCCTGGAAAACCTGATCCTGATCCCCGGCACCGTCGGCGCCGCGCCGATCCAGAACATCGGCGCCTACGGCACCGAAGTGGCCGAGTTCATCGAAAGCGTGGAAGCCTGGGACACCCGCGAACGCCGCGTGGCGATGCTGGACCACGCCGCCTGCGCCTTCGCCTACCGCGATTCGCTGTTCAAGCGCGAGCCGGGGCGCTACATCGTCACCGCCGTGCGCTTCGCCCTGCCCCGCTCACGCGCCCTGCGGCTGGACTACGCCGGCATCCGCCGAGGAACTGGCACGCATGGGCGTGGCGCAGCCGGCCCCGTTCCACGTGGCCGAGGCGGTGGTCCACCTGCGCACCCGCAAGCTGCCCGACCCCGCGGTCATCGGCAATGCCGGCAGCTTCTTCAAGAACCCGATCGTCGACAGCGCCCAGGCTGAAGCCGCTGCGCCAGGAGCACCCGGACCTCGTCGCCTGGCCCGGCAGCGACGGCCGCAGCAAACTTTCCGCCGCCTGGATGATCGAAGCGGCCGGCTTCAAGGGCTACGCGCGAAGGCGACGCCGGCATCTCCAACCGCCACGCGCTGGTCCTGGTCAACCACGGCCAGGCCACCGGCCCCCAGCTGTGGGCGCTGGCGCAACAGGTGATCGAAGGCGTGCATGCCAAGTTCGGCGTGCGGCTGGAGCCGGAGCCGGTGGTCATCCGCTAGAAGGCATGTCCGGAAAGTCACCCGGGAACGCTGATGGGCACATCCGCCACCCTGCCCCCCCCCTTTTTTTTTTTTTTTTTTTTTTTTTTTTTTTTTTTTTTTTTTTTTTTTTTTTTTTTTTTTTTTTTTTTTTTTTTTTTTTTTTTTTTTTTTTTTTTTTTTTTTTTTTTTTTTTTTTTTTTTTTTTTTTTTTTTTTTTTTTTTTTTTTTTTTTTTTTTTTTTTTTTTTTTTTTTTTTTTTTTTTTTTTTTTTTTTTTTTTTTTTTTTTTTTTTTTTTTTTTTTTTTTTTTTTTTTTTTTTTTTTTTTTTTTTTTTTTTTTTTTTTTTTTTTTTTTTTTTTTTTTTTTTTTTTTTTTTTTTTTTTTTTTTTTTTTTTTTTTTTTTTTTTTTTTTTTTTTTTTTTTTTTTTTTTTTTTTTTTTTTTTTTTTTTTTTTTTTTTTTTTTTTTTTTTTTTTTTTTTTTTTTTTTTTTTTTTTTTTTTTTTTTTTTTTTTTTTTTTTTTTTTTTTTTTTTTTTTTTTTTTTTTTTTTTTTTTTTTTTTTTTTTTTTTTTTTTTTTTTTTTTTTTTTTTTTTTTTTTTTTTTTTTTTTTTTTTTTTTTTTTTTTTTTTTTTTTTTTTTTTTTTTTTTTTTTTTTTTTTTTTTTTTTTTTTTTTTTTTTTTTTTTTTTTTTTTTTTTTTTTTTTTTTTTTTTTTTTTTTTTTTTTTTTTTTTTTTTTTTTTTTTTTTTTTTTTTTTTTTTTTTTTTTTTTTTTTTTTTTTTTTTTTTTTTTTTTTTTTTTTTTTTTTTTTTTTTTTTTTTTTTTTTTTTTTTTTTTTTTTTTTTTTTTTTTTTTTTTTTTTTTTTTTTTTTTTTTTTTTTTTTTTTTTTTTTTTTTTTTTTTTTTTTTTTTTTTTTTTTTTTTTTTTTTTTTTTTTTTTTTTTTTTTTTTTTTTTTTTTTTTTTTTTTTTTTTTTTTTTTTTTTTTTTTTTTTTTTTTTTTTTTTTTTTTTTTTTTTTTTTTTTTTTTTTTTTTTTTTTTTTTTTTTTTTTTTTTTTTTTTTTTTTTTTTTTTTTTTTTTTTTTTTTTTTTTTTTTTTTTTTTTTTTTTTTTTTTTTTTTTTTTTTTTTTTTTTTTTTTTTTTTTTTTTTTTTTTTTTTTTTTTTTTTTTTTTTTTTTTTTTTTTTTTTTTTTTTTTTTTTTTTTTTTTTAAAATTCCATCGCTGCAAGATCTCTAGCAGCAACAGACCATCCCTCTGGCTATGGCACCTTACCGGGCGTGCGGCGCCCTATCCCCAGGTGTCTTCCGGCTAGTGCGTCCGCAGCAGGAACTGAAGCACCGACATACCGAGAATGCCCCAGATCAGCAGCTCGAAACCGATACCAAGCAGAAACATGACCGGGTTCGTGTCCAGGCTCCACTTGACCAAGCGAAAGCCACTACCGGTCACCACGTAGCCGTTACGGATGTTGACCAACAGCTTGCATAGCTGGATCGCGCTCACCAATACAAACGGGCAGAAAAACAAATACTTGAATAGCGCAAATGCGGCTGTCCCGGGAACCGGGACATAAAACCGCGTGAGTATCCAGAACGTCAGCACGTCGAGGACCAACACGCAAACCATGGAGAGATAGAATTTCATTCTCCGCCCCGGATCACTTGCGGCATTGCTGCCTGCCCGGCGACAAGGCGGCCCCATGCGGGCATCGCCGCCGGATCTCCTGCACCAACGCGTCACGGCGCTCGCCTATGCGCCGGATCCGGGGCAACCACCTGTCTCGCGCGCTGATGACCTCTGCCCGATAGCGCTCACCCAGGGCTCGGATCTCCCGCTTCCTGTCGTAGGAATCCACCCGTTTCTCGAAGGCCCTGTTTCGTTGCTGCATCTCACGTTCGGCTGCTTCGACTTCGCGCTGGTTGTCGGCGATCTGCGGCCGCCACTTTTGATTGATCCGGGCGAGCGCTTCCTCGCGCTCCCGCATGGCCTCTCGTGCCTGCTCGCCACCGCCAGCGGGCATTGGTTTTGCGGTGACGGCACGCAGCTCCCGGGTGAACTCACGAATGCGCCGTCCACCCTCGTCACCCAGGGCTCTGGATCGCTGGGCCCTCCTTCGAGTGTCCGAAGCCCACTCTTTCATGATGCCGTCCCTGGTTTTCAAGCGTTTGACCGAAGCCCGATAGTCCGCCCTGATAGCCCCCGTTTCCTTTTCCATTCCCTTGTCGAGCTCACGCTCGCGTGCTCCAAGCGTTCGCAGTTGCTTGTAGATGTCCGGCAGCGACATGGACGCTGGCGGCTTGAACGCCCCCATATCCAGCGCAGGCGGCATCGGTGCCGCTGGCCTCGGCTTGCTGGGGGCCGGCGGCGAGGCGACGTCGAGATTCCCGTTGGCAGCTACTACCAGACGCCTGCTGGTGGCCTCGTCAGGACAGGGCGTGTCCTGGTACGCGACATGGCCATGCGAGCTGCACTTGAACACCTCCGCTGCTGCCGGCGACGAAACCAACAAGCCCAGCAACAGGCAGGTGGTGGCGACACACTGCCCGAATTGATGTCCCGGGCATAGCGTCGCCGCGGGCGATTCCGGGGATGGTTTCCTCACGGCCGCGACAGCACGCGCGGACAAACGCCTTTGAAAGTCGCGCTCCCCGTCGACCTTGTTGGCGTCGCGGCCACCCTCACGGGCGGCGCCTTCTGCTTCCTGCTCCATGCTGATCGTCTCCTCACAGGAAGTGAACTGACCCCCATTCTCGCCCCGGCGGCCTTCCACTGGTCGCCATCTAAAAGATCTGCAAAGCGAGTACATAGACTGATCCCGCCCAAAACAGCGATTCCACAAGTGCATGAAAAGCAAAGGCAGGCAAATTGCTCTTGGCGTGGTACATAGCCATACTCGGCGGAAGATGGAAGAGACTAGCGATATAACCCAAAGACAGTCCGCGGATAATATCTGCGAGTCGTACCACAGACATCACCCACATGATCGATTGGCACGCCTTAAGAAAGAGCAAGCGGAGGCGCGGATCTTCCGGGCCGGAGCCTTTAACGAAAGCGAGATAGATCGCAGCTATTGCCAGCGCCACCCCGAAGCCATAAATAAGTATCCTGTCATATCGTTGTTGTGGCGTCATCGCTATCTACCGGTCACACACGATATATCGAAAACAGACGTGAAGCTGCTCCATAGAAGACCGCCAACACCCGGAGGAACGGGGTAACCGGAGGAACGGGGTCAGGTACACTTATTCGCGCACTTATCGCGCATGAGAAGTAAACCCAACCTCGTTCTCTCCCTAAATCGAGGATAATCGGTAAACCTCTAAACTCATATTGTAAGCCAGACCAGCCCACAATAGAGCCTCCATGAAAAGGTGAAACAAATAGCCCGGAAGATCACCGTCGGCGCGGTAAACGCCCATCCTTGGTGGCGCGTGAAATAGACTTACTACATAACCAGACAAGACACCACAGCCTATGTCCAACACCCTGACCAGGGAGGTAAGCCAAAGGGCAGCCTTGCAGAATTTCAAGGATAGCGATGGCTCACCCTGGCCGCTTTGCAACGTGCCGCCCTGAACCAATCCGTGCATCAAGGCTGCAACTAGCACCACGATAAAACCGACAAAAAGGGTCCATCCATAGCGACTTTTCGGACCTGGCATTAGTTGCTCCACTTTAAAGACTGGGGTGATCCGCCCCGCACGACTCCGCCCGAGAGCGGAGCCAGGTTCACTTATCGCGCGCGAGAAAATGGACCAGGCCCGTTTATGGCGGAGCGTACATTCAGAAGAGTTCAAGGAACCCGCCTCGAACCATTGCGCCCCATAGAAGCAGCTCCATTACGAGGTGGAACAAAAAGGCGAGAGAATTGGACTTGGCGTGGAACACCAACAGACTAGGCGGGGCATTTATGGGGCTTGCGATGTACCCAGAGGAAGCGCTGTACGCGATATCCACTAGCCTTACCAGCGACATGACCCAAAGAATCGCCTTGATCAACGTAAGGGTGTACAACGGGTGACCTTGAGTTACAAGAACCGGGAAAGGAAGAAACAAAATATGGTAAATGGCCGCCAGCCCCACCAACCCGAAGCCCGCGACAACCAGCCAGGTGTATCGCCCCTTCGGACTCTGGATGGGCCATCTAGTTTCGTTGGCGTGCATTTTTAGTCTCGGCTCCATGTTGCTTCCCATGGGACTTGCGAGCCTCCGACGTCCCCGTTTTCCGCTTTCCTGCTCCATGCTGATTACCTCCCCTGATCTTCCAGCGAGACGCCCGCTGGGCGCGGACGGGC
Organism: uncultured Gammaproteobacteria bacterium; assembly: GCA_963763305.1. Lineage (GTDB taxonomy): Bacteria > Pseudomonadota > Gammaproteobacteria > Xanthomonadales > Rhodanobacteraceae > CAVXNP01. Next base: position 2,746,784 of record CAVXNP010000001.1, on the reverse strand, counting down.
GCCATTTGCTTCCCACCATCCTGCCGACAAGCCCTCGCTGCGACGCAAAGGGTGCGTTTCAATCCGTGCAGCAATCCGCTGAGCTGCACCCGCGATCGTGAAGCGGCCGGGGTACCCGGGTTCTACTTTCACCTGTACATGCCAGTGGCTTGGGTCCTGTCGCCGCTCCAGTCGGTTGCGCCCAGCTCGACATCGATACGGCTGGTGGAGTGGGAAAAAGCGAACGTCCGCAAACCGGCAAGTACCACGTTGAACAGCGTGATGGCCGCCAACCCGACCGTGATGACGGTCCGCGTGGTCATCGCGCGGTGGACACGCGATCCAGACGCCCGGCGGGCTGTTGGACGACTTTCGCCTTGAGCCCGAGCTTCTTCGCCGCAAGCAGCAGCGCCGGGGTACCAAGAGGCGTGTCGCCGCAGCCCGCTTCGTGACGCAACTGCGCCGCGTTCGCTGCCACACCGTGATACTGGGCAAGCATCACCAGGCCCAGAAGCGGCTGATCGACGGGATCAGCGCCTCCAGCCGGCAGACCTTCGGTGTACGGGGATCCGCCGGTGCCGGCGGTTGCTGTGGTTGCGTCCATGCAGAAAAATCTCGTGCTGTCCGGCACTCAGGGTTCAACCGCACGGGGGCGTCGTTCGGACATCCACGGTGATGCGGCGATCATCCGCGCGCCAAGGATCCATCAAGCGCACGACAGGGTGAACTGCGCGCCTGCTCCTGCGCGCTGCGGGGAAGTCTGGACGACACCAGGTTTCAACTCAACCGTTGAGCCCGCCTGCTGGCACGCTGTGCGACCTGTTTCACAGTGATGCGGACCCGATGCCTTCAAGGCCTCTGCCGGGAGAACCAAGCACGGAACGCGTGTATCAGGACAGCACCCTCAGCAGTTGCAGGTACAGCCACATGGTGGTGATCACCAGCGCGAAGGCGCCATACCATTCCATGTACTTGGGGGCGGCCTGGCGGGTGCTGCGCCGGAACAGGTCGAAGTCCAGCAGCAAATACAGCGCGGCCAGGCCGGCCACCAGCAGGCTCGCGCCCAGGTTCAGCGGGCCGGTCTCGTGGATGTAAGGCAGGGCGTGACCGGCGAACAGGCGCATGCCGACATCGCCCACGTAGACCAGCGCAACCGCACTGCTGGCCAGGATGACACCGGTGCGGAAGCCGCTGGTGACCTTGATCGCGCCAGTGCGGTACAGCAGCAGCATGCCGGCCAGCACACCGACCGTCAGCAGCATGGCCTGCACCACGTTGCCCGGGTAGTTGGACTCCACCGCCGCGGAGATACCGCCGAGCGCGAGACCTTCGGCCATCGCGTACAACGGCCCGCTGATCCCCGACCAGTGTCGCGCGGAAGCGGTCGCCAGCGCCAGGGCGATGGCCACCGCCACGCCGCCCCATGCGAACGGACGGGTGACCGCCATGGCCACGGCGGCGCCACCGTCATCGACCAGCAGTCCGAAGCGGTACCAGCTCCAGCCGCCGGTGACCAGGGCCAGGCACAGCAGCAGCGCCGCCTTGGCCAACGTCCGCTTCATGGTCATGCGCGCACCGTCGGCGAACAAGCCCTGGAAGGCCTTGTCTTGCAGTACGGGGTTGCTTGGACGCACGGCGGTCTCCTGGCTTCCTGCACACTCATATGACGGGGATACGACCTCATCCTACCCCCCGGAAAGCGGCTCGTCAGCCGCGAAAAAGTCTTATGTGGCGGGCTCGACAGGCGCTGCTGCCCAGCCCGTTCCGGTACCGTTTATGCAGGTGTTATGGCCGTGTATGGACGCCGTGTTCGACGGTAGACTTGCCGGCCCGGGCGGGCATGTCCGTCCCTCGCCAGACGGTGCCTGCCGGCATACCGCCTGCCATCGGTTGACCAGGCAGGCACGGGACTGTGCTGTCATCATGTTGAAAGACGCCGGCCTCACCCTGCGGTGACGAGCGCCCTGATCCAGCCACCGGACCCGACCATGAACCGCGTGACCCCGCTGCACTCCGCGCCACCCACTGGGCAACTAGCCGAAGTGGTCCCGGCCGCGACCGCGGCATCGGGCGCCGCGGTGGAGCTGCTGGACAGCTCGCTCTACGTCAACCGCGAGCTGTCGCAGCTGCAGTTCAACATCCGCGTGCTGGACCAGGCGCTGGACCCGGCCACGCCGCTGCTGGAGCGGCTGCAGTTCCTGCTGATCTTCTCGCGCAACATGGACGAGTTCTTCGAGATCCGCGTGGCTGGCCTGAAGAGCCAGATCGCGTTCGACCACGAGCTGGTCGGCCCCGACGGGATGCCGCCCAAGCGCGTGCTGGAGGCCATCAGCGAGGTGGCCCACCTGCAGATCGCACGGCAGTACACCATCTTGAACGAGCGGATCCTGCCGGAGCTGGCGGCCGAAGGGATCCGTATCGTGCGTCGGCACGAGTGGTCGCCGCGGCAGCGCCAGTGGGTGCGCCGGCACTTCCAGCACGAGGTGGCGCCCCTGGTGACGCCGATCGGGCTTGATCCCACCCATCCGTTCCCGCTGCTGGTCAACAAGAGTCTCAACTTCATCGTGCAACTGGAGGGCGTCGATGCCTTCGGTCGCGACTCGGGCATGGCCATCGTGCCCGCGCCACGCGTGCTACCGCGCCTGGTGCGGCTACCCGACGAAGTCTGCGAGGGTGGCCACAACTACGTATTGCTGTCCTCGATCATCCATGCGCACGTGGAGGAGCTGTTCGCCGGCATGCAGGTACTCGGCTGCTATCAGTTCCGGCTCACCCGCAACGCCGACCTGTCGCTGGACCCCGAAGATGTCGAGGACCTGGCCCTGGCCCTGCGTGGCGAACTGGCCTCACGGCGCTTCGGCGACGCAGTGCGGCTGGAGGTGGCGGACGATTGCCCGCGCCACTTGATCGACTTCCTGCTGGAACGCTTCCAGCTCACGCCCGCAGAGCTGTACGAGGTGAACGGGCCGGTCAACCTGGCGCGGCTGTTCGCGATCGCCCGCGAAGTGGTGATGCCGCAACTGCAGTACCCGGCGTTCACCCCGTCACTGCCACGCGCGCTGCAGGAGGCGGACGACCTGTTCCAGGTGGTGCGCAAGCAGGACGTGCTGTTGCTGCATCCGTACGAGTCGTTCGCCCCGGTGGTGGACCTGCTGCGCCAGGCCGCCAAGGACCCCAACGTCCTGACCATCAAGCAGACGCTTTACCGCAGCGGCGCCACCTCGGAGATCGTCAGCGTGCTGGTGGACGCAGCCCGTGCCGGCAAGGAGGTCACCGCGGTGATCGAATTGCGCGCACGATTCGACGAGGAGTCGAATCTGTCGCTGGCCGCCCGCCTGCAGCAGGCCGGCGCGACCGTCATCTACGGCGTGGTGGGCGTCAAGACGCACGCCAAACTGATGCTGATCCAGCGCCGCGAAGGCAGCGGGCTGGTGCGCTACGCCCACCTGGGTACCGGCAACTACCACACCGGCAATGCGCGCCTGTATACCGACTACAGCCTGCTGACCTCCGACCCGGCACTGTGCGAGGACGCGCACAAGCTGTTCAGCCAGCTCACCGGCATGGGCAAGGAGCTGCCCATGAAGAAGCTGGTACATGCGCCGTTCACCCTGAAGAAGTCACTGCTGGCCTGGATCGAAGCCGAGGCCGAACACGCCGCGGCGGGCCGTGCGGCGCGCATCATCATCAAGATCAATGCGCTGACCGACGCGGGCATGATCCGCGCCCTGTACAAGGCCGCCCGGGCCGGCGTGCAGATCGACCTGATCGTGCGCGGGATGTGCTGCCTGCGGCCGGGCATTCCGGGCGTTTCGGAGAACATCCGGGTGCGCTCGGTGATCGGGCGTTTCCTGGAGCACAGCCGCGTGTACTGGTTCGCCAACGATGGCCAGCCGCGCATCTACCTGGCCAGCGCGGACCTGATGGAGCGCAACCTGGAGCGGCGGGTGGAGGCGGCGTTTCCGATCGAGGGCCGCAAGCTGCAGCAGCGGGTCACCCGCGACCTGGAACTGTACCTGCAGGACAACACCAGCGCCTCGCTGATGCTGGCCGATGGCGGCTACCAGCGCACCGAGCCCGCCCCAGGGCAGGAGCCGCACAACGTCCAGCAGCAGCTGCTGGACCGCCTGTGCGGCAGCGGCGCGGGCTGACTGAGTCGATTCAGCGCGAAGCGAATGTGTGCAGCCAGCGCACGTAGCGATCGACAAAGCCTTGCAGGAATTTGCGCGTGCCTTCGTTGCCGATGTGGCCCTCGTCGTCGATCAGGCCCTCGTCGAACTTGATGAACACCTCCGGCTGAGCCAGCACCGGCACGTCCAGGTAGGCCAGCACGTTGCGCAGGTGCTGCTGCGCCAGGGCGCTGCCGGTGGCGCCGATGGACGCGCCGATCACCGCGCCCGGCTTGCCGGCAAACGAGTTGGTGCCCCACGGACGCGAGGCGATGTCGATCGCGTTCTTGAGCACGCCCGGCACCGAGCGGTTGTATTCGGGAGTCACGAACAACAGCCCTGACGCGGCCTCGATCTGCCGCTTCAGCGCCTGGCAGGCGGCCGGGTAGTCGCTGTCGAACTCCTGGTTGTACAGCGGCAGACCGTCGATCCTGATCGGCTCGAATGTCAACTCCGGGGGCGCCAGACGCTCCACTGCAAGGGCCAGTTTGCGGTTGATGGACGCCTTGCGCAGACTGCCCACCAGTACCGCCACCTTGATCTTGCTCATCAACTGATCCTCCTTCACGCATCGCCCGGAAGCTGACCCGGAGGGTCAGACAGGGTCGCTTGTGGGTCAGTCTGTGCAAACGGCAGGAAAATTCACGTGACAGCCGGACCGGCGCGCAGGGGAGCCGCGCCATGCCAAAACGAACGAAAGCAACCGGTGCGGGGGCACTGGCATGCGCCATGCATGTCGGCGTACGGTGTCTGTCGAGCCCAGGCGAGTTGCCGCGAGCGGCCACTCGTGGCATGAAAACGGCTCAGGCCGATCGTGCCGGATCGGCTGTTGCGCCTCGCCGGCGCGCGAAGGGAACAGCGGGGACAAGAATGGATCTGCTTGCCGCAACACATTCACGGAAGAGATCTCGCCGGTGCGCCGTTACCGCAGTCTTGCTGTGGCCGTTGCTGGCAGCGTCGGTGTGGGCGTCAACCGCGTCCATACCATTGAGTGGAGCCTGGCGTAATGTTCGTGCCGGCGACACGCCCGCGGCGGTGCTCGATGCCTTCCGAGCCGGGGCCCTGACCAAGTTCAACCCGTACCAGCTGCAACGCTTTCCCCGTGGCGAGCGCGGGAGCTGGGTGGTGTTGCAGGCCGGGCCGCCGTGGGTGGACGAGGAACGCGTGCTGGCGATCTACCCCCCCACGCTGGGCACCATCACCTACTTTCCGGCCGACGGCAGGGAGCGGCAGCTGTCGCTGGACGACTTCAACGAACCCACCCATGGGCATGGCCGTCTGGCCCTGCCGATCAGTGCCAAGGTATCGGAGTCCCAGCCGATCCTGCTGCGCTTCGAACCGGCCCCCACCATTGCTGCTCCGGTCAGCTTCCAGCTGGAGCCAACCGCGGTCTACTACGCGCGCGATGCCCGCTGGCTGGTCTATGCCAGTGCCTGCTTCGCGGTGATGTTGGCGATGGCCCTGATGGCGCTGTGCTTTGCGCTGATGCTGCTGGACAGCACGTTCACATGGTACGCCGGCTACATCGTCTGCTACGCGCTGATCCAGGGCGTGCAGACTGGTTTCCTCTTCCACCCGCTGGAGCTGGAGTGGCTGGCGGACAGTTCCCTGCTGCTGGGACAAGTGGCCGTGGCGATGTCGGTTGCCTTCGCCGCCATGTTCATGGCCCGGTTCTGCCAGTTGCAACGGTTTGCGCCGCTGCTGTACATCCCGGTGCAGGCGCTGGCGGTGAGCATGCCCACGCTGGTGTTGCTGCGCTCGAGCCATATCGAACTGCTCGAATCGACCGCGCGGCTGCTGATCAACCCGCTGCTGATGCTGGGGGCGGTGCTGCTGCTGGTGGCAGCGATGCTTGCAGCGGTTCGTGGCTCGCGCCACGCGTGGTTCTTCCTGGGAGGCTGGACACCTCTGCTGGTGCTTACCGCCGCCTCCAGTGCGCAGGTCAGTGGCTCGCTGCCCGGCCTGAACTGGATCAACGATGCCAGCCTGGGCGCCGGTGCCTTCGAGGCCATGGTGCTGTCGCTGGGCCTGGCCGACCGTGCCATGACCATCCGTCGTGATCGCGACACGGTGCGCGCGCTGGCCAACAGCGATCCGCTCACCAACGTGCTCAACCGCCGCGCATGGACCGAGGCCGCCGTGAACCTGCTGGCCGAGAGCAGCGGCCGCCCGCTGGCGCTGATGTTCCTGGATCTGGACCGCTTCAAGCAGCTCAACGACCAGCAGGGCCATGGTGCCGGCGACCGGGCGCTGGTGGCGGTGGCCAATGCGCTGAGAGCGGAACTGCGACCGACCGACCTGCTCGGCCGCTACGGCGGCGAGGAGTTCATTGCCATGCTCGACGGCATTGTGCAGGAGCAGGCCATGCAGGTGGCCACCCGGCTGTGCCGCCGGGTCCATCGGCTGGAAATACCGGTTGCCGGCGAGCTGCTGCTGAGCATCAGCATCGGCGTGGCAATGCGCATGTCAGAAGACACTCTGGACAGCCTGATCGAGCGCGCCGACCAGGCGATGTACCGGGCCAAGACCGGTGGCCGTAACCAGGCGCAGCTGTGCGACCGCCGGCAGGGCTCTGCGCCCGCTGCCGGCTGGAGCGGCACGGGCAAGGCCGACTCCGCCGCGTAGCGCCCTCCGGGGCAGCCACAGGGCGGCGTAGGGGGTAGGCGTAGGGTGGGCTTCAGCCCACCCGCTCTCAAGCGTCCGGCGCTCAAGCCACTTCAGCCCTTGCGTCCTGCTCCTGGCTCCTTCAGCCGGCGCGCGTTTCCGCTACGTTGGCTGGTGGGCTGAAGCCCACCCTACGCCTACGCCCGCCCTTCCGCCGATCGCGTCTCAACCGGCCAGGCGCTTGGCGGCAGCGACCACGTCGGCCTCGCCGGGGAGCACCAGGAAGGCCGCGCCTGCCAGCGGGGTAAAGGTGTCCGCGCCCACCACCCGCTCCATCGGGTGCCGCCCAGGCCCCCTTCGACGATGGCGGTGATCACGCCCTCGCCGACACCCGCGCTCTTGCGGCCCTCGTCCAGCACGATGATGCGCCGGGCGCTGCGCGCCTGCTCCACGATGAAGGCATCGTTGAGCGGCACCAGCCAGCGCAGATCCACCACCCGCACCTTCCAGCCCTGCTCGGCCTCGATAGCGCGCGCCGCGCGCAGCGCCATCGGCACGCCGTTGCCGAAGGTGAACACGACCAGGTCGCTGCGCTTCGGGCGCATAGACCCTTCCCTCGCCCAGCGGCATTGCCTCGCCGGGTGCCGGATAGGCGAACTGCCACTGACCGTCGCCGGCCTCGTACAGGTCCTTGGTCATGTACAGCGCGATCGGCTCGAGGAAGGCGCAGACGCGGCCGTCCACCGTGGCCAGCGCCATCAGCGTGCGCAGCATGGTGGCCGCATCGTCGCCGCGGCTGGGGCAGCCGACCACCAGTCCGGGGATGTCGCGCAGTGCGGTGATCGAGTTGTCGTTGTGAAAGTGCCCGCCGAAGCCACGCTGGTAACCCAGCGAGGCGATGCGCATCACCATCGGGTTGCGGTACTGGTCGTTGGAGAAGAACTGCAACGAGGCCGCCTCGCCGCGGATCTGGTCGCCGGCGTTGTGGAAGTACGCCAGATACTGGATCTCCGGGATCGGCAACATGCCCATGTTGGCGAAGCCCTGGGCCAGGCCCAGGATGATCGTCTCGTCCAGCAGCGTGTTGAACACGCGCGCGCTCTTGAACGTCTTGTGCAGGCCCTTGGTCACCGTGTAGACGCCGCCCTTCTGCGCCACGTCCTCGCCGAACAGCAGCGACTGCGGGTACTTGGCCATCACCTCGTGCAGGGCCTGGCCGATCTGGATCGCCAGATGCCGCGGCGGCTGGTTCTCGGGCAGCTTGGCCTCGCTGCCGAAGGCGGCCAGCCGCTGCTCGGCGTAGTCGGCGCGCTCGGCCTCGGCCTTGACCTTGGCCGGGCTGTACGGCGCCAGCGGAGCCATCACGTCGTCCAGCCGCTCCAGCTTGGGCCGCGCAGTCGGCGTCCGCGGCGGCCGCGAAGCAGCGCTGCCGGGTCGCCTCGTACAGGTTCAGCAGGTCGTCCTTGGAGTACAGCCCGGACTCCAGCGCAATCGCGGCCGAGCGCAGCAGCGGGTCGGTCGATTCCACCGAGACCAGTTCCTCGATGCTGCGCCACTCGATCTCGAAATCGGTGCCGGCGTGACCCATCACGCGGGTGGTGCGCAGATGCAGGAACGTGGGCCGGCGGGTGCTGCGGCAATGGTCCACCGCGCGCCGCACCTGGGCGTAGCCCTCGGCCAGGTCCAGCCCATCGGCGAAGAAATAGTCCAGGTTCGAGCGGCGCTGGAAATTGCTGGCGACCCAGCCGCTGGGCGTCTTCACCGAGATGCCGATGCCGTTGTCCTCGCACACGTACAGCACCGGCGCGGGCAGTTGCTGGTAGGCCGTCCAGCCGGCCGCGTTGAACGCGGTCTGCGCGGTGGCGTGGTTGCTCGAGGCGTCGCCGAACGAACAGATCACGATCGAATCGTTGGGCACCGGCAGGCGATGGCCGATGCGCCGCGCCTGCTCGATCGCCACCGCGGTGCCGAACGCCTTGGGCAGGTGCGAGGCGATGGTCGAGGTCTGCGGCAGCACCCACAACGGCTTGCGAGCCCCACACCTTGTGCCGGCCGCCGGAGGCCGGGTCGTCCTTGCAGGCGGCGAACGACAAGCGCCGAGTCCATCACCGGGTCCATCCCCGGCAGCTTGCGGAAGCGCTCGGCCATGAAGCCGCCGGAGCGGTAATGCAGGAACGCCGGATCGGTGTGCCGGGTGAGCCGCGCGACCATCGCGTTGCCTTCGTGGCCGGACGAGCCGATCGTGTAGAACACCTTGTTCTGCACCCGCAGCACGCGCGCCATCAGGTCCAGGTGGCGGCTGACCAGCTGCGATTCGAACAGCTCGCGAAAGCCGCGCGCGTCCAGTTCGCTGCCGGGCAGCACCGCCTCACCATCGCCGGCTGCCGACAGCACCTGGCCCTGCCACTGCTGTACGAACTCGGTGAAGTTCTGGTCGACGATCTCGGCGCGGTTGAAACCCTTGTGGCGGGCGGTGATGGCAAATGGGATCGGCATGATTGGGTGTCGGGATTGAAGGTGAATGGAGTTGGGTTTCGGCGACCACGGCGATGGTGGGCTGAAGCCCACCCTACCGGGTTGGCGGTTACCGGGTGGGCGGATGCATCGGGGTATGGCCGGGCTGTGCGCGCACCCGCGCCAGCCAGGCGCGGATCTGCGGATAGCCGTCCAGACTGAAGCCACCGTCGGCGGCACAGTGGGTGTAGGCATACAGGGCGATGTCGGCGACGCCGTAGCGGTCGTCGACGAACCACTCCCGCGCCGCGAGATGCTGCTCCATCACCGCCAGCGCCTGGGCGCCACGCTCGTGCAGGTGCGGCAGCTCGGCGCGCCGCGGGTGGTCGTGTGGCAGGAACAGGCAGATGAAGCGCGCCACCGCGATGTACGGCTCGTGGCTGTACTGCTCGAAAAACAGCCATTGCAGGGTTTGCGCCCGCTGCCACGCAGCGTGCGCATCGCTGCCGCCCGGCCACCAGGGCGTGCCTTCGGCCAGATGGCACAGGATCGCGTTGGACTCGGCCAGCCGCCGCCCGTCCTCCAGCTCCAGCAGCGGCACCTTGCCGTTGGGGTTCCTGGCCAGGTACTCCGGCGTGCGGGTCTGCCCATGCGCGCTGTCGATCTCGACCCAGCGGTAGGCCGCCCGGTCTGGTCCAGCAGCAACTGCAGCTTGTAGCAGTTGCCCGAGGTGCGCATGCCGTAAATGGTGATCATGCCGGCTCCTTGCGTGCCCGCCATTGCTCGCGAGTCTGGCCCCAGATCTCGACCGGCTCGTGGCCACAGGCGCGGGCAACTGGCCGGCACCACGGCAGGTGGAACCCAGCCGGCGAGCCAGCGCCTGCGAGCGGGCATTGTCCGGCGCGATGGTATGGATCACCTCGGTCCAGCCCAGGTGCTCGAACGCCCAGTCGATCGCCGCCACCGCACCTTCAGTGGCATAACCCTTGCCCCAGGCGGCGCGCGCAAGCCCCCAGCCGACCTCCGGGCCGGGCCAGCCTTCCGGATACCAGGGCCCCAGCCGCCCGACCCAGCGGCCGCTGGCCTTCTCGATCACCGAGAACATCGAATAGCCCTGGATCACCCAGGCGCCGGCCAGCGCAAAGGAAACCCCGCCACGCCACCGCACGCGATCCTGCTGCCCACCGATGAACCGCGCCGATTCGGCATCGGCCATGTTGGCGGCCCAGCGCGTCGAAATCCTCCGCCCGCGGCGGGCGCAGGACCAGGCGTTCGGTTTCGATGCGGATGTCGGGAACGTGCACGGCCTGGCTCCTGGAAGCCCCTCTTCCGCCGGCGACCCTTGGGAGTCCCCGTGCGGGTGAGAGGGGTTGGGTGAGAGGGTGCGGGGCCCGCGCGATCCTTGCCTGTGCGCGCTGTGCCGAACCCTCATCCGTCGCTTCGCGCCACCTTCTCCCGCAGGGGAGAAGGAGAGCAAGTCAGAACGCGTTGATACCGGTCAGCTCGCGGCCGACCACCAGCTGGTGCACCGTTTCGGTGCCCTCGTAGGTGATCACCGATTCCAGGTTCAGCGCGTGGCGGATCGCGCCGTGCTCGGTGGTGATGCCGGCGCCGCCGAGGATGTCGCGGCACTCGCGGGCGATGTCCATCGCCATGCGCACGTTGTTCCACTTGGCCAGCGAGACCTGGGTCGGCTGCATCTTGCCGGCATCCTTCAGGCGACCCAGCTGCAGCGACAGCAGTTGCGCGGTGGTGATGCGCCGGGCCATGTCGGCCAGCTTCAGCTGCACCGCCTGGTTGGACGCCAGCGGACGGTCGAACAGGATGCGCTCGGCGGTGTAGTCGAGCACTTCCTTCAGGCAGGCCTGGGCCGCGCCGATCGGGCCCCAGGTGATGCCGTAGCGGGCCTGGGTGAGGCAACCCAGCGGCCCCTTCAGGCCCTTCACGTTGGGCAGCCGCGCGCTGTCGGGCACGCGCACGCCGTCGAAGAACAGCGCGCGAGGTGACCGAGGCGCGCAGGCTCATCTTCTTGTGCACTTCCTGCGCCTTGAAGCCGGCGCGTGTCGGTCGGCACCACGAAGCCCTGGATGCCGTCGTCGGTCTGCGCCCAGACGATCGCGATGTGCGCCAGGTTGCCGTTGGTGATCCACATCTTGGCGCCGTTGATGACCCAGTCGCCGCCGTCCTTCTTCGCGGTGGTCTTCATGTTGGCCGGGTCCGAGCCGCCGTGCGGCTCGGTCAGGCCGAAGCAGCCGATCACCTTGCCGGCGGCCATGTCGCGGCAGGTAGTGCTTTTTCTGCTCCTCGCTGCCGTAGGCGAAGATCGGGTACATGCACAGCGAGCTCTGCACCGAGGCGAAGCTGCGCAGGCCCGAATCGCCGCGCTCCAGCTCCTGGCAGATCAGGCCGTAGCTGACCCCGTTCATGCCGGCGCCGCCGTATTCCTCCGGAATGGTCGCGCCGAGCAGGCCCAGGCCGGCGATCTCCGCGATCAGTTCGTTCGGAAAGCGGCGCCTGGTCGAAGCAGTCGCCGATGATCGGCAGCACCTTCTCGTCCACGAAGCGGCCGACGGAGTCCTGCACCATGCGCTCCTCGTCGGTGAGCAGCGAGCGGACGTCGTACAGGTCGAGCGGGTCGAGACGGGCAGCCATAGCAAGGGGTCCATTGGCATCGGGAAAGTCGCCCATTCTAGCCGTGCCGGGCCACCGGGGCCACGTCAGGCGGCGGTTCGCCCGGGGCCACGGCTGTGGGACCATGGCCAGCCCTGCCCTTCCCTCCCGTCCCGGCCCCACCATGCGCAAAGGTGTGTTACTCGGTTTTGCCTGCTACGCGGCCTTCGCCATCAGCGATGCCTTCGTCAAGTCGCTGCACGGCGCCGTGCCGGCCTACGAGGCGGTGTTTTTCGGCGCCGTGCTGGGCCTGGCTGCGTTGCCGTTCGTGCGCGCGCCGGGCGATCGCTGGCGCGACGTGGTGGTGGCCAACCGGCCGGGCCTGTGGTGGACCCGTGCGGTCACCGGCGCGATCTGCAACATCTCGGCCGTGGCTGCGTTCACCCGCCTGCCGATGGCCGAGGTGTTCGCGCTGATCTTCCTGATGCCGATTTTCGTCACCGTGCTGTCGGTGTGGCTGCTCGATGAGCACGTCGGCTGGCGGCGCTGGGCTGCCGTGGTGGTGGGCTTCGTCGGCGTGCTGGTGGTGCTGCGCCCGGGCTTCCGTGCGTTGGGCCTGGGCCATGCGGCGGCGATCACCTGCGGGCTGTCCGGCGCGGTCTCGGTGGTGGCGCTGCGCAAGGCCGGCCCGCACGAGAAGCGGATCAGCCTGTACGGTGCCGGCGTGGCCGGGCCGTTGCTGATCGGCGGCGCGCTGATGCTGCCCCACTTCAGCTGGCCCGGGCCGCTGCAATGGGCCCTGCTGGCCGGCTACGGCCTGCTGGCGGCGCTGGCCGGCGTGCTGATGATGCTGGCCACCCTGCTGGCGCCGGCCAACCGCGTGGCGCCGACCCAGTACAGCCAGATGCTGTGGGCGATCGGCTTCGGCTACTGGCTGTTCGGCAACCACCTGGACTGGCCAATGCTGGCCGGTATCGCGCTGATTCTGGGCGCCGGCCTGTTCACCCTGGTGCGCGAGGACAAGGTCACGCGCTGGTGGCGGCGCACGCCGTTGGTCGGCGGCACACCGCCCGTGTGAGACCTCCGGGTGTGGCTACTTGCGGCGCCCAAGGTCGGACAGCAGTTCCACCTGCAGCTCCTGGATCTGCACCAGCCGCTCCCACTGGTGCGACAGCAGGTGGTCGATCTTCTCGTGCAGGTGGCGGATCTCCAGCTCGGCCTTCAGGTTGATCTTGTAGTCGTGCTGCGAACGGACGCGGTCTTTCGCCTCCTGCCGGTTCTGGCTCATCATGATCACCGGCGCCTGGATGGCCGCCAGGCACGACAGCACCAGGTTGAGGAAGATGTACGGGTAGGGATCGGGCGGCCGCCACAGCAGCACCAGCGAGTTCATCACGATCCACAGCAGCAGGAACACGCCGAAGCAGATCAGGAAGGTCCAGCTGCCACCGAACGTGGCGATGCGGTCGGCCAGACGCTCGCCCAACGTACCCCTGCGGTCCAGTTCGGCCTCGACGTCGGTCGAGAGAAGTTCGTGCTCGCGCAGGCTGCGCAGCACGTCGCTCTCCAGCGACGACAGCTCACCTTTTTCCGACTCCAGCAGGCTGTGGACGTAGGCACTGCGGTAGCGCGCCAGATCCTCGCGGCAGATGAAGGCTTCGGCGCTCCACTGCGGCACGGCCGTGCGGATCTGCTCGGCCACCTCGCTGCGCACCAGCTCGCCGGGGATCACCGCCTGGGCAGGAAAGGTCTTGCCGCAGACGGCGCAGACCCGGGTGGGCGAATGCTTGGCGGTCACGGTGGGGCTCCTGCTGTTCGCCCCTGAGTCGGGCAGCGTTGCGGATCGTTGTACTCCGCCATCGCGCGCCGCGAAAGCGTCCGTGCGGCTTTCTTGTCCCTCCACGCCGCCATCGGCACACTGGCTTTTTCCACCACGGACCGGCCGCATGTCCCCCGCAAGCTCACCGCCCGCCCTGCAGCTGTCGCCCATCGTCGCCGGCCTGTGGCGCATCGCCGACTGGAACTATGACGTGCCGGCAAGGGTGCGCTGGATCGAGCAGGCGCTGGAGCTGGGCATCACCACCTTCGACCACGCGGACATCTACGGCGGCTACCTGGCCGAAGGCCTGTTCGGCGAGGCACTGGCCCAGGCGCCGGCGCTGCGCCAACGCATGCAGCTGGTGACCAAGTGCGGGATCCGGCTGCGCGCGCCCGGGCGGCCCTATGCCCTAACTACTACGACACCTCGCCGGCCTACGTGCGCGCACAGGTCGAGCAGTCCCTGCTGAACCTGCGGACAGAACGGCTGGATCTGGTGCTGATCCACCGCCCGGACTACCTGATGGACGCCGCGGCGCTGGCCGACACGTTTGCCCGCTCACCGCCGAGGGCAAGGTGGCGCACTGGGGCGTGTCCAATCACAACCGCAGCCAGTTCGCCCTGCTGCATCAGCACTACCGGCTGGCGACCAACCAGTTGGAGCTGTCGCCACTAGCGACCGATGCGCTGGACGACGGCACGCTGGATCAGGCCCAGCAACGGGGGCTGCGTCCGATGATCTGGTCGCCCCTGGCCGGCGGCCGCCTGTTCGATGGCCAGGACCCGCAAGCGGTGCGCGTACGCCAGGCCATGCAGCCGATCGCCGACCGTCTCGGCGTCAGCGTCGCCACCCTGGCCTACGCCTGGATCCTCCGCCATCCCTCGCGTCCCTACCCGATCACCGGCAGCGGCCGCATCGAGGGACTGCGCGACGCGGTCGCCGCGCTCGACATTAGCCTAGACGCGCAGGACTGGTATGCCATCTGGGTCGCCAGCAAGGGTCGCCCGGTGCCCTGATGACCTCGGCGATACCCTGATCAACCCTGGCGGTTGCTGACCCCGTGCGGCACATGGCCGGTGGCCACGTGCTTGCGCGCGGACTCCACGTTGGCCGGCGAGTCGTCGAAAAAGATGTCCGCGCCAAACGCATCCAGGAACGGCCCCTTGTCGCGCCCACCCAGGAACAGCGCCTCGTCGATGCGCACGCCCCAGTTGCGCAGGGTCAGGATCACCCGCTTGTGCGCCGGCGCGGAGCGGGCGGTGACCAGCGCGGTGCGGATCGGCGAGTTCTCGGCCGGGAACGCCGCCTGCAGTCGATGCAGCGCCGTGAGGAAACCGCGGAACGGGCCCACCGACAGCGGCTCTCCGGCGTGCTCGGTCTCGCTGCGATGGAACGCATCCAGCCCCTCCTCGCGCGAGACCCGCTCGCCCTCGTCGCCGAAGATCACCGCGTCGCCGTCGAAGGCGATGCGCAACTGCTCGCTGGCGCGCGGCGGCGCGGTGGACGGCAGGATCGTGGCGGCCGCCACGCCGGCGGCCAGCGCGCGCCCCACATCCTCGGCGTTGGCCGACAGGAACAGGTCGGCCTTGAACGGCGCGATGTAATCGGAGGTCGGCGCCCCGCTGGTAAACGCGGCGCGGCTGATCTGCAGCCCGTAATGCTGGATCGCATTGAAAATCCGCAGCCCGGTGTCGCCCGAATTGCGCGACAGCAGGATCACCTCCACCGGCGGCACGTCGCCAGCGAGCGTGTTCAGCCCAAGCAGCTTCTGCACCAGCGGAAAAGCCACCCCCGGCGGCAGCAGGTCGTCCTCGTGGTCGATCTGGAACGCCCGATACGCATCCAGCCCGTCGCGCTCGAACAGCGCATGGCTGTCACCCATGTCGAACAACGCCCGCGACGAAATCGCCACCACCAGGCGGTTGTCGTTGACGGCAGTCGGATCGTGGGCGTCGTTCGGGGTGGCGGTCATTCGGAAAGACTGTGCGGCTGTGGGAGCAATCTAGCAAACCGGACCGGCCCGTGCGCGGTGGAGTCGACCACGCGCGGGTTTATACGTTCCTGCGCCGGGCGCGCCGTAGGATGCTCCGGTGGGGCCAACACGGCCAGCATGGACGCAAGGAGCCGCAGCGCCCGCCATGGGGCGGCGGGCGACGCGCAACACCGAGCCCTGCATGCGCTGTCCCGGCCCGACGACACGCCGCCATCGCGCCGTCGCGACTGAAGTCGCTCCCACAGCAGAGGCGGCGGCGCGAGCAAAGCCGCCGCGCCATGATGCGGCGGACGACAGATTGCGCGGGGCACTGCGTGCGCGTGGCGATTCCCCTTGCTTCCACAGCGGGAGGCGACCTGAACGGGAGAACCGCGAAGCGCGCGCCATCACCCCCTTCGCAGACACGGCGGCTGTGATCCGAGCACCACCTGTGGGAGCGACTTCAGTCGCGAAGCGCACGCAGTGCGCCGCCCTGCCCCCGACACGCCGCTACCACGCCGGTCGCGACTGAAGTCGATCGTGCACAAGGGGCAGGCTGATCAAGCCCCACCCGGTCTTCCTTGCGCAAGACCGTGACCCGAAGACGCGCGCGGCAGCCTACCGGACCTGGTTGCGTGAGGGCGTCAGCGAGGAGGAATTGCTCAGCATCCGCGCGCACCTCGAACAAGAGCGCGCGCTGGGCGAACCCAAGTTCCAGGCCATGATCGAAAAGGCCCTTGGACGCCCGGCCTACCTGCGGCGCCGTGGCCGACCAAAGCAATCAGGCGACCCATCGCAGGGCGTTTAATTCCCTCCGTCCCCTTATTTCGCGCCATGATGCGGCGGACCACAGATTGCGCGGGGCACTGCGTGCGCGTGGCGATTCCCCTTGCTTCCACAGCGGGAGACGATCTGAACGGGAGAACCGCGAAGCGCGCGCCATCACCCCCTTCGCAGACACGGCGACGGTGAACCGAGCACCACCTGTGGGAGCGACTTCAGTCGCGAAGCGCACGCAGTGCGCCGCCCTGCCTCAAACACGCCACCACCACGCCGGTCGCGACTGAAGTCGATCGTGCACAAGGGACAGGCTGATCAAGCCCCACCCCGGTCTTCCTTGCGCAAGACCGTGATCAGTGAACAAAGGGGTCAGGCTCATTAATCCAGATGTGAAAAAATGAACCTGACCCCTTATTCTCCTCCGGAAAGGGAGGCCCTGTCGCTTGCGATGCGCAATTTCGGCCAATGCTACGTGCAGGCCTTCAACAAGCGCCACCGCCGCTCCGGCACGCTCTGGCAAGGGCGATTCAAATCATGCCTCGTCGATACCGAGCGCTACCTCATGACCGTCTATCGCTACATCGAGCTCAACCCGGTACGCGCGTCCATGGTGGCTCTGAACCTGTCCCCTCGGGACGGACGCCAAGAAGCATGGGTCAAGCCGCTTGCTCAAGTCTCCTTGCATAGTCGTCTGGCTACAAGTAGCCGAGTGCCGAGTGCAGGCGCGTCGGGGTGTCGAAGCCGTGGATGTAGCTGGCAATCGCTGCATGCGCTTCGGCCTTGCTGGCATACACGCCGGTGGCCTCCTCGTTTTTGAGCGTGGCGAAGAAGCTCTCGGCTACCGCATTGTCCCAGCTGTTGCCCTTGCGGCTCATGCTTGGTACGAAGCCGTGCGCGGTGATCGTGTTGCGGAAGTCACCACTGGCGTACTGGCTGCCGCGGTCGGAGTGGAACAACACGCCGCCGTCGACCTGCGAGGCCGACCAGGCGTTCAGGAAGGCTTGCTGTACCAGGTCATCGGGCATGCGCTCGGACAGCTGTAGCCGAGTACCTGGCGGGTTTGCAGGTCGAGCACGGTGGCCAGATACAGCCAGCCTTCGCGCGTGGGGATGTAGGTGATGTCGCCGACCCAGGCGGAACCGGCTGTCCACGGCGAACTGACGGTCGAGCAGGTTCTCGGCCACCGGTCGCGTGTGCCCACTGTCGGTGGTGCGAGGCTTAAAGCGGCCTTTGATCTTGCCGCGCAGCCCTTCCTCGCGCATCAGCCGGGCCACGCGCTTGGGGCCGACGGCGTGGGCGCAGGCCCGTAGCGCCTTGACCATGCGCGGACGGCCATAGGTCCGGCGGCTGCCGGCGTGGATCGTGCGCAGGTCCGCGCGCAGGGCGGCTTCCGGGTCCGGACCGGGATCAGCCTGACGATGGAGATGGTCGTGGAAACTGGAGACCGACACCCCCAGCACCCGGCACAACAGCCTCACGGGAAAACGAGTCCGCTCACGAGCGACGAAGGCGTACCTCACTTGGACTCCTTGGCGAAGAACGCCGTCGCTTTTTTTAGGATCTCGCGCTCCATCTTCAGCGTAGCGTTCTCAGCACGCAGCCGCGCCACCTCGCTCTCCAGCTCGTTGACCAGTTGGCGACGCCATCCAAAAAAGCTACGACCGCTCGCGAGGCATCCACCCAGTTATTCACTGTCTTGACCGACATGTCCAATTGCCGTACCGCCATTGCTCGGACTCGATCGTCTCAGCCAGCCGTCTGCCTGAGCCTTGAAGTCATCGGTATAGCCACGATGGAAAATAGGTTGCATCGGAACCTCCAGGGTGCGATGAAAGTATCGCTTCCTGGCGTCCGTTCTCAAGGGGGAGAAGGTTATATCTGATCCGGAGCAATTTCTCTGGTCAACCGACCACGCGAATCTGGGTCTGCTTGAGGACAGGCTGATCTAGCCCTCGCCGGTTCTGCCTTGCGCAAGACCGTGATCCGAAGACGCGCGCGGCAGCCTACCGGACCTGGTTGCGTGAGGGCGTCAGCGAGGAGGAATTGCTCAGCATCCGTGCGCACCTCGAACAAGAGCGCGCGCTGGGCGAACCCAAGTTCCAGGCCATGATCGAAAAGGCCCTTGGACGCCCGGCCTACATGCGGCGCCGTGGCCGACCAAAGCAATCAGGCGACCCATCGCAGGGTGTTTAATTCCCTCCGTCCCCTTATTTTTGCTTGATCTGGGCCTGTTTGAGGACGGCTGATCAAGCCCCACCCGGTCTTCCTTGCGCAAGACCGTGACCCGAAGACGCGCGCGGCAGCCTACCGGACCTGGTTGCGTGAGGGCATCAGCGAGGAGGAATTGCTCAGCATCCGCGCGCACCTCGAACAAGAGCGCGCGCTGGGCGAACCCAAGTTCCAGGCCATGATCGAAAAGGCCCTTGGACGCCCGGCCTACCTGCGGCGCCGTGGCCGACCAAAGCAATCAGGCGACCCATCGCAGGGCGTTTTAATTCCCTCCGTCCCCTTATTTCGCGCCATGATGCGGCGGACCACAGATTGCGCGGGGCACTGCGTGCGCGTGGCGATTCCCCTTGCTTCCACAGCGGGAGACGATCTGAACGGGAGAACCGCGAAGCGCGCGCCATCACCCCCTTCGCAGACACGGCGACGGTGAACCGAGCACCACCTGTGGGAGCGACTTCAGTCGCGAAGCGCACGCAGTGCGCCGCCCTGCCTCAAACACGCCACCACCACGCCGGTCGCGACTGAAGTCGATCGTGCACAAGGGACAGGCTGATCAAGCCCCACCCGGTCTTCCTTGCGCAAGACCGTGATCAGTGAACAAAGGGGTCAGGCTCATTAATCCAGATGTGAAAAAATGAACCTGACCCCTTATTCTCCTCCGGAAAGGGAGGCCCTGTCGCTTGCGATGCGCAATTTCGGCCAATGCTACGTGCAGGCCTTCAACAAGCGCCACCGCCGCTCCGGCACGCTCTGGCAAGGGCGATTCAAATCATGCCTCGTCGATACCGAGCGCTACCTCATGACCGTCTATCGCTACATCGAGCTCAACCCGGTACGCGCGTCCATGGTGGCTCTGCCGGAGCAATACCGCTGGTCAAGCGTGCACGCGAATCTGGGTCTGTTTGAGGACAGGCTGATCAAGCCCCACCCGGTCTTCCTTGCGCAAGACCGTGATCCGAAGACGCGCGCGGCAGCCTACCGGACCTGGTTGCGTGAGGGCGTCAGCGAGGAGGAATTGCTCAGCATCCGTGCGCACCTCGAACATGAACCTGTCCCTCGAGAACGGACGCCAGGAAGCGATACTTTCATCGCACCCTGGAGGTTCCCATGCAACCTATTTCCCGTCGTCGCTATACCGATGACTTCAAGGCTCAGGCAGTCGCGCTGGCTGAGTCGATCGGCCCGAGCAAGGCGGCTCGGCAATTGGACATGTCGGTCAAGACACTGAGCAACTGGCTGGATGCCTCGCGAGCGGGTCGTCCGCTGAGTTCGCCGGCGCGCCAACCGGTCAGCGCGCTGGAGAGCGAGGTGGCGCGGCTGCGTGCTGAGAACGCTACGCTGAAGATGGAGCGCGAGATCCTAAAAAAAGCGACGGCGTTCTTCGCCAAGGAGTCCAAGTGAGGTACGCCTTCGTCGCTCGTGAGCGGACTCGTTTTCCCGTGAGGCTGTTGTGCCGGGTGCTGGGGGTGTCGGTCTCCGGTTTCCACGACCATCTCCATCGTCAGGCTGATCCCGGTCCGGACCCGGAAGCCGCCCTGCGCGCGGACCTGCGCACGATCCACGCCGGCAGTCGCCGGACCTATGGCCGTCCGCGCATGGTCAAGGCGCTACGGGCCTGCGCCCACGCCGTCGGCCCCAAGCGCGTGGCCCGGCTGATGCGCGAGGAAGGGCTGCGCGGGAAGATCAAAGGCCGCTTTAAGCCTCGCACCACCGACAGTGGGCACACGCGACCGGTGGCCGAGAACCTGCTCGACCGTCAGTTCGCCGTGGACAGCCCGGTTCCCGCCTGGGTCGGCGACATCACCTACATCCCCACGCGCGAAGGCTGGCTGTATCTGGCCACCGTGCTCAACCTGCAAACCCGCCAGGTACTCGGCTACAGCCTGTCCGAGCGCATGCCCGATGACCTGGTACAGCAAGCCTTCCTGAACGCCTGGTCGGCCTCGCCGGTCGACGGCGGCGTGTTGTTCCACTCCGACCGCGGCAGCCAGTACGCCAGTGGTGACTTCCGCAACACGATCACCGCGCACGGCTTCGTACCAAGCATGAGCCGCAAGGGCAACTGCTGGGACAATGCGGTAGCCGAGAGCTTCTTCGCCACGCTCAAAAACGAGGAGGCCACCGGCGTGTATGCCAGCAAGGCCGAAGCGCATGCCGCCATTGCCAGCTACATCCACGGCTTCTACAACCCCACGCGCCTGCACTCGGCACTCGGCTACTTGTCGCCCAACGACTATGCAAGGAGACTTGAGCAAGCGGCTTGACCCATGCTTCTTGGCGTCCGTCCCGAGGGGACAGGTTCAGACCACCCCTAACTGTCCTTCGCCCCTTGCTTGCTGAAGTAGCCTTCAGGAAACTTGTTGGCGACTATGTCGAAGACAAGCGTCCGCCGCTTGAAGAAGCCAAAAAGGCCCCCTTTGAATTTGTAGCCCCTAAGCGCATCCGCAGCGGCCATTTCGACGGGAACCTCGCCTGATGAGTCCGCTATGGTGATGTGGGTTGCACGCCCCCAGGGGGTAATGTAGAAATCAAGCCGCACACACTCACGTGTACCAGCCGTAGTCAAAAACTCCCCTACAACCGGCCTTACGGGAACCTCTTTGACAATTAGGCCCCTTGTCGCTTGGATGGATGCCCGGTGCTCTTGGGCTCCACAGTCGCTTGCAAATGCAATAGTCGGGAGCCACAAGACGACTACAAGCACGATCACTCGACAGAGTCTCATGGGGAATCCTGGGTCAATGGCGATGGAACGGGGTACCCGTTATACGACGTACGGAGAGGAATTCCGTAGAAGCTCCTGTAGGGATTCTCTACCTTCCGTATGGCTTCGAATTCATCGTCCTGAGTGTGAGGTTGCGCCCCTATGTTGAATGCCCTCCTCCCTAGCGGGGTGTGGGCAATTTCATGTGCTAGCGCAGTATCTAGTGTATCGTCCTTAACCTCGCTGAAAAATCTAGTATTCATGTAGCGTGCCTTATAGTCAGACATGCGAAGCGTATACTGGATAATGCCGCTATAGCTGTCGTATTGGAAATACGGTTTGCCTCCGTTGGGCAATCCGAGAGCAATTTGACGAGAACGAAAGGGACGGAGGGAATTAAGAGACCCTGCACACAGGCGGAAGCCTACCGCGATAGCGCCTGTCCCCGACTGCGGGGCTGCTCGCCCGGCGCCAAACTTACTGCATGCCCCGCCGTCCGCGCCTCCAACTTCCCGGATACCCACTCCATGTCACCCAGCGTGGCGTCAACCGCTGCGCGATCTTCGTCGACAACATCGATCGGCATCACTTCTATGAGCTGCTGTGCGAAGCGATGGCGGAGCACAGCATCGGCGTACACGCATACGTATTCATGGGCAACCATGTGCACCTGCTCCTGACGCCTCCGGAAAGGGAGGCCCTGTCGCTTGCGATGCGCAATTTCGGCCAATGCTACGTGCAGGCCTTCAACAAGCGCCACCGCCGCTCCGGCACGCTCTGGCAAGGGCGATTCAAATCATGCCTCGTCGATACCGAGCGCTACCTCATGACCGTCTATCGCTACATCGAGCTCAACCCGGTACGCGCGTCCATGGTGGCTCTGCCGGAGCAATACCGCTGGTCAAGCGTGCACGCGAATCTGGGTCTGTTTGAGGACAGGCTGATCAAGCCCCACCCGGTCTTCCTTGCGCAAGACCGTGATCCGAAGACGCGCGCGGCAGCCTACCGGACCTGGTTGCGTGAGGGCGTCAGCGAGGAGGAATTGCTCAGCATCCGGGCACACCTCGAACAAGAGCGCGCGCTGGGCGAACCCAAGTTCCAGGCCATGATCGAAAAGGCCCTTGGACGCCCGGCCTACCTGCGGCGCCGTGGCCGACCAAAACAATCAGGCGACCCATCGCACGGCGTTTAATTCCCTCCGTCCCCTTATTTGAGTCCCCTTTAATTTTTTTCCTTTAATTTGTTTAATTTTTGACCTCTACTTTCCTCTCAGCCATCCAAGGTGCACTTCTCATCTCGACAATTTCCGCCTCTTGCGGCTCAAGAGTTAGCCTCCCATTGGCCAACATGAGCGTGCCACTGATTTTCACTCGAAGCTCTATCGGGCAAGGCCCATCACCCATGTGATGAGCTTCACACATGCGACGCGTTTCCACATAAAGATCCCTCACGCTTTCGGCGCCCCCCTCGGGCACATAAGCCAGATGAATGATCCTTTTTTCACGGGGGCATGAGTCCCCTGCCAAAAAGCCGTATGTCATCCTATCAGTGTGGTAGGTGGCCTCAACGGTTAGTGACTTCCCCGCATATTGCTCCGGCCGGCTGAGGACAGGGCAAACCTTGATCTCAGTAGCCGCGCAGGAGCTTGTCAAGTTGGCTATGCCAATAATCGCACAGCCGAAGACCCTTCTAAGCAGGCGCATCAATTGTCTCCCATGTCATAGCGCAACGAAAGGGGACGGAGGGAATTAAGAGACCCTGCACACAGGCGGAAGCCTACCGCGATAGCGCCTGTCCCCGACTGCGTGGCTGCTCGCCCGGCGCCAAACTTACTGCATGCCCCGCCGTCCGCGCCTCCAACTTCCCGGATACCCACTCCATGTCACCCAGCGTGGCGTCAACCGCTGCGCGATCTTCGTCGACAACATCGATCGGCATCACTTCTATGAGCTGCTGTGCGAAGCGATGGCGGAGCACAGCATCGGCGTACACGCATACGTATTCATGGGCAACCATGTGCACCTGCTCCTGACGCCTCCGGAAAGGGAGGCCCTGTCGCTTGCGATGCGCAACGTCGGCCAGTGCTACGTGCAGGCGTTCAACAAGCGCCACCGCCGTTCCGGCACGCTCTGGCAAGGGCGATTCAAATCATGCCTCGTCGATACCGAGCGCTACCTCATGACCGTCTATCGCTACATCGAGCTCAACCCGGTACGCGCGTCCATGGTGGCTCTGCCGGAGCAATACCGCTGGTCAAGCGTGCACGCGAATCTGGGTCTGTTTGAGGACAGGCTGATCAAGCCCACCCGGTCTTCCTTGCGCAAGACCGTGATCCGAAGACGCGCGCGGCAGCCTACCGGACCTGGTTGCGTGAGGGCGTCAGCGAGGAGGAATTGCTCAGCATCCGTGCGCACCTCGAACAAGAGCGCGCGCTGGGCGAACCCGAGTTCCAGGCCATGATCGAAAAGGCCCTTGGACGCCCGGCCTACCTGCGGCGCCGTGGCCGACCAAAACAATCAGGCGACCCATCGCAGGGCGTTTAATTCCCTCCGTCCCCTTATTTGCGGTCTTCCTTGCGCAAGACCGTGACCCGAAGACGCGCGCGGCAGCCTACCGGACCTGGTTGCGTGAGGGCATCAGCGAGGAGGAATTGCCCAGCATCCGTGCGCACCTCGAACAAGAGCGCGCGCTGGGCGAACCCAAGTTCCAGGCCATGATCGAAAAGGCCCTTGGACGCCCGGCCTACCTGCGGCGCCGTGGCCGACCAAAGCAATCAGGCGACCCATCGCAGGGCGTTTAATTCCCTCCGTCCCCTTATTTCGCGGAGACGCCCCCGGCACCTGCGGCCGGCCGCGGGTCATCCACGCGCTTGACTCTCAGTAAGTGAACCTGACCCGTTTTTGTCCCGGCGTTGAACACCGTGCCCCAGCTGACCGTGTAGCTGCCGGTGCCGCTGACCGAGACCGCGCTGATCGTGGTGGCGCCGCTCGGTGCCTTGACCACCTGCCGCGGCTGCGCAGTGACCCAGGCACTGCAGGCATACGGGTTGCACGCACGCACGGCGTAGTCGTCGTAGTTGATCGGCATGCCGCTCTCGACCTGCATCGAGGTGACCGTAGTGCGCTGGACGATGCCGGTGGTGATGTCCTTGACGTCGTAACCGGTGGCGCCGCTGGAAGCGTTCCAGACCACATCGATGGTCTCCAGCTTGGGGTTGACCAGGGTGTCGTTGGCGTAGACCCCGGTGGGCAGCGGTGGCGGGATGGCGATGGCCACGGTAGATGCGGCAGTGAACGGACCGCAGCCGCTGACATTGCAGCCGCGCGCCCGATAGCCGTAATGCGCGCCGTTGGTCTTGCCGCTGAACGCCTTGGATCGGCCGCTGCCGCTATACACCGGGCTCCAGGTGGTGCTGCCGTTGATCTGTTCCTCCAGGGTGTAGCTGTCGGCGTTGAGCACACTGCCCCAGCTCACCGTGTAGCCGCCGGTGCTGCTGACTGCCGGCACGCTCAGGCTGGCCGGTGCGGTATCGGGCGGCAACAGCACGGTCACCGCGCCGGAGGTGGCCCAGCCGCGGCTACCGTGCGCATTCTTGGCGCTGACCCGATAGCTGTAGCTGCCATTGACGGTGCCCGGCCGGCTGATCGACGTGGCGGTGGTCGCGGTGGCGATGCGCTGCCACGTGCCACCGTCGTGCTGCTCGTCCACGTCGAAGCTGGTCGCGGTGGAGGGCCGGCTCCAGCTGACGCTGTAGTTTCCGGCCTGCACGCCGGACGGCACCGTGACGGTCGCCAGCGCGGGCCACACGCCCAGGGTGGCCGATAGCGTCCAGTCGCCGCACTCGCCCTGGCAGGCGCGCACCCGGTACAGGTAGCTTCCCGCCGGCTTGCCGCTGTAGGTTTTGGTCAGCCCCGTGCCGCTGTAGACCGCACTCCAGCTGTCGCCGTTGTGGGCATTTAATTCCCTCCGTCATTCCCTCCCCCTTATTTTGCGAGTCCCTCCGTCCGCTGGTCGGCACTCGAGCTGGTCGTCGCTGGACGGCCTCTCCAGCCGCTGGTTTCCGGCCTCCAGCCCCTTCATGCGGGCGACCAGGGCACATGTCCATGCCGCCGAAGCTTGCTGCGCCACTTGTAGAACTTCGCCTAGCTGATGCCGTGTTCGCGGTACAGCTCAGGCACGGGCTTGCCGGGTCAGCCTCGTGCCTGCTTTAGCACGGCGATGATCTAGCTGTCGCTGTTGTGGGACTTCTTCATTATACCTCCCCTATCCCTCCGTCTATGGGGGGATCAGGTTACGAGAAAATTCCACTTCTGGCGTCAGCTAACCTGCGGGGGGATTACCACACGACCGGACCTCCTGATGCGACTAAAGCCTGGCATCGGCCCGATCCTGGGCATGACGATCCTGCTGGAGAGCGGCGACATCGCGCGCTTCGCCTCGCTCGGCGACTACGCCTCGTACGGCCGCATGGTTGAGAGCGTGCGCCTGTCCAACGGCAAGCGGAAGGGTCACGGCAACCGCACCACGGGCACTTCCTTCGGTCGCAAATGCGGTAACCGCTACCTATTTGGGCGTACATGGAAGCCGCCAATTACGCGGTTCGCTTCGATCCGGCCATCCGTCGATGGTACGAACGCAAGCGGGCCAAAAAGCATCGCGTGGTGGCCATCAAGGCGGTGGCGCACAAGTTGGCGCGAGCCTGCTACCACATGCTGCACGAGGGCACGACGTTCGATCTCGGCCGCGCCTTCGGCTGATCACGCTGGCGGTCGCAGGCCGGAAACGGGGAATGGCTTCGAGCCAGTTACTCTGAAAGGTCGCGACCGCCGGCTCCCGTGTTGTACGCAGGACCGCACGCGGACCGAGCCATCAAGGGTGGGCCTTGAGCCCGAGATTCTGTGCCACGCACGACGTGCACCTGGACGGGATCCGCGATGACCGACGAGTGTTTGGCGAGCAACAAGGGCCGCTGGCGCGGCCCTAACCAGAATGGTGACTGGCGCGATCTTGGCGCCGCATGAAACACAACGGCTGGTGGTCAGCGACAAGACGGGCTCTTACTCCTCGGCATGCCCGGGGAAGAGCAAGTGCGTACCCGATTGACCCGGCGGCGAAATGGCACCCCTTATTTCCCGGGTTTTGAATTGCCCCTTAATGTCCGTTTTCATCTTCTAGACCTGACCCTTATTCTCCTCCTTAGTAGTAGAGCGCGCCCTAATTATCGCTACACAGCTTGCTGTTATGCAACAAAAAGCAATAAACACGCCGCCACCCGTCGTTACATTATCAGGTCGAACAAAGAACAATCGCAAGACAATGCCGACCACACAATTTACAACAAAAAGAATGACAAAAAAGCTCTTAAACTTCAGATCGACTGCCGCGCGGAAGGCGGTAATGAAAAATAGTAGCGGCACAAATATGAAATAAAGGTATCCGGGCACGGCGGTTACTGCCAGTATGCTGCCCAACGCGCTAAACATTACCCAAGACAAAGAAGTAGCGTCTGCAGTCTCCTGCTTTTTCTCTTTAGCGATCATATATATCGTCCTCTGCCTTCCTGCGGCGTCGTTCTCTTTGCTCGCCCCTCTCTCTGCGCTCCGATTCCGCCTCGCGTTTAGCTTTTAAGAGTTCGATTGCGCTAGCTGCGTTCTCAGCACGCTCCATCGCCTTAGTTGCAGCTTGGCTAGTCCTCACTGAAATTTTCAGATAGCGAAACGTACCAATCGTCGCGACGTTGAGAAATCGTTCGCGAACAAAGGGGTCAGGCTCATTAATCCAGATGTGAAAAACGAACCTGACCCCTTATTCACTTTCCTTATTCTATTTTGGCGACAAGCGATTCCAGCAGACGGTCGAAGCCACGCTCGGATGCTGTAGTCTCCGCCGCCGCGGGGCGGCCGGCTCAGGCAGGGGTCCAGTAATTAATCAGCCACGTCCCCTTTTATGGCCAAATTATTTTATCTGGCAGCCTTGGTAAGCAAACGGAGCCCAATGTCGCCCGAATCATCATCGACCACTTTTCGGATTGAGAATTCTCGCCCTGGATACATGGCAGTGACTTCATATGTCCAAGCAGCCTCGAAAGCCGACAAAACTCTTTGGACGCACGGATCATCCGACTCAGCCTTTCCTCCGAAAGTTCAGAGATAAATCGTCTGAAGGGGGCTATTAATCGCGTAATGCGCTCAGCTAACGATGCATAGTTTTTACATTCGGCCCATGCCTATCCCGTCCCGATCGAGGCGATCAATAAAGACGAACCCGCACCTCCTCTAATAACGCCTCAGGGACGATACCCTCCTAGCAAATATGCCAATCTGTATACGTCCATCAGCCCATCCTCCCGTTCCTTGCGTGCGGTTCCGGCGGTCCTGCTGCGGGGGACGAACCTCCGTGGGCGTCCTCGGTCGATGATGCACCTTTCCCTTTCACGCGGTGAGCTTTACCGTCTGGTGGTCCTCGGGCGCCCATGCCTTTACATTCGGACGCCGCATGTCTCCGTGGTCCTTGCCAGCAGGCCGGTATTGTTTCCCCTTCAGTTGCCTTTCCAGTTGAGAGGCTAGTATCGTTTGCGTCGTGAATGGAATGGGTGAAGGCCATCGGCAACTCTTGAAGGTGGTGGCTGGGAGTCGGACCGACTCTCTTGCGTCGATCTTCTTCCGCATTTCCGCTGCGCCGGCTCAATGCCATCCCTGATCTTTCCAGCAACGACCTTACAAGCACGCCGCAAGCACAAGGACGCTTGCAACGACATATACAGCGCCCATTGGTAACCTCGACCACGCAGGCGTCGTCCGGGCCGCCTGACCATGGATGGCCATGTATCGAACTGAATTGCCATTGGCATATATTAGCGGTTCTCGCAAAAGGGGACGGAGGTAATTAAGTCAACTTAACGAGGCGACGTAGTCAAGTTAAAGCTTCTAGGGAGTCTGGTCGAAAGTGCAAGCCGCACTGATCCAAATACTTGCTTATTGTCCGCCGGGGCACCAGACCCAAGTCCAGAAATCTCCCGACGTAGCGTTCATGCCTGCGCGTGACCGCCAGCCAGCCAGCAACAACCAGCACTACTCAGCCGCGAACTGCTCATCCAGAATCCGCTGCTCCAGGTTGTGCTCCGGGTCGAACAGCAGCTTGACGCCCTGCTCCTGCGCCTGGCGTACCTGCACCAGCCGCACGTCGCGCACTTCGTGGAAGTCGGCGGTGGCGCTGACCGGGCGCTTGCCCGGATCGAGCACGCGCAGCGTGACCAGGGTGCGGTGGGGCAGGATCGCGCCGCGCCAGCGGCGGGGGCGGAACGGGCTGATCGGGGTGAGCGCGAGCACGTTGGCGTCCAGCGGCAGGATCGGGCCGTGCGCGGACAGGTTGTAGGCGGTGGAGCCGGCGGGGGTGGCCACCATGATGCCGTCGCAGACCAGGGTGGGCAGCTTCACCGTGTCGTTGAGCTTCACTTCCAGATGGGCCGCCTGGTTGCTCTGGCGCAGCAGCGACACCTCGTTGAAGGCCAACGCGCGGTGCTCGCCGCCCTCGGCGTCGGTGGCGCACATTTCCACCGGGTACAGCATGGCCGCGTGCGCGCGCTGGATGCGCTCGGGCAGATCGTCCAGCCGGTGCTTGTTCATCAGGAACCCGACCCGCCCCAGCTTCATGCCGTAGAACGGCAGGTTCAGTGCGCGGTGCAGGTGCAGCGTGCGCAGCATGAAGCCGTCGCCGCCCAGCGCGATGATCGCCTGCGCCTCGCTCACCGGCACGTCGCCGTAGCGCTCGACCAGTTTGCGCCGGGCCTGCTGGGCCACGTTGGTGCTGCTGGCGACGAAGGCGAAGCGCATGGGCGAAAGACGTGTGGCCAGGGACCGGTCGAGCTTACCGCAGGAGCGGACGCCCTCGTGCATGGCCGAGCGACACGGACCGTGTCGGGCGCCGCCATGGCCGTGCGAGACTTGTCGCCATGGCCTTCCATGTGATCGACCAGCCGCTGCCCTACGTCGACCTGCTGCAGGTGCGGCCGGCCGATGCCGTGACCCGCGTGGTGATGCATTGCACCGAGCTGCCGGACCTGGCCACCGCCCGCGCCTACGGCGAAAAGGTGCTGCATGCCAGCGGCACCGGCAACAGCGGGCACTACTACGTCGACCGCGACGGCAGTTGTTACCGCTACGTGCCCGGCACGCGCATCGCGCACCACGTTCGTGGCCACAACGCTGATTCGATCGGCATCGAGATGGTGAACCAGGGACGCTATCCGGACTGGTTCGACTCGCGCCGGCAGGCGATGGAGGAGCCCTATGGCGCGGCCCAGGTGGCCAGCCTGCGCGCGCTGCTGCTGGCGCTGATCGATGCGTTTCCCAATCTGCGCCTCATCGCCGGGCACGAACAACTGGACACCGAGCAGGTGCCGGCCAGTGACGACCCCACGCGTACGGTGGCACGCAAGTGCGATCCCGGTCCGCTGTTTCCCTGGGCCGCGGTGCTGGAGGGGCTGCCGCTGGTTCGTCTGGAGGATTGAGGCTGGTTCCGGGTCCGAAGGACCACTGATGCCGTGCGTGATGTCGGTCGCGGGTCAAGCGGCTCCCGGGCGGCGGGGCGTGGTGAACGTGAGAGCCACGGCAAAAGCCTCCCCCTCTCCCCAGCCCTCTCCCCCGACGGCGTCGGGGGAGAGGGAGCAAGAGCGGCAGGCCATAGCGTGGCGAGGCGTACCTGACAGCGCGACGCTCGTGCGGAAACCACGTAGCAAAGACGTGGCACGCTCCCTCTCCCCCGACGGGTGTCGGGGAGAGGGAGCAAGGCGGGCCGCCCCCAGCCCGTGGCGAGCGCGCCTGGCAGCGCTACGCACATGCAGCGAACGCTGCCCGGTGCACGACCGGTATAATTGGGGTTTGTCCCCAAAGGCTCTACGCCATGCGCGAAGCACACGTCAGCGAACTGGTCGACCTGCTGCAGCTGGAACGGCTGGAGGACAACCTGTTCCGCGGCCAAAGCCGGGACATCGGCACCCGTTTCGTGTTCGGCGGGCAGGTACTGGGCCAGGCGCTGGCCGCCGCGCAGGAAACCGTGGATCCCGCGCGCGAGGCGCATTCGCTGCACGCCTACTTTCTGCGCGCCGGCGACATCGAGGCGCCGATCGTCTACAGCGTCGAGCGCACCCGCGATGGCGGCACCTTCTCCTCGCGCCGGGTGGTGGCGATCCAGCACGGCCAGCCGATCCTCAACGGATCGATCTCGTTCCAGGTGCCCGAGAGCGGTTTCGAGCACCAGGTGGCGATGCCCGAAGTGCCCTCGCCGGAGGATGTGGAGCCGATGCGCCACCTGCCGCCGGAGGAACTGGCCCGGCTTCCGGTGAAGCTGCAGCGCTGGCTGGGCATCGATGGCCCGTTCGAGTTCCGCCAGGTGTGGCCGCGCGACGAGCTGCACCCGGCCAAGCGCCCGCCGATCCAGCACATCTGGTTCCGCATCACCGCGCCGATCGGCGACTCGGCGATCCTGCACCGCTCGCTGCTGGCCTATGCGTCGGACTTCCACCTGATCGGGACGGCGACCCTGCCGCACGGCATCTCCTACATGACCAACAACGTGCAGATGGCCAGCCTGGACCACGCGCTGTGGTTCCACCGGCCGTTCCGGGTCGACGAGTGGCTGCTGTACTCGTTCGACAGCCCCACCGCCCAGGGCGGCCGCGGCCTGGCGCGCGGGCAGATCTTCGACCGCAACGGGGTGCTGATAGCCTCCAGCGCGCAGGAAGGGCTGATCCGGCTGCGCAAGGGCTGAGTCCTCTCGCATCTTGCAGGGTGGCGGGTGAAGCGGTGCGTGGGTGTACCAGGGATGGTCTGATCAACCAGGCGCAGGCGTCACGGTTCTGTTTGTTCGCAGGCCACAGGGGTGGCGGGGAAGACAGACTGGTCGTCTGTCGAGGCGGCGCGCCGAGGGCCTGTGGACAAACAGAATCGGCCCAATCGACTGAATCACATCAGAAAAGGGTGATGCTCAAAAGGCCGTCTACGTCTAGTCGATCCGAGCATCCCTGGCAGCCTGTCGGGCTTTGCCGGCCGAGGCGAGAATCCGGCTGTGCGAGGCCGGATTTTCGACGCCTCGCCGGCCCATGGTGGTTCTATGGGCCAAGAAGTGGCGGAAACAGGCACTGCACAGACGGATTCGCAGCCCGGCCGAGCGAAGTTCGACAGGCTGCTAGACTGCGCCCATGCGTCAGCTCTATACCTCACCCCGCCAGGACAACATCGATCGGCTGGTCGCCCTGCTCAACGAGCATGGCATCGAGACCACCGTGACCAACCGTTCCAACTGGAACCGTCCCACCTGGCAGCGCTTCAGCTACTCCGAGCGGCAGGACAGCCGCGAGGCTTGGCCGCAGGTATGGATCAACCGCGCCGACGATTACACCCAGGCCCGCGCGCTGCTGCGCGAACTGGGCATCGAGCCGGTGGTGCGGCATGCCGAGGAACTGGCGGCCGAGCGCGAGCCGACTGCGCTGCAGCGGCGCCGCAGCGTGGTCGGGCGGATCCGTCGCGTGGTCTTGCTGGCGGTGGCCGGCGTATTGATGGTGATGACCCTGCGCTACATCGGCTGGATCTGAGCGCAACGCTGCGTTCGCCTGGCATCCCGAAGGTGGCCCCGCGTCCGTCTTCACATCGGCAGGCTTGCCACGGATGCGGTTCCCGGCCATAGAATCAGCCATGCGTTCCGAACGCCTCCGCCTGTTCCAGACCCTGCCGCACACGTGTGGCTACTACGCCGGGCGTACCGCGCAGAACCTGGTCATCGACCCGGCCGCGCCGCAGCTGGACAAGCTGTACGGACCGGCGCTGGAGCGCGGCTTCCGCCGCGCCGGTGGCCACCTGTACCTGCCCCACTGCCAGCAATGCCACGCCTGCACGCCCTGCCGCATCGACGTGGCACGCTTTGCGCCCGACCGCACGCAACGGCGATGCCTCAAACGCAACGCCAACCTGCAGGTGATCGAGGCGATGGCCGGCTACACGCCCGAGCGCCACGCCCTGTACGAACGCTATCTGCGTACCCGCCATAGCGGCGGCGGCATGGACGATGCCGACGCCAGCGATTTCCGGCGCTTCCTGACCGCACCGTGGAGCCCGACCCTGTTCCTGGAGCTGCGACTGGGGTCGCGGCTGCTTGGCGTGGCGGTCACCGATGCATGCATGCAGGGGCTGTCGGCGGTGTACACCTTCTTCGACCCCGACGAAGATGCCCGCAGCCTGGGTACCTTTGCGATCCTGCAACAGGTCGAACTGGCAAGGCGGCGCGGGCTGCCCTGGGTATACCTGGGTTTCTGGATCGAGGGGCACCCGAAGATGGACTACAAGCGGCGCTTCCGGCCGCTGCAGATCCGCACCGGCGAGGGCTGGCAGACGCTGGCGCAGTGAGCCACGGGATCCATCGCCCCCCGCTGGCAGGCAGCGCGCTGCGCGCCCAGGCCGCTGGCGCGGCCTTCGCGACTGAAGTCGCTCCTACAGTGGGTCCTGGCACGCACGGAGGTCGGGCGCTGCTGGCAGGAGAGTTGGTACTGGCCTGGCTGGGCAGGGGGCTCCCGGTAAGCCAGTGCGCTGCCTGCCGATACGGCAGCGCGCTGCGCGCCCAGGCCGCTGGCGCGGCCTTCGCGACTGAAGTCGCTCCTACAGTGGGTCCTGGCACGCACGGAGTTCGGGCGCCGGCCTGGCTCAGGGCGCGGTGGTGATCCGGGGCGGGTCGCGATTGTCCTGCTCGTGCGCCACCGGCTCGGTCGATCCGATGGTGCCGGCGGCATCGGCCGAACTCACCGGCACGCCGCCGGGATAGGGAAACAGCTTGACCAGCGGCACCGACAGCCCGTCGTCGCCGACCACGCGGCAATGGGTGCGATCGAGCTGGCGCGGATCGTCCACGCCACAGCTGTGCGCAATGATGCCCACTTCCATCATCACGTTCTGCGCGTAGTGGTAGACCTTCTCGCTCTTGTCGGCCACCACCAGGCCGCGCTGCAGGCGCGGGTTGTGCGTGGTGATGCCGGTGGGACAGGTATTGCGGTTGCACTGCAGCGACTGGATGCAGCCCAGCGCCAGCATGAAGCCGCGCGCGGAATTGACGAAGTCGGCGCCCACCGACAGCGCCCAGGCCACGTCGTACGCGGTGACCCGCTTGCCCGAGCAGATCACCTTGATGCGCTGGCGCAGGCCACGCTCGATCAGCAGGTTGACCAGCGCCGGCAGCGCCTCGTGCAGCGGCAGGCCGACGCCTTCCATCAGGGTTTGCGGGGCCGCCCCGGTGCCGCCCTCGGAGCCGTCGACGATGATGAAATCCGGCGCACTCTCGATCCCGCGCCGGTCGACCTCGTCGCACAGCTGCGCGATCCACTCCATGCCGCCGAACACCGCCTTGAAGCCGGTGGGCTTGCCGGTGAGCTCGCGGATGTGGGTGACCGCGTCCATCAGCTGCGCCACGTTGGCGATGTCCAGGTGACGATTGGGGCTCTGCGAGTCCTCACCCACCGGGATGCCGCGGATCGCGGCAATCTCGGGGGTCACCTTCGAACCGGGCAACAGCCCGCCCATGCCCGGCTTGGCGCCCTGCCCCAGCTTGATGCTGACCATCTTCACCTGCTCGTGCGCGCAGATCGCCAGCAGCTTGTCGTCGTCCAGGCTGCCGTCGGCCTTGCGCACGCCGTATTTGGCGGTGCCGATCTCGAACACGATGTCGCAGCCGCCCTCCAGGTGGTACGGGGCCAGCCCGCCCTCGCCGGTATCCAGCCAGATGCCGGCCTTGGCCGCACCCAGCGACAGCGCGCGCACGGCCGGTGCGGACAGCGAGCCGAAGCTCATCGCCGAAATGTTGAAAAACGCGGCGTGGTCGTAGGGCTGGCGCGCGTACGGACCGATCC
Organism: uncultured Gammaproteobacteria bacterium; assembly: GCA_963763305.1. Classification (GTDB taxonomy): domain Bacteria; phylum Pseudomonadota; class Gammaproteobacteria; order Xanthomonadales; family Rhodanobacteraceae; genus CAVXNP01. The sequence goes on along the minus strand of CAVXNP010000001.1, from coordinate 2,712,575 downwards.
GGACCGGCCGGGACTCGACATGGTGTTGGTCCAGCTTCGGGAACGGCGCGTTGACGAAGAACGGCACGCCCTCGCGGCGCAGGTCGCGGGTGGAGCCGAACGCGTTGGTGTTTTCCACGTTCTTGGCCGCGCGGTACACCCACACCCGCTGGGCCCGGTTGAACGGCAGCTCCTCGCGGTCGCTGGCGAACAGGTATTGCCGGAAGAACTCACCCAGGCGCAGGAAGCCGTAGCGGAAATGTCCGATCACCGGGAAGTTGCGCAACACCGAGTTGGCGCTCTGGTTGCGGTCGGCTATCCACACCACCGCCACCACCACCGCGGCCACCGCCAGCGCCAGCACGAACAGCGCCGCCAGCGTCTCCACCAGCACGATCAGCCATTGCGCGAATCCATCCGTTGCCATTTGTGCTCCCCCGTCGGATCGAACCCCAGTCTAACCGGGGATGCCCGGCGCAGACCCAGCACGGCCCAAGGCGGGCGTTGGCGGGCGTTGGCGGGCGCTGGGTGAGGCATTGGATGGGCGTAGGGTGGGCGTAGGGTGGGCTTAAGCCCACCAGAGCCAACGCAGCGGAAAAGCGAAAAGCTCAAGAGCTCAAGGCTCAAAAGCTCAAGAGCTCAAGAGCTCAAGAGCTCAAGAGCTGGTGGGCTGAAGCCCACCCTACGCAAGCTCGGCCCACCCTACGCAAGCTCGGCCCACCCTACGCAAGCTCGGCCCACCCTACGCAAGCTCGGGCCACCCTGCGCAAGCTCGGCCGCCCTGCGCCTGGCTACATTTCCACCCGCAGACATGCGGCCGCGCGCACCGCCTTGTCGCGTGCCGCGGCAATGTCGGCGTCCCGGGCCAGGGTTACGCCCATGCGCCGGCGCCCCTTCACCTGGGGCTTGCCGAACAGGCGCAGTTGCGTGTCCGGTTCAGCCAATGCCTCGGCCACGCCGTGATAGCGCGGCGCACTGGCCTCGCCTTCGACCAGCACGGCGCACGAAGCGGAGGGTCCGAATTGGCGGATCACCGGAATCGGCAGGCCAAGGATCGCCCGCGCGTGAAGCGCGAACTCGGACAGGTCCTGCGAGATCAGCGTGACCAGACCGGTGTCGTGCGGGCGCGGACTGACTTCGGAAAAGATCACCTGGTCGCCCTTGACGAAGAACTCCATGCCGAACACGCCCCAACCGCCCAGCGCCGAGGACACGGCAAGCGCCTGGCGCTGTGCCTCGGCCAGGGCCGCGTCGCTCATCGGCTGCGGTTGCCAGGACTCGCGATAGTCGCCGTCTTCCTGACGATGGCCGATCGGCGCGCAGAACGCCGTGCCATCGCGGTGGCGCACGGTCAGCAGGGTGATCTCGTAGTCGAAATCGACAAAGCCCTCGACGATCGCGCGGCCTTGCCCGGCACGGCCGCCGGACTGCGCATAGTCCCATGCGGCCTGCACCTGCGAAGCGTCGCGCACGGTGCTCTGGCCCTTGCCCGAGGAGCTCATCACCGGCTTGATCACGAACGGCAGGCCGATGGCCTCCACCGCTTGACGATAGTCCTCGGCGGTGTCGCAGAAGCGGTACGGCGAGGTGGGCAGGCCCAGCTCCTCCGCCGCCAGTCGGCGGATGCCTTCGCGGTCCATGGTCAGCCAGGCTGCGCGCGCGGTGGGCACCACCTTGAGCCCCTCAGCCTCCATCGCCACCAGGGTCGGGGTATGGATGGCCTCGATCTCGGGCACCACCAGGTCGGGCTGCTCCTGCTCGATCAGCGCGCGCAGCGCGGCGCCGTCGAGCATGTCGATGACGTGGCTGCGATGGGCCACCTGCATGGCCGGGGCATTGGCGTAGCGGTCGACCGCGATCACCTCCACGGCCAGCCGCTGCAGCTCGATCGCCACTTCCTTGCCCAGTTCGCCCGATCCCAGCAGCAGGACGCGCAAGGCGTGTTCCGACAACGGCGTACCGAACGGCTTCATGGTGGCTCCAGCAGCGGCAAAAGCGCCATTCTAAGCGCTTCGCTGCGCTGCGGATTGACGCCAGTGGTCACCCGCGCTCCACTGCAACTGTCCCCGAAGCGTGAAAGCGAGTCATCCATGCAACGACGGTTCTGGTCGAGTCTTGCCCTTCTGGTCGTGTGGCCCACCCTGGCATGCGCCGCGCCGGCACCGCCGCTGCCGCAGACGTCGACGCAGCCGGTGGTGGTCGAGGGCGCCGGCCACACCATCTGGCTGAGCGTGCTGCTCGGGGGGCGCAAGATCGGCTCGCTGCAGATCGAGCGCGAGCGCGACGGCGATCGGGTCACCACCACCCAGACCCTGTCGTTGCAGCTCAATCGCAGCGGCAACGCGATCGTGCTGAGCAGCGTGGCAAGCACCACCGAGACAGTTACCGGCCAGCCGATCGGGTTTTCGGCCAGCCGCAGGCTGTCCGCCCAGGAAAGCACCGTGCAGGGCGAACGGATCGGCTCCGGGCGCTTCAAGGTCACCACCCGCGTCGGTGGCGTCAGCCATCATCACCAGTTGCAACTGCCGGCCGACGCACTGATGTTCGAGGGCCAGCGCCGCGCCATGCTGGCCGCGGGGCGACAGCCGGGCACGCACTACGTGCTGCAGCAGTTCGACCCTGCCAGCCAGCAGATCCTCAAGGTGAACGTGGAGGTCATCGGCGACGAGACCGTATCGCTGCCCGAAGGTGACCAGGTGCTCAGCCATCAGCGCGAGCACATGGAACTGTCCGGCGGACCCGAAGTGATGGACGTCTGGCTGGACGATCGAGGCGTGGCGCGCAAGGGCCGCCTGAGCGTGGTCGGCATGCCGCTGGAAATGCTCAGTTGCAGCCGCGAGTGCGCCACCGCGCCGCCGCAGAGCGCGGACATGTTCCATGCCGCCATGGTGTTCTCTCCACGCCTGCTCCCGGCCAACCTGCGCAAGCAACCGCTGGTCTACCGCATGCATGTGGACCAGAAGCTCTCCAGCCCGTTCGCGCGCACCGGCGAGCAGCAGGTCCGCGCGCTGGGCCACGGCAACTGGCAGGTCATCGTCGGCTTCCCGCAGGCCCGCCTGGAGGGGCCTCCCACGCCAGCCGACGTGCAGGCGACCGACTGGCTGCAGGCGGACGATTCGCGCATTCAGGACCTGGCCCGCCTGGCGGTCGGCGACGCCCAGGGCAACGTGGCCAAGATCAACCGACTACGCAGTTTCGTCAGCGACTACATCACCAACCATGGGCTGGACGTCGGCTATGCCTCGGCGCTGGAAGTGCTGGGCAATCGCCAGGGCGACTGCACCGAATACGCGGTGCTTCTGGCAGCGATGGCGCGGGCCCAAGGCATCCCCGCGCGGGTAGTCACCGGCATGGTGTATGCCGATCGCTATGCGGGCGGCCTGCGGGTTTTCGTGCCGCACGCCTGGACCCAGGTCTGGGTCAATCAGCACTGGAAGAGCTACGACGCGGCACTGGGCCAGTTCGACAGCGGACACATCGCATTGGCCGTCGGCGATGGCGACCCCAGGCATTTCTTCGGGGCCTCGCGCATCTTCGGCGAGATGCGCATGGACCAGGTGCAGCCGATCGAGCAGATCCTCAGCGCGCCAGCACCGCCGACCGCCGCCCCACCCTCCGGAGGTGGCCGGGGGCCCTGAGCAAGGCACTTGCATATGATATCAATGTGATATCAAACTACGGTCTCCATAGGGGAGATCGTCATGAACGAGCGCAACGCGTTTTCCTGGCCCGGCATTCCGTTCGCCGGCGTGTGTCTGGTGCTGGCCGCCATCGGTGTCAACGAGCTGGTCGCAGGGGCTGCCGGCCAGCCGCTGCCCGCCCTGGTCGGGGCAGGCGTGCTGGTGCTCACCGGGTTCATGCTCAAGGGCTTCTTCCAGGTGGCCCCGAACCAGGCGCAGGTGATGCAGCTGTTCGGCAAATACGCGGGGACGGTGCGCCAGGAGGGCCTGCGCTGGACCAACCCGTTCTACGCCAAGCGCCGGATCTCGCTGCGCGTGCGCAATTTCGAAAGCGGCAAGCTGAAAGTCAACGACAGCGACGGCAACCCGATCGAGATCGGCGCGGTGATCGTGTGGCAAGTGTTGGACACCGCCGAAGCGGTGTTCCGCGTGGACGACTACGAGAATTTCGTGCACATCCAGAGCGAGTCGGCGCTGCGGCAGATGGCGCAGAGCTATCCCTACGACGCGCATGGCGATGGCCAACCTGCCCTGCGCAGCCATGGCGACGTGATCAACAACCACCTGCGAGACGAGATCCAGGCACGCCTGGAGCAGGCGGGCGTGCAGGTGATCGAGGCGCGCATCAGCCACCTGGCCTACGCCCAGGAGATTGCCCAGGCCATGCTGCAGCGCCAGCAGGCCGGCGCCATCATCGCTGCGCGCACGCGCATCGTCGAAGGCGCGGTGAGCATGGTGGAGATGGCGCTGGACCAGCTGAGCCAGCGCGACGTGGTGCACCTGGACGAGGAGCGCAAGGCAGCCATGGTCAGCAACCTGCTGGTGGTGCTGTGCGGCGAGCGCGGCACCCAGGCGGTGGTCAACACCGGCAGCCTGTACTGATGAAGAGGTGCGCATGAACGTACCACAGACCCAATGCCGGCCTGCCCATCGTGCTCCGGCGACGGCAGGACGCTGAGCGGCGTGGCGGCTGAAAAGAAGGCCTATCCGTTACGGATCAGCGCTGCGGTGCTCGAAGCCATGCAGCGCTGGTCCGACGACGAGCTGCGCAGCGTCAATGCGCAGATCGAGTACGTCCTGCGCGAGGCCCTGCGCAAGCAGGGCCGGCTCATCGTGGGCAAACCGCAACCGATCATCGACGACAGCCCCACCTCCAAGGATCCCGCAGCATGAGCACTTCCACCCCGCCCCCGCTGCTTCGACACAAACCGCAGCATCTCCAGCTGGCATTGCTGCTGGGCGCGGCCAGCGCCGTGGCCACGCTGGCGCTGTTTCCGTATCTGGCGGTGCTGATGCCGCAAAAACTTGCCGCACTACCCTTGCCGTTGTGGGCGGCGGCGCTGCTGCAGGCCGGCCAGGCCGGCATCCTGTGCTGGCTGCTGGCCTGGCTGGGCCTGTTCCTGGGAGCACGCCACGGACTGGACGCGCCGTGGCTGCGCGCCTGGCTGGAGCGACGCGCTGCCCCTGCATCCGGGCACTGGTGGCAGGCGGCCGCGCTGGGCGTACTGGCGGCGTTGCTGGTGATCGGCCTGTCGCTGCTCGGACCGCACCCGCCACAACCGGCAACCACCATCAGCGCCGCCAGCTGGGCGTGGCGCGGCGCGCTCGCCTCGTTGTACGGCGCCATCGCCGAGGAGGTGCAGACCCGGCTGTTCCTGGTCAGTCTGCTGGTCTGGTTGATGGGCCTGCTGCGCCGGGGGCGAGCCGCACCGGACTGGATGTACCTGGGTGCGATCGTGCTGGCTGCACTGCTGTTCGGCGCCGGCCACCTGCCGGCGGCGATCAACTCGGGCCTGGCCGGTACGCCGTTGCTGATGGTGCGCATCGTCGGGCTCAATGCACTGGCCGGCGTGGTCTTCGGCTGGCTGTTCTGGCGGCGTGGCCTGGAGCACGCGATGCTCGCCCACTTCTGTGCCGACCTGGTGCTGCACGTCGCGGCGCCGCTCGCTGGCATGAGCTGAGCGACAGCTGCCACGGCGTCAGCGTGCCGCCAGCGCCACCGGCGCCAGATCCGGCAACCGCAACAGCTGCTCCTTGTCGCGGGTGCGCACCCACAGAAGATCGTCCTGACGGGACACCTCGCGCACGCCTGCCAGGCCCTGCCCCGCCCCGAGGCGGGCCAACGGCTTGCCGTCAACGGTCTGGTAGATGACCAGCTCGCCCGCGGCCGGGTCGACCACCAACAGCCAGTCGTGGCGGGCGTCACGCCAGCGCAGCAACCGGGCCACAGGCGCCGGCGCGATGGACGACGGCACCCGCGGCAGCGGCGCCGACGAGGGCTTGCCCAGCCAAAGCGCCGCGCCGATCACTCCGAGCAGGCAGGTGGCCATGACGCTGTGCGTGTGCCGCGATAGCAGTTCGTGCCAGGTTGGGATGCGCGTATCCATACGCGCATCCTGGTCACCATGCATGACAAGCCGGTGACCGCGATGCGACCGCTCAACACACCCCGCGGCGCAACGCCAGCGCCAGCGCGATCCAGCCCACGATGAACGACATGCCACCCAGCGGGGTGATCGCGCCGACCCAGTGGGCGGCCCCCAGGGCCAGCAGATAGAGGCTTCCGCTGAACAGCACGATGCCGATGCCGAACGCGAGCGTCGCCGTGCGGCGTGAACGACCAGGCGGGGCGAACGTGGCCAGCGCCAGCGCCAGCGCGTGCCAGAACTGGTACTGGTTGGCGGTATGCCACACCGCCATCGATGCCGGCTCCAGCACCCCGCGCAGGGCGTGGGCGCCGAACGCCCCGAGCAGGACCGCGCTGGCACCGGCGGCACCCACCAGCCACGCCCCGACGGAGCGGCCAGACCGATAAGGCGGGGATAATTCCATGGAGACTCCGGATGCGACCGCCGAACGGCTCGCGTATGCTTGCAGGATGACGATGTCCGATTTTCGCATGAAGCTCCCGCGCACTGCCCGGGTGGCGTGGCTGGCCCTGTTGCTCGCCGCCGCCGTGGTGCTGGCCGGGTGCCAGCGGGAGCAACCGCTGCCATGGCGCCTGACCAATGTCAGCGGACACATGCCGGACCTGGCCTTCGATCTGACCAACGACCAGGGCCAGCCGGTCACCGCCCAGGACTACCGGGGCAAGGTGGTGCTGCTGTATTTCGGCTACACCCATTGCCCGGACGTCTGCCCGTTGACGCTGGCGCATCTGCATGTGGTGATGAAGCGACTGGGAGCGGCGGCGGACGATGCTCGTATCCTGTTCGTCAGCGTCGACCCTGCGCGCGACACACCCGCCGTGTTGCATGCGTACGTCAACGCCTTCGACAAGCACGCCGTCGGCCTGACCGGTCCGGCCGGCCGCATCGAAGCGCTCAGCAAGCGCTACCGCTCCGCCTTCACCCGCGAACCCAGCCAGGCTGACGGCCAGTACGAGGTCAGTCACAGCTCGGCGATCTACCTGTTCGACCGCCAGGGCAACGCACGCCTGCTGGCGACCCCGTCGGCCTCCCAGGACGACATCGTCCACGACCTGAAACTCCTGCTGGACCATCCGAGCACGCCATGAACCGTCGCCTTCTCCTCCTCGCCGCGCCCTTGCTGCTGGCCGGTCTGCTGTGCAACACCGCGGCCTTCGCGGCACCGCCCGACCAGGCGGGCCAGGTCCGCGCAGAGGGCGCGTGGATCAGGGTTCTTCCGGGCAGCCTTCCGGCCGGCGGATTCGTCACCCTGCACAACGAAGGCGACCGGGCCGTGGCCCTGCGTGGCGCCACCAGTCCGCGCTACGCCAGCACCATGCTGCACCAAAGCTCTACCGCCGGCGGCATGAGCCGGATGGCCATGGTCGCGCAGCTTCAGATTCCCGCCCATGGCACGGTGGCGCTGGCGCCGGGTGGCTACCACCTGATGTTCAGCGGCGCCCAGGCGCCGGTGAACCCCGGCCAGACGGTTCCGGTGACGCTGCAGTTCGCCGACGGCAGCACGCTGGCCACGGAATTTCTCGCTCGCCCCGCCAACGCCCTCGGGCCGGCGGACCCGGGCTGACCCACTGGCGCGACACCACGGCGCGCAGCCCTCCGCTCACTCGTGCAGCGGCGCGAGCTCCGGCCCGGAAGCGGCGGGAGGCTGAGCCCGGTGCTCCCGTCGTATCCGGCCGCGGCGTGACAGCCGCAGCCACAGCCGAAGTGCCAGCAAGGAGCCGGCCGACTCGACCATCGCCGCGGGCACCCAGATGATCAGCCCACCGATCATCTGGCCGGTCAGCACGTCGAAGGTAAAGGCGCGACCGCAGATCTCGAAGATCGGGTACAGGTCGGTCTTGGAAAAGGTCACGATCGCGCCGGCCAGGATCTGCGGCGACATCGTGATCACCGGTGACAGCACGCGCATGCCCGCACCCATCCGCGCCGGCGGCTTGGGCCGGTGATCGAGCACCAGCCACCAGTAGGCGAAGCCACTGGCCAGCATCGACCAGTTCATGAAGCGGTAGATGCGCCAGTCCAGCATGGCCAGGGTCTGCAGCGCCGGCACCAGCCAGATCAGGATGAAGGCGATGAACAGCACCGTGACCAGGGTCGGGTTGAGCAACACGGCGGCGGCCACCCGCGCCGGCCGTGAGCGCTGCGCCGGGCGTAGCCAGCGCGCCCTCCACGCCAACGGCAGCGCCGCCCGCATCGCTGCGCCCGGGTAGGCCGCCACGATCAGCAACGGCGCCACGTGATGCAGCAGCAACTGCTGCAGCCGGTGCATGAAAAACTCGTGCTCGGCGTAGTAGTCCAGGTAGGTATGCAGGGACAGGTAGATGATCGCCATGCCCGACCAGAACGACAGCCGCCGACCCAGGCTCACCGGCATCCGCCGGCAGCCGCGCCAGTACAGGACGGCGGCCAGCACGAAGCTCGCGAGAAACACCCACGAAAACTCCCAGGGCACCACCCATTTCATCACCAGCGACAACGACATGACCGTTTCTTCTATGGAACCGCACCGCCCAGCATAGCGCCGCCGGATGGCCGGTGCCCGCGCTTGCGACCGATTGCCGCCGCCTCCCGGCCAGCTCAGCCTCGCGAGCGGCTCTTGCGTACCCGGCGCCAGCCGTAGATCAGGCCGATCAGGGTCACCAGCGCCGGCAGCAGCACGATATTGAGAAATTTCAGGCGCAGCCCCAACGCATCGATCTCGGCATTGAGCTGGTGCTGCACGTCGCGCAGCTCCTTGTTGATCGCCAGGCGGCGCTGCTGGAACTGCTCGATCTCGTTCTTCTGCTGGGCGGTGGCCTTCGCCGCGGCCCGGCCGCCCTTGGCTGGCTGCAACTCGTCGAGTCGGCTCCTGGTCTCGGCCAGTTCCCGCTCGAGTTCGCGCTTTTTCTGCAGGAATTTCTGGTCGGCCGCGGCCTGCAGCGCCCGCACCCGGGTGAACGGCCGCTGCGAGGTGGAGCGGCCTCGAATGGACAGCAACGCCGACGAGCCACTGAGGTTGTCCACCAGGTTGATGATGAAGTCGCCATTGTTGGCGAACGCACTCAGCGCCGGCTGCCCCAGGTAATTGCGGGTCTCCACCCACAAGCGGTCGCTGAGCAGGTCGGTATCGGCCAGCAGGATCACCTCCGCGTCAGGACGTGACTTCGCCAGGTGAGCCGGCGTGCCGGATCGCTCAGGAAACGCGCTCTCGAGCTGGCCGTGGAGCCGGGCGGCGATCACGTAGTGAGCCGCGTCGGGCCGGTAATCGGACAGCAGCATGGATGGTTCGGTGGTGGCCTCGAGCACCCGCTGCACCGGTACCCGTTCGGCGTCGGCACTGGACTGCAGCAACGGCACCAGCCGGGTGGTCGCGTCCGGAGTCAGGTCGAAACTGCCGGCGGTGGAGACATTGATGCGCTGCAGACTGGCAGTGACCACGTCGTTGCGGTTGAGCTCCTGGGTGCCAAGCCCGAGCATCGCCGGATGATTGAAGCTGCTGCCGCCCAGCTCGATCTGCAGCGCGCGACTGCGGTCGAGCACCACCCGCCGCGGATCGAAAGCCACACCCCAGGCGGCGAACAGGCGCGGCAGGTCGGAGTTGTGATCGTCGATGGTACCGTTGCTGTCGACGTAGGGCGTGGTATCCAGCTCGGCGTCCGGGTCGACGAACACCACCAGATGCCCACCGCCAAGCACGTACTGGTCGATCGCGTACAACGCATCGGCGGGCAGTCGCTTCGGATGCACCAGCAGCAGTACCTGGATGTCGTTGTCGATGCGCGTCAGGTGCTGCGGCGACATGGCGGTGACGTCGAACAACTGCTGCAACTGGCGCATCACCGCCCACGGCTGCTCGCCCAGTACCGGGTTGCCTTCCAGCGGCAGCGAACTGATCAGCCCGACCCGAGGCTTTCGCGGCTGGTCCAGCTCGTACAGCAGCTTGGCGATGTCGTATTCGAGAAAGGTTTCGCGGGCCGGATCGAAAAACGGAATCGACAAACTCCGCTCGCCGGCGCTTTCCGAGCCTTCGGGGAGGGTCGTGCCGACCAGGCCGAAAAATACCCGCTCTCCGTTGCTGCCGCCGTTGGCCGGGGTCAGCCCCGCTCCCTCGGCGCTGGCCTCGTCGTCGGAGTACGGCACCGGATCGACCACCTGCAGCCGGATCCGGCCATGTCCGCGGGCGACCATCTCCTGCAGCATCTCGCGCACGCGCTGCTGGTAGCTGCGCAACTGCGGCAAGTCCCGCGTGGCGTGCTCGGAAAAATACAGAGTCAGCCGCAACGGACGGTGCAGCCCGTCGACGATCTTCAGGGTGCCCGGCGCCAGCGTGTACAGGTGGTCGGCAGTCAGGTCGACGCGGGACGCGCGCATCCAGCGGCTGCTCAGCAGGGTCAGGCCGACGAAGGCGATCGCCAGCAGGGCCAGCGCCAGCAACAACCGGCTGCGCCGGGGAATCGAGGGCTGGCTCATCGACTGGCCCGCTTGAGATCGAGCACCAGCACGCCGGCGGTCAGCCAGGCCACGATGCTGAGCAGGAAGTAGAGCAGATCACGCACATCCAGCACCCCGCGCGCGATCGCCTGGAAATGGCGCAGCATCGACAGGTGCGCGACCGCGTTGACCAGCCGGCGCGGCAGCGCGCCCTGGAAGAAATCGAGTACCTGCGGCTGCCCGGCCAGAATCAGCAATACGCAGACCAGGGCAGTCAGGATGAACGCCACCACCTGGCTGCGTGTCACCGTGGAGAGGCAGGCGCCGATCGCCAGGAACGAACCGGCCATCAGCCAGCTGCCCAGATAGCCGGCCAGGATCACCCCATTGTCCGGCGCACCCAGATAGTTGACGGTCAGCCACACCGGAAAGGTGAGCGCCAGCGCCAGACCCAGGAAGAGCCATGCGGCAAGGAACTTGCCGAGCATGGCCTGGGCCAGGGTCACCGGCAGGGTCAGCAGCAACTCCAGCGTGCCGCTCTTGGCTTCCTCGGCCCACATCCGCATCGACAACGCCGGCGCAAGAATCAGGTACAACCACGGATGCACCACGAAGAATGGCTGCAGGTCCGCCTGCCCGCGCTCGTAGAAGTCGCCGCCATAGAAGGTGAGTATCCCCGAGAGCACCAGGAAGATCACCAGGAACACGTAGGCCACCGGGGTGACAAAGTAGCTGCGCAGCTCGCGCCGCATGATCGCCGAGGTCGCGCTCATCCGCCCACCGCCGGGCTGGCCGTGGTGATGTGACGGAATACCTCGTCCAGGCGGCCACGCTCGAGCTGGATCTCGGACACTTCCAGGCCCTGCTCCCGCAGCAGGCTCTCGACCGGCTCCAGAATCCGCTGACCGGGCCGGGGAAACACCGTAATCCGCCCATCCAGCGGATCGACCTCGATCGCCGCCACCTGCGGCAGGCGTCCGAGCATCTCCTGCGACATGGCACTCCCTGGCGCACTGAAGGACACCGCCCCGTGGTAACGCGAGCGCTGCTCGAGTTCGGCCGGCGTGGCGTCGGCCAGCAGCCGGCCGCGGGCGATGATCACCACCCGGTTGCACAGCGCGTGCACCTCCTCGAGCAGGTGGGTGGAGATCAGGATGGTCCGTTCCCTGGCCATCGAGTCGATCAGCTGGCGCACCGCGTGCTTCTGGTTGGGATCCAGTCCGTCCGTCGGCTCGTCCAGCACCAGTACCGGTGGATCATGCAGGATCGCCTGCGCCAGCCCGACTCGCCGGCGCAGTCCCTTCGACAGGGTATCGATGCACTGCTCGAGCACCTCCTCCAGTTGCAGCCTGGCGATGACGTCGTCCAGCCGGCTGCGCCCGACCTCCGCGCGCAACCCCCGCATCCGCACGATGAACAGCAGGAACTCGCGCACGGTCATCTCGCCGTAGCTGGGCGCGCCCTCGGGCAGGTAGCCCAGGGCGCGCTTGGCCTGCAATGGCGCGCGAACCACGTCATGGCCGCAGACCCGCGCGGTGCCGGCAGTGGGCGCCAGAAAGCCGGCGATCAGGCGCATCGCGGTGGATTTGCCCGCGCCGTTGGGCCCGAGCAACCCCAGCACCTGGCCCGGCTCGGCACGGATCGACAGCGCGTCCACCGCAACAAGGCTGCCATAGCATCGGGTCAAATTGCTGGTTTCGATCATCGCAGTCGGGCAGGAAGCATGGCCTTCGCGAGCGGCCGAGGATTCAATGTACCGCACCGGAGGTGGGGACGACGGGGCCCACGCGCCGCGAACAAAAAACCCCGCCCGCGCGAGCGGACGGGGTTTGATGGCACGGCGGTCGGAAGTCAGCCGGCCACGCTGTCCGCCTCGGCCGGGCTGGCCGCGGTACCCGCTTCGGCCGGGCTGGCTGCGCTACCCGCGGCGGCCGGGGCGGAGCTGCCCGGGGCCGGAGCTTCCAGCTCCACCTGCGGAATGCCGGCGGCCTGTTCCGGGGTCTGTTCCGGCGGATTGCCGGTCAGCGGCAGGTACACGTTGAAGCGGGCGTACGTGGTCACGTTGTTCTTGTCGTCGCGCACTTCATCCTGCACCTGGATGTCGTACATGCGGTTGACCACGTCGTCGAATTTGTAGCCGTGGGTGTCGGCATAGGCCTTGAGCATCTCGCGGGTCTGCGGGACGCCGGCGGCGGTGCCGGTCCAGGGAGCTTCAAGGGCCGGACCACCCAGCGCCAGCGTGGCGCGGACCTGGTCGTTGACGATCAGGCGGCCGAAGCGGTCGTGGCCGCCCGCCTTGGTGTTGGCGGTGTAGGCATCGGCAACGCTGCTGTCCTGCGCCGGCTCGCTGTCGTCCAGCTTCGGCGGCTGCGGTGCGGTCAGCTCCATGCTCTGGCCATCGAGGGTCAGGCTGGTGGCATCGATCGGCATGGCCACGTCGAAGGCGTAGGTCTGGTCACCGTAGTTGGTGGTGAAGATCACGCGCGGGCCGGTGATGTTCACGCCCAGCTTCTTGGCGGTGTCGCGGATCTGCTTTTCCGCGGTCGAGGTGGTGTCGTACAGCGCGGCCAGGCCGCCACTGCGGTCGATCGAGGTGGGTACCACAAGCATCGGCGTCGGCTCGGTCTGGACGATGTACGGCACCAGATGGGTGTAGTCGATGTTCGGCACCGCCGCCAGCACGTTCTGCAGGTTGCCCAGGCTGAACTGGATGAACGCATCGGGATTGCCGTGGATGTACAGGTTCGAGTAGCGGTTGATCAGGTTGAAGCCGTACGCCACGTCGTAGGACCAGGTCACCTTGGTCAGCTGGCCGCGGCTGCCCTGTCGGGCCAGATCCAGCGTGAAGTGCTTGTCCGCACCGCGCCAGTCGTTGTCCAGATTCCAGACGATCCGGGCGCCGCGGGCGGTCGAGTCGACCTTGTTGAAGTCCGGCTGGGTGCTGGCGATGGTCAGCTTGCCGTCACCGACACGGCCGGCATCCGAGCTCCAGCTGATTGCGGCGCCCGGGCCGAAGGCCGGACCGGACAGCTCGTACTTCAGGTTCGGGTCGTACGTGCCCAGAACCGAGTAGTCCGGAAAGCGGCGGTAGTTGGCCAGCACGTCGTAGACCTGGCGCATGTCCTTGCCGATGACCTGCGACCGCTCGACGTGGCCACTGCCCGGCAGGACCACGCCCACCACGACGGCAAGCACGGCAACGATGACAAGGGCCACAATAAATTCAAGAACACGCGTCATTCAGGGTTCTCCGAGCGTTTCTACGCAGCGCTGAAAGGGTTCGCCATGGCGTCCCGGCCACGGGACCGGGGTCCCGGAGGAAGGCACAGGCGAGGGTCGGCAATAACCGAAGCTCTGGATGTTACTTGCTCGCGTAAAGGAACGCCATCGGCTGCCGTGACACCGGCTCACCGGGTGCGAGACGCTCCGCAAGCCCCGGCCTGTGCGGTCGCGCCAGCCTCCATGCCGAACCGTCTGCCGGCCCGCCACGGCGGGCTCCTCAGACGATTCCCAGTTCCAGCGCCTTGAGCACCGCCCGCGTACGGTCGCGGACACCCAGCTTGGACAGGATGTTGGACACGTGGTTTTTGACGGTGCCTTCGGCCACCTTCAGCGAGTTGGCGATTTCCTTGTTGCTGTAGCCGCCCGAGAGCAGGCGCAGGATTTCGGTCTCGCGCTCGGTCAGCGGATCGGGCTGCTCCAGGCTGGTGAACTGGTTCTGCATCCGGGAAACCCCTGCCAGCAGCCGCTGGGTCACCATCGGTGCTACCAGCGAACCGCCATTGGCAACGGTACGAACCGCCTCCACCAGCTGTTCGAGCGAGACGTCCTTGAGCAGGTAGCCGCGCGCTCCGGCCTTGAGGCCCTGCAGCACCAGCTGGTCGTCGTCGAAGGTGGTCAGGATGATCGTCGGCGGCAGCTCATTGCGCGCGGACAGGGCCTGCAGCACTTCCAGCCCGCTCATGTTGGGCATGCGCAGGTCCAGCAATACCACGTCCGGCTTGATTCGCGGGATGTCCTGGACCGCCTGCGCACCATCGGCGCATTCGGCCACCACGTTGATGTCCTCGGCCAGATCCAGCAGCGAACGGACACCCTGGCGCACCAGGTTCTGGTCGTCGACGAGACAAACGGAAATCATCGCTGTTCCTCGGGGCGGTGATGGCGCACGAGGCGCGTCGGGGCCGCGTGCAGACACGCCGTCCGGGCGTGCACGGGCATTCTCGCACGGCGGCAGTGGGGTTGCAGTCTCATGAAACGGTCAGGGCCGGGGGCTCGTTGCGCGAAGGGGTATGGGCCAGGGCGGCACCCTCGCCCAGCGGCAGACGCACGGTCAGCGCGAAGCCCGCCCCCGCGGCTGTCGCCACTTCCACCGTGCCGCCGTACTCGGCCAGCCGTTCGCGCATGCCGGCCAGGCCATTGCCCGGCTGGAAGTGCGACGCCCCGCGCCCGTCGTCCCGCGCGTGCAGGCCCAGCGCGTCGGGGCCGGCGTAGGCAAAAGTCAGCCACAGATTGTGCGCACCGGCGTGCCGCGCGGTATTGGTGATGATTTCCTGGGTGCAGCGCAGCAGCACCTGTGCGCGCCGCGGATCCTCCACACTGAACCGCGTGGGCACCTCCACGTGCACCTTCAGGCTGGGAACGCCTTCGACCAGGCTGCGCAGGGCCTGGGTCAGGTCGATCGCATCGTCCTGGCGCAGCTCGCTGACCGCCTCGCGCACGTCCGCCAGCAGGTGGCGGGCGGTGGCCTGGGCCTTGTGCACGTGCACCGCGGCCGCCTCGTTGGTGAGGTGGCTGGCCACTTCCAGGTTCAGGCTCAGCGCGGTCAGGTGGTGGCCGATCAGGTCGTGCAACTCGCGCGCGATGCGCATGCGCTCGGCCATCCGACTGGACTCGGCCAGCAAGGCGCGGGTGGCGCGCAATTCGGAGTTCAGCCGGCGCTGCCCCTCGCGGGCCTCGGTCTGCTGACTGGCCACCACCGACGTGACGAAGCCCAGGGCGGAAAACCCCATGTAGATACTGGCCTGCAGCAGTGCCAGCGGGATGCTGTAGTTGAGCTCGGGAAAGGTGGCGAACACCGCCGCCAGCCCCAGGTTCTGCAGGATCACCCAGGCCACGCCAAGCCAGAAAGGCACCAGCCAGGGCAGCACAACCGCCACCACCACCATCAGGATCGCCGACAGGCCGCTGTGGCTGTACCAGCCCACGGCCAGCGCCGCCACCGTCATCAGCGCCAGGCCGACCAGACGCAGGCCCAGCGAGCGGCGCGAGCCCAGGTTGTTGGTCAGCAGCAGGTACAGGATGCCGAAGGCCAGATACGACAGGGTCAGCAGCAACAAGGAAAAGTTGGGCCGGTGCAGGAGATCCAGCCGCTCGGTGGCCCAACTGGTCATCAACGGCGTGCCGGTGCACAGATAGGCGAACAGGCCGGTGATGCGCAGCAGGCGGATGTGATTGAAATTGGACCAGGGCATGGCCGCATCATAGGCGAGCGCAGCGCCGACGCAATGCGCAAAAAGTCACTGAGCGGGCTCTTCCGTGGGGCCGCGCCGGCACCTGGTCGTCGTCGATCCGGGCGCCGTTCGATGATGTGACGCCCGCGTCCCATGTCATAATGCGACGTCAGGCGGGCCACCGGCGGCCCACCTGCCCGACCCCCACCCAAGCGGAGCAACGCATGGCCCTTGCCATCCGTGACGTGCGCGAGCATGACCTGGATGCCGTCCTGGCGCTCAACAATGCCGCCGGTCGCACCATCCTCGCCCTCGACGCGGCCCAGCTGCGGTACTTCTACCAGCACGCGGAGTATTTCCGGGTGGCCGAGATCGATGGCCACATCGCCGGTTTCCTGGTCGCCCTGCGCGAAGGCAACCAGTATGACAGTCCGAACTACCGCTGGTTCTGCGAGCACTACCCCGCGTTCCTGTACATCGACCGCATCGTGATCGCCAACGCCTATCGCCGCCATGGCCTGGGCCGGGTGTTCTACTGCGACGTCACCAGCTATGCCGAAGTGCGCGTGCCCCTGCTCACCTGCGAGGTGTTTCTGGAACCACGCGACGACGTGGTGGTGCTGTTCCACGGCACCTACGGTTTCCAGGAAGTGGACCAGCAACGGATGGGCCCGCAGGGCCCGCAGGTCAGCCTGCTGGCCAAGGACCTGCCCAGCTACGCCTACGTGCGCGACACCTGGCTCGACCACGGGGGGCTGCCGGCGCAGCCCTGGCTGGCCGAGCGCGACCTGCCGCTTTCGGCCAGCCACGTTGAAACTCCGACTACCCACCCCCGCCGCCTCGCCGGAGAGCGGCACCTGTGAATGCAAAGATGGATACCACCGACGCCTGCGACCTGCGCTTCGGCCAGGTCGGCATTGCCTGCGTGCGCGTGCGGCGGGTTGACGCCGCCGCACTGTGCGACGAGCTGGAACGCCGTGTGCGCGCCGCTCCGCAACTGTTTTCCCGCGCCGCCGTGGTGCTGGACCTGAGCCACCTGCTCGATCTGCCCGACGACGGTACCGTCGACGCGCTGCTCGAGGCGGTGCGCAGCGCCGGCATGCTGCCGGTGGGCCTGGCCTACGGCACCAGCGCCACCGAGGCATTGGCCCAGCGCATGGGACTGCCGCTGATCGCCAAGTTCCGCGCCGCCTACGAGCCGGCCGATGGCGGCAGCGTGGCGCCTCCGGTCCCGGCACCGGCCAGCGCACCGGCGCCGGCGCGTGAGCCGATCCACGCCGCACCGGCGCCCGCCCCGGCCGGCGGCAGTGGCCTTGGCGCGCACTTCCAGGAGGGCACGGTGCGCTCGGGCCAGCAGATCTACGCCCGCGAGCGGGACCTGGTGGTCGCCGGCACCATCGCCAACGGCGCCGAGGTGATCGCCGATGGCAGCATCCACGTTTACGGTGGCCTGCGCGGACGCGCCATGGCCGGCGCGCAAGGCGACGAGAAGGCGCGTATCTTCGTTTCGGACTTTCGCGCCGAGCTGGTCGCGATCGCCGGCCACTACCGCGTATTTGAACAGATCCCCAAGGACCTCGAAGGCCAGGCTGTGCAATGCTGGCTCGATGGTGAAAAATTGCTGATCGCCCGGCTGTGACGGGCACCCACGACACGACCCACCCGGAGATGAGCCCTTGAGTGCTGAGATTATCGTTGTCACGTCCGGCAAAGGCGGCGTCGGCAAGACCACCACCAGTGCGTCGCTGGCCACCGGCCTGGCGATTGCCGGCAAGAAGGTCGCCGTGATCGACTTCGACGTCGGCCTGCGCAACCTGGACCTCATCATGGGCTGCGAGCGGCGCGTGGTGTACGACTTCATCAACGTCGTGCATGGCGAGGCCACCCTGAAACAGTCGCTGATCAAGGACAAGCGCCACGACAACCTGTACGTACTGGCGGCCAGCCAGACCCGCGACAAGGACGCGCTGACCCAGGAAGGCGTGGAGAAGGTGCTCGACGAACTGTCCGCCGAAGGCTTCGACTTCGTCGTATGCGACTCGCCGGCGGGCATCGAGAAGGGCGCCCACCTGGCAATGTACTTCGCCGACCATGCGGTGGTGGTGGTCAACCCGGAGGTTTCCTCGGTGCGCGATTCGGACCGCATCCTGGGCCTGCTGTCGAGCAAGACCCGGCGGGCCGAGCGCGGCGAGGGCGCGATCAAGCAGCACCTGCTGCTGACCCGCTACAACCCCGCGCGCGTGGCCAATGGCGACATGCTCAGCGTCAAGGACGTGGAGGACATCCTCGGCATCAGCGTGGTCGGCGTGATCCCCGAATCGGAACAGGTGCTGGCCGCGTCCAATTCGGGCGTGCCGGTGATCCTGGACGGCGACTCGCCGGCCGGGCTGGCCTACAGCGACACGGTGGCGCGGATCCTCGGCGAGGAGCGCCCCCTGCGATTTACCGAAGTGGCCAGGAAGGGCTTTCTCCAGCGCGTGTTCGGAGGTTGATCACGATGGGCATTCTCGATTTCCTGAAGCGCAAGCCGGAGGCCACCGCGTCGGTGGCCAAGGAACGCCTGCGGATCATCGTGGCGCAGGAGCGCTCCACCCGCGGGGCGCCGGACTACCTTCCGATGATGCGCAACGAACTGCTCGAAGTGATCAAGAAATACGTTCACGTCGACATCGACGCGATCAACATCAACCTCGAACGCGACAGCGGCCATGAGGTATTGGAGCTGTCGGTCGCCCTCCCCGACGGCAAGTCGGTGAGCAACCCCGCCAGCTGACCGGCGCCGGCGGCTCCGCCGGCACCGCACCCTCACCCGCGAATGACGCCCTGCGCGTTCGTACCCGCCCCGCTGCCTGTCCGGCCCTCTGCCATGCCCGCGCCACCGTCCCCGATCCCCATCACCGAGGCCTCGCCGCAGGTGTTGCGACTGGCCGACATCGGCTATGCCACGCCGGCGGAGTTGCTGGGGCGATACGGCTTGCAACTGCAACGGGTCGCCGGGGGATCGATTCCCGGAAGCTATTGGGGCGACGACGAAGCGGGCATCATCGGCAGCACCGTGTACGCGCGCGACGACACCCCGGTGCACTCGCTGCTGCACGAAGCCTGTCACCTGATCGTGCTGCCAGCCGAGCGCCGCGCACAGGTCCATACCGATGCGACCGACTCCATCGAGGAGGAAGACGCCACCTGCTACCTGCAGATCCTGCTGGCCGACCGGTTGCCCGGCGTCGGTCGCGAACGGCTGATGGCCGACATGGACGCATGGGGCTACTCGTTCCGGCTCGGCTCGACCCGGGCATGGTTCGAGCACGACGCCGACAATGCGCGCGCGTTTCTCGCCGCCCGCGGCCTGGACTGCGCACTCTCCTAGCGGGCGACTGCGGCCGGCACGGTGTCGCGGGAAAGGGGCCCCGGCTTCGTGCTTGCGTCTGAACCATTGAGTTTCTGCCTGTCGCGGGAGGAGGCGCCCCGCCGTGAGCACGGGTCACGGAGTCGAGCTCAACAGGAAGCTTTTTTCGAACCCGCCCGCCCAGCGCAGCAAGGCGCCGTCTGCGACTTGAGCTGCCGCAGTGCCAGCAGCTGCGGACTACTCCGGACTACTGCCGGGCGGCGCGGCCTTCCGGCGCGCGTGTGATCTTGAAGTCGACGATGTCGTTGTGCTCGTCGCACATCACGTTGGCCGTCAGGGTGGCCTGCTCGTATTGCATCGGCACGCCCGCCAGGTAGTAGCCCTTTTTGGCCGAGATGGCAGCCGAACCCCGGCCCAACCGGACATGCTCGCCATACTGGCCCCCCAGCGTCGTCCATATCTGCTGCAACCGGTCGGGCGTGACGACGCGACGCGAGCTTTCGCTGAACATCGCAGTGGCGCGCTCGAAGTCGCCATCGGCCAGCGCATGCAGCATCCGGTGTGCCCGCCTCGAGCAACCCGCCTCGCGCGCCTGTTGCAGGGAACCGGTATCGACTTCGTCCTGCCCGGATGCCTGCGCCGGCGACGCGGCCCAGGATCGCGCCGCAGCCAGGCCGGCAAACAGCATCGGCGCAGCCAGAAGCGCACCCAACCCAACAGTGGCGGTCAAGCGATTCATGTCGACCCTCCCTGCAAAGGAGCAGAAGCTGCGACGTTCAGCGGCGTTGCGGCGCTACTTTTCCTGCCATTCGCCGTTATCGCCCTTTTCGTACTTTCTTTCCACCGCCGACCAGGCCACCTTGTGCGAGACCTCTTCGCGCGACTCGTCGCCACGCCGGTCGTCCTTGTCCGCGTATTCGTCCCAGGCGCTGTTGAAGGCTTCCTTGTAGATGTCCTGCGCGTGGGCGGGAAGGTTGTCCTTGACCCGGTCGGGCAAATCGCTGGTGCTCTTGTAGGGCATGATACGCCTCCGTGGAACGCCGCCTGGCGGTGGATGCAACGGTGAACCGGCCGGTATAAAGCCGCCGTCAAGAGCGCGTGGCGATCGGCCCCATGCGCTCAAGGGCGTGACACGTGTCGATCGCCCTGCACATACCAGCGCCACGGCGCATCCACGGCCCTGGCGATCCCCACGCGGCGAGTGGCCAGCGGCTTGGCCGGCGGCGGCGTGCCATCGTCTACCAGGGCCAGCCCTGCCTCGCCCCGGACCAGATCCACGCCGTCGAAGTCACCACCGATCCCCATCGCCTGGCACAGGCGGGCCGGCCCGCGGCACAGATCCCGATCGCCGCGGCTGGCCGGCCGGACCGCACGCATCTGCGCCAGTCCGGTCAAGGGCGCCAGCGCCCGGAACAGCACCGCCACGCCCTCACCCTCGTCCCCGCATACGGCATTGGCGCACCAGTGCATGCCGTAGGTGAAGTAGACATACAGCAACCCGGGCGCCCCGAACATGCTGGCGTTGCGCCGGGTCATGCCGCGAAAGCTGTGGGCCGCGGCATCAGAGTGCACCGCAATAGGCCTCCACCTCCACGATGCGGCCACTGCGGCCATCCGCGCGCCGCAATACCTTGTTGAGCAGCTCTGGCGCCACCTCGCGCGGGTCGCGTCGGTAGAACTCGCGCGGCAGCGGCTGCGCCCGGGCGATCGACCCGGCAGGTTCCTGCATCATCGCCGTCTCCGTGGACTGGCCCTGGTCACGATCGGTCAGTGTACTGCCGCCCACGCGATGGTCCGCAGAAGTTGGGTTGAAACGCAAGGCAGCTGCCGGGTAGCCGCTCCCGCCCGCGCCAATGCAGCGATGCGGGACGCTACAGCTCCAGCCGATAGGCCAGCTTGATCATGAGCTGCTCGCTGTCACGCAGGCTGAAGCTGTCGGCGAACTGCTGGTCCGCATCGCGGAATCGCGGATCCATCGCATAGCCGCCGCGCCCGTACACCACGTACAGATTCGACAGGGGGGCCAGCTCGTAGCGGTAGCGGATCTGGAAACCCAGGTTGCGCAGGCTGAAGTCGTCGACCGGGTCGTCCACCGCCACCGCGCGGCGGTCGCCGTTGACCCGATAGGCCTGTTGCATCCGAGCGTCCAGACCCAGCGCCTGCAGCTTGACTCGGAGTTCCTGGCGATCGCCGATATTCCAGTTGACGCCCGCATCGAGCATCAGCGAGCGACTGTGGAAGGCGCCGACCAGGTTGTCGCGCTGCCAGATCAGCCAGTTGGCGCGGTCCTCGACGGTCAGGCCGCTGGTCAGGCTCAGTGCGTCGTTGACAAAGAAGGTCGGCGCGAACGCGGCCAGGTAATGCAGCCCGCGCATGCCGTTCAGTTCATTGCCCTGGAGTTGCAGCTCGGTTTCCCAGGCCCAGGCGCCGTGGCGCGGGCTGGTCCGGTCCCAGTAGATCATTGCGTTCGGCGCGGTGTGCAGCGCGCCATGCCCGCGCGTCAGCAGGTCGTCATAGGCGGCGGCGTTGAGGTTGACCTGCAACGTCTCGCTGCCGCCGTCGCGGCGATCGCTCTGGCGGATGATGCGGAACTGGCGTTGCAGCGCCAATCCGTGGTCGTTGTCCATGCCGATGACGCGGAAGCGCCAGCGATGCGAAGCGTAGGCCGACGACGGCGGCAGATGGGTGAAGCGGCGCTGCACCTCCCAGTGCAGGTAGTTGACGCTGTTACGCGGCAGGTAACCGAAATCGTTGAGTTCCAGGTGGTTGCCGAAATGCATCGCCAGCCATTGCTGGCTCCAGCGCGGATTCATCTCGTACTCGACCACCGCGGTAGCTCCGCTGCCCTGCACGGTATGACCGTGCTGGTCGATCGCACTGCCGACCACATTGCTGGTGACGGTGAGCTTGTCATTGGGCTGCCAGCGATGGTCGATGCCCAGCACGTTCGCCTCGCGGTCCAGCCACGGCCGCTCGACATGGGTGGCCAGCATGCCCAGCGCCTGGGTACCGAAATCGTGGCTCAGGCGCGCCGCCGAGAAGGTGCGCCCGGCGTCGCCCTTTTCCTGTGCGGCCAGCACACCGTACTCGGTGCCACCGACGCTGCCGTTGAGCTTTACCGCACCGGCCACGTCGGCAGCGCCATGCCCGTCGTCGGCGGTGCCACCCACGCGACGGGTGTAGATCAGCTGGCTGTTGTCGATCAGCAGCCCGAAGTCGAAGATGCCCTGGTTCTCGGTGAAGAACGGCCGCTTGTCGCTGAAAAAGGTCTCTTCCGCACCGAAATTGACCACCAGGTCGTCGCTTTCCACCTGGCCGAAATCCGGGTTGATGGTGGCGGTCAGCTGGGTCTGCCCGTTCGGCTTCCAGAAAATGTCCGCGCCGCCGTCGAAGCGGTTGCTTCGGTCCATCTGGTTGCGCACGCCGACCACGTAGGGCGTGATCGCGAACAGCGACTGGGTATAGGCCGGTAGCTCGACCGGAGTGAAGTCGGACAGGAATCGCGGGCGCGAGAAGCTGGCCACCGGCCAGGCCACACGCTCGCCGGTGGAGCCGATCACCCGGTCCAGATACAGGCCAACCGTGCGCGTACCGCCGATCGCCTTGTGCATCGGGGCGATGTACCAGGGGATCAGCATCTCCACGCTCCAGCCCTCGGCATCCTCGCTGACCGCGTGCTGCCAGTTGCCATCCCAGTCGGTACTGAACTGGCTCTCGCTGGTGATCACGGCATCGTTGATGTCGTTGTCCAGCGTGACCATGAAGTTGTAGCCGGTGCGGCCATCGCCGTCGAAATCGATCATCAGGTTGTCGCGGTCCAGCTGCGCCTGCTCGTCACGACGAATTCGCTGATGGGTACGCGGAACCCCGGCAGGCTGGTGATTGCGAAACGCGATCGCCAGCCCCTGTGGCGTGGACAGCACCCAGGCCTCGGTCGGCAGGCTGGCCGGATGGCCGTTGAGCGGCTGCACCTTGCGGAAATCGGTGATGTGCTGCGCGCCCTGCCACTCGGCGGGGTCGATGTGGCCATCGATGGTGACCGCCATCGACGGCAGGCAAACGCCCGCGCCAAGGACGAATACCGCACAGGCGGCGTTACGGTGCGCTGCGCGCAAGGAAACGGGGCAACGATGCATGCGACTCGATCAGGCATGGGGGAGTGTGCAGCATAGGGAGCGACGGCGGGATGACCGACTGTCAGAAGTCATGCCAACCCGCCGGGCCCTGGCTGCATCGCACCCGGCCGCCCCCGTCGGACCATTCAAGGCGGGGCGCGGGAACATTGCCCCGCCCCGCCCCCTCGCAGGCCGTCCCGGCAAAGTGCGGCGAACCGACGTGCCGATGCCGTCAACGTGGCTCGGCGATCTGCGCCTGCAGCGTCACCTCGCGCGGTGGCGGCGGCGCCATGCGTCGGTGGATCCGCCCGTACCAGCGCCAGGACAACCAGCCGGTCACGGTCAGCGCACTTGCCCCCAACGCCAGGTACAACAGGCTCCCCGACAGCAGCGGCGACAGCAGCCCGGCCACCAGGCTGCAGATCAGCAGGCTGGCAAAGGCCTGCACCGACGAGATACCGCCGCGCTGCTGGGGGAACCGATCCAGCAGCAACAGCGTCAGGGTAGGAAAGGCCAGCTGCACGCCCACCCCGTGCAGCACCAGTGGCAGCATCGACCACGGCAACCGCGGCGTGGGCAAGGCCAGCGCCAGCAGCAGGTGGGCCGCGCAGGCCAGCAGCATTGCCGCATAACCCAGGTTCACGGTAAACGCCACGCCACGCCGCCCGGCCAGCCGTCCGGACAGCCACGCCCCGCCGACCAGGCCGACCACCACGGGCCCGAACAGCCACGGGAACCCCTGCGCGGACAGGCCGAGCAGCCCCCGCACGATCTGTGGCGCCGAAGAGATGAAAAGAAACAGCCCGGCGAAGTTCACCGAGCTGGAAACCAGCAATGGCCAGAACGGCCGGTCCCGCCCGAACGCCAGGTAGCTGGCCAGCAGCGGTCGCGGTGCGAAACGTGTGCGCCGCTGGCGCGGATGGCTTTCCTCCAGAAGCCACGCCAGCGCCACCGCCAGCAGCAGCGTGAACACCATCAGCCACCAGAAGATGCCGTGCCAGCCGCCGATCGACAGCAACTGCGCGCCGACCATCGGCGCCACCGCCGGCGCCACTCCGAAGATCATCATCACCCGCGACATCAGTTGCTGTGCGGCGGCGCCGTCGAAGGTATCGCGCACCACCGCGCGCCCGACCACCATGCCCGCACCGGCGCTGAGCCCCTGCAGCCCGCGGCAGGCCAGCAGAATGCCGAACGACGGCGCCAGTGCGGCACCGGCGGAGGCCAGCGCGTACACCAGCATCCCGGCCACGATCACCGGCTTGCGCCCGACCGCATCAGAGATCGGGCCGTGGAACAGGCTCATCGCCGCGTAGGTCACCAGGTACACGCTGATCAGCTGCTGCAGGCCGACCGCATCGGCCCCCAGCGAGGCCCCGATCAGCGGAAACGCGGGGAACACCGCGTCGATCGAAAACGGCCCGATCATCGACAGGCCGGCCAGCAACCAGGGCAGGCTGCGACGAACCGGGCGCGGAGACAGGGACATGCGCGGGCAACCAGTGGGGAAGCGCACAGGGTATCGCAGTCCGCTGGCGGCTGGCACGCCTCGGCACCCCGGGGATCCCCCCTCGCCGGCCACCTCGGCGAAGGGGCGGCAGGGACGGTGCGCCGCATCGGCAGCGGCCGATGTTTCTGCCGCGGACAGGCCCGTGCTGTCCTGTCCGGGCGGCTGGTCGGGACCCTCCGGTCGTGCAGCCACACCCGCAACCCGACCATCGAGCCCGACAGGCTGCTAGCATGCACTGCATACGGGGAGATGGCATGCCTCCCGCGCCTTGCGCGAACCACCCTGTCCTCCGGACGTTCACCGCCGGCGGCCCGCGGTTGATGATGCCTGCACCAGCGGCCTGGCCCGGGTGCAGGCGCGTGCCTGTTCCACGGCCGTCCGCACGACCTTCGAACGAGGAGACCGCAGTGGGCTATACCGGATTTCTGGCCATCGGCCTGGGTGGAGCGGTGGGATGCTGGCTGCGCTGGCTGCTCGGGCTGGCGCTCAACCCGGTATTCCCCACCGTGCCGCTGGGCACCCTGGCGGCCAACCTGGCCGGCGGCCTGCTGATGGGCTTCGCCATGGGCGTGTGGGACCACTTCCAGACCCTGCCGCCGGAACTGCGCCTGTTCGTGTTCACCGGCATGCTTGGCGGCCTGACCACCTTCTCCACCTTTTCCGCCGAGGCTTCCACCCTGCTGCTGCGCCAGCAATACCTGTGGTTCGGCGCGCACGTCGCCACGCACCTGGTCGGCTCCATCGGCATGACCGTGCTGGGTATCGTGCTCACGCGCAACCTGCTGCGCCATTGACCGGAGAGCGACCATGACCGCATCGCCCGTGGACGGGGTCCAGCTGACCTTCTACTGCCACCAGCATGCCAAGCATCGCGGCATCCTTTTGTCCGAATGGCTGCTCGAACAGGCCCGCAAGCACGACCTGGGCGGCGGCAGCGTGTTCCGCTCGGTGGCCGGTTTCGGCCGGCACGGCGTGCTGCACGAGCAGCAGTTCTTCGACCTGGCCGACGACCTGCCGGTGAAGGTGGAGTTCCTGCTACGCCTGGAGCAGGCCGACACGCTGCTGGCGCTGGCACGCGCCGCCGGCGTGGACGCCGTCTATGCAAAGGTGCCGGCAAGCTTCGGGATTCTCGGTACCGATTGATCCGCGCAACGTTTCGCGCCCTTCCCTCAAGGCAAGAGGATCGCATGAGCCAGGACTCTCTCAAGCAACGCGCAACCGAACTGCTCGACCACGCCGGCGTCCGCATCAACGGCGACGCCCCCTGCGACATGCAGGTGCATGACGAGCGCATGTATGCCCGCGTCTTCGCCCACGGCTCGCTCGGCCTGGGCGAGGCCTATATGGACGGCTGGTGGGACGCCGAGGATCTTCCCGGATTGTTCACTCGCGTGCTGCGGGCCGAACTTGACCAGGAGCTGCGGACCCTCGACACCCTGCTGGCCCATCTCAAGGCGCGCTTCATCAACCTGCAGCGCGGCGAACACGCCTTCGAGATCGGCAAGCACCACTACGATCTGGGCAACGACCTGTTCCAGGCCATGCTCGGCCAGCGGCTGGTGTACTCCTGCGGCTACTGGGCGCAGGCGGACAACCTCGATGACGCCCAGGCGGCCAAGCTGGACCTGATCTGCCGCAAGCTGCAGCTCAAGCCCGGCCAGCGCGTCCTGGACATCGGTTGCGGCTGGGGTGAGGCGCTCAAGTACGCGGCCGAGCACTACGGCGTCGAAGGAGTGGGCATCACCGTCTCGGCCGAGCAGGCCGACTATGCGCGTCGGCTGTGCGCCGGCCTGCCGATCGAGATCCGCCTGCAGGACTACCGCGAACTGGACGAGCGCTTCGACGCGATCATGTCGATCGGCATGTTCGAGCACGTCGGCGTGCTCAATTACCGCCGCTACTTCGAAGTGGTGCGCCGCTGCATCCGCGACGACAACGGTGGCGGCCTGTCGCTGCTGCACTGCATCGGCAGCAACAGCGACTCCCGCCCGGATCCATGGATCGAGAAGTACATCTTCCCCAACTCGATGATCCCCACCATGAGCGCCACCGCCAGCGCACTGGAAGGCCTGTTCGTGGTGGAGGACTGGCACAACTTCGGCGCCGACTACGACCGCACCCTGACCGCCTGGCGCGCCAACTTCGACGCCGCCTGGCCGGTGCTCAGCCGCAACTACGACGAGCGCTTCCGCCGCATGTGGCACTTCTACCTGGCGGTGTCTGCCGCGGTGTTCCGCAGCCGTCGCGACCAGCTATGGCAGATCACCCTGAGCCCGCGTGGCGTCCCCGGCGGCTACCGCGTGCCGCGCTGACAGGGGGCGCCGCCCGCGCGCGTACGCCCTTGCAGTCTCCGGGGCAGGGACTGTCGTGACGGCGAGGGAGCAGTAGAATCCCAAGGAAGCTGCATGGGAGTGCGGCTGCGAGGCGGGGGCCACACATGCGGGAACAAGAACGGGCGGTCGGTTATCGCTGCGGGCGCTACGTCATCGATCCGGCGCAGCGTCGCCTGCAGTGCGATGGCACCGATGTCGCGCTCGAGGCGAAGGTCTTCGACCTGATCCTGCTGCTGCTGGAGCATCGCGAGCGTGCGCTGGGCAAGCAGGAAGTGATCGAAGCGCTGTGGGGCAACCGGCCGATCAGCGATGCGGCCTTGAGCCAGCTGGTCTACAAGGCGCGTCGGGCGTTCGACGATGGCAGCGGCCGGCGTGACGGGGTCATCCGTACGGTGTACGGGCGCGGCCTGCAGTGGGTGGCTCCGGTCAGCCCGGTTGCCGCCGGAACATCCCCGCTGCCTGCCGACGCCGACCCATCGGCTGTCTCGGATACGCCCCCCGTCCGCGAGGCACGGCGCCACCGGCGCGCCGTGTGGATCTCGATCGGCGCTGCGGTCCTGCTCGTCCTGCTGGGGTGGTGGATCATCCCGCGCGGCTTTGCCCCACCCGCGCCGCCGCCGCAGCGCCTGGCGGTGCTACCGATCGACAACCGCACCGGCGATGCGGCACTCGACTGGACCACGCGCGGCCTGCCCGGCCTGATCGCCAACCTGCTGGGCGACAGTCCCGACCTCGGCGTGGTGGATCCGTTGCAGGTGGCGCGGGTGTGGAAATTCACTCCGCCCAAGGGCCGCAGCCAGGCCGAGCACACGCGATACGTCACCGGAGCCGACATCCTGGTGACCGGCGAGCTGACCCGATTGCCCGGCAAGCTCTTTGAACTCACCTTGCATATCGATCCGGGCAAGCGCGGCAACGCAACCGACATCGTCCTCAGCGGCAGCGCGCCGAGCACGCTCGGTATCGCCGCCGTGTCCCGCCTGCGCCGCGCGCTGAAACTGGAGCCGCTCGCGACGTCGCCGTTCGAGGACAAGCCGCAGGACGCCTACCTGGCCGAAACCTTCGCTCGCGGCATCGACCTGGCCATGCATGACGACTTGCAAGGTGCCAAGCCCTACTTCCTGCTGGTCAACAAGAGCGACCCGCAGTTTCTGCCGGCCCGCTTCCTTCTGGCCAGAATTGACGGCAACACCAACCAGTTGCGCGAGGCCGACGCCAGCTATGCCGCGCTGCTGGCCGACGCCAGGCGACTGAACCGCCCCGCTCTGGCGGCACGCGTGCTGGACGACCAGGCCTCCCAGGCGTCCAACCGGCATGAAAACGCCAAGGCCCTGACGCTGGTCACCGAGGCCATGAGCATGGCCAGGCAAACCAACGACCCGGAGATCCTGGCGCGGGTGCTTCTGAATGCGGCCCGTGCCAACGCGCGCCTGAACCATATTGACCTGGCGATGAAGCAGTACGACCAGGCACGCGTGCTGATCGAAAAGACCCGCATCCGGCGGTTGCAGCCGTTGCTCCACAACACCATGGCGTTCATCGCCGACGCCCGGAACGATCCTGCCGCCAGCATCGCCGCGGCTCGCGCCGAACTGGACGCCGACCAGGCGCTCGGCAAGGAGCGCAGCAGTGCCATCGCCAGCTTCAACCTCGCCTATGCGCTGTACTCGGACGACCGTCCACTGGAGGCGCTGCCCTTGCTGGTCCGCGTCTGGAGCTGGACCGGGCAACACCAGGACACCGCCTTGCAAGCCGCTGCCGGCACGCTGATGACCAGCCTGCTGTATGAGCGGGGCGTGTACGGCGATATCCGGGCCATCATCGATACCACCGCCCGGCTCGCCGCCACGCAGAACAATTCGTTCGCACAGGCCCAGATGCTCAGCCTGCGCGCCGGCGGCGAATACTTCAGCGGCGACAAGACCGCCGCATTGGCCGACTGTCGCAAGGCTACGTCGCTGATCGATCCGGCGCAGGATCCCGCGACCGCCGTCGAGAAGTTGATGAGCGAGGCGTTCGTGGCGCTCACCGCCGATCCGGCTGCCGTGGCCGACATCCGTGGCCGCGTGGACGTCATCGTCGGCCACATGGCGGACCCATCCAACACCCGCTACCTGCAGTACCTGGTGCACGCGCTGGCAACTGCCGCTGCTGGAAATCGCCAGGGCGCGCAGCGCGCGCTCGAGGCGGCAGCCCGCGCCCCGCAATCCTCTGCTGACCAGGTGCATCAGGTCGCGCTTCAGATCGCCCTGGCAACGCACGACGACGCCATTGCGCAGAGCCCGATGCACGGCTTCAAACCCGCCGCCGCCGATGTCACGGCCGACACGCTGCGGCTGTACAGCGAATGGTCCGCACGACGAGGAGACGCGGCGGGACGACAACGGGCTCAGGCACGGTTCTCTGAATTGCGTCAATCCGCGCTGGACGGGCTGGCCAAGGCCGGCTTCGATCCCACGCACAGCAATCACGGGGACCGGGGGCATCCCTGACATGCGGAGGTAAGGTAGCAACCGTGCTGCCAGGATCGCGCAGTAACCGTCCGCCCCCCGCCGCTCTCATCGCGACCACTAAGCGATTGATTAATAAGCAAACTAAGAATTCGTAACAAACCCCTAAGGCGTGCCTCAAGCGCGTCCGCCCCCGCCAGTCCCGAAATAGGTCCACCGCGCTTCATCGCGCAGACCTTATCCGGACGCGGGGCTACGGACGTGAATCGCCATCACCCACTTGCACGCTGCCTGATCGTCGCCGCGGCCATCGGCGCGACCACTGGCGCCACGGCAGCCGGGTTCGGCCCGTTCGGCAAAAAACACGACAACCGGGCCACGCTGACCTACACCATCGAGATCAGCGGCCGGACGCATCAGGAAAACCCGGGGCACCGCGTCTGGTCGCAGGCGGAAGTCACCCGACGGTTGCAAGGGACGCTTCACCTGAGCAGGCAGCAAGCCGATACGCATCCGGAAAGCACACCCGGGAGGGTTAACGGGGGCCAACTTGCCCGGCGTGCGCTGACCGGCCACACCGCGGACCTGGAGCAGATCGCCCTGGAATGCCGCGACAAGGCATGCGCCGCGCACCACATGGTGAAGCTCGCCGCCAGGATGGCCCCGGACAAGCGCCAGGTGCTGGGGCGCGTCGTCCACCGGCTGCGGGACAGGATCAAGGCACGGTTCGTCAGCCAGCCCGATTCAGGCCTCTGGGCGCTGGATGCCGCGACCGCATGCTCGCTCACGGCCGTCAGCACGGGCGCCTCCAGCCGACGCCAGGCAGCCGCGGGCGGGGCCCCGGCATACGTCACCCGCTCGGAGCAACTTCACGGCCAGGCCGATACCGACTGTCGCCACGAGCCGATCCCCGACGCCCGCGCCGAGTGGAACGGGGCCGCCGGCTCGCTGGACATCACCCTGCCGGGAATGACCCTGGTCGAACGCTGGGACAGCAGCGACGGCAAGCGCGGCACCCGCAAGGTCACCCTTCCCGATGTCCGACTGGAGCACCTGCGCTGGTCCGGCAAGGGCCCGCAAAGCGGCACGCAGACCCGCCGCATCTCGACCACGGTCGGAAGTACGTCCCTGCCCGCGACCATGACGATCCGCTGGACCTTCGAGCCAGGGCGGGCGTGAACCATGCTGCGGACCACGCACGCTGCAATCCGTTGGTACGCCATCGCCATACTGGCCCCGGCGCTGTGGGCCACGCTGCCGGCGGCGCAGGCCAGCCCGGGCTGCAGCCATCTGCGCCCTGCCGACCCCGGCTATCGTCGCCAGGCCATGACCATGGTCACCCGCCTGGGCACGCCGCCGGGCTATGTACGCAGCCACGAATGGACCGTGCAGCCGGAAGCCCCGGCGCTGGTTTGGGCCGGCCGGGACGTCTACGGCCGGCCCTTGCGGCTGGCCCCCGACGCGGCCAGGGCACTGGGTGCGATGGTTGCCGCCGCGGCGCGCGACGGGGTCACCCTGCAAACGGTTTCCGGCTTTCGCAGCGTCGCCCGACAACGGCGGCTGGTGCGCCGCAAGCTGGACCGTGGGGTGCCCCTGGCCAGCGTGCTGCGGGTCAACGCACTACCCGGCTTCAGTGAGCACCACAGCGGCTGCGCGCTGGACCTGACCACCCCCGGCGCAGCCGCGGCCGATCCGTCGTTCGCCACGACGCGCGCGTTCGAGTGGCTGCAGGCACACGCCGGCGCGTACGGCTTCGGCCTGTCCTATCCGCCCGACAACCGCCATGGCATCGATTTCGAGCCGTGGCACTGGCGCTACCGGGGGGCTCCGGCGGCGCTGGCCGGCGAGCCTCCCCGCTCGCCAGGCACCTCGCCCAGTTCGATCGCCAGCATCGCCACCGACACCCCCGAACCGACCGGAGATTCGACCCATGTCCCCTAGCCGCTACTTCGCCGTTGCGACTGCTGCATTGATTGCGCTGCCCAGCTTCGCGGCGACCGCCCCTTCGGACGCGTGCGTGACCCGCGCCGGACGCCTGTTCGACGCGCTCGGCGAGCGTGACTACGACGCCGTCGCCGGGCTGATGGACCCGCAACTGCGCGCCAATTCCTTCCCCACCCTGCTGCCGGCGATGTGGGACAGCCTGGTCAAGAACAACTATGGCGCCTACCTCAGCCATGGGCAGGCAACCGCCATGCACAACGGCGACGGCACCACCACGGTGTCGATGCCGCTGAACTTCGAACGGATGACCACCGCGTACCGGGTCACCTGCGACCAGGGCGGTGCCGTCGACGAGTTGGTAATGACGCCCTGATGGCCGATGGTTGGAGTGCAAGCTGATGAACCCCCTGCGCAACCGATCGCACGCGTGGAAAATCCCCCTGGCGCTGGCCGGCGTGCTCGCCCTGAGCGGTGGTGCATGGCTGCTGCTCGGCCACGCTCAGCATGCACCGGCCGCCTCCGCGTCGGCGCTGACGGTTTCGCCGAACTCGCCCGGCTCGCCCGCTGCGGCGGAGGCGTTCGACCCGCCACCGGCGGCTGCCGCGTCGGCTCCGCCACCGCGCAAGGCATGGCCGGCCGGCCCCTGGAAGCTGCCGCAGCCCTACGTCAACCCGTTCGGCGCCCAGCAGGCGTACGCCGAGGTGACCCACCAGGCCAACGGCAAGCTGGTGCTGGACTACATCGACCGCCGCAACATGAGCACACGGCGCACCACCAGCGGTGAGCTGTGGCAGTTGAAGGTGGACTGGAACGACCCGGCCGCCAGCTCGCTGGACGACCTGGCGCGATACGTGGCCGACCTTGGCGGCGAAAGCTGGCAGGCCGACCGCGACAGCCGGGTGATCCACGCCCGCGACGGTGAGGGCACCGACTGGTGGGGCCTGGCCGAACCGCGCGGCAAGGGCTACCTGCTGACCCTGTGCCGCGAACTGGCGCTGCGCCCGGGACGCACCCTGACCCTGCACACCCGGGACTGGCCCGACCGCACCGTCTACTTCACCACCACCAACGCGGCCCACCGCTTCCAGAGCCAGACGCTGACGCTGGCCGAAGGCGAGGTGAACCTGGCCGGCGAGAACATCTACCTGCAAGGACATTACCGCCGCGACCTGCAGTACCACCGCACGCTGTACGCCTACAAGACGCACACCTACACGCTGGACGACCTGCCGCAGGACGTCTCCGAACCGATCCAGTGGCGACTGCAGTGGACCGCCGCCAGCGACCCGAAGGAACTGACCGTGACCCTGGACGAGGGCGAGGCGTTGGCCCCGGTCCACGACGGCGAGCGGCTGGGCGCGCTGAAGGTGCGCGGCATCGGCGTGGGCCATGTGCGGGTCAGCGAGCCGGCGGGCATCTCCCTGCGTCACCCGGAACTGGATCGCCAGGGCTCCCGCACACCCGAGGGCGACCTGCTGTTCTGGCTGCCCTCGGGCTACTGGAACGTGAACGTGGCGACCGCCTCGCTGGTGTACGACAACGGCACGCTGGGCACCCGGCTGGTGCCGGTCAGCGCCGGCCAGATGACCGTGCTGGACGCCAGCCCGCTGCTGGACCGTGCCTACCGCGACCCCGCCGTGGACCAGGCACACGGCACCACCAGCCAGTTGCGCATCCTGGATGCCGCCGCGCACGGGCCGGAGGCCACGGTGGATTTCCTGCTGCAGGACGGCGCCGGGCCGAAGCTGCTGCCGACGCCAGCCAACACGCGCATCGTCGAAGGCGGCCAGCCGGCCCAGTTGCTGCGCGTGGAGCGCGTCCGTACCCCGCCCAGCCTGGTGCTGGTGCTCGACTCCTCCGGCTCCATGCGCGCGTCGATGGCGCAGGTGCTCGACGCCGCGCGCCGCTTCATCCGAGGCCTGCCGGACGACACGCGCATCCAGCTGATCGATTTCGATTCCCAGGTGCGCGTACTCGAGGGCACCGGCAAGGCGAGGCGCTGCGCAACCTGGCCCGGGTTCGCGCCGGTGGCTCCACCGTGCTGTACGACGCGGTGATGCGCGGCCTGACTCTGCTGCACGGCCAGCAGCGGCCGACCCTGGTGGTGTTCACCGATGGCGTCGACAGTCGCGAGGACCACCAGGGCAAGGGCAGCGACGCCACCCGCGCCCAGGTGGAGCAGGCCGTGGCGAGCTCCCACGTGCCGTTGTTCACCATCGGCTTCGGCCGCGGCCACGACGGCACCACGCTGGCGCAGCTGGCCGGCCTGTCCGACGGCACCT
This sequence comes from uncultured Gammaproteobacteria bacterium, assembly GCA_963763305.1. GTDB lineage: Bacteria > Pseudomonadota > Gammaproteobacteria > Xanthomonadales > Rhodanobacteraceae > CAVXNP01. The sequence continues at coordinate 2,678,641 of CAVXNP010000001.1, read as the reverse complement.
ACTACGCCGCCGACGACGCCGACGCACTGCAGCACGTGTTCGCCTCGATCGGCGACCGTCTGGGCAACCGCTTCGCCGCCACCTACCGCAGGCCGGCTGCGGCGGCGCCCTCGGACCGGCCGGTGATCACCCTGGCCACCGATGTCAGCCTGTCGATGGACACGGCGCCGACCGGTGCCGGCTGCGACTACTGCAATTACCGCCTGGACAAGATGAAGAACCTGTTCCATGGCTTCGTCGCGTCACTGCCGGAGCAGAGCCTCGCCGAGCTGATCAGCTTTTCCGGCGACGTCAACGTGCGCCAGACCTTTACCTCGCGCAAGGCCGAGTTGCTGCAGGCACTGGGCAGCCTGGACATGGGCAACGGCACCGACATCCTCGGCTCGGTGCGCAAGGCGTATCTGTCGCTGCGCGAGATGCCGGCCCAGCGCCGGGTCATCGTCTACCTGACCGACGCGGCGCTGGACGTGCCCAAGGCCGACAAGCCGTCTTTCCAGAAGCTGCTGCAAGGCATCAAGGCCGACGGCATCCGGGTGCTGTGGGTCGGCATGGGCACCGGCGGTGCCGAGGACGCTTTCCGCTGGGCGGCCGAACAGTCCGGCGGCAGCTACGTGATCTCCGAAGACCCCGCGGTGTTGTCCGCCGCACTGCAGAAGGTGCTGGCCAGCGCACAGGCCAGACCGGCCACCAAGCTGGCGTTGAGCGTGTCGGTGACCGGGCCGGTCACCGACGGCGTTGCACGCCACGACGCCGACAGCCGGTTGTTCGACTTTCCCGCCACCGCACCGTCGGACACGCGTGTCGCGCTGGACACCATCGGCTACCGCACAGGGCTGAAGGCCCCGCAATACGGTGACGAGGCGGCAGCGCAGGTGTACGGCCGCGACATCCCCAGCCAGGACGTGCTGCTGACCAAGCGCATCGCGCTGGACGCCAGCGGCAGCAACCGCGCGGTGCAGTGGCATGCCCGCCAGATGTATCTGCTCAAGCGCTTCCGCGGCGTGGACGCACCCGGCGGGCAGAGTTTCATGGCGCTGGACATGACCCTGAAGGATATCGAGCCCGAAGGCGCGCCCTACCTGATTCCGGACTTCGCCTCGCACTTCTTCGTCACCCTCAACCGGGACGGCGCGTGGCCGGCCTCGCCCGCCACCTGGCTGGCGCAGGCGCCGCTGGCGGCCCCCGGCGACAACGGCATCCGCATCGAGCCGGACCAGACCGTGCGCGGCACGCTGGTGTTCATGGTGCCCGACGGCGAGATCACCCAGGCCTCGGCGCGTTTCTACGACACCCGCTACGGCCATATCACGCTGCCTCTGATCGGCCCGCCCGCGCCGCGCGATGTCGAGCTGACCGCGCTGCCCAAGGACGTGGTCGGCAAGCTGTCGGACACCTTCGCCCTGGCGCTGTCGGCAACGCGGGAAACGGACGCGATCGAAGACGTCAAGGCCGGCGAGGGCAGCCTGTTCAAGGTGCTCCAGGCGCGTCTGGAGTCGAAGGTGCAGGCGGACCTGAAGCTGTCGCCGCGGCAACGCTTCGCGCTCACCGTGGACACGCCCGCCGGCCCGTTCATGCTGCCGGTGAGCGATGCCACCGCGCGGCTGCCGCTGGGCTTCCTGTGGCCGGTGACGCTGGCGCCCGGCTCGTCCAACACGGTGCGGCTGGCGTTTCAGCTGCCGACGGTGCTGAAGGACGCCGCCACCAGCCTGTATACCGACCTGGTCGGCGGTGCGTCGGTACTGGCCGATCAGCGGCACGCCGACTCGGACCCCCGCCACCACGCCGCCCTACCCGGGCGATGGCATGGCGCTGACCGTCAACGCGCTGGCCCGGACGAAGCCGTCCAACTGGCCGTTCGGCGACTACGTGGTGGCCGACCTCACGGTGGCCAACACCCGGGCCGGCAGCGGCCTGTCCGGCCTGCGCGACGCCTTCGAGCTGGTCCCCGACGGGGCGCCGCCGCCGCAAGGCCCGGCGGCGTTGTCGCCCGACCGGCGCAGCGACCGGCTGCTGCTGGGCATCGACAAGGACTGGCAGGTCTACGACGGCACCCGCCGGCGCGGCCTGCTGGTGTTCGCCGTGCCGCATGCGTGGGCCGGTCGTGCGCTGCATCTGCGCTCGACGCTCTTTTCCACGCTGCAGCAGCCGGTGGCCAAGGCGGCGTACCCGCAACCGGGCCTGCTGGTGGACCGCGTCGATGCGGATGCCGGCGACCGCTTCCAGCGCGAGCTGGCCGTCGCACTGAAGGCCACCATCGCCCGCCATCGCGCCGAGCTGGCGGCGCAGCGGCCGGCCGGCCGCGCGCCCGCCGACGGCCCGGCGCAGGACGTGCCGGTACCGCCGCTGACCCTCGCCGGCGCGGAAAACTGCAATCGGCCAGCACCCTGGCCGACGTGCAGGCCCTGCTGCGCAGCCTGCGCTGGCTGCCCTCGCCGGACGCCTACTGGAAATACCGCCAGGCGCCGGAGTCGGTATTGGTCCAGGGCTGGGGCAACGAGGGCGACCTGGCGCAGCTGGCCGGTGGCCTGCTGGCACGGCTGGGCTACACGCCCTCGTTGCGCCAGCTGAAGGTCACCGATGCCGGCCGCAAGGCGCTGCAGGCGCTGGGCCACGTCGACCACGCCGACGAGCGTTACCTGCCCGGCTGGGCCTATGTCGATGCCCAGGGCCACGACCGCCTGCTGGTGGTGCCGTTCATGCGCGACCTGGCCGAACTGGACGGGCTGGTGTTCCTGCCCGCCGGCCAGGAAGACCGCCGCATGACCGCCGAGGAGGCGCAGATCCGCGTCTACTTCCGGACCCGCCCGCGCCAGGCCCACAGCGCCGCCGCGATGGCCGGCAACATGGCCGACGCGCTGACCGGTGCAGACGCCAGCGCGCCGGTGGACCGCGACGTGCGGGTGCTGCGCGCCACCCTGCCGCTGGACACGCTCGGCCGCGGCGCCGCTGGATATCCGGCCGGGCGCGCGGCAGGGCCAGTACACCGCGGTGCTGGAGAACACGACCCTGCAGGTGCCCGGCGACACCTACGTCGACCCGCGCCAGTTCACCGTCACCGGCGTACGCATCGAACTGGATCTGCCCGGGCACCGCCTGGCCCACACCCTGGCGTTGAAGCCGGGCGAGGACATCGCCGGCGTGTTCTTCACCCTGGGCGCCAACCTGCCCGACCTGCCGCCGGACGCGATCGACACGCTGCAGAAGTCGGCCGACGGCGTGCGCCAGGCCGTCGCCAAACCCACGGTGCACGCGGCGCTGGCCTGGTACACGCGCGGCATCGTCTATCGGTTCCTTGCCGCCCAGACGCGCTACGAAGACGAGCTTGCCCGCCAGCTGGATCTCACCGCCGGGCGTACCGATCTCGCACGCGCGCTGCTGGTCACCGTGCGCCGCGCTGCCGACCCCTCGCGCTTGCAGACCAGCGTCGACCTGATGCAGTCGGCCAACCAGCTGCACCACGGCGACGAACAAGCCCGTCATGCCTTCAACATCCTCAGCGGCGTCTTCGCCTCGCGCCTGGAGGGCGCGGTGCTGCCGGGCAACAAGGCCGACTTCATCGACGTGTGGCAGCGCAGCCCCGACGGCACCAAGCTGTTCCTGAGCCTGCCGTCGCGCCGCGCGGACGACCTCAAATACATGCAGGACCACGGCTTCCCGGCGCGGCTGATCCAGTACGCCAAGGCGTCGAAGAACGCGCTGCTGGTGCCCAACCAGCCGACCCGCATCTACGGCCAGACCCGATGGGAATGGCTGGAGATCGACCCGGCCACCTACCAGACCATTGCCGTCGCGGACAACGGCGAGCACGGCAGCTTCGCCGACTACCTGATGGCGATGGAGCCGATCGCGCCCTCTGGCGACGACTACCTGTCCTTCATGGTCGGTGGCTTCGTCGGCATCGACACCTCGGTGTGGAGCATCAGCGCCTTCTCGCTGCAATCGAGCGATTACAACGCCGTCTACCGGGCAGCCAAGGCCTACACCTATGCCATCGCCGAGGTACTCAGCGGCATCGGGGGCATCAAGGACATGGCCAAACTGGAATTTGGCATCGGATCGATCAAGTTGAGCCTGGGCGATGCCAACTTCGACAACCTCGAGGCACTGTTCGAAAGCGTCCAGCACGGCGCCGTCAAGGGCGATTTCGTGGGCTTCGGGCAGGGGTTCGGCGCCGGCGCTGCCTACTATTTCAAACACGCCGCACCCAAGGCACCACCCAAGGCACCACCGCCCAAGCCTGCGCCAACGCCTTAGTCACCATTCATGCGTACGCCCCCAGGAGACAGATCCATGCGCACATCACGACTGACCGCCCTGATGCTGCTCGGCCTGGCCGCCGCCGGCACCCTGCCCGCCGCCCACGCCGCCACCCCCACCTGCGCCGAGGAGGCCACCGGCATGCTCGATGCCATGGGCAAGGCCGACTACGACGCAGCGCGAAAGAACATGGACGGCTTCATGCTGATGATGTTTTCGGCTGACTCGCTCAAGGCCAACTGGGCCGCGTTGACCGACAAGTACGGTGCCTACCGGTCGCACGGCACGGCCGATGCCAGCGTCGGCAAGGACGGCAGCAGCACGGTAAAGATCCCGCTGGACTTCGCCAACGGCCATCCCACCGCAGTCATCCTGTGCAGCCCGGCCGACGAGCACGGCACGAAGCTGGGCAGCCTCGCGGTGATCTGACGACCGCGGCCGACCATCGCCACCGCGCGGAGCGGCAGGCTTCGCGCCAAACTGCCGCACCCCGAGCAGGGTGGGCGTAGGGTGGGCTTCAGCCCACCATGCCGATGGAGCGGAAACGCAGAGAGCCGGTGGGCTGAAGCCCACCCTACGCCCCCGCGCCACCCACCGTCAGTCCGGCCTCGGCCCGCCGACGCAGATCGCCCCTCCCAAAAGCGCCCGAGCTTGCGAACTTCAACGGCGGCGCCGATAGTGCCAGTGGTGTGCCGTCGGAGAGTGTCCATGAAGCGTCTTCTTGCCTGTCTCCTCGCCGTGCTGTTGCCACTGGCGGCGTTGCGCCACCGACACCGGCGCGCCACCGGCCAGTTACTACAGCCACGCCGGCCATGACGACGTGCTACCGGTGGCGTCAAGATGATCACCATCGACACGCCCAAGGGTCGCTTCAAGGTCTGGACCAAGCGCGTGGGCAACAACCCGAAGCTCGCCGTACTGCTGCTGCACGGCGGCCCCGGCATGACCCACGAGTACTTCGAGGCATTCGACAGCTACCTGCCCGCCGCCGGCATCGAATACATCTACTACGACCAGCTAGGTTCGGCCTACTCCGACCAGCCCACCGGCAAGGGCATGGACGCGCTGTGGACCACCGACCGCTTCGTCGAGGAGGTCGAGCAGGTGCGCCAGGCGCTGCACCTGGACAAGGACAACTTCTGCCTGCTCGGCCACTCCTGGGGCGGCGTGCTGGCGATCGAGTACGCGCTGAAATACCAGCAGCACCTCAAGTGCATGGTCATCTCCAACATGGTCGACTCGATCCCCGCCTACAACCGGTACGCGCGAGACGTGCTGATGCCGGCGATGGATCAAGAACAGCTGGCCGAGGTGCAGAAGCTCGAAGCCGAACACCGCACCGACGATCCGCGCTACATGCAGATCCTGATGCCGATGCACTACGAGAAGCACCTGCTGCGCATGCCGCAGGAGCAATGGCCCGAGCCGGTCACCCGCGCCATTCGCCCACGTCAACGAACACATTTACACGCTGATGCAGGGCCCCAGCGAACTCGGTGCCAGCGGCCGCCTGGAGCACTGGGACCGCAGCGCCGACCTGCACCGGATCACCGTCCCCACCCTGGTCATCGCCGGCACATACGACACCATGGATCCGGCCTACATGGCCACGATGGCGAAGAAGCTGCCGAACGGGCATTTCCTGCTCTGCCCCAAAGGCAGCCACATGGACATGTACGACGACCAGCAGACCTACTTTGCGGGCCTGGTGAAGTTCCTGAAAGCAGTGGAGCGAAAGTAGAACGACCGTCGCCCGCGTATTCAGCCGGCTGGACTGACCATGTCCAGCAATAGCAGCCCGATGAAGCCGGCGAAGAACAGCGCGGTCATCCATGAGGCTTCGGGCACCTCATGGGCCTCCACCAGAAGCTCCTCGGTCACCAGGTAGAGGAAGGTGGCCACGGCCAGCGCCAGTACCCCCTCCATCCAGGCCCCGTCGAGGTTGCCCAGCAGCAGGTTGCCGGCCGCTGCGCCGATCATCGGCAGGGTCGCCAACGCCAGTATGCTGGCAATGCTTCGGGTGCGGCTGGCGCCGGCGTGGGCCAGCGAAGCGGCCGTGGCCAGGCCGAGCGAGAGCATCTCCGCCGCCAGCGCCACGGTGATCAGGATGCCTTCGCGCGCACCGGCGGCGAACGCCACGCCAATCAACAGGCCGTCGATCAGGACGTCGGTGCCGACCACCAGCGTCATGCCCAGGGGCCGGCTTTTTCCCTTTTCAATGCGACAGCCGGCCACACGCAGGCCGAGCATCAGCAACACCCCGACGGCAAAGCCGCCCAGCGTCGCGACCGGCTGATGGCGGCGCATCACGTCAGGCAGGATCTCCACCGCCAGCGCCGAGAACACCACGCCCGCGGCAAAGTGCTGGGTGGCGCTGCCCAGCCGCGCGGACGGTCGCTTGAACGCCCCGAACAGGCCGCCAGCGGCCATGGCCAGCACCGGCGCCAGGGAATACAGCAGCACGGTGGTGAACATGCAGACTCCCCGTAAATGGGTCAGCTGAGCAAGGAACGGGTCATGTTGGCGTAAAGCCGCGCCAGCGAAGGCATACACGTGGCGGCCCCGGATCAAGGCACAAAGCCATGTCGCCTGTGAAGGGCAAGGTAGGTTCCCCGCGAACCCGGCCCTGGTGCGACGGCCGCACGCTTGTCGGCCGCCGCGTCCACCGGCGCAAATGCATGACGGCGGGAGAGGACCAGGGGCAAGACGACTTCCGCTCGACCAGCCCTTGGGCTGTCGAGAAGCGCCCCGCGGCCATCGCGTCGGGATGGGTCAGTCGCTGCAGGGTGGAACGCAAGACCGCAACACCGAGATGCTTACCGGACGCCCCCTCGCCGCGCGGCATTGAACCGCCGCCCGGCTGGCGCAACACTGCTCGCATGAAAAAAACCGCCCTGCTCCGCCACCTGCTGGCTTGCCTGCTGTTACTGCTTCCCGTCGCGGCGCTGGCCAAGCCCGGGTTGTGGGTGGTCCGCGATGCCGACACCACCATCTACCTGTTCGGCACCGTGCACATGCTGCCCAAGGACACCGACTGGCATTACCCGGCGCTGGACCAGGCGCTGGAACGCAGCCAGGTGCTGTACGTGGAGATCACCGACGACGACCCGGCGACCATGACGGCACTGGTGCTGCGCTACGGGCTGGATCCGGCGCACCCGTTGTCGGGCATGTTGAACAGCTTCCAGAGGGGCCGGCTGGAACATGCCGCGCGGTTGGCCGGTATACCCGGCGGGGTGGCGGCGCTGGACCGGATGCGGCCGTGGCTGGCCGCGCTGACCCTGTCGGTGGCGCCGCTGGCCAAGGCCGGGATGGATCCGAAGCTGGGTGTGGACAAGCAGTTGCGGGCGGCGATGGTCGCCGCGGGCAAGCCGGTGCGCGCGCTGGAGACGGCCGAGCAGCAGATCCGATTTCTGGCCGACATGCCGCGCGCAATGCAACTGGCGTTGCTGCGCTCGACCCTGCGCAATAGCGACACCGCCACGGTGGAACTGTCCAGAATCCTTGCTGCATGGCAGGACGGTGATGACGCGGCGCTGGCACGCCTGGAAAACGAACTGATGCGGCGCGAGGAACCGCAGTTGTACGAGCACCTGCTGGTGGAGCGCAACAAGGCCTGGGCCTTGCGGATCGAGCGGATGCTGCAGCAGCCGGGCACGCTGTTCATCGCGGTGGGTGCGGCCCACCTGGCAGGGCCGGACAGCGTGCAGGCGAGGTTGCGGGAACAGGGCGTGGCGGTGGAACGCGTGCCGGCGCCGCAGCACGTGACCCCGCCGGCAGCGGGGACAGCTCCCGACGGCGGCCAGAGCCCTGAGCGGTAGCCACCTTCAGGCAGCCGGGCGAGGAGAGATTCGACCGTGCGCCGGGCCATGGCGGTTTCCTGGGCCACGAAAGGATCAAAGTGTGCGCCCTGAGGCGGGATGGCCGGCATCGTGCAGGAGCGGCTTCAGCCGCGACCGCGCTGCCCGAGCGTCGTCGCCTGCTCGCCAGAGACATCGGCGCGGCCCAGACCGGCCGCTGCCGTGGCCTTCGCGGCTGAAGCCGCTCCTACAGGGGCTCGGCCCTGCTTGATGGACGGTACTTATGGACGCGCAGCCGCTGCTGCAGCCGGCAAAAACCCCGCGATCAGGGCCTAGATCAAGCCCGCGTTGGCGGCGGCCGTCTGCAGCCAGGCGGCCAACCGTTCGCCCCATTCGCGCTGGCCGTCCGGGTGCTCGACCAGGTCCTGGCGCACCTCCAGTTCCACGTGCGGCAGGCCGCGTTGCTCGCCATGCACCGGGATGGCGTAGTCGCTGGTATCGCTGACTGCGTAGGGCTGGTTGTCGCCCACGCTCCAGCGCCCGTCCGCCCGCATCACCTGCAACAGCGCGTGCGCCAGCCGGGTATCGCGGTGATACAGCACGCCCAGTTGCCAGGGCCGCGAGTCGGCCATGAAGACGGGCGTGAAGCTGTGCACGGTGACCAGGATGGTCGGCTGCCCGACGCCGGCGCGCCGCTCCAGCTCCTGCACCGTGCGGCGGTGGTACGGATGGAAGATCTCCTGCCGGCGCGCCTCGACCGCCGCCGCACCCAGCTCGAGGTTGCCGGGCACGTCGGTGTGCTCGCTGCGCGCGGCGATCGAGGTGGGCGAGGCCAGCGGGCGGTTGCAGTCGATCACCAGGCGCGAATAGGTCTGGCAGATAAGCCAGGCATCGAGCCGATCGGCCAGCGCCCGGGCCAGGCCCTCGGCGCCGATGTCCCAGGCGATGTGCCGATCCCACTCGGCCGCCGGCACGCCCAGGTCACCCAGGCGCCGGGGCACCCGACGCCCGGCGTGGTCGCAGGTGAGCAGGAATGGCGAGCGACCGTGCGGACGGTGCACGGTGAAGGGAGCCGGGTCGTCGAGGGCAAGCAGGGGCTCGGTCACGGGTGGGGTGGGCATGGCCAAAAACGATAGCGGTGAAAGGCGATCTCTGCCAGCTCACGATCGCCGTAACCAGGCGCCGCATGACCCCCAGCCCAAGGTGGGAGTAGGACGGACGTAGGGTGGGCGTAGGGTGGGCTTCAGCCCACCAAAGCCAACAGAGCGGAAAAGCCGAAGAGCCGAAGATCCGAATCCCACCCCAATCCCAACGGAGCGGTAAAGCCAAAGAGCCGGTGGCCTGAAGCCCACCCTACGCCTGCCTTTTGGCACGCGGGGCGACCACCACGCGCTATCGCGCTCCGCGCAAGCTGTCCCGCCCTGCCCGGTTCTGGCACCATCGCCCGGTTATCCGCGCACGTTGCGCGCTACCCGACCGAAGTGCCTGATGAACCTGCAAGCCAACTACGAACAGATTCCGCTGCGCGAATATGCCGAGCGCGCGTATCTGGACTACTCCATGTACGTGGTGCTGGACCGCGCCCTGCCCTTCGTGGGCGACGGCCTGAAGCCGGTGCAGCGGCGCATCATCTACGCGATGAGCGAGCTGGGCCTGGCGGCCACCGCCAAGCCGAAGAAGTCCGCGCGCACCATCGGCGACGTGATCGGCAAGTTCCACCCGCACGGCGACAGCTCCTGCTACGAAGCGATGGTGCTGATGGCGCAGCCGTTCTCGTACCGCTACCCGCTGGTCGACGGCCAGGGCAACTTCGGCTCGCCCGACGACCCGAAGAGCTTCGCGGCGATGCGCTACACCGAATCCAAGCTCAGCCCGATCGCCGAGGCGCTGCTGGGCGAGCTGGCGCACGGCACGGTGGACTGGGTGCCCAACTTCGACGGCACGCTGGAGGAACCCAGCTGGTTGCCGGCGCGGGTGCCGCACGTGCTGCTGAACGGCTCGATGGGCATCGCGGTGGGCATGGCCACCGACATCCCGCCGCACAACCTGCGCGAGGTGGTCAGCGCCTGCATCCGCCTGCTGGACGATCCGGATGCCAGTGTCGCCGACCTGTGCGAGCACGTGCTGGGGCCGGATTACCCGACCGCGGCGGAGATCATCACTCCGCGCAAGGAGCTGCTCTCGATCTACACCACCGGCGGCGGCTCGCTGCGCGCCCGCGCGGTGTACCAGCGCGAGGACGGCAACATCGTCATCACCGCGCTGCCTCACCAGGTCAGCCCGTCCAAGATCCTCGAGCAGATCGCCGCGCAGATGCGCGCCAAGAAGCTGCCGATGATCGAGGACCTGCGCGACGAGTCCGACCACGAGAATCCCGACGCGCCTGGTCATCGTGCCCCGCTCCAACCGCGTCGATGCCGACGAGATGATGCAGCATCTGTTCGCCACCACCGACCTGGAAAAGAGCTTCCGCGTCAATCTGAACATGATCGGCCTGGACGGCCGTCCGCAGGTAAAGGACCTGAAGAAGATCCTGACCGAGTGGCTGAGCTTCCGCACCAGCACGGTCACGCGCCGCCTGGAGCACCGGCTGGGCAAGGTCGAACGCCGCCTGCACCTGCTCGAAGGCCTGCGCATCGCCTACCTCAACCTGGACGAAGTCATCCGCATCGTACGCACCGAGGACGAGCCCAAGCCGGTGCTGATGGCCCGTTTCAAGCTGTCCGAGGAACAGACCGACTACATCCTGGAAACCCGGCTGCGGCAATTGGCGCGGCTGGAAGAAATGAAGATCACCACCGAGGCCAACCAGCTCGAAGAGGAGCGCGCGCGCATCAACGTGCTGCTGAAGTCGCCGGCCAAGCTGAAGGGCCTGATCAAGGAAGAGCTGCGCGCCGATGCGGCGAAGTTCGGCGACGACCGCCGCTCGCCACTGGTCGAGCGCGAGGTGGCCCAGGCACTGGACGAGAGCGCCCTGGTCGCCAGCGAGCCGGTCACCGTGGTGCTCAGCCAGAAGGGCTGGATCCGCGCCGCCAAGGGTCACGACGTCGACGCCGAAGGCCTCAACTACCGTGAAGGCGACGGCCTGCTGGCCGCGGTCAAGGCGCGCACGACACAACAAGTGGCGGTGATCGACTCCACCGGCCGCAGCTACTCCACCGCGGCGCATACGCTACCGTCGGCGCGCGGCAACGGCGAGCCGCTGACCGGCCGCTTCAGCCCGCCGGCCGGCGCCAGCTTCGACGCGGTCGCCGCCGCCGACAACGACACCCGGCTGATCCTGGCCAGCGATTTCGGCTACGGCTTCGTCACGCGCTTCGAGGCGCTCACCGGACGCAACAAGGCCGGCAAGCAGATCATCAGCCTGAGCGACGGCGCCAAGGTGCTCGCGCCCCAGACCAGTGCCGACCCGGCACGCGACCGCATCGTGGTGGTCACCAGCGAAGGCCACCTGCTGATGTTCTCGGTGGCCGAGCTGCCCGAACTGGACAAGGGCAAGGGCAACAAGCTGATCGAGATTCCCAAGGCCAAGCTGGTCAGCGGCGACGAGCGCGTGGTCGGCGTGGCGGTGGTGGCCGAAGGCAAGGGCGAGGTCACCCTGTACGCCGGCCAGCGCAAGCTCACCCTGAAGTGGGCCGACCTGGTCGAATACGGCGGCAACCGAGCCACCCGCGGCGGCGTGCTGCCGCGTGGCCTGCGTCGGGTGGAGCGGATCGAGACCAGCGGCTGAGGTGATTCGGTTGCCGCAGGGCTTGGGGTTTCAGGGTGGGCTTGAGCCCACCCAGGCCAGCGGAGCAGAGAAGCCCTGGAATCCAGACGACTGACAGGCTGCAAGGCTGAAAGGCCGACAGGCTGAAAGGCCGGTGGGCTGAAGCCCACCCTACGCCCACCCTACGCCTACCCTACGTGCACCCTACGCGCCCCTATGGCCATCGGGCGCCGAGCTTGACGGGCGGATGTCGGATACGGTGGCTTCGTGGAAAACGCGGTACGGGCAGCCGCGCCGCAGAACTTTTGCCGGCATGCAGACTCCAACGCCGGTACACCTCGACGCGCCTTTGCGTTGGCCACGGCAACAGCCACGGAAAACGATCATGCGAGCCACGCTTCCCCTGAGCCTTGTTCTCGCCAGCGCGCTGGCCCTGCCGGCCTGGGCACAAACTGCCGGCAAGCGGCTCGACCTTACCTTGCCACCAGGCGCCGTCCCCGCGCGATCAACCAGTGCGGCGCCGCCCGGCGCCGATTCGCCGGGCGTCTACTATGGCGACACCAGTGGCCGCATGGACACCGACGACGCGGCTGCCCTGGAGCACTGCGACGACGCCGCCTACAACCAGGCGCAACTGCACGGCAGCGTGGGCATGGGCGTGGTTGCCGGGAGCCACGTCGCGGGTAACTACCAAGGCGGCACGGTCAACCTGAGCAAGGCCTTTGGCAGCTGCGACCATCCCACCGGCGGCGTCAGCATTTCGATCGGCGGCACGACCGGGCATTTTCACCGGCACTAGGCTGAGGTTGCAGGCCCGTTCCGGCCCGGGCAGCGCCTTTGTCTTCCGGCGCCTGAAAGGCACCGAAGGTACAAGCCCCGCCGGAGCCCGGAACTTCCGCCATGGCGCCGCCGCGCCCGATCGCGGCCTGCGGCGGATGACGGCTCGTATGGGGCGCCCTTCGCGCCCATCCGGTGCCCGGGGGCAGCGATGGTTCGGTGTTCCCTGCGCCAGCGCACGCCCACGTTCCATCCCGAAGCATTACCCTTGCACCCAGGCACCGGAATGCCCTGGGAGTGATGCATGCACGGCGAGTACAAGATGCCCGGCGGCAAGCTGGTCGTGATCGACCTGACGGTCCGTCACGAGCGACTCGCCGACGTGCAGGTGAGCGGCGACTTTTTCCTGGAGCCGGATGATGCGCTGCGCGCCATCGACGCGGCGCTCGAGGGACTGCCGGCGAGCAGCGGCGAGGCGGCGCTGGCCGCGGCCGTCAGCGATGCGCTGGCGCCTGGCGTGACAATGTACGGAGTGTCGCCCGAGGCGATCGCCAAGGCGGTTCGCCGGGCGATCGAGCCGGAGCCGGCCGCATGACCCGCACCGACTGGCGCGATCACGACTGGCAACTGCTCCATGGCGCGCCGCAGCCGCCGGCGCTGCACATGGCGCTGGACGAGGTGCTGACCCATCAGGTCGGCAGCGGCGAGCGGCCCCCTACGCTGCGCATCTGGGAATGGGCCTCGGCGGCGGTGGTGATCGGCCGTTTCCAGTCGCTGCGCAACGAGGTCGATGCCGAGGCGGCGCGGCGACATGGCATCGAGGTGGTGCGCCGGGTCAGCGGTGGCGGCGCGATGTTCATCGAGCCTGGCAACACCATCACCTATTCGCTGTACGCGCCGCTGTCGCTGATCAAGGGGCTGTCGTTCCAGCAGGCCTACGCGTTCATGGATGCCTGGGTGATCGAGGCGCTGGATGCGCTGGGCATCAAGGCCTGGTACCAGCCGCTCAACGACATCACCTCGGCCGAGGGAAAGATCGCCGGCGCGGCGCAGGCCCATCGCGGCGGCGCGGTGCTGCACCACGTGACCATGGCCTACGACATCGACGCGGCAAAGATGCTCGACGTGCTGCGCATCGGCCGCGAAAAACTGTCCGACAAGGGCACCGTCAGTGCGGCCAAGCGGGTCGATCCGCTGCGCAGCCAGACCGGCCTGCCGCGCGAACAGATCATCGCCCGCATGATCGAAACTTTCCGCCTGCGCCATGGCCTCAGCGACGATCTGCTGCGACAGGACGAGCTTGAGCGCGCGCAGGCGCTGGCCGGTTCCCGCTTCAGCCGGCCCGAATGGACCGCCGACGTCGCCTGAGCGCTTGGCGCGGAGGCCGTTGCATCGATTGATCAGGCCGGCATCCGCACCAGGCGGGGCATGATGTGCTCGCGACTGAGCGTGGCAACGGGCAAGTCGCCCAGGTTTGCCGGATCGACCCAGCGCAGTTCGGCGATCTCTGCCCTGGCCTGCGGTAGGCCATGGACCCGAACCAGATACACGCTCGCCTCGACTCGGCGGCCAGGTTCGTTTGCTGCCGGCGCGCTGGCCTGGCACAGCAGCCGCATCGAACCGGCGACCAGCTCGCAACCAAGCTCCTCGCGCAGCTCGCGTGCCAGCGTCGCCAGTTCGTCGCGATCGCTTGGGTCCGGCTTGCCACCGGGCTGCTGGAACACCCGCGAGCCGTGCTTGCGTACCAGGAGGCTGCGCCCGGCCGCATCGAGGATCACCCCCGCAACGATACGGATCGGTGCCTGCCCGCTCACCACCGGCTGTACGACCACGACTGCATGTGCCCGCCCTGGTACGGCATCACGCCGTGGAACGGACGCGGATCGGCGTCGAACACCAGCGGCAGGAAATGGCGATCGCCTTCCCACATCGGCAGCTGGCCCAACTGGTCGAGACGGACCCACTCCAGCGCGCCCTCGGGGTTGCTCTGCAGCGGCGTGCCGCTGAAACGGTCGATGACGAAGATGAAGCCCAGCCAATCCTCGCCATGCTTGCCGAAGCCGGGCCAGTTGAGGGTGCCGCGCAACTGCATCGACTCGCACTCGATGCCGGCCTCTTCGTGAATCTCGCGGCGCATGCATGTGGCGACGTCCTCGCCCGGCTCCATCTTGCCGCCCAGGCCGTTGTACTTGCCCAGGTGCTGGTCGTCGGAACGCGCGTTGCGGTGGATCAGCAACACCCGCTCGCGATCGGGCGAAAGGACGTAGCCGAGGGTGGCGACGATCGGGCAATACGTGCTGCTTGGCATGGACGACCGGGGGCAAAAGAAGCCAGTTTACCGCCCCGCGACCGCGCCAGCCTGCGTATCGCTGAATGATTGCCGGTGGCGGACTTGCGTCCGATGCGGCCGGGCAGCGACCATCGGTGCATGGCTCTTTCGTTCCCCTGGTCCGTGCGTCCGGCGGCGGCATCGCGCGCGCCGGCATGGCTGCTGCTTTCCCTGCTGCTGTCCATGCTGCCTGGCTGCGCCGCCCCGGCGCGTGCGCTGGACAGCGAACAGCGCCAGTTCGATCACCAGAGTTTCCGGATAGTGCGCATCGACCTGCGCCATGACCCGCTCTCCCTGCACTGGCGCGACCCGTCCAACGACCAGCCCTATGGCAGCATCGAAAGCCTGCGCCAGTGGGGTCAGGCGCATGGTCGCAAGTTGCTGTTCGCCGCCAATGCCGGCATCTACGACCGCCAGGCTGCGCCGCTGGGGCTGTTCGTGGAACAGGGCAAGACCCGGGTGCCGCTGAACCTGGCGCATGGCAATCCGGCCGCCGGCAACTTCTCGCTGCAGCCCAACGGCGTCTTCGCGATCTACCCGGACGGCCACGCGGCGGTCCGTCGCAGCACCGATTTCAAGGCCGACCAGACGCCGGTCCGATGGGCCACCCAATCCGGCCCGATGCTGCTGATCGACGGGCGCATCAACCCGCAGTTCGAGGGCGGCTCGGACAGCGTCAAGTGGCGCAGCGGGGTGTGCGCCAGCAGCCCGCACCAGGTCGTCTTCGCGGTCAGCGAGGGCGCCGGTCAATTTCCATACCTTTGCGCGGCTGTTCCGTGACGCGCTGGGCTGTCGCGACGCCCTGTTCCTGGACGGCACAATCTCGCAGTTCTACCTGGCCGACCAGGGCTACGTCGGCGCCCCCGCGTTCATGGTCAAACCCTACGCCGGCATCTTCGCCGTGTTCGACCAGCCGTGAGTGCGGCCTCGATCGGGACGGCCGACTCCGCTCCGCGGCGCTGGCGGCGCGCGCTGGCGCTGCTGTTGGCGATCGTGCTGGGCCTGGCGCTGGTCGCCGCGGGCACCATTGGCCTCCTGCTCGCCGGCAGCCGTGCGCAGCTGGACGGCACGCTGAAGCTGGCGACGCTTTCCGGCCCGGCCAGCATCGGCCGCGACCGGCTCGGAACGGCGACCATCAGTGCCGGCAATCGCGACGACGTCAGCTACGCGCTGGGCTTCGTGCACGCACAGGAGCGCTTTTTCGAGATGGACCTGATGCGCCGGTTGGCCGCCGGCGAGCTGGCCGAGCTGGTGGGCCCTGCCGCCGTCAAGGCCGACATGGATCATCGCCGTCACCGCCTGCGCGCTGTGGCGCATGCGGCCTATCAGGCGCTCTCGGCGCAGGACCGCCAGCGCCTGGACCGCTACCGCGACGGCGTCAACGCGGGGCTGGCCCGGCTTCGCGTACGGCCGTGGGAATACCTGCTGCTGCGGAGCCGGCCGCAGCCATGGCGCTCGGAGGACAGCCTGCTGGTAATCGGAGCGATGTACTTCGACCTCAATGGCGGCGGTCGCAACCGGCGCGAGCTGCGCCTGGCGCAGTTGCGCTCGGTGCTTCCCGTGGCGCTGGCCGGCTTCCTGCTGTCGCCGGACCCCGAATGGGAGGCGCCGCTGGACGGCCCGTATTCCCGCCGCCCGGTCATCCCCGGACCGGCGGTGTTCGACCTGCGCCAGGCGGCGCCGTCGGACCGGTCGAGGGCGACCGCGGCGCTGGCCGGGCTGCGGCAGGATCGCTACCCCGGCAGCAACAGCTTCGCCGTGGCCGGCCGGCTTACCGAAACCGGCGCGGCGATGCTGGCCAACGACATGCACCTGGCCTTGCGCGTACCCAACATCTGGTTTCGCGCCCGGTTGCTTTACCCCGACCCGGCTGCACCACACGGCCAGCGCGAGGCCGTGGGCGTGACCCTGCCCGGCACGCCGGCACTGGTGGCCGGCTCCAACGGCCAGATCGCCTGGGGCTTCACCAACAGCTACGGCGACTGGCTGGACTGGGTCCGGGTGCAACGCGATCCGGCCGACCCGGCACGCTACAAGGTACCCGGCGGCTGGGACCGGATCGAACTCCACCGGGAGCGGATCCGCATCAAGGGCGCACCCGATCGCCTGCTGCAGGTGCGGGACACCCGCTGGGGACCGATCATGGCCCGCGACACCGATGGCACGCCCCTGGCGCTGGCGTGGATCGGCGACCGCCCGCGCGCCTACAACCTGGGCGTGATGCGGCTTGAACACGCCTCCGGCGTCACCGCGGCGATGCAACTGGGGCCGCAGCTGGGCATGCCGCCGCAGAACCTGCTGGTGGCCGACCGCGACGGGCACATCGGCTGGACCCTGGCCGGCAACAGTGTGCCGCTGCGCAGCGGTTTCGATCCCCAGTTGCCGGCCGACTGGTCCGCGCCCGGTCATGGCTGGCAGGGCTGGGCCGACCCGGCCGCGTATCCGGTCATCGTCGATCCACCGAGCGGACGCCTGTGGACCGCCAACAACCGCATCGTCGGCGGGCGGGCGCTGAATCTGCTGGGCAACGGTGGCTACGATCTTGGCGCGCGGGCGCAACAGATCCGCGACGACCTCGATGCCCGTTCCACTTTCACCCCGGGCAACCTGCTCGACATCCAGCTGGACAACCGGGCGGTGCTGCTGACCCGATGGCAGCGGCTGCTGCAGGCCGAACTGCACGGCACCGACGACCCCGACCTGCTGCAACTGCGCCAGCTGACCCGGCACTGGCGTGGCCGGGCCGCCACCGGCAGCGTCGATTACCGGCTGGTGCGTGCGTTCCGGGATGCAGTCACCCGACACGTGCTGGCGCCGTTTGCCGCTCGCGTGCGTGCACGTCACGGTGATTTCCAGTGGCCCGGTGGCGGTACGTCGGAGGCGGCCGTGTGGGCGTTGGTGCGCAATCGCCCGGCCTGGTTGCTGGACCGGCGCTATGCCGACTGGCACGCGCTGCTGCTGGACTCGGCAAGGGAGGTGGTGCAGCAGCTCGGCAATCAGCCCGGGGGCCTGTCAGCGCGGCGCTGGGGCGAGCGCAACACCAGCGCGATCGACCACCCGCTGGCCGGCGCACTGCCCGGCTGGCTGGGTCGCTGGCTGAACATGCCGCCACAGCCGCTAGCCGGCGACAACAACATGCCGCGGGTGGCGGCGCCGGCCTTCGGCGCCTCCGAGCGTCTGGACGTCAGCCCGGGGCATGAGGCACGCGGCATCCTGGAGATGCCCGGCGGGCAGAGCGACAACCCGTTGTCGCCCTATTACGGCGCGGGCCACGCCGACTGGGTCCAGGGGCGGCCCACGCCACTGCTGCCTGGGCCGCGCAGGCATCTGCTGCGGCTGGAGCCGGCGGGCTGAGCCGGGGCCGCTTGCGCTCTTCTGCCGGGGTTCTCTGCTGTCGATCTGTTGCGGGCGACGGGGCCTGCCGCGCCCGCCCTGTCCGCGCCCGGGTCACGTTTCCCTCCTGCCCGGACGTGGCCGGACGAGCCGTCCGCATGTGGCACGGCTCGATCGTGAGAACGACTGCCTGCCTCCATACCGAAAGATCGGGAGGTCGCCCAGAGAGCGGCATCCTCGCAGCAGGACTCGCCGGATCCAGCGCACCGAAGAGCGTCTGCGGCCCGGCCGGGGGCCAGCTTGAGCGCACGAGCGGTCAAACCTCTAGGGCCGGCCGGCTGCTGCCCGCGCTCCCCGAGTGGCACTCAACCGGGGTGCGGTGAGCCATCGATCACCTGATCGACGCGGGTGGCCAGCTCCTGGATCGGGAACGGTTTGGTCAACACCTGCATGCCCGGTTCCAGATCGCCGTCGGCTGCCATGCCTGCCTGGGCGTAGCCGGTGATGAACAGGACCTTCAGGCCGGGACGCACGAGCCGCGCTGCGTCGGCCAGCTGGCGGCCGTTGATGCCGCCGGGCAGGCCCACGTCCGACACCAGCAGGTCGACGTGCGCGTCCGAATGCAGCACGCCAAGCGCCTCGGCGCCGCTGGAGGCGGCGATGATCCGGTAGCCGCGATCCTCCAGCGCCTCGGTAGCCAGCATGCGCACGGTGGGTTCGTCGTCGACCAGCACGATGGTTTCTCCCGACCGCGCCCCGACAGGGGCCGGTGCCGCCTGGACCGGGGGGGCGGCCGGCAGCGCACCGCGGTGACGCGGCAGGTACAGGCACACGGTGGTGCCCTGGCCTTCGACCGAATGGATCCGCACCTGCCCGCCCGATTGCTTGGCGAAACCGTAGATCATCGACAGGCCCAGGCCGGTCCCGCTACCCAGCGGCTTGGTGGTGAAGAACGGATCGAAGGCGCGGGCGATGGTGTCCTGGCTCATGCCTGTGCCCGTGTCGCTCACGCACATCGCCACGTACGCCCCCGGTGGCATGCCGCGCCCGCCAGCGGCCTCCCGATCCAACTCGCGGTTGCAGGTTTCGACCCTGACCCGCCCGCCCTCGGGCATCGCATCGCGCGCGTTGATGCACAGGTTGAGCAGCGCATTCTCCAACTGGTGCGGGTCGGCCCGTGTGGTCCACAAGTCGGCCGCACACACCACCTCGACCTGGATCTCCGGGCCAACCGTGCGCCGTAGCAGCTCTTCCAACCCCGACACAAGCCGGTTGAGGTCCACCGGCCGCGGGTCGAGCGTCTGCCTTCGCGAGAACGCGAGCAGGCGGTGGGTCAACGACGCCGCGCGCTGACCGGCGCCGCGCACCGCATCGAGGTATCGCCCCAGTTCGCCGGTGCGGCCCTGTGCCAGTCGCGTCTCGAGCATGTCCAGACCGCCAATGATGCCCACCAGCAGATTGTTGAAATCGTGCGCGATGCCGCCGGTGAGCTGGCCCACGGCCTCCATCTTCTGCGCCTGCAGCAGCAGTTCCTGGGCCTGGCGCAGGGCCTCGGCCTGCGCCTTCTCGGCGGTGACATCGCGGCCGTAGGCGTACACCAGATCACCCTCGGCGGAGGTGTGCCAGGAGATCCAGCGCGCTTCGCCGTCCCGCGTGCAATAGCGGTTCTCGAAGCCGGTCAGGTCGCACCGGATGCCCTGGTGCAGCGCGCGCCGGGTGCGCTCCACGTCCCCGGGCCAGACGTAGTCGATGAAGTGACTGCCGGCCACCCGCTCCGGATCATGGCCGAGGATGCTGCGCCAGGCGGGGTTCACCCGGCGGAACACGCCGTCGTGCCCGACCACCGCGAGCAGGTCGCGCGAGTTGGCCCAGACACGGTCGCGCTCGGCGGTGCGTTCTTCCACCTGGCGTTCCAGCGATTGCGCCAACGCGCGCAATTCCCGCTCCGCCCGGCGGCGCTCGAGCACGGCGCGGGTGCGCTCGCCCACCTCGCGGATGAAACCGAGCTCTTCGGACGTCCACAGTCGCGGCCTGGCGTCGTTGGCATAAAGCAGCGCCACGAAGTTGCCCTGCTCGATGATCGGCACGTTGACCATGGAGATCGCCTTCAGTGCGGTCAGGCGATCGATGCCCGCCACCGTCCGCGGGTCGGCCCTGGCGTCGGCGACCACCACCGTGCGGCCCTGCTTGAGGTCGTCGATGAAACTGCCGTACTGCCGAAAATGCAGCGTGCCTTCGACGCTGGTCACGCCCACCGCGGTCCAGGCGCGCGCCACCGTTACCGTCTCGGCACCCGGATCGACCGAGCCGTAGCCGGCCCGGCTCAGGCCCAACGCGCGCCCCAGCACGTCACCGGCGGCGAACGACAGGTCGGCCACATCGACCGACTCGCGCAGGCGCTCGGCAAGCTCGAGCAGGAATGCCTGGCGCCGGGCGTCGGCATCGACCACCTGCTGTGCCAGTACCGTCTCGGTGACATCGTGCCCCTGCACGAACAAACCGGTCACCTCGCCCTGATCATTGAGGGTGGGCGCGCAGACGAAATCCAGGTAATGCTGGTTGGCCTGCCCGGCCGCATCATGCAGGCGCACCTCCACGTGCGAGGCGGCGTGGCGCTGACCACTGCGGTAGACGCGGTCGAGCAATTCGGTAAAGCCCTGGCCGGTGAGCTCGGGGACGGCGTCGCGCACCGGCCGGCCGAGCACATGGCGCTCGCCCACCAGTCGTTCATACGCCTGGTTGACGAACTCGAACACATGCTCGGGGCCACGCAGGATGGCGACAAAGCCGGGCGCCTGCCCGAAAAGCCCCTGCAACCGCTCGCTGGCGACCGTGATCTCCCGCTGCAGAAGACGCTTGCCGGTGGTCTCGACCGCAACGCAGAAGAACCCGACCACGCTGCCACGCCCGTCGCGTAGCGGCGTCAGCGAAAGGCCGAGCCAGCTCCACACGCGTTCACCCCGCCCGCGCAACGGCAGCACCATCTCCTCCGCCCACTGCGAGCGGCCCTGCAGCACCGCCTGCACCAGCGGCCCGATGGTCTCCCAGGCTTCCTCCCACAGCTCGACGAACGGCTTGCCCAGGGCATCCGGGTGCTTGCTCCCGTAGATCGGGACGAAGGCGTCGTTGTACAGCGTGGTCAGCTGCGGTCCCCACGCCACCTGCATCGGTTGGCGCGAGGCCAGCGCCAGGTCCACCGCCATGCGCAAAGCCGTCGGCCAACCGTCGCGCGACCCCAGCGGCGTCTGCGACCAGTCGCGTCGTGCCGCCAGCGCAGCCATCGCTTCGCCGCCGTTCGGGGTCGGCTCGGACGCGGCCAGCCCCTTCATTGGTCGCTCCCTTCGCCCGCGCGCTGCCGCGGCGCGACCGTGCGCCCAGCCCGGCGGCACGGTGCTGAGGCGACAACCACGGCGGTCACCGCAACGGTTGGGCTGCGCCAAAGCCAGGGCGCGGGCCGGAGCGGTGCGGACGCATCGGTGGGACGGTGGCTGGGGCTTGTCGCCGGGGCGGCATCTGCAATCTCCTGGCAGTAGCGGCCTGCCTGCGGAACAACACCACCACAGTAGCGAACCCCCGCGTGACGGCAGCAGCAAGACCTCAGCAGCTTCGCGTGAGCAGCCGCTCGCAGATCGCCAGGTACAAGGCCGGCAGGCGCTGCACCGCGTCGACCTCGACACACTCGTCGACCTTGTGGATGGTGGCGTTCACCGGCCCCAGCTCGACCACCTCGGCCCCGAGCGGCGCAATGAAGCGCCCGTCGGAAGTGCCGCCGCCAGTACTCTGCTCCGGTTCCATGCCGCACAGTTCGCGGCAGACCGCGACCACCGTCTTTCGCAACCGGCCGTCAGCCGGGCTCAGGAACGGCTCGCCGGAGAGATTCCACTCGACCGCGAAATCCACGCCGTGCCGGCGCAGAATCGCCTCGGTGCGATCGCACAGCTCGTTCGCGCGACTGGCGGTGCTGAAACGAAAATTCATCAACGCCGTGAGTGAGCCGGGGATGACGTTGGTGGCACCGGTGCCGGCACTGATGTTGGATACCTGGAACGAGGTGGGCGGGAAGTCGGCGTTACCGGCGTCCCAGGAAGTGCCGACCAGCTCGGCCAGGGCCGGCGCGAGGTCGTGCACCGGGTTGCGCGCCTGCTCCGGATAGGCCACGTGCCCCTGCACGCCGCGCACGGTCAGCGTGGCCGACAGCGAGCCACGCCGGCCGACCCGGATCAGGTCGCCCAGTCGCTGCCGCGAGGACGGCTCGCCCACCACGCACCAGTCGATACGTTCACCGCGTTCGCGAAACTGTTCGGCCACGCGACGCACGCCGTCCAGATTGGTCGGGCCCTCTTCATCGCTGGTCAGCAGCAGGGCCACCCGCCCGGCATGCGCCGGGTGCGATGCGACAAAGCGCTCCAGCGCCACCACCATCGCCGCCACCGAGCCTTTCATGTCCGCCGCGCCGCGGCCGTAGAGACGGCCATCGGCGACAGTCGCCTCGAACGGCGGGAAACGCCAGTCCGCCTCCGGACCACTTGGCACCACGTCGGTGTGGCCGAGAAAGGCCAGGGTGGGTCCGCTGGCTGCCGGGCTGCCGGCGTGGGTCACCCAGAGGTTGTCCACTGCCCCATGACGCAGGTGCTCGACGGTGAAGCCCGCGCGCGCAAGCCGTCCGGCGATCAGCTCCTGGCAGCCGCTGTCGTCGGGCGTCACCGAGCGGCGTCGGATCAGGTCACGGGCAAGCTCGAGCACGTCGGACATGGGCGGTCAGGCAAGTGGCGGAAGGGGCAGCATAACAAGCGCCGCAGCGCCGGCGATGGCGCCGCTGGCCGGATCAGGCGATCGCCACACCCAGCAGATGCCCCACACCGAAGGTGACCGCGGCGGCCGCGGCGGTGATCGCCAATTGCCGTGCCACCGAGAACAGCATGCTGCGACCGGTGAACAGCGACGTGCCCGACGCCGATCAGCGCCAGCCCCAGGCCGGTGCTCAACATGCTGCCGACCAGCGCGGTGCTGCCGCCCAGGAACAGGTAAGGCGCCACCGGGAAGAACGCGCCACAGGCGAACAGGCAGAACGAGGAGATCGCCGCGCCCCAGGCCGAGCCGCCCAGCTCTCCCGGATCCACGCCCAGGTCCTCGCGCACCAGCAGGTCCAGCGCCGCCCGCGGCGTCTCGATCAGGTGCCCGGCCATCGCCTCGGCGGCGGCCGGCTCCAGCCCCTTGTCGCGGTAGATTGCGGCGATATGGTGGCGGCCGTCCTCCGGCGACACCGCCAGACGCTCGGCGCGCTCGGTGATCTGCGCCTGGTAGAACTCGCGCGAGCTGTTCACCGACAGCCATTCGCCCAGCGCCATCGAGCAGGCGCCGGCGACCAGCCCTGCCAGGCCGGCCAGCAGCACCGCACGGTCGCCGGTGGTGGCGCCGGCCATGCCCATCACCAGGCTGATGTTGGAGACCAGGCCGTCGTTGGCGCCCAGCACCGCCGCACGCAGCGTGTTGCCGCTCTGGGTGCGATGGCCGCCGGCGTCGGCCTGCGGGTGCAGACCGGCGAAATGGTCGCGATGGCCGACCGCGGTCCACCGGCGTGGCGTGGTGATCGGCGTGGTCATGCGCGAACCACCGTGGGCATCACGAATTCGGTACCGAAGCGGCGCGCGAACCAGCAGCAGCACGTGCACGCGCATGCCGATCCGCGCAGGCGGCACCTCCAGCCCCAGCTCGCGCAGGCGTGCTTCCCAGAAGTCGGCGTTGGCCTGCTCGACCGCGGCGATGCGGCGATAGGCGCGGCTCAGTCGCGCACTGGTGGCCAGCTCGGCCAGGCCGGCTGTACAGCGCGGCGTTGTCGCGCTCGATGCGCAGGTCGCTGAGGAAACGGCGGGCCCGGTGACTGCCCATGTCAGCGGTCGCCGGGAACAAACGGTGCTTGTACAGTTGTCGCTGAAGCCCACGCTGACCGACCGTCCGGTAGCACCACCACCGGCCGCCGCACCAGCGCGGGGTACTCCTTGATCAGCAGTGTCCACTCCGGATCGCTGCCCGGGTTCTTGCGCTGCGGCAGCAGGTTGCGCCAGGTGGTGCCGGCCTTGTTGACCAGCTTCTCCCAGCCGCCCAGTTGCTGCGCCCACGCCTTCAGCGTGGCCGCCGGCACCGGATCTGCGCGGTAGTCGACGAATGCGTACGGGATCCCGAAGCGGTCCAGCCACTTGCGCGCCTTTCGGCAGGTGTCGCAGCTGGGCAGGCCGTAGAGGGTGGCGATGTTCGGGCATGGCGGGTCCTGTTGAGAGGGGCGAGGGGCGAGGGGCGAGGAGCGAGGGAAGCAGCGGTGCGGGGTGCCAGGAGCATTCGGACTTGCGCCCTCGCTACTCACCCCTCATCCCTCGCCCCTGCCCTATCCCCTACGCCCTCAGCAATTCATTGATGCCGGTCTTGGCGCGGGTCTTCTCATCCACCTGCTTGACGATGATCGCCGCGTACAGGCTGTGGCTTCCGTCCGCTGGCCGGCAGGCTGCCGGCCACCACCACGCTGCCGGCCGGCACGCGGCCGTAGCTGATCTCGCCGGTGGCGCGGTCGTAGATGCGCGTGGTCTGGCCCAGGAACACGCCCATGCCGATCACGCTGCCGCGCTCCACCACCACGCCCTCGACCACCTCCGAGCGCGCGCCGATGAAGCAGTCGTCCTCGATGATGGTCGGATTGGCCTGCAGCGGCTCCAGTACGCCGCCGATGCCGACGCCCCCGGACAGATGCACGCGCGCGCCGATCTGCGCGCACGAGCCGACCGTGGCCCAGGTATCGACCATGCTGCCCGCGCCCACGTAGGCGCCGATATTGACGTAGCTGGGCATCAGTACCGCGTCCCGGGCGATGTGCGCGCCGCGCCGCACCAGCGCACCGGGGACCACGCGCGCGCCAAGGCCTTCCAGCTCCCCGGCGCGGCCATGGCCAAACCGCAACGGCACCTTGTCGAAGGCCTGCGCCGGACCGCCGTCCACCACCTGGTTGCCATGCAGGCGGAAGTACAGCAGTACCGCCTTCTTGATCCACTGGTTGACCTTCCAGCCGCCCCGGCCATCGGGCTCGGCGACCCGTTGCCGCCCCGCCTCCAGTTCCGCCAGCACCTCTTCAAGGGCCGGGCGCAGCGTGTCGGCCTGCTCCGCGGTGAGCGTATCGCGCCGATCGAAGGCGTCGTTGATGAGGGTGTCGATGGCAGGCATGAAGGGCTCGCTGCTGGCGTTGAAACTTCTGCTCGTCCAGCCAGGCCGGACGGCAAGCGAGGGCAAAGTATACGCAGCCAGATGAGCAAGATGCCCGGGGCACGGCAAGAACGTCGCCATGCGCGCTGCCCCTGCCGACGGCTAAAGCTTTTTGCGCCGCGGCCGATACTGCGATGGCAGGCCTAGCCGCCTGTGCGACCGGCGTGCGGGGGCACCCGGCGATCAGGAGCTGCGGCCGGGCCGAGCTTCGCTGGCTCCGTCCGCACCCGCTGCCGGACAGACGGATGCTGCCAGCGGCGGGGAGAGGGGCATGGCCAAGCGACTCGTTCCGGTGGGCGACATCCAGTTGGGTCAGCGGCTTTCCGCCGACGCCTTCGACGAACGCGGCAACCTGTTGTTGCGTCGCGGCCAGGTGATAGGCAGCCACGCGCAGATCGAGAAGCTCGCCCATGGCCGAATGCTGGTCGACACCACCAGCGACGACGCACCGGACCTTTCGCGCGGCTCCCCGCTGGCGCGCATCCTCAGTGCACGCGCACGCCTGAACGCGCTACTGACCCGCGTGCCTCCCGGCGACTTCGCCGGCAAGGTCGCGCAGGTCGGCGCCACGCTGCGGCATGCGTGCAAGGACAACCCGGAGGTGGCGCTGGCTTCGATCCTGATGCATCGCGAGGGGCCGTATGCGGCACGGCACCCGGTCAACGTGGCCATCGCCTGCTGTCTTACCGGCGCCAATCTGGAGCTCGAACCGCACGAGCTCGATGCGCTTGTCGCTGCCGCCCTGACCATGAACATCGGCATGGTGGAGTTGCAGCAACAGCTGCAATCGCGCGACGGGCCACTGGATCACCTGCAGCACAGCGCCGTACGCAACCACTGCGAGCGGGGCGTGACCATGCTGCGCGCGCTGGGCGTGGACGATCCACTCTGGCTGGCGATGGTGCGCGACCATCACGAGCGCGCCGACGGCAGCGGCTATCCGGCCGGCATCCGCGGCGAAGCGATCACGACGCCGACGCGACTGCTTTCGCTGACCGATGTCTATTGCGCGAGAGTTTCGGGGCGGGACTACCGCCCACCGCTGCTGCCGACCGTGGCGCTGCGCTGGCTTTATCTCAACGAGGGCATGGCGGTGGACGAGCGCATGGCCGCGCAATTCATCAAGACGATGGGCGTCTATCCGCCCGGCACCGGAGTAAGGCTGCGCAACGGCAGCGTGGCGGTGGTGACCCATCGCGGCCTGCATGGCCAGTCGCCAAGGGTGGCGTCGATCACCACCCGGGACGGGTTGCGCACCGGCGCGCCGATCCGGCGGCGCGGCGACGTTCCGGAGCACGCCATCGCCGAGGTGGTGAGCCTCGACGACCTGCAGCTGGAGATGGGCATGGAGGCGCTGTGGGGCTCGGATGCATCCTGCTAGAGCCGGCCTGCGCCCGGCCCTGCGCGGCCCCGGCCCTGCGGGCGACTGAGCCATCGGGGGTCGACGACGAAGGATCACCTGCTGTGCCACGTCCGTGCTTCCGTGGTGCCCGCCGGACGCGCCGCGCCGCGTGCAGCGCGCCGACCATTCGTGCGGCGGGCAATCGTACGCTTTGGCGGCGATGGGTTGCTCGCAGCCCGGTTCACGTCCCGGTACCGACACGGCGGCGCGGACGGCGGCCAGAGCCCGGCCGCCCCGATCCGTCGGTCACCACGCATGCTGGCCACGGAACGCCCATGCGTCTCGTCGTGGCCGTGACGATCAACCGGACGGGGGACGCTGCCCCACGCCCGGGACCGGGCCGATCCGCTGCTGCAGCGTCCGCAGCAGATGCGCCTGCTGCGCATCGTCCAGCGGACCGCCCTCGCCGCCGGTCAGCTGGAAGAAGTCTTCCACCCGTTCGCCGAAGGTGGCGATGCGCGCATCGTGCACACGCACGCCGGTTTCCAGCATGACCCGGGCCACCGCGGCCAGCAGCCCTGGCCGGTCGGTGCACACCAGCGCCAGCTGGGTGCGTTCTCCAGCGGCGTGGAAACTGATTCGTGGCGGCATCTGGAAATGCTTGAGGTGGCGCGACAAGCCGCGCTTGGCCGGATACACCGGCGCCGACTGAGCCAGCGCGCGCTGCAGCCGCTGCTGCAGCTCGGCCGCGCGCGCCGGCGACGCCGGCTGCTGGCTGTCGGCCTCCAGCAGCAGAAAGGTGTCCAGCGCCATGCCGGTGGGTGAACTCAGGATGCGCGCCTCCATCACCGAGAAGCGCAGCCGGTCGAGCATGGCGGTGACCGTGGCGAACAGGCCGTCGCGGTCCGGCGTGTAGATGAACAGCTCGGTGGTGCCGCGGATCGACTGCGGGTGCACTTCCACCAGCGGCAACTCGCCTCCGGTGCGCAGGATCGCCGCGGTCTGCCAGGCCACCTGCTCGGGCCGGTGGCGCAGGAAGCTGAGTGCGGGAAAATCGGCCCAGACCCGCTCCACCGTGGCCGCTGCGAAGCCATCGGCATTGCAGCAGCGCCATGGCCCAGGTGCGGCATTCGGCGATTCGCTGCGTCGGCGTCGCGCGGCATCGCCACGTCGCTGCGCAGCGCGTAGCGGGTAGCGTTGTACAGATCGGCCAGCAGTCGATCCTTCCACGCATTCCACAGCCGCGGACTGGTGCCGATGATGTCGGCCACGGTGAGCAGATACAGCCGCCCCAGCCGGTCGCGGTTGCCGACGTTGTTCGGCGAAGCGATGCACCACTTCCGGATCGGTGATGTCCTGGCGCTGCGCGGTCATGCTCATCAACAGGTGCCAGCGCACCAGCCAGGCCACCGTTTCGATGTCGTCAGGCGGACAATCCCAGCCTGGCGCAGAATGCGCGCGCGTCGTGCTCGCCCAGCTCCGAGTGATCGCCGCCGCGGCCTTTGGCGATGTCGTGGAACAGGCCAGCCAGCAGCAACAGCTCGGGCCGGTCCAGGGTCGGCCAGATCTCGCAGGCAAGCGCAAACTCGGGGCTGCGCCGCCGGCGTGGCGAAGCGCGCGATGTTGCGCAGCACGCGCAGGGTATGCTCGTCCACCGTGTAGACGTGGAACAGGTCGTACTGCATGCGCCCGAACACCTTGCCGAAGGCCGGCAGGATCGCCGCCAGCAGGCCATGCCGGTTCATCCGCCACAACGCATCGACCGCCGGCGCGCCGCGACGAAGCAGGCGCAGGAACGCCGCCAGCGTGTCCGGGTCGTCGGCCAGCGTGGTGCCATGCACGGCGGTCGCCTGGTGGATCCGGCGCATGGTCTCGGCGGTGAAGCCGATCAGCGTCGGCTGGTCCAGCCGGACCAGGAAAATCTCCACCAGCGCGGCCGGCCGGCGCATGAACAGCTCCGGCTCGCGCGCAGCGATACGTCTACCGATCTGCGCAAAATCGTCTCCGACCGGGCGGTTCACGCTGGGTGGCTCGAGCAGTTCCTCGAAGCGCTCGACAATCTGCACGCCGAGCCGCTCCACCTGGCTGGCGGCCCGGTAGTAGCCCTGCATGAACTGCTCCACGCCAAGGTTCTTCTCGTGTTCGTCGGCGAAGCCCAGGCGCTCGGCCAGCGCGCGCTGGTAATCGAACAGCAGGCGCTCCTCCGGTCGCCCGGCCTCCAGGTGCAGTGCGTAACGGTAGCGCCGCAGCATCGCCTCCGCCTGCTCCAGGGTGGCCCGCTCGGCCGGATCGAGCAGACCGGCCTCGACCATGCCGGCGAAGTCCCCGGCATACGCCAGCCGGCGGCCCAGCCAGCGCAACGAATCGAGCGTGCGCAAGCCACCGGGACCGTCCTTGAGATTCGGCTCCAGGTTGTAGGCGGTGTCGTCGTAGCGCGCGTGGCGTGCGTCGCGCTCGGCCAGTCGCGCGGCCAGATAGTCGGCCGGCGGCCACAGTGCGGTGTCGTCCACGATCTCGCCCAGGGCCCGGTTCAGTGCGGGGTCGCCGGCAAGCCGACGCGCGTCGAGCAGGCTGGTGAACACGCTGGCGTCCTGGGCGGCCAGGCTGCGACACTGCGCCGGATCGCGCACGGCGTGGCCCACCTTCAGGCCGATGTCCCACAGCGTGGCGAAGCATTGCTCCAGCGCACGCAGCCGGGCCGCGTCGGCGGCCTCGACCAGCGCCAACAGGTCCACGTCCGAATGCGGAAACAGCAACCCGCGGCCGAACCCGCCCACCGCGAACAAAGCCGCGCCCTGCACCTCGCCCAGGCAGGCGGTCCACACGTGCACGACCACGCGTTGCACCGACTCGCTGCGCCGGCGAGCCAGTTCGCTGGCGTCGCCGCCTCCGCGAAAGGCCACGGTCAGGCCACGGTCGATGTCACCCAGCAGCTGGCGCAGCGCGCGTCGCGCTTCCACCGAGACGCCCGAGCGCGGCACCGCCGGTGGCAGGCGCGGCAGGGGCGGCAAGAAGGCTCGAACAAGCTCGACGGACACGGCGTCCCGGGTTGTGGTGACAGGTCGGCACAGCTTACAGCCTGGGCCGACCGTGCCCGACCCGCGTCGAGCTGCGGCCGAACCGATGCCACGATCCGCGTGAGTGGCCCAATGTGGTCGGGCACCCGATCCGACCAAGCGACCAAGCTGCAAGTCCCTGCCCTCGCCGGGATGACCAGGTGGGGCTGGTGGGCTGAAGCCCGCCTGCTAGACATCGCGATGTGGCCGTTGGATCCGGGCGACGCTGGGTCACGGGCCAGCTCGCGGCAGGCTTGAGTCCATCGTGCCCGCCGACGCCACACCCCACTGGCGGCCTGAAACCCCGCCCTGCAAGACCCTTGACCGCATCGAGCGGCGGTGCGACGGCTCCACCGTCGCTCCGCAATCAGGCCGCGCCTATTCCGCGTCAGGCCAGGGCGTGAGGATCTCGAAGCCGTCGGCGGTGACCGCCAGGGTGTGCTCCCACTGCGCCGACAGCGAGTGGTCCTTGGTCACCACGGTCCAGCCGTCCGGCAGTTGTCGGGTCTGCGGCTTGCCGGCGTTGATCATCGGCTCGATGGTGAAGGTCATGCCCTCCTTGAGCTCGACGCCGGTGTCGGGCTTGCCGTAATGCAGCACCTGCGGCTCATCGTGGTAGACCTTGCCGATGCCGTGTCCGCAATACTCGCGCACCACCGAGAATCCGGCGGCCTCGGCATGCTTCTGGATGGCGTGGCCGATGTCGCCCAGGGTGGCGCCCGGGCGCACCGCCTCGATGCCCTTCATCATCGCCTCGTGGGTGGTTTCCACCAGCCGCCTTGCCAGCACCGACGGAGTGCCGACGTAGTACATGCGGCTGGTGTCACCGTGCCAGCCGTCCTTGATCACGGTGACGTCCAGATTGACGATGTCGCCGTCCTTGAGCACCTTGCCGGGGCTGGGGATGCCGTGGCAGATGACGTGGTTGACCGAGGTGCACAGGGTCTTGGTGAAGCCGTGATAGCCCACGTTGGCCGGGATCGCCTTCTGCACGTTGACGATGTGCTCGTAGGCGAGCCGGTCGAGCTCTTCGGTGGTGACGCCGGGTTTGACGTGCTCCTTGAGCATGGCAAGCACTTCGGCAGCCAGCTTGCCGGCCACGCGCATGCCTTCGAGGTCGGCGGGAGTTTTCAGGGTGATGGCCATGTGTCTCACTCAAGTGACGGCGCCAGCGGGCCGGTTCGATGGAAACCGACCGCAACTTGCCGCCTCGCCGGATGACCGGCTACAATTTCGGAGTTTTGCGGACCGCAGGGGGTGTTTTCACGCCGTCCTTCCGCAAAGCGAACGGGAATTGTAACCGCGCTGCGGTACAAGCCCAAAACCAACGCCACACACGTATCGGCACCGTCTTCGGGGTGCCGCGGCCAGCCCATCACAAAAACGGGCCTGTCGCGGTCGAAGCCGGGGATACGTGGAGGTCCCAACCCCCGGATCCGTCCAAGGATCCAACCAGGAGTGATATCCCATGGCCCAAGTCACCATGCGCCAGATGCTCGAAGCCGGCGTCCATTTCGGTCACCAGACCCGTTACTGGAACCCGAAGATGGCCCCGTACATCTTCGGTGCGCGCGGCAAGATCCATATCGTCAACCTCGAAAAGACCCTGCCGCTGTTCATCGACGCGATGAACTACCTGTCGGGCCTGGCGCAGAAGCGCGGCACCATCCTGTTCGTCGGCACCAAGCGCTCCGCCCGTGAGCCGCTGGCCGAGGAAGCCGCACGCGCCGGCATGCCCTTCGTCACCGCGCGCTGGCTCGGCGGCATGCTGACCAACTTCCGCACCGTCAAGCAGTCGGTCGCCCGCCTGAAGGAACTGGAAGCCGCCGAGACCGATGGCAGCTTCGACAAGCTGGTCAAGCACGAAGTGCTGGCCCGTCGTCGCGAGCGCGAGAAGCTGGAGAACTCGCTCGGCGGCATCAAGAACATGAACCGCCTGCCCGACGCGCTGTTCGTGATCGATATCGGCCACGAGGACATCGCCGTGCAGGAAGCCAAGAAGCTCGGCATTCCGGTGATCGCGGTGGTCGACACCAACTACAACCCGGAGCTGGTCGACTACGCCATCCCGGGCAACGACGACGCGATCCGCGCCATCCAGCTGTACGCCCGCGCCGCCGCCGACGCGATCCTGGAAGGCAAGGCCGCCGCGCCGGACGCCGCCCAGGGTGACGCCAACGAATTCGTCGAGCTCGACGAGGAAGGCAACCCGGTCGGCAAGGACGAGCGCAAGCCCGCCCCGCGTCGCGCCCCCGCCAAGAAGGGCGCCGGCGCCCCGCGCGGTGCCCGCGGTCCGCGCGCCACCGCCGAGTAAGCCTTTTACGCTTCACGTGCATGGCGACCGCGTCGCCATGCACCCCAGGATCGAGGAATACCGATGAGCAATATCTCCGCACAGATGGTGAAGGAACTGCGCGAGCGTTCCGGCGCCGGCATGATGGAATGCAAGAAGGCACTGGTCGAGAACAACGGTGACATCGACGTCGCCATGGAGTGGCTGCGCAAGTCCGGCCTGGCCAAGGCCGACAAGAAGGCCAGCCGCGTGGCGGCCGAAGGCCGTATCGTGGCCGCGCAGGACGCCGGCAAGGCGGTGCTGGTCGAGATCAACTGCGAGACCGACTTCGTCGCCAAGGACTCCAGCTTCCTGAAGTTCAGCGACAACGTCGCCGAGGTCGCCCTCAACAGCGGCGTCAACGACGTCGAAGCGCTCAAGGCCGCCGCCTACCCGGGTGCCAGCAACGTCGAGGAGGCCGCCAAGGCCCTGATCGCCACCATCGGCGAGAAGATCGACGTGCGCCGCATGGCCCGCGTGGAGTCCGACGGCACCATCGGCAGCTACATCCACGGCGGCCGCATCGGCGTGCTGGTGGCGCTCAGCGGCGGCTCCGACGAGCTGGCCAAGGGCATCGCCATGCACGTGGCGGCGATGAATCCGGCGCACATCCGCGCCGAGGACGTGCCGGCCGACTTCCTGGCCAAGGAAAAGGAAATCGCGCTCAGCCAGATGTCCGACAAGGACAAGGCCAAGCCGGCCGAGATCCTGGAGAAGATCATCTCCGGCAAGATCCAGAAGATCGTTTCCGAAGTCACCCTGCTGGGCCAGCCGTACGTGCTGGACACCAACATGACGGTGGCCGAAGCGCTGAAGAAGGAAGGCGCCGACGTGCAGTCGGTGGCCCGCCTGGCGGTCGGCGAAGGCATCGAGAAGGTCGAAGAGGACTTCCACGCCGAGGTGATGAAGCAGGCCGGCCTGGCCTGATTCACCGCACCATCGGCTGTACCCGAAGAGGGCCGCGGATTTCCGCGGCCTTTTTCATTCTTGGTCAGCCTGCCTGCTGGCCGGTCGGATGTCGTCGTAAACTGCGGGCTGAACGGAACACGGCCGCCGCTGCCCTGCCTGAACACCCCGTCAGGGGTGATACATGCGGACGGAGCGAACCTGATGTCCTCGTCCGCGGACATCGCCGGAGCAACCATGGCTGAAGGCAGACCTGCGCAGGACCTACCGACACTCGCCCACCCGCTCGCCTCCCTGCTGGACCACCAGGACTTGCTCGAGGCGCTGCCGATGGCCGTTTGCATCGTCGATGCGAGCGGCAGGCTGTTGGGCCACAACCGGCGCGCCGCCAGGCTGTGGCCCGCGGCGGTTGGACATGTCCGACCCGATGACGCGCCGTTCGACCCCTTTGCCGACTGCACCCTGCCCGATGGCACCGAAAGCCCGCAGGTGATCGTGCTGCGCAACGGCGAGCCGATGAACCACCTGCCAGTGACCTTGCAACAGTCTGATGGCCCCGCCGTGCGCCTGCTGGCCTCCTGTGCCCCGGTCAAGGGCCGCGACGGCGCGGTCACTGCAGTGATCAGCAGCTTTCGACGCTGGGAAGACGAAGCGCTGCTGGACCGGGACGACGCTGGCATCGCGTTGCAGCGGGTCGGCCGCGACGGTTCGATCCTGGCCGCCAACCAGGCCTTGCTGGACCTGCTCGGTTACCGCCGGAACGAATACGTCGGTCGCCACGTCCAGGCGTTCCATGTCGATCCGCACAACACCGATGCCCTGCTCGCCACGTTGGACGCCGGTCAACCGCTGGACCGGTTCCCCGCGCAACTGCGGGCGCGCGACGGCTCGGTCCGCTCGGTCCAGATCAGTTGCGGCGCCCTGGCCGACGATGCGGGCGGCAGCTCTCGTTGGTTGATCCACGACGTAACCGAGCAGCGCCGCCTCAACAACGAGCTGCAGGCACGCGATCAACAGTCACGGGAATTGCTGCACGCCCTGCCGGTGGCCGTATTCACCACCGACAGCGACGGTCGCATCACGTTCTACAACGAAGCGGCCGTGGAGCTGGCCGGCTGCCGTCCCACGCTGGGGGATCGCTGGGCGGACACCTGGAACCTGTTCCACCCTGACGGCTCTGCGATGCCCTACGAGCAATGCCCCATGGCGATTGCGCTGCGCGAGGGCCGGCCGCTGCGTGGAGTCGAAGTTGTCGCCGAGCGGCCGGACGGCAGCCGCGCATGGTTCCTGGCACACCCCAGCCCCCTCTTCGACGCCGACGGGCAGTTGATAGGCGCGGTGAACATGCTGGTGGAAGTGACCCAGCTCAAGCAGGCCGAGCAGGCCCTGCAGGAGCTCAACGACACGCTGGAACAACGCATCGCCGAGCGCACCCGGGCTGCTGAAGCCAGCGCGGAACAACTCCGCCGCAGCGAGCGGAATTTCTCGCTGCTGGTCGGCAGCGTCACCGACTACGCCATCTACATGCTGGACCTCTCCGGCCGGGTCACAAGCTGGAACGCCGGAGCAGAGCGCATCAAGGGCTACGGCGCGAATGAGGTGATCGGGCGGCATTTCTCTCTGTTCTACTCGCCGAAGGACCGGGCCGCCGGCATTCCGCAGTCAGCACTGGCGCAGGCACGCACCGAAGGTCGCTTCGAGGCCGAGGGCTGGCGCGTGCGCAAGGACGGCACCAGGTTCTGGGCCAACGTGGTGATCGATCCGGTCTATGACCGCGACCAACTGGTGGGTTTCGCCAAGATCACCCGCGACGTCACCGAACGGAAGGTGGCCGAGCTGGCACGCCTGGAAAGCGAGCAGCGCTCACGCGGGGTCATCGACACGGCCCTGGACGGCTTTGCGCAGATCGATGCCACCGGCAGTGTGGTGGAGTGGAACCCACGCGCCGAGGCCATGCTTGGCTGGTCCCGCGCCGAGGCGCTGGGGCAGCCGCTGAACCGTCTCGTCGCCGCCAGCGACGGTCACCGGCTGGAGCACCTGCCCGCGGTCGGACGCCCCGGCACCACGGGCCACACCCGCCAGGTGGAGATCCTGCGGCGCGACGGCAGCCCGATCACCGTGGAGCTGGGCATGAGCACGCTGCACCTGCCCAGCGGCGATGTGCTGAACATGTTCATACGCGACCTGACCGAAAAGCTGCTGATCGATGCGCAACTGCGACAGGCTCAAAAGATGGAGGCGGTCGGCCAGCTCACCGGCGGCATCGCCCATGACTTCAACAACCTGCTGCAGGGAATCATCGGTTCGCTGGATCTGGTCCAGTGGCGGATCGGCAAGCAGCAGACCGACGACCTGGGTCGCTTCATCGACGGGGCATTGGGCTCGGCAAAACGCGCGGCCGCGATGATCCACCGGCTTCTGGCCTTTTCGCGCAAACAGCCCCTCGATCCCCGCCCGGTGCGGGTCAACCCCCTGATCCGCTCCATGGAGGAGCTGCTGCGGCGCACGATGGGTGAGCAGGTCAAGGTGGAGTTCGACCTGGGAACCGATCTGGCGAGCACGCTGTGCGACCCCAACCAGCTCGAAAGCGCGCTGTTGAATCTTTCCATCAACGCCCGCGACGCGATGCCCGAGGGCGGCACCCTGACCATCCGCTCGCGCCACGTGGGGTCGGACATGCCGCTGCCAGGCAAAAGCCTGCGGCCGGGCGAGTATGTCTGTATCGAAGTGGCCGATACCGGCGGCGGCATGACCGAAGCGGAGGTCGAGCGGGCGTTCGACCCGTTCTACACGACCAAACCGGCCGGCCAGGGCACCGGCTTGGGGCTCTCGATGGTGCATGGATTCGCCCACCAGTCCGACGGCTGCTGCAACATCCAGAGCACGCCGGGCGGCGGCACACGCGTCCTGCTGTACCTGCCACGACATGAGGACGTACCGGCTCCGGCCGACACCCATGCGCCCCCTGCCCCGGCTGCGCCAGCCGGCGCCAGCGAGGTGGTGCTGGTGGTCGAGGACGATGCGGTGGTGCGCTCGGTGGTCGTCGACGTGCTGCAGCAGGCCGGCTATGTCACCTTGCAGGCAGCCGACGGCAAGGCGGGTCTGGCGTGCTGCAATCGGATGCGCACATCGACCTGCTGGTCTGCGATATCGGACTGCCCGGCCTGAACGGCCGGCAGATGGCCGAACTGGCGCGGCAGGGCCGGCCGCAACTGAAGGTGCTGTTCATGACCGGCTATGCCGACGAGGCGACACGCCCCGGTGGCTTCCTCGGGCCGGGCATGCAGCTGGTGATCAAGCCGTTCGACACCGCGACGCTGGCGCGGCGGATCCAGGCGAACTTGTCGCCGAACCCTGAGCCGCTCGCGCGTTCGCCCAGCGACACATCCGGCCTGACTCCGTGGCCCGCCTCGGTTACAATGCGCCGGTTTGGCCCACCACATCCGGAATCCTCATGAGCGACTCGCACAAGTATCAACGCATCCTGCTCAAGCTCTCCGGCGAGGCCCTGATGGGCGAGGCCGACTACGGCATCGACCCGAAGGTGATCGGCCGGCTGGCCGACGAGATCATCGAGGTCCAGCGCGCCGGGATCCAGGTCGGCGTGGTCATCGGTGGCGGCAACATCTTCCGCGGCGCGGGCCTGGCGGCGGCCGGCATGGATCGGGTCACCGGCGACCACATGGGCATGCTGGCCACGGTGATGAACGCGCTGGCCATGCAGGACGCGATCGAGAAGCGCGGCGGCTTCGCCCGCGTGATGAGCGCGATCCAGATCCACGACGTGGCCGAGGATTTCATCCGCCGCCGCGCGATCCGGCATATCGAGAAGGGCCGCATCGTGCTGTTCGCCGCCGGCACCGGCAACCCGTTCTTCACCACCGATTCGGCAGCCGCCCTGCGCGCCGTCGAGATCGGCGCGGACGTGCTGCTGAAGGCGACCAAGGTCGATGGCGTCTACACCGGCGACCCGGCCAAGCACAGCGACGCGGTGCGCTACGACCACCTGAACTACGACCAGGTGATCGAGCGCAAGCTGGCGGTAATGGATACCGCCGCGATCGCGCTGTGCCGCGACCACGCGCTGCCGATGCGCATCTACGACATGACCGTACCGGGCAACCTGATGCGCATCATGCGCGGCGAGCCGGTCGGCACCCTGGTCGACGCCCGCTGAGTCGACCGGCACCCGCCACCGGGCCGCCGGCAAACGGCCGGCCCCATGAACTGCGGCAACCGTCCGCGCACGGCCGCAGCTTTCGCCCCGGGGCGGAACGCTGCGCTGGCGGCCGGCCGTTCGGGCGTGCACCGGCGCACGCGGTGCGACCGGACAGCGCTGCTATAATTCGCCGCTTGCCAGGCTCACCGGAAACCGCTCCATGATCAACGACATCAAGAACGATGCCCAGACCCGCATGGGCAAGAGCATCGACTCGCTCAAGCACAGCCTGACCCGCCTGCGTACCGGCCGCGCCAGCACCGCGCTGGTCGAAGGCATCAAGGTGCCCTACTACGGCTCGGACATGCCGCTGAACCAGGTCGCCTCGGTCAGCCTGGCCGACGCCCGCTCGATCCTGATCACGCCGTTCGAGAAAAGCCTGGTCGCGCCGATCGAGAAGGCGCTCATGGCCTCGGACCTCGGCATCACCCCGAACACCGCCGGCACCGTGATCCGCCTGAACATGCCGCCGCTGACCGAGGACCGCCGCCGCGAACTGGCCAAGCACGTCGCCCACGAGGGCGAGGAAGCCAAGATCGCCATCCGCAACGTGCGCCGCGACGCCCTGCAGCAGGTCAAGGACCTGCTCAAGGAGAAGCTGATCACCGAGGACGACGAGCGCCGTGCCGACGACGAGATCCAGAAGCTGACCGACCGCCACGTCAAGGAAGTGGACAATGTGGTCAAGCACAAGGAAGACGAGCTCATGGCGGTCTGATGACCGTCATGCGCGCTCGCGGCATCACCACCGCGCCCGATCACGGCATCGGGGTCGTGCAGGCCGCTGCCTGCACGACTTGCCCTGCCCGGGCAAGGCGCCCGCCCGATGAGTAGGAACGACGCCAAGGTTGCGCTGCTGGTGCCCCGTCACATCGCCATCGTGATGGACGGCAACGGACGTTGGGCCAAGGCGCGCCACCGCCCCCGCAGCTTCGGCCATCATGCCGGCCGCAAGGCGGTGCGCGAGGTAGTCGAGGGCTGCCTGCGGGAGCGGGTGCGGGCATTGACCCTGTTCGCCTTCTCCAGCGAGAACTGGCAACGTCCGCAGGACGAAGTCGGCGCGCTGATGGAGCTGTTCCTGCGCGCGCTGGACAAGGAAGTCGACGAACTGCACGAGCAGGGCGTCCGCCTGCGTTTCATCGGCGACCTGGATCGTTTTGCCCACGGGCTGCGCGAGCGCATGCTTGCGGCCATGGACCGCACCGCCGACAACGACCAGCTGCACCTGAGCGTGGCGGTCAATTACGGTGGCCGCTGGGACATCGTGCAGACGGCCCGTGCGGCGGCCGCGGCCGTGGCGCGTGGCGAGCTGCGGGTCGAGCAGATCGACGAAGCCGAGCTCGATCGTCATGCGCAACTGGCCGACCTGCCACCGCTGGACCTGTTCATCCGCACCGGCGGCGAGCACCGCATCAGCAACTTCCTGCTGTGGCAGGTCGCCTATGCGGAGCTGTATTTCACCGATACCCTGTGGCCGGACTTCGACCAGGCCAGCCTGCGCCTGGCGATCGAGGATTTCGCCCGCCGAGAGCGCCGCTTCGGCCGCACCGGCGACCAGCTCGTCGATGCCACCCCACACCAGGAAAGCTGATGCTGCTGCAACGAACATTGACCGCGCTGGTAGCCGCCCCGCTGGTGGTGCTTGCGATCCTGCTGCCGCCGGCCTGGACCTGGCTGTTCGCACTGCTGGTGGCGATGGCGTTCCTGGCGGCGCTGTGGGAGTGGACGCGCCTGTCCGGACTGCGCGACCACCCGCTGCGCGCCGGCCTGCTGGCCATCGCCCTGGTCGCCTTCGGTGCACTGTGGTGGCTGCAGGACACCTTCGCCTGGCCACTGCTGACCCTGCTCGGCGCGGCCTGGTGGCTGCTGGCCGCGCTGTGGCTGCGCCATTTCGCCTTCGCCGCCGCGCCCACCCCGGAAAACCGCAACCTGAAACTGCTGGCCGGCGTGTTCGTGATCTTCCCGGCGTGGACCGCCCTGCTGATGATCCACCGCAACCCGAACCACGGCCAGTGGTGGACCTTCCTGTCGCTGGCGATCGTCTGGGCCGCCGACATCGGCGCCTACTTCAGCGGCCGCTTCTTCGGGCGTCGCAAGCTGGCACCGCAGATCAGCCCGGGCAAGACCTGGGCAGGCGTCTATGGCGCCGTGGTCGCCGGCGCCCTGGTGGTGGGCATCGGCGGCTGGTTGCTCGGGGTGCGCGACGCGCGGCTGATCGGGCTGCTGGCCGTGGCGGTGGTCACCGTTGCCGCCTCGATGGTGGGCGATCTGATCGAAAGCCTCATGAAGCGCCACGCCCAGGTCAAGGACTCCGGCCGCTTTTTCCCCGGCCACGGCGGCCTGATGGACCGCCTGGACAGCGTGTTCGCGGCGCTGCCGGTGTTTGCGTTGGGACTGTGGGTGCTGGGGTTGTGAGCATGCAGGTCGCTTCGTTCCGGACCCCCGGTCCCGCCGGCGGGCTTGAGCCATGACTCGCCAGGTTGCCGTCCTTGGCGCCACCGGTTCGATCGGCGGCAGCACGCTGGATGTGATCGGCCGCCATCCGGACCGGTTCCGGGCCAGCGTGCTCACGGCCCACCGCAACGTGGACGGCCTGGTGCAACTGTGTGCGCTGCATCGGCCGCAACTGGCAGTCATCGCCGACCGCTCACTGGAGGGCGAGCTGGCCCGGCGACTGGCCGAGGCCGGTGTACGCTGCGAGGTCGCCGGTGGCGACGAGGCGATCACCGCCGCCGCGGCCGGGTCGTTGTGCGACACCGTGGTGGCGGCGATCGTGGGCGCGGCCGGGCTGGACTCCACCCTTGCCGCAGCACGCGCCGGCAAGCGCCTGCTGCTGGCCAACAAGGAGTCGGTGGTGATGGCCGGCCCGCTGCTGCTGGCCGCCCTGCGCGAAGGCGGTGGCGAGCTGATCCCGGTCGACTCCGAGCACAACGCGATCTTCCAGTGCCTGCCGGGCGGTCGCCCCGACCTGGGCCGCAGCGGCGTGCGCAGGCTGATCCTGACTGCGTCCGGCGGCCCGTTCCGCGGGCGTAGCCGCGCCGAACTGGCCGGCATCACTCCGGACCAGGCCTGCAAGCACCCCAACTGGGTGATGGGGCGCAAGATCTCCGTGGACTCGGCCACGCTGATGAACAAGGGCCTGGAGGTCATCGAGGCGCATCACCTGTTCGAGGCGCCGGCCAGCGCGATCGAGGTGCTGGTGCACCCGCAGAGCCTGGTCCAC
Organism: uncultured Gammaproteobacteria bacterium; assembly: GCA_963763305.1. Lineage (GTDB taxonomy): Bacteria > Pseudomonadota > Gammaproteobacteria > Xanthomonadales > Rhodanobacteraceae > CAVXNP01. The sequence continues at coordinate 2,638,110 of CAVXNP010000001.1, read as the reverse complement.
TCGATGGTGGAATACGCCGATGGCTCGGTGCTGGCGCAACTGGGCAACCCGGACATGCGCACGGCGATCGCCCACGCGCTGGGCTGGCCTGAGCGGATCGACGCCGGCGTGGCCCCGCTGGACCTGGCGCGCCACGCCCCGCTGGCATTCGAGGCGCCGGACCTGGACACCTTCCGCTGCCTGGCACTGGCATTCCAGGCGCTGCATGCCGGCGGCGACGCGCCGGCGATCCTGAACGCGGCCAACGAGGTCGCGGTGGACGCTTTTCTGGCCGGTACGCTGCCCTTCCTGTCGATCCCCGACGTGGTCGAAGGCGTGCTGACGGAACTGCCGGGCCAGGCTGTGGTCGATATCCCGACCTTGTGCGAACGTGACGGGCTGGCCCGACAGGCCGCCCGGCGCATCCTGCGCAAGGCTTGCTGATAAGCTCCCGGTATCCTCAATAGCGCTATTTGATGAATCCCTTCTTCGGCTCAATTTTCTGGCTGCTGGTGACGCTCGGCGTACTGGTGACTTTCCACGAGTTCGGCCACTACTGGGTCGCTCGGCGCTGTGGCGTGAAGGTGCTTCGCTTCTCGGTCGGCTTCGGCCGCGCCCTGTGGAAGCGCACCGGCCGCGACGGCACCGAGTACCAGGTGGCGATGATCCCTCTGGGCGGTTACGTGAAGATGCTCGATGCGCGCGAGGGCGAGGTGGACCCGGCCGACCGCGAGCAGGAGTTCACCGGCAAGAGCGTGTGGAAGCGTATCGCGATCGTCGCCGCGGGACCGGGCTTCAACCTGCTGTTCACGGTGGTCGCGTTCTGGGCGATGTTCATGCTGGGGCGTCCGGATGCGGCTCCGGTGGTAACCGCCACCCCGCACAGCCTGGCCGCCGAGGCCGGCATTCACCCGGGCGATCGTCTGCTGCGGGTCGGCGGGCGCCCGGTCGCCACCTGGACCGATGCGATGAACGAGATCGCCACCGGCCTTCTCGGGCGCGAGCCGCTGCCGCTGGCGGTACAGACGGCCAGCGGCCAACGGCGCCAGCTGACGCTTGCGCTGGACCGGCTGCCGCCCGGCAAGGACGTGGGCCAATATCTGGACACCCTGGGCCTGCGGCTCAACCCGCCGCCGGCGATCGCCGGCAGGGTGCTGCCGAACGAGCCGGCCGCCCAGGCCGGCATGAAGCCGGGCGACCGCATCCTCAGCGTCAATGGGCAGCCGGTGGCCGACTACGGCCGGTTCCAGGAGCTGGTACCCGAACAGGCTGCCCGCTCGCCCCGGCTCAGCGTGCTGGTGCAACGCGGCGGCCAGCGTGTCGAGCTGCCGATCACCGCCCGCTACGAATCGCTGCAGGGCCAGCCCGCCGGGTGGATCATCGGCGTCTCGGCTGCCCCGGTGGAGTCGGCGGTGCAGCGCTTCGGTCCGGTGGCTGCGCTGGGCGCCTCGCTCAGCGCCACCGGCAACAGCGCGGCGCAGACCTTCCACATGATCGGCGAGATGGTCAGCGGCCACGCTTCCACCCGCAACCTGTCCGGCGTGATCGGCATCGCCCAGGTCGCCAACGCATCGGCCAGCATGGGACCGGCCTGGTTCCTGAACTTCCTGGCGATGGTCTCGTTGAGCCTGGCGATCCTCAACCTGTTGCCGATCCCCGTCTTGGACGGCGGCCACCTGCTGTATTACCTTATCGAGTTGGTCAAGGGCAGTCCGGTAAGCGAACGCACCATGATCGCCGGTCAATACATCGGTCTGGCCTTCCTGTTCACCCTGATGGGGCTGGCTTTCTACAACGATATCCACCGCATCCTGCCTTCGTGACGTCCGCTGCGAGCATCCCCCGCCGCCCAGTGGCCGCCCGATCCGCCCGGGTGCGCGCCCGGATCTCGACCAGGGCGCCTGATGGCGCCCGTGCAATCCACCGCCGGCCGCGTCCGGCGGACGTTTTCCGAAACCGGGCAGTTGCCGGCTTCAAGCTCATGGTAGGGGTGGCCCGTCGTGCCGCCTCATCGCATTAATCCACCGGAATCGACGATGAAGCGTATCGCCGCCCTGATCCTGCTTGCCTCCCTCTCCGCGAACGTGATGGCGTCGTTCGAGCCGTTTGTCGTCAACGACATCCGTATCGATGGCCTCAGCCGCATCACCGCGGGTACGGTCTACAACTACCTGCCGATCAACAAGGGCGACCGGTTGACCGAGGAGGAGGCACAACAGGCGATCCGCGCCCTGTACCAGACCAAGTTCTTCAGCAACGTGGAACTTGATCGCGACGGCGACATTCTGGTGATCAAGGTGACCGAGCGCCCGTCGATCGCCAAGCTGACGATGCGTGGCAACAAGGACATCAAGGAAAAGGACCTGCTCAAGGGCCTCAAGGAGATCGGCCTGAGTGAAGGCGAGACCTTCGACCGGCTCTCGCTCGATCGCGTGCAGCAGGAGCTTATCCGCCAGTACTACAACCGGGGCAAGTACAACGTCTCGGTCGATCCGCACGTGACCCGGCTCGATCGCAACCGGGTGGCCATCGATATCGAGATCCACGAGGGCAAGGCGGCCAGGATCAAGGCGATCAACATCGTCGGCAACACCGCCTTTACCGACAAGGAGATCCGCAAGGACTTCGAGTCGGACACCACCGGCCTGATGTCCTGGTATTCCAAGAACGACCAGTACTCGCGCGAAAAGCTTTCCGGTGATCTGGAAAAGCTGCAGTCGTACTACATGAACCGCGGTTACGCGGACTTCGCGGTCGACTCGACCCAGGTCACGATCGCCCCGGACAAGCGTGCGATGTACGTGGCGGCCAGCGTCAAGGAAGGCGAGATCTATACCGTCTCGGACGTGCACCTGCTCGGTGAGCTGATGCTTCCCGAGGACAGCCTGCGCGCCCTGGTGTATGTGAAGAAGGGCGCCACCTTCAACCGTGCCGCGGTCGAGGCCAGCTCCAACGCGATCAAGGCGATCCTGGCCAATATCGGATATGCCTACGCCAAGGTCACCCCGGTGCCGAAGCTGGACAAGGAAAAGCGCACGGTCGACCTGACCTTCTTCATCGAACCGGGCAGCCGCGTCTATGTCCGTCGCATCGTGTTCCAGGGCAACACCCGGACCGAGGACGACGTGATGCGCCGCGAAATGCGCCAGCTCGAGGGCTCGTGGTACTCGCAGGCGGCGCTGGACCGGTCCAAGACCCGCCTGAAGCAGCTGGGCTACTTCAAGACCGTGGACATCGACAAGCAGCGGGTACCGGGTACCCAGGACCAGGTGGACGTCACCGTGAAGGTGGAAGAACAGTCCGCCGGCAGCCTGATGTTCGGCGTGGGTTACTCGCAGTACTCCGGCGTGATCCTGAACGCCTCGGTATCGCAGAAGAACTTCATGGGCACCGGCGACAGCTTCAGCGTCAGTGCCGAGCATGCCTCCTACTACTCCAGCGTCAGCGCCAACTACTACAACCCGTATCTCACCGACAGCGGCGTGGGTATCGGCTATAGCGGCACCTACTCCAAGACCAATTACGGCAACACCGATTTCGCCAACTACGAGAACAGCACCAAGTCCTTTTCCTCCTACCTCGGCATTCCCGTCACCGAGTTCGACGGAGTCAGGGTCGGGCTGGGACTGTCCAGCAACAAGATCAACACCTTTGCCGGCATTACCCCGCAGCCGCTGATCGACTACCAGAACGCAATCGGCAACCGCACCATGCACTCGTGGACCGCCACGCTGGGCTGGAACCACGACACCCGCAATGGCTACTGGGCGCCGACCCACGGCGGGCTGATCTCGGCCACCACCAATATCGCGCTGCCCGGATCCACCGTGCAGTTCTGGAAGCTGATGACCCAGGCCAACCACTACTGGCCGATCGGCAAGGGTTTCGTGCTGTACCTCGATGGCGAGGTCGGCTACGGCAAGACCTACGGCAACCAGACCTATAGCCGGACCTTCGGCAACCCGCTCAATCCGGACGGGTACTATCAGCAGGGCCAGCCCTACGACTTCCCGTTCAACGAGAACTTCTACGCCGGCGGCGTGCGCGATGTGCGCGGTTACCAGGACAACACGCTCGGTCCGAAGGTCTGCGTGGGTGGCACTACCAGCGTGCCCTCCGCCGGGGGGCTCTGCCCGGATGGCTACTACCGGTACGGCCAGCCGATCGGCGGCTCGTTCAAGGTACTCGGCACGGCCCAGGTATTCCTGCCATTGCCGTTCCTGAAGGACGTCAACACCGCCCGCGTGTCGTGGTTCTTCGATGTCGGCAACGTGTACAAGGATTACCAGAGCTTCAACACCAAGGATCTGCGCGCGTCCACCGGCCTCTCGCTGCAGTGGCAGGCCCCGATCGGCCCGCTGATCATCAACTTTGCGGTGCCGTTGCGCGCCAACGCAGCCGACCGCCACTACGAGGAGCGGATCCAGTTCACCTTCGGCAGCCAGTTCTGAAGCCGGTCTCGATCAGTTGACGGTGACGAAGCGCGGCCTGGCCGCGCTTCGTCGTTTTCGCCCTGGCGGCACGGCCGACGCGAACGCCCTACAATGGCGCGCCTGTAACCGGAGTGCCCATGAGCGAGCAAAACTACACGGTGGCCGATCTCGCCGAACGCTTCGGGCTGACCGTGCATGGCGACGGCAGCCGTCGGATCCAGGGGGTCGGCACCCTGTCTGGCGCCCATGCCGGTCAGCTGAGCTTCCTGTCCAACAGCAAATACACCGGACAGCTGGCAAGCACCCGCGCCGGCGCGGTGATCCTGCGCCAGGCGAATCTGGAGGACTGCCCGACCACCGCGCTGATTGCCGACGACCCCTACGTCGCCTACGCCCGGATCGCAGCCCTGTTCGAACCCATGCCCGCCGCCCCTGCAGGCAGCCACCCGAGCGCGGTGGTCGCCGACACGGCGCGCGTGCATCCCACCGCCAGCATCGGGCCGGGCTGCGTGATCGGCGAGAGCGCGGTCATCGGAGCCGGAGCCGTGCTCGGGCCGCACTGCATCGTCGGCGATGGCTGCACCGTGGGCGAGCAATGCCGGCTGGTGGCCCGGGTCACCCTGGTCACGCGGGTCAGCCTGGGGCGGCGCGTGTTGATCCACCCCGGCGCGGTGATCGGTTCGGACGGCTTCGGCCTGGCCTTCGACCGTACCGCCGCGGAGCACGGCAGTTGGGTGAAGCTGCCCCAGCTCGGCGGCGTTCGGATCGGCGATGACTGTGAGATCGGGGCCAACACCACCATCGACCGCGGCGCTCTGGAGGACACCGTGCTGGAGGAGGACGTGCGGCTGGACAACCAGATACAGATCGCACACAACGTCCACATCGGCGCGCACACCGCCATGGCCGGATGCGCCGCCGTCGCCGGCAGCGCCCGGATCGGGCGGTATTGCCAGATCGGCGGAAATGCGGGCGTGCTCGGGCATCTGCAACTGGCCGACCGGGTTACCATTACCGCCAAGAGCCTGGTGACCAGCTCGATTCTCGAACCGGGCGAGTATTCCTCGGGAACTGCATTGCAGGAAAACCGGCAGTGGCGTCGCAACGCCGCACGCTTCAAGCATCTGGACGAGTACGTGCGCCGGCTGTCGGCGCTGGAGAAGGAAAGCAACAATGACTGAAGACACCGCGATCGTGACCTTGCCGGTGAACGTGGAGCAGATCCAGGAGCTGCTGCCGCATCGCTACCCGTTCCTGCTGGTCGACCGCGTGATCGAGATCGAACCGGACGTCAGCGTCGTGGCGATCAAGAACGTGACCATCAACGAGCCGTTTTTCCAGGGCCACTTTCCGGGCCACCCGGTCATGCCCGGCGTGCTGATCATCGAGGCGATGGCCCAGGCGGCCGGGCTGCTCACCCAGCTCAGCAGCCGCATGAAGGGCAATTACTCCAGCGCGTTGTTCTATCTGGCCAAGGTGGACAACGCCCGCTTCAGCGCGGTGGTGTCCCCGGGCGACCAGTTACGCATGGAGGTCCGGATGAAGCGCCTGATGCGGGGCATGGGAATATTCGCGGCACGCGCACTGGTCGACGGCAAGGAAGTGGCTTGCTGCGACCTGATGTGCGCGGCGAGGTCCGACAAATGATTCACCCCACCGCGCAGATCGACCCATCCGCAGTCATCGGCCAGCACGTCAGCATTGGCGCGTTCAGCGTGATCGGCGCCGACGTGGTGATAGGCGATGGCACGGTGATCGGGCCGCACGTGGTGATCGAAGGGCCCACCCGCATTGGCCGCGACAATCGTGTCAGCCAGTTCGCATCGCTCGGCGGCGATCCGCAGGACAAGAAGTTCTCCGGCGAGCGCACCGAACTGGTGATCGGCGACCGCAACCTGATCCGCGAATTCGTCACGGTCAACCGCGGCACCGGCGATGGCGGCGGCGCCACGCGCATCGGCGACGACAACTGGCTGCTGGCCTACGTGCACATCGCGCACGACTGCCAGATCGGCAACCACGTGGTGTTCTCCAACTACTCCGCGCTGGCCGGTCATGTGGAAATCGGCGACTGGACGATCCTCTCCGGCTACTCGGGCGTACACCAGTTCTGCAAGGTCGGTGCGCATGCCTTCATCGGCATGGGCTGCCTGGTCGGTTCGGACGTGCCGCCGTTCGTGATGATGGCGAACGAGCAACACGGGCGCCCGCGTGGCATCAACAGCGAGGGCCTCAAGCGTCGCGGATTCGATGCCCCGCGCATCTCGGCGATCAAGCGCGCCTATCGCACCCTCTACATGGCCGGCCTGTCGTTGCCCGAGGCGCGCGAACAGCTGACCGCGCAAGCCAGGGACAGCGAGGACGTGCGTGCGATGCTGGAGTTCCTGGACCGCAGCGAGCGCGCGCTGGCGCGCTGAGGTCCTGGGCCGGGAACAGCTGCCACGCTGCAGCTCCCGTTCAAGCCTCGCCCCCTGTTTTGCCCTACCCTGTCCGCCATGCCTGACGCCTCCACACCACCTGCCGCCGAATCCCGATCCCACGCAGCCGAATCCGGCCCGCTGATCGTACTGGTCGCCGGCGAGGATTCGGGCGACCAGCTGGGCGCGGAGCTGATCCGGTCGCTGCGCGCACGATATCCGCACGCCCGCCTGGCCGGCATCGGCGGCCCGCGCATGCGCGCCGAGGGTTTCGAGTCGTGGCACGACATCAGCGAACTGTCGGTGATGGGCTTTGCCGAAGTGGTCCGTCACCTGCCGCGGTTGCTTCGCCTGCGCTGGTCCCTGGTCGCCCGTCTGCTCAGGGAAAGGCCTGCCGTGGTGGTCGGTATCGACGCGCCCGATTTCAACCTGGGCGTGGAGCGGCGACTTAAGCAGGCCGGCGTGCCTACCGTGCATTACGTCAGCCCTTCGGTGTGGGCCTGGCGCGAGCAGCGCGCGGCCAGGATCGGCCGCAGTGCCGACCGTGTGCTGTGCCTGTTTCCGATGGAGCCTGCGATCTACGCGCGCCACGGGGTGGATGCGCGCTTCGTCGGCCACCCCCTGGCCCATCGCTTCGCCCTGGTGTCCGACCGCGCAGCCGCTCGTGATGCGCTGCAGCTGCCGCAGGATGCTCCGGTACTCGCACTGCTTCCCGGCAGCCGGCCTTCCGAACTGGACCGCTTTGGCGCCGCCTTTGTCGAGGCGGCCCGACGCGTGGGTGCCGCGCGGCCGGGCCTGCGCATCGTGATCCCCGCCGCCAACGCGCAGGTGCATGCCCGGCTGCGCACCCTGCTGGCCAACGGTCCGTGGGAGACGCCGGCACCACTGCTGCTGGAGGGTCACTCGCACCAGGCGATGATGGCTGCCGATGTAGTGCTGCTCGCCTCCGGCACCGCCACGCTGGAGGCGATGCTGGCCAAGCGGCCGATGGTGGTCGGCTACCGCGTTGCACCCGCCAGCTACCGCATTGCCCGCTGGCTGAAGATGCTCAAGACCGATGTCTATTCGCTGCCCAATATCCTGGCGCGTGCGCAAGGCATGGTCGAGCACAGCCTCGTGCCCGAATTGATGCAGGACGCGTGTACGGCCGGGAACCTGGCGCAGGCAACCCTGTCGCTGTTCGACGACGCCGCTCGACGCGGCACGATCGTGTCTGCATTCGAGCAGTTGCACCGCGACCTGCGCGGCAACGACGCGACGCCTCCTGCGGAACGTGCCGCCGCCGCCATCGGCGAGCTTGTGGAGGCCCGCGGTGAGCGACGCTAGCCTCCTCGAACCGCCGGCCCGCAGCCGCCCACGCAAAGGCCGGCGCGCGGTGCGACTGGTGGCCGGCGTGGACGAGGCCGGGCGGGGGCCGCTGGCCGGCCCGTTGGCGGTCGCGGCGGTGATCCTGGATCCGCTGCGGCCGATCGACGGTCTGGATGATTCCAAAAGGCTCACCGAGGCGCGCCGTGAACTGCTCTACGCGCACATCGTCGCGCATGCACTGGCCTGGAGCGTGATATGGGTCGAAGTCGACGAAATCGATCGCATCAATATCTTCCAGGCGACGATGGCCGGCATGAGCCGGGCGCTGCGTGGTCTGAGCCTGGTCGCGCACGAGGCCCTGATCGACGGCAACCAGTTGCCGCGCGACCTGCCCTGCGCCGGGCGCGCGATCATCGGCGGCGACGCCCTGGAGCCGGCCATCAGCGCCGCCTCGATCCTGGCCAAGGTCAGCCGCGACCGCCTGATGGTGGCACTGGATGCACAGCATCCCGGCTACGGCTTTGCCCGGCACAAGGGCTATTCCACCCCCGAACACCTCACCGCGCTGCAGTCGCTCGGCCCCTGCATCCATCACCGCCGCAGCTTCGCACCGGTCAGGCTGATGCTCGACCAGGGCCGTCTGTTCTAGCGCACGGCAACATCGTTGCCCCCCGGCGACGCTGCCGCGAGCGATCCGGACCTCGTGGGGGCGCGGGGCAACCGTCTCTGCAACCGTAACGGCGGCGCTTTCCGCCGCACAGGGATCCCTACGGATGAAGCCGCCCATAGGCCATCGGTCTATGCAACTTTCCGTTCGCGCGGCGCATCCTACATACAGGAGCCGACGCCCGACAGCGGCGTTCGGCCAGGCAGGGACGCCCCGGCGTGCCGACCCTCGATCGACCTGCCGCACACCATGCACCGCTGACCCGCCGGTCAGGAGCTGTGAGCCATGAGCGCCATCCGTTTTCCGCAAACCATCGCCCCCGAGCCGCCCGCCGGGCGTCATGCCGCCAACGGCAACGCGACCGGATCCCGGCCGAATTCGAGGCCGTCCAATGAGCCCGTCGCGAGGCCCCCTCTTCCGACGTACCGCACCGACTACGACGGGAGCCCGCTGGAGATCCGCACATTCGATCGCCTGGATCGCCCGTTCGAAGGCATGAGGTTCCACGTGCACTGAGCGGCCCGCCGCCCGCAACGCCCGCGGTCACGCCGATCGCCCCGGTGCCAGGCATGTCAAGCTTGTCGATCTCCGGGGCCGCGGGTAGCCTTCCCGGATGTCCCGATCGATCGGGACATCCTCCCGGCGAGTGTGCATGTCCGTCCGTTTCACCCACTTCCATCTGCACAGCGAGTATTCGCTGGTCGACTCGACCATCCGCATCAAGGCGCTGGTCGATGCCTGCGCGCGCGAGGGCATGCCGGCGGTGGCGCTCACCGACGACAGCAACATGTTCGCGCTGGTCAAGTTCTACAAGGCGTGCAGCGCCGCCGGCATCAAGCCGATCGGCGGCTGCGACCTGTGGATCAGCGCGCCGGACGACCCGCGACCCTGGCGGCTGACCCTGCTTTGCCAGCACCGCGACGGCTACCTCAACCTGTCCCGGCTGGTCTCGCGCGCCTGGCGCGACGGTCAGCAGAGCGGCCGTGCGCTGGTCGAGGCCGAGTGGCTCGGCGCGGGCGACGACGGTGGCCCGGTCGCCGGACTGATCGCCCTGCTCGGGCGCGACAGCGAGGTGGCCCGGCTGGCCCTGAACCAGGGGCTGGAGGCCGCACTGCAGCGATTGCGCCCGCTGGCCCGGCTGTTTCCCCAACGCCTGTACCTGGAACTGACCCGTTGCGGCCGCGATGGCGAGGAGCAATGGAACACCGCTGCGCTGGCACTGGCGGCGGAGCTGGACCTGCCGGTGATCGCCAGCAACGACGTGCGCTTCCTGAAGCAGGAGGACTTCGAGGCGCACGAGGCGCGCGTGTGCATCAACCAGGGCCGGGTGCTGGCCGACCCGAAGCGCCCGCGTCCGTACAGCGACCAGCAATACCTCAAGACCCCGGCGCAGATGCAGGCGCTGTTCGCCGACCTGCCCGAGGCGCTGGAAAACACGGTGGAGCTGGCCAAGCGCTGCAACCTGGAGCTGGGCTTTGGCACCTACTACCTGCCCGACTTCCCGGTCCCGGACGGCTACGACCTGAACAGCTATATCCGCGAGCTGTCCCGGCAGGGTCTGGACGAGCGCCTGGCCAGTGCGCCGCTGGCGGCCGGCAAGACCCTGGCCGATTACCAGGCGCGGCTGGAACGCGAGCTGGACGTGATCGTCGAGATGGGCTTTCCCGGCTACTTCCTGATCGTGGCCGACTTCATCAACTGGGGCAAGCAGAACGGCATTCCGGTCGGCCCCGGTCGCGGTTCGGGCGCCGGCTCGCTGGTCGCCTGGGTGCTGAAGATCACCGACCTGGACCCGCTGCAGTTCGAGCTGCTGTTCGAGCGCTTCCTCAATCCCGAGCGCGTGTCGATGCCCGACTTCGACATCGACTTCTGCATGGACCGCCGCGACGAGGTGATCGACTACGTCGCGCGCAAGTACGGTCGCGACCGGGTCAGCCAGATCATCACCTACGGCTCGATGGCGGCCAAGGCCGTGCTGCGCGACTCCGGCCGCGTGCTGAGCATGCCCTACGGCCAGGTCGACCGGCTGGCCAAGCTGATGCCGCCACGGCCGCTGGACCTGACCCTGTCCGACGCGCTGGGCCGCTCGGAGAAGTCGCGCAAGGAACCGGAGCGCGTGGTCAAGGAGTTCTGCGAGGTCTACGAGCAGGACGAGGACGCCCGCGCCCTGGTCGACCTGGCGCTGAAGCTGGAAAACCTCACCCGCAACGCCGGCAAGCACGCCGGCGGCGTGGTGATCGCACCCAGCCCGCTGACCGACTTCGCGCCGCTGTACTGCGAGCCCGGCGGCGGCGGCGTGGTGACCCAGTTCGACAAGGACGACGTCGAGGCCGTGGGCCTGGTCAAGTTCGACTTCCTGGGCCTGCGCACGCTGACCATCATCGACTGGGCGGTCAAGGCGATCAACGCGCGCCGCGCCGGCGACGGCCAGCCGCCCATCGACATCACGCAACTGCCGCTGGACGATCCGGCGCCGTACGAGCTGCTGAAGAAGGCACAGACCGTGGCGGTGTTCCAGCTCGAATCGGCCGGCATGCAGCGCATGCTCAAGGACGCCCGGCCGGACCGCTTCGAGGACATCATCGCGCTGGTGGCGCTGTACCGCCCCGGCCCGATGGACCTGATCCCCAGCTTCGTCGCGCGCAAGCACGGCCGCGAAGAGGTGGAATACCCCGACCCGCGCGTCGAGCCGATCCTGAAAGAGACCTACGGCATCATGGTCTACCAGGAGCAGGTGATGCAGATGGCGCAGATCGTCGGCGGCTACTCGCTCGGCGGCGCCGACCTGCTGCGCCGCGCGATGGGCAAGAAGAAAGTCGAGGAGATGGCCAAGGAGCGCGCCAAGTTCCGCGAGGGCGCCGCCAAGGACGGCCTCAGCGGCGACAAGGCCGACTCCATCTTCGACCTGATGGAGAAGTTCGCCGGCTACGGTTTCAACAAGTCGCACGCGGCCGCCTACGCGCTGGTGTCCTACCAGACCGCCTGGCTGAAGGCGCACTACCCGGCCGAGTTCATGGCCGCGACGATCTCCTCGGACATGGACAACACCGACAAGGTGGTGACCTTCCTGGACGAATCGCGCGCGCTGGGCATCGAGATCCTGCCGCCGGACGTGAACGCCTCGGCCTTCATGTTCGAGGCGGTGCAACCGAAAGTCATCCGCTACGGCCTGGGCGCGATCAAGGGCGTCGGCCAGGGCGCCTGCGAAGCCATCGTCGAGGAGCGCCAGCGCGGCGGCCCGTACACCGACCTGGCCGATTTCTGCCGCCGCGTCGACCCGGGCAAGCTCAACCGGCGGGTGCTGGAAGCGCTGATCCTGTCCAGCGCGCTGGACGCACTGGCACCCACCCGCGCCAGCCTGATGCTGCAGTTGCCCGACGCGATCAAGGCGGCCGAACAGCACCTGCGCGATCGCCAGTCGGGCCAGAACGACATGTTCGGCGCCGCCATGGGCACCACCACCCCGGTAGTCGCCATCGATCTTCCCGTCGCCCCGGAATGGCCGCTGGAGCAGCGCCTGCAGGGCGAACGCGACACCCTGGGCCACTATCTTTCCGGCCACCCCACCGACCCGTGGAAGGACGAACTGGCGCAACTGTCCACCTGCCCGCTGGGCGAAATCGGTGCGCGCTACCAGCCGCCGCGCCCGCGCAAGAGCGACGGCGACGACAACCGGTTCCGTCGCGGCCCGGACACGCCCTGGACCATCGCCGGCATGGTCGCCGCGGTGCGCAAGCGCGGCGACAGCGACGCCTTCGTGCGGATCGAGGACGGCACCGGCAGCATCGAAGTGAGCTTCTTCGGCGAGCTGTACCAGCAGGTGGCGCCGTTGCTGGTGCGAGACCAGATGCTGATCGTCGAGGGCGGGCTGCGCATCGACGACTTCTCCGGCGGCGGTTTCCAGCTGCGCGCCCGGCGCGCCACCAGCCTGGCCGACGCCTGCCGACGCGACGCCCGCCTGCTGCGCCTGAAACTCAACGGCGTCGACCCCGACTTCGTGCAGCAATTGCGCCAGACCCTGGCCGGCTTTCGTGGCGGCCGCGCCAGCGTGGTGCTGTACGGCTACCACAACCAGTCCGCGCAGGCCGACCTGGAGCTGGGCGAGGCCTGGCGCGTCGAGGCCGTGCCGGACCTGCTGCGTGCGGTGCGCGCCATGCCGGCGGTGGAAGCGGCGCGGCTGCGCATCGTGCGGCAGGAAGACTGAGGGGGCGGGGAACGTGGATTCCCGTAAAGGGACTCCCTGCGGCTGCGGGAAACGCCCGCTCCACGCAAGCGGGCATTTGCGCACTGCTGCGCGATTTCCGCTGACCGCCCCATACGCCGCCGTTCTCGCGAACCGGCACGGCCCGCTATACTGGACCGCTTCCGTGCCATGAATTGCCGCGAATGAACCAGAACTTCCTCGATTTCGAACAACCGATCGCCGAACTGGAAGCGAAGATCGAAGAGCTTCGCCACGCCAGCCATGGCCAGGCGTTCAACATCGACGACGAGGTCAGGCGGCTGCGCGAGAAGCTCAAGGTCAAGACGGCCGAGATCTTCCGCAACCTCAATTCATGGCAGACGACGCAGTTGTCGCGCCATCCGATGCGGCCGTACACGCTCGACTACATCAACGTGATCTGCGAGGAGTTCCACGAGCTGGCCGGCGACCGTGCCTACGCCGACGATGGCGCCATCGTTGGCGGCCTGGGCCGGATGGGCGGCCGGCCGGTGATGATCATCGGCCACCAGAAGGCACGCGACACCAAGGGCAAGATCAAGCGCAACTTCGGCATGCCGCGGCCGGAGGGCTACCGCAAGGCCCTGCGGCTGATGAAGATGGCCGAACGTTTCGGGCTGCCGCTGTTCACCTTCATCGACACCATGGGCGCCTATCCGGGCGTGGGCGCCGAGGAGCGCGGCCAGTCCGAGGCGATCGCCCGCAACCTGCTGGAAATGGCCGACCTGAAGACACCCATCATCTGCACGGTGATCGGCGAGGGCGGCTCCGGCGGCGCGCTGGCCATCGGCGTGGGCGACCGCACGCTGATGCTGCAGTACTCGACCTATTCGGTGATCACCCCCGAAGGCTGCGCCTCGATCCTGTGGAAAAGCGGCGAGAAGACCAAGGACGCGGCCGAGGCGTTGGGCATGACCGCGCCACGCCTGCTGGAACTGGGGCTGATCGACAAGATGGTGCGCGAGCCGCTGGGCGGCGCCCACCGCAACCCGCACTCGATGGCGGTGCGCCTGAAGGCGGTACTGCTGAACCAGCTCGATGAGCTGCAGGCGATGCCGATACCCGACCTGCTCGAGCAGCGCTACCAGCGCCTGCGCGGCTACGGCGCCTACCAGGAGTAGTCGCGACCGGCGCACGCGTCGGCAGGTTAAGATCCCCAGCCAGGCAACCGGAGCGATCATGGCCAACGACACCACCAAGCTCGCCGTGCTGATCGACGCGGACAACGCGCAGCCCTCGATCACCGAGGGCCTGCTGGCCGAAGTGGCCAAGTACGGCACCGCGCACGTGAAGCGTGCCTACGGCGACTGGACCGGCACCCACCTGCGCGGCTGGAAGGAGCAACTGCTGACCCAGTCGATCCAGCCGATCCAGCAGTTCGGCTACACCAGCGGCAAGAACGCCACCGACTCGGCGATGATCATCGATGCGATGGATCTGCTCTACACCGAGCGCTTCGATGGCTTCTGCATCGTCTCCAGCGACAGCGACTTCACCCGGCTGGCCGCACGCATCCGCGAGTCGGGCCTGATCGTGTACGGCTTTGGCGAACGCAAGACGCCGGCGCCGTTCGTGGCCGCCTGCGACAAGTTCGTCTACACCGACGTGCTTGGCGAGGCCGACGAGAGCCCGGAAAAAGCCGCCGAGGAACGCAAGCGCAAGAGCACCGCGGAGCTGCGCCAGGACAGCCGCCTGCTCAACCTGCTGCGCAACGCGATCGACGCCGCTGCCGACGATACCGGCTGGGCGGATCTGGGGGCCGTCGGCAGCATCGTCAGCAAGCGCGCGCCGGAGTTCGATTCGCGCAACTACGGCTACGGCAAGCTCAGTGGCCTGATCGGCGCCATCGGCCTGTTCGAGACCGAGGAGCAACAGGTGGGCAACGGCAAGCACATTTACGTGCGCAACAAGAAGAAAGCCGCCGGCCGTGACTGACCCTCGGGCGCTGGTCGCGACCCTGCGCCAGCAACTGCGTGCCCAGCCCGAGGGCAACCTGTGCGTTGCCTTCAGTGGCGGCCCGGATTCGACCGCCCTGCTGCACGCCCTGGCCGGCCTGTCCGAAGCGCGCGCACGCGGACTGCGTGCGGTGCACGTGGACCATGGCCTGCACCCGGACAGCGGTGCATGGTCGAAGCATTGCGAGCGCTTCTGCGCGGACCTGCAAGTCCCGTTTGCAAAGCGGCGGGTGCGGGTCGATCGCACGGCCGGCACCGGCCTGGAGGCCGCCGCCCGCGATGCCCGCTACGCGGCGCTGGGCGAGGCGCTGCAGGCCGGCGAGTGGCTGCTGCTGGGGCACCACCGCGACGACCAGGCCGAGACCGTACTGCTCAAGCTGCTACGCGGCGCTGGACCCGAGGGCCTGGGCGGCATGCGCCCTTGCCGGCCGTTGGGCTTGGGCATGCTGTGGCGGCCTCTGCTGGCGCTGTCGCGCGAGCAGCTACGCAGCTACGTGCAGGCCCACGCCCTGCCGTGCCTGGAAGACCCCTCCAACGCCGACCCCAGCCTCGCGCGCAACCGGCTGCGTCGGGAGATCCTGCCACGCCTGCACGAGGGCTGGCCGCAGGCGGTCGACTCGATCCTGCACAGCGCCGCGCTCAGCCGCGCCGCGGCCGACACCCTCGAGGCCCAGTGGCAGAGCGCCCTGGCTCGCCTTCGCGATGCCGCCGACAGCCTGGATGCGGCCGGCTGGCTGGCGCTGGACCCGGCACTGCGCGGGCCGCTGCTGGACCGCTGGCTGCACCAGCGCGGGCTGACCGCGCCCACCGCTGCGCAGCGCCGGCAGATCGAACGGCAATGCCGGGCGCGGCCCGGTCAACTGCCGTGCATCCGCTGGCCGGGCACCGAGCTGCACATCTGGCGCCACCGGTTGTGGGCGCAGCGGCCCACCGTGCCGGTCGACCCGCAGTGGCACACCCGCTGGCAGGGCGAGCCGATCGACCTGCCTGGCGGCGGCCGGCTCTGGCTGGAGCCAGCCGCTCGGCTCGCCGCACCGCTGACCGTGCGCCTGCGCCAGGGCGGCGAGCGGATCCGCCCAGCCGGCGATCCCCACACACGTGAGCTGCGGGACCTGTTCCAGCAAGGGGCGGTGCCGCCGTGGCACCGTGCCGCCTGCCCGTTGCTCTACGACGGCGACGAGCTGCTGGCGGTGGCCGATCGCTGGGCGAGCGAACGCGGCCAGAGGGTGTTCGATCTCACCGGCGCGCAACCACGTTGGTCGTGGTGAGCGGCCCGTTGCGGTAAGCCAACGGCTGCGGACACGCACGAAAACCCTCACACTGGGTAGGGACGGATCGGTGGAGGTAGGGTGGGCTTCAGCCCACCAGCTTTTCCGCTTTGTTGGTCTGGTGGGCTGAAGCCCACCCTACGCCCACCCTACACGGCTCTTCGATGGCGCATCCGACACCCGACAGCGGCGCTCGGCGATTGCTTCCGCGCGAGGCCTGAGCTAGCGTTGCGGCCCATGGCCAAGTCCAATCCTCCCCCCGACCCCACCCCGCCGGCGGTCAATTTCGAATATTCGCTCGACCAGCTCGAGCAACTGGTCGCCCGGATGGAGGGCGGCGAGTTGAGCCTGGACGAGTCGCTGTCCTCGTTCGAGCGCGGCATCGGCCTGTACCGGCATT
Organism: uncultured Gammaproteobacteria bacterium; assembly: GCA_963763305.1. GTDB lineage: Bacteria > Pseudomonadota > Gammaproteobacteria > Xanthomonadales > Rhodanobacteraceae > CAVXNP01. Next base: position 2,621,461 of record CAVXNP010000001.1, on the reverse strand, counting down.
GCCAGCAAGCACTCGACCAGGCCGAATTGCGCGTACGGATGTTGCTGGATCCGGATGCCCCCGACACTGCCGAACCTTTTGAACCCGAACTCTGAGCTCGGTCCCGCACTGCAGGCATGGATCATCCGCGCCGAGCAGGCGCTGGAAGAGGTGTTGCCGGGCAGCGAGCAGGCACCCGTCGAACTGCACCGTGCCATGCGCTACGCCGTCCTCGGCGGTGGCAAGCGGCTGCGTCCGCTGCTGGTGTACGCCGCCGGTGATGCCCTCGGCGAGCGCGGGCCGGCCCTGGACCGGCCCGCCTGCGCGGTGGAGCTGATCCACGCTTACTCGCTGGTGCATGATGACCTGCCGGCGATGGACGACGACGCCATGCGGCGCGGGCGTCCTACCTGCCACGTGGTGTTCGGCGAGGCGATGGCGATCCTCGCCGGCGATGCGCTGCAAGCGCTGGCCTTCGAGATCCTGGCCCCGCCGACCGATGCCAGCGCCGCCGAGATCCGGCGCGACCTGGGCATGGTCCGTTCGCTGGGCAGGGCCTGCGGCTCCGAAGGCATGGCCGGCGGCCAGGCACTGGACCTGGCCGCTGTCGGGCGGCGACTGGCGCTGGATGAACTCGAGCACATGCACGCCTGCAAGACCGGTGCCCTGATCCGCAGCGCGGTGCACCTGGGCGCGCTGGTCGCAGGCGCCGACGCGGCCGCCTGCGATGCCCTGGACCGTTACGCGCATGCGGTCGGGCTGGCTTTCCAGGTCCGTGACGACATCCTGGACGTCGAAGGCGAGTCGACCGTGCTGGGCAAGACTGCCGGCAAGGATGCAGCCGCCGACAAGCCCACCTTCCCCTCGATCCTGGGCCTGCAGGCTTCGCGCCAGCGCCTGGCCGAACTGGTCGGACAGGCGCTCGATGCGGTCGCGCCATTTGGCGCCGCCGGCGAGCGGCTCAGGGAACTGGCGTTGTATGCCGCGCATCGGCAGCACTGAGCGGGCGGGGCACAGCCCCGGCGCCCATGAAAAAGGCAGCCCGAGGGCTGCCTTTTTCATCACTGCACCGCGGCGTCCTACTTGATCAGTCGCAGGGTGAACGGGTAGCGGTAGCGCTCGCCCTCGTTGGCCTTGATGGCCGCAATGATCACGAACACAAGCCAGAAGATCGCCACCGCCGGCAACAGCAGGAAGCCGATCAGCACGAACAGCAGCACCCACGACACTGCCGCGGCGATCATCACGGTGATGTTGAAGTTCAGCGCTTCCTTGGCCTGGTCGTCGACGAACGGCAGCGTGTCCTTCTTCACCAGCCAGATCACCAGCGGGCCGACGAAGCACAGCCAGCCGGCGGTAATGATGCCCAGCAACGCCGACAGATGGGCGAACATCGCCCACTGGCGCTCTTCGGCGGTGGGGCCCGACGACGGCGGCAGGTCCCCCGGCGGTGGCGCGCCCGGCGGTGGATCGCTCGGCGGCGGCGGAATGACGGATTCGGGTGGAACGCTCATGCGCAACTCCTCGTCGTTGGATCGCCGGCCCCTCGCCGGTGGTCAGGTCGATCTTAATCCACTGGTTCGCGCGGTCAATCGCTGTTCGCCGGACGCTACTGGCCGGCCACCGTCATCCGCTCGAGCAGTATCGAACCGGTGAGAATGTGTGAACGGCGGTCCACATCGGCCCCGACCGCCACGATGCCGGCGAACATCTCACGCAGGTTCGCGGCAATCGTGATCTCTTCCACCGGATAGGCGATCTCGCCGTTCTCCACCCAGAAGCCCGCCGCGCCACGGGAATAGTCGCCGGTAATGGTGCTCACGCCCTGCCCCATCACCTCGGTGACCAGCAGCCCGGTGCCCATGCGTTTGAGCATGCCGGCGAAGTCGTCCTGGCCCGGGGCGACCACCAGGTTGTGGATGCCGCCGGCATTGCCGGTGGTGCTCAGCCCCAGCTTGCGGGCCGAGTAGCTGCCCAGGATGTAGCGGGCCAGCACACCGTTTTCGATCAGCGGCCGCTCGGCGGTCGCCACGCCCTCGCCGTCGAACGCGGCCGAGGCCTGCCCGCGCGGCATGCGAGGGCGTTCGACGATGTTCATCCACGACGGCATGATCTGCCGGCCGGCGTGGTCCAGCAGGAAACTGGCCTGGCGATACAGCGCGCCACCACTGACCGCACTGACCAGGTGGCCGATCAGCCCTCGCGCCATTTCCGGTGCGAACAGCACCGGACACTGCCGGGTCGACAGGCTGCGCGCGTCCAGCCGGGCCAGGGTCCGCTCCGCGGCCTTGTCGCCCAGCGCCTGTGCGTCCATCAGGTCGCCCGGGGCGCGGGCGCTGTCGTACCAGTAGTCCCGCTGCATGCCGTTGCCGTCCTCGGCAATCAGCGAGACCGACAGCGAATGGCGCGTGCCCCGCTCGCGTCCGACGAAACCATGGGAATTGGCGTACACCGACAGGCTGTGCCCAGCCTGCACCGTGGCGCCGTCGGAGTTGGTGATGCCCTGGTGCGCGCGACCAGCGGCCTCGATCCGCTGGCCCAGCTCGATCGCCTGCGGGGTGTCGATGGTCCACGGATGCCAGCTATCCAGGTCCGGAAACTCGGTCGCCATCAGCGATGGATCGGCCAGCCCGGCCGCCGGATCCTCTTCGGTGAAGCGGGCGATCGCACAGGCCTGGTCGATGGTGGCCTGGATCGAGTCTTCGTTCAGATCGGCGGTGCTGGCGGTGCCCTTGCGCTGGCCGAAGTACACGGTCAGGCCAAAGCCGCGATCGCGCGTGTGCTCGACCGTCTCCACTTCTCCCAGGCGCACGTTCACGCTGAGCCCGGTCTCGGTGCTGGCGGCCACCTCGGCCTGGCTGGCGCCGGCCGCGCGCGCGCGCCGGATCACATCCTCGGCCAGTTGGGCCAGTCGATCCATGTCGCGACGGCTCTGCTCGGCCGGATCGAGCTGCAGATGCGCGGTGGTGGAAGAAAGGGCGGTCTGGCTCACGGCGGGCATCCTGGCTGGGTCGGGTTAGAATAGCGGTCCGAAACCGCCACCATCTCCCCACATGGGGTCGGCGACCGCCATTGCAAACACAGCCAACGCCGGAATCACGCATGGCCGTTACCCCCGGCATCTATCGCCACTACAAGGGCCAACGCTACCGCGTGCTGGCCACCGCCCGCCACAGCGAGACGCTGGAACCGCTGGTGGTCTACCAGGCGCTGTATGGTGACTTCGGCCTGTGGGTGCGTCCCGCGGCAATGTTTGCCGAGAGCGTGATGGTGGAGGGCCGCACGATCCCACGTTTCGGGCTGGAGCGTGCCGAACCGGCGCACCTGCCCGACCCCCGCCCCCTGGAAAACCCGTGAACCGCACCTACACCGACGACAACGAACACGACTACGGCCCCACCCGCACACAGCAGCGTCGCGAGGCGCTGGCGGTGCTGGCGCTGGCCGGCCAGCTGGTCGAACTGCCGCCGGCACGGCTGGACAAGCTGGAGCTGCCCGAGGACGTGCGCGCGGAAATCGCACAGACCCGGCGGATCACTTCGCACGTGGCGCGCAAGCGCCAGCTCGCCTACCTCGCCAAGATCATGCGCCGGTACGAGGATGATGCGTTCGATTCGGTGCGCGCCGCGCTGGGCGAGAACCGCGACAAACTGCGGCAGGAAACCGCCGCCATGCATCGGCTCGAAGCGCTGCGCGAACGCCTGCTGGAAAACGAGGAAGAGGCGCTGCCCGAACTGATCGCGCAGCACCCCCGGATCGACCGCCAGCACCTGCGCTCGCTGCTGCGCCAGGCGCGTATCGAGCGCACGGCGGCCAAGCCGCCGCGCGCCTACCGCGAGATCTTCCAGTTGCTGAAGGAACTGGCTGCGGACGACGATGCGCCCGAGGCACCACCGACAACCGACTGAGGCGGACGTATCAGCGCGGCTCGAACCGCACCCGGTTGCCCTCGTACACCGGCTTCATGCCAGCAGCGTCAGCCACCAGCCACATCGCCCGATCGGCAGGGATCCCCTGGAACTGCAGGTTCACCTTGCCTTGCAGCGCCTGGGGGTTGACCAGCATCCAGCCGGCTTTGGCGGCCACCGATTGGGCCACCGACCGCGCCAGCGCGCCACGGGCCTGCTCACTGACCATCACCGCATGCCCGCTGGAGGCCCGCGCCGGACAGCCGGCATGGGGCGTCACCTCGACCACCAGGCGGTTGACGCCATTGGCCGTCACGGACCGGACCTGGATGGGTTGGTCCAGCGCGCCATTCAGCGGCATGACCATGTCGGGCTTGCCCTTGCCGATTTCGCTTGCGCTCAACTCGATGCGCACCTGCCGGTCACCGCCGGGAAATACGCGGGCGGCATATTCCCAGCCATGCGCGCGTGCGCTGCCTTGCTCGCCTGGCGCCATGCACAGCGCCAAGCGCGTGGACTCCACGTGATCGGCGTTGGCCCCGGCTCGGCTGAGGGTGGTGCTGAGGTCCAGTTGATATTCACGACCGGCGACCGCCGGGCTGGGGGCCGCCAGCGTGGCACTGGCCGCGTAGACCGAGCCGGTGACCAGGGCCATCAGGCCCGCGCCGGCGAGCGCTCCGACGGTCCGACGACGACGGCTGGGTGGTGGTTGCTTCAACATGGCGATTCTCTCCGTGAGTGGGTGACGTGCCGACCAACTACAGCCCACCGGCAGCAGCATGGCGGCCGGCTGGGTTTTCAACATGGCGCGGGCATACGCACGGCGGCGCCCTGCGTAGCGCTCAAGCACGGCTTCATCGCAGGCCAGCTCCTGGTCCCGACGCAGCGCAGCGAACGCCCACCAGGCCAACGGGTGGAACCAGAACAGGGCCGTCACGCACCGACCCAGCAGGCACCACCAGCCATCGTGCCGCTGGGCATGGGCGTGCTCGTGCGCCAGGATCAGCGCCTGTTCGGCCCGGTCGTAGCGACGCTCGAAATCGGCAGGCAGCACGATGCTCGGTCGCCAGCAACCGACCAGCGCCGGGCCGATGTCCGCCCGGGAGGCGCGAAGCACCCGCCACGACGAGCCAGACTCCACCACAACTGCGCCGCGCAGCCCTGTGCGATAGCGGCGTTGTGCCAGCGCCAGCAGCACCAGCTGCAGGGCCACGCCCGCCAGCCAAAGCACGGCCAGGATCGGCATCGCGCGCTGCGGATGGCCGGCGGCCGGCCCCGTCCATGCGCTGGCCGCCGAGCTCAGCACGAACACCACTGACGGCAGCCGGATATCGGCGGCCAGCGCCGGATGCGGCAGTTGGCTGGCCAGCATCGCCAACGGTGGCAGCAGCCACAGGACGAAAGCACGGCGCGCACCACACAGCCGGCGCGCAGGCTGCCGCAACAGCAGGACCAGCGCCGTCACCACGGTAAACACCAGCAACAGCCGCCAGGCGGGTCCCGCCGCAGCAGCAACGCTCCACCACGCATCACTCATCGTCCAGCTCCTGCAGCAAGCGGCGAAGCTCGGCGATGTCCTTCTTCGACAGCTTGCGCTGTTCGGAGAAGTGCATCACCAGCGGCGCCACGCGGCCACCGAACAGCCGGTCGAGCAGACCGCGGCTTTCCTGCGACACGTAGTCCTGGCGACTCACCAGTGGCGTGTAGAGATAACGGCGTCCATCGCGCTCGGCGCGCACGGCCTTCTTGCGCAACAGGCGGTTGAGCAGTGACTTCACCGTGCCCTCCTGCCAGCCCTGGGCCGGGCCCACTTCGGCCAGGATCTCCTCGGCACTGCGCGGCGCGGCCTGCCACAGCACATCCATCACCACCGCTTCAGCTTCGCTGATCGCCATCGCCAAATCCTCGTTTACGTGCGTAATTGGAACTAATGCTTACGCTTGTAAACGATGTTGTCAAGCGATGCATATCACGAACAGACCCACCTGCGACCTTGGTACGAAGCGGCACCGCGGCGATCCGTCGTATCCTTGGCAGCTGATTCCCCTGCAGGAAGGCACAGCATGGACAAGGTTTATTCAAGCGCAGAGACCGCACTCGAGGGACTGCTGTTCGACGGCATGACGATTGCGGCGGGCGGTTTCGGCCTCTGCGGCATTCCGGAGAACCTGATCGGCGCGCTGCTGGCGGCCGGCACCAAGGAGCTGACCATCGTCGGCAACAATGCCGGCGTGGACGATTTCGGCATGGGGCCGCTGCTCAAGACCCACCAGGTCAAGCGCGTGTACGCCTCGTACGTGGGCGAGAACAAGGAGTTCGAGCGCCAGGTGCTGGCCGGCGAACTGGAGCTGCAGCTGGTGCCGCAGGGCACGCTGGCGGAGAAGCTTCGCGCCGGCGGTGCCGGCATCCCCGGCTTCTACACCCGCACCGCGTTCGGCACCAAGCTGGCCGAGGGCAAGGAAACCAAGGCGTTCGACGGCAAGGAGTACGTGCTCGAGGAAGCGATCCAGGCCGACGTCTCGATCGTCAAGGCATGGAAGGGCGATCGCCTGGGCAACCTGGTCTTCCGCAAGACCGCGCGCAACTTCAACCCGATGATCGCCACCTGCGGCAAGGCCTGCGTGGCCGAGGTCGAGGAACTGGTCGAGGTGGGCGAACTCGATCCGGACCAGGTCCACGTGCCGGGCATCTACGTCGACCGCATCATCCAGGGCGCGGGCTACGAGAAGCGCATCGAGTTCCGCACCGTGGCCGGTGCCAACACCGGCAAGGAAAACCCCACGCGTTCGGCGATGGCACGGCGCGCGGCCAAGGAATTGCGCGATGGTTTCTACGTCAACCTGGGCATCGGCATCCCCACCCTGGTGGCCAACTACATTCCCGAAGGCATCGACGTCACCCTGCAGTCGGAAAACGGCCTGCTGGGTATCGGCCCGTTCCCGGACGACGCGCATGTCGATGCGGACCTGATCAACGCCGGCAAACAGACCATCAGCACCCTGCCCGGCTCCAGTTTCTTCTCCAGCGCCGAGTCGTTCGCCATGATCCGCGGCGGCCACATCGACCTGTCGATCCTGGGCGGGCTCGAAGTGTCGTGCGACGGCGACCTGGCCAACTGGATGGTGCCGGGCAAGATGGTCAAGGGTCCGGGCGGCGCGATGGATCTGGTCAGTGGCGTCAAGCGCGTGGTGGTGCTGATGGAGCACAACGCGAAGGACGGCTCGCCCAAGATCAAGAACGCTGCGACCTGCCGCTGACCGGCAAGCAGGTGGTCGACCTGATCATCACCGACCTGTGCGTGTTCGAAGTGGCCAAGGGCAAGGGCCTGACCCTGATCGAGCTGCACGAGGGAGTCGCGCTGGAGGACGTCAAGGCGCGCACCGGCTGCGACTTCGAGGTGGCGTTGACCTCCGCCTGAGTACCCCGGCGTGCGGCGGACTGCCTCGCTCCGGCAGGCGGTCGGCCGCATCGTCGCCGTAGTCGGCCAGCCGGGCATCTACGCGCGGCAGCCATCCCGGTCGCCACCGGCCCGGGCGCGGCCCGTCAGGGCTCAGGCCGGCAGCGGCTCGGGGAAGCGGATCCGCGCCAGGTGTTCGCCGCCTTCGCGGGTCTGCAGCTCCAGCGGCCAGTCAAACCGCTCGCTGATGCGCCGTGCGATGGCCAGCTCGAAACCGTGCCGGTCGACCGCCGCAGTGCTTCCCTCGACCCGGTTGGACACGGTCACCGCATCGTCCGAGACGGTCACCACGATCACCCCGTGCTCGGTCTGCTGACAGGCGTTGCGGATGAGCTGCCAGCACAGCACGCTGAATACCCGCGGCGACGCGCGCAACGCGAAACGCGAGGGTTCATCCATCTGCAGCTCCAGCGGCCGGCCGTGCAGAACCTCGCGAACGTCCTCAAGGTCATGTCGCAGCACGTCGTTGACCACGAACTCCTCGTCGCCGCTGCCCTGGTCCGCATCGCGTGCCAGGATCAGCAACGCCTCCACCAGCGCCTCCATTTCCCGGGTCGCCCGCTTGATCCGCTGCACCGAACGGTTGCCGAAATTGCTCAGTTCGGTCTCGTCGGCCAGCATGTCGGCGGACATCTTGATCACCGTCAGCGGGCTGCGCAGCTCGTGACTGGCGTCGCGGGTGAAGTTGCGCTCGCGCTGGTTGAAGCCGGCAATGCGCTGGGCAAAGCGGTGCAACCCTCCGGCCAGCAATGCGACGTCCGCATCGGTACGCCGCGACAGCCGGCTGGGCTCGAACGCCTCCGCGGTCGAGGACCGGTCGTCCCAGCGGTTGAGGATCTGCGCCAACGCGCGAATCGGCCGCCACTCCAGCCGGGTCGCCAGCCATGCCAGCGCGCTGATGATCGCGATCAGCACCAGCACGGCGGCAAGCGGCGCGACCTCGTACGCCCCAAGCAGGACGCAGATGGCCATCCCCAGGAGCTGCAGCCCGAAGATCAGTGCCAGGCGTCGGTGGAAGGCACCCACACGGAACGCTGGCGCCGATGTCGGTAGTCGCCTCGGATCGGTGTTCATGTCGTGATATGGGCCTCTCGGGCCTGGCTCACGCCGTTTGCGTGGCGGTCGCCACCTCCGAATCGAGATCTGCAAGGCGATAACCGGCCGAATGGATCGTGTGCAGCAGGGCATGGTCGAACGGCTTGTCGATCACCCGACGCAGGTTGTACAGGTGTGAACGGAGTGTATCGGAGTCCGGCAGCGTGTCGCCCCATATCTCCCGCTCGATGTCGCGTCGGCTGACCACGCGCGGCGACTCGCGCATCAGGATCGCCAGCAGCTTCAGGCCGATCGGCGAAACCGTCAGCTCCTGCCCGGCGCGGGTCAGCCGCAGCGTGGCGGTGTCCAGCGTCATGTCGCCCACGGTCAGGATCTCGGAGGAAACCTGGCGCCGATCCCGGCGGATCAGCGCGCGCAGGCGCGCTTCGAGCTCACGCACCTCGAACGGCTTGACCAGGTAATCGTCCGCGCCCGCTTCCAGGCCGACCAGCTTGTCCTCGAGGGTGTCGCGGGCGGTCAGCATCAGCACCGGGGTCGACTTCTTGGCGTCCTTGCGCATCTTGCGGCATACATCGAGCCCGTCCATGCCCGGCAGCATCAGGTCGAGCACGATCACGTCGTAGCTGTTGGACACCGCCAGATGCAGCCCACTGACGCCATCGGCGGCGTAGTCGACCGAATACCCCCGGCGCTCGAGGAACTCGCCGACCATTTCAGCGATCTGGCGATTGTCTTCCACCAGCAGGATCAATCCGGACTGTTCGTCGCGCAGGCTCATGTGCCCTCCGTTTCTTGGTTTCACAAATGTGAAGAGCTAACGATCCAGGCCGTGATACTGGCGTGAATTTGGCGCGACAGGCTTCGATACAGTCAGGGCCGATGCAGTAACGGCCGCAATGCCGCCCACACGTTTTCCAGCACCTTCGGCTCGCCCGGCCGCGGTCGGATGCATGCCGTCGTCCTGCATCAGGGCTGGATCCAGCGCCACGCCCTCGAGCAGAAACGGCACGCAGCGCCGTGTGCTTTTCCCGGGCCAGGTCGGCATAGACGGCGCGCAGACCGCTCGCGGTAATGCGGACCGTAATTGACCGGCAGTTCGATGCCCAGCAGCAGCACCCTGGCGCCGGCCTGCTGGGCGCGGTCGATCATGGCCCCCAGGTTGTCGCGCACCGCCTGCAGAGGCAACCCGCGCAATCCGTCGTTGGCGCCCAGTTCCAGCACCACGACCGCCGGGCGGTAGGTCTGCAGCAGCGCCGGCAGGCGGTTGCGCCCGGTCAGGGTGGTCTCGCCGCTGATGCTGGCATTGATCACGGACCATGCTCGGCTCCATCTTGGCAAGACGCAGTCCCAGCAGGTGCACCCAGCCACTGCCGGCCGCTATGTTGTGCGCGGCCGACAGCGAATCCCCCAGCACCAGCACCGTCCTCGACACCGGCGCGGACGAGGCGGCGCTCCAGGGCAACGCCAGCAGTGCAAGCAGCAGACCCGCGACGAGGCGACGACCGCCCATCGTCGCGGCCCGATCCAGCCACCTCCGGTTGGTCAACGCACCAAGGAACCCACGCATGCAGCCACCTTCCCGTTCTCTGCTCGACGCCCACGATGTTAGCAAGACGGTGCGCGGGCCCGAGGGGCAACTGGACATCCTGCGCGGCGTCAGCCTCACGGTGACTGGCGGCGAGAGCCTGGCCATCGTCGGCGCCTCCGGCTCGGGCAAGACCACCCTGCTCGGCCTGCTGGCCGGGCTGGACACGCCCACCCATGGCAGCATCCGGCTGGACGGCCATGCGCTGGAACAGCTGGACGAGGAGGCCCGTGCCGACCTGCGCCGCCGCCTGGTCGGCTTCGTGTTCCAGTCGTTCCACCTGCTGCCGGCGCTTACCGCCGAGGAAAACGTGATGCTGCCGCTGGAACTGGAGGGGCGCGACGATGCTGCGCGCACGCGCCCGCGAGGCACTGGACGCGGTCGGCCTGACCCCGCGCAAGCGCCACTACCCGGCACAGCTTTCCGGCGGCGAGCAACAGCGCGTGGCGATCGCCCGCGCCTTCGTGCACGGCCCACGGCTGCTGTTCGCCGACGAGCCGACCGGCAACCTGGACCAGCGCACCGGCCACCACGTCACCGACCTGCTGTTCGACCTCAACCAGCACCACGGCACCACCCTGGTGCTGGTCACCCACGATGCGCGTCTGGCGGCACGCTGCGATCGCGGCATCGAGCTGCGCGAGGGCCGGGTGGTCGGTCCGCTGGAAACCGACGCATGAGGCTGCTGCTGCTGTCCCTGCGCACCCTGCGGCGCGAATGGCACCTGCCGGAACTGCGCACCCTGGCCGCCTCGCTGGTGCTGGCCGTGGTCGCGCTGGGCGTGGTCGCCACCCTGGCCGCACGGATCCAGGCCGGCATGCTGGCCAGCGCGGCGGAGTTGATCGGCGGCGACCTGGGGCTTGCTTCGCCGCAGGCGCTGCCACCGTCCTTCGCCAGCCACGCTGCCCGCGCCGGGCTGAGGGCGACCACAGCCGCCGGCTTCCCCAGCGTCGCCTTTGCCATGGACAGCAGCCAGTTGCTGGACGTGCAGGCGACGGACAGCGCCTATCCGCTGCGCGGCACGCTGGAATTGCGAGACAGGCGAGGGCGCATCCGCCATGGCCAGGGACCGGCGCCTGGCACCGTCTACCTCGACCAGCGCGCCCTGATCGGCCTGGGGCTGCAGCCCGGAGACCGGGTGCAGCTGGGCGGACGCGAGCTGACCGTCGCCGCGGAGCTGCTGCGCGAGCCCGATGGCGGCGAACTGCTGGCGCTGGCGCCACGCGCCCTGATGAGCCTCCAGGACGCCCGCCAGGCCGGCCTGCTGGGCGTGGGCAGCCGCGCCCGCCACCGCCTGCTGGTGGCCGGACCGCCGGGCGCCCTGCAGCAGTGGCGACACTGGGTCGATTCGGTCACGCTGCCACAGGGCGCCAAGCTGATCACCCCGGAGCAGACCCAGGAGCGCATGCGCAGCGCATTCGACCGCGCCGCCGCCTTCCTGCGCCTGACCGCGCTGCTTTCGGCCCTGCTCGCTGGCGTGGCGATCGCGCTGGCGGCGCAACGCTACGCCCGCCGCAAGACCGACGAGGTGGCCCTGTTGCGGGCACTGGGCACCCCGCGTCGCCGCGTGCTGGGCCTGCTGCTGGGCATCCTGGCTGCGCTTGCCGTACCGGCCGCGTTGCTCGGCGTGGGCCTGACACTGGCACTGGCCGAGGGTGCCTGGCAGCTGGCCGCCTCGCTGTTCGGCGACGTGCCCACCGCACTGCCACTGCTCCCGGCGCTGGCGGCGGCGGTGATGGGCATCGCGGTACTGGTGGGCTTTACCCTGCCGCCGCTGGTGCGGCTGGCCGAAGTGCCCCCGGTGGCGGTGTTCCGCCAGAGCGTGACGCGACGGGCGCGCCGTTTCGATGCGCTCTATCTGATCCCGGCGCTGGTCGCGGTGGGCCTGATCTGGGCCCAGAGCGGCTCGGCGCGGCTGGCCGGCATCCTGACCGCCAGCCTGGCCGGCGTGGCGCTGGCCGCCGCCCTGCTGGCCGCGCTGCTGCTGTGGCTGGCGCGCCGGACGGCGCCCGGCGCCCACCCGGCGCTGCGACTGGGGCTGGCCGCGCTGGCACGACGCCGCGGCATGAGCCTGATACAGGCCACCGCGCTGAGCCTGGGCCTGGTCGCGCTGCTGCTGCTGGCGGTGGTGGCACCGGCACTGCTCGATGGCTGGCGACGCGAACTGCCGCCGGACACGCCCAACTGGTTCGCGCTCAACCTGCAGGACGACCAGCGCGCTCCATTTCGGCCAGGCGCTGAACCGGCATCGGTGGCGAGCAGCTGAACATGCTGCCACTGGCGGTGGGCAAGCTGACCGCCATCAACGGCCGGCCGGTCGACCAGCTCGACTTTCAGGACCCGCGCGCCAGGGAATGGGTCGACCGGCAGCTGCGGCTGTCCTGGGCCGGCCCGCTGCCGCCGGCCAACAAGGTGGTGGCCGGGCGCTGGCCGGAGGCCGACCCGGCGCAGGCCGAGGTGTCCATCGACACGATGTGGCGGGACATGTTCGCCCTGAAGGTGGGCGACACGCTGCGCTTCAACGTGGGCGAGCGCAGCATCGACGCCCGCGTCGGCAGCGTGCGCGAGGTGGACTGGAGCTCGTTCCGGGTCAATTTCTTTCTGCTGCTGGATCCGGCCCACGCCGGCGACCTGCCACATACCTGGCTGGCCAGCTTCTACCTGCCACGCGGCAACGCCCGCGCCCTGGCACAACTGTCCCGCGACTACGGCAACCTCAGCCTGGTCGACGTGGACGCGCTGCTGGACCGCGTCCGCGAGATCGTCGAGCGAGTCAGCCACGCGGTGCGCTGGGTACTCGGTTTCAGCCTGCTGGCCGGTGCGCTGGTGCTGGTCGCGGCCCTGGCCGCCAGCGCCGCCGAACGCCGCCACGAGGCGGCGCTGCTGCGCACCCTGGGAGCACGCCGCAACCAGTTGCGCGCCGCTGCGGCGTGCGAGTTCGCCCTGCTCGGGCTGGTCGCCGGCCTCACCGCCGCGCTGGGTGCGGCCGGCACCGGCTGGTGGCTGGGGCGGGCGGTGTTCCACATCGACGGCTACCTGCCGCCCTTGGGGCAGCTGGCTGGCTACGCCCTGGGCGCGGCCGTGGTGGTGATGCTGGTAGGGCTGGCCGGCACCCGCAAGGTGACCCGCACCTCGCCCATGCGCCTGCTGCGGGAGGGCTGAGCATGCCCCGAACATCCGGACCGGGCCGCTGGCTGGCGCCCGGCCTGCCCCGGATCGGAGCGTGGCGTCGACCCGGCCGCTGGCTGGCCTGGTTGCAGGCGGAGTGGCTGCTGGTGCTGTTCGCCCTGCTGACGCTGGCGCTGGCATGGATCGATCCGCAACCGCCCTCGCACTACCGCCGCTGGCTGCAGGTGCCGACGCTGGCCGGGCTTGCCGGGCTGTTGATCGCCATCCAGGGCATCCGCGACAGCGGCCTGGTGCAGCGCGCGGCAGCGGCGCTGGTGCTGCGTGCGCACACCTTGCGCGGCCTGGGCGTACGCCTTGTCCTGGCCAGCGGCGGGCTGTCGATGGTGCTGACCAACGACGCCAGCCTGTTCCTGATCGTGCCCCTGACGCTGGCGCTCGGGACGATCTCCAACCTGCCGGTGCTGCGCATGGTGGTGCTCGAGGCTCTGGCGGTGAATGCCGGCTCGGCACTGAGCCCGATCGGCAATCCGCAGAACCTGCTGCTGTGGCAGCACGCGCAGTTGTCCTTTGGCGCCTTTGCACTGGCCATGCTGCCGGTGACCGCAGTCAGCGGCGCGCTTCTGCTGGCATGGACCTGGTTCGGCCTGCCGCGCGGCCGGGTCGCGCTGGCGCCGGATGCGGTCGACGGTCGTGTGGTGGCATGGCCGCTGGCGGCCCTGTCGCTGGTCGGGCTGCTGGCAATGGTGCTGCTGATGGAACATCACCACGCGCTGGCCGGCGCTTCGGCCTTGCTGCTGGCGTTTGTGCTGCTGGCGCGGGCCAGCCTGCTGCGCGTCGATCTCCTGCTGCTGCTCACCTTCGCCGCGGTATTCCTGGCGCTGGGCCACATGGCGCAGATGCCCCAGGCCGGCACGGCGCTGGGCTGGATCGACCCGCAGCGGCCGCTGTCGCTCTACCTCGGCGGCATCGTCGGCGCGCAGATGCTCAGCAACGTGCCGGCCACGGTGCTGCTGCTCGGGCACGTGCCGGTTGCGCGGACCATGTTGCTGGCGGTGGCGGTGAACGTGGGCGGCTTCGGCCTGGTCACCGGCTCGCTGGCCAGCCTGATTGCCCTGCGACTGGCCCGGCAACCGCACGGCCTGCGCGAATTCCACCGGGTGTCGATGCCGTTCCTGCTGCTGTGCGCACCGCTGGTGTACCTGGCGTGGCGGGCTGCCGGCTGACTGGCGCCAACCGGCTCAGTCGTCGTCGCGTGGCACCTGGACCGCACCCTTCACGCGGCGGTAGTCGACGTCGCCGCTGCCCTTGGCGCCCAGTCGCAGGTCGCCGCCCACGTCCTCCACCGACAGATCGCCGGAGCCGAGGGTGCTGACGTCGACGTTGCCGCCCACCTGGCGCAGGCTGACGTCGCCGGAGCCGACGTTGCCCACCTTCACGTCGCCGCGCACGTTGCTGGCGACCAGGTCGCCGGAACCTACCGAGGACACCTGCAGGCTGCCGATGTCGCTGATGCCGATGTCCCCCGAGCCCACGCTTGCGCTGACCGGACCGGCCACGTGGTCGACATGCAGGTCACCGGAGCCCACGTGGGTGTCCAGTCGTGCCACGCCGGTGACCTGCGCATCACCGGAGCCGACCTGCACGTCCAGCGGCAGATCGGCCGGCATCGCCACGGTCACGTCCAGATCGCGATACGAACGGCCGAAGATGGTGAAGCTGCCATGTGCGTCGCCGCCCAGCTCGATGACCAGGCGATCCCCCTCGCGGTGCTGGCTGACCACCAGCTCGTCCAGCAGCCGCTGGCTGGAGGCACAGGCCTTGCCGTCCAGCTGCAGCCCCTTGGTGTCCGCACGGCCGTGGACGTGGAGGTCGAAGCTGTTCACCTGGATGCGCACCGCGGCCACGCCGGCCAGGTCGGCCTGCAGATGGCGCGGCTCGGAAAAACGGCAGTTCTCGGCCGCGATGGCACCGAGCGGCACAAGCAAAAGCAGGCAGGCGAGGATGCGGCGCATGACAGTCTCCTTGGGTGGGGCAATGTCCGTGTGATGCGTGCCGGGGGAGAAAGGTTGCACGCGGCGGTCAACCGCCGAGGCGGGCGCACGTTTTCCTGCTCACCCACCGATGGAGTCACCGCAATGACCCGCAAACCACTGCTCGCCACCGCCCTGCTCCTGGCCTGTGCCATGGCACCCTTCGCCCTGGCGCAGGATGCCGCCGCCCCGCCGGCGCGGAACACACAGCCCGCCGCCATGCCGATGGACGGCAAGACGCCCATGCGCGGCCATCCGCAGCAGACTGACCGCGGCCATGACCGCATGCGTGCCATGCGCATGCAGCACATGCACGGCATGCACGGCATGCACGGAGGCGACCGCGGCGCGGCCGCGGATCTGCACGCGCTGGAACGGCTCTACCGCCAGGCAGGCCGCAGCGGCGAACTGACCGCCCTGTACAACGAGGTGCTGGGCAAGACCCAGGACCCGCGGCTGCGCACCTACGTCTACCACCAGCTGGCGCGGCAGCAGATGCAGCCGCGCAACATCGACCAGGCGGCGGCGACCCTGCGCAAGAGCCTGAACGAGAACCTGGCGAACGAGGCCCGTCAGCGCGCGGCGGCCGAAAGCATGCGCCAGCAGTGGCTGCAACGGCAGGGTACGAACCAGCCCTCGGACAAGTAGGGCCACGGCCCGGGTGGGTCGCGAGCGGCCCGCCCGGCTAAGCGCCGGCCTCCTCCTGCTTGGCCCGTTGCCACAGATGTTCCTGCTCGGCCAGGCTGCACCCCGCAAGGGGCGATGAGTCGGTTGCGATTGCGGCTGACGCGTCGGCTGCGGCCATGCGCTCCATCGCACGGAAGCGACGCTCGAACTTGGCATTGGCGCGGCGCAACGCACGCGAGAAATCCACCCCGGCGTGCCGCGCCAGGTTGACCGTGACGAACAGCACATCGCCGATTTCGTCCTCCAGCCGGTCCGGGTCGGCACCGTTGGCAAACTCGGCACGCACCTCGGCCACCTCCTCGGCCAGCTTGTCCAGTACCGGCCCCGGCGCAGGCCACTCGAAACCCACGGCCGCGGCGCGCTGCTGCAGGCGCAGTGCACGCTTCCACTCCGGCAGCCCGCGGGAGACGCCGGCCAGTGCGCTGGCATCGGCCGGCTCGCCCCGCGCGCTGCGCTCGCGCGCCTTGATCGCTTCCCAGGTGACCGCTTGCGCGTCGGCATCCTGCAAGCCCTGCTGGCCGAACACATGCGGGTGGCGCCGTCGCATCTTGTCGCGATCGCGACGCGCCACGTCGTCGAAATCGAACAGGTCCGCCTCGCTGGCCATCTGTGCGTGGAATACCACCTGCAACAGCAGGTCGCCCAGTTCGTCGCGCAGGTCGTCCCAGTCGCGGCGATCGATCGCGTCGGCGACCTCGTAGGCCTCCTCGATGGTGTAGGGGGCGATCGAGGCGAAGTCCTGCTGCAGATCCCAGGGACAGCCGCGCTGGGGATCGCGCAGGCGCGCCATGATGGCCAGCAGCTCCTGCACCGGCCCGTTCACCGCCGCCGGCTGACCGCCGGCGCCGTGATCGTCATCGCGCACCAGCTATTGCCCGCCAGCGGCGACCTGCTCCGCCGCCTCGCGCCCGGCCGCCGCACTGGCCAGCCGCGCTTTCCAGTCCACCGACAAATCGCCCACCGCGATGAACTCCGGATTGAGCACCGAGTCGCCGCGGTTGTAGCTCAGCGGTCGGCCCTGCAGGTCCAGGACCGCGCCACCGGCCTGTTCCAGCACGCACTGGGCCGCGCCGGTGTCCCACTCGCTGGTCGGGCCCAGTCGCAGGTAGACGTCGGCCACCGCCGCGCGCGAGCAGGCAGAACTTCAGCGAGGAGCCCATCGGCATCGGCTGGTACGGTGCGTCGAGCAACGTCTCCAGCATGCCGTGCGTTCGGCGCCATGCGAGCGACTGCCCGCAACCACCGCCGGTGCGGCCAGTGGGCGCGTGCGGATCCGCTGCCAGGCGCCGTCCGCATGCTCCTGAAGCCAGGCGCCCTCGCCTTCGGCGGCCGCATACAATGCCGCCGGTCACCGGCGCCAGCACGACGCCCAGCACCGGCCTGCCCCCGTCGATCAGGGCGATGTTCACGGTGAATTCGCCGTTGCGCTTGACGAACTCGCGGGTGCCGTCCAGCGGATCGACCAGCCAGTAGCGCGACCACTTGCTGCGCTCGCCCCAGCTGGCGGCCCTGGCTTCTTCGGAGAGTACCGGCAGGCGCGGCTCGAGCCGGCCCAGCGCATCGATGATCACGCGCTGGGCGGCCAGGTCGGCGGCGGTCAGCGGCGAAGCGTCGGCCTTCTGCTCGACCGCGAATTCTTCGTGGTAGATGGTGAGGATCGCAGCACCGGCGGCGCGCGCCGATGGCGCTGATCTGGTGCAGCAGGTTGGACTGGGGGGCATCGCTCATGGTTTGAATCTCCCGGCAAGGTATTCGCGCGCCATGTACAGCGCGGCGATCGAGCGGCCTTCGGTGACGTCCTCGCGCGCCATCAGGGTGTGCAGTTCGGACATCTTCCACGGCACCACCTCCAGCTCCTCCGGCTCGTCGCCGGGCAGCCGCTCGGGGTACAGGTCGCGCGCCAGCACCACGTGCGTCATGTGGGTCATGTAGGCGGGCGACAGCGACAGCGTTGTGCGAGGTGCTTCAGCTGGCGCGCACCGTAGCCGGTTTCCTCCTTCAGCTCGCGGTTGGCGCCCTGCTCGGCGGTCTCGTCGCGGTCCATCCGGCCCTTGGGCAGGCCCAGTTCGTAGTGATCCAGGCCGACGCCGTATTCGCGCACCAGCAGCACGGTGTCGTCGTCGCGCATCGGCACGATGATCACCGCACCCAGGCCGCTTGCACGGCAGCCGTTCGTAGGTGCGGCGTTCGCCGTTGGAGAACTCCAGATCGACCTCCTCGACGTGCAGGAAGCGGCTGTCGACGCTTCCCGGGTGGCGTGGATGATCGGCTACTTGCGCATCAGGACATTTTAACGCCCTGTGTTTGTGCAGAACCGGTCCAGCGCCTGGGCGTGCAGCGCCGGCATGGCGGCCAGCACGCTGCTGGTGTCCAGCGACCACGGCCCGCCCGAGGTCGCTGAACACGCCGCCGGCCTCGCGCACGATCACCGCCAGCGCGGCGATGTCCAGGATGTTCACGTCCGACTCGATCACCAGGTCCAGGCCGCCCCGCGCCAGCAGGTGGTAGTGGCAGAAATCGCCGTAGCCGCGGATGCGGTTGCTGTCGCGGATCAGCCGGCCAGCGCGTCCCAGCGCGCATCGCCGGTCAGCGTGCGCGATGTTGCCGGTCGAGATAGCGACGCCTGCGACAGTCTCCGCGGTCGACGGCCACGTGCACCGGCTGACCGTCGCAGCCAGGCGCCGCCGCCCACGCTCGCCCACATGGTCTCGCCGAAGATCGGCGCGACGGACACCCCCAGCACCAGCTCGTCGCCGTGCATCAGCGCGATCTGGGTGGAAAAGAACGGCGTATGCCGCGACGAAACTCTTGGTGCCATCGAGCGGGTCGACCAGCCAGGTCCACGACTGTCGCGCTCGCCCTCGCAGGCCGAACTCCTCGCCGAAGAACCGGCACCTGCGGCAGCGCATGCCGCAATGACCCGCGCGGATGGCCTGCTCGGCCTCGCGATCGGCCGCGGTCACCGGGCGTGCGTCGCTCTTGAGCTCCACTGCCACGCCGTCGTCGCCAGTAATGCCGGATGACCTCGCCGGCCGCCGCCGCCGCCTCGCGCGCCGCGTCCAGCGCGGCGTGAGATCCACCTCGATCATGGCTGGCTCCCCCCGGTATGCAGCGCCGCGGCAAGGCCGCCGCTACGTTCGATATGCACCACGCTTGTCGCTGCGCGACGGCATCCAGCCGATCCAGCCATCGCTGCAGCGCCGGATCGCTGGCACGCGGCTGCAGCCGCGCGTCCAGGCGCCAGCCGAGCGGGCTCGAGTTCGGCCTTGCCATCGACCGCCAGCGGGCCCCCGCCGACATCGTGGATCTGCGCCTGCAGCATGCCCTGCTGGCCCTGGACTTGCAGCGCGCAGGTCGCCCAGCGCGGCCGTTCCGTCGCCGGTCTGCAACATCGCGTCGCGCCACTGCACCCAGCCTTCCAGCTGCACTGGCCACGTGCCCTGCAAGACCATATACGGCACGGTGACCTCGAGCCTGCCCCGTGGCGTCCCTTCGGGCGTCTCAATCGGCGGGCGCTGATCGAGATCCACCCAAAGCGACATGTCGCTCCATTCCTGCCGGTTGCCGCCGCAGCTGGCGCAGGTCGCCACCGAAACGCAGCGAACGGGCTCTTCAGGTCCAGCCGCAGCCGTACTTCGCCCAGCAGCAGCCGGTGCGAGAGCTTCCATCGCAGCTACGCCCAGATCGCGACCATCGGTGGTCAACACCTGGTCGGCGCGGCCGTCCCACAGCCGCCCCTTGACCAGCTCCAGCTGCACGCCGCGCATCCGCGGCTGGAGCAAAGGCATCACCCAGCGCGCAGGCAACCACCAGACCACTGCGACGAGTGACGCCAGCGCCAGCCCCGCCACCAGCCAACCGTACCTGATGCGCAATTCCCGCCTCCTCGTCCGTGCACACGTGCTTGAGTGTCGCTGGTGCAGCGCCGATCGATAGCTGGATGAGACCTCTAGCAAATCGGCAACGCCGCCCTTGCCGCGCGCGACCTGCGCCACGTGTGGCATCCCTGCACCCAGATGCACGACCACGAGACCATCCCCATGGTGCCGATCGTGCGCGGCGAAGGGACCCTGGCTGTTCGACGCCGACGGCAACCGCTACCTCGACGGCATCAGCTCGTGGTGGACCAACCTGTTCGGCCACGCCAACCCGCGCATCGCCGCGGCGCTGGCCGACCAGGCCCGCACGCTGGAGCACGTGATCTTCGCCGGCTTCACCCACCCTGCCGCCGTTGCACTGGCCGAGGAACTGGTGCGGGTGACCCCGCCCGGGCTGGAGCGGGTGTTCTACGCCGACAACGGCTCGTCGGCGATCGAGGTCGCGCTGAAGATGAGCTTCCATTACTGGCTCAACCGGGGTCACGGCGAGAAGACCCGCTTCATCGCGCTGACGGGCAGCTACCACGGCGAAACCCTCGGCGCGCTGTCGGTCAGCGACGTGGCGCTGTACCGCAAGACCTACGCGCCGCTGCTGCTGACCCCGATCCTGGCCCCCTCGCCGGACACCTACGAGGCCGAACCGGGCGAGTCACCGGCCCAGGTGGCCACCCGGCGACTGCACGAACTGCGCGCGTTGCTGGAACGGCACGCGCACGAAACCTGCGCGGTGATCGTCGAGCCGCTGGTGCAATGCGCCGGCGGCATGCGCATGTACCACGCCAGCTATCTGGCCGGCCTGCGCGCGCTGTGCGACGAATTCTCGGTGCACTTCATCGCCGACGAGATCGCGGTGGGGTTCGGCCGCACCGGCACCTTGTTCGCCTGCGAGCAGGCCGGGGTGAGCCCGGACTTCCTGTGCCTGTCCAAAGGCCTCACCGCCGGCTTCATGGCGCTGTCGGCGGTACTCACCACCGAGTCGGTGTACCAGGCGTTCTACGCCGAATACAACAGTGGCAAGGCATTCCTGCACTCGCACAGCTACACCGGCAATCCGCTGGCCTGTCGGGTGGCGCTGGAAACCCTGGCGATCTTCCGCGACGAGCCGGTGCTGGAGCGCAATCGGGAGCTGGCCTCCCATCTGGGACGGCGCCTGGAGGCGCTGCGCGACCATCCGCACGTGGCCGATGTGCGCCAGCGGGGCATGATCGCCGCCGTGGAACTGGTGGCCGACAAGGCCTCGCGCCGCCCCTACCCGGCGAGCGAGCGTCGTGGCCTGCGGGTGTACCTGCATGGCCTGCAGCACCAGACCTTGCTGCGTCCGCTGGGCAATGTCGTCTATTTCATGCCGCCGTACGTGGTCGACATGCAGCAGATCGACCAGCTGGTCGACGTGGCGACCGCCGGCATCGAGCGGGCGGTCGCCGACTGAGCGCCGCTGGCTCCCGGCCGTCACCGCAGCCCGCTATGCTCGTGTTTTTTTGACACCAGCCGCCCATGCGCATCATCCGCATCCATGTCGATCTGCCGCTCTCGCCGGACCAGGTCATGAAGCTGCCCGCCCAGGCGGGCGAACACGTTGCTCGCGTCCTGCGGCTGGGTCCGGGCGATGCGCTGACCCTGTTCAACGGCGACGGCTCGGACTATCCCGCGACCATCGTCAGCGTCGGCAAGCGTGAGACCGAGGTGCGGGTAAAGGCGAGCGTGCCGGTCGGAAACGAGTCGCCGCTGGTGCTGACCCTGGCCCAGGCCGTGGCGCGTGGCGAGAAAATGGATCTGATCGTGCAGAAGGCCACCGAGCTGGGCGTGGCCCGTATCGTGCCGCTGCTGACCGAGCGCTCGGAGGTGAAGCTCGACCCCACGCGAGCGGAAAAGCGCCTGCTGCACTGGCGCTCGGTAGCGGCCAGTGCCTGCGAACAGAGCGGGCGCGCCCGCCTGCCCCGGATCGAGCCGATCCAGCCGCTGGCCGGCTGGCTGGCCTCGCTTGCCGACTGCACCGCACTGCGCCTCGCATTGCTGCCGGACGGCCGGGCCCGGCTGCGGACGCTCGCGTTCGGGGCCGCCGGTGGACTGCTGGTGGTGGGTCCCGAGGGCGGCCTGGGCGAACGCGACGTGGCGGCACTGGACGCCGCCGGCTTCGAAGGGTTGCAACTGGGACCACGGGTGCTTCGCACCGAAACCGCCGGACTGGCGGCCCTGGCCGCGTTGCAGGCACTGCACGGCGACTTCTAGTCGCGTCCCCGTGCCGGCCCGCCATGGCGCCGCGCACCTGCCAATGCATGTAGGAGCGACTTCAGTCGCGATGGCCGCCAAAGCGGCCTGCAAACCCGTCCGCGGGGAGCATCGGCGAACGCACCCGCATGCATCTCGAGCCTGCAGTCACTCCTGAGGATGGGGCGACACTCTGCGCCCGCAGGCAATTGCGGCGACGGCAACCGTCCTAGAAGCAACCACCACAAGATGAGCAGTCGGCCCGCTGGGCAGGTCTTACCGCCTGCCGGCTCTCGCCGGTCCGGCACGGGACCAGGCCGCGGAATGCATGGTGGGTCGTCCGGGACTCGAACCCGGGACCAATAGATTAAAAGTCTACTGCTCTACCAGCTGAGCTAACGACCCGACACACGTAAAGCGTTGAACCAAGCCGGCGATTTTATGGGCTGCGCGCCGGGGGCACAAGCGACCGGTTCATGCGTAGCGGGTGGGATCGTCCAGCCCGGCGTCGGCAAAGCCCTGCGCGCGCAAACGGCAGGCATCGCAATGGCCGCAGGCACGGCCCTGCGCATCGGCGTTGTAGCAACTCACCGTCTGGGCGAAATCCACACCCAGGCGCTGCCCCTCGCGCGCGATATCCGCCTTGCTCATGCGCATCAGCGGCGCGTGGATGCGGATACCCGCGCCCTCCACACCGGCCTTGGTGGCCACGTTGGCGAGCTGCTCGAACGCCTCGATGAAAGCCGGCCGGCAATCGGGGTAGCCGGAGTAGTCCACCGCGTTGACCCCGCACCAGATGTCGCTGCTGCCGAGCACCTCGGCCCATCCCAGGGCGATGGACAACATGATGGTGTTGCGCGCCGGGACATAGGTGACCGGGATCGCGTCGCCGGCCTGCGTGTCCATCGGCACGTCGATATCCGCAGTCAGGGCGGAGCCGCCGATGCTGCGGAGATCGACGTGCACGGTCTTGTGCTCGATCGCTCCCAGCGCGTCGGCGACCCGTGCGGATGCTTCCAGCTCGGAGCTGTGCCGCTGTCCGTAGGCCACGCTGAGCGCGTGCACGGCGTACCCCTGCTCGCGTGCCATGGCGATGGTGACGGCCGAATCCATGCCGCCGGAAACGAGTACGACGGCCTTGCGGGGTGCGGAGCTTGGTGAAGTCATGGAATGGATCTGCCAGTTTCAGGCCGCGCGCCAGCGCGCGGCCAAGGGTCAATGGCCGGGGGCGTCGGCCCAGAGGAGCTTGTGCAACTGCATCTGGAAGCGCACCGGCAACCGGTCGGCGATGATCCAGTCGGCCAGCTGGCGTGGCTCGAGCTTGCCGTGCACCGGCGAGAACAGCACCATGCAGCGCTGCGCCAGCGCATGCTCGGCCAGTACGCCGCGCGCCCACTCGTAATCGGCGCGGCTGGCCAGCACCATCTTGACCTGGTCGTGCGAAAGCAGATGGTCCAGGTTGCCCCACAGGTTGCGCGCGCTTTCGCCCGAATCGGGGGCCTTGAGGTCCATCACCTTGCGTACCCGCGCATCCACGCCGGACACGTCCAGCGCGCCGGAAGTCTCCAGCGAGACCTGGTAGCCGGCGTCGCACAGCCGCTGCAGCAGTACCAGGCAGCGCTTCTGCGCCAGCGGTTCGCCGCCGGTGACGCATACGTGCGGTGCACCGTGGCTGGCCACCTCGGCAAGGATCTGATCGATGTCGCGCCAACCGCCGCCATGGAAGGCGTACTCGGTGTCGCACCAGACGCAGCGCAGCGGGCAGCCGGTCAGGCGCACGAACACCGTGCGCCAGCCGATCGCATCGGCCTCTCCCTGGATCGAGTGGAAGATCTCGGTGATGCGCAGGCGTTCGGCAGTCGCCGACGGCGACTCCGACGCGGTCGCTGC
This sequence comes from uncultured Gammaproteobacteria bacterium, assembly GCA_963763305.1. GTDB lineage: Bacteria > Pseudomonadota > Gammaproteobacteria > Xanthomonadales > Rhodanobacteraceae > CAVXNP01. The sequence goes on along the minus strand of CAVXNP010000001.1, from coordinate 2,597,654 downwards.
GTCGCTGTCGTTCACCACCACCGCCTTCAGTTGGCCGACTGCAACTGCAACCGGCGCAGCCGCTCCTGGGCCAGGCGCGCGGCACTGGAGCCCGGATATTTGCTGACCACCGCCTGCAAGCTGTCCTTACCGGGTCCGTCCTGCTTGAGCTCCAGCTGGCTGTAGCCAACCTTCAGCAATGCGTCCGACGCCTTCTGGCTGTCCGGGAAGCGCTGCAGCAACTGCTGGAAAGTTTCCAGCGCTACCGCGTAGTTCATGGTGCCGTAGTAAGACTCGCCCAGCCAGTAATAAGCGTTCGGCGCCAATGCGCTGCCCGGATACTGCTGCAGGAAGTCGCGGAACGCGCGGGAGGCACCGACGAAGTCGCCCCCGCGCAGCGTCTTGAACGCATCGTCGTAAGCGGCCTGCGCCTGCGCCGGATCGGCCGAGGCGCCCTGTCCGGAGGAGGCTCCGGCGTCACCCATGGCGGCGCCGGTAGCTGCCGTCGACGTGGACGAAGCGGCGGATGCCGGTGAGGCACCCGCCGAAGATGGGGTTGCCGCGGTGCCGGCAGCGTTGCCCTCGAGGCGGCCCAGCCGCGAATCGAGATCGATGTACTGCACCTTGTTCTTTTCCTCGAGCTGCTGCAGCTGGTGCCGCAACTCCTCGACCTGGCCCTGCAGACTGCGCACCTGCTCCTGCAGCTGCTGCATCTGGTTGACCATGCCGACGCCGCCCTGGGTCTGGTTCTGCGCCTGCTGCTCCAGCCGCGCGACGCGGTCGGCCAGACTCAGCCGCGCATCCTGGGCCGGGGCCGGGACGGCAAACAGCATGGCGGACGCAAGCGCGCCCGCCATGCCGATCCTGGCCGCAAAGTTGCTCTTAGCCAGTTGCTTCTTCATTACTTGGCCGTGTAGACGATCTCGACGCGACGGTTCTTGCTCCAGCAATCCTCGTTGTGCTCGCGGCACACGGGCTTTTCCTTGCCGTAGCTGATCACGTTCATCTGGCTGGCCGAGGCACCGTCAGCCTGGAGCGCGCTGGCCACGGCATTGCCGCGACGCTCGCCCAGACCCAGGTTGTACTCGCGGCTGCCGCGCTCGTCGGTGTTGCCCTCGAGGCGAACCTGCGCATCCGGGCGATCCTGCAGGTACTTGGCGTGGCACGCCATGATCTCCTGGAATTCCGGCTTGATTTCGGACTTGTCGAAATCGAAGTAGACCACGCGCTGACGCAGGCACGCATCGGTGTCCAGGTCCTCGGGGGTGTACTTGCCATTGTCCTGGACAGGGGCGGTCTGCGCGACGGGCTCCGGCGCCGGAGCCGGCTGCGGCTTGACTTCCTGCTTCTTGGAGCAAGCGGCCGCGCCAACACACAGCAGGGCGACCAGGGCGACGCGAACGGTCTTATTCATGGTGACGATCCTTCAAAACGGGTTGAGTTCCGACAAACTAACGGTGATGGACTATTGCGGGGACAGCAGTCGCCGGTGACCGGCTGTTATTGATTGCTTGAACCTGTCGGCCTCGGATCGAATGGCCCGCTACCGACCAAACCAGTCGTGCGCTATCAGGCGCACGACCCAAAACAGGCCCTGTTCCCTGGACCCGCCGCGCCGCTGTATCAGCGGTTTGGCAAACTTGTGGTTCAACGTTGCCGGTACGGCCCCCAGGCCGGTTCGCGTACGTCGCCATCGGCGAGCACCAGGCGCTGGCGAACCTGACCGTCAGCCGAAACCGCGTAAAGCACGCCGCGGGGTCCCTCGGTAGCGTCATACAGAAGCATGCTGGCGTTCGGGGCAAAACTCGGTGATTCGTCGATCGGGCCGGGCGAAATGAAGCGCACGGCGCCGCCCAGACTAAGGTCCATGATCGCAATACGATACACGTTCCCATTGCCCTGCACCATGGCGATCTGCTGGTTGTCGTAGCTGACCGATGCGTTGAGGTTGTTCTGTCCCTCGAAGGTCACTCGCTCGGCGTCACCGCCGGTGGCCGGGATCTTGTAGATCTGCGGACGGCCGGAACGATCGGAGGTGAAATACAGGCTCTTGCCGTCCGGCGCCCACACCGGCTCGGTATCAATGGCCAGGTTGTGGGTCAGACGGGTCTCATGGCGCGTGGCCATGTCGATGATGAACAGCTCCAGATTACCCACGTAGGACAACGCGACCGCCAGCTTGCTGCCGTCTGGCGACCAGGCCGGGGCCGCGTTGACCCCGCGCGGATGCGCGGCGACCAGCTGGCGCGAGCCGGTGGTGATGTCCTGCACGTAGACTGCCGAGTTGCCGCTCTCGAACGACACGTAGGCGATCTTCTTGCCGTCCGGCGACCAGGTCGGCGACAGCAGCGACTCGTGCGAGCGCGCCACCACCTGCGGGTTGTAGCCGTCCGAGTCAGCCACGATCAGCGAATAGGTGGTGTTGTTCCCCAGGCCCACCGCGGTGATATAGGCGATCCGCGTCCAGAAAGCGCCGCGCACGCCGGTGATCTTCTCGTAGATCTGGTCGGCGATCTGGTGCGCCACCCCACGCAGGTCGCCCGCCGGCGCGGTGAACGACTGCGACAGCAGGCTCTGTGCCTTGTTGACGTCCCACAGCTCGTAGTCCACCCGCAACTGTCCGCCGCCGGCATCGCTGACCCGACCCAGCGTGATGAAATCCTGCTTGAGCAAGCGCCAGGTGGCGAAGTTGATCTCCGCACCCTTGGTCGGCTGCTCCACGATCTCGCTCTTGGCCAGCGAGCGGAATTTGCCCGAGCGGTTGAAATCGTTGCGTATGACGTCGGCGATATCGGTCGGCAGGGTGCCGACACCATTCTGCGCGAACGGCACCACGGCAATCGGGGTAGCGGTCTTCAGGCCACCGACGATATCGATATTGAGCGATTGCGCCGCCGCCGGCCCCGCCAGCAGGCCCATGACCAGCAGCACGAGGACGGTAAACAGGGAGCGTGGCTTGCGAATGGGCATCATTGCGGCCTGAACGTGAAATCGAGATTGCGTTGGAACACCGTCTCGAAGCCCTTGTAGGGAAGCGGCTGCGCACGCAAGACGGCGTTTTCGATCGAGCGCCTGCCTGCCTCGCCATATGGACAGCCGGGATCGACTTTGGCGCTGATGACGTCTCCCCCGATGATCTGCACGATATGTACGACACACGCAGTGTTCGGCATGTTATCGGGCCGCAGCCAGTTCTGTGTGACTGCGTTCTGAATCGCCGCGATATAGCGTCCCTTGAGCCCCATATCGGCGCCGTTGTTGCCCGTTTGGCGCTGCTCGGCCTTGGGCAGGTCGGCCTGGGCGTCGGCCTGCGCGCGCTTGAGATCCTCGATCTGCTGCCTGGCCTGCTGCGCCTTGTTCTCCAGTTTCTGGCGGGCGGCTGCGGCGGCATCCATCTTGGCGAACAGCTCGTCCAGCTTCTTCTTTTCCTCGCGCTGCTTGGCCGCCCGGGCGTCTATTTCGGCCTGACGCTGGCGTTGTTTCTCCTCCTGCTCGCGCTTGGCCTCCTCGGCCTTCTGCATGGCCTCGGCCACCACCTTTTCCTGGTCGACCAGATCCGGCCGCTCGGCCGGCGGCGGCAGGGTCTTGATCTCCGGGGGCAACTGCGGCGGGGGCACCATCGGCGCCACCGCCGGCGGCGGGGGAATGGTGGCCGGCGCCGGCTTGGCCTTGGTCGGTTTCGGCGGCGGGCTGCCGGTGGGACCGATCAGGGTGGCCTCTATCATCGGCCCGGGCAGCTCCAGCGGCTTTTCGCAGGCGATCGGGTTCCAGCTGGCCGGCAAGTGCAACAGCCCGAATACCCGCTCGTAGAACGAGCAGGTCTGCACCGCCAGGGCGAGGAACCCCACGATGCCCAGATGCAGGACCGCGGCCAGGACGACCGCGCGCGGGGTGGCCTTACTTTCGTCCATCGGACGCCTTCGGTCCCTGTGCCGGCTGGCTCATCAGGCCGACCTTGCTGACCCCTGCCTGCTGCAAGTCGGCCAGCACCTGGTAGACGCCGTCGTACTTGCCTTCGCGGTCGCCCGCCACCAGCACGCTGATGTCCGGATTGGCCTTGACGAAGGCGCCGACCTTGGCCTGCATGGTGGCCACGTCGACCGGCTCCTTCTTGCTGCCCTCCAGGGTCAGGTACAGGGCGCCGTCCGCACCGACCGACACGATCACCGGGTTCTTCTTGTCCTGCAGCGATCGGGCGTTGGCCTGCGGCAGGTTGACGTCCACATTGGCGTTGAGCATCGGCGTGGCGACCATGAAGATGATCAGCAGCACCAGCATCACGTCGATGTACGGCACGACGTTGATCTCGGACTTCAGCTTGCGCTTGGGGCGCCTGTGGCGCGCAGAGGTTCGCATGGCTGCCTCCGGCTCAGTTGGCGTCGTCGGTCTGGATCTGCCGCTGCAGCACCGAGGAGAACTCGTCCTGGAACAGTTCGTAGCGCGAGATGATGCGCTCGATCCGGGTGGCGTAGCGGTTGTAGGCCCACTGGGCCGGAATCGCGGCGAACAGGCCCATGGCGGTGGCGATCAAGGCCTCGGAAATGTGCGGGGCGACCACCGCGATGGTCACGTCCTTCATTTCGCCCAGCCCCTGGAACGCACCCATGATGCCCCACACGGTCCCGAACAGGCCCACGTACGGGCTGATCGAGCCGACGTTGGCGAGGAACTCCAGGTTGCGCTCGAGCAGGCCGGTCTCGCGCGTTCCGGTGACCTGCATGGCGCGCTCGGAGCCCTCGATCACGCTGCGCGGATCGTTCGACTTGCGCTGTCGCTGGCGTGCGAACTCACGGAAGCCGGACTCGAAAATGGTCTCCATGCCGCCCTTGTCCGCACCGCGGTTGCTCACCTCTCGGAACAGCTGCGCCAGGTCGCCGCCGGACCAGAAACGCTCCTCGAAATCGTCGGCATGCTCGCTGGCCGCCTTCATCTGCGAATGCTTGCGGATGATGATCACCCACGACAGAAAAGAGAAAATCAGCAGCACCAGCATCACCAGTTGCACCGGCAGGCTGGCCTCGGCGACCAGCTTGAATATGTTCAATCCACCGTTCATTGGGTTGGGGACACTCCGGTTGGGGTTGAGGGCCAATCAGGCCGGGCGGCCGTCGAACATGCCGTTGGGGATCGGCGCAGGGCGCATGCGATGGATATCCACACACGCCACCCGCACCGACGCGCGGATCAGCTCCATGCCGTCCGCGCGCGCGATCGCCTGCGTGAACAGGATACTGGCTGCACGGTGTTCTTTGACCGCGACCGTCACAAGCAGTTCATCATCCAGACGGGCCGGACGCAGGAAGTCGATGTGCATGTCGCGCACCATGAAGGCCAGGCCATCGCGCTGCTTGACCCCGGACTGGTCCACGCCACGGGCACGCAGCCATTCGGTACGCGCACGCTCCAGGAAACGCACATAGCTGGCGTGGTAAACCACCCCACCGGCGTCGGTGTCTTCCCAGTAGACGCGAACGGGCCATTCGAACGGGGGCGAGGCGGGCATGGCAGCTTCCGTGGCGGAAAGGTGCCTAGGGTACGGCACCCCGTGTGCATGGCAATCGGCGCGGGTCGCCGCCCTGGTCCGACCAAAGACAAAGAGCGCCCCCACCAGCCCTGTCGGGCAGCCTCCCCGCCAAGCAGGGAAAGCAAGCAACCGGCAGCGGACGGCAAGCTTGGTGCTACCGCCGGTACGGCACCGGCTCGACGACAGGAGCGCGCCGAGACTGACGTGCGCCGGCCCGCAACCCCAACGGCAGACCACCTCCATTCCTTCTCCCGTTCAAGGGAGAAGGTGCCCAACGGGCGGATGAGGGCCGCTCTACCCTAGCCTTCGGGCTCGAACAGGTCGCCGGCCAGCGCCTGCCGCGGCGGCGGGTTCAGGCCCAGGTGACGCCAGCCCTTGGCGCTGGCCATGCGACCGCGCGCGGTGCGCACCAGGTAGCCCTGCTGGATCAGGTACGGCTCGACCACGTCCTCCAGCGTACCGCGGTCCTCGCTCAACGCGGCGGCCAGCGATTCCACGCCCACCGGGCCGCCGTCGAAATTCTCGATGATCACGGTGAGCAGTTGCCGATCGAGCTCGTCGAAGCCCTGCGCATCGACCTTGAGCATGTCCATCGCCGCCTGCGCCGCCTGGCGGGTGATCTGCCCTTCGGCGCGCACCTCGGCGTAGTCGCGCACCCGGCGCAGCAGCCGGTTGGCGATGCGCGGCGTGCCGCGCGAGCGGCGGGCGATTTCCTGCGCCCCCTCCACCTCGCAGTCGATCCCCAGGATCCGCGCCGAGCGCCGCACGATCGCGCTGAGCTCCTCGGGCGAATAGAACTCCAGCCGCTGCACGATGCCGAAGCGGTCGCGCAACGGCGCGGTCAGCATGCCGGCGCGGGTGGTCGCGCCGATCAGGGTGAACGGCGGCAGGTCCAGCTTGATCGAGCGCGCGGCCGGGCCCTCGCCGATCATGATGTCGATCTGGAAATCCTCCATCGCCGGATAGAGCACTTCCTCCACCACCGGCGACAACCGATGGATCTCGTCCACGAACAGCACGTCGTGCGGTTCCAGGTTGGTCAGCAGCGCGGCCAGGTCGCCGGCGCGTTCCAGCACCGGCCCCGACGTGGTGCGCAGGCTCACCCCCAGCTCGTTGGCAATCACGTGCGACAAGGTGGTCTTGCCCAGCCCCGGCGGTCCGAAGATCAGCACGTGGTCCAGCGCCCCGCCGCGCTTCTTCGCCGCCTCGATATAGATCGACAGCTGCTCGCGCACCGCCTGCTGGCCCAGGTATTCGCCCAGCCGCTTCGGGCGGATGGTCGCTTCCAGCGCCTCGTCGTCGAGCTGGCCGGCGGCGGTGATGATGCGGTGGTCGGTCATGGGAGCCGGGACTCTGGACTCGGGACGCGGGACCCGGCAAGGGCGACGGATATAGTGCAGAGCCACGGGCACCTCGGGTAAAGCGAGGCACAGTCGGGGATGAATGATCATTCTAGCCCGACCGGTCAAGGAGGAACCTGAAGCGAGGAGCGCGCCAGGTATTGGCGGTGGCCAGCAACATGGAGCCGGGACGCAGGAGCCCAAGACGGCGTGGAACGGTAGCGAATGGAAGGACCAGGACCGCCAGCGCCTCGCCCCTCGCCCCTCGCACCCTCGCCGCCTCGCCCCTCGCCCTCGTCTCGCTCCTGCTGCCCTCGACTAGATCTCCACCTGCGCCCCGAGCTCGATCAGCCGGTTGCCGGGGATCTGGAAGAACGCGGTGGCCGGCATGGCGTTGCGCGCCATGAAGGCGAACAGCTTGTCGCGCCACAATGCCATGCCGGGGCGCTTGATATCGGCCACGATGGTTTCGCGGGAGAGGAAGAAGGTGGTGTCCATCAGGTCGAACTGCAGTCCTTCGCGGGTGCACAGCGACAGCGCCTGCGGGATGTTGGGATCCTCGGCGAAGCCGAAGCGCAGCTCCAGCCCGTAGAAGCCGCCCTCCATCGGGGTGATGGTGATGCGCTCGTCGGCCTCGGCCACCGGGGTCTCGAGCACTTCCACCGTCAGCATCACGTTGCGTTCGTGCAGCACCTTGTTGTGCTTGAGGTTGTGCAGCAGCGCATGGGGCACGGCGTTCTGGTTGGCGGTGAGGAACACCGCGGTGCCCGGCACCCGCAGTGGCGGGTGCTCGGCGATGTTCTCGATGAACGGCGCCAGCGCCAGGCCGCCCTGCTTGATCTCGCGCACCACCAGCTCGCGCCCGCGCCGCCAGGTGGTCATGATCGCGAACAGGAACAGGCCCAGCACCAGCGGGAACCAGCCACCGTCGGGAATCTTCAGCGTGTTGGCGCCGAAGAAAGCCAGGTCCACCGTGAGCAGTGCCAGCATCAGCAGCACCACCACCGCGCGGTTCCAGTGCCACATGCGGCGGGCCACCAGCATCACCAGCACGGTGTCGATGGCCATGGTGCCGGTAACCGCGATGCCGTAGGCGCCACCCAGCGCCCGCGACGAGCCGAAGCCGACCACGGTCACGATCACCATCACCATCAACGCCCGGTTGACCCACGGCAGGAAGATGTGTCCGATCGCCTCGCGTGAGGTTTGCACCACCTGCATGCGTGGCACGAAGCCCAGCTGGATCGCCTGCCGGGTGACCGAGAACGCACCGGAGATCACCGCCTGCGAGGCGATCACCGCCGCGGCGGTGGCCAGGCCGATCATCGGGTACCCGGCCCATTCGGGTACGGAATGGAAGAACGGGTTGTCGACCATTTCCGGATGGCGCAGCAGCAGCGCGCCCTGGCCGTAGTAATTGATCAGCAGCGAGGGCATCACCAGCCCGAACCAGGCCGCCCGGATCGGAAACCGGCCAAAGTGACCCATGTCGGTGTACAGCGCCTCGGCACCGGTCACGCACAGCACTACCGCGCCAAGTGCGATGAACGAGGCGGTCCCATGCCGCAGGAAGAACTCCACCGCATAGGTGGGCGAGAGCGCCTTGAGCACTTCGGGCGCCTGGATCATGTTCCAGATGCCCAGCGCGGCCAGGGTGAGGAACCACACCAGGCAGATCGGACCGAACAGCGCGCCGACCCTGGCCGTGCCGTGTTTCTGCAGCCAGAACAACCCCAGCAAGACCAATACCGCCAGCGGCACTACCCAGTGCTCCAGCGCCGGCGCCACCACCTCCAGACCTTCCACCGCCGAGAGTACCGAGATCGACGGGGTAATCACCCCGTCGCCGAAGAACAACGCAGCACCCAGCAACGCCATCAGCATCACCGTGCGCCGGGCCCGGGCCGAGCCGCCCACCGCCCGCTGGGCCAGGGTCATCAGCGCCATGATGCCGCCCTCGCCCTTGTTGTCCGCGCGCATCACCAGGCTGACGTACTTGAACGCCACCACGATCGCCAGCGACCAGGTCACCAGCGACAGCACGCCCAGCACGGTGCTATGCGACGGGTGCATGCCGTATTCCGGGCGGAACACTTCGGCGATGGTGTACAGCGGGCTGGTACCGATGTCGCCGAAGACCACGCCGATGGCACCCAGGATCAGCGCCTTCTTGCTGCCATGCAGCGCATCGGCCGAGCCGGTCTGGTTGGGATCGTGCTGGGGCTGGTTGCTCATGCGTTTCCCTTGTGCGGCGCGCTCACGCGCCGAGCGCGGCGCGTAGCGCCTTGCGGATGATCGATTCGGCGGTATCGCCCTCGGCGGCCACCTTCTGCACCAGGCGCGATACTTCGGCCGGTTTGTAGCCCAGTTGTTGCAACGCCACGGCTGCTTCGCCAGGCGCGTCCAGCGGAGCGTTGCCGCGCACGGTCGCGCCGGGCAACGTCACGCCGATGCCTTCGACCCGGTCGCGCAGCTCCACCACCATGCGCTCGGCGGTCTTCTTGCCGATACCGGGGATCTTGGTCAGCGCGACCACGTCGCCGGCCTGCACCAACCGCGAGAAGTCGTTTACCGACACGCCCGAGAGCACGGCCAGCGCGATCTTGCCGCCCACCCCGCTGACCTTGAGCAGGTTGCGGAACAGGCTGCGCTCGGACTCGTGCAGGAAGCCGTACAGGGTGACGCCGTCCTCCTTGACCGCGTGGTGGGTCAGCAGGATCACTTCCTTGCCCAGCGGCGGCAGGTCGTAGATGGTCGACATCGGCGCTTCGACGTCATAGCCGACGCCGCCCACATCGACCAGCAGCGAAGGCGGCTGCTTGGATACCAGGATGCCGCGCAGGCGACCGATCATCGGCAGGATTCCGCAGTGAGGTTGAGGACGAAGGCGGGACGCCGGCCCGCCCGCTGGTGCCGCGGCGCGCTCACCGGCGGCGCCGCCACGCAGTGCGCGGAATGCCCACCCGCGCCAGGCTGGCGCGGGTGTGCGCGTGCGCCACCGCGATCGCCAGTGCATCGGCCGCATCGGCCTGCAGCGGCCCCTTCAGGCCCAGCAGGATACCGACCATGTGCTGCACCTGGGTCTTGTCGCCGCGACCGCTGCCGACCACCGCCTGCTTGACTTCGGTGGCGGCGTATTCATGCACGGCAAGACCCTGGCTGACCACCGCGCAGATGGCGGCCCCGCGCGCCTGTCCGAGCTTGAGCGCGGAATCGGGGTTGCGCGCCATGAACACGCGCTCGATGCCGCATTCGTGCGGATCATGCTCGGTGATGATTCCACACAGCTCATCAAAGATGCGTTTGAGGCGCAAGGCGAAACTGGCCTCGCCGGCCACCACCAGCGCCCCATGGAACACATGCACCAGCTTGCCGCCGGCGTCGACGTCGATGATGCCCACGCCGGTACGCTGGCTGCCCGGATCGATACCCAGGATGCGGACCGGCCGACGGTCGGTTGTCGGCGCGCGGGTGTCGCAGGGAGCGGAGAGCATATCCATGGAGCCGATGGGTGACGGGACGGGACAGGGCCGGCGCCACGGTAGCGCATCGACCCGCAATTCCCTATTCCATCGCCTTGCGCGCGTCAGTGCGGCAGCAAGGCGTTGTGCGACACCTCGCTGACGTCGTCCAGCGCGTCGAGCCGCTCGAGCAGGTCGTTCAGCGGTTCCAGCGCGTCCTCGGGCACGTCCACGCGGTTGTTGGGGCGCATCACCACGCCGGCGTGCTCGGCATCCAGGCCGGCGTCGGCCAGTGCCTGCTGCACGGCTTCGAAGTTTTCCGGTGCGCACAGCACCACGCTCTCGCCGTGCTCGTTGACCACGTCGTCGGCGCCGGCCTCCAGGGCCGCCTCCAGCACCTTCTCCTCGGCCGCGGCATCACCGCCGGTGGCAAACACCAGCTCGCCGCAGCGGGTGAACTGGAACGCCACCGATCCGGTGGTGCCCAGGTTGCCACCGTGTCGGGTCAGTGCGTGGCGAACATCGGCCACGGTCCGGGTCGGGTTGTCGGTGAAGCACTCGATGATCAGCGCGATGCCGGCCGGGCCATAGCCCTCGTAGCGCAGTTCCTGCATGTCGGCGCCGCCATCGGCGCCCGAGCCGCGCTTGATCGCGCGCTCGATGGTGTCCTTGGTCATGTTGGCCGACAGCGCCTTGTCCACGGCCGCGCGCAGCCGCGGATTGCCGGCCGGGTCGGCCACGCCGGCGCGGGTGGCCACGGTGATCTCGCGGATCAGCTTGGTGAACACCTTGGCGCGCTTGGCGTCTTCGGCGTTCTTGCGGCCTTCGATGGACGGGCCTCTACCCATGGTGGTACCTGCTAATGGACGGGTGACAAGCGGCGGATTTTACCTGAATCGGGACTGTCGCCGTGAACGGCTGCGCGATCATGCCGCAGGGTGGTCGAAGCGGCCATGGCGCAGGAATGCCGCCACCTGCTGGGCCACCTCCGCCGACAGCAGCAGCCCGGTATGGCTGGTTTCGACCACACAGTGGTCGGCCAGGCCGGGCAACCGCGTCTCTTCCACCGCGACGGTGCCATCGTTCTCCCCGTCGAGCTGGGCCAGCATGGCGCCCAGCCCCATCGCCAGCCGGCCGGCGATCATGCCCACCTGACGGGTACCGGTCCAACGTTCCATGCCTTCCTGCAGAAGATCGCGGTTGTGCCCCAGCAGCACCTCGCCGCTGCGCCCCCACTGGGCGAACGCCCGCGCCGCCGCGCTGCCCTTGAGCGGCGAACCCAGGCAGACGATGCGCCCCGGCGGCAGGTCGTGTTCGCCCATGCAGGCGCGCAGCGCGAGCAGGCCGCCCAGGCTGTGGCCGACCAGGTGGACCGGCTCCGGGCCGTGCGCGCGCATGCGAGCCCGCAGGCGGGCGAGGATGTGCTCCTGGGTCGCGGCCACGCTGAGGTAGTCGAAGCGATGCACCCGGAAGCGCTGCTCCATCAGCCGGCGGTGCAGCATGCCCAGCGCAAAGCCGCGCATCCACAGGCCGTGCAGCAGGATGATGTGGTCAGGCATGGGCGGGGCAATTCGGCCGGGGCGGATGATGAGGATCGCGCGGCGGGCGGTGTGCACGCCAGGGGTTACGTTAACGCGTGGCCTGTGAATACGCAGCCGGCGGGGCGGTGACTAGCGAGGCCCTTCGACTTCGGCGCTTCGCGCCTGCGCTCAGGGCGAACGGTCTGGATGCGACGGGGACCCATGCGGGTTTGCGGCGAACAGGCTTGCGATCTGCGATTCCCACCAGAAAAGCCGTTCGTGCTGAGCGTAGGCGCCACGCGCCGACGTCGAAGCACCCGCCTCGACCCGCGCGCAACCGTGGCTTTTTCACCACTGCGCACCCGCTACCGCAGGCCAGCACCAGGCGCTGGCCGAAACAGCTGGACCTACCGGTCCGCGCTTCCTTCTCCCGGGCGCCCGGCTCCATCCCCAGCCACAGCCACATGCAGCTCCTTCAACTGCGCCGGCGCCACCGGCGAGGGCGCGTCGGTCATCAGGTCCTGGGCACTGGTGGTCTTGGGGAAGGCGATCACGTCGCGGATCGACTCGGTGCCCGCCATCAACGCGGCGATGCGGTCGATGCCGAAGGCCAGGCCGCCGTGCGGCGGCGCGCCGAACTTCAGCGCCTTGAGCAGGAAGCCGAACTTGGCCTCGGCCTCTTCGGCGCCGATGCCGAGCAGCTCGAACACGGTGCTCTGCATGTCCGGGCGGTGGATACGGATCGAACCGCCGCCGATCTCGTTGCCGTTGAGCACCATGTCGTAACCACGGCTGACCGCGTTGTGCGGATCGGCACGCAGTTGCGCGGCGTCGTCCACCTTGGGCGCGGTGAACGGATGATGCAGCGCCACGAAGCGGCCCTCCTCCTCGTCGTATTCGAACATCGGGAAGTCGGTGACCCACAGCGGCTTCCAGCTGTTCTCGACCAGGCCGCGGTCCTTGCCCACCTTCAGGCGCAAGGCGCCCATGAAGTCGGTGACCGTCTTCCAGCTGCCGGCACCAACGAACACGATGTCGCCGGTCTGCGCCCCGGTCGCCTGCAGCACGGCTTCCAGCGCCGTGTCGTCGAGGAACTTGGCCACCGGCGAATTGATACCGTCGCGACCCTTGGCGCGGTCCTCCACCTTGAGCCAGGCCAGACCCTTGGCGCCGTAGCGGCCCACGTATTCGGTCAGCCCGTCGATTTCCTTGCGGCTGAGCGTGGCCGCGCCGGGCACGCGCAGCGCGGCGACGCGGCCGTGCGGATCGTTGGCCGGGCCGGCAAACACCTTGAACTCGACCTGCTTCAGCGCGTCGGCCACGTCGACCAGCTCCAGCGCGATGCGCAGGTCCGGCTTGTCCGAACCGAAGCGGCGCATGGCCTCGGCCCAGGTCATGCGCGGGAAGGCAGCGTCCAGCTCCACGCCCTGCACCTGGCGGAACACGTGGCGGATCAACTCCTCCACGAAGTCCTGCACGTCCTTCTCCTCGACGAAGGCGAACTCCAGGTCGAGCTGGGTGAATTCCGGCTGGCGGTCGGCGCGCAGGTCCTCGTCGCGGAAGCAGCGGGCGATCTGGTAGTAGCGATCGAAGCCGGCCACCATCAGGATCTGCTTGAACAGCTGCGGCGACTGCGGCAGGGCGTAGAACTGCCCCGGGTGGACCCGGCTGGGCACCAGGTAGTCGCGCGCGCCCTCGGGCGTGGCCTTGGTCAGGATCGGCGTCTCCACGTCCTGGAAGCCGCGCTCGTCCAGGTAGCGGCGCAAGGCCTGCACCAGCTTGATGCGCTTGCGCATCATCGCCTGCATCTGCGGCCGGCGCAGGTCGAGGTAGCGGTAGGTCATCCGCATGTCCTCGTTCGGGTTCTCGTGCAGCGCAAACGGCAGGTCGCGAGCCGCGTTGAGCACCTGCACCTGCTCGGCCACCAGCTCCACCGTGCCGGTCCTGAGCTTGTCGTTCACCGACAGCCGCTTGCGGATCACTCCGGTTACGCGCAGGCAGAACTCGTTTCCGACTTCCGAAGCCACCGCGAACGCCCCGGCGTTGTCGCGCTCCACCACCACCTGGGCCACGCCCTCATGGTCGCGCAGGTCGATGAAGGCCACGTGGCTCTGCAGGCGGATCGTGTTGACCCAGCCACACAGCGAGACGGTCTGACCGACCAGCGACTCGTCGATGAGACCGCAGAAGTGGGTGCGCATGCGTTTGGAACTCCGGGCCGCGGGGCGGCGAAAGATCGTGGACAAGGCCGACGATTCTAACACCGCCGCCCATCCGGCCGACGGCGCCGGCGAAGCCCACGGGCAACCGCCAGCGCCCTGGCCACGGCTGCGCCGGACGCCCCCGTCTGCGGCCGGATCAGTCGCTGCTGGCGCTGGCCGGCGCCGGAGCGGGCGCAGCTGCTGCCGGGGCCGGCGCGGGTGCCGGGGCGGGGGCCGCCGCGGCGGGGGCTGCGGCGTCGCCCGCCAGGTGGCGCTTTTTCTCGCCATCCTTCTTGAAGTCGGTCTCGTACCAGCCGCTGCCGGCCAGTCGGAAGGCCGGCGCGGTCACCTGCCGCTGCAGTTGCTCCTGGTCGCAGGCCGGGCAGCGGGTCGGATCGTCGTCGGAAAGCTTCTGCAGGCGGTCGAAGGTATGGCCGCAGGCGCGGCAGGCAAATGCATAGATCGGCATGGAGTGGACTCTACGGGCGTCACGGTGCCCTGCTGGGCACCGACTATGGCGCCTGCGACGGGGATTTCAAGCACTCGCTGAGCACGGGCCGGCCCGCCACCTGCCAAAAGACCCGTTGACACCCCCTCCGGCCGTGCCTAGGGTGAGGTTTCACGCCAGGCGAACCTCCCGGCGGGTCGATGGCCGGACGATGGCAGGCCGTGACGGGTAAGGGTTCTTCACCCGGACGCGATACGCCCAGCCTGGTCGGCGACCCGCTCGCGGCATCCCGGGAGAAACGCCTGGCGCGAGACAGCACACCCGCTTGACTGCCAAGGAGTCGTTTCGCGACGTGCGTTGCAGTCTTCTTCTCGCGTCGCTTGCAAGGATCACCTTCAGGGCGCCGGCCGGCGTCATCGACCACGGGAGAATTGCATGTCCGCCACCTCGAGCCTTCCCTATCGCACCGCCGTCGCGCTTGCCGTGACGCTGGCCCTTTCCCAGACCGCGCTGGCGCAGGATGCCGACGCCCAGGACCAGGGCAAGAAGCCGGTGGCGCTGCAGACCGTGGTGGTCACCGGTACCCGCGCCTTCGATCGCACCGAGTCCACCTCGCTGGCGCCGATCGACGTGCTGACGCCAAAGGACCTGGTCGGTACCGGCGCGACCAACCTGGCCTCCGCGCTGCGCACGTTGTTGCCGTCGTTCAATTTCCCGCAGCCGTCGGTGACCGACGCCACCGACGCGGTCCAGCCGGCGCAGCTGCGCGGTCTGGCGCCCGACCAGACGCTGGTGCTGATCAACGGCAAGCGCCAGCATTCCACCGCGATCGTCAACGTCAACGGCTCGCTCGGCCGCGGCTCGTCGCCGGTGGACATCAACGCGATTCCGGTCAATGCGATCGACCACATCGAGGTGCTGCGCGACGGCGCCGCGGCGCAGTACGGCTCGGACGCGATCGCCGGCGTGATCAACATCATCCTCAAGGGCGGCGCACAGCACGGCTCGGCCAGCATCACCGGCGGTCAGTACGGCGAGGGCGACGGCACCACCTGGCAGGGCGGCGCCGACGGCGGCTTCAACCTGGGCGACAAGGGCTGGGTGCACCTGAGCGCCAACGTGATGCACCAGGATCCGACCAACCGCGCCGGTCCGGATCGCCGCTATCCCAACGACCCCACCTACGATCAGGTCACCTTCCACTACGGCCTGCCCACGATCCGGGCCAAGCAGGCGGCCATCAACCTGCAATACGACCTGACCCCCGAGGCGCAGCTGTACGCATTCAGCCTGTTCAACAAGCGCAACGTCAGCGCCGGCGGCTTCTTCCGCTCGCTGTCGACCTATTCGGACCCGACCAGGACGACGACCTACTCGCCCACCGCCGTCGCGCTCTACCCTGGCGGCTACCTGCCGATCGAGAACAGCGCCATCCGCGACGATTCGGAAGTGCTCGGCGTCCGCGGCAAGGTGGCCGGCTGGAACTACGATCTCAGCGCCAACAGCGGCGGCAACCACTGGAAGCTGCACACCGCCAACACCTTCAACTATGCGCTGGACGACCAGTCGCCCACCGGCTTCTACATCGGCACCCTGAGCAACCGGCAGAACGTGCTCAACGCCGACTTCAGCCGCGACATCACGCCCGGCGGCATGGAAAACCCGATCAGCGTGGCCTGGGGCCTGGAGTATCGGCACGAGAAATTCGACATCAAGCAGGGCGATGCAGCCTCGTACTACTGCGTGCCCGGCCGATCCTGCGGCGGCCAGGTATTCCCCGGCTACACCCCGGGCGACGCCGGGTCGCACTCGCGCCACAGCCACGCGCTCTACGTGGACCTGGAAAGCGACCTGACCTACAAGTTCTCCGCCGGCCTGGCCGCCCGCTACGAGAAATACAGCGACTTCGGCAGCACCACCTCGGCCAAGGCCTCCGGCCGCTACGCGTTCAACGACACCGTGGCCCTGCGCGGCACCGTCTCGAACGGCTTCCGCGCGCCATCGCTGCAGCAGGAGTACTACTCCAGCACCTCGATCCAGTTCTCCGACAACGGCAACGGCGTGCTGGTGCCCAATACGGTGCGCACCTTCCCGGTTTCCGACCCGGCCGCACAGGCGCTCGGTGCGCAGCCACTGAAGCCGGAGAAATCGCGCAACTACAGCCTGGGCCTGGTGCTTACCCCCAGCAGCGGCCTGTACACCACCCTGGACCTGTACCAGATCGACATCGACCATCGCATCGTGCTCAGCGACAACCTGATCGGGCCGGTGCAGGCCTATCTGGAATCGGTCGGCATCTTCGGCGTCAGCGGCGGGCGCTTCTTCACCAACGCGGTCGATACGCGCACCCGCGGCGCGGACCTGGTCAGCACCTACCCAATGGAGCTGCAGAACTCCTCGCTGAAGTGGACCGGCGGCGTCAACTACAACAAGACCACGATCCAGTCGATCGCGCCGAACCCGCCGCAGCTCGGTCTGTCCGGCGTGACCCTGCCGGTGATCGGCCGCGCCGAGCAGGGTCGCATCACCGAGGGCACTCCGCGGACCAAGGCGTTCGTCGCCGGCGACTGGACCATGGGCAACTGGAACGTGCACGGCCAGGTCACCCGCTACGGCGAGTGGACCAGCTACGGCGGCACGCCGGCGTCGGACCAGACCTATGGCGCCCGCTACGTGCTCGACCTAAGCACCAGCTACAGCTGGAACAGCTGGGTGGTGACCGTGGGCGCCAACGACCTCAACGACGCCTACCCGGAGAAGAACAACAGCGCGAACAACTTCGGCGGCATCCTGCCGTACCCGAACTCCTCGCCGTTCGGCTTCTCCGGCGCGTACTACTACGGCACCGTGGCGTACAACTGGTAAGCGCCAGCGCGATGAGGCAGCAACTAGGGCCCGCCGCACGGCGGGCCTTTTTGGCCGGGCTTGCGTAGGGTGGGCTTCAGCCCACCGGCTTTTTCGCCTTTCCGCTTTTCTGCTCCGTTGGCCCTGGTGGGCTGAAGCCCACCCTACGCCCGCTGGAACGACCGGGGGACGCCCACGGCCTCACGACCGGAGAAGAACAATAGCGCCAACAAATTCGGGGGGATCCTGCCGTACCGACTCCTCGCCGTTCGGCTTCTCCGGCGCGTACTACTACGGCACCGTGGCGTACAACTGGTAAGCGCCAGCGCGATGAGGCAGCAACTAGGGCCCGCCGCACGGCGGGCCTTTTTGGCCGGGCTTGCGTAGGGTGGGCTTCAGCCCACCGGCTTTTTCGCCTTTCCGCTTTTCTGCTCCGTTGGCCCTGGTGGGCTGAAGCCCACCCTACGCCCGCTGGAACGACCGGGGGACGCCAACGGCCTCACGACCTTCTGCGGAGAAACAACAGCGCCAGCAATTTCGGGGGGATCCTGCCGTACCGACTCCTCGCCGCTCGGCTTCTCCAGCGCGTACTACTACGGCACCGTGGCGTACAACGGGTAAGCGCCAGCGCGATGAGGCAGCGACAAGGGCCCGCCGCACGGCGGGCCTTTTTGGCCGGGCTTGCGTAGGGTGGGCTTCAGCCCACCGGCTTTTTCGCCTTTCCGCTTTTCTGCTCCGTTGGCCCTGGTGGGCTGAAGGCCCACCCTACGCCCGCTGGAACGACCGGGGGACGCCAACGGCCTCACGACCTTCTGCGGAGAAACAACAGCGCCAACAAATTCGGGGGGATCCTGCCGTACCGACTCCTCGCCGTTGGGCTTCTCCGGCGCGTACTACTACGGCACCGTGGCGTACAACGGGTAAGCACCAGCGCGATGAGGCAGCGACAAGGGCCCGCCGCACGGCGGGCCTTTTTGGCCGGGCTTGCGTAGGGTGGGCTTCAGCCCACCGGCTTTTTCGCCTTCCCGCTTTTCTGCTCCGTTGGCCCTGGTGGGCTGAAGCCCACCCTACGCCCACCTACGCCCACCCTACGCCCGAGCTACGTCCGAGCTACGCCCGCATCCGATCAACTACGCGCAAAGGCCAGGTGACCGCCTTCGGCGCCCACCACCACGGTGTCACCCGGGGCGAACTCGCCGGCCAGGATTTTCTGCGCCAGCGGGTTCTCCAGTTGCTGCTGGATCGCCCGCTTCAGCGGCCGTGCGCCGTACACCGGGTCGAAGCCGACGTTGCCCAGCAGCGTCAGTGCCTTGTCGCTGAGCTGCAGCTTCAGCTGGCGCTCGGCCAGGCGCTTTTCCAGGTAGGCGATCTGGATCTTGGCGATGGCCCGGATCTGCACCTTGTCCAGCGGCCGGAACACCACCAGCTCGTCCAGCCGGTTGATGAACTCGGGCCGGAAGTGCGCCTGCACCACGCCCATCACCGCGGCCTTCATCTTGGTGTACTGCTCCTCCGGGTCGCCGCCGCTGTCGGCCGCGTCCTGGATCATCTGCGAGCCGAGGTTGGAGGTCATCACGATGACCGTGTTGCGGAAGTCCACCGTGCGGCCCTGCCCGTCGGTGAGGCGGCCGTCGTCGAGCACCTGCAGCAGGATGTTGAACACGTCCGGATGCGCCTTCTCCACCTCGTCGAGCAGGATCACGCTGTACGGACGCCGACGCACCGCCTCGGTCAGGTAGCCGCCCTCCTCGTAGCCCACGTAGCCCGGAGGCGCGCCGATCAGGCGCGCCACCGAGTGCTTCTCCATGAACTCGCTCATGTCGATGCGCACCATCGCGTCGGTGGTGTCGAACATGAACTCGGCCAGCGCCTTGCACAGCTCGGTCTTGCCCACGCCGGTGGGGCCCAGGAACAGGAACGAGCCGCTGGGGCGGTTCGGGTCGGACAAGCCGGCGCGGGCGCGGCGGATGGCGTCGGACACGGCCTTGACCGCCTCGTCCTGGCCGACCACGCGCTGATGCAGGGCGTCCTCCATGTGCAGCAGCTTCTCGCGCTCGCCCTCGAGCATCTTGCTGACCGGAATGCCGGTCCAGCGGCTGACCACCTCGGCGATCTCCTCGTCGGTGACGCGGTCCTGCACCAGCTTGAAGTCCTGCATCTCGGCAGCCTGCGCCGCCGCCAGCTGCTTCTCCAGCTCGGGCAGGCGACCGTACTGGATCTCGCTCATGCGGGCGTAATCCTGGCGGCGCTGGGCCGCCTCCAGCTCGACCCGCGCCGCCTCGATCTGCTCCTTGACCTTGGTGGCGCCCTGCAACGCGGCCTTCTCCGACTTCCAGATCTCGTTGAGATCGGAAAACTCGCGCTCGAGCTTGTCGATTTCCTCCTCCAGGTCGGCCAGGCGCTGCCGGCTGGCCTCGTCCTTTTCCTTCTTCAGCATCTCGCGCTGGATCTTCAGCTGGATCAGGCGGCGCTCGAGCCGGTCCAGCTCCTCCGGCTTGGAGTCGATCTCCATGCGGATGCGGCTGGCCGCCTCGTCCATCAGGTCGATCGCCTTGTCCGGCAGCTGGCGGTCGGTGATGTAGCGGTGCGACAAGGTGGCCGCGGCGACGATCGCCGGGTCGGTGATCTCCACGCCGTGGTGCACTGCGTAGCGCTCCTTCAGGCCGCGCAGGATGGCGATGGTGTCCTCCACGCTCGGCTCGCCCACGAACACCTTCTGGAAGCGCCGCTCCAGTGCGGCGTCCTTCTCGATGTACTTGCGGTATTCGTCCAGCGTGGTGGCGCCGATGCAATGCAGCTCGCCGCGCGCCAGCGCCGGCTTGAGCATGTTGCCCGCGTCCATCGCGCCCTCGGCCTTGCCGGCGCCGACCATGGTGTGCAGCTCGTCGATGAACAGGATCACCCGGCCTTCCTGCTTGGCCAGGTCGTTGAGCACGGCCTTGAGGCGCTCCTCGAATTCGCCGCGGAACTTGGCGCCGGCGATCAGCGCGCCCATGTCCAGCGAAAGCACGCGGCGGTCGCGCAGGCCCTCGGGCACCTCGCCGTTGACGATGCGCTGGGCCAGCCCCTCGACGATGGCGGTCTTGCCCACGCCCGGCTCGCCGATCAGCACCGGGTTGTTCTTGGTGCGCCGCTGCAGCACCTGGATCGTGCGGCGGATCTCCTCGTCGCGACCGATCACCGGATCGAGCTTGCCGCTCTCGGCGCGCTCGGTCAGGTCGACGCAGTACTTCTCCAGCGCCTGGCGCTGCTCCTCGGCATTCTCGCTCTGCACCTTCTCGCCGCCGCGCAGCTTGTCGATGGCCGCCTCGATCGCCGGCTTCTGCGCGCCGGCCGCCTTCAGCGCGGCACCCAGCTCGCCCTTGTCGTCCAGCGCGGCCAGCACGAACAGCTCGCTGGCGATGAACTGGTCGCCACGCTGCTGCGCCAGCTTGTCGGTGAGATTCAGCAGCCGTGAAAGGTCGTTGCTGGCGCTGATGTTGCCTTCCTGGCCGCTGACCTTCGGCAACCGCTCGAGCATGTCGTTGACGCGCTGCTGCAGGGCCGGCACGTTGACCTGCGCCTGGGTCAGCAACGGGCCGGTGGAGCCCCCCTGCTGCTCCAGCAGCGCGGCCATCACGTGGGCCGGCTCGAGCATGTTGTGGTCGCGACCGACGGCCAGCGACTGGGCATCGGCCAGGGCCTGCTGGAAGCGCGAAGTGAGTTTGTCCATCCGCATGGGGCGTCTCTCCGGGAACAACGGGCGGCACGAGCCGCAATGAGCACGACATAGGGGCTGGCGGGGATGCTTCAAGGCCGTGCCCGGCTTGGCTCCCGCTGCGCAAGGCCGCTCGCCGGGGGCCGCGGCGTTTTGCCTCACCGCATCATGGTCGTCGCTCACACTGGCCGGACGGGCCAACGGAACCTATGATCGCGCTTTACTCAAACCGCCCCACCGTTCGCAGGGAAGCGCCACATGAACACCACCGTCGTACAGGCCTCAGGCATGCCACGCCGGGTCGGCTGGACCCTGTTGAACGCGCTGCAACTGCTGTTCACCGTGGCATGGACCGCCAGCCTGATCGGTCCGGCGCTGTTGTTGCGCCTACTTAATGGTAGTTGCCACTGGCCGCTGCGCATGGCCTCGCGACTCTGGGCGCCGGGCCTGCTGCACGGCGCAGGCGTGCGCCTGCGCATCGAGGGCGCACAGCAGATCGACTGGTCGAAACCGCACGTGCTGGTGGCCAATCACCAGTCAATGATCGACGTCTGCGTGTTGTTCCGCGCGGTACCGGTGCCGCTGCGCTTCGTGCTGAAGCAGGAGCTGGCACGGGTGCCTCTGGTGGGCCGGTACGCGCGCGCCATGGGCATGGTGTTCGTCGAGCGAGGTCGCGCCCGCAGCGCGGCCCTGCGTTTGCACCAGGCGGTACGGCAAGTGCAGGCAGGCGCCACGTTGTGCGCCTTTCCCGAAGGCACGCGCAGCCGAAGCGGTCGGGTGGGCCCGTTCAAGGGCGGCCCATTCCAGGTGGCCATCGCCTCGAAGGCGGCGATCGTGCCGGTCGCCATCCACGCCAGCGGCGACGTGTTGCCGGCGGCGGGTTTCCGGGTTCGTCCCGGAACCATCACGGTGCGGTTGGGCGCACCGATCGGCACCGCCGATCTGCGCGCCGGGGACCGGCATGCCCTAGCCGAACAGGCACGTGCGGCCGTGACCGCCCTGCTGGCCCAGCCCCGGCCGCCTGCCGTCGGGAGCCCTGCGCAATAACCGCTGGCGCCACGGGCGCTCGACCGCAAGCCCGCCTTCACAGCCCGGACGCTAAGATCGGCGGGATGTCCGATCCACTCACGCCACCCTCCCACGCCGCCGCGCCGGCTGCCTTGCCCGCGCCCCCCCTGCCTCGCCCCGATGACCGATGGGCGCTGTTCCTGGACGTGGACGGCTGCCTGCTCGATTTCGGGGACGACCCGGAGGCGCTGGTGGTACCGCCGACGCTGCACGACCTGCTGAGCGACCTGCATGCACGTCTGGAGGGTGCCCTGGCACTGGTCAGCGGCCGCCACCTGGACAGTCTGGGCCGGCTGTTCGCGATGCCCGGATGGACCATGGCCGGGCTGCACGGGCTGGAGCTGCGCCGCGATGACGGCCGGCAACGCCGGATCGAGCCGGACCCCACCCAGGCCCAGGCCATGCATCGGAAGGCGCGGCATCTGGCCGAACAGTTGCAGGGCGTGCAGCTGGAGGACAAGCGCCATGCGGTGGCGCTGCACTGCCGCCGCGTACCCTGGCAGATGCCGGCCCTGCAACGCGCGGCCGAGGCGTTGATCGGCGAGCTGCCCGGTTACGAACTGCAACCGGGCAACCTGGTGGTAGAGATCAAGCCGGCCGGAATGGACAAGGGCCGGGTCGTGGCCGAACTGCTGGAGCTGCCGCCGTTCGCTGGCCGAACGCCGATATACGTGGGCGACGACCTCACCGACGAGCACGCCTTCGCCACCGCCAACCTGGAAAACGGAGTCAGCGTACGGGTGGGTTCACGCGAGCCAACGCTGGCCCAATTCACGCTGCCTAGTCCTGACGCCGTACATGCTTGGTTGACGCGCGTGAAGGACGCGATGCAACAACCCCAAGGAGTTTCGACCCATGCCGAGCACTCCGAAGTGCGCGACCCGGGCCGCCCGTAGCCTGCCTGGCTCGGTCTGGCGAACCTGCCGCCGGAATGGAAAGCGGCAATACCCCCTTCAAGCCTGCGGCGCGGTGGTCATCGCATGACCCGAAACAAGAGGCCCGGCCGCCTGGTGGTGGTCTCGAACCGGGTGGCGTTGCCGCAACAGACGGCCACCGGCGGACTGGCGTCGGCCATGCGCGCAGCGCTGCAGGAGCGCGGAGGCGTCTGGTTCGGCTGGAGCGGCAAGTGCACCAGCACCACCGCCTCGGAGCTTCACCACGTTTCCGACGGACCGATCGACTACGTCACGGTGGACCTGTCGAAAGCCGACCACGACAGCTTTTACGCCGGCTTTGCCAACAGTGCGCTATGGCCGCTGTTCCACTACCGGCCGGACCTGGTCGATTACCGTCGCAGCCATCTGGAAGGCTATCTGCGGGTCAATACCGTATTCGCCGACCAACTCGCCACGCTGCTGGAGCCGGACGACACCGTCTGGGTGCATGACTACCACCTGATACCGCTGGCGGCCATGCTGCGCGAACGCGGGGTGCGCAACCGGATCGGGTTCTTCCTGCACACGCCGCTGCCGGCCGCCGCGCTTCTGATCGCGCTGCCGCAACACCGGCAGTTGCTGGAGACCCTGGCCAGCTACGATCTGGTCGGCCTGCACACCGCACGCGATCTTCGCGCGCTGGAGGAATATTTCCTGCACGAGATCGGCGGCGCGATGCGTCCCGGCGGGCGGCTTCGCGCGGCCAACGGCCGCTTGTTCCGGGCTGGCGTATTCCCGATCAGCATCGACACCGCGCTGGCAGCCAGGACTGCCCGCGAGTCCGACAAGCTCGAGGAGGTGCGCCAGTTGCGCGACAGCCTGAAGGGGCGCGACCTGATCATCGGCGTGGACCGCCTGGACTACTCCAAGGGCCTGGCCCAGCGGTTCGACGCCTACGCCGAACTGCTCGACCGCTCGTCGGGGCACCACCGCTCGGTGATCTTTCTGCAGATCGCGCCGCCCTCGCGCAGCTCGGTGCCGGAATACCGGCAGATCCGGCGCGAGCTGGAGCGCGCCGCAGGCCACATCAACGGCAAGTACGCCGCGCCGGACTGGGTGCCGATCCGCTACGTCAACCAGTCGTTCCCGCACGAGCTGCTGGCCGGCTACTACCGCGCCGCACGGGTGGGTCTGGTCACACCGCTGCGTGACGGCATGAACCTGGTGGCCAAGGAGTATGTCGCCTGCCAGGATCCGGCCGATCCCGGCGTACTGGTGCTGTCTCGCTTCGCCGGCGCCGCGCAGGAGCTGACCGAGGCGCTGCTGGTCAATCCATCGGACACGGTGGAAGTGGCCGATGCGCTGGAACGCGCGCTGAAAATGCCGCTGCGCGAACGACGCGCCCGCTGGCGCTCGATGATGGACGTGCTCGAACGACACGACATCACCACCTGGCGCAACGACTTCCTCACCGCACTGGCCTGATCCCTTACTGCCCTGGAGAATCCCGTGAGCCTCTATGTCAAGCACACCAGCAAGCCGGTCGAGCAGGCCGTGCAGGACCTCGAGGCGGCGGTGCAACGGCACGGCTTCGGCGTGCTGCACACCTACGATTTCCGCCAGACGCTGGCCACCAAGGGCTTCCCGCTGGCGGCCGAGTGCCGCGTGCTGGAGGTGTGCAACCCACGCCAGGCCAGCGAGGCGCTCGGCGCCGACATGGCCCTGAACATGGCCCTTCCCTGCCGTGTATCGGTCTATCAGCAGGGTGGCCAGACCTGCATCGGCATGATTCCGCCGCAAGACATCCTGGCGCTGGTGTCGACCGATCCGGCGGTCGCCGGCATGGCCGGTGAGGTGGAGCGCGCCATGCACGCCATCATCGACGATGCCGTCTGAGC
Source organism: uncultured Gammaproteobacteria bacterium (assembly GCA_963763305.1). GTDB lineage: Bacteria > Pseudomonadota > Gammaproteobacteria > Xanthomonadales > Rhodanobacteraceae > CAVXNP01. The sequence goes on along the minus strand of CAVXNP010000001.1, from coordinate 2,572,799 downwards.
AGGCCCCGGCGCTTCCCGCGCCCCTGAGCAGGGTGTAGAAAGCAACAACTCCACCGAGCAGATCACGCGCATGAGTGATGCCAGCTACCTGATACGCATGGCCGAAGACGACGACGAGTTCATCCTCGAGCAGGCTTCCCGTTTCGTCGACTTCCCGCTGCCGCCGTGGCGCAAGCGTCACGAGTGCATCGATGGCATTCGCAAGGACCTGGCCCGCCATCTGGACGAGCAACCGGCAAACAGCTTCCTGTTCGTGGCCGAGGAAGGGGACGGCGAGCGCGTGGGCTTCATGCACCTGCAGAAGACCCAGGACTTCTTCACCGGGCGCACCAACTGCCACGTATCCGATCTGGCCGTGGCCAAGCCCTACGAAGGCCGCGGCGTAGGCAAGGCGCTGCTGGCACATGCCGAAACCTGGGCCCGCGAACACCGCTGCGCCCTGCTGACCCTGGGCGTTTTTCCCGGCAACGAGCGCGCGCGGGCATTGTACGAGAGGGAGGGGTTTACCACCGACCTTCTACGGCTGGCCAAGCCGGTTCGCTGACAGGGCCGCAAGCTGGCCCGTGATCCGGCCGCCAGTCCGGCCAGGTACCGTAGGTGGTCGCCTGGCTGGCCCGACACGCATGTGCGAGCAACCCGCTCCACCGCCCCTGAAGCCGCCATTGCCACCGCCAGCGGCTGCCGGGCGGACCGGTTCCGCTGGCACGCATGCGCACGCGATCGCTGGCCGCGCAACGCCAGGCGTACACGGGCCGAGCCCTACCGCACCGTGCTTCAACGTCGCTCGGCGATGGTCGTTTGTCGCTCCGCAGCCGGGTGCATCAAGGAACCGGCGCGCCAGATCGAGAGCTGGCGATTCAGATAGGGCTGCCCATACAGCGGCGCCGCGGTGAAGTCGAACTCACTGTCGTTGGCGATGACCCACCCGTCCGGGTGTGCATCCGCCCAGGCCAACACCGCGGTCCGGTCACGGACCTCCGGCAACGGCGAGCGCAGGCGACCGGCAAAGGTGAACAGTCCACGCGTCCGCCCGGCGTGCAACAGCGGCACCCCCGCCTGCTGGGCCTGTGCAATCCGTGCCGAGATCGAGCGCACGTCGTAGCGCGGCCCCACGCTCACCACGAAGGCCAGCTTGGCCAGCCCAAGTGTCGCCAGCATGCCCAGCGCAGCCAGATGCACCGGCAGCGGGCGCCGCCACGCCCCCAGCAGGCCCAGCCCCAGCAGTGCCACCGGCGCGGCACAAAGCACGGTTGGCAGCAGCCGCTCCGGCGGTGCCAGGCGGCCTAGCCCGATGGCGAGTGCCATACCGATCGCCACCAGCACCAGCCCGACGCGCCATGCCACCACGCGCCAGCGCCGGTCAGCCAGCCGCACGCCGGCGGCCAGGGCCAGCGCCGGCAACAACGGAAGCAGGTAATGCGGCTGCTTGCCACTGATCAGGCTGAACGCCAGCAGGCCCGGCACGAAGCTGACCAGCAAGAAGCGATCCGGAAGGCTGATGCCGTTGCCTGGCCTGCGCTGGCGCTCGCCCCGGCCGATGCCTGGCCACCAGGGCAGGACCATCAGCGGAAGGATGCCCAGGTACCACCACCACGGCCGGTCATGCGCGAAACTGGTCACCACACGATTGACCGTCTGACGCAGGAAGATGGCATCGGCGTAGGCCGGACCACCGGCCGCCGCCGCAGGGATCGCCCAGGACAGTGCCACCATCACGGCACCCGCCAACGCCACGATCAGGCGCAGGTAGAGCATCCCCGGGCGCGCCCTGGCCCCGGGCAGCCAGAGCGGACCGAACAGTGCGGGCAGCCCACCCAGCAGCACCGCGACCGGCCCCTTGATCAGGACCCCCGCTCCCAGGGCCGCGGCCAGGCCCAGCAGCGCTCCACCCCAACGCGGTCCGAGCAGGCCGCAGCTCGCTCGCCAGGCGATCAGCGTGGTCAGCGTCAACGGCATGTCGAACATCACCGCGCCGCTGAACGTAGCGCTCGCCGCACAGCCGAGCCACAGCCACTGAGCCGCCCGCGCCGCCTCCGGCTCTGCGCCGAGCCGGCCGGCCAGCGCGCCCAGCCACGGCAACGTGGCCAGCACCACCAGCACCTCGACCAGACGCGCCGTCCAGGCGTGCACGCCCGTCACCGCCCAGGCCAGGTTGATCAGCCAGAACAACAGCGGCGGCTTGTCCGGATAAGGCGCACCGTCGACCCAGGGGACCAGCCACTGCCCGCCAAGGTGCATGTTCCAGGCGACCCCGAGGTAGCGCGTCTCGTCGATGGGCACCGGCTGCAGGAAAAACACCGACGGCAGCAGCAGCGCCACGGCCAGCCAATAGCGGTATCGAAGCGGATACAGGCCCATGTATGCACGTTCCCTCGGCGGGGCGAAGCTCGGCGGCCCACGACGGGCCAGCGGCTAGCGTAGGTTGCCTCCGGTCGTGGCCTGATGACGACGCCGGGAGCTGCCGCACCCGATGGCCGCCGTGGATGTCGTGCCCACGGGCCGGCCAGGAGTCCGCATGGAGTCTCTGAACCGATGCCCTCGCGCTCACTGCGGCCGCTTCGGGAGATGCCTTCTAGCCCAGTTCAATCACCGATCGCGGCGCCGAGCGCGCGACTCTTGCGTCCGCCACATCCGGGCAGCGGTCAAGATCCGGCATTTGCCCTGGCAGGGTTTGCACGAGACAAACCTCTTCACATTCACACATGCGGCCGCGGGCCGCGCATGGGGGGGGCGGTCCGGCCCTACATGGCACCACCGACGTACAAAAAAAGCGCCGCGGCATGCCGCGGCGCCCTCGACTGTTTGTTCGTGACGCCTCAGTTGACGCTGTCGCCAGCGCCGGCGCCTTCTTCAGCCTGGACCCGCTCGCCCAGCCGGTTGGCCAGACGGTCGATGTTCGGCAGCGAGACCAGATGGGCGTAGATCCAGCCCAGCACCCCCTCCTTGAGGAACTCCTGTGCGGTCTTCTCGTCCAGCTGGCGCAGCTTTTCCTCGTTGACCACGAACAGGCCGTTGAGGTTGATCGAGGTACCGTCCTTCTTCTCCAGACGGATATTGCGAGGCTCCAGCAGGTCGTGCTTGCGCAACTGCTCCATGAACCAGCGGGTGCGGGCCACGTGCTGCTGGAACTCGCCCAGGAAATTGACCGCGGAAGTCAGCATCTCGCTGTCGGTGCCATCTTCCTTGAACAGTCGCTCACCTTCCTCGGTGCCGAAGCCCTCGAAGGCTTCGTCCAGAAACACGGTGAAATCGTCGCCTTCGGCCCCGGCCGGCTTTTCGGCCAGCACGAACGGATAGCGTCGCACGAACGCCGGGACATACACGTTCGGTGCCCAATGCCCGTCGGCATCGACAAACAGATTCTCGTTCTGGCGCATGCCCAGCAGCGCCATCGGGCCGGCATCGGCCATATCGCTGCCGGCGAACAGGATCGGCATGTCGCGCGCGGCGGCGGCAAACTCGACACCGGTCAGGGGCACCGAGTGCGCGCGGGCGGCGAACTTGACGTTCGGCATGCCCTTCAGGCGCAGATCCTTGTGTGCAGTGCGGTTGAGCGGCACCGGGCGCTCGTAGAAAAGAACTTCAGACACGTCGCTTTACCTCATGCCCCGCCGCGCCGGGGTCGCCACGGTTGGCTTCCCCTCCCAAACCCGGCGATCGGGTCCAGTGTACTGCTTCGCCCTTGGCCGTCCTTGCCGCCGGCGGCTCTCCAACGAAAGCCAGCCCGAAGCGGGCGAGTGCCGCATTGCGGCAACTCTTCTGATTGACAGCGCTGGCCGCGAACCGCGCCCGGAGCGGAGGCCAGGGGCGAAGCAGTACACCGGAACAACGCCCACTATATCAGCGCCCGGGCACCTGGGCGAATGGATCGCAGAGCGTGGCCGGGCCGCGGTCCTCAATGGCGACAATCACTTGCATGCAAACTGCAATCGGGTTGGTCTATCCTGCGAGCAAGCGCATCGTTGCATCGCCGTCCGTCTTTCGCCCTGGCTGAAGGAAATCGCATGCTGATGGAAGTGCCGTCCCGGGATATTCACAGCACCCGGATGCTGTCGCTCGACGCGGCTGGCCGGATCCTGGACTGGATCAGCTGGCAGGAAGCGGTCTGCCTGTATGTACGCGATGCGGTCTCGTGGACCCTGGGCGACCCTTGCCTCACCGTGCACGGCGGACACAGCCGGCTGACCGGGGAGCAGAGCCGGATCCAGCTGCACCCGATCATCGCCAGTACCGGCCATTGCCGCGACCGGGCGATCGACCCGGCGCCGGCGCTGACCAACACCGCGCTGTTCGCACGCGATCGCCATCTGTGCCTGTACTGCGGCAACCATTACAGCCGCGGCGAACTGACCCGCGACCATGTCCAGCCGGTGTCCAGGGGCGGCCGGGACGAATGGGAAAACGTGGTCAGCGCCTGCCTCGCCTGCAACCTCAAGAAGAGCAACCGGACGCCGCAGCAGGCGCAGATGCCGCTGCTGGCGGTGCCCTACCGGCCCAGTTGGGTGGAGCACCTGATTCTTTCCAACCGCAACATCCTGGCCGACCAGATGCAATTTCTGGTCAACCACCTGCCGCGCGACCGGCGCCCTGCGCTGACCTGAGCCACGGCGCGCTCGGCACCTCCGCGCAGCGTCCAGGATGCCCGTGGTCGACCGCATCGGGGGCGCATGGCCGATGCAAGGCACTGGCGCCCACCCATCGCGGGCCTTCAAGAGCAACAGGCGCTCAACCTGCGCGGTCGGCGCTGCGCTTGGCCCGCTTGTCCTTGTTCCTCTGCCGAGCCTGCTCGACGACCTTCTGTCGGGCGTGCGCCCGCTGAAGCTCCCGATCGATGGCACGATCCTCCGCGCAGGCATCCGGTTGCGCTGAATCCTGATCGGGATCGGGCGCGTCCGGTGATAGCCGTTTTTCATCGCGCGCATCCGCAGACCCGCCGGCAGGGCCGGCGCCAGCCGGCGCGCGCCCGTCCGTGCGCCGGGCCAGCTTGCGGTAGTTCTCACGCAGACGCTCGAGGGTCTCCTCGTCGACGTTTTCCAGATCGAGCAGGCTGTTGCGGGCCCGTGTCGCATGGATCAGCTCGTCGAGCTTGATCTGCACGGCCGCGCTTTCGCGGTTCTGGCTGTTCTGGATCAGAAACACCATCAGGAAGGTGATGATGGTGGTACCGGTATTGATCACCAGTTGCCAGGTGTCGTTGAACCCGAACAGCGGCCCACTCACCGCCCAACCGGCGATGACGAGCAAGGCGGCAAGGAACGTGGCGGGTCTGCCCGAGTAGCGTGCGGTGGCTTCGGCAAACCGCTGGAAAGCGCTGGAAAGCTTGGACATGGTCGCTATGGAACGGGGCGGGAAGCACAGCTTGCGGCGAAATTCGTCTGTCGCGTGTGTAGGCTGCCCCGGTCCGTTCACATCATCGCCCTTGCTCCGCCCTGGCGCACGCCCAACAATACGCAGATGACCGACCCTTCCCGCTATCCGCATCTGGCCCAGATCGACATCCCTGCCGATCTGCGCCGTGTATCCGACGACGAACTGCCCGCGGTGGCGGACGAGTTGCGCCAGTACCTGATCGAATCGGTGGCCAGTTCCGGCGGTCACTTCGGTGCCGGCCTGGGCGTGGTCGAGCTTACCGTGGCGCTGCACCACGAGTTCGACACGCCGCACGACCGGCTGGTGTGGGACGTGGGCCACCAGTGCTACCCGCACAAGATCCTCACCGGCCGGCGCGAGCGGATCACCACGATCAAGAAGAAAGACGGCCTGGCGCCGTTCCCGCGGCGCGAGGAAAGCGAGTACGACACCTTCGGCGTGGGCCATTCCTCCACCTCGATCTCGGCCGCCCTGGGCATGGCGATCGCCAACCAGCGCCGTGGCGACCATCGCAAGGTCGTGGCGGTGATCGGCGACGGCGCGATGACCGCCGGCATGGCGTTCGAGGCGCTCAACCACGGCGGCGACGTGGAACCGGACATGCTGGTGGTGTTCAACGACAACGGCATGTCGATCAGCGAGAACGTCGGGGCACTGACCAAGATGATGGGCCGTGCGATGACCAGCCGCCGGCTCAACGCCTTCCGCGAGCGTGCCAAGCGGGCGATCCCGCGCCAGTCGCTGTTCGGACGCTTCTTCAAGAGTTGGGAGGAACACGCCAAGGGCATGTTCGTGCCTTCGACCCTGTTCGAGGAGCTGGGCTTCCACTACACCGGCCCGATCGACGGCCACGACCTGCCGCAATTGCTGCACGCGCTGCGCACGGTGAAGAACCTGCCGGGCCCGCAGTTGCTGCACGTGATGACCACCAAGGGCAAGGGTTACGCCCCGGCCGAGCAGGCGCAGATCGAGTACCACGCGGTGGGCCCGTTCGACCCGCAGGCCGGCCTGAGCAAGAAGGGCACGCCCGCCAAGCCCACCTACACCGACATCTTCAGCCAGTGGCTGTGCGACCAGGCCGCTGCCGACGAACGCCTGCTGGGCATCACGCCGGCCATGCGCGAAGGCTCGGGCCTGGTGCGCTTCTCGCGGGAATATCCGGAGCGCTACTTCGACGTGGCGATCGCCGAGCAGCATGCGGTGACGCTGGCCGCCGGCATGGCCTGCGAAGGCGCCAAGCCGGTGGTGGCGATCTATTCGACTTTCCTGCAGCGCGCCTACGACCAGGCGATCCACGACGTGGCGCTGCAGAACCTGGACGTCACCTTCGCCATCGACCGCGCCGGCGTGGTCGGCCCGGACGGCGCCACCCACGCCGGCAGCTTCGACCTGAGTTTCCTGCGCTGCCTGCCCAACATGGTGGTGATGGCGCCGGCCGACGAAAACGAATGCCGGATGATGCTCAGCACCGGCTTCCAGTACGCCGGACCTGCGGCCGTGCGCTATCCACGCGGTACCGGTCCGGGCGCAAAGGTGCACCCGGAGCTGACCACCCTGCCGATCGGCAAGGCCGAGCTGCGCCGGCGCGGGCGTGGCCTGGCGATCCTCAGTTTCGGCGTGATGCTGGCGCCGGCTGCCACCGTCGCCGCGGAACTGGACGCGACCCTGGTCAACATGCGCTTCATCAAGCCGCTGGACGAGACCCTGATCCTGGAGCTGGCCCGAACCCACGAGGGGTTTGTCACGCTGGAGGACAACGCGGTGGCCGGTGGCGCCGGCTCGGCGGTAGCCGAATGTCTGGCCGCACACGGCCTGACCCTGCCGGTGCTGCACCTGGGCCTGCCCGACACTTACCTGGAACACGGCAGCCGCGAGGAAGTGCTGAGCATGGCAGGCCTGGACCTGCCCGGCATCCGCCGTGCGATCCTGGGGCGTTTTCCGCAGACTTCCGCCGTGGCCGCCAGCGCCGGCTGAGCAAGCCGTGCGCCGGTCCACGCCGGGCCGGCAGCCTCAGCCGACCCGGCGCCCGCCGCTGACCCGGTCGCGCCGCTCCAGATCCTGCGCCGTGAAAACCTCGACATAGTCATGCACGCGCAGCAGCTCGCGCGCCGCGTCGCCCTGGTTCCAGCCATGCTCGAACAGCAGCCAACCGCCAGCCTGAAGGTGCGCGGGCGCGGCGGCCACGATCGTGCGGATATCGTCCAGCCCGTCGACGCCCGACGCCAACGCGGAGGCCGGTTCGAACCGCAGGTCGCCGCGTCCCAGATGCGGATCGTCGGCCTCGATGTAGGGCGGGTTGGAGACGATCAGGTCGAAATGCGAACCGGCCAGTGGCGCGAACCAGTCGCCCTGCGCGAAGTGCACGTTGTGCAGGCCGAGCTTGCGGGCGTTGCGCCGGGCGACCTCCAGCGCCGCCGCGCTGGCATCGGTGGCGGTCACCCGGGCTTGCGGCCGCTCGCTGGCCAGGGCCAGTGCGACCGCCCCGCTGCCGGTGCCCAGGTCGGCCACCATCGCGCCACCGCCGTCAGGCAGGTGGCACAGCGCCAGTTCGACCAGCAGCTCGGTTTCCGGGCGCGGGATCAAGGTGGCCGGACTCACCTCCAGCTCCAGCGACCAGAAGCCTGCAGTGCCGATCAGATAGGCCACCGGCTCGCCGCCCAGGCGCCGCTCGACCAGCGCCGCATAGGCGTGCCGCACGGAGTCGGGCAGCGTGTCGCGGTCGTGCGCCAACAGCCAGCTGCGCGGCTTGCCCAGCAGGTGCAGCAACAGCAGTTCGGCATCCAGCCGCTCGCCCAGCCGGGCGCTGGCGGCGGCCAACGTCTCACGCACGTCAGGCATCGGGCTTGCGCTCCGCCGTGGGCAGATCCGGCGGCATCGCGCCTGCCTGTGCTGGAACCTTTTCGCGCTCGCGCCAATAGCCGCCGCGGGTCCATGCGTCAAAGCCCCAGCGCAGCCAGCCCAGCAGTGCGTTGGCCAGCCACAGGGCCCAGGCCAGCATGGCCAGCTTGTAGAACCACAGCGACACGCTGAACACGCCAGCGACCGGCGTGGCGCCATCGCTGCGGTCGGCGAACCAGTGCAGGTCCCAGGCACTGGAGCTGTTGCCGGCCACGTGCATGTCCGGCAGGCCGAGCAGCCCGCGCGGCACGGCGCTGATCAGCACCGCCAGCGCCAGCACGGTAAGCGCCGCCAGCGACATCTGCACCACGTTGCTGCGCAGCGCACTCCAGCTTGCCGGCAAAGGCGCGCGGGCGCGCCAGCCGAGCAGCAGCAACCACGCCACCACCAGCGCGTAGGCGCTCCAGGCGAACGCGGAAAAACCCAGCCCCAGCAACAGCCAGTGATGAAAGCGCAACGGCGTGGGGGCGAAGCGGGCCAGCAGCCAGGAGGCCAGCAGCAGCACCACCAGTTGCGACCAGTACAGCACCGCCGGCCCCTGGCTCGGCCCCCAGGTCCACAGCACCCAGCGATCGTGCGGCAGTTGCAGCCCCAGGTCGACGTTGGCCACCGGTGCGCGCAGGGCGAACCCGGGGGTGCGCGTACGCCATGACACGCCATCGGGCAGGCGCATCTGCACGCTGTAGTCGTGCGCGCCGGGCAACAGCGGCAGGCTCAGGGTGTTGTCGCGCAAGGTCAGTGCGAGCGGAACCCCGTCGCGGCTGGCCCGCAGCAGCTGCGCCCCCTTGGGCACGCCGATCGCGTGCTCGCCGCCCCGCGTACTGCGCCCGCGCAGGGTCAGGGTGGTCTGGGCCGAGCGCTCACCGGCGCTGCTGCTCAGGACCGCACTGTCGAACGCCAGGCTGTCGCCGGGTACCGCCACCGGCCGGCTTACCGCCAGTTGCAGCCGCTCACCCGGCAGCGGCTGGAATACCAACGCTTCCACGCTCCGGCTGGGCGGCACACCGCTGGCCTGCAGGTGCCACATCGGTGCGGCATCCACGGTCCACTCTTCCGCCCGCTGGTCCAGTGGCGGCGCGGTCAGGGTGATGGCTGCGGACGGGTCCAGCCGGCTGCTCCAGCGCACCCGGTTCGTGCGGGCGTTGAAGGTCACCTTGATGTGGCCATCGCGGACCCGTTCGCCAGCCCCGATCGGGTGCTCGCCAGGCAACAGCGGCAGCTCGACACTGAAGCCGCCTTCCTGCGGCGCGATGCGTTCGACCTCGTTCTGCACGGTCCAGTCCACGCCCAGGTGCAGGCTGCGGTGCAGCCGCACGTACGGCGGAAAGCTCTGCACCGGCGCCGGCCCGCTGCTGGCGGTCGCCGTGCGGATGCGGCGCAGGGTGACGCTGTCGCCCAGCGGGCGCTGCTGATCGACGCCTTCCAGGGTCCAGCCCGGGCCGGCGAACAGCAGCCGTTGCGGCCGCATGGCGAAGCGCAGGCTGACGCTGTCCGCACCATCGAGCGCGTAATGCAGGTCCACCACGTGAACCCCGCGGTCCAGTCGTATCAGGGCCTGCTCGCCGCGCCGGGTCAGTGCGGGATCGGCCTTGCCATCCACGTGCACCGACGCCAGGCGCAGACCGTCCCCGGGCATCGGCAGTGGCACGGCCGACGGGGTGGCCACGTGCGTCTGCAACGACAGATCGACACGGTCACCGTCGACCTGCAGATGTGCCTGCGCCACGGCGGCACAGTCGGGCGCGCATGCGGGCGCTTCGGCGAGCCGTTGCGCCAACTGGTCCAGCAGCGCCTGGCTGGGTATGACCTGGGCATGGCCCGCGCCGGGCGCGCCGAGCAGGGCCAGCACGACGGCCGCGGCAGCGCCGCTGCCGGACCACCAGCGTGGCCAGCGCCCGCGCATCGGCCCCAGCAACTGCTGCGCCAGGCGTCCCAGCAGAGCGGCCAGCAACAGCACCATCACCAGGCGCAGCAGCGCCACCAGCCCCGCCGGCACCACCACCAGGCGCGCGGTCTGCCCGACGCTGACCGGCCCGGACCAGGCCAGCCGGTAGTTGTTGCCTTCATCCCAATGCGGCGTGCCGCCGCCGGCCTGGACCGGCGCGCCGGCATCCTGGTGCTCGAGCCGCGCCACCGTGCCGTCGAGGTTCTGTGCGTACGACGCCGACCCCATCGATTTGTCCTTCAGCACGGCCCGTTGCGGCTCAGCGGACGCCGTCAGCCGAGGTGGCGGCGCAGCGACCGGGGAAGCCGACTCCTGCTGCATGGCCACGACCCGCTGCTCCGGGGCGAACCGCGCCGACACGGGCATGCCGCCTGGCTCCAGCTGCGGGTGCAGGGCGTACTGCAGTTGCGTGGCGGCAAACGGCAGGGTCCACAACAGCGCCAGGGCGAACGCCGCAAGGGCGCCGACGCGTCCGAGGCTGCGCAAGCGCCCGAGCGGCAGTGCGCGCAGCAGCAGGCCCAACGCGAACGCGGCGGCCAGGGTCCAGCGCGGGCCGCCCGGCTCGTGCTGCGCCAGGACCAGGAATGCGCCGGCCAGCAGCGCCCAGCGCCATCCGAGCAGGCGCCCGGCCAGCAAGGTGATCAGGGCCACCACGAACAGGTCCAGCAGACTCCAGCTGGCCACCCACGAATCGGGCGAGCGGTCCGCGCCGGGTGCAGCCAGGAGACGGTAGCCGCGCGGCAGGTGCAAGGTGGCATCGATGCCATCCAGCGGCACCAGCCAGCCGGCCGCCGGCACCGCGCCGTCCTTTCCGGACAGGCGCAGGCCCGCCAGCAGGTCCACCTGCTCGCTGCGCAGCTCCACGCCACGGTGGTCCTGCGGCCCCTGGCTGATCAACAGCGGGACGCCGTCCTGGGCGGCATGCTGCAATCGCCACGGGGCACCGACGTCGAGCCGCTGTTGCCGCCGAAGCTGGCCGGTGAGATGGTCGGCCGCGGAGATGCCGCGACCATCGAAGTCCAGCCACAGCTGGCGCTGCAGCCGAAGCTGGTCGCCCTGCCCGCCCTGGTTGCCGCGATTGCCCGCGGTGACGGTGAGGCCGTGGCTGGCATCCAGCACGAACGCCGGCAGCGCCTGCCAGGCATCGGGCACGCCGGCCTGGCCGGCGTCGGTCGCCTGACCCTGCACCCGGGTGCTGCGGAAGCCCGGCGCGTCGGCGTAGCTCCATACCTCCTGCGCCGGCCACGGCGCCGGCGGCGGCTTCACCCCGGCATGGTCCAGCGGAGCCGCGGCGCGCGCCGCCAGGGACACAGACCAATGCCCGGGTCGCAGTTGCACGTGGAGCTGCCCGTCGTTGCCGAGCCGTGCCGGCAACGGGCTGTCCAGTGCAGTGGCGACGAAGCCGGTCGGCAGCGCCGGTCCCAGCGCGACCTCACGCGCACTGCCGGCCACATCCAGTTGCAGCCGCGTCTGCAGCGTGGCCGGCACGCCATCCTGCAGGCGCCGGTACACGCGCAAGGCCAGCGCGTCGGCGGCCCGTTCGGTCGCCGCGGCTTCGCCCAGGGTGACCTGCTCGCCGTGCCGCTCCAGGTGGGCGACCGGTTTGCCGTCCAGTTGCAGTGCCACCAGGCCGATCGCCATGGGCACCGGCAGCCGCGCGGGCCGCTCGGTCCAGGGCAGGAGCCCGCGCAGCCGGTAATCGCCCGGCTCCATGCGAACCGCCGGGCGCCCGTCGCGCTCGAGCACGATGGCCGGCCGATCGTTCGCTGTCACCTGCTGGGGCCAGGTCTGCGCGTCGCCCGGAAGAGCCACCCAGCTCGGCGCGTCCACATGGACCTGCAGCGCGAAGCGGCCACCCTGGGCGCCCGCGTCCAGCAAAAGCGTGCCGGGCCAGACGCACTCGCGGGGCTCGCCGCGCACCGAAGTGCCGGCGATCAGCGGGCAGGCTTGCCGGTGCATGTCATGCAGCACCCAGCCCTGCCAGTCCCGCAACGGCGGGGGAATCTCCTGGGCCAGCAGTGGTGCGCTCGCGAACCACCCGCCCAGCAGCAACAGCCATCCGTATCGACCAAGCATGCGCGGACCCCCTGTGCCGTCATGGCCGCCACAGTGTACGGGCAAGCCGACCTGCCAGGCTGCCGGCGCTGCCACCGGGACGCTACCGCCAAAAACGAGAAAGGCCGGGCGACGCATCGCCCGGCCTGGTCGGTCCTGCCGTTACGCTCAGCGCAGGATGGCTGAGGCGTCCTGCTTGTCCTTCAATGCGGCGCAGAGCAGGGTCGCCTCGGTGGTCTGGGCCAGACCACGCTCGGCACCGGTGACGTCCTTCAGGCGCGGCTTGAAGAACGCCTGCAGACGATCGGCCGCGGCCTTGGAGCAGCCACCGCCGCCAGCCAGGTAAGGCAGCCGGCCGCCGGAGAAGCTGCCGGTACGGTTGAGCACCTGGTCATAGTGACCGACGAACCAGGTCCACATCGAGTTGCGCCCGGCCTGGGTCTCGCGGCCGCCCATCAGCAGAGCCGCCATTTCGCCGACCTTGACGTTCTTGTCCAGCGCCAGGTTCCGCACGCGCTCGCGCAACGCCGGATCAGCGACGTCACTGAGGCCCGACAGCATGGCATTGCGGTAAGCCGGATCGCTGGTTTTCGGCAACGCCTCGATCAGCTTGTCCACCGCGCTCTTGCCGTGCTCCTGCACGGCCACACCCAGGGCGGTATCGAGCAGGTCCGGATCGGCCGCATCCAGGTTCAGGTGGCCATCCTTGCTCTGCAGCGCCGCCTCGCCCTGCTTGAGCAGCGCCGAGCGCACCTGCGGCAGCTTGACCTGCAAGGCGAGGAACGAGGCCAGGGTGCTGCGCATCAACGAGTCGCCATCGGGCTCGCCATCGTGGCGGTGGTAGCCCAGCTGCTGCATGCGCGGCAGGTAGGCGTCACGCGCCCACTGCGCCAGTCGCTCACGCTGCGCATCGGTGCTGGCCAGGTCGTCGTAGATCCAGTTGAAGCTGCGCAGGGGCGCCAGCGCCACTTCGCGGGTCTTCGACGAGGTCAGCGGTTTCAGTGCGGCGAGCACGTCGCCCGCATCGATGTCGCCATGGTGGAAGCTGGCATCGACCGCGTCGGCATAGGCCAGCTGCTCGGCGTCGCTGAGCGCGGACACCTCGCTGCTTAGACGCTTCAGCGCGCCCTTGTCCAGGCTGAAGCGGTAGTAGCCACGGGCGTTGGCGTTGGGCATCACCCAGGTGCCGGCGCTGGCGCCGGGCAGCGCCATCGTGCCATGGGCCTTGTCCAGCAGCTCGCAGTTGACCTTGCTGCCGTCGGCGGTGCCATAGCGCACGCACATCGGCACGCCCCACACGTGGTCGGCATCGCCCTTGCTGCCCACCGGCAGATAGCGGCTCTGGCTCAACTTGAGCACCGTCCTGCCGTCCTGCTGGGCCAGTTGCGTGCTCACGTAGGGCACGCCTGGCTGGTTGAGGAAGCTCATGAACGCCTGCTTGAAGTCGGCGCCTTTGTCCGCCGCGGTAGCGATCGAATCGACCAGGTCGGTGGCGGTGGCATTACCGAACGTGTGTGCCCGGATGTACGAGCGCATGCCCTGGCGGAAGGTGTCTTCGCCGACGTAGTTCTCGAACATCCCCAGCACCGCCGCACCCTTCTGGTAGGTGATGCCGTCGAAGGCGGTCTCGATGTCGCCATTGCCGGTGATCGGCTGGCGGATCTTGCGCGTGGTGACCAGGCTGTCGCCGGTCATCGCGCCTTCGGCGCCACGCACGCGGTCCAGGTCGGCGCGGTATTCCGGGTGCACTTTCTGCGTCACCTTCTGCTGCATCCAGGTGGCGAACGCCTCGTTCAGCCACAGGTCGTTCCACCAGTCCATGGTCACCGTGTCGCCGGTCCACTGATGCGCCAGCTCATGCGCGGTGACGTTGAACGAACCGCGCACGTAATTGGCCGGGGAATCCGGATCGATCAGCAGCAGCCAGTCACGGAAGGTGACCAGGCCCGGGTTTTCCATCGCGCCGGCGGAGAAGTCCGGCGCCGCCAGCAGGTCCAGCTTGTCCCACGGGTAGCCGAAGCCGTAGTAGTCCTCCAGCGCGTGGATGATGCTCGGCGTCTCGCCCAGCACGTGCTGCATGCGGTGGCCTTCGCCCTTGGCGGCCACGCCGCGCAAGGGCAGCGGCTGGGTGCGGTAGTCGTCCGGCGCGATGGCCGGGCCGTCGACGATGTCCCACGGCCCCACGCCGAACGCCACCAGGTAGGTCGGCAGCGGCCTGGTCCTGGAGAAGGTCAGCGTCTTCCAGCCGTCGCCGGCGGGCTTTTCGCTGACCTGGGCGGTGTTGGCCACGCCCTTTTCATCCTTGGGGATGGTCAGGCTGATGTCGTAGGGGGTCTTGAAGTCCGGCTCGTCGAAACCGGGGAACGCGAAGCGCGCGCTGATCGGCTCCATCTGCGTCATCGCGTACGGCTGGCCCTCGTGGCTGACCTTGTACAGGCCCTGCAGTTGCTGGTTCAGCGGCGCTGTGTAATCGAAGGTGAGGGTCAGCTCCTGCGGCTGCAGCGTCTTGCCGAAGTCCACCCGCACCACGCCTTCCTTCGGTGCAACGTCGACGTATTTGGCCGGCATGCGCTTGCCGTTGGCATCGGTCACGGTGACCTTCGATACCTTCAGCTCACGGCCGTTGAGCCAGATGTGGTCCGAGGCCTGGTCGAGCTTGACCTTGATCGCGGTGGTGCCGGAGAAATCCTGCCTGGCCGGATCGACCTTGAACGACAGCTGGTAGGACTCGGGCGTGGCCCAGCGCGGCAGCTTGCCGTGCGGCACCTGGTCGGTGGCGGCCAGCGCGGTAGCGCAGCAGGCGGCCAGCGCGGTGAACATGAGCGGTCGGACGATCGGTCGCATGGGCACTCTCTATGTGGGGACAGAACCTCCCAACCTAGGCCGCGGCTGGTTCGGCAACCCAGTGCCATAAGGCATGGTCGGCGATCGGCCGGCAGGAGACCCCTACCCATACCGCGTCCGGCCGAAAGACTGCGTCAATGGCGCCGCACGGGCGTGACCACGGCAAGCGCCGGAATGCTCCGGCCCCGGACCCACATCGCAGGTGTGATTGCACACGGCCGCCGAGTCAGGACCAGCGCCGAAACCGCCCCACAGGGCCACCGCGCAAGCCCCAGCCGCCGCGCTGCCGCCAATCACTGCAGGAGCGACTTCAGTCGCGATAGCCGCAGCATCACCACCAGCCCGTCGCGGCTGAAGCCACTCCCACAGGGCCACCGCGCAAGCCCCAGCCGCCGCGCTGCCGCCAATCACTGTAGGAGCGACTTCAGTCGCGATAGCCGCAGGATCACCACCAGCCCGTCGCGGCTGAAGCCACTCCCACAAGGCCACCGCGCAAGCCCAGCCGCCGCGCCGCCCCAAATCACTGCAGGAGCGACTTCAGTCGCGATAGCCGCAGGATCACCACCAGCCCGTCGCGGCTGAAGCCACCCCCACAAGGCCACCGCGCAAGCCCAGCCGCCGCGCTGCCCCAAATCACTGTAGGAGCGACTTCAGTCGCGATAGCCGCAGGATCACCACCAGCCCGTCGCGGCTGAAGCCACCCCCACAGGGCCACCGCACAAGCCCCAGCCGCCGCGCTGCCGCCAATCACTGCAGGAGCGACTTCAGTCGCGATAGCCGCAGGATCACCACCAGCCCGTCGCGGCTGAAGCCACTCCCACAGGGCCACCGCACAAGCCCAACCGCCGCGCCGCCCCAATCACTGTAGGAGCGACTTCAGTCGCGATGGCCCCAGGATCACCACCAGCCCATCACGACCCGAGCCAACCCCCTTCGGAACGATCGCCGACCGACCGGATCAGCCGGCGACGTCGGCCTGCTCCAGCGCCACCGCGGTGGCGTGGATCACGGTGGCGATGCGCACCGCGCTCTGGATCGGCTGTGCCGACAAGCCATGTTTGCGCAAGGTCTTTTCGTGCGACTCCAGACAGGAACCACAGCCGTTGATCGCCGAGACCGCCAGACAGGCCAGCTCGAAATCGACCTTGTCACCGCCGGGATTCATCATCGCGTTCATGCGCAGCCCCGCGCGAAGCGTGCCGTATTCGGGCTCGTTCACCAGGTGCAGAAAGCGGTAATAGATATTGTTCATGCCCATGATGGTGGCCGCCACGCGGGCACCGTTGAGCTCTTCGGCGCTGGCGTGTTCGGCCGCGTCCTCGGCGATCGCCGCGGTCAGCGGCTTGTAACGCGCGGCCATCGCGCAGGCCAGGGCAACCACGGCAATCTGCTTGCGGCTCAAGCCGGGAGCACCGCCTTCGCTGAGCACGGATTCCAGGTTCAGGCGCAGGTCCTTGGCGTAATCGGGCAACTGGCTTTTCAGATCGGCAAGACTCATGGCGATACCTCTGATGGGAAGGGCGGGAGCGACGTGATGCGCGCGCAGGCGCCGGGCAAAAAAACGGCGGCGAAGCGGACTTCGCCGCCGGCGGGGAACCCGCAGGTCAGCTAGGGAGCCTGGCCAGCAGACATCTTTCCGGCTGCAGGAGCCACGAAAGTTTCTGTCGGCCAGGTTCCCGGGAGGGGGAGCGCCGGCCTGCGGGGTACAGCGAACGTGCGGTCGGCAGGAGCCGATCAGGCCACGTGCAGGGTCTCTTCGCCCTTGTTCCAGTTGCACGGGCACAGTTCGTCGGTCTGCAGGGCGTCGAGCACGCGCAGGACTTCCTGCGGATTGCGGCCGACCGAACCGTCGGTGACGTAGACGAAGCGGATCACGCCCTCCGGATCGACCAGGAACGTGGCGCGCTGGGCGACGCCGTCCTCGGTGAGGATGCCCAGCGACTGGGCCAGTTCCTTCTTGATGTCGGCCAGCATCGGGAACTTCAGGTCGCGCAGGTCCTTGTGGTCCTTGCGCCAGGCCAGATGCACGAACTCGCTGTCGGTGCTGGCGGCCAGCACCTGGCAGTCACGGTCGGCAAACTGCTGGTTGACGTCGGAGAAGCCCTTGATCTCGGTCGGGCAGACGAAGGTGAAGTCCTTCGGGTAGAAGAACACGCACAGCCACTTGCCCTTGTAGGTGCTGTTGTCGATGTTGGAGAAGGCCTTGTCCAGGCTTTCGATCGAGACGGTGGCGGGAACGTTGAACTGCGGGAACTTGTCGCCGATGGTCAGCATGTCGGACTCTCCTGGTTGCTTGTTGGGCCACGTGAATGGCGCGTTGGACTAACAAAAAAGTGGAACATTGCGGCCGTGCAGGCCGTGTTACCAGGGCAAGGTTACGCAGCCGTCTGCCATTGTTCAAATTGATTGTTGCCATCACACTCATAGCCCGCACCTATGGGCCGGACGTACCCGCATGAACCTGCGCGACCTGCAGTACCTGGTTTCACTGGCCGAGCACCGGCATTTCAGCCGCGCCGCCGAGGCCAGCTTCGTCAGCCAGCCGACCCTGTCCACGCAGATCCGCAAGCTGGAAGAGGAACTGGGCGTGGCGCTGGTCGAGCGCACTCCGCGCAAGGTGCTGCTGACCGAGACCGGCCGCGAGATCGCCCGGCGCGCCCGCGGCGTGCTGGCCGAGGTCGACGAAATACGCGCGATCGCCCAGCGCACCCGCGACCCGGAGGCTGGGCGTCTGCGCCTGGGGATTTTCCCCACCCTGGGGCCCTATCTCCTGCCGCACCTGGTGCCGCTGGTGCGCGAGCATTTTCCGCGACTGGAGCTGCTGCTGATCGAGGAAAAAACCGAGCAGGTGATCAAGCTGCTGCGCGAGGGCGCGCTGGATGCCGGCATCCTGGCGCTGCCGCTGCACGAGGACTCGCTGCACGAGCAATTCCTGTTCGAGGAGCCATTCGTGCTGGCGGTGCCCGACGCGCACCCGCTGGCCCGCCGCAAGGGCCGTTTGAAGCTGGCCGACCTGGAGGACGAGAACCTGCTGTTACTCGAAGACGGCCACTGCCTGCGCGACCAGGCGCTGGAGGTATGCCAGTTGTCCGGCGCCACCGAAAAGGTGGGCTTCCGCGCCACCAGCCTGGAAACGCTGCGCCAGATGGTGGCGGCCAACGTGGGCGTGACCCTGCTGCCGACCCTGGCGATCAAGCCCCCGATGGCCCGCACGGAGAACGTCCACCTGATCGAGTTCGCCGGACACGCGCCGAGCCGGCGGATCGCCATGGTGTGGCGCAAGAGCTCGTCGCTGGACGGCTTCCTGCACCGGTTCGCCGAAGTGATCGCGCAACTGCCACCCGGCCTGCTCAAGCCCGAACTGAGCGCCGGCCGCGCAACACGGGCCGGTTGACTCCATTGCGCCGCGCACTCTGGATCGCGCTGGGATGCCTGCTGGCCTGGGCCGCGCTGGGGTCGTGGAAGCACCGCCCGGTGACGCCGCCACCCGGCGTACTCGCGCCGGACCCGCCGCAACAGGTCAATCTGGACGACGGCGCAGTATTGCAACGCGGCGACGTGAGCCTGCGCACACGCGCCCACATCGAGCTGACCGCGCGCCTGCTGGCCAGCGAGCGATACCGCTTCGACGAAGGGGCCTCGCTGGCACCCTTTGATTTCGGCCTCGGCTGGGGACGCCTGTCCGATTCGTCCGTACTGGCATCGATCAAGCTCGACCAGTCCGGGCGCTTCCTGCACTGGCGCACCGCGCATTTCCCGGTCCCGCGGCAGGAGCTGGAGCGATCGGCCGCCAACATGCACCTGATTCCCGCCGACCACGCGATCGCGTCGACCATGGCCAGGATGCGCCCAGGCCAACTGGTCCACCTTGAGGGGTTTCTGGTCGATGCGCGCCGCGCCGATGGCTGGCAATGGCACACCTCGATGCGCCGCGACGACACCGGCGCGGGTGCCTGCGAGCTGGTGTTCGTCGAACGGCTGGAGGTCGCGACACCTTAGACACGCAGGTTAGAACTGCAGACCGCAAAAGGCCTGTCGTCCGGAGTGCCTGAAAGGCGCGCTCAATAGCTCAGCAGGGATTTCAGCGGCAGCGCGTGCGGCCAGTGCATGCGCCCACGCAAACCCGGTAACTCGATCACCACGCTGGCGCCAAGCAGGTTGCTGCCGATGCGCTCCAGCAGCGCGCGTGCCGCATTCAGGGTGCCACCGGTAGCCAGCACGTCGTCCACCAACAGGCAGCGTTCGCCGGCCTGCAGCGCATCGGCGGCCACCTCCAGCCGATCACTGCCGTATTCCAGCTGGTAGTCCTGCCCGACCACCGGTGGCGGCAGCTTGCCGGGCTTGCGCATGGGCACGAAGCCGGCGCCAAGTTGCCGGGCCAGCGCCGCCCCGAAGATGAAGCCGCGCGACTCGATCCCGCACACCGCCTGCACCCGCTGTCCCCGCCAGGGATCAGCCAGCGCCTCGATGCACTCGGCAAAGGCCGTGGCGTCGGCCAGCAGGGGACTGACGTCGCGAAACACGACCCCTGGCTGCGGAAAGTCCGGGACCGCGCGGATGCGCGCGGCGAGCGACGGCCATGCCAACGCCCCTGCGCCAGGCTGTCCGCTCACGCCGGGTCCGGTACGGTCGCTTGAGCGTCGTCGTCCTGGTCGCCCATGGCGAGCCGGGACTGGGCCATGATCTGCTCGACCTCGCGGACCACGCCCTCGGCCGCGACGGCCGCCGACTCGGGCACCATCACTGCCAGGTAATCACGTGCCGGCAATTGGCCTACGCCACCGACCAGGTATTCGCCCGCAATGAACACCGGAATCTGCTCACGCTCGAGCGCATCCTTGACCAGATGCGCGTCGATCAGGCTTTCGGCTCGATAGGCAATGTGCATGGCTGGCACGCTACTGCGACAAGCGGCCGCGGGCAAGCGCGCAGCAGGCAGGCGGCGCAGGGCCGGCCGCCACGCAGCGGCCGCGTCCGCAGACCACGGAGCGACCACCAAGACAGGGTAAACTGGGTCGTTTCAAGCCAACGCATCCGAGCCGGACCCATGTCGACCCCGAACCCGCCCGCCGCACCGACCGCCACGCCGCCCCCTGCCAGCGATGCCGACAGCCAGCGCCAGGACATGCAGCGGGACTTCGTGCGGCAGATCATTCGCGAGGACCTCGGCAGCGGCAAGCACGTGGCGATCCGCACGCGCTTCCCGCCGGAACCCAACGGTTACCTGCATATCGGCCACGCCAAGGCGATCTGCCTGAACTTCGGCATCGCGCGCGAGTTCGGTGGCTGGTGCAACCTGCGACTGGACGACACCAACCCGGGCAAGGAAAACCCGGAGTTCGTCGAGGGTATCAAGGAGGACGTGCGCTGGCTGGGCTTCGACTGGCACGATCTGCGCCACGCATCGGACTACTTCGAGGTTTTCTATCAGTCCGCCCTCAAGTTGATTGGCGACGGCAAGGCCTACGTCGACGACCTGTCGCCGGAGCAGATGCGCGAATACCGCGGCACCCTCACCGAAGCCGGCCGCAACTCGCCGTACCGCGAGCGCACGGTGGCGGAGAACCTGGACCTGTTCAAGCGCATGCGCGCGGGCGAGTTCGCCGACGGCAGCAAGACCCTGCGCGCGAAGATCGACATGGCCGCGGGCAACATCAACATGCGCGACCCGGCGATCTACCGCATCCGCAAGGTCGCCCACCAGAACACCGGCGACACCTGGCCGATCTACCCGATGTACGACTACGCGCACTGCCTGTCCGATGCGATGGAAGGCATCACCCATTCGCTGTGCACGCTGGAGTTCGAGGACCACCGGCCGCTGTACGACTGGTTCGTCGACGCGGTGGACCTGCCCAACCACCCGCAGCTGTGGCAGTCGGTGGTCGATGCCGGTCTGGAAGCGAAGCCGGCCAAGCCGCGCCAGATCGAGTTCTCCCGGCTGAATCTGTCCTACTGCATCACCAGCAAGCGCAAGCTGGCCCAGCTGGTCGCCGAACACCTGGTCGACGGCTGGGACGACCCGCGCATGAACACCCTGCGCGGCCTGCGCCGGCGCGGCTTCACCCCGGCCGGCCTGCGCCTGCTGATCGAGCGGCTGGGCATCAGCAAGCAGAACAGCGTGATCGACTACGCCATCCTGGAAGGCTGCATCCGCGAAGACCTGGACGCCACCGCGCCGCGGCGGATGGCGGTACTCGAACCGCTCAAGCTGGTACTGGACAACCTGCCCGAGGGCCACGACGAGACCGTCGCGCTGCCCAACCACCCCAAGGACGAGACCTTTGGCACCCGCCAGGTGCCGTTCGGACGGGAGGTGTGGATCGAGCGCGAGGATTTCGCCGAAGTGCCGCCAAAGGGCTTCAAGCGGCTGATTCCCGATGGCGAGGTGCGTCTGCGTGGTGTGGGCATCGTCAAGTGCGAGCGGGTGGTCAAGGACGACGCCGGGAACGTGGTTGAGCTGCACGGCTGGCTCGACCCTGACTCGCGCGCCGGCCTGCCGGGCGCCGACCGCAAGGTCAAGGGCACTATCCACTGGGTCAGCGCCCGCCATGGCGTGGCCGCCGAAGTGCGGCTGTACGACCGCCTGTTCAGCGTGCCGGCGCCCGATGACGAAAGCGACGGACGCAGCTGGATCGAGCACATCAACCCGGACGCCAAGCGCGTGGTGCATGGCTGGCTGGAGCCGGACGCGGCCGCGGCGGCGCCGGAACAGCGCTACCAGTTCGAGCGGCTGGGCTACTTCGTGGCCGACCGCGTCGAACACCGTGCGGGGGCACCGGTGTTCAATCGCACGGTGACGCTGCGCGACACCTGGGCCCGGCAGGGAGCCTGAGCCACCATGTTGCGACTGCAGATACACCTGACCTTGCCGCCGTGGATCGGCGAGGTCGCCGACGAACGCCGGCGCTACGTCACCGACGAGGAGCGCGTGGGCCTGGCCGTGGAGCTGTCGCGCCACAACGTCGAGCGCAGCCACGGTGGCCCGTTCGGTGCGGCCGTGTTCAACGGCGAGGGCCGGCTGGTCTCGGTCGGCGTGAACCGCGTCATCCCGCAGACCTGTTCGGTGGCGCACGCGGAGATGGTCGCCTACATGACCGCGCAGCAACGCCTGGCCACCCATCGCCTGAACGAGGCCGGCGGGCGCTACATCCTGGCCACCAGTGCCCAGCCCTGCTGCCAGTGCTACGGCGCCACGGTGTGGGCCGGTATCGACGAGCTGCTGATCGGCGCCCGCGCCGAGGACGTCGAGGAGCTGACCGACTTCGACGAAGGCCCGCTGCCGGCCGACTGGGTGGGCGAGCTGGAGCGCCGCGGCATCACCGTGCGCCGTGACATCTGCCGCGACCAGGCGCGCGCGGTACTGGCCGCCTATGGCGCCAGCGGGCCCGGCTATTGAACCGCCTGCGCGCGGCGTTGCCATTGCTGTTGCTGGTGGCCGCCGGCATCGTGCTGTATGCATCGGGCGCGCTCGACCGGCTCGATCCGGAACAGCTGGTGGCCCACCAGCAGGAACTGCACGCCCAGTTGGCGGCGCATCCGTGGCTGAGCCGGCTCGGCTACATCGGCCTGTTGACCCTGGCCATGTCCACCGGCCTGCCCGGCACCATCGTGATCATCCTGGCCGGGGGCCTGGCCTTTGGTACCTTCGAGGCCACCGTTTACTCGTCGATCGGGCTGACCCTGGGCTCGCTGGTGCTGTACCTGGCCAGCCGCTACGCCTTCGGCCCGGGCAGCCGCCATCCACCGCGACTGGTGGCCCGGCTTCACCACGGCTACGAAAGCCACCCGGTGGCCTACACCCTGTTCCTGCGCTTCGTGCCGGTGGCGCCCTTCGGCGTGATCACGGTCACCCTGGCATGGCTGCGCTGCCCGGTATGGCTGTTCATTGGCGCAACCTGGCTCGGCGGCACGGTGGCGCTGGTCTTCGAGACTTCGATCGGCGCCGGACTGGGCCAGGCCCTCAGCAGCAGCGGCCACATCGGTCCCGGTCTGTTGCTGCACCGCGAGGTCCTGCTTCCGCTGGCCGCGATTGGCGTGCTCGCCTTGATTCCGCTGCTGGTCGAACGCG
This sequence comes from uncultured Gammaproteobacteria bacterium, assembly GCA_963763305.1. Classification (GTDB taxonomy): domain Bacteria; phylum Pseudomonadota; class Gammaproteobacteria; order Xanthomonadales; family Rhodanobacteraceae; genus CAVXNP01. The sequence continues at coordinate 2,549,616 of CAVXNP010000001.1, read as the reverse complement.
TCCTGCGACGTCGCCGGGAAAAACGGCTGCAACGTTGACGGCGGCACAGGCCAGCCGTCCCCGCCGATGCGCCTGCGCGCGGCTCGCTCCGGGTGCCACCGGACGCCAACGCTAAAGCCGGGCCGAACGAGGCCGAAACAGACGCTGCGGGCGCAATGCCCGCCTGCCGCGCCGCTTTCCTGGCCGCGCACCCCTGCCAGCTGGCGAAAACGTGATGACCATCACGCTATCCACCCCTTTGCAGGCTCAATGTCATGCCCCTAGCCGCCGATACAACCATGACGGCGAATGCCTCATAGCAGACCCGCCACCAAAGTTCTGACCGGCCATGACGGCCGAAGGAATCGAGAGTCATGCGGCGCCCTCCCCTCCCCCTGGCGGTCTTCCTGCTCCTGGCCGCCATGCTTCTGCCCCAGACCGGCCGCGCTGCCGCGACCAGTGCCCACTTCGGTGTGCACCTGACCGTTCGGGAAAGCTGCGAGATCCGCGCCGACGGCACCGACACCCGGGCGCCGGCGGTGAATTGCCGCCATGGCAACAGCTTCTCGGTGAGTCGCCCTGCGGCACGGTTGCACGTCGTCGGCGAGACCACGGCCCGCACCGGAAACGCAAGTCAGCTGGTCGATGGCGTTACGCCGACCTGGGTCGTCACCTTCTAGACGGACTGTCACGCCCCGCCTCCCGCAGGGAAACCACACAGCCTTTCACGCCCCCAGCCCGGCACACCACGGCCATGGAGCGCGTGACCGCTCATCGAGTTTTTCCGCGCGCGTTCAGGTCCTCAACGCCGCGGCAAAACCCCTGCGCAACGAATCACGTTTGGACGTCCATACGCCCGATCGTCGCCAGACGGACCGCGTGCAACTGGCAACAAGTGCCCGAATTGTTATGATCGGCGCTGGTTCAAAGGGGATCAGGCATGAGCTTTCTGAGCAAACTGATACGTCACAAGTCCGTCGAGCAACTCCAATCGGAAGCCGGCAAGAGTGGCGATTTCCGTCGCGTGCTGGGCCTCTGGCAGCTGACCGCAATCGGCGTGGGCGCCATCATCGGCGTGGGTGTTTTCGTGCTGGCCGGCCAGCAGGCCGCGGCCAACGCTGGCCCCGCCGTGGTGCTGAGTTTCATCATCGCCGGTCTGGGCAGCGCCTGCGCCGCCCTTTCCTACGCCGAATTCTCCGGCATGATTCCGGTGACCGGCAGCGCCTACACGTACAGCTATGCGGTGCTGGGCGAACTGTTCGCCTGGATCATCGGCTGGGATCTGTTGATCGAATACGCGCTCATCGTCGGCGTGGTCGCGATCGGCTGGTCCGGCTATGTGCAGGCATTGATCGACCAGCTGTTCGGCGTGCACCTGCCGGTGTGGGCACAGGGCGCCTACAACCCGGCACACCCGGAAAACGGCAAGGTGTTCAATGTGATTGCCGCCGCGGTATCGCTGCTGATCGCGGTGATGCTGACGGTCAAGACCGAATGGGGCGCCCGCGCGAACACCGCGATCGTCGCCATCAAGGTGGTCGGCGTGGCGTTGGTGATCGGGGTGGGCGCGTTCTACGTCGACACGGCCAACTGGCATCCCTTCATCCCGGCGCGCATCGTCACCGACGGTGTCTCGACCTACGGTTGGGGCGGTGTGCTGGCCGCCTCGAGCATCGTGTTCTTCGCGGTATTCGGGTACGACACGCTGACCACCGCGGCGGAAGAATCGAAGAACCCGCAACGCGACCTGCCACGGGCGGTATTGCTGTCACTGGCGGTGTCGATGACGCTGTACATTGCCGTGTCGCTGGTACTCACCGGCATGGTGCCGTACGACCAGCTGGCTGGCGCCGCGCCGGTGGATTCGGCGTTCAAGGCGCTTGGCCTGGACTGGGTGCGCGGCATCATCTCGGTCGCCGCCATCGCCGGTATCACCAGCGTGATGTTCGCCTTCATGCTCGGTGCGGCGCGTATCTGGTTTGCGCTTTCGCGTGATGGCCTGCTGCCGATCTGGTTCGCCAGGATCCATCCGAAGTACGGCACCCCGGCGCGCCCGACCATGATCCTGGGCGTATTTACTGCGCTGGTGGCCGGGTTCCTGCCGATCGGCGAAGTGGCCGAACTGGTGAACATCGGCACGCTGGCAGCATTCATCGTCATTTGCGGGTCGGTGCTGTTGCTGCGCATACGCCAGCCGCATCTGAAGCGTGACTTCCGCACCCCGGCACTGTGGCTGGTGGCACCGGCGGGCATGCTGTTCTCGCTGTTCCTGATCGTCGGGTGGCCCTGGTTCCGTGACGGCCAGTTCGTGCTGATCGGCGGCCTGCCCATGGTTACCATCTGGCGCTTCATCATCTGGATGGGCCTGGGTCTGGTGATCTACTTCGCCTACGGCATGTGGCACAGCAAACTGGCAAAGGAACCCGCCAACGCCGGCTGATCCGGACGCGATCCAGAGAAGAAACCCGGGCCGGTTGCCCGGGTTTTTTTTGCTCTTCATCCACCTCCTGGAAGCGCGCCTGCAGCCTGGAAGACGTGGGCCACGCCGGGCAGCCGTGGAGCGTTCACGAGAAACGTGCGTTGCTGCCACCCCGATCGCGGCCATCAGACCGGCGATCGTGCGGCGCATGCGCAAGCGAACGAATACAGCGGACCGGTTCCGCGACATGCTCATCTTCCGGCCATTCACGCACCATGCCTGGGCGCGCTTGACAGCCGGTTCACCGGCCGCATGCGACTGCTAGCTTCAGGCCACCGGCGCCAGCGGCGCACCCGGTCCATGCATCATCGGCACGCAGATCCGCCATGACCCTGAGGGATTACCAGCGCAAACGTCAGTTCGACCGGACACCGGAGCCTTCTTCGGAAGGATCGGCGGCCGCCGGCCGACGCCCGATCTTCGTGGTGCAGCTGCATCACGCCAGTCGTCGGCACTACGATTTCCGCCTGCAGGTGGGCGACGCGCTGAAAAGCTGGGCGTGCCCGAAGGGCCCCTCCTACGATCCGGCGGTGAAGCGACTGGCGGTGGAAGTGGAAGACCACCCGATCAGCTACGCCTCCTTCCAGGGCGACATCCCCGAAAAGTCCTACGGGGCCGGTCACGTGGACACGTTTGACCGCGGCGTGTGGTCGACCTCGCATGATCCGGAGGAGCAACTGGAGAAAGGACACCTGCACTTCGAGCTGTTCGGAGAGCGCCTGCGCGGCGGCTGGCACCTGGTCCGCAGCGGGCGGCGTGAGCGCCAGCCAAACTGGTTCCTGATCAAGGACAAGGACGGTTACGCCGACAAGGATCTGGAAGCCGATGACCTGCTCGACGCGCGGATGATCGCCAGCACACGTGCCGCTGCCGGCCGCAGTGGCGGTGCCAAGGACGTCGCCGCGAAGCTGACCCGCAACAAGACCCGCAAGGCCGCCCCGGCCGCACGCCGCAAGCACGGCACGGCGGCGAAACTGGCCGCGTCGGTGGGGGGGGCCAGAAAGGCCCCCGCCAGCGCGCGACTTTTTCGAACCCGAGCTGGCCCGTTTGCGCGAACACCCCCCGCGCGGTGACGAGTGGCTGCACGAAGTGAAATGGGACGGCTACCGGATTGTCGCCACCGTGGCAGACGGCCGGGTCAATCTGTGGTCGCGCAACGGCCTGCCGTGGAACGACAAGATCCCGGACATCCGGCAGGCGCTGCAGGACCTGGGGCTGGCCTCGGCGCGACTGGACGGGGAATTGATCGCGCTCAGCGAGGATGGCCAGGCCGACTTCAACGGACTGCAAAAGACGCTGTCCGGCGAAGCCTCGTCGCCACTGGCCTACATGCTGTTCGACCTGCCCTACCTGGAAGGCTACGACCTGTCGAAGGCGCCGCTGCTGGAGCGCAAGGCGGTGCTCGAGGCGTTGCTGGAACAGGCCCCGGCGCACCTGTCCTACAGCAGCCACGTGGTCGGCAACGGCGACCAGGTCTTTGCCATGGCCAGTGAACAGAAACTCGAAGGCATCCTCTGCAAGCGTGCCGACTCGCCCTATCACGGCGGCCGCGGCGACGACTGGCTGAAGGTCAAGCGGCTGGAGGCACAGGAGTTCGCGGTGGTCGGCTACGTGCCGCCCAAAGGCGGGCGCAAGGGTTTCGGGGCCTTGTTGCTGGCCGAGCCCACCGACGACGGCCAGTGGCGCTACATCGGCCGGGTCGGCACGGGCTTCACCGACCGTATGCTGCTGGATCTGAGCCGCACACTGGCCCGGAACGGCCGCGCCAAGCCCACCATTGCGCATCCGGGTGAAGCGCCGAAGGAAGCCAGGTGGATCGAGCCGACGGCGGTGGCCGAAGTCTACTACCGCGGGATCGGCAACCAGGGCCTGCTACGCCAGGCCTCGCTGAAGGCGATCCGGCCGGACAAGTCCCCCGCCGACCTGTCCGACAGTGATCGCGGGAAGGGCAAGACGACAGGCACCGGCAAGACAGCCAGGCGAAGGGATCGAGCGGGCGGGCCGGCGGGAACCGGCATCTCGATCACCCATCCGGACAAGGTGCTGTATCCGGACAACGGCTACACCAAGCAGGACGTGGTCGACTATTACCGCGCGGTGATGGACTGGTTCCTTCCCGGCGTGATCGATCGCCCCACTTCGATCATCCGGTTTCCCGAGGGCATCGATCATCCCTCGTTCTTTCAGAAACACATCCCCAGCGGCGGCCTGCGGCACGTCGGCTCGGCGCGACTGAAGGAAGAGACCGGAGCGGCGGCCGTGTACATCTATCCCCAAAGCGCGGACTCGATCATCGAACTGGTTCAGTACAACACGCTGGAGTTCCACCCGTGGGGGGCGCACGTGGACGATCCGGACCGGGCCGACCGCGTGGTGTTCGATCTGGACCCGGGCCCCGACGTGCCCTGGGAGCGGGTGGTGGCCGCGGCACGACTTACCCGCAAGTTGCTGGGCGAGATGGGGCTGGAGTCGTTCCTGCGCACCACCGGCGGCAAGGGCCTGCACGTGGTGGTGCCACTGAAACCCGCGTCGGACTGGGCCACGGTGAAGCGGTTCGCGCAGGGCTTTGCCCAGGCGTTGGCCACCGCGCACCCGCTGCAGTTCGTGGCCAGTGCCACCAAGTCGATCCGCAACGGAAAGATCTTCGTCGATTATCTGCGCAACGGGCGCGGTGCCACCGCCGTCGCTTCCTACTCGTTGCGCGGACGCCCCGGAGCACCTGTGGCGGTGCCGCTGCGCTGGAGCGAACTGGGACGGATCAAGGGCGGGGCCGCATTCGACATCCGCAGTACCGTCACGCGGCTCAGGCGCTTGCGCAAGGATCCCTGGGACGGAATCGACACGCTGGAGCAATCGCTCGAGGACGTGATCGCCGGACTGGGTGGCGCCTGATTGCTGGAGCCGCCCTGCTGCGAAAGCGCCGTTCCTATCGGGCGGAACAAGCCGCCCGCCTCATGCCCTGCGCCGGAAATACAGCAAGGCGAGCACCGCCAGCACCAGCGCCGGCATCAGGTTGGCGAGCATCGGCGGCACTCCGTAGATCGTGGCGAAGCTCACCAGCGCCTTCTGCAGGAAGTACCAGGCGATGGCCAGCACCATGCCGATGAAGATCCGCTTGCCCAGGCCGCCGGAGCGCAACGCGCCGAAGGCGAACGGCATCGCGCACAGCACCAGCACCAATGTATTGAGCGGGTACAGTGCGCGCCCCCAGAACGCCACCGCGTAGACGCCCGGGCTCTGGCCGTTGCTCTGCAGGTACTGCATGTTCCGGTGCAGGTCGCGCATGGGCAGGTATTGCGGCTGGATCACCGATTGTTCCAGCACCCGCGGGTCCAGCGAGGAATCCCAGCGCTGGCTGCTTACGAAGCGGCTGTGCGTCCCCCTGGCATCCAGGGAAGTGCTGCGCACCCCGCGCAGCACCCACTGTCCACCCTCGTGCTGCGCTGTCCGGGCGTGGTCCAGGCGCAGCAAGCGGCCATCGGCTGACAGGGTGAACACCCTGACGTCGGTCAACTGCACCACGTTGTGGCCCTGCTCCCGTTTGAGCACGGTGCCCTTGGCATTGATGATCCGGCCGTCGTCGCGCGCCCACAGGCCACTGCGCGTGGACAGTCCCAGGTTGCCGGACTTGACCAGCAGGGTCATCGCCTGCGCCTTCTGGTCGCCCCACGGCGCTGCGGTTTCACCCAGCACGGTCACGCCGACGGTCAACAGCGCAATCACGCCGACCGCCGAACCGACGATGCGCAGGCGCGACATGCCCGCGGCGCGCAGCGCGGTCAGCTCGCCGGTTCCGGCCAGGCCACCCAGCCCGAGCAGGCCGCCGACCACGGCCGCGAATATGAACATCTCGTAGAGCCTGCGCGGCACGGTCACCAGCACGTAGACGGCGGCGTCGAGCGTGGTAAATCCGTTGCGCCCGACATAGCCCAGCTGCCGCATGAACTGCAGCACCGCGTCGAAGCCGGTGAGTACCAGCCAGACAGTCAACAGGGAGCCGAACACGCTGACCCCGACCAGCCAGTCGACCCGTTTGATCCCCAGCCGCATCAGCGTTCCACCCGAGGGCGCCTGCGCGGCGCATATTGTCGCCAGTACATCCAACCGGCCAGCCCCAGCGCGATCAGGTGCAGCGCCACCAGCGGCAGCGAATTGTCCCAGTGCCCCTTGCTGATCTGGGCACGGCCCATCGCCAGCAACAGGTAGTAGAGGTAGAAGCCGAGCAGGGCCAGCATCAGCCGGCCGTAGCGCGGCTCGCGCGGGGACTGGCGCGACAGCGGCAGCGCCAGCATCAGCAGCACCAGCGCCATCGGCGGCGCATGCAGTCGCCAGGCGAACTCCGCGCGCGCTTCCGGCGTCTGCACCGAGGCCAGTGCCCAGCTACCCAACGCATGAGTGGGGTCGTCCTCGTCATCCGGCGTGACAGTGGACAGCGCCACGTCGTTGCCGCGGTACTGCATCTGCCACCAGTTGTCCGCTCCCAGGGGGATGCGGTACTGCCAGCCATCGCGCAGGCCCATGTAGCGATTATCGCCGTCGCTCGACTGGTAGAGCTGGCCGCGGTCGGCGGTGACCACCTTCAGCTCGCGCGAACCGTCCGCGGCGGCCTGCTCGGTGGCCAGAAACGTCTTGCCCAGCACGCTGCCGTCGCGACTGAGCGAATCGACGAAGATGATCCCGCCCTTGCCCGGCAGCTCGGTGAACCGACCGGCCTCCAGGCCGGCGGCAATCACCGAGCGGTTGGCCGCGGTGACCAGCGCATCGGCCGTGCGCACAGCCCACGGCCCCAGCCACATCGACACCACCCCGGTCACCAGAACCAGCACCGCGGCAAGCACCAGCATCGGGCGCAACACACCGGCAGGACCCATGCCGGAGGACGCCAGCACGTGCATCTCGCTCTCCCGGTACATTCGCCCCAGCGCCATCAACGCGCCCAGGAACCCGGCCAGCGGCAGCAGGTTGGTCAGTCCGTCGAGCGTGCGCAGGCCCAGCACCTGGAACATCACGCTCGGCGGGAAGCTGCCCGCGGCCACCTGCTGCAACACCTTCGCAAAGGTGGTGCCGGTGATGATCGCCAGCAAGACGATGGTGGTGGCCAGCACCGTCTGGGCCAGCTCGCGCAGGAAGTATCGATCGAGAATGCTCAGCATGCGATAGAATCGTGGACCTGGCGCCGCACCCTTGGTGCAGGCAGCAAAAACGCCAGTCTAGTGCACTGCTTCACGCTTGCCGATGGATTTGTCGCATGGCTGGGTGAGGCCGGCACCGACACGTGGTCGCAGCGGTCACCGTTCACCCGCCACCATCGGCCATGCCGCTGGTCGCGAGAGACGCGCAGTACACTCCATTGCGGCATCTCCTCCAAACCCTTGCAGGACCTCTCTACTATGACGCTCCAGTTCAGCCTTGGCTCCGCCGCCCCCGAGACCGCCGAAACCGCCTGTGTGGTGGTAGGCGTCTACGAGGGTGGCGTGCTTACCAGTGCCGCCGCCCGCGTCGATGGCGCTGCCGACGGCGCGATCAAGCGCCAGGTCGAAAGTGGCGACATCAACGGCAAGCCGGGCACGGCCACGGTGCTGTTCGCACCGGCCGGCATCCAGGCCCGGCGCGTGCTGGTGGTCGGGCTGGGTGCCCAGAAGACGCTGGATGCGGCCCGCTACCAGAAAGCCTGCCTCGAAGCCGCCCGCGCACTGGGCAAGCTGCCGCTGGACAACGCGATCTCCTACCTGCCGGAAGTGGATGTGCCCGGTCGTGATGCCGCCTGGCGCGTGCGTATTGCCGCGCTGGCCGCCGACCACGCCAGCTACCGTTACACCGCCACCCTCAAGCCGCGGGAAAAGACCGCGCAGCCGGAACTCGCCTCGCTGGCCCTGGCCGCCCCGGCCGAGGCCCAGCCTGGTCTGGACCAGGCCAGCGCCATCGCCGCGGGCGTGCGCTTCGCCCGCGAATTGGCGAACCTGCCACCGAACATCTGCAACCCGGCCTACATCGCCGACCAGGCGAGCCGCTTTGCCGACAGCCACGAGCGGGTCAGCTGCAACGTGCTCGACCACAACGAGCTGGAGCGGCTGGGCTTCGGCTCGCTGCTGGCGGTCGGTCGCGGCTCGGCCAACCGGCCCAAGCTGGTGATCCTCGAGTACAAGGGCGGATCCGGGCAGGACCGGCCGTATGCGTTCGTCGGCAAGGGCATCACCTTCGATTCGGGCGGCCTGAGCCTGAAGCCGGGCGCGGGCATGGAGGAGATGAAGTTCGACATGGGCGGCGCCGCCGGCGTGCTGGGCGGATTCGTCGCCGCGGTGGAGATGGGCCTGCCGCTGAACCTGGTCTGCGTGGTGCCGGCGGTGGAGAACATGCCCGACGGCGACAGCTATCGCCCGAGCGACGTGCTGACCAGCCTGTCGGGCATCACCATCGAGGTGCTCAACACCGATGCCGAGGGCCGGCTGATCCTGTGCGACGCACTCACCTATACGGCACAGACCTTCAAGCCGCAGGCAATCGTCGATGCGGCCACCCTCACCGGCGCGTGCGTGGTGGCGCTGGGCAAGCACGCCAGTGGGCTGATGAGCAAGCACGACGACCTTGCCGGGGAGTTGCTCGCCGCTGGCGAGGAAACGCTCGACCGCGCCTGGCGTCTGCCGTTGTGGGACGACTACCAGAGCCAGCTCGAGTCCGGATTTGCCGACGTGGCCAACATCGGCGGCAAGACCGCCGGCGCAATCACCGCCGGCTGCTTCCTGTCGCGCTTCACCGAAGGCCAGCGCTGGGCGCACCTGGACATCGCCGGCACCGCCTGGGACGAAGGCCGCAAGGGCCTTGCCACGGGTCGACCGGTCGCCCTGCTGGCGCAATGGCTGATTGACCGGACGCGGTGAGGCTGGCTCCGCGAAGCATTGCATCCGGCGACCCGGTTCGCTGGATGCATGCGGGGGTCCCGCGCCATGACCGCTGATCCTTTCAAGCCCGGCTGCGGATGCCGGTCCGTTCGTTCCCGCCCAACCCCGCGTGAAGCCCATGCCCCGCGCTGATTTCTACCTGATCGACAAACCGAGGTTCCGCGAGCAACCGCTGCTGCTGGTGTGCGAACTGGCCAAAAAAGCGTTTGCCGCACAGCAGCCGACGCTGATCCTGACCCGGGACTTCGAGCAGGCCGAGGCGGTGGACGACCTGCTGTGGGCGTTCGACGAGGACGCCTTCATCCCGCACCAGTTGGCCGGCGACGATGATGACGCCGATACCGCGGTACTGATCGTGCCGCCGGGCATCGAGACAGCCGATCGCCCGCTGCTGATCAACCTGCGCGACCGCTGTGCCGAAGGCACCTTCGAGCGGGTGCTGGAGGTGGTCGCGGCCGATCCGGCCGAGCGCGATGGCTCGCGACTGCGCTGGAGCACCTACCGCCAGCGCGGACTGGACGTACGCAAGTTCGACATGTAGCGTCCGGCGCCCGGCGCATACCGCAGGGCTCCAGCCACACAACGCGAGCCGCTGGCTACGGCCAAGCCACATGCATCCGCGGATGGCCGGCAGGAAGGCAGCGGTCCAGGCCGGAGCGCCGGCCGGCGGCGCCATTCGTGACCTCTACGCCTGCGGGACAACCGTGGCTTCGGCCGCTTCGCCCGGCCCGTCCACCACCTCGGCCAGCAGTTCGCCCAGTTGTTCGCCGGTGAACGGCTTGCGCAGGAAGCGGTCCATTCCCGCCGCGCGCGTGCGCGCCTCCTCGTCGCCGCCCGAGCGCGCGGTAATCGCGATGATCGGCATGTGCTCCGATGGTGCCTCGCGCTGGCGGATCAGCCGCGCCACCTGGAAGCCGTCCACGCCTGGCAGGTCCAGGTCCAGCAACAGCGCGTCGAAGCGATGCTGGGCGAGCTCGGACAGGGCCGCCAGCCCGTTGACCACATGGCTGACCTGGTGCCCCTGGCGTTCGAGCAGACCGCTGATCACGGCCGCCACGATGGCGTCGTCCTCCACCAGCAGCACATGGCGCGCAAGCCGCGCCGCGGATGGTCGCGCCGACGCGGGGGCTACCGCCGGTCCGGCCGGCGGAAGCGGCAGCCAGACATGGAACGTACTGCCGTGGGCCAGTCTCGACTCCAGCTCGATGCTGCCACCCATGACACCGACCAGTTCGCGGCAGATCGCCAGACCCAGTCCGCTGCCGGCGCGGCGTTGCGGTCCGTCGACCTGCTCGAAACGCTGGAACAATCTCGCCTGGCTGGCCTCGGCGATGCCCGGGCCGGTGTCGCTGACACTGAAGCGCACCCCTTCGTCGACCCACGCCGCCCGCAACGTGACGCTTCCGCTGTCGGTGAACTTGAGCGCGTTGTTGGCCAGGTTGAACAGGATCTGCTTGATCCGTACCGGATCGCCGACCAGCCGCGGTGGCAGGTCCGCGGCAAGTGCCAGCTCGAACCGCAGACCCTTGACCTGCGCCTGTCCGCGCTCCAGCTGGGCCACGTCCTGGACCAACTGGCGCGGGTCGAACGCCGTCGGCTCCAGCTCCAGTCGGCCGGCCTCGATCCGGGCCAGGTCCAACGCGTCGTTGAGCAGCTTCAACAGCATGCTGCCGGAGCGCTGCATGGCCTGCGCGTAATCGCGCTGGTCGTTACGCAACGGGGTGGTCAGGAGCAGCTCGGCCATGCCCATCACGCCGGTCATTGGCGTGCGTATCTCATGACTGAGCATGGCCAGGAACTGGGTCTTGGCCGCGCTGGCCTGCTCGGCCAGCTGGATGCGCTGGCGTTGCGCCATTCGACGGCGCCAGACCCGCAGCGCCAGGTAGATCCCCAGCAGCGCGCACGACGCGTAGAGCAGCCAGGCCCACCAGCGGACCCACGGCGGCGCCTGGACCGTGACCAGCAACGGCACCACCGACGTCCATGCTGTTCCGCGCGCCCCCCTGGCCTGCACCTCGAGCTGGTAGCTGCCCGCCTCCAGCCCGGCGAACTCGCGCTCGCCACGGTTGCCGGTGTCGACCCACGCCGGATCGAATCCGCGCAAGCGGAACCGGTAGCTGTTGGCGGCGGGATCCACATACGAGGCAAGCCGCGCCTGCACCCGCAGGTCACGGTCACGCCAGCCCAGCTGCAGCGGATGGGTGCGATCGAGCGGCAAGGCCCGCGTCTTTCCCTCGCGATTGACCGTCAGGCTGCTCAATACCAGCTTGGGGCCGGCGGTCACCGGCGCCGGCGCAGCCAGACGCTCGGGACTGAAACCGACCACGCCGCCCTTGGTCGCGCCGTAGATCATGCCGTTGGCCAGCATCGCCGTATGGTCGCTGTTGAAGGCTCCCTGGAGCAGGCCGTCCTGGGGACCGAATGCTCGAAAATCGCCACGCAGTGGGTCGAACCGCCACAGGCCATGGTTGGCGAATATCCAGACACGCCCCTGCCGGTCCTCACGTAGTCCGAGGATGTCGCGGTCCTGCCAATCGCTCGGCACTGCCACCGTGCGATCGCGCGTGGCTACACCGTGGGCATAGTGGTAGTGCTCCAGACCATTCTCCCAGGCCACCCAGAACCCGCGGTCGGTACAGGCCACCCCGAGCATGAACGCACGGGGCACGCCGGTGACGAACACCATCGAACCGCGCGCCGGGTCCAAACGCATCAGGCCGCCGCCACTGGCGTACCACGGCACCCCGCCGCAGCGGAGCAGGGCCGAAACGGTCAGAGCATCGCCACTGTCCTGCTCCATGGGCACCGGCCGGATCCGGCGAGTGTCCGGATCGAGGCTGTACAGCCCCTCGCCCCAGGATGCCAGGTAGACCAGACCATCGTCAGCCAGCACCAGTCGGGTCGGTCGGCTCGGTGGCCCGCCATGGGTGTCGATACGCTGCAGGCGACCATCGTCGAGCACGAACAGGGCGCCCTGCCCGGCCGCCCAAAGACGGCCGCGCGCATCCTCGACCATCGATACCAGTGCCTCGGGCAAATGCGGCACCACGTGCCGGACCCGCCCGGTAGCTGGATCGAGCTTGTCCAGAGAATTGATGCCGCCTACCCACAGCTGATTGTCGCGGCTGGCCTGTACCGCCTCGGCGGTGGTGGTGCTCAGACTGTCCGGTTCATCCGGGATATGCGTGACCCGGGTAAAGCCATCCCACCCCGGCGGCAGGTAAGCGACCCCGGCGTCTGCCACGGCAAACCACAACCCGCCCTCGCGGTCGCGCTCGATATCCCAGACGGCATCGGCGGGAAACCCGCCCGGCAACAGCGGGTGCCCCTTGAACACCCGCGTGCCCTGGCCATCGACCAGGCCGACGCCATGTTCGGTGCCCACCCACAGCCGCCCGCGCGCGTCACGCACGCTGCTCATCGAGCGGATGGTGCCCAACCGCCCCGGGACCGGCCGGATGGTGCCGTCCGTGCCCACCTGGAACAGTCCCTGGCTGGTGGCAATGCGAACGTCCGAGCCGCTGCCCTCGATGCGCCAGACCTTGCTCAGGTCCGGGGCACTGCCGGGTGCCGGGGACACGCCGCGCAGGGTTCCATCGGGCAGGCGCTGATAGATCCCGTGGTCGGTGCCGACCCACAACCGCCCATCGGGCTCGGCCAGCAGCGCGCGGGTCGAGCCCATGCGGCGATCCGCCGGTACGTCCGGGGATACCGTTCCGGTGTTGTCCAGGTGCTCGAAGTGGCGCCCGTCCAGGCTCAGTCGATCCAGCCCCCCCTGGGTGGCCACCCACAACCGTCCGTCCGTGGTCTGGGTGATCGACCAGACTTCGTCATGCGAGAGGCTCGACGGGTCGGCCGGATCGTGCCGCCAGTGGCTGAAGGTGCCGGTCGCCGGGTCGAGCCGGGCCAGGCCCGATGCCATCTCGCCCACCCAGATACTGCCCTTGCGATCCACGAACAGGGTGTAGATCTGGTTGTCCGGCAGCGAGCGCGGATCGCCCGCGTCGTGCCGGAAAACCTTGAAACTCACACCGTCGTAGCGGGCCAGGCCACCGGTGGTGGCAAACCACAGGTAGCCGTCGTGGTCCTGCACCACCGCATACACCATCGACCCGGGCAAACCCTCGGCCAGGCCATAGCGGCGAAACTGGGGCGTGGCCAGCGGGGCTTCCGCCACTGCCGCACCTGTGGTGGCCACAGCAGGCATCTGCGCCGGCGCGGCCAGCGCCAGGGCCATTGCTAACAATGCCGACAACATGAACTTTCCCCCCACTGCCGCCGCAGCCCCCAAGGTGGGACCGGCGCGGCAGCGCCAGCCCCGATAATGCCAAAAAAAGAACGGTTGGTCCGTGACTGCGGCCGTGCCAGACGGCTGCTGCGCTGCTGGCGCCGCCGGACCGGATCGTCCAGACTGCCCGTATGTCCCTGTCCCGTACAGCAAAATGGCTGCTGGCAACACTGGCGCTGCCTGTGCTGGCGGCGCACGCCGAAAGCCATGCATACCGCTACGACACGGTGCACAGCCAGATCGTCTTCAGTATCGATCACGACGGCTACTCGCGCCCGTTCGGCCGGCTGCATATCGCGCAGGGCTGGCTGCGCTTCGATCCGGACGACTGGAGCTCGGCGCGGACCGAGCTGGATATCGACCTGGCCAGCGTGGACATGGGCGACGCGGACTGGAACGCGGCCGTGCGGGGCAATTCGCTGCTCGATACCGACCGGCAGCGCTATGCCCACTTCGTCGGTACCTCGGTGGAACGCCTGGACGAGCGTCGCGGCGTCCTGCACGGGCGGTTGACCCTGCATGGCGTGACCCGGCCGATCGATGTTCAGTTCACCCTCAACCGGGACGCACGCACCCTTTTCGGGCTGCACCGCGTGGCCGGGTTCTCCGCCCGCGCGTCGCTGGACCGGACCGACTTCGGCATCGCGGCCCACCCCGGCTCGATCGGCCACCAGGTAGCCATCTGGATGGAGCTGGAAGCGATTCGCGACGGCCATGCACCGGCCGCTCTCCCGCCGCCCCCGGAGCCATCCACCGATGCGCCTGCGCAATAGCCCGAACCGCTGGGGAGCCGTCGCCCAGCTGCTGCACTGGACCATGGCGCTGGGGATCCTGGGTACCGGCGCACTGGGCCTGTGGATGACCGCCCTGAAACCCTCCATGACCAAGATCGGCGTCTACGCGCTGCACAAGTCGATCGGGCTTACCTTGCTGGGCCTGCTGCTGCTGCGCCTGGCCTGGCGAGCGGTCGACCGCGCCCCGCAGGAATGGCCGGCGCCGCGCTGGCAACAGCGCACTGCGCGCGGAGTGCACCTGGCGCTTTATGGCCTGGCTGCCGCCCTGCCGCTGAGCGGCTGGCTGTTCAACTCCGTGCGCGGCTACCCGCTGCAGTGGTTCAAGTTGTTCAACCTGCCGGGACTGACCGAAAAGGCGCCCGACAAGGCCCCGTTCTTTGCAACCGCGCACGAATACCTTTTTTGGACACTCGTGTTGGTATTGATCGTGCATGTGGGGGCGGCACTCAAACATCACGTGATCGATCGCGACGAGGTCCTGCGTCGAATGTTGCCGACGGCCGATCCCGGGCATGGACACGATTCAGAAGGAGATGGCTCTTGATGTTGCGACTTTTCTGCCTGGTGCTGCTTGGCACGCTGGGGTTGCCCGGGCGGGCCATGGCGACGGATTATGCGGTACAGAAGCAAGCCAGCACGCTGGGTTTCACCGGCACTTTCCAGGGCGCCCCGTTCCACGGCACCTTCTCGCGCTGGGACGCCAACATCCGCTACGACCCGGCCGACCTGGGACACTCCCGGCTTGACGTCACCGTCGACATGACCAGCGCCAGCACCGGCGAGCCGGATCGGGACGACGCCCTGCCCGGCGCCGATTTCTTCAACGCCATGGCCTATCCCAAGGCGCACTACCTCAGCACCGGCTTTCGTCGCGAGAGCGGCGGCCAGGTCGTGGCCAACGGCAACCTTACCCTGCGCGGCGTGACCCGCCCGATCAGCCTGACCATCGACTTCGCCCCGCAGGACAACGGCGCCACGCTGGATGCCAGCGGCACCATCGACCGGCTGGCCTTCGGCGTGGGCGGTGGTGAATACGCCGATACCTCGGTCATCGGTGGGGCGGTGAACATCCATGCGCACCTGGTGCTGACCCCGCGCTAGCGCCGGCCCTGGGCAGATCGGTCAATCGGCGCCAGCCAGGAACCGCCGCACCGCCGGCGCATCGAACGGCCAGTCCAGCTCGCGGCCATCACCGGCGTCGCGCAGCACCGGCACCCGCGTGCCGTAGCGTTGCTCCAGCACCGCACTGTCATCCACCCAGACGCTGTCGAACTCGGGTGTCCGCGCCTCGGCCAGCACCGCCAGGGCCAGGTCGCACAGGTGACAGTAGTCGCGCTGGTAGAGGATCAGATCGGCCATGCGTAAGCGGAGGGTCAGCCTCGAGGGGACATGGCGCGTAGAATAGCCGGTTCATTCCCCTCACCCGACAGCGATCTCCATGGCCGTCAGCGTATTCGACCTGTTCAAGATTGGCATCGGACCTTCGTCCTCGCATACGGTAGGCCCGATGCGGGCGGCTGCCCGCTTCACCCAGCGCTGGCTGCAGGAAAGCGGCATGTTCGACCAGGTCGCCCGCGTTCGCGCCGAGCTGTACGGGTCGTTGGCCATGACCGGCCGCGGTCACGGTACCGACAAGGCGGTGCTGCTGGGGCTGGAGGGGCACTGGCCCGACCAGGTCGATCCGGATGCGATTCCGGCGATTCTCGAGCGCATCCGCGCCTCCGGCCGGCTGAGCCTGCTGGGCGAGCGCGAGATCGAGTTCGAGGAAAAGCGCGACCTGATCTTCAACAAGCGCCAGAAGCTGCCGTTCCACACCAACGGCATGCGTTTCTGTGCCTATGACGCGCAGGGCAACGAGCTGGCCTCGCGCGACTATTACTCGGTGGGCGGCGGATTCGTGGTGAACCACGACGAGGCGGCCGAAGACCGTATCGTGGCCGACACCACCGCGCAGCCCTACCCGTTCTCCACCGGCGACCAGTTGCTGGCGTTGTGCCACCAGCACGGCATGTCGGTTGCCCAGCTGATGATGGCCAACGAGAGCGTGTGGCGTCCGGAGGCGGAAACCCGCGCCGGCCTGCTGACCATCTGGCAGGCCATGCAGGACTGCGTCGCCCGTGGGCTGCGTTCGCCCGGCGTGCTGCCCGGCGGGCTCAAGGTGCAGCGACGGGCACCGGCCATGGCCGAGGAGCTGCGCGCCCAGCCCCAGGCCTCGCTGAAGGATCCACTGACCATCCTGGACTGGGTCAATCTTTACGCCCTGGCGGTGAACGAGGAAAACGCCGCCGGCGGCCGGGTGGTGACCGCGCCCACCAACGGGGCCGCAGGGATCCTTCCGGCAGTGGCGCATTACTACCTGCATTTCTGCCCCAAGGCGAATGACGACGGCATCGTCGAATTCCTGCTCACCGCCGCGGCGATCGGCATCCTGTACAAGGAGAACGCCTCGATCTCCGGCGCCGAAGTCGGCTGCCAGGGCGAGGTCGGCGTGGCCTGCTCGATGGCCGCCGGCGGCCTTACCGCGGCGCTGGGCGGCACCCCGGCGCAGGTCGAGAACGCCGCCGAGATCGGCATGGAACACAACCTGGGGCTGACCTGCGACCCGATCGGCGGGCTGGTGCAGATCCCGTGCATCGAGCGCAACGCGATGGGATCGGTCAAGGCGATCAACGCCAGCCGCATGGCACTGAAGAACCACGGCTCGCACCATGTGTCGCTGGACAAGGTGATCCGCACCATGCGCGATACCGGCCGCGACATGAAAGACAAGTACAAGGAAACCTCGCGCGGCGGCCTCGCCGTCAACGTGATCGAGTGCTGAGCATGTCGGCCGGGTGTGCCGTCCCGGGCATGCCCGGGTGAACACCGCAGGAGCGTGTCGAGGTGCTGCGTGGCCAAGTCGCCCTCCTGGTGCCACCGCCACTGGCCATAGCTGGCACAATGGCGCCTCGGCACGGCAGAGGAACCGCACGCTTGGATCGGCTCACCGCAAGGCAACTGTTCGACGGCGTCCATGAGCGCATGGGCCTGCGCTGGATCGCCGGCATGCGCGGCGAAGCGCGCGTGCTCGAGCGGGGCGCCACCGCCACCCGGCGGCCGTCGCTGATCGGCTACCTCAACGTGATCTATCCGAACAAGGTGCAGATCATCGGCACCGAGGAGCTCAATTACCTGGACGGGCTGGACTCGCGCCAGCGCTGGGAGACGATGCAGAAGATCGCCGCCTACCAGCCGGTGGCGCTGATCGTGACCAAGGACCAGGCGATCCCCTCGGACCTGCGCGAGGTGGCCGAGGAAACCGGCACGCCGCTGTGGCTGAGCGCCAAGCGCGGCCACGAGCTGCTGACCTGGATGCAGTACCACCTGGCGCGCATGCTGGCGCCGCGCATCACCCTGCACGGGGTGTTCCTGGAGGTGTACTCGATCGGCGTGCTGATCACCGGCGAAGCCGGCTCGGGCAAGAGCGAGCTGGCGCTGGAATTGATCACCCGCGGCCACCGCCTGGTCGCCGACGACGCCACCGAGTTCACCCTGATCGCGCCGGACGTGATCGACGGCACCTGCCCCGAACTGCTGCAGGACCTGCTCGAAGTGCGCGGCCTGGGCGTGCTCAACGTGCGCGAGATGTTCGGCCACACCGCGGTGAAGCCATCCAAGTACCTGCGCCTGGTCGTGCACCTCAAGCCGCTGCGCGAGGGCGAGGATACCGACGGCCTGACCCGCCTCACCGGCGACGTCGGCCACCGCGAGGTGTTCGAAGTTCCGATCCCGATGATCACCATCCCGGTCGCGCCGGGCCGCAACCTCTCGGTACTGGTGGAAGCCGCCGTGCGCAGCCACATGCTCAAGAGCAAGGGCATCGACCCGGCACAGACCTTCATCGACCGCCAGGCGCACCAGATGCGTCGCCTGCCCCCCTGGTAAGACCCCATGAAACGCAAAGAGACCCCCCTGCTGGAAAACCTCAGCGACACCGACGCGGTGCACCTGGTGGTGCTCACCGGCATGTCCGGCGGCGGCAAGACCGTGGCCCTGCGCGCGCTGGAGGACCTGGACTTCTACTGCGTGGACAACCTGCCCACCGGCTTGTTGCCGCAACTGGTGGAGTCGGTGCTGGAAGATCCCGGCGACAGCCGCCGGCGCATCGCCGTGGGCGTCGACGTGCGCAGCCGCGGCGACGATCTCGAGCGCATGCCGCAGGTGCTGTCCGACCTGGCCGCCGCCGGCGTGCAGGTGCACCTGGTCTTCCTCGACTGCCGCGACGAGGTGCTGATCAAGCGCTACTCGGAAACCCGCCGCCGCCATCCGCTGGCCGTCCGCGGACTGTCGCTGGCCGACGCCATCGCCACGCGAGCGCAAGCTGCTGCGCCCGCTGATAGGCATCGCCGAGAACGTGATCGATTCCAGCGAACTGAACGTGCACCAGCTGCGGCGGCTGATCGCCACCGAGTACGCCCGGCGGCGCCGAGGGGCTGACGCTGCTGTTCGAGTCGTTCGCCTACAGCCGCGGCCTGCCGCTGGACGCCGACTTCGTGTTCGACGCGCGCTGCCTGCCCAACCCGCACTGGGACCCCACGCTGCGCCCGCTGTCGGGCAAGGATGCGCCGGTACGCGAATTCCTCGACGCCGACCCGCTGGTCGCCGAGTTCCTCGCCGACACCATCCGCTGCCTGGATACGTGGCTGCCGCGCTTCGAGCAGGACGACCGCAGCTACGTGACCATCTCGATCGGCTGCACCGGCGGCCGCCATCGCTCGGTCTACCTGGTCGAGGAGCTGGCCCGGCACTTCCGCACCGAGCGCGAAGGCGTGCTCACCTTCCACCGTGAACTGGAATGAACATCCCCATTGCACGTCGCCCTGCGCGATCTGGCCGGTCGTGTGCCGCCGGCGCGAGCCCCGGCAGGAACGCCGTGGCCGCCATGGCCGCAACCAAGGCCAGCGCCGGAGCACGGCCATGAGCGTCGGCGTACTGCTGATGACGCACGAAGCGGTCGGCAAGGCGCTGATCTCCGCCGCCCACCACGTGATGCCGCAGCTGCCGTTGAAGGTCGACGCGGTGGAGGTGCCGCCGACGCCGACCCGGATGTCATGCGCACGCCGACCGCGCACCATGCCGCGACCTCGACCAGGGCGACGGCGTGCTGGTGCTGGCCGACCTGTACGGCGCCACGCCTTGCAACATCGGCCTGTCGTTGAGCACGTTGGGAGTGCACCTGCGCTGCGTGTCAGGCCTGAACCTGCCGATGCTGCTGCGTGTCCTCAACTACGCCGAGAAACCGCTGGACGAACTGGCGCAGATCGCCGCCAGCGGCGGGCGCGGGGGAATCTTCATCGACCATGCCTGAGCCGGCAGCCCATCACCGCGTCGCACGCGGCTGTGCCGCCAGGCCAAGCCCGGCCGCCAACACGACTCACGACCAGAGCCTTTCAACCGATGCTTGAGCAAGAAATCGTCGTATCCAACAAACTCGGCCTGCATGCCCGCGCCTCGGCCAAGCTGGTGCAGCAGGTACAGGGTTTCAAATCCACGGTTTGGCTGGTCAGCAAGGGGCGGGAGGTCAACGCGCAGAGCATCATGGGCGTGATGATGCTGGCCGCCGGCATGGGCACCCCGCTGACCGTCCGCACCGAGGGCCCGGACGAGGCCGAGGCGCTGGCCACCGTGGTCGAGCTGTTCGAGCGCAAGTTCGACGAGGGGGCGTGACGTGAGAGCCGGGAACGGGGAACGGGGAACGGGAAAGGTGGGCGCAACCACGAGCGTTATCCTGAGCGCCGGCAGCGACCGCGGGCGCTCACGGGGAGTTGATTCGAGCGCGGGGAACGAACCACAGGGGCCGGCAGCCGCTGAGCCAGTGGCGGGTGCAAGCCCGGATGTTCGTGGCTGCCTTTGGCGCCCACGCGCCCGTGATCCGCACCTTCCCCGGTTCCCGTTCCGTGTTCCCCACGTCCCCACGGGAGCCGCCGCATGAGACAGGTGCTGCCCGGGACGGTGGCCGCAAGGGGCATGGCCCTGGGACGGGCGCGGCTGGTGCAGCCGAGCCGTTACACCGTGGACTCGCGCCCGCTGGAGGAAGCGGATGTCGAGAACGAGATCCGGACCCTGCACCGCGCCCTGGACACTGCGCGGCAGGAACTGGACGACCTGCGTGGCAAGCTGCATGGCGCGATGGCGCGGGAAGTCAACGAATTCATCGACGCACACAGCCTGCTGCTGGACGATCCAGAACTGCTGCGCGGGCTGGACGACCTGATCCGGATCGGTCGCTACCGCGCCGATGCAGCGCTGAAAAAGCAGCGCGACCGACTGGCGGCGGTGTTCGAGGCCATGGACGATCCCTACCTGCGCAGCCGGCGCGAAGACGTCGACCAGGTGATCCATCGGGTGATCGCCGCGCTGCAACGCCAGACCAGCCGCGAGGAACGCAAGCTGGCCGCGCGGGTGGGCGAGATCCTGGTCGCCGACACCATCGCCCCGGGCGACATGGCCCACCTGGCCGGCCATGGCCTGCTCGGGGTGGTGGCCAGCTCCGGCAGCGCCTACTCGCACAGCGCGATCCTGGCGCGCAGCCTGGACCTGCCGATGCTGGTGGGCGTACGCGATGCACTGTCCAGCATCCACGACGACGACCTGATCCTGCTCGACGCCGAGCAGGGCGAAACCATCCTGCATCCCACCGCGCAGGACCTCGCCCGCTACCGGACCTGGCAGCGGGGGCTGGCGCAGGAGGGACGCCGGCTGGCCACGCTGGCCAATGCCCCCACCCGCACCCGCGACGGGGTGGACATCCACCTGTGCGCCAACGCCGAAATGCCGGCCGACATCGCCGCCGCACGCGCCCGGGGTGCCGATGGCGTGGGCCTGTACCGCACCGAATTCCTGTTTCTCAAGCACAAGGGGCTGCCTTCCGAAGAGGAGCAGTTCATCGCCTATCGCGATCTGGTGATGGGGATCGGCGGGTTGCCGGTCACCGTGCGCACGCTGGACCTGGGCGCGGACAAGGCCGATGCCGCCGGACTGGCCCTGCGCGGCGAGGACAACCCGGCGCTGGGCGTACGCGGCGTACGCCTGTCGCTGCGCTATCCGGCGGTGTTCACCACGCAGATCCGCGCGATCCTGCGCGCGGCCTGCTACGGGCCGATGCGCGTGCTGGTGCCGATGGTGACCCAGCCGGACGAACTGATCGCGGTGCGCACGCTGTTCAAGCTGGCGCGGCAGGAGCTCAAGCGCGAGAACGTCGACCTGCCGGAGAAGCTGCCGATTGGCGCCATGATCGAGGTGCCGGCGGCAGCGATCAACGTGCGCGCGCTGCTGGCGCATTCGGACTTCCTGGCGATCGGCACCAACGACCTGGCCCAGTACGTGCTGGCGGCAGACCGCGGTAACGACGGCCTGGACAATATCTACAACCCGCTGCAACCGGCCCTGCTGCGGCTGATCTCGCACGTGATCAGCGCCGGCCGCCGCGCCGGCAAGCCGGTGAGCCTGTGCGGCGAGATCGCCGGCGACGTCAACTTCACCGCGCTGCTGGTGGCGCTGGGCCTGTGCGAATTCAGCATGCACCCGGGCCAGATCCTGCAGGTCCGCGACCGGATCGCCGCACTCGATCATGCCCATTTGCGTCGGCACGCCTCGCGCCTGATCCGTGCCTTCACGCACGAGCAGGTGCAGTCGCTGCTGGAAGAAATCGGCGTCGGCTGAGCGTCGTCCCGGGCGGCTCCTTTCAGAGCTGGCAGGAGATCCCCTGATCGTCATCGCCGCGAAGGCGGGTTCGCGCAGGCAGGACGCCGCAGGCGCCCGAAGGTCGAGCGCAGGAGGGCTCGCCATCCACCCTGTTCGGGTCCAGCATCGGATCGATGGTGGGTCCTCCCGCGCTTCGGTCCGGTGGAACACCTGCGCGCCCAGGATTCCTGCCTGCGCGAGCCCGCGTCGCATGAACGTGGCCAAGGGAATTCACCCGGCCCCCTCCAACGGTTGCTCCGACTCCGACGGTTGCTCCGATCGGCATGGGCAACGTCTGACCGGCATGCAGCAGTCTGGTTCCGGACACCCGTGCGCCATCGCCGTATGGCGTCCTGGCGGCTGGAGCCGCTGGCCGCATCGAGCCGGAAAGCCGGCTTGGCTGCACCTGCGGCCCGCCGCGAGATGGATGAGTCCGGCGACAGTGCCGTGGCCGGGAGCACGCTTTTTCCACGCGCCCTGGGTTACTATTATTAGTAACCATGACCCTCTCCCCACTCCAGCTCAAACTGCTCGATTACCTGCGCGAGCACATCGCCGCCCATGGCTACCCGCCGTCACAGCTGGAGATCGCCGCGCACCTGGGCCTGAAGCAGAACCGCTCGGCCCGGCTGCACCTGGAGGCGCTGGCGCGAGCCGGGCATCTGGAGCTGGTCGCCGGCCGCGCGCGCGGCATCCAGTTGCGCTCGCCAGCCACCGCCAGCAACCTGTTGCAGGTCCCCCTGCTGGGCCGGGTCGCCGCGGGTCGACCGATCGGCTCGTCCACCGATGTGCAACGCCACATCGCGCTGGACCCGGAGCTGTTCCGCCTGCGTCCGGACTACCTGCTGGAGGTGGTCGGCGACTCCATGATCGAGGACGGCATCCTGCCGCACGACCTGATCGGCGTGCACCGCACGCCGGAGGCGCGCCATGGCCAGATCGTGGTGGCCCGGCTCGAGGGCGAGTTCACCGTGAAGCGGCTGGAGCGCCGCAGCGACCGGCTCCGCCTGCTGCCCCGTAATCCCGCCTACGCCCCGATCGAGATCGACCCATCGGGCGATTTCGCCATCGAAGGCCTGTTCGCCGGGCTGATCAGGCCCGCCTGATGGACGCCGCATCCAGCTCCGTAGGGTGGGCTTCAGCCCACCTGTCTGTCACCCCGCAAGGGGAAGCCAGGCCACGCCGCCTCGCGGTCATGCCTCGATGGTGGGCTGAAGCCCACCCTACGTGCGGTGCGCGCGCATGAGCAACGTCGTTGCACTCGACACCCTGCTAGACACCCGCCGTGTCTGGCGCGGCCGGCCGCAGTCGCACCCGCCTTCGCGCCAGCCGACCGGCTTTCCCATGCTGGACGCGGCACTGCCCAGCGGCGGCTGGCCCGAGGCCGCCTTGAGCGAAGTGCTGCTGCCGCTCGACGGCATCGGCGAACTCACCCTGCTGTGGCCCGCGCTGGCGCGCTTGACACAAGCTGGCGGCCTGGTTGTGCTGGTCGCGCCGCCCTACCTGCCGTTTCCCACCGCCTGGGCCAACGCCGGCGTGCGGCTGGATGGCCTGCAGGTGGTGCGCGCCGATCCGCGTGAAGTGCCTTGGGCAACCGAACAATGCCTGCGCTCGGCCGCCTGCGCCGCCGTGCTGTGTTGGCCACAGCAAGCCGACGATCGCACGCTACGTCGGCTGCAACTGGCAGCGGAAACCGGCCAGTGTCTGGGCGTAGCGATGCGCCCCGCCTCGGCGGCGATCCACGCCTCGCCCGCGGCGCTGCGCCTGGTGCTGGAAACCACACCAGCGCAGCTTCGCATCCTCAAGTGCCGTGGCGGAAATCCGCCGACGCAGCCGATCCCCTGGCCGCCCGCGGGCACCACCAGCACTTCCCGTCCGGAGCAAGGAGCATCCCCGGCCGATCCCGCGCCGACGCTGGCGTGGGCGTCCCCGGAACGGGCCTGAGGTTGCCGCCGTGCTGTGGGCCTGCATTCTTTTGCCACAACTGGCGCTGGACGGCGTGCTGCGTCGGCACGCCGACCCGCTGGCGCCGCTGGCGTTGATCGCAGGACCGCCGCAACGACGGGTATTGCGAACGGTCAACCAGGCCGCGCGCGAGGCCGGCCTGCGTGCCGGCCAGTCGCTGGCCACCGCGCAGGCACTGTGCTCACGCTTCGAAGCGGTGCCCTACGACCTGGTTCAGGTGGACCGCTGGCACGACTTCCTGGCGGCCTGGGCCTACCGCTATGGCTCGCTGGTCAGCCGGCAGCTACCGTCGGCCCTGCTGCTGGAGGTGGAGGCCAGCTTCCGCCTGTTCGGGCCGTGGCCGCGACTGGAAGCGCAATTGCGCGCCGACCTCACCGAGCTGGGCTTTCGCCATCGCCTGACCCTGGCGCCCAACCCCTGGGCGGCGCGCGCGCTGGCCAACGCCCACGACGGCCTGGCGGTCGGCAGCGCCGGCCCGCTGCAGCAGGCGCTGGAGCAGTTGCCGGTGGAGCGCAGCGGGCTGCCGCCGGACATCGCCACCGGCCTGCGCCGGATGGGTCTGCGCCACCTGCGCCAGGTGTTCGCACTGCCGCGCGAGGCGCTGGGCAAGCGCATCGGCGCCGAAGCGCTGCATCATCTGGACCGGCTCACCGGCGCGCTGCCCACGCCACTGGAGTGCTACCAGCCGCCGGATGCCTTCGAGGCGCGCATCGAGTTCAACTACGAAGTCAGCGCTACCCCCGCCCTGCTGTTTCCGCTGCGCCGCCTGACCGGTGACCTGGCCGCCTATCTGGCCGGTCGCGACGGCGGGGTGCAGCGCTTCGTGCTGCGGCTGGAACACGAACACGGCGCCACCGAAGTGGTCATCGGCCTGCTCGCCCCCGAGCGCGCACCGGCGATGCTGTTCGAACTGGCCCGCGGCCGCCTGGAGCAATTGCAGTTGTCCGCCCCGGTGCGCGCGCTGCAGCTGCTGGCCCGCGAACTGCCGCCGTTCGTCCCGGCCGGCCGCGACCTGTTCGATGCCCGCCCGCAGCAGGCCGTGCCCTGGGAGCAACTGCGCGAACGCCTGCGCGCACGGCTGGGCGACCAGGCCGTGCACGGCCTGGCCCTGCGCGCCGACCACCGCCCCGAACGCGCCTGGCAGACCATCAGCGACAGTGCGCAGGCCGCGCCGGCCAGCCCGCGACCGGGCTGGCTGCTGCCTCACCCGATCCCCCTGCGCGACCATCGCCTGCGCATCCTGGCCGGCCCCGAGCGCATCGAAAGCGGCTGGTGGGACGGCGACGTGCGACGCGACTACTACCTGGTGGAAACCAGCCAGGGCCAACGCGCCTGGGCCTTCCGCCCCGCCGGCGAACTCGGCGACTTCATGCTGCACGGGTGGTTTGGGTGAATCGGCGGCGAGACAGGACGGGTGATCTCTGGGAGTGGTTCCACCAGCCGCGTTCATGCAGCGGTTGGGGCGCGTTCGTACGGCCGCGCCACTCGAGTACCAAGGCAAAGGCCTCCCCCTCTCCCTCCCACAGGGATTTCCTTCGGTCACAACCCTCTCCCCCGACGAAGTCGAGGGAGAGGGAGCAAGAGCAGGCGCTGAAGATCCGGTTGCCCTTAATCACCCCGATGCGGGCAGCATGCCCGCGAGCTGTTCCGGGGCCCCTGTGCGGCGGTGAGGGGCGGACGACAAGGCCCGCAGGGGGACGGGCATGGATGCCCGTTCCTTTTCGCCGGGACAGGATGTCCCGTCGAAAAGCCCGGCCGCCCCTCACGGACTTGCCGGGCAACAGCCCGGCAAGCGCCAAGTGGGGTGGCCTTTCTCTTTACTCCGGGCATCCCTGCCCTCCGCCCTTCGGGCCGGCTTCCGCCGTTCGCGCCGCTCCTGCGGCGCAGTGGTTACTTTCTCTTTGGCCACGCAAAGAGAAAGTGACTCGCCCTCCGCAGGAGGGTGAAAGCTCTGGCTTTGGCCTGGCATGCGAGGCGAGCCTTGCGGTCGCGGCTGAAGCCGCTCCTACAGGGGCGCGGACGGCGGCGCCAGCATGAGCGAAGATCTGCCCGACTACGCCGAGCTGCATTGCCTGTCCGCCTTCAGCTTCCAGCGCGGCGCCTCGCTGGCGATCGAGCTGTTCGACCGCGCGCGGCAGCTGGGCTACGACGCCCTGGCGATCACCGACGAATGCTCCATGGCCGGCATCGTGCGGGCGCTGGAGGCCTCGCGCAAAACCGGCGTGCGGTTGATCGTCGGCAGCGAGCTGCAGCTGGCGGATGGCCCCAAGCTGGTGCTGCTGGCGGCGGACCAGGACGGCTATGCGCGGCTGTGCCAGCTGATCACCCTGGCCCGCCGGCGCGCGGTGAAGGGCCGCTACCGGCTGCTGCGCGCGGACATCGGCGACACCGACGGCCTGCTGGCGCTGTGGCCGCCGGCCGACCCGCATGACGATGCCGACGGCACCTGGCTGCGCGAGCGGTTCCCGGGACGCGGCTGGCTGGCGGTGGAACTGCATCGCGGCCCCGATGACCACGCCCGACTGGCCGCGTTGCGCGCGCAGGGCCTGCGGCTGGGTCTGCCGCTGGTGGCCGCCGGCGACGTGCACATGCACGCGCGCTCGCGC
Source organism: uncultured Gammaproteobacteria bacterium (assembly GCA_963763305.1). Classification (GTDB taxonomy): domain Bacteria; phylum Pseudomonadota; class Gammaproteobacteria; order Xanthomonadales; family Rhodanobacteraceae; genus CAVXNP01. The sequence continues at coordinate 2,522,884 of CAVXNP010000001.1, read as the reverse complement.
CGTGCGCTGCAGGACACGCTCACCGCCGTGCGCCACAAGACCACCGTGGCGCAGGCCGGCCACCGGCTGTTTCCCAACGGCGAGCGGCACCTGCGCAGCCGGCGCGCACTGGCGGCGATCTATCCGCCGGAGCTGCTGGCGCAAAGCGTGGCGATCGCCGCGCGCTGCACCTTCGCGCTGGACGCGCTGCGCTACACCTACCCGAAGGAACTGGTGCCGGACGGCCACACCCCGGCCAGCTGGTTGCGCCAACTGGTCGAGGACGGCGCGCGCTGGCGCTGGCCGGACGGCACGCCGGACAAGGCCCGCCACTTGATCGAACACGAGCTGGCGCTGATCACCACCAAGCAATACGAGGCCTACTTCCTCACCGTGCACGACATCGTGCGTTACGCCCGCGCGCAGCAGATCCTCTGCCAGGGCCGCGGCTCGGCGGCCAATTCGGTGGTCTGCTTCACCCTGGGCATCACCGAGATCGACCCGTCCACCATGGAGCTGCTGTTCGAGCGCTTCATTTCGCTGGAGCGCGACGAGCCGCCGGACATCGACGTGGACTTCGAGCACGAGCGGCGCGAGGAAGTGCTGCAGTACGTGTTCGACCGCTATGGCCGCGACCGTGCCGCACTCACCGCGGTGGCCAGCGAATACCGCGGTCGCGGCGCGATCCGCGACGTGGCCCGTGCACTGGGGCTTCCGTCGGACCTGGCCGGCGAGCTGGCCGCGACCATGGATCGCTGGGGCGGCGACGCACCGATCGACGCGCACCTGCGCGAACGCGGTTTCGACCCGACCTCGCCGCTGCTGCGCCAGGTAGTGACGCTGACCGCGCAACTGATCGGCTTCCCGCGCCATCTCTCGCAGCATCCGGGTGGTTTCGTGATCTCCGAGTACCCGCTGTCCACGCTGGTACCGGTGGAGAACGCGGCGATGGACGACCGCACGGTGATCCAGTGGAACAAGGACGACCTGGACACCCTGGGCATGCTCAAGGTGGACTGCCTGGCGCTGGGCATGTTGACCGCAGTGCGCAAGACCTTCGCGCTGCTGCGCGCCACCGGCCGCGGCGACTACAGCATGGCCGCAGTCAACACCGAGCACGCCGACGACCCGGCCACCTACGCGATGATCGGCCGCGCCGACACCGTGGGCGTGTTCCAGATCGAATCGCGCGCGCAGATGGCGATGCTGCCGCGGATGCGCCCGACCTGTTTCTACGACCTGGTGATCGAGGTGGCGATCGTGCGGCCCGGACCGATCCAGGGCGACATGGTGCATCCGTATCTGCGTCGGCGGCAGGGTCTGGAGCCGGTGGTCTATCCCGTCGGACAAGCTCAGGACGGTGTTGCAACGCACGCTGGGCATTCCGTTGTTCCAGGAACAGGTGATGCAGATTGCCATCGCCGCGGCCGACTACAGCGCCGGCGAAGCCGACGCGCTGCGCCGCTCGATGGCGGCGTGGAAGCGCCACGGCGGGCTGGAACCGCACCGCGAGAAGCTGCTCGCCGGCATGCTGAAGAACGGCTATTCCCGGGAGTTCGCCGAAGGCCTGTTCGAGCAGATCAAGGGCTTCGGCAGCTACGGCTTCCCCGAGTCGCACGCGGCCAGCTTCGCGCTGATCGCCTACGTCAGCAGCTGGCTGAAGTGCCACCACCCGGCCGCGTTCGCCTGCGCCCTGATCAACTCCGCGCCGATGGGGTTCTATTCGCCCGACCAGTTGCTGCAGGACGCGCGCCGGCACGGCATCCGCACGCGCCCGCTGGACGTGCGCCACAGCGCCTGGGACTGCGCCCTCGAAGCGTATGACGATCCGGCGCTGCAGCCGGCGATCCGGCTGGGCCTGCGGCTGATCCGCGGCTTCGCTGTCGAAGCGGCCACGGCGATCGAACGCGCGCGCGCACAACGGCCTTTCACCGACGTGGCCGACCTGTGCGCCCGCGCCCGGCTGGATCGTCGCGCCCAGGCATTGCTGGCCGACGCCGGTGCGCTGCGCGGCCTGGCCGGCCACCGCCACCGCGCGCGCTGGGCAATTGCCGGGGTGGAGCCACAGCTGCCGCTATTCGCCGAGGTGCCCGCGGCAGCCGAGGCAGACGTGGTGCTGCCGCTGCCGAGCGCCGGCGAGGACCTGCATGCGGACTACGCGTTGACCGGCACCACCTTGGGCCCGCATCCGCTGCGCTTCCTGCGCCCGCAACTGCGCGCCCAGCGCTACCGCAGTTCCACCGAACTGGCCGCCCTGCCCAGCGGCCGGCCGGTGCGCCTGGCCGGCCTGGTCACCCTGCGGCAGAAACCGCAGACCGCCAGCGGGGTGATCTTCATGACGCTGGAGGATGAGGAAGGGTTGACCAACGTGGTGATCTGGCGACAGGTCGCCGAGCGCCAGCGCCGCGTGCTGCTCGAATCACGCCTGCTGGCGGTGGAAGGCCATCTGGAAAGCCAGCACGGCGTGCAGCACCTGATCGCGCGACGACTGCTGGATCTGACCCCGATGCTGCGGCAGCTGGACGTGCGCTCGCGCGACTTCCACTGAACATCGGCGCCGGCCGGATCGGCCGATGAGCCGGAGGCATCGGCGCCGGCCGGATGGCCCGCTGACGCGGCCTTCGCGGCTGAAGCCGCTCCTACAGGGGGGCTGCGGCCTTTCCCGGAGAGTATGACCGCACGCTCCGCTTTTGTAGGAGCGGCTTCAGCCGCGATCGCCTGACGCCTCGGACATCGGCGCCGGTCAGATAGGCCGCCGGGCCGGAGACATCGGCGCCGACCGCATGGGCCGATGAGCCGGAGGCATCGGCGCCGGCCTGGTGGGCCGCTGACGCGGCCTTCGCGGCTGAAGCCGCTCCTACAGGGGGGCTGCGGCCTTTCCCGGAGAGTATGACCGCACGCCCCGCTTTTGTAGGAGCGGCTTCAGCCGCGATCGCCTGACGCCTCGGACATCGGCGCCGGTCAGATAGGCCGCCGGGCCGGAGACATCGGCGCCGACCGCATGGGCCGATGAGCCGGAGGCATCGGCGCCGGCCTGGTGGGCCGCTGACGCGGCCTTCGCGGCTGAAGCCGCTCCTACAGGGGGGCTGCGGCCTTTCCCGGAGAGTATGACCGCACGCTCCGCTTTTGTAGGAGCGGCTTCAGCCGCGATCGCCTGACGCCTCGGACATCGGCGCCGGTCAGATAGGCCGCCGGGCCGGAGACATCGGCGCCGACCGCATGGGCCGATGAGCCGGAGGCATCGGCGCCGGCCTGGTGGGCCGCTGACGCGGCCTTCGCGGCTGAAGCCGCTCCTACAGGGGGGCTGCGGCCTTTCCCGGAGAGTATGGCCGCACGCCCCGCTTTTGTAGGAGCGGCTTCAGCCGCGATCGCCTGACGCCTCGGACATCGGCGCCGGTCAGATAGGCCGCCGGGCCGGAGACATCGGCGCCGACCGCATGGGCCGATGAGCCGGAGGCATCGGCGCCGGCCTGGTGGGCCGCTGACGCGGCCTTCGCGGCTGAAGCCGCTCCTACAGGGGGGCTGCGGCCTTTCCCGGCAGAGTATGACCGCACGCCCCGCTTTTGTAGGAGCGGCTTCAGCCGCGATCGCCTGACGCCTCGGACATCGGCGCCGGTCAGATAGGCCGCCGGGCCGGAGACATCGGCGCCGACCGCATGGGCCGATGAGCCGGAGGCATCGGCGCCGGCCTGGTGGGCCGCTGACGCGGCCTTCGCGGCTGAAGCCGCTCCTACAGGGGGGCTGCGACCTCTCCCGGCAGAGGATGGCCGCACGCCTGCGTCAGCCGTGACGCGGCCTTCGCCAGGCTGAAGCCGACTCCCAGAGCGCTCGGCTGCGGGGTTAGCGCCTCGCCGGCTGCGCAGCGCTAGTGTCCATGACCGTGTCCTACGCCGACATGGGCGTGCTTGCCGCCGTCTTTCGCCGGGCTGCGCGACGCGGGCGCCTTGCCCAGGGCCTCTGCCGCCGCCCGCAGATCGCTCACCAATTCCTTGTAGGCAGCCTGGCGACGTGTCTCCTGCGGCATGCGCAACACCGCCGACGGGTGCCAGCTGGCGGTGGCACGCAGGCCGGGAGCCAGCTCACGCCAGCTGCCGCGCTCCCGGGTGATCCGGAAGTCGTTGCCGAACAAGGTCTGCGCCGCCATCGCACCCAGCCCGACCACCACCTGGGGCTTGATGCGAAGCAATTCGGCCGCCAGCCACATGCGGCATGCGGTCTGCTCGGCCGCATTGGCGCGCTTGTGGAGCTTGGCGTGGCCGCGCACTTCGTACTTGAAGTGCTTGACGGTGTTGGTGATGTATACCGCATCGCGGTCGATCCCCGCCTCGGCCAGCGCCCGATCGAGCATCTGGCCGGCCGGGCCGACGAACGGCACACCGGTAACGTCCTCCTGTTCCCCCGGCTGTTCGCCGATCAGTACCAGGCGGGCGTCCGAGGGCCCTTCGCCGAATACGGTCTGGGTCCCGTGGCGCCACAGCGGGCACGCATGGCACTTGGCCGCCTGGTGACGCAACTCGGCAATGCTCCCTCCCGGGATGACCTCGACAGGCTTGGCCAATGGCACACCCGGTGTGGCCTTGGCGGCTTTGAAGGGCATCGCGATACCTCGCCGGAGACACATGTGCACGCTAGCCCCGGCGGGGTGAATCTTCCGGCAAGAGTTCGCCGGGTGAAAAGGACCCGGCAACCGGTCAGACCGAACCCAGAAACGCATCCAGCAACGCACCGCGATAGCGGTCGCGGTGCAGCAGCAGCGACAGCTTGCGGTCCAGCTGCAGGAACGGCGTGCGCAGGGCCTTCAGGCGTCCGGCCGCGACGGCATCGACTACCGCCACCTGGGGCAGGCAGGCAATACCAAGGCCGGCGACCACCGCCTGCTTGATCGCCTCGATCTGGTCCAGCTCCAGCACCGTTTCGCCCGGCGGCAACTGCGCCAGCACGCGTTCGCTGGTGGCCCGCGTGGCCGAGCCTGGCTCGCGCAGCACCCAGCGCGCGCCGGCGAAATCGACCGCCTTCAGGGTGCGCCGCCGCGCCAACGGGTGGTCCGGCGCGGCGCACACCAGCAGGCGATCATCCCGCCAGGGACGCAGCTCCAGCTGCGGATGGGCGACCAGCCCCTCGACGCAGCCGACGTCGAGCGCATGATCGAGCAGCTCGGCGGCGATCGTCTGGGTGTTGGCCACCCGCAGCCGGATCGGCCACCTGCGGACAGGCCCGCACGAAATCGCCCAAGCAGCTCGCCCACCCGGTAGTTGCCCACGGTGTTGCTGGCGCCAATGCGCAGCTCACCGGACAGCGCCGGGCTTTGCCCGCTGCCGATCCGCGCGAACTCGGCATGACGCTCGAGCAGTTCCTGCGCGCGCGGCAGCAACTCCCGGCCGCGCGCGTTCAGGCGCAGACGACCGCGCTCGCGATCGAACACACTGACACCGAGCTGCCGCTCCATCTCGGCCAGCGCCATGCTCGCCGCCGGCTGGGTCAGGTGAACCTGCTGCGGCGGCGGCACGAACGCTGCCGTGTCGCGCGACCTGGACGAACACCTCGAGCTGGCGCGGGCTGATGCTTATCATCAGGAATAATGATAGCTGCAATCAGGCATATGAAGTTCAATTGATCGTTCGGACAGATCACAATGCACTCATGAACCCTCCGCACACCACTGTGACCGTCCTGCGCCAGCGCGCACCCGGCCTGTTGCTGGCCTTCGCCGTCGCCCTGGCGGCCTGGTGGCTGGGCCGGCTCGCGCCGCTGGTGGGCGGCCCGGTCATCGGTATCGTGCTGGGCCTGCTGGTGCGCAACCTGCTCGGGCCGGGCGTCCGCTTCACCCCGGGCATCCAGTTCGCCGGCAAGCAGATCCTGCAGTGGTCGATCATCGCGCTGGGCTTCGGCCTGAGCCTGGATCAGGTCGCCCGCACCGGGCTGGAATCGCTGTGGGTCACCCTGGTCACCATGACCGTGGCGTTCCTGGCCGCCGGCTGGCTGGGACGGCTGCTGGGCGTGCACGACAAGCTGATGGTGCTGATCGGGGTGGGCACGGCCATCTGTGGGGGGTCGGCGATCGCCGCGGTGACTCCAATCATCAAGCCGGACGAGCACGACACCGCCTTCGCCATTTCCACCATTTTCCTGTTCAACCTGGTCGCGGTGCTGCTGTTCCCGCCGCTGGGCCACTGGATGCACCTGTCCGACCTGGGCTTCGGCCTGTGGTCCGGCACGGCGATCAACGACACCTCTTCGGTCGTGGCGGCCGGCTACAGCTACAGCAAGGCCGCCGGCGACTACGCCACCATCGTCAAGCTGACCCGTGCCACCCTGATCATCCCGGTCTGCGTAGTGCTGGCGCTGCTGGTGGCGCTGCGCGAGAAACGCCGCGGCAGCACGGAGTTCCGGCTGGCGCGAATCTTTCCCTGGTTCATCCTGTGGTTTCTGGTCGCCTCGGGCATCCGCTCGGCAGGATGGGTACCGGCTGCGGCCCTGCCCGCACTGCACACCGCGGCGGAATTCCTGATCATCGTGGCACTGAGCGCGATCGGCCTGTCGGCGAACTTGCGCCGGATCATAGCCAGCGGGCCGCGGCCGATCCTGCTGGGGCTGGGCGTCTGGCTGGCGGTGGCCCTGAGCAGCCTGGCCGTGCAGGTGTTGAGCGGCAAGCTGTAGGTGCGGGCCGCGGGCCGCAGGCCGCACCGCCCTGTTGCTCGAGCGGCTTCAGCCGCAACGCCTGTGCCGGTTGGACCTGCGGAAGCGCTTTCAGACGAACCCGCTACCGGTTCCACGCGCGGTGGCCGAGGTTGAAACCGCTCCTGCAAGCGCGGGTTGCGCGATCTCTTTGGGCCCTCAGGCCTTGCCCTGCTCCACCAGCGTCTGTGCCACCTTGTCGCGCAGGTAGACCGGCAACGCCTGCTCCGGCGGCTGTGCGTGACCGGCACGGAACTCGCGCACGGCCAGCTCGGCCACATGGCGCGCCTGCGGATAGCGGGCCGCGTCGGCGCCCCGCAGGGCGCCGGTCAGGCGCCCTCGCAGGATATCGGCATAGCTGCCCCAACCGCTGCCCACCACCTGCCAGGTGGCCGCCGCGGGCAGTTCCAGGTCACCGGGCAGGCAGACCCGCTCCTGATCCAGCGCGAGCAGGCCGGATCCATCGCGACGGTAACTGGCGGCGTAGATCTCGCCCATCCGCGCGTCGATCACCGCCAGGATGGCGCCGTTCTCATCCGGTGCCTCCAGCGCCAGCGCGGCCAGCGAGGAGATGGTCACCACCGGCAGGTCCAGCGCCATCGCCATGCCTTGGGCCAGCGACACCGCCAGGCGCACGCCGGTAAATGCACCGGGCCCGCGGCCGACCGCGATCGCGTCAAGTGCGTGCCGGCCCAGCCCGGCCTCGGCCAGCAGCTGGTCGGCCATGGGCAGGACCAGCTCGGCGTGCCGCCGCGGCGCCAGCTCGCTGCGGGCAATCACCTGCTCGCCGTGCACCAGGGCAACGGAGCAGGACTCGGTGGAGGTTTCGATCGCGAGCAGGTTCATGAGCGCTCCATCATAGCCGGGGCGGGGGTGGTCGGGGCATAGCCGTACCAGTCGATGCGGCGGGTCAGGAACATCATCAGCGCCACCGTGGCCAGCAGCACCAGCGCGCCGGCCAGCAAGGCGTACTGTTCGGCCGCCACCAGCCCGTACAGCAGCGCGTAGACCAGCGCCAGCACCGCGCCCAGCAACAGCCCGGCCCGGCGCGCACGCAGCACCGCGCCGGCATAGCCACCCACGATCAGCACCACCGCGCTGGCGGCGACGGCATAGGCCGGGCCGAAGCCGATCTGTTCGGACAGTGCCAGCAACACCACATAGAAGGTGGCCAGCGCCGCGCCCACCATCAGGTACTGCACCGGATGCACGCGCAACCGGCGCAACACCTCGAACAGGAAGAACGCCACGAAGGTCATCGCGATGAACAGCAGGCCGTACTTGCCGGCACGCTCGTTGCGCTGGTAGACGTCCACCGGCTGATACAGCTCGACGCCGAATGCCGACCCTCGAAGTGCATCGCGCAACGAGGCATCGGGTACTTCCCAGTACTGGCCGTAGCCACGGTTGAGATCGAGCATGTGCCAGTGCGCGCTGAAGCGGTCGGCAGTGACATCGCGTTGCAGGGGCAGGATCGCGCCGACGAAACTGGGGTCGCCCCAGGGGGCCTGCATCGTCACGTCGGTACTGCGCGCGAGCGGCAGCAACTGCAGCGATTGGGTGCCGGCCACTTTCAAGGTCATGCTGAAACTGATCGGCTGCTCGCCGATCGTCCGCAGGTCGACCGGTACCACCACGGTACTCCAGCCGGCCAGCTGCCCGGCCGAGGACTCGAACCGCGCCGGCTCGCCGTTGATCAGCAGCCCGCTGACCTGCTGCAGGCCCTGCAGATCGCTCAACACCAGTTGCAGTTCGGCCTTGCCGGCGCTTCCGGCCAGATCGTTCGCCTGCCGCAGGCGCGCCAGATCCCGCGCCGCGAAGCGACCGGTCAATTGTATGGTGGAGGCATATACCGGTGCCCCGTAGATCCCGTATCGGCGCGTCTGCACGGCCATGTCCACGTGCGCCTCCAGCGTGTCCGGCAATAATGTGGCGCTGCCTTCGACCACCCGCGGGGGTCGCCCGTCGGCCTCCCGCAGCAGGCGCCGCGTGTTGGTCCTCAGCAGCAGCCCTCCCAGCACCTGCCGGCCACCCCAGCCCTGCGCAATCTGTGCGAGAGCCTGTTCGCGCAGCTGCTGGCGCTCGGCCACCAGCCCGCGCACCTGCGCCAGCGGAATCAGCATCAACACGGCCAGCACGCCGATTCCAAGCACTTTCACCATCACGTTCTGTGTCCAGGCCGGCATCTCGCTCTCTCCCTGTGATCGGAGAGCTCATCAGAGCAGCCGGGCCGGCCCGACCCGGGGCGCCGTGAGGCACACAGCGGGCACCGCAAAGGCCGCCAGCGGGCTACGTTCTGCCCCGTGCGCGTAGGGTGGGCTTCAGCCCACCAGGCCCACTGCGCGGAAAAGCGAAGAGCCGGTGGGCTGAAGCCCACCCTACGGCGCCGGCCTGCGTGGATGGGCGCTTGGCAAGAATCGGCCACGCGGGGCAAACTTCCTCGAGGGTCGCATGTCGCCAACAGCAGACAGGCCCACCGCCCTTCGCAGGGTGGGCTTCAGCACCAACCCCACAGCGCGGAAAAGCCAGGAGCTGGTGGGCTGAAGCCCACCCTACGCCAGAAATTGCTCCACTTCGGCGAGCTCGCGGGTGCGTGGCATGGGCGGCAGGCTGGCCAGGAACAGGCGGCCGTAACCCTTGCTGGTCAGCCGTGGATCGCACAGCACCAGCACGCCACGATCGCGGGTGTCGCGGATCAAGCGCCCGGCACCCTGCTTCAGGGCGATCGCCGCGGTGGGCACCTGCCACCCCATGAACGGATTGATGCCCGACTGCTCCAGCGCGTCCAGCCGCGCCACCAGCACCGGGTCGTCCGGCGAGGCGAACGGCAGCTTGTCGATCACCACCACGCTGAGCGCTTCGCCGACCACGTCCACGCCCTCCCAGAAGCTGGCCGCCCCCAGCAGCACGCCGTGGCCGCTGGCGCGGAAATCCTCCAGCAGGCGGTGCCGTGGCGCGGTGCCCTGCACGAACAACGGCCACGGCACCGTGTCGGCCAGGATCTCGGCGGCCCGGCGCAGCGCCCGGTGCGAGGTGAACAACAGGAACGCACGGCCCTGCGAGGCGGCCAGCACCGGCAATACCGCCTGGATGACCCGCTCGGTGTAGTCGCGCGCGGCCGGGTCCGGCAAGCCGGCGGGCAAGTAGCACAGCGCCTGGCGCGCGTAGTCGAACGGGCTCTGCAGGCTCAGCGTCTGCGGATCCTCCAGTCCCAGCTGGCGCGCGAAGTGGTCGAACTGGCCGGCCACGGAGAGCGTGGCGGAGGTGTGGATCCAGGCCGCCTGGGTCTGTTCGCGCATCGCGCGCAACGGAGCGGCCAGGTCCAGCGGCGTGGCGTACAGCGCAAACCCGCGCGGGAACACCTCGTACCAGCGCACGTCCGGCGCGGCGGCATCGGCCGTGGTCGGCAGCGATATGGCGTCCAGCCGTTCGGCCAGGCCCAGGGCGCGCTCATGCACATTGGCAAAGCCGCGCGAACGCTCCGCCTGCGAACCGAGCAGATCGCCCAGCGTGGCCAGCAACTCGCGCAGGTCGTGCAGGCGCGCATCGGCGCCAGCGACCGCCTCCAGCCGCTGGAACGGGCCGCGTGCAGGCAAGGGATCGAGCGCCAGGCGCAATTGGCGCACCGCGTCGTGCAGGGCTTCGACCGGCTCCAGCAGCAGGCCGATGGCACCGGTGACGCCGCTGCACTCGCGCAAGGCATCCTGTCCCAGATCGTTCAACTGACGTGCGCTGACGCTGCGGGAGAAGAACTGCCCGGCCAGCTCGGGGATCTGGTGCGCCTCGTCCAGGATGAACGCACCGGCGCCGGGCAGGATCTCGCCAAACCCTTCCTGCTTCAGCGCCAGGTCGGCAAACAGCAGATGGTGATTGACCACCACAACGTCCGCCTCCAGCGCCTCGCGGCGCGCGCGCACCACGTGGCAATCGTCGTAGAACGGGCACTCCACGCCGAGGCAGTTCTCCGCGGTGGAGGTGACCCGCGGCCACAGCGAAGATTCCTCGGGCACCTCGGCCAGCTCCATCCGGTCACCGCGGCGGGTGCGCGCCGACCAGGCGCGGATCGCCGCCAGTTGCGCCGCCTGCGCCCGCTCGAAGGTCGCGCCCTCGTGCACGGTCTGGTCCAGCCGGTACAGACACAGGTAGTTGGCACGCCCCTTCAGCAGGGCGGTCTTCAACCGGGCCCCAAGCACCGAATGCACGCGCGGCAGGTCGCGCAGGTAGAGCTGGTCCTGCAACGCCTTGGTGCCGGTGGAGATGATCACCCGCTCGCCTGCCAGCAGAGCCGGCACGAGGTAGGCGTAGGTCTTGCCGGTACCAGTGCCCGCTTCGGCGATCAGCGTCTCGCGTTCGGCGATGGCGTGCTGCACCGCGCGCGCCATGGTCTGCTGTGCTTCGCGCGGTGAGAAATTGGGCAGCTCGCGGGCAAACGGGCCGTCGGCGCCCAGCAGCGCGCCGATGTCGTCGGTGTCGGTCATCGGCACAGTATCGCCGAGCCGGCGCAGGCGACAAACCCCGAGCGCTCCCACACCCGTCGCCCCTCATGCAAACGACTCCCATCACCACACGCACAGTGGGTAATGCCGACCAAGGCAACAGCACCACAGCAAGCCACTGGCACCGCGTAGGGTGGGCTTCAGCCCACCAAGCCGACAGAGCGGAAACGCCGGAGAGCCGGTGGGCTGAAGCCCACCCTACGCGTCCCGGGGCCGCCGCCCACGCTGCGCGCCGGGCCCAACAATAGGCATGCTCAGAAGCGATTGACGCCAGGCGCTCCTGCAGCAGCCCAGGCGAGCCCGCGCCGCACCAACCGGGACACCACGGCAAGCCACTGCGCCGCGTAGGGTGGGCTTCAGCCCACCAAGCCGACAGAGCGGAAACGCCGGAGAGCCGGTGGGCTGAAGCCCACCCTACGCGTCCCGGGGCCGCCGCCCACGGCCTGCGCGCCGGGCCCAGAAACAGGCATGCTCAGAAGCGATTGACGCCAGGCGCTCCTGCAGCAGCCCAGGCGAGCCCGCGCCGCACCAACCGGGACACCACGGCAAGCCACTGCGCCGCGTAGGGTGGGCTTCAGCCCACCAAGCCGACAGAGCGGAAACGCCGGAGAGCTGGTGGGCTGAAGCCCACCCTACGCGCCCCGGGGCCGCCGCCCACGCTGCGCGCCGGGCTCAGAAACAGGCATGCTCAGAAGCGATTGACGCCAGGCGCTCCTGCAGCAGCCCAGGCGAGCCCGCGCCGCACCAGCCGGGACACCACGGCAAGCCACTGCGCCGCGTAGGGTGGGCTTCAGCCCACCAAGCCGACAGAGCGGAGACGCCGGAGAGCCGGTGGGCTGAAGCCCACCCTACGCGCCCCGGGGCCGCCGCCCGCGGCCTGCGCGCCGGGCTCAGAAACAGGCATGCTCAGAAGCGATTGACGCCAGGCGCTCCTGCAGCAGCCCAGGCGAGCCCGCGCCGCACCAACCGGGACACCACGGCAAGCCACTGCGCCGCGTAGGGTGGGCTTCAGCCCACCAAGCCGACAGAGCGGAAACGCCGGAGAGCCGGTGGGCTGAAGCCCACCCTACGCCGGCTCCGGGCCGTCCAGCACGGCATGCCCGCCGGCCTCGACAATGGGGTCGCTCAGAAGCGGTTGACGCCAGGTTTGTGGCATTCGTCCAGCCAGTGCCGGGCCCGTTCGGCCCCCGCGGTATCGCCGGCCTGCCGGCGCATCTCCGCCACGGTCTGCCAGTTGCGCGCGCACAGCGGCCCCAGCCGGGGCCCGATCGCCCAGGAGCGATGCGCCAGTTGCTCGGCGCGGCTGTAGTCGCCGCGCAGCACCGCCACCTCGGCGCGCTGTTGCAGCAGGTCGGGGGAATCCGGATTCATCGCCAGTGCGCGGTCAAGCGTGGCCGCGGCCTGCTCGATCCGCCCCGCGCTTTCATCCGCCTGGGCTTGCTGCTGCAAGGCTGCCGCGGCTGGATCCTGCAGCGCGCTGACGCTGATCACCGAGTCCTCGCGCTCGCCGGCGGCACGGATCGCCGCGACCAGTTGATGGCCCTCGACCGCCACCGGGCGGGTGGGCTCGGGGGATGCGGCGGGCACGCTGCAGCCACTGAGCGCCACCAGCAGGCACAAGGAGGACGGGAGGAAAATACGGTGTTTCATGACTACTGGGTCTCGATCGGTCCGCCCGACGGCGGCGGCTGCGGTTGATTGCCAAACATATCGCCGACGCGCTGCCAGAAACAGCCTTCCACCTCATCGGGCAGGCTGCCGGTCACAACCGGGAATTCGCGCGCGCCTTCGCACTCGGGCAGGGTGCGCTTGCCGTCGGCCGGGTTGATCCAGGCCATCTGCAGGCCCGGTCCGGGACCGGCCGGCAGCGGCAGGGTCGGCAGCTTGGCGAACAGCTCGCGCCAGGCGCGCAGGCTGCCGGTGGCGCCATACAGGCCGGTGGGCTTGTTGTCATCGCGGCCCATCCAGAACACCGCCAGATGCTTGCCGGTGAAGCCGGCAAACCAGCTGTCGCGCAGGTCGTTGCTGGTACCGGTCTTGCCGGCGGCATGCAGCCAGGCCAGCCCACTGTCGCCGATGCTGTGCGCAGTGCCGCGGATGGCGACCTGCTGCATCGCCCAGGTGATCTGGCGCACCGCTTCCTGGTACTCGCCCTTGCCCGGCTGCACTTCGTAACGCTTGATGGTGTTGCCGTGGCCATCGATCACGCCGGAGACCGCCATCAGCGGCAGCGCGTGTCCGTCGGCGGCGATGTACTGATAGAGCTGCGCCACCTGCAATGGCGCCAGGTCCACCGCTCCAAGCAGCAGCGAGGGGCTGGGATTGACGTCGGTCAGGCCGAACGATTCCAGGAAGGCCTTGATCCGCGGCAGGCCCACTTCCAGCCCCAGATGCACGGTGGCCAGGTTCCACGAGTTCACCAGCGCGTCCACCATCGGCACGGCGCCGTGCACGTCGTGCTCGTCGTTTTCCGGCGACCACACCTTTCCATTGGGCTGGCGCATGCTGATCGGCGTGTCTTCGACCAGGCTGGCCAGGTTCCAGCGCTCGGGCTGGGTCAGCGCCACCAGGTAGACGAACGGCTTGATGGTGGAACCGATCGGGCGGCGGGCATCCAGCGCCCGGTTGAAGCCCGGCTCGCCGGGCGTCTTGCTGCCCACCAGCGCCAGTACGTTGCCGCTGTCCACGTCGGTGACCACCGCCGCAGCCTGTGCCGCGTCGCCGCGCTTGCCCAGGCTCTTCATGGTGGTGCTGATGGCCTGCTCGGCATACAGCTGGGCAGCCGGATCCAGGGTGGTGAACACCGACAGGTTGCCCGAGCTGAGCGTCTGGTCGTCGAAGTCGTTGGTGATCTGCTGGCGCACCAGCTGCATGAAGCCGGGGAAGCGGTTGTGCGGCAGCTGGGCATTGGCGGTGATGCCCAACGGAGCGGCCTGCGCCACGTTGGCCTTGGCCGCGCCGAGCAGGCCGGTGTCCAGGAATTGCTGCAGCACCAGGTTGCGCCGTGCCAGCGCGCGCTTGGGATAGCGCCGCGGGTCGTAATAGCTGGGGCCCTTGACCATGCCCACCAGCAGCGCGATCTCCTGCGGCCGCAGGTCTTCCAGCCGGCGTCCGAAATAGAACTCCGAGGCGGCGGCGAACCCGTGCACCGCCTGCCTGCCCTGCTGGCCGAGGAACACCTCGTTGATGTACGCCTGCAGGATGCGGTCCTTCGGGTAGTGCGCCTCCACCAACAGCGACAACAACGCCTCGTTGAACTTGCGGGTGAAGTTCTGGTTACGGTCCAGGAACAGGTTGCGCACCAGCTGCTGGGTCAGGGTGGAGCCGCCCTGCACGGTATGCCCGGCGCGCAGGTTGGCGAAGGCGGCCCGGGCGATGGCCACGAAGTCCAGCCCGATGTGGTGCTTGAAGTTGCGATCCTCGACCGCCTGCAGCCCGGTCACCAGCAACGGCGGCACGTCGGACAGCTGCACGATGCGGCGCTCCTCCTGCTGCGCGCCGTAGAGCGTGGCAATACGGGCGGGGTCGAGGTGCGCCAGCTTGATCGGCTTGCCGCTGGCGGCATCGTGCACCGCGCTGATCTCGCCACTGCCCATGGTGACCCGCACCCGCTTGGCCAGCTCGCCGCCATCCGGGCTGGCGTAGCCGCGGGAGGCGATGATGAAATCCGGACCATGGCGGAGCCACGTGCCCGGGACGCGGGCATGCCCGTCCCGGCTGTAGCCGGCGAAGGTCAGCTCCAGTTCCAGCGACGCGGGCGTCACCGGTGCTCCGGCGTACAGCGGCAGCGGCCGCGCGTAGACACGCGTCGGCACGGCGAACACCAGGTCGTTGAAACGATCCTGCACGCGCTTGTTGAGAATCAGCGTGTACGGCAGGAGGAAGCCGAAAAACAGGCCCAGGCACACCCAGAAGGGAATGCGCAGCCACGGCCAGCTGGTTCGGACGATGGCAGCAAAGCGGGTCGACACGGTCAAGGACGGATCCAGTAACGGAGTGAACCGATCATAGGGCCTGGCACCCCGAGGGCATCTGAACGCGGCAAGCGCTTATCGGGCAGAACGCGGGCAGAAGGCGGGCCGGATGCGGGCATCTCACACCGGCGGCAGCCAGCACGCCGCATCGGGACGGAACGGTCGCGGCGACACCCCGAGCACGTCCTCGATCTCGTGGTTGTCGGCGATCAGGTCGACCTCCAGCCGGTCGAGCGGCCCCCGCAATCGCGGGGCGACGCGGCGTCCCAGGCTCAGGACCCAGCGCGGTACCGGTACGGCCACGGTCGATACCGGCAGGCTCTGGCGCACCCGCGAAAACATCTCCTGCGCTGGCAGGCGCTCGCCACCACCCAGCGCCAGCACCCGCCCGGCAGCCGCCGGACGCTGCAGCGCGGCCAACACTGCGCTGGCGATGTCCTGGGCGTGCACCGGCTGGCGCAGGCCGCACCCGGCCGGCAACGGAAACACCCGCAGCCGCATCGCCCGGCGCGCGATCGGGGTCAGACTCTTGTCCAGCCCGGCGCCGTAGATCAGCGTCGGGCGCAACACGGTCCAGTCGCATCCGATGCCGGCGCAGGCGCGCGCCAGCTCGGCCTCGCCATCGCGCAGCTGCCTGGCCACCGCTCGTTCGGCAGGAACCAGTGAGTCCTGCTTGCTCTGCGCGCTCATCGAACTGGTCGCCACCACTCGCGGTGCTCCGCCCGGCGCTGCGGCAGCCAGCCACCGGGCAAACGGCAGCAGCGGGCCGAAGCACACGATCGCGGACACTGCCTGCGGCATCGTCGCCACGGCGTCGGGCAATGCCCCGACGATCCAGCGCACGCCGGGCTGCGGCGCTTGCCGGATGCGACTGACGGCCACCACCTGGTCGCCCTGGGCAACCAGCTGTGGCAACAGGAACCGACCGATCTGGCTGCTGCCGCCGAAAACGAGTGTGCTCATGCAGAACCGCGGGTCATCGGTTGCCTTGCAGCCGGGCGGCCAACTGCTGCATGCCCGGCTGCTGCGGATCGAGTCTGCGGGCGCGCTGCAGCGACTGCAGGGCCCCGCCCCGATCGCCCCGATCCAACTGCTGCCCGGCCTGCTCCAGCCAGGCCGATGCCAGTCGCTGGCGCAGCCCCAGGCCCACCGCATCGGCCGGAGCCAGGTCACCAAGCTCGCGCAACAGGCTGTCGGCACGGGTCAGCTGGCCGTCCTCGATGGCCTGCTCCAGCTGCCGCGAGACCAGTTGCGGCAGGTCCTGCAACCCGGCACGTGCCGCGGCGTTGTTGCCGTCGATGGCAAGCGCGCTGCGGTAGAGGTCGTAGGCGCTCTCACCGGGCGGCAGCATGATCCGGCCCGCCTGCGCCGCATCCCTGGCGCGGCGGACCAGGTCCAGCACCTGCTCGGTCTGCTGTGGGGTCAATGCCAGCGGCGCCAGCGTGGGGGTGGCCGGCTCGGCCTCCAGCCGGGCGCGTGCGGCGGCCAGGTCGCTGGACGACGGCGCCAGCTCCGCGGCCCGGTCCAGCAATACCCTGGCCTGGTAGCGATCGTCGCTGTCCAGGGCCGCATTCGCCTGCACCACCAGCGCCTGCGCCACCTGGCCCAGCCCGGCCTGGGCACGCGCATTGTGTGGATCCAGCGTCAGTGCCTTGCGGAAGGCCGCCAGCGCGCTGTCGTCGCCGGAGCCGCCGATGCGGCCGGCACGCAGCGCCTGCTCGCCACGCGCCAGCGCGTCGTCCACTGCCTGCGCCTGTTGCTGCCGGTGTTGTTCCTGGATCGCGCGCAGCTCGGGCAGCTCGCCGTAGTTCGGCAGCAAGGCGGCCAACTGGTCGACCAGGTCGCTGGCGGCCGCGTCGTTGCCGGCGTCCAGGGCGGCATGCGCCCGGGCAGCAAGAGCAGCCCCGACCTTGTCCAGTCCGTGCGCCGCCACCGCGTTGTTGGGGTCGGCACGCAATACCTTCTGGTAGAGCGCAGCGGCGCCGGCATCGCCTTCAAGCTCACCCGCCGCCAACGCCTGCTGGGCCTGGTCGATCGTCCCGCCCGGCGACATCGAGGCGGCGCGCGCATGCGCGATCTGCTGCTCGAGGTGGTCGACGTCACGGCCGCCACCGAGGACCTCGCGGGCATCGGACAGGACCGATTGCGCCCGGGCCAGGTCGCCGTCGCGAAAGGCCGCGTCGGCGCGCGACAACTCGGCCATGCCGACCTGGTGCAGGCCATCGCGTGCGCGTTCGTTGTCCGGCTCCAGCGCCCGCGCCTTGGCGAACAGCTCATGCGCGCTCTGCCCGTCGCCGCCCTCCAGCCGGCCTGCCTGGAGCGCCAGTTCCGCCCGTGCCAGCACATCGTTGAGCTCGGTGCGCGGCACCAGCCCGCGCAGGTGATCCTGGTTCGCCCAAAGCACCAGCGCCAGCGCAACCAAGGCGGCCATTCCCACCCACACCGGCCAGCGCCGCTGCGGCCGTGGCGGGCGACGAGGCATACGCCGCGTGCCTGGCTCCAGATCGATCCGCGGCAGGACATCTTCCGGCTCGCTGGCCGGCGCCGGCTCGGCGAGCAGGCCAAGATCGCCCAGGGTGGGATCGACGCGCCCGCGGCGGCTGTCGTGCTGGTCTTTGCGTCCGTTCATGGGGTCCGGCAATCGCCAAAGTCGTGGCAGCTTACCATCGCGTCCGGCCGGCCAAGCCCGCCGCGCGGGCGCGCGTTCAGCTGCCGCTGACGCGGTGCGCCTCGACCACGTTCGGCAACGCCACCAGCCTGCCGAGCAGGTTGGAAAGATGCTCGTAGTCGCGCACGCGCAACGTGAAGCGCATTTCCACTTCGCCACTGCGGGCAAACATGCGGCTGGACGACGCCAGGATATGCGTGCCCAGGTTGCTGATCACGCTGGTGACGTCCTTCTGCAGGCCTTTGCGGTCGTAGCCGCGCAACTCGATCTCCACCTCGTAGGCGCGTGCGCCGCTGCCGCCCCATTCCACGTCGATGACCCGGTCCGGATCCCGCGCAGCCAGCCGCAGCAGGCTGGGGCAATCGGCGCGATGCACCGAAACGCCACGGCCCTTGGTGATGAAGCCCCGCACCGGGTCGCCCGGCAGCGGTTGGCAGCAGCGCGCCAGCACGGTCAGCAGATTGCCGACGCCCTCGATGCGCAGGCTGCCACCGTCGGGCGTGCCGCTGCGTGGCGCACTGGTCGGCACCGGGCGCCGCTGCGGCTCGGCCGGCTGCGCCCCCTCCTGCAGCAGCCGCGCGATCTGGCCCGGCGACACATCGCCCAGCGCCAGCGCCACCAGCAGCTCGTCGTGGCTCTTAAGGTGGAAGTGGGCCGGCAGCCAGGCGCTGTCGGCCGGCCCCAGCGCCAGCCGCTTCAGTTCGCGCTCGAAGATGGCGCGGCCGGCGGCCACGTTGGCGTCGTGCGCGATGCGGCGGAACCACGCGCGCACCTTTTCTCGCGCACGCGAGGTATGCAGGTAGCCGTGGTGCGTCGACAGCCAGTCGCGACTGGGCTCGGCCAGCTTGGCGGTGATGATCTCCACCCGATCGCCGCTGGCCGGCTGGTGGGTCAGCGGCACGATTCGCCCATTGACCCGGGCGCCACGGCAACGGTGACCGACCTCGGTATGCACGTGGTAGGCGAAATCGAGCACGGTGGCGCCGCGCGGCAGGTCGAACACCTCGCCCTTGGGGGTCAGCAGGTAGACCCGGTCCTCCAGCAGCGCCGTCTGCAACTCGCTGGCCAGTGCATCGTCGCCTTCGCCCCTGGGCTCCAGCAGCTTGCGCATCCAGGCGATCTTGTTCTCGAACTCCGCGTCCGCGCCGCCGCCCTCCTTGTAGCGCCAGTGCGCGGCCACGCCCAGCTCGTTGGCGCTGGTGCATCTCGTGCGTGCGGATCTGCACCTCCAGGGTCTTGCCCTGCGGGCCGATCACCGCGGTGTGCAGCGAGCGGTAGCCGTTGGCCTTGGGCCGCGCCAGGTAATCGTCGAATTCACCGGGCAGGTGCGGCCACAGGCTGTGCACCACGCCCAGCGCGGCGTAGCAGTCGCCCACCGAATCGACCAGGATGCGCACCGCGCGGATGTCGTACAGGTCGGAGAAATCCAGCGACTTGCGCTGCATCTTCTTCCAGATCGAATAGATGTGCTTGGGCCGACCGGCCAGGTCGGCTTCGATCCCGGCCGCGCCCAGTGCACGCGACAGCTCGTCCAGCGCCGCGCGGATGAACGCCTCGCGATCGGCGCGACGCTCGTCCAGCAGGCGGGCGATGCGCTTGTAGGTATCCGGCTGCAGGTACCGAAACGCCAGGTCCTCCAGCTCCCATTTGAGCTGCCAGATGCCCAGCCGGTTGGCCAGCGGCGCATGGATGTCACGCGTCAGCCGCGCCAGCGCCAGGCGCTCGGCCTCGGGCAGGGCCATCGCCGAGCGCATGCCGGCCAGCTGCCGCGCCAGCAGCACCAGCACCACGCGAAGATCCTGGATGATCGCCAGCAGCAGGCGGCGCAGGCCCTCGGTCGCCCCTGTCTCGCGCTGGGCGTGCAGGGCCCACACCTTCTCGGCGGCCAGCTGGCCCTCGACCAGTCGCCTCAGCGGCAGGGCAAGCGCCTTGGCGTGCGTCTCCCACGCCGCCGGATCGACCCGCGCCAACTCGAACCAGAGCGCCGCCGCCTGGGTCTGCGGATCGCCGCCCAGGTGCGCCAGCAGGTCGAGTACGTCGCAGCAGGCCTCCTGCCGCGCGATCCGCTGCGCGCACATCTGCAGCGCCTGGTCCAGCTCCGGCGCCAACGCACCGGCCCGCTCGCGCCATTGCGCCAGGGGGGTGATCGGCTGGGCGGAATCGTCGGCCATGGCAGTATCTTCGGAACGGACGGCCATTGTAGTCCCAGTGACGCTCGCGGACCGCGCGCTCGACCGCATCCGCGAGACACCACCGCAACCGAGGCCGCCGATCGGTCCGGCAGGCGTTCATTGCCGCGCATCGGACCCCAAGGCATCATGCAGGCGATGCCTTCGTTTCCCTCCACCGTCGCCACGCCCGACCTGCCCGCCCCGGGCATGGTGGTCAATTGCGTGGCCTACCGGAACGATGGCACCCGCATCGGCGACACCCGGCTGGACGACATCAGCGAGATCCTGAAGGAACCGGACACCTTCGTCTGGGTGGGCCTGCACGAGCCGAGCGAAGGCCTGCTGGAGAAGCTGCAGGAGGAGTTCGACCTGCACGACCTGGCCATCGAGGACGCCCACAACGCGCACCAGCGCACCAAGATCGAGGTCTACGGGGATTCGCTGTTCCTGGTGGTGCAGACCGCCCAGCTGGTCGAGGGCAGCCTGGCCTTCGGTGAAACCCACATCTTCCTGGGCGCGCGCTACCTGGTCACCGTGCGCCACGGCGCCTCGCTGTCGTACGCCCCGGCCCGGCGCACCTGCGAGCACGCCCCGGAGATGATGAGCAACGGGCCCAGCTACGGCTTGTATGGCGTGCTCGATTTCATCGTCGACAACATGCTGCCGATCGTGCGCGACTTCCGCGAGGAACTGCACAAGCTCGAAAACGACATCTTCGCCGAGACCTTCAAGCGCAGCACGGTGCACCGCCTGTACGACATGCAGCGCGACCTGATGACCCTGCGCCTTGCGGTGGCCCCGCTGCAGGACGTCACCAGCCAGCTGGTACGGCTGCACCCGCAGGCGATTCCCGATCCGTTGCGGCCGTATTTCCGCGACGTCTACGACCACGTGTTCCGCGTCAACGAGTCGATCAGCGCCATGCGCGAAATGCTCGCCGCGGCGATCAACGTCAACCTGTCGCTGGTCACCTTCGGGCAGAACGAGGTCATGAAGAAGCTCGCCGGCTGGGCCGCCATGCTGGCGGCCCCCACCCTGCTCACCAGCTGGTACGGCATGAACTTCACCCACATGCCCGAATTGAGCCAGCCATGGGCCTATCCGCTGGTGATCGCGGTGGTCATCGGCGTGGTCGGCGGCATCTACGCCTGGCTGCGCAGGTCCGGCTGGCTGTAGGCAGATCCGCCGGCCAGTCGGCAGCGTGGCGCGGGGTAGCGGTCGCGACTGAAGTCGCTCCCACAGCGGCAGGTGGCCCTCAACCTGGAGGCGGCAACGCGCCCGAAGCCCCCAAGCCCACCCTGTGGGAGCGGCTTCAGCCGCGACAGAGTTCGCCGCAAGCCACGGCCGTCGCGACTGAAGTCGCTCCCACAGCGGCAGGTGGCCCCTCAACGCGGAGGCGGCGAAGCACCGAAGCCCCCAAACCCACCTGTGGGAGCGGCTTCAGCCGCGACAGAGTTCGCCGCAAGCCATGGCCGTCGCGACTGAAGTCGCTCCCACAGCGGCAGGTGGCCGCTCAACATGGAAGTGGCAAGGCACCCGAAGCCCGCGCACCCCACCTGTGGGAGGTGGCCCCTCAACGCGGCGGCGGCAAGGCACCGAAGCCCGCGCACCACACCTGTGGGAGCGGCTTCAGCCGCGACGGATCCGTAGCGAGCCGAACGATCCGGTTGACGCGCGCCCCTACATCAGGCCCGGGCTCATGCCCACATGCGCTCCGGATCGCCCCGATGGCGCGGCGGGCTCAGCAAAGGCAGAGTCCATTGCATGGCTCCAGTCACCCTTGGCTACGAGAGTCTGCGCACCGGCCGGCGTTCGCTTGGCGGGCAGCTGTACTTGCTCACCACCGTGACCTGGCAGCGTCGCCCGTACTTCGCCAACACGCGGATGGCGCAGACTGCGATGGAAACATTTGCCGAGTCAACGTTCTGGCTTCCCAACCAGTGCCTTTGCTGGGTATTGATGCCCGACCACTGGCATGGGTTGATCTGCCTGGATGATGGTCAGGACCTGTCCCGAGCAGCGCAGCATTTCAAGGGCGCAAGTGCGCGCCAAATCAATGCCCGGCTCGGGCGTTGCGGGCGGGTCTGGGCGAAAGGCTTTCACGATCACGCGCTCCGCCGCGACGAGGCCATCGCGCAGGTCGCTCGCTACATTCTTGCCAACCCGCTTCGTGCCGGGTTGGTCACGAACCTGCATGAGTACCCCTACCTGGACCAGCGCTGGAAGGCTGGCCTGGAAAATCTCGATCCATGACGGTGGTTGGGATCACGAGACCCAAGCCCTCGCAAACACCTGTGGGAGCGGCTTCAGCCGCGACACAGTTCGCCGCAAGACCACGGCTGTCGCGACTGAAGTCGCTCCCACAGCGGCAGGTGGCCTCTCAACGTGGAGGCGGCAAGGCGCCGAAGCCCGCGCACCCCACCTGTGGGAGCGGCTTCAGCCGCGACAGAGCTCGCCGCAAGGCCATGGCCGTCGCGACTGAAGTCGCTCCCACAGCGGCAGGTAGTCCCTCAACGTGGAAGCGGCAAGGCGCCCGAAGCCCGCGCACCACACCTGTGGGAGCGGCTTCAGCCGCGACAGAGCTCGCCGCAAGGCCATGGCCGTCGCGACTGAAGTCGCTCCCACAGCGGGAGGTAGTCCCTCAACGTGGAAGCTGGCAAGGCGCCCGAAGCCCGCGCAACCACACCTGTGGGAGCGGCTTCAGCCGCGACAGAGCTCGCCGCAAGGCCATGGCCGTCGCGACTGAAGTCGCTCCTACAGCGGCAGGTAGTCCCTCAACATGGAAGTGGCAAGGCGCCCGAAGCCCGCGCAACCCACCTGTGGGAGCGGCTTCAGCCGCGACACAGTTCGCCGCAAGGCCATGGCCGTCGCGACTGAAGTCGCTCCCACAGCGGGAGGTAGTCCCTCAACATGGAAATGGCAAGGCGCCCGAAGCCCGCGCACCCCACCTGTGGGAGCGGCTTCAGCCGCGACAGAGTTCGCCGCAAGACCATGGCCGTCGCGACTGAAGTCGCTCCCACAGCGGGAGGTGGTCCCTCAACGTGGAAGCGGCAAGGCGCCCGAAGCCCGCGCACCACACCTGTGGGAGCGGCTTCAGCCGCGACAGGGTTCGCCGCAAGACCATGGCCGTCGCGACTGAAGTCGCTCCTACAGCGGCAGGTAGTCCCTCAACATGGAAGTGGCAAGGCGCCCGAAGCCCGCGCAACCCACCTGTGGGAGCGGCTTCAGCCGCGACAGAGTTCGCCGCAAGACCACGGCTGTCGCGACTGAAGTTGCTCCCACAGCGGAGGTGGCTCCCAACGTGGAGCAGGCGAGGTTCGGGCCTTCAGTGATCCTTGTCCGTGGCGGTCCAGCGTTTCAGCCAGGCGTTGACTGTTTCGTGCCATTGCACGCTGTTCTGCGGCTTGAGCACCCAGTGGTTTTCTTCCGGGAAGGTCAGGAACTCGCTGGGGATGCCTTGCCGCTGCAGCGCGGTGAACGCGCCCAGACCCTGGGTGATCGGGAATGCGGTAGTCGTGCCCGCTGTGCACCACCAGCATCGGCACGCGCCAGTCCTTGACGTGGTTGACCGGGTTGAACGTCTCGTAGTTTTCCGGGTGCTCGAACTGCGGTCCGCCGTTCTCCTTCTCCTCGAACCACAGCTCCTCGGTGGCGTAGTACATCGCGCGCGTGTCGAACACGCCGTCGTGGTCGACGAAGCACTTCCACGGCTGGTTCCACACCCCGGCCATCCAGTACACCATGTAGCCGCCGTAGCTGGCGCCCAGCGCACACGCGCGGTCGCCGTCCAGGAAGGGTAGCGGTCCAGCGCGTGCCTGCCAGCCGAGCTTGAGGTCCTGCAGCGGCTTGCCGCCCCAGTCGCCGGAGATGGAGTTGGTGAACGCCTGGCCGTAGCCGGTCGAACCGTGGAAGTTGATGGTAACCACCGCAAAGCCCTGGCCGGCATAGGTCTGCGGGTTCCAGCGATAGCTCCAGCCGTTGGTCCATGGCGCCCTGCGGGCCGCCGTGGATGATGAAGGCCACCGGGTAGCTCTTGCCCCTTGTCGGTAGCCGACCGGCTTGACCACGTAGCCCTGTACCGATTCATCGTCGGCGCCCTTGAAGGTGAAGAACTCGACCTCGCCCGTCTTGACCTGGGCCAGCGCGGTCGGCGTTGAGATGCGTCACCTGCTTCAGGCCGTGGCCGGCCGTGCTGACGGTGTACAGGTCGGCCGGATGGCGCAGATCGTCGCGCGCCAGCAAGATGCGCTCGATTGGCCACGGAAAAGCCGCCTACCGCGCCGTCGCCGACCAGCTTTCCGTACCTTGCCGCTGCCGGTGTCGATGGCGAACAAGCGGATGCTGGCCCTGGTCGTCGGCGGTGGCGAACAGCGTCTTGCCGTCCGCGGACAAGCTCAGCCCACCGGGCGAGCGATCCCATTGCGCGTCCACCTCCCGCGTCTGGCCGCTGGCCAGGTCCAGCGCCATGATGCCGAAGCGGTCTGCCTCGAAGCCGGGCTCCTTCATCGCCAGGTAGTACAACGTGCGGCCATCCGGAGACGCCACCGGGTAGGCGTCCCAGGCCTTGTTCGAGGAGGTCAGGTTCTGCGGCGGCGCCGAGCCGTCGGCCGGCACGCGATAGATGTCGAAGTTGGTCGACCACGGCTCGGTGGTGCCGGCGATGCGCACGTCGAAGTACACCGTCTTGCCGTCAGGCGCGTAGGCAAACTCGCTCTCGTCGCCGAACGGCTTGCTGGGGATATCGCCGTCGATGCCGCCGCTCGAGCACGGGTTGGCTCCGCCGGCAAGTTGCCGTCGGCCTCGAACCGGGCGGCGAACAGCTGGTTGCGACGCCCGTCCGCCCAGGTGTCCCAGTGCCGCACGAAAAGCTTGTGGTACAGCACGCCGCTGGCCTTGCTCTGGCCCGCGCCATCGAGCCGCTCGCGGGTACAGGCCAGATCGGCGCAGTCGGGGAATACGTCGTAGGTCAGCAACGCACCGCTGCCGTCCGGCGCCAGCTTGTAGCCACCCAGATCCAGCGCCGCATGCGTGACCTGCCGCGCCGGCCCCGGGTGGGCCAGATCCAGCGCACCGCCGGCCACGTCCAGGTCGCGCCGCCAAAGCTGGTCCACGCCGTCGGCCGCGGCCATGTAGTACAGACTGTGCCCATCGGCCGACCAACGGGCGGAACCGGCCTTGTCCACCAGCTTCACCGGTCCGCCGCGTCCGGCCAGGTCCAGCACATACACCGAGGTGGTGCCCTTGTTGGCCGCATAGTCGGTGCTGCGCACGCTGAAGGCGGCGTAGCGGCCATCGGGCGACAACTGCGGGTCGGCAACCCGGTCCATCATCACCAGATCGCGCACGCCGAATGGATGGACGCCGGTGTCCGGTGCCTTGGCCGCCCAGGTGGGCGCGGCAGCCAGCATCAGGGCGGTGGCAGCAACAAGCATTTTCATGGGTCGCGATCCTCGTGGCCGGAACCCATGACGTTAAGCGCGGGGGGCAACACGCACAAGTCCGGACCTGCCTGGTGGGCGCCTCGCTGGCACCGACGACGCTACCGGGGCACGTCGCAGGCAACCTCGACCCTCGCAAAGCGGCGGCCAACCCCGTACTGTCGCGAAAAATCAAGGAAACAGGCATGGACGTCGCCAACCCCGCTACCGAGGCCAAACATACAAGCAACCAGCTGAGCCGGGTTGCGTGGGCGATCGCGCTCTTCACGGTGACCATGGTCGCAATGGCTATCCGCTGGTACTACCTGACACACGCGATGGTTTATCACCCCCTCCGGGCCGACGCGATCCAGTACCACGCGTACGCCTGGAACCTGCTGCACCATGGCGTGTTCTCCATGGCGGCGCCGCACAGCGCACTGGTGCTCGGCGACAGTTACCGCGATCCGGGCTATCCGCTGTTTCTGGCGGGGGCCATGAAGCTGGGTGGAGAGCAGGGGTGGTACGCGCTGGCACTGCTGACCCAGGGTTTACTCGGCGCGCTAACCGTGACGTTGCTGATGACAGGTGCCCGCCGCTGGTTGCCTGACCGCTGGCTGATCGCCGCGGGCATGCTGATGGCGTTGTGGCCGCACAGCATCACGACCAGCAGCTTCCTGCTGACCGAAACCCAGTTCGGCTTTCTGTGCGCACTGGCCTTTTGCCTGCTAGCCCTGGCCGGTCGCCGCCACAGCACGGCCTACGCCGCGTCCGCGGGTGTGGCCTTCGGGCTGGCCTCCTTGACCAATGCCATCGCCCTGCCGTTTGCGCCCTTGCTGGCGGGCTTCCTGCTCCTACGCGGCCGACTGCCGCGTGGCATGGCCGTCGCGCTGGCCCTGGGCGCCCTGGTGCTGCCCGCCGCCTGGAGCGTGAGAAACCTGCAACTGCCGGCCGGCGCCTCCTCCACGGGGCGCGCGCTGACGAATCTGGATCAGGGCTCGTGGCCGCAATACCACGCTGGCTACCGCCTTTACATCGAAGGCCGGCCAGAAGGCGGGCAGATTCTGCAGGCCATCTCGCAGGAAACCGACACGCTGGTCGCCGACCCGCACGCGGGCCTGGCACTGATGGCTGACCGCATGATGCAACAGCCGATGCACTACCTGGGGTGGTACCTGAGCAAACCGGCACTGCTGTGGGGCTGGAGTATCCGCATGGGCCAAGGCGACATCTACGCCTACCCCACCCTGCACTCGCCATTCAGCGATGACTGGCCTATGCGGGTATGGGTCTCCGTCTGCCACAGCCTCAATCCCCTGCTCATGGCGCTGGGGCTCATCGGCTGCCTGTTGGCGCTGGGCAAGAACACGCCGGTGAATGCTGCGGCGGCAGCTGGACTGGCGCTGTATGTCACCGCGCTCTATTCGCTGCTGCAGGCTGAGCCTCGCTATTCGATACCGTTCAGGGGTTTCGAGTGCCTCCTGGCCTTGTATGGCGGGCAGCGTCTTTACCACTGGGTGTTGTGGCGTCGACAGCTTTCCAAGCGGGTCCAAGCGGACCCGACAAGAGGGGTGACCGCCATCACAACTCCAGAAGCCGGAGCCTGACAGCCCTTGAGCTGGTACGGAAGATGCTCGGTTTCGGGCTGGATCCAGGGGGAATCGCAGGCCATGAAACAGAGCAGGCGCGTCAGCGGCTTCACACTGATCGAGTTGATGATCGTGGTAGCGATCATCGCCATCCTTTCGGCCCTGGCCATCCCGGCGTATCAGGACTACCTGATCCGCGGCCAGGTCACCGAGGGCCTGAACCTGGCCAGCGGCGCCAAGGCGGCGGTCTGGGACTTCTACTCCAATACCGGCCGGCTGCCCGCGGGCAACCGCTCCGCCGGGCTTTCCGGCAGCAGCTCGATCGGCGGCAGCTACGTCTCCGCCGTGGACGTCTCCGGCGGCAAGATCCAGGTAGCTTTCATGGCGGCCAAGGCCAACAGGACGCTAAACGGCAAGGAACTCGTGCTCTCACCCATCACCCACGCCGGCAGCATCGCCTGGACCTGCACCCCGAGCACGGTGCCGGGCAGATACCTGCCATCGGTCTGTCGCAGGTAGCGGTTGGCGGCCTTTATTGCACAAGAAGGGGCGTCAAGTGACGTTGAGCGTCACTCGTCAGCGCCGGGACCGGGTTCCATACCCGTTCGGATGTAGGCGCAGCGAGAAAGAATTTGTAGGCTTTCGTGACAACGTGCACAATCCCCGAGCCGCTGGTGTGCCCCAATAGCCCAGCGGCTGCCATGGCACAACAAATGCTTCGGTTTTCGCGAGCTTCCTGGTCGTTCCTGACCGCGGTTGAGAGGGGTCCGATCCCACCTAGGGGGATTTGGGACTAGGGCTCAGGGGGCATCACATCGGTTAGCTAACCAGCAACATGAGGAACACCACAATGAAGAAGAGTATCCAGAAGGGCTTCACCCTGATCGAGCTGATGATCGTCGTCGCGATCATCGCCATCCTCGCCGCCATCGCGATCCCGGCCTACCAGGACTACCTGGTCCGCACGCAGGTGTCCGAAGGTGCCGTGCTGACCGACGGCGCGAAGACCGCCATCAGCGAGTTCTACTCCAACACCGGCAACTTCCCGAAGACGAACAAGTCGGCGGGCCTTGCGCTGCCGGCGTCCATCAGCGGCAAGTACGTCGACGAACGTGGACGTTTCCGCCACCAAGGGCCAGATCGTCGCCACGTTCGGTAACTCGCGCAAACAAGGCGATCAGCAGACAACAAGAACACCTTCGTGCTCTCGGCCGATCACCAGCGCCGGCTCGGTCGCGTGGAGCTGCAGCAAGTCGACGGTCGCCTACGAAGTACCTGCCGACCTCCTGCCGCAAGTAATATTCAGCAGCGTCGACACTTGAAGGGCCGCCATGCGCGGCCCTTCTTCTTTCCGGAAGCTTATGCGCGATCGCCATGCGCTAGTACCCATGCTCTTGCTGATGCTGCTCATGCTGTTGGGCTGGGTGGCTTACGCTCCAGGCCTGCATGGCGGCTTCCTGTTCGACGATTTCGGCAACCTCCCCGCTCTGGGCGCCGGCGGTCCGGTCGACAACTGGCCCACCTTCTGGCGCTATATAACGTCCGGCACCGCCGATCCGACCGGCCGGCCGCTGACCCTGCTGTCGTTTCTGCTCGACGCCCGCGACTGGCCGGCCGACCCTTTTCCGTTCAAGCGCACCAACCTGCTTCTGCATCTGCTCAACGGCGTGCTGCTGTACGCACTGCTCGCCAAGCTGGGCGACTTGCTGGACCTCCCTGTGCGCCGGCGGCAGCTGGCGGCCGCCCTTGGTACGGGGGTGTGGCTGCTGCACCCCCTGCTGGTATCGACGACGCTTTACATCGTGCAGCGCGAAGCGATGCTGCCGGCCACCTGCGTACTCATCGGCCTGCTGCTGTGGCTGCACGGGCGGGCCCGACTGGCCGCTGGGAAGGTGGCGTCCGGGCTGCTCTGGAGCACCGTCGGCCTGGGCGGCTTCACCGTCCTGGGCATGCTGGCAAAAGCCAATGGCGCGCTGCTGCCGGTGTATGCCGTGCTGATCGAGGTGATCCTGGCCGCGCCGCGGCAACCCATCGCCTCAGCGCCGGCCAGGCGGGCGCATCGGGCGGTCATGCTGGCGCTGGGAGCGCTCCCCACGGCAGCCATCCTGTTCTACCTGGGCCGTGTTGCCGTAGGCGGCATCCTGTCTGGCGGCCCGGCCAACCGGCCCTGGACGTACGCCCAGCGGCTGCTGACCGAGCCCCGCGTGCTGATGGATTATCTCTCGCGGCTCTGGCTGCCGCACCCGTTTTCCAGCGGCCTGTTCAACGACCAGTACCCCGCCTCCAGCTCACTGCTGCAGCCTGCGACGACGTTGCCGGCATTGCTCGTGCTGCTTGCCCTGCTCGTGGGCGCCTGGTCGATTCGCCGCCGCCATCCGGCCATGGCGCTGGCGGTGCTGTTCTACTTTGGCGCTCATCTGCTCGAGTCGAGCTCGATCGCGCTGGAGCTGTACTTCGAGCACCGCAACTACATTCCCGCCATGCTGATGTTCTGGCCGCTGGGCCTGTGGCTCTCCGGCACCCGCACGCTGCGCACGCTCAAACGCGGCTTGATGGTGGTCCTGCCGCTGGGGCTGGCACTGATGACCCATGCGCGGGCGGAGGTATGGGGCAGACGTGCGGACCCAGGCCCTGATCTGGGCCCGCATCAATCCCGCGTCGGCCAGGGCCCAGGCCAACGCCGCGCAGATCGAAATGGACATGGGCCAACCCGCGGCAGCCATACGCAGGCTGCGGGCCCGCATCGAGCAACAGCCCGACGAGGTGCAGCTGGCGTTCAACCTGCTCGGCGCCCGCTGCATGGCTGGCGGCGTTGGACCTGCCGACATCGCGGCCGCCCGCACCGCCATGCGGCACACGGCCAACCCCGGCTCGCTGTTCGCCCACTGGTTCGACCGCATATTGCCCGCCGCGCAGACGAACGGCTGTCCCGGACTCACCCTGCACGACCTGGACAGCCTGATCGAGGCCGGACTGGCCAATCCCAGACTCGGCGGCGGCGGCGCCCAGCAGGATCTCACCTACCTGCGCGGGCGCATCGCCCTTGCCCGCCGCCAGCCCGACGCAGCCCTGGCCGACTTCGAACGAGCGCTCGATTTCTCGGTGCGCCCCGGAATGGCGCTGAAGGCCGCCGCCACGCTCGGCAGTGCCGGCTACCCGTCGCAGGGCCTGCGCATGCTCGACCACTACCAGCAGGTCGCGGACCGAACGGTTGCTCCGCGGTTCGGCATGCCGGCAGTCCACGCATGGGTGTTGCAGCGCCAGCACTACTGGCCACGCGAACTGGAGCACCTGAGGCGACAGTTGCGTCTCGACGCGGACGGCGACAACACCAATACTGGAGGCACTCCAGACCAGGGCACCACTCGCTGATGCGCCATATCCACCGCCTGCTCCTCGCCGCGGCATTCGCCCTCACCACGCTGGTCTACTGGCCGGGCCTGTCGGGCGGCTTCCTGTTCGACGACTACCCGAACATCGTCGACAACCCGGGCGTGCAACCGCATGACGCCAGCATTCCCTCGCTGGTGGGCGCGGCACTGTCTTCCCCATCGAGCCAGTTCAAGCGCCCGCTGGCGTCACTGACGTTTGCCGCGAACTACCTGGCCACCGGCCTCGACCCGTACTGGATGAAGCTCACCAACGTGGTCATCCACCTGCTGAACGGCTGGCTGGTGTACCTGCTGGCCAGGGCGCTGCTGCGCACCGGCCTGCCGAACGCCCCCGCGGGCGGAATGGAACCGCCATCGGGAAGCTACCGGCGCACGGCGGTCACCGCCGCCCTCGTCGCCGCCGGCTGGATGCTGTTACCGATCAACCTCACCGGCGTGCTGTACGTAGTGCAGCGCATGGAGAGCATGGCCAACCTGTTCGTGCTGCTGGGCTTGCTGGGCTACGTCCGCACCCGCCAGCACATGCTGCAGGCGCCCGGTACCGACGGCACGGCCTCCCGGCAAGGGGCCGACGGGGCCTGGCGCTGTGCCTGGCCAGCATTACGGCTCCCGCGTTGCTGGGCCTGCTGGCCAAGGAAACCGCGGTGATGCTGCCGTTCTATGCCCTGCTGACCGAATCGCTGCTGTTTCGTTTCCGCGCGCCGGACGGCACGGCCGACCGTCGCCTGCTCGGCCTGTTCGCCCTGCTGGTGGCTTGCCATTGGTGATCGGGCTGTTTGGCTGGCGCCGCGCGTGCTAGGCACCGGCGCCTGGGCTTCGCGGGACTTCACCCTGCATACCCGCCTGCTCAGCGAAGCGCGCATCGTCAGCGACTACATCGGCTGGACCCTGCTGCCCACACCGGGCGCGCTGTCCTTCTACCACGACGACTTCGCGGTTTCGACCGGGCTGCTTTCGCCATGGACCACACTGGCGGGCATCGCACTACTAGCCAGCATGGCTGCCATGGCGGTTCTCGTGCGCCATCGCCGTCCGCTGGTTGCCCTGGGCCTGGCGCTGTACCTGGGTTGCCACCTGCTGACCGGAACCGTGCTTCCGCTCGAGCTCATCTACGAACACCGCAACTATTTCGCCAGCTTTGGCCTGCTGCTCGCGGTAATCCCTTTTCGCCGCCCCCAACGCCAGCTACGCCTGGTTGGTTCACGGCGCACGCTGCTCCGGGCTGCTCGCCCTGTGGGCCGGACCGCGTTGCTCACCGCACGGCCTGGGGCACCCCCTTGACCTGGCGGAGGAGCTCGCGGCGCGCACCCCGCTCCCCGCGCGCAGTACGAACTGGGCCGCGCCTACATCATCTACTCACACTACGATCCACATCGCCATTTACCGAGGCCTACGCCCCGCTGAGCGCGCCGCAGCCCTGCCCGATTCGTCGATCCTTCCCGAGCAGGCGCTGATCTTTATGAACGCGCGCATGCACCGCCCCTGAAAGACGTGGTGGGACAGCATGATCGCAAGCTGCAGGCAAAACCCGGCGTGCAGGACGAAAGCTCACTGGCTGCGCTGACCCAATGCGCGCGCGAACGCAGCTGTGACCTCCCCAAGGACCGCATGGTGCCCGTTCGAGGCAGCTCTCGCCACCCGGGTCCCAGCGCGCGGCTGTTGGCGACTTACAGCGATTACGCTTGGAATGTATTGGAGGATCATGAGCTGGGCGAGAAGCTTGCGCTGGGGGCAGTTCAGGCCGAACCCGGCGAGCCGGCCTATCACGTGACACTTGCGCGCATATCGCGCAAGGCAGCTACGACGGCGCACGCAAGCAATTGTCGGAACTGCAGAAGCTCAATATTGGCGGCGATCTCTCCGCGGCCATTTCCGAGCTGGATTCGTTGATGCCCTCGCCGAAATGAGTGCAACCATTTGTGAGAATGCAACCGAAGACGCGCTGCCGCCATTGCGCCATCGCAACGCCCGTGGCGGGTTCTGCTTGAATCGCCGCGGTTCAGACGCGCGCAATAGCATGAAACTGTCAGACTTGATACGGCCCAACTTGAGCGCGCCACCTCTAGCCCGCCATCGCCTGTTCGTCCATTCGGCCATCTACCTGGGGTCGAATGTCTTGCGCGCGCTGGTGCCGTTTTCGTTGCTCCCGATCTTTACCCGCGTCTTGGCTCCGCTCGAGTATGGCAAGTTGGCCATGTTCCAGACCCTGGTGGTGGCCCTTGCCGCGCTGACCGGGCTGAGTGTCCAGGGTGCTGCCAATCGCAAGTTCTACGACCACGACGTCAGCCAAGCCGAGCTGGCCCACTACGTCGGCTCGTGCCTGCAGGTTCTGGCTATATCCACTGCCGTTGTCTTGTTGCTGGCAGTCGCGTGGGCACCGCAGCTGGCAAGCTGGCTCAGCCTGGGCAGGGACTGGATACTGTGGGCTGTAGTGGTTTCAGCCGCGAGCTTCGTGGTGAGCCTGCGCCTGGGACAGTGGCAGGTGCGCGGCAACGCGTTGAAATACGGCGCCTTGCAGGTGATACAAAGCCTCTGCGACATGGGGCTTTCTCTGCTGCTGGTGCTCGTCCTGCTACGGGGTCCGGCAGGCCGGGTGGAGGCCCAGGTGTGGACGGTGGCCGCCTTCGCCGCCATCTCTCTGTTCCTCCTGGCAAGGGACAAGCTGCTCGCATTCTCCTGGCGTCCGGCGTACCTGCGCCGAAGCGTTGGCATTTGGCGCGCCCCTGGTTCCCCACGTGGCCGGCGCCTTCCTGCTCACCGCGGCCGACAGGTTGGTGATCAACCTCAACCTCGGCTTGGCCGACGCTGGTATCTACATGGTCGGCCTGCAACTGAGCATGGCCATGGCTTTGTTGTTCGATGCGATCAACAAGGCCTACGTGCCGTGGCTTTTCAGCCACCTGGCCCGGGATCGAATGGAGGACAAGCAGCGTATTGTCCGCTTGACGTATGCCTATTTCCTCGTGGCGCTGTCGCTGGCGGGCCTGGCATTCGTGGCCGGCCCATACGCGGTGGGCTTGTTGGCCGGCAAGGAATACCGCCAAGCGGGGGCACTGATCGGATGGCTCGCACTTGGCCAGGCTTTTGGCGGAATGTATCTGATGGTGACCAATTACATTTTCTATTCGAAGCGGACCGGCCTGCTCTCGTTGGCAACCGTAGCTGCCGGCGTCTTGAACGTACTGCTCCTCCTGGTCCTGGTAAGGAGCCATGGCCTGCTGGGCGCTGCGTGGTCGTTTGCAGCAGCCATGGCATTCCGGTTCATACTTACCTGGATGATCGCCAACAAGCGCCACCCCATGCCGTGGCTTGCCACCACTTGACCCTTCCCAAGCGCAGGACCGCCATGTTCGACAAATCGATCCTGGTCACCGGCGGAACGGGCTCCTTCGGCAAGCATTCGTCGCGATGGTGCTGGATCGCTACAGCCCCCGACGGCTCGTCGATCTATTCGCGCGACGAGCTGAAGCAGTTCGAGATGCAGCAGGACGCTTCGACGCGACCCGGCATGCGCTACTTCATCGGCGACGTGCGCGACCGGGAGCGGCTGATGCAGGCGATGCAGGGCGTCGACTTCGTCATCCACGCCGCCGCGCTGAAGCAGGTGCCGGCTGCCGAATACAATCCGATGGAGTGCATCAAGACCAACATCCACGGCGCGCGAGAACGTCATCCACGCCGCCCTCGAGAACGAGGTCAGAAGGTCATCGCGCTCTCCACCGACAAGGCCGCCAACCCGATCAACCTCTACGGCGCGACGAAGCTCGCCTCGGACAAGCTGTTCGTCGCCGCCAACAACATCGCCGGCGGGCATCCGGACGCGGTTCTCCGTCGTTCGCTATGGCAACGTCGTCGGATCGCGCGGCTCGGTGGTCCCGTTGTTCCGGAGGCTGATCGCAGAGGGCGCGACCACCTGCCGATCACGCGACGAGGAATGACGCGCTTCTGGATCACGCTGCAGCAGGGTGTCGACTTCGTGCTGAACGCATTCGAGCGCATGCACGGCGGCGAGATCTTCGTGCCGAAGATCCCTTCGGTGCATCATCGATCTCGCCGCGGCGATGGCGCCGGACCTGCCGCTGAAGATCGTCGGCATCCGCCCGGGAGAGAAGCTCCACGAGATCATGTGCCCGGCCGACGACTCGCACCTGACTTTGGAGTTCGTCGATCATTACGTCATTCGCCCGCCATCCAGTTCACTGGACGTCGTCGACTTCAGCCTGGACCGCCTCGGCGAGCGAGGGCAGAGGTCGAGCTGGGGTTCGAATTCCACTCCGGCACTAATCCGCCACTTCCTGACGGTCGAAGAGATCGCCGCATTGAACCAATAGGGTCTGGCGTGTGATCCCGTACGGGCGCCAGGACGTCACTCAGTCCGACATCGACGCGCGTCGAGGTCCTGCGTTCCGACTTCCTGACCCAAGGGCCCGTCGGTCCCCGCTTCGAGAAAGCCGTTGCGTCCGCAGTCGGCGCCCGTCATGCCGTCGCGGTCAACAGCGCGACGTCCGCTCTTCATGTCGCCTGCTTGGCGCTCGGTCTCGGCACAGGCGATGGCTCTGGACCGGCCCGAACACCTTCGTCGCATCGGCCAACTGCGGCCGATATTGCGAAGCGGACGTGGACTTCGTCGATATCGACCCGGACACCTTGAACATCTGCCCCCAGTCTGCGGCAGAAGCTCGGGCAGCGGAGGCGGCTGGTCGGCTCCGAAGGTACTCGTCCCTGTGCATTTCGCGGCCAGCCCGCGACCAGGAGGCGATCGGGGCTCTGGCCCGGGGGTTCGGCTTCCGCGTCCTCGAGGACGCCTCGCATGCGATCGGCGCTGCGCGCAAGCGAGCCGGTTGGCAGTGGTCGCACGTGACCGTCTTCAGCTTCCATCCGGTCAAGATCGTCACCACGGGCGAAGGCGGGATGGCGCTCGACCAATGGCCGAGTTGGCCGAGCGCATGGCGATGCTTCGCAGTCACGGCATCACCCGTCGATCCGGAGGTGGATGAGACATGCCGGCCGGGCCCGTGGTATTACCAGCAGGTCCTCGGGTTCAACTACCGAATGACCGACGTGCAGGCGGCATTGGGCTTGAGCAGCTCGATCGCCTCGGCCTACGTTGAGCGCCGCAACGCGCTCGCCGAAAGCTACGACCAGCCTGCTCGAGGAGTTGCCGCTGACAGCCCTGGCGGCAGCCGGACCGGCGCTCGGCATCCACCTTTACCCGTACGTCTCCGTCTCGACCGCATCGGACGCAGCCACCGCCAGGTGTTCGAGGCATGCGCGAGGCAGTATCGGCGTCAACGTCCACTACATCCCGGTGCATACCCAGCCCTACTACCGCCGCCTCGGTTTCGAGCCGGGCGACTTTCCGGAGGCCGAGCGCTACTACGCCGAAGCGATCAGCCTGCCCTTGTACCCGGCCCTTAGCGGACGCAACAGGATCTGGTCATTGCCGCGATCGCGAAGGCACTGGGCCGGTGAAGCTCGCCGTCATTCCCGCGCGCGGCGGAAGCAAGCGCATTCCGCGCAAGAATGTCCGCCCGTTCTGCGGCAAGCCGATGATTGCCTGGTCGATCGAGGCGGCCTGGCAAGCGGCTGCTTCGATCGGATCATGGTCTCCACCGACGACGACGACATCGCCGACGTCGCTCGCGCCCTGGGGCCGAAGTGCCCTTCCGTGCGGCCCGCGGGCAACTTGCCGACGACCACGCCGGAACAGTGCCAGTGTCGCCAGGCATGCGATCCAGTGGTTCGGCAGCAACGACCCTCCCAGCGAGGTCTGTTGCATCTATGCCACCGCCCCCTTCCTGACTGTTGCAGATCTGACCCAGGGCTTGCTCGTGCTGGAAGAGCTCGGTTGTGACTTCGTTTTTTCCGTGTAGCCCGCTACCCCTATCCGATTCAACGCGCCCTGGCGATGAACGCTGACGGCACGGTCGAGATGCTGCAGCCCGAGCATGCCGGCACGCGTTCGCAGGACCTTCCCGAGGCCTTCCACGATGCAGGCCAGTTCTACTGGGGCAGGTCCGACGCATGGCTTGGCTGGACGCCCCCTTCTTGGAGCGGCATCGCTTCCCTTGCTGCTACCACGCTATCGCGTGCAGGACATCGATACCATCGATGACTGGACGCGCGCGGAGCGGCTGTTCCAGGTGCAACTGACACAGGATCCCGAGGACCTCGCAGGATGAGCTACAAGACAGAACAGGAAGCTTTCTGGGCCGGCGAGTTCGGCTCTGAATACTCGAGCCGCAACAACAGCCCGCAGTTGCAGGCTTCCAACATCGCATTCTTTTCCAAGGCACTGGCGCGGGCGGGCCGGTTGCCGTCGTGCATCGAGTTCGGTGCCAATATCGGTCTGAACCTGCGCGCGCTGAAGCTGCTGTACCCGGAGCAGGAACAGCACGCGCTGGAAATCAACGACGACGCGGCCCGCCGCCTGCAGGAGGTCATTCCTGCCGAGCATGTGCGAAGGTCGTCGATTCTGGAATTCAGTCCCGACCGCACCTGGGACCTGGTACTGATTAAGGGGGTCTTGATCCACATCGACCCAAGTTGGCTTCCCCGGGTCTACGAAACTCTCTACCAGGCCAGTAGCCGGTATGTGCTCCTGTGCGAGTACTACAACCCCAGCCCGGCAACCGTTACTTATCGCGGCCACGACAATCGGTTGTTCAAACGCCGATTTCTGCGGCGAAATGCACGAGCTCTACCCCGACTTGGCGCTGGTCGACTATGGCTTTGCCTACCACGCCGACCCGGTTTTCCCCCAAGACGACATAACCTGGTTTCTGCTGGAAAAAGCAGTTCCGGCCGATGACCGGGCCAGCGGCCATCACCACTGAAAGAATACGGCATGCGTGGAACCAAGTTTCTTTTCCGGGTGGATGCATCCGTGCAGATCGGCAACGGGCATGTCATGCGTTGTCTGACGCTGGCCGGGGCATTGCACCAGCTAGGCGCGGAGTGCTCGTTTGCCTGTCACGCCCTGCCCGGCGACCTGCGTTCGGCCATCGAGAGGGTGGGGTACCGCGTGTGGACGCTGAATCCCAGGAGAACTCTCGCTAGCCGTTGATCCCGGGGTGGGCACCACCGCT
Organism: uncultured Gammaproteobacteria bacterium; assembly: GCA_963763305.1. GTDB lineage: Bacteria > Pseudomonadota > Gammaproteobacteria > Xanthomonadales > Rhodanobacteraceae > CAVXNP01. The sequence continues at coordinate 2,485,435 of CAVXNP010000001.1, read as the reverse complement.
CAACATCCGGCTGCAGGCTTGGAGGCTGACGCAGAGGCGACCTGCGCGGTGCTGTTGGAGCATCCCGCGGACTGGGTGGTGGTCGACCACTACGCACTGGGGGACGAATGGGAGAGCAGAGTTCGCCCACACGTCCGCCGGCTGATGGTCATCGATGACCTTGCAAGCCAGCCACACCGTTGCGACCTGTTGCTGGACAGCACCCTGGGCCGAAGCGCGGCAGACTACGCTGGCAAGGTCACCCCGGATACGACCGTACTCGCGGGCGCCGGTTACGCGCCGCTGCGATCGGAATTCGCCCGCTTGCGCGAGCAAAGCCTGGCGCGTCGCAACACTCCCTGCCTGCGTCATCTGCTGGTCTCGATGGGCGGAACCGATGCGTCCAATGCCACCGGCAGGGTTCTGGCCTCCGTCGCTGGAGCCGGCCTTCCTGATGACCTGCGCATCACCGTTGTGCTTGGACCTCATGCCCCCTGGCTGGACCAGGTGCGGGCTCAGGCGCGGAACATGCCGTGTCCTTGCGAGGTTCGCGTGGACGTTGCCGATATGGCTCGGCTGATGGCCGAGAGCGATCTGGCGGTCGGGGCGGGCGGCACCACCTCGTGGGAGCGCTGCGCACTGGGTCTTCCGTCTCTTGTCATGGTGCTGGCAGGGAACCAGGAACAAGGCGCATCCGCGCTTGGCAATGCCGGGGCGGCGTGGGTGATCAGGGAGTATACGGACCTAGCCGAGGCATTGGGCATGTTGCTGCGTGACCCTGGTTGCGGACGCCTTGCCCGGATGGCAACCGCTGCAGCAAACGTCTGCGATGGCGGCGGAACCGCGCGAGTCATCATCGCCCTTGCAGCGCTGAATGGCACGGCCAGGCCGATGACCCAGGCCGATATCGACGCAGTGCTGCAATGGCGCAACCAACCGGCAGTCAGGCAATCGATGTACAGCCAGCACGAGATCGGAAAGCAAGAGCATCTGGCCTGGTTTGAACGCGCGACCCAAGATCCGGCGCCGGCACCTGCTGATCATCGAGGCTGCAGACCGGCCAATCGGCTTTGCCCAATTCTCGCAACAGGATGCGGGTGTGGCGGACTGGGGCTTCTACCTTGCCCCCGACGCACCCCGCGGTAGTGGCCTGACCCTTGGAGCGGTTGCCCTGGATTACGCTTTCCGGCAACTGGGGATCGACAAGGTGATCGGGCAAGTGATGGAATCCAATCAGCGATCCGCCGCCTTGCACGCGAAACTTGGTTTTCGCCGGACCGGGTCCTTCACGCGTGCGTGCAACGATGGCCTGAATTCCATGGACATGCTGCAATTCGAGTTGTCAGCCGTCCAGTGGCCACTCACGCGCCCAACAGAGAGCCCAATACCATGATCGACGATCCTGTAATAGCGATCGACGGACGCTCGATCGGAGCCGGCCACCCTCCTACGTCATCGCGGAGATATCGGCAAACCACAACGGCAGCATAGACACGGCGCTGCGCCTGATCAGCGAAGCCAGGAAGGCCGGTGCAGATGCGGTCAAGCTGCAGACCTACCGTGCCGACACGATCACCCTGAACAGCGACAACGAGGACTTTCGCATCCGGGGAGGTTTGTGGGATGGGCAGACGCTCTTCGAGTTGTACACGCGTGCACACACGCCCTGGGAATGGCACGCACGGCTGTTCGAGCACGCCCGCCAGATCGGCATCGCCATCTTCAGCTCGCCCTTCGACTCCACCGCTGTGGATCTGCTCGAAGAATTGGGCGCGCCGGCGTACAAGATCGCATCGTTCGAGGCGGTCGATCCTGCACTCATCCGATACGTCGCTGCCACCGGGAAGCCGATGATCATCTCCACCGGCATGGCCAACGAAGTGGAGATCCAGGAGGCGATCGATGCCGCGCGCCTGGGAGGGTGCCAGCAACTGGCGGTATTGCATTGCGTCAGTGGCTACCCAGCGGCCCCGGCCGAGTACAACCTGCTTACGATCCGGACATGGCCAAGCGCTTTGGGCTCGTCACCGGACTCTCGGACCACACTCTGGGAAACGTGACTGCCATCTCCAGTATTGCGCTGGGCGCTTCCATCATCGAGAAGCATTTCACCCTCGATCGGCACGGCGGCGGCCCGGACGACAGCTTCTCGATGGAGCCTGCCGACCTGGCTTCGCTGTGCAGGGATGCTTTCACCGCATGGGAGGCTCTGGGCCGCATCCACTACAGCCGAAAGGCCAGCGAAAAGGCCAACGTCCAGTTCCGGCGGTCGCTGTACTTTGTGAAGGATATGGCTGCTGGTGAGACGATAGACGAGCGTTGCGTACGCAGTGTTCGGCCGGGTTTCGGGCTGCCCCCCAACATCTGGCGTCGATCCTCGGCAAACGCCTGGCCAAGGACGCCAGGAAGAATACGCCTGTGGGCCCGGACCATGTGGAAGGTTTCGACGGCGGCGACAACCGTTGAACCCGGATCCGTCTTGAACTCACAACACGCCGTCGTCATCGGATTCACCCCTTTCCACCTGTTGCCGATGATGGCTTTGGCCTCGCGGTTGCATGGTCAGCTTTGGGTATTCCACCCTTCGCTGGACCCCCATCCTTTCATCGCGACGAACCGGGCGATCCGCTTCCTCGGCGGCTGTGACCGCGGTGGCGCCCCGAATCTATTCAAGTACGCTCGTGCGGTGCGCCAATTGAAAGCGCTGGCAGTTTCGCTCGCTCCCGGGGACGAACTTGCGGTGTATGTCCCACACCCTTTCAACCCCCTGGCCAACTTCGCCTACTTCCTGCCCGCAACCGGCAGCAGGCACATCTACCAGGATGGCCTTCTCAATTATTACGATGCGCCCAGTCCACTGGGCAACCGCCGGACCCGACTGAAACAGCGTCTCAAGGCCGCCGCCATCGGCGTTCCCTTCAGGCCGTACCGCGGCCATCTCAGCGGGATCGACAGCGCGCCGGTCGCATCCGGGTTCTTCACCCATCCGGACAAGATCGTGTGCCCGGAGAAATTCCAGTCGCTGCATCGTCTTCAAATGCACGCATCGACTTCGGGGCCACGCCCACCGCTACTCGGCACGTTGTTTCTCGACCAGCCGATCGAGAGCCTGGTGGCAGGAAACAAGGCAAATGAGCTGCGGAGCCGCACCATCGATTACGTCAAGCGGCTTGGTGGGCCAGTGTTCTACAAGCCGCACTACAACCAAAGGGACGCGTCGGCCCCGGACCCGGAGTCGGGTTCGGCTCGATGCCAGACAACGCGCCATGCCTGCCGAGACGCTGGCGCGGGAATTGGGAGTCAGCTCGGTGGTCAGCTTTTGCAGCTCGGCCCTGGCCAATATTGCGCTCGAGCAGCCTGATGTCGCTTGCTACGCAACTGCCGCCGACTGCGTCGAGGTATCGCGCAACGGGCAGAGGACCACGCTGGCCGCAGTGCTCTCGGACCTTGGCGTGAAGACAGCCATCCTCTAGCCGAAGCGGCAGCAGTTTCCCATGCCGGAGCTCGGCGCATGGAGGAGCGTGCAGCGGACCCTGGAGGCTCACTGGAAAGTCGGCAGCCGGTGACGCCACAGCAACAGAAGCTTGCGCGGAGCCAGGGTCGTCACCGAAAAATAGTCGCGCACGCCGGCCCGGCGACTGCGTTTCACATGGCTACGCAACCTGCGGAGCGCGCCCAGTTCCCGCCAAAGGTACCGCAGCGTCGGCCCGTAGATTTCGCTCCAGATGCGGCCGTTCCGTGCAAGAGCCGTGAGCAGCAGCCCTTCTGCGGCAAGCATGGTCATGTGCAGCAGCAGAAGCGGCCAGACGATGGGAGACGGTGTACAGACAATCATCACGGCGGTCTTGTTGCGCTCACTGAGCCGACGTCTGCGGAAGGTGGTATTGAGCTGTCCGCCATGGAGCCGATTTCCGCCGAAACTTGCGCCTTGACGGTGTCTGTAGCCGCTTACGGGCAACACTCGCATGGGCCGCTTCTGCAGGCGGGCCCGACAGCACAGGTACATGTCTTCGGCGATCGATCCCATCCACTCGGGGAAGCCGCCAAATTGGTCCCACAGCGCCGAAAGGAACAGGCATGCCCCCGATGGCCATGGCAACGTCGTTGCGGCCTGATTTCAGGTTGGGAACGGGGTTGTAGAACAGATCCAGCAAGCAGCCGCGGTCCACCAAGTCCCCGGTGGTCCAGTCGTACTGGGGCAGCGTGAAATTCCCTCAACAGGATCCGCTCGGGCCGCTTCAAGAAGACGCGTCAGGGCATCGGGAAAAAGCGCCGCGTCATTGTTCGGCACCGACTCAAATTCGCCCCTGGCCCGTTCAACCGTCGGTTTTGGCGACGCGGAAGCCGACATTCCGTTCACTGGCGATCACCTGAACGTCGGGTATCTCGTCCTGAGCAGGTCCAGCGACCCGTCGGTGGATGCGTCATCGTGCACCAGAATCTCAAACGCGATGCCGCCCTGCTGCTCGATCACCGAATCCAGGCATGCCTCCAGCAACGTCTCTCCGTTGAAGTTGGCGATGCAGACCGAGCAAACCGGAACCGCCAGTCTGTTCAGCGATCCGGGCCGTTCATCCAGTTCCATGTCCTTCTGAGTCCGGCATGAAGTGGTGTCGTTGCCGACCAGCCGTAGATGCGCTCGGCACGCCCGGTGGTCATTCACTACCCGGGGTATGTGACGCTCCGCGGGGCGGCATAGGTCCGCCTCAAGATCCCGCCGGTTGCCGACTCAATTGCCGCCAGCAGCTGGTTGATGCTTACGGGGATCCCGCTGCAGGCGTTGAGCAACTGGGCCCCCACGGGCATGGGCCGGGACAGTACCGCGGTGATAAGCCCAACAAGGTCATCGATATACAGGTAATCCCGGACGACCGAACCGTCCCCCCAGACCTGAACCGCTTCGCCCCTCTGCATGCGCCCAAGGCAGGCCGGCACGATGCCGAAGCCCGGGCGTTCTGGCTGCCCGGGACCATAGACATTCGACGGTCGCAGGTGGCCCGCCCAGCATATTGAGCCGCCCAGACGCAGATCAGCGCCTCGGCGGCCAATTCCCGGCGCCGTGGTAGGACCGTGGATGCACGGCCGCCGACTCGTCGGCCGGAACATCGCCCGAATCGCCGTACAGGGCACCGCCGGAGGAGAGGTACAGAAGCTCCACTTCCGGATGCTCCTGCAACGCAGCGAGCAATGCTGTCAGCGGCCTCAGGTTGTCGATCTCGCCCATCGGGTCTGATGCACTGCCACCCGGTGTCGTGGTGGACGCGCAATACACCACTGCGTCGCAGTGCCTAAGCAGCGGCGCAAAGTCCTCAGGCGCAGCCAGATCGGCTACAACCGGCTCGGTGCCTGGCTTGGCTCCAAATTGAGTGGCTGCCGCCGGGATACGGCCATGAGGGGAGACCCCGCGCTGCGAGCACCGGTACAGTCCAGCCGCCGATGAAGCCCGATGCCCGACAACCACCGCCCTACCCATCAGCCATGTCCTCGAGCAACTGTCGGTAGAGTCGAATGTACCGGTCGGCGCAATCATCCCATCTACCAGCCTTTCCTGGGCCGCCCAGGCGCAGACTACCCCGGCCATATTTTTGACCGGTGAGCGGTTCTTCGATGCGCGCGATGGCGGCAGCATATGCTTCGCGGGAGGTCTCGCACAGGAAGCCGTTGTGCCCATCGCGAACGATGCTCGCACTGCGCAGGGCGCTGTCCGATGCGACGATGGGCAACCCCGCGGCCTGAGGCTTCAGCATCACCTGCGGCCGTCCCTCTGCATCATTCGTTGGCGGCCGACCAAACCACAAGCACCGGGAAACGAGGTGCGCGCAAGCTCTGCCGGCGTGACGGAGCCGTGGTACAAAACCCATTCCGGAACCGCGACCCAGGCCCCAAGAGTGCATTTCGCGCTGGCCGTCGGTAAACATGTCCCGAGACCAGGCAAACAACGGGCCCAGCTTTCTCCGCGGTCAGGCGCATTGACCGCCAGCCAACGCTTCGGCCCCTCGCGGAGGAGGAAGCCACATCGATCGCAAACCGTTTGCGGATCGATTCCGAAAGAGACTCCGGGGCTCGATCCGCGCCACGCACTCCAAAGGCTTCTTGCAGCGGTTGCCGCATCCACTCGGCATTGGGACAGATCGCCACCAACTTTCGTCCGCTCATCGACCGGCGCAGCAAGCGCTGGACGAAAGGCAATCTGAGCAGTTTCAGGTCGTTGCCCAGGACGGTGCGGTGCGGGGCTGGAATTCGGTTTGCCGGCAACGGCAGCGCGCACTGCAGCCAAATCGATATGGTAGAGATCGGCCTGCGCTTGCAAATCAAGCGTCGCAGCCGCGACAGCAACCTCAGCGGTGCACTCACGGCCCGCCAGCCCCCACTGCGCATGATGTGGGAGACGCCCCGGCCTCCATCAACCGACCCAGCCAGCCGCTCCACCGAGGTCACGCTGCGCGCCGCCGGCGGCAGGTCTCCGGGGGGACCGACGACATCGAGCTGGACATCGGTCCGACGCGAAGCGCACCGACCGGGATCCCTTAATAAACGCCCCGCGCAGTCTGATGCATCGCGAGGGTATGACGTACTTACCGGTATTCACGCATGCGCCTTGTCAGGTTCCTGGTATTCGATTCGTGGATCGGGCTGACGAGCGCTCATCACTTGTAGGTCAATCCGGTCATTGCTCGGAAATCAGGCCTCGGAAATCAAGTCCGATCAGGAACACGATCACGGCCGCGCTCCACAGCAAGGTGCTGATGTTGGTCAGACGTGCGTAATGGAAGTAGGTCCACAGGTAATTGGCGCAGCCAAGCAGGAAAAACAGCGCGCTGGCCGGCACAAACAACTTCAACGGCGAGTAGAGCGTGGCGATCTTGAAGATGATCAGCAGGAAGCGGATGCCGTCACGCACGGGGCGGATATGGCTGGTGCCGACGCGCTGGGCTGCCTTGATCGGCACGTACGCCACCGGGTAGGCGCTGCGGAAAAACGCCATGGTGCTGGTGGTCGGATAGGAAAAGCCGTTGGGCAACAGGTGCAGGAATTCCTTGAATTTGTCCGCGCGCACGGCACGGAAACCGGAGGTGAGGTCGGCTACGGGATGGCCGGTCATGCGGCTGGCCAGCCAGTTGTACAGCGTATTGGCCAGACCCCGCCCTACCCCGGCCTGGCTGCCCCAGTCACGCGCCCCCACCACCATGTCGTAGCCTTCGTCGAGCTTGCCGAGCAGGCGGGCCACGTCGGCCGGATCGTGCTGTCCGTCGCCGTCCATGAATACCAGCAGGTCACCCGAGGCCGCGCGCGTGCCGCGCTTGATCGCCGCGCCGTTGCCCATGGAATACGGAGATGACAGGCAGGTCACTGCGTTTGTCTGGCACACCTGGCGGGTGTCGTCGGTGGAGCCGTCGTCCACCACGATGATCTCCGCCTGCGGCTGGGCGGCGCGCAGTGCCGGAAGTACGTCGGCCAGCGCGGCCGCCTCGTTCTTGGCGGGAAGGATGATGCTCAGACGGTTCAAGGTGGTCCCCCGGTGTTGAGGGGATCATAACGCGGAGTGCGGGGGCGGGAGTTGTCGGGGTTGTGGCCGGTCGCGGCTGAAGCCGCTCCCACATGGGCGTGTGGGCTGCGGTGGGTCGCGGCTGAAGCTGCTCCTGCATGGGCTGGGCTGCGGTGGGTCGCGGCTGAAGCCGCTCCTACAGGGTGGGCGGGGTGGGGACCGCCCGTGCAGGGGCGGGTGTGCGTTGCATCACTTTCCGCAAGATGCGGCACGACAACAGATGACCCGGCGGCGTTTCTGCGTTAAATTCCCAGACAATCAGGGGCCTGGGGCGGATTTCGCATATGTCAACGCAATTGGAGCCGTCGCTCGCCGGCTTGACCGGCATGGCGCGGCGCTTGGTGTCCGAGGGCGTGATGCCCGAGGAGGACGTGCGCAAGGCCGTACTTGATTCCAATGCCAAGAAAGCCTCGCTGCTGACCTGGCTGCTCGACCACGGCCTGGTCGAAAGCGCCAGGATGACCCAGATCGCCTCCATCGAGTTCGGCATGCCGATGATGGACGTGGCCGCGATTTCGCCCAAGTCGATGCCGCTGGATCTGATCAGCGAGGCGCTGGTCAACAAGCATCGGGCGTTGCCACTGTTCAAGCGCGGCAAGCGCCTGTTCGTCGGCATCGCCGATCCGATGCAGTCGCACGCACTGGACGAGATCAAGTTCCACTCCAACTGCATGGTGGAGCCGATCCTGATCGAGCGCGGCCAGTTGCTGCGCGGCATCGACAACGCCCTGGCCAGCATGGGCAACAAGATGCCGGAGATGGAGGATACCGGCGACCTGGACGATCTGGACCTGGAAACCGGCAGCGACGAAGCCGAAACCAGCACCGGCGTGGACGCGGTCGGCGGCGACGAAGCGCCGGTGGTCAAGTTCGTCAACAAGATCCTGGTCGATGCGATCCGCCGCGGCGCCTCGGACATCCATTTCGAGCCGTTCGAAACCACCTATCGGGTACGCCTGCGCATGGACGGCATGCTGCGCGCGGTGGCCAGCCCGCCGATGAAGCTGGCCAACCGCATATCCTCCCGCCTGAAGGTGATGTCCGGCCTGGACATCGCCGAGCGCAGGGTGCCGCAGGACGGGCGCATCAAGCTGAACCTGTCCAAGAGCCGCGCCGTCGACTTCCGCGTGAGCACCCTGCCGACCCTGTTCGGCGAAAAGATCGTGCTGCGTATCCTGGACGGCTCGTCGGCCAAGCTGGGCATCGACAAGCTCGGTTACGAGGAGGCGCAGAAGAAGCTCTTCATCGATGCGATCCACAAGCCCTACGGCATGGTGCTGGTCACCGGCCCGACCGGCTCGGGCAAGACCGTATCGCTGTATACCGCGCTGAACATCCTCAACACCGCCGAGCGCAATATTTCGACGGTGGAGGACCCGGTGGAAATCCGCGTCGAAGGCATCAATCAGGTCCAGCAGAACGTCAAGCGCGGGAATGACCTTCGCCGCCGCGCTCCGCTCGTTCCTGCGCCAGGATCCGGACGTGATCATGGTCGGCGAAATACGCGACCTGGAAACCGCCGAAATTGCCATCAAGGCCGCGCAGACCGGCCATATGGTGCTGTCCACCCTGCACACCAACGACGGCCCGCAGACCATCGCGCGCCTGATGAACATGGGCATCGCCCCCTACAACATCACCTCGTCGGTGACGCTGGTGATCGCCCAGCGGCTTGCCCGCCGCCTGCACGACTGCAAGAAGCCGCTGGAATTGCCGCCGCATGCGCTGCTGGCGGCAGGCTTTTCGCAGGACGAAATCGATGCCGGCCTGACCCTCTATGACGCCAACGGCTGCGATCAGTGCAACGAGGGCTACAAGGGGCGCGTGGGCATTTATCAGGTGATGCCCATGACCGAGGATATCCAGAAGATCGTCCTGCAGGGCGGCAACGCCATCCAGATCGCCGAGGCGGCGCAGAAGGCGGGCATCAACGATCTGCGCGCGTCGGCCCTGGAGAAGGTGAAAAACGGGCTGACCAGCCTGGCCGAGATCGATCGGGTCACCAAGGACTGAGGCCCGGGGAGGGAGCCGGGCGCTGAGAAGTTGCGCCAGGCGCCACGGTTTGGGGGGTCCGGAATGACCTATGCTGCAACTTATGCCGCACGGCCCGCGCCGTCGGCGGTTTGAACCATTGGGGGACTTCGCGCATGGCCACGGCTACCGCAACCGCTAAGAACGCACGTGCCCTCGGCGCCCAGCGCGCCGAAGTCAGTCAGCTGACGACCTACGACTGGGTCGCCCTGGACAAGCGCGGCAAGCGCATGCAGGGCCAGATGCCGAGCAAGAACGCGTCGCTGGTCAAGGCCGAGCTTCGGCGCCAGGGCATGAATCCCCAGACGGTGCGCGAAAAGCCCAAACCGCTGTTCGGCTCGACCGGAAGCAAGGTCAAGCCCGGCGATGTCGCCATCTTCAGCCGCCAGATCGCCACCATGATGGCGTCCGGCGTGCCGCTGGTGCAGTCGTTCGAGATCATTGCGGACGGACAGAAAAACATCCGCTTCAAGAACATGCTCAACGACGTCAAGCAGGGCATCGAGGGCGGACAGTCGCTGCATGAGGCGCTGGGCCGCTACCCGGTGGAGTTCGACGAGCTCTATCGCAACCTGGTGCGGGCGGGTGAAACCGCCGGCGTGCTGGACACGGTGCTGGACACGGTCGCTACCTACAAGGAGCGTACCGAGGCGATGAAGAAGAAGATCAAGAAGGCGCTGTTCTACCCGATGATGGTGCTGGGCGTGGTGTTTATCGTCATCCTGATCATGCTGCTGTTCGTGGTGCCGGTATTCGCCAAGACCTTCGAGGACGCCGGCGCCTCGCTGCCTGCGCCCACCCAGTTCCTGGTGGACGCGTCGGAGTTCATGCAACATTCCTGGTACATCATCATCGGCGGCCTGGTGCTGGGCATCGGCGGGATCATCTTCGCCAAGAAGCGCTCGCCCGCGTTCGCCCATTTCATGGACCGTGTGGCCCTGAAGATGCCGGTGATGGGCAACATCGTGCGCAACTCCGCGATCGCCCGCTTTGCCCGCACCCTGGGTGTCACCTTCCGCGCCGGCGTACCGCTGGTGGAGGCACTTGATGCGGTTGCCGGGGCCACCGGCAGCATCGTCTACGGCGATGCGGTGAAACAGATGCGGGAGGACATCTCGGTCGGTCACCAGTTGCAGTTGGCCATGCGACAGGCAGCGTTGTTCCCCAACATGGTGGTGCAGATGACCGCCATCGGCGAGGAATCGGGCGCACTGGACAACATGTTGTTCAAGGTGGCCGAGTTCTACGAGGATGAGGTGAACAATGCCGTCGATACCTTGTCCACGCTGCTCGAACCGCTGATCATGGTGGTGCTGGGTTCGCTGGTCGGTGGCATCGTGGTGGCGCTTTACCTGCCGATCTTCAAGCTCGCCGGAACCTTCTGACCCCGCCTCACGGCCCGCCGCACCATGGCCCCGCCGGGCGATGATGCGGCGGCGCTTCCACGCTCAAGGATGTTGCCTTGCACGACCTGCCCATGCCCGTCTGGATAGCCTTTGCCGCGGTGCTGGGGCTGCTGGTAGGCAGTTTTCTCAACGTGGTGATCCTGCGTATTCCCGCGCGATTGGCCGCGCAGTGGCAGCGCGAGGCACGCGTGGAACTTGGCCTGAGCGACGACCAGGATGAAGCGCCGATGCCACCAGGCATCGTGCGCGAACCCTCGCACTGCCCCCGCTGCAAGCACCCGCTGGCGGCACGCGACAACATTCCCCTGTTCGGCTGGCTGCTGCTGCGCGGACGCTGCCGCTACTGCAAGCAGCCGATTTCGCTGCAATACCCGCTGGTGGAGTTGCTCGGCGCGGTGTCGAGCGCCGTCATCGTGTGGAAATTCGGTCCGACCTGGCCGGCGCTGGCCGGATTGCTGTTCACCTGGATGCTGCTGGCGCTGGCGGGGATCGATCTGCGTACCCAGTTGCTGCCGGATCAGCTGACCTATCCGCTGCTCTGGCTCGGCCTGGTACTGAGCCTGCTGCCGATGTTCGTGATGCCGGCGTCGGCGATCCTGGCCGCCGCCCTCGGCTATCTCAGCCTGTGGAGCGTGTACTGGCTGTTCAAGCTGGCCACCGGCAAGGAAGGCATGGGCTACGGGGACTTCAAATTGCTGGCGGCACTGGGCGCCTGGATGGGGCCGGTCGCGCTGCTGCCGATCGTGCTGCTGTCGTCGCTGATCGGCGCCGTGGTCGGCGTCGGCATGATGGCGCTGCGCAAGCACGAGCGGGACATTCCCATCCCGTTCGGCCCGTTCATCGCGGCCGCCGGCTGGGTCTGGTTCGTCGCCGGTGACCACCTGCTGCAGGCGTACATGCGCGTCGCTGGCTTGCGGTGAGCACGCGAGGGCACGCCTATGTCGTGGCGCTGACCGGCGGCATCGCCTCGGGCAAGAGTGCGGTGACCCGTCGCTTCGAAGCACTGGGCGTACCGGTCCATGATGCCGATGTCGCCGCCCGAGCGGTGATCGAGCCGGGCAGTGAAGGCCTGGCCGCTGTCGTCCAGGCGTTCGGAGCCGAGGTGCTGGATGAGGCCGGTCGGCTGGACCGTGGAGCGATGCGCCGACGCGTGTTTGCCGACGACGCTGCCCGGCAAGCGCTGGAGGGCATCATCCATCCGCGGGTCCGCAGCTGGCTGCGTGACCGGGTGAGTGCCGAACAACATCCCTACTGCCTGCTGGCCATCCCCCTGCTGGCGGAGAACATCGACGCAGTACCGCTGGGTCGATCGCGTGCTGCTGGTCGACGTGCCCGAAGCGCTGCAACTGGCCCGACTGATGGCACGCGACGGCATCGACCAGGCCCTGGCCACGCAGATGATCGAGCGGCAGGCCACCCGCGCGCAGCGGCTGGCGCTGGCCGACGACGTCATCGACAACAGCGGCGACGAAGTACAGCCCTGGACGCAGCGGTAGCCAGGCTGCACCGGCACTACCTGGCGCTGGCCGCTGCCTGATCCACCGAGCACCGCCTGATCAGTCACTGCCGGCAGGACGTGCTTGTAGCGTGGCGCGACAACGCGGTCGCTATGCCTGGGGCAAGCCCCCAGTTCGCGGCTGAAGCCGCTCCTACAACAGGCGCACAGGCATCGGTGTATCCTCGGCCTTCCAACCCTTGTAGGAGCGACTTCAGTCGCGATAGCCGCAATGTCCGGGCAAGCCCCCGGTCGCGGCTGAAGCCGCTCCTACAACAGGCGCACGGGCATCGGCGTATCTCGGCCTTCCAACCCTTGTAGGAGCGACTTCAGTCGCGATAGCCGCAATGTCCGGCAAGCCCCCAGTCGCGGCTGAAGCCGCTCCTACAACAGGCGCACAGGCATCGGTGTATCTGGCCTTCCAACCCTTGTAGGAGCGACTTCAGTCGCGACAGCCCCAATATCCGGGCAAGCCCCCAGTCGCGGCTGAAGCCGCTCCTACAACAGGCGCACAGGCATCGGCGTATCTCGGCCTTCCAACCCTTGTAGGAGCGACTTCAGTCGCGATAGCCGCAATGTCCCGGGCAAGCCCCCAGTCGCGGCTGAAGCCGCTCCTACAACAGGCGCACAGGCATCGGTGTATCTCGGCCTTCCAACCCTTGTAGGAGCGACTTCAGTCGCGATAGCCGCAATATCCGGGCAAGCCCCCAGTCGCGGCTGAAGCCGCTCCCTACGACAGGCGCACAGGCATCGGTCGTATCTCGGTCCTTCCAACCCCTGTAGGAGCGACCTCAGTCGCGATAGCCGCGAATTCCGGGCAAGCCCCCAGTCGCGGCTGAAGCCGCTCCCACAACAGGCGCACGGGCATCGGCGTATCTCGGCCTTCCAACCCTTGTAGGAGCGACTTCAGTCGCGACAGCCGCAATGTCCCGGGCAAGCCCCCGGTCGCGGCTGAAGCCGCTCCTACAACAGCCGCAGGGGGTCGGCGTACCTCGGCCTTCCAACCCTTGTAGGAGCGACTTCAGTCGCGACAGCCGCAATGTCCCGGGCAAGCCCCCGGGTCGCGGCTGAAGCCGCTCCTACAACAGCCGCAGGGGGTCGGCGTACCTCGGCCTTCCAACCCTTGTAGGAGCGACTTCAGTCGCGATAGCCGCAATGTCCGGGGCAAGCCCCCGTCGCGGCTGAAGCCGCTCCTGCAACAGGGGTCGCGCTGCGTCGGGATTGTCAGCTCAGCTGGCGGTCCCGCCGACGGTCATGCCGTCGATCTTCAGGGTCGGCTGGCCGACGCCGACGGGGACGCTCTGGCCGTCCTTGCCGCAGACACCCACGCCCTCGTCCAGCTTCAGGTCGTTGCCGATCATCGACACCCGGGTAAGCACCTCCGGGCCGGCGCCGATCAGGGTGGCGCCCTTGACCGGGGCGGTGACCTTGCCGTCCTCGATCAGGTACGCCTCGCTGGCAGAGAACACGAACTTGCCGCTGGTGATGTCGACCTGGCCGCCGCCGAAGTTCACCGCGTACAGGCCGCGCTTGACCGAACGGATGATCTCGGCCGGATCACGGTCGCCCGCGCGCATGTAGGTGTTGGTCATGCGCGGCATCGGCAGCTGGGCGAACGATTCGCGCCGCCCGTTGCCGGTCGGTGCCATGCCCATCAGGTGCGCGTTGAGCTTGTCCTGCATGTAACCCTTGAGGATGCCGTCCTCGATCAGGGTGGTGCACTCGGTAACGGTGCCTTCGTCGTCGATGCTGAGCGAGCCGCGACGCCCGGCGAGGGTGCCGTCGTCAACCACCGTGACACCGGGCGCGGCCACCCGCTGGCCCAGTTTGCCGGCAAACGCCGAACTGCCCTTGCGGTTGAAGTCGCCCTCCAGTCCGTGCCCGATGGCTTCGTGCAGCAGCACGCCGGGCCAGCCCGGGCCGAGCACCACGGTCATGTTGCCGGCCGGGGCATCGACCGCGTCCAGATTGACCAGGGCCTGGCGCACCGCCTCTTCGGCAAACGCCATGGCACGGCCGTTCTCCAGCAGCTCGCGGTAGCCGTAGCGGCCGCCGCCACCGGCATGGCCCTGCTCGCGCCGGCCGTTCTGCTCGGCGATCACCTGCACGTTCAGACGCACCAGCGGGCGCACGTCGGCGGCCAGCGTGCCATCCGACCCGGCGACCAGGATGGTATCCATGGTGCCAGCCAGGCTGACGATGACCTGCTTCACCCGCGGGTCGCGCGAGCGCGCCCAGGCATCCACCTCGCGCAGCACCGCGATCTTCTCGGGGTTGGGCAGGCTCTCGACCGGGTCGATCGCCGGATACAGCGCGCGGGCGCCGTTGACCGCCAGCGGCTTGCCGGCGCCATTGCCGCCCTGGGCGATCGCCCGCGCCGCGCGCGAGGCCTCCAGCAACTGCGGCAACACGATCTCGTCGGAATAGGCGAAACCGGTCTTCTCGCCGGAGATCGCCCGCACGCCCACGCCCTGCTCGATCGAGTGACTGCCGTCCTTGACGATGCCCTCCTCCAGCAGCCACGACTCGCTGCGCGAGTGCTGGAAATACAGGTCGGCGGTGTCGATCGACGGCCCCATCAGCTGGCTGAACACGCGGTCCAGGTCCCCGGTGGCCAGGCCGCCGGGCGCCAGCAGCTTGCTTTGGGCTTGGTCGATCAGGTTGTCCATGGGCACGGCTTCGTCTGCAGGTGGTCGTTGACTATCCCACATGGGGCTCTGCCCCGGCGCTTTAAAGCCTCTGGCTCGTCGGCAACCACGCCCGGGCGCTCGAACCGCGCCCATCCGCGCAAGCGGCGGCATCCGCGAAAAGCGGCCGGAATCCGGAGGTGGCTTTGACCGCTGGTCACGCTTCGTGGCAAACGCGCTCGACGGCGTCGCGCATGCGTGCCGACCGGCAATTGTGTTTGTGGAGGGTGCAACGGAGTGGACGCGAACCTCCGGGCACACCCGGAGGCGTCGGCTCAGTGCGACAGCGGAACGGTCGTTGCCGGTGCGGCGATCGTCCCCGTCGCAGCGGGTGGCCGAACAGCAGGGGTGGCCGGTGCCGGCGGTGCGGCCGCGCCATGCTTTTCGATCAGGGTCATGACCGGCTTTTCCCAGGTACCGGTGACCCGATAGCGGGCGCTGGCCGCCTTGTTCAGGCCTTTGCCGAGCAGTCCCTGCACGGCAAAGCCCGCGGCCGCCCCCACCGGACCGCCGACCACGGCGCCGACCACCGGCAGGCTGCCACCGAGGTGGGGCACCACCAGTACCTGCTGGTCGTAGTCGTGCGTGCGCAAGCCGGTGCGTCCGGAGATGCGTATCTCGGCCGCCGGCCCGACGATCTTCAGGTCGCTGGTGGTGGCATTGCCGCCGCCGAGCCGGAAATCGCCGCTGATGGCGTCGAACGCCAACCCCTTGCCGAACACGTCGCCGAAGTCGAGCGACAACCGGCGTGGCAACTCGGCCACCGAGACCAGTCCGAACAGCCGTCCGACGCCCGCGGCGACTTCGGGAATGTGCCCCCGGGTGACATTGATCGAAAGCGTGCCGTCCATGTTGGCCAGCGCCAGCGCCGACGGCGCACCCGGCCAGCGCGCGTCCAGCCGGGCGCGCGTCTTGCCGCCATCGAACAGCCCCTCGTAGCCCAGCGCACCGAGCAGGCTGCCCACATCCTCGGCGGCGAAATCGATAGCCAGCCGGGTGTGGCTGTTGCCGGCATCACCGTTCCAGTCGCCCGAAGCGGTGATCTGCACCTTGCGCGACAGCGCACGCAACTGGTCGATGTGCATACCCTGCCCGGTCGGCCAGGTTTCCAGGCGCGCCTCGCCCAGACGCGCCTGGCCCAGCCGCAGGTCGCCCACCCACAGATGCAGCGGCGGCAGCGACGCCGGATTGATGCCGGTGGCCGCCGGATCGTCGGCTGACGGCTCGGTCGCAACCGGAGCCGACCGTGCCGACGCCGCCGATACCGGCGCCATGCCCGGCTGTTTGTCCAGTGCGCGGGCCAGCGTCTGGTTGGGCGTGACTGGCTGGTCCTTGGGCCAGTACAGCCGTTGCAGCCGGCCGGTGATGCCGCGCTTGCGCAGGTCACCGGCGGGCACACTGAAGTGGCCCAGCATGCCCGGGCCATCGACGTCGATGCCCAGCGCGTCGGCGGCCGGCGTGGCCTTGATCTTCAGCGCGCGGAAATCGTTGCCGAACACCCGGGCACGGTCCGCCTCCACGTCGATGCTGTCCAGGCCGGGGCCGCCACTGCCGCTGCCGGCCACCGCATGCTGCAGCCAGCCGGTGGCATCGAGCAATCGGGCGTGCCCACGAATGCGCAGGCCCGTGTCCGGCAACGTCGTTGGCATCCGGTCGCCCAGCGCGATGCTGCCGGCCAGCGGCTTGGAGTCATCGGCGGGCAGGCGCAGGCGTCCCCGCAGCAGGTCGCCCACGGCGATCCGCAGTTCGCTGCGCGCCAGCGGCAAAGGAAGCACCAGGTGCAGCGGCAGCGCACTGGCGGCCGGCTTGTCCAGCGGCGCCGGCAGTTCCAGCGCAATGCCGGTCAGCGGCGAGTCCAGGGTCAGTTGCTGGGTAGCCTCGTCGCTACCGGCAAGCTGGCGGATGTTGAAGCCGAGGTCGAACTCGCTGCGTCCGCCGGAGGCGCTGGCAAGCCAGTCCAGCGAGGGGTGCCCCTGCGCCAGCTCGGCAATGCTGTAGCGGCCGGCCAGGTGGGCCCACAGCAGGTGCCAGGCTCGTCGGTGGCGTCGCCGATGGCCAGGTTCAGAGTGGACGGTTGCCCTCGGAAGCCCGCGGCCAACGGTCCCGCGCGCAGGCCATGCGCATCGAAGGCCAGCGGGCCGCTGAGTCCGTCCAACTGCAATCCCCATTCGGGCGCATCGAGGTCCGCACCTTTCAACCGGGCGCTACCGGTCACCTGCAATGCAGCGGGGTCGTGCATCGGCAGCGCCAGATGGAAGTCGAAGCTGCTGCGCCCACCCAGACGCATCTTCGCCAGGGTGGTCGCCTGGCGTTCGGCCACCGGGCTGTGGCTGACGAAGTCGAGCAGGCTGGCGCCACTGCCCTGCCCCTGCACGTTGAGATCCAGCAGCCCCTCGCCGAAATCAGGGATCACCGCGACCGCATGATCGAGCTTCACCCCCAACGCCTGGCCGGCACTGGCCTCGGCCAGCATGCCGTTGCCGATGAAGCTTGCCTGCACGGCAAGTCCCTCGGCACGCGGCCATGCCTCGCCGTAGTCCAGGGTCAAGCCGGTCAGCGCGGCTTGCGCCTCGAACCGGCCCTCGTGGTGGCGGAACGGCCAGTCTGCCAGGCTGCCGCGGAGTATCACAGAGCCGTGCTCGACCGTGCCCGCGACCAGGCCGCGATCGAGCCAGGCCATGGCCGTGGGCGACATCGAGCGCGGCAGGAAGGCCCTGGCCGCCGGGACGCCGGCGTGATCGACCTGCGCGTAGAGATCGACGAACGGCGACTGCTGCGGCGCCAGCGCCACCTCGCCCCGAACATGCCCGGCATAGTCCGGAGCGCTGAATGCAAAGCTGTCGGTGGCGACATGCAGGCTGCCATCGGCATGCCATGCGGCCAGGGTGCCGCCCAGCCGGTCCAGATGGAACGGCCGCCTGAAGGTGTGCGGCGCGCGGATCTCGCTCGCCTGCGGCGGCAGCTCCAGCGCCATCGCGTCGGCGTCGCCGCGCAGTACCCCGGTCAGCGCCGAGATGCCCGGCAACGAACCGACCGGATCGATGCCCAGCCCACTGAAGGCGACCTGTGCGTGCTCCAGCCCCACCGCTTCGCTCCAGCGCACGCTGGCGCGGTCAATCGAACCGTGCGGCATACCGCTGCCCAGCCACTGGGCCAGCCCGTGCGGCAGACCCGGCTTGAGTGCCAGCCAGGGCAACAGCGGCGCGACCTTCAACTGGCGAGCACTGATCTGCAGCCGGCGCGCGCCAGCATGGTCGCGGCCCAGCACGGCCAACAGTGCGCCACCATCGGCACCGGCCCAGCGCACGCTGTAACCATCGGCTTCGCGTTGCAGCGAGGCCAGCCCGTGCAGCTGAGGCACCGACACCGACATGCCGCTGTCGCTGGCAATGGCCACGCCGGACAGGTCCACGCGCGCGGTGGCGTGCACGATGCGCCCCTGGCTCCAGTCCAGCCAGACCGACACGTCGCCACTGCCGCCCTTGGCGACATAGCCTGCGACCGGCACGTCGCCCAGCAGGGCAGGCAGATCGGCGCGGGCGCCGGACAGCCACAGTTGCCCGCTGCTGCCGTCGGTCCGGAAACGTCCCGCGCCCCGCCATAGTCCGGCCGCTCCCTGGCGCCTGAGCAGCAGGCCCACGCGCACCTGCTCGCCCTGGCTGCTCAGGCGCAGTTGCTCGGCGACCAGGCGGTACTGTTTGCCGGTGGCCTGGTCGGTGATTCGTACGTGCAGGTCGCTCAGGCGAATACCCAGCGAGACCGGGCCCAATGATATCGGGCGGCCGCTCGGGCCTCCGGCGGCACCGACCCCGTCCACATGCCAGCGCCCGGAGCGATCGTGACCGAGGTCGAGCTGCAGGCCGCGCACGCGCAGGTCGAGCAGCTGGCGCGAGGGCAGCAACCAGCCGCCGAAGTCGATCTTCAGCTCCGACCGCGGCAGGTGCAGGGCGGCACCACCGTTGCGGCTGCCGATGTTCACGTCGCGCAGGACGAACAATGGGCCGGAGCCCTGCCAGCGCCCTTCCATCGAGGCAAAGCTCACCGGCCGCTGCAGACGCTGGCTAAGTTGTTGCGCCACCCACTGCGGATGTTGCGCCAGCAGCGGCAGGAGCAGTTGCGCCAAAGCCACCAGTACCGCCAGCGCGATCACCGTGATGCCGGCGCACCAGCCCGCCACGCGCGCCAGTCGCAGCGCGTGTCTTGTCCGTCCGGTTGCACTCACTTCCCGTGACCCGTGCCGGGTTCACAACAACACGACATCGAACTGTTCCTGCGAATAATGTTCCTCGGACTGGAAGCGTATGCTCTTGGAGATGAACTCCTCCAGTTCGGCCACCGCGGTGGACTCTTCCTCCAGGATCCGGCCGACCACCACCGGATTGGCCATCACCAGCAGTTGCGCAGCGTTGAACTGGCGCACCGCGCGGGTGATCTCGCGGAAGATCTCGTAGGTGACCGTCTCGGCGGTCTTCAGCGTGCCACGACCGCCGCAGGCCGGGCACGGCTCGCACAACTGCCGTTCCAGGCTTTCGGTGGTGCGCTTGCGGGTCATCTCGACCAGCCCCAGCGCGGACATCGGGTACACCGTGGTCTTGGCATGGTCGCGGGCCAGGCCCTTTTCCAGCATGCGGATGACCTGGCGCTTGTGCTCCTCGTCGGTCATGTCGATGAAGTCGATGATGATGATCCCGCCGAGGTTGCGCAGTCGCAGCTGGCGCGAGGCGGCCTGGGCCGCCTCCAGGTTGGTGCGGTAGACCGTCTCCTCCAGGTTGCGGGTCCCCAGGTAGCCACCGGTATTGACGTCGATGGTGGTCATCGCCTCGGTCTGATCGACGATCAGGTAGCCGCCGGATTTCAGCGGCACCTCTTTCTTCAGCGCCCGCTGGATCTCGTCCTCGGCGCCATACAGGTCGAAGATCGGCCGCTCGCCCACGTAGTGCTCAACCCGGTCGTCCAGGCTGGGCATGAACTTGTGCACGAACTTCACCACCTTGTCGTAGGTCTCGTGGGAATCGACCCGCACCTTCTCGATGTCCTCGTCGAGCATGTCGCGCAGGCTGCGCAGCGGCAGCGAGAGCTCTTCGTAGACGCGTTCGCCAACCTTGGCCTTGGCGATGTTTTCCTGCACCACGCGCCAGACCTTGCCCAGGTAGGTGACGTCGAACGCCAGCGATTCGGCGCTCTGGCCTTCGGCATTGGTGCGCACGATGTAGCCGAGCGGGTTCTCGCCGATCAGCGGGTTGAGCACGTCCTTCAGGCGCTGGCGCTCCGCCTCGTCCTCGATCTTGGCCGAGATGCCCAGGGTACGGGCGTGCGGCAGCAGCACCAGGTAGCGCGACGGTATCGAGAGGTGGGCGGACAGGCGTGCGCCCTTGGTGCCGATCGGGTCCTTGACCACTTGCACCACGATCTCCTGGCCTTCGTGCACCAGCTCGCTGATCGACGGCACCGGGCCGTGGTGGCCGTGGCCATTGCCGGCCACGTCGCCCTCGGGCAGCGCCGGACGAAGGACGTCCGAGGCGTGCAGGAAGGCGGCCCGCTCCAGGCCGATCTCCACGAACACCGCCTGCATGCCGGGCATGACCCGCTGCACCCGCCCCTTGTAGACATTGCCCACGTAGCCACGCCTGGAGGCTCTTTCGACGTGGACTTCCTGCAACATGCCGTTTTCGACCACGCCCACGCGGGTTTCCCGCGGCGTGACGTTGATAAGGATTTCTTCACTCACCGGCATTCCCCAAAGGCAGGCAATCTTTATAGCCGTTGCATGCGCAGGCTGTCGATGCACAGCGCACACGACCGTGGCTGGGTGGGGGCGACACCTTCCGCAGCCGACATGTCAGCGCAAGAGACGCCGACGAGTGCCGCGAACACGGCAAGCAGATCGTCTCGACCTGCCGGTTGCCTGGCCCTACTCCGGCCGCCGGCCGGCATCCCTTGGCCCGCCATCCTCGGCGGTGGGACTGTGCTGGGTGGGAGGTGTCGGTCGCGGCGCCGACCCGGAATGCGCATCCGGATCGCTCCTGTCAGCCCCGCACAACTCGCCACGAAGCCGGGGAAGCGCACCGGGGTGGTGGGACTGGACCCAGGCCAGCAGACCCTCGCGGACCATGCAGCGCAGGTCCCAGTTGCGCCCCGAATCGGCCGAGCTGACCAGCGCGCGGACCTGCATCGCGCGCTCGTTGGTATCGGTCACCTGCAGCACGCAGACACGCCGGTCCCAGTCCGGCGCCTGTTCGCACAGGCGGCTGAGTTCGTCGCGCAAAGGCTGCAACGGGACGCCATAGTCCAGCCAAAGAAACACCGAGCCGATCAACTCCGAGCCGGTCCGCGTCCAGTTCTGGAACGGGTTCTCCATGAACCAGTTCAGCGGCACCACCAGCCGGCGCTGGTCCCAGATGCGGACCACCACGTAGGTGCCGGTGATTTCGTCGATGCGTCCCCACTCGCCGGCGATGATCACCACGTCGTCCAATCGGATCGGCTGGGTCAGCGCGATCTGCAGTCCGGCGATCAGGTTGCTCAGGACCGGCTTGGCCGCCAACCCCACGGCCAGACCGGCCAGTCCGGCCGAAGCCAGCAGGCTGGCGCCGATCTGGCGAACGCCCGGAATGGTCATCAGCGCCGCAGCCAGGCCGATCAGCACCAGCACGACGCTGGATGAGCGCCCGAGCACGCGCGCCTGGGTAAGCACGCGGCGGGCGCGCAGGTTATCCGCGGCGTCCACCGGGAAGCGGCGGGTGAAGGACGCCTCGACCGTGTCGATGCAACGGACGCCAAGCCAGGTGGCTGCTCCGATCAAGGCCACCAGCAATACATGCTCGGCCGGACCGGTCACTCCCAGCGCCACCGCCTCGGGCGAGGCGCGCAACAGGAGCGCAAGCACGATCAGCGGCACCAGCCAACGCATCGGCGCGCGGGCGCGTTGCAGCATGTCGGTGGCCAGCGGGTGGCCACGCGCCAGCCGCACCAGTCCGGCACGCACCAACCGGTGCAGCACGGTGGCCAGCAACAGCGCGAGTACCACCATCACCCCCAGACGCAACCAGGGCTGGTGCTCCCAAAGATGTGCCAGCGACGCCGTCATCGCACCGAGCCTGCCCGCCCCGACGTACAAATCGCGTGGGCGGCCGATGAGCGGGTCGTTCAGCACGCCTCGCCCACGCGCTAGAGTAGGCGCGATGAAGCCCGCTACCGACGCCACCCCCACCCTGCTTGCCTGGAGCGGCGGCAAGGACTGCCTGATGGCTCTGGCACGCCTGCGGGCCGATCCGCATTGGCAGGTGGTCGGCCTGCTGACCACGATCAACCGCACCTACCAGCGCGTCGCGATGCATGGCATCCGGCGCGAAGTCCTGCAGGCCCAGGCCGCGGCACTGGGCCTGCCGCTGCTGGAGGTACCGATGGACTGGCCCGGCAGCAACGAGGCCTACGAGGCGGCGCACGAGCAGGCGCTGGTCGAGGCGCGCCGGCGCTGGCCGGGCATCCGGCACTGCGCGTTCGGCGACCTGTTCCTGCAGGACGTACGCGACTACCGGGTGCGCCAGCTCGGTCGCGCGCAGTGGCGGGCGCTGTTCCCGATCTGGGGCGAGGACACCGCTGCGCTGTCGCGCCGGTTCGTCGCCGAAGGCCACCGTGCGGTGCTCTGCTGCGTGGATACGCAGCAACTGGACGCCGACTACTGCGGCCGCGGTTTCGACCGCGCCCTGCTCGACGACCTGCCCGCCGGCGTGGACCCGTGCGGCGAACGCGGCGAGTTCCACACGCTCACCCATGCCGGCCCCCTGTTCAGTCAGCCCATCGGGTTGCACCGCGGCGAGTCGGTGCTGCGCGACGAGCGCTTTCAGTTCACCGACTTCCTGCTGGACCATGCCCACCGCGCGTGAACAGCCGGTCCTGCCGGACCTGTTGCAGCCCGGGCTGAAGCTGGTGTTCTGCGGCACGGCGGCAGGCAGGCGCTCGGCCGCGGAAGGGGCCTACTACGCCCATCCGGGCAACCTGTTCTGGCGTGCCCTGTTCGCCGCCGGCCTGACCCCGCGACTACTGCTGCCGGCCGAGTTCCCCCTGCTGCCGGGACTGGGCATCGGACTGACCGACCTGGCCAAGCACCACAGCGGCAATGACGATCAGCTCCCGCCCGACGCCTTCGATGCGGACGGGTTGCGCGCCAGGATCGCGCACTTTGCGCCGGCGGTACTGGCTTTCACCAGCAAGGCGGCCGCGCGTGCCGCGCTGGGCCGGCGCGCGGTCGACTACGGACCGCAGGCGGAGACACTGGCTGGCAGCCAGGTGGTGGTCTTGCCTTCGCCCTCCGGGCAGGCGCGCGGCCACTGGCAATGGGAGCCGTGGCTGGCGCTGGGCGAACAGGTCCGTTTGCTGCGGTAAAGGTAGCGCCCACCGACATATCCGATTCATTCTGAAGTCATTGTGTCAATACTCGCCTCCATGTGCCGCACACCCGATTCAACAGGCATGCAATCGCGATACAATCCGCGACATGACGAGTCAAAAGCCACGCAAGGGCCATCCATGATGCAGGACGACCTCGATACCCCACGCTACCGCAGCAGCGCCGCCGCCCGGCTGGCCAACATGCCGGTCAACACCTTGCGGATCTGGGAGCGCCGCTACGCCGTGATCAGCCCGCGCAAATCGCCAAGCGGCCAGCGCCTGTACTCGACGCGCGACGTGCAGCGCCTGGCGCTGATCAAACAGCTGGTGGAGGAGGGACACGCGATCAGCACGCTGGCAACGCTGGGCCAGGCCCAGCTCGAACGGCTGGCCAGCGCACCGCTGCCGGCGCGGGTACGGCCGCAGGTGTCGGTCCAGGCCGATACCGCACGCAGGGTGGTGGTGGGACGCGACTTTGCCCAGCGACTGGAAGCCGAAGGCCTGCCAATACCGGCCGAATGCGCGTTCGACGATCTTGCCGCGGCCCTTGGCGCGCCACCGGCCGGGCCGACCGACGCGCTGATGGTGCATGTGTCCACGTTGCATCCGGAAATCGCCCAGCAGGTGCTGTCGCTGGCCGACCGCTGCAGCGCCGCAAGCGTCGCGGTGGTGTACACCTTCGGCACCAGCGCGGCCGTCCATACGTTGGCCATGGCCGGCGTACGCATGCACCGCGAAACGCTGAACAGCCTGGACCTGCGCGGCCTGCTGCGGCAGGTGCCTTCGCGCACCGTGCCCGCGGGTGCCGGCTGGGGCCGGCGTGCGCCCCGCTACAGCGACGAGGTACTGGCGCGGATCGGGCGTCGCTCGTCGGTCCTCGCCTGCGAATGCCCACGGCACGTGGCCGAACTGATCCTGCAGCTGTCCGCGTTCGAACAGTACAGCGACGCCTGCGTTTCGCGCTCGCCCTCGGACGCCGCGCTGCATCGCTACCTGGGCGACGTCTCCAGCCGCGCACGCGCGCTGTTCGAGACGGCGCTGGAGCGCATTGCGCGCGAGGAGGGCTGGCAACACGAACTGCCCGCCACGCCGGCCACCCATCCGACCCCTGCCCGTTCCTCCGGAGCAAACTCGTGAGTCAACCCATCCACGCCCTGCCCGGCAGCGAAAGATTCGATGATTGTGCCCCGGTATCGCAGCGCATCCGTGAGCGCCTGCTGGCCAGTGGCACGCGCTTCCACGCCAACGACAACATTGCCACCCACCTGCGCGAGGGCGAACTGGAGCAGTTGCAGGAGGAGGTTGCCGGTCGCATGCAGGCGGTACTGCGCTCGCTGGTGATCGACGTCGACAACGACCACAACACTCGCCAGACCGCCGAGCGGGTGGCGCGGATGTACCTGCGCGAGGTCTTCGCCGGCCGCTACCAGGACGCGCCGGCGGTCACCGAATTTCCCAATGCCGAGCGCCTGGACGAACTGATGCTGATCGGTCCGCTGCGCGTGCGCAGCGCCTGCTCGCATCACCTTTGCCCGATCATGGGCAGGGTCTGGGTGGGCGTGATGCCCAGCGAACACTCCAACCTGATCGGGTTGTCCAAGTACAGTCGCCTGATTCGCTGGATCATGCGCCGCCCGCAGATCCAGGAGGAGGCCGTGGCGCAGATCGCCAACCTGCTCGAACAGCGGCTCAGGCCCGACGGCCTGGCCGTGGTGCTCGAGGCCGAGCACCACTGCATGCACTGGCGCGGGGTGGAGGAGGATCAGGCGCGCATGGTGAACAGCGTGATGCGTGGGTCGTTCCTGCGCGACCCGGCGCTGCGGCGAGAGTTCCTGGCGCTGCTACCGGGACGCCGCGAGGACTGACGTTCCCGTGGCCACCGACCGGCACGCTACTGCGATGGCGTGTGCCGGTACGCGGCCACGTCGCGCTGCTGTACCGGCGGCGCGTGGTTGGACCACGCCTGGCGGATGTAGCTGACCACGTCGGCCACCTGCTGGTCGTCCAGTTGCTGGGCATAAGGGGGCATCGAGTACGGGCGCGGGTTGGCCTCGGTGGTCGGCGCGAAGCCTCCGAGCAATACCATCCGGATCGCGTTGATCCCGGTCGGTTCGGTCAGCGAGGAGTTGCCATCCAGCGGCGGATAGACCGCCGCCACTCCCTTGCCACCAAGCCCATGGCAGTCGGCGCAGCGCTTGGCATACAGCTGCGAGCCCCGATCGACCGAGGCCGACGTGGACGCCGATGGTGCGTTGTCCGCAGGTGCCGGCGCCGGACGAGGCGGCAACGACCCCAGGTAGCTGGCGATCGCCTGCAGGTCCTCGTCCTGCAGGTATTGCGTGCTCTGCGAGACGACCTCGGCCATCGGCCCGAATGCGGCCCCGCGCGAGGACATGCCGGTGCGCAGCAGATCGACGATGTCACGCTCGCGCCAACCCTGCAGGCCGCCGTTGTCGCCCGTGCTCAGGTCCGGCGCGTACCAGTCCTGTACCGGGATCCGCCCCCCGGACAGCGGCAATCCACCGGCGGCACCTCCGAGCGAGTCGCGCGCCACGTGGCATTCGTTGCAGTGCCCCAGGCCCTGGACCAGGTAGGCACCACGGTTCCATTGGGCCGAACGGTCGGGATCGGGGATAAAGGTGCCTTCCTTGAAATAGAGCTGGCGCCAGGCCACCAGACTGGCGTGCAGGTTGTAAGGGAAACGGATCGTGGCAGGCTGGTCTTCCCGGTGCACCGGCGGCAGCGATTGCAGGTAGGCGAAGATCGCCATCGCATCCTGGCGCTTGACCCGGGTGTAGGAGGTATAGGGGAACGCCGGATACAGCAAACGACCATCCGGGCCCTTCCCCAGGTGCATCGCCTGCCAGAACTGGTCAAAGGTCCAGCCACCGATGCCGGTGGCACCGTCCGGGGTCAGGTTGGGAGCCGGCACTTCGCCGAACGGCGTCGCCAGCGAACGGCCGCCGGCAAAGGCGGCCCCGCCACGCGCGGTATGACAGGCGGCGCAATCGCCGACCCGGGCCAGATACTCGCCGCGCTCGATCAGCGCCGGATCCTTCAACGGCACCCCGTCCACACCACCGCCGCGCGCCAGGACGGACGGCGTATCGCCATGCCGGCCCAGTGTCAGCCACGCCGCGATCAGGACCACTGCGCCAAGCAGCGCAATCAGCGCGATCGATACCTTTTTCATGAGTGCGCCTCCGGCTTTTGCAGCACGCCACACTGCAGCGGCGGGTCAACCGAGCCCTCCGGCTGCGCGTGGGCGTCAGGCGGCACCTGGTGGCTGGCCAGCCAGGCCGCGACGGCGGTGATGTCAGCAGCCGTCAGCCGGTGGGCCACTTCGGCCATGCAGTCCGGCGCCAGCGCGGACCGCGTACCGGTGCGCCAGGAGCCAAGCTGGGAACTGATGTAGTCGTAGGGCAGACCGACCAGGCCGGGAATGTCCGGCTCGACCCCGGTCAGCGCGCTGCCATGACAGCTGGCACAGGCCGGTACCTTGCTCGCCGGGTCGCCCTGGGTTGCCAGTTGCCGGCCCCGCTGCATCGTGCCGGCCGAAACTTCCGGGACCGGCGAACGTGCGTAGGCCACGTCCTGCTGCGCGAAGTACTCGGCGATCTCGCGCAGGTATTCCGGGCTCAGGCCACGCACGGCGTATTCCATCGGGGCGTAGCTGCGAAGACCGGCCTGGAAGTTCTGCAGCTGTCGCGCCAGGTACCCGGCCGGCTTGCCCGCCAACCGCGGGAAGAAGCCGCTCCGGGGCGTCCCCTCGCCGTGCACGCCATGGCACGAGGTACAGGCGGCGATACGCTGCTGCAGCGTATGCGGCACCGCCGGCGGGGGGGCTTGAGCGGCTGGAACAGCCGTGGCGAGCAGCGCGAGCATGGCGGTCAGCCATGCGGCAGCGGCCGACCGGCCGGCGGATGGTTCGGGAACGGGCCTGGAGGATGTCGTCATCTTCATGATTATAGGGTCCTGGCAAGAAACCGCTCCGTGTGGCGGATGATCATGGGCCCGCCAGTCAAACGCGCGCTATGCTGCGCAGTGCGGCGGCGGACGTCCGCCCACCATCGCCCATCGCACCGGAGATCGCCGTGAAACGCCTGCCGATAGCGCTTGCCGTCACCTTCAGCATGACCCTGGCCTCCGCAGCGACCGCTGCACCACCTCCCGCCTACCAGGCCTCCATCGCCCAGCTGCAGCAGCGCATGGATGCGGGCAGCCTGAGCAGTCGTGCGCTGGCCCGGCAATTCATCGAGCGGATTCGCCAGATCGACCGCAGCGGGCCGTCGCTGCACTCGGTGATCGAACTCAATCCCGACGCGCTGTCGCTGGCCGCCAAGCTCGATCAGGCGCGCGGCAACGCGCAACCGCGCGGACCGATGTACGGCATCCCGGTCCTGCTCAAGGACAACGTCGACACCGGCGACCGCATGCTCACCACGGCCGGCTCGCTGGCGCTGGCCGACGCGCCCGCACCACGGGACGCTGGCCTGGTTGCACGGTTGCGCAAGGCCGGCGCGCTGATCCTGGGCAAGACCAACCTCAGCGAATGGGCCAACTTCCGCTCCAACCATGCCAGCAGCGGCTGGAGCGGGCGCGGCGGGCTGACCCGCAATCCTTACGTGCTCGATCGGAACCCGTGCGGATCCAGCGCCGGCTCCGGCAGCAGCGGTCGCCGCCGGCCTGGCCACGGTGGCCATCGGCACCGAGACCGATGGCTCGATCATCTGCCCGGCGGCCTTCAACGGCATCGTCGGCATCAAGCCGACCCTGGGGTTGGTCAGTCGCAGCGGCATCGTGCCGATCAGCCACAGCCAGGACACTGCTGGCCCGATGGCACGCAACGTTGCCGACGCGGCCGCCCTGCTCAGCGTCATCGCCGGCAGCGACCCGCGTGACCCTGCCACCGCCGAAGCGGACCAGCACGCCACCGACTACTCCCGCTTTCTCGACCCCGATGGCCTCAAGGGCAAGCGCATCGGCGTGGTGCGCCAGATGGCCGGCGCCGAGCCCAATGCCGACCGTGCCCTG
The DNA here is from genome assembly GCA_963763305.1 of uncultured Gammaproteobacteria bacterium. Taxonomy (GTDB): domain Bacteria; phylum Pseudomonadota; class Gammaproteobacteria; order Xanthomonadales; family Rhodanobacteraceae; genus CAVXNP01. Next base: position 2,456,866 of record CAVXNP010000001.1, on the reverse strand, counting down.
GAACAGGCGATCGCGATCATGAAGGCGCAGGGCGCGACCATCGTCGACCCGGTGACGGTGCCGCACCTGTCGGAGCTGGGCGAGCCGGAAATGACCGTGCTGCTTTACGAATTCAAGCACGACATCAACGCCTACCTGGCATCCCGCCCGCAGTCTGAAGGTGAAGAGCCTGGCCGACCTGATCGCCTTCGACCAGCGCGAGCGCGCAACAGAGATGCCCTGGTTCGGGCAGGAGCTGTTCGAACAGGCGCAGGCCAAGGGCCCCCTGACCGACCCGGCCTATCTGCAGGCACTGGCCAAGGCCAAGCGACTGTCCGGGCCGGAAGGCATCGATGCGGCTCTGGCCAAGGATCATCTCGACGCGCTGCTGGCGCCGTCCTGGGGACCGGCCTTCACCACCGACCTGGTGCTGGGCGATCACATCGTCAGCGGCGATCCCACCGTCGGCGGCGCGTCGCAACCGGCCGCAGTGGCTGGCTACCCCTCGATCACCGTGCCCACCCGGCTGGCGCACGGACTGCCGGTCGGCATCGTGCTGTTCGGCGCGAAGTGGAGCGAGCCGACCCTGATCTCCATTGCCTACAGCTTCGAGCAGCACGGTCCGAAATGGCAGGCACCGAAATTCCTTCGCAGCGCCGTTCCCTGTACGGAGTGCCGACCCTAGGGATGCTCTGATCAAGCAGGCGCAGGCGTCACCGATTCAGTTTGTTCGCAGGGCACAGGGGTGGCGATGAAGGCAGAGCGGGCGTCTGTCGAGGCGGCGCCCCGCACGCGGGGAGTGACCATGGATGGTCACAGCTTTGAGGAGCGAGGAAGGCCTGTGGACAAACAGAATCGGCCCCAACCGACCGAGAACCATGCAGAAAGGGGTGATGTTCAAAAGGCCGCCATGCTGCGCCGCGCGGCTTGAACAGACGGCCAGTCTGCCCGGCGCCGCACGACACACCCTGCCGGCCTTTTGAGCATCATGCCGCCTACGTCTGGTTGATCAGACCATCCCTAGAACGGCCGCAACGACCCAGTCAGCCACGGCCGCTGCGCCGCGGCCGGCCATGCCAAGAAGTTCAGAGGCCTGGCCGCCGGTCGTGTCCGCGGCCATCGAAAAGGATGGCGCTCGCGAGCGCTGCCACGAACCGCATGGCGACGACCATCCACCCCGCACGGCAGGCCTCTTGTCCAGCCTGGAGACCACGTCGGCCGCTGCCGCCAACGACGGCCGGCGCGTGCGCTACGGCGCGGGTCGACGTTCCTACTGGGTCGGGCGGCCGGCTTGGCCAGTGGACTTGCGTACGATCAGCATCGCCAGTTCGAGCGACTGTTCGTAATTCAACCGTGGATCGACCATCGACTTGTAGGCACGATGCAGGTCGGTCTCGGACAGATCGCGCGCGCCGCCCATGCACTCGGTGACGTCCTCGCCGGTGAGTTCCAGATGGACACCCCCCAGGTAGGTCCCCGCAGCTGCATGGATGTCGAACGCCTGCTCCAGCTCCCCGCGGATATTGTCGAAGCGGCGCGTCTTGTAACCGTTGGACGTGCTCTCGGTATTGCCGTGCATGGGGTCGGCCACCCACAGCACGCGTCGGCCTTCCCGCTTGACCGCCTCCAGCAGCGGCGGCAACGCGCGGGCCACCTGGGCATTGCCCATGCGATGGATCAGCGTCAGCCGTCCGGGGATTTCGTCCGGGTTCAGTGCATCGATCAGCGGAAGCAGTTGCTCCGGCGTGACGCCAGGCCCGATCTTTACCGCGACCGGATTGCGGATGCCGCGGAAGTATTCCACGTGGGCACCGTCCAGCGCGGCGGTGCGCATGCCGATCCAGGGGAAATGCGTGGACAGATTGAACCAGCCTGGATTGCGTGGCACCTGGCGGGTCAGTGCCTGCTCGTAATGCAGCAACAGGGCCTCGTGCGAGGTGAAGAAGTCCACCCGCGAAAAACTCGCGATCGGGCCAGCCAGGGTCTCCATGAAACGCAGCGAATCGCCGATGCCGGCAACCATCTGCCGGTACTCCGCTGCCAATGGAGAATGCTCCACCCAGGCCAGGTCCCAATATTCCGGATGCCGCAGATCGGCGAAGCCGCCATCGATCAATGCACGAACGAAATTCATGGTGAGCGCGGAGTGCGCATGCGCCTGCAGGAGCCGCTGCGGATCGGCCCGACGGGCCTCCGCGGTGAACGCCGGGCCGTTCACCACGTCACCGCGGAAACTGGGCAGGGTGACGCCATCGCGGGTCTCGGTGTCGGCCGAGCGCGGCTTGGCGTATTGTCCGGCAAAGCGGCCCACGCGCAGCACCGAACGCTTGAGGCCGTGCACCAGCACCAGGCTCATCTGCAGAAGCACCTTGAGCCGGTTGGAAATGACCGGGCTGGTGCAGTCGCCGAAACTTTCGGCGCAGTCGCCACCCTGCAGCAGAAAGCGCTGCCCGTCCTGTGCCTCGGCCAGTGCCTGCTGCAGTGCCAGCACCTCCCACGAGGTCACCAGTGGCGGCAGGCCTGCCAGCTGCGCGGTCGCGCGCGCCAACTCGGCCTGGTCCAGATAGCGCGGCTGCTGCAGGGCCGGCTTGGCCTGCCAGGAATCCGGCGCCCACAGCGGGCTGCCGCCCTGGGTGGAACCGGGCGAAACGGATTGGCTACGGGCGGCCATGTCAGGTTCTCCTGCGGATGGTGGCCAGCAACGCCCATGCCGACAACAGGACGTACCAGAGCAAGGTCCAGAAAGGCATCGGCAAACCGAACACCGGCTCGACCTTGGCACACTCCCCGGAGCCGGTGAACACCAACTTCAGGACCTTGGCGAAAGGAAAGGCATCGAGCATGTAGCCCAGCCCGGGACCGCACGATGGGACCTGGTCGGCGGGCAGCGCCTGGAGCCACAAGTGCCGACCGGCCACCGCCACACCCCACAACGCCCCCAGCAGTACGCCACCGGTGTAGAGCCAGCGCAGCCGGCCGCCCGGCGCATGCATTGCGCCAAGGAGGAAGAACAACGCCATGACCAGGAAGGCAATGCGCTGGAACACGCACAACGGGCAAGGAATCAACCCCAGCACGTGCTCGGCGTAGAGCGCGAAGCCGAGCAACCCGGCGCAGATCAGGAACCCGGAAAGAAAAACCAGACGGTAGGACCAGCGCAGCGGATTCATCGAAATATTTTTGTTGCGTTGCAGAAACCACGACATTACCTGCTCCCGTGGCGCCTGTCAGCAGGCGGCGGGAAGCGCGCATGCCGCGCGCAGTGGTGCCCGCGCGAACACCACTGGCCTGAGCCGTGCCAGCAGCACCGGAACCCGACGGCGATACAACGGAGCGGCGGCCTGCATCGCGCCGGCCGCGTGGCCAAACAGCAAAAAGCCCCGGTCGGTTTCCCGGCCAGGGCTTTGGCAACGCGGCCGGAGGGCCACTGTCTCGTTCGGACTTACTCGGCTTCGACGGCAGCAGTCTGCGGGCGATCGACCAGCTCGACGTACGCCATCGGCGCATTGTCGCCGGGGCGGAAGCCGCACTTGAGGATGCGCAGGTAGCCACCGGCGCGCTCGCGGTAACGCGGACCCAGCTCGACGAACAGCTTGCCCACCGCTTCCTTGTCGCGCAGGCGCGCGAAGGCGAGACGACGATTGGCAACGCCATCGGTCCTTGGCCAGCGTGATCAGCGGCTCGGCGACGCGGCGCAAGTTCCTTCGCCTTCGGCAGGGTGGTGCGGATCAGCTCGTGCTTGAACAACGACGAGGCCATGTTCTTGAACATCGCTTCGCGGTGCGAACTGGTGCGGTTGAGTTTGCGGCCGGACTTCTGTGACGCATGACGGAAAGTCTCTCTTAAGTCTGTTGTTATGGAAAAGCCGGCGTATGTGCCGACCTCTCCGCGGTTACCCGCTTATTAGAAAAGCCCGTACTGATGCGGACTTTCATTGAGGAGCGCAGCCATGGAGGCTGCTTGTGGCGTCCGACCGGAGCGCTTCACGCGCCCGGTCGTCGCCTTGCTTGGGCAGCGATCAAGTCGATCGCACAGACAACCCTCGCACGGTCGCAATAGCCGCGACCCGACAGTCGCAACAAAAACAATCAGCCCAGCTGCATGCCGTGCGACAGGCCCGGCGGCGGCCAGTTCTCAAGCTTCATGCCCAGCGCCAGACCACGGCCGCCCAGCACGTCCTTGATTTCGGTCAGCGACTTCTTGCCCAGGTTCGGCGTCTTGAGCAGCTCGACCTCGGTCTTCTGTACCAGATCGCCGATGTAGTAGATGCTCTCGGCCTTGAGGCAGTTGGCCGAACGCACGGTCAACTCGAGATCGTCGATCGGACGCAGCAGCAACGGATCGAAGCCGCTCTTCTCGCAGCGCTGTCGATCGCTCTCGCGACGCGAGAAATCGCCGAACACCGACAGCTGATCGTTGAGGATCTCGGCAGCCTTGCGAACCGCGTCCTCGGCACCGATGGTGCCGTTGGTCTCGATATCCAGCACCAGCTTGTCGAGATTGGTGCGCTGTTCCACACGGGCCGCATCGACCTCGTAGGCCACGCGCAGTACCGGCGCGAACGAGGCGTCCAGCTGCAGGCGACCGATCGGACGCGCCTCGTCATCCGGATGCTGACGCGTGCTGGCCGGCTGGTAGCCGACGCCGCGACGCACCTTCAGGCGCATGTTGAGGGTGATGTCCTTGGTCAGGTGGCAGATCACGTGCTCGGGGTTGATGATCTCCACCGAGTGGTCGACGACGATGTCGCCGGCCGTGACCACGCCCTTGCCCTTCGGGACAGGGTCAGGGTGACCTCGTCGCCGGAATGCTGACGAATGGCCACGTCCTTCAGGTTGAGCAGGACTTCGATCACGTCCTCCTGCAGACCCTCAAGCGTGGTGTATTCGTGCAGCACGCCATCGATTTCCACCTCGATGATGGCGCTGCCAGGAATCGAGGAGAGCAGCACGCGACGCAGCGCGTTGCCCAGGGTGTGGCCGAAACCACGCTCGAGCGGCTCCACCACAACCTTGGCGCGATTCGCTCCGAGCTGCTCGACGCTGAGGCCGCGAGGCCGCAGCACACTAGTTGACGAAACTGCCATGCAAGGCTCCGGTTAAATTACTTCGAGTAAAGCTCGATGATCAGGGCTTCGTTGATGTCCGACGGCAGATCACTGCGATCGGGCAACGACTTGAACGTGCCGGCGAACTTCTTGGCGTCCACTTCGACCCAGATCGGACGCAGGTCCATGGTGTCGAACACGGTGGCGGCTTCCTGCACGCGCAGCTGGGTGCGGGCGCGCTCGGTCAGCGCAACCACGTCGCCCGGCCGCACCTGGTAGGAAGGGATGTTGACCTTCTTGCCGTTGACCAGTACCGCCTTGTGGGCGACCAGCTGGCGAGCCTGGGCGCGGGTGACCGCGAAACCCATGCGATAGACGACGTTGTCCAGGCGGCTCTCGAGCAGACGCAGCAGATTTTCACCGGTGTTGCCCTTGAGGTTGGTCGCCTTGGTGTAGTAGTTGCTGAACTGGCGCTCAAGCACACCATAGATGCGCTTGACCTTCTGCTTCTCACGCAGCTGTACGGCATAGTCGGACATGCGCATGCGCTTGTTGGCGCCATGCTGGCCGGGCTTGTTTTCCAGCTTGCACTTGGAATCCAGCGCGCGCGCCGGGCTCTTCAGGCTGAGATCTGCACCCTCACGACGGGCGAGTTTGCAGGTAGCTCCACGATAACGGGCCATGGGTATGCTCCTTAGACTCGACGCTTCTTGGGGGGACGGCAGCCGTTATGCGGAATCGGCGTGACGTCGATGATGTTGAGCACCTTGTAGCCCAACGCGTTCAGCGAGCGCACGGCCGACTCGCGACCCGGGCCGGGGCCCTTGATACGCACTTCGACGGTCTTGACGCCGTAGTCGCCAGCCGCACGGCCAGCCTTCTCGGCGGCAACCTGGGCAGCGAACGGGGTCGACTTGCGCGAACCGCGGAAACCGGCGCCGCCCGAAGTCGCCCACGACAGGGCATTGCCCTGGCGATCGGTGATGGTGATGATGGTGTTGTTGAAAGAAGCCTGCACGTGGCAGACCGCGTCGGTGACGACGCGCTTGATCTTCTTCTTGGTCTTGACTGGCTTGGCCATAATGGAATCCGTTTACTTCCTGATCGCGCGACGCGGACCCTTGCGGGTGCGTGCATTGGTACGCGTGCGCTGACCGCGCACCGGCAAGCCACGACGGTGGCGCAGACCGCGGTAGCAGCCCAGATCCATCAGACGCTTGATGGCCATGCCCACTTCACGACGCAGGTCGCCTTCGACGACGTACTTGCCGATTTCGTGACGAATCTTCTCCACCTCGCCCTCGCTGAGTGACTTGATCGGCGTGGTCGAAACCACACCCGCTGCTTCGCAGACCTTCTTGGCCCGGCTGCGGCCGATCCCGTAAATGCTCTGCAGGCCGACCCAGACATGCTTCTGGACTGGCAGATTGACACCCGCAATGCGCGCCATGATGTACTTTCTCCGATGCGTTTCGTGCGCGGTAAACGCGCAATTTTAACCTGAATTACCCCAACAGGAAAGCCCCGCGGCCTTTGCTGCGCCGCCGCACTCCCCGACTATGACCTACCTCTTCCGCACCAGCAGCCACTAGTTGCGCCGGAGATTGGCCTTCTTGAGCAAGTTGTCGTACTGGTGACTGACCAGGTGCGCCTGCACCTGAGCGGTGAAATCCATGACCACCACCACGATGATCAGCAGCGACGTGCCGCCGAAATAGAACGGCACATGCCAGTAGTTCTGCATGAACGTCGGCACCAGGCAGACCAGCACCAGGTACAACGCGCCGACACCGGTCAGGCGGGTCATGACCGCATCGATGTAGTTGGCGGTGGCACGACCCGGGCGGATCCCCGGAATCAACGCGCCGGAGCGCTTGAGGTTGTCCGCGGTTTCCTGCGAGTTGAAGACGATCGCCGTGTAGAAGAAGGCGAACACAATCACCAGCACGGCGTAGACGATATCGTAGAGCGGGCTGCCCGGGCTCAACGCCTGCGACCAGGCTCTGCAGCCACAACGCCTGATGGCCGGTGCCGAACCAGGTCACTGCCGTCGCCGGGAACATCAGCAGGCTGGAGGCAAAGATCGGCGGGATCACGCCCGACATGTTGATCTTCAGCGGCAGGTGCGAGGTCTGGTTCATGTACGCCCGCTGCCCGCCGGACTTGCGCGCATAGTTCACGGTGATGCGCCGCTGGGCGCGCTCCACGAAGACCACGAACGCGGTGACCGCCAGGACCAGCGCCACCACCATGATCAGCTTCAACACCGACAGCTCGCCATTGCTGGACATGCTGAGGGTCTTGACCACCGCGCCCGGCAGGCCTGCCACGATACCGGCGAAGATCAGCAGCGAAATGCCGTTGCCGATGCCGCGCTCGGTGATCTGCTCACCCAGCCACATCAGGAACATGGTTCCCGCTGTCAGGCCGACGATGGACGACAGCACGAAGCCGAAACCGGGGGTGTAGACCACCGGTACGCCGCCCGCGGCCACCTGCGACTGCAGCGCCACGGCGATGCCGAACGCCTGGAAGGCGGCCAGCCCGACCGTGCCGAAGCGCGTGTACATGGTCATCGTGCGCTTGCCCGACTCCCCTTCCTTGCGCAACTGCTGCAGGCTGGGAATGACCGAGCCCATCATCTGCACCACGATCGATGCCGAAATGTAAGGCACCACGCCGAGCGCGAACACCGAAAACCGGGAGAGCGAGCCGCCCGAGAACATGTTGAACATGTCCAGCAAGCCGCCGCTCTGGCGGATCAGGTTGCTCATCGCTTCCGGATTGACGCCAGGCACCGGGATGAACGAACCCAACCGGTAAACCACCAGCGCGGCGATCACGAAGAAGATGCGCTGGCGCAGCTCCGTCAGTTTCCCCATCGCGCCCAGCGCATTGCCCTTGGCTGCCGCCACGCGATTACTCCACGCTACCGCCGGCGGCCTCGATCGCGGCCTTGGCACCAGCCGTTGCGAGAACACCGGAGAGCTTCACCGCGCGGCCGATCTCGCCCTTGGCGACGACCTTGACCTTCTTGGCGCGGCTGTCGATCAGGCCGGCCTGGTGAAGCGCGACCACGTCGATCACGTCGGTCTTGAGGTTGGCCAGCTGGTACAGGAACACCTGCTGGCTCTCGGCCTTCTTCAGCGAACGGAAGCCGACCTTCGGCAACCGGCGCTGCAGCGGCATCTGGCCGCCTTCGAAACCGAACTTGTGGGTGCCGCCCGCGCGAGCGTGCTGACCCTTGTGACCGCGACCGGCGGTCTTGCCCAGGCCCGAACCGATGCCGCGACCGACGCGCAGACGCGTCTTGTGCGAACCGGCGGCCGGCTTGATGTCATTCAGACGCATGATGATTACTCCTCGACCCGGACCAGGTAATAGACCGTGTTGATCAGTCCACGGACCTGCGGGCTGTCCTTCAGTTCACGGACATCGTTGAGCTTGCCCAGACCCAGCGCCTTCACGCTCAGACGGTGACGCGCCTGCACACCGCGCAGGCCCTTGACCAGGCGCACGCGCACGGTCGGTCGCCGTTTCGTTAGTTCTTAGCCATTGCCCATTACCTCGTCGACGGTCTTGCCGCGCTTGGCCGCGATCTGCTTCGGCGAGGCGATGGCCTGCAGACCCTTGATCGTGGCGCGCACCAGGTTGATCGGATTGCGCGAACCGACCGCCTTGGCCAGCACGTTCTTGACGCCAACCACTTCGAGTACGGCACGCATGGCGCCACCGGCGATCACGCCGGTACCCTCGGAGGCCGGCTGCATGTAAACACGCGCCGCACCGTGGTTGGCCTTGATGGCGTACCACAGGGTGCCGTTGTTGAGGTCGATGCTCGACCATCTGGCGGCGGGCGCGCTCCATCGCCTTGGAAATGGCGACGGGCACTTCGCGCGCCTTGCCATAACCGAAGCCGACCTTGCCTTCGCCGTCACCGACCACGGTCAGCGCAGTGAAGCTCATCTGGCGGCCACCCTTGACGGTCTTGGCCACGCGGTTGACGGCGATCAGCTTTTCGAGCAGGCCGTCTGAATTTTCGCGATCGTTAGAAGACATGTTCTCTATCCGTATGCCTGGACCGTCCAGGACTTTTCTTGCGGCTTTGCCGCTTAGAGTTGTAGGTGACACGTGGGGATCGCGCAGCACCCTGCCCCGGGTCAATCAGAACTTCAGGCCAGCCTCGCGCGCGGCATCGGCCAGCGCCTTGATGCGACCGTGGTAGCGGAAACCGGAGCGATCGAACGCCACCGACTCGATGCCGGCGGCCAGGGCGCGCTCGGCAACCGCCTTGCCCACGGCAGCAGCCGCGGTCAGGTTCTTGGTGCCCTTCAGGCCCTCGGCGACCGACTTCTGCAGCGTCGAGGCGGCAGCCACGACGTTGGTGCCGGAAGCGTCGAACACCTGGGCGTACAGGTGCTGGCCGGTGCGATGCACGGACAAGCGCGCCACGGCCAGCTTGCGGATGTGCGAGCGCGTGGACTTGGCACGGCGCAGGCGGGATTCGTTCTTGTTCATTGTCATAATTCCTGGAAAGCGGATCGGCGTTAGTTCTGCAGGACAGCGTTCTTGTGAATAGCGCGGCGATGGACGACCGCTTCCACACGCAAGGACTGCGTACTCAGGCCTTCTTGGCTTCCTTCAGCGTGATCTTCTCACCGGCGAACCGCACACCCTTGCCCTTGTAGGGCTCCGGCGGGCGGAACGCACGAATCTTGGCCGCGACCTGGCCCACCGCCTGCTTGTTGGCGCCCTTGATCAGCATCTCGGTCTGGGTGGGCGTCTCGAGGTGATGCCCTCGGGCGTCTCGAAAACCACCGGATGGGAAAAACCCAACTCAGATTCAAGGCCTTGCCGGCCATCGAGGCGCGGTAACCCACGCCAACCAGCTCCAGCTTGCGCTCGTAGCCGGCGGACACACCCTTGACCATGTTGGCCAGCAGCGCACGCGCGGTACCGCCGAACTTGTCGTCGGCGCCTTCGGCGAGAACGATCGTGCGCGACACCGTCATTCGACGGCTACGGACACACCCGGCAAATGGCATGCACGGACAAGGTGCCCTTGGGGCCCTTCACGGAAACGCCGGCGTCGGCGATCGTCAGCTCGACACCCTTGGGCAGGGTAATCGGTTGTTTGGCAACACGGGACATCGTAGCGACTCCTTATGCCACTTGGCCGATGACTTCGCCACCCAGACCCTTGGAACGGGCCTGGGCGTCGGTCAGCAGACCGGCCGAAGTCGAAATGATCGAAATACCCATGCCACCGAGCACCTTCGGCAGCTCGTCCTTGCCGCGGTAAACGCGCAGGCCGGAACGGCTGACTCGGGAGATGCGCTCGATGGCGGGCCGGCCCTCGAAATACTTGAGCTTGATCTCAAGTACCGGCTTGCCGTCCTCGCTGGAGGTCTTGGCGTCGAGGATGTAACCCTCGTTCTTGAGAAGGTTGGCGATGGCCACCTTCAACTTCGACGACGGCATGCTTACGTCCGGCTTGCCCGTGAGCTGGGCATTGCGGATGCGCGTAAACAGATCGGCGATGGGATCAGTCATGCTCATGAAAAAAATCCTTCAGAGTGCACCGATATCCGATATAAACCGGAAATCAATTCTAGATTGTGAGCCGACGAAACACGTCAGCCTGCATTGCGCAGACCGACGAGTGTATCAGCTTTTCCGGCTATTGGCGAATATCGATGCCAGGAATCGCATCGTGGACAACGGCCAGGGCCGCCTCGCAACATGGACGCCGAGGCCGGGCCGCGACGCCTTGCAACAGTATTACCAGCTGGCCTTGCGCAGACCCGGCACGTCACCACGCATGGTCGCTTCGCGCAGCTTGTTGCGGCCGAGGCCGAACTTGGCGTACACGGCGCGCGGACGACCGGTCAGCGCGCAACGGGTGCGCTGGCGAACCGGGCTCGCATCGCGCGGCAGCTTCTGCAGCTTGGTCTGCGCGTCCATCTTCTCGTCATACGAGGCGGTGGGGCTCAGCACGATCGCCTTCAGTTCGGCGCGCTTGGCGGCGTACTTCTTGACGAGCTTGGTCCGCTTGATATCGCGGTTCACCATTGAGGTCTTGGCCATGGAATCTCTCGCGTATCAGTGGCGGAACGGGAAGCCGAACGCTTCGAGCAGCGCCTTGGCTTCGTCGTCGGTCTTGGCGGTGGTGGTGATGGAGATATCCATGCCACGCATCGCGTCGATCTGGTCGAAATCGATCTCCGGGAAGATGATCTGTTCCTTCACGCCGAAGTTGTAGTTGCCGCGGCCATCGAACGCCTTGCCGGACACGCCGCGGAAGTCGCGGGTACGCGGGCAGGGAGACATTGATCAGACGATCGAGGAACTCCCACATCTGGGCGCGGCGCAAGGTGACCTTGCAACCGATCGGCCAGCCGTCGCGGATCTTGAACGAGGCCACGGAAACGCGCGCCTTGGTCGTGATCGGCTTCTGACCGGCGATCTTGGCCATGTCGGCAACGGCATTGTCCAGCATCTTCTTGTTGCCGGCAGCCTCGCCCACGCCCATGTTCAGGGTGATCTTGGTGATGCGCGGAACCTGCATCACGTTCTGGTAGCCGAACGCTCGGTGAGCTTCGGACATTACCGCTCTTTGTAAAACGTTTCAAGGCGCGTCATGACATCGGTTCCTTACGCGTCCACCGTTCGCCACTGCGAGCGGAACACGCGGACCTTGCGCCCATCTTCGAGCGTCTTGGTGCCCACGCGCTCACCCTTGTTGGTGGCCGGGTTGAACAGCTGCACATTGGAGATATGGATCGAGGCCTCACGCTCGACGATGCCGCCAGCCTGCTGGGCCTGCGGATTCGGCTTGGTGTGGCGCTTGACCATGTTCACGTTGGCCACGAACCACGCGGTCGCCGTCAACGCGCAGCACGTCGCCGCGCTGACCCTTGTTCTTGCCGGTGATCACGAGGACCTGATCACCCTTGCGGATACGGTTCATAGTCGTGATCTCCGCTCAGAGCACTTCGGGCGCGAGCGAGACGATCTTCATGAACTTCTCGCTGCGCAGCTCGCGCGTCACCGGCCCGAAAATACGGGTGCCGATCGGCTCGAGCTTGTTGTTGAGGAGCACCGCTGCATTGCCGTCGAAACGGATCAGCGAGCCATCGGGACGGCGCACACCCTTGGCGGTACGAACCACCACGGCATTGTACACCTCACCCTTCTTTACCTTGCCGCGCGGAATCGCATCCTTGACGGTGACCTTGATGACGTCACCGATCGCGGCATAACGGCGCTTGGAGCCACCGAGCACCTTGATGCACATCAGTTCCTTCGCGCCGCTGTTGTCCGCTGCGGAAAGCGTGCTTTGCATCTGGATCATGTCTGCATGCCTCCCTTAGACGCGTTGGCGCGCGTGATGATTTCAACCACGCGGTGGTGCTTGGTCTTGGACAGCGGACGGCACTCGGCAATGCGCACGAAGTCACCCTCGTTGGCACCGAGATCGTCCTGCGCGTGCAGCTTGGTCGAACGGCGAATGATCTTGCCGAGCAGCCAGTGCTGTACCTGACGCTCCACCAGCACGGTGACCGTCTTGTCCATCTTGTTGCTGGTCACGCGGCCCTGGAGGGTGCGCGCCTGCTTCTTCTGTTCTTGAACCTGGTTGTCGCTCATGTCCGCCGTCCCTTACTTCTTGCCGCCGAGCACGAACTTCGTGCGGGCGATGTCGCGCCGAACGCGGCGCAGCTGGTGCGGCTGGTTGAGCTGGCCGGAGCCCTTCTGCATGCGCAGGTTGAACTGCTCCTTGCGAAGGTCCAGCAGATGCTGGTTCAGCTCTTCGACCGACTTGTTGTTGATTTCTTTGGTGGCCATCACATCACCGCCCGGGTCACAAACTGGGTCTGCACCGACAGCTTGGCGGCGGCCAGGCGGAACGCCTCGCGTGCCGTCGTCTCGTCGACGCCCTCGATTTCATACAGCATGCGGCCGGGCTGGATCGGGGCGACCCAGAACTCGACGCTGCCCTTGCCCGCGCCCATGCGCACTTCGATCGGCTTCTTGGTGATCGGCTTGTCCGGGAACACGCGGATCCACAACTTGCCGCCGCGCTTGACGAAGCGGGTGATGCAACGACGGGCCGCCTCGATCTGGCGCGCGGTGAGCGCGCCGTGCGTGGTCGCCTTCAGGCCGTACTCGCCGAAGCTGACGAGGTTGGAGCACTGGGCCAGACCGTCGTTACGGCCCTTGAACTGCTTGCGGTACTTGGTTCGCTTGGGTTGCAACATGGCAACGCTCCTTACTTCGCAGTCCGCTCGCGGCGGCCGTCACCGGCCTCGCGACGCGAATCGTTACGACGACCTTCGCCACCATCACGGCGCGGCTGCGACTGCTCGTCCTTCGCATCCTGGGTGGCCTGGGCCAGATCGAAGATCTCGCCCTTGTAGATCCACACCTTGATGCCGATGATGCCGTAGGTGGTCTTCGCCTCGGCAAAGCCGTAGTCGATGTCCGCACGCAGCGTATGCAGCGGCACGCGACCTTCGCGGCTCCACTCCGAACGGGCGATCTCGGCACCGTTCAAGCGGCCGGAGACGTTGATCTTCACGCCCAGCGCGCCCAGGCGCATCGCGTTGCCGACCGAGCGCTTCATGGCGCGGCGGAACATGATGCGGCGCTCGAGCTGCTGCGCGATCGACTCGGCCACCAGCTGCGCGTCGAGCTCCGGCTTGCGCACTTCGCTGACGTTGATGTGCGCCGGAACGCCCATCATCTGGCTGACTTCCTTGCGCAGCTTCTCGATGTCCTCGCCCTTCTTGCCGATCACCACGCCCGGACGGGCGGTGTGAATCGTCACGCGGGCGGTCTTGGCCGGACGCTCGATCAGGATCTTGGAGATGCCGGCCTGCGGCGAGCTTCTTGCGACAGCATCTCGCGAACCTTGAGGTCGGCCGCCAGGTACTGCGCGTACTCACCCTTGTTTGCGAACCACTTCGAGTTCCAGTCCTTGGCAATGCCGAGGCGGATACCGGTGGGATGAACTTTATGACCCATCGTCTTTGTCCCCGGTCAGTTACCAACAACCACAGTGATGTGGCTGGTGCGCTTGAGAATGCGCGAACCGCGGCCTTTGGCGCGGGCTTGCATGCGCTTCATCGTCGGACCTTCGTCGACGAAGATGCGCGAGACCTTCAGCTCGTCGACGTCCGCGCCGAGATTGTTCTCGGCGTTGGCGACGGCCGACAGCAGCACCTTGCGGACAAGGTGCCGCGGCCTTCTTGTTGGTGAACTGCAGCACGTCGCTGGCCCGGCCCACGGGGAGACCGCGGACCAGGTCGGCAACCAGGCGGGCCTTCTGCGCCGAGATGCGGGCGCTGCGCAGGATCGCTTTGGCTTCGGTGCTCATCACTTGCCCTTCCTGTCGCCGCCATGGCCCTTGAAGGTACGGGTCACCGCGAACTCGCCGAGCTTGTGCCCGACCATGTTCTCGTTGACCAGGACCGGCACGTGCTGGCGACCGTTGTGGATGGCGATGGTCAAGCCGACCATTTCCGGCAGGATCATCGAGCGGCGCGACCAGGTCTTGATCGGACGCTTGTTGTTGGCGGAAACGGCGGCTTCCACCTTCTTTACGAGGTGCAGGTCGACGAACGGACCTTTCTTTAGAGAGCGTGGCATGATCGGTTTCCTGTTACTTGGTGCGACGACGCACGATGAACTGCTGCGTGCGCTTGTTGTTGCGGGTCTTGTAGCCCTTGGCCGGCGTACCCCACGGGCTGACCGGATGACGGCCACCGGAGGTCTTGCCTTCACCACCGCCATGCGGATGGTCGACCGGGTTCATCACCACACCGCGAACGGTCGGACGGATGCCGAGCCAGCGCTTGGCGCCGGCCTTGCCCAGCTTCTTCAGGCTGTGCTCGGAGTTGCCCACTTCGCCGATGGTGGCGCGGCAGTCGATCGGCACCCGACGCATCTCGCCGGAGCGAAGACGCAGCGTGGCATAACCGGACTCGCGCGCCACCAGCTGCACCGAAGCGCCGGCGCTGCGGGCGATCTGCGCGCCCTTGCCGGGCCTTCATCTCGATGCAATGGATGGTGCTGACCCGACCGGGATGTTGCGCAGCGGCAGGCAGTTGCCGGCCTTGATCGGCGCATCCGAGCCGGACACCAGGCGATCACCGGCCACCACGCCCTTGGGCGCGATGATGTAGCGGCGCTCGCCGTCGGCGTAGCACAGCAACGCGATGTGCGCGGTGCGGTTCGGATCGTATTCGATACGCTCGACCTTGGCGGCAATGCCTTCCTTGTCGCGCTTGAAATCGATGATGCGGTACTGCTGCTTGTGACCGCCGCCACGATGACGCACGGTGATGCGACCGTTGATGGTTGCGGCCACCGGACTTGGACTGCGATTCGGTCAGCGGCGCGTACGGGGCGCCCTTGTGCAGACCTTCGGTGCGGACGCTTACCGCGTCACGACGTCCCGGCGAGGTCGGCTTGTGAGTTGATCAGTGCCATCTCAATTCAACTCCTGGCTCAGGCCTTGGCCGACACGTCGATGGTCTGGCCATCGGCAAGTCGCACATAGGCCTTGCGCTTGCCCTGACGGTTGCCAGCGCGGAAACGGAAAGACTTCACCTTGCCCTTGGTGTTGACGAGGTTGACCTGCTCGACCTTGACGTCGAACATCCCTTCCACCGCCGCAGCGGACATCGGCCTTGGTTGCCGTCGGGGGCGACCACGAATACGTACTGGTTGTGCTCGGCCAGGCGCGCCGCCTTCTCGGAGATGTGCGGCGCGCGCAGCGTATCGAGAATGCGTTCGTTGCTCATGCCAGCCACTCCTCGATCTTCTTGACCGCGTCGACGGTCATCACCACGTGGTCGGAACCGACCAGGCTGACCGGGTTGAGCGCCATCGACGTCCAGCACATTGATATACGGGATGTTGCGCGCAGCCAGGTAAGCCGACTCGGTGGCATCCTCGGACACCAGCAGCACGCGACCGGACACTTCCAGCTCGGCCAGCTTGGCCACCATCGCGTGCGTCTTGGGCGCTATCGATGCCGAAGCTCTCGACCATCTTCAGGCGACCGGCGCGATTGAGCTCGGCCAGGATCGAACGGATCGCGACGCGATACGCCTTGCGATTGACCTTCTGCTCGTAGCTGCGCGGCTTGGCCGCGAACGTGACGCCACCGCCGACGAAGATCGGGGCGCGGTAGTCGCCGTGGCGCGCGCCGCCGCCCTTCTGCTTCTTGAACTTCTTGGTGGTACCGGACATCTCACCGCGCGACAGCTGCGCCTTGGTGCCGGCGCGACCGCCGGCCTGGTAGGCAACCACCACCTGGTGAACCAGGGCCTGCTTGAACTCGGCGCCGAACACTTCGTCGGACACGCTGAGCGGCTTGGCGCCAATGACATTGAGTTCCATGGCGTCTCTCCTCAACCCTTGGTCGTCGGGCGGATGATGACGTCGCCACCGGTAGCACCCGGCACCGCACCCTTCACCGCGATCAGATGACGCTCGACGTCGACCTTGACCACTTCCAGCCCCTGCTGCGTGCGGTTGACCGCACCCATGTGGCCGGACATTTTCTTGCCGGGAAACACGCGACCCGGGGTCTGACGCTGACCGATCGAACCCGGCGCGCGATGCGACAGCGAGTTACCGTGGGTGGCGTCGCCCATCTTGAAGTTCCAGCGCTTGATCGTGCCCTGGAAGCCCTTGCCCTTGGACACGCCGGCGACGTCGACGATCTGGCCGACGCTGAACACGTCGTCCGCCTTGATCTCGGCGCCCACGTCGTACTTGCCGAGTCGTCCGCGGAGGACAGGCGGAACTCCCACAGACCACGACCCGGCTCAACCTTGGCCTTGGCGTAATGACCCTTCAGCGGCTGCGTCAGCAGCGAGGCGCGCTTGACGCCCGCGGCAACCTGGATCGGCGCTGTAACCATCATTCTCGTCCGTCTTCACCTGGGTCACGCGATTCGGCGTCGCTTCAATCAGCGTCACCGGAATCGAGCGGCCATCCTCAGTGAAGATTCGGCTCATGCCGCATTTGCGGCCAACCAGTCCGATACTCATCTTCGTATCCTGTCTATCGCTCAACCGAGCTTGATCTGAACATCGACGCCAGCGGCGAGATCAAGCTTCATGAGCGCGTCCACGGTCTTGTCGTTGGGGTCGACGATGTCGAGCACACGCTTGTGCGTACGGGTCTCGTACTGGTCGCGTGCATCCTTGTCGACGTGCGGCGACACCAGAATGGTGTAACGCTCGATCTTGGTCGGGAGCGGGATCGGGCCGAGTACCGTAGCGCCGGTGCGCTTGGCCGTCTCGACGATCTCGCTGGCCGAGCGGTCGATCAGACGATGATCGTACGCCTTGAGCCGAATGCGAATCTTCTGGTTCGCCATAACCGTGTCCTGTTGTCGAAAGAACGAATACTGTGAACCGGAGCGGCTTCTCGCCGCTCCGCACTACCTACAACCACTACCGCTGTACGCCGGGAATGTTGGCGCGCCGCACCTGCCAGCGGCAACAGGACCCAAAAAACATGGCAAGCCGATAACACGGCCTGCCAAGACAGGAAAGTATTAAAGGCGTAAAAAAACGGATCAACAGGCTCGCGCCCTGCCACCACAGGTGTTATGCCCTTGACCATCCCGGCCAGCGAACTCGAAGCACTTCCTGTGCCTCATTTCGCGGTAGGTCGGCCGACTGGCGTCGAACCGACGTATACAACTCGGCAAGTATAACCAAGCCGGGTACCAATGGGAAGAAGCTGATCCGTTTTTGTCGCGGCATCGCCCTCGCCACGCAACCACACGGCAATGGAATGGAACGGGCGCGCGGATCCAGGCCTGGCACGCCCCTGCAAGGGGCATCGCCGGTCAGGCCAAAGCCAACGCGGCCGTCCCTCCCGGGCTCGCCCGACTGCACGTCGGACCGCCCATGAAAAGGGCAGGAGCCTGGCCCCTGCCACTCCGGTACTGCACCCGCCCCTGGCGGCCGGCAGTCTTACTTGATGACCTTGGCCACCACGCCGGCGCCGACGGTGCGGCCGCCTTCGCGGATGGCGAAGCGCAGGCCTTCGTCCATCGCGATCGGGTGGATCAGGCTCACCACCATCTTCACGTTGTCGCCCGGCATCACCATCTCCACGCCCTCGGGCAGCGTCACTGCGCCGGTCACGTCGGTGGTGCGGAAGTAGAACTGCGGACGGTAGCCCTTGAAGAACGGCGTATGACGGCCACCCTCGTCCTTGGACAGCACATAGACCTCGGCCTCGAAGTCGGTGTGCGGGGTGATCGAGCCCGGCTTGGCCAGCACCTGGCCGCGCTCGACGTCGTCACGCTTCAGGCCGCGCAGCAGCAGACCGGCGTTGTCGCCCGCCTGACCCTGGTCCAGCAGCTTGCGGAACATTTCCACGCCGGTGACCGTGGTCTTCTGCGTGTCGCGGATGCCGACCACTTCGATTTCGTCGCCGACCTTGATGATGCCGCGCTCGATACGACCGGTCACCACGGTGCCGCGGCCGGAGATCGAGAACACGTCCTCGACCGGCATCAGGAACGGCTTGTCGATCGTCACGCTCGCGGCTCGGGGATGTAGCTGTCCAGCGCATCGACCAGCTTGATGATCGCCGGCACGCCGATGTCGCTCTGGTCACCTTCCAGCGCCTTCAGCGCCGAACCGTGGATGATCGGGGTGTCGTCGCCCGGGAAGTCGTACTTGCGACAGCAGCTCGCGCACTTCCATCTCGACCAGCTCGAGCAGCTCGGCGTCGTCGACCATGTCGGCCTTGTTCAGGAACACCACGATGTACGGCACGCCGACCTGGCGCGACAGCAGGATGTGCTCGCGGGTCTGCGGCATCGGGCCGTCAGCGGCCGAGCACACCAGGATCGCGCCGTCCATCTGCGCCGCACCGGTGATCATGTTCTTCACGTAGTCGGCGTGGCCCGGGCAGTCGACGTGCGCGTAATGGCGCGTCGGCGACTCGTATTCCACGTGCGCGGTCGAGATCGTGATGCCACGCGCCTTCTCTTCCGGCGCCGCGTCGATCGCGTCGTACGCCTTGAACTCGCCACCGAAGCGCTCGGCACCGACCTTGGTCAGCGCCGCGGTCAGCGTCGTCTTGCCGTGATCCACGTGACCGATGGTGCCCACGTTCACGTGCGGCTTGGTGCGTTCGAATTTACCCTTTGCCATGACTTGTAACCTCTAGAAAGAACTGTTCGTCGAATGCAGCCAACCGGCTGCCGTCTTGATCATGTGTGGCCACGCAGCGGAATCAACCCTTCTTCATGACCTGTTCGGCGATGTTGCTCGGCGCTTCGGCGTAGTGGTCGAACTCCATCGTGAACGTGGCGCGCCCCTGGGTCTGCGAACGCAGGCTGGTGGCGTAACCGAACATCTCGCCCAGCGGCACCACCGCATTGATGACCTTGCCCGACGGCGTGTCGTCCGACCCCTGCAGCATGCCGCGACGGCGGCTGAGTGTCGCCCATCACGTCGCCCATGTAGTCCTCGGGCGTGACCACCTCGACCTTCATGATCGGCTCCAGCAAGACCGGATCGGCCTTGCGGAACCCTTCCTTGAAGGCCATCGAGCCGGCGATCTTGAACGCCATCTCCGAGGAGTCGACTTCGTGGTACGAACCGTCGACCAGCCGCACCTTGATGTCGACCACCGGGAAACCGGCCAGCGGACCGCTGGTACATGGCTTCCTGGATGCCCTTGTCGACCGCCGGAATGATATTCCTTCGGCACCACGCCGCCGACGATCGCGTTGTCGAACTCGTAACCCTCGCCGCGCTCCTGCGGATCGATCTCGATCACCACGTGACCGTACTGGCCCTTGCCGCCGGACTGCCGCACGAACTTGCCTTCCTGCGTGACCGTCTTGCGGATCGTCTCGCGATAGGCCACCTGCGGCTTGCCGACATTGGCCTCGACATTGAACTCGCGGCGCATGCGGTCGACCAGGATATCCAGGTGCAGCTCGCCCATGCCGGCGATGATCGTCTGGCCCGACTCCTCGTCGGTACGCACGCGGAAGGAGGGATCCTCCGCGGCCAGGCGGCCCAGCGCGATGCCCATCTTCTCCTGGTCGGACTTGGTCTTCGGCTCGACCGCCATGGCAATGACCGGCTCCGGGAACACCATCCGCTCCAGCGTGATCACGCTGTCCTGCGCACACAGGGTGTCACCGGTGGTGACGTCCTTCAGGCCGACCGCGGCGGCGATGTCGCCCGCGCGCACTTCCTTGAGTCTCCTGGCGATCGTTGGCATGCATCTGCAGGATGCGGCCCACGCGCTCCTTCTTGGACTTGACCGGGTTGTAGACCGGATCGCCCGAGTTGAGCACGCCCGAATAGACCCGGAAGAACGTCAGCGAGCCGACGAACGGGTCGGTCATGATCTTGAACGCCAGCGCCGAGAACGGCGCCTTGTCGTCGGCCGTGCGCGCTGGCCGCCTGCTCGTTCTCGTCGATGCCCTTCGACCGGCGGACGGTCGGCCGGCGACGGCAGCAGCTGGATGACCGCGTCCAGCATCGCCTGCACGCCCTTGTTCTTGAACGCCGTGCCGCAGAAC
Organism: uncultured Gammaproteobacteria bacterium; assembly: GCA_963763305.1. Lineage (GTDB taxonomy): Bacteria > Pseudomonadota > Gammaproteobacteria > Xanthomonadales > Rhodanobacteraceae > CAVXNP01. The sequence continues at coordinate 2,436,260 of CAVXNP010000001.1, read as the reverse complement.
ACCGGAATCAGCGAGGTCGTCCAGGGTGCCGGCGCGGATGCCGGCGATGATCTCGTCCTCGGAAAGCTCGCCCTCCTCGAGGTACTTGTCCATCAGCTCTTCGGAGGTTTCGGCGGCGGCCTCGACCATGAAGTTGCGCGCCTTGGCAGCAGCATCCTGCAGCTCGGCGGGGATTTCGCGGTACTCGAACTTCATGCCCTGGGACTCCATGTCCCAGTAGATCGCCTTCATCTTGACCAGGTCGACCACGCCCTCGAAGTTGTCCTCGGCGCCGATCGGCACCTGCATCGGCACCGGGTTGGCGCCCAGGCGCGACTTCAGCTGGGCCACGACCTTGTCGAAGTTGGCACCGGTGCGGTCCATCTTGTTGACGAACGCCAGACGCGGCACCGCGTACTTGTTGGCCTGGCGCCACACGGTTTCGGACTGCGGCTGCACGCCACCGACGGCGCACAGCACGAACACCGCGCCGTCGAGCACGCGCAGCGAACGCTCCACCTCGATGGTGAAGTCGACGTGCCCGGGGTATCGATGATGTTGAAGCGATGCTGCTGGCAGCGAGCGATCCATGCCCTTCCAGAAGGCAGTGGTCGCCGCCGAGGTGATGGTGATGCCGCGCTCCTGCTCCTGCTCCATCCAGTCCATCGTGGCCGCACCGTCGTGCACCTCGCCGATCTTGTGACTGACACCGGTGTAGAACAGGATGCGCTCGGTCGTCGTGGTCTTGCCGGCATCGATGTGGGCCATGATGCCGAAGTTGCGATAGCGCTCGATGGGAGTGGTGCGTGCCACGGTGATCAACCTCGTAAGTCTGTCTTGCCCGCCACGGGCACGCCCGGCATCGAGCCGAAGTACGCCGTCTGCGCACGGACGAACAATATTACCAGCGATAGTGCGAGAACGCCTTGTTGGCCTCGGCCATGCGATGCGTTTCTTCACGCTTCTTCGATCGCGCCGCCGCGATTTTCCGAGGCCTCCAGCAGCTCGGCGGCCAGCTTGCGCGGCATCGAGGTCTCGCCGCGCTTGCGCGCCGCATCGATCACCCAGCGCATGGCCAGCGCCATGCGGCGACCCGGAGCGCACCTCGACCGGCACCTGGTAGGTGGCACCGCCGACGCGGCGCGACTTCACCTCGACGGCCGGGGCGATGTTGCCCAGCGCCTTCTCGACCAGAGCCACCGGCTCGGCGTTCTTCTCGCCGATGTGCTCCAGCGCGCCGTAGACGATGCTCTCGGCGACCGACTTCTTGCCGCTCTTCATCACCATGTTGATGAAGCGCGCGATCAGCTGGCTGCCGTGCTTCGGATCCGGCAGAATCAGGCGGGCGGGATGTGAACCTTTACGCGACATGTTTGAAGTCCTTGACCTTATTTCTTCGGGCGCTTGGCGCCGTACTTGGAGCGCGACTGGCGACGCTTGGTGACGCCGGCGCAGTCCAGGCTGCCGCGCACGGTGTGGTAACGCACACCCGGCAGGTCCTTGACGCGACCGCCGCGGATCAGCACCACCGAGTGCTCCTGCAGGTTGTGGCCTTCGCCACCGATGTAGCTGATGACCTCGTAGCCGTTGGTCAGGCGCACCTTGGCCACCTTGCGCAAGCGCCGAGTTCGGCTTCTTCGGGGTGGTCGTGTACACGCGCGTGCAGACGCCGCGACGCTGCGGGCTGCTCTGCAGAGCCGGCGAGGCGCTCTTGTAGGTCTTCGGGCTGGCGGGATTTGCGCACCAACTGGTTGACTGTCGCCATGCGAAGCTGTTCCTGAGAAACATAAAGGCAGACCGATGAACTCGGCCTGCCAAGAAGCGGAAATTTAACATGCGCCGCTTGCCTACAGGCAAGCAACGCCGCGCCGTCCCTGAGCTCGAACACGAGGTGCGTCCGTGCACCTCATTTCGTATGTCAGCGAGCAGAGCCCGATACAGGCTTACTCGCACGTCCATCGCTACCGGCCGCGGCTTCCGCCAACGGCCGGTCTCGGGGCCGGAGCCGGAAAGGGTTTCCAGCTCCGAGGCGGTGAGACCGCCGCTGACGCTGACGCTGCGCGTGATACGCCAGACCCGTTCCCGCCGGGATTAGCCGGCCGACTATAACGTTTTCCTTCAGGCCCCGCAAGGTGTCGCGGGTGCCGCGCACCGCCGCCTCGGTCAGGACGCGGGTGGTCTCCTGGAACGAGGCCGCCGAAATGAACGACTCGGTCGCCAGCGAGGCCTTGGTGATGCCCAGCAGCACCGACTGATAGTCCGGCGGGCCGCTCGCCGCGTGGTCTCAGCGCGCTCGTTCTCGCCGTCGATCCGCACGCGCTCGACCTGCTCGCCGCGCAGGTAGTGTGCTGTCGCCGGGCTCGGTGATCTCGACCTTGCGCAGCATCTGGCGAATGATCGCCTCGATGTGCTTGTCGTTGATCTTCACGCCCTGCAGGCGGTAGACGTCCTGGATCTCCTTGACCAGGTACGCGGCCAGCGGCTCGACGCCCAGCAGGCGCAGGATGTCGTGCGGATTCGGCTCGCCGTCGACCACGGTCTCGCCCTTCTCCACGTGCTCGCCCTCGAACACGATGACCTGGCGCCACTTCGGAATCAGCTCCTCGTGCTCGTTGCCGTCGGCGTCCTTGATCACCAGGCGCTGCTTGCCCTTGGTGTCCTTGCCGAAGCTGACCACGCCGGAGCGCTCGGCCAGGATCGCCGGCTCCTTCGGCTTGCGCGCCTCGAACAGGTCGGCCACGCGCGGCAGACCACCGGTGATGTCGCGGGTCTTGGAGGTCTCCTGCGGGATACGTGCGACCACGTCGCCCACGCCCACCTCGGCACCGTTCTGGATCGACACGATGGCGCCGGCCGGCAGGAAGTACTGCGCCGGCACGTCGGTGCCCGGCAGCTTCAGTTCGCTTGCCCTTCTTGTCTTCCAGCGCGCACGATCGGACGCAGATCCTTGGCCGCGGTGCCGCGACGCTTCGGATCGGTCACCACCGCCGACTTTCCAGACCGGTCAGTTCGTCGGTCTGGCTCTGCACGGTGACGCCGTCGATGAAGTCGATGAAGCGCACCACGCCGGCCACTTCCGAGACGATCGGATGGGTATGCGGATCCCAGTTGCGCCACGGTCTGGCCGGCCTTGACCGCCGCGCCGTCCTTGACCGCGATGGTGGCGCCGTAGGGCACCTTGTAGCGCTCGCGCTCGCGACCGCTGGCGTCGATGCACGCTGACACTTCGCCGGAACGCGACACCGCCACCAGATGGCCCTGGGCGTGCTGCACGGTCTTGAGGTTGTTGAACTTCAGCGTACCGGTGGTCTTGACCGTGCACGTTGTCGACCGCCGCCGCACGCGAGGCCGCACCACCGATGTGGAAGGTACGCATGGTCAGCTGGGTACCCGGCTCGCCGATCGACTGCGCGGCGACCACGCCCACGGCCTCGCCGATGTTGACCAGGTGGCCACGGGCCAGATCGCGGCCGTAGCACAGCTCGCACACGCCGTGCGGCGCTTCGCAGGTGATCGGCGAGCGCACCTTGATCGATCTGCACGCCGGCCTTGTCCAGCTTCTCGACCAGCGCTCTCGTCGAGCAGGGTGTCGCGGGTCGACGATCGCCTCGTCGTCGTCGCCGGGGCGCGTAGACGTCCTCGGCCACCACGCGACCGAGCACGCGCTCGCGCAGCGGCTCGACCACGTCGCCGCCTTCGACGATCGGCTGTCATGGTCAGGCCGTCCTCGGTGCCGCAGTCGTCCTCGGTGACCACCACGTCCTGCGCCACGTCGACCAGACGACGGGTCAGGTAACCGGAGTTGGCGGTCTTCAGCGCGGTATCGGCCAGGCCCTTGCGAGCGCCGTGGGTCGAGTTGAAGTACTGCAGCACGTTCAGGCCTTCGCGGAAGTTGGCCTTGATCGGGCGTCTCGATGATCGAGCCGTCCGGACGCGCCATCAGGCCACGCATGCCGGCCAGCTGGCGGATCTGCGCGACCGAACCACGGGCGCCGGAGTCGGCCATGATGTACAGCGAGTTCATCGACTTCTGGTTGACCTCCTTGCCCTCGGCGTCCGTCACCTTCTCGGTGCCGATGCCGTCGATCATCGCCTTGGCGACCTGCTCGTTGGTGCGCGACCAGATGTCGACCACCTTGTTGTAGCGCTCGCCGGCGGTCACCAGGCCCGACTGGTACTGCTCCTGGATCTCGACCACTTCCTTCTCGGCCTCCTCCAGGATGCGCCTTCTTCTCGTCCGGGATCATCATGTCGTCGATGCCGATGGAGATGCCCGCGCGGGTCGCGAAACGGAAGCCGGTGTACATCAGCTTGTCGGCGAAGACCACGGTCTCCTTCAGGCCCAGGCGGCGGTAGCAGGCGTTGATCAGGCGCGAGATGGCCTTCTTGGTCAGCTCGGTGTTGGCCAGCTCGAACGGCAGGCCCTCCGGCAGGATCTCGGCCAGCAGCGCACGGCCGACGGTGGTATCGACCAGGCTCGACCTGCTCGCTGCGCTCGCCGTCCTCGTCGATCTCGACCTGCTTCAGGCGCACCTTGACCTTGGCATGCAGTTCGACCGCGCGGTTGTCGTAGGCGCGACGCACTTCGGCCGACGTCGGAGAACACCATGCCGGCGCCCTTGGCGTTGACCAGTTCGCGGGTCATGTAGTACAGGCCCAGCACCACGTCCTGGGTCGGCACGATGATCGGCTCGCCGTTGGCCGGCGACAGGATGTTGTTGGTCGACATCATCAGGGCGCGCGCTTCCAGCTGCGCCTCGATCGACAGCGGCACGTGCACGGCCATCTGGTCGCCGTCGAAGTCGGCGTTGAAGGCGGTACACACCAGCGGATGCAGCTGGATCGCCTTGCCCTCGATCAGCACCGGCTCGAACGCCTGGATACCCAGACGATGCAGGGTCGGCGCGCGGTTGAGCATCACCGGATGCTCGCGGATCACCTCTTCGAGGATGTCCCAGACCTCGGCTTCTTCGCGCTCGACCAGCTTCTTGGCCGCCTTGATGGTGGTGGCCAGGCCACGGCGCCTGCAGCTTGGCGAAGATGAACGGCTTGAACAGCTCCAGCGCCATCTTCTTGGGCAGGCCGCACTGGTGCAGCTTGCAGGGTCGGGCCGACCACGATCACCGAACGGCCGGAGTAGTCCACGCGCTTGCCGAGCAGGTTCTGGCGGAAGCGGCCCTGCTTGCCCTTGATCATGTCGGCCAGCGACTTCAGCGGGCGCTTGTTGGTGCCGGTGATGGCACGGCCGCGACGGCCGTTGTCCAGCAGCGCATCGACCGACTCCTGCAGCATGCGCTTCTCGTTGCGCACGATGATGTCCGGCGCGTTGAGCTCGAGCAGACGCTTCAGGCGGTTGTTGCGGTTGATGACGCGGCGGTACAGGTCGTTCAGATCGGAGGTGGCGAAACGGCCACCGTCCAGCGGCACCAGCGGACGCAGGTCCGGCGGCAGCACCGGCAGCACGGTCATGCACCATCCACTCGGGCTTGTTGCCCGATTCCAGGAACGCCTCGATCAGCTTGATGCGCTTGGTCAGCCGCTTGAGCTTGGTCTCGGAATTGGTCGCGGCGATCTCTTCCTTCAGGCGCATCACTTCGGCCTTGCAGGTCGAGCGTCCTTGAGCAGCTCGTAGACGGCCTCGGCACCCATGCGGGCGTCGAACTCGTCACCGTGCTCCTCGATGGCTTCCAGGTACTGGTCCTCGCTGAGCAGCTGGCCGCGCTCGAGCGGGGTCAGGCCCGGATCGACCACCACGAAGGCCTCGAAGTACAGGATGCGCTCGATGTCGCGCAGCGTCATGTCCAGCATCAGGCCGATGCGCGAGGGCAGCGACTTGAGGAACCAGATGTGCGCGATCGGGCTGGCCAGCTCGATGTGGCCCATGCGCTCGCGACGCACCTTGGCCAGGGTGACCTCGGTGCCGCACTTCTCGCAGACCACGCCGCGGTGCTTCATGCGCTTGTACTTGCCGCACAGGCACTCGTAGTCCTTCACCGGGCCGAAGATGGCGGCGCAGAACAGGCCGTCACGCTCCGGCTTGAAGGTGCGGTAGTTGATGGTCTCGGGCTTCTTGACCTCGCCGAACGACCACGACCGGATCAGCTCCGGCGAGGCCAGCGCGATCTTGATCGCGTCGAAGTCCTGCGTGCTGCGCGCTGCTGGTTGAACAGGTTGAGCAGGTCTTTCATGGGTGTCTCCGGTCGGAGCAAATTCTTTGTAGAGGGTCCGCGATGCAGGTTGGTGTCCATCGGCGCCCGGGTCAGGCCGGGCGCCACCGATCACTTGATCTCTTCCAGCTCGATGTCGATACGCCAGCGAGCGGATTTCCTTCACCAGCACGTTGAAGGATTCCGGCATGCCCGCCGACCATCTCGTGGTTGCCGTCGACGATGTTCTTGTACATCTGGTTGCGGCCCTGCACGTCGTCGGACTTCACCGTCAGCATTTCCTGCAGGGTGTAGGCCGCGCCGTAGGCTTCCAGCGCCCAGACTTCCATCTCGCCGAAGCGCTGACCGCCGAACTGCGCCTTGCCGCCCAGCGGCTGCTGGGTGACCAGCGAGTACGGGCCGGTGGAACGCGCGTGCATCTTGTCGTCGACCAGGTGGTTGAGCTTGAGCATGTGCATGTAGCCGACGGTGACCGGGCGATCGAACGCCTCGCCGGTGCGGCCGTCGTACAGCGTGGTCTGGCCCGACTCGGGCAGATCCGCCAGCTTCAGCATCGCCTTGATCTCGGCTTCCTCGGCACCGTCGAACACCGGCGTGGCCATCGGCACGCCGTCGCGCAGGTTGTTCGCCAGCGTCCAGGATCTCGTCGTCGGTGAGCGACTTCAGGTCCACGCGCTGCACCGCACCGGCCACTTGTCGTGGTTGTAGATCTGGTCCAGGAACTCGCGCACCTTGGCCGACCTTCTCGTTCGGCCTCGAGCATCTTCTGGATCTTCTCGCCCAGGCCCTTGGCGGCCCAGCCCAGATGGACTTCCAGAATCTGGCCGATGTTCATGCGCGAGGGCACGCCCAGCGGGTTCAGCACGATGTCCACCGGCACGCCGTCGGCCGAGTACGGCATGTCCTCGACCGGCACGATCATTCGACACCACGCCCTTGTTGCCGTGACGGCCGGCCATCTTGTCGCCCGGCTGGATGCGGCGCTTGACGGCCAGGAACACCTTGACCATCTTCAGCACGCCCGGAGCCAGGTCGTCGCCCGGCGGTGATCTTGGCCTGCTTCTCCTTGAAGCGCTTGTCGAACTCCTCGCTGGTGACGCTTGATCTGGTCGGCCGCGCGCTCGAGGAACTCGGTGGCGTCCTCGTCCTTGACGTTGATCTTGAACCAGTCGTCCTTCTTCAGGCCGTCCAGGTAGTCGTCGGTGATCTCGGTGCCGCGCTTGAGGCCGCCCGGCCCGCTCATCGCCGATCTTGCCGACCAGCTGGCTCACGCATGCGGTTGTAGATCGCGCCCTCGAGGATGCGGAACTGATCGTCCAGATCCTTGCGGATCCGCTTGATCTCCGTTTCCTCGATCTGCTTGCGCGCGCTTGTCCTTCTCGATGCCGTCGCGGGTGAACACCTGCACGTCGATGACGGTGCCGTCCATGCCCGGCGGCACGCGCAGCGAGCTGTCCTTCACGTCGGACGCCTTCTCGCCGAAGATCGCGCGCAGCAGCTTCTCTTCCGGGGTCAGCTGGCTCTCGCCCTTGGGCGTGACCTTGCCGACCATGATGTCGCCGGCCTTGACCTCGGCACCGATGTACACGATGCCGGACTCGTCCAGGCGCGCCAGCGCCTGCTCGCCCACGTTCGGGATGTCGGCGGTGATTTCCTCGGCGCCCAGCTTGGTGTCGCGCGCGATGCAGGTCAGCTCCTCGATGTGGATCGAGGTGTAGCGGTCTTCCTGCACCACGCGCTCGGAGAGCAGGATCGAGTCCTCGAAGTTGTAGCCGTTCCACGGCATGAAGGCGACCAGCATGTTCTGGCCGAGCGCCAGCTCGCCCAGGTCGGTCGAGCGAACCGTCGGCCAGCGTGTCGCCCTTGGCCACCACGTCACCGACCTTCACCAGCGGACGCTGGTTGAGGTTGGTGTTCTGGTTGGAACGGGTGTACTTGGTCAGCGTGTAGATGTCGACGCCGGCATCGTTGTCGCCGACCTCGTCCTCGTTCACGCGCACCACGATGCGGGCCGCATCGACCTGGTCGATCTCGCCGCCGCGCTTGGCGGCTGACGATGACGCCCGAGTCACGCGCCACGGCGCGCTCGATGCCGGTACCGACCAGCGGCGTCTGCGAACGCAGCGTCGGCACGGCCTGGCGCTGCATGTTCGCGCCCATCAGCGCGCGGTTGGCGTCGTCGTGCTCCAGGAACGGCACCAGCGCCGCGGCCACCGACACGGTCTGCATCGGCGAGACGTCCATGTAGTCGACCTCGGACGCCGGACGCAGCTCGGACTCGCCGCGGAAACGGCAGGACACGAAGTCCTCGACGAACGCGCCCTCCTTGTCCAGCGGCGAGTTCGCCTGGGCGATCACGTGGTCGCCTTCCTCGATCGCCGACAGGTAGTCGACCTTGTCGGTGACCTTGCCGTCCTCGACCTTGCGGTACGGCGTCTCCAGGAAGCCGTACGAGTTGGTGCGGGCGTACACGGCCAGCGAATTGATCAGGCCGATGTTCGGGCCTTCCGGGGTCTCGATGGTGCAGACGCGGCCGTAATGGGTCGGGTGCACGTCGCGCACCTCGAAGCCGGCGCGCTCGCGGGTCAGGCCGCCCGGCCCGAGCGCCGACACGCGGCGCTTGTGGGTGACCTCCGACAGCGGGTTGTTCTGGTCCATGAACTGCGACAGCTGCGAGGAGCCGAAGAACTCCTTCACCGCCGCGGCCACCGGCTTGGCGTTGATCAGGTCCTGCGGGGTCAGGCCCTCGGACTCGGCCAGCGACAGGCGCTCGCGCACGGCGCGCTCGACGCGCACCAGGCCGATGCGGAAGGTGTTCTCGGCCATCTCGCCGACCGAGCGCACGCGACGGTTGCCCAGGTGATCGATGTCGTCGACGGTGCCGTGGCCGTTCTTGATGTCGATCAGCACCTTGAGCACGTCGAGGATGTCCGACGTCTCGCCCTGGCTCCTTGACCAGCGCCTGGGCGGCCTCGTCCTTGCGCTCGGCGAAGTACTTGTGGTCGTACAGCACGCCCGGGCCGAGGATGTCCTTGCGGCCGACGCGACGGTTGAACTTCATCCGGCCCACGGCCGACAGGTCGTAGCGGTCGAAGGTGAAGAACAGATTGAAGAACAGGTTCTGCGCGGCATCCTTGGTCGGCGGCTCGCCCGGACGCATCATGCGGTAGATCTCCACCAGCGCCTCGAGCTGGCGTCTTGGTGTTGTCGATGCGCAGGGTGTGCGAGATGTACGGCGCCGCGATCCAGGTCGTTGACGTACAGCGTCGGCAGCGTCTCGATGCCGGCCTTGCGGAAGGCCTCGAGCTGCTCCTCGGTGATCTCGTCGTTGGCCGAGGCCAGCAGCTCGCCGGTCTTCGGCATCGACCACGTCGATCGCCAGGATGCGGCCGATCAGGTAGTCGTCGGGCACTTCCAGCGCGGTGATGTCCTCGGCCGCCAGCTGGCGCACGTGACGCGCGGTGATGCGCTTGCCCGCCTCCACCAGCACCTTGCCGCCGACCGCCAGGTCGAAGGTCAGGGTCTCGCCGCGCAGGCGCTCGGCGACCAGCTCCAGCGTGGTGCCGCCCTTCTTGCCCAGGTGGAACACGTTGTGCTCGAAGAAGATGCTCAGCATCTCCTCGTTGGTGTAGCCCAGCGCACGCAGCAGCACCGTCACCGGCAGCTTGCGGCGGCGGTCGATGCGGGTGAACAGCGCGTCCTTCGGATCGAACTCGAAGTCCAGCCAGGAGCCGCGGTAGGGAATCACGCGCGCGGAGAACAGCAGCTTGCCCGAGCTGTGCGTCTTGCCGCGGTCGTGGTCGAAGAACACGCCCGGCGAACGATGCAGCTGCGAGACGATGACGCGCTCGGTGCCGTTGATGATGAAGGTGCCGGTCTCGGTCATGAGCGGGATCTCGCCCATGTAGACCTCCTGCTCCTTGATGTACTTGACCGCCTTCTTCGAGGCCGGGCTGTCCTTGTCGTAGATGACCAGGCGCACGGTGACGCGCAGCGGCGCACCGTAGGTCATGCCGCGGTTGCGGCACTCGCGCTCGTCGAACGCCGGCTCGCCCAGGCGATAGTCGACGTACTCCAGGGCGGCGTTGCCCGAATAGCTGGAAATCGGGAACACCGACTTCAGCGCGGCGTGCAGACCCTTTTCTTCACGCTGCTTGGGAGCGACGTGCTCCTGCAGGAACTCCCGGTAGGAATCGGTCTGGATGGTCAGCAGGTTGGGCACGTCCAGTACGGGCGGACGCTTGCCGAAATCCTTGCGGATGCGCTTCTTCTCGGTAAACGAGTAGGTCATGGTGGGTGACCGCCTCGGTTCGCAGTGGCGCCGGTGGTGCACACACCGGCTGAATGAAAAATGCTTTGACGGGACCGCGAAGGCGCACCCGGATCGGGATGTGGGAATCGAGAATCGGGAATCGCAGGCGCGTGTGCGATTCCCGATTCTCCATTCCCCGCTCCCGCTTCAAGCAGGCAAAGCCCGGGGGCTTGCGCCCCCAGGCTCGCGTCACGCTAGATCGAAGCTGAGGCGCGCAAGAGCGCCGATTACTTCAGTTCGACCGTGGCGCCAGCGGCTTCCAGATCCTTCTTGAACTTCTCGGCGTCTTCCTTCGAAGCCGCTTCCTTCACGACGCCGCGGCGGCCTCGACCATGTCCTTGGCTTCCTTCAGGCCCAGGCCGGTGATGGCACGGACGGCCTTGATGACTTCGACCTTCTTCTCGCCGGCGCGCTTGAGGACCACGTCGAACTCGGTCTGCTCTTCGGCGGCCGGCAGCGGCACCGGCGGCCGGGCCGGCGGCCACGGCCACCGGGGCGGCGGCGGACACGCCGAACTTCTCTTCCATCGCCTTGACCAGCTCCATCACCTCGACGAGGGACTTGTCGGCGATCGCTTCGACGATATCTGTCGTTGCTAAGGGACATGTTGTTAACTCCTGGAATATCTGAAACTGAATGTTTGAACGTTATGCCGTTGGCGAATGCCTTCAGGCCGCCTTCTTCTGGTCGCTGACTGCACCGATTGCGCGTGCCATCTGCGACGCCGGCTCGGCCAGGACGCGCGCGAGCATGGTGGCGGGCTGAGCCAGTACGCTGGCGAGCATGGTCAGTGCCTGTTCGCGGGTCGGCAGCGAGGCCAGCACGTCGACGTGCGAGCCAGGGTACACCTGCCCGCCGATGGCCACGAGCTTGGCCTTCAGCTTGTCGTTGCCCTTGGCAAATTCCTTGACCAGACGACCGGCAGCACCCGGATCTTCCACCGAGAAGGCGTACAGCAGCGGACCGACCAGCTGGTCGGCGGCGCCCATGTAGTCGGTGCCCTCCACGGCACGGCGAACCAGGGTGTTCTTGGCAACCTTCAAGAACACACCCGACTCGCGTGCCTTCTTGCGCAGCTCGGTGAGCTGGTCGACGGTGAGACCCGCGTACTCGGCAGCGACCAGGGAATGCGCCTTGGCAGCCACATTCGCCAGTTCGGCAACGACCTCTTTCTTTTGCGCAAGATTGAGCGCCATTGCTTTTCTCCGAACTCGAACCGCGATGCGCTCCTCGCATCGTGGATCCGGAAGCGTTCACGGACCGGCGTCCTGCCTGTCCGCCGGCACCCCGTGGGGTGCCGCCATTCGGTGGCCGTTCCAGGAAAACCTGTCCGGGCAGCACCATCTGCGCAGGCCGGCTTCGATCCCGAGGGATCTCGACGATTAAAGAGGAGCAAACGCCCTCGCCTGCGGTCTTTGACGGCTGCCCCTGGTCCCGGACGGGACCGGGGCTGCCCTCAAAAACTGCCCGCCGGCGCGATGGCGCGGGACTTGACTTGCTTACTTGGCCGCGGTGGCCAGCGACGAGGTATCGACGGCAACGCCGACGCCCATCGTGCTGGACAGCGCGACCTTCTGCAGATACTGACCCTTGGCCGCGGACGGCTTGGCCTTGAGCAGGTCGGCGATCAGCGCGTTCAGGTTGTCCGCCAGCTGGGCCGCCTCGAAGCTGGCCTTGCCGATGGTGGCGTGGATGATGCCCGCCTTGTCGTTGCGGAACTTCACCTGACCGGCCTTGGCGTTGGTCACCGCGGTGGCGACGTCGGCGGTCACCGAACCGTCCTTCGGGTTCGGCATCAGGCCGCGCGGACCGAGCAACTGGCCGAGCTTGCCGACCACGCGCATGGCGTCCGGCGTGGCGATCACGCGACCGAAGTCCAGATCACCGCCCTGCATGCGCTCGGCCAGATCGTCCATGCCGACGGCATCGGCACCGGCGGCCTTGGCGGCCTCGGCCTTCTCGCCCGGCGGGCAGAACACGGCAACCTTGATGGTCTTGCCGGTGCCGTGCGGCAGCAGCGAGGAACCACGCACACCCTGGTCCGACTTCTTGGCGTCGATACCCAGACGCACCGCCACGTCGACCGACTCGGGGAACTTGGCCTTGGCGTTGTCCTTGACGATCTTCAGCGCCTCGTCCAGGCCATAGAACTTGCCCGGCTGAACCGCGGCCTGCGAGCGCCTTCATACGCTTGGTGAGCTTTGCCATGTCTTAACCCTCCACCACAAGGCCCATGCTGCGGGCGCTACCGGCAATGGTGCGCACCGCGGCGTCGAGATCGGCAGCCGTCAGATCCGGCTCCTTCTGCTTGGCGATCTCTTCGAGCTGCTTGCGGGTGACCTTGCCGACCTTGTCGGTATTCGGCTTGGGCGAGCCCTTGCCTACGCCGGTCGCCTTCTTCAGCAGGATCGTCGCCGGGCGGCGTCTTGGTGATGAAGGTGAAGCTGCGGTCGGAGTACGCAGTGATGATGGTCGGGATCGGCAGGCCCGGCTCCAGCTTCTGCGTGGCGGCATTGAACGCCTTGCAGAACTCCATGATGTTCAGGCCGCGCTGACCGAGGGCCGGACCCACCGGCGGCGACGGGTTGGCCTGACCGGCCTTGACCTGCAGCTTGATGTAACCGACAACTTTCTTTGCCATTGATTTTTCCTCGCGAGTGCAGACGCCTTACGGCTCCTCGCTTTGCGTCGTTCCATGACGGTGGTGAGCCCGCCCTCCGGCGGACCGGTGAAAACACGGGCACGCCGGAGCGAAAAGACTCCGGCGTGAACCGCGTAGTTTAGAGATTGATCAGTTTTTAAGCAAGTGGCGGGCCAGCCTGGCGCCAGACGCGCCTTCGAGACAGCAACGAGAGCCTTGAGGCCGCGTTTCGGTGCGGAGCGAACGGCGAGCCAGGCTCGTCGACGCCCGGCGTGCGATCAGGCCTTCTCGACCTGGCCGAACTCCAGCTCGACCGGGGTGGAACGCCCGAAGATGAGCACCGCCACGCGCAGGCGGCTCTTCTCGTAGTTGACTTCCTCGACCACGCCGTTGAAGTCGTTGAACGGCCCCTCGGTGACCCGGACCATCTCGCCCGGCTCGAACAGCACCTTCGGTCGCGGCTTCTCGACGCCCTCGCGGACCCGGCTCAGGATCGCCTCGGCCTCGCTGTCCCTGATCGGCAGCGGCCGATCGGCGGTGCCGCCGATGAAGCCCATCACCTTCGGAGTTTCCTTGATCAGATGCCAGCACTCGTCGTCGATCTTGCGGCGTCTTGCCTTCGCTGTCGGTCTCGATCTGCACCAGCACGTAGCCGGGAAAGAACTTGCGCTCGCTGCGGCGCTTCTGGCCGCCGCGCATCTCGATCACTTCCTCGGTCGGCACCAGCACTTCGCCGAAGCGCTCTTCCATCGCCTCGCGCTTGATGCGATCCTCCAGCGACCGCTTGACCTGGTTCTCGAAGCCCGAATAGGCGTGTACCACATACCAACGCTTGCTCATCGCTCTTTCCTCACAGCTTGAGCAGCCAGTCGAGCACGACCGACTTCAGGATCAGGTCGATCAGACCCAACAACAGTGACAGGATGACCACCACCACCAGGATGATGCCGGTGGTCTTGACCGTCTCGTCGCGAGTCGGCCACACCACCTTGCGCATCTCGAACTGGGACTCGGCCAGGTAGTTCCTGGCGCGCCGACCCGGCGCAGTGAAGGCGGCAATCCCCAGCGCCGCCACCAGGGCGACCAGCACGCCGGCCAGCCGCACCGACGAGGGCACGCTGGCGTCATTGCCGAACCAGGAGTAGGCGAAAACGCCCGCCGCCAGCACCAGCACGGCAAGCGTCAGCTTGGCGACATCGGCCCCGCTGGTGCCCTTGGACTGTTCTGCCTTGGTATTCATGCGCTGTGATCGGGAGACTGCCCGCGCGCCGGACCTGTCGGTCGCACGCACCCAGTACCCGCCGTGGCTCCTCGAAAGTGGCACGCCAGGAGGGACTCGAACCCCCAACCTGCGGTTTTGGAGACCGCTGCTCTGCCAATTGAGCTACTGGCGTACATGGCTTGAACTTTGAAACACGACGGCGAGCCGGGTCGGAATCGCGCTCGCCTCGTGACCTTTTCGCTATGGCGTTACCGCGACAGCCAGATTACTTGATGACCTTGGCCACCACGCCGGCGCCGACGGTGCGGCCGCCTTCGCGGATCGCGAAGCGCAGGCCTTCGTCCATCGCGATCGGGTGGATCAGGCTCACCACCATCTTCACGTTGTCGCCCGGCATCACCATCTCCACGCCCTCGGGCAGGGTCACTGCGCCGGTCACGTCGGTGGTGCGGAAGTAGAACTGCGGACGGTAGCCCTTGAAGAACGGCGTATGACGGCCACCCTCGTCCTTGGACAGCACATAGACCTCGGCCTCGAAGTCGGTGTGCGGGGTGATCGTGCCCGGCTTGGCCAGCACCTGGCCGCGCTCGACGTCGTCACGCTTCAGGCCGCGCAGCAGCAGACCGGCGTTGTCGCCCGCCTGACCCTGGTCCAGCAGCTTGCGGAACATTTCCACGCCGGTGACCGTGGTCTTCTGCGTGTCGCGGATGCCGACCACTTCGATTTCGTCGCCCACCTTGATGATGCCGCGCTCGATACGACCGGTCACCACGGTGCCGCGACCGGAGATCGAGAACACGTCCTCGACCGGCATCAGGAACGGCTTGTCGATCGCACGCTGCGGCTCGGGGATGTAGGTGTCCAGCGCATCGACCAGCTTGATGATCGCCGGCACGCCGATGTCGCTCTGGTCGCCCTCGAGCGCCTTCAGCGCCGAACCGTGGATGATCGGGGTGTCGTCGCCCGGGAAGTCGTACTTGGACAGCAGCTCGCGCACTTCCATCTCGACCAGCTCGAGCAGCTCGGCGTCGTCGACCATGTCGGCCTTGTTCAGGAACACCACGATGTACGGCACGCCGACCTGGCGCGACAGCAGGATGTGCTCGCGGGTCTGCGGCATCGGGCCGTCAGCGGCCGAGCACACCAGGATCGCGCCGTCCATCTGCGCCGCACCGGTGATCATGTTCTTGACGTAGTCGGCGTGGCCGGGGCAGTCGACGTGCGCGTAGTGGCGCGTCGGCGACTCGTATTCCACGTGCGCGGTCGAGATCGTGATACCACGCGCCTTCTCTTCCGGCGCCGCGTCGATCGCGTCGTACGCCTTGAACTCGCCACCGAAGCGCTCGGCACCGACCTTGGTCAGCGCGGCGGTCAGCGTGGTCTTGCCGTGATCCACGTGACCGATGGTGCCCACGTTCACGTGCGGCTTGGTCCGTTCGAATTTACCCTTTGCCATGCGCGTCAAACCCCGGTGGAGTCAAATGAGTGGAGGAAAACTGCGTGCGAAACGGAAACCGAGACCGCACCGCCTGAAGATGGTGCTCATGACAGGAATCGAACCTGTGACCTCTTCCTTACCAAGGAAGTGCTCTACCGACTGAGCTACATGAGCCTTTGAAACAAAACGAGAGGCAATGGAGCGGAAGGCGGGAATCGAACCCGCGTAATCAGTTTGGAAAACTGATGTTCTACCATTGAACTACTCCCGCCCAACGCGGAAACTTCTGTTGAGGAACAGGACCACCCAGGCATCCCGCCTCTTGCCCCTCCGGTCGCGCCGCTTTCGCGTCGCGCCCTGGCTCGCTCCCTGCGAACCTGCCGGACCGTGGTAGCGAAATCGACCGCGCCACGACCGTTCTTGCTGGATCTCCACAACTCAACTACCCGATGGTACTCAAGCTGGTGGAGGGAGGTGGATTCGAACCACCGAAGGCGTAAGCCAGCAGATTTACAGTCTGCCCCCGTTGGCCGCTTGGGTATCCCTCCAACAAAGAACGCCTATTGTCGCGAGCGGCCCGGGGACTGTCAACAGTTTGCGACGGTTCCAGACACCTTTTCTGTCGCGGCGCGAAAACAGCCACGAAGCCTGCGGGCGGTAGGCACGACCGGTGCCGTGCGGCGACCGCCGTGGCCGCGCTATCCATCGCCATGCGGCGAACCTGACCGCACGCCGGCTGGCGTGCCGCCACTCTCGCCAAAGCGACCTCACGCCGACACCGCCTGAACCTTCTCTGCGGTTTGGTGAGGGCATGACTCCCACCTCACCGCCCGCGCCGGCCCGCAATCCCTCCCCCCGCGATCCGTGGCGCGACAACGCTCGCGTGCTGCTGATCGTGCTGGTGGTGTTCGGCCACTGCCTGGAGCCACTGCCGGACAGCCACGCACTCGCCACCGTGTATCGCTTCCTCTACCTTTTCCACATCCCGGCCTTTGCGTTCCTGTCCGGCTCGGTGGCCCACGTCGACGTCGATTCGCGGCTGCTGCGCGGCACCGCATTCCGCCTGCTGCTGCCCTACCTGCTGTTCCAGGCGCTGTATGCCTGGGCGGCCGACGTGCCCGGGTGGCCGGGCGACGGCCCGGACGGCGTGGCCACGCCGTACTGGCTGCTGTGGTACCTGCTCAGCCTGGCCGGCTGGCGACTGATGCTGCCGCTGTTTTCGCGCCTGCGCCAACCATTGCTGGTGGCCACTGGCCTGGCCTTGCTGGCCGGCTGCGCGACCGATGTCGGCTACTACCTTTCATTGTCGCGCACGCTGGTGTTCTTCCCGCTGTTCCTGCTCGGCTGGCGCTACGGTGAGCGCTGGCGCGACGTCTCCGGCACCCTGGCCTGGCGCGCGTGGGGCGTGGGCATACTGGGTGGGCTGCTGGCGCTTTGCGCTGTGGTGGCGATCGACCCGCGCTGGCTGTACGGCAGCCTGGGCTACGCGGCGCTGGGCGCCACGCCGCTGTCCGGCATGGGCTGGCGCCTGCTTCAGCTGAGCGCGAATGCAGCCGGCTGCGCCGCCTTCCTGGCGCTGGTCCCGCGTCGGCACCTGCGCATGTCCGCACTGGGTCCGGGCACCCTGCAGACGTTCCTGGTACACGGCTTCGCGGTGAAGCTGGCGATTGCCCTGGGTCTGTTCGCCTGGCTGGACAGCCAGGGACCGCTCACGCAGACCGCATGGCTGCTGCCGGCCTCGATCGCCTGCGTGATCGCGCTGGGCAGCCCGCGCAGCCAGTGGCTGCTGGCGCCCCTGACTGCGCCGCGCTGGCTGGAGCAGCTCGCCTGGCGCGGATCCCGGGCGGCACCAGCCGGCTCAGGCCGTCATCGGTCGCAGTGAGGCAACCTGCCGCTCCATCTCCTTCGACAGCGCCATCAGCCGGACTGCGTAGTCGCGCAGGCGCAGGCTTTCCTCGTCGCGCGGCTCCCACGGCGGCACCGCGGTCGGCTTGCCATCGGGGTCGTCCAGCGCCACGAAGACCATCACGCAACTGGTGGCCAGGCGTTCCTCGGTGCTGCGCAGACCCCGTGCCAGCACGTCGACAGCCAGATGCATGCTGCTGGTGCCGGTGTGGATCAGCCGGGCCCGCACGGTCACCAGGTCGCCGATGAGGATGGGCGCGACGAACTGGATCCCGCTGACCGACGCGGTCACGCAGTACGCGCCACTCCAGGCCACCGCACAGGCATAGCCGGCCTGGTCGATCCATTTCATGGCCATGCCGCCGTGCACCTTGCCACCGAAGTTGACGTCGGTCGGCTGCGCGAGAAAGCGGAACGTGACTTCGTGTTGGTGGCCCGGCATGGTGCTCCCCTTGGCTGTTATTGGCTGTCCACGGCCGTCGAGGCAGCTTTGCCCGCGGCCCATTGTCGATCGACTCCTCCCGCCGTCGCCCTGAAAAGGACGCCGATCCGGGACGGTCAAACGTCAGACGTTGAACAGGAAGTGCAGCACGTCGCCTTCCTTGACGATGTAGTCCTTGCCTTCCTTGCGCAGCCGGCCGGCCGCCGCCGCACCGGCCTCGCCCCTGTACTGGATGAAGTCGTCGTAGCCGATGGTTTCGGCACGGATGAAGCCGCGTTCGAAATCGGTGTGGATGACCCCGGCCGCCTGCGGCGCGGTGGAGCCGGCCTTGACCGTCCAGGCACGCACTTCCTTGACCCCGGCGGTGAAGTAGGTCTGCAGCCCCAGCAGCCTGTACGCGGCGCGGATCACCCGGTTCAGGCCCGGCTCGTCCAGGCCCAGGTCCTTCAGGAACTCATCCCGGTCGGCGTCTTCCAGTTGCGACAGCTCCTCCTCGATCGCCGCGCATACCGGCACCACCTCGGCGCCTTCGGTCAGCGCGCGCGCGCGCACCGCGTCCAGGCGGGGATTGTTCTCGAACCCGTCCTCGGCGACGTTGGCGATGTACATCAGCGGCTTCAGCGTCAGCAGGAACAGATCGCTTCACGAGCGCCTGCTCCTCGGCATCAAGTCCGAGGCTGCGCGCGGAACGGCCCTCGTTGAGACCGGCCGAAAGCTTCTGCAGCACCGGCTTGCGTGCCAGCGCCTCCTTGTCGTTGGCCTTGGCCGCCCGCTCGGCCCGATTGAGCGCCTTGTCCACCGATTCCAGGTCGGCCAGCGCCAGCTCGGTGTCGATGGTCTCGATGTCGGCGATCGGGTCGATCCTGCCGGCCACGTGGATGACGTCGCCTCTCGAAGCAGCGCACTACGTGCGCGATGGCGTCGACTTCGCGGATGTGCGCCAGGAACTTGTTACCCAGCCCCTCGCCCTTGGACGCGCCGGCGACCAGGCCGGCGATGTCGACGAACTCGACCGCGGTGGGGATCAGCTTCTGCGGCTTGACGATCTCGGCCAGTGCATTGAGGCGCGGATCGGGCACCGGCACCACGCCGACGTTCGGTTCGATCGTGCAGAACGGGAAATTCGCCGCCGCGATGCCGGCCTTGGTCAGCGCGTTGAAGAGGGTGGACTTGCCGACGTTGGGCAGGCCGACGATGCCGCATTTGATGCCCATGGGTGAACTCCGAAAACAGGGAACGGGAGACAGGGAACATGCGGATCGGGTTGGCTGGAACGATGCGGCCCTTGCCGGGCGCACTCAGGTTCCGCGCTCCCCGGTTACTGTTCCCGCTGTATGAAGTTGCTGCATGGCCTTGTCGAACTGCCCCGACACCGCCAGCGGCAGCACGTCCAGAGCGCGGCCGATGCCGTCGAGCATTGCGTCCTCGTCCTGCGCCGAAGGGCGGCCGAGCACCCAGGCGGTGACCCGGTCCTTGTGGCCGGGATGGCCGATGCCGATGCGCAGGCGATGGAACTTGCCGTGCCCGAGGTGGGCGAAGATGTCGCGCAGCCCGTTCTGGCCGCCATGGCCGCCGTCGAATTTCAGCCGCACGGTGCCCGCGGGCAGGTCCAGGTCGTCATGCGCCACCAGGCACTGCTCGGGCTCGATCTTGTAGTAGCGCAGCGCCGAGGCGACGGCGATGCCGCTCTTGTTCATGAAGGTGGAGGGCTTCAGCAGCCAGACCGCGTCGCCGCCGATGGCGACCCGGCAGACCTCGCCGTGCAGCTTGCCGTCGAAGCCGAAGCGCTCGTCCCTGCGATGCGGCCAGCGCATCGACAAACCAGAACCCGGCATTGTGCCGGGTTCGGAGGTATTCGGCCCCGGGGTTGCCCAGTCCGACGATGAGTCGCAGACCTGCCATGGCCTCACGCAGCGGCGACGTGCGCCTGCGCCCGAACGGAGCGCAGGCCACCGCGTGCTTACTTCTTTCGTCTTGCCTTCGGCCGGCGCTCAGCGCTCGGCCTCAGCCGCGGCGCCTCTTCGACTTCCTCGCTTCACCGCATTGGCGGTGACCACGGCGATGTCGTGGGTTTCGCCCTGGTGCAGCTCGGGGATGTCCACGTTGGCCGGCAGCTTCAGCTCCGACAGGTGGACGATGTCGCCCGGGCTCGAGGTCGGCCAGGTCGACCTCGATGAACTCGGGCAGATCCTTGGGCAGGCAGGCACCTCGACCTCGGTGAGGTTGTGCGAGACCACCACGCCGGACATCTTGCCGGCCGGCGACTTTCCTGGTTGAGGAAGTGCAGCGGGACGTGCACGCGCACGGCAGCGTTCTCGTCGATGCGCAGGAAGTCCATGTGCATCATCAGCTGCTTGAACGGGTGCTTCTGCCAGTCGCGCACGCAGCACCTTCTGCACGTCGCCGTCGACGTTCAGGTCGAGCACGGAGGAGAAGAACCACTCGTGCTTGGCGGCAAGCAGGACGGTGTTGTGCTCGATCTGGATGCTCTGCGGCTCCTTGCCGGCACCGTAGACGACGGCGGGACGAAGCCCGCGCGACGCAGGCGGCGGCTCGCACCTTTCCCCTCGTCCTTGCGGCTCTGCGCCTTGATGGATGAGTCTTGGCCATTGGATTCTACCTTGGTTGGTGTTTGGCCGCCTCGCGGCGGCCGGATGGCTCCCCCGCGACCAGGGAAGATCCGGGTTGAGAACGGGACGGCGAAGCGGACAGGAAACCCGCCGACCGCGACCCGCTCCGAATGTCAGTCCACGTACAGCGAACTCACCGACTCGCCGAAGGCGATGCGGCGGATGGTTTCGGCCAGCAGCTCGGCCACCGAGAGCTGGCGGATCTTGTCGCAGGCCTGCGCCTCGGGCGGCAGCGGCAAGGTGTTGGTGACCACCAGCTGGTCCAGCTGCGAGCCGTCGATGTTGCCGATCGCCGCGCCCGACAGCACCGGGTGCACGCAGTAGGCCATCGACCTTGCGCGCGCCCCGCTCCTTCAGCGCCGCGGCGGCCGCGCACAGGGTGCCGGCGGTATCGACGATGTCGTCGACCAGCACGCAGGTCTTGCCCTCCACGTCGCCGATGATGTTCATCACCGTGGCCACGTTGGCCTGCGGGCGGCGCTTGTCGATGATCGCCAGGTCGGCGTCGTCCAGCCGCTTGGCGATGGCGCGGGCACGCACCACGCCACCGACGTCCGGGCTGACCACGATCAGGTCGTCCATGTTGTGGCTGCGCCAGATGTCGGCCAGCAGCACCGGCGAGGCATAGACGTTGTCGACCGGCATGTCGAAGAAGCCCTGGATCTGGTCGGCGTGCAGGTCCACCGTCAGCACGCGGTCGACGCCGGCGGCGCCGATCATCTTGGCCGCCAGCTTGGCGGTGATCGGCACGCGCGCCGAGCGCGGGCGCCGATCCTGCCGGGCGTAGCCGAAGTACGGCATCACCGCGGTGACGCTGGCCGCCGATGCGCGCTTGAGCGCGTCGACCAGGGTCAGCAGCTCGAACAGGTTCTCCGCGCTCGGCGCGCCGGTCGGCTGCAGCACGAACACTTCCTGGCGGCGCACGTTCTCCTCGATCTCGATCTGCACCTCGCCGTCGCTGAAGTTGCCGACCAGCGCCTTGCCCAGTGGCACGCCCAGCCGTTGTGCGACGTCCTCGGCGAGCGCGCGATGGGCATTGCCGGTGAAGAGCATCGGGGTCGACGTGTCCACGGTTGTTTCCTCGAAAGCCATTCATGAATGGCTGGGGCGGCAGGATTCGAACCTGCGCATGCGGGAATCAAAATCCCGTGCCTTAACCAGCTTGGCGACGCCCCAGTGTTACTTGTCCGGTCGCGACCGGTCGCGCCGGCCCCGCCTTTGGTCATTGAATCCGCTCTTCGACCGCGTCCGTTCGGTCAGTTCCATGGTTCCGAAGCCGACCTCCGCAACTCGCCCCGTCCGGCCCGCGCGCGGTGACGCGCGAGGGCCGATTGCAGCGGCGATTCGTCGATGCCGCGCGCCACCTGCACCGAAAACCCCGCTGGGCATTGCCGGGCAATGCCCAGCGCCTGCCTGTGCGAGGCGGTCTCCAGGAACACGCACCCGCCACTGCCGGAAAGCCGCGCGCGACCGAAACCGCCAAGCCAGTCGAGCGTCGCCGCCACCCGCGGGTGGCGCGCCCGCGCCAACGGCTCGAAGACGTTTTCCGTCGTTTCACCCGAAACAAAGGACGAAATTGTCGCCCGGGCGGCATTTCGTGTCAATTCAGGCGCTTGAAATAGCGCCGCGGTGGGCACGTGCTCGTGTGGATCGACCACCACATACCAGCGCCGTGGCAGCTCCAGCGGGGTCAGGCGCTCGCCCACGCCTTCGGCCCAGGCACTGCAGCCACGTACGAACACCGGCACGTCCGCCCCCAGCTGCCGACCCAGCGCGGCCAGCGCATCGGCGTCCAGTCCCGCGCCCCACAGGTGGTTCAACGCCACCAGCACCGTCGCCGCGTCGGAGCTGCCGCCGCCCAGGCCGCCGCCCATGGGTATGCGCTTGTCCACGGTGATCTCGGCACCTGCCGACACACCCGAGGCCTGCCGCAGCAATCGCGCCGCACGCACCACCAGGTCGTCGTCCTGCGCCACTCCGGGCAGATCGCTGAGCCGCGCGATGACGCCGTCGTCGCGCACCCGCAGCGCACCTCATCACCCCAGTCGAGCAGCCGGAACACGGTCTGCAGCTCGTGGTAGCCGTCATCGCGCCGGCCGGTGACGCGCAGAAACAGGTTCAGCTTGGCCGGAGCCGGCCAGAGCGTCCACTCGTCGCGCGCAGGCGCTGGCAATGCCCGTGACATGAATACCCGCAACTGCTCCGGGAAACCGTTGGCGCGGTCCCGCTCGCGCGCGAACGCGAAGCGCGGATCGCGCTTGTCCACCGTTTCGAAGCCATGTCGCGCGTAGAACGGCGCGTTCCACGGCACGTCGGACAGGGTGCCAAGGTCGATACGCTGGTAGCCGGCACGACGAGCCCATGTGCATGCATGCTCCAGCAGCCGCGCGCCGATCCCGCGTCGACCGAATGCCGGCAGCACGCTCAGGTCGGCCACGCCGATCGCCTCCCCGGGCTGCTCGGTGTCCAGCCAGATCGAACCAACCGGCTCGCCGCTTTCATCCACCGCCACCCAGACCAGGCCCCGCGCCACGGCCTGATCCAGCGCATCGGGCGGGATCGGCATCGCGTGATAGGCCGCCCACGCCGGATGGCCGCGGAACATCTGCAACGCCGCGCGCTCGATATCACACAGAGCCTGGACGTGCACCGGGCGTGCCCGCTGGATCGAAAATGAAGTCATGGTGTCCCTGGCCGCCGGGCGGCCGTTCTCCCGCGGCGCATCAATCGCCCGATGGGTGGCGACCTGCTGTTGGCGAGGCCGCATTCTGCAATCGGAACGTATCGATCGACAACCGGACCTTGTAGGGCGGCTTTTCGGCGTAGACCTTTTTCGGCAAGGCCGGCTGACGCGCCTGGTCCCACTCACGGTAGTCCACGGCCCACCCGTCCTGCTGCAACAGCGCCGGCAAGCGGTCGGTGCCGAAGCTCAACCGGGCCGGACTGCCGTCGGCGCGCAGACCCAACACCCAGGCGCGCAGGTCGTCCAGCGGCAACTCCCAGCCCAGCGCCTTGCGCATCAGGGCCTCTGCACTGCGGCCACGCAGCGGCCCGCCCTCCAGACCTTCCAGAAGCGCTCCGCCAGGGCCGCCGGTAAGGCGGAAATTGGCGCCGCTGATCGCCGGCCCACGCAGCACGAACTCGTAGTCATCGCCGCGCTGGGTCCAGCGCAGGTCGCCGCTGCCGCCGTGGTGGCCATCGGACACGCCCAGCCGCCCCTCCAGTGTCCAGCTGTCGACGTGTGCGAGCTGCTGCTCGCGGGCGGCCTGCTCTCGCAGCAGCGCCGGATTGCCCTTGATGCGCACGGCGGGCGCACAACCAGCCAGCAGCGCGGCCAGCGCAAGACCTGCCAACAGCCGCACGGCCCTCATGGCTGCAGTCGCTTGAGCGTGGCCTGCAGGTTGGCGTTGTGCGGATCCAGCCGGCGCACCTGCTCGAACACCTGGCGGGCGTCCTTTTGCTGACCGCGCTTCCACAGCACCTCACCCAGGTGCACACCCACGTCGGCGTCCTTGCGCTGCGCCCAGGCAGTCCGCAATGCCTGCACCGCCTGGTCGAGGTTGCCCGAGCCGGTATTGCAGCCAGCCCCAGGAGTCGGCGATGGCCGGATCGTGCGGCTTGGCCGTGCGCGCCGCCTCGATCAGGCGCCGGGCCTCGCCCAGGTCGCGGTTGGCGTCCGCCAGCGTGTAGCCCAACGCATTGCTGGCATCGACGTCGTGCGGCTTGAGCTCCAGCAGGCGGCGCAGGTCCTTCACCGCCTGGTCGACCTTGCCGGCCTCGGCGAACGCCAGCCCGCGGCCGTACAACAGCGCGGGATCGTCGGGCACCACCTGCAGCGCACGCCCGAATGCGGTCTCGGCCTGTCCATAGCGAGCCTCGCGCATGTACAGCTCGGCATCGGCCTCGTAGGCATGGCGCAGCGCCTCGGGCTGGTCCAGGTAGGCGGTCTGCAATTGCTGCAGCAGGTCATGAGCCTGCTCCTTCCTGCCCAGGGCGTGCATCAGCAGCGCCGAGCGCAGGTCGGCATCGAAGGCATGGTCGTCCTCGTCGCCGACGCGGTCGTACCAGGCCAGCGCCCGCTCCCGCAGCCCCTGCATCTCCGCCAGCTGGCCGAGCAGGAAGTCAGCCTGCCTGCGCACCGACAAGGGCGCCCCTTGCAACTGGCGATACAGCCGGGCAATAGCCTTGTGATCCTGCATTCGAGCCGCCAGGGCGGCGCGCAAGGTATAGGTGTCGATGCTCTGCGGCCCACGCGCCAGGATCTTCGCCGCCTCGGCCGAACGTCCTTCCTGGCTGAGCATGCCGGCATAGCCCAGACGCAGGCGGATATCGTCGGGCGACTGCCTGAGCGCCTTTTCCAGCAGCGCCCGCGCGCCGCCGCGGTCGCCGGAGCGGGCACGCATCTGGGCCGCCCAGGTATAGGTCTCGGCGCTGTGGAAGCGCTCGGCCGCCGCGTCGGCGATGCGCCGGGCATAGGGTTGGCGGCCCAGCTTGTCACCGAGCTCGCTCATCGCCAGCCAGGCCTGTGGCTCTGCCGGCAGGCGCTCGGGTACGGCCAGCTCCTGCAGCAGCTGAGCTGCCTGCGCCGGATCGCGCGCGCCCAGCAGAACCCGCCCGAAACGACGCCACACATCCTTGCCACCGGTACCAAGCAACTTCTCCAGCTGCACCTTGGCGCCGGCGGTGTCACCCTGCCGCAAGGCCAGCTCGGCGCGTGCCTGGATCAGCGCCGCAGGCGCCGCGCCCAGCGCCTGCCAGCGCGCCAGGCCGCGCCGGGCCGCGTCGGTATCGCCCGAAGCGACCGCCAGTTGCACCGCCCGCTGGGCCACCTCCGGGTCGGCGGACAGCGCCATCGCCTGCCCGTAATGCGTCGACGCGAGCGCCAGGTGGTTGTCCGCCAGCGCCATCTCCCCGGCCAGCAGCTGCGCCAGCAGGTCGTGGTCGAGGTCGGAGGTGGCCACGGTCAGTCGCGCCAGCGGCTGGGTCGGGCGAACCCGCGAGGGATGCGGCGCAACGGCGGCACAGCCGGCTGCCGCCAGTACGGCGACCAGCCCAAAATGCCGCAGTTGCTTGAACTTCAAGGTTGCGCTCAGCACACTACTCTTATCCTAAGGTCCGTTTCGGCCATGCCCGCCTGGCGTCAGGCCACGAGGCCGGTCGCGCGCCAAGCTTAGCCTACGCAGCCGGATACCCACCGCCATTCGCGTTCCCACACCATGCCGCTGATCGCCCTCGGGCTCAATCACCTTACCGCGCCGGTCAGCCTGCGCGAGCAGGTGGCGTTCGACGCGGACGCCGCTGGCGCCGCGCTGCGTGAACTGAGCGGGCTGGACGGGGTCGAGGAGGCGATGATCCTGTCGACCTGCAATCGCACCGAGCTCTACGTGGGAGTGGCCGAAGGCGCCGAAGGCGTACCGCAGGCGTGGTTCAACAAGCATCACCGTCTGACCCCGGGCAAGCTGGACGAGTTCCTCTACCGCTACGACGAAGATGCGGCCGTGCGTCACATGTTCCGCGTCGCCACGGGGCTGGATTCGATGGTGCTGGGCGAGCCGCAGATCCTCGGCCAGGTCAAGGATGCCTACCAGCTGGCGCGCGACGCGCAAGCACTGAAGGCACCGATGGACCGGCTGCTGCAGCACACCTTCGCGGTGGCCAAGCGCGTACGCACCGACACCCGCATCGGCGCACATACCGTTTCGGTGGCGTTTACCGCGGTGCGCCTGGCCGAGCAGGTCTTTGCCGACCTCAAGCAGGCCTGCGTGCTGCTGATCGGCGCCGGCGACACCATCGAGCTGGCCGCCCGCCACCTGGCCGACAAGCAGGTGCGCCGACTGATCGTGGCCAACCGCACGCTGGAAAACGCGCAGGAACTGGCCAGCCGGCACGGCGGCTACGCGATCGCCCTGTCCGACCTGCCGCAGCACCTGGCCGAGGCCGACATCGTCATCTCCTCCACCGCGGCGCGCCAGCCGGTGGTGACCCGCGACATGGTCGAGCAGGCGATCGCCGCGCGCCGGCGCAAGCCGATGTTCATGGTCGACATCGCGGTACCGCGCGACATCGAGCCAGGCGTCGCCGAGCTGCGGCGACGTGTTCCTGTACGGCATCGACGACCTGCGCCAGGTGATCGACGACAACCGCCGCTCGCGCGCAGACCGCCGCGCAGCGAAGCCGAGGCGATCATCGACCTGCAGGTCGAACGCTACATGGCCTGGCGTCGCGCGCTGAGCGTGCGCAACCCGGCGCTCGACCTGCGCCAGCACGCCGAGCAGTACCGCGACGAGGTACTGGCCAAGGCCCAGGCCATGCTCGCCCGCGGCAAGTCGCCCGAAGAGGCGCTGACCTTCCTGGCCAAGACCCTGACCAACAAGCTGCTGCACCATCCCAGCGCGCGCCTGCGCGAGGCCGCCCTGAGCGGCGATCTGGACCTGCTGCAGGCCGCCGGCCGGCTCTACGGCGTCGAGAAGGACCCGGACGGCCTGTAGCGGCGCGCAACGTGCAATGCCGGCATCGCGCCGGCCACCGTCGTCCGCCTGCCAGTCCCGCCGCGCCCCATCCCAAGGAACACCCACGCATGACTCCCTCGATCCGCCGCAAACTCGAAGCCCTGGCCGAACGCCACGAGGAAATCGGCCGCTGCTGGCCCAGCCGGATGTGCTCGCCGACAACGCCCGCTTCCGCGAGCTGTCGCGCGAGTACGCCCAGCTGGAGCCGGTGGTCGCTTCGCTGCGCGAGCACGACCAGGCCGAGCAGCGAGCTGGCCGAGACGCGGGCAATGCTGGCCGATCCGGAACTGCGCGAGATGGCCGCCGACGACATCGCAGCGCCTGGAGCAGCGGCTGGCCGCACTGGACAGCCAGCTGCAGCTGCTGCTGCTGCCGAACGACCCGCGCGACGAGGCCAACCTGTTCCTGGAAATCCGCGCCGGCACCGGCGGCGACGAGGCGGCGATCTTCGCCGGCGACCTGTTCCGCATGTACCTGCGCTACGCCGAACGGCGCCGCTGGCAGGTGGAGATCCTCAGCGAGCACCCCGGCGAGCACGGCGGCTACAAGGAAGTCGTGGCGCGCATCGAGGGCAAGGGCGCCTACTCGCGGCTGAAGTTCGAGTCCGGCACCCACCGCGTGCAGCGCGTGCCGGAGACCGAATCGCAGGGGCGCATCCACACCTCCGCCGCCACCGTGGCGATCCTGCCGGAAATGGACGAGATCGACGAGATCGCAGATCAACCCGGCGGACCTGAAGACCGACACCTTCCGCGCCTCCGGCGCCGGCGGCCAGCACGTCAACAAGACCGACTCGGCCATCCGCATCACCCACCTGCCCACGCGGCATCGTGGTCGAGTGCCAGGACGAGCGCAGCCAGCACAAGAACCGCGCCCGCGCGCTGAGCCTGCTCAAGGCACGCCTGCTCGACGAGGCGCAGCCAAGCAGGCCGCCGAACAGGCCGAGTCGCGCCGGCTGCAGGTCGGCTCGGGCGACCGCAGCCAGCGCATCCGCACCTACAACTTCCCGCAGGGCCGGATCACCGACCACCGCATCAACCTCACCCTGTACCGGCTGCCGGAGGTGATCACCGGCGACCTGGACGAACTGATCGACACGCTGACCCGCGAAAACCAGGCCGACCAGCTGCAGTCGCTGTCCAGCGCCGGCTGAGTGCCGAGGCCACCCTCAGCCGGTCGAAAAACCGCCCAACCGGCCTGCTCCAGCGGCTCGCGCCGCACCTCGTCCACCCGCGCCGCCGGCGGCCCCTGCCGCAGCCATTGCTCCAGCGCCGTCCAGCGCCGCCGCATCACCCGCGGCCAGCACTTCGACCGCGCCGTCGGCCAGGTTGCGGGCGTGCCGTCCAGCCCCAGCGCCAGTGCCCGCTCGCGGGTGCTGGCGCGGAAGAACACGCCCTGCACCTGCCCGCGAACCAGGAAGCGCGCCGCAGGCATCAGCGCTTGCGCCGATGGCCGCTGCCAGCGACGTGGGCGTGACCGGGCCGACGAAGCGCTGGGCGACCGTGGCCATCCGGGCGCGATCAGGTAGGTGGTGGGCAGGCCGCGCGGCTCGTCGAAGTCCTTCGGCGGGTCGTCCACCGAGACCTGCGCCACCGGGTAGCTCACCGGGTGCTTGGCCAGGAAGTCGACGATGTCCGCCTTGTCGCTGTCCTCGTAGGCCAGGCCGATCGCATCGACGTTGTCGTGGCCGCCACGAACGCGGAAATGTCCGGCATCTCCTGAATGCATGGCACGCACCAGGTCGCCCAGAAATTGACGATCACCCAATGGCCCCGGTGCGAGGCCAGATCGAACGGCTGGCCGTCCAGGGTGGTGACCTGCAGGGCCGGCCGGGACGGAGCGGCCGCCTGTGCGGGTGCGGCGGCGGCCAGCGCCAGCAGCAACGTAGCAAGGAAGCGATTTCATGGTGGGGTTCCAGTGTCGGAAGTGGCCAGGCGGAGCCGGTGGAAAAGCCTGCTCCAGCCGGGTGCCCAGTGCATGGTCAAGCATGCGCGCCACGCTCGGTCAGCAGGGCCAGCAAGGGCCGCGGAAGTCGATGCCGAGCGCCTCGGCCTCCTCCAGCGGTCGAAGCGGCAGACGATAACCGGTGTGCAGGTAGACCCGCAGCAGGTCGGTGCTGTCCAGGCTGCGCGACTGAGCAGCCAGCCGCCCGCCTCGCCGCGCTGGATCAGGTCGGCCCGCTGCAGGTCGTCGAAGTAGCACGACGACCGCCGAACTCTTCAGGTAGGGCTCCTGCAGCCGCACCGTCGCCGGGTCCAGGTTGTCGCCGTTGCGGTGTGCCTCGACGAAATGTCGCAGCACCACCAGCAGGCCGAGGAATTCGGCGCCCTCGGGCAGCGTCTGCGACGGTGGATGGTATTCGTACGCGGACAACGAGGCGGCCATCGACGCGCCCAGGATGACGATCACCCAGGACAGGTAGATCCACAGCAGGAAGATCGGGAATGGTCGCCAGCGCGCCGTAGATCTGCTGGTAGGTCTGCGCATTGCGCACGAACAGCGCGAAGCCCCAGCGCGCCACCTCGAACAGCAGCGCGCCCAGCAGCGCGCCGAGCGCGGCATGCGCGCTGCGACACCCGGCAGTTGGGCACGGTCGCGTACATCAGCCACAGGGTGCCGAAGGTGACCACGAACGGCAGCACGCGCAAGCAGGCGCTGGCCCATCCCGAAATGCTGGTAGGCGCCGGCCAGCAACGGCATCGCGGTGACGTACGAACTCATCGCGATGCCGGCCACCACCAGGATCGGCCCCAGCGTCAGCGCCGCCCAGTACAACAGCAGGCGCGAACCCCAGCCACGCGCCTGGTGCACGCGCCAGATGCGGTTGAGCCGGTCCTCGATGCTGATCATCATCGAGATGGCGCTGAACAGCATCACCACGATGCTGATCCCGGTCAGCCTGCTGGCGTTCTCGGCAAAGCTCTGCAGGGTCTTCTGCACCTCCTCGCCCGGCCGCCGGAACGAAGTTGCTGAAGACGAAATCCAGCAGCATGTCGCGGGCCGGCTGGAACACCGGAAACACCGAGAACATGGCGAACATCGCCACCAGTCAACGGCACCAGCGAAATCAGCGTGGTGTAGGACAGCGCGCCGGCCGTCTCGAAGCACTTGTCGTCGACGAAGCGCTGCCAGATGAAGCGGCTGAAGTTGGTCAGTCTGTCGCGATCGTAGTGCCAGGCCATCGGATCCCTCGCGTGGTCACCGCCAGCTCACGGCAACTTCGGCGGAGGCCCCCGTTACACTACCCGATCGCCCGTGAACGCCCAACCGTCCCAACGAGTCCAGAGCACGCCATGAATCCAGCCCCCGCCCCTGCCAACGCCGAGATCCTGGTGCTGTACTACAGCCGCAGCGGCCACACCGCCCAGCTGGCCCGGCTGATCGCGCGTGGTGTCGAGGAAGTGCCCGGCATGCGCGCCCGCCTGCGCCAGGTGCCCCCGGTGGCGCCGGTCACCGAGCAGGCGCAGCCCCCGGAGCCGGAAGACGGCGCGCCCTACGTGGACAAGGCGGATCTGGCCGAGTGCGCCGGCCTGGCACTGGGCAGCCCGACCCGCTTCGGCAACATGGCCGCGCCGCTGAAGCACTTCCTCGACAGCACCGGGGCCGAGTGGGCCAGCGGCACCCTGGCCGGCAAGCCGGCGGCGGTGTTCACCTCCACCAGCACCATGCATGGCGGCCAGGAGTCGACCCTGCTGACGATGGCGCTGCCGCTGCTGCACCACGGCATGCTGCTGCTCGGCCTGCCCTTCACCGAGCCGGCACTCAGCGCGACCCAGAGCGGCGGCACGCCCGTACGGCGCCAGCCACGTGGCCGGCGCCAAGGGCGACCATCCGATCAGCGAGCACGAGCGCGAGCTGGCGCGTGCCCTGGGGCGCCGGCTGGCCGAGGTCGCACACAAACTGGGGGTGCCGGCATGAGCGCCGCCTCCGCGCGAACGCCGGTACCGCTGGCCTACCAGCGTCGGTCGCGTCGGCCTGGTTTGCGCTGATCGGCGCTGCAGCCGATCTGGCACGGCTGGCTGTTTCCGCCCGCTGACCGTGCCGATGTGGCTGGTGCTGGCGATCACCGTGGTGCCGCTGCTGCTGCCGCTGCTGGCGTTGCGCGACCTGCGCCGCGCGCTGCTGTGGGTGGGCATCCTGGCCTTGTTCTACTTCTGCCACGGCGTGGCCGAGGCCTGGAGCGCGCCGGCGAAGTGCGTGCTGGCGCTGGTGGAGATCGGCCTGACCCTGCTGCTGATCGGGGCGCTGGGCGCCGGCGTGAAACGCAAGCCGCGCCGCACCTGAACCGCTGCACGTCGCGCATCCCGGACGGTTGCCTATACTCGGGGCTCCGCGCATGCGAGGACCGCTCATGGCATTCGTGCAAGACGCGCCGCAACTGGCGCATCCCTACCGCAACGACCGCCTGCTGCTGGCCTTGCTCGACCGTGTCGTGTGCCCGGCGCCGCCGCGCCGCGCTCGAAGCCGATCTGGACGCGCTGGGCGACTACGCCCAACTGGCCTGGAGCCGGCTGACGCAGCAGACGCGGCGCAAGCCGGTCCTGACGCGCTGGGACGCCTGGGGCCAGCGCGTCGACCGCATCGAGCTGACCCGGGCCTGGCGCGAAGGAGCGCAGCTGACCACGCGCCACGCGTCCTCGCCGCCGGACATGTCCGAGCACGAGCACGCGCGGCTGGAGCAGTTCGCGCGCGTCTACCTGTATCACCTGGCCAGCGAGTTCTACACCTGCCCGCTGGCGATGACCGATGGCGCCGCCACGGCGATCAAGGCATCCGGCAACCGGGCGCTGATCGAGCGCGCGCTGCCGCATTTTCTGAGCCGCGACGCCGGCCAGCTTCTGGCTGAGCGGCCAGTGGATGACCGAGACCGCCGGCGGCTCGGACGTCGGCCGCACCGAAACCGCGCGCGCGGCAGGACAGCGACGGCCAGTGGCGGCTGTACGGCCGCAAGTGGTTCAGCTCCGCGGTGGTGGGCGAAGCCGCGCTGGCGCTGGCGCGACCCGAGGGCGCCGCGAGCGGTACCGCTGCGCTGGCGCTGTTCTACGTCGAGACCATGGATGGCGACGGCACGCCGGCCGCGAGCTGCTGCATCGACCGGCTCAAGGACAAGCTCGGCACGCACGAACTGCCGACCGCGGAAATCCACCTCGAGGGCCTGCCGGCCTGGCCGGTGGGCGAGCTGCGACCACGGCGTGCGGCAGGTCGCGCCGATGCTCAACGTCACCCGCACCTGGAACGCCGTCTGCGCGGTGGCCAGCATGGCGCGTGCCATCGCGCTGGCGCGCGACTACGCGCGCGCGGCGCGCAGGCGTTCGGCCGTCCGCTGATCGAGCAGCCGCTGCACGCGCGGACCCTGGCCGACATGCAGGCCGAGTTCGAGGCCGCCTTCGCGCTGACGTTCGAGGTGGCCCAGTTGCTCGGCCGGGTCGAGCACGGCAGCACCGCAGCCGCAGGACGCCGCGCTGCTGCGCCTGCTGACCCCGCTGGCCAAGCTGTGGACCGGCAAGCTGTCGGTCGCAGATCTGCTCCGAGGCGCTGGAATGTTTCGGCGGCGCCGGCTACATCGAGGACACCGGCCTGCCGCAGTTGCTGCGCGACGCGCAGGTCTACGCGATCTGGGAAGGCACCACCAACGTGTTGTCGCTGGACAGCCTGCGCGCACTGGCCGCAGACGGCCTCGACCCGCTGCGCGCACGCCATCGCAACATGGCTGCGCCGGCAGACCGATGACCGCGGCGTGGTCGAGCCGATCCAGCAGGCGCTGGACGCAGGCTGCCGCGCACGACTGGAGACCGCTGACCACCAGGCGCGATGAACTGGAAGCGGCCGCGCGCGGCCTGGCCATGACCCTGGCGCGCTGCACCGCGGCCGCCCTGCTGGCGCACCAGGCGGCATGGTCAAGCGCAACGCGGCGACATGCGCCCGGGCGCGGCGCTGCGGCGCTTCATCGCCGCACGGCCTGGACCGGCTGGTGGCGCCGGACGCCGCCGACACCGCAGTTGCTGCTGGGCTGAGCCATCCGCGAGCGCTCGCAGGACCGCAGGCGCCGGACCGCCGGCATGCGTCCGGGCCCACGGCAAACTCGGCTAAAATGCGCCCCTCTTCCCCATCACGGCGCCCACGCCATGCAACATCTGACCATCGTCACCACCGGCGGCACCATCGACAAGATCTATTTCGACGACAAGTCCGACTACAAGATCGGTGCGCCGCAGATCGGCGAGATCCTCGGGCAGCTCGGCGTGGCGTTCGCCTACGACGTGATCCCGATCCTGCGCAAGGACAGCCTGCACATGAGCGCCGACGACCGCGCGCTGGTTCGCTCGACCATCGAGGCGCAGCCGCACCGGCACGTGCTGGTCACCCATGGCACCGACACCATGGTCGACACCGCGCGCGAGCTGGCGCAGATCAAGGGCAAGGTGATCGTGCTGACCGGCGCGCTGAACCCTGCCCGCTTCCAGGGCTCGGATGCGGTATTCAACATCGGCTGCGCGGTGGGCGCCGTACAGAGCCTGCCCGATGGCGTCTACATCACCATGAACGGCCGCGTCTGGGACCCGGCGCGGGTGCGCAAGAACCGCGACGCCAACCGTTTCGAGGAAGTATCCGGCTAGAAGCACCACGCCGGCGCTGGAACCAAGCGAAAGGCCCGGTCGTTCGACCGGGCCTTCCTTTTTGTTGCCCATCACATTGAAGTGAAGTGCGGGTCATCCATGACCCGCCCGATCACTCACCAGGTGGCCTTCAGCGACACACCCGAAAACGCCGAATAGCCGTTCAGCATGATGTAGTACGTGCCACCGGCGTTGCTGAAGCTGCAGGTCTCGCTGTTGCCCGTCACGTACGGACGGCAGTCGTAGCTGCTGGTGGTCGGGTTGGAACCCTTTTTCACGTACAGGTCCTCGTCGCCACTGCCGCCGGAGGTGGTGATGCTCAGGCTGCTGCCCGACGGCACTGTCACGGTGTAGTACAGCTTGGTTCCGGTGGAGCCGGACAGGTTGGACACCGGCACGCCATTCTGCAGGCCGCCGTTGCCGCCGCCACCGCCACCGGTGGTGTAGGAAGCGGTGACCGTCACGCCGGAGTACGCTGCATAGCCATGCACCTTGAGGTAATAGGTGCCTGCCTGCGGCGCCGAGACCGAGCAGCTCTCCGAGTTGCCGGTCTTGTACGGACGGCAGTCGTAGCTGCTGGTGGTCGGAGCGGAACCGAACCTGGTGTAGAGATCCGCATCGCCGGTACCTCCGGAGATCGACATCACCAGGTTGCTGGCGCCCGACGGCACCACGATGGAGAAGTCGTTGTCCGCACCCGTGGCAGCCGCCACGCCGGTCACCGGCACGCCGTTCTGCAGCTCACCGGGCGAACCGCCGCCGCCACCGCCACCACCGCTGGCCGGCGTGTAGCTGGCCTTCAACGTGACGCTGGAGAACGAGCTGTAGCCGTGCACGACCACGTAGTAGTCGCCCGCCTGCGGGGCGGCCACGGTGCAGGTCTCGTTGTTGCCGCTGACATACGGACGGCAGTCATAGCTGCTGGTGGTCGGGGCCGAGCCGAACTTGGTGTACATGTCGGCATCGCCGCTGCCGCCGGACATGGCGAACACCAGGTTGGTGGCGCCGGCCGGCACGGTGATCTTGTAGGTCAGGTCAGTACCGGCACTACCGGACAGGCCGGTCACCGCCACGCCGTTGTCGAGGGTGGTCGTCCCGCCACCGCCGCCGCCACCGCCACCGGTGCCCGGGCAGGTCACGCCCACGCCGGTGAAGGCGCTGACCACGTCGGCCGAGCTGTAGCCCAGGTCGGTCGCCGCCGACTCCACGCCGCAGGCGCCGGAGTTGAAGGTCGAGGTCGAGGTCCAGTAGCTCTTGTTGGCCAGCGCGAACACCTGGAACGCCTTCTTGGTGTCCCAGCCGGTGGTCTTGGCCAGCAGGCAGAACGCCTTGTTGTACACACCGCTGGAGTAATGCACGTCCAGGCCGGAGTTGTAATCCGCCGCGTTGTCGATCGAGCCGCCATCCTGGGTCGGGTTGCACATGAAACGCAGCGCGGTACCGCTCTTCATGATGTCGGCGCCGACCAGGAAGTCGTTGGCACCGCGGTCGTAGTACTCCGCCGCCTCACCGGCGATGTCCGAGTACGCCTCGTTCATGCCGCCGGACTGGCCGGTGTAGTCCAGGTTGGAGTTCTGCTCGGTGTAGCCGTGGCTGATCTCGTGGCTGGTCACATCCAGCGACACCAGCGGGTAGAACGTGCTGGCGCCGTCGCCGAAGTTCATCGCGCTGCCGTCCCAGAATGCGTTCTCGTAATTGCTCTTGTAGTGCACGTTCATGCGCAGCTGCATGTTCAGCGGCGCCGCGCCGGTGTAGGCCAGGTACATGTCGTGCACCACGCCGCCGAAATGATGCGCGTCGTTGACCGGCGAATAGGCGCCGTTGATCGCATCGGTGTCGCTGTTGGGGCAGGTGAAGCTGACCAGGGTGCCGCCGCTGGTGCCGTGGTTGAGGTTGTAGGTCACCACGTTGGTGTTCTTCAGGGTGCAGGTGCTGCCGGACTGGGTCACGTCCAGCGCCGCGTAGTCGGTGCCGTAGATGTACTTGCCGGTCTTCTGGTTGCCGCCCGGGCCGGTCGCCGAGGCGTTGGTCAGGCCGTTCCAGCTCTTGATCACCGCGCCGGTCTGCGCGTCGATGATCGCGGTCGGGCGGCTGACGTTGCCGTGGTCGTTGACGAAGTACGAGGTCTTGTAGACCAGGCGCGCCGGACCGTTGTCCTGCGGGTACACGAACAGGTCCGCGTGCTGGTTGGCGAAGGCGTTGGCCGATACCGCGGTGTGGTGCGAATGGCTCTTCAGCGCGGCCAGCGCGCGGCCGGCGCTGAGCTTCGGCGTCACCGAGATCTGCTCACCGGCGGCCACCTGCATCAGCTGGCCGCTGGCACGCAGCGAGTGGCCGGCCGCGTCCTGCACCACCGCCACGCTGTGGCCATAGACCGGCACGCCGCGATACATCTGCTGCTGGCGCACCACCTTGTGGCCGCCCGGCAATGCCACGGCGCTGCGCGCGGCCAGAGACATCTGCGCGCCCAGGCCCAGACGCACACCCAGCGTGCTGGGCGTGGCGTTGGCCAGATTCTGGGCGTGCAGCGTGTGCGTGGTCGCGGCAGTGGCTGCCGACGCGGTCGCCATGCCGATGGCAGCGACCAGAAGTTTCAGACGAAGATTGTGCATTACAGACTCCTAGACATTTTTCAGGGCGAACGACGCTGATGCGGCTGCTTGGCCCCATGGAGAAAATCGCCGCGTCAGGCACGGCTACGGATTTCTTTGGTTTGTCTAGCGACCCCTGGGGCCCGGCAGTCGCGTCCCCGATCTTCCGTGTGGGGCAACGCCTTGGGCCGTCGTGCACAACGCAGTACAGGTGCGTTGCTGAAAGGGTCGTCCGTCAACCTCCCCGCCAACGGACTCATCGACCATAGGTGGCGCCGTTGCGCGGGGTCAAGGTGAATTTTTCCTATATCGGACAGCCATGGCACCGTCGTGAAACCCCTGTACCAGAGGCATATTCGCCAGGTCGGGTCGTCCCGCCCGAATCGTCTCCACGGGCAAAACGCTTCGGCGCGAAGGCCGGCAGCAAGCCCCTTGGACCCCAGGGATCAACGTTCCGACATTGCCGACCGAGGATCGGTGGGGGCGGGTTGCCCCCGCCGGGTTCGTCGCATCCCTTCGGGCCAACCTGCGGCTGTTCAAGATCCGTCACGGCGGTTTTGTCGTAGCGCCAGCGATCTGCTTCCGCCTTCTCTGATGCCCGATTGCCCGAAGCACCGTAGCCCTTCCCCTTGCCGGGTCGACAGAAGCCGTTCACTTCCAACGGCTGCGTCCTGCCGTGTGCACAAAAAAGAACCCCGGCCGAAACCGGGGTTCTTGCTGGAGCTTTGAGGAAACGCGCCGGTTGCCAGACGCGGCCCCGGCCGACCTTAGTTCGACTGCGTGGTCAGCGTCACCCCGGAGAACGTCTGGTACGCACGCACCTTGATGTAATAGGTGGTGGTCGTCGACGGCGTGAAGGTGCAGCTTTCGTTGTTGCCGGTCTTGTACGGGCGGCAGCTGTAGGAGCTGGTGGTGGGTGCAGCACCGGCCCGCACGTACAGGTCCGCGTCACCGCTACCGCCGGAGATCGCAATGGTCGACTGATGACCGGCCTGCACCGTCTGGGTGTAGGTCGTCGTCCAGTTGCCCGTGGTCACGGTCGGCAGGTTCACCGAGTTGCTGCTGCCGCCGCCACCGCCACCGGTGGTGTAGGAGGCCTTGACGGTCACGCCGGAGTACGCAGCGTAGCCGTGCACCTTCAGGTAGTAGGTGCCCGCCTGCGGCGCCGACACCGAGCAGCTCTCCGAATTGCCGGTCTTGTACGGACGGCAGTCGTAGCTGCTGGTGGTCGGGGCGGAACCGAACTTGGTGTACAGGTCGGCATCGCCGGTACCGCCGGAGATCGACATCACCAGGTTGCTGGCGCCCGACGGCACCACGATCGAGAAGTCATTGTCCGCACCCGTGGCCGCCGCCACGCCGGTGACGCCCACGCCGTTCTGCAGCGCGGTGGTGCCACCGCCACCGCCGCCGCCACCACCGGTGCCCGGGCAGGTCACGCCCACGCCGGTGAAGGCGCTGACCACGTCGGCCGAGCTGTAGCCCAGGTCGGTCGCCGCCGACTCCACGCCGCAGGCGCCGGAGTTGAAGGTTGCGGTCGAGGTCCAGTAGCTCTTGTTGGCCAGCGCGAACACCTGGAACGCCTTCTTGGTGTTCCAGCCGGTGGTCTTGGCCAGCAGGCAGAACGCCTTGTTGTACACGCCGCTGGAGTAATGCACGTCCAGGCTGGAGTTGTAGTCCGCGGCGTTGTCGATCGAGCCGCCATCCTGCGGCGGGTTGCACATGAAGCGCAGCGCGGTGCCGCTCTTCATGATGTCGGCGCCGACCAGGAAGTCGTTGGCACCGCGGTCGTAGTACTCCGCCGCCTCACCGGCGATGTCCGAGTACGCCTCGTTCATGCCGCCGGACTGGCCGGTGTAGTCCAGACCGGAGTTCTGCTCGGTGTAGCCATGGCTGATCTCGTGGCTGGTCACATCCAGCGACACCAGCGGGTAGAACGTGCTGGCGCCGTCGCCGAAGTTCATCGACGAGCCGTTCCAGAACGCGTTCTCGTAGTTGCTCTTGTAGTGCACGTTCATGCGCAACTGCATGTTCAGCGGCGCCGCACCGGTGTAGGCCAGGTACATGTCATGCACCACGCCACCGAAATGATGCGCGTCGTTGACCGGCGAATAGGCGCCGTTGATCGCATCGGTGTCGCTGTTGGGGCAGGTGAAGCTGACCAGGGTGCCGCCGCTGGTGCCGTGGTTGAGGTTGTAGGTCACCACGTTGGTGTTCTTCAGCGTGCAGGTGCTGCCGGACTGGGTCACGTCCAGCGCCGCGTAGTCGGTGCCGTAGATGTACTTGCCGGTCTTCTGGTTGCCGCCCGGGCCGGTCGCCGAGGCATTGGTCAGGCCGTTCCAGCTCTTGATCACCGCGCCGGTCTGCGCGTCGATGATCGCGGTCGGGCGGCTGACGTTGCCGTGGTCGTTGACGAAGTACGAGGTCTTGTAGACCAGGCGCGCCGGACCGTTGTCCTGCGGGTACACGAACAGGTCCGCGTGCTGGTTGGCGAAGGCATTGGCCGACACCGCGGTGTGGTGCGAATGGCTTTTCAATGCCGCCAGCGCGCGACCGGCGCTGAGCTTCGGGGTCACCGAAATCTGCTCGCCGGCGCCCAGCTGCATCAGCTGGCCGCTGGCACGCAGCGAGTGGCCGGCCGCGTCCTGCACCACCGCCACGCTGTGACCGTACACCGGCACGCCGCGGTACATCTGCTGCTGGCGCACTACCTTGTGGCCGCCCGGCAATGCCACGGCGCTGCGCGCGGCCAGCGACATCTGCGCACCCAGGCCCAGGCGCACACCCAGCGTGCTGGGCGTGGCGTTGGCCAGATTCTGGGCGTGCAGCGTGTGCGTGGTCGCGGCAGTGGCTGCCGACGCGGTCGCCATGCCGATGGCAGCGACCAGAAGTTTCAGACGGAGATTTGCCATTTAAACGGACTCCTAGACATTGAAATTCGAGGCGAAAGCCGCCGATGCGGTCGATCGACCCCATGCAAGAATTTGCCGTGTAGAGCACGGCTCCCGGTTTGATTTTGTCTAGCGACCCTTGGAATCCGGTGCCGTCTCCTCCCCCAAAAACCTCCATGCAGGGAAACGCCCAGGACCTTGGTGTTGCCAACGACGCAGAACGCGTCGCGAAGGATCGTCGATCAACCTCCCCAGCCAACCGACGATTCAACATAGGCGTGCGTCCGTGCGCCGGTCAAGGTGAATTTTTCCTATGCCGGAGAAGCTGTGAACTGGTCAGTGACGCCTGCGTATAGGGAAGCTGGCCGGCTCGCGAACCTCGCGGAAGCACGGCC
This sequence comes from uncultured Gammaproteobacteria bacterium, assembly GCA_963763305.1. Lineage (GTDB taxonomy): Bacteria > Pseudomonadota > Gammaproteobacteria > Xanthomonadales > Rhodanobacteraceae > CAVXNP01. The sequence continues at coordinate 2,396,521 of CAVXNP010000001.1, read as the reverse complement.
GGCGGGGTGCGCACCCGCAGCGGCACCGCCGATCGAGTCGGCAGTGAGTGATGTGTGCGACAAAGGGGCAACGCCCATGCCAGGCGGGTGCGGATCGTGGCGTCTGGCGGCCTGCCAGCGCTCGCCGACCTGCGGTGCGTTCGGCGAGCGGTAACAGAACGATGGATCAGAGCATGCCGGTTTCGAGCTTGGCCGCGTCCGACATCATCGAGTAGTTCCATGGCGGGTCGAACACCAGGTCCACATCGGCCTCGGCCACCGTGGGGATCATCATCAGCTTGGTACGCGCGTCGTCGACCAGGATGTCGCCCATGCCGCAGCCAGGCGCGGTCAGGGTCAGTTTCACGTAGACCTTGCGCGCTTCGGGCTGGCCCGGTGCATCGGTCGGTTCGAGACTGACGTCGTAGACCAGCCCGAGTTCGACCACGTTGATCGGTATCTCCGGGTCGAACACCGTCCGCAACTGCTGCCAGACCAGTTGTTCGACATCAGCGTCGGTGGCGTTGTCGGGCAGCTCGATCGCCGCGGGCGGTTCCTTGCCCAGCGCGTCGGCGTCGCCGCCGGCGATCCGGAACAGGTTGCCCTCGACGTACACGGTGAAACTGCCGCCCAGCGCCTGGGTGATGTAGCCGATCTGGCCCGCGGGCAAGCTCACGGTTTCGCCCTGCGGCACCATCACGGCGGCGCAGTCCCTGGCCAGGACAAAGGGCTCGCTACTCAAACTGAAACCGCTCATGCCTACCTTAAGCTGGGTGGTCGGAAAGACGCAGGCCGTGCAGCCCGCGGGGTCCCATTATGACCGGTCCGGGCACGCTACCTGCTGATCAAGGTCAGGCCGGCACCGGGGAAATCAAGGCTGCGCGTCCGACCAGGACACCAATATCGACCGTTCGCCGCTTGCTCAGCGGTATCATGCGAGGTTTCGCCAAGCGCTACTGGAACCCGCACCATGCCATCGCCACCGACCCGCCGGACCGGCCCATGCTGATCGCCCGACGTCTGCTGGCGGCCGCGTTCGCCCTCTTCAGTGCCGCCATGCTTGGCCTGGCCGCGGGCGCCATCTGGACGGTCGCCATGCATGTACGCCCAGCGGCCGCTACCCTGGCTGGCGCTGCCACTGGCCTGGCTGCTGGGCGTGGTGGTGCGTGGCTGGGTGCGACCGCCCGGCTGGCCGGCGGCCGCGCTGGCAGTGGTGGCCAGTACCCTGGCCGCGCTGTACGTCAACCTGCTGATCGCCGGCATTCGGGTGGCCGGCTCGCTGGGCCTGAGCCTGGTCGGCGCCCTGCGCCAGTCCGGCCTGCCGCATGCTGCTGGAACTGGCCCGGATGGGCCTCAGCGCGGCCGACCTTGGCTGGTACGCCGGTGGGCTGCTGGTTGCCGGGTGGGTCGCCAGGGGCCACCCACACCGCACTGACCGGTCATTTCGCGCATGGTCGTGACGCTGGGCGATCACGCGTCCAGCGCCTTCAGCGCAGTCACCAGTTCACCGGCAGCTGCCTGGCCGTCGCCGTAGAGCATGCGGGTGTTGTCGGCATAGAACAGCGCGTTCTCGATGCCGGCGAAGCCGTTGCCGCGCCCGCGCTTGATCACGATGACCTGTCGCGCCTGGCCGACATCCAGAACCGGCATGCCGTAGATCGGCGAGGCCGGATCGGTCTTGGCCAGCGGGTTGACCACGTCGTTGGCACCGATCACCAGCGCCACGTCGGTATTCGGGAATTCCGGATTGATCTCCTCCATGTCGGCGATCAGGTCGTACGGCACGCCGGCCTCGGCCAGCAGCACGTTCATGTGGCCCGGCATGCGTCCGGCCACCGGATGGATCGCAAAGCGCACCTTGACGCCGCGCTCGATCAGCAACCTGGCGAACTCCCACACCTTGTGCTGCGCCTGCGCCACGGCCATGCCGTAGCCGGGCACGATCACCACCCGCTCGGCGTAAGCCATCATCACCGCCGCATCGGCGGCCTCGATCGGCTTCTGGCTGCCGCCGATCTCCTGTGCCTCGCCGCGGAGGCAGCGCCGAAACTGCCGAACAGCACGTTGCCGATCGAACGGTTCATGGCCCTGGCCATCAACTGGGTCAGCAGGGTACCGGCCGCGCCCACCACCGTGCCGGCGATGATCATCGCCTCGTTGCCGAGCACGAAACCCTCGAACGCCACCGCCAGTCCGGTCAGCGCGTTGTACAGCGAGATCACCACCGGCATGTCGGCGCCGCCGATGGGCAAGGTCATCATCAGGCCGAAGGCCAGGGACAGGACGAAGAAAGCCACCACCAGGGGCACCGACAAGCCGCCCAGCACCAGCCACGCCCCGGCAGCCACGGCCAGCGCCAGCACCAGCAGGTTGACCGCACGCTGGCCGGGAAACACGAAGCGCCTGTCCAGCCATCCCTGCAGCTTGGCGAAGGCGATCAGCGACCCGGAAAAGCTGACCGCGCCGATCAGTGCGCCGAGCACGGCCAGCACCAGCTGGGCGCTTCCGGGCGAGCCACCATCGGCGGTGAAGCGACCGCCGTCGAGCAGGGTGATCGCGGCCCCGGCATAGCCGAACAACTCCACCGCGCCGATCGCCGCAGCGGCGCCGCCGCCCATGCCGTTGTACAGCGCCACCATCTGCGGCATGGCGGTCATCGCCACCCGCCGGCCCGACCACCACGCAGCCGCCACGCCGATCAGCACCGCGGCCAGCATCAGCCCGCGGTTCTGCAGTTGCGGCAGCGCAAAGGTCGCCAGCACCGCCAGCAGCATGCCCACGCCGGCCCAGACGATGCCGCCGCGCGCGGTGCGCGGCGAGCTCATGCGCTTGAGCCCGAGGATGAACAGCAGCGCGGCCAGGAAATAGCAGGCGCGGATCACCTCCGGCAGGTAGCTCATGACCGGTCCCCCTTGCCGGCGGCCGGCTTGCTGGACTTGAACATCTCCAGCATGCGCTCGGTGACCACGTAGCCGCCGGCCGCATTGCCCGCGCCCAGCAGCACGCCGGCAAAGCCGATCACCAGCTCCAGCGTGGTCTGCGCGTGGCCCAGCGCGACCATGGCGCCGACCAGCACGATGCCGTGAACGAAATTGGAACCGGACATCAGCGGCGTATGCAGGATCACCGGCACCCGGGCGATGATCTCGTAGCCGGTGAACGCCGCCAGCATGAAGATGTACAGCGCCAGGAATCCGTCGATCATGAATCCGTCCCCCGTGACTTCGTTCGAATGACCGGCGCCCTCCCACACCCGGGCGTCGTTGCATCATACGGTTGCCGGTCAACCGGCGCGAGCCTGCCGCGTTGAACGGGACCAGACCCCCGTTGCGACCCGGCCCGCCCCCCGATCCGGGCCACACCATGGAAGCCGATGGAGTGAACGCTCTCGCCAAACCATTGGACAGCGGACTGGAGGACCTCGTCAGCCAGCCCGTCGCCACGATCGATCAGTTCCTGGGCCAGGTGCAGCGACGCGCGTACCGTTTCGCCGAACTGCAGCTCGGTCACCGCGAGGAAGCCCTCGATGCGGTGCAGGACGCCATGCTGCGCCTGGTCAGCCACTACCCGGACAAGCCGCCGACGAATGGACGCCGCTGTTCTGGGGCATATTGCGGCGTCGCATCGTGGATCTGCAGCGGCGCCGGAAGGTGCGCTCGATCGTGGTTGGCTGGCTCGGAGGAGGCCGTGACGGCGAAGGCGTCGAGCTGCCCGCATGGGAGCCGGCCGAGCAGGGTCCAGGGCCGCTTGAGAGGCTGCGCGACCAGCAGTCGTACGCGGCCATGTCCAGCGCGGTGCGGCAGTTGCCCCGGCGTCAGCGCGAAGCATTCCTGCTGCGCGTGCTCGAAGGCCTGGACGTGGCCGACACCGCCCTGGCCATGGGCTGCTCCGAAGGCAGCGTGAAGACCCACCTGTCGCGGGCCATGCATCATCTGCGCGACCAACTGGAGGAATGGCGATGAAGTCGCCCGACAAGCGCGCCGATCGGGCGCCCCCACACACCGACCGCGACAACGCGGCGTTGCAGGCGCGCCTGCGCGCGCGCTACCGCCAGGCCGTCCATTCGCTCGACCCGGCGACCGGTGCGCGCCTGAATGCCGCGCGCCTGGCAGCCATCCGCGGCGGCACCGCGCCAGGACGCTGGCTCGGCGATACCCTCCGGCGCCAGTTGCTTCCGGCCGGCGCGTTCGCCGTACTGGCGCTGGCTACCCTGGTGATCTGGCGACCGCTCTGGTCCGGCGGTCCGCAACCGCAGGCCGCCACGGCCGCCACCGATGCCGACAGTGCGTTGCCACCGGATCCGGACAGCGCGGATCCGGCGCTGTACCAGAACCTGGAGTTCTACGACTGGCTGGCGGCGAACGACACCGGCAAGGCGAGCGGACGGCCATGAGCCTGCGCCCGCTTTTCGTCCTGGTGCTGCTGGTCGCACTGGCGGGCTCCGGCCGGGTCGCTGCGCAGACCAGCCAGGCACCGGCAGTGGACCGTCCGGCAACGGCCCAACCGTGGAGCAGCCTGGACCCGGCCCAGCGCGAGATGCTGGCGCCGCTGCGCCCGAAGTGGGACCGCATGCCACCGGCGGAGCAGGCCCACCTGCTCGACCGCGCACGTCACTGGATCACCCTGCCGCCACAGCGGCGCCAGGCGATCCGCGAGCACATCGCCCGCTGGCAGGCGATGAGCCCGGCCGAGCGCGAACAGGCGCGCGCGAACCGGCGCCGGTTCCATCAACTCTCACCGGCGCAGCGCGACCGGCTGCACCGGGCCTTCGAACACTTCCAGGAGTTGCCTGCCCCGCAGCGTGAGCAGTTGATCCGCCAGTGGCACGAACAGCACGATCACTGGCGCCGGCACGGTCCACAGGGACACCGGCCGCCCCCCGCAGGGTCTTCGTCGCAGGGTTCGCCGCAGGACTAGGGCGTCGCTTCGTGGAATCGCGTCTGGCCGGCGTGACTCAGGCAGGTCTTGGCGACAAGCTCGTCGTCGAAGTCCGGCGCCAGCCGTCCTCGCGCAACAACAGGTCGATGAAATTGGCCACGTTCCGGGCGAACATCTCCGAAGCGTGCAGGGGCGCCCCCGCCGGCAGGTTGAGCGGGCCCAGGATGGACACCCCGCCATGCTCGACCCGCTCGCCCGGCCGGGTCAGCTCGCAGTTGCCGCCGCCCTCGGCAGCCAGGTCGACCACCAGAGCCCCCGGCATCATGCCTTCGATCATCGCCGCGGTAAGTATCTTCGGCGCCGGGCGACCCGGCACCGCGGCGGTGCTCACGATCACGTCCACCTGCCGGAGATGCTCCGCCAGTGCCTGCTGTTGCGCAGCGCGTTCCTGGGCCGACAGCTCGCGCGCATAGCCGCCGCCGCCGGCGGCGCTCACGCCCAGATCCAGGAATCTGGCACCCAGCGATTCGATCTGCTCGCGGGTCTCCGGGCGCACGTCGTAGCCTTCGGTCTGCGCGCCCAGCCGGCGCGCGGTGGCGATCGCCTGCAGCCCGGCCACGCCGGCGCCGATCACCAGCACCCGGGACGGCCGGATGGTGCCGGCGGCAGTGGTCAGCATCGGGAAGAACTTGGTCGCCGCCTCGGCGGCGACCAGCATCGCGCGATAGCCGGCGACGGCCGCCTGCGAGCTGAGTACGTCCATCGCCTGCGCCCGGGTGGTCCGCGGCAGCAGCTCCAGCGCGAACGCGGTCAGCTTGCGCCGGGTCAGTTCGGCAACGCGCGCGGCCGCCCCGTAGGGACGCAACTGGCCCACCAGAACCACACCCTCGCGCAGCCGGCCGAGCACCTCGTCTGCCGGCGGCAGCACGCAGGCCAGCACGTCCGCCTGGTCAAGCACACCCTCTGCAGTGGCGAATTCCGCCTCGGTGTAGCTGGCATCGGGAAACCCGGCCCTGGCCCCGGCACCGTGCTCGAGCAACACCCGCACCCCTTTCGCGTGCAGCTTGCGCGCCACTTCGGGGGTGATCGCCACCCGGCGTTCGCCAGCGGCGGTTTCGCGCAACGCGCTCACGGTGATCGGCATCGGTGCTCCCCCGCGCAATGGATAAACCGCATCCTAGCGTAATGCCGGGCCCTGGCCGCACGACATGGCCCGTGACATCCTGCCGGCCCGTCGGCGGGTCGGGCGCCGGCTTGCCAGGGCCCGCTCCGGTCGGGGTAGACTGACCCGCCGCCGGCACCTGCCTGCCCCGCAGCAGACCGAAGCGGGGCTCGCATGGAGATCCCGATGCCCGCACCGCAGCCCGATCCACTGATGACACTCGCCCGCGAGGCCCGCGAGCGCGCCTATGCCCCCTACTCCCGCTTCCTGGTAGGCGCCGCGGTGCGCACCCGCGACGGACGCCACTTCTGTGGCTGCAACGTGGAGAACGCCGCCTACGGCCTGTGCAACTGCGCCGAGCGTACCGCGCTGTTCACCGCCATCGCCGCAGGCTACCGGCCCGGCGACTTTGCCGCCCTGGCGGTGATCGCGGACACCGCGACCCCGGTCAGTCCCTGTGGCGCCTGCCGGCAGGTGATGGCCGAATTGTGCGACGAGGCCATGCCGGTGCTGCTGGGCAACCTGGCCGGGCAAATGCAGGAAACCACCGTGGCCGCCCTTCTGCCCGGCTCGTTCAGGTTGCCGCCCAGCCGTTGAACCAGCGCCGCGGCCGTCGCCGGCGGGCGCGTTACCATGACGCCGGCCGTCACTCCCGGAATACCCATGCTTTCTGCCATCGACCTGCTCCAGCAGCGCCACTCGGCGCCTTCCCGCCAGCTCGCCGGGCCCGCGCCCGAGGGCGAGGTTCTGCGGGAACTGCTGCAGGCAGCGCTCCGCGTTCCGGACCACGGCAAACTGGTGCCCTTTCGCTTGATCCGCCTGGTCGGGGCAGCAAAACGGTGCTTCGGCGAGCAGCTGGCCGAACGGGCATTGCAGCGCGAACCGGACCTGTCCGCAGCGAAACGGGAAAAGGAGCGCAGCCGCTACGCGATCGCGCCGCTGGTGATCGTGGTGGTGGCGCGCATCGACGCCGACAGCAAGGTGCCGCCGATCGAACAGCAACTGTCGGCCGGATGCGTGGCCTACAACCTGTTGCTGGGCGCCTACGCGCGCGGCTACGGCGCGCAGTGGCTGACCGGCTGGGCCGCCTACGACGCGGTGGTGGCCGAACTGCTGGGACTGGCCGCCCACGAGCACGTGGTCGGCTTCGTGCATATCGGCACGCCGCAGATCGAGGTGCCGGACCGCGAGCGCCCCGCGCTGGGCAGCCTGCTCAGCGAATGGTCGCCGTGAGCGCCCTGCCGGAAAGCGGCGCCGGAGCCGGGGCGGCGCCCGTCACCTGATCGACGGAAGCCTGTACGTGTTCCGTGCCTGGCATTCGATGCCCGATGCGTTCCACGACGTCGACGGCCATCCGGTCAATGCGGTGCACGGCTTCACGCGCTTCCTGTGCGAACTGCTGGAAAAGGTCCGTCCGGCGCACCTCGCGGTGGCCTTCGACGCATCGCTGACCAGTTCCTTCCGCAACGCGATCTATCCGCCCTACAAGTCCAACCGCGAGCTGCCGCCGCCGGAGCTGGAGCGCCAGTTCGTGCTGTGCCGCGACGTGGTGGCCGCGCTGGGCGTGGCGGTGATGATCGACCACAGCTACGAGGCCGACGACCTCATCGGCAGCGCACTGTGGACCCTGCGCGGGCACGGCCTGCGCAGCGTGATCGTGTCGGCGGACAAGGATTTCGGCCAGTTGCTGGGCGATCACGACGAGCAGTGGGATTACGCGCGCAACCTCCGCTGGGGACCGGCCGGCGTGCATCAGAAGCTGGGCGTGCATCCGCACCAGGTGGCCGACTACCTGGCGCTGTGCGGCGACGCGGTGGACAACATCCCCGGCGTGCCGGGCGTCGGCGCCAAGACCGCCGCCGCGCTGCTGGCCCATTTCGGCAGCCTGGACGAACTGCTGGACCGGGTCGACGAAGTGCCGTTCCTGCGCCTGCGCGGCGCGGCCGGTTGTGCCGCCCGCCTGCGCGAGCACGCCGACGCCGCGCGGCTGTACCGCCGGCTGACCCGGATCGCCCTGGATGCACCGGTGGCCACCACGGTCGAAGCCTGGCTGCGCGGCAGCGGCTGCCCGGACAGTGTGGAGGCCCTGGGCGAGCGGTTGCGATTCGGTCCGCTCAGCCGCGCCCGCCTGCGCTCGCTGGTGGGCGTCGCAAGCACGGCCTGAGTGCGCTCGCCGGACCCTGCATGGCCCGGTTGTCCCGCCGACCCGAACGCGGCACCATGCCTCGACCCCGTTCCGGCCTGATTGCGATGAGCCCAGATACCCGCCTGCCCGACGACGCCGACGCTCCGGTGGAAACCCTGCACCAGGGCCGCTGGCTGAGCCTGCGCCGGCGTGGTCGCTGGGAGTATGCCGAGCGCAACAATGCCGGCGGCGCGGTGATCATCTGTGCGGTGACCCCCCAGGACAAGGTGTTGTTCGTGGAACAGTACCGGGTGGCGATTCGCGCCAGGAGCATCGAGATGCCCGCCGGCCTGGTCGGCGACCTGGCCGACCAGCTGGACGAGGACGCGCTGGTTGCGGCCCGGCGCGAGCTGGAGGAGGAGACCGGCTACCGCTGCGGACGCCTGCAGCTCATCCATGAAGGCCCTTCCTCGTCGGGCATGAGCACCGAGATGATCGCCTTCGTGCGGGCCTGGGATCTGGTCCGGGTCGGCCCCGGCGGCGGCGACGCCACCGAAAACATCGTGGTGCACGAGGTGGCGCGCGAGCAGGCCGGCCGCTGGCTGTTCGAGCGCGCGGCCGAAGGTTATTCGGTCGACCCGAAGCTGTTCGCGGGCCTGTGGTTCATCGAGCACGCCGACGCGATCCCATGACTTGCGACGGTGCCGAAGGGCACCGACAGGCAGTCGCCGGTGTGATCCACTGCACAAATCGCCGGATTTCCGTCACCTTGGCGACGGCGCCCACCGCCTCGCACTAAAGATCAGGTGCCTTCGGCCGATCAGCAGAGTGTGTCCCACTCCCTGCTTGATGGAATCGTCCGATGAAAACGTTGCTCGCTACCGCTCTGTTCCTGTTCGCTCCCGTGGCTGCCCATGCCGCCTGCGCGGCGACTGATTTCAAGGTGGAGGATTTCAAGGTAAGTGGTGGCGCCGGCCGCCTGGTCCTCAAGGGCCAGCTGGTCAACCACTGCACCGAGGCCGCGGCCGCCCAGATCGCGATCGAGGCCAAGGACGCCAGCGGCACCGTGCTGGCGTCGAAGAAGGGCTGGCCCGCAGGCACCGCCAATATCGCGCCCGGCCAGGCGGTTTCCTTCGACCTGGGTCGGCTGTTCCGCTACCGCAGCGACATGCAGAGCTACACCGTCGGCGTGGTCAACGTCCGCACCTGGTAAATCCTCGCTCCTCCTCCCTGGAGCCAGCACGGCAGAAGCCCCCCCCCGGGCTTCTGCCGTTTTTCCTGCCTACCAGATGCGCACGCGCTGGTGCGGGTCCAGGTAAAGCTTCTGGTCCGGCGTCGGCCCGAACGCCTTGTACCAGGCGTCGATGTTGCGCACCGTCTGGGCCCGATAGCGCCCGGGCGCGTGGCCGTCGGTAATCACCTGCTGGCGCAAGGCCGCTTCGCGGGTCTTGCTGCGCCACGACTGCGCATAGGCCAGGAAGAACCGCTGGTCTCCGGTCAGACCGTTGATCACCGGTGCGGGCTTGCCGCCAAGCGACTTGTGGTAGGCGATCCAGGCGATGGTCAGGCCGGACACGTCGGCGATGTTCTCGCCCAGCGTCTGCTGTCCGTCGATGTGCAGGCCCGGCAGCGGCTCGTAGGCGCTGTACTGCGCCACCAGCTTCTGCCCGGCCTGCCTGAAGTGCGCCAGGTCCTCCGGCGTCCACCAGTTGGCCATGCGACCCTCGGCGTCGAATTCGGCGCCCATGTTGTCGAAACTGTGGCTGATCTCGTGGCCGATCACCGCCCCGATGGAGCCGTAGTTGGATGCGGCGTCGGCCTTCGGATCGAAGAACGGCGCCTCCAGGATCGCCGCGGGGAAGTTCAGCGCGTTCTGCAACGGCAGGTTCACCGCGTTCACCGTCTGCGGCGTCATCCACCACTCGCCGCGGTCCACCGGCTGGCCCAGCTTGGCCTTCTGGTGGGCGTACTCGAAGGCCTCGGCGCGCAGCCGGTTGCCCAGTGCGTCGTCCGGGCGGATGTCCAGCGAGTGGTAGTCCCGCCAGGTTTCCGGATAGCCCACGCCGACCTTGATCGCGGCGATCTTGGCCTTTGCCTTCTGCTTGGTCGCTGGCGTCATCCAGTCAAGCGTGTCCACGCGCTGGTCGAACGCGGCCAGGATGTTCTTCACCATCTGCTGCACCTGCGCCTTGGACGAGGGCGGGAAATAGCGCTGCACGTACAGCTTGCCCACCGCGTCGCCCAGGTCGCCATTGACCGCGCCCAGCGCGCGCTTCCAGCGGGCCAGCTGCTGGGGCGTACCGCGCAGGGCACGGCCGTAGAACCCGAAACGGAGGTCGTCGTAGGCCTGCGGCAGCAGGTCTGCGTTCTCGTTGAGGGTGTGAAAGGTCAACCATGCCTTCCAGGTATCCAGCGGTTCGCTGGACACCAGCGCCGACAGGCCGCGGACCGCGTCCGGTTGCCATGCATCGATGGTCTTCTGGCCATCCAGCCCGGCGGCCTTGAAGTAGGTGGCCCAGTCCAGTCCCGGCGCCCGACGGGCAAAGCTGTCGGTCGGCCACGGGTTGTTCGCCTTGTGCACGTCCTCGCTGTCGACAACGCTGGCCTGGGCCTGGGCGATGCGCGCTTCCAGCGCGACGATCGCCCTGGCCTTTTGTTCCGGTTGTGGCTGGCCGGCCAGTCTGAGCATGGCGGTGACGTAGGCCAGGTATTTGCCGCGCGCGGCGACCATGTTCTTGTCGCTGGACAGGTAGTAGTCGCGGTTGGGCATGCCCAGCCCACCCTGCAGCAGATACGCCATGTGGTGGGATGGATCCTCCAGGCCCTGGGTCACGAACAGCCCGAACAGATGCTCGGTGTGCAGGTCGGTGGCGTTGAGCGGATCGACGTCGGCACGCAGCCGCCCGCCCATCACCCGCGCCAGGTCCTGGCGCGTTCCGATCGCCGCGATCTGCTGCAGTTCGGGCTTGAGCGGGGTCAGGCCGGCCTGCTCGATCGCCGCCTGGTTCATGTAGGCGCTGTAGTAGTCGGCAATCCTGCGTGCATCGGTGCCGGGGGCCGGATGGCTGTCGGCCAGCGAGCGGACCAGCGCGGCGTTGCGCTTCTCGGCCTTCTGGAACACCTGCAAGAAGATGCCGGTGCTGGAACGATCGGCCGGGATGACCGCGCTCTTGCGCCATTTCCCGTTGGCATAGTTGTCGAAATCGTCGCCGGGCCGGACCGAGCGATCCATCCCTGCCAGGTCCACACCGCTGGCGGTATGTCCCACAGGCATCTGCAGGCCGGCCGCAAAGGCCATGCTGCTTACTGCCGAGCCGCCGATCAGCGCTGCCGCCAGCACTCCCCGAAAGTGTCGCATGTTCGTGCTCCGTGGTTGGAAACGCCTCACCATAGCCCGCCGGATGCTCCGATGGATGCATGACCAACGGCCTGGTCGATCCCGCGCCGGTGCCTGGCGCCCTCGAAATAAGTGCGCTGGCGCGCCCGCCTGATGGCTCCGGACACGCCAACCGGCCACGCCGCGCCGCTTGGCACGCCGTACCAACCCATTCTGTCCACCGAAAATTTAACGATGTGAGGATCGACGCGCTGTTGCCTAGGCGGAGGCTTCACGCCAACCGTCGATACTGGCCGCCCAAGCAGGCTCGGCGCGAACAGGGGGCGCCGGGTTTGCCGACCGGTCGTTCTTCTGCACGTAGGCAATCAAACAGTTGATCGCATGGGAGGAAGCACGCATGAACGCAATCTGTCAGGACATCACCCGCGAGGCACGCTGGGGCGTGCTGTCGGCGCCGGTCGACCCGGAGGAGACCCGCCTGTGCATGCGCGCGCAGTCGATCCTGTCCGGACCGGACCTGGGTCAGTGCCCGCCGCTGGATATCAAGAAAGCCCTGGATGTACTGGCCTGGTACGCACCCAAACACTGATCGGCCACTCGCACAGCGCGCGGCCGGCGAGGCGCCAGCGCCGGGGCGGAAATGCCCCAGCCGGCGCCTCGCCAGGCACTCGAGCGACTCCGGCTGAGCCGGCCGGTGGCTTCACCGGCCCGGCAGCGGCCTGCGCCAGGCTGCGATGGCCGAAACGCCGAGGCACGCCGCCAGGCTCAGCGCCCACGGATTGAAAAGCAGTAGCGCCTGTGGCGAACCGGCCGGCAGGCTGCCGTGGAACCAGTCTCGACCGTAAAGTCCGGCCATGGCCACCGCGACCAGGCCCAGCGCAACCAGCAATCCTCGCGTCAGTCGTCGTTCCAGGACGTCGTCGGGCTCGCGCTGCACCAACCGTACAACGTGGGTAGCGAAATCCCGGGGCAGATCCAGCGGCAGCGGCTCTCGCAACGCTGCTGCAATTTCCCGATAGCGGGCGGCGGCCGGATCGCTCGCTGCCCCGCCGGCCCGGCCGAGGTACTCGTGACGGGCCCGCTCCTGCGCCTGCCATTCGCGCTCGGCGGCGTCCGGGTCCAGTGGAAATGGCGTGTCACGGTTCATACGGCGGCTCCCGATCGGCTGTCCAGCCACTCGCGCAGGCGCAGGCGGGTGCGGAACAGATGGCTCTTGATGGTCCCGGGCGCCAGCCCGGTGATGGTGGCTATTTCCGGAATCGAGAGCTCCTCCAGATGATAGAGGCTCAGGATCGTGCGCTGCAGTGGAGGCAATGCTTCGATCGCCAGGTGCAGTTGCGCGGCGGCCTGCGAACTGGCGTGCGACGCTTCCACGTCGACATCGTCGCCCAGGTTTTCCAGCGCCGCCCAACCGCCTTCCTCGAGCTCAAGATCAAGCATGGGTAGCCGTCGCCGTCCCACATGGCGCAATGCGATGGAATAGGCCACCTGCCCGATCCAGGCCTTCAGCGGGCTCTCATGGCGATACTGGTGCAGGCACTGGTGCACCCGCAGGAAGGTCTCCTGGCACAACTCGCGGGCGTCCTCCGGGTGGCGGACCATGCGGAACACGATGTGCCAGCACAGCCCCTGATAGTCGCGAACCAGGCGCTCGAACGCCCCCGGCTTGCCGGCCAGAACGGCCTCGACCAGGGCGCGCTCTGCACGTGAGGGGGCAGGATCATCCATGGCTTCTGAGATACACGCGGACAACGGACGGTTGCAACCGTTCCCACTGCAACCGCGGCGACCACGCCGGTCTCCTGTGTCCAGACATCAACCGCCAAGGAGCGCCCCGTGGACTTCGATATCCTGATTCCCATTGTTCTTTTCATCTGCATCGCCTACGCCATAAAGGCCGTGGTCGACGCGCGGGTCCGCCGGCAGATGATCGGCACCGCCGGCTCCGACGCCCTGGTCCAGTCGCTGGTGCAAGGCGAGGAAGCGCGCGGGCGTTTCGCCTCGTTGCGCTGGGGCGTGGTGCTGATCGCGCTGGCGATCGGCTTCGCGCTCATCCAGGCGTTCGGATGGACCGAACTCAACCCCGGGGTGGTCGCCATACTGGCCGGCGCCACGGGGCTGGGCAACCTGGCGTTCTTCGCCATCGCGCGCCGGCTGCAGTGAGCCGTCGCCGGCTCAGTGCAGCACGAAGAGCTTGTCGAAGCCGGCCACGCGCAGGGTGCCGCGCAGATCCGTGCCGGCGTTGACGATGCGGATTTCCGCTCGGTCGGCGCCGGCATGCTCGCGCAGCAACAGCAGCATGCCCAGCGCGGAGCTGTCCATGTGGGTGACGTCGGCCAGGTCGACGATATAGCTGCGCGCGGGCTTGCCCGGACCCAGGCAGGCGTCGTGGAAGGCCCGGTGCACGCTGAAGTCGAAATGGTCGCCGAGGTGCAGGGTGAGGCAATCCTCGCCGGCATCGTGATGGACGGTCAGGCTCATGGTGATTCCCCTCAGAACAATTCGATCTCGCCGGCGTCCATCGAGCTCTGCAAGGCCGGGCCGCGCGAGCGCAGCCGTGCCTTTTCGCGCTGCATCGCCAGTCGGCTGCGGACCCGCTGCGAGCGGCTGGCCAGCGATTCGGCATCCACCGGCCCGCAGGCCAGCTCCTCGATGTCGCGGGTGCATTCGGCGGTAATGTCCTGCAGCTCCACCAGCCGGCTGCGGGTCTGGTGCAGCAGCTGGCTCAGGATGTCCTCGAACTGCAGCGAGCGGATGGTGGTGGAAACGTCGCTGCCCAGGCCGCGGTTGATCTCCACCACCTGATCGGCGACCGCACTGGTGCGCGCATCGGTCTCGGTCACATGCGCCATCATCGCGTCGATGCCGCCCTTGGCCGAAAGCGCCACGTTGAGATCCTGCGATGCCATCGTGCCGACCAGGCCGCGCAGTTGCTCCATGGCGCTGCGGGCGCGCTCGACGTGACTGCCGATCTGCTCGTTGAACTGGTTGGAGTTGCTGGCAAGGTTGCGGATTTCGCCGGCCACTACCGCGAAGCCACGGCCCGATTCGCCGGCGCGCGCCGCCTCGATCGCGGCGTTCAGCGCCAGCAGGTTGGTTTCCTCGGCGATCGTGTTGACGTTCTTCAGCAAGCCGAAGACCGCGTCCATTTCCTTGGCCATGCCATCGATGCGGTAGACGATGCGCAGGCTCTCGCGCGACATCTGCACGATCATCCCGACAAAGTGCTCCAGCAGCTTGCTGGTGCGCGCGGCGAAGTCCTGCACCGACACGCCACCGTCCTGCACGTCGATGATCTGCTTGAGCAGCGACTGCTGGAGGCCGGTCTTCTGCGACAGGCCATCAAAGCCGCCACCGAGCTCCAGCACCGCGTCGCGCAACAGGTCCAGGGCCTGGTGCAATTCACGCGAGGCGTGGCCCAGCTCGTCCACCAGGGCGCCGCGCACGTCTTCCAGTGCCTCGCGCACGGGTGTGCTGTCGGCCGGCTCGACCGGCACCGCCTCGGCGCTGGCGCCGCTGCGCCTGGTTTCCACGATCCATACCGCGGTGAGGGCGATCACCAGCAGCGGTGGCAGCCAGGCGGCATGCCACGACAGGCTGAGCACCAGGGCCGCCGCGCTGACCAGGAGGCCTGCCAGCGGACGGGAACGGAAGAAGTCGGTAAGAGCTGCCATGGGAGCGTCCGATCTAGGAAGTGACGCGCTGGGCGCGTTCGATGGGCTGGCTCGCCAGCCGGAGCAGGCGGGCCGCAATCTGGTCCAGCGGGAGCATTTCGCTGGCGGCGCCCAGCTTCCAGGCGGCCCCCGGCATGCCCCACACCACGGAGCTTTCTTCGTCCTGCACCAGCGTACGTGCGCCAGCCTGGTGCAGTTCCAGCAGGCCGCGCGCGCCGTCGTCGCCCATGCCGGTCAACAGTGCCGCGACCGCCGCGGTGCCCACGCTCGCGGCCATCGAACGGAACAGCACGTCGACACTGGGCTTGTGCCGGTTCACCGCCGGGCCGTCGTGCAGGCGGCATACGTGCTTGGCGCCGTCCCACATCACCAGCAGGTGGTGACTGCCGGGAGCGATGTAGGCGTGGCCCTGCTGGATCGGTTGACCGTCCTGCGCCTCGCATACGCGCATCGCCGAACAGTTGTCCATGCGTTTGGCAAACGGGGTACTGAACATCGAAGGAATATGCTGGGTCACGACGATCGGAGGCGCATCGGGCGGCATGGCCTCGAGCACGACGCGGATCGCTTCGGTGCCGCCGGTAGACGCGCCAATGGCAATCACCGGACTGCCGCCACGGGTACCGGTCGCCTGCACCCGCGGCAGCACCGCATCGGCGGACAGTCTCGGGGCGACGTCGAGCTTGTGCACCACCGAGCGCGCCCGCGGCCGCGCTCGGGCGGCCAGCCGCACCTTGGCGCAGATCTCCTGAGCACCGGCCTCGAAGGTGCCGGCCAGGTCATTGCCCGGCTTGGTGAAGAAATCCACCGCGCCCAGTTCCAGCGCGCGCAGGGTCACCTCCGCTCCCTGCTGGGTCAGCGACGACACCATCACCACCGGCATCGGACGCAACCGCATCAGGTTCTCCAGGAAGGTCAGGCCATCCATCCGGGGCATTTCCACATCCAGCGTCAGCACGTCCGGATCGAGCTGCTTGATCTTCTCGCGGGCGATCAACGGATCGGCCGCGGTGCCGACCACCTCGATCATCGGATCGCTGGCAAGCATGGCCGACAGGAGCTTGCGCACCAGTGCGGAGTCGTCGATTACCAGTACACGCACTTTGTCCACGTCGTCTTGCCTTTGCCTGTTTGGGTGAAGCCGGAGGAGCTCGGGTCGTGGGCGTTCCAACCGCTCGCCCTGGAGGCCGCTGCCACGAACCGGTACCGGCCGTGCAGTGGATGTCGCGCGCCCCCGCGACCGAAGCTCCCGCATCTCAGAACAGCTCCACCTCTCCCTTTATCGGATCGTTTGCCAAACGCTTGAGGTATTGACGCTCGCCATCGACCAGCACGGCATCGCGCGTGCCGCGCAACTGGCGCACTCGGGCTTTGCCGCTGACCGGGAAAAACTGCACCTGGCGCGGGTAGACATCGCCCAGGTCCGAGGCTGATACCCGCAGGTTCTCGGTTTCCAGATAGCGCTGCACGAACTCGATGTTGCGCTGGCCGACGTCGGTCAGCTGCGCAAGCACCCGCCCGCCGCCGAAGATCTTGACCTCCAGGTCGGCACGCTGTCCGCCGGCCTTGAGGATGGCGTTGATCAGCTGCTCCATGGCGTCGTTGCCGTAGCGGGCGGCCCGGCCGATGGTGGACGACCAGGCATCACGTTCCGCCGGCGCGCTGGCCGACGGTTGCGGCAACATGAAGTGGTTCATGCCGCCGATGTTGCGGCGCCGGTCGCGGATGCATGCGGCCACGCAGGAGCCGAGCACGGTGGAGATCATCTCCTCCTGCCGGCTGACATAGAACTCCCCCGGAAGCACCTTGACCGTGACGCACTGCTGGGTGGGATCCCAGAAACGCCGAAGATGCTCGAACCCGGGAAGCACCGGCGGAAACAGCGGCGGCATGGGAAGTCTTGCGACAGAAGTGGTCATGCGCGCTTCCGGTAGACGGTGCGTCCGATCAGTTCGAATTCATCGGACAGCCCGTGCATGGACTCCGAATGGCCGAGAAACAGCAGCCCGCCCGGCGGCAGCAGCGCTGCGTAGCGGCTGAACAACCGGCGCTTGGTCGGCTGGTCGAAATAGATCACCACGTTGCGGCAGAAGATCGCATCGAACGGCCCCTGCATCGGCCACTCGTGCAGCAGGTTCAGCGGCATGATGGTGACCAGTTCGCGCAGGCGCGGATGCACGCAGGCATAGCCGTCGAACTGTCCCTCGCCGCGCAGGAACCAGCGCCGACGACGCTCGGCACTGACGCCCTCGAGCCGATCCAGGGCGTAGACACCCTTGCGCGCGGCGGCCAGTGCCTGCGGCGACAGGTCGGTGGCCAGGATCCTTGCGTCCGGGGTGCTGCCGGTCCGCTCGATCGCCTCGGCCAGCACCATCGCCAGCGCATAGGGCTCTTCGCCGCTGGAACACCCTGCCGACCAGATGCGCAGGCGGTCGCCCTGGCGACGCTTGCGCTCCAGCCACTGCGGCAACAGCTCGCCGGCCAGCAGATCGTAATGGTGCGATTCGCGGAAGAACGCGGTGACATTGGTGCTGATCGCGCTCGCCAGCTCGCCCAGTTCGCTGTCTGGATCACGCCGCAGCAGGTCGCAGTAGCCTGCGAAACCGGCCAGGCCAAGCGTCCGCAGGCGCCGCAGCAGACGGCCCTGGACCAGCTGTCGCTTCTGCTCGCTCAGGGCGATGCCGCAGTGTTCGTGCACGAAGCGACGTAGGAACTGGAATTCCGCGTCGGCCAGCAGCGGCCCGTTGGCACCCGCCACGCCCGGCGGCGGTTCGATGACAGGTGCGCCCACCACTCAGAATTCCTTCCAGACGCCGGCGTCGCTTTCCGCACCGGCCGTGGCCAACGCCGGCCGCGGCGCCCGCGGTGCCGGGCTGCTGCGCACCGCGGCAAATACCGCCTGGGCCTCGGCCTCGGCCTTGCCACCGGCCGCCTTCGGGCTGGGCATCGGTGCCGGCGATACCTCGCCAGTGATCTGGAAGAAGCCCACCTGGTGGGTCAGCTCGGTGGCCTGCTCCTGCATCGCCCGGGCGGCGGCCGCGGCCTCCTCGACCAGCGCGGCGTTCTGCTGGGTCATCTCGTCCATCTGCAACACGGCGTGGTTGACCTGGTCGATGCCGGCCGACTGCTCCTGGCTGGCCGCGGCGATCTCCGCGACGATGTCGGTGACCTTCTTGACGCTGTCCACGATCTCGGCCAATGCCTTGCCGGACTGGTCGACCAGCGCCGATCCGGCCTGCACCTTTTCCGCGCTGTCGTTGATCAGACCCTTGATCTCCTTCGCCGCCCCGGCACTGCGCTGGGCCAGGTTGCGCACCTCGGTGGCAACCACCGCGAAGCCGCGGCCCTGCTCGCCGGCCCGGGCCGCTTCGACCGCGGCATTGAGCGCCAGCAGGTTGGTCTGGAAGGCGATCTCGTCGATCAGGCTGACGATGTCGGAGATCTTGCGGCTGGAGCTGTTGATCTCCTTCATCGCGGTGACCGCCTGCGCCGCCACCTCGCCGCCACGCTCGGCCTGCTCGCGGGCCCCGCGGGCGAGCTGGTTGGCGTGGCTGGCGTTTTCCGCGTTCTGCTTCACGGTGGAGGTCATCTCCTCCATCGACGAGGCGGTCTCTTCCAGGCTGGAGGCCTGTTCCTGGGTGCGCTGGCTGAGGTCGTCGTTGCCGCGTGCCATCTGCTGCGCAGCGGTACTCACCGCGCCCGAGCCGTGGCGCACCTCGGACACGATCGCCGCCAGGCGCGTATCCATGGTGCGGAACGCACCCAGCAGGCGGCCCAGTTCGTCATCCCTGCGCACCTCGATCTGATGGCCGAGCTTGCCTTCGGAAATGGCGTGCGCGACCCGCACGGCGTGGCTGAGCGTCTTGACGATCGAGCGGATCAGGAAGAATGCAACCAAGATCGCCACCAACAACCCGACCGCAAGCGAGGCCAGACTGACCGCACGGATCAGCTTGAACATCGCCACCTGTTGGTCGTAGATCGTCTTTGCGCCGGCGCGTTGTAGCTGGACCACCTTCTCCAAGGCGTCCTGTCGCATCATCATGAATGGCCGCACCTCCATCGCCAGCACATCGGCGGCGCCAGGGTCGGCCTGATTCAGCGCATCGGTCATGTCCTTCACCGCCGAGGCATAGTCCTCATCGGTGGAACGATATTTGGCATACTGGGCTTTCACCTCTTCGCTCTTGGGTGCAGCCGCGAAGCGCTTTTCCAGCGTCTCGAGCTCGGCTCTTAGCTTCTGGTAGTCGGCCATCTTCTGCTTCAGCTGCGGCGGCTTGTCGGTTAGCCCGGCCGCCTCGCTGAGGGTGATGAACGACATCAGCGAGCGGCTGCGGATGGAGCCGATCATGTCGGCCGGAACCAGTTCCTCGGCGTAGATTCGCCCAGTGCCCTCGTTCTGCAGATGCATCGCGCCGATGCCTATTACGGCACCGCCGATCAGCATGACGGTAAGCATGCCCACCACGCCGATCAGGCGGGCCTTCACGCTCAGGGTGGGCATCTTGAATTTCAGGTTCGGCATTTTCATCTCGGTTCCTGTCAGGCCACGGCTTTGACGTCGCTGGCTGCGGGCAAGGCCGCCTCCAGCATCTGCGCGTCCTGCGGTTGCAATAACTTGTCCACATCCAGGAGCAGCACCATGCGGTCGTCCACCGCGGTGAGCCCCTTCAGATATTCGGTATCCACGGTGGTGCCCATGTCCGGTACCGGTCGCACCTTGTCCGCAGTCACGTCCAGTACGTCCGAGACCGCATCGACCACCACCCCGAACAGCCGGCCGGCGACCGAGACGATGACGGTCACCGTGGTGGCGGTGTACTCCTCGCGCGGCAGGCCGAAACGCAGGCGCAGGTCCAGCACCGGCACGATGGTGCCGCGCAGGTTCAGCACGCCCAGCACGAAGGGCGGCGCCTGCGGGATCCTGGTCACCGGCGTCCAGCCGCGGATCTCGCGGACCGCCAGGATATCGACCGCGTACTCCTCCTGGGCGAGGCTTACCGTCAGGTATTGCACCGCCGCCATCTCGGCGTCGGATGCACTGGTCTGTGCTGTCTGGCTCATGTGTATTCCCGGTCGTGCAGTGGCATCGAAGCCCTGCTGGGGCTATCGGCGGAAACAGGCGGTTCTTGAGGAGGCGGGCATGCGATCGGGCAGCTTCGGCCGCGCGAGTCGACATCGCTGCCAACGGGCGGGACCCCGGCTCCGGTCGGCGCACCGCGAACGGTGCTCGCGGCGGCGCTCATCGAAGCGCTCGGGTCAGGCTGCCTTGCGCCTTCCCTGCAGGCGGATCAGCCCGGCCACGTCCACGATCAGGGCCACCGAGCCGTCGGCCAGGATGGTGGCGCCGGAGACGCCGCTGACGCGCCGGTAGTTCACCTCCAGCGACTTGACCACCGCCTGCTG
This sequence comes from uncultured Gammaproteobacteria bacterium, assembly GCA_963763305.1. Classification (GTDB taxonomy): domain Bacteria; phylum Pseudomonadota; class Gammaproteobacteria; order Xanthomonadales; family Rhodanobacteraceae; genus CAVXNP01. The sequence continues at coordinate 2,375,960 of CAVXNP010000001.1, read as the reverse complement.
CTGCCCCACCAGGCCGTCGACGAACAGTCCGACCCTGGTCCCTTCGCCTTCGACCACGATCATCAGCCCATTCTCGATGGCCTGCTCCGCGCCGGGGCAGTCGAAAACCTCGTGCAGCCGGATCACCGGCAGGTACTCGCCGCGGAAGCGGAACAGCTCGCCACCGCCGACCACGCCGCGCACGCCATCGGCGCCAAGCTGGATCGACTCCACGATCGACACCAGCGGCACGATGTAACTCTCCCGGCCGACCGCCGCAGTCAGCCCGTCGATGATTGCCAGGGTCAGCGGCAAGGTGATGGTGAACACGCTGCCTTTGCCGGGCTGGCTGCGGATGCCCACCGAACCGCCCAGGTCGTTGACGTTGCGTCGTACCACGTCCATGCCCACGCCGCGGCCGGACAGATCGGTGGTCACCGCCGCGGTGGAAAAGCCCGGCTGGAAGATCAGCTCGGCCACGGCTTCGTCGCTCATGTTCTGCGCCGAGGCGATCAGCCCTCGCTCGATTGCCTTGGCCGCGATCGCGTCCCGATCCAGGCCGGCGCCATCGTCGCCGATTTCCACCACGATGCTGCCGCCGCGGTGGAACGCCTCCAGCCGCAGGGTGCCGACCTCGTCCTTGCCTGCGGCACGGCGGCGCTCGGGCATCTCCAGGCCATGATCGATCGCGTTGCGCACCAGATGCACCAGCGGGTCACCGATCTTTTCCATCACCGTCTTGTCCAGCTCGGTGCTTTCGCCATGCATCTCCAGCTTCACCTGCTTGCCCAGCTTCTGGCTCAGGTCGCGCACCAGCCGGGGGAAGCGGTTGAACACGGCGCCGATCGGCAGCATGCGGATGCCCATCACGCTTTCCTGCAACTCGCGCGTATGCCGGGCCAGCTGCTCCAGCCCCTGCTGCAGCGCCGCCAGCCGGCTCAGGTCCATATCCTCGCGGAAGGTGTCGAGCATGGACTGGGTGATCACCAGCTCGCCGACAAGATCGATCAACCCGTCGATCTTGTCGATCCCCACGCGGATCGAGCTGGACTCGGCAGGTGGTGCCGAGGCGACCGCCTTCGGTCGGGCAGCCACCGGTCCGTGTACCCCGGCCGCGGCCGGCGCCGCCGTGGGCGCGCTCGAAGAGGTCGCCGGCGGCAACGACTCGATGCTCAGGTCGCATTCGTCTTCCACCCACTCGAACACCGCCGTGATCGCTTCGCGCTTGACCTCCCCGCACAGGCGCAGCGACCAGGCCAGATGGCACTGTTCCGGATCCAGCTCGGCCAGTGCGGGCAGCCGATCGAGCTCCACCGTGGTGGTCAGCTCGCCCAGCTCGGCCAGCTCGCGCAACATGCGCAGGGGATCGTTGCCACCGGCCAGCATGCCCGGATGCGGCCGGAAGTGGATGCTCCAGGCGCCCTGGTCGCCTGCACGCCGCGCCGGCGCGGGTGCGGCCTGCGGTGCCCGGCCCATGAGCGCGGCCAACTGCTGATGGACCGCCTCGGCCTCCGCATCGCGCAGCGACTCGCCCGCCTTGGCACGGGCAAACATCCCGCGCAGGCAGTCGACGCTGCGCAGCAGCAACTCGACGATGCTGCCGTCGATGGCACGGCGCCCGTCGCGCAGCTCATCGAGCAGCGACTCGGCCTCGTGGGTGAATGCAGCCATCTCCGGAAAACCGAACGTGGCCGCACCGCCCTTGATCGAATGGGCGGCGCGGAAGATCGTGTGCACCAGCTCCGGACCACCGCCCTCGTCGAGCGCGAGCAGCGCCGTCTCCATCGCCTCGAGGCCTTCCAGGCTCTCTTCGAAGAAGACCTGATGGAATTGCGCCAGATTGACCTCGGCCATGGCGGCGGATCAGCCCAGCACGCGCTTGACGGTGGCCAGCAACTGCTCGGGGTCGAACGGCTTGACCAGCCAGCCGGTGGCGCCCGCTGCCTTGCCTTCCATCTTCTTGTCGGTATGCGACTCGGTGGTCAGCATGAGGATCGGCACGCCCTTGTACGCCGGCAGCGTGCGCAGCTGGCGCACCATGCTCAGCCCGTCCATCACCGGCATGTTGACGTCGGCCAGTACCAGGTCGAACGCGTTGCCGCCGGCGGCATCCAGCGCCAACTGCCCGTTTTCGGCCTCGACCACCTCATGTCCCGCGCCGCGCAGGGTGAACGCGACCATGCCGCGCATCGAAGCCGAATCGTCCACCGCGAGAATCTTTGCCATCTTCCACCTCGATTTTTCAGACCGGCATCGGCGCCGGCAGATCCAGAATTCCGGCCAGGCCGAGCACGCCGGCGGCCTCGTACAATGTTTCGCTGGCACCGAGCCAGGTCACCGCGCATCCGCGCGCCATGGCCTCGCGCCGGAACAGGACAAGCAATTGCAGCGCCGCGGTATCGACCCGCTGCACTGCGCTGCCGTCGATACCGGTGGCCGAGGCGTCGAGCGCGGCCAGCAGTTCGGCCAGCAGCGCCGACTGGGCCGCCATCCTGCAATCGGCAGGCAGGCCGATCCGCAGCGGACCCGCCTGGCTCGATGCGCTTGCTCGTTTGCTTCCCATGGCCACTCCCGACACTGTTGTCCCTGCCCAAGCCTTATCGACCGTCGGGGCGACTGCTTTAGCCACGGCCTGCCCCGGCCTCAAGTTTCAGGAGAAGGCGCCGAAAACCCCTCTGACCGCATGGGAGGGCCACGCGCTTCCGCGGCAGGCGCAGGAGACTCGCTTGATCATCCAACCCGCCAGCCTGGCTGCCCTGACCTGGGCCGGCGCCGCCTCCGGCACCCTGTCGGAGAGCTGGCGCATCGGCACGGTGCTGTCCGCCCGCCCGCTTGGGGTGGGCAACCTGGGCCGGCTGGTGCTGCAGATCGGGGCACTGACGGTGGAGGCCGAATCACTGGGCACGCCGCTGCCTTCACAGTTCCAGGTACGCGTGCTCAGTCTGGGCAGCCAGCCAATGCTGGAAATCCTCGGCGGTGACCCGAGCGATCCGGTTATCCAGCGCGCGATGCGCGAGCGGATGCCGCAGCAGAACGGCTATTCCACCCTGCTGGCGACTCTGGGAGCCCTGGAGCAACGCCCGGTATTGCGGCAGTTGCCCGCCGAACTGCGCGCCGCGCTGGCGATGCTAGAACACGGCGTGCGCACTCCTGACGAAATCACCCGTGCCGACGGCCTGCGCGAGGCGATCCGGCGCAGCGGGTTGTTCCTCGAGTCGGATCTGGCTCAGCCACATGCCGACCCCGCTCGGCTGGGCGCCGAAGACTGGAAGGCGGCCCTGCTGCGGCTGACCCGCCTGCTCGATCCCTACGTACCACCGCCCGCCACCGAAAGCTCGAGCGACACCCCGCCGCCTCTGCAGCAGCGTGGACTACGCGCGCAGCCACGCGCGTCACTCCCTTCGTCGCCCGCCACGGGCAGCACCGGCGGGCCGGCCGAAGGCACGGCCGCGCCTGCGGCGCCCATGCCCGGGACCCTCACCACCGCCGCGGCCTTGGCGGCGACGCAGGCGCGCCTCGCCCCGGAGCTCGATCTGGCACGCCTGCTGGGACGACTGCATGGCGATGTCCGAGGCGCCCTGGCGCGTATCGAGATTGCACAGCTGGATGCCACCCCGGCCCAGGCCTGGATGATCGAGATCCCGTTGCGCGGGGAAAGCGGCCGGGACGTGCTGCAGATTCATCTGGAGCATGGCCAGGATGCGGAAACCAGCCAGTCGGTGTGGACCCTGGGTTTTGCCATCGACCTGCCGGCACTGGGCCCGCTGCAGGGCGAGCTTCAGTTGAACGGGCTCCGCCTGGCGGTACGCCTGTGGGCCGAACACAGCTTCTCCACCACCCGTCTGGAGCAGCAGTTCGGCACGCTGCGCCAGCGCCTTGCCGCCAGCGGCCTGGTGCTGGACCAGCTCAGTTGCCAGACCGGCATGCCGCCCTCGACCAGCGGGCGTCAGGGTGCACTGCTGCTGAAGGCCACCGCATGAGCGAATTGCCACCACCGCAACGTCGGGTCACCCTGCGGCTGTCCGAGGGCGGCGCGCGCGAGCCGCTGCCGAGCTTGCCACCGCAGGCGCTGGAACTGCTGATGGCGCGCGCCCGCGCCGCCGGCATCCCGCTGCACCACGACCCGCAGATCGGGGCGGTGCTGGCCTCGTTGCGCCTGCGCGACGACGTCCCCACCCTGCTCTACGCCGCCACCGCGGCGGTACTGGCCAGCGTCTACGAGGCCTCCGAAGAATCCGGCTGAGCGGCCGGCCCTTCTGCAACGGACCGCCTCCGGCAAACCGGAACCGGCGCCAGGGGGATTCTGCGGCGGGCTCACGGCTGAGCCGTGCCGCGCTGCGGTATTCACGGAGCAACCCGCCTGGGCGATGACTGCCCGCAACCCGGCGATGCGCGGACGCCGTTGCGAGGCTTCATGCTTCATCGTCAGACCGTTGGGTGCGGTCGCCTCAGGGGCTGGCCCGGACGGGTACCGCCAGCCGCCGCCAGTGCCGAGCACACCGGTCTCGTCGGTTCTTGGCGGAGGTTTCACAGCGCATTCGCATACTGGACCGTCGCCCGCCTGCAGGGCTCGGAAAATTCGCGATTGCGCCGACACAGGAGGCCCCGATGCTCTACCGACATGACGCCCCCACCCTGGACCGGCCCGTGCAGCGGCCGGCCAGGCGAGTGGCCATGTGGACCACCGTGACGGTGTTCCTGCTGTTGTCCTGCGGCTTCGTCACGCTGGCCCAGCATCCGGCCAAGGCGGACCCGCGGCTGGTGTACCCACGCATCCATGCCATTGGCGGCGTACTGCCGCAGGGACCGCAGGCGCTGATGCCATCACCTGCGGTGGAGCACCGCTTGCTGGTCAACGTCGACACCGATGCGACCACGCGCGGGGGGGTCAACCAGTCGCTGCGGGCCGCGGCCAAGATACTCAACCTCTATGCGTTGGCCGGGGTGCCGCCGGAGAAGGTGAAAGTGGTGCTGCTGTTCTATGGTCGCGGCGTGCGTCTGGCGCTTTCCAACGGTGCCTACGATCGTCACTACCACGCAACCAAACCGAACGCGGACCTGCTGGCGCAACTCAAGCAGGCCAACGTCCGGATGGTTGCCTGCGGCCAGGCCATGGGACACCAGCAACTGGAGCGGCAGGATCTGGATGGCGGGGTTGAACTGGCGCTGTCGGCATTGACCGCGCGGGAGGAACTGCAAGCGGAAGGTTACGGCACGGTGCCCGTAGAGTTGCATTGACCGCAACGGGGCGGAAAGGGTCGCCGGCCAGCGGGCCGCTCTTCGGCCCAGGTGATGCCGGGGCTGTCCTGCTTGCTCCGGCGTTTTCCGATCGACGCCTGCTACGGCAAGCGGCACAACTGGCGCACGTCGAGCATCGCCACGAATCCCTCGCGCCAGGCGAGCACGTTCTGCACAGGGTCGTTCTCCCGGGCCGCCCGGTCCGGTGGCGGCGGACCGAGGGCGTCCTCGGTCGGCAGCAACAGCTCGCCCACCGCATCGACCCGCAGCCCCACCCAATGGCCGGCATGGTGCAGCACCACGACCCGCTCCTGCCCTGCGCTCTGCGGCGCACCCGCTGCCGGCGACAGCCCCAGCCGGGCGCGACCATCGAGCACCGGCACGATCCGCCCGCGCAAATGACGCACCCCCAGCAGATCGGGCGCCGCGCCGGGGACCGGGGTCACCTCGCCCAGCCGGATCACCTCGCTGACCTGGGCCAGCGGCGCCGCATACAGCTGGCCCTCCAGCTCGAAGGAGAGCCAGTGGCCCATGTCGGTGCTGTCGATTGGGCGGGCTGCCGTGGTCATGCGGGGAAATCCTGCTCGATGCTGGAGGTCATGGGGGCGGCGCGCCGGCAGGGGTCACCACCATCGGCTCGACAATCAATGGGGCAGCGTCCCCCGCGCCGGCTTGGCCGCTGCCGGTGTCCGGCCCGTCCGCCAGCGGATCGGCCGCCAGGGAACGCCCGGCCGCGATGGCCCGCGCGGGTGGCGTGCCTGCGCTGGCCGGCAAGCGCGCCGGCGCCTCGACCCGGGCTACTCTGGGCGGCTCCGCCATGGATCCGTCTCCGGCGTCGCTGGAGTAGCGCGTTGGCGTGGCCTTGTCGCTGAGCACGACCACCAGCACCCGGCGGTTTCTGTTGCGGCCCTGGGCGGTGGCATTGTCGGCGGCCGGGCGGAACTGCCCCCAGCCGATGATGCCCATCCGGTGCGGGCTCACCCCGTGCTCGGAGAACAGCCGCGCCACGCTGGCTGCGCGCGCCGCCGAAAGCTCCCAATTCGACGGATAGACGGCCGTGTTGATGGGCACGTCGTCGGTGTAACCCTCCACCCGCAACGGGTTGGAAAACGGCGCCAGAATGCCGGCCAGCCGGCTCAGCACCTGGTCGGCAGGAACCGACAGCTGGGCCACACCGCTGGCAAACAGGATGTCGGTGCGTATTTCGACCTCCAGCCAGTTCGGGTCGCTTCGCACGATCACCTGGTTCTTGTCGATCAACGGCTGCAAGGCCTGCTTCACCTGATCGCGGATGCGCGCCAGGTTCTCGCGCTGCCGGGCCGTGTTGGCGTCCTGGTCGGCGGCGTCGCGCCGTGTCTGCCCGGCCATCGGCGATGCGGTCTTTTCGTGCTTGCGTGCCCGCACGTTGACGACGCGCTTGTCCGATGGATGGAGCGGTATGGGAATGGCGATCGGCGAGAGCGCGGCGCCTGCCTGCCCCGGCGGAGCGGCCACCGAGGGAGCGACGTTGCGCGGCGTCGCGCCATGCTTGGGCATCGGTGCAATCACGTGACTGCTGCCGTTGAACGCCTCCATCAGCGACTGCGACATCACGCGGTACTTGCCTTCGTTGACCACCGAGACGGCGTACATGACCACGAAGAACGCCAGCAGCAGCGTCATCAGATCGGCATAGGGAATGGCCCAGGCCTCGTGATTGATGTGGTCCTCGTGCTTGTGCTTCTTCACGACAGGTAGCCTTGCAGCTTGGCTTCGATCTGCCGCGGGTTGTCGCCCTGCGCGATCGCCACCAGCCCTTCGATGAAGATCTCGCGCATGCGGGTCTGCTTGTGCACCATGCCCTTGAGCCGCGCCGCCATCGGCAGCATCAGCATGTTGGCCAGCGCCACGCCATAAATGGTGGCAACGAACGCCGCGGCGATGCCGTGGCCGAGCTTGCTCGGATCGGCCAGGTTCTGCATGACCGCCATCAAGCCCATCACCGCGCCGATGATGCCCAGCGTGGGTGAGTAGATGCCGGCGTTTTCGTACACCTTGGTGGCGACCAGATCCTGGTGCTCGCGGGTCTCCAGCTCCACCTCCAGCACGCTGCGGATGGCGTCCGGCTCGCCGCCGTCGACCAGCAGTTGCAGGCCCTTTTTCAGGAAGCTGTCCGGCTCCGCCTCGATCTGCGATTCCAGGCCGAGCAGACCCTGGCGCCGTGAGATCTCGCTCCAGCCCACCACCCGCGCGATCAGTTCCTCCGGGTGGTGTACCGGCGGCTTGTAGATCATCGGGAACATCGACAGCGCACGCTTGAGTACGGCACCGGGCGTCTGCACCAGCAGCGAGGCGGTGGTTCCGCAGAAGACGATCACGAACGCGGCCGGATTCCACAAGGCCCCGACCGTGGAGCCCTTGAGAATGGTGCCCACGATGATGACCACGAAGGCCAGGATCGTGCCGATGAGACTTACCAGATCCAAGCCGCGTACTCCCCGGAAGTCGCGCCACGAAACGGTCGACCCGAACCGCCTTGGCGGCAGCTTGCCCGACTGGCACGGCCTTGCCTGTGGCGCAGGTCACCGGGCCGGCAGCCGGCTGTCTCATGCAGCCACCAGGTCGATGCCGCGCCCACCTCAGGTGCCCGCCCGCAGGGATGGAAGCAGTTGTCCGGATGCATCCGCCAGCCCGGCCAGATCAAGCACCAGCGCCAGGCGCCCGTCGCCGGTGATGGTGGCACCGGCCACGCCGGGCACGCCCTCGAACAGCGGCCCCAGCGGCTTGACCATGACGTCCTCGCGGCCGAGCACCTCGTGCACCAGGCAGCCAAGCCGTACGTGCCCGATGTGCAGCACCACCACGTGGCGGCCGGACGGCCCGGTCATGCCGGCCCATCGCGACAGGTCGCCCAGCGGCAACGCACGACCGCGATGGGCCGCGACCAGGCGACCGTCGAGCATGCGTTCCTGGCCGGGCGACAGCTCGAACACCTCGTCCACGTTGTTCAGCGGCAACGCCAGCATCCGCGTGCCTACCCGCACCATCAGCACCCGCAGGATCGCCAGGGTCAACGGCACCGCCAGCTCCAGCTCGCTGCCGTGGCCAAGGCGCGACCGCACCTGCAAGGTGCCGCCGAGCTCCACTACCCGGGTCTTGACCACGTCCATGCCCACGCCGCGGCCGGAAATGTCCGAGATCGCCGCCGCGGTGCTGAAGCCCGGGCGGAAAATCAGCTCGTAGCACTCGGTCTCGCTCAGGTGCGCGGCCTGCGCCTCGTCGATGACTCCCTTCTCCAGCGCCTTGCGGCGGAGCACATCCGGGTCCATGCCACGGCCGTCGTCGGCGACGGTGATCACGATGTGCTCGCCGCGCTGGGTCGCGGCAAGGCGCACCGTTCCCTTGCGCGGTTTGCCGGCCAGCTCGCGTTCGGCCGGCATCTCCAGCCCGTGGTCCAGTGCGTTGCGCAGCAGATGCACCAGCGGATCGGCCAGGGCCTCGACCAGGCTGCGGTCCAGGTCGGTATCTTCGCCTTCCTGCACCAGTTCCACGTCCTTGCCCAGCTGGCGCGCCAGATCGCGCACGATTCTGGGAAAACGCTGGAACAATCGGCCGACAGGCTGCATGCGCATGCCCAGCACGGCGCTCTGCAGTTCGTCGGCAACGCGGTCCAGGTCGACCGCCGCCTGCGCCAGCGGGCCATCCCCGAGCTGGGCAGCCAGGCTCTGCAGGCGATTGCGGACCAGCACCAGCTCACCGGTGCGATTGACCAGGGCATCCAGGCGAGCGGTGTCCACACGGACGCTGGCCTCGGCCGGGGCCGGCTGGCGCGCCGGCCCGGACGCGGACGGTGGCTCGGCGACCGCGGGTGAAACCGCCGCCGCAGGCGCGGCTGCCGGCGCTGCCGGTGCCGGGCCGGCGATGGGTGTGGCCTTGCCATGCAAGGCGTCGAGCAAGGCCTCGAATTCGTCGTCGTCGATGCCGCCGTCGCCGGGAAGCCCGGCCGGCGCTGGCTCGGGCAACGGAGCCGCGGCCACCGTCCCGGGCGCGGCGGTGCCATAGAGCGAATCGAGCATGGCTTCGAATTCGCTGTCATCGATCGGCGCCGCCGGCGACGCCTCCACCGGGGCAGCCACCGGCACGGGCGCCGGCGCGGCGGCGCGCGGCAGCAGGCGCTGCAGCAGCGACGGCGGCGGCATCTGCATGGCGACATTGGCGGACACCGCCCGCATCATCTCGCCCAGCCGATCCAGGCCCTCCAGCAGCGCGTCCATCTGGCCGGCGTCGAGCACCACGGCGCCGTTGCGCGCTTCGTTGAGCAGGTCCTCGGCGTGATGGCACAGTTGCACCATCGGCTCCAGCGCCAGGAAGCCGGCACCGCCCTTGACCGTGTGGAAGGCACGAAACACCGCGTTGAGCAGCCCGGCGTCGCGCGGAGCGGCTTCGAGGGCGATCAGTTGCTCGCCCAGCCGCTCCACCAGTTCGCCGGCCTCGACCAGGAAGTCGTCGCGCAGTTCGCTGTCCAGCGAAGGATCCATTACAGCCCCTTAGAAGCCGAATTCGCTGAGCAGGCGATCCGCCTCGTCCTGGCTGTTGACCTTGGCCACCTTCACCGGCGGCTCGCCGCCGGCCAGGGCGCCGGTCAGCCGCACCAGCTCGAGCAGCGACGATTCGACCGTCTCGATGAAGCTCACCACCTTCTTGATGCGCTGGCCGGACAGGTCCTGCCACGATTGCGCCAGCACCATGTCGGCCAGGCCGTCGCGGCAGCTGACGGCGAACTCGCCGGCCTGGCGCGCCAGCACCGCGGCAGCGTCGTTGCCGTTGCTCCAGGCCAGCACTTCACCGGCGTTGTAGGCCAGCGATTCGGCCTCCGGCCGCATCCGCTCGGCGAAATCGATGCTGCGGTGCGCCGCCTGCGCACTCATCTCCAGCACGTCGTTCAGATGCACCCGCGCATCCACCGCGCTGCCGGGGCCACCGGACTGGGTCAGGTCACCGCCCAGGTTGCGCACCGCGTCATGCAGCTCGCGCGCCAGCACGCCCAACGCGCGGAACAGGCCCTGCTCGCGCTGGCGAACCAGCGAATCCAGCGCCTGTTCGAATGCCACGCCGCCCGGACTGTTGAGCAGCTCGCGCAGTTCGTCGGGCATCTCGCCTTCAAGCACGGTGGGAGTGGAGGCACTCATGCGCTCACCCCGCTGGCGGCAATCCGCTCGAAGATCTTGGTCAGCTTTTCCTTCAGGGTCACCGCGTTGAACGGCTTGACGATGTAGCCGTTCACGCCCGCCTGGGCGGCGGCAATGATCTGGTCGCGGTTGTTCTCGGCGGTGACCATCAGCACCGGAAGCCCCTTCAGCGAAGGCTCCGCACGGATCGCGCGCAACAGGTCGATGCCGGTCATGTTGGGCATGTTCCAGTCGGTCACCACCAGGTCGAACGGGGTGGTGCGCAGCATCGCAATGGCATTGTCGCCGTCGTCGGCTTCCTGGATCAGGGGATTGCTGAAACCCAGCTCCACCAGCAGGTTGCGAACGATCCGTCGCATGGTGGAGAAGTCGTCCACCACGAGGATCCTCATGTTTTTATCCATGCCTGCTCTCCTCTTGGACGCGGTCAGGGTGGGTCGGGAGCAAGCGCATCAGCTGAACTCCCGCCAGTCGCCCAGGCGTGCGCGCAAGCGCACGATCGCCTGGCCGTGGATCTGGCATACGCGTGACTCGGTCACGCCGAGCACCGCACCGATTTCTTTCAAGTTCATTTCCTGCTCGTAGTAAAGCGACATCACCAGCTGCTCGCGCTCGGGCAGGCCGCTGATGCCGTCGGTAAGGGCCTTGCGCAGGCCATCGTGCTCGATCGCTTCCTGCGGACTCACGCCCATCGGGTCGACCACGTCGAACGCCGCCGCGCCGTCGCCATCGTCCGGTGCGGTGAGGCTGAGCAGTCGGGCGTTGGCCGCGTCGGCGAGTACCTGGTGATACTCCTCGGCGCCGATGCCGAGGCGCTTCATCACCTCCGCATCCCCGGCGTCCGCGCCGGTCTCGATCTCGATCTGCCGCACCACCTCGGCCACCTCGCGCACCTTGCGGTGCACCGAACGGGGCGTCCAGTCGGTCTTGCGCAACTCGTCCAGCATGGCGCCGCGGATGCGGATCCCTGCATAGGTCTCGAAGCTGGCCGCGCGATCGGGCGAGTAGTGCCGCGAAGCTTCCAGCAGTCCAATCATGCCGGACTGGATCAGGTCGCCCACGTCCACGCTCGGCGGCAGCCGGCCCATCAGGTGATAGGCAATACGCCGCACCAGCGGTGCGTGGCGGCGCACCAACTCGTCTGCGCTCTCGCGTTGTACCTGGAGATATTCCGATGCCACGCTCATGTCACCACCCCGCCATCGGTGCAGGCTGACCGCCGAAGAATGCGATGCGGTCCAGGCCCGTGCGTGCGGGTTCTTCCCATGTATCGACCGCACCGGCCAATTGCTTGAATGCCTGCGAGGACCGGCTCGCCGGCCACAGGTCGACCACCGCCGACTGCCGCTTGATCGCCTGCCGCAGCCGCTCGTCATGCGGCACCATGCCCATGAAATCCAGCACCACGTCGAGGAAGCGGTCGCTCACCCGCGACAGCTTCTGGTGCAGTGCGCGCGCCTCGCCGGCGTTGCGGACCATGTTCGCCACCATCCGGAAGCGGCGTACGCCGAAGTCGCGGCTGAGTACCTTGAGCATGGCGTAGGCATCGGTCAGCGAGGCCGGCTCGTCGCACACCACCAGCACCACGTCGTCCGCGGCGGCAGCGAACATCGCCACGTTGTCGGACAGCCCGGCGGCGGTGTCCACCAGCAGGTATTCCGGCGGCTGGGTCAGCTCGTCGAACGCGCGGATCACCGCAGCGTGCTCGCCGTTGCCCAGTTGCGCCAGCCGGCGCGCGCCGGACCCGCCGGGGATCACCTTCAAGCCGTGCGGCGCCTCCAGCAGCAGTTCCTCCAGCGTGCACTGGCCGTCGAGCATGTGGCCCAGGTGGCGCGACGGCGCCAGCCCCAGCAGTACATCGACGTTGGCCAGGCCCATGTCGGCGTCCAGCAGCATCACGTCGTGGCCGGCGATGGCCAGGGTCATGCCCAGGTTCACCGCCACCGTGGTCTTGCCCACCCCGCCCTTGCCTCCGGCCACGGCGATCGCGCGGCAACGCCGTCGCGGCGCGGCCTGACCCAGGCTCACCGCCTGGTGCGGGCCGGTCGGCCCGGCGGGTGAATCGTCCCGGCCGCCGCGGCCGGTCATTGCAGTAAGCATGTTGGTCAAACCCCAGGCCTGATTCATGGCAATGGCCCCGCTCATGCGCTGGCCACCGCGGTTCCAAAACGTTCAGCCAGCACTGTCTCGTCAGCGACCGATGCGTGACTGCCCTTGAGTACCTTTGCCGCACGGCATACCAGCACGCGGGCGTCGGCATGGGCGATGTCCTCCGGGACGCGCTGGCCGTCGGTGGTGTAGTCCAGCGCCAGCCGGTGCCTGATCAGCACCGACAGCGCGCCACCGAGGCTGGGCGCTTCGTCCAGCTTGGTCAGGATGCAGGCTTGCGGCTTCAGCGGCCGGTAGGCGCGTACCGCTTCTTCCAGCGACTGCGGCTGGGCGTTGGCGGCCAGCACCAGGCAGGCATGCAGCTCGCTGGCCGTCTGGCCGCTGAAATCCGCCAGCGTGGCCAGTTGCTCGGCCAGCCGCGGGTCGTTGCCGGCCACGCCGGCGGTGTCGATCAATACCGTGTGGCAACCGCGCAGCAGCTCCAGCACCTGACGCAGGCTCTGCGCGTCGTAGGCCGGATACACCCGCACGCCCAGAAGGCGGCCGTAGTGCTCCAGCTGTGCGGCGGCGCCGATGCGGTAATGATCGGTACTGATCAGCGCGACTTCAGCGGCGCTGTGGCGCATCACCGCGCGCGCCGCCAGCTTGGCGATGGTGGTGGTCTTGCCCACCCCGGTGGGGCCGACCAGTGCGGTGACCCCGCCACGATCGATGCGGCCGTGGTCGCTGACTGCGATGCAACGGCTGAGCATGCCCAGCGGCAGGTAACGGGCCTGCTCGGCGCTCATGTGGTCGGGAAGGTCGTCGGCCAGCTGTCGCGCCACGTCCGGTTCGATACCGAGCCGGGTGAGCTCGCGCAGCACCCGCGCACGCAGCGGCTGGCGCCGCTCCAGGTCGTTCCAGGCCAGACTGGACAACTGCTGCTCGAGCATCTCGCGCAGGCTGCCCAGTTCGGCGCGCATGCGTACCGTGTCCTGCGCCGCGCGGGCCATCAGCGGATGCATCGGCAGCTCATCCTCCACCGGCTTTGCTGGCTCGTTCGCCGGCGCGGTGCCGGCCGGCGCACGTACCGGCGCGTCCGCCGCTGCAGCGGCGGCGACCCTCGGCTTGCGCGCGAGAGCAGCCGCCGACGTGCGCGGAACCGTCGCCGGCGCGGGCGGCGCGGAGATCGGCGTGGCCACAGCGGGAATGCCGTCGGCATGGCCGATCGGGCGCGCGGCGGCCGGTCGCGGCGGCAAGGCGGTCAGTGCCGCTGCGGCCGCCTCGCTGGTGGTCACACGCGGGTGTTCCTCCGCAGCCGGCAGCGGTGCCCCGTGCCTTGCCGCTTCGCGCACCAGTGCCTCGTCGTAGTCCACCGCGGCGATGATCTCGATGCCCTCGTCCAGCCGGCGGGTTGACAGGATCACCGCATCGGGCCCCTGATCCTCGCGCACCAGGCGCATGGCCTGGCGCATGTCGGGGGCGACGAACCGTTTGATTTTCATCGAAAGCTCCAAAGCGGGCTGGCGCCAGGGGCGAGGGTTGAGGGAGGAGCCGCCAGGGCGGCGCATGCGGCAGCCCCGCAGCGGGGAACACCTTCGTTTGTCACAGCCGCGCTACTCATCTGTCGCCCCTAGACCCGTTGCTCTACCGTCCCAGCGCCTGCACCAGCCGTACCCGGCGGTTGTCGGGCACCTCGTTGTAGGCGAGTACGTGCAGGTTTTGTGCCACGTGGCGGGTGAAGCGCGCGAGCCACGGCCGCAGCTGCGGCGCCACCAGCAACACGGCCGGCTCGCCGCTCATTTCCTGGCGCCGCGCCGCATCCGCGACGCCCTGCTGCAGCCGGTCGGCCAGGCCCGGTTCGACCGCGGCGCCCGCCACACCGCCGCCGGAGAGCGAATTCATGAGGATCTGTTCCAGTTCCGGGGCCAGCGTGATCACCGGCACCTCGGTGCCCAGACCTGTGATCTCCTGCACAATCTGGCGCCCCAGCGCGACCCGGACGGCGGCGGTGAGAACGCCGGGATCCTGACTCTGCGCCGCGTTTTCCGCCAAGGATTCGACAATGCTGCGCATGTTGCGGATCGGCACCCGCTCGGCCAGCAGGTTCTGCAGCACCTTGACCACCGCACCCAGCGGCAGCCGCTTGGGCACCAGGTCCTCGACCAGCTTCGGCGCGGTCTGCGCCAGCCGGTCCAGCAGTTGCTGCACGTCCTGGTGGCTGATCAGCTCGTGCGCGTGGCCCTGCAGGATGTGCGACAGGTGGGTGGCGATCACCGTGGCCGGATCGACCACGGTATAGCCCAGCCCCTGCGCCATCTCGCGCTGGCCCTGCTCGATCCACACCGCCTCCAGTCCGAACGCCGGGTCCTGGGTGGCGATGCCCTGCAGGGTGCCGTGCACGCGCCCCGGGTTGATCGCCATCAGGCGTTCGTTGTGGATTTCGGCCTCACCCATCGGCACGCCCATCAGGGTGATCCGATAGGTATTCGGGCCCAGGTCCAGGTTGTCGCGGATGTGCACCGAGGGCACCAGGAAGCCCAGCTCCTGCGACAGCTTGCGGCGCACCGACTTGATCCGTCCCATCAGCTCGCCGCCCTGGTGGGTGTCGACCAGCGGGATCAGCCGGTAGCCCACCTCCAGTCCCAGCGGATCGACGCTGGCGACGTCCTCCCAGCCCAGTTCCACGCGCTCGGCCGGTGCCGCGGCGGCGGGCGTCTCGGCCGTGGCTTCGGCCAGCTTCTCGCGGGTCTCGCGTTCGCGCTTGAGCATCATCCAGGCGGCGCCGCCGCAGATCGCGCCCAGCAGCAGGAAGGCCACGTTCGGCATGCCCGGGATGATCCCCATCACGCCCAGCACCACGCCGGCCACGGCCAGCGCACGGGGCTGGCCGAACACCTGGGCGATCACCTGCTTGCCCATGTCCTGCGACTTGGACACGCGGGTGACGATCACCGCCGCGGCGATCGACAGCATCAGCGCCGGCACCTGCGCGACCAGGCCGTCGCCGATGGTCAGCAGGGTGTAGGTGCGCGCCGATTCGCCGGCGGACAGGCCATGCTGGAACACGCCGACGAAGAAGCCGCCGACGATGTTGATGATCAGGATCAGGATGCCGGCGGTGGCGTCGCCGCGGACGAACTTGGAGGCACCGTCCATCGAGCCGTAGAAGTCCGCTTCCTCGCGCACTTCCTGGCGCCGGTCGCGGGCCTGTTCCTGGGTCAGCAGGCCGGCGTTGAGGTCGGCGTCGATCGCCATCTGCTTGCCGGGCATCGCGTCCAGGGTGAAGCGCGCGGTCACTTCCGACACGCGGGTGGCGCCCTTGGTGACCACCACGAAATTGATGATGGTGAGGATCGCGAACACCACCAGGCCGACCGCGAAGTTGCCGCCGATCACGAATTCGCCGAACGCCTCGATCACCTTGCCGGCGGCGCCGGGGCCGTCGTGACCGTGCAGCAGCACCACGCGGGTGGAGGCGATGTTCAGCGCCAGCCGCAGCAGCGTGGCCATCAGCACCACGGTCGGGAAGGCGGCGAACTCCAGCGGCCGCATCACGTAGATCACCGCCAGCAGGATCACCAGCGACAGCGCGATGTTGAAGCTGAACAGCATGTCCAGCAGGAACGGCGGCAGCGGCAGCATCAGCATGCCCAGCATCGCCAGCATCGCGATCGGCGCCCCCACGCCGCGCCGCCCGATCATCTTGAGGTTGTCGATCGCGCTCACAGCAGCCATGCGGTATTCCTTTTAGAACTTGTACGGGCCGAGCAGGTCCGGATCCACCTCCGGCGCCGGTGGTGGCGGCGGTACGTCACCGTTTTCCGTCGCCTGCCGGAGCTGGTAGACGTAAGCCAGTACCTGCGCCACCGCCACATACAGCGCGGACGGGATTTCGCGCCCCAGTTCCGTCGTTGCATACAAGGCGCGTGCCAACGGCGGCGCCTCGACCAGCGGGATGCGATGGGAAGCCGCCACCAGGCGAATCTGCTGCGCCAGCACGTCGACGCCCTTGGCGATCACCCGCGGTGCCGCCGAACGGCCGTCGTCATAGCGCAGGGCCACGGCGAAGTGGCTGGGGTTGACCACCAGCACGTCCGCCTTGGGCAGCTCTTCCATCATCCGGCGCCGCGACATCTCGTGCTGCACCTGCCGGATGCGGCCCTTCAGCTCCGGATTGCCCTCGGTCTCCTTGGACTCGTCGCGCAACTCCTGCTTGGTCATGCGCTGGCGCTTGGCGAAGTCGAAGCGCTGGTACAGCGCATCGATGCCGCCGATCAGCGCCAGCATCACCCCGAACAGCAGGGCCGCGCGACCGAGCATGCTGATCGCGTGCACGATGCCCCAACGCACCTCGCCACTGCCGGTGGCCATCAGTTCGTCCTGCCAGTTGCGCAGGGTGAACACCAGCACCGCGCCGATCAGCAGCAGCTTGAGCAGCGCCTTGCCCAGCTCGACCAGCCCACGCAACGCAAAGATCTTGCCCAGACCGCTGATCGGATCGAGCCGCTCGAACTTCGGGATCAGCGCCTGCCCGCTGAAGCTGATGCCGCCCAGCAACAACGGGGCGGCGAATACCGCCAGCAGTGTGGCGATCGCCACCGGCGCAAACAGCGCCAGCGCCTCGTGCACCGCCAGGCCCAGTACGCGCGCCGGCAATGCGTCGGAGAACAGCGCGTCGCGGCTGTAGTCCAGGCCCAGCCGGTAGATCTGCTGGGCATGCGCCATGGCCCGCTCGCTGCCACCCATCAGGGCGGCCACGCCTGCCAGCACCACCAGCGCGCCGGACAGATCGCGCGATCGGGGGACATCGCCCTTTTCGCGCGACTCGCGAAGGCGTTTTTCCGAAGGTTGTTCGGTGCGTTCCTGGCCGCTGTCTTCTTCGGACATGGCTGCCGGCCCTAACCGCGGATCAGTTCATGCATGAGCGACCAGGCGTTTTCCTGGATCGACTCGAATGCACCAGGGAGGCTGCGCAGGGCCAGCCACAACGCCACGAAGCCCAGCGAGACGGTAATCGGAAAGCCCACCGCGAACAGGTTCATCGACGGCGCTGCCCGGCTGATTGCGGCAAAGCCGATGTTGACCACCAGCAACGAGGTCATTGCCGGAAGCGCCACGCGCACCGCGCCGGCAAACAGCTGCGCGCCGAACATCACCACCGCATGCAGGGCGTCCGGTCCGAGCACCGCGGCACCGGGCGGCAGCGTGCGAAAGCTCTCGGCCAGCAGGGCAATCACCCGCAGGTGACCGTCCATCGCCACGAACACCAGCGTGGCCAGCACCGTGTAGAACTGGCTCAACACCGGCGTGCTGCCGCCGCCCTGCGGATTGACCACCTCGGCAAAGCCCAGGCTCATGCTCTGCCCGATCAGTTGCCCGCCGAAGGCCACCGCCTCGAACACCAGCTTGAGCACGAAGCCGACCGTGGCCCCGATCAGCAGCTGGCCGATCATCGCAGCCACGCCCGCGGCGCTGAGCGGATCGATCGTACTGGCCGGCGCCAGCGGCACCAGCACCACGGTAAGGATCAGGATCAGCGCCACGCGGATGCGTGCCGGGATCACCGAGGATCCCAGCACCGGCACCACCAGGCACAGCCCGCCGACCCGGCCCATCGTCCACAGCAGGCTGCCCACCCACGCCTGCAAGGTGGCCAGGTCGACCTGCATCAGACCGCCGGCAGCAGGCGCTGCCATCACTTGATCGCCCCGGGCAAGCCCTCGATCAGCTGGCGCGTGAACAGCACCAGCGTACGCAGCATCCACGGACCGGTGATCAGTGCCACCAGGGCCATGGCGATCAGCTTGGGGATGAACGAAAGGGTCATCTCGTTGATCTGCGTGGCCGCCTGGATCACGCCGATCAACAGGCCCACCGCCAGCGCGGTGAGCAACAGCGGCGCTGCCACCAGCATGGCGATGTACATCGCGTGCTGGCCGAATTCCATGATGGATTCAGGGGTCATGGGGCGCTCCGCTTTCTTTTTTGGCCGTGGCCGTGGCCGCCGCCGTGTCGTCGTCTGATACGCGGCCCACCAACCCGTTGTTCCCACGAAACCCCTCGTGAGCTGGCTCGCCTGCGACCGAAGGAAGTCCCTTTGGGACGGCGGGCTTTCGTGCTCCTGCCGGAGCCCGAGTCACTTTTCTTTGCGTGCTCAAAGAAAAGTAACCAAAAGAAAGAGCACCCCGCTTACGCGCCTTGCGGGCATCCTTGCCCGCAAGGTCCGCGTCCGGGCTACGGGGTTTGCCGACAGGGCTTCCTGCCCTGACGCCAAACTGGCTGGCATCGGGCAACCGCTCCCTGCGTTGCCTCAACTCGGGCATCCATGCCCTCGCCATGCCAGCCACCCTACGGGCTTCTCCTTCGCCCGGCCGCCGCTTCAGAGGGGCCCCGGAAAAGAGCAGCGCGCTCCCAGCGCGCACTCGGGCACAAGCCACGTCAAAAACAAGAGCAAGATCAACATCTCGAGCAGCGAACCCGGCCCGTCTGCAGGCTAAACCGCGTGCGCCTTCGCAGCCGCGCAGCGGCTGCGCCCGAGTGCGGGCAAGGATGCCCGCTGCTTTTAACGGGGCCCCTGTGCGGCGGTGAGGGGGCGTCGGCCGGCCCGCAGGGGAATGGGCATGGATGCCCATTCCTTTTCGCCCGGACAGGCGAGGACATGGATGTCCGAGGTAGAGCAACGCAGGACGCAGTTGCCGAAGTCCGGTCGAAAAGCCAGACGCCCACTCACGGACTTGCCGGGCACGACGCCCGGCAAGCGCCAAGCGGGGTGGCCTTTCTCTTTTGGTTACTTTCTCTTGACTCCGGGCATCCTGCCCTTCGCCCTTCGGGCCAGCTCCGCTGTTCGCCCGCGCTCCAAGCGCGGGCGTGACCAAGCAAAGAGAAAGTGACTCGCCCTCCGCAGGAGGGTGAAAGCTCTTGGCTCTGGTGGTCCGGGCCGGACGACAAACCGAAAAGCGTCGCGGCTGAAGCCGCTCCCACAGGAGTACGCGAGGCAGCACCGACACCGGTCGCGTTCACGCGTAGAAACTCCCGGCCAGGGTGCCGATCAACAGCGTCCACCCATCCACCAGCACGAACAGCATGATCTTGAACGGCAGCGAGATGATCATCGGCGAGACCATCATCATGCCCATCGACATCAGCACGCTGGCCACCACCAGGTCGATGATCAGGAACGGGATGAACAGCAGGAAGCCCATCTGGAACGCGGTCTTCAACTCGCTGGTGAGAAACGCGGGCATCGCCACGCGGAACGGTACGTCCGCCTTGCTCGCGTAGGGCTGCTCGTGCGCCAGGTGGGTGAACAACTGCAGGTCGGCCTCGCGGGTCTGGTCGAGCATGAACTGCTTGAACGGACCGCTGGCCGCCGGCAGTGCCTGCTCGGCGCTGAGCTGGCCATCCATGTACGGCTTCACGCCCTCGCTGTAGGCCTTGTTCAGCACCGGCGACATCACGAACAGGGTCAGGAACAGGGCCAGCCCCAGCAGCACCTGGTTGGGAGGTGTGGACTGGGTGCCCAGCGCCTGGCGCAGGAATCCGAGCACGATGATGATCCGGGTGAACGAGGTCATCATCAGCAGGATCGCCGGCAACAGCGTGAGCACCGTCATCAGCGCCAGCAACTGCAGCGAGACGGTCCAGTTCTTCGCGCCGCCCGGGGCGTCGTGCACGGTCAGAACAGGGATCCCGCCGGGCGAGGCGCTGGCCGCCGGCATGCCCAGCGCCGGTGCCGGTGACGCCGGAGGCGCCGTCTGCGGCGCGGCCAGCAGTTGCGCCGGCAACAGCACCAGCGCCAGCCACAGCAGCACCCGCAGGCCGCGTTGCATGACCGGGCGCGAACCTGACGGGCCGTGGAGAAGGAACATCATGGTTTCTGTTTCCAGCGCGCCAGCAGCTCGCCAAAGCCGACGCCCGGCGCCATCGGCGCGGACGCTTCCGGGGGCGGCGGCGCGTCTCCGTCATACACATGCAGGGTGCGCATGCCGCCCTGCCCCACCCCGACCAGCAGGCGCTTGCCATCGGCGTCGAGCAGCAGCAGCCGCTCGCGCGCGCCCACGGCAAAGGTTTCCACGCAGCGGATCCGGCGCCCCGCGGCGCCGGTGCGGCCCTGAAGCCGGCGGCTGAGCCAGCCGGCGGCAAAGATCAGCACCACCACCCCGGCCAGGCTCAGGATCACCCGCAGCAGCTCGCCGCCGACGTTGACCGGCGGTGCGCTGACCACTGGCGCCAACGCACACGCCTGCAGAAGCCTGTGCGAGGCGGCCCGGCCGGCTTCGATGCCGCCGGATCGCGACCGGCGTGCGCCCCGCCAGGGCGCGAGTCCCGGGTGCCGTGTGCGGTCCATGCCGTTCACCGCAGTTTGCGCACGCGCTCGGCGGGGCTGATCACGTCGGTCAGGCGAATGCCGAACTTCTCGTTGATGACCACCACCTCGCCGTGCGCGACCAGGGTGCCGTTGACGAACACGTCCAGCGGCTCGCCGGCGGCACGGTCCAGCTCCACCACCGAGCCCTGGTTCAGCTGCAGCAGGTTGCGGATGCTGATGCGGGTGCGCCCGACCTCCATGGCCAGGGTCACCGGAACGTCCAGGATCATGTCCAGGTTGACCTCCCCGGCGTCGCCGGCAAGGCCGTTGAGGGTGTCGAATTCGACGCGGTCGGGGGCGTCGGCGGTGGCGGCGTCTTGGGAAGTCATGCGGGCTTCTTCTGGTTGGCTGATTCAAGCGCCAGGCGGATTTCACGCCGCCCGGCCTGGGCATGGAAACTGACGGCATTGCGGCCGTTGGACTGGCCATAACGTCCGCGGAATACCGGAACGTCTTCGGCGAACACGGTGGACAGCTCCGGCACCTGCACCGGGATCACGTCGCCCGGTCGCAGGTGCAGGAACTCACCCAGCGACAGGCGGGTCTCCAGCAGCAGCGAGCTGATCTCGACCTCGGCATCGAGTACTTCCTCGTGCAGGTTCTCGGCGAAACGATCGTCGCGATCGACCCGGTCGCTCTGTACCCCCGCGTCGAGCAGGGTGCGGATCGGCTCGACCATTGCGTACGGCAGGGTCAGATGGATCTCGCCGCCACCGCCGTCGATCTCGACGTGGAAGCGCGAGACCACCACCGTCTCGGTGGGGCTGACGATGTTGGCGAACTGCGGGTTGATCTCCGAGTTCTGGTATTCGAACTGCAGCTCCAGCACTGGCGCCCAGGCTTCGGCCATGGCGGTGAACAGCTCGCCGAGCATGATCTGGATGACCCGGCTCTCGGTCGGGCGTGAAATCGCGCCCCTCGATGCGGGCGTGGTAGCGGCCGTCACCCCCGAAGAAGTTGTCGATCACGCTGAACACCAGCCGTGGCTCGAACACCACCAGCGCGGTGCCGCGGAGCGGCTTCATCCGCACAAGGTTCAGGTTGCTCGGTACCGCCAGGCTGTGCACGTACTCGGAGAACTTGAGCATTTTCACGCCCAGCACCGATACCTCGCAGGTCTTGCGAAGCACGTTGAACACACCCAGCCGGAAGAAGCGCGCGAACCGCTCGTTGACCATCTCCAGGGTCGGCAGGCGGCCGCGCACGATGCGATCCTGCTGGGTGAAGTCGTAGGACAGCACCGCCCCGGGCGGCAGCGGCTCGTCACCGCCGGTTTCCACGTCGCCACCGTTGACGCCATCCAGCAGTGCGTCGATTTCGTCCTGGGAAAGCAGGTCGCTCATGCGCGCTTCCTCGTCACTGCATCACGAAACTGGTGAAGTACAGCGCGTCGATGCCCGGCTTGCCGTAGCGCACCCTGACGATCTTGCGCACCGCTGCCAGCGCGTCGGCCTGCAGCTTCTGCTTGCCGGCCGCGTCGCTGAGGATGGTGTAGTCCTGGCTGCTGAACAGCATCACCAGCGCGTCGCGGATGACCGGGTCGGCCTGTTTGGCCACATCCAGCGCGCCCTGGTCGTGCGACATCAGGCTGACCCCCACCTGCAGGTAGCGCAGCGAGTCGTCGTCACGGAAATTGACCACGAAGGCCGGCTCCAGCGGCAGGTAGTACTCGGGCAGGTTCTCCTTGTGGGCCGTGGCGGTCCTGGCTGCCTTGCCGCCCTTGCCAGCCACGGCCGGGCCGCTGGCGTGACCCCGCATGGCCACGAAGCCGTAGCCGGCACCGCCCAGCACGAGCAGCCCGACCACCACCCCGATCACCAGACGCCTGCGCGGCTTGCGCGTGGTCGGCGCGGGCGCCGGTGCCTGCTCCAGTTCTTCGTCTTCCAGCATTGCCATGAACGACCTCGATGTGGTTGCCTTCAATCGGAGCGCGCGCTCGCACACGTCCTTGCATCGAGGTCTTCTGCAAACCGCGTGCCATGCCGGCAAAGCCTTGCGGCCGGCGGCCCGGAGCGCGGACGGATGGATCAGCGGCGTTTTCTTGACGCCCGCCGGGAAGCACGCGCGTCGCGAATGCGACGTCCGCCTGGAAACCGACAGACACGCTGGCTATAGCTCGCCACGGCGGCGGCATGCCCGCTCGGTGAGCCCTTGCGGCCCGGCCACGGCGAGGCAGCGCGAAGCGTGCGGCCGCGGTGGGCAGGACAAGTGGATGCGGAGCCGGGAACGGTACGTGGTATCGCTCAGGCGAAGGTGTCGAGCAGACCCGGCAATGTGGTGGTGGCCAGGGCCTGCACCGACGTGCCGACGTCGTCGGCCGCCTCGGCCGCGCCCGCGCCTGCATGGCCCGCGCGGCCGGACTGGTCGCCACCGTGCTGCTGTGGCCCGACATCGGCCTGACCCAGGCTCATGCCCTGCTGGGCCAGCATGTTGTCCAGTTGGGCCAGGCTCTGCTGGACGGCATGCGCGGCGGCCGGATGCTGCACGGCAAAGCTGATGTCCACGCGGTTATGGTTGACGCTGACGCTGACGTCGAGCGAACCCAGCTCCTGGGGATGCAGCCGGATCCGTGCCTGCTTGAGGTCCTGCGACCCGAGCCAGGTGATCTGGTGCCCCAGATCCACGGCGAAGCTGGAGCTTCCCACCGGACTGTCGATGCCCAGCGAATGCACGCCGGGCGGCGGCGGGGGCAACCCGGTCGGAAGGATGCCGCCGCTGCCCAGCAGGCCGGCCAGATCACCCGCGCCGGCCGCCTGCTTGCCCTCGGCGGGCGTCGGCATCATCAGTTCGGCAAAGGTCGCCACGGCGGGCGTGGGCACGCCCGCGCCCGCGCCCGCGTCGGCGGTGGTGAGGAACGGTGGCAAGACGGTGCCGCCGGCCGCGGGCAACTTGCCCGCTTCCGGCGCCAGGCCGGGGTCACCGAACCGCCCGAGGCCCGGCGTCCGCGTGTCGAGCGGGTCCGGTCCCAATGCGGCCGTGGTAGCCGCCGCCAGTGGATCGGCAGGCAGCACGTGGCCGAGCGCCGCCAGCATGGCCGCCAACGCTGCCGCGTCGTCGCCCGCGGGCGGGTCCTCGCCCGGCGTGACCGGCTTTTGCGGTGCGGTCGGGCCGGCGCGGTCGTGGATCGAGCCGCTGGCCTGTGGCGACCCGGACGAAGCATCGGAAGCCTGTGCGGAGGGTCGCTCGGCTTTCGCCCGGCCGGAGCTTGAGTCCGACGGCTCCTGGGCACCCTGCTGCTTGCGCGCATGGTCCAGGCGCCGCCCGAACTGCTGTTCGGGCGCCACGTCGGCGCGCGGCTCGTTGGACACGCGCTGGCCCTGCGACGGGGCGTTTTTCACGGCGGCGGTGGGATGGGCGCTCATGCTGTCCTCGTCGATCATGCGTGCGCTTGGGCACGGTGTGTCTGGGGTCGTGCGTTCATCGGGCACCCGGGCCAGAGCGCCGGTGCAGCATCAACTCGTCGATCTCGGACTGCTCCTGGCGATCCGCGCTTTGCCGTTCCTGCTCGCGATAGCGATCGATCACGCTGTCCAGCGCCGCTTCGCGCGAATGCGCGTCGCGCCATTTGGACCGCGCCTGTTCCAGCAGCCGGTACTGGCGATCGATCTCCACCGCCTGCTGCGCGATCGCGCGGTCGATCCGCTCGACGAATTGCTGCCTGTTGAGCAACGCGCTGACGGTCAGGCCACCGACGCCGGCATTGCCGGCATACTCGGCGCGATAGCCGCGCAACTCGGCCAGCTGGCGCTCGGCCTTGGCCAGGCGCTGCTGCTGCTCGGCCAGTTTCAGCACCGCGTCCTCGCTGCGCTGCCTGGCCTGGTCGGCGGCCGGCTGCAGGCGGTTGGCCCGGGTCATCATGCGACGGTTTCCTCGGCGGTGGCGGTCAGCGCCATCAGCGCGGCGATGCCGTCCTGGAGATTCATCGGTGCGTCGACTTCCTGCTGCAGGAAGCCACGCAGTTGCGGCCACATCGCGATGGCCAGGTCCACCTGCGGGTCGGAGCCCTTCTGGTAGGCACCCACCGCGATCAGGTCGCGCTGCTGGCGATAGGCCGAATAGATCTGGCGAAAGCGTTGCGCCGCCTGCATGTGTTCGCGCTTGACCACCGCCGGCATCACGCGGCTGATCGACGCTTCGATGTCGATCGCCGGGTAATGTCCGGACTCGGCCAGGTCGCGTGAGAGCACGATGTGGCCGTCCAGGATGGCGCGTGCGGCGTCCGCAATGGGATCGTGGCGGTAGTCGTCGCCCTCGGTCAGCACGGTATAGAAGGCGGTGATCGAACCCCGCCCTTCGGCATCGTTGCCCGCGCGCTCGACCAGCGCGGGCATCAGCGTGAACACCGACGGCGGGTAGCCCTTGGTCGCCGGCGGCTCGCCGATCGCCAGGGCGATCTCGCGCTGCGCCTGGGCATAGCGGGTGAGCGAATCCATCAGCAGCAGCACGCGCTGGCCGCGGTCGCGGAACCATTCGGCGATTGCGGTGGCGTACTGCGCGCCGCGCAACCGTTTCAGCGGCGGCGCGTCGGCCGGTGCGGCCACGATCACCGCGCGCCGGCGGCCCTCGACGCCCAGCGTGTGGTCGACGAACTCCTTCACCTCGCGGCCGCGCTCGCCGATCAGCCCGACCACCACCACGTCGGCATCGGTATAGCGGGTCATCATGCCCAGCAGGGTGGACTTGCCCACGCCGGAACCGGCGAACAGCCCCAGCCGCTGGCCCCGTCCCACGCTGAGCAGCGCGTTGATCGCGCGAACGCCGACATCCAGCGGCGCGTCGATCGGCTTGCGCGCCATCGGGTTGATCGGTTCGCGCTTGAGCGCGGCGTGTTCTTCGGTGTCCAGTGCGCCCAGGCCGTCCAGCGGCACGCCGTCGGCGCCGATCACCCGCCCGAGCAACTGGCGCCCGACCGGCAGGCCACTGACGTGGGCGGTCGGGCGCACGCGGGCATTGGGCAGCACGCCATGCAGATCGCCCACCGGCATCAGCAGCAGCCGCTCGTCGGCAAAACCGACCACTTCGGTATCCAGCTGGGCGCCGTCGGCGGTGTCGACCAGGCAGCGCGCACCCAGCGCCGCCTCGCAGCCCTCGGCCTCCAGGGTGAGGCCGACCACACGGCGCAGACGTCCTTCGACCATCAGCAGCGCAGCGGACTCGGCGTGCTGCCGGCGCCGCGCAAGCTGCTCGCACCAGGCGGCGGTCCGCGCGGCGCTCATCCGAGCACGTCCTCGTTGGCATCGGCCACGTCGTCGCCGAGGACCGCATCGACCAGGGCGGAGATCCGGGTTTCCAGCCGCGCATCCAGACGCGAGCGCTCGCTTTCCAGGCGGCAACCTCCGCGACTGATCGCCGGGTCGGCCAGCAGCTGCCAATGGGTTTCGGCCGCGTCCAGCTCGCGCATCAGTTTCAGGTCGTCCGGATGCAGTCGCACCCGCAACTCGCGCGTAGCCGACGGCAGCGCCGCCGCAGCCTGGCGCACCGCTTCCACCACCCGCTCCGGCGAACTGCTCAATTCGTGGGCGATCACCCGCCGGGCGACCACCAGCGCCAGCCGGGCCAGCTCCTGCTCGGTTGCCTGGTCCAGCGACTGCAGGGGCCGCGCCGCACTGGCGTACAGCGCCTCCAGCCGCGCCACCTGCGTGCGTGCCTGCTGCTGCGCGGCAGCCAGCCCCTCGGCGTGACCGGCGGCATAGCCTTCCTCCCGTGCCTGTTCCTCCAGCGCCTCGAGATCGCGCACGGTGGGGCGCGGGGCCGAGTCGGGGACCGACATCGGCACCTCATGCGCCTCGCCCATCTGCGGAGGGTTCCAGCGCTGCAGCTCGGGCAGCTCCTCGCGGTTCAGTACGCTCATGAGACCAGCTCGTCAGCACTGCCGCCGAGCGTGATCTGGCCGGCTTCGGCCAGCCGACGGGCAATGCCCAGGATCTCCTTCTGCGCGGCGTCCACCTCGCTGACCCGAACCGGACCGGACACTTCCAGATCGTCGCGCAGCATGTCGGCGGCGCGCTTGGACATGTTGGCGAAGATCTTCTCGCGAATGCCCGGCTCGGCACCCTTGAGGGCAATGATCAGCCGCGGCGACGGCACCTCGCGCAGCAAGGCCTGCATGCTGCGGTCGTCCAGTCCGGCCAGATCGTCGAACACGAACATCAGATCCTCGATCTTTTCGCCAAGGGTGGCGTCATGGCTGCGGATGGCGGCGATGAGCTCCGCCTCGCGCGTGGTCTCCATCGAGTTGAGGATCGCCGCAGCCGCCTTCAGGCCGCCGACGCTGGCGGTCTTGAGCTTGTTGGTATTGCCGGAGAACTGGCGCTCCATGATTTCGTCCAGCTCGTTCAATGCGTGCGGCTGCACGCCGTCGAGCGTGGCAATGCGCATCACCGCGTCGGAGCGCACCCGCAGCGGCAGGAAGCCGATCACCTCGGCGGCCTGGTCCGGCTCCAGGTGGGCCAGCACCAGCGCGATGATCTGAGGATGCTCCTGGCCGATCATCTCGGCGATGGCGCGCCCCTCCATCCACTTCAGCGATTCCAGACCCTTGCTGGACCGGCCCAGCAGGATCCGGTCGATCAGGCCGCCGGCCTTGTTCTCGCCCAATGCATTGACCAGGATCTTGCGGATGTAGTCCTCGGTGCCCACGCCGAGTGCGGTCTGCCCGCCCATGTCCTCGGTCAGGCGGGTGAGTACCTGGTCGACCTGTTCGCGGGTGACGCTCTTCAGGCTGGCCATGGCCGCGCCGACCGCCTGCACGTCACGTGCGGACAGATGCTTGAGGACCTCGGCGGCCTCCTCCTCGCCCAGGCTGAGCAGGAGGATGGCGGCACGATGTGCGCCGGTGATGGGAGCGTCTGCCTTCATGGCCGCGGGAACTCGTTGTGGTCCGCCTCAGGGCGGAACCGGGGGAAACGGCCCGAACGCGGCGCCGGCGCGCTGCAGCGCGGAAGCGGGCGGTCAGCCATCTTCGCCCACCCAGTTGCGCACGACCTGCGCCACCTGCTTGGGGTTGTCGCTGACCATGCGCCGGGCCAGGCCGATCTTCTGTTCGTAGGCGATCGCCTGGGGTGCGCCCAGCCGGCCGCGCTCGTCCGGCTCGTCGTCGGCCACGCGCACCGACACGCTGGGCATGCCGCCGGCCAGTGCCGGCTGGGGCGCGCCGCGCAGCAAGCCTTTCAGCAACGGACGCAGCAGCCCGAAAGCCACCAGCAGCGCGATCAGCACACCGATGCCCTGTTTGATCAGGTCCAGTGCCCCGGGACGCTCCCACAGCGGCAGGCTGGCCGGCGCGTCCACCGTGGGCATCGCACTGAACGGCTGGTTGATCACGCTGAGGCTGTCGCCCCGGGCCGCATCGAAGCCGACCGCGTTCTTGGCCAGCTCGGTGAAATGGGACACTTCCTGTGGACTCAGCGGCACGCTCTTGGTGGTGCTCTCGCCGGTATCGGCATCGGTGCTGACGACCGACTTGTTGTCGACCACCACCGCCACGGTCAGCCGCACCAGCCTGCCGGCCGGATCGCTGACGTGGCTGATGGTGCGATCGAGTTCGTAGTTGCGGGTGGCCGAGCTGGAACGCTCGCCACCGGCGGCCTGCGCCACCGCGGCGCCGGGGGTCGCCTTGCCCCCGCCCGGATTGGCGGCGGTGGCCTGGGCAACCACCGCGGGCGGCTGGTTGCTCAGCGCTCCCGGGATCCCGCCGCCGGCAGCGTCGGTGCCGTGCTGGTCGCTGCTGGTCTGCTCGCTGCGCAGCGCCGGGTGGTCGTGGTCGAACGTCTCGGTGGCCTTTTCGGTCTGGCTGAAATCCAGGTCGGCATACACCTGGGCGCGCACCTTGCCCGGACCCACCAGCGGCGTCAGCAACTGCTCGATGCGCTGGGCGTAGGTGTTCTCGATGCGCGTGGCCAGACGCAGGCGGGTATCGCCCACCGCCGCGGCGCTGTCCGGATTGGTTCCGGTGAGCAGCTGGCCCTGCTGGTCGATGACCGACACCTGCGAGGCGTCCAGGTCCGGCACGCTGGCCGAGACCAGGTGGACGATCGCCGCCACCTGGCTGGCATCGAGCTGCCGGCCGGGATACATGGTCACCAGCACCGAGGCGCTGGCGGCGCGGCCGTCACGGATGAAGGCCGACGGCTTGGGCAGCGCCAGGTGAACGCGTGCGCCGCGCACCGACTGCAGGCCGCTGATGGTGTTGCCCAGGTCGGTCTCCAGCATCTGCTGGTAGCGGGTCCGCTCGGCCAGGTCGCTCATGCCGAACGGCGAATCCGCGGCGGGCATGCTGCCGTTCGCGGCGGTGCCCTGCGGCAACCCCTGGGAAGCCAGCTTCAGGCGCACGCCGGCCATGTCGGCCACCGGCACCATGATCGAGCTGCCGTCGGGACCGAGCTGGTACGGCGTGTTGCTCGATTGCAGCGCCTGGGTGATGGCGGCGGCGTCCTTCTGCTCCAGCCCCGCGTACAGCAGGCCGAAATTGGGTCCGCGCGACCACAGCACCACGGCCACTCCCAGCGCCACCGCGGCGGCCAGGCCCACCAGCAGCATCAGCTGGCGTGTCGCCGGGGTGCGGGCAAGCTGCTTCAGATCCAGCCGCGAGGCGTTGTCGGTGGTCGCAATGGCTTTGTCGGCCATGAGGAGGTGTCATCCAGCAAAGACGGAGGGAGGGTCGGCGCGCAGGCGTCAGACCGGCATGTTCATGACTTCCTTGTAGGCGTCGACCAGCTTGTTGCGCACCTCGGTCATCGCGCGCATCGACAGGTCGGCTTTCTGGATCGACACCATGGTCCGGCCCAGGTCGGCACCGGCATCGCCGCGCTCGAAGCTGGCCGCCATGCGTCCGGCCTCCATCTGGTTCTGGCCGACCGCCGAAATGGACTGCTTGAGCAACGCGCCGAAATCGGCCTGCCCGGGCTGGCCCACCGCGGCGGCGGCCACCTTGGGCATCGCCAGCTCGGCCGGTCGCACCTGTGCCGACAGCTGGCGCATCTGGGAAAGCAGGCTGTTGACGTCGATCGTGCTCATGTCGGTTTTCCAACGCGTGACGGGTGTTTGATCCGGGGGTTGCACGAGGCGTG
The DNA here is from genome assembly GCA_963763305.1 of uncultured Gammaproteobacteria bacterium. Classification (GTDB taxonomy): domain Bacteria; phylum Pseudomonadota; class Gammaproteobacteria; order Xanthomonadales; family Rhodanobacteraceae; genus CAVXNP01. The sequence goes on along the minus strand of CAVXNP010000001.1, from coordinate 2,346,048 downwards.
CCACGAAGACGGTGGCGAGGAATGAGGGAGTCGCAAAGGCGGGCCGGGCGAGCGCTGGCCCTGCCGCCGCCGATGGACCCCGAAGCGGATTCCCTACGCGGCCATCGACCCGTGCAGCCCGTACTTGCGCAGCTTCTCCACCAGCGTGGTGCGCTGCATGCGCAGCAGCTTGGCCGCGTGCGCCACGACACCACCGGTGGCATCGAGCGCCTGGCGGATCAGGCCGACCTCGATGTCCGCCAGGTGGTCGCGCAGGTCGAGGCCGCCCTCGGGCAACAGCAGGGCATCGGCGTGCGCCGCTTCGGCGACGCGCTCGGGCTGCTCGTCCATCAGCGTCAACAGGCCGGCGCCGCGCGCCTCCTCGGTAACGTGCCGGCCGCGGTATTTTTCCGGCAGGTCGCTGGCGCGCACGTCGCCATGCGGATGCAGGATCGCCATCCGCTCGACCAGGTTGCACAGCTCGCGCACGTTGCCCGGCCACGGATACTCGCGCAGCGAATTCATCGCGCCGGCGCTGAAGCGGACGCAGCCCAGGCCGCGACGGGCCAGCCGCTGATTGAACTCGTTGATCAGCACCGGCAGGTCGTCCAGGTGCTCGCGCAGCGCCGGCAGCTCAAGCGGGAACACGCTCAGGCGGTAGAACAGATCCTCGCGGAAGCGGCCATCGGCGATCGACTGCTCCAGGTTGCGGTGGGTCGCGGCCAGGATCCGCACGTCGCAGCGCTGGGTGCGGTTGCCACCGACGCGCTCGAACATCCGCTCCTGCAGGACGCGCAGCAGCTTGACCTGCATCGGCAGGCTCATGTCGCCGATCTCGTCCAGGAACAGGGTGCCGCCCTCGGCCATCTCGAAGCGGCCCTTGCGGGCACTGATGGCGCCGGTAAAGGCGCCCTTCTCGTGCCCGAACAACTCGCTCTCGAGCAGTTCGGCCGGGATCGCGCCGCAGTTGATCGCCACGAACGGCTTGTCGCGACGTGGCGAGCATTCGTGGATGGTGCGCGCCACCATCTCCTTGCCGGTGCCCGACTCGCCCAGTACCAGCACGCTGGAGTCGAACGGGGCGACCTGGCGGATCAGTGCGTTGAGCGCGGTCATCGGCTTGGACTCGCCCACGAAGCGCAGCTCGCCGCGCCGACCACCGAGCAGACGCGCGTACAGACTGCGCATCACCTCGGCCAGCTGTTCGTACTGCAGCGGGAACTCGACCATGCCCACCCGCGGTGCGAACGGCGAGCTGGCGGCGCACAGGCGCGAGGCCCAGTCCGAGTCACTGGCCAGAAGCACCGGCACATGGCTCGCCGCGTTGCCCAGCAACGCGAACTGGCGCTCGGCCTCGGCCGTATCGGTCACCCCGCCGATATAGACCGCCCGCCAGGCGTGGGTCGACTCGCTGACCGCCGCGCAGTCCTCGCCGCGCTGCGGGTGATAACCGAGAAAGTGCAGCGCGGACACGATCGACTGCGCTCGCGCCGGGTCCGACTCGATGATCAGGAAATCGACCTTGCTCATGCTCATGGTGTAGCTCCTCACTTGCTGCCCGTTTCTCGACGAACTCGTTGTCGGGCTCGTTTCATGTGCCGGGATCTCGTCACCGGCGTCGAAGGACATTGAGCAAGAAGAGGGCCAGAAAAATGGCGTGCGTGGCCTGTCCGCGGACATGGCAATGGTCGCAATACGTCACCTTGCCGACGCTGCCGGACCCCGGTGGCGCGCCGACACCGCTACCGGCGACGGTTTGCCGGCGGAAGTCGGACGATCCGGCGTGTGACCTTTATTGACAGTTTCTTCACATGGGCCGAAACGCAGGCGTGATGCGGCCTGCCGGAACTGTGACGACTATCACGCGGCCCCTGTGACGGGCCGCGAAACGGCCTAGCTGGTGGCTTGGCGGGCGACTGCCACTTTACGTCGATGTTGGCGAAAGACGAGTCGTTCCAGTGACGCGCAGACGCTTTCGCCCAATGGTTCGAAGGCGACGAAAACGTGACCGTCATCAAGCCGGCGCCCGGCCCGGGCGGGCAGTTCCAGCGGAAGGCTGGGGCACAGGTCCAGCCGCAGGCGCAACAGGAAGGCGTCGCCTTCGGGCACCAACGATGCCGGCAGTACGGCGCCGATGGCGTTGAAGCGGATCGGTCGCCGTGGCGGCAGATGGCTGTCGGGCGTGACCAGTCGATTGACGATGTCGACCAGCGCGGTCAGCTTGGCATCGAGCCGGGACAGCTCCTGCATCACCGGCGTGTCGTCCTCGGAGGTGTCGGTCCGGCGCTCGTCCAGGGCGGCCAGGGTGGCAAGCGCCGCGCTGTTGCGTTCGATCAGGCGCTGCACCAGCTCATCGGTCAGCGGCCAGGCCAACGGAGAGCTGTCGGCGTACCAGCTGGCCTCGCAGCTGAGTCGCTGTTCGAACTCGTCCCACGCACTCATCTCCATCGCCGGCTCCTCGCAAGGTGCCTGGAGTGTACCGCCCGCTGGCGAGGGCCTGGCACGACACCGGTACTCAGCCGCCGTAGGCGGCGATCGCCTGTGCGCGTCCGCTCTCGAGCTTCCATTGCATGGCGGCGGCATCCCGCGCCGCCGCCACCAGCCGCATCAGCTCCCGATCGCACGCCAGTATCTCGGCCAGCCGCTGCTGCGCATGCGGTGCGGCCGCGTGGGGCTGCATCACATGCGGCTCGCGCTCGGCCTCGATCGCGGCCAGCCGCTCCCAGTCGGCCGCGCGCGCCGCGGCCAGCATGGCCCGGCTCAGGGCCAGCACGTGGTCCAGCGCCGATTCCGGCTGGCTCATGCGGCGGCTCCGGCCGCCGCACGCTGGCGCGCCGCCGGCGGCAGCTGCACCCAGCTGCCGCGAATCTTCTGCAGCAACGCACTGACCTCGTCCAGCGCGGCCACGTCGTTACGCAGGTTGGCCTGCAGCAGGCGGCGACTCATGTAGTCGTAGAGCGCATCGAGCTGGCCGACCAGTGGCGTCTCCACCTTCGGGTCCAGACTGTCGCGCAACCCGCCCAGGATCTCGATGCATCGGCCGATCAGCTCGCCCTTGGCGGCAATCTCGTTGCGCTGCATGTGGCCCCGGGCCTGCACCAGCCGCTCCAGTGCACCGTCCATCAGCAGCGTCACCAGCCCGTGCGGGTCGGCCGACTCCACGCCGCCGTGCGAGCGGATCTGCTGGTAGGCGTTGGCGCCATGTCCGAAAGCCATGATCGTTCTCCCGTTACTTCTTGTTGCTGTTGGTCAGCGCGTCGAACTGCTGCTGCAGGTACGAACTGGTGCTGTTGAGCTTGCTCATGAGCGTGTCGAGCGCGGTGAACTGGGCCTGGTAGCGCGCGGTGAGCGCATCCATGCGTGTGTTCAACGTGGCCTGCTGGGTAGTGAGCGCCTCCAGCTGCCGGTTGATGCTGTCGGTGCGGCTCTCCAGGATGCCGTTGCTTCCCACCCATTGCCCCAGCTGATCGTTCATCCGGGCGGCAAAGCCGTTGTCGCCGCCGAACAACTCACCGGCCTGCTTGCCGCCATCGGCGAGGGCGGTCGCCAGCTTGCCGCTGTCCAGCTTCAACTTGCCATCGACTTGCAACGAGATACCCAGCGCCGACAGGCTGGAGCCGTTGGCGACCCCGCCCACGATGCTAGACAGGGCACTGTTGATGCTGTTCAGCGTGGCGTCGCCGATCAGGGCGCCGGCCGTCCCGCTGGTGGCGTCGTACTTGGTCAACCCCTGGTAGATGCCCACGAAGCTGTTGTAGGTGTTGACCAGGTTGGTCAGGGCCGAGGTGGCCTTGGACGCATCGTTGCTCACGCTGATCGTGCTGCTGCCCTCGGCGACCAGGTTCAGGGTGAGCCCATCGATGGCTGAACTGATGGTGTTGCCGGCACTGTGCCCGGCCAAGCCGTCGATGCTGTACTGGGCATCGGCGGCGGCGTTTATGACGCTCAGGGCGTTGCCGCTGGAGGCACTGGCATCGTAGGCCAGCGCGGCCAGTCCGCCGTCGCCGCCGCTGCTGCTGACCACGAAGCCGTTGGCCGCGCCGGTGCGGGTGCCGCTCAGTACCAGATGCGCACCGTCGCTGCCGGTGACGATCGTGGCGGATATACCCGGGTTGTCGCTGGCACCGTTGATCGCATCGCGGATCGCCGACAGCGAGTTGTTGCTGCTGTCCAGGTTGAGCGACATCGAATCACTGCCAACCGCCAGGGTGAGCGTGCCGGTACCGACCGCGCTACTGGATTTGGCGAACGCACCCGAAGAGGCCTTGAGCGAACTGGCCAGGCCGGTGACCACGACGTCGTAGTTGCCGTTGACCGGGCTGCCGGCGCTGCTGGCGGCGAGCACGTCGCCGTCGCTGCTGCTGACCGTGCGCGCGGTGAAGGCGCTGCCATCGGTGAGCGGTGCCATCGCCGACTGCAACGCGGAGAGCGCGGCGCTGACCTGGCCCAGGGCCGACAGCTGGGTGTGGGCGGTGTTGGTCTGATTGGTGATCTGGTTCTGCTGCGGCGCCTTCTTGGCGGCCACCAGCTTGTCCACCAACGTGGCGACATCCAGGCCGGAACCCACGCCCATGGAGGTCAGCAAACCCGTGGTGGGTGTGGTGGAGCCTACCGTGATAGCCATGGACGTCGATTCCCGTAATGAGGGAAACGGCCGCGGGCTGTCCGCGGCCGTTTCGGGTCAAGCAGTTACTGCAGGAGCTTCAACACGCTCTGCGTGGTGGCATTGGCCTGCGCCAGCACCGACACACCGGCCTGTTGCAGGATGTTGGCGCTGGACATGTTCGCGGTTTCCGCGGCGAAGTCGGCATCCTGGATCTGGCTGCGCGACGCGCTGAGGTTCTGCGAAATGGTCTGCAGGTTGGCGATGGTCGAGTCGAACCGGTTCTGCACCGCGCCGAGGTCGCTACGCATCGAGCTGATGGTGCCCAAGGCGGAGTCGATCCGGCTGATGGTGTCGTTCGCGCCGGACACCGACAGCACGTCACTGGTGGCGAGATCGCCACCGGCGCTGATCGCGGTTGCACCGGCGCCGCTGAAGTTCAGGCCAGAGGCACCGGCCTTGGTACCGTCGACAGTCAGGTCACCCTGCGAGTTCAGGTGCACCGACTTGTCGCTGCTGTCGTAATAGGCCGAAACGCCGGCGATACCCTTGCTGTTGATCGCATCGACCAGGTCGGAGGCAGTATCGTAGCTTCCGGTCAGGGCCGTACCGTTGATGGTCAGGTCCCCACTGGCCAGCGTCAGTGCGCTGGAGGCAGCGGCGGTGACCGCGGAGTTGACGCCGGTGGAGGTGGCCGCGCCGTCCGTCGTGGTGCCTGGCGTCGCAGGGGCGATGCTCGAGGGCACACCCAGGGTGGTTGCGAGCGAGCCCGCGAACGACACTGCGCTGCTGCCGGCATTGCTGAAGTCCAGCTCGCCGGAATTGACGGTGGTGGTGAACGAAGCACCCGCCGTGGTTGCCAGGCCGTCGATCGCGGCCTTCAGCGCCGTGGCGTCAGCGAAGACACCGGTGATATCGGTAGCACCGCCGCCAAAGTCGACGCTCAGGTCGCCGGCGGCGAGCTCATATGCGTTGGCGTTGTTCGCCACGTCGGTTGCAACAGAGACGCTGGACACGACGGTGCCGGTATCGGCCACAGCGCCGTCGACACCAAGTGCGACAGCGGCACTACCGCCCACCGTGACGGAACCGCCACTGGTGTTATCGATCTGCAGGTTGCCCGCGCCGTCGTCCGAAGCGGTGATGCCTGAGAGTTTGCCGTTGATCGTGGTGATCAGCTCGCCGATGTCCTTGAAGGTGCCGGTGACGTCGATGACCGAGCCGCCGCCATCGTCGAGGGTGAAGTCGCCGGCGCCGAGCGTGATTGCATTCTGGCCTCCGACAAGGCCTGAGCTGGAGGCAGTGGTCGGGGTAGCCGCACCGGTCGTGGCTGCGGCCACCGTACCCAGGCCCAGGGCGGACGCCTTGGAACCGGTGAAATCGATGGTGCTGGTGGTGGACGCATTGTCGATGGCGATTTCGTTGCCCGAGACGGACGCGATGGTCGAGCCGGCGGCGGTGTTGATCGCCGCGGCCAGGCTGGCTGCATCGGTGTAGTTGCCGGCTGCCACGTCGGTGCCATTGACGGCCAGGTCACCGGCAGCCATGTTCAGGCCGGCCGGAGCAGCAAACTGGCCGCTGATATCGCCAGTGGACGAGGTGGCGATCTGGCCGACCTGGCTGGCGCCAGCGCCCTGGCTCAGGTTGACCGAGATGGTCTCGCCGACGTTGGCACCGATCTGGAAGGCCGCCTCACCGAAGCTGCCGTCCAGCACGTGACGACCGTTGAAGGTGGTCTGCTGGGCGATGCGGGTGATTTCCGACAGGCGCTGCTGCACTTCGGCGTCCAGCGCGGCGCGGTCGCTGTCGGAGTTGGTGGCGTTGGCCGACTGCACCGCCAGGGTGCGGATGCGCTGCATGTTGTTGGTCACCTCGTTCAGCGCCGACTCGGTGGTCTGCGCCAGCGAAATGCCGTCGTTGGCATTGCTGACCGCCTGGTTCAGGCCGTTGATCTGGGTGGTGAAGCGGGTCGAGATGGCCAGGCCCGCGGCGTCGTCCTTGGCGCTGTTGATGCGCATACCGGAAGACAGACGCGCGATGGCGGTGGCCAGCTTGCTCTGCGAGGACGCCAGGTTCTTCTGGGCGTTCAGCGAGCTGACGTTGGTGTTGACGCTCATGACCATGGGAGTATCTCCAATTTGGGTCTGTAGTGCCGGTGGCCGGCGGTGGTAGCCAGCGGGGATTCCGATGGGAACACCGCCGCCTCAGACACTTTTTCGACGCCAACCACGGAAACTTGAGTACGTCAACGAAATGTTCCCGAAAGCGCGCCGGGGCCCTGAACCGCTCCCTTCCGGCTGGCCGCTCACCGGACCGCATCCAGCGGCTTCCGCCGCAGTCCGCTCCTGGCTGGCCTTGGGTTCGGTGGGGCCTGCAATGCTTCTCTTGTCCCCGCCAAAAGCCATCGCGGCTGAAGCCGCTCCTACAAGTGCCGCTCCAGGTGGCGGCTACCTCAGGTAATCGAACAGGGTCGAGCCCTGCAGCTTGGTGTAGGTCAGTTGCGCCGCCTGCAACGAGGCCTGCTGCAGGTTGAGCTTGCTGACCGCCTCGTAATAGTTGAGGTCCTGCACGTCCGACAGCGTGCTCTGGTACTGCAGCGACAGGTCGTCGTTCAGCGCGCCCTGCTGGTCCAGTGCGTTCATGCGCGCGCCAATGCCGGCGCGCGCGCGGGTCATCACGTCGATCGACTGGTCCAGGTTGGCGAACTGGGTGTTCAGCGCGTTCTGCGCTGCCGCGTTGCCGCCGCCAGTCTGGCGCAGGGTGCCGATGATGTTGTCCAGCGTGGTGAACATGTCCTGGCTGCCCGATGGCGCCACCGCAAAGCTGTCGCCGGTGGCCGGCGTGCCGCTGACCGCCACCTGGATCCCGCGGAAAGCGATCGCACCGCCATTGGCGGGGTCGTAGGCCTGGCTGTCGATCACCGCACCGCCGCTGTCGCGCACTTCATACGCGTCGGCGGCGGTGAACACGATGCTGTAGCTGCCGCCATCCCAGGCGCTGGCGTCGGTGACGCTGCTGGCGCCGGCCACGGCGGTGCCGGTGTTGCCCGCCGTCGCGCTGACCGCGAAGGTGCCATTGCCAGTCGGCACGCGCATGAACAGGTCGCTGCCCGGGTCGCCGGTGGCCACCTGCAGGCCGGGACCGGCCGCCACCATGCGCTGGCCGTCATCGCCCACGTAGCTGACGCCGCTGGTCTGCGAGACGAACGGCGCCGAGCCGGTGCGGTTGCCGGCGAAAATGTAGTCGCCCTGACTGTCCTTGCTGTTGGCCTGGCCCAGCAGCTGATGGCGCAGCTGCACCATTTCGTCGGCGATGTCGTTGCGGGTCTCGTCGGTCTGCGTACCGTTGGCCGCCTGCAGCAGCAGCACCCGGACCCGGCCCAGCACGTTGCCGACCGAGGCCAGCGACTGCTCTTCCAGTCCCAGCCGGCCGTTGGCGGCCGAAATGTTGCGCTGGTACTGGGCCGTATCGGCCGACAGGTGCCCCAGCTCCAGTGCGTTGGCCGCACCGACCGGATCATCCGACGGCTGGTTGATGCGCTTGCCGGTACCGAGCTGGTTCTGCAGGTGCGACAGGTCACCCTGCCGGTCCAGCATGGTGTTCACCGATTGTTGCTGCATCCAGCTGGTGGAGACGCGCATGATCAACCCCTTACCGCGCCAAGCAGCGCGTCGAAGATACTGCTGGCGGTGGAAATGACCTGGGCCGAGGCCTGGTAGGCCTGCTGGAAGCGCACCAGGTTGGCCGCCTCCTCGTCCAGGTTGACCCCGCTGACGCTTTGCTGGGCGGCCATGGCCTGGTTGTAGATGGCCGTTTGCGAAGTCATCGCATCGTCGGCCAGCGCACCGGCGCTGCCGACCTGGCTGACCAGTTGGCCGTAGGCCTTGCCGACGCTGGTGGCACCGCCGTCGAGAATGCCCAGGTTGGCCACCGCGCCCAGTGCCAGCGCGTTGGCGTTGTCGCCGCGCGCGTTGCTGTTGGCCGCGACGGTGAAGCTGTCGCCGGCCGCCGGGCGCCCCGTCCAGCGTGAGCGACCAGCCCTGGTAGCTGATGGTGTCGCCCACGGCGAAGGTCTGCGCCGGCTCCGCCGTCGATGCTGTAGCTGGTGGGCGAGCTGAAGACAATGTTCGCAGTAGCGAACAAATTCGGGTCAGTGCCATCGATTACCGAGATCGCGCCGGCCGTGGCCGAGCCGCTGTTGGCGCTGGCGCCACTGGCCAGCAGCGGCCGCGCCGCCGCCAGCTTGTTCGGATCGTCGATGGCCACGCCGATGCCCGCGGCAGCCTGGCGCGTGGGCTGGATACGAAAACTGTCGCCGGCCGAGGGGGCGCCACTCACCACCAGCGAGAGACCGGCACCGACGAACGGATCGGCCGCGGTGCCGGTGCCAGTCACTGCAATGTTGTTGCCGCTGCCGTCGCGCAGGCTCCAGGCACTGCCGTCGTAGCCCAGGATGTAGTCCTTGCTGCCCAGCGCACCCAGATCACCGATGCTGGCGCTCAAGCTGGCGCTGCCGGTGTTGCTACCGGCCGCCTGCACCAGCGGTCCCGGCACATCGAAGAAGTCGCCGCCCAGCTGGCCCTGCAGGTCCACGCCCTGCGCGTGCTGTGCATTGAACGCCTGGGTCATCGCCAGCGCGGCACGGCCCAGCTGGTTCTGCGCCGGATCCAGCACGGTGCTGCGAAAATCCAGCAGCGCACCCAGCGATCCGCCACCGATGCGCCCGCTCAAGACGCTGCCCGAATCCTTGCCGACCACTTCGACGCGGGTCACGTCATAGTCGTTGGGAGCCGTGGCCAGGTCGTGCGACAGGCCACCGCTGACCAGCGATTGTCCATTGCCGACGAAGACACTGATGGTGTGGTCGTTCTGCTGCGCCACACTGATGCCCACCTCACCGGCGAGCTTCTTGACCAACGCGTCGCGCTGGTCGAGCAGGTCCGAGGGCTCGCCCTGATCCCAGTTCGACGCGCGAATGCGGTCGTTCAGCTGCGCGATGCCGGCGCTGTCGGCATTGATGGCGTCGACCGTGTCGATGATCTGCCCCTGCACCTGGCCATCGAGCTGCGAGAACTGGCCCGAGAGCGAGCGGAAGGTGCTGGCCAGCGCGTTGCCACGGGCCAGCAGCACCTGGCGCGAGGCGGCATCGGACGGCGCGTTGGCCATGTCCTGTACCGCACCGAAGAAGCTGTCCAGCGAGGTCTGCAGGTTGCTGCTGCCCGACAGCTGATTGTTGATCTGGCCGGTCAGTGCCTGGAAGGTGCTGGCACGCCCCTGGCTGGCACTGGCCGTCCACACCGCATTGTTCAGGTACTGGCTGTAGGCGCGTTGCACCGCTGCGGTGTTGACGCCGGTGCCGACGTAGAAGCCACCTTGCTGCTGCGGTGCGCGCGCGGCATAGGTGACCTGCTGGCGGCTGTAACCATCGGTATTGGCGTTGGCCACGTTGTGGCCGACCGTACTCAATCCGATCTGCGAGGCGAGCAGACCTGAAACACCGGTCGAAAGCAGGTCAGCCATGGCGATTCCTCGATCGTGGGTGGGGGCTGGCCGCAACGCTGGCCGGGCCGGCACGCCTGCTGCGTGCAGCTATCGCCGCCGCACACCGCCCTTCCCCCCTGGGGGCCTGGGCGACAGAAGCCATTCGGGCTGTAAGACCCCGAACGTTTCTACCGCCCAGGCTCCCCGTACCCACGGGGGGAAAGGCTGCGGCGTCCACGGCAATGGACCTGGTCATGACGTGCGTCATGTTCATACCCGCTGTGACGGCTTGCCGGCGCGTCACTTGAGCGGTGCTCCGTCCAGCGTCGCCAGCGCCTGGCGCATCTGCGGGCTGTTGGCGATGGCGGTGAGCTTGGCCGCGTAGGCCGGGTCGGTGGCATAGCCACCACGGCTGAGCGCATGCGCGAAGCCGGCGATGTTCTCGCCCTGGCCCAGCGCCTGCGCGTAGCGCGGGTTGTTCCGGATCATCCGGGCGTAATCGGCGAACGACTGGGATGGATCGTCGTAGGCGCGGAAGTTGTCGCGCCGGCGCACCGCCACGCCGTCTTCGTATTCCAGCGTGGGCACGCTGACCTTGTCGCCGTCCCAGCTGTGGCCGGCCTTGATGCCGAACAGGTTGAAGCTGCTGCTGCCATCGCCGCGGGTGGGCAGATGCTTGCCCCAGCCGGTTTCCAGAGCCGCCTGGGCCAGCAGGGCGCGCACCGAGACGCCCAGCTTTTCGGCGGCGGCGCGGGCATGCGGCGCCAGCGCCTGCACGAACTGCACCGGATCACCGCCGGGCAATACCCCGGCGGCAGCGTCCACGCCCTTGATCGCGCGCTGGCCCAGTTGGCCCAGCGCCTGGCGCCAGGGGCTGGCCGCGGCTCCCAGGTGAGCGGCAGTCAGCGGCAGCAGCTCGTCCGCGCCGGTGTTGCCGTGCGGGTTGCCCAGATTCAGCAACGCTTCGGTGCCGGAGTCGAGCCGCGCTGCCGCCCCATACAGGCCGGCACTGCCGGTGGCCGAGCCACCCGCCGCGATGCCAGCCACCCGCGCCTTGCCGGCGGCGGCGGGGTCGCTCGCGGCGCCGTCCTTGCCGCCGAGCTGGCGGATCAGCATGCGCGCGATGCCCAGCCCGTTGTGCCGTTGGACAGGCTCAGCGACAACTGCTGGTCGAACAGGTCCTGGTAGGCCTTGCCCTGCTCGCTGTCGCCCATGCCGTCGCCGAAGCTGGCGTTGGCATCGCGCATGGTCTTGAGCATCATCTGGGTGAAGATCGCCTCGAACTGTTTGGCCACCGCCGGCAAGGCCGACTTGTCATCGGCCCTGGCCTGCGCGCGCAACTGGGCGAAGCCGGAAAGCTCGGTCCAGGTGTCGAGGGCGGGCGTGGCGCTGTTGACGGGTGTCATGAATTTGGCGTTCTCGGTCAGATCACCACGAGCTCTGCATGAAGCGCGCCAGCCTGCTTCAGCGCCTGCAGGATCGAGATCAGGTCGCTCGGCCCGGCGCCGACCTGGTTCACCGCACGAACGATGGTATCCAGGCTGACGCCGGGGCCGAACGTAAACATGTGCGCGCCTTCCTCGCTGATCTGCACGTCGCTGTTGGGCACCACCGCGGTCTGCCCGCGACGGGAAAACGGCGCTGGCTGGCTGACCTGGGGCTGCTCGCTGATGGTGACCTGGATCGCGCCATGAGCGACCGCCGCCGCGCTCACGCGCACGTCCGAACCGATCACCACCGTGCCGGTGCGCGAATTGACCACCACCCGCGCCGGGGCATCGCCCGGCGTCACCTCCAGGCTCTGGATGGTGCCCAGCCAGGCCACCTTCTGCGACGGGTCCTGCGGGCCGCGCACGCTGACCGTGCCGCCGTCGACCGCCTGCGCGGTGCCAGCGCCGTAGGCTGTGTTGATCGCCTGCGCGATGCGCGCGGCGGTGGTGAAGTCGGAGGTGTTGAGGTTGAGCATCAGGTCGCCGCCGGCAGCGAACGACGAGGGCACGCTGCGCTCGACCGAGGCGCCGTTGGGAATGCGCCCGGTGTCGGACACGTTCACCTGCACGCTGGAGCCACTCTTGCCCTGCGCGCTGACGCCGCCCACCACCACGCTGCCCTGGGCGATCGCGTAGACATTGCCGTCCGCGCCACGCAGCGGCGACATCAGAAGCTGGCCGCCGCGCAGGCTCTTGGCGTTGCCGATCGAGGCCACCGTGATGTCGATGGTCTGGCCGGGCTTGGCGAACGGCGGCAGGTCCGCGGTGATCATCACCGCGGCGGCGTTCTTCAGCTGCGGTCGCGCGGTGGCCGGCACCGTGATGCCGAACTGCTGCAGCATGTTTTCCAGGCTCTGCGTGGTGAACGGCGCCTGGGTGGTCTGGTCGCCGCTGCCGTCCAGGCCGACCACCAGGCCGTAGCCGATCAGCTGGTTGCTGCGTACGCCGCCAACCTGAACCAGGTCACGGATCTTGTCCGCCTGCGCCGGTGGCGCCAGCAGCACGCCGGCCAGGCACAGCAGCAGGCTGGCGCCGAAGGCGCGCCAGCGCTGCAGCGCGGCGCGGATCTCCGCCCTGCGCTGCGCCGCGCGCGCGCGCTCGCCCGACGGATCGAGCAGTTGCGACAGTGGGGTGGCAGGGCGCCCGGATGGCCGCGCGGGCGCATCGTGGGCATCCATCGCCGTGGCGGACGGGCGTGGCTTGCGCTGGGTCTGCATCAGAACGGCATCCACTTGGAGTTGAAGAAACGCGACAGCCAGCCACGGGTGTTGGCATCGGCCAGGGTGCCGCGGCCGGTGTAGCTGATGTGCGCGTCGGCGACCCGGGTGGACGGCACCACGTTGTCCTGGCCGATGTCCTGCGGGCGCACGATGCCGGAGATGCGCACCAGCTCCTGCCCCTGGTTGATCGCCAGCCACTTCTCGCCGCGTACCACCAGGTTGCCGTTGGACAGACGCTGCGCCACGGTCACGGTGATCTGCCCGGTCAGCTGGTTGCTCTGGGTGCTGGAACCGGCGCCGTCGAAGCTGCGTTCGCCGCTGAGGCCGATACCGGCCGCCTTGCCGCCGATCGACACGCCCTGGCCGAGGATGGTCGGCGAGGCGATGTCCGCCTTGTCGGTCTTGCTGGTGCTGGTGGTGGCCTTCTTGCTGGCCTGGGTGCTCTCGACCAGCGCCACGGTGAGGATGTCGCCGACCCGGTGCGCGCGCGGATCGGCGAACAGCTCCATGCTCTGCGCATCGTGGTAGATCGCGCCATCGGCCGGCGGCGCCACCGCCATATCCACGGCCGGGGCGGTAGCGGCCCACTGCGCATCGTCGCGCGCCCGCGGGCCGCCGGCACAACCGGCCAGCAACGCCAATGCGGCCAGTACACACGCTCGAACAAGCAAGGAAGACATCGTCGCGGCCTCGATCAGGTCTTGTTGGTCAGGAACTGCAGCATCTGGTCGGCCGCCGAGATCGCCTTGGAGTTCATCTCGTAGGTGCGCTGGGTCTCGATCATGTCGACCATCTGCTCGACCACGTTGACGTTGGAGCTTTCCAGCGCGCCCTGTGCCAGCGTGCCCAGGCCGTTCAGGCCGGGCTGGCCGATCTGCGGCGAACCGCTGGAAGCGGTTTCCAGGTACAGGTTGTCGCCGTTGGGCTGCAGGCCGGCCGGGTTGATGAAGTCGGCCAGCTGCACGGTGCCCACCTGCTGCGTGGCGGCCTGCCCCGGCAGCGAGACGCTGACCGTGCCATCGCTGCCGATGGTGATGCTCTGTGCGTTGGCAGGCACGCTGATCGCCGGATCCACGGCGTAGCCGTTGGCGGTGACGATCTGGCCGTTCTGGTCCATGTGCAGCGAACCGTCGCGGGTGTAGGCCAGCGAGCCGTCGGGCATGGTCACCTGCAGGAAGCCGCGACCCTGGATGGCCAGGTCCAGCGAGTTGCCGGTCTGCTCGATGTTGCCCTGGGTGAACAGTTTCTCGTTGCCGACCACGCGCACGCCGGTGCCCAGCATCAGGCCCGAGGGCGCCTGGGTCTGTTCGGTGGTCTGCCCACCGGGCTGGCGCAGGTTCTGGTAGACCAGGTCCTGGAACGCGGCACGCGAGCTCTTGAAGCCGGTGGTATTGGCGTTGGCGAGGTTGTGCGACACCACGTCCATGCGCGTCTGCTGCGCATCGAGGCCGGTCTTGGCAACCCAGAGGGACGAAAACATGGGCGTTCTCCGTTGGACGTCGTGACGACGATCAGGTCAGTTGCAGCAGGCGGGCGGCCGATTGCGCGTTGTCGTCCGCGCTCTTGATCGCCTTGATCTGCAGTTCGTACTGGCGCGACAGCTGGATCATCTGCACCAGGGTTTCGGAAGGGTTGACGTTGCTCGATTCCAGCTCGCCGGACTTGATGGTCACCGCTGGATCGGCGGAAGCGTTGCCGCCGTTGGCCAGATGCATCAGGCCGTCGCTACCCAGCGACAGCTCGGTCGAAGGCGGATTGACCAGCTTGATCCGGCCGACCGCGGCAATCGTGTCCGGGGTCTGCCCCATCGGCACGGTGGAGACGGTGCCGTCGGCGCCGATGTTCATCTGCGAGCTTTGCGGCACGCTGATCGGCCCGCCATCGCCCAGCACCAGGTTGCCGCGCTGGTCGGTGAGCAGACCGTCGGCGGTCAGCTGCAGGCTGCCGGCGCGGGTGTAGGCCTCGCTGCCGTCCGGCGCCTGCACGGCGATCCAGCCGTCGCCCTGCACCGCGATATCCAGCTCACGTCCGGTCTGGATCTGCCCGCCAGCACGCAAGTCCAGCCCCATGCCCTGGGCCACGCCGTTGACCCGCGTGGCCAGCCCGGGGCCCTGCACCGGCAGCGCCTGGAAGGCCGACATCTGCGCCTTGAAGCCGACCGTGTCGGCATTGGCCAGGTTGTGCGCCACTTCGGACTGCGCCCGCATCATCTGGGTGGCGCCGGTCATGGCTACGTAAAGCGAGCGGTCCATGGGTACTCCAGGAGCGAGGGGCAAGAGGTCAGGGGTGAGGGGCGAAGGAAAGGCGCGCTCTTACTCGCCCCTCGTCCCTAGCCCCTCATCCATCAGTTGCGGATATTGATGATGGTCTGGGTCAGCTTGTCGTCGGTGGAGATCACCTGCGCATTGGCCTGGTAGTTGCGCTGCGCCTTGATCATGTTGACCAGCTGCGCGGTGAGGTCGGCCGTGTTGGACGCCTCCAGCGCGCCGGACTGGATGTTGCCGAAGGTGCCCGACCCGGCCGCCCCCTGCACCGGGGTGCCCGAATCGGGCGAGGCCGACCAGTTGGTGTTGTCCAGCTGGCGCAACCCCTGCGGGTTGCTGAACTTGGCCAGCGCCAGCTGGCCCAGCGCACTGGACTGCCCGTTGGAGAACTTCGCCTGCACGGTGCCGTCGGCGGACACGTCGATGTTCGACAGCGTGCCGGTGGGATAGCCGTCCTGGTTGATCGTGGTGACCGCGTAGGCGTTGCCGAACTGGGTCGCCCGCGACAGGTCCACCGTGACCGCCAGCGGATCGGCGCCGGGGCTCACCGACAGTCCCGGGAACGTCAACTGGCCGCCGGCCGGCGTGGCCAGCGCGCCGGTGGTGGTGAAGGAGAGCGCCTGCGCCGGACCGGCAGCCACCCCATCGACATACAGCTGCGCGGTCCAGGCATTGGCCGCCGCGCCCTTGACGAAGTACACGGTGCCGTTATGGGTGGCGCCAAGCGAGTCATAGGCGGTGAACGGGGTGGCCTGGTTGTAGCTGAGCGCGTCGTTCGGATCGAACGCGTTCACCGGGACGGTCGCGTCCGACGGAAGGTTCAGCGACATCTGCACGGTACCGGTGGCCTGCGCCGCGTTCTGCGAAGTGACCAGCTGCAGGTCGGTCAGGGTGCTGGTATTGAAGGTGCCGTTGCCGTTGGGCGGGAAGATCTGCAGGCGCTGGCCGGCCGAGTTGGTGACGAAGCCGTTGGGATCCTGGCGGAACGCGCCGGCACGGGTATACGAATAGCCCTTGTCGTCGTGCAGCGTAAAAAAGCCGTCACCGCTGATGGCGAAGTCCAGGCTGTTGTTGGTGGTTTCCACATTGCCGGCGTTGAATTGCTGGGCCACCTGGGACAACCGCACGCCACTGCCGACCTGGGTGGCGCTGAGGTTCATGCCGGCGGCGTTGTACAGCTCGGCGAACTCGGCGCGCGAGCCCTTGAAGCCGACCGTGCCGGTGTTGGCGATGTTGTTGGCGGTGACCTCGAGATCCGAGGAGGCCGCGTTGAGACCGCTCAATGCGATATTGAAAGCCATCTTGCCGTACCCCTGTGTGGTCCTCGGACCGTTAGTTGATTTGTGCGACCTGGCTCAGCAGCACACCGCCGAAACCGTCCACGTCGAGATAGGCACCGTCAGCGCCGGTCATGCCCACGCCATTGACCTTGCCGCTGACATAGGTGGCCACCGCGGTGCTGCCCACCTGCGCCCGCAGCCCATACGCTCCGGGCGGCAGCGGCTGACCGTTGTCGCCCATGCCATCCCAGTGGAAGCTGGCCAGGCCGGCGCCCTGATTGCCCAGGCCGATGCTGCGTACCACGTTGCCGGCGTGGTCGACGATCTGCACCGTGGTCTGTCCGCCGCTGTCGGGCACGTTGACTGCGCCATCCAGACTGCCTCCCTGCAGCGCGCCCACTTCCGACGGCACCGTCACCATGCGTCCGACCATCGAGCTGGCCTGCAGCAGCTGGTTGCCCTGCATCGACTGGCCCAGCGCCTCGAACGAGGCCTGCAGCGCCTGGGTGGCCGAGACCTGGCTGATCTGCGCCAGCTGGCTGACCATCTGCGAGGAATCCATCGGCTTGGTCGGGTCCTGGTTGCGCATCTGCTGCACCAGCAGGCTGAGGAAATCCGACTGTTTGAGGGTCTTGTCCTTGCCCAGCGAAGCGGCCTGGGCCGCCAGGTTGGTGGTGTCGGTACCGACCGAGAGACTGCTCATGGTTGCCGCCTTTGGATGGACTGGTTGATCGCCACGCCGCTCACTTGCCCAGCTCCAGCGTCTTCTGCATCAACTGCCGGGTGGTGGTCATCACCTCGACGTTGTTCTGGTAAGAGCGCGAGGCGGAAATCATGTTGACCAGCTCGTCGACCGGGTTGACGTTGCTGGCATAGACGTATCCGTCCGGGCCGGCCATCGGGTTGGCCGGCTCGTAGCGGCTGGGAATTGCCGCCTGACTCTGGGTGACGCCGAGCACCTGCACGCCGTTGCTGCCGGCCTCGGCCAGCTGGCCGTCGACACCGCGCTGCACCGCGGCGAACAGCGGCTCGCGCGCCCGATAGGCACCTTCGGGCGTGCTGGCCACCGAATCGGCATTGGCCAGGTTGCTGGCTACCGTGTTGAGCCGGGTCGATTGCGCCGCCATGCCCGAACCGGCAACGTTGAAAATGCTGAACAGCGACATCAGCCCTGGCCTCCGGTGATGGCGGTCCGCAGCATGCGGATCTGCGCGGTGATGAAGGACAGGCTGGCCTGGTAGTGCACGCCATTGGCGGCGAAGGCGGCCTGCTCGACCTGCTCGTCGACGGTGTTGCCGTCCATGCTCGGCTGCGTCGGCACGCGATAGGCCAGCGTGTCGGCCGCCTGTGTCGCGGTATTGATCTGCCCCGGGCTCGGTGTGCTCAGGGGCAAAGTGCCGTTATCGCCCCCGCTGGCGGCAGCCAGCGCCTTGCGGAAATCCACGTCGCGGGCGAGGTATCCAGGCGTGTCGGCGTTGGCCAGGTTGCTGGCCAGCACTTCGGTACGGCGCTGCCACAGCGCCATGGCGCCGGTGTGCATGCCGAACAGGTTGTCGATGGGTGGGCTCATGGCTGGCCTCCGCGCGGCGGGAATGATTCGCACGGGGCTTCGAGCAAATTGTGTGCCACGGCCTGGCAAGCCGTTGCTGGCACTGGGCTGGCGAGGTTTTCAGCCGGCGCCGGCGCGGATCACGGCAGGGCGAAGACGGTTTTCTGACGCGCCCGGAGCGGGGGCGGGCGGCCGGATTTCCCAGGGGCGGGGCAAACGGGAGGTTGGTGGGCTGAAGCCCACCTTACGCCGACCGTGCGCCCGCTTTGCGCAGGCCTTGTGCTCTGCTTGTTGGTGCGGACCTCAACCATCCTCGGGTTCGGGCAACAGGTCGATGACCGCCTGGGCCAGCAGGTCGGGCTGGAACTTGGCGACGAAACGGTCGGCGTTGACCTCCTTCACCATCGCCTCGTTGAACAGCCCGCTCAACGAACTGTGCAATACCACCTTGAGCCGCCGCAGCGCGGGGGTTTCGCGGATCGCACGGGTCAGTGCGTAGCCGTCCAGCTGCGGCATCTCGATATCGGAGACCACCAGGTTGACCTGCTCCTCGGGCGGCAGCTGCGCCAGTTCCAGCAAGCGCTGCAGCGCCTCCTGGCCGTCCTGGGCGACCTCGCACTCGATGTTCATCTGCTTGAACAGGCTGACCAGGCGACGCCGGGCAATCTGGGAGTCGTCGGCCACCAGCACGCGCCTGGGCATCAGCCGGTGAGCACCAGCAGCCCGTTGCATCTGCGCGGAAAGCTCCTGCGGCGCGGCGTCGATGCTGGCCAGCACATGCTCCACGTCGACCACCGCTACCAACGCGCCATTGACGCGCGTCACCGCGTTGACGCGTGGCCCGAAGCCCAGCGATGCCTGCGGTGCGACCAGCGCGGCGCCGTCGCAGTGCACCATGTGCTGCAGGTCGGCGACCAGGAAACCCTGCACCGAGCGGCTGAACTCGGTGACCATCAGGTGCGCGCCCGGATCGTGGATGAGGGGCTCGTAGCCAAGCGCCGCGGCCAGGTCGATCACCGCGATGGTCTGCCCGCGGTAGTCGCAACTTCCGGCGATCAGCGCATGGGCCCCGGGCATGCGCTCCAGCGGTGGCCGACGCAGCACCTCGCGCACCTTGAACACGTTGAGCCCGAACAGCTGTGCATCGCCCAGCCGGAACAGCAGCATCGCCACGCGATTGTGCCCGGCCAGCCGGGTGTGGCGTTCCACGTTGTCCAGCAGCGCACCGCTCATCGGCGTCCTCGGGGGTCATGGGCAGGTAGTCCTCCCGGTATCGACCGCTATGGCAGCCGCTTGAGCAGTGGCGCTGGCACGTGCCTTGCTTGTTCAAGTTTTCGAAGGAACCGACGATCTTTCGGTATCCACGTGCAAGGAACGGTCTGTCCATGAGCTTTATCCGCAGCCGGCCTCTGGCCACCCTGGTCCAAGCGGCCGCCTCTGGCGACGACGCCCGCGTCGAGCAGCTGTCGCGCCAGCATCCGCGCGCGGCCCGGGCACTGGCGCCATTGCTGGCCCGCCTGGTCAAACGCTCGCCCGCTGCCGCCGCCCTGCAGACCCTGGAGCAGCAGGGTCTGGTGCTGGCCGCCGCACAACTGCTCGGTCGCGAGCAGACCGCCCTGGACAAGGCTGCCACCGAAAGCCGCGACGGTGTCGGTCGCTTGACGGACAGCGCCGCCGGAATCTCGGCGGCACTGCAGCAGGTTGCCGCTTCCCTGGACCGGGCCACGGCGGCGCGCACGAGCGGGACGGCCGACATCAGCGAGCTGGACGGGCAATTGCGGTTGCTGCGCAGCGCGCTGTCGGCGATGAACCGCAACCAGACCAAGCTGGCCGAGCAGGTCGAGCAGATCCGCAAGCTGACCGGCGTGGTGCAGGAAATCGCCCACCAGACCAACCTGGTGGCACTCAATGCGGCGATCGAGGCGGCCCGTGCCGGCGAAGCCGGGCGCGGTTTCGCCGTGGTGGCAGACGAGGTCAAGCAACTGGCCGAGAAAACCACCCAGGCCACCACCGAGATCGAGACCGTCACCGGATCGATCGGCGAGTTCTCGCTGCAGCTCGATGGCGATGTCCAGCAGGGCATCCAGCGTCTGGAGCGGGCCGAAGGTGGCCTGGCCCGTGCCGACAAGACGCTGGCCGAAGGTGGCGAGGCGTTGCACGCGGCAAGCGAGAAGATCGCCGGGCTGCGCCAGAACCATGATGTGCAGCAGGCCCGCGCCACCGCGGCGGTGGCCGCGCTCGGTGCCTTGCAACGTCGAGGCACCGAGGCCCGCCGCCAGAGCGAGGCACTCAGCCGCGCGGCGCTGCTGGCCCACCGACTCGCCCTTGGCTGGCTGGAGCAGGAAAGCGGCGACGATCCGGCCAGCCTCAGCCTGACCGTACGCGAGTCCGCCCAGAGCATGCGTCAGGCGATGGAGCTGGCGCTGCTCGAACCCAGCGCGGTCGATCGCCGCTGGTTCGACAGCAGCGCCCTGGACCGCACCCTGGCACGGCTGGCCCGGCAATACCCGGACCGCCCGGCCGCTACCGAACTCAGTGCCGCCGGAGCGCGCCTTTCGCAACACGGCAACGCCTTCATCGGGTTCCTGTGCGAGGGCCAGGTCGACCAGGCCACCCGGGTTTCGCAGCAACTGGAGACCGAGCGCGAGGCCATGGTCGCCCGGCTGGCCAGCCTGCTGGAGGACGAATGATGATTCCCCTGATCCGGCGCGGCCTGTTCGTCGCGCTCGCCTGCTTGCCGGTGGTGTCGATCGCGGCAACCGCGCAGGACAAGATAAGGAATTTTGCCGAAAGCGCCCTCAGGCAGCGCTACGCGCAACCAGGCAGCCGGGTGGAGACACACGCCGCCCGGCTGGACTCGCGCCTGCAGATCGGCGACTGCAGCCAGCCGCTGAGCGCCAGGTTGCCGGACCATGGCCGTGCCAGACCGCGCACGAGCGTGCTGGTGCGCTGCATGGCAGCGGATGGCTGGAGTGTGCGCGTGCCGGTCCAGCTGGAGATCTACCGCAAGGTGCTGGTCGCCAGCCGGCCGTTGATCCGCGGCGACGGGATCATAGCCACCGATGTGCACGCCGAGGAGCGTGACATCACCCGGCTCGGCTACGGCTACATCGAAAATCTCGATCAGGTTGCCTCGCGCGCGTTGTCGCACGCCCTGCAGACTGGTAGCGTCCTGACTCCCTCGGCGCTCGGAGGTCGCCGCATGGTCCGAGCCGGCGACCATGTGCAACTGCTGGCCGAAATGGACGGTATCGAGGTCCGCGCCCAGGGGGTCGCCCTGGGCAGCGGCGACAGCGGAGCTCGCCTGCGCGTGCGCAACGGCAGTTCCGGCCGGGTGGTCGACGCCCTGGTGAAGGGCCCGGGAAAGGTAATCGCCCTGCCCTGACGTTTTTCGACGACTCTAAAGTTATTCGCCAACTGGCCGATCACCCAGGGAACGGACCATAAAACCGCTTGTGAGAACGTACCGATGAACACGACGATCAACCAGGGCATGCCCAAGCTTCCGCAGGCTCCCGCCAGCCAGGGCAATGGCGCGCCGCAGGGGACCGCCGATGCCACGGGTACCGGCGCCAGCGGCGCCGCGGCCAGCAACGACCACGTCAACCTGACCGAGTCGGCACGTGCGCTGCAGGAGGCCTCGCGCGCCGACGCCGCCACGGCGATCGACAGCCCGCGGGTTGAGAAGGTCCGCCAGGCGATCGCCGACGGCAGCTACCAGATCAATCCGGCCCGGATCGCCGAGCGGATGCTGCAGATGGACGCGCAGATGTCCGGCACCGCGGCGGTCGACAAGGGCTGATAGGGATGGACCGGCCGCTGCACGCCGAGATGGAGTCCGCGCTGGGAGCGGTAGTGGCGGACATGCGACTGGCCACCGGCCAGCTGGCCGAGGCGCTCGAAGCCGAACGCTCCGCCCTGGCCGAGGCCGATGCCGCCGCACTGGACCTGGCTGGCGAGCGCAAGCAGCAGCTGATGCAGCAACTTGAGCAACTGGATGCCGAGCGCGTTCAGCTGAGCCATGCCTCGCCAGTGGCGGCCAGCCAGCTCGAACCGGTCTGGCAGCAGGTACTGGGCACGTTGCACACCTGTCGCGACCTCAACCAGCGCAACGGCATCCTGGTCAACCAGCGCCTGGGTCAGGTGCGCAAGGCACTGGCGGTACTGACTGGACAGAGTGGCGAGGCAGGATCCTACGGACCCAGCGGCGAACTGCATCCGGCACTGCGCTCGCAAAACCTGGCCCAGGCCTGACACGACACGGGCACCGCATGTTCCGACGAGCGGTGTGATCCACAGCGAAGTTCTCCGGGCTTCGCGCCAGACAGATGACCCTACCCCATGAGCGAAAGCGCCACCCCCACCAAGGCCCGAGTCCACGACGAGGACGTCGCCTTCCACACCGAGCTGCCGCTGCCGGTGGTGCGCGTACCCGCTGCTCGACCAGGATCGCCAGCTGTTCGCCTACGAAATCGTGTTCCAGCGCGGCGCCGGCGACGAGGCCAGCCTGATGCAGCGGGTGCTGTCGACCATGGCCGATGGCGCCCTGACGCGCCTGGTCCGGGGCAACCGGACATTCCTCACGCTGTCGCGCGAACTGCTGCTTGACCAGACCGACGTGCTCTTGCACCAGCCGCGCTTCGGCGTGGTGCTGCAGCCGTCGGTAGCGGCGGACGCGGAATTGGTCGAGCGGCTGCAGAAGATGTCGCAGCGCGGCTGCCTGCTGATGCTGGACGCCGGCGACGCCGACCTGGAAGCCAGCGCCTCGATCGAGGCGCTGCTGCAGATCGTGCAGTTCGTCCGGCTCGATGCCAAGGTGCTGGATCCGGAGCTGCTGCGCCAGCGCACCCAGCGCCTGCACGAGCGCGGCCTGTGGGTGATCGCCGGCCAGGTGGACGACCATGCGACCTACCAGCGCTGCCTGACCCTGCCGCTGCAGGCGATCCAGGGGCGGTACCTGCTGATTCCCGACCAGGTCGACGTGCCGGTGCTGTCGGCCAACCGGTTGAGCATCCTGCGCCTGATGAAGGCGTTGCAGGAGAAAAACCCCGGGCCGGTGGAACTGGGCGATATCATCCGCAACGACGCGATCCTCAGCTACAAGCTGCTCAGCTGTGTGAACTCGGCCTACTTCGCCCTGCCCCGCCAGTTGAAGTCGGTGCAGCAGGCGGCGATCTTCTTCGGCGTCACCCGCATGCGCAACTGGATCTACACCATGGCGCTCGGTGGCATGGACGACCGTCCGCCGGAACTGCTGCGCACCGCGCTGATCCGCGCCTACATGTGCGAGAAGCTGGCAAGCAACCTGCCGCGCGAGCAGCAGGAAATGGCTTTCACCGCCGGCCTGTTCTCGCTGCTGGACACCCTGATGTGCGCCCCGATGGAATTCGTGCTGACCCAGTTGCCGCTGGTGCCGGAGATCCGCGAAGCCCTGGTCGAGGGCCAGGGGCCATACGCCTCGCTGCTGGAGCAGATCCGCGCCTGGGAGGCCGGCGACCTTAGCCAGCAACAACAGCCACAGCGGATACAGCGCCTGGCCGGCATCTACCTGGAGGCCACGCAGTGGGCCGACCAGGTCTACTCGCACGCCGACGGCGTCGCCGAAGCAACCGACAAGTAGTTACCCCCGGGGCGTGGCCGGGACGCGGCCGCAAGCGCCCCGATGCAGCCACCGGCAGGCGAGTCCGCCTGCCCGGATCACGCCTGGTCGGCACCTGGCGCGACCGCGCGTAACCGCCACACGGCAATCACCGCGGCGGCACCGGCGAGCGCCAGCCAGCCGAGCGCGAACTGCCAGCCATTCCCCAGCCAAAGCATGCAGGCGACCGCCGCCACCGTCGCGGTGCCGGTGGAAAGCGCCAGTACTGCGTCATGCCGTGGGTGGCCACCAGCAAGCAGCAGAACGAACGCGCCCAGCGAGGCCAGCAGGATCGCCAACACTCGCCGCAGGCTGGACTGCCGTGGCTCCGGCGGCACCTCCGGCAACATCTCGCTGATCGAGCGCTCCCCCACCTGCACCTCGAATGCAGGGTCCTTGCCCGTATCGGGGACCAGCCGGTCGCCGTCGAGCCGGGCAAACACCGACAGCGGCTGCACCGGCACTGCGGTCCAGCTCACCCGTACGTCGCCCAGCCGCGGACTCTGCGGATGCTCACTGGTGACCAGGCGCCCCTGGGCGTCCACGCCGAAGCTCGCGGCGAGGTTTGCCGGCAGCGCCTTGGGGTCGGGCGCCACCGCGACCTCGCCAGGGATCGCATGCAGCAACGGCGGAGCAAGGGAAAAGCCGGACAGCCTTACCAGTCCGGCCTCGAACTGGCGTCCTCTCAACGGGAAAAAGCGTGGATTGAGATGTCCGCGCGGCCGCTCGAAGGCGCGCGAATCGACCGGGTGGTCGATCCAGTCCATCTCGTAGTGCAGCGCCTCCCCGACCCTCTCCTCATGCCACTGGAACATCTCCACGTGGCGGGTCAGCAGCGGCGTCTGGGCAGTGAAGTTGAAATCGTCGTCCCGCGGCGCCTCGACCACCCGCAACGGGCCCGACACCCGCACCCTCTGCCCATGCAAGCCGGCCTCCGGCCCACCGGAGCCAAGGTCGACCGGCTCACCGCCAAGCCGCTGCGCGGCCGCGCGTTGAACGATCAGGCCCCGCTCGGTGGTGGCCGCCAGGCCGAGGCTGGCCAGCATCAACGCAACACCACACATGCGCAGCAGCAGGCCTGCGGGCAGCCTCCAGCGCGTCACGCGGCAACCACCTCGAACGGCTCGACACCATCCAGGACCGGCAGTTCCTCGACGGTGCGGTAGCGCCCACGCGCATCGCGATCCAGCCTGGCCAGCGCACAGGCATGGTCGTGCGTGAAGAAACAGCCGCACGCCACGTTCGAGCTTGTCCTCCAGAAACACCTGCTTTTCGTCGACCAGGCGCTCCGGCCAGCGGTCATAGCCCATGCTGATGGGCACGTGCACCCAGGCGCGCCCGGGGATCAGGTCGGCGCAGAACACCACGCCGGCGACCTCTGCGAGCATCAGTCCCGGGGTGTGCCCTTCGGAGAACACGAAGCGTACGGCCGGCCCCAGCGATGGGGCATGCTCGCCATCGACCAGCTCCAGCCGGCCGCTGGCCTGCAGCAGCGGCTGCAACTCGGCAATGAACGAAGCGCGGTCGCGCGGGTGCGGCGCCGTCGCCCGTGCCCAGTGCCCGGCACCGACCACGAACCGCGCCCGCGGAAACAGCAACCGTGGCGGCTGCCCCTCCCGCCATGCCTCCAGCAGGCCGCCGGCATGATCGAAATGCAGGTGCGACAGCACCACCACGTCGATGTCCTCGTGCGACAACCCCACCCCCGCCAGCGATTCGAGCAGCACGTGCCGCTCCTCGACCACGCCGTAGCGCTCGCGCAAGGCCGGCTCGAAAAACGCGCCGATGCCGGTTTCGAACAGGACATTGCGGCCGTCCAGATCCTTCACCAGCAGGCAACGGCAGGCCAGCGGGATGCGGTTTTCCGGATCGGGGGCGATCCAGCGCGACCACAACGCCCTGGGCGCGTTGCCGAACATGGCGCCGCCGTCCAGTTGCTGCGAGTTGCCATCGAGTGAGAACAGTTTCGCCAAAGCCTCGTCTCCTTGCCTGCCCCAGTGCCTGTTCGATCACCGGCGCCCGCCGGAACCGCTACTGCACCTTGCCCAGGCCCGAGGGTCGCCGTGGGTCGCTGGCCGCGTGCAGTGTATTGGTGCGGTGGTCCCAGGTAACCACGTTCATGAAGCCCCAGGGCTCGCGTTCGTGCAGGCTGTAACCCATACGCTGCAGCGCCTGGCTGGTGGCCGGATCGAACGCGCCCGGCTCCACGTCCACCCGGTCGGGCTTGAACTGGTGGTGGAAGCGTCGCTGGGCGGTGATCTGCTCGGCACTGTCGCCATCGATGAAGGCCAGGATGCCTTCCAGCACCTGGGTGATGATGGTCGAACCGCCCGGCGAGCCGATCACGGCGGTGCGGTCGGCGCCGATCACCAGGCTGGGCGACATCGACGAAAGCATCCGCTTGCCCGGCTTGGGCGCGTTGGCGGTACTGCCCAGCAATCCATAGACATTGGGCTTGCCCGGGACCAGGGCGAAGTCGTCCATCTCGTCGTTGAGCAGCACGCCGGTGTCGCCGGCGACGAAGGTGGAGCCGAGCGTGTAGTTCACGGTCGAGGTGACCGCGATCATGTTGCCGTCCTTGTCGATGATCGAGAAATGCGTGGTATGCATCCCCGGATCGCTGGTCGAATTGGATGGCAGCATCGACGAGGGCGTGGCGCGATCGGGCAGGATGCTCTGACGCAAGCCATCGGCGTAATAAGGCGACAACAGCATGTCCAGCGGCATCTTGACGAAATCCGGATCGCCCAGATAGTCGTTGTGGTCGCGGAACGCACGTCGCATCGCCTCGACTTCGAAGTGGACGCGATGGGCGCGATCGAACTTGTCCAGGTCGAAATCGGAAAGGATGTTGAGTATCTCGGCGATCGCGACGCCACCGGAGGACGGCGGCGGCGCGGTGACGATGCGATAGCCGCGGTAGCTCACGTCGATCGGCTTGCGCTCCTTGACCGTGTATCCGGCCAGGTCGGCCAGGCTCCAGTTGCCACCGGCAGCCTTCACCGCATCGACCAGCTCGCGTGCGGTCTGCCCGCGGTAGAACCCGTCGTTGCCGTTGGCGGCCAGCCGCTGCAGCGTGCGCGCCTGGGCTGGATCGCGCCAGGTGGCCCCCTCATCGGGCGCCTTGCCGTTCACCAGGTACTTGGCCGCCGACGCGGGCCAGCGCTTGAGATCCCCGGCCCGCGCCTGGATCGCGCCGCGCAGGCGACTGTCGGGCACGAAGCCATCGCGGGCGGTACGGATGGCCGGCGCCAACGAGGCGGCCAGCGGCAGCTTGCCGTAATGGCGGGACAACCAGACCAGTCCGGCCGGCTCGCCCGGGATCCCCGCCGACAACGGACCGGTCAGCGCGGTATCGCGGTTCGGCGTGCCGTCCGGGTTCAGGTAGTCGTTGCTGTCCACGGCCGCCGGGGCGACCTCGCGTGCGTCGATGAAGATCTCGCGGCCGTCACTGGCACGATGCAGGACGGCCATGAAACCGCCGCCCAGGCCGGAGCTCTCCGGCTCCACCACGGACAAGCGTGGAGGCTACCGCCACAGCCGCATCGAAGGCATTGCCGCCCCTGGCCAGCACTTCGAGTCCGGCGTTGGTGGCGATGGAATTGGCGCTGGCCACGGCGTCATGGCCCGGCCCGCGCGGTCCAGTGACGGCGGCAGTGGCAGTTCCGGCAGGAGCAGGTGGGGTGGCCAGGGCCAACCCCGCACCACCGCTCAATACCAGGCCTAGCAGGAGCAGGCGCCACCCGGCGGCAACGCCGCCGGCGACACGGCGGAATCGGAACACATTCATGCGTCACTCTCCTTCGCCATCAACTGGCGATACTTGAGTTCGAGCTGATCGCGACTTTCGGCATGGCCGGGGTCGGCGATGATGCATTCGACCGGACACACCACCATGCACTGCGGTTCGTCGTGGTGACCGACACACTCGGTGCACAGGGCCGGGTCGATGACGTAATACTCCTCGCCCAGCGAGATGGCCTGATTGGGACAGGCCGGTTCGCACACGTCACAGTTGACGCAGGTATCGAGGATCTTCAGAGACATGGGGATCGATGGTACACGCTCGGCTGGGGCCGATCAGGGAATCGGCGGCGGGCTCCCGGTGGCGCCGACACGGTACGCATGCGCCCGTGCTGCGGACCGGTGCAGCCCGGGGCATCGCGCCAGAGCTCGCGATGCCCCGGCAAGGCCTTACATGGCGACGAAACGGAACTCCGCGCCGGTCGGCTTCAGTGCCGCGGCGACGCGGTCCTTGTCCGCCTGATCGCCGATGAACAGGATGATCACGTCCTTGAACGAGCCGGGCTTGGCATCCTGGAAGGCGGAAACCACCAGGTTGGCCGTCTTGCTGGAGTCCGGTCCGGCGAACACCAGCATGTTGCCCGGCAGCACGCCGCGCGCCACGGTGTCCTGCACGTTCTGCAGCTGGCGGTCGTAACCGGCCTTGGCATCTTCGCTGTCGCCGGCCGGTACCAGGTACGGATACGGCCGGTTGGCAGCCATGCCCTGCATGTTGTTCTGCACGATCTGCCCGAAATAGGCACTCCAGGCCTTGCTGTCGTTCGGATCGGTCGGCTTGCTCAGGCCGGCCTGCTGCTGGGTGCTCTGCTGGCCTTCATCCTGCTTGTTGCAGGCGGTCAGAGCCAGAGCGCTGGCCAGCGCGACAGTGGCGGCCAATGCAATCTTACGCATGGTTATCCCCTTCTTTCTCAATGGAATGGCTGCGCCAGCGCTGACGCATGGCCTGTTGTACCGCAGGATGCACGAAACCGGAAATATCGCCGCCCAGCCGTCCGATCTCCCGCACCAGCGACGAGGAAATGAAGCTGTATTGCTCGGCCGGGGTAAGGAACAGGGTCTCCGCCTGCGGGATCAGGTGCCGATTCATGCTCGCCAGCTGGAACTCGTATTCGAAATCGGACACCGCGCGCAGGCCGCGGATGATCACGCCGGCGCCGATCTCGGCGACGAAGTTGGCCAGCAGGGAATCGAAGCCGCGCACCTCCACGTTGGGCAGGTCGGCCAGCGCCAGCCGGGCCAGCGTGATCCGCTCGTTCAGGCTGAAGCCCGGGCCCTTGCTGGAGCTTTCCGCCACGGCCACCACCACCCGCTCGAACAGCGGCGCCGCGCGCGTCACCAGGTCGGCATGACCGTTGGTGATCGGATCGAAAGTGCCCGGATAGACGGCCAGGCGCTTGTTGACGGGCGGATTCACTGGGCAACCGGCGGTGTGACTGGAGATCACTAGCTTAACCAACCGGCCTGTCGCGGCGATAGAGCGCAAACCGACCTCGCCGGCCTGGCCGTGGCGGTGCAGACGCCAGTTGGCCGGCAATGCCGGGGCCTGCTGCCGTGGGTGCTCGACGTAGATCCACGCCCCGGCGGTCAGCCAGCCGCCGTCTTCCAGTTGCCGGGCCAGCGGCTCCCACAGCGCCAGGCCGAACGGCGGATCCATGAAGACCAGCCCGTGCGGCTGGGCGGGTCCCAGCAGCAGCTGACGGACATCGGCCTGGGTCAATTGCGCCGGGTCGAGCTTCAATCGCACGAGGTTGTCGTGCAGCGCCCGGGCCGCGGCCGCATCGCTCTCGACGAAACGCACGCTGGCCGCACCGCGCGACAACGCCTCGATCCCAAGCGCCCCGGTGCCCGCGCACAGATCCAGCGCCCGTACTCCGGCCAGCGTCGGCGCCAGCCAGTTGAACAGGGTCTCACGCACCCGCTCGGGAGTGGGTCGCAAGCCGGGCGAGTCGGGCACATCCAGCCGCGAATTGCGCAGGCTGCCGCCGATGATGCGGATGCGCCCGGCCGTGGCCACGCGAGGCCGGCTCATGCGCTCGCGCCCTCAGCGGGCAGTGGGGATCGGAGTGTTAGCATGCCGCCATTGTCTTTGAATCCATGCCGCAATGCTCAAGTTCTGGAAGAAAAAGCCCGCCGAAAAGGTCTCGGAGCAGCCCGCGGAAGCGACGCCGGAAGCCACCGCCCCGGAACCGCGCGAGCAGATCGACGGAAGCTCGCTGGAGACCGCCACCGCGCCCCTGGCCGAGGCGCTGGGCGAGACACCGGCGACCGAGCCGGAGGCAGAGCCGGAAACGCAGCCGCCCATCGGCGAACCGGACCCGGTGGCGTCCGGCATCACGACCGACGAACCGTCCCAGCCCGCGGCCAGACGCGGCTGGCGCGAACGGCTTTCCGGCAGCGCGTTCGCCCGCGGCCTGTCCTCGCTGTTCGTGCGCAATCCGCGGCTGGACGACGATCTGCTCGACGAGCTGGAGACCACCCTGATCACCGCCGACGTGGGCGTCGACCGCCAGCACCGCGCTGGTCGAGGACCTGCGCAAGCGCATGCACAAGCGCGAGTTCGCCGATGCGGCGGCGCTGCGCGACGGCATTGCGCCGAGCAACTGGTGGCATTGCTCGAGCCGGTCCAGCAGCCGCTGGATGTCGGCGGCAAGCAAGCCGTTCGTGATTCTCACCGTGGGCATCAATGGCGTCGGCAAGACCACCACCATCGGCAAGCTGGCACGGCGCTATACCGACGAGGGCCACCAGGTGATGCTGGCCGCCGGCGACACCTTCCGCGCCGCCGCCGTCGGCCAGTTGAAGACCTGGGGCGAGCGCAACCAGGTGCCGGTGATCGCGCAGGGACAGGACGCCGACTCGGCCAGCGTGATCTTCGATGCCCTGCAGGCGGCGCGCGCGCGCGGTGCCGATGTGCTGATCGCCGACACCGCCGGCCGCCTGCACACCCAGGGCGGCCTGATGGACGAGCTGGGCAAGATCGCCCGCGTGCTGAAGAAGCTCGACGCCGACGGCGCCGCACGAGGTGCTGATGGTGATCGACGGCACCACCGGCCAGAACGCGGTCAGCCAGGTTCGCCAGTTCCGCCAGATCGTCGGCGTGACCGGGCTGGTGGTGACCAAGCTCGACGGCACCGCCAAGGGCGGCGTGGTGTTTGCGCTGGCGCGCGAGTTCGGCTCTGCCGATCCGCTTCGTCGGTCTGGGCGAAGGCATCGCCGACCTGCGCGTATTCGACGCCGAGGCCTATGTCGACGGCCTGCTGCCGGCCAGCCCGGGTCATGGCTGAACCAGCCACGACCCGACGCGCCATGCCCCGCTGGTTGCGGCTGTCGCTGACCACCGTGACGGCGCTGCTGCTGGTCGGCCTGATCGCCTTGCTGGTGACCGTCTACGTGCTGCTGCAACCGGATCGCTTCACCGCCATGCTGCAGACCCAGGCGCGCCGATGCCGGCCTGGAACTGCATCTGACCAGCCCGGCCAGCCCGACGCTGTTCCCGCGACCGGCACTGGAGCTGCAGGGGCTGACCCTGAACGCACAGGGTGCCAACATGCCGATCCTGCTGGCGGCACGCGGCCGGCTGGTGCTGCCCTGGCGCACCCTGCTCGGCGGCCCCACCGTGATCTCCCAGCTGCAGATTGACGCTCCGCGAGTGGACCTGGAGGCACTGCAGGACTGGCTGGCGCAGCCTCCCAGCCGCCAGCAGCGCCGCCGAGCATCCCGCGCATCGACGCCGGCGTCACCATCACCCGCGGCAGCCTGGTCCGCGGCGACAAGGTGCTGCTGCAGCGATTTCTCGCCTGGTGGCCGGCAGCCTGCTGTCCGGACAGCCGTTCCCGCTCAGCCTGTCGGCCAGGGACGGCCCGGCAGGCCGTTGCAACTGCGACTGACCGCCACCCCGCGAATCACCGAACAATACCTTGCAGATGGACAACATCAGCCTGCGCCTTTCCCGCGACGGCTCGCTGTTGCTGCAACTGGCCGGGGATGCGCGCTGGCATGGTGCGGCCGACGCCGCGGCCACGTCTTCGCGGCACGCTGGACCAGGCCGACGCCGGCCAATACCAGGTGGCAGCCACACTGACCCCAGCCGACACGGATCAGCCCGCTGCTGCTTGCCTTGAAGCTCGATGGCCCGGGCAGTCACGCCGACCTGCGGCTGCCGCCGCTGGCGCCTGGCGCACTGGTGGTCTGAGGCAACCAACCCTCGTGAGCCGAACCTTTCGGTGCCGCCGGGCACCGGGCAATTGCAGATGGACTCGCTCGATCTGGCCGGCGTGCATGTCAAGGGCCTGCACCCTGCAGGCCAGCCAGCCCGCGCCGGCGACCGCATCGACTGCCGCCACGGCCAGCTTCCACCGCCGCACCGCCGCGCTGATGGAAACGTTCGCCACTGAGCTGCTGGCCTGGTTCGACCGGCACGGCCGCCAGGACCTGCCCTGGCAGCACCCGCGCGACGCCTACCGCGTGTGGCTGTCCGAGGTGATGCTGCAGCAGACCCAGGTGGCCACGGTCATCGCCTATTTCCAGCGCTTCGTCGATGCGCTGCCGACACTGCCCGCACTGGCCGCGGCGAGACGAGGACGCCGTCCTGGCGCTGTGGTCGGGCCTGGGCTACTACCGGCGCGCGCGATTCCTGCATCAGGCCGCACGCTTGTGCGTGGAGCAACACGGCGGCGACCTGCCGCGCGACTTCGATTCGCTGCGCGCCCTGCCCGGCATCGGCCGCTCCACCGCCGGCGCGATCCTGGCCCAGGCGCACGGCCTGCGCTTCGCCATCCTGGACGGCAACGTCAAGCGCGTGCTGACGCGCTATCACGGCATCCACGGCCATCCGGGCCAGAGCGCGCCGTCGAGAAGCAACTGTGGCGGCATGCCGAGGCCCACACTCCCGACAGCGCGCCTGCGCCGACTACACCCAGGCGATCATGGACCTGGGCGCCACCGTCTGCGTCGCGCACGCGAGCCGCGCTGCGATGCCTGCCCGCTGGCCGCCGACTGCGTGGCGCAGGCGCGAAGGACTGACCGGCCGAGCTGCCCACCCCACGACCGACCAGCGCCGTGCCGACCCGCACTACCGTGATGCTGGTATTGCGCGACGCGCAACGACCGCGTGCTGCTGCGAGCGCCGCGGACCGCACGGCGTCTGGTCGGGGCTTGTGGAGCCTGCCGGAGGCGGACGACACCGATCAGGCCTGGACGGTGGCACACGCACCATGCCCGGATCGACGACGCACTCGCGCTCGCACCGTTCATGCACGCCTTCAGCCACTACCGCCTGAAGGTCGATCCACTGCTGTTCGATGGTGCGGTGCGCCGGCGCACAGGTGAGCGACGCGGCAGCCACCGGCTGGTACGCCCGCGAGCAACTGGCCGCGCTGGGGCTGCCCGCTCCGGTACGCACCCTGCTGCAGGCCCTGCCCGGCAACACGCCCGGGCAGTCCGGTGCCAGCCCGTCTGGCGCTGCCGCCCGGTTCGTGGAACCCTGTCGGCCTGCACAACGGCCGCCGGGCCACGAAGGAACATTCATGAGCCGCACCATTCATTGCGCCAAGCTCGACATCGACGCCGAAGGCCTGGACTTCGCACCCTGGCCCGGCCCGCTGGGCCAGCGCATCTATCGACGAAATCTCCAGGCAGGCCTGGCAGCAGTGGCTGGCGCACCAGACCATGCTGATCAACGAATACCGCCTCAACCCACTGGACCCGAACGCACGCAAGTACCTCGGCGAAGAAATGGAGAAATTCCTCTTCGGCGGCGAATTCGCCAAGCCCGCCGGCTATAGCCGCACCGGACGACGAGGCTTGACGAAAACGCGTGCATTCGGTCTAATGCGCGGCTCCATGTACGACCGCTCCCGCTCGCGGCAGCGCGTATTGGCCGGGTAGCTCAGTTGGTAGAGCAGGGGATTGAAAATCCCCGTGTCGGCGGTTCGATTCCGTCCCCGGCCACCATGTATTTCCAGCCCGCAGCGATGCGGGCTTTTTTTGTTGCGCACACTTTGTTGCGCGCACCGTGCCGGTCGGTGTTCAGTGCGTGGCTGGGCCGGCGGTGGCGGCATTGGCCGGATAGGCAATGCCACGCTGGGTGGTGCCATGTGCTCCGCCTGCCCGGCCCTGAGCCGGCAGGGGATTGACCCTGCCACTTTCGCTATCGGTCCCCGGGTGCCACTGCTTGCCACCCATGCGCCGATTCGGCTTGATGGTGGTTTCGGTATGCGCTGTAGGGCTGGCCACCGTGGACGTTCGCGCTGGCAGGGGTTGATGCGCTCGCCGCGATCGGGCAGCGCCCTCCGCGCTCTGCTGCGCGGCCGAGCGGGCGCTGTGCGCAACCTGCGCAACCACGAGGTCAGGCCCCCACACGCCGGTGAGTACCACCATCGCGGCCGCCGCCAAAGCGATTCTTGCTGAATCCATCTGCCTGCCTCCGGATCGGAACGGGCCGGCTCTTGCCCGGCACCCACGCGGAAAATGATGGCTCAAGGCAGGTTCGCATCCCGTGACCGATTCGCCGTTGGACGGTCAACCGGCAACATCCACCGGCACCGGATCAGGCCGCGCGGCGGGGAGGTCATGATCGACTATGCCGGGACAGGGACCAGCCTGCGTTGGGAAAACTCCCGGGCACGCATCGGCAGAAGCACGCGCAGAGCAGGCACGACCCGTGTGCGCCAGGCGCCCAACGTCAGGATGATCAGGGGGAGGGGTATATGCGCTGCGGCGGTGGCCACAACGGTAGGGGCGAAGAAACCGCTCGGGCGTCAGGAAAGCCCGGCCGCACCTTTTTCAGGCGGCGGCCGAGACGTCCTCGAAATTGGCCAGCAGGATCTTCGAAGGCGGCCCGGGCATTTCAACGGTCACGGGTCGACCGGAACGCATATGCTCGTCACGCGCGGTTTCCCGCGCCAGTTTGATGGCCTCACTCAAACGCAGCTCGCTGAACAGCGTGACGGTACCGCGGCAAACGCACCATCGCCCGCCAACATCTTCCCGAAGCGAGAACACGGTCCTCATTGCCCTTTCCCCTTTGGCATTGAACACGGTTGGGTAACTCGGCGCATTGTGTACCTGGCGCCCGTCCAAGCATATCGGAAATTTTCACATTACCGTGTAGGCGAACCGCCCACAAGCCGCGCAATCCCCTGCTTTCCGGGCATCAGCGCTGCTGTCGGTCGCATGACAGCGTTGTCAGACAGCCGCAGCGCCGCTATCACGCGGCGGTCATCCATGCTGGCGAGAATAGCGGCCACTCCCTCGCCCGGACCACCGGACCGTGTTCGAGCAATACGTTTTTCCCTCCAGACAGGGCCTTTTCCGCATCGTTCGCCACGGGCACCGCTGGCGCGCCCTGCACGAGCAGCACGAATGCGGCCGCCATGAGCGGCTGGAGGATGCCGTACTCGCGCTGCGCGAGGCCTGGCCGCTGGCCCGGCTGCCGGCAACGCCGGACGCCTGGCGGCACCTGGTGGAACCGCACGACTTCCATTCGCGCCGGAACAGTCTGCGCTGGCGCCAGGACGACACCGACGGTACCCGGCCGCGCCGGGGCCGGCGGGGAGGGCGCGATCGCTGGGGGCGCAGGCGCGGCTGAAGACCGGGCAATCGGCAGCGGGCTTGCCCAGCTGGCTTGTCCGGTCAATCGACCGCGTTGATCACCTTCAGAAAATCCGCACCGTAACGTTTGAGCTTGGCCTCGCCGACACCGCTGACCCCGGCCAGCTCATGCTCGTCGACCGGCATGGCGCGGAGCATCGCTAGCAAGGTGGCGTCATGGAACACCACATACGGCGGCACTCCCTGCTGTCGCGCCAGTTGCGTGCGCAGCTTGCGCAATGCCTCCCACAGCGGCTCCTCGAACGCCTCCACGCCGATGTTCGCGCCCCCGGCGGTCACCATCTGGCTGTCGCGCCGGCGCCGCGTTCCGCGGGCCGGCCGCGCGTCCTCGCGAAGGTGCACCCGCTGGCCCCGGGTCAATACATCGCGCGCCGCCGCGGTCAGGCGCAAGGTACCGTAGCCCTCGGCATCGGCCTCCAGCAGGCCAGCGGCCAGCAACTGGCGAAATACCGAGCGCCACTGCTTTTCGTCCATGTCCGCGCCGATGCCCCAGGTGCTGAGCTTGTCATGCCCGAGCTGGCTGACCCGCTCGCTGTCGATTCCGCGAAGGATGTCGATCACGTGGCCGGAGCCGAAGCGCTGACCGCTGCGGTACACCGCGGACAGCGCCTTCTGGGCGGGCACGGTGGCGTCCCAGGTCTTCGGCGGCTCGATGCAGTTGTCGCAGTGTCCGCAGGGGCCGTGGTAATCCTCGCCAAACGCGGTCAGCAGCAGCTCGCGGCGGCAGCGGGTGGCTTCGGCAAATGCCAGCAGCGACTCCAGCTTCTGCCGCTCCACCCGCTTGCGCTCGTCGGCCGATTCGGACTGGGCAATCATCTGGCTCATGGTGACCACGTCGGACAGGCCGTAGATCATCCAGGCTTCGGCCGGCAGGCCGTCGCGACCGGCGCGGCCGGTTTCCTGGTAATAGCCTTCCATCGAGCGCGGCAGGTCCAGATGCGCGACGAAGCGCACGTCCGGTTTGTCGATGCCCATGCCGAAGGCCACCGTCGCCACCATCACCACGCCGTCCTCGCGCAGGAAACGCTGCTGGTTGGAAGCGCGCGTGGCCGCATCCAGCCCTGCGTGATAGGGCAACGCCTCGATGCCTGCCTCGGCCAGCCAGGCGGCGGTGTCGTCGACCTTGCGTCGGCTCAAGGCGTAGACGATGCCCGCTTCGCCGCGATGGTCATCCAGGAACGCGGTCAGCTGGCGCCGCGCGTTGTGGCGCAGGCCCACCCGGTAGCGGATGTTGGGCCGGTCGAAGCTGGACACGAACTGCCGCGCCTGCTGCAGCGCCAGCCGTTCGACGATTTCCTCGCGCGTGCGTGGGTCGGCGGTGGCGGTCAGCGCCACCCGCGGCACGTGCTCGAAACGCTGGGGCAGGATCGCCAGCTCCCGGTATTCGGGACGGAAATCGTGCCCCCACTGGGATACGCAATGGGCCTCGTCGATGGCGAACAACGCCACCTCGGTGCGCTCGAGCAGGCCCAGGAAGCGCCCGGTAAGCAGCCGCTCCGGGGCCACGTAGAGCAGGTCCAGCTCGCCGGCCAGCAAGCGCCGCTCGACCTCGCGCTGGTCTTCGGACGACAGGCTGGAGTTCAGATAGGCAGCCGCCACGCCGGCTTCGCGCAGGGCGTCGACCTGGTCCTGCATCAGCGCGATCAGCGGCGACACCACGATGCCGGTGCCCTGCCGCAGCATTGCGGGAATCTGGTAGCACAGCGACTTGCCGCCACCGGTGGGCATCAGCACCAGCGCGTCGCCGCCCTCGGCCAGGTGCTCGACGATGGCCTGCTGCTGGCCACGGAAACTGGCGTAACCGAAGACGCTCTGCAGGACTTCCAGGGGGGTTCGGGACATCGTCGACATGCTATCAAAATCCGGTGGGTATCCCATCGGCGAACATCGCCCAGTCGCGTAGGCTGAGCCTCCTTGCCGCGCCAGCCCAGACCGGAACCGGCCGCGGCTCAGGCGGCCGGCCAACCCCACAACGCGCGGTCCATGTCCGCATCCAGCCCGAAGCGCGACAACGGGACCTTGCCGTTGCACACGTCGACGCCCTCGGCACGCAGGCGCCGGCATTGCTCGCGGAAGCCTTGACTGCCCGGTGGCAGCGCTAGCTCGCCGCTGGCTCGCAATACGCGGTGCCAGGGCAGCGTCATGCCGTCGGGCGTCTGCCGCAACAGACGCCCGACCATGCGCGCCCGCCCCGGCAGCCCGGCACGGGAGGCGATCGCTCCATAGCTGGCCACCCGTCCGGGAGGAATCGCCGCGATTGCGGCGTAGATGCGGGCGTGGCTATCCTGCATATCGTCACTTGGGCATGGGATGGCCGCAGGTTACCATCGCGCTGTCGCCGATCCGCCCACGTGTCGGCCCGCGAAACGAAGGAACTCCGCCATGCACCACTTCGAAGCCGTGCGATCGCACGTCGGAAGCATCCATCAGTTGCGCCATAACGACCCGTACCTGATCAGCTTTGACCTGCCCCTGCCGCGCGGTCGGCAGCAGGGTATCTACCTGGCCGAGCTGGAGGACGAAGGCGGCCGGCGCTACCTGCGCATTTCCACGCCGATCGGCCCCTTGGCCGGCATCGACGCGCGCCGCTGCCTTCGCTTCAATTGGGAACAACGCACCGGATTCCTGGCGGTCACCGACCTCGACGGTTCGCCGTATCTGCATCTGTGCGAGAACCGACCGTACGACACGCTCGACGACAACGAGCTGGGCCGACTCATCGACGAACTGGGCTCGCTGGGCGACCAGCTGGAGCTGGCCATTGCTGCAGAGGGCGACAACTTCTAGCGGCCCGGCGGCGCCCTGGCACAGGACGCCGCTCGGGGCATCCCCGCCTAAATAAGCGCGGCCAGTCTCACGAAGCCGTAGGCCATCAGCGCCGAGATCGGCAGGGTCAGGATCCACGCCCACACCATCCGCTCCACCACCGACCACTTGATGGCGCTGAAGCGCTTGGCCGCGCCCACGCCCATGATCGAGGCCGACACGTTGTGGGTGGTCGACACCGGAATGCCGAACGCCGAGGCGGTGAGGATCACCGCGGCCGCACTGCCCTCGGCGGCAAAACCGTTGATCGGGTGCAGCTTGACCATCTTGTGTCCCAGCGTGCGAATGATCCGCCAGCCACCGCCGGCGGTGCCGGCGGCCATGGTCAACGCGCACAGCGCGGTGACCCATACCGGGATGGTGAAGCCGCCCTGGGCCGAGCCGCTGATGCGCAGGAAGCCGAGCCAGTCCGGCAGGCCGGCGAACTGGCCGGCAGCGGTGGCGCCGGCCAGCGCCAGCGCGATGATGCCCATGCTCTTCTGCGCATCGTTCATGCCGTGTGCCACGCCCATGGCGCTGGCCGAGACGATCTGGGCCTTGCCGAAGAATGCATTGACGAACGGTGTGCGGCCGAGCCGGCGCAGGACGCCGGTGCGGTTGGCGAACCAGGCCAGCACCGCATACAGCAGCCCCATGAAGGCGAAACCGATGGTGAAACCCATTACCGGCGACACCACCATCGGTACCACCACCTTGGGGATCACGCCGTGGCCCGACCACCAGCCGCCCTGCGACCAGATCACCGCGGCGAAGTTGTCACCGGACGCGGCGATGGCCGCACCAACCAGGGCACCGACCAGCGCGTGGCTGGAGCTGGACGGCAGACCGAGCCACCAGGTGATCAGGTTCCACACGGTGGCCGCCAGCAAGGCGGAAATCAGCAACTGCGGACCGGCATCGATCACCCCGGTGTCGATCAGCCCGGACGCGATGGTCTTGGCCACCGCGGTGCCCCACAACGCACCGACCAGGTTGGTCACCGCCGCCAGCAGCACCGCCTGGCCCGGGCTGAGCACCTTGGTCGAAACCACCGTGGCGATGGAGTTGGCGGTGTCGTGAAACCCGTTGATGTAGGTGAACACCAGAGCGATCACCACCACTGCGACAACCAGACCCATGGCGATTCCTCAGGAATTCTTCAGGACGATCGAATACACGACGTTGCCCACGTCGCGACACTTGTCGATCGCCTTCTCGATGAGTTCGAACAGATCCTTGGCCAGCATCGCGCGCATCGCGTCGTTGCCCTCGACATAGAGCGTGCGGTACGGCGCCAGCAGCATCCGATCGCCCTCGGACTCCAGTGCCTGCAGCCGGTCCTGAAGCTTCTTCACCGGGTCGATGCGCAACCCGCGGCGCAACTCGCCGATCATCTGGGCCACTACCGAAGCGGACTGCTCCAGCACCCGCGTGCGATGGGTGAAGTCCACCCCTTCGAGGCGACCGGCCACGATGCTGTAGCGCTCGGCGAACTTCTCGATCGTCTTGGGGATCTTGTACAGCGCGGAGTTCAACGCGTCGATGTCCTCGCGATCGAGCGCCGTCACGAAGGTATTGACCAGCTCTTCGCTGATCTGCGCGGCCAGGGCCTTCTCGCGCGCCCGCATCTCGGTGAACGCGGCCATCGAAGGGGCATCATCGCTGCCGGTGACCAGGCCGTGCAGCGCCTCCGCGCTTTCACGCGCCGCCTCGGCGCTCTGCTCGAGCAAGCCATAGAACTTGTCGCCCTTTCCGAAAATCGTTTGCAATGAAAACATGGAGTTGCCCGGGAGCCATGGAGACAGACCGCCAATGTTACAGCAGGGTTACGTCGCATATGCCGCCGATGGCGAACCGCTTGCGGCCGGTGTCCCGCCGGCGCCGCAGGCTTTACACTCATCCCATGCCTCCGCCCGCCCCTAGCCCGCGATGCTGACCGAAATCGCGCTGGTCATCCTGCTTTCCGTGCTCAACGGCTTCTTCGCGCTGTCGGAGATGGCCCTGGTGGCCTCACGCCGCAGTCGCCTCAAGCAACTGTCCGGCGGCAGCCCCGGTGCACGGGTGGCGTTGCGTCATGCCGAGGCGCCGGAACACTTCCTGTCGACCGTGCAGGTCGGCATCACCCTGGTGATGCTGGTCACCGGCGCGGTCGCCGGCGATGCACTGGGCGTGCGCTTCGGCGATGCACTGCGCGGCACCGCGGCCACCTGGCTGGCGCCCTACGCCCGCATCCTGGGCGTGGCCGTGGGCTTCATCGTGATCTCCTACATCCAGGTAGTGATCGGCGAACTGGTACCCAAGCGGCTGGCGCTGTCGGCGCCGGAGGCCATCTCGCGCTACATGGCGATACCGATGCTGGTGCTGGCCCGGGTCACCGCCCCGTTCGTGTGGCTGGTGGACACCTCCAGCGGGCTGCTGCTGAAACTGATGCGGATCAACGACAAGGGCCGCGGCGCGGCGACCGAAGAAGAGATCCGCATGCTGGTCGCCGAGAGCGCCGAGCAGGGCGTGCTCGACCCCGACGAGCACAACATGGTCAACCGGGTGCTGCGCCTGGGCGACCGCACGGTGGACAGCGTGATGACCCCGCGCATGCGCATCGCCTGGCTGGACCTGGCCGCGCCGCGCGAGGAGAACGTCGAGGTGATGCGCCAGACCCCCTACTCGCGCTATCCCGTCTATCGCGGCGATGAAAGCGCGATCGTCGGCGTGCTCGAGGTGAAAAGCCTGCTGGGCAGCATCGCGCAGGGGCGCCCGGAGCTGTTCCGCCAGCTGGCCAAGCCGCTGTACGTGCCGGCCACCGCCCGCGCGATGGATCTGCTGGAAGAATTCCGCGACGCCGAGACGCCGATGGCGCTGGTGGTGGATGAATACGGCGACATCGAGGGGCTGGTCACGCTGAACGACCTGCTCGCCGCGGTGGTCGGCGCCAGCCAGCTCGGCCACGGCGGCAGCGAGGAGCGCTCGCCGATCGTCGCGCGCGAGGACGGCAGCTGGCTGGTGGATGGCTCGCTGTCCACCGACGACCTGCGCGAACTGCTGCACCTGGATCACCTGCCCGGCGAGAAGGAACACGAGTTCCGCACCGCAGCCGGCCTGATGATGACGGCGCTGGGGCGCATCCCGCTGGTCGGCGAGGTGTTCGAATGGCGCGACATCCGCTTCGAGGTGGTCGATCTGGACGGCGCCCGCATCGACAAGCTGCTGATCACTCCACCCCCGCCGCCGACACCGGACGATGCCTCCGGCTGATCCAGCCCGGTAACGCTGTCCGTCAGAGCCTGCCGCTGGCGACCGCCGGAAGAGTTCGCGCAGTCAGTCGGGCTTGCCCCGGGCCAGCATCGCCATGCGCTGGGCATCGGCCAGGATCCCGTGCAGCATGCGCAGCTCGCGCTCGTCCAGCTCGGCGCGCTGGAACAGCTTGCGCAGGCGCAACATGATGGTGGTCGGTGCGCGCCCCTTGTGGAACTCGATGTCGTCCAGGGTCTGCGCCAGGTGCTCGTAGAAGCGCTCCATCTGCGCCGCCTCGGCGGGCGGTTCGTCATGCACCGGCGGTGCGGCCGGCAACGCGTCGCCCAGTGCCGACATGCGCATTTCGTAAGCCATCACCTGCACCGCCTGGGCCAGGTTCAGCGAACTGAAGTCGTCGACGCTGGGGATGCGCACCATGGCATGGCAGCGGGCCAGCTCGTCGTTCTCCAGACCGGTCCGCTCGTTGCCGAACACCAGTGCCACGTGGCCGCCGCGTGCGGCCGCCGCGACGGCTTCTGCGGCCGCCTCGCGCGGCGAGATCTCCGGCAGGTTCACCCCGCGCCGGCGCGCCGACAGCCCCAGCACGCGATGGCTGCCAGCCAGCGCATCGACCAGCTCGGCATGGACCCCCGCGCTACCCAGCACGTCGTCGGCCCCCGCCGCCAGGGCGGATGCCTCCGGATCGGGAAAACGGTGGGGTGCGACCAGCTCCATCCGGCCGAAGCCCATGGTGCGGATCGCCCGCGCGGCGCTGCCGATATTGCCCGGATGTGAGGTGCGCACCAGCACAAAGCGCATGCGCGCGGCGAGATCCTGGATGGTGTCGTTCATGCGAAAAGCCGCTTCGATGGAACCGCATAGGATAGACGATGCGCGCCCCCGATCCGCCACGGTTGACCGGCGGTCAGGCCCGCCAGCCGCCGGCTCTGCTAGAATCGTTCGACGCAACCCGCTCTTTTTCCAAAGTCGAAGCCATGCCAAGACCCGCCGTTACCATCGCGGCGCGCGCCGCGCGCTCTGCAGGCAATGTGATCCTGCGCTACATGAACCGTATCGACGGGCTGAAGATCGTCGAAAAACAGCGCATGGACTTCGCTTCGGAGGTCGACCGGCTGGCCGAGGCCGAGATCGTCAAGGAGCTGCGCCGCGCCTACCCGGACCACGCGATCCTGGCCGAGGAAAGCGGGGCGCTGGGCAAGAACCCGATGACCTGGGTGATCGATCCGCTCGACGGCACGCACAACTACCTGCGCGGTATCCCGCACTTCAGCGTGTCCATTGCGCTGCTGGAGAAGGGCGTGCCGGTGCACGCGGTGGTATTCGACCCGCTGCGCGACGAGCTTTACACCGCCAGCAAGGGCGATGGCGCCTACCTCAACGATCGCCGTATCCGTGTGGCCAAGCGGGAGAATCTGGGCGGCG
The DNA here is from genome assembly GCA_963763305.1 of uncultured Gammaproteobacteria bacterium. Lineage (GTDB taxonomy): Bacteria > Pseudomonadota > Gammaproteobacteria > Xanthomonadales > Rhodanobacteraceae > CAVXNP01. The sequence goes on along the minus strand of CAVXNP010000001.1, from coordinate 2,303,650 downwards.
CGATGATCGCCACCGGCTTCCCCTACCGCCAGCGCGAGCACCTGGATGCGCAGCTGGGCATGACCCGCGCGATGCTCGGCCAGGCCGAGGACATCCGCCGTTCCGGCTCGGCCGCGCTGGACCTGGCCTATACCGCCGCCGGGCGCTACGACGGCTACTTCGAGATCGGCCTGAAACCCTGGGATCTTGGCGCCGGTGTGTCTGCTGGTGCGCGAAGCGGGCGGGCGCTACTGCGATTTCGCCGGGCGCGACGGCATACCGGCCAGCGGCAACCTCGTCGCCGGCAACATGCACGTGGTGCAGGCCATGCTGGATGCCATCGGCGAGCAGGCCACTCCGGCGCTGCTCAAGGCCTGATACGGTCGCGTACCGTCAGGAGCGCCTTGGGCACTCCTCAGGTTGTGGGTACCGAATCGTCGATCAACCCGGGACCGGATGGATTCGGAGCCGACCGCCCCGCGGCTGATCCCAGCCGCCGTGCAGTACCGCGGATCTTGCAAACCGCATACAGCTGGGCGACCGGCTGCCGATCGTCGCTGCGGCCGGCGCCAGGCCATCCGTCCATATGCCCAAGCTTCGACTCGCACGGTCGCTCAATGCCGCCGGCTCATCGCGCCACGGCTCTCCGGACACGTAATGCCCCGATGGGGTGATTTGAACCTTCAGCACACCGCAAGACAAGCAGCCGCCGCACCCGTGAAAGGGGGCGGCGGCTGTGTCCTGCCGATCGCGATGAGCCTAGGGGTTGGCCGGCAGGTTGGAAACCACGCTCCAGCCGGACGGATAGTTGTCCAGATATCCCCCGTTTCCATCGGGATAAGCCGCAATCTTCCTTGAAGTGAAGCCACCGCTGCCATTGTTCGCCCAGACATACATGTCGCGGGCGGCGCTGGTCCAGAGGATGCCGTCCGTGTTGCCGGAGAACCGGTCGATCGCTGCGATGCTGTAGCCCGGTGCAACCGATATGACCCTGTAGCCGACGCGCGTGCTTCCATCCATCAGCCAGTAGGCGAACTGATGACCGGCGTCATTGAGCCACACCAGGTCAGCCCGCTGGTCGCCGTTCATGTCGCCGCTGCCAACCACCCGCCACCCTGCCGGATAGCTCAAGGAACGCTTGCTGCTGAAGCCGCCCGCCTGGGTGCTGCTCCAGATGTACAGATCACGAGCCGCGCTGGTCCAGGCGATATCCGCGCGCGCGTCCCCGTTGAAATCGCCAATCGCAGCGATGGTATAGCCGGGCGTGATCGCATAGCTTCGGGTTGTCGCCACGGTCGCGCCATCCATCAGCCAGTAGCTGAACTGGCTTGTGCTCGAGTCGAACCACAGCAGGTCTGCGTCGCCGTCCCCATCCAGATCCCCCGTGCCTACCAGATGCGCACCGGGGTCGGCATCAGGGCCTCGTTGCGAGGTATAGGAGTCGTTACCCGCCCCGAGCCAGAAATACACGGTCCCGGCAGCGTTGGTCCAGACCAGATCGGTCCGCCCATCGCCGTTCAGGTCGCCGGTGGCAGCGATGCGGTAGCCGGCGGTAACGGCGTGGGTCTTGGTCGCTGGGCGGAAGTCGCTCGTTTCCATAAGCGACGTATAGGCCGCGTCGCTCTGCAGCAGGATGTCGGCCTGCCCGTCGTTGTTGATGTCAACTGCCGGGTGGCCGGCGACCATGAAGGACGCCACCTCCGGCATGGTCTGGTTGAGTGCCAGGGCCTGGTTGGCGGTGGTCGGATCACCGCACCGGTTGCCGTTGCACAAGGTGATATCCGGGTTGGCGAAGTAAGGCAACCGCTCCTGCCCGCCGGTTGAATAGGCCATGATGGTCGAGAAGCTCCCGGAGTCCAGGGTTCGACGCCACCCGTACGCATAGCTGAAGGCGCCCGGCTGCGGTGCATTGGCCTTGTCGTGCGCCAGCCCCATGTTGTGCCCCAACTCATGGGCCAGGTTGTTGTCCTGGCAGTGGGCACCGCTGCCAGGGTCCGCGCCGTCACCCAGGGTCGAATACCCGTAGGCTGCCGATTGCGCGGTGATGGGCGTTTCGCCCGCGCCTATCAAGTAAGCCAGGCCGCAAAAGCCTCCCTGGCCTGCATCGGAGTATGGGCGGATCAGACTCACCAGGTCCGCTCCGACCGCCGTACGCCGTGCGCGAAGCGCGGCCAGCGGACCGCTGGGCGAGGCGTTGGTCAGGTCATCGAGGACCTGGCTGTTGGGACCGGTATCGGAGTAGTCCACCGCCATGGTGCCGACCAGCCGGATACGATGGTTTACCTTGCTGTCGGCGTAGGCCTGGTTTGCCAATGCAACGAGATAGTTGAGCCGCGTAACCACCGCCGAGGTCGACCCGAGCCGGCTCAGCATCCCCGGCGTGTAACCCAGCAGGACGTCGACCGTCGCAGACGAGGCGGCAGCTGCGGTGGTCAGTGATTGTTTGGTCAGCGTTTGCGGGGCGGCATAGCCGGTCCGTGGCTCGCTGGGTGCCACGCGATAGTCCTCGCCCCGAGGATGCAACAGCGTGGAGCCTGCACTGAGGCGCGCCGCAGCCGCATCTTCCTGGACGAGATATGTCTTGCCCGCGCGGGTAACGAGCCGGAAGGGTTTGCCATCGGCGGTCAACAGCGAGCCAAAGGCCGCATCCGGGCCAACGGTAAGCACCACACTGCGCTCGCCGCCCGGCAGAGCTACCTTTCCGATCCAGGTCTGTATGCCGTCGCCCTGCTCGATGAGGCGAACCGAGCGGGCAAAGACCCTGCCTCCGTCTGGCTGAGGCAACCACATGCCTCCTTCGGTGACCGCCAGCCGTGGCGCGGTGCGTTCGATCCGCACGGGGTAGTAATGATCCTGCCCCTTGACGAATCCGGCCTCACCCTCGGTCAGATTGAACGGTTGCACGGGCGCGGCGCAGACCGCGCCGGACGCCAACAACATTGCCGCCATCAGCTTGCGGTACATGGCTAACCTCCTGTTTGAAAGTGTGTGCCTCGTTTCGCAGGGCACAATGCGCACGAGCAAAAGGATGACCTCGCTTCGGTGGGCGTTGCGTGTACAGACCGGCTCGACAACTACACACAGAAATGACTCCACGTGTGTGGTGCGAAGAGATTCGCAAGACGGCATGTCGATCCGGCACCTGATACCGGCTGGTAGCAATCGGGTTTGCCCGGCAGACGGGCAAAGTCGCGTGCGTGCGGGTGAGCAGCAGGTCGGTCGACCACGTCCCCGCTCCGTGGCCGATCATCCGTTTGACCATGCAAACGCGGCAGCGCCAGGTTCGTAGCGACCCCGGAACGATTGGCTGCACGCATCCGATCGGGACCGTTCCGTGAGGGGCCTCTATCGCCGCCGACGCCATCCATTCGAAACGGCTGCAGCGCGGGAGCCCCGGACCGCGAGCAGCCCCCGCCCCGCGCTTCTCAAGGCCTGAATGCTCGAAGCCCTGCACGAAGAAAGGCGTCCGGAAGACGCCTTTCTTCGTCCGCACCGGGCACCGGCACCGGGCACCGGCTGACCCGCCTATCTGCGTCTTGCCCTCGTCGCGCCGAGCGCAGAACCGGATGCGATGTCCAGGCCGATACCCAGCGACCAGATCCGGAAAATCACGCCGACGACCGTGTCAAGGAAAATTCCGGGCACCAGCTGTCGTCACGCGTCCATGCGGACATACGCTCGCCGGGAAATGTGCCTCACCTGGCGACCATGCCGCGACAGGCCACCGGTAGCACCAACTATCCGGCTCAACCGCCGTCGCGCAGGAAGGCACGCAGGAACGGCACCGTGATCCGCCGCTTCGCTGCCAGCGAGGCCTGATCAAGGCGATCGAGCAGGTCCAGCAAGGTGCCCAGGTCGCGGGCGTGGTGCGTGAACAACCAGTCCAGCACCGCCTGGTCCAGCTCGATGCCGCGTGAGGCGGCCTGGGTGCGCAGCACGTGGCGGCGCTCGGCGTCGTCCAGCGGCTTGAGCGCGAATTGCGTGCATGCGCCCAGGCGGGAACGCAGGTCAGGCAGGGTCAGCTGCAGAAGGGTCGGTACCTGCCCGGCGGCGAACAGCACCGAGGCCCCCTCCGCGCGGGCGCGATTGTAGAGATCGAACAGGGCATGCTCGGCCTCTCGCTGGCCGGCGATCGCGTGAAGGTCGTCCAGCGCCAGCAGCTCGCTGCCCGCCACGCCACGCAGCGTACCGGCCGGGTCGGCCAGGGTCGCCAACGGCAGGTACTGCACGCGACGGCCGACGGCACTGGCCGCCTGGCAGGCGGCCAGCAACAGGTGACTGCGACCGCTGCCGGGCGGCCCCTGCAGGTATACCCAGGGCGCGAGCGGGTCGGTGGCCAAGGCCTGCACCGCGGCTACGGCGGCCGCATTGGCTGCGGCGTGGAAGTGTTCGAAGCGCTGCCGGCGCGGCCAGCGCAGGGCCAGCGGAAGCTGCGGGATCATCGGTCGGCCGCGTCCCGATCAGGCTCGGAGGGCTGCGCTGCCACCGCGGCGCCAGCCTGCCCGGTGCGCATCGGGTCAGTGATCGCCGGGTCAACCGGACCGGTGCGTCCGTAAAGCTCGCTCAGGCGATACCGCTCGAACAGGTATCGCAGCACGACCATGATCACCGAGGCGGCAGGCAGCGCCAGCAGCACGCCAAGGAAACCGAACAGGTAACCGCCGGCCAGCACCGCGAAGATCACCGCCACCGGGTGCAGGCCGATCTTGTCGCCGACCAGCTTGGGCACCAGCACATAGCCCTCCAGCAGTTGCCCGGCCAGGAACACCCCGCCGACCAGCAACACGTGGCTCCAGTCCCCGTACTGCACCAGCGCGGCGATGATCGCCGCGCCGAAGCCGACCATGAAACCCAGGTAAGGCACGAAACTGAGCAGGCCCGCCACCATGCCGATCAGCGGACCGACCGACAGCCCGACCAGGCTCAGCGCAGCCCCGTAGAACACGCCCAGCGCCAGCATCACCAGCAGCTGCCCGCGCACGAAGGCGCCCAGCACCAGGTCCGACTGGTGCGCCAGGTAGGCCACGGTGGGCTGGATCGAGCGCGGCAGGACACTGTCGATGTAGGCCACCATGCGATCCCAGTCGCGCAGCAGGTAGAACCCAACCACCGGGATCAGCACCAGGTTGGTCAACCACATCACCACGCCCAGCGACGAGCGCGACAGCTGGCCGATGACCACGGTGGCCACGCTGCCGATCGAACCGACGTGTTCGCGCACGGCGAGCACCAGCCGGTCGGTGTCGAACACGTCCGGGTCCAGACGCAGCTTCAGTTGCAGCCAGGGCAGGACGGTGTGCTGCACCCAGTCGCCATAGCGCGGCAGGTTGTTCACCAGGTTCTCCACCTGGTGCGAGATCAGCGGCACCAGCAGCAGGAGGCTGCCCAGTACCAGCAGGCTCAGCACCACGAACACGATGCTCACCGCGAGGGTCCGTCCAAGCCCGAAGCGCTCCAGCCGATCGGCCAGCGGGTCACCCAGGTAAGCCAGCATGGCGGCGATCACGAACGGCATCAGCACCGGTGCCAGCAGCCACACCAGGTAGCCGAACACCAGCGCGATGGCCAGCATCTGCCAGCGGCGGAAGTGATCAGTGGTCATGCCGTCGACTCGTTGTGGTTAGCGGGACGGCAAGGCCGCCGGGCGATGACGGAAACATCCGCGGTCAGTGCAGCCAGCGCAGGCTGGCGTCGGCACCGGCATGCGGCTGGCCCTGGATCAGGTGCCCCCCTGCCGACAGCGCCGCCGCCAGGGCACTGGCCGGAAGCGCCGCCTTGACGCGCAGCAGCATCCCGTCGTCGCGCGCGCCCAGGGTGCCGACCTCGCGCACCGAGGGCTCGCTGCGCAGGGTGGCCAGCAGATTGGCGTAATCCATCGCCGAATCCACATGGGCCACCCACAACAGGGACTCGGTCGATTGCGCGCCGATCACGTTCAACTGCTGGCCCACCCGGGCAATCATCGCGTCGGCCGCGGCGGCCAGCGCCGCATCGTCCGGAGCCCGGTTGCTCATCCAGTGCAGCGGCTGGCCACCCGACAGCAGGGTCCAGTCCGCCGAAGCCACGCCCAGGTTGCCGAGCAGGATCAGGCCCGTGTGGTATTGGCGGGTGATTGCCGCGAGCGCGGATGGATCGGCCGCTTGCAGGCTGTCCAGGTCCGGCAGCCGGGCGGGATCGGGATAGACCACGTGGTAGCCGCGCACCGCCGCTTGCCGCGCCAGCGCGGACAATGCCGCCTGACCGAGCAGGGCGCCATCCGGGCCACGGACCACCAGCAGCACGGGCGGCTTGACCCCGGCAGGCGGCACGCCAAGCTGGCCGACCAGCCGCTGCACGGCACCGGGATCGAATGCCGCCTGCAATTCCAGGCCATTGCCGGCGCGCTGATACCGGTATTGCTGGACCAGTCCCGGCGCGCGTTTCAAGGCATCGGCGTAGCCGGTGGCGCTGCGCAGGTCCTGGCCGCCGGCGACCCGCGCCAGCACCTGGCCCAGCGCCTGGGCGAACGCCTCGTCGCGCTGCGCTTCGCTGGTATCGGCCACCGGCACCGTTACCGAGTAGGGCGAGGACGGCGCACCGGTCTGCGCGTGCAATGACGTGGCCAGCCCCAGGCCAAGCAGCAACAGGGTGGACAACCAACGTGACAGGCGCATGGAATCGGCCTTCCCTTGTGAAGAAGGGGAAGTCTGCCCAATCGCGCCAGCAGCGTCCATCACGGCGGTCGCCTGACGCTGCCGACCGGCCACTTGCTGCTAAACTTGCGCGTTTCTACAAGCCGGTAGCCCGCCATGTCCGATGCCCTTACCTATCGCGCCGCCGGCGTGGATATCGATGCCGGCAATGCCGTGGTCGAGCGGATCAAGCCGCTGGTAAAGCGCACCTTCCGCCCGGAGGTGATGGGCGGCCTGGGTGGCTTCGGCGCGCTGTTCGACCTGTCCGGGCGCTACCGCGAGCCGGTGCTGGTCTCCGGTACCGACGGCGTGGGCACCAAGCTGAAGCTGGCGCAGCAACTGGGCCGGCACGACACCATCGGCATCGACCTGGTCGGCATGTGCGTCAACGACGTGCTGGTGCAAGGTGCCGAACCGCTGTTCTTTCTGGACTATTTCGCCACCGGCAAGCTGGACGTGGATACCACGGTGGCGGTGGTCGGCGGCATTGCCCGTGGTTGCGAACTGGCCGGCTGCGCGCTGATCGGTGGCGAAACGGCCGAGATGCCCGACATGTATCCGCCGGGCGAGTACGACCTGGCCGGTTTCACCGTCGGCGCAGTGGAAAAATCCCGCCTGCTGTCGGGCGAGGGCATCGTGGCGGGCGACCTGGTGCTTGGCGTGGCCTCGTCCGGACCGCATTCGAACGGCTACTCGCTGATCCGGCGCATCCTCGATCGCGCCGGTCGCCCGCTGGAGCTCGACCTGGGCGGCGTGTCGCTGGCCGATGCCCTGATGGCGCCCACCACGATCTACGTCAAGCCGATGCTCGATCTGCTGGAAAAGCTCGGCGGGCAGGTGCACGGCATGGCGCACATCACCGGTGGCGGGCTGAAGGAGAACATTATCCGGGTGGTGCCCGAGACGCTCGGCCTGGCGCTGGACGCCGACGCGATCGTGCTGCCGCCGGTGTTCGACTGGCTGATGCGCGAAGGCCAGGTGGCGCGCGAGGAAATGTGGCGCACCTTCAACTGCGGCGTCGGCTTCACGGTGATCCTGCCGCAAGCGTCCATCGAAGCAGCCTCCACCCTGCTGGCCAGCCATGGCCTGGCCTGTTCGGTCATCGGCCAGGTGGTGCCCGCCCAGGGCAGCGAGCGCGTGCGCATCGGCTGAACCGCTGGATCGACCCGGCATGCCCCCGCCCCTGCCCATCGCGGTGCTGGCCTCCGGCCGCGGCAGCAACCTGGCCGCGTTGATCGCCGCGCGCGACCGTGGCGAGCTGCCGGTGGAGATCGTGCTGGTGGCCAGCGACAAGCCGCAGGCCGGCGCCCTGCGCCTGGCCGAAGCGGCCGGCATCCCTACCCTGGCGCTGGATCCACGCAGCTACGCCAGCCGCGCCGAATACGACCTGGACCTGTTCGGTCGCATCGCCGCCAGCGGTGCCCGGTTGCTGGTGCTGGCCGGCTTCATGCGGATCATCGACGCCGACGCGCTGCACGCGTGGCCCGGCCGGATCATCAACATCCACCCCTCGCTGCTGCCCAAGTACCCGCGGCCTGCACACGCACCGCCGGGCGCTGCAGGCCGGTGACATCGAGCATGGCGCCAGCGTCCACTACGTCACCGCCGAACTGGACGGCGGCCCGGTGATCGCCCGCACCGTGCTGCACATCGAGGCTGGCGAGGACGAACACCAACTGGCGCAGCGGCTGCTGCCGCTGGAGCATCGCCTGCTGACCCGTGTGGTCGGCCTGATAGCGGCCGGGCGCCTGCAATGGGAGGCACACGGCGTGCTGCTGGACGGCGCATGCCTGCACGCGCCGCTGCAGTGGGATAGCTGATGTCCCGGTGACCGGGAACGCACTGTTCAGGCGCCGCCGGCCACACTGGTCGCATGAAGAATCCAATCCTGCTTGTTTCGTTGCTGGTCCCGGCGCTCGCGCTGGCCGGACCGGCTCCGGCGGCACCGCCGGTACCGTTCGAGGCCACCTACCAGGTACTCCAGCACGGGCAGGTGCTGGGCGAGGCCAAGGTCACCCTGGAACGGGCCGGAGACGGTCAATGGGTCTACCACAAGCACATGCAGGGCACCGGGGGCCTTGCCGCCCTGCTTGGTGCCGAGCTGGACGAGACTTCCCGCTTTCGCTGGAACGGCGACCTGCCCGAGGCGATCAGCTACGACTACCGCTTCGATTCCGCGGTCAAGCGCAAGCAGCGCCATTTGAGCGCCGACTGGAAAGCGCATCAGGTCAGCGTGGACGAGGGCAAGGGCGTCGAGCGGTACCCGACCGCCCCGGGCATGGTCGAGCGCAACACCACTGCGTTGGCCATCGGGGTGGCGTTGCGTGATGGCAGTCGGCAGATCGCCCTGCCGGTCGCCGTGCGCCAGCGCGTGGAGACCCAGCGCTTTGCGGTCAGCGGCAAGGAAACGGTCACGGTGCCTGCCGGGACCTTCCGCGCGGTCCGCGTGGACCGCATCGATGCGGCAAAGAACTTCAGCGCCTGGTACGTGCCGGGCCGCTACCTGCTGCCAGTCAAACTGGCCCAGCGCGACGGTGGCAACCTGACCATGCAGCTGGTACGGACCAGCGCCGATAGCGCAGCCCCGCCCCAACCGTAAGAGCGGTATCCGAGGGCCAGCCGCCGGCCAGGCGTAGGGTGGGCTTAAGCCCACCAGCTCTTCGCTTGCCGCTCTTGTGCTCTGCGGCTTTTCGGCTTGCGGCTTTTCGGCTTGCGGCTTTTCGGCTTTCGGCTTGGGCTTGCGGCTTTTGGCTTGTGGCTTGTGGCTTGCGACTTGCGGCTTTTGGCATGCGGCTTTCGGCTTTCGGCTTTCGGCTTTTCCGTTCTATTGGTTATGGTGGGCTGAAGCCCACCCTACGCCCACCTACGCCCACCCTGCGCCCACCTTGCGCCCACCTTGCGCCACCTTGTCAGTTCGGCAGGCGGCGGATCTTCGCGCCCGAGCACGCCGAGCTTTTCCTCGATGTTCTCGTAGCCGCGATCGATGTGGTACACGCGATCGACCACGGTGTCGCCCTGCGCCACCAGGCCGGCCAGCACCAGGCAGGCGGAGGCACGCAGGTCGGTGGCCATGATCGGCGCGCCGCTCATCTGGCCGACGCCCTGGATCATGGCGGTGTTGCCCTCCAGGCGGATGTCCGCGCCCAGGCGCTGCAGCTCGTGCGCATGCATGAAGCGGTTTTCGAACACCGTCTCGGTGATCACGCCCGGCGCCTTCGGCCACGCAGTTGAGTGCGGTGAACTGAGCCTGCATGTCGGTCGGGAAACGCCGGGTACGGCGCGGTGATGATGTTGACCGCCCGGGGCGGCGACCGCGCATGTCCAGCTCGATCCAGTCCGCGCCCGGTGCTGACGTGGGCACCGGCCTCTTCCAGCTTGGCCAGCACCGCGTCGCAGGGTGTCGGCGCGCGCATTGCGGGCTGCGCACCTTGCCGCCGGTCATGCGCCGCGCCGACCAGGAAGGTGCCGGTCTCGATGCGGTCGGGCAGCACGTCGTAGTCGGCCCCGTGCAGCCGCTCCACGCCATGGATCACCATGGTGGCGGTGCCGGCGCCTTCGATCTGCGCGCCCATCGCGTTGAGGCAGTTCGCCAGGTCGACCACTTCCGGCTCCTGCGCGGCGTTCTCGATGATCGTGGTGCCCTTGGCCAGCGCGGCGGCCATCATGATGTTCTCGGTGCCGGTGACGGTGACCATGTCCATGACGATGCGCGCGCCCTTGAGGCGCTCGGCGCGGGCCCTGATGTAGCCGTTCTCGCACGGTGACGTCGGCGCCCAGCGCCTGCAGGCCGCGGATATGCTGGTCGACCGGGCGCGAGCCGATCGCGCAGCCGCCGGGCAGCGACACCTCCGCCTCGCCGAAGCGCGCCACCAGCGGCCCCAGCACCAGGATCGAGGCGCGCATGGTGCTTGACCAGGTCGTACGGCGCCACGAAGCGGTCGATGGTGGTCGGGTCGACATGCGATCTTCATGCGGTCGTCCAGCACCAGTTGCACGCCCATCCGGCCGAGCAGCTCGATGAAGGTGGTGACGTCGTGCAGGTGCGGCACGTTGCCGATCGCCACCGGACCATCCGCCAGCAGGCAGGCGGCCAGGATGGGCAACACGGCGTTCTTGGCGCCGGAGATCGGCGACTTCGCCGGGAGCGGCTCACCGCCACTGATCAGGATTTTGGCCATGGGTGTTCCTACGAAAGTGCGTGCGCAGCGGACGAGGGGCGGCGCCGTCAGCGGCGGGCTCGCGGCTTCCTCGGGGGTGAGGTTTTCAGGGCCAGCGCGTGGATTTCGCCACCCATGCGCTGCCCCAGCGTGGCGTAGACCATACGGTGCCGCGCCAGCGGCAGCTTGCCGGCGAACTGGGCGGCGACCACGGTGGCCTCGAAATGCACGCCATCGTCGCCGCTGACCTGGGCCCGGGCACCGGGCAGGCCGTCTTCAATCAGTGCCTGGATGCTGGCAGGTCCATGGAAAGTCCATCGAAAGGGGGCGGCAGCGCGGGGACCGGAGATCCTGAAGGCCCAATGCGCCGGCAAATGACGTTAAAATGCGGATATGCCATGGTAATGGAAATTTTCTGGCGCAGAAATGCCGATTGCTTCCGCGGCGCGATCCGCCTTCGCCGGAACCGCCCATAAAGCCGGCCACGTCACATTCCCGCTCCGCCACTTCGCAGAACCGAGGACACATGAACGCACGCATTGCCACCGCCGCCCCGGTCGCGCTGGAAGCGGATGCCATCGCACGCAGCGCCCGCACCGTGATCGCCACCGAGGCGGCCGCAATCCGGGCGCTGGAGCCGCGGGTCAATGCCGACTTCGTGCAGGCCTGCCGGCTCATTCTCGGTTGCCAGGGGCGCCTGGTGGTCACCGGCATGGGCAAGTCCGGCCATATCGGCCGCAAGATCGCCGCCACGCTGGCATCCACCGGAACCCCGGCCTTCTTCGTCCATCCGGGCGAGGCCAGTCACGGCGATCTGGGCATGATCCTGCCGCAGGACGTGGTGCTGGCGCTGTCCAACTCCGGCGAAACGGACGAGCTGCTGTTCATCCTTCCGGTGATCAAGCGCCAGGGCATTCCGCTGATCGCCATCACCGGTAACCCGAAGTCCTCGCTGGCGCACCAGGCGGACGTTCACCTGGATGCCAGCATTTCCAGCGAAGCCTGCCCGCTGGGCCTGGCCCCCACCGCCAGCACGACCGCGGCGCTGGTGATGGGCGACGCGTTGTCGATCGCCCTGCTGGAGGCGCGCGGCTTCACCGCCGACGATTTCGCCCGCTCGCACCCGGCCGGCAGCCTGGGGCGCCGGTTGCTGCTGCACATCAGCGACATCATGCACACCGGCGAAGGCGTACCCCGGGTCAGGCCCGACGCCACCCTGACCGAGGCGCTGGTGGAGATGACCCACAAGCATCTGGGCATGACCGCGGTAGTAGACGACCAGGGACATCTGCTGGGCGTTTTCACCGACGGCGACCTTCGCCGCGCCCTGGACGACAAGGAGGTCGACCTGCGCAACGCCCGGGTAGCCGAACTGATGACTGTCGGCCCGAAGACGATCGGCGCCGACAAGCTTGCGGTGGAGGCGGCACAGCTGATGGAAAGCCACCAGATCCACGCTCTGCTGGTGGTCGACCAGGACCAGCAGGTGGTCGGCGCGCTCAACATCCACGATCTGCTGCGCGCCCGCGTGGTCTGAGGCAGAACCAGGGGTGAGGGACCAGAGATGAGGGACGAGTAGCGGGGGCCATGCCCCACGCAAAGCCCGCTCCGCATCGCCCCTCGCCCCTCGCCCCTCGCCCCTCGCCCCGCCCCCGCCCCTCGCCCCTCGCCCCTCGCCCCTCGCCCCCAGCCCTCATGCCCTATCTCGCCGACCTGCCCACCGACCTGATTGCCCGCGCCGCCCGTATCCGCCTGGCGGTATTCGACGTCGACGGCACCCTCACCGACGGCCGCCTCTGGTATGGCGAAGACGGGCGCGAGACCAAGGTGTTCCATGTTCATGACGGCCTCGGCCTGAAGCGACTGCAGGCCAACGGTGTGCAGACGGCGATCATCAGCGCGCGGATCAGCCATCCGGTAGCGCTGCGCGCCGAGGAGCTGAACATCGCCCACGTCTACCAGGGCCAGGGCGACAAGCGCGGTTGCCTGCTGCAGTTGCTCGAGGCCCTGCGACTGGACCCCGAGCAAGTGGCGATGGTCGGCGACGACCTGCCCGACCTGCCGCCGATGCACCTCGCCGGATTGGCCGTGGCGGTCGCCAACGCTCACCCGTGGGTGGCCGAGCAGGCCCATTGGCAGACCTCCGCACGCGGCGGCGAAGGCGCCGTGCGGGAAGTCTGCGACCTGATCCTGCATGCACAGAACAAGTCCGCGGCCGAGCGGGAGCGCTGGCGGTGAACCTGCGCCAGTGGCTGCGCGACCGGCGGTTGCCGGCAGCCATCGTGCTGCTGGCACTGGCCGCAGGCCTGGGCCAGGCGCTGCTGTGGTGGATGACACCCCCGCCCGGCGCGCGCAGCTTCGTCGGTCCGCCGCGTTCGGGCTATACGCTGACCGACTTCCGGCTGGTGCAGTACGACGAGAGCGGCCAGCCGAGCTTCCGCATCAGTGCCCCGCAACTGGAGCGGCGCGAGGGCGATGAATCGCTATACATCAACTCGCCCACGTTCGAGCTACCCTCCCGGCAACCGGACGTTCCCGCCTGGCACGGCCAATCGCTGTATGGCTGGGTCAACAAGGACGGCACGCTGTTGAAACTGCAGGGTCCGGTGACCATGGTCCGCCCGGCGTTCGATGCGACGGCAGCGGCCACCATCCACACCGCCGACGTCACTGCCTGGCCCAAACAGAACCGGTTGGAAACCGCGGCGCCGGCACAGATGGTCCAGGGCGGCACTAGAATCAGCGGTGTCGGCATGCGTGCCAATCTCAACGACAAACACCTGGAGCTGCTCGATGACGTCCATGCCACGTTCCCGTCCCGTCACCGCTAGCGCCGCGCTGCTGGTGCTGGGCCTGATGGCGCTGTCGCCCGCGTACGCCAAGTCCAGCGATCGCGACCAGCCCATGCAGGTGGACGCGAGCCACTTCGACGGCTTCCGCAAGCCCAACAGCGTGACCACGCTCAAGGGCAACGTGGTTATCACGCAGGGTTCGCTCAAGGCCACCGGCGAGGAGGCGCGAGTCTACTTCGACAGCGACAACCAGATCAGCCGGGTGGTGCTGCTTGGCCACCCCGCGCATCTGCAGCAGATGGACGACAACGGCAACCTGATGCTGGGCCAGTCCGCCAGCATCGACTACCAGGTGACCCGGAACTACGCCGAACTGACCGGGCAGGCGTCGATCGTGCAGAAGGGCCGCGGCGAGGCACATGGCGACACGCTTACCTACAACACCCTGACCAGCGAAATGACCGGCGACAGCCACGGCGACGGGCGCGTGCACATGGTCTTCCAGCCGAAGTCGAAGCCCTGATGCTGTCGGCAGAGGGTCTGCAGAAGCGGTATCGCGCGCGCCAGGTGGTGCGTGATTTCGGGTTCTCGATCCGCCAGGGCGAGGTGGTGGGCCTGCTTGGCCCCAACGGCGCCGGCAAGACCACCTGTTTCTACATGGTGGTCGGCCTGGTCGAGGCCGACGGCGGCAGCATCCGGCTCGACCGGGAGGACATCACCGGCCTGCCCATGCACGCCCGCGCCCGTCGCGGCATCGGCTATCTGCCGCAGGAACCGTCGGTATTCAGGCGCCTGAGCGTGGCCGACAACATCATGGCGGTTCTGGAATTGCGCGAGGGTCTGGACGCGCGTCAGCGTGCCGCCGAGCTGGAAGGCCTGCTCGACGAGCTGAAGATCGCGCACATCGCCGGCCAGAAGGGCATCAGCCTCTCCGGCGGCGAACGGCGCCGGGTGGAGATCGCCCGGGCGTTGGCCGCCCGGCCCCGCTACATTCTCCTGGACGAGCCGTTCGCGGGCGTCGATCCAATCTCCGTCGGCGAAATCCAGCGCATCGTTCGGCACTTGAAGGAGCGCGACATCGGCGTTCTGATCACCGATCACAATGTTCGCGAGACGCTGGGGATCTGCGACCGCGCCTACATCCTGAACGACGGTGAGGTGCTTTCGCGCGGCACTCCGGCCCACATCCTGGCCGACGAGAAGGTGCGCGAGGTTTATCTGGGGCGCGAATTCAAGCTGTGACACACGACCGCAGCCGGGGGCCCGCAATCGGCTCTGCGGCTATGGTGGCGTAACAATCGACCGGGTAGGATGAACTTCACGTTCCACTCCACCGGCTGGCATGAAACCCGGACTTCAGTTCCGCCTCAATCAACAGCTCACGCTGACTCCGCAGCTGCAGCAGGCCATCCGCCTGCTGCAGCTGTCGCAGCTGGAGCTGGAAATGGAATTGAGACAGATCGCCGAAGGCAATCCGCTGCTCGAGTTCGAGGACGAAGGCGTTGCCGGAGAAGAGGACGAGGACGACATCCATCTTGCCGAATCCCCGGTCCCCACCCCCGAGCAGGACGCGTCGGACGAGCCACCGGAATGGGCCGACGGCGGCAGCGCCAGCGATGCTCCCATCGACTTCTCGGTCGGCAGCAGCGGAAGCGGGAGCGACACGCGCGGCGACGACGACTTCGAACCGCAGAACGCGCCGCAGGAAACCCTGCGCGACCACCTCCTGTGGCAGCTCAACCTGTCGCCGTTCGACGCGCGACAGCAAGCCATCGCCACGGTCATCATCGACGCGCTCAACAATGACGGCTACCTCACCGAAGGTATCGAAGCGGTAGCCGCCGCGCTGCCGGCCGGGCTGAAAGCCGGCGACGCCGAGATCGAGGCGGTGCGGCAACTGGTGCAGCGCTTCGACCCGACTGGCGTGGCCAGCCTGAACCTGCGCGACTGCCTGCAGGTGCAACTTGAGCAACTGGACCCGACCACCCCCCAGCGCGACCTGGCGAGGCTGATCGTGGCCGGGGAACTGGATCTGCTGGCCCGCAACGACATTGCCCGCCTGGCTCGCAAACTCCGCGCCACCGAGGACGATGTCGCCGCCGCGTCACTGCTGATCCGCGGCCTGGATCCGCGACCCGGCGCGGCGCTTGACTCCACCCCGGTCGAGTACATCGCACCGGACGTCTACGCGTTCAAGGAAGGCAACCGCTGGCGGGTCAGCCTCAATCCCGACTGCCAGCCGCGGTTGGGCCTGAACCAGCACTACTGCAGCCTGATCGCCCAGGCCCGTGGCCAGGACGCCAGCTGGATGCGCGGGCAACTGCAGGAAGCGCGCTGGCTGATCAAGAGCCTGGAATCGCGCGCGGAAACACTGATGAAGGTGGCCGATGCGATCGTCCGGCGGCAGAGCGCTTTCCTCGACTACGGCCCCGAGGCGATGCATCCATTGGTGCTGCGCGAAGTGGCCGAGGAGGTGGGCATGCACGAGTCGACCATCTCGCGGGTGACCACACGCAAGTACATCCACACCCCCCGCGGCACCTTCGAGCTGAAGCATTTTTTTTCCAGCGGGGTGTCCACCGAGGATGGCGGCGGCGCGTCGGCCACCGCCATCCAGGCCATGCTGCGCAAGCTGATCGAAGCGGAGGACGCACGCAAACCCCTGTCCGACCAGGCCATTGCCGAGGAACTGCGCCGCAAGGGCATCCAGGTTGCGCGCCGCACCGTGGCCAAGTACCGCGAAGGCCTGCGCATCCCCAGCTCCAGCGAGCGCCAGCGGGCCGGATGAACGGGCAACTTGCAGTCGCGTCACCTTGCCCCCAATAGGGGAAGAACGATCCCGGGGGTCTGGTGACCACGGTCGCCAGCCCAAGTTCGCCGCTCCAGGGCGGCATGCACCAAAGGAGGCGCACCATGCAATTCCAACTCAGCGGCCAGCACATCGAAATTACCGAGGCCCTGCGCAGCCACGCGACCGCCAAGCTCGACCGCCTGACCCGGCTCGATGAGAAATGCACCGGCCTGACCATGGTGCTGACGGTGGACAAGCTGCAGCAAAAGGCTGAAGGCACGCTGGCGGTTCCCGGCACCACGCTGCACGCCGAAGCGGCCGAGGCGGACATGTACGCCTCCATCGATGTGCTGTTCGACAAACTGGTCGGCCAGCTGCGCAAGCATCGCGAGAAGATCCAGGACAAGCACCAGCAGGAAGTGCGCGAGGCTCGCCAGGCCGGCTGACGCCCCCATTTCCGGATTTGACCCGACCCGCCGCAAGGCGGGTCTTTTTTGTCCGCCTGTCCGGTCGGGCGACAGGTGCGGAGGTGACCCACGGCAAGCTGACAGGGCCGTGAGCGGTCTGTCATGATCGGGACTTGCGCCCGCACCGCCCGTGTCCGGGCCGACCGATCCCACCGCTTCTGGAGCACGCATGTCCTCATCCAGTTCAATCCGTCGCGACGTCGGCCCGATGGCACTGATGTTCACCGGCCTCGGCTCCATCATCGGTTCCGGCTGGCTGTTCGGCGCCTGGAACGCCGCCAAGCTGGCCGGCCCGGGCGCCATCTGGGCCTGGGTCCTGGGCGCGGCGATCATCATGTGCATCGCGCTGACCTATGCCGAGCTGGGCGCCATGTTCCCCGAGTCCGGTGGCATGGTGCGCTACGGCCATTACTCACATGGCTCGCTGGTCGGCTTCATCGCCGCGTGGGCGAACTGGATCGCCATCGTCTCGGTGATTCCGGTGGAGGCGGAGGCCTCGGTGCAGTACATGTCCGGATGGAAGTGGCAATGGGCGCAGGACCTCTACCACGTCACCGCCGGCAAGGGCGAGCTCAGTACGCTGGGCCTGGCCTTCGCCGCGGTTCTGGTGGTGATGTACTTCCTGCTCAACTTCTGGAGCGTGAAGCTGTTCGCCCGATCCAACAGCATCATCACCATCATCAAACTGGTCATTCCCGCGGCTACCGGCGTGGCGCTGATCGCCAGCGGCTTTCATACCGAGAACCTGTCGGTCGGGGTCAACGGCGGCAGCCACACCAACGACTTCGCGGCGATCCTCACCGCCGTGGCTACCGCCGGCATCGTGTTCAGCTTCAACGGCTTCCAGAGTCCGGTGAACCTGGCCGGCGAGGCGCGCAACCCGGGCCGCAGCATTCCTTTCGCGATCATCGGCGCGATCGTGCTGGCCACCATCGTCTACGTGTTGCTGCAGGTGGCCTATCTGGGCTCGGTGCCGCAGGAGATGCTGGCCAAGGCCGGCTGGCACGGCATCAACTTCAGCAGTCCGTTCGCCGAACTGGCGATCATCGTCAACCTGAACTGGCTGGCCATCCTGCTGTACGCCGACGCCTTCATCAGCCCCAGCGGCACCGGCATGACCTACACCGCCTCCACCGCCCGCATGATCTACGGCATGGAGCGCAACGGCACGCTGCCGAAGGTGTTCGGACACATCGATCCGAAGTGGGGCGTGCCGCGCCCGGCCATGTGGCTGAACCTGGTGGTGTCGTTCCTGTTCCTGTTCTTCTTCCGCGGCTGGGACTCGCTGGCCGCGGTGATCTCGGTGGCCACGATCATTTCCTACCTGACCGGCCCGGTCAGCGTGATGACGCTGCGTCGCACCGCGCCCGAACTGCATCGACCGTTCCGTCTGAACGGCCTGTCGATCATCGCCGGCATCGCCTTCATCATGTCGGCCGAACTGCTGTACTGGGCCAAATGGCCGCTGACCGGGCAGATCATCCTGCTGGTAGTGGTCGCCCTGCCGGTGTACTTCTACTACCAGGCCAAGAGCGGCTGGCATGACTTCGGTCGTCACCTGAAGGGCGCCTGGTGGCTGGTGTTCTACCTGATTTCGCTGGCGGGCGTGTCGCTGATCGGCAGCGCGCAGTTCGGCGGGCTTGGCTATCTTCCCTATGGCTGGGATCTGGCCCTGGTCGCGGTGATTGGCCTGGTGTTCTTCCTGTGGGGCGTCAGCGCCGGCTGGCGCACGCCATCGGTGGAGGCGGCGCAGCTCGAGGCGCACGCCCACCCCGATGCGTTGCAGATCCCGCCGGAAGAGGACGAAGCGGAGCGAATGACCGGGCACTGACCACGGCCCACTTCACGAAAAACGCGCAGCCTCGCTGCGCGTTTTTCGTTTCCGGCACCAGAAGCATTGCGCCGTATCGAAACGCCGTTGCGGCATTCGTCGTTCAGGCAGCGCCCCTGCACCACTGTCATGTCTCCTGGTCGAGGCCATCGCGCTCCCGCAGCCGGCCACGCGCTGGCGCTCAGGTCAGCGCCAGCACATCGCCGAGCAGCGCCTGCGCGGTCACCTCCGGCCCGGCGCCGGGTCCCTGGATCACCAGTGGCTGGTCGCGGTAGCGGGCGGTGGTCAGCACGAACTGGTTGTCGCTGCCGCACAGGCGCGCGGCGGGGTGGCTGGCCGGGATCCCGGTCAGGCCCACCGTGGCACGGCCGACCGGGTCGAGGCGGGCCAGGAAGCGCAGCACCTGGCCGCGTGTCGCCGCCTGCGCGTGGCGTGCAGCCAGCGGCGCATCCAGTTCATGCACGCGTTGCAGGAACCTGTCCAGCGCGAGCGACTGCAGCGCCCCGGGCACCAGGCCCTGCACCTCGACCGCCGCCCGCTGCAGGGGAAAGCCGGCATGCCGCCCCAGGATCAGCAGCTTGCGCGCGACATCCTCCCCGGCCAGATCCAGCCGCGGATCCGGCTCGGTCAGACCCTGCCGCCGCGCCTCCAGCAGCAGGGCCGAGAACGGACGCGTGCCGTCGTACCGGTTGAACAACCACGACAGCGAGCCGGAGAACACCCCCTCCAGCGACACCAGCGCGTCGCCGCAGCGGCGCAGCCGGGCCAGCGTGGACAGCACTGGCAGGCCGGCGCCGACCGTGGCCGAATCGCCGTAGCCGGCAGGACCGGTGAGCGCCCGCTGCAGTGCCAGCCAGCCGCTCAGGGCACCACCACCGAGCGTCTTGTTGGCGGTCACCACGTGATAGCCGCGCGCCAGCCATTGTGGATGGCAAGCCGCCAGCACGGCGCTGGCGGTGGCATCGATGATCACCTTGCCAGCCGCGGCCCGGGCATCGAGCGCCGCCAGCAGACGGCGGTCGTCGCGGGGCTCGCCGCACTGGTGCAGCCGGTCGCGCAACTGGCGGCTGGCCAGCGCGTCCGGCGCGGTTTCCTGGTGCCGCGAGTTGGCCACGCCCACCAGGTGCAGGTGGGCCGCAGCCGGCGTCTCCAGCAAGCGCAGGAACGCACCGCCCACCATCCCGGTGCCCAGCAGCACGACCGCCACCGGCTGCGCCCGCGTCGCGCCCGGCCACCGCGGGCATGCTATCGGCCGGCCGGGGCCCGGCTCGCTACCGGGCAGCAACGCGCTCATGCCGGCACCCGGTGCGGCGACGCCGACGAGAGCGCCCGCCCCAGCGCCGCATCAAGGTCGCGCAGCAGATCGTCGGCATCCTCGATACCCACCGACAGGCGCAGCAAGGTGTCCGCGATCCCGGCGTGTCGACGCGCTTCCACCGCCATCGAGGCATGCGTCATCGAGGCCGGGTGCGCGATCAGGCTCTCCACCCCGCCCAGCGATTCGGCCAGCGAGAAGTAGCGCAAGCCGTCGACGAAGGCGGCGACCTGCGCGATCGCGCCAGCCAGCTCGAAACTCAGCATCGCGCCAAAGCCCTGCTGCTGGCGACGCGCCAGCGCATGCCCGGGATGCCCGGCCAGACCCGGGTAGTACACCCGGCGCACCGCGGCATGGCCGGCAAGGTACCCGGCGACGCGGGCCGCGTTGTCCTGGTGCTGGCGCAGGCGCACGCCCAGCGTGCGCAGGCCGCGCAGGGTCAGGTAGCTGTCGAACGGGGCTCCGGTGAAGCCATTGCAGTTGGCCCACCACTTCAGCTGCGCGACCCGTTCCGGATCGCGCGCCACCACCGCGCCCCCGACCACGTCGCTGTGGCCGTTGATGTACTTGGTGGTCGAGTGCACTACCAGGTCCGCGCCCAGCACCAGCGGCTGCTGCAACGCCGGCGACAGGAAGGTGTTGTCCACCACCAGCAGTGCACCTGCGGCGTGCGCCGCCTGCGCCACATGACGGATGTCGGTGATCCGGAGCAGCGGATTGGAAGGGGTCTCGACCCAGACCAGCGCCGGCTTGTCGACCAGTCCCGCTGCCAGCGCCTGGTGGTCGGTGAGGTCGACGAATCGCACCGCGAATCGCCCTTTTCTGGCCCATGCGTCGAGCAGCCGCCAGGTGCCGCCATAGCAGTCGTGCGCGGCCAGCACGGTGGCACCGGGCGGCACCAGCTCCAGCGCCAGCGCCACCGCGGACATTCCGCTGGATGTCACCACCGCGCCAGCACCCTGCTCCAGCTCGGCCAACGCCTCGGCCAGCAGGTCGCGGGTGGGGTTGCCGCTGCGCGAATAGTCGTAGGTGCGCTTGCCGCCGACACCGTCGAAGCTGAAGTTGGTGGACAGGTGCAACGGCGGCACCACCGCGCCGTACTGGGTCTCTGATTCGATCCCGGCGCGCACGGCGCGGGTGCAGGGGGATGCTTTGCTCATGGGATTCTCCGCGGGACAGCCAAAGGCTGGTAGAGAGGTCGGCCGACACATTGCGCACAACGTCGAAGGCCGGTGAACAGGTCAGCGCAACGCCTCGCGCAGCAAAGGCGCCAGCAGCGCGGTTTCCTTCAGGAACGCGTCATGGCCAAAGGGCGAATCGACCACCTCCAGCGACGCCGGCCCGTGCAGGCGCCGCTGCAGTTCGCACAGGTCCGACAATGGCACCAGCCGGTCGGACGGGAAGCCGATCAGGGTCGCCGGCGTGGGCACCTGCTCGGGCGCGATGTCGTGCAGGTCGATCGACTCGGACAGCGCCAGGAACCGCGTCGGGTCGAAGCGCTCGGCGAAGCGCTGGCCGGCATGCTCCAGATAGTCCTCGACCGGAAAGCGGAAACGCCCGTCGCGGAATTCGGGCCCGCCGGCGAAGCGGCGGGCGAACTCGTCGCTGCCGCGGTAGGTGGTCATGGCCAGTTGGCGGGCCAGCGCCAGCGCGGCAGGTAGCTGGCCGCCAGCCTCGCCCAGCCGCACGATGCCGCGCTGCACGCTGCGCTGGGCGGTCGCCAGCGGGTGCGGCCGATGGGCGCCGGCCAGCAGCACCAGCCGTTCCAGTGCATGCGGATGGCGCGCAGCGAACGCCAGTGACACCATCGCGCCGTAGGAAGCCCCGACGAAAGCGTGGGTCCGGGTCACGCCCAGCGTTTCCAGCAGAGCGGCCAGCGCGTCGGCCTGGTCCTCGCTGGAGACCGCGCTGGCGCCCAGCTCGCTGGGGCTGAGCCAGTCGATCGACAGCAGCCGGTAGCGCTCCAGGTCGATCGCCAGGCCGTTGCCGACCAGCGCCTGCCACCAGCCATGTGGTGCCGCGTCGTCGAAAGTGACTACGTCCCGCCCGGCGGAGATGCCCCCCAGCACCACCACCGTGGGCCCATCGGTCGCGCCGCACCAGATGTAATCCAGCTCGACGGCAACGGCGCGGCCGTTGTACCTGGGGCGCAGCAAGACGCCCCGGCGCCCGCGCTGGTGGGTGAACCCTTCTGCACACGACTGGAGCCGGGGTCGGGCCTGCGCGGCAGGCCGGTACGCGGCGCGGTGAAATGGCAACGGGCGGTGCATGCGGTTCTCCTGGCCATCGCCTGGGAGTACCGGTACGGAAGCCGGCGCGCGGTGGCGCAGCCACCGTCAACCATGCCCCCATCTCTCGGCAGCGCTGCATGCGCCTCCGCAGGAATTGGCACCGTGGCGGAACGCTCCGCTGGTTGCCCCGGCATCAAAGGGCCCATCCCTCCGCCGGTCTCG
Source organism: uncultured Gammaproteobacteria bacterium (assembly GCA_963763305.1). Lineage (GTDB taxonomy): Bacteria > Pseudomonadota > Gammaproteobacteria > Xanthomonadales > Rhodanobacteraceae > CAVXNP01. Next base: position 2,281,194 of record CAVXNP010000001.1, on the reverse strand, counting down.
ATGAGTGCCGCCGACTCTAGGATTCAACATGGTTCTTGTCAATAGACGTCTAAACGTCCATTTGATAGATACACGAGTACATACCATCGACGTCGACCCACCCCCGACACAAACCACCGGGGATCCTGCGGAAACCGCAAACCTCTCTCGCGAGCACGGGACGAAGGCGCTATGCTTCGCGCGCCCGGTGCCATCGCGCGCACCCTTCGCCCGCCATCCCATGACACTGCGCCCGCCCACGGACCTGACCCGCCTGCACGGCCAACTGCAGCGCGACGGGTTTGCCTTTGTCCAGGCCCCGGTGATGCGCGACTGGATGCAGGCGCCAACCCTGCCCGACTGGGCCGCCCTGGCCGACAGCTGGAACCGGCTCGCGCCGGACACCTACCTGGCTGCGCAGGGTCGCTACCGCCGCCGTCGGCACGCCGTCTTCAGCGCCTCGACGACCGGCGAACTGCAGCGCGAGCCGCATCAGCCGCACTTCCAGAGCCTGCAATACAACCGGTTGCACGGCGACATCCAGCGCTGGTTCGATCCGATCGAGCCGGCCATTGCCGACGGCGCCAGCATGCGAAGGGTGCTGGCGTTCTGTTGCGACCTGTTCGGAAGCCTGGTACCCACGGTGAGGGGCTGGCGCATCGAGGTGCACCAGTTTCGTATCGAGGCCCGCGGCGACCTGGCCGGCCAGCCGACCCCGGAGGGCGTGCACCGCGATGGCGTCGATTACGTTCTGGTGTTGCTGGTGAACCGGCAGAACGTGGCCAGCGGCACTACCTCCATCCATCTCGCCGACGGGACCGAACTGGGCAGTTTCACTCTTACCCATCCGTTCGATGCCGCGCTGGTGGACGATGCCCGGGTTTTCCACGGTGTCACCGCAGTCACCCCGCTGGACCCCGGCCAGCCCGCCCATCGCGACGTACTGGTGGTGACGCTCAAGGCGTTGGCGGGTCGGGAGCCCAGGCAGTAGAGACTTTCGGGAATAAGTGGCTGTGCGAGGAACGACCTTCGGCCTTTCGCCGTCCCACGGTGGCTCCACAAATCGAGAGGGGTGGATCTGGATTGCGCAGCCGCCTTTTGCAGCCCGGGCGTCTTCTCCCGCCCCGGGCTGACCAGACAGTCAAAGCTGCGCCGATCCGATTCGACGCACCCCGCGCCCGCGTTGCCAGCGCCGCGGGCGGCTGCAACACTGATGTCGATCGCTTGCCGGAGTCTGCCGATGTCCGTCGCCGCCCTCGTGGTGATTGTCCTGGTCGCCGCGCTGCATGCGTGGTTTCTGGTGCTGGAAATGTTCCTGTGGACCCGCCCGCTCGCGCGGCGCGCGTTCGGCATGAGCGTGGAGTACGCCGCGCAAACCCGCGTACTGGCCGCCAACCAGGGGCTCTACAACGGCTTTCTGGCCGCCGGACTGGTCTGGGGCATGATGCAGGGCGAGCCGGCAGGCCGGGCCACCTGTTCGTTCTTTCTGGGCTGCGTACTGATCGCCGGGCTCGTTGGCGGGATCACCGCCAGCCGGCGGATCCTGCTGGTGCAGGCCAGCCCCGCCCTGCTGGGGCTGGTGCTGCTGTGGACATGAGGCGGCCGGCATGAACCACCCGCGCGAGGCCACCGGCGCGAGCTTCGACCCGGCCGCCATGCTGCGCGCCCGCGAGCGCAGTTGGGCCGCCCTGCACGGCATCCGCCAGCGCATGCAGCCGGGCATCAGCGAAGCCGAAGCGCACGCGCACGCCGCCGAGGTGTTCGCCGCGCTGGGCGTGGAGCGGTTGTGGCATCCGGTGATCATCCGGATCGGCCCCAACACCACCAGGACCTACCGCCAGCGCTCGGCGCCGGAGGTGCGGCTGGGCGACAACGACAGCTACTTCATCGACCTGGGACTGGTATTCGACGGCCACGAGGGCGACGTCGGCGACACCTTCGTGGTGGGCCAGGCACCGCAGCAACAAGCCTGCGCCGATGCCGCGCGCCAGCTGTTTGGCGAGGTCGCCGCGGCGTGGCGCCGGCAGCGGCTGAGCGGCCAGGCGCTGTACGCCTTTGCCGGCCGGCGCGCCGAAGCGATGGGCTGGCAGCTCAACCATGCAATCAAGGGGCATCGGGTAAGCGATTTCCCGCATGCGATCCACAAAGGGGGCGACCTGGGCGACCTGGCGGCCGTCCCCGCGGCCGGGCTGTGGATCCTGGAAATCCAGCTCCGCCATCCAACCGAACCGTTCGGCGCCTTCTACGAGGACATCCTGAGCGAGCCATGCGCATCCTGATCTTCGGCAACTCCGGCTCCGGCAAGAGCACCCTGGCCGGGCAACATGACCTGCCCCATCTGGATCTGGACACCATCGTGTGGGAGCCGGGCCGGGTTGCCGTACCGCGCCCCCGGCCGCTGCCCGCACCGCGCTGGAGGCCTTCCTGGACAGCCACGACGCCTGGGTGATCGAAGGCTGTTACGGCGAGTTGGTGGAGGCGGCCGCACCGCGCTGCACCGAGCTGGTGTTCCTCAACCCCGGCCTGCAGGCCTGCCTGGACAACAACCGCCGGCGCCCCTGGGAGCGGCACAACTACGCCAGCCGCCAGGCGCAGGATTCGATGCTGCCCACCCTGCAGGCCTGGGTGGAGGGCTACTACCAGCGAGGCGACGACTGGTCCTACGCATGCCACCGGCGGCTGTTCGACGCCCATGCCGGTGCCAAGGCCGAGCTCACTGAAAGGCCCAGCCTGCCGCCCGCTGAACCGGGTGGGGGTACATGAGCGGCAATACACGGTAGAATCACGGGTTTAACCCACCGCGGACACGCCTGTCCGAGGCCGGCACCACCGGTTTCCTGGTCCGCAAACACACCGAACCATGGCCGGCAGCCCTTGCGCTGCCTGACCACGCTTACTTTTGACTTACCAACGGAACCAAGACTGTGGCCCGCCAAAAACCGCTTAATCTCTTCCGCAATATCGGCATCATCGCGCACATCGACGCCGGCAAGACCACCACCACCGAGCGCGTGCTGTATTACACCGGCAAGAAGCACCAGATCATCGACGTCCATGACACCAAGGACGGCAAGGGTTCGACCACCACCGACTACATGGAGCAGGAGCGCAAGCGCGGCATCACCATCCAGTCCGCGGCTGTCTCCACCGAGTGGAAGAACCACCAGATCAACGTGATCGACACCCCGGGACACGTGGACTTCACCATCGAGGTGAACCGTTCGCTGCGCGTGCTCGACGGCGCCGTGGTGGTGTTCGACGGCGTGGCCGGCGTGGAGCCGCAGACCGAGACCAACTGGCGCCTGGCCGACCAGTACAACGTGCCGCGCATGTGCTACGTCAACAAGATGGACCGCATCGGCGCCAACTTCAAACATTGCGTCGACGGCATCCGCAACCGCCTGGGCGCCAACGCCATCCTGTGCCAGGTTCCGCTGGGCAGCCATGACGAGTTCATGGGCATGGTCGATCTGATCGCCGGCGTGGGCTACATCTGGAACGGCGACGACAAGGACAGCACCTGGGAAACCATTCCGCTGGACGAAGTGGCCAACCACCCGAAGGTGCAGGCCCTGTCCGCCTCCGGCGACAAGGCGTGGGTGGCCGACCTGGCCAAGCTGCGCGAGGCGAGCATCGAGTCGGCCGTGGAAATGGACGACGACGCCATGGACGCCTACCTCACCAGCGGCGAGATCCCCTCGCTGGAGACGCTCAAGCTGTGCATCCGCAAGGGTTGCGTGGCCGGCAAGCTGGTGCCGGTGTTCTGCGGCTCGTCCTACCGCAACAAGGGCGTGCAGCAGTTGCTCGACGCCGTGGTCGACTACATGCCCTACCCGGGCGAGAACGGCGGCATTTCGATGGTGGACGCCGACGGCAACGTGGTCGGCGAGCAGGAAGTGACCGACGACGCCCCGGCCCGTGCGCTGGCGTTCAAGGTGATCAACGACCAGTTTGGCACCCTGACCTTCACCCGCATCTACTCCGGCGTGATCAAGAAGGGCGACACCCTGATGAACGTCACCCGCGGCAAGAAGGAGCGCGTGGGCCGTATCGTGGAAGTGCAGGCCAACGCCACCAAGGAAATCGACGAGGTCCGCGCCGGTGACATCTGCGCCTTCGTCTCGATGAAGGAAACCGAGACCGGTGACTCGCTGAGCGATCCGGCCCATCCGGCCCTGCTCGAGCGCATGCGCTTCCCTGACCCGGTGATCAGCGTGTCGGTGGAGCCGAAGAGCCGCAACGACGTCGACAAGATGTCCACCGCGCTCTACAAGATGGCCAAGGCCGATCCGTCGCTGCGACTGGAAGTGGACAAGGAAACCGGGCAGACCGTGCTCAAGGGCATGGGCGAGCTGCATCTGGAAATCACCATCGACCGCATGCGCACCGAGCTGGGCGTGGAAGCGAACATGGGCAAGCCCAAGGTCAGCTTCCGCGAGGCCTTCGGCCAGACCGTCGAGCACACCTACACCCACAAGAAGCAGTCCGGCGGTTCGGGCCAGTTCGCCGAAGTGAAGATGATCTTCGAGCCGGGTGAGCAGGGCAGCGGCGTGGTGTTCTCCGACGAGATCGTCGGCGGCCGCGTGCCGCGCGAATACATCCCGGCGGTGCAGCACGCGGTGGAAGTGGAGGCACGCCAGGGCCAGATCGCAGGCTACGAAGTATTGGACTTCAAGGCGCGCCTGGTCGACGGCAAGTTCCATGACGTCGACTCCTCGGCGCTGGCCTTCGAAATCGCCACCCGCCAGTGCTTCCGCGAAGCGCAGAAGATGTCCAAGCCGAAGCTGCTCGAGCCGATCATGAGCCTGGAAGTGGTTACCGAAGCCGACTATCTGGGCGACATCATCGGCGACATCAACCGCCGTCGCGGTTCGATCAGCGACCAGGGCCACAAGGGCGTGCAGGCCTTCGTGCAGGGCTTCGTGCCGCTGGCGGAGATGTTCGGCTACATCAACTTCCTGCGCTCGGCCACCAGCGGCCGCGGCAACTTCACCATGATCTTCGATCACTACGAGGAAGTGCCGGCCAACCTGGTCGACAAGCTGATGGAGAAGGAAGCGAAGTAAGCGTTCGCTCCCAAGTAGCGGGCGGTCTTGCGCCGCTCGCCGCGAGCACAAGCCCGGGGAGCGATCCCCGGGCTTTTTGCTGTCTGCGGCCGCCACCGACGTGGGTGTTCGCCCGGTCGCCCGGTCGTCCTCAGCCCGAAGCGGACGCTGGCATAATGGGCGCCATGCAAGCGGGCCTCTTCGAAACCCTCATTGGCCCGACCGGGTGGGCCGCACTGCCCGGCCCGGTCCGCCGGATGCACGGCAACCACCGACGCGTGTCGGCGCAGGGTGCGTGCAGCGTACGCGGCGACGGCAACCCGGGTGCGCGGCTGCTGCGCTGGCTGTTCGGCCTGCCCGCTCCAGGCAGCACCGCCGGCATGAGTTTCCACTTGCACCGACAGGCCACCGGCGAGCGCTGGACCCGTTGTTTTGCCAGCCGCACCATGCACTCGAGCTTGCGCGCTTCATCGGCACGCCCCGCCCGCCTGAGGGAAAGCCTCGGCATGTCGGCCATGGAATTCGAATTGCGCGTGGTCGACCAGGCGATCGAATGGCGGCTGCAGCGCCTGAGCGTACTGGGTGTTGGCTTGCCTGCGCGCTGGATCGCGGGTATCGATGCCACCAGCAGCGCGCGCGACGGCCGCTATCATTTCCGCACCGCGGCCCGCCTGCCACTCGTGGGGCTGCTGGTGGCGTACGAAGGGTGGCTGGATCATGCCGAGTGAACCGGTCATCGTCTTCGACGGGGTCTGCCGTCTGTGCAGCCGCTGGGTGCGTTTCGTTCTCCGGAACGATCTCCACGCACGGTTCAAGCTGGTCTCCATGCAGTCCGCGATCGGGCGCGAGCTGCTCGCCGGGAGCGGCCTGGATCCGGACGATCCGGCCTCGTTCCTGCTGCTGGAGGACGGCCGCCAGTACACCGATACAGACGCCCTGACCCGCGTGCTGGCCGGCCTGGGACCCCGCCGTTGGCGCCTCGTCGCACGAGTGATCGAGCACATGCCCCGGCCACTGAGGGACCGCGGCTACCGCTGGATTGCGCGCAACCGCTACCGCATTTTCGGTCGCCGTGCATTTTGCCAGCTACCGGACCCCGCCTTCCGCGGCCGCTTCCTGGACTGAGGCCTGTGGCAACAGGTGAACGCCGGTTGCGGAGCAAGCGGCGCCGGGGGCCATCCGCCGTTGCCCCGGGGCGTCCGCAGGCCGATCGCGGCTACAATAGGCGGTTGCCACCTCACGTCGCTGCCCGCTTATGTCCTCGCACCTGCAAGAAACCCGTCGCCGCCGGACCTTCGCCATCGTCAGCCATCCTGACGCGGGCAAGACCACGCTGACTGAAAAGCTGCTGCTGTTCGGCGGTGCGATCCAGATGGCCGGCTCGGTGAAGGGGCGCAAGGCGGCGCGGCATGCCACGTCGGACTGGATGGCGCTGGAGAAGGAGCGCGGCATCTCGGTGACTTCGTCGGTGATGCAGTTCCCGTACGACGGCAAGATCGTCAACCTGCTCGACACCCCGGGCCATGCGGACTTCTCCGAGGACACCTACCGGGTGCTGACCGCGGTGGACTCGGCGCTGATGGTGATCGACTGCGCCAAGGGCGTGGAGGAGCGCACGATCAAGCTGATGGAGGTGTGCCGCCTGCGCGACACGCCGATCATGACCTTCATCAACAAGCTCGACCGCGAGGGCCGCTCACCGATCGAGCTGATGGACGAGGTCGAGTCGGTGCTGGGCATTGCCTGCGCGCCGGTGACCTGGCCGATCGGCATGGGCAAGCGCCTGAAAGGCGTGTACCACCTGCTGCTGGACGAAGTGCACATCTTCGAGCCCGGCAAGAATTTCACCCGCCAGGATTCGACCATCTTCAAGGGCCTGGATGCGCCCGGGCTGCTGGAACGCGTGGGCGAGGAAGCCATGCGCGAGCTGCGCGACGAGCTGGAGTTGATCCAGGGCGCGGCGCCGTCGTTCGAGCCGGAGGCCTACCTGGCCGGCAAGCAGACCCCGGTGTTCTTCGGCTCGGCGGTGAACAACTTCGGCGTGCAGCTGCTGCTGGACTTCTTCGTCCAGCACGCGCCCTCGCCGCGGCCACGCGCCACGCTGACCCGCCAGGTGCAGCCGGAGGAAGAGAAACTGTCCGGCTTCGTGTTCAAGATCCAGGCCAACATGGATCCGGCCCATCGCGACCGGGTGGCGTTCATGCGGGTCTGTTCGGGCACCTACGCCGCCGGCATGAAGATGATCCAGACCCGCACCGGCAAGGAGGTGCGCATCGCCAACGCGCTGACCTTCATGGCGTCGGACCGCGAGATCGTGGAAACCGCCTACCCCGGCGACGTGATCGGCCTGCACAACCACGGCACCATCACCATCGGCGACACCTTTACCGAAGGCGACGCGGTGAGCTTCACCGGCATCCCGAACTTTGCGCCGGAGCTGTTCCGCCGCGCCCGCCTGCGCGATCCGCTGAAGATGAAGGCGCTGCAGAAGGGCCTGGCGCAGCTGTCCGAGGAAGGCGCCACCCAGTTCTTCCGCCCGCTGATGTCCAACGACCTGATCCTGGGCGCGGTCGGCGTCCTGCAGTTCGACGTGGTCGCCTACCGGCTCAAGGACGAGTACAACGTGGACGCCAGCTTCGAGCCGGTGAGCGTGACCACGGCGCGCTGGGTGCACTGCGATGATCCGAAAAAGCTGGAGGAGTTCCGCGAGAAGAACGCGATGAATCTGGCGATCGACGCCGCCGGCGAGCTGGTCTACATCGCCCCGACCCGGGTCAACCTGCAACTGGCGCAGGAGCGCTGGCCACAGGTGCGTTTTTCCAACACCCGCGAGCACGCCGCCTCGGTCGTCACTCTAGTGAAGCGCCGCTTCGCCGCCGGCGCTTCCCGTGGCCGGTGGGGGCTGGCGGCCACCCTCGGCCGCTGGCCATTGCCTCTGCCCAGCATGGCGGCCGAAGCCGCGGCGGCAAGGCGCTGCGCCGCCGTCGGACCCCGTTCGAAACCCTCGGCGGCAACGCGCCAGGCCCGGGCCGATCGCGCCCGCAGTGGCCGGCCAGCCCGACCGCTGCTACCGTGCGGATATCCACGGGGGGATATCGACATGCAACGCAACGTGCTTGCCTTCACCACGCCGGCAGACGCCAGTGCCAGCAAGCGCTGGCTGCTGTTTCTCGCCATTGGCGCGGATAGCATGCGTTCGTGGCGATGATGGTCGGCTCTCGGTCCTCACCGTCGGCAGCGCGGCGCACTTGCTGGGCTACCAGGCTGCCAGGCGTCCCCGCTGGCAAAGGCGCTGGTGCAACTGCTGGTTCGGGCCGGGCCGGCGCTGCTGGCCTACCTGATCCTGGTTCGCTGGATCGAGCGCCGGCGGGTCACCGAACTGGCGCCACGCAAGCTGCTGCCCGATGGGCTCATCGGCATCCTGGCCGGGATCGTTCTGTTCAGCGCGGTGGTGGCGGTGCTGTGGTCGCTGGGCAGCTACCGGGTCACCGGCTTCAATCCGGATGCGTCCTGGCTTGCCGGCGCTGCTGGTGGTGGGGCTGGGGGCCGGCATCGGCGAGGAAATCATGTTTCGCGGGGTGCTGTTCCGCATTGTCGAGGAAGGCGCCGGCACGTGGGCGGCGCTTGTGGTGTCGGCGCTGTTCTTCGGCGCGGTGCACATCGGCAACCCGGGAGCCACCGTGTGGAGCTCGGCGGCGATCGCCATCGAGGCCGGGCTGCTGTTCGGCCTGATCTACCACCTGACCCGTTCGCTGCCGCTGTGCATGGGCCTGCATGCGTCGTGGAACTTCATGCAGGGAACGGTCTACGGCATCCCGGTATCGGGAACGACCGCGGATGGCTGGCTGGTATCGCAGCGCAGCGGACCGGACTGGCTCAGCGGCGGGTTTTTCGGAGCGGAGGCGTCGGTGGTGGCGCTGGCGCTCTGCACGCTGGTGTCGGTGGCGCTTTGGCTGATCGCAATACGCGATGCGGTTCGCCAGTAACGCTGCGCCGGCCGCGGAGCCCTCCGCCCACGCTGCCCGGCTGACCCGATCGCGCACATCCCAAAACGTACCGATGAAAGACGCAATGGCACCCTCCCAAGCACATTCGCGATATTCCTGGCTGGCCAATCTGCCGGGGCGGCGCAAGATCCAGATGGCGATCTTTCCGCTGCTGCTGCTGTCGGTGCTTTACAGCCTGCTGACCCTGCGCGAGCTGCAGTTGCAGCAGACCGATCGCGAGCGGATATCCCATACCTACCAGGTGTTGCTGGACGATCCGGCAGGCCGGCGATGCCGTGCAGACGAGCCGGATCGGCATCCGCGGCTACCTGCTGGGCCAGCGCCCGGAAGACCTGGAGACCGTCGATCGGGGCAGACGCGAGTTGCTCGGCCATCTGGACCGGCTGCGCGTGCTGGTCGGCGACAATCCGGCGCAACTGGCCCACGCCGACCACGTGCAGGCGCTGGCCGAGCAATGGCTGCAGGAAACGACCGGGCAGCTCATGACACCGCTCGGTCGCCTGCAGACGACCGATACGGCCGAGCGCCTGGCGCTGACCGGGCAGATCCGCAGCGACTATCTGCAACGGCGCACCGTACCGGTCGAAAAAGTGCTGGCCGCGCTCGACCGGATGGAGGCCACCGAGCAGGCGCTGCTGGCTCACGCGCAAGTCGATCGCCCAGACGTCGATGCAGCAGTTGCGCCTGGTCAGCGCCATCTTTGCCGGGCTGTTCGTGTTGTTCGGACTCTACGTGCTGCGCATGAGCCATCTGCTCGGTGATCCGGCCGTTGCGCCAGACCACCGATCTGATGAATCGCCTGGCCGCCAGGGACCACGATGTGGTGGTGACCCGGCTCGGGCGCGCCGACGAGATCGGCGAGATCGCCCGGGCGCTGCAGGTGTTCAAGCAGATGATGCTCGACAGCGACGACCAGGCCTGGGTCAAGTCGCAGTTGTCCGAGCTGTCCCGCCGGCTGCAGCAGGCCACCAGCCACCAGCAGTTCGGACAGACCCTGACCAGCCAGCTGGCGCCGCTGGTGCATGCCGGCGTGGCGCTGTACTACATCTACGACAACAGAGCGAGCGGCTGGACCTGCTCGGCAGCTACGGCCTGCGCCAGTCATGGAATCCCGCGGACATGTACGTGCCGGGCGAAGGGCTGGTCGGCCAATGCGTGCTCGAGGCCCAGCCGATCGAGCTGGATCAGGCTCCGGACCGTTACGTGCGCATCCATTCGGCCAGCGGCGATGCCTCGCCCTCGGCCATCACCATCCTGCCGGTAATCTACCGCGGACAGGTCACCGGCGTGCTGGAGCTGGCCGGCTTCGAGCGGCCGACCCCGCTGCAACGACAGCTGCTCGACGACTTGCTGCCGCTGGTGGCGCTGACCCAGGAAAACCTCACCCGCGCCATCAACACGCAGCAACTTCTGGAGCAGACCCGCGAGCAGGCGGACGAGCTGCTGCGCTCCAAGGAGGCGCTGCAACAACAACAACAGGTGCTGCGCGACAGCAACGCCGAGCTGCATGCCAAGACCCTGCTGCTGGAGGAGCAGTCACAACGGCTCACCGTATCGGAGGAGGAGCTGCGGGTGCAGGCCGAGGAGCTGCAGGCCTCCAACGAGGAACTGCGCGAAAAGACCGCCAGCCTCAACCTGCAGCGCCAGGTGCTCGAGGACCTGCAGCTGGACACCGAGCAGAAGGCGGCCGAACTGGCCCGTGCCAGCCAGTACAAGTCCGACTTCCTGGCCAACATGTCGCACGAGCTGCGCACCCCGCTGAACAGCCTGCTGATCCTGTCGCGCAGCCTGGCCGACAACGACACCGGCAACCTGGACGAGGAACAGGTCGAGTCCGCGCGGATCATCCATGACGCCGGCAGCAACCTGCTGCGCCTGATCAACGACATCCTGGACCTGTCCAAGATCGAAGCCGGCAAGATGGAGCTGCTCATCGATGTGCTGCCGCTGGCCGACTTCGAGCGCACGCTACGGCGGACGTTCGCCCATGTCGCCGAGGAAAAGCATCTGGACTTCGAGGTCCACATCGAACCCGACCTGCCACCGGTGCTGCACACCGACGGCGCGCGGCTGGAGCAGGTGGCAAACAACCTGATCGGCAATGCGTTCAAGTTCACCACCCGCGGCGGCGTCAGGGTGCGTATCGGCAGACCGGATCCGGCATTTCCGGTACCACAGGCGCTCACTGGCCAGCCATTGATCGCCATTGCCGTCAGCGACACCGGCATCGGCATACCGCAGGACAAGTTCGACCGCATCTTCCACGCCTTCGAACAGGTCGACGCAAGCACCAGCCGACAGTACGGCGGCACCGGCCTGGGCCTGGCGATCTGCCGACGCATCGCCGCACTGCTGGGTGGCGACATCACCCTGCACAGCGAAGCAGGCACCGGCAGCACCTTTACCGTGCTGCTGCCCGAGCACCCGCCCGTGGCCACGCCCACGACCAGCCCACGATCCGCATCCGGACCGACGCTCCCGTCCATGCGGCAACATGCCCCCGGACTGCTGCCGGAGACCATCGAAGACGATCGCCAGCGACTGGAGCCGGGCGATGTCAGCATCCTGGTGATCGAGGACGACCCGGCGTTCGCGCGGATCCTGGCCGACATGATCCATCGCAAGGGCTACCGCGTGCTTGCCGCGGCCGATGGCGAGACCGGGCTGGCCCTGGCACGCGCCCACCACCCGACCGGCATCGTGCTGGATGTGATGTTGCCGGGCATGGACGGCTGGACCGTGATCGAGCGACTGAAAGCGGACGAGAGCACGCGCCACCTTCCGGTGCACTTCATCTCGGCTACCGAGGATGCCAGCCGCGGACGCGAGCTGGGCGCGGTCGGCTTCCTGACCAAACCGGTCAGTCGCGAGGAGATCGTGGCAGCCTTCGACCGGCTGCTGCACTTTGCCGAGGGACACACCCGACACCTGCTGATCGTGGATGACGACGCCGATTCGCGCACCGCGGTGAGGACCATGCTTCGGCGCGACGACGTGGTGATCGAGGAGGCCGGATCGGCCGAGGAGGCGCTGCGCAAGACCACCGTCACCGCGTTCGATTGCATCGTCCTGGACCTGGGGCTGCCCGGCATGTCCGGCGCCGAGCTGCTCGAGCGGCTGGCCGAGGGGAGCCAGGGCGCACCCCCGGTGGTGATCTATTCCGGCCGCGACCTGAGTGGGGAGGAGAACCTGCAGCTGCGCCAGTACACCGATTCCATCGTGGTCAAGGGTGCGCGCTCGCCCGAGCGCCTGCTCGACGAGGTGAGCCTGTTCCTGCACTCCATCCAGCACACACCACGCCACGCCGGCGACAAGCCCGCCGCAAGCGACGAACTCAAGGGCCGCAGCGTATTGCTGGTCGACGACGACATGCGCAACCTGTTTGCCCTGTCCAAGGTGCTGCGCGGCTGGGGCATGACCGTGGTGATGGCGCAGGATGGACTGAAGGCGCTCAAGGCCCTGGAGGGCGGCGACCCACCGGAGCTGGTCCTGATGGACATCATGATGCCGGGAATGGACGGCTACGAAACCATCCGGCAGATCCGCGCGCAGCCGCGGCTGGCCACCTTGCCGATCATCGCGCTTACCGCCAAGGCAATGCGTGGGGATCGTGAAAAGTGCCTTGAAGCGGGGGCCAGCGACTACCTGTCCAAGCCGGTGGACATCGACAAGCTGTCCTCGATGATCCGCGTCTGGCTGCGCCAGCAGCCATGAAACCGACAACGACGCCGGCGCAGCCAGCGGACCTCGATGCGATCGAACTGGACCTGTTCGTGCGCGCCCTGCAGCGACGTCACGGCTACGACTTCAGCCAGTACGCACCCGCTTCGCTGAAGCGCCGCATCCACCAGCTGGTGCAGGCCCACGGCACCGGCACCATTAGCGCCCTCACCGGCCGGATGCTGCACGAGCCGGCGTTCCTGCAGGCGGTACTCGAGGGCCTGTCGGTGCCGGTTTCGGACATGTTCCGTGATCCGCCGGTGTTCTGCGCGCTGCGCGAGCAGGTGTTGCCCGTTCTCGCCTCCTACCCGCGCATCAACATCTGGCAAGCCGGCTGCGCCCACGGGCAGGAGGTCTACTCGCTGGCGATCCTGCTCGAAGAAGCGGGCCTGTACGACCGTACCCAGATCTTCGCCACCGACCTCAGCCCCAGGGCGTTGCACCGCGCGCAGGAAGGCATCTACCCGGCCAAGGACGCGCAGTCGTGGTCGCGCAACTATCAGGCCGCCGGCGGCCAGCACTCGCTGGCCGACTACTACAGCGCACGCTACGACTTCATCAAGCTGCACCATCGCCTTCGCCGCAACGTGACTTTCGCCCAGCACAACCTGGTCGCCGACGGCGTGTTCTGCGAGGCCCATCTGGTGCTGTGTCGCAACGTCCTCATCTACTTTTCCAACCCGCTGCAGGATCGCGTGCTGGGGTTGTTCCGGGACAGCCTGGTGCGCGGCGGCTTCCTTTGCCTGGGCCTGCGCGAAAGCCTGCAGTTCGCCACCGCCGGCACCGACTTCACCGCAGTCGAGGAGGGCCTGCGGCTGTACCGGCGCAACGGCAAGGCAGTCGCCGCACGACCGCCAGGGCCACTCAGCCATGCCGCCGGTTGAAGCCATCGCGATCGGCTGCTCGATGGGGGGGCTGGCCGCCCTCAGGCACTTGCTGCGTGACTTGGATCCGGCACTGCCGGCGGCGGTTCTGGTCTGCACCCATACCAGCAGTCCGGACGTGAGCACCCTGTGCGAACTGCTGCAAGCCCACTCGTCGCTGCCGGTGATGGAGGCGGGGGAACGACAGCGGGTCAGCCCTGGCGTGGTCCAGCTGGCACCGTCGGGCTATCATCTGCTGGTCGAGCCCGCCAGGACCTTCGCCCTGTCGGTGGACCCGCCGGTGTGTTTCTCCAGGCCGTCGGTCGATGTCATGTTCATGAGTGCCGCCCACGCCTACGCCGATCGTCTGGCCGGCGTGGTACTGACTGGTGCCAGTGCGGATGGCGCCGATGGCATGTCGTACGTGCGCAAGCATGGTGGCATCGCCATCGTGCAGGACCCGGGCGATGCCCAGGCCCCTGCCATGCCTCGCGCTGCGCTGGAGCTGGCGGGCGCGGATCATTGCCTGCCGTTGGCGCAGATCGCGCCGCTGCTCAACCGTCTGTGCCTGCCGAGAGTGCCGTGAGTACCCCGATCGATATCCCCGCCAAGATCCTGGTGGTCGACGACACCCCAGCCAACCTGGTGGCCATGCGCCGACTGCTGGGGCGCTGTGGTGCGCAGCTGTTCGAGGCATCCAGCGGCAACGAGGCGCTGGCACTGTGCCTGGACCACGAGTTCGCGTTGATCCTTCTGGACGTGAACATGCCGGACATGGACGGCTTCGAGGTCGCTGCGCTGCTGAGCGAGACCGAGCAGATGAAGGACACACCGATCATCTTCGTCACCGCCGCGTACGCCGACGACATGAACCGGCTCAAGGGCTACCGCTCCGGCGCGGTGGACTACATCTCCAAACCGATCAACGACGCCATCCTGCAATCGAAAGTGCGCGTGTTCCTGGATCTGTACAGCGCCCGGGTTCAACTGCAGCAGGCGATGGCGGCGCTGTCCGAGCGCAACCAGCAATTGCAGGAGGAAATTGCCGAGCGCGAGCGTGTCCAGGCACAGATGCGGCACCAGGCCACGCACGACGTTCTGACCGGCCTGCCCAACCGGATCCTCTACCACGAGCGCCTGAACGCGGCGATCGCCACTGCGACCGATCGCGATGCCGGTTTTGCGCTGGTCTTGCTGGACATCGATGGTTTCAAGGCGATCAACGACAACTACGGTCACCCAGCGGGCGACTCGCTGCTGCAGGCGATCGCCGATCGGCTGCGCAGCCATCTGCGATCGCACGACACAGTGGCGCGCCTGGGCGGAGACGAGTTCGCCCTGATCATGCAGAACCTGGACGACGGCGATGCCCTGCTCCCCCGATGCCAGCGCCTGTGCGAACTACTGGCGCAGCCGTATCCGCTGGAGGGCAGCAGGGGCGGTTTTGTCGCCAACGTCAGCGCCAGCATCGGCATCGCCCTGTGGTGCCCGGATTTCGGCAGCGACGAGCAGCTTATCCAGGCCGCGGACCGCGCGCTCTACCAGGCCAAGGCCGAGGGCAAGAACCGCTGCGTGATGGGCACGGCCCATCCGGCCTGAGCCACCGCCCGGTCGCACGCGCAACGAGTACGCGTGCGACCGGTCATGACCTCGACGCCCGTCAGGCCCCACCGGTTTGGCGCCGGCGGACCGGTCACCGGCCGGCAACCATTGCCATGCTGCGCACGCTACCGATGCAAGCCCGCGGTTACGCAGCGTCCTCGAGCCTGCGCGACTTTTCCTGCTTGTGCGCAAAGCCCAGCTCTGAGGGGTCGAAATCATCCACCGAGATGAACTCGAACACACCCTCGCGGACGCGCTTGAGCAATGCCGCCTCGGCGCTGTCGATCACGCCGGCCTGGACGGCCTCGTCCAACTGACCGAGGTAGTCGTGCGAGCTGAACTGTCCGGCTTTCTGCGCCTTGGCGAACTTGCGCTCGACCGGTTCGGCGGCAATGACCTCCGGCAACAGGGCGTTCATGCGACCGATGGTGTTGTTCGGCGTCGGCGTGAGATAGACCCATTCCATCAGGCGCTCGCGGGCCTCCCCGGGCGCGGTGATCAGCGCGGCCACGCGACGACCCAGCCGGTCAGACGGCGGCACCTCGCGACGGCCCAGCGGGAATACCAGCACGCGCAGCAACCAGCCGACCGGGCGCACCGGAAAATTCCGGATAGCGCCGTCCAGCGCCATCTGCATGTGCCATACGCAGTAGTGGAACGCCCAGGCCAGCAGCGGCCGATCCGCCTCGGGCCGGTCGGTGTCCTCGTAGCGCTTGAGCATGGCGCTGGCGATGTACAGGTAGCTGAACACATCGCCAAGCCGGGCCGACAACTTCTCCTTGAACTTCAGCTTGCCACCGAGCACGCCCATGAACACGTCGGCGCACAGCGCCAGCGCCGCGGAATAGCGGTCCAGCTTGCGGTAGTAGCGGCGGGTGTAGGCATCGCCGGCGGCAGCGCCGATGTGCGATCCGGTCAGGCCGATGGCAAAGCTTCGCACCGCGTTGGACAGGCCAAAGCCGATGTGTCCGAACAATGCGCGGTCGAACGTGTCCAGGCGCTCGCGGTAGTCGGCGATGGACAGCGCCTGCATTTCCTTGAGCACGTACGGATGACAGCGAATCGCGCCCTGGCCGAAGATCATCAGGCTGCGCGTCATGATGTTGGCGCCCTCGACCGTGATCGCGATGGGCACCGCTGACCAGCCGCCGCCGGCGTAGTTCTTCGGTCCCAGCTGCACCGCCTTGCCGCCGTGCACGTCCATGGTGTCGCCGGCCACCACGCGGCCCCATTCGGTGGCGTGGTACTTGGCGATCGCCGAGGGCACCGCCGGCTTCTCGCCGCGGTCGACTGCCGCGGCGGTGGCGCGCGACAACGCCGCGGTGGCGTAGGTGAGCCCGCCGATGCGCGCCAGCGCCTCTTCCACGCCCTCGAACCGGGCGATCGCCAGGCCGAACTGCTTGCGCATGCGTGCATAGGCGCCGGTGGAAGCCACCGCGGCGCGCACCGCACCGGTGGCGTTGGACGGCAGCGAGATCGCCCGTCCCACCGACAGGCATTCGACCAGCATGCGCCAGCCGTGACCGGCCATGTGCGGGCCACCGATCAGCGTGGTCAGCGGCGCAAACACGTCCTTGCCGCGCACCGGGCCATTCTGGAACGGTACGTTCAGCGGCAGATGGCGACGGCCGATCTCCAGCCCCGGGGTCGAACGCGGCAGCAGCGCCAGGGTGATGCCAAGGTCTTCCTGGTCGCCGAGCAGATGCTCCGGATCGAACAGGCGGAACGCCAGGCCGACCACCGTGGCCACTGGCGCCAGGGTGATGTAGCGCTTGTCGAAGGTCAGCCGCATGCCCAGCGTCTCGACCCCATCGACCACCTGCTTGCAGACGATGCCCACGTCGGGGATCGAGGTGGCATCGGAGCCGGCGTAGGGTCCGGTCAGCGCGAAGCAGGGAATCTCCTCGCCCACCGCCAGGCGCGGCAGGTAATGGTTCTTCTGCTCTTCGCTGCCGTAATGCAGGAGCAGTTCGGCCGGACCCAGCGAGTTGGGCACCGCCACGGTGGAGGAGACCGTGGCCGACATGGTCGACAGCTTCTGCAGCACCGCCGAATGCGCCAGCGCCGAGAACTGCAGGCCGCCGTACTGCTTCGGGATGATCATGCCGAAGAACTTGTTCTTCTTGATGAACTCCCAAACCTCCGGCGGCAGATCAGCCAGCTCGTGAGTGATCTGCCAGTCGTTGAGCATGCCGCACAGCTCTTCCACCGGGCCGTCCATGAACGCCTGCTCCTCGGCGCTCAGCTCCGGCCTGGGCTGGCTGAGCAGCTTGCGCCAGTCCGGCTTGCCGGAGAACAGCTCGCCCTCGAAGCCGACCGTGCCGGCCTCCAGCGCGGTCTGCTCGGTGTCGGACAGCTTCGGCGTGACCTTGGCGAACATCTTCAGCAGCGGCGCGCTGATCTGCTTGCGACGGAAGCCGGTCAGCAGCAGCGGCACCGCGATCGCCGCCTCGATCAGCAGCAGCACGATCATGGTCACCGGCGCATGCAGCAGCAGGCCCACCACCAGCGTGGTGGCCATGGTGGCGATCGCCCATACCAGCAGGCTGGTGCGGTGATAGGCGCAGGCGCCGCTCGCGACGAGCGCAGCCAGCAGGGTCAATAGAACGGACATGGGAACACCTCGTTGGTTACAGCACGCCGCCGCCCGCCAGGGCGTCGGCCTGAGCGGGCCGCTCGCGGCCCAGTCGATCGATGAAAGCGGCAATCTCGCGGTTGAATGCGTCGTTGGCGTCGCCGGCCAGCATGTGGGTGGCGCCGGCCACTTCCACATGCTGTGCGTGCGGCACCAGGCGCATGAATTCGCTCACCGTGTCGTGCGACACCACGTCGCTGCGCGCACCCGACAGCAGCAGCACCGGCACGTCCACCGCGGCTGCCGCGGCCAGCAGACGCGGCTGGTAGCGCTCGCTCTCGCTGACCACGCCGGCCAGCAGCGCCGGATCCCAATGCCAGCGCAGCCGACCGTCCTCGCCCTGGCGCAGCAGCGGTCGCAACTGTTCCTCGCGCTTGCGCTCGCGGCGCTGCGGCAGGTACGCGGCAATCCGGTCGGCGGCCTCGGCGTAGTCGGCAAAACCGTCGGGATGGGCCTGCATGAAGCCGAGGATACGCTCCACCCCGGCCGCCTCCCAGCGTGGAGTGATGTCCACCAGCACCAGCGCCCGGAACGGCGCCGGCCGCACTTCGCCAGCTACCACCAGCCCCAGCAGGCCGCCCATCGAGGCGCCCACCAGGACCGGCGGCTGCGGCTGCGCCCGGGCCAGCCCGAGCAGGTCGCCGGCAAACTGCTCGATATGGTACGCGCCACCGCTGACCCGCCCGCTCTGGCCGTGGCCGCGACTGTCGAAACTGACGCAGCGGAACCCCTGTTCGGCCAGAGCCTGCACCGCGCCGTTCCAGGCGCCGCGCGTCTGACCGAAGCCATGGGCGAACAGCAAGGTGGGCGAGCCGCTGCGCACCGCGCACCTCCATCGCCAGCCGCAGCCCGTCATCGGCGACGAAGACCGAGTGGTCCGGTGCGGTTGCGGGCGCGGGCGTGACATTGACCATACGCAAGAGTATGGATCGGCCAAACCGCCGCCGTCAAGGCATCCCTGTAGGAGCGGCTTCAGCCGCGACGGGCGCTGCGGCGCCCCGCGTTGTGTTTGCCGCGGGCGGGTCGCGGCTGAAGCCGCTCCTACAGGGCGGGTGGGCGGCACCGCTGCCACTCCTGCCTCCTGCGCGCCGGGCGGTCCGGCGCGGTCGATCCGTTGTGAGCGCTGGGACTGGGCTACCATGGCGGCATGAACGCCAGCAGCAAACCCGAACGCACGCGCCTTTCCGCCGAGAGCTGGGAAGATGCCGCCCTGGTCCTTATCGCCGAACAGGGCGTCGGCGCGCTAGCGGTGGAGGCACTTGCGCGCCGCCTGGGCGTCACCAAGGGGAGTTTCTACTGGCATTTCCGCACCCGCGAGGCATTGCTGCAGGCGGCGCTGGAGCGCTGGGAGCAGTACGGCGAGCGCGAAATCATCGCGCAGATCGCGCAGATCGTCGATCCGCGCCAGCGCCTGCCCGAGCTGTTCCGGCGTGTCGCCCACGAATTGCAGCCACATCGCGTGTATGCGGCCCTGCTCAAGGCACTCGACCACCCTCAGGTGGTGCCGGTGATGGCGCGCGTCTCGCAGCGACGCACCGAGTTCCTGGCCACGGCCTTCCGCGAGGTGGGCCTGCCCGAGCACGAGGCGCTCAACCGGGCCCGGCTGACCTACGCCGCCTACGTCGGTTTCCTGCAGTTGAATTTCACCCTGGGCCTGCCGCGCATCAGCCACGAGGACTTCGACGCCTACGTGGAACACATGATCGCGACATTGATTCCGGCCTGATAGAGCCTGCCAGGGTGGGTTCGGGGCGCCTTTTGGCGCCCTTTTTGTTGCGCCCAACCTTGCAATACCAATCGACGCAAACTACCGTTTCGATTCTTTTTTTTATATAGACCTGACGAGGGATATGATGGCCGGCAAGCTGGAAGCGCTTGAGCGCTGGGTGAACGAAGTGGCGGCGCTCACGCGCCCCGCGCAAATCCACTGGTGCGATGGCTCCGAGGCCGAGTACAGGCAGCTGGTCGAGCAGATGCTGGCCAGCGGCGACCTGATCGAGCTGAACCAGCAGACCCACCCGGGCTGCTACCTGCACCGCTCCAATCCCTCCGACGTGGCGCGCGTCGAGCACCTGACTTTCGTCTGCCACGAGAACCGCGACGACAGCGGCCCGAACAACCATTGGATGGATCCGGCGCAGGCGCACGCCAAGATCGATGCGTTGTTCGACGGCTGCATGGAAGGCCGCACCATGTACGTCATCCCCTATTGCATGGGTCCGATCGACTCGCCGCTGTCGCGCTGTGGCGTGGAAATCACCGACAGCCCGTACGTGGTCGCCAACATGCGCACCATGACCCGGATGGGCGCGCCGGCGCTGCAGCGTATCGAGCGCGAAGGCCATTTCATCAAGGGTCTGCACTCCACCGGCGAGCTGGATCCGGAGCGCCGCTTCATCATGCACTTCCCCGAAGAGCTGACCATCAAGTCGTACGGCTCCGGCTACGGCGGCAACGCGCTGCTGGGCAAGAAGTGTCACGCGCTGCGCATCGCCAGCCACCAGGCCCGCAGCGAAGGCTGGCTGGCCGAGCACATGCTGATCGTGGGCATCGAAAACCCGCAGGGGCAGACCCATTACGTGGCCGCGGCGTTCCCGTCGGCCTGCGGCAAGACCAACCTGGCCATGCTGATCCCGCCGGAGGGCTACCGCCAGGACGGCTGGAAGGTATGGACCGTGGGCGACGACATCTGCTGGATGCGCCCGGGCGAGGACGGTCGCCTGTATGCGATCAACCCGGAGGCCGGCTTCTTCGGCGTGGCACCGGGCACCAGCAGCGCAACCAACTCCAATGCACTGCAAAGCGTGGCACGCGACACCATCTTCACCAACGTGGCGGTCACCGCCGACAACCAGCCGTGGTGGGAAGGCCTGCCGGGCACGCCGGTGACCGACTGGCAGGGGCGTCCGTACGACCCGGCCAATGGCCCGGCCGCGCATCCGAACTCCCGTTTCACGGTCAGCGCACGGCAGTGTCCGACCTGGTCGGAAAAGGCCGAGGATGCCAGGGGCGTGCCGATCAGCGCGATCGTCTTCGGCGGTCGCCGGCCGTCGCTGCTGCCGCTGGTGATGGAGGCGGACGACTGGAGCCACGGCGTATTGATGGGCGCGGCAATGGGCTCGGAAACCACCGCCGCCGCTACCGGCGCCGTTGGCGTGCTGCGCCGCGACTCGATGGCGATGAAGCCGTTCTGCGGCTATCACTACGGCGACTACTTCGCGCACTGGCTGTCGTTCGACCAGCCGGGCGCCAAGCTGCCCAAGGTGTTCCACGTCAACTGGTTCCGCAAGGGCGAGGACGGCAAGTTCCTGTGGCCCGGCTTCGGCGACAACCTGCGCGTGCTGGAGTGGATGATCGACCGCGTCGAGGGCAAGGCACGCGGCGTGAACACGCCCATCGGCGTGCTGCCGGCGCGCGGCGAGCTCAACCTGCAGGGGCTCGAGATGGCGCCGGCTGCGCTGGACCAGCTGCTGGAAGTCGACACCGACGGCTGGCAGGCCGAGCTGGCGGCAATCGGCGAGTATCTGGAAGGCTTTTCCCCGCGCCTGCCCGAGCGGCTTCGCCAGGAGCAGCAGCGGGTCGCCGCGAAGCTGGCCGCACACAACGACACGCCGCGCCAGGCCACCGCCTGACCGGACGCGCGCAAGCCCGATACGGACCTGCGCCCACGGCCTGCGACACCCTGCCGGCGACCTCCAGGTCGCCGGCATTTTTTTTCGAACGACGCCGGCCGCGGCTGCCTGAGCCCCCGCAGCATTCGTCGGCGTCCTCCCCGTTTCAAACCTTTCCGTCGTCGGCGGCATCGAAGCTGGCAAGATGAACGCCACCTGCCTTGCCACCGGAAACCGGATGCCCGCCCCGCCCGCGACCGCCCCCACCGATGTCGATGACGTACGGGCAGCGGCGGCCGGCGACCGCGCGGCATTCCAGCGGCTGTACCGGTTGCACGTCGAGCGCATCTACGGCGCGTTGTACCGGCTCGCCGGCTACGACCACGCGCGCGCCGAGGACCTCACCCAGGATGCCTTCGTCCGGGCCTGGCAGAAGCTGGCCGGGTTCCGCCACGAAAGCGCGTTCGGGACCTGGCTGTACCGGCTGGCCGTCAACGTCGCACTGATGGACCTGCGCGCCCGTGGCAGCAACCCGGTCAGCATCGTGGACGACGAGCACCTGCCCGAGAGCGGGGAAACGCCGTTCTGCGCCGCCGAACGCGGCGAGCTGGAGCGCGCGGTTGCCAGCCTTCCGCCGCGCGCCCGCGCAGTGCTGGTGCTGCACGACATCGAGGGCTGGCGGCATGAGGAGATCGCCAACGAGCTGGACATGGCCGTGGGCACCTCGAAGGCGCAACTGCACCGCGCACGCCACCTGCTGCGCAAAACGCTTGGAGAACGCAATGAACGAATTTGAGTGGCGTCGCCAGATGCGCGAGCTGCGCGGGCCGGTGGCACCGCGCAGAGACCTGTGGCTGGACATCGAGCCCACGCTGGAGCGCCCCCCTGGCAGGCGCTCCAGCGCAGGCACGCGTGCCTCGCCCGTTCCAACCTGGCTGCTCGCTGCCAGCTTTGCCGGGGTCACCCTGCTGGCGGTCAGCCTGGGCCTGCGCCAGCGCGATTCCCTCGCCGGGCCGGCACTGGCAGCCCATATCACCGCCGGCGCCGCCTGGAAGCCGGAAGACCCGCGTCTGGCCGGCGCAGCCATCGAACTGGATGCCGCCCGCATGGAGCTGCGTCAGGCGATGAGCCAGGCGCCCGATTCCCCCGCGTTGCAGCGCCTGCTGCGGCGTACCCAACAGCAGCAATCGTGGCTGCGCCATCTCGACCGGGCCAGTTGAGCCCAAGGAGCACGCCGTGAAAAGGTACCGTTATCTCCCCCTGGTGTTCGCCCTCTGCAGCGCAGCTGCCTGGGCCGACACCCCGATCAATCTCAGTCACCCGGCCGCCGCGGACGTGCGGCTACAGGTGAGCAACGTGAAGGGTGCCGTCCGCATCACTGCCTGGGACCGCAACGAGGTACGGGTCAGCGGGCGCCTGGGCGACGGCGCCAAGCCGCTGACCATCACCGGCACCGACGGTTCGCTGTCGATCAAGGTCGAACCCGAAGGCAGGTCAGGCCTGTTCGGCTGGGGCGGCGACAACGCCATGTCGCCCACCACGCTCGAGCTGAACGTGCCCAGAGGCGCATCGCTTGACCTGGGCGTGGTCAGCGCCAGCATCAACGTCGAAGGGTTGCGCGGCGGCAGCATCGAGGCGGATGCGGTCAGCGGACGGGTCCAGATCGAAGCGCAGACGCCATCGCTGCAGGTGCAGAGCGTCAGCGGCAACATCGAGCTGGCCGGGCACGCCGATACGGCCGAACTGCAGACCGTCAGCGGCGACATCCTGGCGCCCTCGCTGGGTCGGCGCGCGGAGTTGCAGACTGTCTCCGGCCGCATTCGCGCCAACGGCGGACCGTGGGAAAAGGTCGACCTGAGCACGGTCTCGGGCGATGTCCAGCTCGGCGGAGGCCTGGCGCCCGCTGGCAGTATCGACATCGACAGCATGAGCGGCAACGTGCAACTGAAGTTGCCGGCCTCGGTTTCGGCGCACATCGAAGCGAGCAGTTTCAGCGGCGACCTGCGCAGCGACTTCGGCACGCCCAGCCGGCACGAACATGGGCCCGGTACTGAACTGGACACCCGCACGGGCAATGGCAACGGCAACATTCACGCCGAGTCCTTCAGCGGCGACCTGCGCATCAGCAAGAGCGACTGAGCCGTAGCACGGTACGATCGTCGAAAGACCGCATAGCTTGCTGCTATGCGGTTTCTTTCGTTTCAGAAGCCGTCCCGCCCGGGAGGGCGCCCGGAACACCCGGATGCAGCCCGCTGTTGCCAACAGGTACGGCGGCGGCGGAAGGGATGGCGCGATCACGAGAGAGTTGCGGGTGGCTGCAGGGATCTGCGCCGCCGCTCGCTGCCGCTCGGCGCGTGCAACAGTCGCGACAAAAAGGTCGCCTGAGCGGCGGCTCGCGTCCGTCTGCGCATGGAGAGCGTGCAAAACCGTTACCAGCCCTGGTCGAGACGCTTCAGAGATCCTGGTGGTACTGCACGTACGGGGTACGCGACTGGTCTGGCTCCGGGCCGGCCGGGGTGTTGACCGACGCACCGGAGGACCACAGATTCTGGGCACCGATGCTCAGCTCGCCCTGCCAGGGCAGCCGCCAGGTAACGCCAAGATCGATGCTGTTCCAGCGCCGGTCGGCGCTGAGGGTTCCGGGCAGTGCCGGCTGCATGGTGCGACCGACCAGGGTACCGCTGAGCGGCCCGCGATCGACACCGAAGCTGAGCGCCTTCTGATCCAGCGCGTCCACGCCCAGCAGGTTGCCCGGCAACATGTGGATGCGACCCATGCTGGCACCCAGGTCGATGCCGCTTTCGCTGCCAAGCGCCAATCGACCGCTGGCATTGACCTGCGCACTGCTGCCGAAACCGGACAACCCGTTGATGCCAGGCGCCGCGCCGGGCAGCACCCGCGGCAGTCCCGGACGCGTGGTGCTGGTCGCACCCACGCTGAGATCCAGACTGTAGCGACCGGACAGGTAGGTAGCCCCCACCTCGCTACCCACAACCCGCGGGGCTCGCGGATGCACCCAGGAGTGGGAGCTGACCCCGGCGTGCAGTTGCAGGTGCGGGTCCAGGCCATAGCGCAGGTTGGATGCCGTGACCCCGGCCGCGTCCGCACCCAGTACCGACATCGGCGTGGCTGCCAGCTGACCCGGCGCCAAGGCCGGATCATCCACGGTCAGCACCAGGGACTGTCCCTCGTTGCCGCGCCACAGCTGGATGGCGTCGGGCCCCATCGGCCGCAATTCGGCGGGGATGGATCCGGTGCCCCAGCCCCTTTGCAGGTTGCCGCCATCCAGCACCTGGCCTGCCGCGGCAAGCGGCATCAGGGCGAGCAACAGGGGCAGAAGACGGCGCATGAAAAGTAATTCTTTCCGATGGTCGGGAACGGCGGCCGAAATTTGGTCGACGATGCCAAGTATAGGCTGCTTTACTTTAATCTAACAGCCGCCGGAGCGCGGGCGGGGTGACCCAGGCCACAGAACCGGTGCACCAACAGACCACCGGATCCCGGCCGAGGTTCCCTGCGCTATGCAGCAGCCGTGCCAGCAAGCCCCCTGAGGGCGCGATATAGTCTCCTCGCCGATAAGGATGCCCCGTCCCCCGATGCCGCCCCCCGCATTGTCAAAGAACGCGACGCCAGTGCCGCCTGACGAAGCCAGCACGCTTCGCGGCGTGGTCGGGCAACTGCTTGGCGCCAGCGATGGCGGCCGCCTGCTGGAGATCTTCACCGGGCTATTGCCGCAACTGGGCGTCGGCGGCAAGGTCTGCTGGCACCTGTTTGGCGAACAGGGTACCGGGGAGCGTGACCGGATCGACCTGGCCGAGGATCCGCAGGGGTTGCGCGTGCTGTCGCTGGAGCCGGACGCACCGGTCGGCGCATCGCTGCGCGAAACCCTGCTCTGGCTGGGCGAACTGGCGACGACCCGGCTGCACCAGATGGCCGAGACGACCCGCCTGTACGAGGCGATATCCCGACTTGCCCTGGCCGAGCGGCTGCAGCGGGCGCTGTACGCGATCGCCGAGAAGGCCGGCAACGAACGCGACGTGCCTCGGATGATGCGCTCGCTGCACCAGATCGTCGGCACGCTGATGTACGCGGAGAACTTCTTCATCGCGCTGTACGACCCGTCCACCGATACGGTGCAGTTTCCCTATTTCGTCGATGGCACCGACACCGACCCGCCTTCGCCGGACCAGAGCATCCCGTTTGCCGAGCTCAAGGACAGCCTGACCTGGCATCTGCTGCGCAGTGGCGTACCGATGATGGGCTCGCCTGCGGAGATAGGCCAGTCGATCAGTGGCCGCGTGGCACCGATCGGTCCCGATTGCGAGCACTGGCTGGGGGTACCGCTGAAGCGCGACGGGCAGGTCATCGGCGGCATCGTGATGCAGAGCTACCGGCCGGACACGCAATACACCGAGCATGACCGGGAATTGCTCAGTTACGTGGCGCAGCATGTCCAGGCGGCGCTGGATCGGCGCGAAGCCCGTGCCGAGCTGGAGCGACGCGTGGCCGACCGCACCACTGCGCTGCGCGAGGCCAACCGGGTGCTGCGCCAGCAGGTCTTGCAGCGGCAGCGTGGCGAGCGATTGCAGACCGCGCTGTTCCGCATCGCCGAGCTCGCCAGCACCTCGGAGAGCCTGGAAAAGTTCTACACCGCCGTACATCAGGTCATCGGCGGTCTGCTGTATGCGCGCAACTTCTATATCGCGCTGGTCGAGGAGGCCACCGGGGAGCTGAGCTTTCCCTACTCGGTCGACGAGGTAAACGCCGTCCGGCCGGCCCGAAAGCATGGACGCGGCGCCACCGAGTATGTGCTGCGCCACGGCGT
Organism: uncultured Gammaproteobacteria bacterium; assembly: GCA_963763305.1. Classification (GTDB taxonomy): domain Bacteria; phylum Pseudomonadota; class Gammaproteobacteria; order Xanthomonadales; family Rhodanobacteraceae; genus CAVXNP01. Next base: position 2,254,907 of record CAVXNP010000001.1, on the reverse strand, counting down.
GCCCCTGCTTGCCGGCCCGGAGGAGATCGACCGCCTGTCCAGGGAGGGCGAGATCGAACGGTTCGGCGCCCGTTCGGTATGCTGGCTGGGTGTGCCGCTGGTTGGCGGCGACAAGGTGATGGGCGTGCTGGCGGTGCAGAGCTACTCGCCCGAACACACCTATTCGGAGCGCGACCAGGAGTTGCTGACCTTCGTCAGCTACCACATCGCCAACGCGCTGCAGCGCAAGTACACCGCCGAGTCGCTGAAGCAGGCGTATGCCGGGCTGGAGCGCCGGGTCAGCGAGCGCACACGTGCCTTGGCCCTGGCCAACCGCGACCTGCGCGAGCAGATCGCCGAACGCGAGCGGGTCGAGCGGCGCCTGAAGTACGAGACCCTCCACGACTCGCTCACCGGCCTGCCCAACCGCAACCTGCTGGTGCACCGGCTCGACAGCGCCCTTCAACGCTATCTTGGTGACCCCCGTGAGCTGTTCGCGGTGCTGTTCATCGATCTGGACCGTTTCAAGGTGATCAACGATTCGGTTGGCCACCTGGTCGGCGACGACCTGTTGTTCCAGGTGGGCGGACGCATCCGCTCCTGCCTGAAGACACGCGACGTGGTGGCACGGCTCGGCGGCGACGAGTTCGCCGTGTTGCTGGAGGGGATCAAGGACACCCGCAAGGCAGCCCAGGTTGCCGAGCGGATCATCACCGAACTGCAGGTTCCGTTCCGGCTCGGTGCCAAGGAGGTATTCACCTCGGCCTCGATCGGCGTGGCCCTGCCACACTCGCAGTACCGCAAGCCCGAAGAGCTGCTGCGCGACGCGGATGCCGCGATGTACTGCGCCAAGGACGCCGGCCGCCATCGCGCCGAGGTGTTCGACGACCGCCTGCGCCGGGAAGCGCTGTCGCTGCTGGAGATGGAAGGCGACCTGCGCCGCGCATTGGGCCGCAACGAGTTCGTTCCGTTCTACCAGCCGATCGTCAACCTGCTGGACGGGCGCACCGTCGGTTACGAGGCGCTGCTGCGCTGGCGGCATCCCGAGCGCGGCATGCTTCCCCCGGGGGACTTCCTCGCCGTGGCCGAGGAGAGCGGTTGCTCGGAGAGCATCGACTGGCAGATCTTCGAGCAGGTCTGCAGTCAGGCACACCGCCTGGTCCGTGGCGATCAGTTCATCTCAATCAACGTTTCCGGTCGCCACTTCCGCCTGCCCGACCTCGATCTGCGACTGCTGGCCCTGCTCCGGGAGCACGACCTGTCGCCGCACCACCTGCGGGTGGAGGTCACCGAGCGCGCGCTGCTGGACAATCCGGCGCAGGTCAAGCGGATCCTCGAAAACCTGCGCGAGCAGGGCACGGGCATCGCCCTGGACGACTTCGGCACCGGCTATTCCTCGCTGAGCTACCTGCACCAGTACCCGCTCGACACGCTGAAGATCGACCGTTCGTTCATTACCGAACTGCCGCGCGAGGGTGAAAGCCAGAGCCTGGCCGTGGTGCGGGCGATCCAGGTGCTGTCCGATTCGCTGAAGATGAAGGTGATCGCCGAAGGCATCGAGCAGGAACACCAGCGGCAGGCCCTGCTGCAACCTGGGCTGCCGCTACGGCCAGGGTTTCCTGTTCGCGCGGCCGCAACCGATCGAAGCGCTGATCGAGTCGGCCAGTCCATCGGCCGTCCCGTCCTGAGCGCCGGATCGTCGCGCGAAGAACCCCCTCACTGGGGCGTGTGCGACGCCCCGGCGGTGGCGCTGCCGCTCAGCAGGTGCTCGGCATCGATGCGGTCGAAGGTGTAGGCCTCGGCGCAGAATTCGCAGATCACCTCGATCTCACCGTCGCGGGCGGCCAGCGCCGCCTGAACCTCGTCGCGCCCCAGCGAACGCAGCATCGACTCGACCCTGTCGCGAGTGCAGCTGCAGCCAAAGGTGAGCGGACGCGGCTCGTACATGCGCACGGTCTCCTCGTGGTAAAGACGGTACAGCAGCGGCTCCGGTGCGGTCGCCAGCAGTTCCTCGGCCCCCAGGGTGCCGGTCAGATGCAACACGCGCGACCAGGCGTCGGTGTCCTGTGCAGCGGCATGCCCGCCTTCATCAGGCATCTTCTGCAACATCAAACCAACCGCGTGGTCGCCGTCGGCGGCCAGCACGATGCGCGCGGGCAACTGCTCGGACAGGGCAAAGTAGTTTTCCAGCGAGGCGGCCAGGTCCGGCTGCTGCAGCTCGACCAGCCCCTGGTAACGCTGGCCGCGTTCGGCGTGGCCGATGGTGATCGCCATGATGGCATCCGGCAGCGTGGACAGGTCCAGCGGTGCCGGCAACGGGTCGCGCCAGCGCGCCAGGCCTCGCAGGCGACCCTGGTCGCTGCATTCGGCAAACAGCAGGCGCAACGGACCGCTGGCCTTGAGTTCGATCGAAAGCGCCCCGTCGAGCTTGATGTTGCCGGTAAGCAGCGCGCTTGCGGCCATGCCCTCGCCCAGCAACCGCCGCAGCGGACCGGGGTAGTCCGCGCGCCCGGCAATCTCGCGCCAGGCGCGCCCGAGCCTCACGTACACGCCACGCACACCTGCACGCTCCAGCATGAACCGATGCAACACGTCTTCGACAAGCACAGTTTCCACGAGCCAACACCTCGAGCAGATCGGACGTTCCAGAATTGGGGCGCACACCAGCGCGATCAATGCCGGCGCCGCTGCCGCTTATACTGGACGCAAATACCTGCCAGGCCAAAATCCCCTTGCGACTTCCGCTGCGCCCGTTGTTGCGCCCGCTGCTGATCCTGGCGCTGTCCTGGATCGCGTTGAGCTGGGCCGTGGTGCTGCTGCTGCGCTTCGTCCCGCCATGGACCTCGGCGGTGATGATGGAGCGCAGGCTGCACGCCTGGGTGCATGGCGAGGCGGACTTCCACCTGCGCCAGCACTGGGTACCGTGGTCGCGCGTGGCGCCATCGGTGCCGCTGGCAATGGTTGCCGCCGAGGACCAGAAGTTTCCGTTCCACCACGGCTTCGACTTCGCCTCGATCCAGGATGCCATGGACGATGCCGACGAAGGTGGCCGGCTGCGCGGCGCCAGCACGATCAGCCAGCAGACCGCGAAAAACCTGTTCCTGTGGAACGGACGAAGCTTCGTGCGCAAGGGACTGGAGGCGTATTTCACGGTCCTGATCGAGCTGAGCTGGCCAAAGCGGCGGATCCTGGAGGTGTACATGAACATCGCCGAGCTCGGCGACGGTATCTATGGGGTAGGGGCCGCCAGCGATCGCTACTTCCATGTCGCTCCGTCCCGGCTCAGCCCCGCGCAGGCGGCCAGTCTGGCCGCCGTGCTGCCCAGCCCGCGACGGTTCCACGTCGACCGCCCCAGCGCCTACGTGTTGCGGCGCACGCAATGGATCGAGCGGCAGATGAGGCAGCTGGGCGGACCGGGCTACCTGCAGGCGAGCGAGCCGCCCCGGGCCACGCGGCACTGACCCTGCTGCCAGCCAGCTTGCTAGCATGCGGGTCACTCCCGCTCGCGACATGCTCATGGTCCAACTCACCATCGTGGTTCCCGCCTACAACGAGGCGGCCGTGCTGGAGGCGTTCCAGCGGCGCCTGACGGCGGTGCTGCAGACGCTGACGCTGGACACGGCCGTGCTGTATGTGGACGACGGCAGTACCGATGCCAGCTGGGCCACCATCGAGCGGCTGCGGGCCGGGGATGCCCGGGTCGGGGCGATCCGCCTGTCGCGGAATTTCGGCAAGGAGGCGGCCCTGACCGCCGGCCTGGACCGGGTCCGTCACGGCGCCGCGGTGGTGATCGATGCCGACCTGCAGGACCCGCCGGAGCTGATCCCGGAACTGGTGGCGCAGTGGCGCCAGGGCTACGACGTGGTGTATGCCACCCGCAGCGCGCGCTCGGGGGAAAGTCGGCTCAAGCGGTTCACCGCCGCCGCGTTCTATCGCACCATGGAGCGGCTGTCCGATACCCCGTTGCCGCGCGACACTGGCGATTTCCGGCTGCTTTCGCGCAGGGCCCTGGACGCGCTGGGTCAGTTGCGCGAGCGGCAACGCTTCATGAAGGGCCTGTTCGCCTGGATCGGTTACCGGCAGACGGCGGTCTGCTACCAGCGCGAGCCGCGTCAGGCCGGGCACACCAAATGGAACTACTGGCGCCTGTCGCAACTGGCGATCGAGGGAATCACCTCGTTTTCCACCGCGCCATTGCGGCTGGCCACCTGGACCGGCTTGAGCGCCGCACTGCTGGCCTTCGTCTATGGGCTGTGGGTGCTGCTCAAGGCGCTGATCTACGGCGACCCGGTGCGCGGCTATCCCACGCTGATGGTGGTGATCCTGTTCCTGGGCGGCGTGCAGTTGCTGGCACTCGGGGTGATCGGCGAGTACCTGGGGCGCAACTACAGCGAAAGCAAGCAGCGCCCGCTGTATTTCGTGGAAACCGAGTACCCGCCCGGCGTCGCCGACGCCCGGGTAGCGCCAGCGGACCGTGCCCGGACCGCCGAATAAGGCGCGCCAGGCAGGGCCGCCGGAGCGCGCTTCACGAGGTCGCCACACCCGCCACCCGCCACGGCGCTAGACTCGACCTGCGCGGCCCACCCGCGGCCGTCCGGGAGGAGACAACATGGGTCAGGTGAGGCATCTGCTGGAGAGCAAGGGCAGCGAGATCTACGCCATCGGGCCGGACGCACCGGTGCTGGACGCGATCAAGCACATGGCCGAACGCCGGGTCGGCGCCCTGCTGGTGATGGACGGCGGTCGCCTGGTCGGCATCGTTTCGGAGCGCGACTACGCGCGCAAGGTGATCCTGCAGGGGCGCTCGTCGGCTCAGACCGCCGTCCGCGAGATCATGAGCGGCCCGCCGGTCACGGTCGGTCCGGACACCGACGTGTTCGACTGCATGCGCCTGTGCACAGCCAGCCGCGTTCGGCACCTGCCGGTGGTCAGCGACGAGCAGGTGGTGGGCGTGATCTCCATTGGCGATCTGGTCAAGGCCGTGATCGACGCCCAGGCGCAACAGATCGAGCAGCTGGAGCGCTACATCACCAGCTGACGGATTCGGCCGGCGGCGCTCACGGCGCCGCCGACTCGGGTCACTCCTGGTCCAGGTCGGGCGAGCGGCCGGCACGACGGGCTACCCACACCGCCGCAGCGGCGATCCCGGTACCCACCCCGGCAAGCCCGCCCACGCCGACCCCCAATGCGCCCAGCGCACTGACCATGCTGGTAACCACCAGGTCGCCGAAACGCCATACCGCCGTCTCGACAAAGTTCTTGCCCTTGTAGCGGGTCTCTCGCGGCACCCGGGTGTACAGCGCATCCTGCGACGGCTTGGTCATGCCATAGGTGAAGCCACGGGTGGCCACCATCATCACCGCCAGCAGCGGTACCCCGATCCCGAACAGCTGCACCTGGCCGGCACCCAGCCACGCCACCGTCGCGAGCAGCAGCAGATTGGCCACGGCCGGCAGCACCAGTCCCCACCCGGCGCCCCAGCGCAACAGCACCCATCGGGTCAGAGTGAGCTGCAGGAACGCGCCGAGCACATTGGTGGCCAGGTCCAGGTCGTTGTAGAACGCGGTGCGGGCGACGCGGTCGGCGAAATGGACCTTGGCATAGTCGGCCACCAGCGCGTAGGCCAGCGTACCAATGCCGTCGCCCAGCAGCATCAGCATGGCCATGTAGCGAATGAATGGCCGCGACCACAGCTCACGCACCCCGGCCCACAGCGAGCCGCCGATGACCTGGTCGCGATTGGCGCGCACGTCGTGCCTTGCCGACAGGCGCAGCAGCAGCAGCAAGGCCAGCAGCAGCGTGTCGGCCGACACCAGCAACAGCGATGCCACGCCGATCGCGTCCACCAGCAGCTTGGTCGCCACCGGACCGAGCACCGCCCCGGCCATGCCCCCCAGCGCGATCAGCGGGAACGCCTGGCGCGCGCCACGGCTGTCGAAGATGTCGGCCATGAAGCTCCAGAACAGCGACACCACGAACAGGTTGAATACGCTGGCCCAGACGTAGAACACCAGCCCCAGCTGGCGCGCGCCAATGGTGTCCTGGGCCAGGAAGGCCGGCACGAAGGCAATCAGGCACAGCACGAAGAAGCTGTAGCTCCACAGCAGCAGCTTGCGGCGTACGTAGCGCGCCACCAGCCAGCCGAAAACCGGGGTCAGCACCAGCATCACCACCAGCACCGCGGCATAGATCCGTGGCAAGGAGGTCGATCCCAGTGCGCCGATGAGCTGATCGCGCACCGGCCGGATGACGTAGTACGAGGCCATCACCAGGCAGAACGCCAGCGCGGAGAGCGCCGGCGCCGAGACCGTGCTGGGGGCGAATCGGGGCAAGGTCACTGGCAATCCGGCTTCAGGCGCGTCAATGGCGCGCATTCTCTCATGCCCTCGTCCGTACGGACGCACGGCCCGCACGCTCCCACCGGCGCGCGCCCATGCGACCATGACGCATGCCCTTGGCCGTGGGAATGCACATGGTGTACGACGTGGTGATCGTGGGAGCCGGCTCGGCCGGCTGCGTGCTGGCCAACCGCCTCAGTGCGGACCCGACCCGGCGCGTGCTTCTGCTGGAAGCCGGAGGCTCGGACTGGAACCCGCTGATCCACATGCCGGCCGGCCTGGCGCGGCTGGCCACCAACCGGCGACTGAACTGGAACTACCGCACCGAACCGGAGCCGCAACTGATGCAGCGCCGGCTGTGGTGGCCGCGCGGCAAGACCCTGGGCGGCTCCAGTTCCATCAACGCCATGTGCTACGTGCGCGGCGTGGCGGACGACTACGACCAGTGGGCCGCCAACTGCGGCGACCCGCGCTGGTCCTGGGCGCAGGTTCTGCCCTGGTTCCTGCGCAGCGAGGACAACAGCCGCGGTGCCGGGCCCTGGCACGGCAGCGGCGGACCCCTGGCCGTGTCCGACCTGCGCTACCACAACGTCCTGTCCGCCGCGCTGGTGGAGGCCGGCGCCAGCGCCGGATTCGGACGCAACGACGACTTCAATGGTCCGTCGCAGGCCGGGTTCGGCCTGTACCAGGTGACCCAGCGCAACGGCGCACGGTGTTCGGCCGCCGCCGCCTTCCTGCACCCGGTCCGCTCTCGCCCGAACCTGCGCGTCGAAACCGGCGTACTGGTGGAGCGGATACTGGTCGACGACCATTGCGCGACCGGCGTGTCCGTGCGCGGCGGCGGCGGCAGCCGGCGGATCGAGGCTGGCCAGGTGATCCTGGCTGCCGGGGCGATCAACTCGCCGCAGTTGCTGATGCTTTCGGGGATCGGCCCGGCCGACCACCTGCGCACTCACGGCATCGAGGTGCGGTCCGACCTGCCCGAGGTCGGCGGCAACCTGCAGGACCACCTGGACATCTGCACCCTGGTAGGCAGCACCCAGCCGGTTACCTACGACAAGCTCAATGAACTGGCCGTGGGCTGGCGTTACCTGCGCCATCGGCAGGGGCCGGGCACCTCCAACATCGCCGAGGCCGGCGGATTCGTGCGCAGCCGACTGGCGCCGGACGGCCGCTGCGACCTGCAGTTCCACTTCGTGCCGGCCCTGCTCGACGACCACGGCCGTCATCGCCTGCCCGGACGCGGCTACACCCTGCACGCCTGTCCGCTGCGCCCACGCAGCCGCGGCCGGCTGCTGCTGCGCTCGCCTGACCCGGCTCAACCGATCGCCATACACGGCAACTATCTGAGCGATCCGGACGGACACGACATGGCGATGATGGTCGAAGCGGCGCGTCTGTCCCGCGAGATCCTGGCGCAGCCCGCGTTCGATGCCTATCGCGGCGCGCCGGTCTTTCCCGAGACCGACCTGCACACCGACGCCGACTACGAGGCATTCATCCGGCGCAAGGCGGAAACCATCTATCACCCGGTCGGCACCTGCCGGATGGGTCGTGACGGCGATGCCGTGGTCGACAGCGAGCTGCGCGTGCGCGGCATCGGAAACCTGCGGGTGGTGGATGCATCGGTGATGCCGAGCCTTCCCGGCGGCAATACCAACGCGCCGACGATCATGATCGCCGAGCGCGCGAGCGAGCTGATCGGCGCGGTCGCGTGATGTGATTGGCAGGTGAACGACCTGCATCACGCCACTTCACACCGGTGGCGTTATCGTTGTTAACCGAACCGAAGTAAAAGACAATCGAGGCACGCGGGCACTCCCCCCGCCGGTCCATCGCTCCGTGCCGCGGCGCCTCCTCAACGCCCGTTCACCGCCCTTGAATGCCCATGCAGTTTCGTACGCTTCCCTTGCTCCTGGCCGCCTCGCTCGGCCTGCTCAGCACGTCCATCCAGGCTGGCCCGTCCTCCGGCAGCGTCCCGGCAAAGACGATCGCCGCGGGTAACGGATCCGGCGACGACGCCCAGTTGCCGACCCAACGCATCAAGGCGACGCTGGCCAACTACCGACGCTGGCTGCAGCAACTGGACAGGCGACACGCGGTCGCCGGCCTGGCCACCGCGGTGGTGGTCGATGGCAAGGTCGTGTTCGAAGGCACTGTCGGCTACGCCAACGCCAGCACACACCAGCCGGTGACACCGGACACGGTGTTCCGCCTGGCGTCGCTGTCCAAGGCCTTCGCCACCGCCATCACCGCCATGCTGGTGCGCGACGGTCGACTGAGCTGGGATGCCCACCTGGTCAACATCCTGCCGTTTTTCAAGCTCAAGAAGGTGCCGGACACCCAGCAAGCCACCGTCGCCGACATCCTCGGTCAGCGGCTGGGCCTGCCGCGCAACACCTACGACAACATGCTCGAGGACGACATCCCTTACGAGGAGCTGGTTCGCAAGCTGGACGAGGTCGACATGACCTGCTCGGTGGGCCAGTGCTACGGCTACCAGAACGTCGCCTTCAGTCTGATCGGCGATGTGGTGTACGCCATGTCGGGGGACTTCTTCTACCGCCTGGTGGACAAGCGCATCTTCCTGCCACTGGGCATGCGCACCGCCAGCTATGGTCGCGAAGCGCTGGAGTCCAGCAAGAGCTGGGCGCGGCCGCATCGCCACACCCGACGCGGCTGGGTACCGTTCGAACCCAACGAGATCTATTACCGGGTCGCCCCGGCCGCCGGCGTCAATGCCAGCCTGCACGACATGGAGCACTGGCTGATCGCGCAGATGGGTGGGCGCCCGGACGTGCTGTCGCCGGCCATGCTGGCCGACCTTGCATACCCCGGGTGTACCGACACCCGGCGAACTGCACTCCACCGCCTGGCGCCGTGGCCGGCTGACCGACGCCCACTATGCGCTGGGCTGGCGGGTGTTCGAATACGGTGGCGAGACGCTGGTCTATCATGCCGGCGCGGTGCAGGGCTACCGCACGATGATCGGCTTTTTCCCCAAATACCACGTCGGCGTGGTGACCATGTGGAACTCGCCGGGCGCCACCCCCTCCGGCTTGATGCCGATGGTGTTCGACGGGCTGCTGGGACTACCGCACGTGGACTGGGCCGATATCGAAGGCAACACGCCAGCCCGGCAGGCGAAAGCTCGCCGGCATGTTGCAACCAACCGGGCAAGACACCGCCGGCAGTAACCCGCCGGATACCAAGCGGACCGACGTCGCTGCCGAGCCCTTGTGGCGCTGCATGGCTATCGGGCCGACTGACCGGCGGGCGCCGGCCTCAGGAGGTCCGGGCGCGGGCCACCGGCGCACGGCCACGCTGGTGGCGGTCGGACGCGGGGCGACGATGCCGCCGCGTTCGTGCCAGGCGATCAGCCGCTACCCAGGCTGAAGAGGATCTTCTGCTGCAGGCTGCTGGATACCGGCTTGCCGTTGTGCAGTGGCCGGCTTGAAGCGCCAGCGTTCCACCGCGTCCGTGGCGGCACGCTCGAACACGTGCCGTGGCTTGGCGTCGACCACGTTGACGTCACCGACACTGCCGTCGCTGCGCACCGTGTAGCTGACCAGCACCCAGCCCTCCTGTCGCCGACGGCGCGCCTGCATCGGATAACGCGGTGCGGCCGCCTCGACCCGTACCGCCGGGCTGTTTGCACCACCCGCCTCGGCCACGGCATCGGCGGGGCTGCCAGAGCGGCGTTTGCTGCCCGCTGGCTGCACCGCCGGTTGGGGTGGTAACCGGCTGCGCAGTGGTCGCGTTCTGCTGTGATGCCAGCTTTGCCTCCGCAGCCGTCTTCTCGGCCGCAGCCTTCTCCGCCGCCGCCTTCTCCGCGGCAAGCTGCTGCTGCTTCTGCTGGTCCAGTTCCTGCTGCTGTTCGCGATCGAGCAGCTTGCGCTGGGCGTCGAGCTTGGAGCGCAGGATGGTCAGCGTGTAGTTGGCCGGATCGGCCTTGGCCAGCAGGTTGATCTCCCGCTGCGCTTCGTTGAAGTCGCGCGAATTGATCGCCTGCTCGGCGCCACTGGCGGCGAACGGGAAAGTCTCGCGCAACGCATCGGTGGCGACCGGGTTGCCCGGCTGCTTTTCCAGCGCTTTCAGATAGAACTCGTACGCGTTGTTGCCGGCCGGGGCCAGCACGCGCTGCTCGTTCATCGCCTTGCGGGCCTCGGCAAGCAGCTGCTCCAGGCCCATAGCCTCGACATTGGCCGGGGGCGGCGCCGCCACCTTGCCGGCACTCACCGGCGTGGAGGGATGGCCTCCGGCATCCTGCATGACGATCTCTTCATGCGGCTGGATGATCAGGAACCACGCCGCCACTGCCAGCAAGGCAAATACGGCGACAACAATAATGACGGTAGGCCGAACGGCCCCGCGCACCTGGCTGCGCGCGCAACGACGTTTCCGGGTATCCATGGGTCTCACCTTCGAGTGACAACAGATACCCGCGCTTTTTCCCCCTGTAATACCAGGAGCGGCGGCCCCCCTGGGTCCACCGCGGCGCGGATGGGCAAAAGGTAACCGCTATGGCACGGCACGGCAATGAGCGATGGCCGCGAAAAAGCCGATGCGCGGACGCACTGCAGGTCGGCTGCGATGGATGGACGAGCGCTGCGGGCGCGGGGTCGGGTTGCTTCACCGGTCCCCGGAACGAAGCATCCCGGCCAGTGGCCGGGATGGATGCTTGCTTGCCGAAATACCCTCCCTGCGCTGGGCACCGCAGGGAGGGAAGTATTGCAACGGCTAATTATTGTTGACGCTTACTTCCTGGACTTCGATGCCTTGGTGGCCTTGGTCACCTTGGCCGGTGCAGCTTTCTTGGCAGTGGCTTTCTTCGGGGCAGCCTTCTTGGCGGCTACCTTCTTCACAGCCACCTTCTTCACGGCGGCCTTCTTGGCGGCCGCCGGCTTCTTGGCAGCGGCCTTCTTCGGGGCAGCCTTCTTGGCGGCGGGCTTCTTCGCTACCGGCTTCTTTGCCGCGACCTTCTTGGCCGAGGCCTTCTTCGCGGCTGCCGGCTTCTTGGCGGCAACCTTCTTGGCCGCCGGCTTCTTGGCGGCGGACTTCTTCACGGCCGGCTTCTTGGCTACCGGCTTCTTGGCGGCAACCTTCTTGACGGCGGACTTCTTCGCAGCCGGTTTCTTGGCGGCGGGCTTCTTTGCAGCGGTTTTCTTGGCAGTGGCCATGGTTCGTCTCAGCTCCTCATCAGTTGGCAGTGGTTGCCCAGTAAAAGCATGCAGGAACGCCTCCACCAGCAAGTCGCTGTTGGTGGCGTGCCGAAGGTTGTTCACTTGACGACGGGTGCGCTCATCCGAGAGCGGGCGTAACACGTGCAATGGAATCGATACGGTGATCTTGCGGACTGCCCCGGCCTTTTCGCCGTGCTCGACATAAGGTCTTATGAATTTCGTTGTTGCCATGGTGCCCGATCCCCGTAACTTGAACCGAAAGCTATTCCTGAAGAAATCTCCTGTCAATTGATTTTAGCCGGAAAAGAATGGCCTGCGACCACCGCCCGGGCAGCCGTAAAAGCGCATATCGAAAGGGTCGGCCCCGCTTCGCCGCGCATATTATATGGACGTCTAAACGTCTCACACTTTCCGTCGCCGTTTTTCATGTCTGACGGCAAGTCCGCTCCAGGCATGGGTTTGCGGGCCGTCGTGCCACGACAAAGGCGTACGACAGGCACGTATCGCACGCTGCAGGGTCCATCAACCGGGCCGCACGCCAGCTGCCACGGGCGGAGGCAAAGCAGCCCTTTTGCCACAGCAAAAAAATTTTCGCGGAAGACACTCCGGACCGCCTTGGCCGCGAGCGGCGTGCACTTCGGGCAGGACCGGATGGGCCCGGGCAACCGGGTTGCGGAAGTTGCGATGAACGGCTTCCTTGCGTTCTCGCTCCCATGCCGACAGCAAGACGGCCGCTTTCGCGGCCGTCTGTTCGGTACCGGTTGAGCGGGCAAACTCAGTGATCCTCGTCCTCGATCAGCTCGCCGTAGGCATCGGCGTCGAGCAGCTCATTGAGTTCCTCGCGATCGCTGGCACGAACCAGGAAGATCCAGCCTTCTCCGTAGGCATCCTCGTTGATGATCTCGGGCTTGTCGCCGAGCGCCTCGTTGACCGAGACGATTTCGCCCGACACCGGCGAGTAGATGTCCGAGGCAGCCTTGACCGATTCCACGACCGCAACACCGGTGCCAGCCTGGACGCTCGCGCCCACTTCGGGCAGCTCCACGTAGACCAGGTCGCCGAGCTGACCTTGTGCGTGGTCGGAGATGCCGACCCGGATCAGGCCATCGTCTTCGACGCGTGCCCACTCGTGGGACTTGAGGAATTTCAGATCGCCGGGAATTTCGCGCATGGTCAGGTCCAGTCGTCAGGTGTGGGGGAGCGGTTTCGGCCATGGCCGAAACCGTCAAGCGTGCGCCGATTCTAACCAATCCACTGTCGCCAGGGCACGGGCGAGGGATGGCAGACGGCGCGATTCAGATCCCTTCGCAGGGCTTGCCGTCACGCACGAACGGGTACTTCACACGGCGCACCGGCACTTCGCGACCGCGGATATCCACGCGGATGTCGCCCGGCTCGCCGGCAGGGATGCGCGCGAATGCCACGGCCTTGCCCAGGGTGGGCGAGAAGCTGCCCGACAGGACCTCGCCCTCGCCGTGATCGGTCAGCACCTTCTGCCCATGGCGCAACACGCCCTTGTCGTCGAGCACCAGGCCGACCATCACGCGCGGGACTCCGGCCGCCTTCTGCGCTTCCAGGGCGGCGCGGCCGATGAAGTCGCGCCCGTCATCCAGGGCGATCGTCCAGCCCAGATTGGCTTCCCAGGGCGAGACGGTCTCGTCCATGTCCTGTCCGTACAGGTTCATGCCCGCCTCCAGGCGCAGGGTATCGCGCGCGCCGAGGCCCGCCGGGACGACTCCCGCGGCCACCAGCGCCTGCCACAAGGCGACCGCATGCTCGTTGGGCAGCATGATCTCGAAGCCGTCCTCGCCGGTATAACCGGTGCGCGCCACGAACAACGGCATGCCATGCGGGCCCTGCGCCGCCGCGGCACTGAACTTGCCAAGCTTCTCGATCCGCTCGCGGTCGAGCTCCTGCAGCAGGCCGATCACCCTGCCCCGTGCCTGCGGACCCTGCACCGCGATCATGGCGAAGTCCGGACGCTCGTGGACCTCGACCTCGAACGCCCGGGCCTGCCGTTCGATCCAGGCCAGGTCCTTCTCCCGCGTGGAGGCGTTCACCACCAGCCGGTAGTGGGCATCGTCGAAGAAGTAGACGATCAGGTCGTCGATGACGCCGCCCTGCTCGTTGAGCATGCACGAGTACAGGGCCTTGCCCTGGGTCTTGAGCTTGTCGACGTTGTTGGCCAGCAGATAGCGCAGGAACTCCCGGGTGCGCGCGCCGTGCAGGTCGACCACGGTCATGTGCGAGACGTCGAACATTCCCGCGTCACGGCGAACCGCGTGATGCTCCTCGATCTGCGAACCGTAGTTGATCGGCATGTCCCAGCCGCCGAAATCGACCATGCGGGCACCCGCTTCGCGGTGGGTGGCGTTGAGAACGGTCTGCTCGGTCATCGCGGGAAACACCTTGGGGAAAGGGCGATTATCGCCGCCACCCGCGCACAATCCAACCCGCTCCAGCGACCCGATCAGGCTGCGGTGTCGGTCTCGACCCAGCGGAAGGTGAGGTTGATCCGCGCGGCTACGGCAGCCTTCGTCCGCGGCAGGTCGTGCCGATACAGGCGCTGGGTGTCCCCTGCCATGCGCAGCAGGCTGCCGTGCGGCAGGTGCAGTTCCAGCGAGTCCTCCGGGCCGGGTTTGACGCCCCGTGGCAATCGACGTCGCAGCCGGAACCGGCGCTCGCCGCCCAGGCTGAGCGAGGCGATGACCGGCGTCGGGCCGAGTTCCGGCTCATCGTCGCTGTGCCAGCCCATGCTGTCGCGACCATCGCGATACAGGTTGGCCAGCACGCTGTTGAAGCGCGCGCCGCAGGCATGTTCGACGCGCCGGCGCAGATCCTGCAATGCCGACGGCCAGGGTCGAGGTTCGAAGCGACTACCCGAATAGGTGTAAGCGGCGCCGGTGTCGCCGATCCAGCAGCTCAGCCGGGGCACCTCCAGGCTGCGACCGAACAGGCGGATGCGATGACGCTCCCAGCCGATGCCCTGGTGCAGGGTGGTAAACAGCGTGTCCGCTTCGCCGTCACCCAGCCAGTGCGGCACCCAGTCGATGGCCGCCCCCGGCAGCGTCAGCGCCTGCCATCGCTTGTCGTTGTGGGGTCCGTCGTTCATGGCGCAGGCCAACAAGGAATACTTCGACCGACAGTCCATGGCGTGTCGGACCACCGAGCTCAAGGCACTGGACCCCGGCCTTGGCTCACTGGTGCCCGGCACAACGGGAGCCCACCAGCCGCGGGGGCATGGCCTGGGCAATACCGCGCCGGTTCAACGATAGCCGGACACGAACAGCCTGCTCCGGGACGACGCGCATGACGAGGACCGCGCGCCCTCCCGGACGCCACTCAGGCGATCGCCGGATACGCCGGCTCGGCGTCCAGGGTGGAGGCACAAGCGGCGGCCAGTTCCAGCAGGCGCAGGTCCGAGCCTCGCGCACCGACCAGTTGCAGGCCGATGGGCAGACCGTTCGGCAGGGTTCCCATCGGCAGACTCACCGCCGGGCAGCCGGCCAGGCTGGCGAAGCTGGTGAGGTCGGCGATCGAATCGGGCGCCGGCCCGTCCAGAGGGAACGCGCCCTGGGGCGTGGTCGGCAGCACCAGCACGTCGACCTGGCCAAACAGCCGGCGCATCTTCAAGGTGGCGGCATCCAGAACCCGGTCGGCCGAGGCATAGTCGGCCGCGCTCTTGCCCGCGGCATAGCCGAGCATGTCGCGGAAAAGCGGCGAGACCGGGTGCGCGGTGTCCCGCAGGTCATCGGCGAAGGTGCCCAGCATCTCGGCCTCCATCAACAGCAGGCCGGCGCGGCGGGTGCGCGCGAAGTTCCAGTCGTCGAAGTCGACGATGCGGCGGTCGCCCAGCGCATGCGGCAGGCGCGCCAGCGCCGCCTCGAACACCTCGATCACCTCCGCTTGCACGCCCAACCCCGCCAGGTCCGGCAGCAGGCCCGCGCGCAGGTTTCCCGGCTCCCAGTCCGGCAGCGAGAATGCGACGCGGCGGCGGCGCGAACGCGCATCGTCGGCATCGTACCCGGCAAGCACCTGCAACAGCACGGTCAGGTCCTCGACGCTGCGCGCAAGCAGGCCGACCGCATCCAGCCGGCGCGCCGCCGGCACCACGCCACGGGCAGATATTTCGCCGTGCGTCGGCTTCAGTGCATAGAGGCCGCAATAGCTGGCCGGAATGCGGATCGAACCGAGGCTGTCGGTACCCACCGCGGCCGCGGCCAGACCTGCGGCCACGGCCGCGGCCGCTCCGCCGGAGGAGCCGCCGGCACTGCAGTCGAGCCGGTACGGGTTGCGCGTGGGACCGAAGTGCGGGTTGTCGGTGATGACCCCCAACGCACCCTCGTCCATATTGGTCTTGCCCACCAGCACCGCGCCGGACGCGCGCAGACGTGCCACCACATGCGCGTCATGCCGCACCGGCGCGTCGCGCGTGGGCAAACCGGCCCGGGTCGGCCAGCCGGCGATGTCGAAGTTGTCCTTCACCGCGATGGGGATACCGTCCAGACGCCCGATCACCCCGGCCCGGCGACGCCGCTCGGCGGTCTGGGCCTGTTCCTGCAGCATCGCCGAGCGCAGATCGACATAGGCGTTGACCTGGGGATTGATGCGCTCGATGGCCTCCTGGTAGACATCCGCCAGCCCCTGCGGGCTGACCCGTCCGGAGGCCAGCCAATGCAGCAACTGGCAGACCGTGGCGCGACGCATGTCCTGGTCGGCGATCGGCGGCATTGGATTCATGCAGCTTTCCTTACATGTCATTGACGTGATTATCGCCATGGCGGGTGAAACGATTGCAAGCGTCCGGTCCGGTTTGCCGGTTGGCGCATGAATACGGACAATGGCAGATCGGCGAGGCTCGTGCCCGCCCCTTACCCATTGACGCACGACGGAGCCCGCCATGAGCGAACGCGAAACGATGGAATACGACGTGGTGGTGGTGGGCGCCGGCCCGGCCGGGCTGTCGTTCGCCATCCGCCTCAAGCAGCTCAAGCCGGACACCACCGTCTGCGTGATCGAGAAGGCCTCCACCGTGGGCGCGCAGATCCTGTCCGGCGCGGTGATCGAGCCGCAGCCGCTGGATGCGCTGCTGCCGGGCTGGCGCGACAACCCGCCGCCGATCTGCGTACCCGCCACCGAGGACGAGTTCTGGCTGCTCAGCGCCGACGGCGGGCGCAAGCTGCCGGTGCCGCCGGGGATGAACAACCATGGCAACTTCATCGTGTCGCTGGGCGCCATGTGCGCCTGGCTGGCGCCGCAGGCCGAAGCGCTCGGCGTGGACGTGTTTCCGGGCTTCGCTGCGGCGGACACCGTATATAACGAGGACGGCTCGGTGGCCGGCGTGCGGATCGGCGACATGGGCGTGGCCCGCGACGGCTCGCACAAGAGTGGCTACACCCAGGGCATCGACATCAAGGCGAAGGTCACCGTACTGGCCGAAGGCGCGCGTGGCAGCCTGACCAAGCAGCTGATCAAGCGCTTCGAACTGGACAAGGATTCGGACCCGCAGGGCTTCTCCATCGGCATCAAGGAGCTGTGGCAGGTCCCCGCCGGCCGGGTCAGCCCCGGCAAGATCGTGCACAGCGTCGGCTGGCCAGCGGACAACCACACCTACGGCGGCAGCTTCCTGTATCACCTGGACGGCGACCGCATCGCGCTGGGCTACGTCAGCGGGCTGGACTACCGCGACCCGAACTACATGCCATGGGAGGCCTTCCAGCAGTGGAAGAACCACCCCTCGGTCAAGCCGTTGCTGGAAGGCGGCGAGATCGTCTCAGCAGGTGCCCGTGCCATCGTCACCGGCGGCTACCAGTCGCTGCCGAAGGTGGAGATGCCCGGCGCGCTGCTGATCGGCGACACCGCCGGCCTGCTCAACGTGCCCAAGATCAAGGGCACTCACCAGGCAATCAGGAGCGGCATGCTGGCGGCCGAGCACCTGGCCGCGCACGATCTGCAACCGGCCGGCTTCGACGCCCAGCTGCGCGACTCGGCGGTAATGGCCGAGCTGCAGGAAAGTGCGCAACGTCAAGCCCGGCTTCAAGAAGGGCTTCTGGTTCGGCCTGGCCAACGCCGCCTGGGAAACCGCCACCGGCGGTCGCTCGCCCTGGACGCTGAAGAACAAACCGGACTGGTGCCAGATGGAAAAGCTGGGCGAGTACGAGGCGCCCAAGCGCGACTACCGCCAGCGCGACCTTCCGCCGCGCGATCGCCTGGCCGGGGTGTACTTCGCCGCCACCGAGCACGACGAGGACCAGCCGGTCCACCTGCACGTGGCCGACACCAGCATCTGCATCGACCGCTGCACGGTGGAGTACGGCAACCCCTGCCAGCGCTTCTGCCCGGCCAATGTCTACGAGATCGTCGAGGACGAGGGTGGCAAGCGGCTGCAGATCAATGCCGCCAACTGCGTGCACTGCAAGACCTGCGACATCAAGGACCCGTACGAGATCATCAACTGGGTCACGCCCGAAGGCGGCTCGGGGCCGAATTACCAGAATCTGTAGGTCAACGGGGTTCGCATTGATCGGCAAGCTCCACTGGCGCCTCAAGCGCACCAACTATCTGCTGCAACGGATGCGCGGCAGCGTGGCGCTGCGCGGCTGGCGCGGCACCGTGCTGCGTATCGCGCGGGAGTTTCGCCGCCGTCCGACTAGCGACGATTCGCTGGCTCTGCTGCCGCTGGAGCAACCGTTCGCCCCCTTTGCAATGCCGACAAGTTCCAGCCCAAAGGTCTCCGTAATTGTGCCGGTGCATGGCAAGCTGCCCTACACGCTGGCCTGCCTGCGCTCGATCCTCCGACACGGTGCGCAGGCGCCGTTCGAAGTGATCGTCGTGGACGATGCCTCGCCCGACGACAGTGCGGCCACGCTCGCCCGGATCGCGGGCCTGCGCCTGATAAGGAACGAACGCAATCTTGGCTTCATCGGCAGCAGTAATGCCGGGGCGAAGGCCGCAAGGGGCGAGTTCCTGTTATTTCTCAACAACGACACCCAGGTCACGCCGGGCTGGCTCGACGCGTTGCTTGGCTGTTTCGCAGAGCGCGCGGACTGCGGCATCGCCGGCAGCCGGCTTGTCTACCCGGACGGCCGCCTGCAGGAAGCCGGCGGACTGGTGTTCACCGATGGCAGTTGCTGGAACGTTGGCCGCTTCGAGCCCCGGGACGATCCGGCCTACGGTTACCGTCGCGAGACCGACTATGTGTCCGGCGCGGCGCTGATGGTCCGGACCGAACTGTTCCATGCCGTGGGCGGCTTCGATGCACGCTACGCGCCGGCCTACTACGAGGACACCGACCTGGCTTTTGCCGTGCGCGAGGCCGGGCTACGCGCGTACTATGAGCCTGCCAGCACGGTGATCCATTGCGAGGGCATCAGCTCCGGCACCGATCTGGCCAGCGGAATCAAGCGGCACCAGGTGATCAACCAGGCCACGTTCGCGCGGAAGTGGGCTGCCGCCGTAGCCAGGCAGCCAGGGGTAGGCACACCCCTGCCGCAAGCCATTCATCAGCGGCGACGCGGTCAGATCCTGGTGGTAGATGCGATGACCCCGGATGCGACCCGCGACTCCGGATCGCTTAGGCTGTGCGCCATTTTCCGCCTGCTCGTCGAACAGGGCTGGCACGTGCGATTCCTGCCCGACGATGGCCGAGCCAGTGCAGGCGAACTGGCTACGCTCGGCGCCATCGGGGTGGAAGTGATGCCTCGCCCCTGGGTATCGGACCTGCCCGGCTGGTTGCGCAAGCACGGCCGAGATCTGCATGCCGTGATGCTGTGCCGGCACACCGTAGCCGGCCAGTACGCGGAGCTCGTTCGCAAACACGCGCCGCAGGCGCGCCTGCTGTTCGACACCGTGGATCTGCATTTCCTGCGCGAACAGCGCGCCGCGAACCTCATTGGCAACGCCTCCATGGGCCGGCAGGCACAGGTGTCGCAGCGCAGCGAACTGGCCCTGATCGCGGCCAGCGACGTGAGCTTCGTGGTCAGCCCGCACGAGCAGTCGTTGCTGAGGCAGATGCTGCCGCAAGCTCGAGTTGAGCTGCTGTCCAACATCCATGAAGTCCATGGCTGCCGGCAGCCCCATGCCGCGCGGCAAGACCTGGTCTTCATCGGCGGTTTTGGCCACCCTCCCAACGGCGATGCCGTGCGCTGGCTGGCCAACGAGATCCTGCCGAGACTGCGCACAGCGCTACCGTCGATCTGCGTACACGTGCTGGGCGACGTGCCCGACAGCGCGCGATCCGAATTGAAGGCAGCCGGACTCGAGCTCCATGGCCGTGTGGCTGATCTGACGCCATGGCTGGACGGCTGCCTCGCCAGCCTGGCGCCGCTGCGTTTTGGCGCCGGCGTGAAGGGCAAGATCAACATGGCGATGAGCCATGGCGTACCGGTCATCGCAACATCGATTGCCACCGAAGGCATGCAGCTTACCGACGGCGTCGATGTCCTGGTGGCCGACGATGCCGCAACGTTCGTCGACGCCGTGCTGCGCCTGCAGGGTGACCACGCGCTTTGGCAGCGCCTTTCCGACCTCGGCCTTGCCAACGTACGCCAACACTTCTCCGCTGCCGCCGCTGCCGCCGTACTGCATCGGGTGCTGGATTGACCTCGAGCAGGTCACCCGCGATGCTCGTCCATTGCCTTTGATAGCCGCCCATGTCGCCACGTGACTTCGCCAAACGCTGCCTGTTCGCCGTGTTGCAAACGGGTTTCCGCCTGACGCCAATGCCGGCGAGCGCGCGGGACCGCTGGCGCCAGCGCTTTCTCGACCGCTACCAGGAGCTGCTGCCGGCAGGACCACGCGGCCGGGCGATCGCGCCGGGCGACAGCTCGCCGCGTCGCGCGCGACAGATGATTGGCGGGCCGGCCGTCGGCTACGTGGCGCACCGCAGCGACACGCTACCGGCTGCATTGCCGGCAACCGTGGTGGCGTTCTACCTGCCCCAGTTCCATCCCATCCCGGAAAACAACGCCTGGTGGGGTGAGGGTTTCACCGAATGGCACAACGTGACGCGTGCGCTGCCGCAGTTCGAAGGCCACAACCAGCCGCGCCTGCCAGGTTCACTGGGCTTCTACGACTTGCGCCTGCCCAGCGTGATGCGGCAGCAGATGACGCTGGCGCGCGAGTACGGCATCGGGGCGTTCTGCAGCTACTTTTACTGGTTTGCCGGCAAGACCCTGCTCGAGGCACCACTGCAACAATGGCTGGCCGATCCCACGCTGGATCTACCACTGTGCCTGTGCTGGGCAAACGAGAACTGGTCGCGCCGCTGGAACGGCCGCGCCGATGACATCCTGATCGCCCAGCAGCACAGCGATGCGGACGATATCGCTTTCATCAAGTACCTGTCGGCCTACCTGGCCGATCCGCGCTACCTGCGCGTGGATGGCAAGCCGTTGCTGCTGGTGTATCGCCCCGGCCTGCTACCGGATGCAAAGGCCACCGCTCGTCGCTGGCGCGACTGGTGCCGTGCCAACGGCATCGGTGAACTTCATCTGGCGTATGTGCAGAGCTTCGATCGAGTGGACCCGCGCAGCATTGGCTTCGACGCGGCAGTGGAGTTTCCTCCCAACAACACCACGCCCACGCCTATTACCGCGCACCAGCGGCTGCTCAACCCCGACTACGGCGGCGATGTGTACGACTGGCGCGTGCTTGCCCGCGATGCCATGGCGCAGGACGACCCTGCGTATCCGCGCTACCCGGGGGTCAACTGCGGCTGGGACAACGAGCCGCGCCGCAGCGGCCGTGGTCGCGTGTTCGCGCACGCCTCGCCCCGCGGCTATCGCGACTGGCTTCGCCACGCCGTAAACACGGCCCGACGTCGGTTCCCAACCCAGCCGATGGTGTTCGTCAACGCGTGGAACGAGTGGGCCGAAGGTGCCCTGCTGGAGCCTGACAGTCGGCTCGGGCATGGCTGGCTTGAGGCCACTCGCGCCGCACTGCAGCCGCCGCGCCAAGCGGACGAGCGCCCGTGCGCGGTCATCCACATCTGGTATCCGGAGCTGCTGGATGAGCTGGTGGTGGCCTTGCTCGCAAGCGGAATCGACTGGCGCGTCATCATCACCACCGCCGAGGAACGCGAATCCCTCGTCCGCGAACGCATCGCGGTACTTGGCCTTCAGGCGGAACTCAGGGTGTTCGAAAACCGCGGCCGCGACATCCTGCCGTTCCTTCACGTGGCCAATCGTCTGCTCGACGAGGGCGTCACCACAGTGTTGAAGCTGCATGGCAAGCGCTCCACTCATCGCGAGGACGGCGATATCTGGCGCCGTGAGCTGCTTGAGCGCCTGCTATCTCGCGCGCGCGCCGAACGCATCGTCACCGCATTCCGGGAGAACGCCGATCTGGGGCTGGTATATGCAGAAGGCCACCTGCAACCGCAACATCACTATTGGGGTGCCAATCGGGCAAATGTCGACTACCTCACCCGCCGACTCGGCATCTCCGAGCCAACGGACGATAAGGGCCATTTCATCGCTGGCAGCATGTTCTGGTCGCGACCAGCAGCGCTTCGGCCCGTTCTGGATGCCCACCTGGAAATCGCCGATTTCGAACCAGAGGCCGGCCAGCTCGACGGCACCCTGGCGCACGCGGTGGAACGCACGTTCTGCCTGAGTGCCCGCGCCGCAGGTTTTCGGACCATTGGCGCTACCGATCTGCTGGGGCTCGCCAGCAGCCCCGACGCACCTTACCCCTACGCCCGCCGAAGTGGCTGAGGCGGGCCGCCCGACGCTTCACGCAGCCGTCCTTCATGCAATCGTTTGATGCCGGGTAGAATGGGAAGTCACGCGCCCCCGCAGGGGCAGTCAACGAGACAGGAAACAGCACATGAAGATTCTGGTCGGCTACAAGCGCGTCGTGGACTACAACGTGCGCATCCAGGTGAAACCCGACAACAGTGGCGTGGTCACCGACGGCGTGAAGCTGTCCGCCAATCCGTTCGACGACATTGCGCTGGAAGAAGCCTTGCGCCTGCGCGAGAAAGGCGTGGCCGAGGAAGTGATCGTGGTCGGCATCGGCCCGGCCGACCTCACCGCCCACCTGCGCAACGGCCTGGCGATGGGCGCCAACCGCGCCATCCACGTGGTCACCGCCGAAGCGGTCCAGCCGCTCACCGCCGCGCGGGTGTTCCTGAAGCTGGTGGAGAAGGAGCAGCCGGGCCTGGTGATCCTGGGCAAGCAGGCGATCGACGACGACGCCAACCAGACCGGCCAGATGCTGGCCGCGCTGTGGGACCGCCCGCAGGCCACCTTCGCCGGCAAGGTCGAGATCGCCGACGGCAAGGCCACGGTGACCCGCGAGGTGGATGCCGGCCTGGAAGTGATCGAAGCCGAGCTGCCGGCGGTCATCACCACCGACCTGCGCCTGAACGAGCCGCGCTTCATCAAGCTGCCGGACATCATGAAGGCCAAGTCCAAGCCGATCGACAGCATCGAGTTCGACTCGCTGGGCGTGGAAGCGCACGACCACCTCAAGACCACCCACTACGCCGCGCCGCCCAAGCGCAGCAAGGGCGTGATGGTCAACGACGCCGCCGAGCTGGTCGCCGCACTCAAGCAGAAAGGCCTGCTTTAACCTCATTCCGCGCCTCCTGTAGGAGCGGCTTCAGCCGCGATGCTCTCGGCCTGTCCGCCGTTACAGACCGTCGGCCCGAAGCCCGCTCCCCAGGAACGCAAACAAAGGAACGCCACCATGAGCAAAGTCCTCGTCATCGCTGAACACCTCGGCGGCCAGCTGAACTCCTCCACCGCGCGTGCCGTGAGCGCCGCGATCGCAGTCAAGCCCGAAGCCATCGACGTGCTGGTGCTGGCCGACAACGCTGACGCCATTGCCGCCGAAGCAGCCAAGCTCGAAGGCGTCAGCCGCGTGCTGACCATCGCCCGCGCCGAGAACGCCCACCCGCTGGCCGCCGTACTGGCGCCGCAGATCGCCAAGGCCGCCGACGGCTACAGCCACGTGTTCGCACCCTCCAGCACCTTCGGCAAGGACCTTGCCCCGCGCGTGGCCGCGCTGCTGGGCGTAGCCCAGGTCAGCGACGTGATGAGCGTGGAAGGCAGCCATATCTTCAAGCGCCCGATCTACGCCGGCAACGCCATCATCACGGTCGAGGCCGACGCCAGCCATACCGTGGTGGCGACCATCCGCACCGCCTCCTGGCCGGCCGCCGCCCAGGGCGGCAACAGCGCCCCGGTCGAGGCGCTGTCGGTCGAAGCCACGCTTCCGTCGCACACCCGCTTCGTCGAACTGCAGCAGGGCAAGAGCGACCGCCCCGACCTGCAGAGCGCCAACAAGGTGGTCTCCGGCGGCCGCGGCGTGGGCTCGAAGGAAAACTTCGACATCATCTACAAGTTCGCCGACAAGCTCGGTGCGGCGGTGGGCGCCTCGCGCGCCGCGGTCGATGCCGGCTACGTGCCGAACGAGATGCAGGTCGGCCAGACCGGCAAGATCATCGCACCCGAGCTGTACATGGCCATCGGCATCTCCGGCGCCATCCAGCACCTGACCGGCATCAAGGACGCCGGCACCATCGTGGCGATCAACAAGGACGCCGAGGCGCCGATCTTCGAGGTGGCCGACATCGGCCTGGTGGGGGACCTGTTCAAGATCGCTGCCGGAGCTGGAGCAGGCGCTGGGCTGAGTGATGCATCGTCACGTCGCCACCATGGGGCCCTGAACTCATGCGCGTCCTTTGCTGGGGAACGTACGACACCAGCAAGCCACGGGCACGGATCCTGATCGAGGGTTTGCGTCGCAACGGCGTCGAGGTGATCGAGCGACAAGCCGACATCTGGAAAGGCGTGGTCGACAAGTCGCAGATCCGGGGCGTCGGGCGCCTCTGGATCGTGCTGCGCTGGCTGCTGGCTTACCCCCGGTTGGCCTGGAAGTTGGCGCGCGCCCCCCGGCCGGATGTCATCCTGGTGGGCTTTCCGGGGCTCATCGATATGCTCGTCGCCGCGCCCATCGCCAGGATCCGGGGCATCCCGTTGGTCTGGGACATGTTCATGTCCATCTACGACACCGTGGTGGAGGATCGCCAACTGCTTCGTCGGACAGGACTTCCGGCGCGGCTGCTCCACGCCTTGGAGCGATTCGCACTACATCGGGCCGATCTCGTTTTTCTGGATACGCAGGCACACGCCAGGCGCGTAGAGGCCTTGTTCGGGATGCCAACTGAGAGCTCGGGTGCAGTCTGGGTGGGCGTGGAGACCGAGCACTTCCACACGCGGTCAGCAACGCCCGTTGACCCCAATGGTGAGGCCGGAACCAAGCCCCTCAAAGTTTTGTTCTATGGCCAGTTCATCCCGCTGCACGGGATCGAGACCATCGTGCGAGCCGCACGGGCTACCCGAGATGAAAATATCGAATGGCAGCTTATAGGCAAGGGGCAGGAGGCCGCCCGCATCCAGGGGCTTCTCGCGGAGCAGCCGTTGCCGAGGCTGCATTGGGACACCTGGGTCGACTATGGCCAGCTCCATCGGCGAATTGCCAGAGCAGATGTCTGCCTGGGCATCTTCGGCACTTCCGAGAAGGCGGCCAGCGTGATCCCCAACAAGGTCTTCCAGATAGTGGCGATGGGCCGCCCGCTGATCACCCGGGACTCATCCGCCATTCGTGAACTGTTGGCGCACCAGCCTCCCTGCGTCAACCTCATAGACGCGTACGATCCAAACTCGCTCGCCAACGCTGTGCGCAATCTCGCCTCGGCGAAACGCCAGCGGGAACCCTGTCATGATGCACTTCTGTCCCGCATCAATGCCGAGGCTGTCGGTCGGCAATGTATCCAACTGCTAAAAAGCCATCTCCGGCTGGAATCCTAACCCATGGAAGTGACCCCCCTGCTCGGGCCTGCTGCCCCGGAAAACGGCTGGGTACCAGCACCACGCTACCTCCTTCGCCGCCAACGCATCATGCGGCAGTTGAGGGATACCGAGCCGTGCGAAGTGATTGAGATCGGTGCTGGTGCCGGCATGCTGCTGCAGGAGCTTTCGGCACGAGGCTTCCGTTGCCAGGCACTGGAGAGCTCGCCTGAAGCGCGCGAGCTCATCGGTGTGATCAATGCCCAGAGCGGACAGCACGTCGGCGTACATGAATTTCCTGATCCTGTCTGGAAGGGACGCTTTCCGTTGGTGATGGCTTTTGAGGTTCTCGAGCACATCGAGGACGACGCCGCAGCAATCCAACAATGGGCCACTTGGCTGGCGCCAGGGGGCACGATGCTCATCTCCGTACCGGCGCACCCGAGGTTGTGGAGCGCCGCGGATGAATGGGCCGGTCACTATCGGAGATACCGGAAAAACGATCTCACCAAGGTTGTCTCGGAAGCTGGCCTGCGGATCGAGCACGTCGAGTGCTTTGGCTTTCCCCTAGGGATCATTACAGAGCAGATGCAGGCGCGCGGTATACGGCGCAGGTTGGAGGGCGCGCGAGTCCCGGACGATCATCAGGCCAATAGCAATCGCAGCGGCATCGAGCGGGGCCATGTAATGCGCTGGTATCCAGCCATGCGATCCCTGCCTGGCCGCTTGCGCTTCGGGCCGCTTTTGCTGCACAGGCGATGAGCAGCCAACTCCCTTTCGGAAACGGATATCTGCTTAGGGCCCGTGCGGCGTGAAACGGGCGTTGTTGCGCCTGTTCGGATGGCTTTTCGCGCTTGCCGCCGCGCTCTACTTTCTGCGATACGCCTCTCACGCGCTGTCCGGGAAGGATCTGTCCGGCCTACTTGACGGCTACGTCTTGGCAAGCATGGGCGTGATGACCCTGCTCTACATGCTCTTGATTCCCACTACCGCAGGAGCATGGACGTGGCTGCTTGGTGCAATGGCGCAGCCCGCCCACTACAGGAGGATGCTACCCATCCTGGCGACCACCCAGTTCGGCAAGTATCTGCCTGGGAATGTGGCCCAACACATCGGCCGGGTCGCCCTCGCGACCCGAGAAGGTATACCACTCTCCGCATCGCTGTTTTCCATCGCCTACGAGATGCTCCTGATGCTAGTCGCGTGCGCTCATCTGAGCGCATTGACGCTGCTTTGGGCGCCCCCCGCCGCCATCGCCGCCTGGGAGGTCAACGAATACCGGGTCCCGTTGCTGGTTGCCGTCACGGCGGGAGCGGCCTTGGCGCTCTTCCTTGCACCAACGGCGGCGACCTGGCTGGCTCGCTTGCGAGGTTCAAGCAGCGGAGGCGTGCAGGTGGGATCGATGACCCTGCGCCTGGATGTGCGCACTATCATCGCGTGCTATTCCACCTACGCCATCAACTTTTTTCTGGTCGGCGCCGGACTCTGGCTGGTGTCAAGAGCGCTGCTCCCTGACCCCGCTGCCGCACCTGGCGTGGTCTTCCTAACTGGAGCGTTCGCCAGCAGTTGGATCCTCGGTTTCGTGGCACCCGGTGCACCAGCGGGCCTGGGCGTCCGGGAAGCGATTCTTAGCGCGTGGTTGAGTGGGTCGCTTCCCGCAGCGCAGGTTGTGCTGCTGGTGGTGAGCTTGCGGATAGCCACCAGCTTGGGCGATCTTCTCAATTTTGCGGCCGGAAGCGCCTTCATGAAATTAAGGACGGCATCCGCATAGATGCGAGCGCGGGGCAATCCGCGTCGGCCACAAGTCAGGATTTCCACGGCCTGGACATTGGTGGGATGCAGACACCCGCATTGCCTGCCAATTAGACTGACGGTCGAAGTGCCGCGGAGGAATTTAATGCGTCATAGGATTACGCCATGAAACTCATCATCCAGATCCCCTGCCTCAACGAGGCCGAGACACTGGCTATCGCTCTCGCCGATCTTCCGCGCGAAGTGGAGGGCTTCGACTCCGTCGAGTGGCTGATCATCGACGATGGGTCTACCGACAATACGGCGGAAATCGCACGTCAGAATGGCGTCCATCATGTGGTTCGCCATCCGGTAAATCGCGGCCTGGCGGTCGGCTTCATGTCCGGACTGGATGCATGCCTCAGGTTGGGCGCCGATGTGATCGTCAATACCGACGCAGACAACCAGTACTGTGGTGCCGATATCCCGAAGTTAACGGCACCGCTACTTGCCCACGAAGCAGACATCGTCATTGGCGCGCGGCCCATTGACGAAACCGAGCACTTTTCGTGGATCAAGAAGAAGCTGCAGCGCTTGGGTAGTTGGGCCGTAAGGATGGCCAGCAAGACTGACGTGACCGATGCGCCAAGCGGCTTTCGCGCAATCTCTCGCGATGCGGCAATGCGGCTCAATGTGTTCAGTGCCTATACGTACACGCTGGAAACAATCATCCAGGCCGGCCAGAGCAACCTGCGGATTGCCTCGGTACCGATCCGCACCAATGGCGACCTGCGGCCTTCGCGACTGGTGAAGAGCATCTCCAGCTATGTCAGGCGCTCGTTGGGAACGATCCTGCGGGTTTTCGTTATTTATCGACCGCTTGCGCTGTTCTTTTGGGTGGGCTCGGTGTTCATGCTGATCGGGCTGATCGCCGGGGCGTTTTCTTTATTACTACATTGGCGAAGGCGGTGAGGCCACGTGCAATCGGTGATTCTCGCCTCTCTGTGTGTCACGTTGGGCACGCTGCTATATATGATGGGCTTGATCGGCGACCTAATCGCGACCAATCGCAAGTTGCTGGAAAAGATCAATTACAAGCTAAACAGTCAGCAGCACCCATGAGGAGCCTTATTGCTGCGCACGCAACTAGACGACATTGGCATGTTGCGTTCCTGGCCGTTTATATCGCGCTTGCGGCGATCGCGCTGGGGGCCAATCCTTTCAAGGCACAGACGGTTGGCCCGTTCGATCTGCTGGTTAATCAACCGGGCTGGCACTCGGTTACCCACACCACAGACATACGCAACAATCAACGATCCGACATTCTGGATGTATTGCTGCCCCAGTGGTTGTATGCAAGAAAGCAGGTTCGTGAGGGACACATCCCTACCTGGAATCCGTTACCCAAGGGCGGACGTCCGGGCATTCAGGATTTTACAAACGGGGAACTAACCCCGCCCTCGCCCTCTTCGCCCTCGGCAAGACTCCAGCCTTTGGTTTCTATCTGGCAACCCTGTTCAATCTGGTTGCCGCCGGCTTTGGCGCGCACCTGTGGCTGTCTCGCCATCTCAAGCCCGCGGCCGCGATGTTTGGCGGGATCACAGTCATGCTGTGCGGCTTCCATGCTGGCTGGCTGTACTGGCCGCATACCCTTACGTCCATCTGGATTTGCTGGTCGCTGTGGGCAACAGATCGATGGAGCAAGGATCAAACCGCCCGCAACCTGGTGGCGGTAGTCATCACGCTAGCCCTGATGATTGTCGGCGGATTCCCATTCGTTACTCTGCTCGGCCTGGGCGCGGTGGCGCTGTATGTGCTTATTCTGGCTGGCGCGCGGGGTGAGCACCGCATTCGACTCTGCCTCGGCATGGTCGCTGCCCTTACGATGTCCCTGGCCATTTGCGCCATCCCGCTGATCGTCTTCATAGACTGGTTCCGGTCCATGGACTTTGGCTACCGGCACGCCGATGCTGGAAGCGCTCTGCGATTCTGGACTGACGCGAAGCTTCTCCTTCCGGGGGCCGCGAAGGCGACACCATCAGTTGAAAGAGCGATGTATGTGGGAATGCTCCCCCTGCTGCTGGCCCCGGTAGGTGCCTTCATGTTGCTCCGACGCCAGCAGTCGGTCGTCGCATGGTTGGCGTTGAGTCTGGTAGTGGTGGGTGCCACGCTGGTATTCCAACTCGTGCCCGTAAAGGCGCTCAGTTGGGTGCCAGGACTGTCGAACAACCCGTGGTCACGCGCAATCATTCTGCTGGATATCGGCCTCGCGGCAACTGCAGCCTGGGGATTTCACAACCTCCTCGAAACGTTCGGATCAGGGCGGACTGTTGTCACAGCAGCGCTCCTCGCGTGTGGCTATCAATCAGTAGATCAGATCACTTTCTTCAGATTGTTCAACGGCCCGGTAGCTTCAGCCTATTCGCTACCCGCCGACACCACTGATCTCCCGCGTACAAAATTCTATCGGCCCCTTCCAGAGCGTCATCGTAGACAACAGCTTCCTGGTCTCAGGCACTCTCGGTGCATACGGGCTTCCCGACTGGCTCGCTCACGCCTTTGCGGCTCCGCAGTTGCGCCCCACGCTCGCACAACTTGCCGACCACCCGTTCACCACTCCCACAGCGACCCGCATCGAGGGGAACAGCTACCATTTCGATTCGCCCGCCATGCGCGCACTCGACGTACGCTACGCGCTTCTGGGCGGCAATCCCCTGCTGAAGCGCGTACCGCTCAGGGTATCGAACGGGAAAAGCGCGAAGAGGCAACCACTCCCGCCGCTGCCCTCTCATCAATGGATCCAGACATTCAAGCTCGATCAGCAAAGCTGCATCCCGGCAATCGACGTTCGCCTCGCAACCTACGCCCGCGCCAATCTCCACGGGGAAGTTGAGTTGCAGCTCGTCAGCATGAGCGACGGCAGTGTCAAAGGCACAAGTTCAGTGGCGGCCTCCGGCATCCGCGACAACGCACTGCAGCCCTTTGACCTGCCTGGAACCACCTGCCTCGCTCAAGGGGAGTATGCGATTCATATGAACTATCGAAATCCAGGTCCGTCCGAGAAGTTGACCGTGTGGGCGTTCGCGGGGACCGGAGAAAACTGCTCACTGCGGGTCGACAATGCCTCGTTCGCCGGTTGTATGGACCTTCAGCTATTGGAGCCCCGTCCTGACGAGAGTCCATTCAGGGTGCTAGAGAAAGATCACGGCGTCTATCTGCTCGAGAACATGCAGGCGCCTGGCGGGCCCTATTTCCTTGGCGAGCTATCGGCAATACCCGGGGCTGGTAGCGGAACTC
Source organism: uncultured Gammaproteobacteria bacterium (assembly GCA_963763305.1). Taxonomy (GTDB): domain Bacteria; phylum Pseudomonadota; class Gammaproteobacteria; order Xanthomonadales; family Rhodanobacteraceae; genus CAVXNP01. Next base: position 2,224,583 of record CAVXNP010000001.1, on the reverse strand, counting down.
TGGTGGATACATCCGTCAAGCACGCGGAGGATTTTTTGGTGTCCTATCGCGGCAAGACATCGGGGTACGTGATCATTCCAATGCTTTGGTCGAGCGGCTGGGAGGCCCGCGTAAATGGGCAGCGAGTCCCGGTAAAGAGGTATTACGGCGCACTACCCGCGGTCGCAGTAGCGGGCCCGGCAAGGATCCGAATTACCTACAGGCCAAAAGGCCTGGTCCTGGGAACCTGCATTACCGTGGCCGCCCTGCTCGCGCTCATCGCGCTTCTCATCTGGCCCCGCATTGTCAGGCGGAGGCGATTGCCTCAGCGCGAACAATAAAAGACTTATCGCACGACCTCTACCACGTTCGGCGCGCCGCGTCCGGGACACCGGCTCTTATCGAGAAGGCTATCAAGGCCCGGCGCCTGGCGAAATCAAGACTTGCAAAACCTCAGGGAGTCATCATGCTGAAGTATCGCCCGGATATTGATGGGCTCCGCTCGGTTGCTGTTCTGCTGGTGGTAGCCTTTCATGCGGCACCGACTGTCGTGCCCGGCGGTTATGTAGGCGTCGACATCTTTTTTGTTATTTCCGGATTCCTGATCACAGGCATTCTCCAGAGGGCACTGGAGGCCGGAAAATTCTCGCTTGGGTGGTTCTACAGTCGTCGGGCAAGACGGATTTTCCCTGCGCTGGTAGCGGTACTTCTGTTTGTTTGTGTTGCGGGCTGGCTCATGTTGCTTCCCGACCAGTACGAGAGGCTCGGCAAGCACGTTGCGGGCGGCGCTGCATTTATTTCCAACCTGCTACTTTGGCGAGAGTCCGGGTACTTCGATGCCGCAGCATTGAGCAAGCCGCTACTGCACCTCTGGTCACTGGGAATCGAGGAACAGTTCTATATCATCTGGCCGCTACTGCTTCTACTCGCGCATCGCCTGAAATTGCACCTGCTCGGCATGCTCGCCATCGTCGTGGTGCTGTCATTCGCCTTCAGCGTGTGGCAGACGCATGTGGATACCGTCGCGGCCTTCTACTCGCCCTTCAGCCGTTTCTGGGAACTGGGTATTGGCGGACTGCTGGCATGCCACTCATTGCGGAACGTGACTGAGCCAACGCCGCGATGGTGGTCAGAGACCAAAGCCATCCTGGGGCTCGCGTTTATCGCCTTGGTAGTAGTGATGCTGAACCAGGACAGCAAGTTTCCGGGCTGGTGGGCGCTTATGCCGACAGTCGGCGCAACATTACTAATATCCGCAGGCCCCGACGCGTGGATAAACCGGAAAATTTTGTCGCTTCGGGGGATGGTGGCCGTAGGCCTCATCAGTTATCCGCTCTACCTGTGGCATTGGCCGCTGCTCACCTTCCTGCGAATTCACGAGAGCGGCGACCCGTCCAAGATCGCAATCGCAGCTATTGTGCTGTTGAGTTTTGCTCTGGCTTGGTTGACGTATCAGGTAGTGGAAAAGCCTGTACGCTTCAGACGCGCAGCGCACCCGAAATTCCGCCTTGCTGCTGTATGTGCCCCTCTCGCAGTCATTTGTGGCGCAGGCCTGGTGGTTAGTGCCAATGCAGGCTTTTCTTCTCGTTTTCCTGGACAGATCCAGGCATTGGCGACCTTCAAGTACGACCCCTCCATTGTTTATCGCTCACATCACTGCTTCCTGACTGCAACCGATCCCGCATCGGCGCTTCAGGGATGTGCTGATGGTGACAAGGCCCCAGGCAAGCCGGTCGTACTACTGTGGGGCGACTCCTACGCAGCGGCACTCTATCCAGGCTACAAGCATGTTCTGGCAGGAAAGGCGAGGCTGTCCTGCAGCAACTGCCGTCGGCTGCCCACCCTCGCTAAAGTTCGCGTCCGGCGGCAGGCGTTGCGAGGAGCTTGATGCGCAAGTGATGCGCAGGGTACGCGAGGAGAAGGTAAGTCGCGTTGTGATTGCTGCCAACTGGATAGGCCAGGGGTGGCCGGCCATCGAGCCCGGGGTCGCTTCGGCGATTGCCCAATTGCGCCTCAATGGCGTGCAACATATTGACATGGTGGGGCAACTGCCAGAATGGCCAAAAACCCTTCCCGTCACCATCTACGATGCGTACAAGGCGGATGGACAGCTTCATCAGCGGCTTCCCAACGCAGCACTGCAAGGCCGAGCTCCGCTGGAGAAAGGCATGGAGTCGTTTGCTCGCGAGCATGGTGCCCGCTATCTCTCGCCGGCACGGGTGCTTTGCAATATGCAGGGCTGCCTGACAATGATTGGCGGGCGCCTCGACCAGTTGACCAGCTTCGATCGTGGGCACCTGACCGTGCCAGCCTCCACTTTTCTTGTTGAGCACTTTCCGCAGTGACCCCCCTGCCCACGTTGCCTACCGCAAATCAGAGACAGGCGTCATGGCAGCAATCCGCCAGCAGTGAAAGTGCAAACCATCGCGGCCAGCGATCAGAAACGCTGGCCGCGATAGAACGACTAATCACATGACAGCATTCCGGGGCGGAAACGCAAGGTCGAAGGGGGTCCCTGACAATGTCAGGTTGGGGTTGTAGGCTGGATCATTGACTAGTTCCTCGCCCCATAGCATCTGCATGCGCTCGACTTCGCCGGCAAACCTGGCCTGTTTCTCGGGCGAATCCTCGTAGCCTCGGGTTGCCGATTCATGATGGTAGAGTTCGGCACACGGCGTCCAGAGATTCGCGGTATCCCAGGCGTCGGATGCGTAAGCAGAAGTCGACGTCGTTGAAAGCCACGCGCAGCGATTCGTCCAGCCCGTCAACCTGTTCGAACACCGAGCGGCGTATCAAGCTGTATGTGGCGGTGACACTGCAGTCCTAGGTTCTGGGTCAGTTGCGCCCGACCCATCTGGCCGACGTACCCGCGAGGATGACCGCCATGCACGTGTCCGGCTACGCCGCCAAGGCCGAGAATGACTCGCGTGCTGGATCGTGTTGTCCGGGAAGTGTAGAGCATGGCGCCCACGGCACCTATCTCCGGACGGATGGCGTGCCCGGCCATTTCCCGCAGCCAGCAGGGCGAGATGACCTCGATATCATTATTGATCAGCTCACCAGCTCGCCGGAGGTCTGCCTCACGGCGTAATTGTTGAGTGCCGATAATTGAACGGTTGGTCATAGGCCAGCACCCGTACCCGAGGGTCTGCTACCACCTGCTCGAAATATTCTATGGTCTCGGGCTTCGGTGAAATCTGTAGCGCTTTGTCCACGATGATGACCTCGTACTCGTCGTAATCGGTAAGCGCAAATATTTAATCCATGCACCGCTTGAGCAGGTGCAGTCCATCGCGGGTGGGGATGATCAGGCTGACCTTGGGCAACCGGGCCTGTCCTCCGGCAGCCGCAATGAAATCGCCCCCTCAGGCGGGCAAGCGTCATGCTCTCTGACTGAAAGCATCCGCGCCAGTACGCTCCAGATGTTCGGTGATGGCCTTCATCGCCGCTGTTCGGGCATAACTTTTCCCGGCTACGCCAACTGCTGTTGAGCCGGGGATTGCTCTCCAGCCAGACAGCACGCGCGGGATGTGTCCCATCTCTTCTGCTCCGAGCTTTTCAACCCACCGCAGGGCCAATCCCAAGCTCCGGTTATCCTCATAACCCTCTGAAAGCCGCTGATGTCCAATACAAGCTGACGTTGATAAACGCCCAGGTGCGAGATGCAGTTCTGGTGAAAGCAGCAGGTCCTGGTTTCAGTCCGGCTTCTATGTAGGCAACATAGCGACGACCGCGTTCGTCAATCTTGTCTTCGTCGCTATAGATCAACCTCCATTGCGGATGTTGCTGCAGTGCGGCGATCACCGAGTGCAGAGCCAGTGGGTACGCAGCTCGTCATCGTGGTCAAGCAGGGCAACGTACTCGCCTTTGGCCATATGCAGCGCGGTATTGGAGTCTGCTGAGATATGCCCGTCTGGTCACGCCGTTGAACGCGCCAGCGTATGCGCTTGTCTTTGGCCCGCGTATTGGTTAAGGCAGGGCGTTCATGACGTGCGCCTTTCCGGCGGAGGCAATCCGTCTGCGACGCATAGCTCCCAATCGGGGATACGACTGTGCCGAGTACGCTGTCCAAACACCGACGCAGCCATGGTTCATCGGTATTGTAGGTGGTAACAAGAGTTATATCAGCGGCTGGTGTCGCGCCAGCCCTCCCAGCGCAGGGTTGCTGCGCTGAGGGCCGCTGGCGAATGCCGTCGGAGAGGGCTACCCACGCGTCATAGCTGTTTTCGCGAGGGTCACCGATCGTGTACCAGTCGGATAGACCCGCGATAGCACCAGCGAGTCCTGACGTTCGGAAGCTACGTAGGATGCTGCGCCACGCCGGCCTTAAAGTCCGCCCAGCGTATCCAGCGGACGTCGCCATGCCTTGAAAAGCTCCCAGGCAGCGCGCGCCCTGCTGACGCGCTTGATCGACAGCCGAGCACACGGAAAGCTCGCAAGGCGACTGGGCCGGGTCGGCACCGGAAAACCCACAGGTATGAAGTGACCTTGCTCCAGGCCACGATGGATACTGCGCCCGGGCCTGACGAAGAGCATGCCTTCACCCGCAGGGTTGTACAATAAGCATCCGGACCGTAGTCCGGGTACAGGCATGGCTAAGCAGGCGCTTCCCGCGTTGTCACGCGCAGGTTACCACGTACCAACCCGGGACGGGTAAAGCGGAACCCTATCCGCTTGCACAGGCAAAGACCGGATCATCGCCGGTGACCCGATAGCGACCGGTTAGCCCAGTCCAGCAGCTCCAGCTGCTGCCTGGGATCTATCCTGAAACGCGTTGATGGAAGGCGCCGGCGCAGCCTTGCAGTAAGCCCTCGCCTCAGCAGGGCGTGGGTCATTTCAGCATGGCGCTGCTGCGCCTGCGCGAGGCTCGCCAGCTGCTGCTGGATCTGCGCGGACGCTACTTTCTCAGCCTCAATGGTGCGGATAGCATCACGCAGCCGGGACTCTTTTTCTTCCCACGCCACGCACGCAGAGCGAAACTCGGCGCGAAGCGATCGCTCATTTTCTTGTGAAGCAGATCGCCAACGTCGACATTTCGGACATCCTGCGCTCGTCCAAACGCTCTACGCCCAGGACCAGGGTACGGGCTGGCAAAGTACTCCGGGGCCACGCCAGGTGGATCTGCGGGTCATCTCCGACGCGATCAAAGGGTTCGACCCCGCGCATCTGGTTTACGCGCTCGATACCCACCAAGTGGCATCGCGGACTCGTCGTCCCAGCTCCACAAAACTTGGCCTTCGGCGTCAACCAACGTCAAGGCATGAAACCGGTAGCACCCTGCGCGATCGGCAGGGTCAAGGCGTACCAGTTCGTCACTACTGAAGCCAGCTCAAGGTCAGTTGCGCACGACCGAGGGGTACCGGCTGGACGCTTGAGCGGCGTTCGGAAAAACCTTGTGCGACGTGCCCCAGTAGAGCACGGCATGCGCTTGTCGCCGCTCCGCCATAGCCACCTGGTGGGCCCATTCAGCCTCGTCTGGCAACAAGGCACGGGCACGGTAGCTCAGCGCGTCAAACAGCTCTGCCGCGGCGTCGGAGATGGAAGACAGCTTCGTCCAATCTCGCTCGCCGTTTGCCGCGGCGAGGCTCTCCGATGCCTCCGCCATCCGCTCAACGCACGGGGGGCAATGGCTGGACGGAGCTGACCTCGTCATGCGCTCTCAGGCCCGCATCCACGAAAGCCTTCGTCCGCCTTGCGTTCGGTCGGTGCGACCGGCCAGGAAATCTCGAGGGCTGCGCCGATGTCTTCCAGCATCCGGACGGGCTGATCGAACACCCGGTTGATGGACACCATGGCCCGGCGCAAATGACGGGTGGCTCGCTCCGATTCAGCCGTGTACTGGAGCCACGAAAGGACAGCCGCTTCCTCCGAAAGCCCATGCGCCTTGCCCAGTGACCGCGCCACCTCGACCGGCGAACGGCCAACGCATACTGCGGATACGTCGATACCCAGCGCGCCGAGACATCGATCCACAGAGGCGCCAGCCGGCACATCCGCGGATCCTTGATGCCCCACAGCGGTACGCCGCGTGAAGTCACGGTTACAGCTCGCGATTTCCGCGCGCGCCGATCGCTGCGCCTCGCCCGAAGCCACCCCCTCCGGCAACGGGTCCAGGCTCCACCAGCTCATGCCGAGCGATAGCAGCCGTCGTTGATGCGGACGGCATCGGCGTGCTCCCAGTAACCTTTCCGGTTGTCCTTGTCCGGGTCAGCAGATGCGGACCGACGTCCATGCCACCAGGTTGAGGCAGCGGGTTATCGCCGAAGTGCCACTGCGATGCATGCCCAGTATCAACAAACAGCGATTGTGCTGGGTCATATCGACTTGTCGCATGTTCACGTTCCCTGCGGCGCCCGGCGCTCCATCGGCCTCGACCAGGTCGACAAATCCCGTGCCAAGCGCCCGTCGACGCCATTACCCTGGAACATCACCACATCGATACGCCGGTCCAGGTACGTCTCTTCTTCCCCCAACCGACCCTGGACGCCCGCATTCATGAAATAGACGCCGGGCGCCAGCCCGCATACGAATCGAAATCGGACCTGGAGACCGCGCCCGCGGCATCCACCCAGGACGGCATCTTCCGGCCGGCGCGGTCACTCCACCGGCCAACTCGACTCCCGTGAGGGTCTTGATCAACATACCAAACCGTCGCACCCGCCACGCCTTGGTCGAACCGGACCGATAGGTATAGACGTAGCGCTCACCGGCACTGATACGTTGACCCGCTCGCCAGCACAGAGTCTCTATGTGCGGGTCCTCGATCGGCGCCCCGGTTGGCGTAGGCCACCGCACTCTGCGACTGCAGACCCTCATCGAAATAGGCTTCCGGCTCCGGCTGATCCTCGTTCGCCGCAGGCAACCCTCGGGGCCTGCGGCTTCGGGAGCGGCCGTCTGACCGCCCCCTCTGCGAGCGCATTCGGCCGGCTCGTCGCGCGCACCCATCGGCCATCTGTTGCGGATCTTCGGCGACACGGTCTCCGCTGGCGTAAGCAAGAGCTGGTAGTGCGATACAACGGTCTTGGGGGCCATCGGCAAGCATCTCGCCGGCGTCGAGCAGAATCGCCCGATCACACAGTTCGATCACGGTCGCTGCCGCATGGGATACGAACAATATCGTGCAGCCCTGCTTGCGCAGGCTATCGATGCGCGCGAAGCATTTGCGCTGGAAGGCCTCGTCGCCGACCGAGAGCGCCTCGTCCACCATCAGCAGGTCCGGCTCGACGTGGATCGCGACGGCGAACGCCAGCCGCACATACATGCCGCTGGAATAGGTCTTGACCGGCCGGTCGATGAATTCGCCGATTCGGCAAACGCGAGGATGTCCGTCAATCTTCGATTCGATCTCGGCGCGCTCAAGGCCCATGACCGTGCCGTTGAGATAGACGTTTTCGCGACCGGTGAACTCCGGATTGAATCCAGCACCCAGCTCCAGCAGTGCAGCGATACGGCCGCGGACATTCAGTCCGCCCGTCGAGGGTACAAGGGTTCCGCAGATGAGCTGCAACAAAGTGGACTTGCCAGAACCGTTTCGACCGACGATTCCCACGGTTTCACCGCAACGGATCGAGAACGATACGTTGCGCAAGGCCTCGAACTCGTGATGCCAGCGACGGTTCCGGCTGAACATCTGGAAGAGCCGGTGATGCGGTTTGTCGTAAACCGGGAAGTTCTTGCACAACTGGCGAACTTCCACGACAGGCTCAGAGGACATCGGCAAACCCCCGCTTGGTCGCGAGAAACCAGGCATGACCAAGCCAGGCTACCAAGTAGCCGACCACGGTTGCGATTGCCAGCGCAGTCCAATCCGGCGCCTTTCCCGCCAGCACGACCAACCGCGCCTGATCTATGAAAAACGTCAGCGGGTTGAGGTGGAACAGCGTCTGAAGGCGCGGCGTAAGTACGCTCACAGGAACGATCGCCGAGGAAAGGAACAGCAATGCGGCGGCCAGCACGGGCATGACCTGCGATATGTCCCGGAAGTAGACGCCAAGCGACGCCAGCATCCATGAAACGCCCAGCGTCAACAATGCGAACGGAAGAATGATGGCCGGCAGCAGGAGCATGGTGGGTGGCAACCGGTGCTCCAAGGCAAGCATCAGAACAGCCAGCACCAGCAGGTTGGTAAAGGCGTGAAACAGCGCGGACAGCATCATCGGCCAAGGAAGAATTTCCAGTGGAAACACAATGCGCTTGACGAAGTTCGGATTGGCGACGACCAGCGTGGGAGCACGGGTAAGGCACTCGGCAAAGAAGCCGTGCATGATCAGGCCAACGAACAGGATCACCGCATACGCGTGGTTTCCGCCGGCCTCATGTGGCCAACGGCTGTTCAAGACGGACCCGAACGCAAAGGCATAGACGCCGAGCATCATGAACGGGCTGATGACAGACCAGGCCATCCCGAAGCTCGCGCCCCGGTAACGACCCAGTACTTCCCGCTTGCTCAGCTCCCGTATGAGAGAGCGCTGCCACATCAGGCCAGCCAACGGGCCCAGCCAACCGCTTCGTCGCCCTCGTCTCACGGAGGCACCGCCGTCTCCCACGGCGGGACATCACGGTCATGACAAGGCCCGCTCCAGCTCGTCCCGCAGATCGGCCACGATCCTCCACGCCTACCGACAGCCGCACCAGCCCGTCGCTGATACCCAGCCGCTTGCGGTTGGCCGCAGGCACTGAGGCGTGGGTCATGATCGCCGGATGCTCGATCAGGCTCTCGACGCCGCCGAGCGACTCTGCCAGCGCGAACAGCTCGCAGCGCTCCAGCATGCGCCTGGCCTTTTTCAGCCCACCCTTGACCTCGATGGTGATGATGCCGCCGAAGCCGTCCATCTGGCGTTTGGCCAGGGCGTGCTGCGGATGGCTCTTCAGCCCCGGGTAGATCACGCGCTCGATCGCCGGATGCTTTTCCAGCCACTTCGCCAGCTCCAGCGCGCTTTCGCAATGCGCTTCATGCGCAGATGCAGCGTCTTCAGGCCGCGCATGGCGAGGAAAGAGTCGAACGGACCGGCGACCGCGCCCACCGAGTTCTGCAGGAAGCCCATCTGCCCGGCCAGATCCTTGTCGCCGGCGACCACGATGCCGCCGACCATGTCCGAATGGCCGTTGAGGTATTTGGTGGCCGAATGCAGCACCAGGTCCGCGCCGTACTCCAGCGGCCGCTGGATCATCGGCGAGCAGAACGTGTTGTCGACCACCAGGATCAGTCCATGCTTCTTTGCGAATGCGGCGACCTTGGCCAGGTCGACCAGCTTCAGCATCGGATTGGTGGGCGTCTCCGCCCAGATCATCTTGGTATTTGGCTTCAGCGCCGCTTTCAGCGCCGCGGCGTCGTTCAGGTCGACGAAGCTGAAATCCAGACCGGCAGACCGACGACGCACTTTCTCGAACAGGCGATAGGTACCGCCATAGAGATCGTCCATGGCGATAACGTGGCTGCCCGAGTCGAGCAGATCCAGCACGGTTGCGGCCGCGGCGAGGCCCGAGGCAAAGGCGAAGCCCGGCTCACGCCCCTTCCAGGTCCGCCACGCAGCGCTCGTAGGCCATGCGCGTCGGGTTCTGCGATCGCGAGTATTCGTACCCCTGATGCTTGCCCGGGCTGGCCTGCACGTAGGTCGAAGTCGCGTAGATCGGCGTCATGATCGCGCCGGTGGCGGGGTCCGGATGCTGCCCGGCATGGATGGCCCGAGTGCCCAGTCCGTGGGGTGAGCGTGCGGTCGTCTTCGGCATGAATAGCTCGTTCGCGCCAGTGATGCCAGGCGCCTGATGGAGGGTCGGTTATCTTAACCGCGATCGGCCGAGCTAGCACTGGCAACCGTACCGCCGGCGCCGGATCCAGGCTGTGTGGCCCGTTCCGACCTGGCGAGGCTGTCATGATGGCGCGGCTGCATGCCACAATGTCGGCTTTAGGAAGATCGACTCGAGGGCTTGATGCGTACCCTGCTAGTTACCGGCGCCGCCGGCTTCATTGGAGGCAACTTCGTGCTGCAGGCGGTCGCCGACGGCTTGCGCGTGATCAGTCTGGACAAACTCACTTACGCCGGCAACCTGGACACGCTCGCCGCCCTGAAGGACAACGATCGCCACCTGTTTGTGCAGGGAGATATTGGCGACAGGACACTGGTCGGTCGCCTGCTGGCCGAACACCGCCCGGATGCCGTCGTCAATTTCGCCGCCGAGTCCCACGTGGACCGCTCGATCGACGGCCCGGCCGAGTTCGTGCAGACCAACGTGGTCGGCACCCTGGGGCTGCTCGAATGCGCGCGCGACTACTGGCGTTCGCTGGAAGGCGCGCCGCGCGAGGCGTTCCGTTTCCTGCACGTGTCCACCGACGAGGTCTACGGCTCGCTGGGCGCCGAAGGCAAGTTCACGGAATCGACGCCGTACGCACCGAACTCGCCCTACTCCGCCTCCAAGGCAGCCTCCGACCACCTGGTGCGTGCGTTCCATCACACCTACGGCTTGCCGGTGCTGACCACCAACTGCTCGAACAACTACGGCCCGTACCAGTTCCCGGAAAAGCTGATTCCGCTGGTGATCCAGAAGGCGCTGGCCGGCGAGCCGCTGCCGGTCTACGGCGACGGCCTGAACATCCGCGACTGGCTGTTCGTGGGGGACCATTGCAGCGCCATCCGCCGGGTGCTCGAGGCCGGCCGCGTGGGCGAAACCTACAATGTCGGCGGCAACGCCGAGCGCACCAATCTGACCGTGGTGAAAGCCATTTGCGCCTTGCTGGACCAGCGCCAGCCGCTGGCCGACGGCCGCGCCCGCGAAAGCCTGATCACCCACGTCAAGGACCGGCCCGGCCACGACCGACGCTACGCCATCGACGCCAGCAAACTGCAGGCCGAACTGGGCTGGCAGCCGTCGCAGACGTTCGAAAGCGGCATGGCCACCACGGTCGACTGGTACCTGGACAACCAGCCATGGGTACAGCGCGTACTCGATGGCAGCTATCGCATGGAGCGACTCGGATCATGAACGCAACCGCCGACCACGCCCACAAGGGGATCATCCTGGCCGGTGGCTCCGGCACACGGCTCTATCCGATCACCCAGTCGATCAGCAAGCAGCTGCTGCCGGTCTACGACAAGCCGATGATCTACTACCCGCTGGCGACGCTGATGCTGGCCGGCATCCGGGAGATCCTGGTGATCAACACGCCGCACGAGCAGGCGTTGTTCCAGCGCCTGCTGGGAGACGGCTCGCAGTGGGGCATCGATATCCACTACGCGGTGCAGCCGGAACCGGAGGGCCTGGCGCAGGCATTTCTGATCGGGCGTGACTTCATCGGCGGCGATCCGAGTTGCCTGGTGCTGGGCGACAACATCTTCTATGGCGTGGGGCTGACCGAGCGCTTTCGGCGCGCCGCCGCGCGCGAGCACGGCGCCACCGTGTTCGGCTACTGGGTGAAGGACCCGGAACGCTACGGCGTGGCCGAGTTCGACGCCGATGGGCGGGTGATCGGGCTGGAGGAAAAGCCGGCACAGCCGAAATCGCACTATGCCGTGACCGGGCTGTACTTCTACGACCATCGCGTGTGCGACTACGCCGCCGAACTCAAGCCATCGGCCCGTGGCGAACTGGAAATCACCGACCTCAACCAGCGCTATCTGGCAGACGGCTCGTTGCACCTCGAGCAGCTCGGTCGCGGCTACGCCTGGCTGGACACCGGCACGCACGACTCGCTGATGGAGGCGGGCAATTACATCCAGACCATCGAGAACCGGCAGGGTCTCAAGGTCTGTTGCCCCGAGGAGATCGCCTACCTCAACGGCTGGATCGACCGCGAGCAGTTGCTGCGACTGGCTGCGCCGCTGGCCAAGACCGGCTACGGAAGCTATTTGCAGCAATTGGCCAAGGAAGGGGTGCCGCGATGAAGGTCATCCCCACCCGCCTGCCTGGCGCGCTGTTGATCGAACCGCAGGTTTTCGGCGATGCCCGGGGCTTCTTCTACGAGGGTTTCCACCAGGGCAAGTTCCGCGACGCCGGCATCGACGTGGCGTTCGTCCAGTCCAATGTATCTCGCTCGGCCAGGGGCGTGCTGCGTGGCCTGCACTACCAGTGGCCCAACCCGCAGGGCAAGCTGGTGAGCGTACTCGAAGGCGAGGTGTATGACGTCGCGGTGGATATCCGGCACGGCTCGCCCACGTTCGGCCAGTGGGCCGGCGTAATGCTTACTGCCGAGAACAAGCGGCATTTCTGGATACCCGAAGGGTTCGCCCACGGCTTCTGCGTGGTTTCCGAGTTCGCCACGTTCACCTACCAGTGCACCGCGCTGTACGACCGCGACGCCGACGCGGGCATCCGCTGGAACGATGCCGCCCTTGGCATTGACTGGCCGGTCAGCCAGCCGGTGTTGTCCGAAAAGGACGCCAGGGCGCCCTTGCTCGCCGATGTGCCAGTGGCTCGGTTGCCCGACTACGCGCCATGAAGATCCTGCTGTTGGGCGGCAACGGCCAGTTGGGCCTCAGCTTTGCCGCCGATGGCGGCTTGGCCACACGCGGAGAGCTGGTGATCGCCAGCCGTGATGGATCGCTGCTCGGTGGATCCCGCGGCGAGCCGGCCGACCTGTCGCACCCGGCCAGCCTGCCCGCCCTGCTCGACCGGATCCAGCCTGACGTCATCGTCAATGCCGCGGCCTACACCGCGGTGGACCGCGCCGAGCAGGAAGAGTCGCTGGCCACCGTTGTCAATGCGGAGGCCGTCGGCGTGCTGGGGAGCTGGGCGGCTCCACGGGGCGCGCTGGTACTCCACTATTCGACCGATTACGTTTTCGCCGGTCAGCAGTCCACGCCCTATGCCATCGATGCGCCCACCGGTCCGTTGGGCGCATATGGTCGCAGCAAGCTGGCCGGGGAGGTCGCGTTGCGCCAGAGCGGATGCGCGCACCTGATCTTCCGCACCGCCTGGGTCTACGCAGCGCATGGCAACAACTTCCTGCGGACCATGTTGCGGCTCGGTCGTGAACGCGACGAACTGCGCGTGGTGGCCGACCAGCACGGCGCCCCCACCGATACGGGCCTGATCGTCCGCGGCAGCCTGACAGCGCTGGACCGGTGGCTGCAGGCAGGCACGCCGGCGCGGCGCGACCTGGCGGGCACCCACCACCTGGTGGCCAGCGGCGACACCACCTGGCATGGTTTCGCAAGCGCCATATTCGAGCTCGCCCAGGAGCATGGCTTGATCGAACGCCAGCCCCGGGTGATCCCGATCGCCACTGCCGAGTTTCCCACCCCGGCCAAGCGCCCGGCCTGGTCGCTGCTGGACAACTCGGGTTTCGCGTCGACGTTTGGCATGGCTTTGCCTGAGTGGCGCCAGGGCTTGCGGGAAGTAATGGCCGAGCTTGCCGGCAGTCGGAGCGAATCGGGTCCTGGCTGACCGATTCCCTGCGGCGCACGGAAGCAACAAGCGTCGCGATGCATGTCCCCGCAGCCGTGTGGGCGCGCCGCAAGGCGACAGAGGACGCGCTCCTCATCGATGACGAGCGCAGGCAGGCGCCGACCTCGCTCCTGTTGCCGGACCACGTCCATTCGACGCCACCGGCGGCGAGACCTCGCCCAATTTGTTCCACTACGCTCACGCCCTGGAGCCCGGGAATCCGATCGGCCAGCGTTCTCGCCGCCTCATCATCCCCGGCTCGCCCGGCATGCATGCGGTGGCCATCACGCAGACGGTGCTAACGTTCCCGGCGCGTCGGCCAGCCCACGCCGCCGGCCGGACGCGTCCGCGCCTGCCTGAACAGCCGGCCGTATGCGCAAGGGACTGCCGGTCGTCAGCCGGGGGCCGCCATGACGCCAGCGCTCGATCCTGCCAGCTACCGCTACCGCGCGTTCATCAGCTACAGCCACCGCGACCGGGCGTGGGCGGACTGGCTGCACCGGGCACTGGAGGGCTACCGGGTGCCGCGGCGCCTGGTTGGCCGCACGACCGCGGCCGGCCCGGTCCCGCGCCGCCTGACGCCGGTCTTTCGCGATCGCGACGAGCTGGCCAGCGCAACCGATCTGGGTCGCAAGGTGGATCAGGCCCTGCGCGAGTCGGCCAACCTGATCGTGATCTGCTCGCCGCAGGCGGCGCGCTCGCGCTGGGTGGAGCAGGAGATCCGGGCGTTCAGGCGGTTGGGCCGGGGCGAGCGCGTTTTCTGCCTGATCGTCGGCGGTGAGCCGCATGCCGGTTCGGGGTCGCCACGACCGGGCGAGGAGTGTTTTGCGCCGTCGCTGCGACACCCGCTGCAGGCGGATGGGTCGCTCGGCGAGGCCCTGGTCGAGCCGATCGCGGCGGACGTGCGGCCCGGCAAGGACGGCAAGGAGAACGCCAAACTCAAACTCATCGCCGGCATGCTCGATCTGGGTTTCGACGAGCTCAAGCAGCGCGAGCTGCGTCGGCGCAACCGTCGCCTGACCGCGGTGACCGCAACGGCAGTCGCGATCATGCTGCTGACCAGCCTGCTGGCGATCGACGCGCTGGTGGCGCGCCGCACCGCCGAGCGGCGCCAGCAACAGGCGGAAAGCCTGGTCGAGTTCATGCTTGGCGACCTCAACGACAAGCTGGCGCAGGTGCAGCGCCTGGACGTGATGGAGGCGGTGGACGACAAGGCCCTGGCCTACTTCCAGTCGCTCCCGGACGGCGACGTCACCGAGCAATCCAGCGCGCAGCGTGCCAGGGCGCTGGAGAAGATCGGAAGCGTGCGGCTGGACCAGAGCCGGCTGACCACCGCGATGAGCGCGTTCCAGGCCGCGGCCAGGCTGTCGGGGCCGCTGGCCGACGCAGCGCCGCAGGACGTCGATCGGCAGGTGGCGTACGCCCGGGTCCTGGCGTTCATCGGCATGACGCACTGGTATCGCGGCGAGCTGGATGCGGCGCAGCGGCGCTTCGAACAGGCGCAGGCGGTGCTGCAACGGGCCGGACCCGATGCCGCCGGGCATACCGCCCTGGTCTTCGAACTGAGTTCGCTGGACAACAACATCGGCCACGTGCTCGAAGCGCGTGGACGACTCGACGAAGCCGCCGTGCACTATCGGCGCATGCTCGCCCGCTGCCGCACCCTGGCCGCGATCAAACCGGCCCGGGCCGAGTGGCTGGAGCATCTGGGCGAAGCGCACAACAACCTGGGCAAGCTGGCCCTGATGCGCGGGGACCTGGTCTCGGCCGTGGCGGAGTACTCGGCCGATGACGCCATCGAGACGGCGCTGAGCGCCAGCGATCCGGACGACAACGGTCAGCGGGAAAACATGGCACGGGTCCGTGCCATCCTCGGCCGCACGCTGGCGATGACGGCCGAGGTCGCGCGCGGCACGCGACAACTGCAGGAGGCGCTCGACACCGCGGGACAGTTGAGCCGATTCAACCCGGGCCAGCCGGGCCTGCAGGAAAAGGTGGCGCTCTATTCGCTGCAACTGGCCCGGTTGCGCCGGCTGGCCGGCGAGCCGCGCGCGGCCGCTGCGCTGACTGCGCGCGCGCTCGACATGCTTGGCCAACTGGCCCGCCGCGACCCGAGCAACACCGGCTGGCAGCAGGCGCTGGCCGAGGCGCATGTGGAGCAGGCGGCGCAGATGACGGCCCGCGGCCGTCCCGCCGCGGCACGGGCAAGGTTGCAGCAGGCGCTCAAGTTGCTTGCCCCGCTGCTGACCAGGCAGCCGGACGAGCGCACGCTGCTGCTGGCAACCGCACGCGCGCGGCTGCAACTGGCCGGCAGCGGCATCGCCGCGGAGCATGCACAGGCTTTGCGCGCGACCACCCTCCAGGCCAGCCGTTCGGTGCGCAGTGGCCAGCTCGATCTGCGCCTGCGCGCAGTGCAGGTCGAAGCGTTGCTTGGACTGCACCACAAGGGCGAGGCGTCGGTCATGGTCCGCGCGCTGTGGGCCGCGGGCTATCGCGACCCGGAGTTCCTGGTCCTGCTGCGCGAGGCGGCCATCGACTACCCGCCCAACCCGGCGTTCCAGCAGCGCCTGCTGGCACGCCTCGCATCCGGCCCATAGTCCGGGCCGCCAGCGCCCATGCCTGCCTGTCCGGGCCGGTGTCACCGCGCCATAACGGGGCGAGGACTTAGATGCTCAGTGGCCGGCCCGTGCCGGCCGACGGCCCGAGCACGATGGAGGCATCCCATGTCAAAGCCATCCGATCCGAACAACGCCACCCCCAGCCGGCCGACACCCGGCGATGAAGATCCGCTTGCCAGCGTCGGCACGCCGAAGGAGGACGAGCAGCCGACCGACCCGATGCTGGCCCCCAACACGTCCGCCAACCCCTCGATCAAGAACACCTGACCATCGCCCCCCATCACCAGCCGGATCCGGCGGCAGACCATGCGCGCGCTCCCTTTCCCGTTTGCCGCCGGTGGCCTCTGGCAAGACCGCCGCGGCGATCCGTCGCCGCAGCGCCCGCAGGTGCCGCTGGTCGTCGGCGTCACCAGCCACCGCGACCTTGCCGCTGACGAGATCGACGGCCTGCGCCAACGGGTCCGTGCGTTTTTCGCCGCACTCGAGCGGGACTTCCCGGCGCTGCCGCTGGTGGTGTTGTCGGCACTGGCCGAGGGCGGCGACCAGTTGATAGCACACGAGGCGCTCCGGGCCGGAGCGCGGTTGATCGCCACGCTGCCCCTGCCGCGCGCGCTCTACGTGCAGGACTTTGCCGATACGCGCTGGCGCAGCGACTTCGATGCCCTGTGCGAGCAGGCGACGGTGGTCTGCCTGCCCCTGCGGGAAGGTCGGTCATGGCCGGAGGTGGAGGCGTCCGGCACGGCGAGGGACTGCCAGTACGCCCAGGCCGGCGTCCATATCGCCAGTCACTGCCACATCCTGCTGGCGCTGTGGGACGGCAAGGAGTCCAGCCGGCTTGGCGGCACCGCGCAGATCGTGACATACCACCTTACCGGCGCCATTCCCGGGCTGATCGACCGGCGCCATCGCCATCGCCACGTGCTGGGTGTGGGCGACGAGCGTCTGCTCTACCACATCGCCTGCTCGCGCGAGGGTACGGACGGGGCACCGGCCACCGGCCTGCAGCCATTGCAGGCGACCTGGCGCAGCGCCTTCGCCACGGCGCCCGGGGATGCCGGCATGCCGCCGGAGTTCCGGCAGATGTTCGCGTACATGGCCGTGTTCAACGCCGACTGCCACGATCACGCCGAGGCCCTGGAGGCGGCTCTGCGAGAGGAGCGCAACGTGCAGGCGGCGATCGCGCCACATGCCGGCATCGCTGACACCGCCGGCATCGACCACCGCTTTCAAGCCGCGGACTGGTTGGCCGTGCACTACCGCAAGCGCGTGCTGCTGGCGATGCGACTGATCTATTCGCTGGCCGCGGTAATGGGCATCGCCTTCACCTGGTACGCCCACATCCTGGCCAACGACGCGCTGATCTACGTGTTCCTGCTGCTGTTCGTGCTCGGCGCGCTGGTGGCCGTCCTGGCCCGACGTCGCGACTGGCACCGCAAATACCTGGACTACCGGGCGTTGGCCGAGGGTCTGCGGATCCAGTCCTATTGGCGGCGTGCGGGCATTTCGATGACCCGCGACCAGGAGTTCGCCCATGACGATTTCCTGCAGAAGCAGAACGTCGAACTGGGCTGGATCCGCAACGTCATGCGCGCGGCGGGCCTGCCCCTGGCCACCCCCGTGGCGGCCGGGCCCGCGGCATTGTCCGCGGTGATCGCCGAATGGGTCGGCGCTTCGGGCCGTTCCGGCCAGCTCGACTACTACGAGCGCAAGAGTGCCGAGTGCGCCAGCCTGCATCGGATCACCGAAACCGTCGGGGCCATCAGCCTGTGGGGCGGCATCGGCATCAGCGTGTTCCTGGCCCTGTTCGCGTTCGGCCTGTCCCACGACAGCAAGTCGATCCTGGTCACGGTCATGGCCGTGCTCTCGATCGTGGCCGCGGTGCGCGAGGCCTACGCCTACCGCAAGGCCGACAAGATGCTGATCAAGCAGTACCGCTTCATGCAGCGCATCTTCGCCGGCGCGCGGGCGGCGCTGGACCGGACCGAGGACGCGGCCGAACGCCGCGCGATCCTGCGCGCGCTCGGCCATGCCGCCTTGACCGAACACGCCGAGTGGACGCTGATGCAGCGCGAGCGCCAGGTGGAACACGGCAAATTGTGATCCACCCGGCAAGCCATCAGCCGGTGATCAGCTGGCGCAGCTCTTCGGTCCTGGCCCGCAACATCTCCGGATCAGCCCGTGTTTCCACATTCAGCCGCAACAGCGGCTCGGTATTGGACGAGCGCAGGTTGAAGCGCCAGCGATCGAACTCCACGCTGACCCCGTCGACCCGGTCCACGCTCGGGTGCTGGTCGGCGTAGAACGCCATCACCCGCTCGACCACCTTGGGCGCATCGTCCACCTTGAAGTTGATCTCGCCGCTGCACGGATAGGCCTGCATGCGCTGCTCGAGCATGTCCGCCAGCGGCGTCCCGCTCTGGCACACCCGCTCGGCCACCAGCAACCAGGGGATCATCCCCGAGTCGCAGTAGGCAAAGTCACGGAAGTAGTGGTGGGCGCTCATCTCGCCGCCGTACACCGCATCCTCGGCGCGCATGCGCTCCTTGATGAAAGCGTGCCCGCTCTTGCTCTCCAGCGTCTGGCCGCCGGCCTCACGCACCATCTCGATGGTGTTCCAGGTCAGGCGCGGGTCGTGGATGATCTTCCCGCCGGGGCTTTTCTCCAGCAGTTGCGCCGCCAGCAGGCCGACCAGGTAGTAGCCCTCGATGAAGCGGCCGCGCGCGTCGAAGAAGAAGCAGCGATCGAAGTCGCCGTCCCAGGCCAGGCCGAAATCCGCACCGCTTTCCAGCACCGCCCTGGCGGTGGCTTCGCGGTTTTCCGGCAGCAGCGGATTGGGAATGCCGTTGGGAAAGCTGCCATCGGGTTCATGATGGATGCGCACGAATTCGAACGGCAGGTGCGGCGCCAGCAGATCGACGATGGCGCCGGCGCCGCCGTTGCCGGCGTTGACCACGATCTTCAGCTTGCCCAGCGCCTTGCGGTCCACATAGCCGAGCAAGTGCTCGATGTAGCGCGACTTGTCATGCTCGTGGACGATCGTCCCCGGCTGGCTGGCCGGCGCGCCGAAATCGTTGGCCTCGACCATTTTCTCGATGTCGCGCAGGCCGGTGTCGGCGCTGATCGGCCGGGCGCCTTCGCGCACCAGCTTCATGCCGTTGTAGTCGATCGGGTTGTGGCTGGCGGTGACCATGATGCCGCCGGCCACCTTGCGATCGGCGGTCTGGAAGTACACCTCCTCGGTGCCGCACAGGCCGATGTCGACCACGTCGCAGCCGCCGTCGTTGAGGCCGCGACTGACTTCGGCCGCCAGCTGCGGGCTGTCCTTGCGGATGTCGTAGCCGACCACCACCGCGCCCTGCCCCATCATCTGCGCAAAGGCGCGGCCGATCCGGTAGGCGACGTCGGCGTTGAGCTCGTCCGGGAGGCGGCCGCGAATGTCGTAGGCTTTGAAGCATTTCATGAAACAGGTTCCTTTGAGGTTGCGTGTCCAGGTGAGTCGATCGAGCTGGCGCGGTACGCCAGGGATGCGCGGTTTACATCACGGGCGGCGCAGATGGCGTATATGGCGCCATACGTACAGGCCCAGTCCCACCACGATGACGGCCGCGATCAGCGCATCGAAGCGGTGGAACCAGGCCCCCAGGGTGTTCCAGTGCTCGCCCAGCTTCAGCCCGATCCAGGCCAGCGCCCAGCACCAGATGAACGAGCCGGCCAGGGTATAGGCGCTGAAGCGCCACAGCGGCATGCGCGCCACACCGGCAGGAAAGGCGATGAAGGTGCGCACCACCGGAAGCAGTCGGCCGATGAAGATGGTGATGCCGCCATGGCGCTGGAACCAGCGGTCGGCCAGGTCCAGGTCGTCGGGCGAAACCAGCAGGTAGCGGCCGTAGCGACGCACCAGCGGCCGGCCGCCCCAGGCGCCCACCGCATAGGCCAGCCAGGAGCCGATCAGACAACCGATCGCCCCGGCCAGCGCCACCAGCCACAGGTTCAACTTGCCGGTGAAGACCAGATAGCCGGAGAACGGCATGATGATTTCCGACGGCAGCGGAATGCAGGCGCTCTCGACCGCCATCAGCAGGGCGATGCCGGCGTACTGCAGGCGCGAAATAGCGCCAATGACGAATCCGGCCACTGCCCCGATCAGATGTTCAAGCAAGCGCTATCTCCATGCCACGCAAGACGTTTTCCAGGCCGAAGACCCCAGCCGTTGAACCGGCGGGATGTCAGGGCAAAGCCGACACGGCCACCCCAGCGACGAAGCGGTCGCAGGCCTTCGCCGTGTCGATCCCCGGGACCTTGCGGCCCTCCACAAAACCGCATCGTACCTGCCATCGAAATCGCCGCCGGTCAGCCACCCCGATACCTGGACAAGGCCGGGGACGTTCGTGCGCGACGATCTCATGCTGTACGTGAAGAAACGCGGCACCCTGAGCCAGGTTGTGTTCAACCGGTCGCTGGAACGCGGAGAACGCGCGGGTACGTCCCGAGCCCACCCATAGCGAGCTTGAGTCGAACCGGCTGTGTGTGTGGCCGCTTGTTGAGCAGGCACCCGTCAGGCAGCATCAATCACCGCCTTCAACACGCGCCGAACCCGCTCCTGTTGCTCGGTAGCCAGGCCCACCCACAGGGGAAGTCGAACCAGTCTTTCCGACTGGCGGTTGGTCACCTCCATCGCACCCTGCGCCCTGCCGTAGCGTTTCCCGGCGGGCGAGGAGTGCAGCGGTACGTAATGGAACACCGAGTAGATCTCATTGCGCCTGAGTTCGTCCAGCACATGCTCCCGATCGACATGCGGGGCAAGCAGCACGTAATACATGTGGGCATTATGCTGGCAACCGTCGGGTATCACGGGCCGCCGGAGCAGCCCGCTCGCTTCGAGCGGCTCGAACATTTCGTGATATCGCTGCCAGCTGGCGAGGCGATCCCGGGTGATTCGCTCCGCCTCCTCCAACTGAGCCCAGAGGAAAGCCGCAGTCAGCTCGCCAGGGAGAAAAGAGGACCCCACGTCCTGCCAGGTGTACTTGTCCACTTCTCCGCGGAAGAATCGGCTCCGGTCCGTGCCCTTCTCCCGAATGATCTCGGCGCGTAGCGATAGCGTGGGGTCGTTCACCAGCAAGGCGCCCCCTTCTCCGGAGATGACGTTCTTCGTCTCGTGGAAGCTGAATGCCCCAAGGTCGCCGATACCACCCAGGGCGCGTCCCTTGTAGCTCGCCATCACACCCTGTGCCGCATCTTCGACCACCTTCAGACCATGCCGTCTGGCGATCGCCATGATCGTATCCATTTCGCAGGCCACACCCGCATAGTGGACGGCAACGATCGCCCGCGTGCGCGGAGTGATGGCAGCCTCGATCAAGCGCTCATCCAGGTTGAGTGTGTCCTCCCGAATATCCACGAACAATGGCACGCCGCCACGCAAAACGAAGGCGTTCGCTGTCGACACGAACGTGTACGACGGCATGATGATCTCGTCGCCCGGCTGGATATCCAGCAGAAGTGCCGCCATCTCCAGCGCGGCCGTACACGAATGGGTCAGTAGTGCCTTGGCGCACCCGGTGCGCCTTTCCAACCAGCCGTGGCATCGCTTGGTAAAGGGGCCATCACCTGCCAGCCGGCCGCCAAAGTGGGCCGCAGCAATGTAATACAGCTCTTTGCCGGTCATGTGCGGCCAATTGAACGGGATCTGTTCTTCTTGCATGTAACCGATACTCCATCGACGCCGGCATAGCGCCTCTTGCTCCAACCCGCCGCGGGCAAACATGTTGCTCCGCGTGACAGATGGCAGCCAACCTATCTGACGCACAACACGACGGGTGGGGGAAACGCGAGGATGCTGAAAACAATGACGCTTCGCGCCCAGTTTTCCTCAAATCAGTGAACAATCCAATAACTGCGTAGGGTCAAGCTCCACGAAAATGCATCCTTACGCCGAACGGGCCATTCCGGGGAGTTCCGCATGCCCGGCTTCGCGCCGGGCGCCCCCGCGTAGGCGGTGTGACCGGATTCGGGTATGGCGGGAGGGCGCGGTCACGTGATCGCCCTCGCAGGCAAAAGCCGGCAGATTGAAGTACTTGTCGCAAAGCATCGTCACCTGCACGACGGCCAGCTTGTGTGCCGGGTCGCGCCGCAAGCGGCCCGCTGTCACCGGTTGGAATGCGCATCGACACTCGATCGGGATAACGCTGCGACGCCCCTTCCGGTTTCCGGCAGCATTCCTGTTCGGAGCCGAATTTCATCCAGGGGATACTGGACGCAAAGAGCCGCTTTTGCGATGAGCAGACCATCGGTGCAGGCGAGGCCTCCTACCACCTGTCGCGCAGAATATCCGGCGGTGCTGACCGTTGCCGGACGCAAAACGCCTGAAGGTAGCTCGAACGTAGAACCGCCGCTGAAGAAGCGCCTGGCCGCAACGGTGCTTGCTTGTCGAGGAAGCCACGCACAAGGAGGTCAGCGATCTGGTCACGCCTCGCCCGCATATTCAAGCGGCCTGACGCTCAGCGCCTTGCCGCCACCGATCCGCGCCCCCGACAGCAAGGAGGCGCTTTGGCACTCGGTAGCTGACGCGGCGCATGAGTGCGCTCTGCAGTTGCGCCGGCCCAGAGCAAGCCCAACCGGAAGCCTGTGTCGGTTCCGTCAGACCCTTGAGTGTCTTCGGCCGAGGCGCACCGTTTGGCCGGGCTGGCCCCTGGCTTTCGGAACTATTCCACCGTGACCGACTTGGCCAGGTTGCGCGGCTGGTCGACGTCGGTGCCGCGCAGCACCGCGACGTGGTAGGCCAGCAGCTGCAGCGGCACGGTAAACACCGCCGGTGCGATGAAGTCGCCGCCGGCGTCCAGGTGCATGACCACGTCGCGGGGCGTGCCCGCGCTGATCGGAGCGCTCTCACCTGCGAACACGATCAGCTCGCCGCCGCGCGCGCGCACTTCCTGCAGGTTGGACTTGAGCTTTTCCAGCAGCGCGACCGCCGGGCGCCACGGCGACCACCGGCATGTCCTCGTCGACCAGCGCCAGCGGGCCGTGCTTGAGTTCGCCGGCCGGATAGGCCTCGGCGTGGATGTAGGAGATTTCCTTGAGCTTGAGCGCGCCTTCCAGGGCCACCGGAAACTGCGCGCCGCGCCCCAGGAACAGCGCGTGCTGGCGGTGTCACGAACCGTGCGGCCAGCTCGATGATCTCCGGCTCCAGCTTGAGCGCGTCCTCGATGGCGCGCGGCAGATGCTGCAGCTGGGCGCACAGCTCGGCACAGCGCGCGCGCTCCAGGCCGCGGTGACCGGCCAGCTGCAGGCTCAGCAGGGCCAGTGCGGCCAGCTGGGTGGTGAACGCCTTGGTCGAGGCCACGCCGATCTCCGGCCCGGCGCGGGTCATCAACTTCAGGTCCGCCTCGCGCACCACCGAGGACTCGGGCACGTTGCAGATGGCCAGCGTGCCCAGGTAGCCGCGGCGACGCGCTTCGCGCATCGCCGCCAGTGTGTCGGCGGTTTCGCCGGACTGCGAAATGGCCACGAACAGGGTATCGGCCGGCACCACCGCGTCGCGATAGCGGTACTCGCTGGCCACCTCGACGCTGACACGGCAGCCGGGCATGCTCCTCGATCCAGTACTTGCGCCACCAGGCCGGCGTGGTAGCTGGTGCCGCAGGCGATGATGTGCAGCCCCTTGACCCTGGCCAGCAGCTCGTCGCCGCCGACGCCGAAGATGTTGGGCAGCACGCCATGCGCGCCGAGCCGGGCCTCCAGCGTGTCGGCCACCGCGCGCGGCTGCTCGAAGATCTCCTTCTGCATGTAGTGGCGGTACTCGCCGCGCTCGACCGCGTCGGCGGACAGCTCGCTTTCGTGGCGCGAGCGTTCCACCGGCTGGCCGTCCAGGCCGTACACCTGCACCGCGTCGCGGGTGATCTCCACCACGTCGTCTTCTTCGAGGTAGATGATCTTGTTGGTGACCTGGATCAGCGCCTGGACGTCGGAGGCCGAGGAAGTTCTCGCCGATGCCCACGCCGACCACCAGCGGGGCGCCGCGGCGCGCACCGACCACGTGGCCGGGCTGGTCGCTGCTGATCACCGCGATGGCGTAGGCGCCTTCGAGCTCGCGCACGGTGCGCCAGCACCGCGCGGCACAGGTCCATGCCCGAGGCGATGCGCTCGTCGATCAGGTGCGGCCATCACCTCGGTGTCGGTCTCGGAGCTGAAGTGATAGCCACGAGCCTGCAGCTGCTCGCGCAGGCTGGCGTAGTTCTCGATGATGCCGTTGTGCACCAGCGCCACGCTTGCCGGCGGTATGCGGGTGCGCGTTGGCCTCGCTGGGCACGCCGTGCGTGGCCCAGCGGGTGTGCGCGATGCCGGTGCCACCGGGTAGCGGCGCGGCCAGGTAGCGCGCCTCCATCTCGCGCACCTTGCCCTTGGCGCGCACGCGCTGGATGTCGCCTGCATCCAGCACGGCCAGCCCGGCCGAGTCATAGCCGCGGTACTCGAGCGCCTTGAGGCCGGCGATCAGCAGCGGGGCGACGTCGCGCTGGGCAGTGGCGGCAACGATTCCACACATCGGCGGGATTCCTGTTCTTGTTGATTACGTGGGAGGCACGCCACCGGGACGGTGTGCCCCGGGGATGCCATCAATAACTCGTGCAGCCACAGCAGAACGTGAAGCGGGCTGAGCCGGCGCGGCCCGAGGCTCAATGCACCTTGCGACGCAGGTAGTTGAGCAGGTCGATGCGGGTGATCAGCCCAAGGAACCTGTCCCCGTCCACCACGATGGCCACGTGGCCGCGCTCGAACACCGGCAGCAGCGCCTCGATCGGCTGGCGCATGTCCAGCTTGTTCAGGTCGCCGATCATCGCCGTGGACACCGGATCGCGGAAGCGCGCCTCGTCCACGTGCACGTGCATCAGCACGTCGGACTCGTCCAGGATGCCGACCAGCTGATCGCCATCCATCACCGGCAACTGCGACACGTCGTACAGCTTCATCCGGGTGTAGGCGGTCATCAGCAGCTCGTTCGGGCCGACCACCACGGTGTCGCGCTGGGCGAACGGGCGCAGCAGCAGATCGCGCAGATCACCGTGCTGCTCGCGCTCGATGAAGCCGTTGTCCAGCATCCAGTAGTCGTTGTACATCTTGGACAGGTACTTGTTGCCGGTGTCGCAGACAAACACCACCACCCGCTTGGGTTCGGTCTGCTCGCGGCAGTATTTCAGCGCCGCGGCCAGCAGGGTGCCGGTGGACGAGCCACCCAGCACGCCCTCGGTGGCCAGCAGCTCGCGCGCGGCCAGGAAGCTTTCCTTGTCGCTGATCGGGTAGGCCTTCGTCACCCGCGAGAAATCGCTGATGGTCGGCAGGAAGTCCTCGCCGATGCCCTCGACCATCCAGCTGCCGGACTTCTCCGACAGCGTGCCCTGGTTGATGTACTCGGCCAGGATCGAGCCGACCGGGTCGGCCAGCACCAGCTCGGTGCCCGGCGAGGCCTCGGCGAAGAAGCGCGACAGGCCGGTCATCGTGCCGGACGAGCCGCAGCCGAATACCACCGCATCGACCTTGCCGTCCATCTGCTCGAGGATTTCCGGGCCGGTGGTCTCGTCGTGGGCGCGCGGATTGTCCGGGTTGCCGAACTGGTTGATGAAATACGCGCCGGGCGTCTCGCGGGCGATCCGCTCGGCCATGTCCTGGTAGTACTCCGGATGGCCCTTGGCCACGTCCGAGCGGGTCAGCACCACCTCGGCGCCCATCGCCTTGAGGTTGAAGATCTTCTCCCGGCTCATCTTGTCCGGCACCACCAGGATCAACCGGTAGCCCTTCTGCTGCGCCACCAGCGCCAGCCCCAGACCGGTATTGCCGGCGGTGCCCTCGACCAGGGTGGCGCCGGGCTTGATCTTGCCGGCCTTCTCGGCCCCCTCGATCATCGACAGGCCGATGCGGTCCTTGATCGAACCGCCCGGGTTGGCGCTTTCCAGCTTCAGGAACAGCTCGCACGGACCGGTGTCCAGGTGTTGTGCGCGCACCATGGGGGTATGGCCGATCAATTCCAGGACACTTTGCTGGACCGTCATGCGGGCTCCTTTCCGGTAACGCCGTCGGGCCGGAGGCCCTGTCGGCAAAGCGGGCATGATAACCGAGCCTGCGTGCGCATCCTCGTCACTGCGGTCGCCGGCGACCCGGCCTGGCCCGGGCGCCCCCGAAAATGCCGCGGCCCCGATGCCGCTGGGCGATCGGGGCCGCGTGGATTCTCGCCTCCGGTCAATTCACCCTTGGCGGCTTGGTCTTCCACATTCGTTCCAGGCGCTCCTTGGCATGGAGCTTCTCCCGCTTCATGCCGGACAAGGTGAGGCCGTCCATCGGCAACACCCCGATTTCGGCGTCATGCACCTTGCTGTCGAGCTCCCGGTGGTGCTGGTAGAGCCTGCGGAATTCCGCGTTGTCCTTCATGTAGGCCTCGACATCCTCACGCTGCTGGTTTTCGAACATGATCCGACCTCCTCGCGAATGGAACGGACGCGTGATCGGCGCGTCCGCAGACGGAAGAATCAGGTGCGCGCCCACCACCGGTTCCCTTGTGGGGACAGGTGCGACAATGGTCATGGGGAGTGTGCGCATGATTCGGGTCAGTGCGCCGCGCGACGGATTGCCCCGCGGCCACTCGACCCTACTCCGCGGGAAACGGGCTTGCAAGCGTTGCGGAGACGGCGTCGGCGTCGCACAGTCGCCGGACAAACCATTTGTTTTTCAGTTACTTGGAGTGAAACAAAGGCACACGAAAGCGGCCTCGCCAAAGACAGGCCGGCGGCCC
The DNA here is from genome assembly GCA_963763305.1 of uncultured Gammaproteobacteria bacterium. GTDB lineage: Bacteria > Pseudomonadota > Gammaproteobacteria > Xanthomonadales > Rhodanobacteraceae > CAVXNP01. The sequence continues at coordinate 2,197,829 of CAVXNP010000001.1, read as the reverse complement.
ATGTCGCCGGCGGCGACTCACCCCGGCCGCGCCGGACGGCCGAGGGTGGAGCGGGCTCTCAGTGCCCCTGCCCGGACTTGGCAGCCGACTTGCCGGACGCCTTGCCACCGCCGCTGGCCGGCTTCTTGACCGTTCCGGCTTGGGCCGGCTTGGGCTGGGCCGCCTCTGCTGCCGAGGCCGCTTCAGCCGCTTGCATCTGCGAACGCATCGCGCGAGCGGCCTGGGCCGCCAGAGCCGCTTCCTGGCGGGCCGCGCGAGCGACCCGGGCCTGGGCGGCGGCCAACTTGCGGGCCTTTTCCGCCTCGGCACGCGCCTGCTCGGCGGCCTGCGACGCCTCCATCCCCTGCTGCTGCAGGCGGGCGGATTCGCGCGCCGCTTCCTCCTGCGCCATCTGGTACTGCAACCGCTGGCGCTCCAGCTCGCGCCGCGCCGCTTCCGCCTCGCGGCGGCTGCTTTCGAGCAGGATCCGGTCGTGCTCGCGATCCAGCTCGCCCAGCTTGCCGCGGGCCTCCTGCAACTGCGCCGCCACCTTGGCCAGGTCGACCAGCCGCTCGGCCATGTACAGGGCATGCGCGCGCTCGCGCGAATTGGCCTGGGCCAGACGGGCCACCGCATCGCGAGCGCGGGCCTGCTCTGCTTGCGCGTCGGCGCCCAGTGTGGGGTCGCTGGCCAGTTGGTCCAGGCTGGTGCTGAGCCGGGTCACGTCGATATCGTCCTGCGCGGCGAGAACGAGCGGGCTGGCGGCCAGACCCAGCACCGCAGCAAGCCCGAGGATGGTCCAACGGTTCATGGCCGACCTCCGTCAGTCGGTTGCAAAGGGACGCCACCGGAGGAGGCGGCCGGCGCCGGCTCGAAGCCCTGCGGCATGGCGGCCGGCTGGGCCGGCAAGGGCGCGGACAACACCGAGGCCGACGGCGCCGGCATGTCCTGCAACACGGTCGAGGCACCGCTGCCCTGCCCCGGGTCGACCCGCGCACCGGTGGCACCGGCGGAGGCCTCCATCCGCTGCCGCAGGCGCGCGTTCTCCTCGGTCTTGGCCTGGATCTGGGCCCGGGCATTGCCCAACCGGGCCTTGGCCCGGGCGACCTCGGCATCTGCGTGCGACTCCTCGGCCAGCCGTGCGGCCTGCGCGAAGTCCTTCGCGGCCATGGCCGCCTGCGCCTGCTGGAACTTGCCCTGGGCAAAACCCAGGTCGACCGGGGCGTAATCGGCGCCCCCGGCGTCCCGCGCAGCCTGCAGCTGCATCTGCGCCTGGTTCATGGCCGTGTCCGGCGGCGGCACGCTGGCGCAACCGCCCAGCACCAGCGCGGCGCCGAGGGTCAAGCCCGGCAACCATCCGCCGATATGATGTTTGCGCCTCGACGACGCGGAAAAGGTGTGCACCATCACTCATTCCTCGCGGAGTATCACCGCGTATTGTGGAGAGGCATAATCCTTGATTGCAACGCGCTTAGACAGAGGGGCTCCGCGTGGACATCGGATATTTCCTTAAGCTCATGGTAGACAAGGGTGCGTCGGACATGTTCCTGACCACCGGCGCTCCCGTGAACATCAAGGTGGAAGGCAAGCTGTACGCATTGGGTAACACAGGCCTCCCCGGCGGCATGGTGAAGAAGATCGCCTACTCGCTGATGGACGAGGGCCAGGTACCGCAATTCGAGCGCGACCTGGAGCTCAACATGGCGCTGGCGGTGAAGGAAGCCGGCCGGTTCCGCATCAACGTGTTCAAGCAGCGCGGCGAAGTGGGCATGGTGATCCGCGCGATCAAGAGCGAGATTCCCAACATCGAGCAGTTGCAGCTGCCGTCGATCTTCCGCGACCTGATCATGGAACAGCGCGGGCTGATCCTGGTGGTCGGCGCCACCGGCTCGGGCAAGTCCACCACGCTGGCGGCGATGCTCGACCACCGCAACTCCAACTCGCCCGGCCACATCCTCACCATCGAGGATCCGATCGAGTACCTGCACCGGCACAAGAAATCGATCATCAACCAGCGCGAGGTCGGGCTGGACACGCACAGCTACGCCGAGGCGCTGAAGAACGCCATGCGCGAGGCGCCCGACGTGATCATGATCGGCGAGATCCGCGACACCGACACCATGGAGGCGGCCATCTCGTTCTCCGAGACCGGCCACCTGTGCCTGGCCACGCTGCACTCCAACAACGCCGACCAGACGCTGGAGCGCATCCTCAACTTCTTCCCCGAATCGGCGCACAAGAACGTGCTGATGAACCTGGCGCTGAACATGCGCGCGGTGATCAGCCAGCGCCTGGTGATCGGCAAGGATGGCCGCCGCGTGCCGGCCACCGAGGTACTGCTCAACACCCCGCTGATCCGCGACATGATCCGCCGTGGCCAGATCCACGAGGTGAAGGAAGCCATGGACCGCAGCCTGCAGGACGGCATGCGCACCTTCGACCAGTCGCTGTACAAGCTGTACAAGGAAGGCCGCATCGAGCTGGAGGAAGCGTTGGCCAAGGCCGACTCCCGCGACGGCCTGGCGCTGAAGATCCGCCTGGCCGAAGGCGGCAGCGAAAGCGAGAGCGCCGAACTGGGCGGCAACGACCCGTACGGCATGGGCCTGTAGCAGGCGCCGAGAGCACGCCACACGATCGGCCAAGCAGCCGTGCGCAGGGTGGACGTAGGGTGGGCTTCAGCCCACCAAGCCAACAAAGCGGAAAAGCAGGTGGGCTCAAGCCCACCCTGCCGGTCACCGCCGCCAACGCGCCCCAACCGCCCCACCCCAATCCGCACAAGCTGCCCATCCCGACGCAGCCACCCCACGCGTAGGGTGGGCTTCAGCCCACCAAGCCAACAAAGCGGAAAGGCAAGCACCCCGGTCCGGCGCTCCAAGCCACACCGCTGTCCGGACACGATCACGCCGCCACACGCCGCCCCGCAACCGCCACACCCCAATCCGCACAAGCTGCCCATCCCGACGCAGCCACCCCACGCGTAGGGTGGGCTTCAGCCCACCAAGCCAACAAAGCGGAAAGGCGGGTGTGCTCAAGCCCACCCTACCGGCCCTACGCGACCGCAGCGGGGGCGTCCGGCTGCTGCTCCGGTGCGGCGCGCCGGAACGCATCCAGCGCATTGCATGCCTGATGGATCGCGCATGATGGTGGGGAACTCCTCCAGCGGCAGCTTCCAGCGCAGCGCGTTGTACACCTGCGGCACCAGGCAGGCGTCGGCCATGCCCGGCTCGTCGCCGTGGCAGAAGTCGCCGGTGGCATCGCTGCCGGCCAGCATTCCCTCCAGCCCGCGGAAGCCGACCGCAATCCAGTGTCGCGACCATTCGGCCCTGGCGGCCTCGTCCATGCCCAGCCCGCGCTCCAGATGCTGCAAGACGCGCAGGTTGCCCAGCGGATGCGTGTCGCAGGCCACCGCCATGGCCAGTGCACGTACGCGGGCACGCCCGCGTGCATCGGCCGGGAGCAAGGCTGGCTCGGGGAAGCTCTCGTCGAGGTATTCGATGATCGCCAGTGACTGGGTGATCGCGCGCTCGCCATCGAGCAGGCACGGCACCAGCTCCTGCGGGTTGAGCTGGCGGTAATCCGCCGCGTGCTGCTGGCCACCATCGCGCACCAGATGCACCGGGCGGTCGGCGTAGTCGAGCCCCTTGAGGTTGAGCGCGATACGCACGCGATAGGCCGCACTCGAACGCCAGTAGCCGTAGAGCACCAGTTCGGATGACATCGCCGCAGCTCCTTATCTTCCAAACCGGCAGGATAAACCCGCGGCGCCCTGCAGGCACCTGCAGGCAGCGTTGCATCGGCGGGTGGGCGGCCGGACAATAGGCGGCTTGCATGGCCTGGCGAGGCCGCCGCCCCGTCGCCCGCCCCATCCGGCTGGATCCAGCCGGTCTTTCGAGGAGTTGCACCGTGTCCATCACCCGCATGAGCGACCTGGAGTTGCGCGGCAAGCGCGTATTGATCCGCGAAGACCTCAACGTACCGATCGAGGCCGGACGGATCACCTCGACCCAGCGGCTGGACGCCGCGCTGCCAACCTTGCGCGCCGCACGCGATGCCGGTGCCAGGGTGATGGTGCTGTCTCATCTGGGTCGCCCGAAGGAAGGCCAGTTCGATGCCGAGGCCTCGCTGGCGCCGGTGGCCAAGTGGCTGGGCGACAAGCTGGGCAGCCCGGTGCGCCTGATCGCGGATTACCTCGATGGCGTCGAGGTGGCCGAAGGCGAGGTGGCCGTGCTGGAGAACTGCCGCATGAACGTCGGCGAGGGCAAGGACGACGAGGCGCTGGCGAAGAAGTACGCGGCACTCTGCGATGTGTTCGTCATGGACGCCTTCGGTACCGCGCATCGGGCGCAGGCCTCCACCCACGGAGTCATCCGCTTCGCCCCGGTGGCCGCCGCCGGCCCGCTGCTGTCGGCCGAGCTGGACGCGCTGGGCAAGGCGCTCGAGCAGCCGGCCCACCCGCTGCTGGCGATCGTGGCCGGCTCCAAGGTCTCGACCAAGCTGACCTTGCTGAAGAACCTGATCGGCAAGGTCGACCAGCTGATCGTGGGCGGCGGCATTGCCAACACCTTCATCGCGGCGATGGGCCATCGGGTCGGCAATTCGCTGTATGAGCCCGATCTGCTCGATGCGGCGAAGCAGGTGATCGCCGAAGCGAAGAGCCGCGGGGCCGAGGTGCCGATCCCGGTCGACGTGGTGGTAGCGCCGGAGTTCTCGGCGAACGCACCGGCCACCGTGAAACCGGTCGACCAGGTCAGCGATGGCGAGATGATCCTGGATATCGGACCGGCAACGGCCAAACGCTACGCCGAGCTGATCGCGGGTGCCGGCACGGTGGTCTGGAATGGCCCGGTCGGCGTGTTCGAATTCGACGCCTTCGGCAAGGGTACCGAGACCCTGGCGCGCGCGATTGCCGACTCGAAGGCGTTCTCCATCGCCGGCGGTGGCGACACCCTGGCTGCAGTCGACAAGTATGGAATCGCCGACCGGGTGTCCTACATCTCCACCGGGGGCGGCGCCTTCCTGGAATTCCTCGAGGGCAAGGAGCTGCCGGCAGTGGCCGCGCTGAGGGCACGCGCCGGAAGCTGAGCGCTTCGGCAACCGCCACAAAAAAGCCGCGGTCACCCGCGGCTTTTTTGGTTCTGGTCGATCGATCAGCCGACCGTGCGCTTGACCGCATCGACCACGTGGCTGACGGTGAATCCGAAGTGCTCGAACAGCTTGGGCGCGGGCGCCGAGGCGCCGAACGTGGTCATGCCGATCACCTCGCCGTCCAGGCCCACGTACTTGCGCCAGTAGTCGGCAGTGGCCGCTTCCACCGCCACGCGCGCGCGGCACCAGCCCGGCAGCACGCCTTCGCGGTACTCCAGCGGCTGCTCGTCGAACACCTCGGTGCAGGGCATCGACACCACGCGTACCGGCACGTCCTTCTGCGCCAGCACGCGCGCAGCCTCCATGGCCAGCTCCACTTCGGAGCCGGTGGCGATCAGGATCGCCTTGAACTTCGTGTCGGCCGGATCGGACAGCACGTAGCCACCACGGGCGATGTCGGCCAGCTGCTGCGCATCGCGCTGCTGGTGCTTGAGGGTCTGCCGCGAGAACACCAGGCAGGCCGGCGCACCCTTGCGTTCGATCGCCGCCTTCCAGGACACCGCCGACTCCACCGCATCGCAAGGGCGCCAGACCTGGTTGTTGGGGATGTAGCGCAGGCTGGCCAGGTGCTCGACCGGCTGGTGGGTGGGGCCGTCTTCGCCCAGGCCGATCGAGTCATGGGTGTAGACATGGATCGCGTGCGCGGGGATCAGCGCGCTCATGCGCACCGCGTTGCGGGCGTAGTCGGAGAACACCAGGAAGGTCGCGTCGTAGGGCAGGAACCCACCGTGCAGCGCCAGGCCATTGGAGATCGCGGTCATGCCGAACTCGCGCACGCCGTAGTAGATGTAGTTGCCCTGCCCGTCCGAGCTGTTGCCGTTGGCCGCGTCGCGGCTGCCCTTCCACTTGGTCAGGTTGGAGCCGGCCAGGTCGGCCGAGCCGCCGACCAGCTCCGGCAGCAGCGGGCCGAACGCATCCAGCGCCATCTGCGAGGCCTTGCGCGAGGCCACTTCAGGGCCTTCGGCCTGCATCTTTTCGACATACGCCTGGGACTGCGCGGCCCAGCCCTGCGGCAGCTCGCCGGCCAGCCGGCGCTTCAGTTCGGCGGCCAGTTCCGGGTAGGCGGCGGCATAGGCATCGAAAGCGGCGTTCCAGTCCTGCTCGCGCTTGGCGCCAGCGGCCTTGGCGTCCCACCCGGCGTAGATCTCGGCAGGAATCTCGAACGCGCCATGCTGCCAGCCAAGCTGCTGGCGTGCAGCGGCGATCTCGTCCTTGCCCAGCGGGGCGCCGTGCGACTCTTCCTTGCCCTGCTTGTTCGGTGCGCCGAAGCCGATGATGGTGCGGGCGCAGATCAGGGTCGGCTTTTCGCTCTGCGCGGTGGCCTGGGCCAGGGCACGCTTGACCGAGTCGGCGTCGTGGCCGTCGACGTCGCGGATGACGTTCCAGCCGTAGGCCTCGAAGCGCTTGCCGGTGTCGTCGGTGAACCATCCCTCGACCTCGCCGTCGATGGAAATGCCGTTGTCGTCGTAGACCAGCACCAGCTTGCCCAGTCCCCAGGTGCCGGCCAGTGAGGCCACCTCGTGCGAGATGCCCTCCATCAGGCAGCCGTCGCCCAGGAACACGTAGGTGTGGTGGTCGACGATCTCATGGCCTGGCCGATTGAAATGCGCCGCCAGCACCTTCTCCGCCAGCGCGAAGCCGACCGCGTTGGCCAGCCCCTGGCCGAGCGGGCCGGTGGTGGTCTCGGCACCCGGCGTGTGGCCGTATTCGGGATGGCCGGCGGTCTTCGAATGCAGCTGGCGAAAGTGCCGCAGCTCGTCCATTGGCAGGTCGTAGCCACTCAGGTGCAGCAAGGCGTACTGCAGCATCGAGCCATGGCCGTTGGACAGCACGAAGCGGTCGCGGTTGGGCCAGTGCGGGTTGGCGGGGTTGTGCCGGAGGAAGTCGTTCCACAGCACCTCGGCGATATCAGCCATGCCCATGGGCATGCCGGGATGGCCGGACTTGGCGGCTTCGACGGCATCCATGGCCAGCGCACGCACGGCGTTGGCAAGTTCGCGGCGGGTGGTCATCAGCGCATCTCCGAGCGGTGTGGCAAAACGTGAATTGTCGCCGATCGCACCGTTGCTGTCGCGTCTTTGCGCCATTGGCTGGGCGCCAAGGACATTAATTTGCCCTTAATCCGGCCGGCGGCCATACGGGCCAGCTTCACGTTGCGATGCGTTCAATGGGCGCCGCGCCTTCCCCGAGCGCAACCGACGCCATGGCTTTGTCCGCGTCGGTGAACCCCATAAGAAAGGAGGCCAATCCTCATGAAGAAGAAGACTCTTGTCGCAGCCTTGCTTGCCTCCGCCAGCCTGTGCTCCCTGCCCGCCCTGGCCCAGGACTACGGAACGCCCGATAACGGCATGTCCAGCACCGACACTCTGTCCACCCAGGGCAATTACCAGCCGACCCAGCCGATCGGCAGCGGCAACTGGTTCGTCAATGCCCGCGTCGGCCAGAGCCACATCAACGAAGGTCCCTACAACGACCATCCGACGGCCTACGCCCTCAACGGCGGCTACCGCTGGAAGGTGGGCCCGGACCTGGGCCTGGGCATCGAGGTCGGCTACAACGACATGGGCAACTACAAGCTCAAGAACGTATTCAACAGCAACGACGTCAACCTGACCGGTCGCCGCCAGGAACTGCGCGGCTGGACGGCCGGCTTCAACGGCCGGGTGGATGTATGGCAAGGCTTGTATGTCAGCGGCCGCGCCGGCGTGTACGGCTGGAAGGGCGCAGGCTACAGCGACCAGACGATCAACCGCCACGACCTCGATCAGGTCGACTACTACCTGGGCATCGGCGCCGGTTACGACTTCGACGAGCATTTCGGCCTGGGCCTGGCCTACGACTACTACCAGGCCGGCAAGAACGGCGTACACCTGACCACCGACACGCTGTCGCTGACGGGCGAGTACCGCTTCTGACGGTGCGCCGCGCCCGCGGCCTTAATGGCAACTTAATATTGTACTAAGCGGTATTGAATCTTTGCGGAGGCGGCCCATCTAAGTCTCCGTGGCCGCGCCGTTGTCTGGTTCGGCACGCAATCGGGCCGGCGCCTTCCCCAGCGCCGGCCTTGACAACAATAGGAGAAAATCCATGAAGAAGACTCTGCTCGCTCTCGCCCTGGCCTCGGCCGGCATGCTCACCGTCCCCGCGGTGTTCGCACAGTCGGTGCCCCACAACGACGGCTGGTTCGTGAACGGCAATGTCGGCCGCACCGCACTCGACAAGGGGCCGTACGACGGTCATGACACCGGTTATGCGGTCGGCGGCGGTTACCGTTGGGCGCTGACCCCCGACGTGGCCGTGGGTGCCGAAGTCGGCTACAACGACCTGGGCAACATCCACGTCAAGAACGTGTTCAACAGCAACGACGTGGTCGACCAGGGCAAGTCCGAACTGCACGGCTGGACCGCCGGCGTGAACGGGCGTTTCAAGGTCTCCCCCAACTGGTACGTCAGTGCCCATGGCGGCATCTACGGCTGGAAGGGCCACGGCCTGAGCAACAACGAGAACCCGATCCGCAAGGGCCTGGACAACACCAGCTGGTATGCCGGTGCAGGGTTCGGCTACGACTTTGGCAACAACGCCAGCGTCGGCCTGAACTACGATTACTACGACGCCAACAAGAGCAATGTGGACCTGAGCACCGACATGGTCTCGGTGAGCGCCGAGTACCGGTTCTGACCCAACGGCTGCCGCCTCCGGGCGGCCCGCCAGCAGTACGAAGGGAGCGCCCGATGGCGCTCCCTTTTTTTGTAAAATTTTTGTGAAAACCTTAGAATCGCCTCGCCGTCGCGGAACGTGGCGGCATCCGGCCACAGCCGGGTACATGATTCCAAGGAGCTTTAGATGAAGAACACATTCGCCGCCGCTACTCTCCTCGCCGCAGGCATGTTCGCGAGCAGCGGCGTTGCGGCCAAGGACCTGACCGGCTGGTTCGCCAACGGCGCAGCCGGTCGTGTCAACTACCACGCCAGCTATGGCGCGGACGACCTGGGCAGCGACCACGGTACCGCCGTGATCGTCAATGCCGGCTACCGCACGCAGTTCATCGGTTTCGAGGCGGGCTACACCGACCTGGGCAGCATCAGCGCGCACGACGCGGGGGACGCGGCCAAGCTTTCCGGCGATGGCTGGACCGCAGGCATCAACGCGCACCTCAACCCGACCCGGCAGTGGTACATCTCCGCCCGCAGCGGCGCTTTCGTGTGGAAGCTCCACGCCAAGGCCACCTATGCGGGGGCGGACTACGCGGCCGACAGACAGTCCCTGGGCTGGTATGCCGGCGTAGGGACCGGCTTCGACATCAACCGCCACTGGAGCGTGGGCGCCAACTTCGATTACTACAAGATTTCGAAGCACGACCTGGACATCGGCAACCGCATCTTCACCATTGGGGCCGAATACCGCTTCTAACGGATCGGTTTTCGCCAAAGAAAAACGGGCGCCCTGTGGCGCCCGTTTTTTTGGTGACCGGCCAACCGGGCGCTCAGCCGTTCCACTGCCCCAGCGCAGCCAGGCCGTTGTCCCTGGCGCGAGCGGCGACGGTCTTCTGCGCCTCGGCGTAGTTGGCCTTCATGTCCTTGGACCACAGCTTCAGTGCCGCCTGCTGCATGGCGCGACCGTAGGAGAACGACAGCGGCCACGGGTGCGGCCCAAGCCGGTTCATGGCATTGAGGTGGGCGGTGGACTGCTCGTCGGTCTGGCCGCCGGACAGGAACACGATGCCCGGCAGGCTAGCCGGCACGCAGGTCTTGAGCACCCGCACGGTGGCCTCGGCCACTTCCTCGACCTCGGCCTGCTCCTCGCTGTCCTTGCCCGGGATGACCATGCTGACCTTCAGGATGGTGCCCTCGAGCATCACGTTCTGCTCGTACAACGCGTTGAACAGGCTGCGCAGCACGGCCTCGTGCACCTCGTAGCTGACCTCGATGCTGTGGTCGCCATCCATGATCACTTCGGGCTCGACCATCGGCACCAGCCCGGCTTCCTGGCACAGCGCCGCGTAGCGCGCCAGCACGTGGCAATTGGCTTCGATCGCGGTCGAGCTCGGGTTTTCCTCGGTGATATTGATCACCGCGCGCCACTTGGCGAACTGCGCACCCAGGCGGGCGTATTCCTGCAGCCGCTCGCGCAGCCCATCGAGGCCCTCGGTGACCACGTCGCCGGGGAAGCCGGCCAGCGGCTGCGGCCCCTTGTCCACCTTGATCCCCGGAATCATGCCCAGCTTTTTCATCAGCTGGGGGAACGGGACGCCGTCCTTGGTCGACTGGCGGATCGTCTCGTCGAACAGGATCGCGCCGGAAATATGCTCGTTCAGGCCCGGCGTGGTCAGCAGCAGCTCACGGTAGGCGCGACGATTTTCCTCGGTGTTTTCGATACCCACCGCCTCGAAACGCTTGCGGATGGTATTGGTCGACTCGTCGATGGCGATGATGCCTTTGCCGGGCGCGACCATGGCGAGGGCGACGCTTTCCAGATCTTCGATGCTCATGACTACTCCGTGCAGACGAGGGCGGCAGGATGGCCGCGCAGGGAACCGGTAGCCGACCGCGAAGGCGGTCGACGGCGGATGAAAGCGCGCGAGTATAGCGGATTGGTGGCTACGCCCTGTGGAGGCCGCCTGAAGGCTTAGGATGCTCTGATCAACTAGACGAAGGCGGCATGATGCTCAAAAGGCCGCCATGCTGCGCCGCGCGGCTTGAACAGACGGCCAGTCTGCCTTGCTCGCTCCTCAGAGCCGGGCACGTCCATGTGCCCTCCCCGCGTGCACCGTCACCCCTGTCGCCTGCGAACAAACAGAACCGATGACGCCTGCGCCTGGTTGATCAGACCATCCTTAGTCCTCGCCGTAACCCATCAGGTGGCACGGCGCCATCACCTGCTGCTGGCCCTGGCTGTCGTCGGGTGCGTTGAACGGCACCACGTAGTAGGTCTTGACCGGCTGGCTGTCCCGGTTGGACAGCGACGGGCCGTAACGGAAGTTGGCCACCGCGCTCATCGCCACCTTGCCGTAGTCGTTGCCGGGCACGCTCTTTTCCACCTTCAGCTGGCGCGGAATGCCGTCCGATCCGATGACGTAGCTGATGGCGGCGCAACCGGGCTTGTTGATCCGCGCGCTGTTGGGCACGTCGATATCGACGTTCTGGTTGACCAGGATCCAGTAGCTTCCCAGCCGCTGCGGATTGACCCGCCCCACCGGTCGCTCGGACTGTGCCAGGGCCGGAGTCGCCATGCCGAACGCCAGGGCCAGCATCAGGGAAGCGTGGATCGGGAACGACGTTTTCATGGCAGGACTCCTTGGCAACGGTCGCCCCCAGTCTACCCGCTCGACGGCGTCGTCGCCCGATGCGCACGGGTGCGGCCGCGCGCGTTGCAGCCGCGCCCGTGCCGCAGGCGCTACAGGTCGCGCAGGCTCTCCACCAGCCCCTCGCTACCGACCGAAAGCAGCTTCAGGGTGTTGGTGCCGCCGCCACGACCGACCCGGTCGCCCTGGGTCAGCACTACCCGATCGCCCTCGGCCAGCTTGCCCATCGCAAACAACTGGCGCACGGCCTCGCGCGCGGAGGCACCGGAGGTGGCGCCGACATAGGTGAACTCCACCGGCTGCACGTCGCGCAGCACCAGCATCCGGCGCCGCGCGGCGCCGTGCGGCGAAAGCGCGTAGATCGGCACCGCGCTGCGGTAACGCGACAGCCACTGCGCGGTGGCGCCCGAATCGGTCAGCGCGACGATCGCGCGCAGCCCCAGCTCGCTGGCCAGCAGCATCGCCGCCAGCGCAATCGCCTGGTCGGTGCGATCCATCCGCTGGCCGGCGGTGGCCAGGTCTTCCTTCGGCTCGAACTGGCGCTCGGCGCCCAGGCAGATGCGCCGCATCGCGGCGACCGCCTTGTCCGGATGCGCGCCGGCGGCGGTCTCCTGCGACAGCATCACCGCGTCGGTGCCGTCGATCACCGCGTTGGCCACATCCAGCACCTCGGCCCGGGTCGGGATCGGCGAGGCGACCATCGACTGCAGCATCTGGGTGGCGGTGATCACGGCGCGATTGCGCTGCACCGCCTCGCGGATGATTTTTTTCTGCAGGCCGGGCAGCTCGGCGTCGCCGATCTCCACGCCCAGGTCGCCGCGCGCCACCATCACCACGTCCGACGCATCGATGATCTCGCCCAACACCGGGATCGCATCGGCGCGCTCGATCTTGGCCACCAGCGAGGCGCTGCCACCGGCCTCGTGCAGCAGACGACGTGCCTGGTGCATGTCGTCGGCACAGCGCACGAACGACACCGCCAGGAAGTCGGCCCCGATCTCGGCGGCCAGCTTGATGTCGGCCTTGTCCTTGTCCGACAGCGCGGCCACCGACAAGCCACCGCCCTGGCGGTTGAGCCCCTTGCGATTGGACAGGGTGCCGCCGACCAGCACCTCGCAGCGCACTTCGGCGCCGACTACGTCCAGAACGGTCAACGCGACCAGGCCGTCGTCCAGCATCAGCACGTCGCCGGCAAACACATCCTGCGGCAGTTGGTGATAGCTCACCCCGACCCGGCTGGCGTCGCCCGGCGGCGCGCCCTCGGAACAGTCCAGCACGAACGGATCGCCCGCGTGCAATTCCACCGGGCCGTCGGCGAAGGTTTCGATGCGGATCTTCGGGCCCTGCAGGTCGGCCAGGATGCCGACCTCGCGGCCCGCCGCGTCAGCCGCCTCACGGACCGCCGCGGCACGCGCGCGATGGTCCTGCGGCTGCCCGTGGGACAGGTTCAGGCGCACCACGTCGACGCCGTCGGCAATGATTTGCGCAAGCATGCCCGGACTGTCGGTGGCCGGGCCCAGGGTAGCGACGATCTTGGTGCGGCGGAGGGTGTTCTCGGTCATGCATCCGAGGCTAGCAGATGCAACCGGGCGCGCCACCGCCCTGCAATCGTATGCATGCCGAACATCCGCAAAACCGCGTAACCGGTCCGCTCCAGCCCGCTGACCGCGCGCTTCGCGGCCTTGCCGATACCAAGAAGAGCGCCGGATCCCGACCTGCGCCTTTCGCTCACGGCCGGGCGTCGGCAGGACGCCACGCCGCCGCGCCAGCCGGAACGCCCGCGTCAGCGCCCCAGCGACTGGTTGAGTACCTGCGCCAGCCGTCGCCCGGCCAGACGCAGGCGGCGTTCGGCCAGCGGCAGTTCGGCGTCGATGTAGGCCTGCCCCACGGTATGGCCGTCGGGATAGAAGCCCGCCTGCGCGGTGGCGGCGCAGGATTCCTCGGCCCATTGCGCGTAGCGGTTGTCCAGCGGCGAGATCGGCGTCGGCAGGCCCACCGCGCCGCGCGCCTGCAGCTCGGCTGCATAGGCCGGCTCGGCCAGGTGGCGACTGGACAACATGCCGGAGTCCCACACCCGGTGCAGGTTGCCCGGCTTGCCCTGGAACTGCACCTGGTAGTCGTTGCCGCCCTTGTCATCGCGATAGCCGGCATGCAGGGGCTGGTGCACGTCACCCACGAAATGCACCACGAACTTGAGCGCCTGGCGCCGCTGCGCGTCGCTGTTGTGGCGGTTGCCCAGCACCTTGACGTAGTAGTCCAGGGCGCCGACCACGCAACGGCCGTCCGGGCAGTCTCTCGGCGGCAGGTAGTGACAATGCGGGTCGCGGAAGTTGATGTAGTGCAGCGGCCGGGTGCGCTTCCACAGGGCCTGCTGCTGCGGGTCGTGGCGCAGGTCATCGGCCCAGTTGGCCACGTCGGCCAGCTGCGTGGTGTGTTCCGGCGCCAGCAGGCGCTCCACCTCCGCCTCGGCCGAGGGACTCAGGCGGGACTGGGCCAGGTCGGCCACGATCCGGTGGCCTTCGGGACCCCAGGCGCGGACAACAGGGACGGTCAGGGCGATTGCCAGCAGGGCGAAGGTGAGGCGGCGCAGCGGGAACATGGCAGGAGGCATCGGTCGTGCGGGGAAGCCGCACAGTCTGCCACAAGCATGCGGCCAGCCGAGTGCGCTTGCGGGACGCCGTACGCGCCATTCACCGCCGACTCACGCAGCCATCGCAGGCGCTGCTATCTGCTGTGTCCGCCAGCGCCAGCCCGGCCATCGCGCGGCGCTTTCCTGTAAAATCACCGATTACCCCGGCCGCATCGCGGCCGTTTTCCTACCTGCTTGGAGGATGCTGCCCCATGGCCATCAAGGTCGCCATCAACGGTTACGGTCGGATCGGCCGCAATGTGCTGCGTGCGCTGTACGAGTCCGGTCGCACCGGCGAAATCCAGATCGTCGCGGTGAACGACCTCGGCAACGCCGAGACCAACGCCCACCTGACCCAGTACGACACCGCGCACGGCAAGTTCCCGGGCACGGTGACGGTCGAGGGTGGCGACCTGGTCGTCAATGGCGACCGCATCAAGGTGTGCGCCGAGCGCGATCCGGCCAAGCTGCCCTGGGGCGACCTGGGCGTGGACGTGGTGCTCGAGTGCACCGGCCTGTTCACCACCAAGGCCAAGGCCGGCGCGCACCTGACCGCCGGCGCCAAGAAGGTGATCATCTCCGCGCCAGGCGGCAGCGACATCGATGGCACCTTCGTCTACGGCGTCAACCACGACCAGCTCACCTCCAGGCTGGAAGTGATCTCCAACGCCAGCTGCACCACCAACTGCCTGGCGCCGCTGGCCAAGGTGCTGCACGAGAAGATCGGCATCGTGCACGGCCTGATGACCACCATCCACGCCTACACCAACGACCAGGTGCTGACCGACGTCTATCACTCGGACCTGCGCCGCGCCCGCTCGGCCACGATGAGCCAGATCCCCACCAAGACCGGCGCCGCCGCCGCGGTGGGCCTGGTACTGCCGCAGCTCAACGGCAAGCTGGACGGCTTTGCCATGCGCGTGCCGACGATCAACGTGTCGGTGGTCGACCTGACCTTCGTCGCCGCCCGCGAGACCAGCAAGGAAGAGATCGACGCGGCCATCAACGAGGCAGCCAACGGCGCGCTGAAGGGCATCCTGGCGGTAAACACGCAGCCGCTGGTGTCGGTGGATTTCAACCACAACCCGGCCTCGTCCACCTATGACGCCACCCAGACCCGGGTGATGGAAGGCACCCTGGTCAAGGTGCTGTCCTGGTACGACAACGAATGGGGCTTCTCCAACCGCATGCTGGACATGACGGTGGCGCTGATGGCCGCCAAGTAAGCCGCCGCCGGTGCGACCCGGCCCGGCCGCTTGCGGCCGGGCTTTTTTGTGCCCGAGGGATCTTGCGCGATTCGCCGTGGGCGGCCTGAACGGCGCTTGGCGTCATGTTGCCGCACCGCTGGCGCAGTGCGATGGCGGCTGGTTATACTTCGGTAATGATAACCACTTTCATTCGCAAGTTGTTCGTGCGGGCTCCCTTGCTGCTCGTGTGCGCCTTGGCGCTACCTGCCCTGGCCCAGAACCCCCGGGCGCCGGAAAGCATGGCCCCGGACAAACCGGCGCAAGTGGTGCCGCAGACCTGGCAGATGCTCGACTACCTGGCCACCGACTACGCCGGCGCGGTCAATCAGGGCACGGTCACCAGTGCCTCCGAATACGCCGAGATGCGCGAATTTGCCGCCACCGCGCGCGGGCGGATCCTTGCGCTCCCGGCGACCGACGCCTCCGCGGCGCTACGGCAAGGCGCCGACGGGCTGGTCGCCGCGGTGGAGGCCAAGGCCGCGCCGGATGACGTGGCACGACGGGCCCATGGCCTGGCCGATGCCCTGCTGCAGGCCTACCCGATGCCGGTTGCGCCGACGCAGACGCCGGATCTGGCGCACGCGGCGGTGCTGTACCAACAGAACTGCGCGTCTTGCCATGGCGCACGGGGACACGGGGACGGGCCCGCCGCCGCCCGGCTCGATCCGCCACCGATTGCGTTCACCGACACCGCGCGTGCCGACCAGCGCAGCGCGCTGTCGCTGTACGAGGTGATCAGCCAGGGCCTGGCCGGCACCGCCATGGCCAGCTATGAAAAACCGCTGTCGGCCGCCGATCGCTGGTCGCTGGCGTATTACGTCGGCTCGCTGGCCTATCCGCAACAAGCGCAGACCGGTGCGGCCGCGTGGCAGCGCAATGCCGCCGCGCGCGCCGTGATCACCAATCTGGCCGATCTGTCGCGTGCGCGCGTCTCGCAGCTGGCGCCGACGCTGGGCGAGCAGCCCGCGCGGGCGATCATCGGCTACCTGCGCGCGCACCCGGACGCACTGGACCAGGCGCCCAGCGGACTGACGCTGGCGCGCGGTCGCGTGGCGGCCAGCCTGGCCGCCTACCGTGCCGGCGATCGCGCCGCAGCCGGGCAACTGGCGCTGTCGGCCTACCTGGATGGGGTCGAACCAGTCGAGCCGCAGCTCAACGCACGCGATGCCACCCTGCGCGCGCAGATCGAAACGGCGATGGGCGCTTACCGCACGGCGCTCTCGGGCAAGACCGAACCGTCCCGGGTCGCCGACCAGGCACAAGCCATCGACGACCTGCTCGCGCGCGCCCAGGCGGTCACCGCCGAAGGCTGCGTCCGACCCCACCGCCACCTTCCTGGGCGCATTCACCATCCTGGTGCGCGAAGGGCTGGAGGCGCTGCTGGTGGTGGTCGCCCTGCTCGCTTTCCTGCGCAAGGCCGAGCGCCACGAGCTGGTACGCCACGTGCACGCCGGCTGGGTGCTGGCGCTGGTCGCCGGCGGCCTGACCTGGGCGGTGGCCAGCTATGCGGTATCGATCAGTGGCGCCAGCCGTGAACTCACCGAGGGGCTGTCCTCGCTGTTCGCCGCGGCGGTGCTGATCACGGTGGGCCTGTGGATGCACCAGAAGAGCGTCGGCGGGCGCTGGCAGGCCTACCTGAAGCAGAAGATGGCCACCGTGCTGAACCGCCGCTCGGTCTGGTTCCTGTTCGGGCTGGCCTTCATCTCGGTGTACCGCGAGGTGTTCGAAACGATCCTGTTCTACGCCGCGCTGTGGAGCGAGGGCCAGCACGCCTGGCTGCTTGGCGGCCTGGGCGCAGGCGCCGCGGTGCTGGCGCTGATCGCCTGGGCACTGATGCGCACCAGCCGCAAGCTGCCGATCGCCACCTTCTTCTCGGCCAGTTCGGCGCTGATCGCGCTGCTGGCGATCGTGCTCACCGGCAAGGGCATCGCCGCGCTGCAGGAGGCCGGCTGGGTGTCGGTCAGCCTGGCGCCGCTGCCGCGGCTGGACCTGCTCGGTGTCTACCCGACCTGGCAGTCGCTGCTGGCCCAGCTGGCGGTGGTGCTGGTGCTGGCGGTCGGCTTTGCCGTGAACCTGCGTCGCGGCAGCGCCAGGGCAGCGAACTGAGCGGCAAGCGCCGCATGCTGGAGAGCTGGAGAGCTGGCGAGCTGGCGAGGTGGCGAGGTGGCGTAGGGTGGGCGTAGGGTGGGCTTCAGCCCAGTTGGCGAGCTCTTACCGCTCTTAGCCGCTCTTACCGCTCTTACCGCTCTTACCGCTCTTTCGCTCTTTCGCTCTTTTTACGGCTCTTGGGCTCTTGCTGTTTGGCTTTTCCGCTCCGTTGGCTCTGGTGGGCTGAAGCCCACCCTACGCCCACCCTACGCCCACCCTCGCCCACCCTCGCCCACCCTACGTCCACCTCGCCACCCTACGTCCACCTGCGCCCACCCTGCGTCCACCCTGCGCCCGCTGACGTCAGCGCTTGAGCAGGGGCAGCTTGTCCGGCACCCCGTCCCACTGATCGGCCCCCTCCATCGCCGGGATCTTGGTGGTGATCACCGGCCACTCGCGCGCCAGCTCGGCGTTCAGGGCGAGAAAGCCTTCCTGTCCGGCCGGCACGTCCAGCTCGGGGAAAATGGCGCCCACCGGACACTCCTCCACGCATAGGGTGCAGTCGATGCACTCGTCCGGATCGATCACCAGAAAGTTGGGCCCTTCGTGGAAGCAGTCGACCGGGCACACCTCCACGCAGTCGGTGTGCTTGCAGTTGATGCAGTTTTCGGTAACAACATGGGTCATGGCGTACTCCGGCCACGACAGCGTAACCGCGCCACGCGTCCGGCACCCTGATCTGGATCAGTGGCCGTCCGCCGGCGCCATCGCGATGCCTCGGCTTCATGCCCACCCCAGCCGAACGCCAACCTGGCCCGCGTGGCGACCCTGCGTTCGCGGCAGCTTCGCAGCCACGCCGGACAATCTTGCGGGCGATATCTCGTCACCGCACATCGACACGCGACAGGCTGCGGTGGATTGACTCATGTCAGTTCCCGCCCCCTCTCCTCGCGAGAGAATGATCAACTTCCACCCAAGCGATACACCATGCCCAATACCGAGTACTACAACGACAAGGTCGTGCGCCAGTTCCTGCTGGCGGCGGCCGTGTGGGGGATCATCGGCATGGCCGTGGGCGTGCTGGCCGCCGCCCAGCTGGCCTGGCCGATGTTCAACTTCAACACCGCCTGGCTGACTTTCAGCCGGATCCGTCCGGACCACACCTTCGGGGTGATCTTCGCCTTCGGCGGTTCGGCGCTGATGGGCACCTGCTACTACGTGGTGCAACGCACCGGGCATGCACGGCTGGCGCTGGGCAAGCTGGCCGGTTTCACCTTCTGGGGCTGGCAGCTGATCTGCGTGCTGGCGATGGTGACCATGCCGCTTGGGACTGACCCAGAGCAAGGAATACGCCGAGCCGGAATGGTGGATCGACATCCTGATCGCGGTGGTCTGGGTCAGCTTCGGCACGGTGTTCTTCGCCTCGCTGGCGCGCCGCCGGATCAAGCACATCTACGTGGCCAACTGGTACTACGGCGCCTTCATCATCGCGGTGGGCCTGCTGCACATCGTCAACAACCTCGCGCTGCCGGTGTCGCTGTGGAAGTCCTACCCGGTCTACTCGGGCGTGGTCGATGCGATGGTGCAGTGGTGGTACGGCCACAACGCGGTGGCGTTCTTCCTGACCGCCGGCTTCCTCGGCATGATGTACTACTTCGTGCCGCGCCAGGCGCAGCAGCCGCTGTGGAGCTACCGCTTCTCCATCGTCAACTTCTGGGCGCTGATCTCGGTGTACATGTGGGCCGGCTCGCACCACCTGATGTACACCGCGCTGCCGGACTGGGTGCAGTCGGTCGGCATGGCGTTCTCGCTGATCCTGCTGATGCCCAGCTGGGGCTCGGCGGCCAACGGCCTGCTCACCTTCAACGGCTCCTGGACCAAGCTCAAGACCGACCCGGCGGCCAAGTTCATGGTGATGTCGCTGGTGTTCTACGCCGGCTCCACGTTCGAAGGCTCGATGATGGCGATCAAGACCGTCAACTCGCTGTCGCACTACACCGACTGGACCATCGCGCACGTGCACTACGGCGCGCTGGGCTGGGTGGCGATGATCACCATCGGCTCGCTGTACGCGATGGCGCCGCGCGCGCTGGGGCGCCCGGCGATGCACTCGCGCAGCGCGATGGAATGGCATTTCTGGCTGCACATGATCGGCGTGCTGCTGTACGTCGGCTCGATGTGGATCGCCGGCGTCACCGAGGGCGTGATGTGGCGCGCCACCAACCCGGACGGCTCGCTGACCTACAGCTTCATCGACAGCCTGATCGCGATCAAGCCGATGTACTGGACCCGCTGGCTGGCCGGCATGTCGATCCTCAGCGGCATGGTGGTGATGGCCTGGAACCTGTGGCACACCGCCGCCGACGCCCGCGCGCGGCTGATCAAGCCGATCCCGGTGCCGATCCCCGAGCCGGTGCCCAACCAGGTGCCGGCCCCGCTGCCCGCCGCCGGCTGAGGACCGATCACTCATGGCCTATCAGACATTTCGAAGCGATCGAGAAGCATGCCGGCCTGCTCGGCATCCTGATCGCGATCATGGTTTCCATCGGCGGCCTGGCCGAGATCACGCCGCTGTTCATGGAGGCGCACGCGGTCAAGGCGCCACCGGGGGTCAAGCCCTACGACCCGCTGCGGCTGGCCGGCCGCGACGTCTACGTGCGCGAGGGTTGCTACCTGTGCCACTCGCAGATGATCCGCTCGCTGCGGGCGGAGACCCAGCGCTACGGGCACTTCTCCACCGCGGAGGAGTCGGTCTACGACCGGCCGTTCCAGTGGGGCTCCAAGCGCACCGGACCGGACCTGGCCCGCGAGGGCGACAAGTATTCGGACCAGTGGCACCGGCTGCACCTGCAGAACCCGCGCCAGGTGGTGCCGGAGTCGAACATGCCGGCGTATCCGTGGCTGACCGACGCGAAGCTGGACGCCTCCGATATGCAGGCGCGCATGCGCACCCTGCGCAAGCTGGGCGACCCGTACAGCGACGCCGACATCGCCAGCGCACCGAAGATGCTGGCCGGCAAGACCGAACTGGATGCGCTGATCGCCTACCTGCAGGGCCTGGGCATCCGCAACGAACCGGCGGCCGTGGTACCCGAGCCGCCGGGCCACCAGGGAGCACCGCAATGATCAATCCAGCATGGGGCCACGCGGCCGGCGCCATCACCGTGGTGTTGATGGTGACCTTCATCTGCATCTGGATCTGGGCGTGGAGCAAGCGCCACCGCGGTACCTTCCAGCGGCTGGCCGAGCTGCCGATGCAGGACAAACCCGAGGGCCCGCTGCCGGGCCGCTCCGATGACAACAGCAAAGGTGATCGAGCGTGAGTGCCGGATGGTCGATGTGGGTGATGTTCCTGGTGGTGCTTAATATGAGCATCACCCTGTTCCTGTTCCTGTGGGGGCCGCGGGCGAAGATCCCGACCCTGCCCGACGGCACCAGCGGCCATGTCTGGGCGCACGGCGCGTTGCGCGAAGGCGTGCGCAAGCTGCCGTTGTGGTGGCTGCTGCTGTCCGCCGGCATGTTCGT
Organism: uncultured Gammaproteobacteria bacterium; assembly: GCA_963763305.1. Lineage (GTDB taxonomy): Bacteria > Pseudomonadota > Gammaproteobacteria > Xanthomonadales > Rhodanobacteraceae > CAVXNP01. Next base: position 2,176,915 of record CAVXNP010000001.1, on the reverse strand, counting down.
GGCCGGCATCAGCTACCTGATCCTGTATCCCGGCTTTGGCAACCACAAGGGCGTGCTCGGCTGGACCGCGCACGGCGAGCTGGCGCGTGACCAGGCGCTCAACAACGCCAGGCTGGATGAAATGCTGCTGCGCTTCCGGCAGTACCCGGTGGAACAGCTGGCCGGCGATCCGGCCGCGCTGCAGATGGGCGAGCGGCTGTTCGTGGACAACTGCGCCGCCTGCCACGGCCGCGGCGGCTACGGCAACGTCAAGCTGGGCGCGCCCAACCTGATCGACGACGACTGGCTCTACGGCGGCACCGGCAAGGACATCCTGACCACCATCGAGGGCGGCCGGGCCGGCATGATGCCGCCGTGGAACAGCCTGGGCGAGCAGAACGTGAAGAACCTGGCTCAGTACGTACTGAGCCTCTCCGGCTCGCCGCACGATGCCAAGGCAGCGGCCGCCGGGCAGCCGCTGTTCACCACCTGCGCCGCGTGCCATGGCCCGCAGGGCAAGGGCAACCAGGCGCTCGGCGCGCCCAACCTCACCGACCACATCTGGCTGCACGGCGGCAGCGTGGCCGACATCGAGCGGACCATCGGCGGCGGTCGCCAGGGCCACATGCCGGCATGGACGCCGCGGCTGAGCCAAGACCAGATCCGGGTGCTGGCCGCCTACGTGTACCACCTGTCCCATCAGGGCGACGCCGCCCAGCCGACCGATGCCGACGCCGCCCCCTGACCGGCCGCCCGGCGCACCCGCGGACGCGGCGAACGCCTGGTACCGCCAGCCGTTGCTGTGGCTGGGCGCCGCCATCCTGGCCGCCTCGGTGGCCGGCTGCATCTGGGTGATCATGGCCGGCCTGCGCTATCCGGATGCCCCCGTGCCCACGCAGGACCACGCCGAGGTGTTCGGCGTGCCTGCGCGTACCCATAGCAGCCCCACCCCGCCCCGATGAACGCCGTGCTGGACGCCGCACCGTCGCCAGCGCCGCGGGCCGCGGCGACCCATGCGGTGTGGGCGCATCCCGCACTGGCCCGGCAGGTACTGCGGCAGCGCAAGGATGGTCACAGCGAGGTGGCCCTGCGCCTGCAGCACCTCGGCGACGCCTACCAGGTGCTGCGGCTGGAACAGATGGTGCGCGCCCTGCCGGGGCTGCAGCGGTTGTCGATCGATACCCGCGCCGCGCGCGCCCGGGTGGTCTGGGACAGCGCTCGCACCAGCCTGCCGCAGCTGCTGCAGCGCTTTGCCGAGGCCGGCTGCGCCGCCGACCCACTGCGCCAGGACAGCATCGAGGATGCGCGGGCGGTGCAGATGCACGACGCGCTCAAGCGGATGCTGGTCGCCGGCATGTGCGCGATGCAGGTGATGACCTACGCACTGGTGATCTACCTGGGCGTGGTCGACTTCGTCGACTTCACCACCCGCGGGCTGTTCCGCTGGCTCAGCCTGCTGACCAGCGTGCCGCTGGTGTTCTACGCCGCCCGCCCGTTCATCGCCGGCGCCGTGGCGGAGCTGCGCCGTCGCCAGCTGGGCATCGACCTGCCGGTGGCGCTGGCGGTGCTGCTGGTGTTCGGAGCCAGCGCCCTGAACACCGTGCTCGGCCGGGGCGAGATCTACTTCGACTCGATCAACATGTTCGTCTTCCTGCTGCTGGCCGCACGCTACGTGGAGCTGCGTGCGCGTCACCGCAGCGATGCGCTCGGCGACGCCAGTGGCGATGCCACGCCCTTGCTGGCACAACGCCGCGGTGACGACGGCCGCCTGCACACCGTGGCTGCGCTGGAGCTGCTGCCGGGCGACCGGGTGCACGTGGCCGAGGGCAGCACGGTGCCGGCCGATGGCGTGCTGGCGAGCGCCGAGGCCGAACTGGACGAGGCGCTGCTGTCGGGCGAATCCCGCCCGGTCTGCCGCCATCGCGGCGAGCGCGTGGCGGCCGGCAGCGTGCTGCTGGGCGGCATCGCCGAGATCGTGGTCGAACACAGCGGCGAGGCCACCGCCGCCGCCCGTCTGGGCATGCTGGCCAGCGCCGTGCGCGCGGAACGCCGCCGGCATACCCGAAGCGATCGCGAGGTGGCCCGCTTCGTCGCCCGGGTGCTCGGGCTTACTGCGTTGACCGCCGCCGGCTGGCTGCTGGTGGACCCGGCGCGCGCCTTCGAGGCGGCCGTGTCGGTGCTGGTGGTGGCCTGCCCGTGCGCCTTCGCACTGGCCCGCCCGGCCGCCCTGACCCGCGCCTTCGGCGCGCTGACCCGACGCGGCGTACTGGTCACCGATGGCGCGGCGCTGGACCAGCTGGCCCGCGCCGACTACGCCGTGTTCGACAAGACCGGCACGCTGACCGAACCGCACTTCGATCCGGCCGACATCCAGCCGCTGCGCGACGGCGACCCCGCGGCGGCACTGCAACTGGCTGCCCTGCTGGCGCGCGAAAGTTCGCATCCGCTGGCCCGGGCACTGGCCGCCAGCGCGACCGGCGCGCGCGATGAATCCTCCCCGGGCGTGGCGGAGGCGGTGACCATCCACGCCGGCGCCGGCATCGCCGCCCGCGTCGGCGACCGCCCGTTGCGACTGGGCCGCGCCGGCTTCGCCCTCGGGCCGCAGCAGCCGCTGCCGGACGACAGCGCTGCCGACGCCCTGCTGCTGAGCGATCCGGCCGGCCCGATCGCGGCGTTCCACCGCGACGAGCGCGTGCGAGCCGATGCGCAGGCCACCCTGGCGGCCCTGCGCGCCGACGGGGTCCGGTTGACCCTGGCCAGCGGCGACAGTGCGCCGCGGGTGCGCGCAGTGGCCGCGCAGCTGGGTATCGAGGAGTGGCATGCGCGGCAAGCCGCCGAGGACAAGCTGGCCCTGCTGCAGGCGGCGCGGCGCGCGGGCCACGTCACCCTGGCGGTGGGCGACGGCAGCAACGACGCGCCGGTGCTGGCCGGGGCCGACGTCTCGGTGGCGCTGGCCAGCGGCACCGATCTGGCCCAGGCGCATGCCGACCTGCTGCTGATGAACGGCCGCCTGGACGGGCTGGTGCAGGCCCGCGCGGTCGCCCGCCAGGTGCGGCTGGTGGTGGCGCAGGGGCGTCGCTGGGCCCTGCTGTACAACCTGTTCGCGGTGCCGTTCGCCGCGTTCGGCCTGGTGCCGCCATGGCTTGCCGCGATCGGCATGTCGCTCAGTTCGCTGGGGGTGGTGCTCCATGCGCTGCGGGTCGGTCGCGAGCGCAGCGGCGCGCCGGCGGTGCCGGCATGAACATCCTGCTGGTGCTTATCCCGGTCACCGGGCTGGTGCTGATCATCGCGGTGGCGCTGTTCTTCTGGGCGGTCAACCACCAGCAGTTCGAGGACCTGGAGACCCCGGCCATTCTGCCGCTGCTGGATGACCCAGATCAGGGCCCGCCGGAGGACGAAGTGGCAAGCTCGCATTCGAGCGATACCCCACCCTCCGAAGGAGAACACCCATGAAGCGCCAATGGTTTGCCCTTGCCCTGCTCGGCCTGGTGGCCGCACCGACCTGGGCCGCCAGTTCCTGCTCGACCACGGTCGAGGCCAACGACGCCATGCAGTTCAACACCAGCGCGATCACCGTGCCCAAGACCTGCAAGCAGTTCACCGTCACCCTGAAGCACACCGGCAAGCTGCCCAAGGCGGCGATGGGCCACAACTGGGTGCTGACCACCGCAGCCGACCAGCCCGGCGTGCTCGGCGACGGCTCGGCCGCGGGCCTGGACAACAACTACGTCAAGCCGAACGACACCCGCGTGATCGCCCATACCAAGGTGATCGGCGGCGGCGAAACCGATCCACCACGTTCAAGGTGGCCGCGCTCAAGCCCGGCGAGAACTACGCCTTCTTCTGCTCGTTCCCCGGCCACGCCGCCCTGATGAAGGGTACGCTGAGCCTGGCCAAGTAAGCCGCCGGCTGCGCCACCACGCGTGGCGCAGCCTGTTCACCGCTCCATCCGTCTGACTGCCACATGCCTGAAAGTTCACTCGACGATGCCGCCATTGCCCACCTGGTCGACTGCTTCTACACCAAGGTGCAGCGTGATCCAGTGCTGGGTCCCGTGTTCAACCCGGTGGTGCACGACTGGGACGAACACAAGCGCCTGCTGACCTCGTTCTGGTGTTCGGTGGCGCTGCGTGCCGGCACTTACCGCGGCAACCCGATGGCGGCACACCGGCCCTTGCCCATTCGCGCCGAACACTTCGCGCACTGGCTTGATCTATGGTCGCAAACCTGTGGCGACGTCCTGGACCCCGCCGGCGCAGCGCAGATGACCGACTACGCGCGGCGCATCGGTGACAGCCTCTCGCTGGGCCTGGGCCTGCGTCCGCGGGCGCGACCGTTCGGTGTGCCCATCGTGGGCGCCGATTGATCCGGCCAAGTTGCACATGAGCGGCAGCCGGCGTCATGTGCCGGCGCAGACCGCGCATCGGGCACGTCAGCTACCGACGCGGGCCGCCTGATCGACCCAGCGTGAGGTGGCGCGACAGATCACGCGCCTCGCGCAGCCGCGGTGCGTGGGCAGCCAGCAGGTCGCCGCGGGTGATGAAGCCCACCATGCGTCCGCCGTCGACTCCGTCGAGCACCACCAGCCGGCCTACGTCGGCCTCGACCATGTGGTCGGCCGCTTCGCGCAGCGTGTGTCGCTCGTGCACCGCCAGTGCCGGCCGCTGCACCAGGCTGGCGATTGACGCGTCCCCGTCGATGGCCGTATCCAGCAGATTGCGCCGGGTCAGCACGCCCACCACGGCACCCGCAGCCGTCGACCACGGGAAACCCCTGGTGCCGCGCGCTCGGCCGAGCTGGCCTGCAGCCACTGGCGTACCTCGTGCAGCGGCTGGTCGGCGCGCAGGCTGACCACCTCGCGGCTGCAGGCATCACGCACCAGCACCTGGTCCAGGTAGTCGGCGCTGTAGTCCGAGGGCACGCGCACACCGCGGCGGGCGATCTTCTCGGTCATGATGGTGTTGCGCATCATCAGGCCCGATACCAGGTAGGCCGCCGCGCAGGCGCCGAGCAAGGGCAGCAACCCGTGCGGCTGCAGGGTGGTCTCGAAGGCGAACACCACCGACGTCAGCAAGGCCCGCGACGCGCCCGCGAAAATGGCGGCCATGCACACCAGCGCCGCCATCCGCGGATCGACATGCAGCCATGGCGCATAGGTGGCCAGTGCCACGCCGAGTACGCCGCCAAGCGAACCGCCGATGGTGAACAGTGGCGCCAGCGTGCCCCCGGAGGTCCCGCTACCCAGCGCCACCGACCAGGACACCAGCTTCAGCACACACAGCGCCGCCATGGTGGCCAGCCCCAGTTGCCCGGTGATCACCGCCGCAATGTTCCCGTAGCCCACCCCCAGGGTGGCCGGCATCACGTAGCCAACCACGCCCACCACCACGCCACCGAGCGCCGGCCACCACATCCAGTGGATCGGGAGCTTCTCGAAGCCGTCCTCGATGGCGTAGGTGAGCCGGGTCACGCCCACGCTCACCACGCCCAAGAGCAGGCCCAGCACGACGTAGGTCGCCAGCGCCGGGGGCACCGCCGCCGGGACCCCCGGCATCGGGAACACCGCCGCGCTGCCCTCGAGCGCGTAGCGCACCGTGGTACCCGCGAACACGGCCAGGCACACCGGGATCAACGAGCGTGCCCTGCGCTCGAACAGCAGCAGCTCGATCGCCAGCAGGATTGCCGCGATCGGCGCACTGAACACCGCCGCCATACCCGCGGCGGCGCCGGCGGCCAGCAGCGTCTTGCGCTCGTCCGCGGTGACGTGGAACAACTGCCCCAGCAGCGAGCCCAGTGCGCCACCGGTGGCGATGATCGGGCCTTCGGCGCCGAACGGTCCGCCGGTGCCGATGGCGATGGCCGAGGAGACCGGCTTGAGCCAGGTCAGCCGCGGCAGGATCCGGCTCTGGTTGACCAGGATCTGTTCCATCGCCTCCGGGATGCCGTGGCCACGGATGGCGCGCGAGCCCCAGCGCGCCATCATCCCCACCACCAGCCCGCCGATGACCGGGACGGCTATCACGAACAGGCCCAGATGGTTGCCGGCGGGGCTGGAGAGTTCGGGGCTCCATCGGCCATGGAACACCAGGTTGGTGATCAGGCCGATCAGTGCGGTCAGGCCCCGCGCCACGACCGCCACCGTGGCGCCGAGCAGCATCGCGGCCAGCGCCACCCCGACCACCCTGCGCTCCAGCGGCCGGAATGCCCGCGGCATGTGGGACGCGGTCATCGCCTCGTCCAGGGACGGGGCCAGCGGAATGGCCGCGCGCGAATGGGAGGGGTCGTGAACAGGAGACATCGGGCACCTTGGCCAACCGTAGCCGGGCGAGGTTACGCGGATTACCCCTCGAAGGCTGGCTGCCAGATGAACGCCCCGGCCGCGTATGGCAGAGCTGGCACGGAGCTGGCTAAGGACGCCGCGGTTGCCCTGCGGCATTGCGCCTCATGCCCGCGGCTGCCTGCCTGACCTGTATCAAGGTGGACCCGGACGCAACCGTCGAGCATGCGGGCATCTTCAACGGAGATGCACGATGAGCACCACGCGAAAACTGTGGCTGGGACTGGCCACCCTGCTGCTGGCCTCCTTCGGCCTGCTGCTGTGGGTCGGCAAGGTGATCCACCAGCAGGCGCCACCGCTGCCCGATGCGGTCGTCACCAGCAGCGGCCAGGTGCTCTACACCAAGGCGGACATGCAGCGCGGCCGCCAGGTCTGGCAGAGCATCGGTGGCCAGCAGCTGGGATCGATCTGGGGCCACGGCGCGCTGCTGGCGCCGGACTGGAGCGCCGACTGGCTGCACCGCGAGGCGACCGCGATGCTCGAGCTGCTGGCGCGCGACCAGGACGTCGGTTCGTTCGCGGCGCTGGACGCCTCGCAGCAGGCGGCGCTGAAGGCGCGCATCCTGCCCGAGCTGCGCCGCAACACCTACGACCCGGCCACCGGCACGATCACCGTGTCCGCCTTGCGGGCGCAGGCGATGGCCGCCGTGGCGGCCCACTACGACAGCCTGTTCAGCAACGACCCGGCCACCGCCAAGCTGCGCGAGGCGTACGCCATGCGCGACAACACCGTCGGCGAGATGGAACACCGCCGCGCGGTCACCGCGTTCTTCTGGTGGACCGCCTGGGCCGCGGCCGCCGAGCGCCCCGGCGCCAGCATGAGCTACACCCAGAACTGGCCGTACGACCCGCTGGTCGGCAACCGGCCCACCTCGACCGCGTTCATGTGGTCGATCTTCAGCGTGCTGTTCATGATCTGCGGCATCGGCCTGCTGGCCTGGTACCACGCGGTGCACAGCTCCAGCGAGGCCGTGGCGCAGCCGCCGGCGCGCGATCCGCTGGGCGACCTCAAGCCGACGCCTTCGATGAAGGCCACCGCCAAATACTTCTGGACCGTGCTGGGCCTGTTGCTGGCGCAGATCCTGCTCGGCGCCACCACCGCGCACTACCAGGTGGAGGGCCAGCAGGCCTACGGTTTCGCCCTGGCCAATTACCTGCCCTACAGCCTCACGCGCACCTGGCATACCGAGCTGGCGGTGCTGTGGATCGCCACCGCCTGGCTGGCCACCGGCCTGTACATCGCTCCGGCGATCTCCGGCTACGAGCCGAAGTTCCAGCGGCTGGGGGTGAACTTCCTGTGGGTCTGCCTGCTGGTCATCGTGGTCGGCTCGTTCGCCGGCCAGTGGTTCGCGGTGATGGACAAGATGGGCCTGAAGTACAACTTCTGGTTCGGCCACCAGGGCTGGGAATACACCGACCTGGGCCGCTTCTGGCAGATCTTCCTGTTCATCGGCCTGATGCTGTGGCTGTTCCTGGTCGGCCGTGCGCTGTGGCCGGCGATGAAGCGTCGCGACGAGACCTCCAACATCGTCGGCCTGCTGTTCCTGTCCACGGTGGCGATCGGCCTGCTCTACGGCGCCGGCCTGATGTGGGGCGAGCACACCTCGCATCGCGATGGTCGAGTACTGGCGCTGGTGGGTGGTGCACCTGTGGGTGGAGGGCTTCTTCGAAGTGTTCGCCACCGCGGTGATCAGCTACCTGTTCGTCAAGCTCGGCCTGCTGCGGGTCACCAGCGCCACGGTCAACGTGCTGTTCGCCACCATCGTGTTCATGGCCGGCGGCGTGCTGGGCACCCTGCACCACCTGTACTTCACCGGCACCACCACCGCCGTGCTCGCGCTGGGCGCCAGCTTCTCGGTGCTGGAGGTGGTGCCGCTGGCGCTGATCGGCCTGGAGGCCTACGACACCTGGAAGAAGCAGCACTCCGCGCCGTGGATGGCGCGCTACCGCTGGCCGATCATGTTCTTCGTGGCGGTGAGCTTCTGGAACCTGGTCGGTGCCGGCATGTTCGGCTTCCTGGTCAACACGCCGATCGCGCTGTACTACATGCAGGGCCTGAACCTCACCGCGCTGCATGGTCACACCGCGCTGTTCGGCGTGTACGGCTCGCTCGGCATCGGCCTGATGCTGTTCTGCCTGCGCGGCATCAAACCGGACGCCGTACTGGCGCGAAGGCTGGCTGCGCAGCGGCTTCTGGTGCCTCAACCTGGGCCTGTCGATGATGGCCCTGCTGACCCTGCTGCCGCTGGGCCTGCTGCAGCTGCACGCGGTACTTGAGCATGGCTACTGGTTCGCCCGCTCGGCGGAATTCATGGATCGCCCGCTGATCCACATGCTGGTGTGGATGCGCATGCCCGGCGACATCATCTTCGCCATCGGTGCGCTGTTCGTGTCGATCTTCGTCGCCTCGCTGTGGCTGGCGCCTCGGCGGCGCACGGCACCGCTGCCGGTGCCGCAACCGGCGGCAACCCGCGAAGTCGCCTGAGTCTGGCCGGGGCGCGCCGAAAGGCGTGCCCCGTCCGGTCCGCCCCGCACAACGACCGACGCTGCCTTTTACGGCGCGTCCACCAACCGGTTTCGTCGATGATCGAGTTCTATCCACAGATCAAGGCCGTCCACATCCTTTGCGTGTTGCTCAGCGGCAGCCTGTTCGCGCTGCGCGGCTCGCTGGTGCTGGCCGGCCGTAACGCCATCGCCCACTGGGCGCCGTTGCGCTTCCTGAGCTACACCATCGACACGGCTCTGCTCACTGCCGCACTGATGCTGTTGACCATGCTGCCGGCGGCGCTGTTCGCCAACGGCTGGTTGGCCACCAAGCTGGTGCTGCTGGTGGTCTACGTGGTGCTGGGCAGCCTGGCCCTGAAACGGGCCCGCAGCCCAGGTCTTCGGACCGGCTGCTTCGTGGCCGCGCTGGTCGTCTACGTGGCCATGCTCGGCATCGCGCGGATGCACCACCCACTGGGCTGGCTGCACGGGTGGCTGGCATGACCGCCGCCTTGCCACCGGTGCTGCAGCGTGACCACACGCTGGACGCCTGTTTCCTGGGTCCGTACGGCGAAAACGACACCCTGCTCGAGAAGCTGATGGTGGAGTTCCTGCGCGACCACGTGTACTGGCGGCGCAACTTCCATCCGGAGGATCCGCCGGCGATCGCCACGGCCACCGCGCAGCACCCGGACTACCTGGCGTTCGAGGCGCGCATGCGCCGCGAACTGCACCAGCTGTCCGCCGCGCTGAAGAAGTCCGTACCGTTCCACAGCCCGCGCTACATCGGGCACATGGCCTCGGACCTGCTGCTGCCCGGGCTGGCGGCGCAGATGCTGACCCTGCCGTACAACCCGAACAACGTCAGCGAGGACGCCGCCCCGGTCACCGTCGACCTGGAGGTGCAGGTCGGCCTGCAACTGGCGCGCATGCTCGGCTACCGACACGACCCGACGCAGGCCGACTGCGCCTTCGGCCACCTGACCTCCGGCGGCACGCTGGCCAACTACCAGGCGCTTGCGCCTGGCGCTGGCGCTGAAGGCATTCCCGGTGGCCCTGCGCGCCGCGCGGCGTGCCCGACCTGGACGCTGCCGCAGGACGACTGGGCCGCCTTCAACCTGGCGCCTTCGCACGCCACCGCGCTGGTCGACGCCTGGCAGCAGTGGCTCGCCGCTGCAGCCGCCGGGCACACGCCAGCGCTGGCATGCACGGGTCGAGGCCGAGCGCATCGAGCAACGCGGCCTGGCCGGCTTCTTCGCCGCGCATCCGACCCTGCCGGTGCCACGGGTGCTGGCGCCGATCACCGCGCACTATTCGTGGAGCAAGGGACTGAAGCTGCTGGGGCTGGGCCGCGACCAGCTGGAGCTGCTGCCCACCCGCGGCATGCGCCTGGATCTGGACGCGCTCGATGCCACCCTGGCGCGCTGCGCCGCCGAGCGGCAGCCGGTGCTGATGGCCGTGGCGGTACTCGGCGGCACCGAATACGGCACCATCGACCCGGTCGACGGCGTGCTGGCCGCGCGCGAGCGGGTGCGCCCGCGGGGACTGGATTTCTCGGTGCACGTGGATGCCGCGTGGGGTGGCTATCTGGCCACCTTGTTCCGCCACGAGGACGGCTCGCTGCGCGAGCGCGATGAGGTCGCCGCCGAGTTCGAGCACTTCCCCAGTCCCGGCGTCCACGCGGCCTTCGCCGCACTCGGCCAGACCGACTCGGTCACCGTGGACCCGCACAAGCTCGGCTACCTGCCGTATGGCGCGGGCGCCTTCATCTGCCGCGACCATCGCGCCATGGCGCTGCTGGCCGAGCGGGCCGACTACGTCTTCCACGGCCAGGCGCCGGCCGGGTACCTGGCCCGCTACCGCAGCCTGGGCCAGTTCGTGCCGGAAGGCTCCAAGTCCGGTGCGGCCGCGGCCGCCGTCTATGTCACGCACAAGGTGCTGCCGCTGGATCACGTGCACTTCGGCCGGCTGCCGGCGCACACCATCCGCGCGGCCGAGGCGTTCCACGCCCGGGCGCTGCAGTTCGCCGCCGAACACGCAGACCATCTGCAGGTGCTGGTGCCCTCGCTGCCGGACAGCAACCTGGTCTGCCTGGCGCTCAACCCGCGCGGCAACCGCAGCGTGGCCGCCGCCAACGCGTTCGTGCAGACGCTGCACGACGAGCTGCGCTGCGACCCGCGCCAACCGCTGCAGACGCAAGGAATTCTTCGGCTCGGTGACCAGCCTGCGACCGCAGATCCTCGGCGCGGCGGAGACCACCCGCATCCTTGATGCACTGGGGCTGGACCTGGCCACCCTGGGCGAGGACGACGATGACCGGCTGATGATCCTGCGCCACACGCTGATGAACCCGTATCTGCTCGATCACGAGAACGGCATCAGCTACATCGACCTGTACTTCGAGTTCCTCGGCCGGCGTGTGCGCGCGCTGACCGCCACCGCCGGCCCCGGTCGGCCCTGATAAGGAGAGCGCAATGGACGGTGTCCTGCGACTGGTCAACCCGCGCCGCGAGGCCGAGCGCCACTGGGTCAACCAGGCGCTGGCCACGCTGGCACGGGAGTCGGCGCGATCGGCCGACACCCACCTGCTGAAGCTCAACTTCGCCGGCTTCCACGGCATCGATTTCTACTTCAAGGACGAGGCCGCCCACCCCACCGGCAGCCTGAAGCACCGGCTGGCGCGGTCGCTGTTCCTGTACGCGCTGTGCAATGGCCGGCTGCGCGACGGGCAAACCGTGGTGGACGCCTCTTCCGGCAGCACCGCGATCTCCGAGGCCTGGTTCGCCCGCCTGCTCGGCCTGCCCTTCATCGCGGTCATGCCCGCCTGTACCGCGCCAGGCAAGATCCGCGACGTGCAGGCGCTGGGCGGTCAATGCGACCTGGTCGACGACCCCGCCCAGGTGCATGCCCGGGCTGCGGCGCATGCCGCGCGCGGCGCCTGCCACCTGGACCAGTTCGGGCTGGCCGAGCGTGCCACCGACTGGCGCGGCAACAACAATATCGCCGAATCCATCATCGGCCAGCTGGCGCAGGAGCCATCGCCCGAACCGACCTGGATCGTGTGCGGCGCCGGCACCGGCGGGACCTCGGCCACGATCGGCCGCTACCTGCGCTACCGCCGGCTGGACACCCGCCTGTGCGTGGCCGAACCGACCGGCAGCGGCTTCGTCCATGGCTGGCGCACGCGCGACGCCGCCGCACGGGCCAGCCGCGCCACGCTGATCGAGGGCATCGGGCGGCCACGGGTGGAGCCGGGCTTCGTGTTCGACGTGGTCGACCACGTCATCGAGGTGCCAGACGTATCCTCGGTCGCCGCCGCCTGGTTGCTGGAGGAACTGCTCGGTTGCCGCTACGGCGGCTCGTCGGGCACCAACCTGGTGGCGTGCCTGCAACTGGCCGACACCATGCGCGCGCGTGGCGAACGCGGCAGCATCGTCAGCCTGCTTTGCGACCGCGGCGAGCGCTACGCCGAGACGCTGTTCGATCCGGTCTGGCTGGCCGCGCAGCGGCATCGCCGTGCAGCCGGTGCTGGAACACTTGCGCTACTGTCTGTCCAGCGGCTGTCCCCCGATCCTGTCTCATTCCTCTGGCTGAACGCGATGACGATAGCGGGCACTCCTCCCAAGCGTTCCCGCATTCTCTCGGCCTGGGCGGCAGTGATGGCCAGCTGCCGGGTGCCGGCAAGCCACACGGATGCCCAGACCGCATTGATCCGCCAGCGCGTTCGCGCGCTGGTCCCGGTGGTCGGGCTTCTTGTGCTGCTGTGGATCCCGCTGGACGTGGTCGTTCTGGGTGCTCAGCGGGCCCTGCCCCTGTTGCCCGTGCGCCTGGCCACGGCCATTGCGATGATGTGGCTGTCGCGCGCGGCGGTGCGGATGTCGGCGACGAACGCCGTGCGCTGGCTGGTGTGGCTGCAGGCGATCGGCTTTGGCGTCATGGAAGCGCTGGCGCACCCGGGCCCGGCCAGCGCCATGGAGGCGGGATATCGACTGTTCCCGTTCGTCCTGGCAGCCCAACTGGCGGCTTTTCCGCTGCCCTGGATCAGCACACTGCGCGCTGCGCTGGCACCGGCGATCCTGCTGCTGGCGTTCACACTGGGCCTGGCTGGCGGCACGGTCGGCATGCTGGCACGCGAGCTGCTCCTGTTCACGCTGATCGCGGCGCTCGCCGCCTGGAGCAGCCAGTCCCAGTTGCGCCTGCTGCTGGACCTGCTTGGCGCGCGCCGCGATGCCTCCACCGACCCGTTGACCGGCCTGGCCAACCGCCGTTCGGGCCAGCAGCGGCTGCAGGCCGAGTGCGCCCGCGCCGAACGCGGCCACGGACCACTGTCGGTGCTGATGCTGGACCTGGACCACTTCAAGCGGATCAACGACACCTGGGGCCACCTCAACGGCGATCGCGTGCTGCAGGCCACTGCACAGGTGCTGCACGATCAATTGCGCGGTGCCGACCTGGCCTGCCGCTTCGGCGGCGAGGAGTTCCTGGCGATCCTGCCGGCCACCGATGCGGCGCAGGCGGTCGACGCCGCCGAACGCATCCGCGCACACGTCGCGCGGCTGTCGCTTGCGGTCGAGCAGGCCGGCCAGATGACGATCACCGCCAGCATCGGCGTAGCGACGTGGATGGCTGGGGACGGCATCGACACCCTGATCGCACGTGCGGATGCCGCGCTGTACCGCGCCAAGGCTGGCGGCCGCGACCGCTACGTGCTGGCACCAGCGCCCGGGGAGTAGCTCCCGCCCTCGCGGTTTCCCGCAGCCTGACCCGTGTCAGTGCGTGGCCGGGCTGGCCCACCTTGACTGGGCAACCGACATCGGGGGCACGGCATGAGCTACCACGACCTGCGGGGATTCATCGCCCGGCTTGAGCGCGGCCGGCAGTTGCTGCCTGTGGAGCATCCGCTCGACCCGAACCTGGAATCCACGGGTCGCGGGTGTTGTGGGCGGTTTCCACGCGCGTCGATCCAGCACGCGATACCTTGCTGGTGGACAACACGCCGATCGACTACCTCGATTCGCCGGCCCGGTGGCCGGGCTGGGATCCAAGCGGGGCATCGATGCCACGCACAAGTGGCCCGGCGAACCCGGCTGCACCTTCGGGCGTGCCGATCCGCCGCGATGCGACGGTGGAGCAGCGGGTGATGCCTGGTGGCGTGTGCTGGAAACACAGCTGCCGGCGCAGCCCGTGGGCGCCGGCTGATCGCCGCGAACGGCGCGCACCGACCGCCCGCGCTGCGTCGCATCCAGCCCGCCGGCAAGCCTAAGGCGCCGGCGGCCGCCCGGTCTCCGCGGTGGGCGACAGTTCGCGGGCCAGCATCGCCAGCGCCTCGCGCAACTGTGCCTGCAGCGCCAGCCAGGCGCTTTCCCACTGGCCCTCGTGCGGGCGCGCCAGAGCGAAGCGCTGCAGCATGGCGTGAGCGCGCTCCAACCGCTCGCGCAATACGGCGCATTCGGCCAGCAACTGGTCGTGCTGGTCCTTGCCGACCATCAGGATCTTGCGGTCACGGCACACGCCGATACATGGCTGAGGCGCCTCGATCTTGCCGCAGCCGATGCATTGCCAGGCCTGGATGTAGTCGGTCATCCGCAGCACCCCCTCGCCGGCCCGTCGAATCGGTGCATGGGAGTGCTCAGTGCGAATGCGGCGCAGCGGCCCAGCGCGGCTGGTCGAAATAGCGCGGATAAGCGGCCACCGCATCGCGCATCGCCGTCATCTGCGCCATGTCTCGCGGATCCTGTTTGAGCTGGCTGGCGGCATGCAGCAAGGGCACCAGCATGGTGTGGAGGGCGGCGTCCTGCTCCGGCGCCAGCTTGCAGGTGGTGAAGATGTCCGCGGCAGCCTGTTCGATCAGTCCAACCCGGTCCAGTGCCATGGTGGCGTCCATGTGGCCCATCTCGTAGTGGCGCAACTCCTCCAGCGCCGTGTGGATGCGCGTCATGCCCTCGCGCAATGCCGCATCGGCATGCCAGGGCTGCGCCGGCGGGGTGGACTGCGACGAGGCATGATCGCCATGGTGCGCATGCTGGGGCATGGCCATGGCGCCGGAACCCCATGCCATCCATGCGCCAAGCAGTGCCAGGCGAACCAAGGTGGTTTTCATGCAGGACTCCTGCGAGCGGCAGCGCCGCGAATGGTGCGATCGTACGCAATCGCGCCACCGGCACGGATGATCCAGGTCAACCGCAGGTGGTCTCGGCTGGCCACCATTGGTGGCTGCCACCATGGCGGTGCTTGCGTTGCGTGCGCGACAGCGCATGCTCCGAGGCATGCGTGCTGCCTGCGTCATCGCGGCCGCCGCATGAGATCGACCGGCTATCGCCTGGCGCGTCGCGCCTATGCGGGGGCCCACCGCAGCTTCCTTCGGCTGCAGGCATGCCGGGTACGCATCCGGACGGTCCCCGATGAACTACATCAGGCACAAGCGACAACGTGTCACAGCGCCTGCCGGAACGCGGCGTGAAACACTCCCGCTGGCCGATGGTCGGCCATAGGGGGACGTTTGATCCGCACACGCAGCAGGGGGAAGTGCCAGGCATGGCTGGCGGTGGTGGCCATCTGGCTGACCATCGTCGCGCCTGTCGTGTCGCAAACCCTGGCGGCCTGTTCCCGGGCGATCCCGCAGGCATCGTGCGTGCAGCCGATGGCGCAGATGGAACACCCATGCGCGCCGGACACCAAACATCCGCATCCAGACCCGATGACATTCTGCAGCTATTGCAGTCTGTTTCATCAGACATCGGTGCTGGCCAGCTGCCACTGGCAGCCCAACCTGAAGACGCTGCCGCCGGCTGCCCCGCCGATTGCACTCGGGTCGGCGCAGCCCATTTGTACACGACATCCTCGCAGCCGCCCCGCGCGGGCCGCCGCTTTCCGCGCACGACTGAACACCGTTGCCCAGGGTTCTCGCCGGTTGAAGCCGGCGCGTGCCTCCCTGCCGGAAATTCGAGGAATGACCCATGTCCCGCTCAGCTTCTTCCAGACGCGCCCGTGTGGCCGCGCCGCCCCCGCTTGCACTCCGTACACCCTGCCGGTCTTGCCGCCCCTGCTCGACCCGGATCATTGCCATGGCACTGTGCCTTGCCCCTGCGCCGTTGCTGGCCAGCGAAGGCCCTGCCGTGCAGACGCTCCAACCGATCGTGGTGACTGCGCCGATGCAGGACACACCGCTTACCGTGATCACCGATCCCAAGGCACCCAGGCAACCGCTGCCCGCCAGTGACGGCGCCGACTTCCTGAAAAGCGTTCCCGGCTTTTCCACCATCCGCAAGGGCGGCAGCAATGGTGACCCGGTGCTGCGCGGCATGGTCGGATCGCGCCTGGATATCCACGTCGACGGGGGCCAGGTCGGCGGTGGCTGCCCGTCGCGGATGGATCCGCCCACCGCATACATCTCGCCAGCCCTGTATGACCGGGTCACCGTGATCAAGGGGCCGGAGACGGTCCTTTACGGCCCCGGCAACTCCGCCGGGGTGGTCCTGTTCGAGCGCGAATTCAGTCGCTACGCCACACCCGCCTACTCGGCCGACGCCAGCGTGCTGGCCGGCTCCTGGGGCCGCAACGACGTCAACGCGGATCTGCGCGCGGGCTCGCCCGCCGGCTATCTCGGCGTCGCCGCCAATCACACGCACTCACAGGACTACGAGGACGGCGATGGCCATCGCGTGCACTCCAGCTACGACCGCTGGAACACCGATGTCACCGCCGGCTGGACGCCGGGCGACGATACGCGCGTGGAGCTGTCCGCGGGCAAGGGCAATGGCAAGGCGGCCTACGCTTTCAGCGGCATGGACGGCGTGCGTTTTCTGCGCGAAAGCGCTGGGCCTGAAGCTGGTGCAGGAGAACCTGAGCACGCACTGGGACGAACTGAAGGTGCAGCTCTACAGCAGCTACACCGATCACGTGATGGACAACTACACGCTGCGTCATCCGGATCCGGCCAGCATGATGCCGATGGCCATGGCCAGCGATGTCGACCACCATGCACGCGGCGGAAGCGTCAGCGGCACCTGGCGCTGGGACGACGTGATTCAACTCGATGCCGGCATCGACGGCTCGACCGGCATCCACGACAGCCGAAGCGGCGGCCCGGCCGGAAGCATGCTCGGTGCCTACCTCGACATGCCGCGCACACGCGATGCGCGCATGCAGACCGTGGGTGCCTTCGGTGAGCTGCGCTGGACCTGGTCGCCACGCCAGCGGTTGATCACCGGCGCACGCCTGGACCATGCCAGCACCCGGGGCTATGGACTGACCACCGGCAGCACGGGTACAGCCATGAGCGCAATGAATCCGGGCAGCATGGGCAGCATGCCGGCTGCCGTGGCGACCGCAAGCGCCACCCGCTCGTCCACCCTGCCCGCCGGCTTTGCTCGCTACGAGCGCGACCTGAGCGGCGCGCCGGCCACGTTCTACGTCGGGCTCGGCCGCGTGGAGCGCTTTCCCGATTACTGGGAGCTGCTCGGCCGCCATGCGGATACCTCGCTGGACAGCTTCCGCTCGCTTGCCCCGGAACGGACCACCCAGCTGGACATCGGCCTGCAATACCACGCAAGCCGACTGAAGGCATGGGTGTCCGGGTACGCCGGCGTGGTCGACGACTTCATCCTGATCCACTACCCCGCCACCCCCATGGACAAGGCAAGCGCCACGAATGTGCAGGCCCGCATCGCCGGGGGCGAAGCGGGCCTCAGCTATGCCTTCACCGCCCGCTGGAAAGGCGACGCCACCCTGGCCACGGCGTGGGGAAGCAACCGTACCGAGCAGCGTCCGTTGCCGCAGATGCCACCGCTGGAGATGCGACTGGGGCTCACCTATGACCACCATGACTGGTCGGTCGCGGGGCTCTGGCGCCTGGTCACCGCGCAACACCGCGTGGCGGTGGGCGAAGGCAACATCGTTGGCCAGGATCTCGGGCGCAGCAGCGGATTCGGTGTGCTCTCCATCAATGGCGGCTACCGCTTCGGCAAGACCGTCACGCTGACCGCCGGTATCGACAATCTGCTGGACAAGACCTACGCCGAGCACATCAATGCCGCGCCCCCGGCCCTTGCCGGTTACTTCGGCACGGTCCGCATCAACGAACCCGGCCGCACCGGCTGGCTGAAGCTCGGCATCAAGTTCTGAACCTCGTGACACACGGACCCGGCGGCGGGCACCGCGCGCGCCGTCGGGCCCGCGTCGCATCACGCCCCTTCGTGCGGCCGGGGCATGGCCCGCCTGGTAACGGCAGACTCATTTCGGACTCCTTCTGATCCACGTCGGTGCGGCCCCCGGCACGAAACCACGATGATCCGAGCCGAATTCCTGCCTCCGAGGTGTCCATGCAACTGGTATGTCCCGCCGGCAACCTGCCGGCCCTGCAGGCGGCGATCGATGCCGATGCGGATGCGGTCTATGCGGGTTTGCGCGACCAGACCAACGCGGCGCCTTCCCCGGCCTGAACTTTCCCAGCGGAGCTGCAGCAGGGCATCGCCTACGCGCATGCGCGTGGCCGCAAGGTCTATCTCGCGCTCAACACCTTCCGGTCCTGTGGCAGTCCCTGCGCGTGGCGAAAACGCGCTGCCCGCGCCCGGGCTCGACCCTGGGCCACGGACGACGTGTTCTCCGGTGCGTCAGACCCGGGCGAACACCAGGCAGGCGTTGGTGCCGCCGAAGCCGAAGCTGTTGGACATCACCGTGTCCAGCTGCGCCTGGCGGCTTTCGCGCAGGATCGGGAAGCCCTCGGCGCGCTCGGATCCAGCTCGCTCGATGTTGGCCGAGCCGGCGATGAAGCCGTCGCGCAGCATCAGCAGGCTGTAGATCGCCTCGTGCACGCTGGCCGCGCCCAGTGAATGGCCGGTCAGCGCCTTGGTCGAGGACAGCGGCGGCACCGCATCACCGAACGCCTCGCGCACCGCCTCCAGCTCGACCACGTCGCCCACCGGCGTGGCGGTGCCGTGGGTGTTGAGGTAGTCGATCGGCCGCGTCCAGCTCGCGCATCGCCATGCGCATGCAGCGCACCGCGCCCTCGCCCGAGGGGGCGACCATGTCGGCGCCGTCCGAGGTCACGCCGTAGCCGACCAGTTCGGCATGGATGCGCGCGCCGCGGGCCCTGGCGTGCTCGTAGTCCTCCAGCACCAGCATGCCGCCACCGCCGCCGATGACGAAGCCGTCGCGGCCGGCGTCGTAGGGCCGCGAGGCCGTTCGCGGGCGTGTCGTTGCGGTGGCTGGACAGCGCGCCCATGGCGTCGAACTGCGCGGTCATGCCCCAGTGCAGCTCCTCGCCGCCGCCGGCGAACACCACGTCCTGCGCGCCGTGCCGGATCAGGTCGGCGGCCGGCGCCGATGCAGTGCGCCGAGGTGGCGCAGGCCGCCGAGATCGAATAGCTCAGACCCAGGATGCCGAAGGCCGTGGCCAGCGTGGCCGACACGGTCGAGCACATCGTGCGCGGCACCATGAAAGGCGCCGACCTGTGCGCACGCCCTTTTCGCGCAGCAGGTCGGCCGGTCTCGATCTGCCACTGCGGCGAACCGCCGCCGGAGCCGGCGACCACGCCGATGCGCGGATGCGCTGACCTGCTCCGGCGTCCAGTCCGGCGTCCTCCATGCGCCGAGCGCATCGCCACGTAGGCATAGGCCGCCGCATCGCCCATGAAGCGCTTGAGCTTGCGGTCGATCGCCTCGACCAGGTCGATCTGCGGCACGCCGGCGACCTGGCTGCGCAGGCCCAGCTCGGCGTATTCGGGCACGGCGCGAATGCCGCTGACGGCTGTCGCGCAGGCGCTGCGATACGGCTGTCCGATCGTATTGCCCAGGCAGGAGACGATGCCCATGCCGGTGACCACCACGCGACGCATCTCAGAAACCCTCCGTGGAGCTGGAACAGGCCCACGCGCATGTCGCTGGCGCTGTAGATCGGGCGGTCGTCCACGTAGCATGCTGGCCGTCGGCGACCACCATCGACAGCCTGCCGCGCACCACGCGGCGGATGTCGATCTCGTAGCGCACCAGCTTGCGCTCGGGCAGCACCTGGCCGCTGAACTTCACCTGCCCCACGCCCAGCGCGCGGCCGCGGCCCGGCTCGCCCAGCCAGGGCAGGAAGAAGCCGCTCAGCTGCCACATCGCGTCCAGGCCCAGGCAGCCGGGCATGACCGGATCACCTTCGAAATGGCAGCCGAAGAACCACAGGTCCGGACGGATGTCCAGCTCGGCCTGGATCTCGCCCTTGCCGTAGGCGCCGCCCGTCGCTCGTCGATGTGGGTGATGCGGTCGAACATCAGCATCGGCGGCAGCGGCAGCCGGGCGTTGCCGGGGCCGAACATCTCGCCGTGGCCGCAGGCAAGCAGTTGTTCGTAGTCGAACGAGGAAGGACGCGTCATCGGAAACTCACTGATAGGAAACATGAAGTCGGATTGCGTAACCCACGGGCCGTCCTGTGACCACCCGTGTCCGCGGGTCGTGTACCCTCGGCCCAGCACGATAACACCACCGGCCGACCGAGCGCCGCGCCCAAAAACCATGCGCTCACGCATGTTCGGTGCGCGGCTGCCAGTGGTGGGCGCCCAGACTGGTGCGCCGCAGAGCGGCGGCCTGCAGCAGTGCGGCGGCCAGGCGCGGCTTGCCAGCCCTGCCCGCTGGCGGCCACGCAGTCGGCGCTCGCCGCTGCCACGGCCGCCGGTTCGCGCCATGGCCCGGCCGCCCGCCACATGCGCTGCCGCAAGGCTTCAAGCGCGTCCGGCGCCAGACCGCGCCCAGCATGACCCGGCGTCGGGTGCCGGCGCCGGCGGCAAGACCGGCTGTGCCGGCAAGACTGCGGCCCAGACGTTGCCCGCACAGCACACCCTCGAGCAACGAATTGCTGGCCAGCCGATTGGCGCCATGCAGTCCATTGCAGGCGACCTCGCCCACCGCGAACAGACCCGGCAACGAGGTGCGCCCATCCGCATCGCAGGCCAGCCCGCCCATGTGGAAATGCGCCGCGGGCGTCACCGGCAAGGGGCCCCGACGCGGGTCCAGCCCGTGCGCCAGGCACGCGGCCAGCACGGTGGGAAAATGCCGCGCCCAGTCGGCCCGCAGCGTCGTACCGTCGAGCCAGACCCGGCCCTGCGCCTGCAACTGCAGCCAGACCTGGCGCGCCACCACATCGCGCGGCGCCAGGTCGCCCAGCGGATGCACGCCTTCCATCAGTGGGCGGAGATCTGCGTCGAGCAGCCGTGCACCCGCTCCACGCAGGGCCTCGGTCAGCAACGGCAGGCCATGGCCGGGCACATCCAGGGCGGTAGGGTGGAACTGCACGAACTCCAGGTCCCGCGGCTTGGCGCCGGCTGCGAGCCCCAGCGCCAGGCCGGCGCCATCGGCACCGGGCGGATTGGTGGTCCGCGCGAACAAGGCGCCGATGCCGCCGGTGGCCAGGACCACCGCGGAGGCCTCCAGCACGTGCTCGCGACCACGCGCATCGCGCATGCATACGCCAGTCACCGCCGACCCTTGCCGGACCAGCCCGTGCACCTCGACCCCGCCGCGGCACTGCACATGCGGCGATCTGGCGACGCGGGCGCGCAGCGCCTGCACCAGCGCCGCGCCGGTGGCATCGCCACCGGCGTGCACCACCCGCGGCGCCGAGTGACCGCCTTCGCGCGCCAGCAGCAGGCTGCCGTCCGGGGCGCTGTCGAAGCCGACGCCCTGGCGCTGCAGCCAGGCGATCGCCTGCGGTGCCTGCCCGGTCAGCCAGCGCACCAGGCCGGGGTCATTGTGCCCGGCCCCGGCGGCGAGCGTGTCGCGCGCGTGGTCGCGCACGCTGTCATCGGGCGCCAGCGCCGCGGCCACGCCGCCCTGCGCCAGCGCACTGGCCGTGCCGCCGCCGTCCAGGCTGCGATACAGCAGCCGCACCGGCGCCGGCGCGGCGGCCAGCGCCACGCACAGCCCGGCCACGCCGTTGCCCACCACCACGATCGGGTGGCGTTGCCGTGGCCTCATATCGATTCACGCCGCCCGACCTGCAGCATGCGCTGCAACGCGGCGCGTGCGCGCACGGCCACGTCCTCGGGCACCTCCACCGCGTGCTTGCAGGTCGCGCAGCGCGGCGTAGATCGCCGGCAGGGTGATCCGCTGCATGTGCGGACACAGGTTGCAGGGCTTGATGAACTCGATGGCCGGAAACTGCGCGCGCAGGTTGTCGGCCATCGAGCACTCGGTGATCAGCGCCACGCGGGCCGGCTGTTCGCGCGCCAGCCAGCCGCCCATGGCGGTGGTGGATCCGACGAAATCGACTTCGGCCAGCACCTCCGGCGCGCATTCGGGATGCGCCACCAGCTCGCGCGTCGAAACGTTCGCGCGCATGTCGCGCCTGCTGCGCGGTAAATTGCTCGTGCACCTCGCAGCGGCCGTGCCACAGCACCAGCTCGACCGCGGTCTGGCCGGCGACATGCCGACCCAGGTATTCGTCAGGCAGGAAGATCACCCGCGCCGTGCCCATCGCCTCGACCACCTGCACCGCGTTGGCCGAGGTGCAGATCGCGTCGGACTCGGCCTTCACCGCGGCCGAGGTATTGGCATAGCTGACCACCGGCACGCCCGGGTGAAGTGCGCGCAGCGCGCGCACGTCGGCCGCGGTGATCGAGCTGGCCAGGGAGCAGCCGGCCAACAGGTCGGGAATCAGCACGGTCTTGCGCGGCGCCAGGATCTTGGCGGTCTCGGCCATGAAGTGCACGCCGCACAACACGATCAGGTCCGGCATCGCAGTCGGCCGCCGCCTGCGCCAGCCCCAGCGAATCACCGGTGACGTCTGCCACCCCGTGGAAGATCTCCGGCGACTGGTAGCTGTGCGCCATGATCACCGCGCCGCGCTGCCGCTTGAGCCGGTTGATCGCGTCGATCCAGGGCAGGTGCAACGGCCATTCCAGGCACGGCACGCGGCCGTCCAGGCGCGCCATGAGGTCGGCGTAGCGGTGTTCCAGCTCGTCGCGCCATTCCGGCACGGGCAGTTCGGCGAGGTCGGTCATGGGTATCGTCGCGTGGGCGGAGAAGCAGGGGCGCGGGCGGACCTCAGTGGTCGCCGCGATGGGCCTGGCGCGCCGCGCGGGCAAAACGCGCGCCGCGGTTCAACGCGATGCGCAGGCCCAGCGGCACCGAAGCCCACGGCAAGCGCTCGAGCAGGTTGCGCGCGGTCAGGCCCAGCTCGGTGTCGCCGGTAAGCACCAGCGCGCGCTGGAAGAACAACGTGTCGGCGTCCTCCAGCCGACTGGCCAGCAGCAACAGATCGGTGGCGCTGCCGCGGACGCTTGCCTCGGGTTGGCCCTCCACCACGCACAGACGTCCATCGCGCAATTGCAGCACCCAGCGCAGACGCAGATCGGTCACTTCGATGCCCAGCCGTCGCCCATGCATGAAGTCCAGCGCACCCTCCTGCAGCGATGCGGCCAGTACGCGCGCCATGGCCGCTTCCAGGAGCGCGCGCTGCCAGCGCGGCGGAATAGCCCGCAGCAGCGTCGCCGCGCGGTGCGGCGGCGGCAGCAGCCGCAGCAGTCGCGGCGCGAGGGAGGAGGTCGTAGGGAATGCTGGACTCATGATGGTCGGCATCATGACGGCCGCGCCGCCCTGTTCCGCCCTGACCCAGGTCAACCGGCATGCCCTGCTGGCGGCAGGCGTCGCCGATCGCCAGGTCGAGCAGCCCGGTCGCGGTCGCGGTCGGCAGACCCACCCGCCGCGCCAGCGCCTGCGCACGCATGCGCACGTGGTGTTCGCGCTGCAGGTCGCGCGGCGGCACTCCGCTGCGCGCCTTGAGCAAGGCGACCAGGCCGACCAGGCGGCGACGTGCCGCCAGCAACAGGATCAGCCCGTCGTCGACGCGATCGATCGCGCGACGCGCCTGGGCCAGCGCACGGCGATCTGGCACTGCCGGCGCAGGGCTCATGCGGGGACCTCCGGCGTGGCCACGAAGCGGTCCGCGCGCCGGCGCACGCCGCGTAGCGCCAGCCACAGCACCAGCCAGGCTGAAGCCCACGCCGCGCCTGCCACGCGGACCAGCCATGGACCCGGCCACAGCGTGGCGCCGACCAGCAGGCCGGCAGCCGGCAGCTGCGCGATCAGCACGCGCCATTTGTCGGCATCCGGCAGCAACCGCTGCACGCCAGGCAACTGGCGACCACGGCCGCAATGCCGATGCAACGCGATCCAGCCGATGAACGGAACGATTTCCAGCAGCATGCCGATCATCAGCCATGGCAACGCCAATGCCAGTCCAAGCACCCCGGCAAGCACGCCGCATGTCCCCGGAGCAGCACCAGCGCGGCCGCCGCAAGCATCACCAGTCCGCCGCGCCAGCTCCACCACAGCGCTTGCCGGCGTGGCCGCGGCGCACGCCATTGCAGCCAAGCGCCGCCAGCGCGAAGACCAGCACGTGCACGGCCAGGACCGCGCCCAGCCAGGCTGCCTCGCCCGTGGCCAGCAGCCGGCACTGCCCGCGCACAGACCCGATACCACGCTGACCAGCCACGCCGCCTGCCCTGCCGCCGGCACGCTCGCGGTGCCCTGGAACATCGGCATCACCACGCGCGCCACCGTGGCCAGCAGCACCACGACCCAGCCCAGCACACCCCAGCTGGCGTGGATGTCCACCCAGGCGGGCAGGCGCAAGGCCAGCCGGCCGGCGACGGCCAGCGCCAGGGTGGCGCCGACCAGCGACGTCAGCAGTGCCAGCCCGATCGCCACCGTGAAGCCGGCGCGCAAGAGTCGCTGGCCCGCGGCGGCAACCAGTCCGGGCAGTGTCATCGCGGCCAGCAGTCCGAACGCCATCGGCAGCAGCAGCGCCGATGCCGCCAGGGCTTCGCGCCAGCCGGTGTACAACCCGGCCACCAGCGCCAGCGCGCCGCCGTTGAGCAACACCGGCAGCAGGGACCCGAACGAGCGCCCCCGCATCCGCACACCGGCGGCCGCCGGAAGGAACTGCAGCACGCTGCCGAACATGATGTTTCCGAACACGCCCAGCGTGATCAGGTGCACCAGCGCCAGCGTGGCCGGATCCCAACGCGAGCGCAGCGCGCCCGGCGTCTCGATGGCCAGCAGCAGCCCCGCCAGCATGGCCCACCAGGGCGCCAGCAGCAGGAACCGCAACGGCAGCGTAGCCGGCGGCGACTGGTCGATGGCCAGCCGGGTCATGCGTCGGAGGGGCAGCGGATCAGGACCCAGGCGCCACCGTCCGGCAGCGCGCTTGCACTGGCCTGAAAGCCACGCTCGCGCAGTGCGTCGAGCAAGGGCAGCGGCATCAACGGGGTGAGCACCTGCAGCGTCTGTCCGGGGGCCAGATCCCCGGCGGCGGCAAGCGCCTGCAGCATCGGCTGCGGTGGCGGCAGGCCGCGCAGGTCCAGCGTGTCCTGATTGGGTGGCAGGGGAGCAGTGACGGCAAGCATGGTGCTATCTGAGCGCAGTCGCAGGGGCCACGCGCTGATCCGGGTCAAGCCAGCAACCAGAAGCGGCGGCACGCTCGATCAGCCGCGCCGCCGGCCCCACGCGGTTCAGCGCAGCAGGGGCTGCTGGCCGCGCCACTCGAACTGCAGCCACAGCTTGGTGTCGTCGTGGCCAAAGCCGTCGGCCCGGTACCGCGCCGCCTTGACCAGTCCCTGGATGCCCGCCACCAGCGGGAAGCCCAGCGAGGCGTCCCACTCGCGGCCGTAGCGGCTGCGCTCACCGGCACCCGTGCGGTCGGCGCGGAAGTCGTGGTAGGCCACGTTCCAGACCAGCTTGCGGGTGCTGCCCAGCGGTCCGGTCAGCGCCGCGTAGCGATCCTCCAGCCCACGGGCGGGCGTGACCAGGAACTCGTCGGCCCAGCCATCGAACGCGTGCAGGGTCGCCAGGGTGTCTGCAGCGCATGCTGGCCGTTGCCGCCCAGGTGCTCCCAGCCCAGCTTGGCGGTGATCCCGGCCTGGCTCCAGGACGGCTCGGCCAGCCAGTAGCGGTGCGAGAAGTGCAGCGGGTTGTCGGCATAGTCCTGCTGCCGCGCCAGCTCCAGGGTCCAGCCCGGGCCGTTGCCTTGCTGCAGCGCCTTGCCGCTCCAGCGCACGCCGTAGGTCGCGCTGGATGCGCTGGCCAGGTCGCGGTCGTCGTGCAGGTAGGCATAGCCGGTCCATTGCTGCGCACCCTGCACCCAACGCGGCGTTGAACAGGTGGGTATCCAGCCG
Source organism: uncultured Gammaproteobacteria bacterium (assembly GCA_963763305.1). GTDB lineage: Bacteria > Pseudomonadota > Gammaproteobacteria > Xanthomonadales > Rhodanobacteraceae > CAVXNP01. Next base: position 2,150,963 of record CAVXNP010000001.1, on the reverse strand, counting down.
CCGCTCGCGCGCCAACGGGCTGAGCGCGTCGCGCCCGCTGACCCGGTGGACGCGATCAAGCCAGTCGTAGCGCACGGTCAGCGCGGCCGAGCGGCTGCCACTGCAGCGCGATCGCGTCGAAGGTCTGCTCGTGCTGGCGCCAACCGACGGCGCCCACCCAACGCTGGTTGTCCAGCAGGATCCGCTGGCGCCCGACGGTGGCGCCGAAGCTGTCGCCCTGCCAGCCGACCCAGGCCTGGTTGAGTTCGGCACCCTTCGGGTCGGTGATCGCCGGATACTGCGACTGCCCGTTGGCGCCGCTGTTGTAGCGGTCTCCGGCACTGGCCACGCCGGCGCCTTCGAGCAACCCGCTCCAGCCGTTGCCGAAGTTGGCGCGCAGGCCCAGCCGCAGGCGCAGGGTATCGGCGCGCGCATCATCGGCGAAGGCATCGTTGTCGACCTGTTCGTGGCGCAGCCGGGCATCCCACTCCAGCTGCAGCGGCGCCGCCTGGGTGGTCGACGGCGTGGCGTCAGCGGCGGCCGCGGACCAGGCTGGCGCGGCCAGCGCCAGCAGACAGCCGAGGGAAAGGGTATGGCGCTTGAGGTTCATTGCATCGCTCCGTTGAGTTGCGCGCAGTGTCCCCAGCGGCCGGCCGAGGCCGCCTGATCAGGATCAAGCCGGACATGCAAAACCGGCGGGTGCGTCAACTCGCCACGCGAGTCCCGGCACCGGCCACGCGCGCGGCAGGAAAGACGACGAGCCGGACTTGCGGCATCAGCGCAGACAAGCAGGTACAGGGCGGGCTCTCGCCCACCCTGTCCACAAGGCCCACATTCGAAAGACGGGGTGCACTCGCGCACCCCCAAAGCCGTTGCTCAGGGGCTGACCAGCTTGCGCACCTGTTCGGCAAACGCCGGGTCGAGCCGGCCGATGACGGTGCTGCGCGCCACGATGCGGCCGTCGCGGTCGAGCAGGATCAGCTGGCTGGAGTGGTTGAAGTTGCCGTCGGGAAGCTGGCGGTACTGCAGTCCGAGCACCGCCGACAGTTGCCGGGTATCGCGTTCGTCGGTGCGTGCCAGCGTCCAGTGCTGCAGGTCCAGCTTGCGCCGGGCCGCGTACTCGCGCAGTGCCGCGACACTGTCGCGCGAAGGATCGAAGCTCACCGCAAGCAGTTGCAGGCGTTCGCCGGACGGGTCGCCAGCCGCCTTGCGGGTGATCTTCATGGTGTCGATGATCATCGGGCACACCATGGTGCACGAGGTGTAGAACATGCTGACCAGCTGCGGCGTGCCGCGCCGATCGGCCAAGCGTGGTGGTGTGTCCGTCCTGGTCGGTCAGCGTGACCGGCAACTGGTACACCGAGTCGCGCGGCAGCGGCGGCGTCGCCGCGGAGGCGACGCCCGCGACCAGGCACCCGAGCATGACCAGCAGACGCCAGACGTTTCATGGCGTGTCTCCCCGTGCGGACTTCGCGCAGCGGAAGCCGATGTTGTTGGTGGTGTCGGCCGCCTTCAGCGACGACAGCATGGCGATGCGCATCAGGGTGGCGTAGTTCTCCTTCTGCTCCATGCTGATCGCGCCGGCGCCGCAGAAGCGCAGCTTGTCGGCGCCATCCTGGTCGCGACTGTCGCTGCCGACCAGCAGCGCGTTGAAGTCGTCGACCCATTCCCACACCAGTCCGTTCAGGTCGCGCACGCCATGTACGTTCGCCGCCCCGCCGATGGATGGCAGGGCCGCGGTGGAAGGTCGGCTGTACCAGCCCAGCACGCGTTCGCGCCAGGCCGGATCGCTGCGCGCGTCGACCCGGGTCGCGTCGGCGGCGGCGGCGTACTCCCACTCGTACCAGCTGGGCAGGCGTGCATGCTCGCTCTGGCAGTACGCCTGTGCCGCAAACCAGCTGACCCGGGTCACCGGCTGGCGCGGCAAGGCGCCATCGCCCAGTGCATCCGGTGCGCTCCACTGGGACAGGTAACCGCCATCGGCCAGCAGCGTGGGCACCTGATCGCGACGCCATTGCGGATGGCTCTTGACGAAGGCCAGGAACTCGGCGTTGGTGACCGGTTCGGAGCGCAGCAGGAACGGGGCGATCTGCGCCGGTGCGTGCTGGCCGTCGGCCGGCAGCACGCTGTCGAAACGACCACCGGGCAGTGGGACGTAATCCGTCGCCACTGCCGGTGTGCCCAGTGCCAGGCCGATCAGGCCCAGGGTCCAGGTCGCCAGGCGCATGATCAGTGCGCCGGTGCCGGTGCCGGCTTCTGCGGCAGGGCCCGTACCTCGGCCACGTCTTCCTTGCGGATCTGGCCACCCGGGTTGCCCCAGCTGTTCAGCACGTAGGTGAGGATGTTGGCCACCTCGTCATCGGTGAGCTGGCTCATCGGCGGCATCACCGAGTCGTACTCCTTGCCATTGACGGTGACCTTGCCGGTCAGCCCATGCAGCGGTATCGAGATCAGCTGGCTCTTGTCCTGCTTGGCCAGGTAGTCCGACTTGGCCAGCGGCGGGAACACCCCGGACAGGCCCTGGCCGTTGCTCTGGTGGCAGACCGAGCAGGTGCCGGCGAACAGCTCCTTGCCGGCCTTGATCTGGTCGTCCTTGGTCAGCGTGCCGGCCGCATTGGCCTTGGCCGCGCTGCTGACCGCCTGCAGGTTGGCACCGGCGCGGTCACCCAGGTAGACCGAGTCGACTTCCTTGCCCGAGTAGATCGCCTTGTTCTCCGGCCCGTCCACCTTGAGGATGCCCAGCGCACCCTTGTTGAAGGCGCGGAAGATCGAGTGGTCGACCAGCACGTAGCTGCCCGGGACCTGGGTCTTGAACTCCACCATCGCCGCGCCGCCGGACGGAATCAGCGTGGTCTGCACGTTGTGCTGCTCCACGGTGCCGCCTTCCTGGCGCACGGTGTCGAAGATCTCGCCGATCACGTGGAAGCTGGAGACCAGGTTCGGCCCGCCGTTGCCGACGAACAGGCGCACCGTCTCGCCGACCTTGGCGGTCAGCGCGTTGTCGCCGGTGAGCGCGCCTTCGTGGCCGTTGAACAGCACGTAGGTCGGGTTCTCGTCGATCGCCTTGTCCATGTCGAACGGCTGGTGGCCCTTCTCGCGGTACTTGCCGGTGGTGTAGAAGTCGCCCTGCATCACGTAGTACTCGTGGTCGACCTTGGGCATGCCCTCCGGCGGCTCGACCAGGATCAGGCCGTACATGCCGTTGGCGATGTGCATGCCCACCGGCGCGGTGGCGCAGTGGTAGACGAAGAGGCCCTGGTTGAGCGCCTTGAAGGTGAACTGCGACTCGTGGCCCGGCGCGGTGAAGCTCGAGGCGGCGCCGCCGCCCGGGCCGGTGACGCCGTGCAGGTCGATGTTGTGCGGCATCTTGCTGGTCGGCGAGTTCTTCAGGTGGAACTCCACCGTGTCGCCCTGGCGCACGCGGATGAAGCTGCCCGGCACGGTGCCGCCGAAGGTCCAGAAGGTGTAGGTGACGCCTTCGGAGATCGGCATCTCCTTCTCGATCACCTCCAGGTCGACGATGACCTTGGCCGGATAATTGCGGTGGATCGGCGGCGGCACGTTCGGCGGGATGGCCGAGCACGGCATGGATCGGCTCGCCCTGCGGCGGGCCGAAGTCGCCAGGAATGCTGGATGAAGATGCCGGCAAGTTGGTGGCCGGCGCAGCCTGGGCCTGGCCGGGGCCGGCAGCACCTGCGTCGTGCTGGCCGCCAGAGCAGCCCCCAACGGCAACGACGCCTGCGGCAGCGAGGACGAGGGACAACAGTCGTGACATGGTGAATCTCCCTTGGGTTCGATGCCAGCGTAGGCCAGTGCATGCCGCCGCGCTTGACCTGGATCAGCCCGGCGTGCGGTAGCCCCTCGCTGCGTCAAGCTGCCACATCGCCCCCGGCGCGCGCCCCCTACCCCGGCTTCCGGTCCAGCCGCGGGGTCAGGTAGATCCAGGCCGAGCGCAACACCCACGGCGCGAAGGCCACCAGCCAGCCCGCCGCGGCCGCCACCAGCCACAGGTAGGCATCGCCGCCAAGTTCCGCCCGCACGCGCAGCAGCACCACGCCCTGCAGCAACACGAAGCACGCCCACGGCACCGCACCCATCTGCAGCGGGCGGCCGGAGTGGCCCTGGGTTACCCGGGTCACCATCGCCACCAGCATCGAGCCGAAATAGCCGATCGTGAGCAGATGCAGCGGCGCCAGCCCCAGCACCGGCGCCTGCCCGGCGAACAGCCACAGGCTTTGCACGCTGTACAGCACGAACGCCAGCGGCAGCCAGGCGAACGCCAGGTGCAGCACCGCCAGCAGGCCCGGCCGCATCGCCTTCCACGGTTGCCACGCCAGTGCGTGCCAACCGAACACCCCAGCCAGTGGCAGGTCGGCCAGCCACAACCAGCGCGCCGCACCGGCCAGGTCCAGCGCCAGGTGCGCCAGCAGCAGTGCCCACACCACCGGCAGGCTCCAGGACGGCCGGCGCACGACGTACCCGGGAACCAGGTTGGCGCTGAAGAACGGAAGCATGCGGTGGCTCACGCTGAAGTAGATCGGCAACAGCAGTCCGAAGGTACCCAGCTTCACCGCGAACAGGCCGCAGTGCGCCGGCGCGCCGAATACGAAGCCAAGAAACGCCACCAGGCCCAACGTGCCCAGTCCCAGCGCCACCAGGCACGACCACGCGTGCGGGTTGCGCTGCTCGGCCGCGCGCAGCACGCCACCGAGCGTGACCACGCCGACCAGGTAACCGGCCAGCATCAGGCCCAGCCCGGCGCGCAGCAGCCATGGCATGGCCGAGCAGCCCCAGGTGCGCCAGCAGGTAGCCGGCGAACACGCCGCCGGCCACTGGCAGGTAACGCCCGCGCGGTATCGGCGGTCGGTTCAGCCAGCGCGGAAAGGTGGTCAGCAGGAAGCCGAACATGAACATGCGGCAGCATGCCGTACTGGGTCAGCATGGCGTGCGCCCACGCCGGCGGGATGGTCGGCTGCGGCCAGTGCGCCCAGCCAAACCGCAGCGAGGCCAGCTGCAGCATCCACCAGCTCATGCTGGTCAGCACCGCCAGCGCCCCGGCCAGGAACAGCGGACGGTGCGGCGCGGCAGCCAGCAGCGCCGGCAACTGAGCCAGGGCGGTGGGTGTCGGGGTGGGTCGAGGATCGCGCATGCGGCACTCGCAACGGGGGAATGCGAGCGATTCTCCTCCGCAACGACCGGCGCGGCCGTGATCTGGATCAGTCCGGGTCCCGTCGGCCGGGGCCAGCGGCCTTCATTTGGCCCGCGGCGCCCGCAGCAGGCGTCCCGTGAGCCGGGTGCCCGGCGACACCGTATTGGTGACGGCGCGTACCCTGCCGGCGACCGGCCACCGCGCTGCGACATTCCACCACGCGTCCGCGCCGGGCCAACCTGACCGAGGTCAAAAAGCGATGCCCAGCGCCTTGCGATCCTCATTCCCCTCCCCGGGAGAAGACTCGTGATCAGTAGCGAAGCGGTTGTCATCGGCGCCGGCCCGGTCGGGCTGTTCCAGGTCTTCGAGCTCGGTCTGCTGGGGCTGCGCGCCCATGTGATCGACTCGATGCCGCAGGCGGGCGGCCAGTGCATCGAGCTGTATCCGGACAAGCCGATCTACGACATTCCGGCGGTGCCGGCCTGCAGCGGGCGCGAGTTGATCGAGCGACTGCAAGAACAGATTCGCCCATTCCAGCCGCGGTTCCACTTCGGTGCCACCGTCACCACCGTCAAGCGCATGGAGAACGGTCGCTTCCAGGTGACCAGCAGCGCCGGGGAGGCGTTCGATGCGGGCACCGTGATCATTGCCGGTGGCCTGGGTGCCTTCGCGCCGCGCACGCTGAACGTGCCCGAGGCTGCCGCGCTGGTCGGCCGCAGCGTGCACTACAAGGTGGCCTCGCCTGAGCAGTTCGATGGCCGCGATATCGTCATTGCCGGTGGCGGTGACGCCGCGCTGGACTGGACGCTGGCCCTGGTCGACCGCGTACGCAGCCTGGTGCTGGTCCACCGCAGTTCCAGCTTCCGCGCGGCACCGTGCAACGTGGCGCGGATGCACGCACTGTGCGAGGCCGGTCGCATGCAGTTCTTCGAGGGCGACATTGTCGGCCTGGAGGCACCGGATGACACGCTGCGATCGGTGCGGGTGCGTGCTCGCAGCGGCGTGGTCCAGCGCATCGAGGCCGACCAGCTGCTGGTGTTCTGGGGTCTGCATCCGGCACTGGGTCCGATCGCCGAGTGGGGCCTGGCGCTGGAGCGCCAGCAACTGGTGGTCGACACCGCCACGTTTGCCACTTCGGTGCCGGGCATATTCGCGGTAGGCGACATCAATACCTATCCGGGCAAGAAAAAACTGATCCTTTCCGGTTTCCACGAGGCGGCGCTGTGCGCATTCGCGGTACGCGCCCATCTGAAACCGGACGAGGCAGTGCACCTGCAATACACCACCACCAGCCCCGCCCTGCAGCGACGGCTGGGCGTGAGGACAGAGACGGCCGCGCGCCCGGCGGAGGCGGATACCGGGTCTGTGGCAGACACTGCCTGAGGCAGCGAGAAGGTCCGCTCGCGGTTGCGCTAGCCCGGCAGCAGGCTCTGACCGATCCCGCGCAGGGCGGGTGCGTCGAGCAATTCGAGCTCGCGACCCTCGATGGCGATCAGGCCCTGGCTGCGGAACCGGCTCAGCACCCTGCTGACGGTTTCGGCGGCCAGGCGCAGGTAGTTGGCGATGTCGCCGCGCGACATGCTCAGCTGGAACTTGCTGCCGGAGAAGCCCCTCGCGGCATAGCGTTCGGCCAGGTCGATCAGGAACGCGGCCATGCGTTCGTCGGCGCTGTGGTCGCCGGCCAGCAGGCTGGCGGCGCCCAGTTCCTTGCTGAGCAGCCGGAACAGGTGCTGCTGCACCGCCGGCATGCGGCTGGCCAGGGCACTCATCGCCGGAAACGAGAAGCGGCAGAAGTAGGACGTCTCCAGCGCGATGGCTTCGCAAGGGAAGCGATCCGGGTAAATCGCGTTGAGCCCGATGACCTCGCCGGGCAGGTAGAAACCGAGCACCTGCTCGCGGCCGTCCTTGTCCACCGTGCTGGTCTTTACCGTGCCCGAGCGGACCGCGAAGATCGCCCGGAACGGGTCGCCGGTGCGGAAGACGTGTTCACCGCTGCGGAAAGGCCCCACGTGCTCGACCAGGCAGTGCAGCTCGGCCAGCTCGGGCTTGCCGTATCCGACCGCCAGGCAGGCGCCGGCAAACGCGCAGGTGCGGCAGAAGTGGGCCTCGTCGCCGTCATCGGCGATTGGACTGGGTGGCTCGGGCAGGCGACCTGCCGGGGTCTTGGAGCGCATCAGGGAACCTGTTGGGGTGCTACCGGCCGGCAGGGGCTGCCGGTCTCGCGCAAGCTCAGATGGCACGCGAGTATCGGGGCGCATCTTCCTTGCCCAGGTACGCATCGAAGCTCATGGCAATGATACGCAACAGAAGCCGTCCGCGCGATGTGACCCGGATCCAGCGGTCGTCCAGCTCCACCAGGCCGTCCTCGGCCAGCACTCGCAGGCGCTGCATGGCTTCGGCGAAGTACGGTTCGAACAGCAAGCGGTGGCGCACGCCGAAGCCGCGCTTGTCGATCCGGCCGTGACACATCAGTTCGTTGATGGCATCGCGGCGAATGATGTCGTCCTCGTCCAGGACCAGCCCGCGCGCCACCGGCAGGTGCCCGGCATCCAGCGCGGCGTAGTAGCCGGTCAGGTCGCGCGCGCTCTGGCTGTAGGTGTCGCCGATCCGGCCGATGGCGCTGACCCCGAGGCCGACGATGTCGCAGTCACCGTGGGTCGAATAACCCTGGAAGTTGCGCTGCAGGGTGCCTGCACGCTGCGCGCGGGCCAGTTCGTCATCGTCGCGGGCGAAATGATCCATGCCGATGTAGACGTAGCCGGCCGCCGTCAGCCGCTCCAGCGCCAGGCCGAACAAGGCCAGGCGGGTGGCCGCGTCGGGCAGCTGCCCGGCCTCGATCTGCCGCTGCGCCTTGAACATGCCCGGCAGGTGCGCATAGCCGTAGACCGCGACGCGGTCCGGGCCCAAGCGCCACCACCTCGTCCAGGGTGCGGCCGAAGCCCTCCAGCGTCTGCAGCGGCAGGCCGTAGATCAGGTCGACGCTGGCCGAGACGAAGCCCGACTCACGCGCCGCCACCAGCACCTCGCGGGTCTGCTCCACGCTCTGGATGCGGTTGACCGCCTGCTGCACCGCCGGGTCGAAATCCTGGATGCCCACCGAGACGCGGTTGAACCCCAACGGGGCCAGTCCGCGCATGTAGTCGCCGTCGGCGAAGCGCGGGTCGATCTCGATACCGTACTCGCGACCGGCATCCCGGCTGAAGCTGAAGTGGCGTGCCAGCGACTCCATCAGCTCGCGCATGCGCGGCAGGTCGAGGAAGTTCGGCGTGCCGCCGCCGAAGTGCAGCTGGCGCACCGGCCGGTCGCGGTCGAACAGCGGCGCCATCAGTTCTATCTCGCGGTACAACCGTTCGAGATAGCGGTCGGCCTTGCCGATGTCGCGGGTAATCACGCGGTTACAGCCGCAGTAGAAGCACGGGCTGAGGCAGAACGGCACGTGCACGTACAGCGACAACGGGCGCGGAATGGGCTCCTCGTTGGACTCGCGGATCGCCTCGCGCAGCTGCGCCTCCCCGAAATCGGTTCGAAACTGCGGCGCGGTCGGGTAACTGGTGTACCGCGGACCACTCACGTCGTAGCGGGCGATCAGTTCCGGGTCGAACTGCGGGGCGGCAAGGACTGTCTTCATGGGCGCCAGTCTGCAGATGCCCCATTTCGCCCGCCTTGATCCTGATCAATAGGCGGGAGGGTCGGAGACCCGGACACGGCGGCCCCTGGTCGCAGGGAGGTCGCGGGGGTGGCGGGTGGCGTAGGGTGGGCTTCAGCCCACCGGCTTTAGCGCTGCGCTGGCTTGGTGGGCCTGAGCCCACCCCACGTCTTTTCCGCTTTGTTGGCCTGGTGGGCTGAAGCCCACCCTACGCACCCCTACGCACCCTGCTCCGGCCGTGGCTCAGCGCTTCAGCGGAGCGACCGTTTGCTCGATGGCGCCGAAAATCGACTGGCCCCGGGCGTCGGTGATGTCGATCTTCAGGCGGTCGCCAAACTTCAGGAACGGCGTGCTCGGCTTGCCGTCGCGCAAGGTCTCCACCGTGCGCTGCTCGGCCAGACAGGAGGCGCCCTTGCCGGTGTCCTGGTTGGCGATGGTGCCGGAGCCGACGATGGTGCCGGCGGTCAGCGGCCGGGTCTTGGCGACGTGCGCGACCAGCTCGGCGAAGCTGAACTGCATGTCCACGCCGCACTCGGCCTCGCCGAACCACTCGTCGTTGAGCCAGGTGCGCATCGGCAAGTGCAGCTTCTCGCCCTGCCAGGCCTCGCCCAGCTCGTCCGGGGTGACCAGTACCGGCGACAGCGCCGAGCGCGGCTTGGACTGCAGGAAGCCAAAGCCCTTGGCCAGCTCGCCGGGGATCAAGCCGCGCAGGCTGACGTCGTTGACCAGGCCGACCAGCTGGATATGCGCAGCGGCCTGCGCCGGCGCGGTGGCCATCGGCACGTCGTCGGTGACCACCACCACCTCGGCTTCCAGGTCGATGCCGTAATCCTCACTGGGCACCACCACCGGGTCGCGCGGCCCCAGGAAGCCGGCACTGGTGGCCTGGTACATCAGCGGATCGGTGTAGAAGCTTTCCGGCACTTCGGCGCCGCGCGCCTTGCGCACCCGCTCCACGTGCGGCAGGTAGGCCGAGCCATCGACGAACTCGTAGGCGCGCGGGAATGGCGAGGCCAGCGCGGTCATGTCCAGCGCGAAGGCGCCCTCGGCGTTGCCGGCGTTGAGCGCATCGGACAGCGCGTTGAGCCGCGGCGCGGCGCTGGACCAGTCATCCAGCGCGGCCTGCAGGGTCGGCGCGATGCCGGTGGCCTTCGCGGCGCGCGTGAGATCGCGGCTGACCACGATCAGGGTGCCGTCGCGGCCGCCTTCCTTGAGGGATCCGAGTTTCATGGGCTGTCCTTTGGTGCAAGTGTGGGTTGGTGGCGCGCCGACGAACGGCGCGCCATGGCTCAGGGGGCCTGGAAGTGCTTCTGCAGGCCCTGCCAGCATTGCTGGTAGTCGTCCTGCAATTGCGGCGCAGCGAGCGCCTGCCGGGTCGGGTGGATCACCGCACGCGTCTCGAACATGAAGGCCATGGTGTCGACGATGTGTCTGCGGCTGGGCAGGTATCGCCGGCCACCGCCTTGGCATAGCTGGCCGCATCCGGGCCGTGCCCGCTCATGCAGTTGTGCAGCGACGAGCCGCCGGGCACGAAACCACCCTTGGCGGTGGCTTCCTTGGCGTCGTACTCGCCATGGATCAGCCCCATGAACTCGCTGGCCACGTTGCGGTGGAACCACGGCGGCCGGAACGTGTGCTCGGCCACCAGCCAGCGCGGCGGGAAGATGGCGAAGTCCATGTTGGCCGTGCCGGGCGTGTCGCTGGCCGAGGTCAGCACGGTGAAGATGCACGGATCGGGGTGGTCGTAGCTGATCGAGCCGATCGTGTTGAAGCGGCGCAGGTCGTACTTGTACGGCGCGTAGTTGCCGTGCCAGCCGACCACGTCCAGCGGGCTGTGGCCGATCGATGCCGACCACAGCGCGCCCTGGAACTTGGCCACCAGCTGGAAGTCGCCCTCGCGGTCCTCGTAGGCCGCCACCGGGGTGAGGAAATCGCGCGCGTTGGCCAGGCCGTTGGAACCGATCGGGCCCAGCTCCGGCAGGCGCATCAGCGCGCCGAAGTTCTCGCAGACGTAGCCGCGGGCCGTGCCGTCCGGCAGCGATACCGCAAAGCGCACGCCACGCGGGATCACCGCGATCTCCTGCGGCTCGACCTCCAGCACACCCAGCTCGGTGGCGATCGACAACCGGCCCTGTTGCGGCACGATCAGCAGTTCGCCGTCGGCGTTGTAGAACCAGCGCCCCTGCATGTCGCGGTTGGCGCCATACAGGTGGATGGCCACACCGGTCTGTGCGGCCGGGCCGCCGTTGCCGGCGATGGTCCACAAGCCGTCGATGAAGTCGGTCGGCGCCTGCGGCATCGGCGAACGGACTCCAGCGCAGCTGGTTGGGGTTGGCCGGCGCCTCGTCGAAGCGGTTGTGCAGGTGCTCGTGCGGCAGCGGCTGGAACGCGCCGTGCATCGAGCCGGGGCGGATCCGGTACAGCCAGCTGCGCCGGTTCAGGTGCCGCGGCGCGGTGAACGCGGTGCCGGACAGCTGTTCGGCATACAGCCCGTGGGCCACGTGCTGCGGGGAGTTCTGGCCGACCGGAAGCGTTCCTTCGAGCGCCTCTGTGGCGAACTCGTTGCCGAAGCCGGATTGGTAGTTCATGGGTCTGTCCTGATCGGTTGCAGTGACGTTACGCCCCACCCCGTTCGCGCTGAGCGTAGCTTGCGCAGCAAGCGGAGTCGAAGCGCACTCAGGGCGTGCGCTGATGCTCGTGCCTTCCTTTCGCCAACCGGCCGACGGTGTTCCAGTCGCCAGCCATGTACGCCTTCTTCTTTGCCCGGCTCCAGCCCTTGAGCTTGCGCTCCATCGTCAGGGCCTCGTAACGCGTTTCGAAGCGCTCCACATGGAGCAGCTTCACTGGCCGGCGCCTGGCGGTGTAAGCGCAACCCAGACCGAGGTCGTGCTGCTCCATGCGCCGGTCCAGATCATCGGTGTGGCCGATGTAGAACGACCCGTCGGCACACTCCAGTACGTAGAGATAAAAGTCCATTTCGCCTCCCTGCTCCCTTCCGTAGCACTGCCCTTCGACTTCGCCGCTTCGCGGCTACGCTCAGGGCGAACGGTGTGTGGGGGTGGGCAAGCTTTGGGTGGGGCTTAGCCAAGCCCCACGACCCATACCGTTCGCCCTGAGCTTAGACCGCAGGTCGAAGTCGAAGGGCAATGCCCGGTAGTTACAGGACGCCGCGCTTCATCTGGTCGCGCTCGATCGACTCGAACAGTGCCTGGAAGTTGCCCTCGCCGAAGCCTTCGTTGCCCTTGCGCTGGATGATCTCGAAGAAGATCGGGCCGATGTTGTTCTGCGTGAAGATCTGCAGCAGCTTGCGCTGCTTGGTCTCCGGGTCGGCGTCGATCAGGATCTTGTTCTTCGCCAGCCGCGGCACGTCCTCGCCGTGGTTGGGCACGCGCTGGTCGATCACCTCGAAGTAGGCGTCGGGGGTGTCCAGGAACTCCACGCCCTGCGCGCGCATCTTTTCCACCGTCTCGTAGATGTCGTCGGTGAAGCAGGCGATGTGCTGGATGCCTTCGCCGTGGTACGCGTCCAGGTATTCGTTGATCTGGCTCTTCGGGTCGTTCGATTCGTTCAGCGGGATGCGCACGATGCCGTCCGGCGCGGTCATCGCCTTGGACACCAGACCGGTCTTGGCGCCCTTGATGTCGAAGTAGCGGATCTCGCGGAAGTTGAACAGCCGCTCGTAGTAGTCCGACCACTTCTGCATGTTGCCGAAGTACAGGTTGTGGGTCAGGTGGTCGATGAAGGTCAGGCCGAATCCGGCCGGGTTCTGCGGCGCACCCTCGACCGGGGCGTAATCGCCGTCGTAGACGTTACCGGCGTCGCCGTAGCGGTCCACCAGGTACAGCATGCAATCGCCGATACCCTTGATCACCGGCGCGCTCACCGCCCTGGAGTCGGCCTTGTGGTCGATCGCCTCGCCACCGTTCTTCAGCACGGTGGCGAGCACGTCATCGGCCGGCTTGCCGAAGCGGATCGCAAAGCCACAGGCACTGGGGCCGTGCTTGGCGGCGAAGTCGGCGGCGAACGAATCGGGGTCTTCATTGACCAGGAAGTTCACCGCGTTCTGGCGGTACACGGTGATCGGGCGGCGTTTGTGCTTGAGCACCGCGGTGAAGCCCATGCGCTTGAAAAGGTCGTGCAGCTCACCGCCCCGGCCGGCCGGGGCCGCAAACTCGACAAACTCGAAGCCGTCGATACCCATCGGGTTCTCGAAGGTGGTGACCTGCATGCCGAGGTTCGGCGGGGTTTGGGTATTCATGGCGATCTCCTGCTGACCGTTATGCTGTGCGTCGACAGCGCGCGACGTGCCGTGGCTGTCATCGCGAACCTGCGTACCGTACTCTATAGTTTCAAATGAAACCAATTGCCTCCAAGGATACACCCACCTCGACCCGTCGGCGTGACTTGCCGCCGAACGCGGCGCATGCCCCATTGCGGCTGGAGCAGTTCCTGCCGTATCGGCTGTCGATCCTGTCCAACCGGATCAGCCAGGCGATCGCGGCGGATTACCAGAGCCGCCACGACCTGTCGGTAACCGAGTGGCGGGTGATGGCGGTGCTGGGGCGTTACGACGACCTGTCCGCCCGCGAAGTGGCCGAGCGTACCGCCATGGACAAGGTGGCGGTCAGTCGTGCGCTGGCGCGGCTGGTCGCCGCCGGGCGGGTCAGCCGCGGCACCCACGACGACGACAAGCGCCGCTCGGTCCTGCGCCTGACCGAGGCCGGCTGGGCGATCCACGACCAGGTGGCGCCGATGGCCCGTGAGCGGGAGCGCCAGGTGCTGGAACAGCTCGACGCCGAGGAACGGGTCTGGCTGGAGCGGATCCTGAACCGGCTGCTGGAGCCAAACCCCTGACAGCCAGCCTCTGATGCCCGCGCTCGGACGGACCGTTCCCGAGCGCGCGGTCACCGGGCGGTCGCCGCCCGGCGCGCCAGGCGGTCGACCGCGACAGGTCGCTTAGCGGATGCCGTGCATCAGCTTGTTGATCAGCGGGGCAATCAGGAACAGCAGCACGCCGCCGCCGAGCAGGATCCAGAAGCCGGTGGTGTAGCCGGACAGGGCCGAGGCGACCGTCATGCCGTTTTCGCCGCTGACTTCGGCGGCGAACAGGCCGGCCAGGTTGTTGCCGATGGCGGTGGAGAGGAACCAGCCGCCCATGCCCAGGCCGACCAGCCGCGTCGGCGCCAGCTTGGTCACCATCGACAGCCCGATCGGCGACAGGCACAGCTCGCCGGCGGTCTGCAGCACGTAGCACAGCACCAGCGGCCACAGCGGGATCATGCCGCTGCTGCTCACCAGCGATCCCAGCGCGTACATCAGCACCGCAAAGCCCAGCGCGTTGCCGATCAGGCCCATGCCGAACTTGCGCGGGATCGACGGCTCGATGCGCCGCTTGTCCAGCCAGGCCCAGACCAGGGTGATCAGCGGCGCAAGCACCACGATGGCGACCGGGTTGACCGACTGGAACCAGCCGATCGGGAAGGTCCAGTCGCCCAGTTGGCGATAGACGATGTTCTGCGCCAGGAAGTTGAACGAGCTGCCGGCCTGTTCGAAGAACATCCAGAACAGCACGTTGAAGGTGAAGATGATCAGCATGGCGATGACCCGCTGGGTCTGCACCTTGCCGTTGCGCACGCCTTCGATCACCAGCATGGCCGCCGCGCCCACGAACACCGCGGTCAGCAGCCACTGCACCACCACCGCACCGGCCTTGTCCATCAACAGGAACACCAGCGGGATGGCCAGCAGCAGGCCGATCACCACGTACAGCACGCGGGCCGGGCTGGCCATCGCGGGCGTGGGGCGCCCGACCGGGCCGAGCTGACGCCGGCCGAACCAGAACCAGACCAGGCTGATCAGCATGCCCACGCCCGAGGCGCCGAACACCGCCTTGTAGGTGTGGTGGGTGTCGGTGCCGAAGATGCGGTTGGCCAGCACGCTGGTGACCAGCGGTGCGATCAGTGCGCCGGCGTTGATGCCCATGTAGAACAGGGTGAAGCCGCGATCCCGTCGCGCGTCACCGGGGGCATAGAGCTTGCCGACCATCGAGGAGATGTTGGGCTTGAACAGGCCGTTGCCGACGATGATCGTGGCCAGCCCCAGCATGAACAGCGGCCTGCTGGGCACCATGATCAGGAACAGGCCGGCGGCCATGACCACCGCGCCGATCAGGATCGAGCGCTGGTAGCCGATGATCTTGTCGGCCACGTAACCGCCGAACACCGCGGTGGCGTAGACCAGCGCCAGGTAGGCGCCGTAGACGCGGCTGGCGTCGGCCTGGCCGGCATCGCTGCCGTTGTAGAACTGCGCCACGATGTACAGCGTCAGCGCCCAACGCATGCCGTAGAACGCGAAGCGCTCCCAGAACTCGGACATGAACAGCATCCACAGCGGACGCGGATGGCCCAGCAACTGCGGGTATTCGGGCACGCCGTCGACGGCGGTCGGGTCGGTAGTGGTATTCACGCATTCCCCTGTCGTTGAGGCCCCGGCATGCGCCCCTCGCGCAACCGGTCGATCCAGGGAGATGTACCGGCACGCGCCGGGTTCGTCAAATGTCTTGTCGGCTTTCTGCCTGCCGGGCGGTGCTGGCGATCGCCCGCGGGCTCAGCTTCCCAGCTCGGTGCGCACGTCCAGCAACTCGGGAAAGAATTCCAGGTCCAGCGCCTGTTTCAGGAACGACACGCCGGACGACCCGCCGGTGCCACGGCGATGGCCGATGATCCGCTCCACCGTCTTCATGTGGCGGAACCGCCACAGCTGGAAGCTTTCCTCGATGTCCACCAGCTGCTCGCACAGGTGGTATTCCGGCCACCATGCGTTGCGCTCGGTATAGATGCGCTTGAGCACCGGCAGCAGGCCGGCATGGCGTCGGTGCGGCTGGGTCCAGTCGCGCTCGAGCAGCTCCGGCGGCACGGCATGGCCGCGGCGGGCCAGGTAGCGCAGGAACTCGTCGTACAGGCTGGGCGCTTCGAGTACCTGGCGCAGGCTTTCCTGCGCTGCCGGATCGTAGGCGAACACCGCCAGCATCTGCGCGTTCTTGTTGCCCAGCAGGAACTCGATGGTGCGGTACTGCAGCGACTGGAACCCGGACGACGGTCCGAGCGTCTCGCGGAATTCCAGATACTCGGCGGGAGTCAGCGTTTCCAGCACCGCCCACTGCTCGAACAGTTGCCGCTGCACCTGCTTGACCCGCGCCAGGATCTTCAGGCACGCGTTGACGTCGTCCGCCTGCAGGTGGGCCACCGCTGCCTTCAGCTCGTGGATCACCAGTTTCATCCACAGCTCGGCGACCTGGTGCTGGATCACGAACAGCATCTCGTCGTGGTGCGGTGGCCGGGTCAGCGGCTGCTGTGCGGAGAGCAACGTCTCCAGTTGCAGGTAGCCGCCGTAGGTCAACTTGCCATTGAGGTCGGTCCGGATGCCGGCCTCCAGGTCGCGCTGATTGTCGCTCATGATGCTGCGTCCACCTCCCGGGAAAGCGGCATGGTAACGGTCTGGGAGAGAAGCTGCCCTGATCTGCAGCAAGTGCGCGCCAGCTCATCGGCCGGAGGTCGATGCCACACGGCGCACGCCCGGTGGAGCGAGCGGACCCCGACGGACGCGCGACGCACGATCGCCATCGCGCGCTGGGGGCAACGGCCCGCGGGACCGACCGCATACGGACAAAGAAAGCCGCTTTTCGCTTGCCAATCAATAACCTTTGCTGCCGCCCTTCACGTTTTGCAGGACCACCCATGTTGCACCGTACCTTGCACCGCAACATGCCCGCCTGTTATCAAGCGCGGTCTTGTTCGACCTATTGTGCGTGCCTGGCCCCACTGGATGGGCCGCCGCCTCCCCTAAGAGCAACACCCCCAAACGCCACCTCCGGGAGCGAGTCGTGACCATCGCCGCCAAGTTTGAAATCGAATACCTGCAATACCTCGACGCCGAGGGCAAGCAGGTTCGCAAGGACCTGCCCGAGTTCGCCAAGGATCTCGACCACATGGTCGAGCTGTACAAGTTGATGCTGTCCACCCGCGTGTTCGACGCCAAGTCGATCGCGCTGCAGCGCACCGGCAAGCTGGGCACCTACGCCAGCTGCCTGGGCCACGAGGCCGCCCACGTCGGCATCGGCAGCGCCATGAAGCCGGAAGACGTCTACGCCCCCAGCTACCGCGAATACGGCGCGCAGCTGTACCGCGGCGTGCAGCCGCGCGAGGTCTACATGTACTGGGGCGGCGACGAGCGCGGCAACGACTACCAGACCGAGCCGGCGCGGCATGACTTTGCCTGGTCGGTGCCGATCGGCACCCAGTGCCTGCACGCGGCCGGCAGCGCGATGGCGTTCAAGATCCGCGGCGAGAAGCGCGTGGCGGTGTGCACCATCGGCGACGGCGGCTCCTCCAAGGGCGACTTCTACGGCGCCATCAACATCGCCGGCGCGCAGAAGCTTCCGCTGGTGGCGGTGATCGTCAACAACCAGTGGGCCATTTCGGTACCGCGCAAGATCCAGTCCGGTGCCCCGACGCTGGCGCAGAAGGGCATCGCCGCGGGCCTGCCCTGCATCCAGGTCGACGGCAACGACATCATCGCGGTGCGCAAGGCCATGGAAGACGCGCTCGAGCGCGCCCGCAACGGCGAGGGCGGCAGCGTGATCGAGGCGGTCACCTACCGCCTGGGCGACCACACCACCGCCGACGATGCGCGCCGCTACCGCGGCGAGCAGGAGGTCAAGGACGGCTGGGACAAGGAGCCGATGAAGCGCCTGCGCAACTGGCTGGTGGCCAAGAAGGTCTGGGACGACGCCAAGGAAGAAGCCTGGAAGGCCGAGTGCGACGAGTGGATGGACAACGAGGTCAACGCCTACCTGCAGACCAAGACCCAGCCGGTCACGGCGATGTTCGACTACACCTTCGCCGAGATTCCCGCCGACCTCGAAAAGCAGCGCGACTTGTGGGTCTCGCTCGAAACCACCAACAAGAGCCACTAAGCCATGGCACAGATCACTCTTATTGAAGCCGTCACCCAGGCGCTGGCCTACGAAATGAAGCACGACGACTCGGTCGTGGTGCTGGGCGAGGACGTGGGCATCAACGGTGGCGTGTTCCGCGCCACCCAGGGCCTGCAGGAGAAGTTCGGCGAGCAGCGCGTGATCGACACGCCGCTGGATGAAACCACCATCGCCGGCGTCACCGTGGGCCTGGCCGTGCAGGGCATGAAGCCGGTGGCCGAGGCGCAGTTCGAAGGCTTCATCTACCCGATGATGGAGCAGATCGCCTGCCACGCCGCGCGCATGCGCAACCGTACCCGCGGCCGGCTGACCGTGCCGGCGGTATGGCGCGCGCCCTGGGGCGGCGGCATCCGCGCGCCGGAGCACCATTCCGAGGCCAACGAGCACCTGTTCACCAACATCCCCGGCCTGCGCGTGGTGATGCCCTCCTCGCCGGCGCGTGCCTACGGCCTGCTGCTGGCGGCGATCCGCGACCCGGATCCGGTGATGTTCTTCGAGCCCAAGCGCATCTACCGCCAGTACAAGGAAGAGGTGCCCGACGACGGCGAAGCGCTGCCGCTGGACGTGTGCTTCGTGCTGCGCGACGGCACCGACGTGACCCTGGTGACCTGGGGCGCCCAGGTGAAGGAAACCCTGGAGGCGGCCGATGCGCTGGC
Source organism: uncultured Gammaproteobacteria bacterium (assembly GCA_963763305.1). Classification (GTDB taxonomy): domain Bacteria; phylum Pseudomonadota; class Gammaproteobacteria; order Xanthomonadales; family Rhodanobacteraceae; genus CAVXNP01. Next base: position 2,132,538 of record CAVXNP010000001.1, on the reverse strand, counting down.
CGAGGACGGCATCAGCGCCGAAGTTATCGACCTGGCCACGCTGACCCCGCTGGACTTCGACACCATCGCCGAATCGGTGGCCAAGACCGGCCGCTGCGTGATCGTGCACGAGGCGCCCAAGAGCGCCGGCTTCGGTGCCGAGATCGCCGCCCGCCTGGCCGAAGAATGCATGTACGACCTGCTCGCGCCGGTCGAGCGTGTCACCGGTCCGGATACCCACATTCCGCTGTTCCGCCTGGAGATGAAGTACCTGCCCAGCGTCGAGCGCATCGTGGACGCGGCCAAGCGCACGCTGGCGGCCAGCTGACGCCCTGCTCCTCCCCCTGCTTGCAGGGGGAGGCTGGGAGGGGGTGAGGTCCTTGCAGGATTAGTGGCAAGTGCGAACCCCTCCCCAACCCTCCCCTGCAAGCAGGGAAGGGAGCCAAAATCTCACACACTTTGGAACTCCACCATGGCTGACATCAAGACGTTCTACCTGCCCGACCTCGGCGAAGGCCTGCCCGACGCGACCATCGTCGAGTGGCACGTGAAGGTGGGCGACAGCATCAAGCTGGACGCCCCGCTGTGCTCGATGGAGACCGCCAAGGCGGTGGTCGACGTGCCCTCGCCCTACACCGGCAAGGTGACCAAGCTGCACGGCGCCGCCGGCGACATCATCGAGACCGGCGCCGCGCTGGCCGAGTTCGAGCCCGACCCGAACGCCAAGCAGCGCGCCGAGGCCGAGTCCACTGGTCACCATCACGGCCCCAAGAAGGCGCCCGAGAAGAGCGTCGGCAGCCCTGCCCCGGACGACGGCAACAAGGTGGTCGCCTCCGACGATGGCGGTGAAGTGGAAGCCGGCGGCGACCGTGAGGACGAAGGCACCGTGGTCGGTGCGATGGTCAGCGGCAGCCACGTGCACGTGGAGCAGATGGCCACGGTGGGCGGGGTCAAGGCGGTGCCGGCGGTACGCGCGCTGGCACGCAAGCTCAAGGTCGACCTGGGCAAGGTCAAGCCGACCGGCGCCGACGGCGTGGTCACCATGAAGGACGTCAAGCAGGCGGCCGCCGACGGCTCCGCCCCGATGGGCTCCGCCGGCGGCGCGCCGGCCTCGGCCGGCCGCCACCTGGCGCCGGAGCTGCCGCAGCCGGGCCCGGCGCCGCAGCAGCAACGCAGTTCGGTGTCGCAGGCCGGCAAGCCGATGCGCACCGCGCCGCCCAGCGTCACCGCCAGCGGCCAGCCCGAACAGCTCAAGGGCGTGCGCCGCAACATGGCCCGGGTAATGGCCGACGCGCATGCCCAGGTGGTGCCGACCACCCTGGTCGACGACGCCGACCTGCACGCCTGGATCGGCAAGCAGGACATCACCGCCCGCCTGATCCGCGCCATCGTCGCCGCCTGCAAGGCGGTGCCCGCGCTGAACGCCTGGTTCGACGGCAAGAACCTCAGCCGCACCCTGCACCCGCACGTCGATATCGGCATCGCGGTGGACACCGACGACGGCCTGTTCGTGCCTGCCCTGCGCAACGCGGACATGCTCGACGCCGGCGGCATCCGTGGCGCGATCAAGCGCCTGCGCACGCAGGTGGAGGACCGCAGCATCCCGTCCTCGGAGCTGTCCGGCTACACCATCAGCCTGTCGAACTTCGGCATGTTCGCCGGCAGGTACGCCACCCCGGTGGTGGTACCGCCGACCGTCGCCATCATCGGTGCCGGCAAGCTCAGCCACGACGTGGTGGCAGTAATGGGCGGCATCGAGGTGCACCGTCGCATGCCGATCAGCCTGACCTTCGACCACCGCGCCGCCACGGGCGGCGAGGCAGCCAGGTTCCTGAAGGCGCTGCTGGACGACCTGGCCCTGCCCCAGTAATTCAGTAATTTGGGGGCTTGAACGAAGAGGGGCGCCGATGAGCGCCCCTTTTCCGTGGGAAACGCCGCAGCCGCTCAGTAGTCGCGCACATCCAGCATGAAAAACCCTCGCACGGCGTAAAACCCGTCACCGGCGGGCCACTGGACCGCGGTCAACACACGGTCGCCGGCGGGCCAGGACTGATTGTCCAGCAATGCTTCCACCGCAAAGTTGCCCTCGGCCGAGCACTTGACCAGCCAGCGGACCCAGTGCAGTTGGGCGCTCAGCGCCTCATCCTGCACCGCTCTGGCCATCGCGGAGGCAAGCTCGCCTGGCACGGCTACCTGGGCACCATCGACGGTCGGACGCCCGAGGAACACGTCCCAGCTGCGCACCCCGATATGCCAACTGGTCAGTTCGAGCTTGCGGTCATCGGTCACATACCAGCATGCCGCCAGCAGCACGTGCAGGTCGACCTCACCGAAGCGCCTCAGGGCATCGCGACGCGCCGCTTCGCCGTCCCCGTAGCCGGGGTAACTCTGTTCGATGCAGCGGTCTTCGCCCAGCACCACGTCGATATCCAGCCGGCCGGGCCTGTCTTCGCCACCCGGGTGCCAGCTCGCGCGGACGGCCGGATAGTCGCCGTCGGTCAGCAGCCAGTCCTCGTCCACCTCGAGCTCCACCTCGTGGCGTTCGAACAGCAGCTGGACCGCGCGCTGCAAGGTGCGTTCATCCATTGGAGACCTCCTTCGAGCGGCGCCAGATGAGCAGGCGCAGCAAGGTCGCCACCGCCAGCACAGCGGTCGCGGCACCGTAGCCATAAAGTGCTGGCGAGACCTGCTGCCAGATCGCGCCACTGCGCGTTCCGAAAGCCGTGAGTTCCGGACGCGGCGCGGTGTCGAAGCCCCGCTGGGCCGCCAGGACCGCGGCGACCGCCGTAGCCAGCAACACCAGCACGTCGAACAGCCGACGCGCGACCGTGCGCGGCAGGCTCTTCGGGTAGGCGAAGTAGGCCCAGCCGAGTATCAGCAGCCAGGGGGCAAGCAGGAGCAAGGCAAGGTAGCGCATGCGGTCAGGCCGGATGACAACGTGGCAAAGGTGACATCACTCGGCCGCCGCCAACTGATCCAGGGCCTCGCGCAGGCGTGCCAGTGCCTGATCCCGCGACGGCTCGTCCGGGTAATCGGGCGTGACCGCCACCGCGTCACCATCGAGTTCCAGCACCAGGTGCTGTGGCTTGAGCTGCACTACTGCGGCGGCTGCGCCCAAGCCCTTGATGCGCTTCTGCAACGCGCCAGCCGCCTTCGGATCAGCAAACGGCACCGACAGCAGCAGCTCGTCACCATCCACACCCAGCAGCCGGAAGCGGAAGCTGCCGTCACCGTCGCGGAAGCTGGCAAAACGGGGCTTGCCGGCAACCTTGGCCGCCGGTGACGTCGCCTCCGTCGGCCTGGACGCTGCCCGATGCGGCCGCAGCCCGACCGCACGGCGCAGCGCGGCGAGTTTCGGCGTGGCCACGGCGCGCGCCTTGTGCGCACCGGCCTGCAGGATTTCCTCGATCCGCGCCGGCTGGGCGATCAAGCTGTCATAGCGCTCGCGCAATGGCGCCAGGTCGGTCTCGATGCGATCGAGCAGCACCTGCTTGGCCTCGCCCCAGCCCAGCCCATCCTCCAGCGCCTGCCGGAACGCACGCGACTCGACCTCGTCGGCGAAGGCGCGAAACAGCGGGTACAACGCACTGCTGTCGGCATCCTTCGGCTCGCCCGGCAGGCGCGAGTCGGTGACGATGCGCATGATCGCATCGCGCAGCGCCCTGGGTCCGCCGGCAAACAGCGGGATGGTGTTGTCGTAGCTCTTGGACATCTTGCGCCCGTCCAGTCCCGGCAAGGTGGCCACCTGCTCCTCGATCTGCGCCTCCGGCAGCACGAAGAACTCATCGCCCCAGGCGTGGTTGAAGCGCTGGGCGATGTCGCGCGCCATCTCCAGGTGCTGGATCTGGTCGCGCCCGACCGGAACCTTGTGCGCATCGAACGCCAGGATGTCGGCGGCCATCAGCACCGGATACATGTACAGGCCGGCGGTGATCCCGGCATCGGCATCCTCGCCGGTCTCGGCGTTGCGATCCACCGCCGCCTTGTAGGCGTGCGCGCGATTGAGCATGCCCTTGGCGGTGACGCAGGTCAGCAGCCAGGTGAGCTCGGGAATCTCGGGAATGTCGGACTGACGGTAGAAGGTCACCCGCTCAGGATCGAGGCCACAGGCCAGCCAGGTCGCGGCGATCTCCAGCCGCGAGCGATCGATCCGGGCCGGATCGTCGCTCTTGATCAGCGCGTGGTAGTCGGCCATGAAGTAGAACGCGTCGACATCCTCGCGACGGCTCGCCGCCACCGCGGGGCGGATCGCGCCGGCGTAGTTGCCCAGGTGCGGGATACCGGTGGTGGTGATGCCGGTCAGGACGCGGATTCTGCTCATGCGGTCGGGAGTCGGTGGGAAGCGGAGTGCGACAGGATACCTTCAGTGCCCGGCGGCTGCCGTGCGCAGCCGCGGCAACCATGCCAAGTCAGCGCAGGAGGGTCGACTTGCCGAACAGCGACTCGACCAGGTCCACCGCCAGCCGGGCGGTCTGGTTGTGCTGGTCGTAGGCCGGGTTGAGCTCGACGATATCCAGCGAAGCCACCTTTCCGGTATCGGCGATCATCTCCATGCACAGCTGCGCCTCGCGGTAGTTCGGACCGCCCTGTACGGTGGTGCCCACGCCCGGCGCGATGCTCGGGTCGAGGAAATCGACATCGAAGCTCACGTGCAGGTGGGTGTTGTCGTCCATCCCCGCCAGCGCCTGCTCCATCACCTGGCGCATGCCGATCTCGTCGATCCGGCGCATGTCGTAGATCGCCACGTTGGCTTCGCGCACCAGCCGCTTTTCGCCCTCGTCGACCGAGCGAATGCCGATCTGGCGGAACACGTCCGGCGTGGTCGCCGGCGCGCTGCCACCGAGCGTGGTCAGCTCCTCCGGGCCATGCCCGCACAGGCAGGCCACCGGCATACCGTGCACGTTGCCCGAGGGCGTCGCGCCGGCGGTATTGAAGTCGGTGTGCGCATCCAGCCACAACACCCGCAACTGCTTGCCGCTCTCACGGCAATGACGCGCCACCGCGGTGATCGAGCCCAGGCCCAGACAGTGGTCGCCGCCGAGCATCACCGGCAACCGGCCACGCTCGAGCTCCTGCAGGATGGCGGTATAGACAGCCGAGTTCCACGTCACCACCTCGGGCAGGTGGCGGTAGCCGTCCACCGGGGGCTGCCAGGGATTGACCGGCCCCTGCAGGTTGCCGCGATCGGCCACGTCGAGGCCAAGATCACGGAGCTTGTCGGCCAGACCGGCGACACGCAGCGCCTCGGGGCCCATCGAGGCGCCACGATGTCCGGCGCCGATGTCGGTGGGTACGCCCACCAGGGATATTTTCTTGTTGCCCATAGTCCTCTCGCTGATTCGGGTCGGTGGCAGGAAAGCACCTGCGCGGAAGTGTTCGAGCGCGCGGGAAAAACCGCGTGAAGGATGCCACCCGACGACGATGCGGGTGAACGGGAGGGGCGCGTCGATCCGGCCAGGTACGACCGCCACGGATGCGCGGTTTCCACGCGGGGTTGGTGCCGGCAGCAGGAGTCGAACCCGCGACCTACTGATTACAAATCAGTTGCTCTACCAACTGAGCTATGCCGGCGCAGCGGCTCAGTTTAGTGTACCGCCCCACCCTTGGCGACCCTTGCGCGGACTGCCACGGGGAGCCGCCCAATGCAGCCGGTGAGTCAGAAGCAGCTGCTGCTGTGCGAGCCCACCCGGGGATCGGCGATCAGGTCGCGCCAGTGCAGGGTACGGTCGCCCGACACGGTCAGGTCGAGCCAGTATTGCGGAATGGTCTCGGTCCGCTCGCTCAGTTGGGCTTGAAATCCGGCTGCCAGCAACTGGTCGCGCCGGTTGCGGGCGTTGTCCGGATCCCGGAACAGGCCCAGCGAGATGGTGTTGGGCTGGTCGCCCGAGCTGACCACGAAGTAATCGTTGATGCCGGCGGCGCTAAGCCGGCGCGCCTGTTCCAACGCATCGCTGCGGCGGGCTGTGGCGGGCAGGTATACCCACCAGCCATGACTCTGGGTGGTCTGCTCCTGGCGCGAGCGCATGCGGATACCCGGCCCCGCCAGGCGGGCACGCGCGTTGCGCAGGTCCTGCGGGCTGGCGAATGGGCCCAGCGCCATGCAGCTGTAGCTGCCCCCGGCGGGCGTGTCAGCCGCGCCAGCCCGGGTCGTCGGCTCCGCAGCAGCCTGGTTGGCGGCAGCGACAGCCGCATCCGACTCGCCCGTCTGCTCGGCCAGCAGGTGCAGCGCCGGCACCCCCGGGTCGGTGGCGCTACGGCTGTAGCTGCCGTCCTGGCCCCACAGCAGCCAGGCGCCCACGGCAATGTTGAGGGCGACCAGCAGGGTGAACAAAAGGCGCAGAAACATCGGCGATTTCCTTCGCTACCAACCAGGCCATTCTACGGTGCCGTCGTCGGCGCCGACTGTGCCTGCGCCCACACCGACAGACCACGCAGCACGCTGTCATGGACGCACTGCGCCGGCTGCCCGAGCAGCGCGGCCAGTTGCTCGGCGTCGCCGCCGCCCAGGCGCACCGCCGGAGTGACGCCGAGCTCCCGCGCCAGCGTCGCCACGAAGCGCTCGACCAGGGCCACGACCGCCAGCCAGCAGCCCGAGTGCACCGCATCGGCGGTGTTGTCGGCGCGTTCGCCGACTGCGCCGGCGCGCTCCACGCGCAGCCGTGCAGTGCCGTGGACCAGCGCCTGCTGCATCAGCGGTGCCCCGGGCGCGATCAGACCGCCAAGGTGGCGCCCCTCGGCATCCATGGCATCGAGCGTCAGCGCGGTGCCGACCCCGACCAGCACGCAGGCGCCCAGCCCGTCGGCGCGCGCGGCCACCATCGCCAGGAACCGGTCCACCCCCAGCCGCTCCGGCTCGGGGTAGGCATTGCGCACGCCGCAGGCCTGCGCCGGTGTGCGCACCCATTGCACCGCGCCGCCGCCAGCGGCACTCACGCTGGCGGCCACGGCCTGCTCGCGCTGCGGATCGAGCACCGAGGCGGCATAAACGCTGCGCGGCAGGCTCCGGCCGGCCCACTGTGCGGCCAGCGCGCCCGCCACGTCTTCGTCCCAGGCCACCGCACCATGGGCTGCCCAGGTGGCGCCCGGACGCTCCTGCAAGGCCCATTTCAGCCGGGTGTTGCCCAGATCCAGCAGCAGTCTCATGTCCGCCGCACCGTGACGTCGGCGCTGTCGACCCGACGCAGGGCACCATCGGCCATACGCACCTGCAGCGCACCGCGCGCATCGATGCCCGCTCCGGTGCCGTCGAAAACCTCCTGCGCGCTGCTCAGGCGCAATGGCTGCCCGCGCAACAGGTCGAAACGGGCGTAATCCTCCGCGAACGCGGCAAAACCCGCCTCCTCGAAGCGGTCCAGCCCGGCCACCAACGCACCGATCAGCTGCGCGGCAAGCTGGTTGCGATCCGGCGGCGTGCCGCTGGCGAGGCCGGCCAGGTCGCAGGCGGGCTGGCCGGCCTGGGCACGCAGTGCCGGGGTCAGCCGCAGATTGAGACCGATCCCGATCACCGCCGCGCACGGTCCCTGATATTCGCCACTGAGTTCCACCAGCACGCCGGCCAGTTTGCCCTCGGCGGCCAGCACGTCGTTCGGCCATTTCAGGCCGGCGCCTTCGATCCGGCAATGCTCCAGTGCCCGCAACAGCATCACGCCCACCGCCAGCGACAGCCCGGATAACGCTGCGAACCCCTGTTCGAACCGCTTCAGGCAGGACAGGTAAAGGTTCAGCCCCGGGGGCGACAGCCAGGTGCGGCCACGGCGGCCTCGACCGGCACTCTGGGTCTCGGCCAGCAGCACGCTCAGGTCGGCGGCGCACGGCCCGCGCCGCTGCAGCTCGCTGGAGGTGGAGTCGAGCTCCCAGTGCACCTCCAGCGGACCCAGGCGGGCAGCAGCGCGCGTCGGCAGCCGGTCGCGGATGAGGCCCTCGTCAAGCATCTGCAGCGGCCAGGGCAATCGATAGCCGGCCCGGCCGGGGGCCGCCTCGATCGGCACGCCACGGCCGCGCAGCACTTCGATCTGCTTCCACACGGCGGCGCGGGTGACTCCGGCCTGGCGCGCCAGTTGCGCGCCGGAAACCACCCCGCCATCGGCCAGCGCGGCGAGTATGTCGCGGGCCAGCATCAGCGCGTACGCCGTGGCGCCCGCGCCGCGGGAAGGCCATGGAACGGGGCAGTGGAAACCGGATCGGCGGTCGGGAACATCGACCCGATTCTAGTGGGCCGGCCCGCCGTTGGCGATCCTGTCGGGGCCGGCCGGCGCCGGGCTGGCCGTGGTCCGCGCGCGGGCCCGGTTCCGTCCCGGAAGCCGGCAGCGACACTGGCACCACCCCCGCCTTTTTGCGATGATCGGGGTCTTAGCCGGTGGATCAAGGGGTTGATCACCATGAAAATCAGGCACTTGCTGGTTGCCGGACTGCTGATGGGCGGAACCGGCATCGGTACCGCGTCGGCCTCCAGCGTCGACACCCAGGACCTGACCGCCCCCGGACACGCGACGGTGGACGTGCTTGCCGGCCACGACGCCGGCGGCGGGAGCGGCAGCACGGCTGCGGCACCGGCACATGACAGCAGCGTGCCGGCCCACGACAACGATGGCGGCAGCTCCGCGCACCCGCAGGTCTCGGCACGGCACAGCCTCGGCTGGCAGTCGCTGCTGCCCGGTTCGATCCAGTAATCGCCCCGTCGGGCCCGGCTTGGGCCGGCGACCAGGCAGTACGTCCATCAGCCCGGCGGCAAGCTCACGCTGAAACGCGCGCCACCCAGCTCGGGCGAGCGGTCGACCACCAGTTCGCCGCGGTAGGCGCGCACGATGTCCTGCACGATCGACAGGCCGATGCCGTGGCCCTGCACCCGCTCGTCGCCGCGCACGCCCCGTTGCAGCACCCGTTCGACCTTGTCCTCGGGGATGCCCGGGCCGTCGTCCTCCACGCTGAGCAGCAAGCCGGCGCGCTGGCGCGCACTGGGCGCCTGGGTTCGGGCCACCAGCAGCACGTGGTGGGTCGACCACTTGAACGCGTTCTCGAGCAGGTTGCCCATCAGCTCCAGCAGGTCGCCCTGCTCGCCGTAGAACACCGCGCCCTCGTCGATGTCGAACTCGCACAGCACGTTCTTGGCCGCGTACACTTTCTCCAGCCCCTGCACGAGGTCCTCGGCGTGTCCGGCCACCGGCACCGCGCTGGCGAAGATCTGCCGCCCCGAGGTGGCCGCGCGGGCCAGCTGGTAGGCCACCAGCTCGTCCATCCTGCGCACCTGGTCGAGCACGTCGTCACGCAGCGCCGGCGCCTCCACCGCCAGATCCAGGCGGGAGCGGATCACCGCCAGCGGCGTCTTCAGGCTGTGCGCCAGGTCGGCCAGGGTATTGCGGTAGCGTGCGCGCTGCTCGCGCTCGGTATCGATGAAGGCGTTGATGCGTTCGGTCAGCCCGGTCAGTTCGACCGGGTACTGGCTGTCCAGGTGCTCGCTGTCGCCGCGCTCGACCCGGCTCATGTCGCTGGCCACCTTGCGCAGCGGCGCCAGGCTCCAGCGCAGCAGCAACAGCTGCAGCACGATCAGCATCATGCCGAGCATCGCCAGCATCCCGATCAGGCTGCGCCGGTACACCGCGTTGCCGCTTTCGAACTGGTCCTCGGTCTGCGCCACCATGTAGGTCAGGTGCACCGGTGGCTTGCCCGGGACGTCCCAGGCCACGCCGAAGCTGTAGTAGTACAGCCGCCCCATCCGGGTCTCCACCGGCCCGGCAAACCGGCTCTGCCCGGGCGCCAGCGGCTTGACGAAGCGGAAGTCGCGACCGATCGCGGACGACGATTTCCAGTGGAAGTCGCCATCGCCGAGCGCCACCGCGTACAGCCCCGACCCGGGCTGGGAAAAGCGCGGGTCCGGTGGCGAGTCGGGCAGCAGCACCTTGCCGTAGCGGCTGATGTCGGTGCCCGCCAGGTAGGCGATGACATAGCTTTGCAGGCGGTCATGCAGCCCGTTGAGCGCGCTCTCGTGCTTGGCCCGCGACAGGCTCAGCCCGATGACCCCGAGAAAGGCCGCCAGGACCAGACCGGTGGCCAGCGCCGCGCGCGCCGCCAGGGATCGGGATCGAAGCGGCATCGGCGATTCAGTCGTCGTCGCCGTCGGTGCGCGGGATCGCGAACCGGTAGCCGCGGCCGCGCACCGTCTCGATCGGCTTGAGCGCGCTCTCCGGGTCCAGCTTGCGGCGCAGCCGGCCGATGAATACCTCCAGCACGTTCGAATCGCGGTCGAAGTCCTGCTGGTAGATGTGCTCGGTGAGATCGGCCTTGGAGACCAGCTCGCCGGCATGCAGCATCAGATACTCCAGCACCTTGTATTCGTAGCTGGTGAGGTCCACCAGCTTGCCTTCCACCGAGACCGTCTGCGCGGTGGTGTCGAGCTTGATCGGGCCGCACGCCAGCACCGGCTTGGACCAGCCGCTGGCGCGGCGCACCAGCGCATTGATGCGCGCCAGCAGTTCCTCCACATGGAACGGCTTGACCAGATAGTCGTCGGCACCGTGCTTGAGCCCCTCGACCTTGTCCTGCCAGCTGCCGCGGGCAGTGAGGATCAGGATCGGATAGCGCTGGCCGGCTTCGCGCAACGCCTTGACCAGATCCATGCCGGACATCCTGGGCAGCCCCAGATCGATGATCGCCAGGTCGAACGGCACCTCACGGCCGAGGTAGATGCCCTCCTCGCCGTCCTGCGCCGCGTCGACCGCAAAGCCGTCGCGCTTGAGCCGTGCCGCCAGCGTCTCGCGCAACGGCGCCTCGTCTTCCACCAGAAGGATGCGCATCAGTGTTTCTCCTTGTTGCCCCGGCCGCTGGCGGCGGGGTTCTTGGTTTCAGGCGTCGATACCGGACGACCTTGTGCATCGGAGGAAACCACGATCACCTGCACATGGCCCTCCGGGGTCAGCACCTTGACCCGGTACTCGGTGCGTCGGCCAATCCGCCGGGGATCGGCCGACAGGACCGTGCCACCGGTATCCAGCCGCACCTGGGCGATGGCCTGCTCCAGGGTCAGCTTCCCGGGCGGTGGCGCAGCCAGCGCCGATCCGGCCACCAGGCCGATCGCCGCCACCACCGTCCACACCCACGATTGCCTGCGCTTCATGTCAGCAACTACCTCGGCTTCGACTGCTCGTTCAGCTTAGGGAACCGGGCCTGAATACTGCCCAGATGGGTGTCAGCGGGGCGTTCACGCGAGTGGGGCGCGATTCACGCCGCCACCGCATGCCGCGATTCCATCGCCTGTTCGATCAACTCCCAGCCAGCTCCCGGCAGGTGCGCGCCCTGGCTGAGCGTGCGCCGGAACCCGCGCGCGCCGGGCTCGCCCTGGTACAGTCCCAGCAGGTGCCGGCTGATGTGCTTCAGTGCGGCCCCGCGCGCCAGCTCGGCTTCCACATAGGGCCGCATGTGCCGCAAGACCTCGTCGCGCCCCGGCAACGCGGCACCATAAAGTGCCGTCTCCAGCCGCGCCAGCACGAATGGATCGTGGTACGCCGCTCGCCCGAGCATCACCCCGTCGACCCGCGCCAGGTGCTGCTCCACCGCCGCGGCGCTGGTGATGCCGCCATTGATGACCACGACCAGCTCCGGGAATTCCCGCTTGAGCCGGTACACCCGCTCGTAATCCAGCGGCGGGATCTCGCGGTTCTCCTTCGGGCTGAGGCCCTGCAGCCAGGCCTTGCGCGCATGCACTACCAGCACCTGCACGCCCGCCTCGAGCATGGTCGTGGTGAACTGCTGCAGGTCGGCGTAGTCGTCCTGGTCGTCCACACCGATGCGGCACTTCACCGTCACCGGTACCGTCACCGCGTCACGCATGGCCTTGACGCAGTCACCGACCAGCGCCGGCTCGCGCATCAGGCAGGCGCCGAAACGGCCGGACTGGACCCGGTCGGACGGACAGCCCACGTTGAGGTTGATCTCGTCGTAGCCGGCGCTGGCGCCCATCCGCCCCGCCTGCGCCAGCTCGCGCGGATCGCTGCCGCCGAGCTGCAGCGCCACCGGATGTTCCTGCTGGCTGTGCTCGAGCAGCCGCACCTGCCCGCCCCGCACCAGTGCGGCACTGGTCACCATCTCGGTATACAGGCGCGCATGCGGCGACAGCAGCCGATGGAAATAGCGGCAGTGCCGGTCGGTCCAGTCCATCATCGGCGCCACGCAGAGCCGGAAGTCGGCCGGATCGGGCGACACCGGCGCCTGGCCCGGGCTGTCGTTCAAGTTGCTCATGCCGGTGCAGTGGTCTGTTTGCTGAGGATTCGCGGCGGCAGCCGGCATCACGCCAGCTGTACTCGACCCGACAGGGTACACTGCCGGGTGCGGCCGGGCACACCGCGGCCCTCGTGATGGGAAGGCCGTCGCCCTGCGGCATGGTGACGCGACAGCGGCCCGCGCTCGAAGCGCCCGGGTCCGATCGCGTACCCTATGCGCCCCGCGCACGAATATCGGCGGCGGCCTCGACGCTGCCGCCAGGGCGCACCCCGATTGGCAACCGAGAACCCAACGACCATGGTGGCATTGGCGACCGAGCACGTGATCGACGTGCAGCACTGGAACGACACCCTTTTCAGTTTCCGTACCACCCGCGATCCCGGCTTCCGCTTCGAAAGCGGGCAGTTCGTGATGATCGGGCTGCAGAGCGAAGGGCGACCACTGATGCGTGCGTACTCGATCGCCAGTGCAAACTGGGAGGAGCACCTTGAGTTCTTTTCCATCAAGGTACCCGATGGCCCGCTGACCTCGCGCCTGCAGCACCTGCAGCCCGGTGATCCGCTCACTGTCAGTCGCAAGCCGACCGGGACCCTGGTGCTGGACGACCTGAAGCCGGGCAAGCATCTGTACCTGCTTGGCACGGGCACGGGGCTGGCCCCGTTCATGAGCATCGTGCGCGACCCGCAGACCTACGAACGCTACGAGCGGATCGTGCTGGCCCACGGCGTCCGCCACGTCGACGACCTGGCCTATGCCGACTACCTGGAGCGCGAGCTGCCGCAGCACGAGTACCTGGGCGAACTGGTGCGCGAGAAGCTGATCTACTACCCCACCGTGACCCGTGAACCGTTCCGCAACCGCGGCCGCATCACCGACTCGATCGCCGATGGCGTGATGAGCCAGGTCACCGGCCTGCCGCCGCTGGATCCGGCGCGGGACCGGATCATGCTGTGCGGCAGTCCGTCGATGCTGGAGGACCTGTGCGCGCTCCTGGATGGCCGCGGCTTCCAGGCCTCGCCACGCACGCGCGAGCCGGGTGACTACGTGATCGAACGCGCCTTCGTCGAACGCTGACGGGCCGGTAAACGGCCAGCGCGCGGGAAACCCCGCCTGCACGATCCTTCCACCGCGGCCTCCCTAGCGTGATCGGCATGGCGGCGCCCGGCCTGTGGCGCTGCCGGAACCTTTCCGGAGCGCGCCGTGATCCTGAGCAACCCCCACCAGTCCCGCACGGTCGAATCCGGCCACGCCCCGCACGCCTCGGCCGCGGCCGCCAGCGCTGCCGGCACCGTCCTGCTCGATCCGGCCGGCACCCCGCGTCCGACGCACGAGCAGGCGTCGCACCAGGCCATAGCACGCCAACTGGCGTGGCTGCAGCAGATGACGTTCGGTGGCGTCCACCGTCCCGGCGAGCGGCCGGCCGGCCCGCTGTATTTCGTGCCCGAGGACGTACTGCTGGCCAGTTCGGCCTCCGAACTCGGAATCGCTGGCGAGCAGGACCTGTTCGGCGGCGTGGTGACCCACCCGATCATGGCCAGCAAGGCGATCACCCACCCGCTGGTGGAAGCCGAAGCATTGCGTCCGGCGTACTGGTGGGACGCGTTCGCGCAACGGGTGCAGAACGTCACCCTGCCCGGCTATTCCGCCTTCACCCACGCCGACGCACGACTGGCCGGACTGCGGTTGCTGCAGGACGGGGCGGTGCGGGTGAAGCCGACCGATGCCACCGCCGGGCGCGGACAAGGCGTGGCCCGCGACGAGGCCGAGCTGGACGCACTGCTGGAGGCGTTCGACGACACCCGCCTGGCGCACTGTGGGCTGGTGCTGGAGAGCAACCTGGCCGAGGTGACCACCTACAGCGTCGGCCACGTGCGTGTCGGGGAGATGCAGATCGCCTACTACGGCACCCAGCAGCTGACCCGCGACAACACCGGCGCCAGCGTCTACGGCGGATCGGAGCTGTGCGTGCGGCGCGGCGATCTGGACGACCTGCTGCGCGAGGAGCTGCCCGACCCGGTGCGCACGGCGATCAGCCAGGCCAAGGCCTACGACGACGCCGCGCGCGCATGCTTCCCGGGGATGTTCGCGTCGCGCCGCAACTACGACGTGGCACAGGGCACCGATCCACGTGGACATCGACGCTCGGGCGTGCTCGAGCCGTCCTGGCGCATTGGCGGTGCCAGCGGAGCCGAGCTGGCGGCGCTGTGCCATTTCCACGAGCACCCGCAAAGCCGCTGGCTGCGGGCGTCCACGATCGAGCGCTATGGCCGCTGCGAGCTGCCGGCCGACGCCACCGTGCTGTTCGACGGGATCGACCCGGAGGTCGGTCCGCTGACCAAGTTCGCCCGGGTCGAGGCCGATGGCCACACGTAGCGAACTGACCCAGATAGGGGTCGACGGCGCGGAGCTGGCCGGCACCCTGCTGATGCCCGGCTCCACCATCCCCGGGGTACTGTTCGTGCATGGCTGGGGCGGCTGCCAGGAGCGCGACCTGACGCGCGCCCAGAAGATCGCGGCACTGGGTTGCGTGTGCCTCACCTTCGACATGCGCGGCCACGTCCGTACCGAGGCGCTGCGCCAGTCGGTCACCCGTGAGGACAACCTGCGCGACGTGGTGGCCGCCTACGATCAGCTGCTGCGCCAGCCGCACGTGGATCCGGAGGCGATCCTGGTGGTCGGCAGCAGCTACGGCGGCTACCTGGCGGCGATCCTCAGCTCGCTGCGCAAGGTGCGCTGGCTGGCGCTGCGCGTGCCGGCGCTGTACAAGGACGCCGAGTGGGACCGGCCCAAGCGGGCACTGGACCGCAAGGAGCTGGCCGCCTACCGGCAGGTGACCCGACCGGCGGCCGGCAATCGCGCGCTGCGCGCCTGCAGCGAGTTCGGCGGCGACGTGCTGATCATCGAGTCCGGCCATGACCATCTGATTCCACCGGCCACCATCGTCAGCTACCGCAACGCCTTCGCACGCGCGCACTCGCTGACCTACCGGGTCATCGACGACGCCGACCACGGGCTGTCCAGTCCTGTCTGCCGACAGGCGTACACCTCGATGCTGCTGGGCTGGACCACCGAAATGGTGTTCGGCGCGCGCGCCGGTGGCCACCGTTCGCCCGCCTCCCGGCCCGGCGACGACTGAGCCGTGGCGCCGCTCAGTCGCGCACGCGGCCGCGGCCCTCGTTGTCCCAGTAGCCGAACACGCGACGGGCGATCAGCTTGTAAAGCCGCTTGCCAGTGGCGCGCCACAGGCGCGAATGCAGCGCCGGTGTGGCCAGCATGGTGCGCTGGCGCGCGCTCAATGCGGCGGCGCAATAGGTGCGCTTGTGCTTGAGCAGGTGGCGCAGGTCTTCGCGCGCCAGCAGGCGGAACAGGCGCCCGCGGCGCCCGCGGGTCCAGGCGATCTGGAAATCCACCAGCGCCGGGCTGCCATCGGCGCGCACCAGCCAGTTCGGCTCCTTGGCCAGATCGTTGTGCACGATGCCGCGACGATGCAGCCGCGCCAGCAGGCGCAGCGCATCGCGGTAATACGCGCGATCGACGGGTCGCGCCTGCTGCATCGGGGCGCCGGCGATATAGCCGCGCAGCAGCTCGCGGCCATCCCAGCGCAGCAGCGTCGGCACGCCGTCGAGGCCATCCAGCCGCGCCAGCGCACGGGCCTCGCGGGCCGCCGCGCGGCGTGCGAAGTGGCGGGCCCACCAGCGGGCCGCGCCGATGTCGCGACGAATCACGCGCACGCCACCGCGTTGCACGATCTCGATGCGGCCCAGTTCGTCGGCCTTGAGCAGGATGGCGTCGCGGTTCATGCGCTTTCCGTGGTGGCGCGGGCTTGCCTGTGCCGGTGCCCACCGGCACATTGTGAACGATAGGCCGTCCGCGCCGCATCCCGGAGATCCGCATCCATGGACATCGCACTGTACCTGCTGGCCGCCTTGCTGATGCTGGCCGGCCTGGCCGGCGCCATCCTGCCGGCGCTGCCGGGCATCCCGTTGATCTTCGGCGGCATCTGGATCGCTGCGGCGACCGACGGCTACCGGCACCTGGGCATGTGGTGGCTGCTGGGGATTGCCCTGGTCGGTGCGCTGGGCATGATCACCGACCTGATCGCCGGTGCTCTCGGGGCCAAACGGGTCGGCGCCAGCCAGCTGGCCGTATGGGGTGCCCTGGTCGGCACCGTGGTGGGCATGTTCTTCGGCATTCCCGGGTTGGCCTTCGGCCCGTTCCTTGGCGCATTGGCCGGTGAACTGATGGCGGGCAACAGCGTGCTGCGCTCGACCCATGTCGGTGTCGGCACCTGGCTGGGCCTGCTGCTGGGCACGCTGGTCAAGCTGGTGGCCTCGTTCGTGATGATCGGCCTGTTCGGCCTGGGCCTGCTGCTGGGTTGACGACCTTCGGCACATGGCGCAACGGCAGCGGCCTGTCTAGGCTGGGCGCTCCTCCGGCCACAGAAGCGCCCCCATGTCCCGACGCCTTGCCTTCGCCCTCGCCACCGTGCTGAGCGCCACCGGCGCGCTGCATGCACAGACCACGCCCGCCTGGATCGCGCGCAGCAATGCCGATTCGCGCGTACTGCTGGATGTGATCGCCCAGTTCAGCCCCGAGTCGGCCACCCAGTTCGGCCTGCGCGGCTACGACACCCGGGTGGCCGACCTCAAGCCAGCAGTGGACGCCCGCTCGCGCGCCGCGCTGGTGGCGGCAAAGACCGAGCTGCAGAAGCTGCTGGCCAGCGAGAAGGACGCCAACGTGCGCCAGGACCTGCAGATCCTGCTGAAGGCGGCGGACGAGCAGATCGAGGGCATCGATCTGACCCACAAGTACCTGTTGCCGTATACCGACGTTGGCAACCTGATCTTCGGCGGCGAGTTCGCCTTGCTCAAGGACGACGTGGAAGCCAAGCGCCGCGCCTATGCGTTGCAGCGCCTGCAGTGCTATGTCGGCACCGCTCCGGGCTGCGACACACCGATCACCGAGCAGGCCCGGGCGCAGACCGAGGCTCGCCTGGACGACAGGCAGCTGCTCGGCCCCTACCGCGGCGAGGTCGAACAGAACCTGGCCAACGCCAAGCGCTACGCCCAGGGCATCCACCAGCTGTTCGCCAAGTACAAGCTCGACGACGCCCAGGGCAAGGCGGCGCTGGCCGCGCTGGACCGGCAGCTGGCCGACTACGACGCGTGGGTGCGCAAGACCGTGCTGCCGCGTGCGCGCACCGACTTCCGCCTGCCCGAGCCGCTGTATGCCTACAACCTGCGCCAGGTCGGCATCGACATTACGCCGCAGCAGCTGATGAAACAGGCCGAGCTCGAGTTCGTCGAAATGCGCGGCGCCATGCAGATGCTGGCACCGGTGGTGGCCAGGGCCGAAGGCTTCAAGGACACCGACTACCGCAGCGTGATGCGCGACCTGAAGAAGGACCAGCTCGGCCGCGACCAGGTCCAGCCCTGGTACCACCATGTGCTCGGCAAGATCGAGGACACCATCCGCCGCGAGCGGATCGTCACCCTGCCCCAGCGCAAGATGCAGATGCGGCTGGCCTCCGATGCCGAGGCCGCGCAGGTGCCGGCGCCACACATGGACCCGCCGCCGTTCCTCAACAACCACGGCGAGCAGGGCACCTTCGTGCTGACCATGGGCAACCCGGGCAACGGCAAGGACGCCAGCCAGGCCTACGACGACTTCACCTTCAAGGCCGCCGCCTGGACGCTGACCGCGCACGAGGGCCGGCCCGGCCACGAGCTGCAGTTCGCCGCGATGGTCGAACGCGGCGTCTCGCTGGCGCGCAGCCTGTTCGCCTTCAACAGCGTCAACGTCGAAGGCTGGGCGCTGTACGCCGAGTCGGAAATGCTGCCATACGAGCCGCCGGCCGGACAGTTCGCCGCGCTGCAGGCACGCATGATGCGCGCGGCACGCGCCTACCTCGACCCGATGCTCAACCTGGGGCTGATCACCCGCGAACGGGCACACGACGTACTCACCCACGACGTGGGCCTGTCCGAGGCAATGGCACGGCAGGAGCTGGACCGCTACACCTTCAACAGTCCCGGCCAGGCCACGGCGTATTTCTACGGCTACATGCGCCTGCAGCAACTGCGGCTGGAGACCGAGCTGGCGCTTGGGCCGGCGTTCGACCGCAAGGCCTTCAACGACTTCGTGATCGGGCAGGGCCTGCTGCCGCCGGGCCAGCTGGCCGACGCAGTGCGCCGGCAGTTCATCCCGGCCCAGCGCAAGCCGGCGAAATAGACCGACCTGACCGCCGCGCCGCTAGACCGGCGCGGCGGGGATCACGTACAGCAGCACCGCCAGGTAGTGCAGCACGCTGCCGGCCAGCACGAAGCCGTGCCAGACCGAATGGTGGAACGGCATGCGCCGGCACAGGTAGAACGGCACGCCCAGCGTGTAGGTCAGCCCGCCGGCGATCAGCAGCACCATGCCGCCGGTTTCCAGGTGCGCGCTCAACGGCTTGAACGCCACCATCGCGACCCAACCCATCGAGACATACAGCAATACCGCCAGCTTGCGCCCGGCAATGCGCTGCAACAGCCCCAGCTCGAGCACGCTGCCCAGGATCGCCAGCGTCCAGATGGCGCTGAACAGGCCCCAGCTCCAGGCGCCGGGCAGCACGATCAGGGTGAACGGGGTATAGGTGCCGGCGATCAGCCAGAAGATCGCGATGTGATCGAGCGTGCGCAGGACCCGCTTGGGCAGCTCGCCCGGAATCGCGTGATACAGGGTGGAAACCGTATAGAGCAGGATCAGCGTGGTGCCGAACACGGCGCAGGCGATCACGTCGCGGGCTTCCCCATGCAGCGCGGCGAACGCCACCAGGGTGGCGAGCCCGCCGATGCTCAGCGCGATGCCGATGCCATGGATGATGGTGCTGGCCAGTTCGTCGCCCACGCTGTAGCGGGGCGTGTGGCTGGAAAGGACTCGCATGGAAGCTCCAGGTTCGCTGCCGCGGCCACGAGGGCGCGCATGTCCCACCTTATCCGGCGGGGTAGCGTTTGCAATGATCCAGCGCAAGCGCGGCGCACCCATGCGCCGCGCCGCCCGGTCACTCGATGGTGAACGCGCCGAAGGCCACACCCAGGTTCCAGCCGCTGCCCTTGCCGCTCAGCGCCAGCCCCACGTTGCCCTTGGTCAGCACCTGCGCGTCGGCCGACTTGCTTGCTCCCGCATGCGCCTCGGCATTGGCGTAGTGACCGAGCACTTCGCGGATGTCGTACACGCCGGTGAACTTGCCGATGCCGTTTTCGATGTGGGTCTTGCCGAAGGTCAGGCCGCCACCCTTGGCGCGCAGGGTGACGTGGCGGGTCTGACCATTGCTGCAGCGGACCGTGCCGGTGCCCTTGGCGGTCTTGTAGAACACCGACCAGCCGGACAGCTGGAAGGTCATCCTGCAGCTGATCTCGCCGGCGGCATGCGCCGGGGCCGGCAGCATCGCCAGTGAGCCGAGCAGCACCATCGCTGCGCTGATTCCTTTCCAGGTTTTCATGGGCTGTTCTCGATCGGAACGAAGCGATGATTGTGCCAGCAGCAGCGCTACCGTAGGCGATGCCGGGGTGAATGCCGTCATCACGCGCCATGCACGCGACGATGGCTTGCGCCAACCGAACCTATGCGCTGCGGGTGCCGCCCCCTTCGGCCCCGCGGCTTGCGGCCCCGCCTCGTGCGGGGCTTTTTTTGGGCGACCGCCAGTGCATTTCACGAACCGGTCACTTGCCTGTCGGGGCAAAGCGGGCATAGGCTGGTTTCGCGTCGCACGATTCCCTCTGCCACGGCAGCGTGCCGCGCCACAACCTGGAGTACTGCCGTCAGGAGGTCGCCCATGTCGCCCGCAAGCCTGGCTCTACCCCGTACCCACCCTCCCTTCCAGGCGCCCGATCGCGCCCGCGTCACCGCTCTCAGCTTCGCCATCTCGGTCAACCTGGCAGTCCTTCTGGTCGCCTTGCGACCGCTGCCGCCGGCCGCGTTGCCGGAACCGCGCACCCCCTCGGCCATCGCTCTGCAGTTCCATCCGAGCGCGCCCGAACCGCCACCGCCTCCGCCGCTGGAGGTCAAGCCATTGCCCCATGCGCTGCCCACGGCGGCACCGCGCGCGGCCACGCCCGTGCCGGTCACTCTGGCGCTGCCGTCGATCAGCGACGAAGGCACCGTGCCCGCGCCGGTGGTCGCCCTACCGGCGATCGAGCCGGCACAGCCGGGAGCCGGTGCGGCGGTGGAAGCCAGTCTGGCCTACCGCTCCGCCCCGCTGCACTTCCCGCCGATCGCCATTCGCCGGCACATGCACGGCACCGTGCTGCTGCGTGTACTGGTCGATGCCCGGGGGCTGCCGCAACGGGTGACGATCGAACACAGCAGCGGCTACAGCCTGCTCGACCGCAGCGCACGCGACCAGGTGTTGAAGTCGTGGCGGTTCGAGCCGGCCATGGTGGCCGGCCGACCCAGCCCGGCCTGGGCACGGGTGCCGGTCAGCTTCGACCTGCGGCAGCTGTAGGCCACGGCGGTGGCCGGCCATGCCGGCCGCCGCCTCTGCGGTGCGGCCGGGCACTGGAACCGGCCTCGGGGTTACGGCTGCTTAACGGCTGCCATGCTTCACTGCCGGGCGTTTTCCCGCAGGGTCCGAGCTATGGGCAACTATCGGCAAAGCCTCAGGGCATTGCGCAAGATCGCCTTGGCGCACTGCCGTACCGAACACCCCGATCTGGCCGCGCTGGCGCGCGAGCTGGGCAGCGCCATCCGCCAGCAGGGCGACAGCCTGCAGACCAGTCTTGGCCGCCTCGCCGGCGTCACCGACGTGACGCGCTGGCCCTTGCGTGTGCGTCCGCGCCACGGCGTCCGCATGGTGGTGATGGCCTGGCCGGCCAACCAGGCCTCGCCGGTGCACGATCATGGCAGTCGCTGGGGCCTGGAGATCTCCCTGTGCGGGGCGCTCGAGGTGGATTCGTGGATACGCGACCCGCTCAACGGCGAGTTGCAGCGGCAGAACCGCCACTGGCTGGGCCCGGGCGACGCGATCTGGTTCGACGCGGACGAGGCGCGTGTGCACCGCTGCCGCAACCTGTCCCGTCATGACACCGCGCTGTCGCTGCACATCCACGGCGGCAGCCCTGCCGATCCACCGGCCTACCAGGCGGCGTCGCTCGATGCCGGGTCCGGCGCACCGGCCCGCATGGCGACGGCCACCCCGCTGCAAGGCTGAACAGCGGTCAAGCGAAGGAGTTCGCATGTTTCGACGCGTTGCCATCATCGGCGGCGGTGCCGCCGGCGCGGCCCTGCTCAACGAACTGGTCGACCAGTCGCTGGAGCGACGCCTGCCCGGCCCGGTGCTGCACCTGGACTGGTTTACCGGCGGTCACCACCGGCTGGCCCGCGGTGTCGCCTACGGCACCATGTCGCCGCGCCACCTGCTGGACGTGCGCGCCGCCTCGATGAGCATGTTCGCCGGCAAGCCACACGGCTTCCTGGAGTTTGCCCAGGCGCGCGACCCGACGGTCGGTGGTGCCGACTTTCTGCCGCGGCGCCTGTACGGCGACTACCTGGAAGCGGAAGCGGGACAGACCCTTCAGCGCGCCCTGCGCCACGGAATCGACCTGCGCCTGATGGAGCTGCCGGTGGATGCGCTGGTGCCCGAGTCCGATGGCGTGACCGTGGTATGCGGCGAGGACAGCTCGCGAGTGGAGGCCGCGGTACTGGCGCTGGGCGCGGTGCCGCCGCAGCCACTGGCGGGTGTGTCTGCACGGGCCCTGGACAGTGGCCGCTACATGACCGACCCATGGCGTGCGCTGGCCGGCGCCAGCGACGATCCGGCCCCCTGCGAGGTGGCCCTGATCGGCACCGGACCCACCGCCGTGGACGCCGTGCTCGAATTGTCGGTGCGCTGGCCCAACGCCCGTTTCACCGCGCTCTCGCCGCACGGGCGCCTGCCCGAGGCGCACCTTCCCAGGACCTCGGTGCCGCCGGACGACGCCGGCCAGCTGGTCGAGGCCATGCACGTGGACCCCTCGGTGCGGCACTGGCTTCGGCTGCTGCGCGAGGCGATCGACGACATCGCCGAGTGGCGCGTGGTGATCGACAGCCTGCGCATGCACACGCCCGGCTTGTGGATGCGGCTACCCGAGGCCGAGCGCGCGCGCTTCCTGCGCCACGCGCGCTGGGCCTGGGAACGGGCGCGACACCGGATGCCGCCGCAGGTGGCCGAGCGCATGCAGGAACTGGAACGAAGCGGCCGCCTGCAGCGCCGCCGCGGGCGCGTCCGTGCGGTCGACCGCAGCGGCGAACGACTGGAGTTGCGGTTGTCCGGCACCCATGGCGGGCCGGCCACCCTCGTGGCCGACCAGGTCATCCAGGCGATCGGTCAGGACACGGACGTGCGCCGCACGCCGCACCGGCTGCTGAGCCAGTTGCTGACCAACCGGCACATCGAGCCGGACCCGCTCGGCCTCGGCATCAAGGCCACCCCGGACGGCCAGCTGTGCCACGACGGCAAGCCCTGGCCGCGCCTGTTCGGCATCGGCAGCCTGCTCCGCGGCACGCTGTGGGAATGCAACGCCATGCCGGAGATCCGCCAGCACGCGCGCGCACTGGCCACCCGGCTGCTGGTCGAGTAGCGCGGGTCAATCGCCCGGATGCGTGCGCTCCGCCGGCCGCTCCTCGCGCGTACGCGCCACGGCCCAGGCCAGCCCCACGCCCAGCGCCGCGCCGGCCATCTCGCACAGCACCCGCGTGCCCAGGCCGTCCGGATCGTGCACCGCCGCCAGCTTCACCCGCAGCAACTGCACCGATTGCAGGCGTGCGTAGTTGAAATAGAACAGGTCCCACAGGTCGCCGCTGCCGGCCAGCAGCATGGCCACCAGCCAGGCCCAGCCGATCTGCGCGGCGTGACTCCAGCGGCCGCGGGTGCGCCAGTGGAATACACCCAGCGCCGCGGCGCCGACCAGCAGCGCGATCGCGCCCGCCTCCAGTGCGCCGACCCAGCCATAGCCCATCCACGATTGGTCGTAATGCATCGGTATCCGTCGTTGCGCGATCAGCCCCGATTATGCCGTGGTCCAACCACGCGGCGCCTCCTCGCGCGGACGACGGCGCAGCGTGCGCAGCGCCGCTTGGGCGACCGTGGTCACTGAAACCATGCGTGCACGGAGCGCTGCGGTCGTCCGGCGCGATGCCCCGGTCGCATGTGCATGACCGCGGCCACTACACTTTTGCAAGGTCCCTCGACGAACACGCATGCCTTCCAACCCGTCCCAAGCCGCACTGCTGGTGATCGACGTACAGCCGGATTTCATGCCCGGCGGTGCGCTGGCCTGCCACCAGGGCGACGCGATCGTCCCCGGCATCGACGCGTTGCTGCGCAGCCGCCGCTTCGCCCACGTGGTGGCGACCCAGGACTGGCACCCGCCGCAGCACGTGTCCTTCGTCGGGCAGCACCCCGGCCGCGCCGCCTTCGAGACCGTTTCGCTGTATGGCCGGCCGCAGACGCTGTGGCCGGCGCACTGCGTGCAGAAGACCACCGGCGCGGCGCTGCATCCGGCGATCGACTGGTCATCGGTCGATACGGTGATCCGCAAGGGCAGCGATCCCCGGGTGGATTCCTACAGCGGTTTTCGCGAGAACCACGGCCCGGACGGCACGCGGCCGGAGACCGGCCTGGCCGACTGGCTGGGCGAACGGGGCGTGCGCGAGGTCTATCTGTGCGGACTGGCCCGGGACGTGTGCGTACTGTGGACCGCGCAGGATGCGGTCGAGCTGGGTTTCCGGGCGCACCTGCTGTGGGACCTGACCCGCCCGGTGACCCCGGCCAGCGACGCGGCCACGCTGGCAACCATGCGGGCGCACGGTATCACGCAGATCCGGGGCGAACCCGGATCAAGCCGCTGATGCGGTCGCCTCAGGCCTCGTCGCCGGAGTGGGCCACCACGCGGGCCTCGCCCTGCTCGTCCACCCACACGCTCAGTTCGATCGGCTGGCAGCACACCGGGCAATCCTCGACATAGCGCTGATCCTGCACCGAGCCATCGACCACCAGGTCGATCGACTCGCCGCAATACGGGCACCCCAGCGATACGGGTATCAGCATTTCCATGGCGGCCAGCGTAAGCCCCTGTCGATGCCCGACGAAAGCGGGCCCAGTGCGGCAGAGGTTTGCCCGGCCTTCACCGCCCGGTTGCGAGCATGGCGACCTTACCGAACGCGCCCACCCATCGGCGCCTATCCCATCAGGAGCCACCATGACGACCCAAGAAGACTCCCGCGACACGCTCTGGTCGATGATCAAGGATGCCCGCGTGGCGATGCTGACCAGCCTCGATGACGGGCGCCTGCGCAGCCGTCCGATGGTCGCCTGCCAGGACAACTTCGACGACGCCTGCCTGTGGTTCTTTACCCGGGCCGATTCGCCCAAGGCCGAGCAGATCGAGCAGCAGCACGAGGTCAACGTCGCCTACGCCAACACCGACGACAACACCTACGTGTCGCTGTGCGGCACCGCCCGACTGTCGCGCGACCGCGCGCAGATCGACGCGCACTGGAGCGAGATGGTCAAGACCTGGTTCCCCGACGGCAAGGACGACCCGCAACTGGCCCTGCTGCGGGTGGACGTCAGCCAGGCCGAGTACTGGGACGGCCCGTCGTCCGGCATGGTGGTGGCGTTCGATTACCTGAAGGCACGCCTCGGCGGTGATCGCCCCGACATGGGCCAGCAGCACAAGGTCGACCTGCACTGAGCCAGGCGACAACGGGCGGACTCCCCGGAAAGATCCGCCTGTCTGGTAAGCCCGGTGCTCTAGAATGGACGTTTTCAACCACGGAAGCCGACCATGGCCGAACGCGCGTTCGATGAATACCAGGTGCGCTCCGGCGCCACGCTGGAGGGTTCGCGGCATACCGCCTGGCTGGCGGTGACACCGACCCGCGGCGGCTTCCCGGTGTACTACGCGATCTGCGAGAACCGCAGCTTTCGCGAACGTGGCAAGGCCGAGCAGGCCGCCGCCGACGCACTGGCGGCCATGAGCGGCATCGAAGACGATGGCACGCCGGTGTTCCCCGATGACTACACCGGCTTTGCCGACGACGCCGTCTGATCAGCCCGCGGTGCTGCCGCTGACCTACCTGGCCGGCTACCCGCCGGAGGTCCTCGAGCAGGTGCGCCGGTTGCTGGTGGAGGACCGGCTGGGCGAGTACCTGCGGCGGCGCTACCCGCAACGCCACACCATCCAGAGCGACAAGGCGCTGCATGCCTACATCGCGCAGCTGAAGCAGGCCCACCTGCGCAACGCGCCGGCGATCGACCGCGCCTTCTACGACAAGCGGCTGGACGTGGCCGGCAAGGTACTGGGCCTGCATACCGCGATCTCGCGCGTGCAGGGCGCCCGGCTCAAGGCGAAGAAGGAAATCCGCATCGCCGCGGTGTTCCGGCAGACCCCGCCGGAATTCCTGCAGATGATCGTGGTGCACGAACTGGCGCACCTGAAGGAGGCCGAGCACAACAAGGCGTTCTACCGCCTGTGCACGCACATGGCGCCGGACTACCACCAGTGGGAATTCGACCTGCGCGTATACCTTACCTGGCGCGAGCTCGAGGAGGCCGGCGCCACGTGACCACCACGGTCACGGCGCCGACGAGGCGAGCGACCAGGCCTGCGGCAGGCAGATATCGAACAGGCGGTCACGGCGGCAGCGCGGCGCCAGCTTCAGCAACTGGTTGTCCTTGCTGACCAGCCAGCGCGCGCCCGAGGCATGCGCCAGCTCCAGGAACTTCTGGTCGTCCGGATCGCCACAGAGCGGCAACGCGATGGCGGCATGCGCCGTTTCCGGCGGCAGGCAACACACCCAGCGGTCGAATGCCTCGGCAAAGCCCGGGCGGTTGCCGTCGTTGATCGGCAGGCCCGGATAGTGCAGCACGCGCAGCCACTCGTCGCGGCAGTCGGGGCGGGTCACCGCCTCTATCCGACGCTCGCGCATCGCCACCCCCAGCGCCGCCGCCTGCGGCTCGTTGAAGACGAAGATGTCCAGGCACACGTTGGTGTCCAGCACCACCCGCGGCAGGCTCATGCCTTGGTGGCGCCTGCGCGCTCGCGCAACTGCGCCACGGCCGCGGGTATGGCGGCCGGACCGTCCACGGTCAGGTAGCGCGCGCAGTCGTCGCCCAGCCCGTTTTCCAGTTCGTGCGCCCAGGTCACGTGGTACGGCATGTGCACGCCCCAGCCGCCCAGCGTCACCACCGGCTCGATGTCCGAACGCAGCGAGTTGCCGACCATCGCGAACTGCCCCGGCTGCAACCCGAACTCGCCGAGCAGCCGATGGTAGGTGGACGGGTTCTTCTCCGAGACGATCTCGATGCGCCGGAACAGGTCGCCCAGCCCACACTGCGCCACCTTTTTCTCCTGATGGAACAGGTCGCCCTTGGTGATCAACACCACCGCGTGCTGCTCGGCCACCGCGTTCACCGCCTCGCGGATGCCCGGCAGCAGCTCCACCGGATGCTGCAGCACCCGCTTGCCCAGTTCGACGATGCTGTGGATGTCCTGTGCCGAAACCCGGCCCGCGCTGACCGCGATCGCGGTCTCCACCATCGACAGGGTCATGCCCTTGGCGCCGTAGCCGAACAGCGCCAGGTTGCGGCGCTCGGTGGCCAGCATCTGCCGGTGCACCTGCTGGTCGCCCAGATCCACGTAGCGACCGACGATCCGCGCGAACTGCGCGTTGGCGTCCTGGTAATAACCCTCGCTGTGCCACAGCGTGTCGTCGCCGTCGAAGCCGACCAGTTCCAGCATGTCGTTGCCGCTCCTGTTTCCGTCGAAGGCGGCCATGGTACGGGATCGCCCCGGCCCAGGGGCGCGACCGGTCGCCTGCCCCGAGGCCGGCGACCGGTCGTGCAGGCAACCGGCTACAGCCGGCCGAGCAGCCAGAGAACGATGATGATGATCAGGATGACACCGACGATGCCGCTGGGGCCCCAGCCCCAGGAACTGGAGTAGCCCCAGGTGGGCAGACCGCCGATCAGCGCCAGGATAAGCAGGATGACCAGTATCGTTACCAGCATCGATTCTCTCCTTGGGGAACGCCCGGAACGGGCAGCGTCATCGTCCAGCCCGCCGGATCAACGACGTGTGATCCGGCATCCGGCTCTTGCGCTGGCGTTCAGGCGATCTCGCTGCCGTAGCGCAGTTCCAGCTGCAGGAACGCCGCCAGCTCGCGCATCGATTCGGTCTGGTCGGTGGCGGTGATCCAGCCGGCATAGCTGCCGTCGTCGGTTTCCCAGGCCCACAGACGGTAGCCATACGGTGCCAGGCCATCGTGCGCGATGCCGAGCAGGGTGGGCACGTCGCATGCATCGGGGAACCCGTCCTCGCCCACATCGCCGCCCCAGTCGACGGCAAGGTTCCAGCGCGCGCTCAGCTCGTCGATGACCTCGATCAGCGCGCGCGGATCGTCCGGCGCCACCAGGAAACCCGAGCGCCAGTCGATCGCGGCGATCACCTGCAGCGCCGGGTTTTCCGGCTCGTCGTCGCCGGTGGCCTCGCGATAGGCGGCGAATTGCTGCAATGCGGTTTCTTCATCCCCCGGATTGATCAGGAGCAGCAACTTCCACACCTGCGCCTGGACCGGATCCTCTTCGGGCGCGTCCGCATCCTGCTCGAAATCGTCGTCGTACTCGTAACCGTTCATGCGTGGGGATCCTCGGGCGGGCGGCCATCCTGCGCCCTGTCGCGCCGCTTGAAAAGAGGCACCCGCCGGAGCCACATCCGGCGGGCGGGCCCGTGGATAATGCGCCGTCCCCTGCCACCTGCCGCCCATGCCAGACGCTACCCGCCCGTTGTGTTTCGAGCCGATCGCCTTTGTCCGCTCACCCTATGCCCGGCGCATCGACGCCCCGCACCAGGCTACCGTGGTGCAGGGCACCGCCAGCGGCGATGTCGCCGAAGGGGTGATCGCCTTCGTGTCCGGATTTCCGCCGGAGGCCTATCGCGACCTGGCCGGTTTCGAGCGGATCTGGCTGGTGTTCGCGTTCCATCGCAGCGAGGGCTGGAAATCGCAGGTGCGACCGCCACGCGGAGGCGGCAAGCGCAGCGTGCTGGCGACCCGCTCGCCGCACCGGCCCAATGCCATCGGCCTGTCCGCCGTGTCGCTGCTGGAGGTGCAGGCGCATGCCCTGCGCGTGCAGGGGCTGGACCTGCTCGACGGTACGCCGATTCTCGACATCAAACCCTACGTGCCCTACGCCGATGCGTTTCCGGGCGCGCGCGCCGGCTGGATCGACGCGATCGACGCCGCCCAGGGTGCGCACTCGGCACCGGGCCCGCGGCGCCCGCGCGGCGTCGTCGCCTGATCCGGGCCGGCGTCCCAACGGGTGAGACAGCCCCCGGCTAGGGTGGCACTCGTCGCGGCGGCCCCCTCCCCGGCGTGACCCGATGCACTGGCAGTGGTCGGTTTGCAGTTGCCGCGCCGGCCCTCCGGCGCGGCTTTTTTTGGTTTGGATCAGGGCTGCGCCGGATCGCTCACCGCCAGTGTCGGCCTGGGCCGGTCCAGCGCGCCGAGCACGGCCGGATCGCGGCGATACAGGTCCGGTCGGAAGGCAATCCGCCCGTCCGCCTCCGGACGCACCGTCCAGTAGCCGAGCAGCAAGGTCACCGGCCTGGCCAGCAGCACCGTGCGGGTCTGACCGGTGTCGATCGCGCGATCCAGCGCGGCACGGTCCCAGGCAGGGTCGTCCAGCAGGCGCACCGCCAGCTCGCGGGGGTTCTCCACCCGGATACAGCCCGAACTGTTGGCGCGCCGTGCCTGGGCGAACAGTTCGGTATGCGGCGTATCGTGCATGTAGACCGCGTACGGGTTGGGGAAGCGGATCACCAGCCGCCCGAGCGAGTTGCCGGGACCGGCATCCTGGCGCAACACCACGCCGCGCGGGTGCGCCCAGTCGATCCGCGCCGGATCCACCGGCTGTCCCTTCGCGTCCAGCACGCGGATGCGGTTGGCGGCAAGGTAGCCCGGGCTGCGGCGTATTCTCGGCGCAACGTCGTTGCGCAGGATGGTCGGCGGCACGGTCCAGGTCGGATTGAGGGTCAGATAGGTGATCTGCGACTTGAACACCGGGGTCTTGCGGTAGGGCTTGCCCACCTGCACGCGCGAGCGCCACACCGGCTTGCCGTCGCGGTAGAGCGCCACGCTGTAGCCGGCGATGTCGACCACCACGAAATCGCCCTTGAGCTGGTGCAGCAACCAGCGAGCGCGCTCCAGGTTGACCCGCAGCTGGTCGATCCGTGCGGCCAGCGGCACGTTCAACACGGCACGCGTGGCCTCGCCCACCACGGCGTCGGGCTCCAGCTGCTGGGCTTGCTGGAACTGCCGCACCGCGTCCTGCAGGCCCTCGTCGTAGGCCGTCCGGTCCGCCGGCCCGGGCGCGGGATAACCGCCCAGCGCCAGCCGCCGCCGCAGGGCGGGCACCCGCGGATCGACCATGCCCGGCTTCAGGGCCGGACCGGCCGGGATCGCCGGCCACCCGCCGCGCGCGGCGAGCTGACGCAAGCGCGCCAGGCCCTGCCGCAGTTGGTCGTACATGGGATCCTGCGGCCGGGCACGCTCGAACAGGCTGCCGATGTCCCCCCGGGCCAGCGCCTCGCGCACCGCCTGCAGACCACGCTGGGTATCCAGCGCGCGGGGATCGTAGTTCCATTGCGGGTCCAGCGTGGCCGGATCGACCTTGCCGCGGTACAGGTGCAGCAAGGCGGTCAGGCAGGCGTCGGTCGCCAGCAGATCGAACCGGGCGCGCTGCAGTGCGCTGGCGCGCCCCTGGCGCAGGACCGCATAGCGCCGCCGCAGTTCGGCCACGGCGTAGTCGGCCGGATCCAGGCCGTCGCCCTCCATGCCGTCCAGTGCGCTCAGCAACTGCTGCACGTTGTCGGCACGATCCCACGCCGGCGCGAAACCGCCGTGCTCGTAGAAAGCCACCGCGGCGGTGCCGGCCGGATCACCGGCGGCCACCCGTTCCTGGCGCCACAGTTCCACCTGCTCGCGAATGCGCTCGGCCACCGGCGCCAGCGGCTGGGTCGGGACCGGCCGGGCGTGCACGGCCCCGGCCAGCAGCCATATCCCCAGCAGTGCCGGGCGCCACCGGCGTACACGCAAAGCCATCATCACCCGCATCCTGGTCGTTGCACCGACCTGTCATAGCACACCCGGCGAGCGCCACCAGCGAGCGCGACAGGCTGCCACAGGCCGCGGCCGGTATCGCCTGCGTGCGCCACATCCGGTATTTTTGCTCTCGGGACTGCTAGCGTGGTTCCCTGACAGTGCCGCGCGAGGTTGGATGCGCGGGCCAGGGAGGGTTGTTCGGCGGCTCAGCCGCACCCAGTGAAGATGCCTCCCCCTGTTCGACGAGTCCCGCCCATGCGTTTGCTGCCCCACCTGCTGACCGCCCTGGTACTGGCTACCGTGCTGGTCCCCGTCCACGCTGCCGAGCGGTCGTTGCTGCAGGTACTGAGCAGCCAGGCGCCCCGCGCCAACCCGAAGGTGATCGGGCTGGCGCTGGCGGCCACCCGGTGCGCCGCCGCCAGGGGCCAGCCCGCGTCGCAGCGGCTGGCGGTGATCGATTACTCGCTGCCGTCCACCCAGCCGCGGCTGTGGGTGTTCGACCTGGAACGGCGCAAGCTGCTGTTCCGCGAACTGGTGGCGCACGGCCGCAACACCGGCGAGAACCTGGCGCGGAAATTCTCCAACCGCCCGGAGAGCCGCGAGTCCAGCCTGGGCCTGTTCCGCACGCTGCAGACCTACGTCGGCCACAACGGCTATTCGCTGCGCATGGACGGATTGGAGCCGGGCACCAACGACCACGCGCTCGAGCGCGCACTGGTGATCCACGGGGCGGCCTATGTCAGCGCCCGCAATGCCCGGGAGCAGGGCCGGATCGGGCGCAGTTGGGGCTGTCCGGCGGTGCGGCAGGCGGTGGCCAGGCCGCTGATCGACGCGCTCAAGGGCGGCCAGTACGTGTTCTCGTACTACCCCGACCCGCGCTGGCTGGACAACTCCCCCTATCTGCAATGCGACACCGGGCGCGCGCTGGTGTCCGCCGGGCACGCGGCACGGGCCCCGGTATCCCCCTGAACGGCACACGAAAGCGGGGCGACCCGAAGGCCGCCCCGATCCAGTAACGGGCGCTGCAGCGCCCTGGAGCAGTCGCTCGTCAGTCGTTCTTGTGGCTCTGCTGACCGGCTTTGACGTGCTGCTCGTGGGTGCCGCCGCTGCTCTGCTTGCCAGCCTGGACGTGCTGTTCGTGGGAAGCGTGATCACCGCCACCCGCCTTGCCGCCCTTGCTGGCGATCTCGCGTTGCTTGTCCTCGTCCATCGAGGCAAAACCGCGATTGCTGGTGCCCTTGTCGTTGGCCATAGATCGTTCTCCCATCTTGGATGTGGTTGGAGTCCGCTGTACCAGCGAACGCTGACCAAGCTAGCGCTCACCGCATAAAGCGGACCTTCCAAAAAGATCAAGACCGGCTTCGCAGGAGTGAACCGACTGGACCATAACCGGCGCCGCGCTGGCGGACGCCTGGCACTTCAGGTGGACCCACCGACCGCCGTTACAAACGCTGGCGTGCAGGCACGCCGCACATTCGTCACGCCCGGAAGATCAATGAGCCTACCGCCCGCCCCACTCCCTCCCTGCCAGCTGTGCCGCCCGCAACAACCACTGCCGTTCGCGATCACCATGGCATTCCAGCCGATTGTGGATGTAGCCCGGCGCGAGGTATTCGCCTACGAGGCGCTGGTGCGCGGCAGCGACGGCACCGGGGCGCCGGACGTGCTGGCCCGGGTGACCCCGGACAATCGCTATGCGTTCGACCAGGCCTGTCGCGTCAAGGCGGTGGAGCTGGCCGCGCGTCTGAGTATCCCGTGCCAGGTGAGCATCAATTTCCTGCCCAATGCGGTGTACCAGGCGGCCACCTGCATCCGTGCCACGCTGGAAGCGGCCCGCCGCTGTGGCTTCCCTACCGACCGGCTGCTTTTCGAAGTCACCGAGAGCGAGGAACTGGTGGACAAGGAGCATCTTCGCGGCATCATCGACGAGTACCGTCGGCAAGGTTTCCGCACCGCCATCGATGACTTCGGCGCCGGCTACGCCGGACTGAACCTGCTGGCCGAGTTCCAGCCGGACCTGATCAAGCTGGACATGGCCCTGGTCCGTGGAATCAACGCCGATAGCGTGCGCCAGACCATCGTCAAGGGCATCGTCGGCATGTGCCGGGTGCTGGGCATCGGCGTGATCGCCGAGGGTGTGGAAACGCGGGACGAACTGGCCATGCTGCGCGCGATCGGGATCGACCTGTTCCAGGGCTACCTGTTCGCGCGTCCGGCGATCGGGCAACTGCCGGCGATCGACTGGCCGGACGAGTGATGGCGGAACGGCCATCGCGTCGCGGTTCGGGCCACCTGCCGCGGCACCCGCTCCGTTCGGGGTCGATCGGCGGCAAATGCGGGCCAGTCCGGCAGCGGCTCGCGGCACCGCACGCAAGCCGCAACCCCTCTCGACCTTGAGTTGCCGGCGGCCTTTCTGCCAGCATGGTCAGCTCAGCCGTATGCGGTGCGCGTCGCGCAGCGTGCCGGTTCCCACCTGCCATGGCCGAGAATTCCATGTTCCACGAGATCTCCCTCTGGCTCTCGCAGCAGAGCTTCCTGTCCATTCCACTGTCGCGCTGGCTAGCGGCGCTGCTGGTGACCGTGCTCGGCTACACGGTGGTGATGGTGACCAGCCGTGCGATGGCGCGGCGCCTTCGGTGCCGACCGGACGTGGCGATCGGGGCGACCCGGGCGATGGTGCTGGCGGCGCTGGAACACACCCGCGACTGGCTGGTACTGCTGCTGTTCGCCGCGATCGGCGCCCACGTGCTGGGGCTGCAGGACCGCTACAGCCATTGGCTCAGCGCGGTCGGCTACGTGGCCGCAGCGCTGCAGATCGGAATGTGGGGCGGCAGCGCGATCCGGGCCTGGACGCAGAACAAGCTCACCGCCGACCTGCAACAGCCGGTCAACCCGGTGGTGCTGAGCATGCTCGCCTGGATCATGCGGATCATGTTGTGGGCGACACTGTTGTTGTGGGCGCTGGACAGCATGGGTTTCAACATCACCACCTTCGTCGCCAGCCTGGGCGTCGGCGGCGTGGCGGTGGCACTGGCCCTTCAGAACGTGCTGGGCGACCTGTTCGCGTCGATGTCGATCGGCCTGGACAAGCCTTTCGAGATCGGCCAGTTCGTCACCTTCGAGCAGATCGCCGGCACCATCGAACACGTCGGGGTGAAGACCACCCGGATCCGTTCGCTCAGCGGCGAGCAGGTGATCATCAGCAATTCCAACCTGCTCAAGTTCACCCTGCACAACTATGGACGCATGACCGAGCGGCGCATCGTGTTCGGATTCGGCGTCACCTACGACACCGAGCGGTCCGAGCTGCGTCGGATACCTGCGCTGGTACGCCAGATCGTCGAGGGGATGGAGCACACACGCTTCGACCGCGCCCATTTCAAGCGCTTCGGCGAGAGCTCGCTGGATTTCGAGGTGGTGTATTACGTGACGGTGCCGGAGTACGGCACCTACATGGACATCCAGCAGGCGATCAACCTGGCACTGGTGGACCACTTTGCACAGGCCGGCGTGGAGTTCGCCTTCCCCAGCCGCACCCTTTACGTGGCGGGGCCGGTCACTACCCGGGCCGCAGCAGGCAACCAGGCCGAGGCGGCCGGGTCGGAACCGCCGGCCACCTGAGCC
Organism: uncultured Gammaproteobacteria bacterium; assembly: GCA_963763305.1. Taxonomy (GTDB): domain Bacteria; phylum Pseudomonadota; class Gammaproteobacteria; order Xanthomonadales; family Rhodanobacteraceae; genus CAVXNP01. The sequence goes on along the minus strand of CAVXNP010000001.1, from coordinate 2,098,602 downwards.
ACCCGGTTCGCCCGGCGCCCGGCCAGGGGTGCCGGACGAACCGCGCAGCTTCGGGTCAGCCGGCGTTCTGTTGCGGCATATCCACCGGCTGGCCGGCGAAGTCGACCACGAGGGTCACACGACGATTGGTCTGGCCCTGCTCGCGGGTGGCACCGGGCTCGACCTGGCGATCGTTCGACTCGCCATAGCTGACCGTACGCAGCCGATCGCTGGACAGCCCGCCCCCACTGACCAGGTAGTCGCGTACCGCTTCGGCGCGACGTTCGCCCAGGCGCTTGTTGTAGCTGCGACTGCCGGCCGGGTCGGCGAAGCCTTCCACCGTGACCAGCGCATTGGGGTAATGGCTGCTGATCACCTTGGCAAAATCGTCCAGCAGCGGCTTGTCCTCGTCACGCAGGGTGGCGTCGTTGAAGGCGAAGTGCGCCGCCGTATCCAGACGCACACGGCCACCGAGCTGGGAGATCTTCGCGTCGTAGTCGGCGAAATGCTGCTTCATCTCCTGGGTCAGCGAGTCCAGCCGCTGCTGCTGCTGCTGGTCGTTGGCCCGCAATTCGGCGATCGCCGAGTCGAAATCGGCCTTCTTGACGTAGTTCGTGCAGCCACCCAGTGCGGCCACAAGCAACAGCGGAATGGAAACATTTCGCAATGTCGGTCGTACCATACGCCCTCTCCTTACGTTAGCGGGCCGGAACGGTTGCCATGTTCTGTCGGCGCGTCCGGCCCAGGTCGCTCCAAACTAGCATCTGCCTCGATCGTCAACCTTGACCGTGCCTGACCGGCTGGCTGGCGGCCTGCCGTCCGCCGATGCCGAACCGGCATGGACCGCATCCACGCCAGGGGCGGGCCTGGCGATCAGGAAGCGATACGGTCCTTGCCGACACGCCCAACATGGATCAGTACGCCCCGAGCGGTCTGGCGCGCGTGAACACGTCCGGCGCCCTTCGCTCGCCGTGCCACACGATGGCGGTCAGGCAGGCGCGATCGGTCGCAGGCGTCGCGTTCGCGCCAGCGTGGATAGAAAGGTCGTTCACTGCAGCGGAGTGACCCGTCACGACCGGGGGCTTCACGGATGCCACGCATGGCGCGATGATCGGGACGCGCCTGCTATCGATACCACCGCGCCCCCTCAGCCAGGCAATCCCCTGTTCATGCATACGGCACTCTCCCTGTGGCTTGCCCTGGTACCGGCGTCCGATGGCGTCGTGGCGAGCGACTACGGCCATTGGGGCATCAACGTGATGGTGGTGATCGCCACCGTGGCGGCCGTGGCCGCCTGTGTGCTGCTTCATTACGAAGGCCTCAACCTGCTCTCGCGAAGTCTCAGCAACATGGGTGGTCGGCATCGGCGCCGCGTGCTGCGCGGCATCTTCGGGGTGCTGGTGGTGCACGTGGCCGAGATATGGGTGTTCGCGCTGGCGCTCTACGCTCTGCTGCAGATCGATGGCCGTTTCGGCGCCATCCACGGCATTGGGCCGCGCTCGCTGTTCGACCACGTGTACTTTTCCGCAGTGACCTACTCCACCGTGGGCTTCGGCGACGTGATACCGATCGGTCCGATTCGCTTCCTGGTCGGGACCGAAGCGCTTGCCGGCTTCGTGCTGATCACCTGGTCGGCCTCGTTCACCTACCTGGAAATGGAGCGCTACTGGCGCCGGGACTGAATCGCACTCAGTCGTCTTCACCGGATCCGTCGCCGAACCGGGGCGCATCGAGCACCCGGTCGGCGTCCAGTGCCCAATCCACCGCGGCTTCGGCGTGGAGCCGGGTGGTGTCGAACAACGGCACGGCCACGTCGTGCGGCTCGATCAGCATCGGCAATTCGGTGCAGCCCAGAATCACACCTTCGGCACCGCGGCCGAGCAGTTCGTTGATGATCCGCCCACAGGTGTCGCGGGAACCATCGAGCAGCTGCCCCTGGCACAGCTCTTCATAGATGATCCGGTGCAGCCGCGCGCGATCGTCCGCTTCGGGCACCAGCACCTGCAGCCCACGCTCGCGCAGGCGGTCGGTATAGAACGGCTGCTCCATGGTGAAACGGGTACCCAGGAGGGCGACGGTCCGCAGGCCGGCCCGGTCGACCGCACCGGCCGTCGCATCGACCACGTGCAGCAACGGAATCCGCACCGCCGCAGCCACCGCCGGGGCCACCTTGTGCATGGTGTTGGCGCAGATCAACAACGATTCGGCCCCGGCGGCCTGCAGCCCACCGGCCGCCTGCGCCAGCAGGCGGCCGGCGCCGTCCCAGTCGCCCGCCTGCTGCAACCGGGCGATCTGCTCGAAATCAAGGCTGTACAGCAGCAGCCTGGCCGAATGCAGCCCGCCCAGGCGGGCCCGGGTCGCCTGGTTGATCAGCCGGTAGTAGAGCGCGGTGGACTCCCAGCTCATGCCTCCGAGCAGGCCGACGATCTTCATGCGGGTGGCTCCCTGAGGGTAACGGTACCGACGATACGGCAATGGGCTTCGGGCCGAACTTTCGCAACGCAGGGGACGCCACCTGCGACGCCTGCCGCCATGCCGACGGGTCGCCGGTTACCTCGCGGTCCCACCGCGCGAGTGGCCGGGCGCATGCGGTTTGAGCACCCAATAGCCCAGGTCGTGCGCAATCGTGGCGGCGGTCTGGTCGTCGTCATAGCCATAGCGCGCCTGCTCGCCACGCGCCACCAACTGCCTTGCGAATGCCTGCGCCAGGGCTTCGGTGGGTGCGCGGCCCATCAGGAAGGCGCGAAAACCGTCATAGCGGATGCGCTCCAGCCGGGCATTGGGCTGGACCGGGACGATCTTTTCCTCGTTCAACGATCCGGTCTCCAGGCGTCATCGCGGAGGGCTGGCCGGCAGCGTCGGCGGCCGCACGCGAGCGGCTGCCCGGCCGAGCAGGATACGGAGGCGCGGCAATCGTCCGAGTCACCCACGAAAGCGCCACCATACCGGTCCGGCTACCGACCCTGCCACCGCCAATCGGGTCGATGGCACCCGCTGCAACCAGGCGGCAGCCAAAGCGATGCCACCGAAGGTCAGTGGCCCGCCTGGCCAGGCATGGGTATCGAACACGGCGATGCCACATCCGGACACGGCCAACAGCAACGCCGGCGGCCAGGCCGCGCCGCCGCGTCGCAAGCTCAGCGCGGCGGCGATGGTGCCGATGGCCAACGCCACGCTGCCGGTCTCGGCCAACGACGGCAGATGGTCCAGGCGCCAGCCGCCACCCATGATCGGGTACTCCCACAGGGCCTCGATCGGTGCCCGCCAGGCTTCGGCATTGCCGGACTCGCGAGCGGCCTTGACCAGGATGCCGGTAACCGCTCCAGCGGCGGTATCGAAGGCGGTGAAACTCACCGCAAACACGAACATCGCCACCCGACTGACCATCGCGGCGACATCGCGACGCCCCTGCAGCAGCATCGCCACCGCCAGCGCCGCCAGGGGAAACAGGACAATCTGGGCGAAGTGCACCGACAGCCACAGCGGCAGATCCAGCGCCATCAGGTCGTGTGGATGCGGATGGAACAGCTCCATCACCGCCAGGAGCAGCGGTACGCCGACCATCAGCACTTTCCTCCAGTATCCCCGGAAGCGCCTGGTGATCTCCGTCTCCTCCTGCAAATCACGGCTCCCGTTCGGTATACAGCACATGCCGGTGGACGGCGGGACGCACGCCGTGGCGAGACCGTGGGGTTCCTTGCCGGTGCGCAGCGTATGGGCCGATTATGCGCAGCCTCAGTTGAGGAGAATGTGCATGACCGGAGCACGCACGTTTGTTGCGCGACCGGCCAGGGCGTATCTTGCGAACGATTCCACGGACACACCCACGGAGCGACCCGATGAAAGCCAATCGAGCAAGCGTGCTGGCCCTTCTGGGCCTCGTCCTGGCCGGCTTGTTGCCGTTGCACGCGACCGCGGCGGGCGCGGACAAGGTGGAGTGGATCCACCCGGTGATCGCCGGCTACGGCGCGGTCCATCCACGCCCGGATGTGGCCTTGCAGCCGGACCCCACAGCTGATTACCGGGTCTTCGTCCACCTCACCGGGGCCGACAAGAGCCAGGACAAGCCGATGCAGTCGCTGGACCGGCTGGCCCGCCTGGTCAACCTGATGGGCTTTGCCAAGGTGCCGCCGCGGCACGTGCACATCGTGGCACTGCTGGACGGCCCGGCCGCGCTGGCCGGACTCACCGATGCGGCGTACCGCAAACAATTCCACCATGACAACCCGGATCTCAAGCTGATCCATGCGCTGAAACAGGCCGGAGTCAAACTGCTGGTCTGCAGCCAGGCGCTGGCCGGACACGGGTTGGCCGACAGCGCGGTCGATCCGGATGTGACCATCACCCTGTCCGCGCTCACCGACCAGGTCATCTACGGCCAGCGCCACTACAGCTACATGCAACTGTAGCGGCCTTGGCAGGGCCCGCTTGCCGTGCCGAGCAACAGCCGGTCGGGGCGCTGAAAAATCTCCCACGGGGTGGCGATTTTCCATCTTCCGTTGCCGCACAGCGGAGGCGATTCGGCGAGCTTCCGCGGTTCGCTCGTTGGCTTCCCCCTTGCAGGAACAGCGAGGCCCCGGCCACACGTCGCGGGCCTCGACGTTTTTCCAAGGAGACGACAAATGACACCGAACGACACCAATCGCAACAACGCACAGAACGACACCTCGCGCGAGGACAGCGGCGACATGAGCGTGCGCGAAGCCGGCCACAAGGGTGGTCAGCGGGTGCGCGAGCTGGTCGAGGAAGGCAAGGAGTCGGAGGGCCAGGGTGGCCGCCATCAGGACAACCAGCCGTAACGGATAGGGAGGATCCGGCGCCCGGCGCCTGCAGTCCTCCGACGCGGGTCCGTGCGCCAACGGGCCCGCGTGCCGTTCTTGCCGTTGCAGACAGGACTGGCTACGGCAGCAGCCGGTACACGATCGCGCCGGCGCTGCCGGCCAGCAACAGCACCGAAGGATAGAAGGTCAGCGCGAAGCCGGCCGAGCGGGCGGCGGCGCCCTCGTCGTAGCGCAGGAAGAACAACACCCGACCCAGCCCGAACAGCAATGAGCACAGCGGCACGGCAGACAGCCACGTCGCCGGCATCAACGACGCCCAGGCTGCATAGGCGATCACCGCGACAAGCACCTGCTCGAGCGTGTTCTGCAATTGGGCCTGCAGCAAGCGCGCCCGTTCGGTCCCGGCGCCCGGGCCGCCGCCCTCGATGTCCGCCGGCGTGTGAAAACGTTGCGAGGCCAGTCGACCAATCGCCAGCACCAGCGTGATGGCCGGCAGCACGCCGGCCCCCAGCGCCACGCGCAGCCGCCAGGTCGCAGGGGTCCCGGGATAGAACCCGAGCGGGTTCCACCCTGCCCCCAGGCCCACTGCCGCCAGGGCCGCCACCGCTGCGAACAGCATCCCGGCCAGTACCCCCTTCTGCTCGCTACTCAGGCTCACCGAAACCAACCTCCGATGCGGCTGCGACGACCATCCGCAGCAACCGAGGCGCGACTCAGCCTGTCGCCAACGGTGTGTTGCCCGCGGCAACGTCCAGCGCCCGCAACGACACCACCTTGCCCCCGTCGAGCACCTGCCGCCCCACTTCGGCGAAGCCCAACGCCATGTGGAAGCGCTCCGAGGCCCGGTTGGGCGGCTCGATGTCGAACTCGCAGGTCAGTGCCGGCACGCACCGCTGCCGTGCCCAGGCGAACGCTTCGCGGTACAACGCGGTGCCGAGCCCGCCCGCCTGGGCGGAAGCGGCGATCACGATGCGATCGATGTACAGAAAGCGCCGGTAGCGCTGCGCGAACCACCGGTAATTGAGGCTGGGATAGCTCGCGCCCTCGCCCAGTGCCAGCAGGAAACCGTCCATCCGGCCCGCATTTTCCACTACCCGGAACAGCGCGGCCTGACTGTGCAGCCGTGACAGGCGCTCGCGGTCGAGCGGGCTGAGCACCTTGACGAACGCCTGGTTGAGCTGGAGCAACGCAGGATAGTCGTCGACAGTGGCGTCTCGAAGCATGGATCACCCGCGTGGCGCGCAGACAGGCGCGCAGCATACACGCGCCAGCCGCGACAGTACCGGCCGCGGCCATGCCACGCGCGACGGCCCCTGGCTCGGCCGGCCTGCCGGGGTGGGTGCTGGCCGATTCAGCAGGAGCCGACCAGCTCGCGCGCGAAGGAGCTGGCCGCGGCCATCGCTTCGCCCTCGTCCTTGAAGTGCTCGCCGGGAACCACCCGGAGCGAGCCGTCCGGCAGGCGGACCGCGACACTGAGGCGGCCATCGGCCTGCTCGTTCAATACCGCGGTGAACGGCTTGCCGCTTTGCTGGAAACTGCGCTCGTGATGTGCGTGCTGCATGGCAAGGGCCTCCCGGTTTGCGGAGTCACCATGGTGCGTGCAGCATGCGGGCGGGACAAGCAGGCTCACCATATGGCCCATCGCCGATGCATGACCGATGGCACGGAATGACTCCCTGCACATGCCGCCCCAACGGCCGCGGCGCACGCTGACTCCATCTCGGCGATATCGAACGCCGCCAGGGAGCCCGACCATGCGCCATCTCGCTTACGCTTTTTCCGCCCTCGCCGCCGGCGCGGTCGCCTTGCCGGCGCACGCGCACGACATGAAGTTGAACACCTCCTGCTCGGTCAGCACCGACTACGACGTCAGCATCAAGCCCGACGGCCTGCGCTTCACCCGCGACGACGGCAGCCCGCACAGGATCGTGATGCACGACGGCCAGCTGCAGGTGGACGGACACCCACTGGCGGTGGACAGCGCCGACGCGGCCCGGTTGCGCCAGTACGAGGCCCGGGTGCGTACCCTGGTGCCGGAGGTGGCCGGTATCGCCCGCGAAGGCGTCGGCATAGGCTTCGACGCGCTGACCACGGTGGCGGCCACCTTCTCCGGCTCCCCTGCCGAGCAACATCGCGTCGTCCAGCAGCTGACCGCGCAGCGCGAGCGGGTGATGGCCGAGGTGGACCGCGGCATCGCGCAGGGCGAATGGAACGACGACCGCTTCGAGGACCTCATGGATGACCACCTGGGAGACGCCATCTCCGGGCTGGTCGGCACGATCACCTCCGAGGCGGTCAAGGCCGCACTCAGCGGCGACCAGAGCCGGGTGCAGGCCCTGCAGGCGCGCGCCGACTCGCTGGAGAAGAGCATCGAACAAGCGGTCGAACCGCGTGCCCGTCAACTCGAGGCGCGCGCCAACGCGCTGTGTCCGCGGCTGGTCGAGCTGGACCAGTTGCAACAGCAGTTCGAGTTTCGCCTGCCCGACGGCTCGCCGCTGAACCTGATGCAGCTCGATCGCGACGACAAGGTCGCGCAGTTGGACAACTAGTCGCGCCTTGCCGGCGGCGATGCACGGGGCCGCTCCGCCCGCACGCCGACACCGGCCGCCGTCGTCATGGCGCCATATCGCTCCGCGGTACGGCGCTTTTCCTGCGGGCGCCCCGCCTGCACCATCGACCCGGCTCGTCACCTTCCCCGCAGGCATGCCCGCCTAGACTGGCGCCGGCCTTCCGGCCCGCCGCCGGATACACGAGGAGGAGTGCATGAGCCGCAATTTCACCGCATCGCTGCGTGGCCCGTACAACGGCGAGCTGGGCCAGGCCTGCTGGCGTATCGAGCTGGCGCTGGACCGCAACGTGCCCGGGACCGAGGCCGGCGTGATCACCATCGACCTGCTGCCGCGGACCACCGAACTGGATGCGCGCGCGATCGAGTCGTTGCTGAACCGGCACGGTGACGCATTGCGCGTAGGCGATTAGCCGCGCACCTCACGCCAGCTACCGGCGCGTTGCGCCCGCGACGGCCGGCCGGTCCATGCGCGTCCTCCGGCCCCGGTCAGCCGGCAGGGTGCGCCAGCGCGTAGTCGATCGCCGCACGGACCGCTGCCACCTGGGCGTCATTGCATTGCGCCGCGGTGGCGCGCGGACTGTCGGGATAGACCTCGGTGGTGGTGGTGTAGCGCGCGCTGGTGATGCTCGCGCACAGGCTCAGCTCCGCAAGCGCGTAGTTGATCACCCCCGGCGCGACCACCGGCGAGCCGATGATCCGGCCCTGGGCATCGGCCGGGGCGATGTGGGTGACCTTGGCCACCGCCTCGATCACGGCCTGCTGGAACTCCGGTTGCGGGTTCTCGCTGTCGCCCACCAGGTAGAAGCCATCGGGGATCTCTCCCGGCTCGTAGTCGACGCCGTCCCGGGCAGCGAGCGCCGGGCGGAACTCCGACTCGTCGCTGTCGGTGGTCTCGTGCAGGTCGATGTGCAGCAGCACCCTTTCGCGGAATGGCGCGACCAGCCCCATCAGCGCGGCCGACTCCGGCGCCGGGCTGTCGGCGAAAAACGAGCGATTCGGATCAAGCGCGTGCATGTTCCAGCGATGGATGCGCTCATATGCCCATGGGCTGACGCACGGTGCCACCACCAGGTTGATGCGGCCTTCGTAATCAGACGCATGGTGCTGCAGGAATTGCAGCGCGCCGTGCACGCCGCTGGTTTCATAGCCATGCACGCCGCCGGTGACCAGTGCGATCGGCAGCTCCTGGCGCCAGTCGCGGCTCTTCAGCGCAAACAGCCGATAGCTGTCGGGGTGATAGTCCAGGCGCCCATAGGTGAGCACCTCGTAGCGGGACCGCAGCGCCTCGATCGCATCGAGCACGTCCGCCTGATAGCTGCGCCTGACGCTCTGGCGCGACCGCCAGGCATCGATCTGCGCCGTGCTCCAGGGTTGTCCTGGCGTGCCGATCGGATAGGTCGCTTGGGTGGTCATCGTTCGCTCGCTCCGTGGTGGCCCGGGGAGCCCGTCCGGCGGTGGCGGTCGGCCGAGTGGCTCGCGGCAAAGGCGGGCACTGTAACACCGCGCGTCGGATGGCCGCCGCGTCTTCCCGCTTGCGGCGCCTGCCCGAGGGCATCGGCGGCCGGCGAACGGCGCCGCAGCAAATCATCCTTTCCCGCCCTGCCGTCGCGCCAGGCGGTTGCCTGCCTCTCATCCGCGGAGAGCACCGATGCACCGCATCCACCCACGGGCGCCTGATCGTCCTGCCCGGTCCTGGCCTGGCCACCCCGCTGTCCGCACAGACGCTGCGGGCAATGAGGGTTCAAGGTGCGGTGACCGCTGGCCAGCGACGGACCCGACCGTTGTGAACGGCGCGGCGAGCCGATGGTGCCAGACGATCCGGCAGCAGCAACCCGACGTGACCGGCACGCAGGTAGCTGTACCGCCGCCAGGCGACTGGATCGTGGCGCAGCTGCGCGCATGCGCGTGTTCGGCCGCGATCGCCACCGCGGCCATCACGACGAGTACGTGGGATGGTCCAGCACTGTGACCGGCTGCGCGTGCTGCCCCGGGGCAATGTCCGGTGGTCGGATACGACCGGATCCCGGCGCGGCTGCCGCGGAACGCTGCGGTCATGCCCGGTGGCGACTTCAACACCGGACCGTCCGGTCGCCCCCCGCGCTGCCGGCAGGCCTGCTGCACGATGCCCGACGGGCGGCGGCTGGACCGACCGGGCCGGCGGTCACCCTCGACGATTTCGCAGGCAACGCCGACCGGTGCATCGACCGTTTCCTGGCCCGCGGCTTGCTGCCGCGGGCCTTTGCGATCGTGACCACGCACCGTGCCGGGCGCTATCGGCCGGGCCACTTTCGGGTACTCGCCGAGCGTGCCTGGTCGCCAGCCGCCCGCACCGGCCCGGCGTCGAAGGCCCCGTCTACGGCGACGCCAGCTCCATCCGCAGAGCACCCACCGTGATCACTTCGCCGCGCGGCGTGTTGCCGCCTGCGTCGGCCCGCACGAACGCCACCGACAGTCGCTCCAGGCTGTCCGGTTGAAGCTTTCGAAGCGCATCGCCGAGCGGGTAGGCAAGCCGCAGCGGGCCGCTTTCCGCGCCCATCGGACCGACACCCATGGCAGCATGCCTGCCCATCCGCATCCGCATCCGCGCGGCGCCGATCTCGAACGGCCCCAGCGTATCGAGCAGGACGTATCGCGGCGCCCGCAAGCCGCCGGCCGGCGCGGGCAGGCCAAGCAACACCCGGTAGAAATAGCCGCCGCTCTTGCCGCGGCCGGCCAGCCGCACGTCGTCCAGCACCAGCGTCAGGGTGTCGGCACCGATACGGCCGGTGGAGGCCGGCTCGATCAGCATCGAGCGCACGCGGGAACGAGCGTCCGCCCCCAGCTGCACGGCGATGCCCACGGATGCCTCGCCGAGCGACAGCGGACGCGCCTCGCCCGGCGCCAGCGGGTCGGTACTCGCCGCCCCCCCGAGCGCGGAGACCGCGCCGCCATATGGATCGGACGGCATCTGCGGCGGCGACGGATCCTGGTAGCGATAACCCAGGCTCAAGGTGTCGCGGGTCTTCAGCCGCGGCAGTGCGGGCACCGCAGAGCCGTAATGAAAGTAGCCCGACCAGTAGCTGTTGGTCGCGGCGGGCATCCGCCGCGAGCCACCCGCGTTCACCCAGGCAACCCACAGTCGATCAATGTTGGCGTGGTGGACCCAGAAAACCGGATCCAGCGGCGAGATCGACACGTTGGCCATGGCGCCGCCGATCAGGTTGTGCACCGGGTTGTGCGGTGCCGTTTCGAGCACCGGCTCGAACGCATCGGTGCGACCACGCGGAAAGCGGATGAGACGGTCGTCGAACGGGTCCAGCGTCAGCGCCGCGGCGACGTTGTCGCCGACCCGATTGGGCCGCCACAACGGCGAGGCGTCATCGTTGAACTCCACCGGAAGGCGCGGATCGCGGTAGTAGTCCCAGTACGGCAGAACCAGGTCGGCGCGGCCCGATATCCTGCGCAGCTGGATCTCGAAGCGCCTGAGGAAGCCGCGGTGCCAGGCCAGGAAGTACGGCAGCCGGTGCGGGCATGCCTGCTTGTGTACATCGACCCAATACAGCCAACTGGCCGGATCGGCCGACTGCAGGTTGGCGCGCATGGCACCGATGGCGCGGACGAACACCGGGAAAAGGGGACTGGACCGGAACGTTTCCCAGTCGGGGCGCACGCGCACGGTGGTTGCGGAAAGGGCGAGCCGCGGCAGCAGCGGAGCCAGCGCGAGACACAGCGAGGATTGCAGGAATTGCCTTCTGGTAGCCATGGGAAGATCTCCCTGGATGCATTGGCGGAGCGGGGTCGGCGACGCCCATCCGCGTCCGTGACCGCCGAGCATCCGCTCGCCGGAGGCTGGCCACCGGGGTGTGCAACATGCCGCGTGCCCTGTCCCGGCCGAAGACTTCGCCATCGGTCAGCGGGGACGTACACACTGGTGTATCGAGCGCAACGCACGGGGTGGAAGAACCTGTCGCGAGCCTAGGCCGCTGGATCCGGCGCTTGTTGATTCAGATCATGTTTGCGGCGTAACGGAGACTATCGAAAGAGGGCATGCGTGGCGCGCAACGCCACGTGCGCGATCGCCATCGTCCGCGACCGCTCGAGTCCTCGCGGCGATCGCTGGCGTGGCGCTCGATGCACCGGGGTCACGTCCGTCTCGCGCCGGTCTTGCGTAGCGTCAGCGAGCGTGCGACAGAGCGCGGCCGGATTCGTGTCCACCCGGTTGCGGTCCGCTCGCTCGGGCCTCGGCAGAGCAAGGAGGCGAGCGAACATCGAACGCTCCATCGCGCCGTCGCACGCCACCGTCGTCGGCTTCCCCACGCCGATGGCGCGCGCGAACGCTCCGGAGCCGGCTCGCCGCAAATCGCGCGCGACTGAAGCTTGAACGCGGCAGTGGCCGAGCAGGCTCAGCCCCTGCGCGACAACCGGTAGACCGTCGTCTCCAGCGCGCTCACCCCTTCGGCGGCAAACCCCGGCTGCTGCGCGAGAATGTCGCGGCGCTGCAGCGTCTGCACGGTCCAGTCGTGACCATACAGATCGCGCACTTCGGTTTCGGACACCGCGAACGGCGGCCCCTGCTTTTCCTGCTGCGGATACTCCAGGGTGATCAGCAGGCCGCGGCAGCCGGCGGGCAGATGCGCATGCAGCTCGCGCACGTAGCGGCGGCGCAGCGATGGCGGCAGGGCGATCAGCGCCGCGCGGTCGTACACCGCCGAGCATCCCGCCAGCGCCTGGGCATCCAGCCCGAACGCATCCCCGCAGATCAGTTCGATACCGCCTGCCTGGTAGTGGCGACCGTAACGCGTGTCATGCACCTGCGGCGTCAGCCCCTGACCGGCGAAGAACTGTTCGACCGCCAGTGCAGACAGCTCAACGCCCAGTACCCGGTGACCCTGCGCCGCCAGCCAGGCAAGGTCCAGCGACTTGCCGGCCAGCGGTACGAACACCTCGCTGCCCGGCGCCAGCCCCAACACCGGCCAGTATTCGAGCAGCAGCGGCGTCGGCCGGTCCTGGTGAAAGCCGATGCGACCTTCACGCCAGCGCTGGTGCCAGAAGTCGGGATCCATGGGTGTCTCCTGTGGACGTGCAGGCCATCGAGGCGAACGGTATCAGGGGCAGGCAGCTTTTTCTCGCCGTTCCCCGGGACCGCAAGCGTTGCCCGCAGGGCGCGTCGATCGACAGCGGGCGCTGCCATGGATGCGCTGCCGCGCCCCCTCTCGGGATCCGTGCTACGACAGCGCGCCGGATCGAGGCGCCTTCGTCGGTCGCGGGTTCGGCACGGCGCTACTTCCGGCGCGCGCCAGGTACACGGTCTGCGTGAACGGCTGCCCCAGCAACGGGTTGTCGAAGGTCACCGGCTCGGCCCATGCATGCGCGAAGACGCCGGCCAGCCGGTCGGTGAAGGCCGGATCGGGGCGATCGTTCGACCACAGGCCGAAGATGCCGCCGGGCTTGAGGTGCCGGGCCAGCGCGCGCAGGCCGTCGGGCAGGTAGAAACTGCTGCTGCGCTCGTCCAGCAGCGCCTCGGGCGAATGGTCGATGTCCAGCAGGATGGCATCGAAGCGGTGGCCCGGCCGGTCCGGATCGAAGCCCTCGGCCGAGCCGGCGAGCTCGAAAAAGTCACCCTGCACGAAACGGCAGCGGCGGTCGCCGGTCAGTTCGGGCCCCAGCGGCAGCAGGCCTTCGCGGTGCCAGGCGATCACCGGCACCAGGTACTCGACCACCGCCAGCGCACCGACCCGGGCGTCCTCCAGTACCGCACGCGCGGTATAGCCCAGGCCGAGGCCGCCGACCACCACCTCCAGCCCGTCGCCATCGAGCGCCGCCAGCCCCAGCCTGGCCAGCGCCTCCTCCGACGCGGTGAACAGGCTGGACATCAGGAACTCGTCGCCCAGCTTTACCTCATACACCACCTGCTTGACGGTCAGCTCCATGCGCCGGCGCAGGCTCACCGGCCCGATCGGCGTGGGACAATAGTCGAGCTCTTCGAACAGGGGATCCATCGATCGGGTTCCGGCGCAGGACAAGCGGGCAAGGTTATCAGGCCCGCGCCGACACGCCCGCGCGGCGCGGCGCTCCGGCGCACATCGCGCTGTCGACCCTGGATGGCTACCCGGGCCCTTGGCTGTTTCATCGACGAACCCGATGTCCGAAAGGAAGCGCCCGTGTAGCGGCGCGACGCGCATTCGAATCGCACAACCGCCGGCGTCGCCACGCCCGTAACCGGCACGGTCGGGCCCCGGAATGGCGCTCCGCGCGTGGGCGACATCGCAACACCCGCGCGTCCTTCAACCGCGGGCGACTGGCCCGCCCAGACAGCCTCCGATGCAGCCCCTGCGCCGCCACTGACGGCTTGTCGACCCCGCTCCGGCACGCGGCTTTTTCGCGCCGCCCGGAGGGACGCGCACAACGCCCCGCTGCCGCTTCCCGGCCGCCCTCCGGTGCGACAGGCGATTGGCCCGATCCGTCCGCATACGGTCCCTTGCGATGCTCGTTGGCCGGCTGGAGGCCGCCTAGAGTGGCGACCTCCCACCCACTGGAGTCGCCCCATGTCCGACACACCCGCCGTCCTCGTCATCGATGTCCAGCAGTCCTTCCTGCATGCGCCGTACTGGCGCGAGGAGGATGTGCCTGTGTTCCGCCAGCGCCTGCTCCAGTTGCTCGATGGCGCCGCCGAACGTGGCTGGCCGATCGTCCGCATCCTTCATGAGGACGGCGATGCACACTTCCATGCCAGCTCCGGCCTGGTCCGTCCGATGGACTGGGTGCCACAGCAGCACGCGGCGGTGTTCCACAAGCACGTGCACAACGCATTCACCGACACCGGCCTGGAGGCGTGGTTGCGCGAGCGCGGCATCGACCGGCTGATCGTGACCGGCATCCGCTCCGAGCAGTGCTGCGAAACCACCGCGCGCGTAGCTTCGGATCTGGGCTTCCAGGTCGATTACGTGACCGAGGCGACGCTCACCTTCCCGATGGTCCACAGCGGCAGCGGACGCCGGTACGATGCGCAGGAGATCAAGCAGCGCACGGAACTGGTTCTCGATGGCCGCTTTGCCCGCATCCGCACCGTCGATGACGTCCTCGCCGATCGCTGAAATCTGCTTCGTGCTGCCGCCGGCGCTGCTCCTGCTGGACTTCGCCGGCGCGGCCGACGCGTTCCGCATCGCCGCGTCGATGGGCTTGCCACTGCGCCTGCGGGCGGTGGCCCCGGTGCGCGATGGCGAGCCGGCGTCGACCTCGCTCGGCGTCGGCCTTGCCGGGGTACAGCCGCTTCCACCGCGGCTGGACGATGACGTGCTGCCGGTGGTGTGTGGCGCGGTAGGCGCGAGCGGGCAGCTGCTGTCCGGCGCGGGCAGCCGCGCGCTGGTCGACTGGTTGCGCCGGTGCGCATCTGACAGGCCGGTCGCCTGCGTCTGCTCCGGCGCCCTGCTGGCTGCGGCTGCCGGCCTGCTCGATGGCCGCCGCTGCACGACCCATCACACGCTGCTCGACGCGCTGGCGCATCTGGCGCCTTCGGCGGACGTACTGGACAGTCGCGTCTTCGTCGAGGACCGCGGCGTGTATACCAGCGCCGGGGTGACCGCGGGCATCGACCTGGCACTGCACCTGATCGCCGAGCTCGGCTCGCCGCGGCTGGCGGCGGCGGTGGCGCGCGACATGGCAGTCTACCTGCGTCGTGCGCCCGGCGACCCGGCACTGTCGCCATGGCTGGAGGGGCGCAACCACATGGATGCGCGCATCCATCAAGTCCAGGAAGCTCTGGTGCGCGCGCCCGCCGAGCACTGGCCGCTGGCGCGCCTGGCCGACATCGGGCACATGAGCGTGCGCAGCCTGACGCGGCGTTTTCGCGAAGCCAGCGGCATGTCGATCAACCACTATCACGCGCGCCTGCGGCTTGCACTGGCCAGGCAGGCCCTGGCCACCGGCGACACCGTGGAACGGGCCGCCGAGCGTGCCGGGCTGGGATCGGCGAGGCAGTTGCGCAGGCTGTGGGCGGCGGGCGCCCCGGGCACCCCGATGGCGGCACGGCAACGCCCGCCCGGCACAGGCCCCGAGCACGGCAGCGAATAGCGCGCCTGGTCCCGGCCCCGAAGGTCGGTTCCCTCGCTCGACCAGGCAGATCGGCACAGCGACGAACCTGCCATCGCGGCTGTCGCAACCACCCATGCCGCGCAGCTCCTGGTTCTTCCGTGGTTATCGGACAGCCATGCAGACAGCGGCAGAGCCACCCCACTGGCAGAAGCGACATGCCCACGGCAAGACGTCCTGCATGGCAATCCTCCGTCCGCCGCGAAGCCACACCGGCGGCAGGTAAGGATTTCCAGAACCGGAGAGACCGAGCCGGCCGATCGAGTCATCCCGCGGGAGGCGCCATGGCCTCCTTTCGTTGACAGCAGGCCCCTTCCCCTTGTCTGCGCGCGTCGCAGGCGGGCCACGGATGGGCTAGATTGACCGCGGAGTCCGCCGCGCGTCGGCGCGCAGGAGTCTCGGCCGAGCGATGAACGAACAGCTGCTTTTCAACCTGGTCGACCTGGCCGGCATTTTCGCGTTCGCGATCAGCGGCGCCACCGCCGCGCGGCGCAGCCAGCTCGACCTGTTCGGCATCCTCACCATCGCCTTCATCACCGCGTGCGGCGGCGGCATCGTGCGCGACCTGTGCATCGGCGCGGTGCCGCCGGCGGGCCTGTCCGACTGGCGCTACCTGGTCACCGCCATCAGCGCCGCGTTGCTCACCATCGTGGCCTACCGCTGGGTGGAGCGGCTGACCTACCCCGTGCGCCTGTTCGACGCCATGGGGCTGGGCCTGTTCGCGGTGTACGGCGCGCACAAGGCGCTGCTGCTGGGCCACAATGCAGAGGTCGCGATCCTGGTGGGCATGATCAACGCCATCGGCGGCGGCATGGCCCGCGATGTCCTGCTGGCGCGTGTGTCGATCGTGCTGCAGCAGGAGATCTATGCGCTGGCCGCCCTTGCCGGCGCCACCCTGGCGGTGGTCGGCGAGCGTGCGCACTGGCCGGCGGTATGGGCCACCTGGCTACCGATCCTCTTCTGCTTCGGCCTGCGCTTCGTCTCGCTGCGCTACCACTGGAACCTGCCGCGCTTCGGACGCGATACCGACGCGTGAGCGCGAGCCGCAGCCATCCAGATCGAGCTGCGATGTGCGCGGACCGCCTTTTTTCCTATCCTGACTGGCCCAGGCCAAGTGCTTCTGGAGCGACGCGATGACCCAGTACATAGCCCTGCTCCGCGCCGTCAATGTCGGCGGCACCGGCAAATTGCCGATGAGCGACCTCACAAGCCTCTGCGAAGCGGCGGGTTTCGCCGCGGTACGCACCTACATCGCCAGCGGCAACGTACTTTTCACAAGCAAGCTTGGCGAAGAAGCGGTAAAGACAAAGCTGCAGCAGCAACTGCACAACTACGCCGGCAAACCGGTCGGCGTGCTGGTACGCAGTGCGGCCGAGCTGGCCCGGGTTCTGGCCAGCAACCCCTACCCCGAGGAACCCGGCAACCGCGTGGTGGTGATCTTTCTCGACAGTGCACCACCCGCCGGTGCACTGGACGACATCAGGCATCGAAAGCGGGAGCGCCTCGCCTGCGGCGAGCGCGAGATCTACGTGCATTACGGCGAGGGCATGGCGGACTCGCGATTGACGATCCCCGCCGCGAAAGACGGCACCGGCCGCAACATCAACACCGTCGCCAAGCTGGTCCAGCTTTGCACTGCGCCCTGATGGCGGCTCGCCGGCTTGGTTCGCCCGCCCCGTTTGATTGAAAAGCCGCTGCGACACCGAGTCCGACGAGTCTTGCCAAGCGGCGGCGGCTGGGGCGCCGAAATGGTGGCCGCATGGCTTGTGCGATCGCTGCAAGAGGCCCGGCACCTGGCGGTGCCGGGCCACCATCGTTCGCGGTCAGCGTACTGACTGACCGACCTGCCCGGTGGCTTACTGCTGACTCGTGGCCGAAGCCTGGCGGCAGCCGCCCCCTACGCATGCAAAGTCGACCTTGATGCTTCGACCCACGATGACCGGCACCTTCAGCTTCTGCGTGACGACCTCGTCGTTCTTGGTCAGGATGACGTCGTAGACGCCCACCGGCAGCGCCCGGATGGCGTAGCGGCCATTGCTCGCCACGTGCACTTCACGCTGGGTGCCGTTGATGGTGCTGCGCGCCGTGACGGTGTCGCCCGCCGGCGCGTTGCCGAACACCACGCCAGCGGTGGACTGTGCATGGACCAGGGCCGAGCCACCCAGGCCGACGGCGCCAACGAGGGCCGCCAGCGCCAGGGTCGCAAAGCCGCGGCGACGCGCCGGGGCCTGGGTCGAGAGAGACCTGTTCATGGATATTCCTTTTCTTGGTTCTATGGGGGAACCGCGGACGGGCCAGGGGTTTGGCCGAATCGCCCGCGGCAAGCCGGACGGCTCTTCCGCGGCACGCACCGCGCGCCGAGCGGAAAGCCTTCCGCGGCCGGATGGCAGGCAACACGTGCCCACCGGAGCGGCCGTTGCGAAGCCTAGCCTGCGAAGCGACCATCGACGAAGGGTCATTGGTCATGCCCGACGCCACCGGCCCCCAAAAGCAGCTTCCCTCCAGCGCGCCGGGAAAACGCCGAAGGGCCAGGTCGCGCGACGCACGTCGCGCAGACCCCGGCAGCGCATGGGTGACCCCTTCTTCGCAACGATGCCGATATGCTGGCGGCCGGCTCTGGCATGCTGCCTGGCTCGCCCCTCTCCGTCCGCCTGTTCTACCGTTTCCACGGCGACCACACGGCGATCGACCCCGACCGGACCATGAAAGGCAAAAGCACGTTCCGCGCACTGCGACAATTCAACTACCGGGTCTGGGCCGGCGGCGCCCTGGTTTCCAATGTCGGCACCTGGATGCAGCGCATCGGCCAGGATTGGCTGGTGCTGACCGTACTGACCCGCCATAGCGCCACCGCGGTGGGCACGGTGATGGCGCTGCAGTTCGGGCCGCCGCTGCTGCTGCTGCCACTGACCGGCTTCGCCGCCGACCACATGGATCGACGCAAGCTGCTGCTCGCCACCCAGGCCATCTCCGGGATCCTGGCACTGGGGCTGGGTTTGCTTACCGTCACCGGAACGGTGCAGCTGTGGCAGGTGTACGGGTTCGCGCTGCTGCTGGGCTGTGTCACGGCGTTCGATGCACCCGCACGGCAGGCGTTTGTTTCCGACCTGGTCAGCGACGAGGACCTGGCCAATGCGGTGGCACTCAACTCGACCTCGTTCAATGCCGCGCGGATGATCGGTCCGGCGGTCGCCGGCTTGCTGATCGCGGCCGTGGGTGAAGGCTGGCTGTTCCTGATCAACGCCGGCTCCTATGCCGCGGTACTGGTCTCGCTGCTGTTCCTGCGCGTGCACGAGCTGCACACGCACGAGCGCCCTGCCCGCACCCGCGGCAGTCTGCTCGCGGGCTTCGGGTATGTGTGGCAACGGCCTGACCTCACCGCGGTGCTGCTGATGCTTTTTCTGCTGGGTACCTTCGGCTTCAACTTCGCGATCTTCGTCTCCACCATGTCGGTTACCGTATTCCACGGCGACTCCAGCCAGTATGGGCTGCTGACCTCGGCCATGGCCGCGGGCACCATGAGCGGCGCCCTGCTGTCGGCCCGGCGCGAGCACCCCGGCATGGTGCTGATGGCGGTCTCCTCCGCCGCCTTCGGCATCACCGTGGCGCTGGCCGCGATCATGCCCAGTCCCCTGTTGTTCGGGCTGGTGCTGTTTTTCGTCGGCCTGGCCGCGCTGACTTTCATGACCGGCAGCAACTCGATGATGCAGCTGACCACCGAACGCGCCATGCGGGGGCGGGTGTTGGCGCTGCGCATCGCGGTGGTGATGGGCGGCACCCCGATCGGCGCGCCGCTGGTTGGCTGGGTGGTCGATCACTACGGCGCGCGCTGGGCGTTGGGCGTGGGTGCGCTGGCGGGCGTGGCGGCGGCGGTGGTGGGGGTGCTCTATCTGGTCCGGCATCGTCAGCTGCGCCTGGACCGCGGTTCGGGGCGGATCCGGCTGACCATCGCTCCATCGCCCGTGGGTGAACCTTCCGTTCGCGTGGCGGCCGGCGAACGCGTCACATGAAGGCATCGCTTGCGCCCGTCCAATCGGTTGCCCCTGGCACTCTTGTGCGACACGGCCCTTAGCAGAACGGTGACGGGCGCGATCCTGGCGCCGCATGAAACACAGCGGCTGGTGGCCAGCGGCAACACGGGCTGTTGCTCTTCGGCGATGCGTGGAAGAAGGCCTACGTGCCGATCGACCCGGCGGCGGCATGACGACCCCGGTGCCGCCCAACAACCGGGTCACAGCCAGCTAACACCCATCAGCGCATGCTGCCCCTGTGCCGGAAATTCCATCCTGCTGCACACCTCAGCCCCGCGGTACGCTCACCTAACGCCACTGAGTACTTCCCCGACCTTACGTCGGGGTTGCGGCCTCGGCCGCTTTCGATACCGCAAAAGCGGTGTCCGTCTCAAAGGCGAATCCCCATGAATGCTCATGTCTCCAGCGTTTCCACCACCAACCTCATCGACGCCGCAGCCAGCCAAGGCTCTTTCGGCATACTGCGCAAGGCACTCGATGCCGCCGATCTGACCGACGTGCTTAAGGGCTCGGGCCCGTACACCGTCTTCGCCCCCACCGACGAGGCCTTCAACAAGCTTCCGAAGGGCACCTTGGAGAACTGGCTCAAGCCGGAGAACAAGGCGCAGCTGATCGCAGTCATGAAGTACCACGTGATGCCCGGGCGGGCCAGCACGACCGAAGTCGGCAACCTCAGCAACCCCAAGATGTTGCAAGGCGACTCCGCCCACATCAGCAAGCGCGACAACAAGCTCACCATCAACGACGCGCGCCTGCTGGGCGATGACATCGCCACCAGCAATGGCATCATCCATTCGATCGACGCCGTCCTTCAGCCGAAACAGGCCACCAAGCACTGATCTTCGGCTTCACCTGACGTCGGCGTAGCATCCGACGCACGAAGCAAGGCCCGGGACTGCGGTTCCGGGCTTTTTTTCAAGCGAAGACAAGAGGTGTCAGGCATCCACCCAGCATGGCCAAGACAGAAAGACGGATCCACTTCATGGTGCGTCGCCAGTGATTCTGACCCCGCTCCGGGACGACTGCATGCGGCCGGTTGCGCATCCACGTGAAGCTGACCCTTCGATCTCCTAAGCTCCGAGAGATCGCACGAACGCACGCGCGCATGCTGGAAAATGAACCTGACCCCTTTTCTGGCTCCGCGCGTCCCGGCGCCGATGCCGCGCCTCCTGGCCCGCCAGGCGGCCTGGGGCTCCGGCAGAAACACAGCCAGGCCGGAAGGCCAGGTCCGCTTCGTCTCGCGCGACACGCGCAGTGATCCGGTTTCGAGTCAGACGCGATAACCGGAAGGGGTGTTCTCTACCCGCTTGGGCCTGCCCAGCCACTGCCAGATTCGCAACGGTCTCTGGCGCCGTGGTCGCTCAGCTCAGGGCCGCCGCCCCCGATAAAGCGCGATGAACAAGAAAACGGCCGCGCGAGGCGGCCGTTCCCTCCTCCCGAATGCCGTTCCTCAGAACCGGTATTCGGCCGTCACCATGTACGTGCCGATATTGCCGGACACATTACCGGCATCGGTGTCTGCCTTGGCATGGTAGTTGTCGTAGTTCAGCCCGAGGCTGAAGCCGCGCTGGAAGTCGTAGCCGAAACCGACGCCGCCATACCAGCTGGTGCCGTCTGCGCTGCCGCTGGCGTAGGTGCTGGTGACCGGGTCGCTGTAGCGGTAGGTGGCATCGACGGTGTCACGCATGAAGCCCGCTCGGGCCGACACGTACCAGGTATCCGCAAAGTGGTACTTGCCGTTGAGACCAAGCAACCACCCCTTCACCTTGACCGTGCCTTCTTCAAGCACCGTGAGGCCCGTGCTACCGCTGGCCTTGCCGAGGTCGACATAACCGCCTTCGACGCCGAGATCCATCGATCCCCGCCAGACATAACCCGCTCGCAGAGCGGTCGCCGTAGCCGTGTTGTCGCCAACGGCGCCAACGCTGGCGTGGTACGTGGACTGACCCAGGCCGGCATTGACAAATACCTGGCCGTCGGCAGCCATGGCGGAAGAAGCCGCGAGGGCGAACGCCAGGCCCGCGGTCGCGCTGATAAGGGTTTTCATTGAATGCATTCCTGCTGTTGGTTCTGGTATCCGAACCCGCCGCTCCCGCAGCGGGCCTCGCATTCTAGGTATGCAGGCCCCTTGCGGCTATCAGGAATCCCCTACACGGGCCGGCACGGCACAACCGCTCACCCGCATCCGGAGCCATTCACTGGCTCCCACCTCAGGATCAACAGGGCAACGCGCGCAACGATGTCGACGGCCACCAGTTGGGAGGCCGTTGCGCCATGAGAGGTACGCAGGCATTTATCCCGCCTGATTGCTTCGGTCCCGGCTATCGTCCCACTTTGCGGGCCACGGCCAGCTTCACGAGCCCGAACCGGAACGTTCGCCGGAACCGGGTGTAATCGGGCGGTGTCCGTAACTGAGGATACGGGTCGCCTCCCATTTCCCGGCAAGGTGCCGCCAGACGATCAGGAACCGGGCTTCACCGAAACACTGGTCGGTCTTCAGGTCGCAGAACTTGTGCCAGCCCTGCTCGATCGCGCCGAAATCCCTGATCGGGAAAATCCGGAGGCTGCCAGGAACGAGTTCGCGCCGGAAATGGCCGCACACGTTCTTTTCCGTGTTGGCGAGGTAGGCGGCACGCGTCCAGGTCACGCCACCTTCGTCGTGATAGAACTCCAGGCCCCTTGCCAGGTAGCCCGCGTGCTTTTGCAGTTCGCCGGGGGCGTCGCAATGATTGAAGGCATCGAACAATTCAGTATCCAGCCGGGAGACCGTCTTGCTCAGTGCATCCGCTGAAGGGGAATGCTGGTCCGCGGCTGCAGCAGCCTGCGCGGTGGCGGCGATAGCGCCAAGCATGATGCCGATGCAGAGGGCAACTTTATTCACGTGGATTCCTTGTCAGTCCGCAAGTTTCACCCATTGGCACGGCAACGCCTGCAAGCAAGGTGGCCCACGTCGTTGTCGAGCTTCGCTTTCGCGCGAAATCACTGTTTTGCGCTGACGCTGGCGAGCAGTGGCGAAACCTTCCGCTTTGTGCGAGCTGTTACACATCAGGGGCTCTGATGAAGCTCCCTGCGCGGCCCCGGGGGCCGGACGGAAGGCCTGCCAGCCAGAACGGCATCGGTTTCACTTCCCAGCACTGGATAAATGAACCTGACCCCTTTTCTGACACACTTGTGCATTGTCAGTTTCATAACTGCCTCCGGGCGAGTCGCCCTTTGCACCCGTGCAAGACGGTCGGACCGCCGGTACGGGACGAATGCCCCTGCACCGGGAAAGCTAGCCGAGCGCGTGGGACGCAACTTGACGTGCGTCAACTCTGCCCCAAATGGCGTCGCGTAGGTCCGCTCCGACCGAGCGCGACATCGGGTAGCACCGGGAGTCGGGTGCACTCGGGAAGCACTGCCGCGCGCAGCCTGATGGGGCGGAGGCCACCAGAGACGGCCAGGTTCACCCGCCGGATGGAACCTGGGCTGGTCCCGCTCTCTCTCTCGACATCACGAAGCAAGGGCAAACCTCGCCATCGCGGGCTCGAGCAGAGGTAAGGGGCTCTGACCAGCTCTGACCCGGTTATTTGCACGAATTAACTAACCTGACCCCTTTTTCTGGGCCTGGGCGCCGCCAGGCACATTGCGCGCATCGACTCGGCGGTGGATGTGAACGGCCAGAGCATGTGCCCATCCGCGGAGGAAAAGGGAGGAAAAGGGGACGGAGGCAATTAACCTGCCTTAATTGCCTCCGTCCCCTTATTTGGGACCCGGTTTTGCGGCTACTCCTCGGGTGCTTGGTCGACCGGCGCCTCGGCCGCCAGCAGCGCGACCGATGGATCGGGTGCGCTGCCGTGCCCGTGGACGAGCTTGCGCACCATGCCCTCCTCGCTATACGCCTGCGCCTTGCGCTGCATGACGTCGCTGTAGAAGTCCTCGATACGCCTGAACTGCTCCTCGCATTCCTGCGGCTTGAGGTCGAGGCTTTGGATATACCGCAAGCCCTTCCGGGCAAAGGTGACACTCTGAACTCGTGCGACGCAGACCCGGAAATCGACGTGCTCTACGCGCGTGGTGCTCTCTGTCAGGGTACCGGTCCCCGTCACGCTGTTGCCTGCCGTGCGCTGAGCCTGTCGATAGCTGCCCTTGTAATGGATGCGGTACACGCTCGAAGTGAACTCCACGCGATTCCACATGCCGCGGGCGGCAAAAAGCGCGAATTGCGAGGCCGAGAACAGAGCCAGCGACGTGAGGCCCACGGCCGGAAGATGATTGCGAGTGAACACGAAGACCAGCGCAGTCGCACAAAGGCCCGCCACCATGCCTACCGCCCCGAGTGCCACCAGGGCGTACTGCTCCTTGTCGCGCCAGGCCGCCCCGATGGCTTCCACCAGACTGCCCTGGCTGCTCCTTGCGTTGAGCTTCGGTTCGGTTTCCGCCAGCAGACTTCCACCAAAGTTGCCGTCCTGCTGCCAGCCGGTATTCCGCGACAGTACGGTTCGTGGAAAGGGTAGTTCGCTCTCCAGCCTGTCGATCAGCCCGCTGCTGAGATTTGGGACGCTCAGATCCTTGCGGACGTGGTGATTCACCCCTGACTGCGTGAGATCCCGCGTCTGCAACTTGAGCGCCGCGATGAAAAGCGTACTGGCCAGCAGCAAGCTGGCCATCGCCACGATCGTCGGAATGACGATGGTCGAGGTGGCATAGGGTGCGGGAGGAAGCAGACCGGGCGGCGCCAGACCAAGCAGAACGGGCGCAAAAATCGAGAAGATCACGAGCGTCACGGAGCCATACGCCGTAGGGGCCGCGGGCCTCGCCAACTGCTCGTCGCCAGCGCCGCCCCGTGCAAGCGTGCGCAGGATTGCCATCGGATTGATGGCCAGAAACAGGTAGACCGGCGCCATCCAGGCGAAAATATCCGGCTTGGCAAACAGCCAGGCCAACAGAAAACCCAGCGTTGTTACCACCAGCCTGGCAATGCGGAACGCCTGAGTCTCGGCATGCCACCGCACCAGCTCGGGCGCCAGCTCGAGTCGGGGCAGCAGATTGTAGAGTTTGTTGAGCAGCGCGTTGTCCGGCGTCCTCAGTGGCTGCACGCCGTTGTTCAAGACGTCGACCAGATACCCGGCCTCGTCGGGCTTCCCGTTTTTCGCAAATTTTTCCGGTACCGCAAACCGGCCGATGTCATCAGGGTGGAAACGTAATTTCTCGTCGCGCCAGACACGCGACACCTGGGTCAGACCGAGCACCATCAACGTGGCGGCAATGCTGATCGTGGGCATCACCGTCATACCCAGGCTATGCGTTTCACGCGTGAGCAGAAATGCCACGACGCCGCCTGCGAGTAGATTGATAGACCCCACAACGAGGTGAAAGAAGTTTGAGATCCGCAACGGATTGGCTTCGTTGGGTTTGCTCTTGGCGTCGCTGTACTCGGTGACCACTGCTCGATCTCCCTGTGGGTTACTTGGGCCGGACCTGTGAGGTCCATGCCTACGCGGCCTTGCTGATGGCCGGATAATTCTATCGTCAAGAACGTCGGTTTCTGAAGGGATAGCTGTCAGGGACATCTTCCAGTTCGAATCGTCGAGGACCGCACGGAACAGGGCCATAACCCCTTCTTGTCGAGCCCCTTCTTGTCCGTCACGGGCCGATGCGCCGGCCGGACTCGCGCGCAGCGACCAAGCGTCGCTCCCACTTGTTGCTGGAAGCGCTCCGATCCAAGGGCGCGCTGCTGCCTGGAGGCCCGACCAGGACCAAGGCGAAGGTACTCCATGTTCTAGAAAAGGGGACGTCCGCCGGAAAAGGGGACGGAGGCAATTAGGCCGCCCTAATTGCCTCCGTCCCCTCAAGTCCGATAAGGGGCTCTGACCCGGTTAATCTCCCGGGAATTTCCCCATTCAAAGGCGTCCGTCCAACCCGGGCTATCTCAGGTTCACTTCCAAGCGCTAGATAAATGAACCTGACGCCTTTTCCCTTTTCGCTTTGCTCGACAAGTGAACGTCAGCCTGCTACCTCAAACTTTTGCACGCTGGAAAATGAACCTGACCCCTTTTCTTGGACCAGCGCCAACATGCTGATCTGCCAAGGGGAAACGTGGGGAAACCTCAGGGTCGGAGGCAGTTATCCCGCCTTAATTACCTCCGTCCCCTTTAGTTGCTGGGACCCGGTTAATCCGGTTAATCCTGGTTTTCCGCGCGCCTTTTATTCCCGTGTCGCGGGCCGGCGAGAAAAGTACGCGTTCGAGGACGGCTTGGCGAGCAGAACGATTGAGTAGATCGTCAGCGGCGCCTCGACAATGCTCGCAATCAGCTCTGGTTTCGTAAGCGCATCCACGCCCGCGAACGAGATAAGAACTCCAAGCGCGCATAATACAAAGTAGACGTAACGAGCGGCATTGCTTCCGTTGCTGATTTTGTACGGGACAATGCAGAGCAACGCATAAAAAACCAGGGCAAATGCAAACTCACCTGCGCCCACAAGCCCCATTCGCGCGGCCACCACAACTGCCGCAGCTGAAATAAACAGGCTCACCCAGATGGCAATGACGCCGCGCGCGACGGACTGCGGAGTATCCATACATCAATTCCTTTAGATTTTCGTTCCTCAATCATTGGCCAATACGCCGAGGAACCATAAGGCGGACTGTGCCCCCAAAGAGGACGGAGGGAATTAGACAAGTTTTAATTCCCTCCGCCCCCTTATTTCTTAGGTTAATCTGCTCTTGGGGCTATCTTTCGTGTTAATACGGGCTCTGACCCCGTTAGTTTGCGGTTAATCCTTGTCTTGGTAGCTCTCTAAAATCCAATGGACGCTGAAATAGTTAACGTCACGCCGGATACATCGCGCCTTCGAGTGTAATCCGATGATTCGAGCGCTGCCGGAGGAACCCCACCGTCGCGGACATCGTTCGCGAGTACAAGCCTATTCTTGTGTACAAAGTAACCAATGCCCGCGTTCAGTGCTTTCTTATTCTGCCCATCTTTGTCAGCCCGCCAAACTCCGGCCAGAATGCCCAGCGCAATACCATTCACGCCGCTACTAACATCAAAAATCCCGAGATAGGGTGAGATAGCCCACCCACCCTTACCAACAACTGTGTGGTTAGTTCTTGATTGCGTGTACGTATACTTAGGACCAAAGTTATAGTGAACCTCCAACCCGAGGCTTGTAGATGTTCTCGTCTCGCTAGCATCTATCGTTCCGTCCCCACGCAACCGAACATCGCGTACATCAGCTATAACGGCGCGATTGTAATGCAGAACATAGAATGCAGGCCCCGCCCCTATTCCTTGCAGATATTTAGTGGGGTCTCCTGCCTCGTCCTCCGCCGCGGCCACTCCCTTGGCAACTAGCACCAAACACACAAACGCAATACGCCTTTTGGCCTTCATGGCATCCCTCCTTTGATAAGCACTTCACCAGACTGCTTAACCACTCCCGTCCTTGCTTTCATCTTCGAAGCAAGGGTCCAAAATAGGTTCAGTTCAAATCCGAGCGCAAGAGCCCCGTGCTCCAACGTACATGTGCCCTCCCTGCCTGCCTCTGATGCCGCGTCTACCAGGATCGAGGCTCGGCAAGCGGCCGGGTCATCGCAGCCAAGTGCGCTGGGCTCCGCTTCATGATTGCGCGCGCTTGATTGCGTGCTTGGTTTTGTCCATTGATGCCTTGGCGATGGTCGCCCGCGGTACAGGATCACAAATCTCAGCATCCGCTGCTATAAGCATCATGTTGCTTGACATGCATCCTCATGCCCTTCTCCATGCTGTTTGCGGATACCCCCAGCAGGCTTTTACTCTCGCAGCCCTCGGGGCGCAAGGCAGGCTTATCCATTAACTGCTAGAGACCAGCACGGCGGCACTAAAAAGGGGACGGCGCTAAAAGGGACGGAGGCAATTGGCCCGCCTCAATTACCTCCGTCTCCTTAAGTTGCCCCGTCCCCTTAAGTTAGTTTATCTGTCAATAAAGCTTTGTAGTAACCGCGGCGAAAACCAATAGAACGACAACCGCAATCACAATTGTCAACTTCACGGTGCGGTACAGCCTTCCCCCGCTTTACGCGCTCCCACTCGTCCTTTAGCAAAATCTGCATATCCGTCGCCAATGCCTCGCATCGGCCTTGAATATCCAAATGATCGATATCTGAGGCCAAGGCACTGCTTCTATATACGGATTCAACTTTCTGGATGATTACCTGGTCGTCACGGGGATTAAGGAATGTAGAAGTATTTTTGCTCTGCACTCTGAACAGCGCGCGCGTTCGATTTTTATGGCCGACTCCGCGCTGGTTAAGGCTTGATCTCGGCTAGATTGGTCCCCCGTGACGTGCATCAACTATGTGCCGCAACGAACTAATGGCTAGGGCAAGTGAAATAAACCTAGACACCTCATCGCGAACAGAATTGATCCACGCCTGGCGGAATCCGTTATTTTTTGATCTTTAGCGATCAGTACATTTACAAGGGATATGAATGCTGCAATTAGCGCCGCAGTTATCGGTATCCAAGCTTTTCGAAGCCCCTATCTTGCCCTCGCCTTTCACCTGCTCGCCACCATATGATAACTCGACGCTTTTGATTTATGGACTACGCCGAGAAGGCCACTGCCAAGAACGCGCCAAGACCGAGTCTAGCTCTATCAAAACATGGTATCCCCTGCCATCAATCCAATGGAACACTCGTACCTTCGCGATCCCCTGAAAAGGATGCCTCTATTCGGAGAATAGTGCGCTCCGGCCCGGCTTTGCTAACTATCCGGCAAATCGAAAATTCTGAAGTGCAATATACGCTTTATCTAGACTTCTCGATCGGCGCCTGGCTCTAGCTAAACTCCATCCCGACCTTATGAACTCCAACATGAAGTTGTTGTATTCCGAACCCACCGCTGAACGTGAATTATTAAGCGGCACCATCGCTTTCCTAAGACTTGATTTCCTAGAGCGCCTCGCCAAGTTAACAACAACCTGCTTGGGATTAGCGATAGCGTCTGAAAGCTGAGGAATTCGACCTTCCGGAATTGCAAAATAGCTAGCCAATCCTACATGATCAGCTAACAGCCAAGCCTCCACCTCTTTCACAGCAACCCTAAACATAAGATTTGGGTGAATATCCAGCCCGAGCCAGTCCCTCCTCAATTTGTCGGGGCACCCACATTCATCTAAATCAGCAATAATTATAGAAACAACTCCATTATGCGCTGCATTGTTTAGCGCGCGAACTTTCGTTTTTAAAAATCCAAAACCTTGATTGCCTATGACCTGCTCCACCACAAACTGCGGGTTGGCCATCGCAATTAGCTTGCGCCCAACTGCCTCGCTTAAGACATCCTCTACAGCCAAGGTGACGGATAGAGTCATTTCCAAAGATCCATTTGCGAATCACCTCTCGGGCGCACCTTTGATAGGAAAACGTCTGCCACAGTCAACCCTGACTCGAGCATTTTGTTATCACGCTCCGATGCCGCCTCTACGCTTGTCCCCTCGTTATTTGTGACCAGTCTCACTACTTCTCCAGCCCCTATTCCCGGCTGACGGAGGAGAACTTCGCTATGCGTAGTCAAAATAACTTGGCGACGATATTTCGCTTCGCGCTGCATGCGGGCTATCAGCGAAGGTATGTTGGCGACGATAGCGTCGTTTAGCGATAGCTCGGGCTCTTCCAAAAGAAGCATCCCATCGCCATCCAAGAGCACCCACATAAGTCCCAATAATCTTAGTGTGCCATCTGAAAACTGATCCTCACGTTGCCATCCAGCATTAGGCCGCCAATGCTGTACAACGCGTGAAGATGCGGGTATCCAGTAATTTCATCCTGCTGAAATCGGAGCTCTTTCAGCTGTGGCACGCAAATCCGGAGAGCTGCCTCGATCTTCCTTAACCTAGCCTCACGAAATTTCTTCGGCGTGCGAGCCACTCTTTCAAGAAAGCCTTGTCCAAAAGGATCGTCTCTCGATTCTAGAACTACTCAATTGTTCCGGATATTTCAATAATTGAGGAACAAGATGTAGATAGGTTATCCCTTGGAAGAAATCGACCAGCTCGCGAAAACCTTTATTCGCATTTACTTGCTGGAGATACGTTTGTGTCCGGCGCGCGTCATCTTCATTATCTTCTTCATCTGGGCGCGAAAATAGCTTTTTGCCTTCGCGCCAAACCGCTTCTTGCGTTACAAATACGCGCTGCTTTCCCTTACCCTCACTCTTGAACCCCAACAGGTACCGCCACGTCTCTGGAGAATCTGCACTTTCCGCAAATGAAATTTCAATCGAGATCTCGGGGTCTTTGCGTGCTGATAAGCTCCGGAGCTTTGTCATGCCGCCACGGTCAGAAACCGCCTTTTCTAGCCCACCACCAGCACCTTTGGCGACATCCCTTAAGAATCTAAATACGTCTAGAAGGTTTGACTTCCCCGAAGCATTTACACCAATAATGAAAGCCCTATCGCGCAAATGGACGGTTGCCGATCTGAAGTTCCGCCAGTTCTTAAGGTTTAACTTCGTAACGATCATCAATCTACCCTCTGGAACGTAATCGACTCGGGCCAAGCTTACAGAGTAAAAAGGCAGCATCACTGCTGCCTTTTTACTACCTAAAGAGTATTGTCGATCACCCGCACTTCGAATACCCACAATTCAAACAAGTCTGGCAGTTATCCATCATCACCAGCGCCTTCGTGCTGCACTTGTCACACAACGTCGCACTGGCCGGAAACCCCGACGCGGTCTCCACCGACCCAGCCGCCGCCTCGGTCGCCTTCTTGTTCCCGGCTTCGAGCTGCGCCCGCTTCTCGGCAATCAGCTTGCGCGTCCCCTCGTCCATCTCCGGGTCGTGGATCAGCCCGATGTTCTTCATGTGCTGCTCGATCACCGCGCCGATCTCGGCCACGATGGACGGCATGTAGACGCCGCCGGCCTTGAAGTAGCCGCCGCGCGGGTCGAACACGGCCTTCAGCTCTTCGACGATGAAGGTGACGTCGCCGCCCTTGCGGAACACGGCGGACAGGATGCGGGTGAGCGCCACGATCCACTGGAAGTGGTCCATGTTCTTCGAGTTGATGAAGATCTCGAAGGGGCGGCGCTGTTCGTGCTTGGTGCCGGCGTTGAGCACGATGTCGTTGATGGTGACGTACAACGCGTGCTCGAACAGCGGCGACTTGATCTTGAAGGTGGAGCCGACCAGGGTTTCGGGCCGCTCGACACTTTCGTGCATCTGGATGACTTCGGCCGTGGCCGGCTCTTTGGGCGCGGCGACGGGTGCAGCGGGGGCCGGCGCGGCCTTGTCCTCGGGCTTGACCACGTTGTAGCCCTTGATTTTCTGTTCGATCTTGATCGCCATGGTGTGCTTCTTTTGACTTGTGTGGATTGGCTTGAGGTCGGCGCGCGGCAGGCAAGGAAAGCATCCGGCCCGGCACGAGGCCGGGCCGGATGGAACGACTTACTTCTTGCGGGCGGCCTTGGTGGCGGCGGCCTTCCTGGCCGGTGCTGCCTTGACGCTCGCCTTGGTGCTGGCAGTGGACCTCTTGGCTACCTTGGGGGTGGCCTTCTTGCTGGCGGCTTTCTTGACGGCTGCCTTCTTCGGTGCGGCCTTCTTGCTTGCCGCTTTCTTCGCCGTCTTCTTGCCTGCGGACTTCTTCACCGCGGTCTTGTTGACGGCCAGCTTCTTCGGGGCGGCCTTCTTGCCGGCAGCCTTCTTCGGAGCCGCCTTCTTGGCAGCAGCCTTCTTCGGAGCGGCCTTCTTGGCGGCAGCCTTCTTCGGTGCGGCCTTCTTGGCGGCAGCCTTCTTCGGAGCGGCCTTCTTGGCAGCGGCCTTCTTCGGTGCGGCCTTCTTGGCGGCAGCCTTCTTCGGTGCGGCCTTCTTGGCCGCGGCCTTCTTCGGTGCCGCCTTCTTGGCAGCAGCCTTCTTCGGAGCGGCCTTCTTGGCGGCAGCCTTCTTCGGTGCGGCCTTCTTGGCAGCGGCCTTCTTCGGAGCGGCCTTCTTGGCAGCAGCCTTCTTCGGTGCTGCCTTCTTGGCGGCGGCCTTCTTCGGAGCGGCCTTCTTGCTGGCGGCTACCGGGGCGGCCGCCGGCGCGGCGGCCGGTGCTTCGGTGGCGGCTGCCGGTACGACTGGCGTGGAGCTGTCTTTCACTTCGACTTCGTTATCGATGGACATTGCAGGGATTCCCCTCCGACGTTGTTATGAACTGCCGTTGCCTGCTACGCGAGTCGGCGGCAGCCGCACGGCCGCGGGGTTTCCCCCACGGCCGGACGGCGGCTAGAACTTGCCGTAGTAGCCTTCCTTCAAGGCGTCGAACAAGTTGGCGGCGGTGTGCATTTCACCGTCGTACTCCACTTCCTCGTTGCCTTTCAGTTCGATAACGCTACCGTCTTCCAATTCGAAGCGGTAGAGGGTGCTTTCAAGGTCGGCTTCCTTGACCAGCACGCCCTGGAACGCGGCCGGGTTGAAGCGGAAGGTGGTGCACCCTTTCAGGCCCTGTTTGTAGGCGTAGAAATAGATGTCCTTGAAGTCTTCGTAGGGGTAGTCGGTGGGCACGTTGGCGGTCTTGGAAATGGACGAGTCGATCCATTTCTGCGAGGCGGCCTGGATGTCCACGTGCTCCTTCGGGCTGATGTCGTCGGCCGCCACGAAGTAGTCCGGCAGCTTGTGGGCGGCCTCGTCGGTGAACGGCTTGGCCTCGGCGTTGATCAGCGAGCGGTAGGCCAGCAGCTCGTAGCTGAGCACCTCCACCTTTTCCTTGGACTTCTTGCCCTCGCGGATCACGTTGCGCGAATAGCTGTGGGCGAAGCTGGGCTCGATGCCGTTGGAGGCGTTGTTGGCCAGCGACAGCGAGATGGTGCCGGTGGGCGCGATCGAGCTGTGGTGGGTGAAGCGCGCGCCGGTGGCGGCCAGCGCCTCGACCAGCTCGGGCGCCACCGTGGCCACCCGCTGCATGTAGCGGCTGTACTTGGCGTGCAGCACGCGGCCGGGGATGGTGTCGCCGACCTGGTAGCCGTCGGCGACCATTTCCGGGCGCTTGCGCAGCATGTCGCCGGTGACCGTGTAGTCGGCCGCCAGCACCGGGGCCGGGCCTTTTTCCCTGGCCAGCTCCAGCGCCACTTCCCAGCCGGCCAGCGCCATCTCGCGCGAGACGTCCTCGGTGAAGGCCACCGCGTCGGCGGTGCCGTAGCGCATCTTGAGCATGGTCAGGGTGGAACCCAGGCCCAGGAAGCCCATGCCGTGGCGGCGCTTGGACAGGATCTCGTTGCGCTGCTGCTCCAGCGGCAGGCCGTTGATCTCCACCACGTTGTCGAGCATGCGGGTGAACACCTTGACCACCTCGCGGTATTCGTCCCAGTCGAAGCGGGCCTTGGGCCCGAACGGGTCGCGCACGAAGGTGGTCAGGTTGACCGAGCCGAGCAGGCAGGAGCCGTACGGCGGCAGTGGCTGTTCGCCGCAAGGGTTGGTAGCGCGGATTTGCTCGCACCACCAGTTGTTGTTCATCTCGTTGACCTTGTCGATCAGGATGAAGCCCGGCTCGGCATAGTCGTAGGTGGACACCATGATCATGTCCCACAGGTGCCGCGCGCGGATGGTGCCGTAGATCTTGCAGGCCACCAGGCCGTCTTCGCGGTCGACGTAGTTCTCGTGGGTGGGCCACTCGCGCCAGATCACCTTGGTCGGGTCGTCCAGGTCGATCTCGTGGCGTTCCTTCACGTGCACCGGGAACACCATCGGCCAGTCGCGGTCGTGCTCCACCGCCTGCATGAAGTCGTCGGTGATCAGCAGGCTGCAGGTTGAACTGGCGCAGGCGGCCGTCCTCGCGCTTGGCGCGGATGAACTCCTTGGCGTCCGGATGGGCGATGTCGAAGGTGCCCATCTGCGCGCCGCGACGGCCACCGGCCGAGGACACGGTGAAGCACATCTTGTCGTAGATATCCATGAACGACAGCGGGCCGGAGGTGTACGCGCCGGCACCGGAGACGTACGCGCCGCGCGGGCGCATGGTGCTGAACTCGTAGCCGATGCCGCAGCCGGCCTTCAGCGTGAGGCCGGCCTCGTGCACCTTCTCCAGGATGTCGTCCATGGAGTCGCGGATGGTGCCCGAGACGGTGCAGTTGATGGTGCTGGTGGCCGGCTTGTGTTCCAGCGCGCCGGCGTTGGAGGTGATGCGGCCGGCCGGGATCGCACCGCGGCGCAACGCCCACAGGAAGCGCTCGTACCAGTGCGTGCGCAGCTCGTCGGAGGTTTCCACGTCGGCCAGCGCCCGTGCGACGCGCTGCCAGGTTTCGTCGACGGTGGCGTCGACCGGGTCGCCGGCCTTGGTGCGCAGGCGGTATTTCTTGTCCCAGATGTCGTACGAGGCGGGTTGCAGCGCAATGGCTGCGGCGCCGTCGCGACGGTCGGCTGGATCCTTGGCGGTTGCACGCACGGTGCTCATCGGCTGTTTGACCTCCGGCCTTGCAGGCCCGTTCCAAAAGTTTTCGTGTGGTGGTCGCGGCCGTGCGCGGGATGGCGCGGCGCGGGTCCGGGTGTAAGTGTCGATGTCCGTTTGACTACGATCCAACCCCCGGAAACCCTCCCCCGAGGGCTGTCGTGGCGACACCAGCTCTGGGTGGGAACCCGAGCGGCTCACACAAGATATTGTGTTGCGACCGGATAGGAACCGTACTGCCGGTGTGCGGGGATGTAAAGCGATTTTTTACGTGCGGATGCAGCATGCAAAGCGGTTGAATCGCACGGTTCGCATGGCAGCTTGGTTTCGCGTCGAACGCACACATAACGACAGCGAACACGACCGTGGCGGAACCTGGCGGGGTGCTTGGGAGTCCGACCAGGGTCGCTGCCTGAAACACTGCAAGGAGATTCCATGAAGTCGCACCTGTCCCGCTTCGGCGGTGCCCTCGTGATGTGCTGCGGGTTGCTGCTGGGCCTGTTCCCGGGCAGCAGCCACGCCACGCTGCCGGCCACCGTCGACGGCACGCCGATGCCGTCACTGGCGCCGATGCTGCAGAAGGTCACCCCGGCGGTGGTCAACATTTCCACCAAGACGCGGGTGCGCGTGCGTGACCCGTATTTCGACGACCCGATGTTCCGCCAGTTCTTCGGCCTGCCCGGGGTGGCGCGCGAGCGGGTGGAGCGCAGCCTGGGCTCGGGCGTGATCGTGGACGCGGCCAAGGGTTACATCCTGACCAACAACCACGTGGTCGGCGATGCCGACGACATCAGCGTGACGCTGCAGGACGGGCGCACCTTCAAGGGCACCCTGATCGGCACCGACCCGGACACCGACGTGGCGGTGGTGCAGATCAAGGCCGACCACCTGCAGGCGCTGCCGCTGGCCGACTCGTCCAAGCTGCGGGTGGGCGATTTCGTGGTGGCGGTGGGCGACCCGTTCGGGCTGGGCCAGACGGTGACCTCGGGCATCGTCTCGGCGCTGGGCCGCTCCGGCCTGGGTGGCTCCGGTTACCAGAACTTCATCCAGACCGATGCCTCGATCAACCCGGGCAACTCCGGCGGCGCGCTGGTGAACCTGCGCGGCGAACTGGTCGGCATCAACACGATGATCTTCTCGCCGTCCGGCGGCAACGTCGGCATCGGCTTCGCCATCCCCACCAGCATCACCGGCGAGGTGATGCCGCAGCTGATCGCGCACGGCAAGGTCAGCCGCGGCAGCCTGGGCGCGCAGACCCAGGACGTGACACCGCGGGTAGCGCGGATGCTGGGCCTGCACGACACCGGCGGGGTGGTGGTCACCGACGTGGCCAGCGGCTCGGCGGCGGAGGCGGCCGGCCTGCAGCCGGGCGACGTGCTGCAGGCGATCGACGGCAAGCCGCTGCACGACACCCAGGAGCTGCGCAACGCCGAGGGCCTGCTGCCGCTGGGCAGCAAGGTCAGCTTGAGCGTGCTGCGCGATGGCCACACGCGCCAGGTCAGCGCCACGCTGACGCCGGAGAAGCTGGCCACGATCGAGGGCGGCCAGCTCGACCCGCGGCTGGCCGGCGTGCGTTTCAGCCAGCTGCCGCTGAGCCGCCGTCACCAGGGCATGGACGGCGTGCTGGTGAGCGCGGTGCAGCCGGGCAGCCGCGCGGCGCAAGCCGGCCTGCGTCCGGACGACCTGGTGGTAGGCATCGGCAACCAGCGCATCACCAGCCTGCGCGACCTGTCCGGGCTGGCCGGCGCACGGCCACGCCAGCTGGTGCTGCTGGTGGGCGACCAGGACGGCGTGCGCTACGTGCTGGTGGACTGAAGCGGCGGCACAGGATTCAGGCCGCTGCGCATCCACCGACGCCGCCGCCTCCACCCGGGTAGGGTGGGCTTCAGCCCACCAGCCCAACAGCGCGAAACGCCCGAAGGCAGGTGGGCTGAAGCCCACCCTACGCCTGTTCTGGAACACCGCGATCACACGACGGCCGCGCGCAGCGCTGCTCATCCCACCGCCGGCGCCGCCTGCGCCCAGGTAGGGTGGGCTTCAGCCCACCAGCCCAACAGCGCGCAAGACGCCCGAAGCAGGTGGGCTGAAGCCCACCCTACGCCTGTTCTGGAACACCGCGATCTCACGACGGCCGCGCGCAGCGCTGCTCATCCCACCGCCGGCGCCGCCTGCGCCCAGGTAGGGTGGGCTTCAGCCCACCAGCCCAACAGCGCGAAGACGCCCGAAGCAGGTGGGCTGAAGCCCACCCTACGCCTGTTCTGGAACACCGCGATCACACGACGGCCGCGCGCACCGCTGCTCATCCCACCGCCGGCGCCGCCTGCGCCCAGGTAGGGTGGGCTTCAGCCCACCAGCCCAACAGCGCGAAGACGCCCGAAGCAGGTGGGCTGAAGCCCACCCTACGCCTGTTCTGGAACACCGCGATCACACGACGGCCGCGCGCAGCGCTGCTCATCCCACCGCCGGCGCCGCCTGCGCCCAGGTAGGGTGGGCTTCAGCCCACCAGCCCAACAGCGCGAAGACGCCCGAAGCAGGTGGGCTGAAGCCCACCCTACGCCTGTTCTGGAACACCGCGATCACGCGACGGCCGCGCGCAGCGCTGCTCACCCCACCGCCGGCGCCGCCTGCGCCCAGGTAGGGTGGGCTTCAGGCCACCAGCCCAACAGCGCGAAGACGCCCGAAGCAGGTGGGCTGAAGCCCACCCTACGCCTGCTCTGGAACACCGCGATCTCACGACGGCCGCGCGCGCCGCTGCCCACCCGACGCCCGCCCTTGGGCGCCGCGTTCACGGCAGAGCGTCCGTCGCGCTTTGCCAACTCCGTCCGATTCGGGCGTGCGCCAGCGCACAGAAGCGCACCGAGGCGACCGCTTCCTTAACGCCAGCGCGCATCCACGCTTGATGTTTGCGCGGGGGACCGATGAAATAGCTGCTCGAAGCTCGCGCGCCCGGTCGTCGGCACGCTTTCCTGCCGCTGTCCACATCGGGGTTCAACCAGCCATGTCGTCCTTCCGCTTTGCCCGCCTGATCGCCCTTGTCCTGACCGGCACCGCCGCCGTCGGTGGGGGCCTGCTCACCGATACCGCACTCGCCGGCACCCCCAAGGGGGGCGATACCACCCTGGTCTGGCGCGGCGACGTCACCACCGCCCGCGCGGTGGTCGATGACGTGGCCAAGGCCTGGCACAAGAGCGGCCACGGCCGGATCGAGGTGCAGTCGTTCAACACCGCCTCGGGGCTGGATGCGGTTGTCAGCGGCGGCGCCGACATCGCCGGCAGCGCCCGCGAGGGCAACGGCAGCCCGCGCGAGAACCAGTTGCAGTTCACCCCGGTCGGCTGGGATGCGCTGGTGGTCATCACCAACCACAACAACCCGGTCAGTGGCCTGAGCCTGCAGCAGGTGCACGATATCTACTACGGCAAGATCACCAACTGGAGCGAGGTTGGCGGACCGAACAAGCCGATCAACGTCTACGCGGTGGCCAGCCCCGGCGACGGCGTGGAATACAGCCTGCGCCGGCTGCTGTTCGGCCGCGGCAACCAGCCGGTGGCCGCGCCGCGGCTGTACGTCAACACGGCCAAGCTGGAGGAGGCCGTCGCACTGGATCCGAAGTCGCTGGGCGTGAGCACGCTGGCCGGGGTCAGCCACAACCCGAAGATCAAGCCGCTGCGCATCGACGGCACCGCGCCCAGCGCATCGAGCCTGGCCAACGGCAGCTACAAGCTGTTCAGCCCGCTGTACCTGGTGACCAACCCGTCCGGGCCGCACGCGCAGCAGGCCAACGCGTTCGTGGACTTCCTGCACAGCTCCACCGCCAAGGCGGTACTGCGCCAGCACGGCATCCTGCCCTACGAGGACGGCGCGCAGCTGGCCTCGCTGGACAGCTCGCGGCGCGCGGCGATCCTGGCCGAAGTCGGCGCGCGCGCGGTGCATGCGCCGACGCGCGCACCGATTGCCGCACCGGGCGCCACCTACGCCTCGCGCGTGGCGATCGCGCCGACCTCCGAGCGCACCCTGGAGGCGCGTTCGGCGCTGGAGAAGCGCCGCGCCGAGCGCGCACGCGAAAAGGCCGAGGCCGCGCAGGCCCGGGCCGAGGCGGCCAGCCTGGCCGCGGTCAGCGGCGAGGCGACCACGGTGGAGCACCCGGCCCGGCCCGGTGCGGCGTTCGCCAAGGTCACCGGCAGCGCGCGGGTGGTGCTCCCTACCTACACGGTGGCACGCGGCGACACCCTGTCGTCGATCGCCCGCGCCCACGCGGTCAGCGTGGCCGACCTGCGCCGCTGGAATCATCTGGGCAGCGACCAGCTCAAGTCCGGCCAGGTGCTGCGCCTGGGCGGCCACTGAGCCACCCGTGCGCATCCGTGCGCTGACGCTGGATCTGGATGACACGCTGTGGCCGGTGCTGCCGGCGCTGGAGCGTGCAGACCGCGATCTGGATGCGTACCTGCAGCGGCACCATCCGGAGGTAGCGCGACGCTGGCCGATCGCCGCGATGCGCGAGCTGCGCGCCCAGGTCGCCGCCGAGCGGCTGGACCTGGCGCACGACTTCACCACCCAGCGCCACCTGACCATGACCCGCGCGTTCGCCGCCTGCGGTCTGGAACCGGCCCCGCTGGAGGCGCTGTGGGAGGTGTACTTCGCCGCGCGCAACGCGGTGGAGCTTTACCCGGATGCGCTGCCGGCGCTGCAGCGGATCACCGCACGCTGGCCGGTGGCCAGCCTGACCAACGGCAACGCGGACCTGGACCGGATCGGCATCCACATGCATTTCGCCCACCGCGTGTGCGCCCGCGACACCGGTGCGGCCAAGCCGGACCGGCGCATCTTCGCCTGCGCAGCCGAACAACTGGGCGTGCCACCGGCGCAGATCCTGCACGTGGGCGACGACCCGCATCTGGACGTGCACGGCGCGCGCGAAGCCGGCATGCAGGTGGCCTGGATCAACCGCGAGCGCCGGCCGTGGCCAGGCGAGCTGGGTCCGCCGCCGTTGCTGGACCTGCCCGATCTGGCCGCACTGGCCGACTGGCTGGACGCCCGGCAGCCGGCCTGACCGGCACGCCGAAGCACTGGCGCCTTGCGCGCCGCGGTTTGGAATGGGTGGGCCGAAGGTGCATCATTCATGCACCCCAGGCACCGCATGGCGGCCCCACCCGCCCGCAAGGAAACCCGATGTCCGCACTGATCGCGCGCAAGCCGAACGACCGCAGCA
This sequence comes from uncultured Gammaproteobacteria bacterium, assembly GCA_963763305.1. Classification (GTDB taxonomy): domain Bacteria; phylum Pseudomonadota; class Gammaproteobacteria; order Xanthomonadales; family Rhodanobacteraceae; genus CAVXNP01. The sequence goes on along the minus strand of CAVXNP010000001.1, from coordinate 2,059,581 downwards.
TTCCTGTCGAAGCCACCGACCCGGCCCACCTGGCCGCCACCCGCCGGCGCCTGGACAGCGCCCAGCGACGCTGGCTCGGTGACACCGGGTTCGAGGCCACGCCAGGCAGCCACGCATTGCTGGCCGATGCCAAGGGCAAGCTGGTGCGCGTGCTGGTGGGCGTGGATGCCAGCGATCCCATGGCCGCCCTGGCCGGCCTGCCCTGCGCATTGCCCGCCGGCGTGTATCACCTGGCTGACGACGGCGTGGCGCTGGACCGTACCCAGGCCGCGTTGGGCTGGGCGCTGGCCGGCTACCAGTTCACCCGCTACCGGCTGCCGCGGCGCGAGCCGGCGCAACTGGCGCTGGCGGCCGACGAACTGGCTGCGGTGACGCCGCTGGTGGAGGCCACCGCGCTGGTGCGCGACCTGGTCAACACGCCGACCGAGGACATGGGCCCGGAGCAGCTGGCGCAGGCGATCAAGCAGCTGGGCAAGCAGCACAGGGCCAGGACCCGCGAATGGGTCGGCGCGCAGCTGCTCAAGGACAACTTCCCCACCATCCATGCGGTCGGTCGCGCCAGCCACCGTGACCCGCGGCTGGTGGAACTGAGCTGGGGCAAGGCCGGCGCGCCGCACGTGGTGGTTGTGGGCAAGGGCGTGTGCTTCGACAGCGGCGGGCTGGATCTGAAATCCGCCGACGGCATGCGCAACATGAAAAAGGACATGGGCGGTGCGGCACACGCGATCGGGCTGGCCGCACTGATCATGCAGGCGAAGCTGCCGGTGCGACTGACCCTGCTGGTACCGGCGGTGGAGAACTCGGTGTCCGGCAACGCCATGCGCCCGGGCGAGGTGATCACCACCCGCGCCGGGCTCACCGTGGAGGTGGACAACACCGATGCCGAAGGGCGGCTGGTGCTGTGCGACGCGCTGACCTACGGCATCGAGCAGAAGCCCGAACTGGTGATCGACTTTGCCACCCTCACCGGCGCGGCCCGGGTGGCGCTGGGCCCGGACCTGCCGGTGCTGTTCGCCAACCGCGAGGCGCTGGCCACGCAATTGCTGCAGGCCGGCACGGCCGTGGCCGACCCGCTGTGGCAGCTGCCGTTGTGGCGGCCCTACCGGCGCATGCTGGAGTCGTCGATCGCCGACCTGGCCAACTCCGGTGCCTCGCGCCACGCCGGTGCGATCACCGCGGCGCTTTACCTGGAGCGTTTCGTTCCCGATGGCATGCCCTGGCTGCACCTGGATACCTACGCCTGGAACGACAGCGACCGCCCCGGTCGGCCGCGTGGCGGCGAGGCGATGGGCGTACGCGCGATGTTCGCCTTCCTGCAGCAGCGCTACGGCGACGCTCACGGCTAGCCCCGCCGGGCCGATGCAGAACCGGACAGGCATCACCCGACCCGCCGCGCCCCTGTAGGAGCGGCTTCAGCCGCGATGCGCACACCGTGCGCCGCTTTCTGGATGGCAGCGTTGGATGCCATGCAGGCCGCTGGCGCGGCGGTCGCGGCTGAAGCCGCTCCTACGTGCGCGGCGTGGCAGCCGGCAGGCCTGCCATCGCCCTCGCCACCGGTCGAACCATGAGCGAGACGGCAACCTCCCACGGTGCCCCAGGATTCCCGGGCATGCCCCTGTGGGAGCGGCTTCAGCCGCGATGCGCACACCGTGCGCCGCTTTTCAGATGGCAGCGCCGGATGCCATGCAGGCCGCTGGCGCGGCGGTCGCGGCTGAAGCCGCTCCTACGTGCACGTCGTGGCAGCCGGCAAGCCTGCCATCGCCCTCGACACCGGTCGAACCATGGGCGAGACGGCAACCTCCCACGGTGCCCAGGATTCCCGGGCATGCCCCTGTGGGAGCGGCTTCAGCCGCGATGCGCACACCGTGCGCCGCTTTTCAGATGGCAGCGCCGGATGCCATGCAGGCCGCTGGCGCGGCGGTCGCGGCTGAAGCCGCTCCTACGTGCACGTCGTGGCAGCCGGCAAGCCTGCCATCGCCCTCGACACCGGTCGAACCATGGGCGAGACGGCAACCTCCCACGGTGCCCAGGATTCCCGGGCATGCCCCTGTGGGAGCGGCTTCAGCCGCGATGCGCACACCGTGCGCCGCTTTCTGGATGGCAGCGCCGGATGGAATGCAGGCCGCTGGCGCGGCGTTCGCGGCTGAAGCCGCTCCTACAAGCGCTTTGTGGCAGCCGGCGGGCCTGCCACCGCCACCGGCACAGTCGAACCATGGGCGAGACGGCAACCTCCCACGGTTCCCCAGGATTCCCGGGCATGCCCCTGTAGGAGCGGCTTCAGCCGCGATGCGCACACCGTGCGCCGCTTTTCAGATGGCAGCACCGGATGCCATGCAGGCCGCTGGCGCGGCGTTCGCGGCTGAAGCCGCTCCTGCATGCGCGTCGTGAGCGGGCCAGGCTGCCTGGCCGCAGCAGCGCTCTGCTCCGGCCTGCCGCACTGCACGGGCCGGCGCTTGAAGCGGTGGCGCGCAATCTCTCGGCGCGCAACCGTACCAACAAAAAAGGCAGCGCCGGAGGCGCTGCCTTTTTCATTCGGCACGGGCCGGCTTCAGCGGTCGGATGAATCGGCCTTGGGCTGAGCCACCACCGCGGAGGTGACGCTGCGGGAGAACTTGCCGCCGTAGGGCAGCACTTCGGCCGCCAGCTTGGGGCTGGCCTTGATCAGGCCGACCGCGTCGAACAGGATGTGCGCGGTTTCACGCAGCTCCGGATCCATCGCGTTCTTGGCCTGCTCTTCCTGCTTGAGCTCCACCTTGAGGCTGCGCTCGTTGGCGTTGAGGCCGTCGTCGAGCACCGGGCGATCGTCGACCAGGCTGGTGTCCTTGCCGTCCAGCGCCTTGTGCCGGGCGCGGAAGTCGGCCTGGATCACGTCCTGCTGCTTGCGCTCGGCCTGGCGCTCGGCGAGGTTCAACGAAATGGTGGTCTTGGCACGCATGCGCTGGTACTGCGCCAGCTCGTCCAGCATCAGCTTCCAGGCCGGCGACTTGGCCACGCGCAGGTCGTGCTCGTGCTGCAGTTGCGGCAGGTAGGCGCTGAGGTCGGCCACCGGCCGGTACTTGGCCGGATCGATCTGGGTCCAGGGCAGCGCGTTGTCGTAGGTGGACTCGCCGAAATCCTTCTCGTCGCCGTTGCGCGGGAACAGGATATCCGGGGTGACGCCCTTGAGCTGGGTGGAGCCGCCGTTGATGCGGAAGAACTCGGCGATGGTCATCTTCAGCTCGCCGTATTGCGGCTTCTCGCTGTCGCCGGGGGCGAACCGGTCCAGGTCGACCAGGTTCTGCACGGTGCCCTTGCCGAAGGTCGGCTCGCCGACGATCAGGCCGCGGGCATGATCCTGGATCGCCGCGGCGAAGATCTCCGAGGCGGAGGCCGAGCCGCGGTTGACCAGCACCGCCATCGGACCGGTCCAGGCCATGCCCGGATTGTCGTCGCCCTGCACGTCGACCTTGCCGCTGGCGTCGCGCACCTGCACCACCGGCCCCTGGTCGATGAACAGACCGGTCAGCTCGTTGGCCTCGGCCAGCGAGCCACCGCCGTTGTTGCGCAGGTCCATGATCACGCCCTGCACGCCGTCGGCCTTGAGTTCGCCCAGCAGCTTGGCCACGTCGCGGGTGGCGCTCTTGTAGTTCTTGTCGCCCTCGCGGCGCGCACCGAAGTCGGAGTAGAAGGTGGGCAGGTCGATCACGCCGATCTTGCGGGTGACGTCGCCGTCCTTGATCTCGATGACCTTCTTCTTGGCCGCCTGCTCCTCGATGCTGACCTTCTGGCGGACCATGGTCACCTGCTGGTGCTTGCCGTCCAGGCCGGCGTCGGCCGGCAGCAGCTCCAGCCGCACGGTGGTGTCCTTCTTGCCGCGGATCTTGTTGACCACGTCATCCAGCCGCCAGCCGATCACGTCGGTCATCGGGCCGGTCGGCCCCTGGCCGATCGCCACGATGCGGTCGCCCACGTGCACCTTGCCGGACTTGTCGGCCGGGCCGCCGGGCACCACCTCGCGGATCTGGGTGTACTCGTCGCGCGACTGCAGCACCGCACCGATGCCCTCGAGCGAGAGCTTCATGGCGATATCGAAGTTTTCCGCCGCGCGTGGGCCGAGGTAATCGGTGTGCGGGTCGGTGGTCTCGGCGTAGGCGTTCATGAAGGTCTGGAACGCGTCCTGGCCGTCGAGCTGGCGCACCCGCTCGATGTAGCCGCTGTAGCGCTTGTCCAGGGTCTTGCGGATATCGTCGTCGCTCTTGCCGGCCAGCTTCAGGCGCAGCCAGTCGTTCATGGTGCGCTTGCGCCACAGGTCGTCCAGCTCGGCCTGGTCACGCGGCCAGTCGGCTTTCTTGCGGTCGTAGGTATAGGACAGCTCGTTGGAGAAGTCGAAGCCCTTGGCCAGCAGGTGGCGCGCGAAGGTCATGCGCTCGACCGCGCGCTGCACGTACAAATTGAAGATGCCGAACGGGCCGGACAGATCCTTGTTCCAGATGGCGTCGTCCATCCGCGTCTTCTGCGGCGCGAAACGGGCCATGTCCTGCTGGGTAAAGAACACCTTCTCGCCGTCCAGCGCATCGAAATACGCCTTGTAGACGCGCACCGACATGGCGTCGTCCAGCGGCTTGGCGGCGTAGTGGAAACGGGTCAGGAAGCGCGCCGACAACTGCGCGGCATCGGCCTCGGTGGGGGTGGCGGTCAGCGGCAGCGACGACGCCTTGCGCTCGCCCGAAGCGCTGCCCGCGTCGGCCGGCGACTGGGCAAGGACGGGGCTCAGCACGAAGGCGAGCAGCAGGGCGGACAGGGGGCGCAGGGTCATGGGCGTTCTCAGGCGTGTTCGGTGACGCCGGCTGCATGGGCTTGCAGGTCGGCGTGGTACGAGGAGCGCACCAGCGGGCCGGAGGCGACGTGATGGAAACCCATCGCCTCGCCGGCTTCACGCAGGGCGTCGAATTCTTCGGGAGTCCAGTAGCGGACCACGGGGTGGTGATGGGCGGTGGGCTGCAGGTACTGCCCGATGGTGATCATCTCCACGTCATGCTCGCGTAGATCACGCAGCGTCTCGAGCACCTGCTCGAAGGTCTCGCCCAGGCCCAGCATGATGCCGGATTTGGTCGGCACGTCCGGGTGCTGCGCCTTGAAGCGCTTGAGCAGGTCCAGCGACCATTGGTAGTCGGCACCGGGGCGCACTTCGCGGTACAGGTGCGGCACGGTTTCCAGGTTGTGGTTGAACACGTCCGGCGGGTAGGCCTTGAGCACCTCCAGCGCGCGCTCCATGCGGCCCTTGCCGCGGAAGTCCGGGGTGAGGATCTCGATGCGGATGTCCGGGCTGGCATGACGCACCGCGCGGATGCACGAGGCGAAGTGCTCGGCGCCGCCGTCGCGCAGGTCGTCGCGGTCGACCGAGGTGATCACCACGTACTTCAGCCGCATGTCGGCGATGGTCTGCGCCAGTCGCGCCGGCTCCAGCGGATCGGGCGCGGCCGGGCGGCCGTGCGCCACGTCGCAGAACGAGCAGCGCCGGGTGCACACCTCGCCCAGGATCATGAAGGTGGCGGTGCCCTTGCTGAAGCACTCGTGGATGTTCGGGCAGGAAGCCTCCTCGCACACCGTGACCAGCGCGTTTTCGCGCAGGCGCGCTTTCAGCTGCTGCACGGCGTTGCCCTGCGGCAGGCGCACGCGGATCCAGCCGGGCTTGCGCAGGGTGGGCACGCTGGCGTCGAAGCCCGCGCGGTTGCGCGCGATCTTGTCGTTGCCCACCTGCTTGTCCGGCGTCGCCGGTTGGGCGACGACGGTCAGCGGGATGGTCTTGGGGGTGGCGGTGGTTTCGCTCATCTACGAAGGCCTAGACCGCTGCGCGAGCGGTAAGTTCGGGAAGGACGGGAGGCGCCGGCACCGGGTCGAAACCGAACTGGCGGCAAAATTCAGCTACCAGCACGTCCTGCACCGTGTCCGGCTGCGAGGGACCGCCCAAGTCTACCACCTGGGTCACGGCCAAGCCCTTGTAGCCACAGGGGTTGATCCGCTGGAACGGCTCCAGGTCCATGGCCACGTTGAAGGCCAGCCCGTGGAAGCTGCAGCCGCGCCGCACGCGCAGACCCAGCGCGGCCACCTTGGCGCCGTCGACATAGACCCCCGGCGCGCCCTCCAGCCGGGCAGCCTGGATCTGCCAGTGCGCCAGGGTGTCGATGATCGCCTGCTCGATCCGGTGGACCAGCTCGCGCACGCCCACGCCGGCACGGCGCAGGTCGATCAGCGGGTAGCCGACGATCTGCCCGGGGCCGTGGTAGGTGACCTGGCCGCCGCGATCGACCGGCACCACCGGAATCTCCCCGGGGGCCAGCACGTGTTCCATCTTGCCGGCCTGGCCCAGGGTGAACACCGGGTCGTGTTCGAGCAGCCACAGCTCGTCGGCCACGCTGCCGTCGCGGTTATCGGTGAAGGCACTCATCGCGCGCCAGGTGGCCTGGTAGGGCTGGCGACCGAGGCGGCGGATGTTGAGGGGTAGCGACATGGTGGCCTGGCGGTTGAGCGGGGAACGGCAGCGAACGGGCGATCGGACTGTCCCGAGGTCGGGGACCTTCGGCGGGAATCAAGTACAGCCCGGGGGCGAAAGGCTGCCGGCCACCCAAGCTCCCGGTCCTGTTCCCCGTTCCCTGCCCTTACAGCGTGTAGCGGATCCCCGGATCGGCCCGCAGCACGTGGTGCGCGCTGTCGTACTCGTCCCGGGTCTCGCAGAAGAAGCTGATGGTGACCGACACGTAGTTGCCGGCACCGGACTGGCGCTGCCGCACGCTCTCGTGCAGCACCTTCAGTCCGGTCCGCTCCAGCAATTGCGGGACCTGCAGCGGCAGGTTGGCGTCGGCATGCCCCACCGCGGTGATCTCGAACTGGCCGGGAAACTGGAACCCGCCGCCCTCGCGCCGCGCCTGGCTGAAGTCGATTTCCTTCACGTCACTTGTCCGTCTTGGCCGCCGCGCTGTCGTCGGCTTTCTTGTCCGAATGGAACCACAGCATGATGCTGTCCCACAGCCGCGAGAAGAAGCCGCCCTGCGGTGCATCGGCCAGCGCCACCAGCGGCACGTTCTGCACCGGCTGGCCGTCCAGGCTGATGCGCAGCGTGCCGACCTGCTGGCCCTTGGTGAACGGCGCGATCAGGGTCGAGGGGATATCCATCACCGCCTTGAGCTTGTCGTACTGGCCACGCTTGACGGTGACTTCGACCGCCTCGTTCACGCCGATCGGCAACTGGTCGGCCTGACCCTTCCACAGCTTCGGGTTGGCCAGCGCCTTGCCGGCCTCGTAGAGCCGGTGGGTCTCGTAGAAGCGGAAACCGTAGTTGAGCAGGGCCATGGCCGAGTCGGCGCGGGCCTTCTCGCTGCTGGCGCCCATCACGATGGCGATCATGCGCGAGTCGCCGCGCTTGGCCGAGGCGGCCAGGCAGTAGCCGGCCGCCGAGGTGTGGCCTGTCTTGATGCCGTCGACGCTGGGATCGCGCCACAGCAGGGTGTTGCGGTTGCCCTGCTTGATGCCGTTCCACTCGAACTGCTTGATCGCGGAAATGGCGTAGTCTTCCGGAAAATCGTGGATCAGCGCGCGCGAGAGGATCGCGATGTCGCGCGCGGTGGTGTAGTGGTCCTCGATCGGGTAGCCCGAGGCATTGCGGAAGTTGGAGTTGGTCATGCCCAGCTGCTTGGCGTAGGCATTCATCAGGTTGGCGAAGGCGTCCTCGGAGCCGGCGGTGTGCTCGGCCAGGGCAATCGCCGCATCGTTGCCGGACTGGATGATCATGCCGTACAGCAGGTCCTTCAGCGGCACCTGGCTGTGCACCTTCAGGAAGCTGGTGGAACCGTCGGTCCCGGCGCCACCGCCGCGCCAGGCGTTCTCGCTGATGGTGACCGGATCGGTCATGTGCACCTTGCCGTGCGACACCTCGGCCGAGACCACATAGTCGGTCATGATCTTGGTGATCGAGGCAGGCTCGACCCGCTCGTCCGGGTTCTTCGACGCCAGGATCTGCCCGGTGGCGTAGTCCATCAGCACCCAGCTCTTGGCGTCGACGTCCGGCGGCGGCGGCACCGGCGCCTCGGGCACCACCGGGCGCGGCACGCTCGGCTGCGCGGCCGGCTGCTGCGCCATGGCGGTGCCGGCGACCAGGGCGGCCGTGGCGAGAACGGAAAGGGTACGGCGGAATAGGTTCATCGTGATGGTCTGTCCAGTCATGGGGCCGGCACCCGGTGCGCCGACGGGGAAAACATCGCTCAGTCTACCGCGAGCTGCGGCCGCGGCAGGCCCAGGTCCTCGATTCGAGCCGACGCCTGGTCGGCCCGGTCGATATCGGCGAAGGGGCCGACCTGCACGCGGCGTACCGGGCGCCCGCCGCTGATGCCGTCGAGCAGGCGCACCGGGCCCAGGTCGGCCGCGCGCAACCGCCGCGCCAGCCGCTCGGCGTTGTCCCGGTCGGCAAAGGCACCGACCTGCAGGTAGATCCCCGGGCTGGTCACTGGGACCGTGCCGGCGGCCGGCAGTTCCCCGGGCCCGGCGGCGGACGCTGCGGCTGCCGCGTCCGGTTCGCCTTCGGCCGGATCGATCGCGCGCACCTCGACCCGCCCGGTGCCTTTGGGCCAGACACCGATCTTGACCGCCGCGGCATAGGACAGATCGATGATGCGGCCGGGATGGAACGGGCCGCGGTCGTTGATGCGCACCACCACGCTCTTGCCGTTGTCCAGGTTGGTGACCCGGGCGTAGCTGGGCAGCGGCAGCGTCTTGTGCGCCGCGCTGAACTGGTACATGTCGTAGGTTTCGAGGCTGGAGGTCTTGTAGCCGTTGAACTTGTTGCCGTAGAACGAGGCGATGCCGCGCTCGTGGTAGCCGTGGGCGCTGGGCAGCACGCGGTAGGTCTTGCCCAGCACCGTGTAGGGCGACTTGTTGCCGTACAGCGAACGCGGCTCGACCTTCGGTACCGGCTCGACCAGCTTGCTGATGTCCAGCGGGCCGGTCGGCACGCTGTCATGACTGTCGCGGTAGCGCCGGTCCTGCGAGCGACTGATGTCGTCGTCGACCCCGCCGCCACGGGCCGCCGGCACGCTGCGCGTCCGGCCGGCGGCGTGGCCGTGCCCGGGCCGCGGCCGCGAACTGCCGCAGCCGGCCAGCAGCAGGGCCAGTGCCAGCAGCAGCCAGACACGCCCGCGCATCACTCGGTGTCGGTCCCGGCGGCGCCCTGGGCGATGGCCTGGGCCAGCTGATGCACCGCCATCGCGTACAACGGGCTGCGGTTGTAACGGGTGATCACGTAGAAGTTCTGGAAGGTGAACCAGTATTCCGGGCCGCGCGCACCCTGCAGGGTCTGCACGCTGGCGGGAAGATCGGCCGGCATCGGCTGCAGCGGCGCGTAGCCCCACGCCTCGAGCTGTTCCAGCGGCCAGTGCGGCAGGGTGTCCTCCACCTGCAACGGGCGCGGCGCGGCATCGGGCTGCGCCGGCAGGGCTACCGGGCCGCCGCTGACCCAGCCATGTTCGGCGAAGTAGTGCGCCACGCTGCCGAGGATGTCCGGCAGCGACTGCTGCAGGTCGATGCGGCCGTCGTGGTCCTGGTCGACGGCGAAGTCGCGGATGCTGCTGGGCATGAACTGGCCCCAGCCCTGCGCCCCGGCGTACGAACCGGTGAGGCTGTCCAGCGGACCGCCCAGCTGGTTGCCCGGCAGCTCCAGCAGCACCTTGAGCTGCTCGCGGAAGAACGGTGCCCGCGGCGGGTAATACAGGCCCAGCGTGACCAGCGCATCGAGCACCTTGTAACTGCCGGTGTTGCGCCCGTAGAAGGTTTCCACGCCCAGGATCGCCACGATGTATTCCGGCGCCACGCCGTATTGCCGGCCGATCTGATCGAGCAACTGGCGGTGCTCGCGGTAGAAGGCGATGCCGCCTTCGATGCGCTTGTCGGTGAGGAAGATCGGCCGGTAGTCCTTCCACGGCTTGCCCTCGGCCGGGCGGCTGATCGCGTCGAGGATGCTCTGCTGCTTGGCGGCGCCATCCAGCAGGGCGTTCAGGGCGGCCGGATCCTTGCCGGTGTCGTGCGCCACCTCGCGCACCAGCTCGGCCTGGCCCGGATGGGTCTGCGCGCCAGCAGCGGGCAGCTCAGCAAAGCCGCCAGGAGCGACGGCCGCGACGCGCACGACCAGGCGCCGGGCGGCGGTGCGGCGACGACGGGGAAAGTCGAGGGTGTTCAGGGGGATGATCGACATCGGGCAAAGCCTAGCATGGGGTCGCGCGGGACCCGCACGCGGAACGGCAGCCGGATGGTTCATTCGTGCATCTTGCGGTTGGCGTGGATCGACATCAGCACGCCGAAGCCGATCAGCAGGCTGACCGCCGAGGTGCCGCCGTAGCTGATGAACGGCAGCGGCACGCCGACCACCGGCAGCATGCCGGCGATCATGCCGCCGTTGACGAACACGTAGACGAAAAAGCTCATGCCGATGGCACCGGCCAGCAACCGCGAGTAGGTATCGCGCGCCTCCATGGCGATCCACAGGCAGCGACCGATGATGAAGGCATACAGCGCCAGCAGCCCGACCACCCCGAGCAGGCCGAACTCTTCGGAGAACACGGCGAAGATGAAGTCGGTGGTGTGCTCGGGCAGGAACTCCAGCCGCGACTGCGTGCCGTGCTGCCAACCCTTGCCGAAAATGCCGCCGGAGCCGACCGCGATCTGCGACTGGATGATGTGCCAGCCGTTGCCCAGCGGGTCGGATTCGGGATTGAGCAGGGTCAGCACGCGATCGCGCTGGTACTGGTGCATGAAATGCCAGCCGACCGGGATCATCGCCGCGCCCGCGGCCGCCAGTGCGCCGATGCGCCACCAGGACACGCCGGCCAGAAACAGCGCGAAGGCGCCGGCGGCGGTCACCAGCAGCGCGGTGCCCAGGTCCGGCTGCTCGGCGATCAGGCCGGCGGGGACCGCGATCAGCAGGCCCACCGCCGCCATGTCCTTCCAGCTCGGCGGCAGCTGCCGCGGGTGCAGGTACCAGGCGACCATCATCGGCATGGTCAGCTTCAGCAGTTCGGACGGCTGGAAACGCATCACGCCCAGATCCAGCCAGCGATAGGCGCCGCGGCCCTCGCCCAGGATCGCCACCAGCACCAGCAATCCGGTGCTGATCGCGTAAAGCCAGGGCGTCCAGGTGCGCAGCAGGGTCGGCGGAATGCGCGACACCAGCAGCAACAACGCCCCCCCCAGCACGAAGCGCGCGGCCTGGCCGCCGACCAGCCGCATGTCTGCGCCGCCGGCGCTGTACAGGGTGACCAGGCCGATCCCGGCCAGCAGCAACAGGCCGAACGCCAGCGGCAGGTCGATCCGCGGCCGGGTCAGGATGCGACGCACGAAACGACGCATGCGCATGCTCAGGCCGGCGATCATGGCGTGTCTCCGTGGCTGGGCGCGGCGCTTTCGACGGACGCCCGGGGCGCGGTGGCGCCGGCCGTCGGCGACGCCTGCGGCGGGTTCTCGCCCATCACCCAGGCATCGAGCATCCTGCGCACGATCGGGCCAGCCTCCGACGCGCCCCAAGCACCGGCTTCGAGCATGGCCACCGCGGCGATGCGCGGATTCTCCGCCGGCGTGAAAGCCTCGAACCAGGCGCGGTTGCGGCTGGCCAGGTAGGCCAGGTTGGTGCGGTCGTCATAGGCGTTGCTGGTGCGCGAATAACGTTCGGCGGTGCCGCTCTTGCCGGCCAGCCGGTAGGGGAATCCCTCGGTCAGTGCGCGCCCGGTACCGCGGGCGCCATACATCACCTCCTGCATGCCCTCGTTCACCGCGGTCCAGTCTCCCGGCTTGCTGATGATGCTGGGTCCGCTGGGCGGATGCGGCAGGGGCTGGCGCGGGCCGTCCACGTTGGCCTGGGTGGCCATCACCAGCCGTGGGGTGTACGGCACGCCGTGGCCGGCGAAGGTGGCGATGGCATGCGCCAGCTGCAGCGGGGTAACCGCCCAGTAGCCCTGGCCGATGCCGGCGATGACTGTTTCGCCGGGATACCACGGCTCGCGCGAATGCTCCGACTTCCACTCGCGCGAAGGCAGCACGCCACTGGACTCGCCGATCAGGTCGATCCCGGTCGGCTTGCCGAAACCGAGCTTGCCCATGTACTCGGCCAGCCGGTCGATGCCCATGTCCAGCGCCAGCTTGTAGAAGTAGGTGTTGACCGATTGCGCGATCGCCTGGCGCAGGTCGACCCGGCCGGCGCCGCCGCGCTGGTCGTCGCGATAGCCGCGCTGCTGCCCGGGAATGTAGAACACGCCGGTGGACATCACCGTGTCCTCGGGCGTGCGCAGGCCGTACTCGAGTCCAGCCAGGCCGATCAGCGGCTTGACCGTGGAACCGGGCGGATAGACGCCGCGCAGGGCACGGTTGTACAGCGGCTTGTAGGGCGACTGGGTCAGCGCGCTGTAGTCGGTCTGGCTGATTCCGTTGACGAACAGGTTGGGATCGAAGCTGGGCACGCTGACCATCGCCAGCACCTGCCCGTTGCGCGGATCGATCGCCACCGCCGCCCCGGCGCGCCCCTCGAAAGCCTCGGCCGCCGCCTTCTGTATGCGCACGTCCAGCGACAGGTACAGGTTCTTGCCCGGGATCGCGGCATGGGTCTCCAGCACCCGCTGGGTGCGGCCGTCGGCATTGACCTCGACCAGCTCGTAGCCGGGCGTGCCGTGCAGGATGTCCTCGTAGGAGCGCTCCAGGCCGCTGCGTCCGACGTGGCTGGTGCCCTTGTAGCGCGCCGGATCCAGTCGCGCCAGCTCGCTCGGATCGATCCGGCCGACATAGCCGATCACGTGCGCGAACAGGTCGCCATAGGGATAGCGGCGGGTCAGGTAGGGCACCACGTCGACGCCCGGAAAGCGCCAGCGGTTGATCGCGAAACGATCGATGTCGTCCTCGGACAGGTGCAGTTTCAGCGGCACGCTCTCGAAGCGCCGGCTCTGCCTGAGCTGCTTGCGGAAGTCGGCGATGTCGTCCGCGTCCAGCGGCACCACCGAGCCGATCCGCGCCAGCATCGCGTCCATGTCCGGCACCTGTTCGGGCACCACCTCGAGCCGGAACGCCGGTACGTTGTCGGCCAGCAGCACGCCGTTGCGGTCGTAGATCAAGCCCCGCGCCGGCGGGATCGCCCGCGGCTTGACCCGGTTGTTCTGCGAGCGGGTCACGAACTCATCGTGGTGCAAAACCTGCAGGAAGACAAAGCGGCTGCTCAGCGCAACCAGACCGAGCAGGATCAGCGCGAAACCGACCAGCGCGCGCCGCCGGAACAGCGCGCTTTCGCCATGCGGGTCCTTGATCGAACGACGGCGCTTCATGTCATTGCAGGCGCAGGCGCATGCGCAGGTCGTCCAGCAACAGGAACAGGAACGGCCACAGCGCCGCCGCCACGAACGGCGATGCCCACCACAGCGCAGGCGGCAGCGACTCGCCGGCGAACACCCGCACCATGGTCAGCAGGATCCGGTCGTTCAGCAGCAGCGCAAGTACCGCCAGGGTCTGCTGCCACATCGGAAAGAAACGGATGCGCGAGCGGAAGCGCAGCGCGATGAACACCAGCGCGCACAGGCGCAACGCCTGCTCGCCCAGCAGCAAGCCATCGAGCAGGTCGCCGGCCAGGCCCACGGTAAAGGCCAGCCCCAGGCTGATCCGGTCACCGGACTCCAGCGCCCAGTACAGCAGCACCAGCGCCGGCCAGTAGGGCTTGAACGGCTCCAGCGCTTCGGGCAGCGGCACCAGCATCAACAGCTGCGAGAAAACCAGGGTGGCGATGAACCACCACCGGCTCAGGCGTTGGTGGTTCATCGGCCACCTCCGCCGTGTGGCTGGACCGCATCCGGCGCCAGGTCGGCCGGCGGCCCCACCGATGCCGCCGGTGCCGGTGGTCCCATCGGCTCGGCCAGATCGTGCAGAAGCAGGACGTCGTCGCTGCGATTGATGTCGGCACTGGGGGTGGCCCGAGCCTCCAGGAACATGCCGGTGGCGGCGCGGGCCACGCTGGTGATCTCGCCGACCGGGAAGCCCGGCGGAAAGCGCCCGCCCAGCCCCGACGTCAGCAGGCGATCGCCGGCGCGCACGTCGGCGGCCATCGGAATGTTCGGCAGGCTGAGCCGGTCGCCGTCGCGCGAGCCGTAGGCAACGGTGCGCAGGCCGGTGCGCTCGATCACCACCGGCAGCGCGTGGTTCGGATCAGTCAGCAGCATTACCACGGAGGTGGTCGGCAGTACCTCGATCACCTGTCCCATCACGCCGTGTGCGTCGATCACCGGCTGCCCGGTGCTGACGCCATCACGGCGGCCGACGTTGAGCATCAGCCGGTGCCGGTAGGCCCCAAGGTCGACGCCGACCACCCGGGCCAGCTGCACGTTGAGCTCCAGCGTGTGCTGGGTCGCCAGCAGTTCCTTCAGGCGCTGGTTCTGCTCGGCCACCGCAGCCATCCGGTTCAACTTGGCGTTGGCCAGCAACAGGCCTTCACGCAGCCGCTGGTTCTGCCGTGTGAGCAACTGGCGGTCGGCGAACGCCACACTCAGCGTATGCATGCCCTTGGCCGGCAGACCGGCCAGACGGTACAGCGGCTCCACCGCCACCGCCGCCTGGTAACGGACCTGCCACATCCATCCGTTGCGATGGTCGAGCACCATCAGCACCATCGCCAGCGCCAGGTAGATGATCAGGCGCAGGGTGCCTGCGGCGGATCCGGCAAACAGGGGCGAGGATTCCTCGCGCGACAGGCCCATGTCAGCGCCGCACTCCCACCAGCCAGGCCGGCCGCACGCGCGTGGGCGCCCGGGCCGGGCCCGGGTACCGATGCTGCTGCATGCTCGACTGGACGCCGGTTGTCACTGGTTTACGCTTCCCCACCCTGACACAGACAAGTTCCCGGCTCGCCGGTTCGAGCGCCGGGACCTGCCGGCCCGTCCGCGTGATCAGTCGGGCGCGAAGAAGTCGCTGCCGTGCTGGTCGATCAGCTCGAGCGCCTTGCCACCACCGCGCGCCACGCAAGTCAGCGGGTCGTCCGCCACCTGCACGTGCAAGCCGGTCTCCTCGGAGATCAGGCGATCCAGGTCGCGCAGCAGGGCGCCGCCACCGGTGAGCACGATGCCGCGCTCGGCCACATCCGAGCACAGCTCCGGCGGGGTCTGCTCCAGCGCCGACTTCACCGCCGCAACGATGCCGGCCAGTGGCTCATGCAAAGCTTCGAGGATTTCGTTCGAATTGATGGTGAACATGCGCGGCACGCCCTCGGCCAGGTTGCGGCCGGAGATCTCGATCTCCTTGACCTCGCCCTGCGGGAACGCGCAGCCGATTTCCAGCTTGATGCGCTCGGCGGTGGATTCGCCGATCAGCGTGCCATGGTTGCGACGGACGTAGTTGATGATGGCCTCGTCGAAGCGATCGCCACCGACCCGCACCGACTGCGAGTAGACGATGCCGTTGAGCGAGATGACCGCCACTTCGGAGGTGCCGCCACCGATGTCCAGCACCATTGCGCCGCGCGCCTCGTGCACCGGAATACCGGCGCCGATCGCCGCGGCCATCGGCTCCTCGATCAGGAACACGTCGCGCGCGCCGGCGCCCTCGGCCGACTCCTTGATGGCGCGCCGCTCGACCTGGGTCGAGCCGCACGGCACGCAGACCAGCACACGCGGGCTCGGGCGCAGGAAGCGCGACTTGTGCACCTGCTTGATGAAGTGCTGCAGCATCGCCTCGGTCATGGTGAAGTCGGCGATGACGCCATCCTTCATCGGACGCACGGTGGCGATGTTGCCGGGGGTGCGACCGAGCATGCGCTTGGCGTCGCTGCCCACGGCCGCGATCGTGCGCGGGCCACCAGGACCGCGGTCCTGCCGGATCGCCACCACCGAGGGCTCGTTCAGCACAATGCCCTGCCCACGCACGTAGATCAGCGTGTTGGCGGTGCCCAGGTCGATGGAAACGTCGTTGGAAAAGATGCCGCGGAACTTCTTGAACATGGGGCTTGGCGCGCCGTCTGCAGAGATGAAAGTAAGCGCGTCAGTCTAGTGAGGCCAACCGCCGTGGCGCAAGGGCGAATAAGTTAAGAAAGCCTTGCAGAACGCGATGATGCAAGCACTTTTGGAAGCCGATGCCAGTGCACCACGGCCGCCAACAGTCGCCACGGGGCTGCGGTCGAGGTAGCATTCCCGGGTTTGCCGGACGATCGCCTGTCCTTCGCCGCTGCATCCGCACGCGGATCGCACCACTTCCAACGGGGTTTCAACAACATGTCAGCCGTCATCTGCGGTTCCCTGGCCTACGACACCATCATGGTGTTTCCCGACCAGTTCAAGAACCACATCCTGCCGGACAAGGTGCACATCCTCAACGTATCCTTTCTGGTGCCGCAGATGCGTCGCGAGTTCGGCGGTTGCGCCGGCAATATCGCCTACAACCTGAAGCTGCTTGGCGGCGATCCGTTGCCGATGGCCACCGTGGGCCAGGACTTCGCCCCGTACCGGGAGCATCTGGTGCGTTGCGGGATCCGACTGGACGGCGTGCGCGTGTTCGAGGACCAGTTCACGCCGCAGTGCTTCATAACCACGGACCTGGACAACAACCAGCTCACCGCTTTCCATCCCGGCGCGATGTCCAGCTCCCACCACAACCATGTCAACGACGTACCCGAGATCGAGTTCGGTATCGTTGCCCCGGACGGCCGCGAGGCGATGCTCCAGCACACCGAGGACTTCGCCGCGCGCGGCGTCCCGTTCATCTTCGACCCGGGCCAGGCCATGCCGCTGTTCAGCGGCGACGAGTTCCGCTCGATGATCGGCAAGGCCACCTACGTCATCGTCAACGACTACGAGTCGCAATTGCTGCAGCAGCGTACCGGCTGGAGCGCCGAGGAGATCGCCAGCCGGACGCAGGCCTACATCGTCACGCTGGGGCCGCGCGGTTCGCTGATCCACGTCGGCGGAGAGGTCATGGAGATCCCCGCGGCACGCGAGCGCAAGGTGGTCGACCCCACCGGCTGCGGCGACGCCTACCGTGCAGGACTGATCTTCGGCATCATGCGCGGCTTCGACTGGCCCACCGTTGGCCGCATGGCGTCGCTGATGGGTGCGCTGAAGGTGGAGCACCCGGGCACCCAGAACCAGCACTTCAGCTACGACGAGTTCGCAGTGGCGTTCGAGGAACAATTCGGCTACGCGCTCTAGCTCCCGCCGGCGGGTCGCGCGTCGCCACGGAAGTCGGCGGCGCTCTTGGCGGCCCCGGTGGTGCGCGGATAGTGATCTTCGAGCCTCGCTCCACTAACACGAGCGGGCGCCCAAGGCGGGCAGCCGGCCATACCTGGAGGGACTCTGTCCGGTCGCGACGCACACGCCATGTCCCCGGCGCGTTCGCGATTGAGGCCGACACCGTCGTTATCGCGCCTGGAACTCCTCGGCAGGAAAGAGAAGGCACTGAATCACCCCTTCAGGCGACAGCCGTCTCGGCGATCGGCAGGCTCGCCGCGGGCGAATGCGCATGCCGATGCCCGAACTGTGGGAGCGACGCAGCGGCTGCGTTCGGGGCGGCCATACAACCGCCGCCAGTGCGGTCCTGATGCAGCCACTGCCTGCGGCCAGCTTCCCGCAGAGGGAGCAGGAGCCGGAAACCATCATTGAGCCCGCTCTGGTTTGCCGTTGCCCATGGGGCAAGGTCGACCGCGCGCTTCAGGCCTCCGTGAACGCGCCTTTGCGCACCCACGGTGCCTGCGCTTGCGCGTAGACATGACCGAGGGCGCCTGCAAGCTCCCATTTGCCCAGGCTGCACGTGGGCACAGTAGGGTGGGCTTCAGCCCACCGGCTCTTGAGGTCTTGGGGGTAGAACCCTGTCTTTGCGCTTCCGGCCATCCCGCTCTGCTGGTTCGGTGGGCTGAAGCCCACCCTACGGCCTGCCTGCAGCCAGCGCTCCCTGCACAGGGAGCAGGAGCCGGGAACCATCATTGAGCCCGCTCTGGTTTGTCGTCGCCCATGGGCAAGGTCGCGCGCGCTTCAGGCCCCCGTGAACGCGCCTCTGCGCACCCACGGTGCCTGCGCTTGCGCGTAGACATGACCGAGGGCGCCTGCAAGCTCCCATTGGCCCAGGCTGCACGTGGGCACAGTAGGGTGGGCTTCAGCCAGCGCTCCCTGCACAGGGAGCAGGAGCCGGGAACCATCATTGAGCCCGCTCTGGTTTGTCGTCGCCCATGGGCAAGGTCGCGCGCGCTTCAGGCCTCCGTGAACGCGCCTTTGCGCACCCACGGTGCCTGCGCTTGCGCGTAGACATGACCGAGGGCGCCTGCAAGCTCCCATTGGCCCAGGCTGCACGTGGGCACAGTAGGGTGGGCTTCAGCCCACCGGCTCTTGAGGTCTTGGGGGTAGAACCCTGGTCTTTGCGCTTCCGGCCATCCCGCTCTGTTGGTTCGGTGGGCTGAAGCCCACCCTACGGCCACGTGGAGGCATCTGGCCGGAAATGGCCGATGTCTTCAGCGGAGAGCAAGCCCCGCGGCACTGCGGCGCGGGTGGCGCGCAAGAAAAAAACCCCCACCGAAACGGTGAGGGTTTTGGGATAAAGCCCCTGGCGGTGACCTACTCTTGCATGGCAGAACCACACTACCATCGGCGCAGCTGCGTTTCACTTCCGAGTTCGGGATGGGATCGGGTGGGACCACAGCGCTATAGCCGCCAGGGAAAGGGTTGAAGCAGCGCACGGATGCGCCAGCTTCAAGAGGTGTAAACGAGTGACAAGCGTTTGGGTCGAAGAACTTCGATGGGTCATCGAGACGTGCTTTGGGCGCACGTTAAGCGAAGCGTCTTGGGGTTATATGGTCAAGCCTCACGGCTCATTAGTATCAGTTAGCTCAATGCATTGCTGCACTTCCACACCTGACCTATCAACCACCTGGTCTTGATGGTGCCTACAGGAGAGTCAAGCTCTCGGGAGATCTCATCTTGGGGCGTGCTTCCCGCTTAGATGCTTTCAGCGGTTATCACTTCCGTTCATAGCTACCGGGCAATGCCTCTGGCGAGACAACCCGAACACCAGCGGAACGTCCACTCCGGTCCTCTCGTACTAGGAGCAGCCCCCCTCAAATCTCCAACGCCCACGACAGATAGGGACCGAACTGTCTCACGACGTTCTGAACCCAGCTCGCGTACCACTTTAAATGGCGAACAGCCATACCCTTGGGACCGGCTACAGCCCCAGGATGTGATGAGCCGACATCGAGGTGCCAAACACCGCCGTCGATATGAACTCTTGGGCGGTATCAGCCTGTTATCCCCGGAGTACCTTTTATCCGTTGAGCGATGGCCCTTCCATACAGAACCACCGGATCACTAAGACCTACTTTCGTACCTGCTTGATCCGTCGATCTCGCAGTCAAGCACGCTTATGCCTTTGCACACAGTGCGCGATGTCCGACCGCGCTGAGCGTACCTTCGTGCTCCTCCGTTACTCTTTGGGAGGAGACCGCCCCAGTCAAACTACCCACCATACACGGTCCCTGACCCGGATAACGGGCCTAGGTTAGAACGTCAAGCACTTCAGGGTGGTATTTCAAGGATGGCTCCACGCAAACTGGCGTCCTGCGCTTCAAAGCCTCCCACCTATCCTACACAGAAGAACTCAACGTTCAGTGTAAAGCTATAGTAAAGGTTCACGGGGTCTTTCCGTCTTGCCGCGGGAACGCTGCATCTTCACAGCGATTTCAATTTCACTGAGTCTCGGGTGGAGACAGCGCCGCTGTCGTTACGCCATTCGTGCAGGTCGGAACTTACCCGACAAGGAATTTCGCTACCTTAGGACCGTTATAGTTACGGCCGCCGTTTACTGGGGCTTCGATCAAGAGCTTCGCCTTGCGGCTGACCCCATCAATTAACCTTCCAGCACCGGGCAGGCGTCACACCCTATACGTCCACTTTCGTGTTTGCAGAGTGCTGTGTTTTTGATAAACAGTCGCAGCGGCCAGGTTACTGCGACCCATCGGAGCTCAGCTACGCACGTAGCCACCCCAATGGGCGCACCTTCTCCCGAAGTTACGGTGCCATTTTGCCTAGTTCCTTCACCCGAGTTCTCTCAAGCGCCTTGGGATTCTCACCCTGCCTACCAGTGTCGGTTTACGGTACGGTTTTTCTACAGCTGAAGCTTAGTGGCTTTTCCTGGAAGCGTAGTATCAGTCACTTCGTCCAAATAGGACTCGTCTCGGTGCTCGGCATAAAGGATCCCGGATTTGCCTAAGATCCATGCCTACCGCCTTTCCCCAGGACAACCAACGCCTGGTAGACCTAACTTTCTCCGTCCCCACATCGCACTGTAGAAAAGTGCAGGAATATTAACCTGCTTCCCATCGACTACGCATTTCTGCCTCGCCTTAGGGGCCGACTCACCCTGCGCCGATGAACGTTGCGCGAGGAAACCTTGGGCTTTCGGCGTGGGGGCTTTTCACCCCCATTATCGTTACTCATGTCAGCATTCGCACTTCCGATACCTCCAGCAGACTTTACAATCCACCTTCACAGGCTTACGGAACGCTCCTCTACCGCGTACACACAAGTGTGCACACCCCGAGCTTCGGTGCATAGCTTAGCCCCGTTAAATCTTCCGCGCAGACCGACTCGACCAGTGAGCTATTACGCTTTCTTTAAAGGGTGGCTGCTTCTAAGCCAACCTCCTGGCTGTCTATGCCTTTCCACATCGTTTTCCACTTAGCTATGACTTTGGGACCTTAGCTGCGGGTCTGGGTTGTTTCCCTTTTCACGACGGACGTTAGCACCCGCCGTGTGTCTCCCGGATAGTCTGTCCTGGTATTCGGAGTTTGCCATGGTTTGGTAAGTCGCGATGACCCCCTAGCCATAACAGTGCTCTACCCCCAGGAAGATTCGTCCGAGGCGCTACCTAAATAGCTTTCGAGGAGAACCAGCTATCTCCGAGTTTGTTTAGCCTTTCACTCCGATCCTCAGCTCATCCCCATCTATTGCAACAGATGTGGGTTCGGTCCTCCAGTGCGTGTTACCGCACCTTCAACCTGGCCAAGGATAGATCACTCGGTTTCGGGTCTACTGCCAGAGACTATGCGCCCTATTCAGACTCGGTTTCCCTTCGCCTCCCCTATACGGTTAAGCTTGCCACTGACAGTAAGTCGCTGACCCATTATACAAAAGGTACGCAGTCACCCTTGCGGGCTTCCACTGCTTGTACGTATACGGTTTCAGGGTCTATTTCACTCCCCTCTCCGGGGTTCTTTTCGCCTTTCCCTCACGGTACTTGTTCGCTATCGGTCAGTCAGGAGTATTTAGCCTTGGAGGATGGTCCCCCCATGTTCAGACAGGGTTTCTCGTGCCCCGCCTTACTCAATTTCACGCCATGCACCTTTTCGTCTACCGGGCTATCACCGTCTACGGCCAGCTTTTCCACACTGTTCGACTAAAATGTACGACGCTTTTGGGCTGCTCCCCGTTCGCTCGTCGCTACTTAGGGAATCTCGGTTGATTTCTTTTCCTCCGGGTACTTAGATATTTCAGTTCCCCGGGTTCGCCCTGCATGGCTATGTATTCACCATGCAGTACTCCTTGCGGAGTGGGTTTCCCCATTCGGACATTGCCGGATCAAAGCTTGTTGCCAGCTCCCCGACACTTTTCGCAGGCTGCCACGTCCTTCATCGCCTCTGACTGCCAAGGCATCCACCGTATACGCTTAGTCGCTTGACCATATAACCCCAAGTCGCCTCAGGGCCGATCCCTTGCAGGATCATGCCAAACAACGCGTTGCTTATTTGCCTCAACGACACATCTCGGTTCAGTTCGAACCAAAACGCTTGTCACTCGTTTACGTTTTCAAAGAACACGACGCTGGCCTCAACGCCAGATCGCTTCATAAAATCTTGAGTATGCGCTACACATCCATCGCACGATCGTTTCGGAAAACTGGTGGAGCCAGTCGGGATCGAACCGACGACCCCCTGCTTGCAAAGCAGGTGCTCTCCCAGCTGAGCTATGGCCCCATGCCTTTCTAAGAGTCCGCACATGGATGTGCGGGTTCTTTGCGAAGGGACTCGCGTGAAAGCCCGTGGTGGTGGGTCTGGGAGGACTCGAACCACCGGCCTCACCCTTATCAGGGGTGCGCTCTAACCACCTGAGCTACAGACCCATAAAGCTTCCGGTCAAAACGACCAAACACGCTGCAGGCCTTGCCCGAGCGTGTGGATGTGCAGGTGTCTTGTGTGGACGTCTTGCAGCAGCGAAAGCTGCCTATCTCGAAAGGAGGTGATCCAGCCGCACCTTCCGATACGGCTACCTTGTTACGACTTCACCCCAGTCATGAACCACTCCGTGGTCGTCGTCCCCCTTGCGGTTAGACTAACGGCTTCTGGAGCAACTCACTCCCATGGTGTGACGGGCGGTGTGTACAAGGCCCGGGAACGTATTCACCGCAGCATAGCTGATCTGCGATTACTAGCGATTCCGACTTCACGAAGTCGAGTTGCAGACTTCGATCCGGACTGGGATCGGCTTTCTGGGATTGGCTCCACCTCGCGGTATTGCAACCCTCTGTACCGACCATTGTAGTACGTGTGTAGCCCTGGCCGTAAGGGCCATGATGACTTGACGTCATCCCCACCTTCCTCCGGTTTGTCACCGGCAGTCTCCTTAGAGTTCCCACCATTACGTGCTGGCAACTAAGGACAAGGGTTGCGCTCGTTGCGGGACTTAACCCAACATCTCACGACACGAGCTGACGACAGCCATGCAGCACCTGTGTTCCGATTCCCGAAGGCACTCCCGCATCTCTGCAGGATTCCGGACATGTCAAGGCCAGGTAAGGTTCTTCGCGTTGCATCGAATTAAACCACATACTCCACCGCTTGTGCGGGCCCCCGTCAATTCCTTTGAGTTTCAGTCTTGCGACCGTACTCCCCAGGCGGCGAACTTAACGCGTTAGCTTCGACACTGATCTCCGAGTTGAGACCAACATCCAGTTCGCATCGTTTAGGGCGTGGACTACCAGGGTATCTAATCCTGTTTGCTCCCCACGCTTTCGTGCCTCAGCGTCAGTGTTGTCCCAGGTGGCCGCCTTCGCCACTGATGTTCCTCCCGATCTCTACGCATTTCACCGCTACACCGGGAATTCCACCACCCTCTGACACACTCTAGCTTGCCAGTATCCACTGCCATTCCCAGGTTGAGCCCGGGGATTTCACAGCAGACTTAACAAACCGCCTACGCACGCTTTACGCCCAGTAATTCCGATTAACGCTTGCACCCTTCGTATTACCGCGGCTGCTGGCACGAAGTTAGCCGGTGCTTATTCCTCAGGTACCGTCAGCCCCACCGGTTATTAACCGATGGTATTTCGCTCCTGATAAAAGTGCTTTACAACCCGAAGGCCTTCTTCACACACGCGGCATTGCTGGATCAGGCTTGCGCCCATTGTCCAATATTCCCCACTGCTGCCTCCCGTAGGAGTCTGGGCCGTGTCTCAGTCCCAGTGTGGCTGATCATCCTCTCAGACCAGCTATCGATCGTCGCCTTGGTGGGCCATTACCCCGCCAACTAGCTAATCGAACATCGGTCCGTCCAACCGCGCGAGGCCCGAAGGTCCCCCGCTTTCTCCCGTAGGACGTATGCGGTATTAGCGTAAGTTTCCCTACGTTATCCCCCACGTCTGGGTAGGTCCCGATGCATTACTCACCCGTCCGCCACTCGCCACCCATGGAGCAAGCTCCACTGTGCTGCCGTTCGACTTGCATGTGTTAGGCATGCCGCCAGCGTTCAATCTGAGCCAGGATCAAACTCTTCACTTAAGTTTTCGACAACTTCGTCCTTGCGGACTTGGCCGTCTATCTTTCTGAAGGGTTGTCCCAACATAAAACGTCATTGCTGACTTGTTAGTTGGACCCTTGCATTGCTTGGACAGTCATTCCGTCCACTGCAAGGCGTCCACACAAGTCACCTGCGCATACTGTCAAAGATCAATCACTTGCGTCCGATTCCTCGAACCGCTTCGAAACATTTCGTCCCGAGTGAGCCGCCCATTCTACTTCGATTTCTCGTCCCGTCAACACCCTGATGCGAAGAATTTTTCGTTGCAGGCTGGTGAGGCGACCCTTCGTCCGAGGGCGTCTCGTCGAAGGGGCGAGAATCATACCGCCGACCGGTGGCGCTGTGAAGGGGCCGTGGATCTTTTTTTTCGCCGCGAGCCCGAAACGGGACGCTACACTTCAGCGTTCCTTCACCCGCGGAGATCCTCGCCCATGAAAGTGACACTCACAGCCTTGCTGTTGTGCCTGCTCGCCGGCTGCGCCCCGGTACAGGCAGGGAAGGCCTCGCAACCGTCGGTGGAACTGCACGGGCACCGCTTTTCGGTCGAATTCGCCATGGACGACGCCAGTCGCGAGCGCGGATTGATGTATCGCACCGAGCTGGCCGCCGACCACGGCATGCTTTTCGTCTTTCCGTTTACCGGGCAGCAGGCGTTCTGGATGAAGAACACGCTGATTCCGCTGGACATGCTCTATTTCGGGGAGGATCGCCGGCTGGTTTCGATGCAGCTGAACGTGCCGCCGTGCAAGGCCGACCCGTGCCCAAGCTACCCGAGCAACGCGCCGGCGCGCTACGTCCTGGAGCTTCCCGCCGGGACCGCCGCGCGGATCGGCGTGCAGGTGGGCGACCCGCTGGAAGTAAACGGGGACCCGGGTACCGCGCGCTGAGTGGCGCGCTCGGCCAGGCGATGCCGGCACGGCAGGCCGACCCTGTAGGGTGAGAGCGACTCGATCGCGACCCGGTCCAGGAGATCCCACTCGTCTTCGAACGGTATGAACTGCTTCATGGCTTGCTCCTCTTGCGCGCGCCCTCTGTGTCGGGCGCAGGAGCAGCAAAGCAAACGGCCCGGCCCGCTCAATGACGGTATCGGGCCGTTTGCGGGCAGAACGTGACGACAATCAGTCGATCAGCACCATCTCGAAGTCGTCCTTGGTCGCGCCACAGTCCGGGCAGGTCCAGGTATCGGGCACGTCTTCCCAGCGCGTACCCGGGGCGATGTCCTCCTCCGGTACGCCCAGCGCCTCGTCATAGATGAAGCCGCATACCACGCACATCCATTTGCGCGCGTTGTCCTGGGTGCTGCTCTGGTTCATGGAGTGCTTCGCTCGTACGAAAAAATGATGCGGGCATTCTCGCAACTCGCCCGCCGCAGCGAAAGCCGCCGTGGCAGGGGCGGTTAGAATGGACCGATGATCGCCTTTCCCGACCACGGCCTCTATGCCATCACCGACGGCCCTCGGGCCGACCTCGAGCGTGTCGCGGCACAGGTCCTGCGCGGCGGGGCGCGCGTATTGCAGTACCGCGATCCCAGCCGCGACCTCACCCGCCGCCTGCACGAGGCGCAGGCGCTGAAGCAGTTGTGCGTCCGATACGCGGTTCCGCTGCTGATCGAACAGGACATCGAGCTGGCCCGCGCGGCCGAGGCCGACGGCGTGCATGTGGGCAGCGCGGACGATGTGGCCAAGGCCCGCGCACTGCTGGGCCCGCAGTCCATCGTGGGCGTGGCCTGCCGCGATTCGCTGGACCATGCCCGCGCCGCCGCGGACGCCGGTGCCAGCTATGTATCGTTCGGCGCGTTCTTCGCCTCGCCCACCCTGCCCCACGCCGGTCGCGCCCCGTTGGAACTGCTGCCGCTGAGCGCCAGCCTGCGCATTCCGCGGGTGGCCATCGGCGGCATCACCCCGGACAACGCGCCGGTGCTGGTCGAAGCCGGCGCCGACTGCATCGCGGCGATCTCCTCGCTGTTCGGCGCCGCCGACCCGGCCAGCGCCGCGCGGCGCTTCGCCCAGCTATTCCCCTTCGACAGAGAGCACACATGAGCAATCACGAACTCTTCCAGCGCGCCCGGCAGGTCATGCCCGGCGGCGTCAATTCGCCGGTGCGCGCGTTCAAGTCGGTCGGCGGCGAGCCGTTCTTCACCGCGCGCGCCGATGGCGCCTACCTGTGGGACGTCGAGGGCAAGCGCTACATCGACTACGTCGGATCGTGGGGCCCGATGATCGCCGGCCACAACCACCCGGCCGTGCGCGAGGCGGTAGCCAGCGGCGATCGGCGACGGGCTGTCGTTCGGCACGCCCGTGCGCGGCCGAGGTGACCATGGCCGAGACCATCACCCGGCTGATCCCGTCGATCGAGATGGTGCGCATGGTCAATTCCGGCACCGAGGCCACCATGTCGGCGATCCGGCTGGCGCGCGGCGCCACCGGGCGCGGCAAGATCGTCAAGTTCGAGGGCTGCTACCACGGCCACGGCGACAGCTTCCTGGTCAAGGCCGGCTCCGGCGCGCTGACCTTCGGCGTGCCGACCTCGCCGGGCGTGCCCAAGGCCACCGCCGACCTGACCCTGACCCTGCCCTACAACGACCTGGATGCGGCGCGCATCCTGTTCGCCGAGCACGGTGCGGACATCGCCGCGCTGATCATCGAGCCGGTGGCCGGCAACATGAACTGCATCCTGCCGGCGGACGGTTACCTGCAGGGCCTGCGCGCGCTGTGCAGCGAACACGGCGCGCTGCTGATCTTCGACGAGGTGATGACCGGCTTCCGCGTCGCCCTGGGCGGCGCCCAGGCGCACTACGGCGTGACGCCCGACCTGACCACCTTCGGCAAGATCATCGGCGGCGGCATGCCGGTGGGCGCCTACGGCGGCAGCCGCGCGCTGATGGAGCAGATCGCGCCGGCCGGGCCGATCTACCAGGCCGGCACGCTCAGCGGCAACCCGGTGGCCATGGCCGCCGGGCTGGCCATGCTGGAACTGATCCAGGCGCCCGGCTTCCACGACCAACTCGCTGCGCGCGCGCGGCGAGCTGTGCGACGGCCTGCAGGCGATTGCCGACGAGGACGGCATCGCGTTCACCACCAATCGCGTGGGCGGCATGTTCGGTCTGTTCTTCGCCCGCGGACCGGTCGACAGTTTCAGCAAGGCCACCGCCGCGAACGCGGCGATGTTCAACCGGTTCTTCCACGGCATGCTCGAGCGCGGCGTCTACCTGGCACCTTCGGCGCTTCGAGGCCGGCTTCATGTCCAGCGCGCACAGCGAGCAGGACATCGCCGACACGCTGGAGGCCGCCCGCGCGGCGATGCGCGCCGCCCGCGGCTGATCCCCGCCGCGCCGGCGTGTGTCGCCGGTGCGGCTACCAGCTGCCGGTGTTGGGCATCGAGGCCCACGGCTCGCGCGGCGGCAGGTGCCCGTCCTGCAGCAGCTCGATCGAGATCCGGTCGGGCGAGCGCACGAACGCCATGTGTCCGTCGCGCGGCGGTCGATGGATGGTGTAGCCCATGTCCTGCAGGCGCTGGCAGGTGGCGTAGATGTCCTCCACGCGGAAGGCCAGGTGGCCGAAGTTGCGCGCCGAGCCGTAGTCCTCCTCCGAACCCCAGTTCCAGGTCAGCTCCACCTCGGCCTCGGGGCTGTCCGCGGCGGCCAGGAACACCAGCGTGAACTTGCCCTCGGGCACCTCCTTGCGGCGCACCTCGCGCAGGCCCAGCCCTTCGCAGTAGAAGCGCAATGAGGCATCGAGGTCGCGCACGCGGACCATGCTGTGCAGGTATTTCATCCGTCTCTCCGGTAGGTCACGACCAACCATGTAAACCCAGCGATGCGCGCTGGGCAAGGTCAACAACGCGCGCAGGTCAGACGCTGCCGACGAACCCGGCCAGCGCGGCACGCAGCCGGGTCAGCCCTTCGGCCAGCTCCTCGTCGCTGATGGTCAACGCCGGTACGAAGCGCAACACGTCCGGCCCGGCCTGCAGCAGCAGCACGCCATGCGCGGCGGCATGATCGAGGATGGCCGCGGCGGCACCGCGCCAGCGTTCGGCCAGCACCGCGCCCAGCATCAGCCCGCGCCCGCGCACCTGCTCGAACAGTCCCAACTCGTCATCGATCCGCTGCAGCCCGTCGCGCAACGCCTGTGACTGGCGCGCCACGTTGGCCAGTACCGCAGGCGAGCCGAGCTTGGCCAGCGCCACCCGTGCCACGGCCGCCGCCAGCGGATTGCCACCGAAGGTGGTGCCGTGCGCGCCGTAGCCCATCACCTCCGCCACTTTGGGGCCGGCCAGCATGGCGCCGATGGGGAAGCCACAGCCGAGCGCCTTGGCCAGCGTGACGATGTCCGGCACCACCGCGTCCTGGGTGTGCGCAAACAGGCTCCCGGTGCGGCCCATGCCGCACTGGATCTCGTCCAGCAGCAGCAAGGCGCCGTGCCGGTCGCACAGGTCCCGCACGCGGGCCAGGAAGCCCGGTGCGGCCGGCAGTACGCCGCCCTCGCCCTGCACCGGCTCGAGCATCACCGCGGCCAGGTCACCCTGCGCGAACGCGGCCTCCAGCGCGTCGACGTCGTTGAAGGGGGCGTAGCGGAAGCCGCCGGGCAGCGGCTCGTAGCCCTGCTGGTATTTCGGCTGCGCCGTGGCGGTCACGGTGGCCAGCGTGCGTCCATGGAACGAGCCGTGGAAAGTCAGGATCACCCGCTTTTCGGGCGGTCGGCCCTGGGACGCCGCCCAGCCGCGTACCAGCTTGATCGCCGCCTCGTTCGCCTCCGCGCCGGAATTGCACAGAAACACCCGCTCGGCGAACCCGGAGGCCTGCACCAGTTCCTGCGCCAGGCGCAGCGGCGGTTCGGTATAGAACACGTTGCTGGTGTGCCACAGCTTCTGCGCCTGCCCGGTCAGGGCGGCCAGCAGGTCCGGGTCCTGGTGGCCCAGCGCGTTGACCGCGATGCCCGCGGCCAGGTCGATGTACTCGCGCCCGTCGACATCCCACACCCGCGCACCCTGCCCCCGCTCCAGCACCCGCTCGCGCGGCCGGTAGACCGGCAACCAGTAGCGTTTGCCCAGTCCGATCAAGGCGTCTTCGGCAGGGTGAGCGGCGGTGTCGTGGGCGGTCATGGCAATCCTGCCCGGGCGGCCGGGGCCGCGCGGGATGCAATCGTCGAGGTGGGTGGGTCAGCCGGCGGGGACCCGGCCTGCCGCATGCTAAGCCGTCGACGCAGCTTTTGCATGGGGCGCCAGTGCGCTCAGTCCAGGAACAGGTCAGGCAGCAGCGGCGTGCCCGGCTGCACCGCGTAGCGGTCGAAATCGCTCACGCCGCTCTCGGCCAGCACCGCTTCGTCGATGGCGAAATGACCGGTGTACTCACGCGCCGGGCGGGTCAGCATGGCGTGCGCCGCATCGGCGACGACCTGCGGCGTGCGGCACTGTTCGGGGCGCACGCCCTCGATCATCGCGATCGCCGCGGTGGCGATCACCGTGCGCGGCCACAACGCGTTGACCGCGATGCCCAGCGGCGCGAACTCGGCACTCATGCCCAGCACGCACAGGCTCATCCCCATCTTGGCAATGGTGTAGGCGGTGTGTGGGGCGAACCACTTCGGGTCCAGCGTCGGCGGCGGCGACAGCATCAGCACGTGCGGGTTGTCCGCCTGCTTCAGGTACGGCAGGCAGGCCTGGGTCACGGCGAAGGTGCCGCGCGTGTTGACCTGGTGCATCAGGTCAAAGCGCTTCATGGGTGTGTCGGCCACGCCGGCCAGCCAGATTGCGCTGGCGTTGTTGACCAGGATGTCGATGCCGCCGAAGTGCTCCGCCGCTTGGGCCATGGCGGCCTGCACCTGGTCCTCGTCGCGGATGTCCACCTTCAGCGCCAGCGCCTTGCCGCCGGCAGCCTCGACCTCGGCGGCGGCGGTGTGGATGGTGCCCGGCAGCCTGGGATTGGGGACGCCGCTCTTGGCGGCGATCACCACGTTGGCACCGTCGCGCGCGGCGCGCAGCGCGATGGCCAGGCCGATGCCGCGCGAGGCACCGGTGATGAACAGGGTCTTGCCGGCAAGGCTGGGCATGGTCAGTCCTTCTGGAAACGGGGAAGCAGGTCGCGCAGATTGGCCAGGCGCTGCACCGGATCGGTCAGTTCGAGCAGGCGCTGCTGCTCGGTGGCGTCCAGCGGCAGCAGTTCGGCCAGGCGAAAGCCGAGCCAGCTGGCGTCCTCGTAGTGCGCGGGCGTCGCGTGACGCCAGTGCGGCGCCATCTTTTCGACCAGCCGCGCGGCGATCTCCTGCAGCAGGGCGAGCTCCACCGGCACGGGCACGCTCGGCTCGTCCGGCCACAGGCGCAGGTCGCCGCGCAGTTGGCCGTCCGCACGCACCCGGCTGCGCAGCACCCGGAAGCGCTGCTCGCCCTGGGTCAACACCACCAGCAGGCCGTCTTCGCCGGTGTGGAAATCGGTGATCCGCGCGGTGGTGCCCACCACGCTCGGGGTCGCCGGCTCGCCGGCTTCGCGCCCCTGCAGGATAAGGCAGACGCCGAACGCCGAACCGCGCCGGGTGCACTCGCGGACCAGGTCCAGATAGCGCGTTTCGAAGATGCGCAGCTGCAGCCGCCCGCCGGGAAACAGCACGGCCTCGAGCGGAAACAGCGGCAATTCGGCGAGCGGGGATGGCTCTGCGGACATGTGCCGCAGTGTAGCCGGAGCCCGCGGATGCCGCCCGTCTTGGTCAGGCGCCGGCGCTGGCGCCCCGCAACGCCTCGACCAGTCGGCGTGGGGCCGCTTCGAAGCCGCCGTTGGACATGAACACCACATGGTCACCCGGCCGCACCCGGTCCCGCAGTTGCGCGATCAGCGCGTCCACGGTGGGCACGGTGACCGCCTCCCCGGCCAGCGCGCCGGTGACGCGCGCGGCGTCCCAGGCCAGCTCGGGCCGATGCAGGAACACCACCAGGTCCGCGTCGGCCAGCGACGGGGCCAGCGCCTGCGCATGCGCACCCAGCCGCATCGAATTGGATCGCGGCTCCAGCGCCACCACGATGCGCGCGGTGCCGACGCGGGCGCGCAGCCCGGCCAGGGTGGTGGCGATCGCGGTGGGGTGGTGGGCGAAGTCGTCGTAAACGTGCACGCCGCCGACCTCGCCGACCACTTCCATGCGCCGCTTGACGCTGCCGAAGCGCGCGAAGGCCGGCCACAGCGTGGCCGGCTCGGCCCCGGCGGCGACTGCCGCGGCGATCGCCGCCAGCGCGTTCATCACGTTGTGCCGGCCCAGCAGCGACCAGTCGCACCTCGCCCAGCCGCCTCGCCTCGATGCAGCACCTCGAAGTGCGAGCCGTCGGCGGCCGAGCAGGCGTGCCTGCCAGTCGCCCTGGCCGATGCCGAAGGTTTCCACCGGCGTCCAGCAGCCCATCGCCAGCACCTCGCCCAGGCGGGCATCGTGGGCGTTGACGATCAGGCGGCCGTTGCCCGGCACGGTGCGCACCAGGTGATGGAACTGCCGCTGGATCGCGGCGACGTCGGGAAAGATGTCGGCGTGGTCGTACTCGAGGTTGTTGAGGATCGCGATGCGCGGGCGGTAGTGGACGAACTTGGAGCGTTTGTCGAAGAACGCGGTGTCGTACTCGTCCGCCTCGATCACGAACGGCGCGCCGCTGCCGATGCCGCGCCGACACGCCGAAGTTGGCCGGCACTCCGCCGACCAGGAAACCCGGCGCCAGCCCCGCGCATTCGAGCAGATGCGCCAGCAGGCTGGTGGTGGTGGTCTTGCCATGGGTGCCGGCCACCGCCAGCACCTCGCGCTTCGCCAGCACGGTCTCGCCCAGCCACTGCGGGCCGGAGACGTAGCGCAGCTGCTGGTCGAGCATGTACTCGACTGCCGGATTTCCGCGGGTCATCGCATTGCCGACCACCACCAGGTCCGGTGCCGGCTGCAGCAGCTCCGCGCTGTAGCCTTCGGTCAGCCCGATGCCCAGCGCCTGCAGCTGGGTGCTCATCGGCGGATAGACGTTGGCGTCCGAGCCTTCCACGGTCAGGCCCAGTTCGGTGGCCAGTGCGGCCACGCCGCCCATGAAGGTGCCGCAGATACCCAG
Source organism: uncultured Gammaproteobacteria bacterium (assembly GCA_963763305.1). GTDB lineage: Bacteria > Pseudomonadota > Gammaproteobacteria > Xanthomonadales > Rhodanobacteraceae > CAVXNP01. The sequence goes on along the minus strand of CAVXNP010000001.1, from coordinate 2,027,713 downwards.
GATGTGCAGACGCATGTGCTGGAACTCGCCGAAGCGTGGAGACGGACGTGCAGGCGGATGGGGTTCACGCGCGCCGCGGCCGGCGCGCAGGCTTACCCGTGGGCGGCGACCGAGCGTGCCTGCAGCGCCTGCTTGATGCGGGCGGTGACCTGGTCGAGCTCGCCCACGCCATCGACCACCTGCAGGGTGCCGCGGTCGGCGTAGAACTCCGCCACCGGGGCGGTCTGCTCGGCGTAGACACCCAGCCGCCGGCGCACGGTGTCGGGGTTGTCGTCGGCGCGGCCTTCGGCGGCGAAGCGCAGTTCGCAGCGCCGTACGATCGCGTCGCTGGGCACTTCGAGCTTGATCACTGCATCCAGCGGCTGGCCCAGCTTGGCCAGCAGGTGGTCCAGCGCATCGGCCTGCGCCAGGTTGCGCGGGTAGCCGTCGAGGATGAAGCCGGCATGGGCGTCGTCCTGCGCCAGCCGCTCCTCGAGCATGCCCAGCAGGATGTCGTCGGAGACCAGCTGGCCGGCATCCATCACGGCCTTGGCCTTCAGTCCCATCGCGGTCCCGGCGGCCACCGCGGCGCGCAGCATGTCGCCGGTGGAGATGTGGGGAACGCCGAGTTCGGTTTTCAGCCGGCTGGCCTGGGTGCCTTTGCCCGAACCGGGCGCACCAAGTAGGACGAGTCGCATAATGCTCCAGGGATCCGGGGTCCGCGCGCACGCTGCGGCGGTTCACCAGATTTCACGCAATCGGCGTCAAAGTAGCGTCTGCACCTGGCACAGTCAAACAACCTCGGCCCACAGACAGGCCCAACTATTTGTTTTGCAAGACGATGTGCAAGTGTCGCAGACCCACCCCCAAGGAGATCGCCCGATGAGTCCTGCCCGCCGCCCGTCCCCCGATCGCCTCCTGTATGCCCAGTCCGGTGGGGTCACTTCGGTGATCAACGCCAGCGCCGCGGGCGTGATCGAGACCGCGCGGGCGCAGGGCGTGAAGGTGTATGCCGCACGCAACGGGATCCTGGGTGTGCTGCGCGAAGAACTGATCGATACCTCGCGCGAATCGAAGTCGACGATCGCCGCCTTGCGTCACACCCCGGGCGGCGCCTTTGGCTCGTGCCGCTACAAGCTGAAGTCGCTGGACAGCCAGCGGGCCGAGTACGAGCGTCTGATCGACGTCTTCCGTGCGCACGATATCCGCTGGTTCCTCTACAACGGCGGCAACGATTCGGCCGACACCGCGCTGAAGATCTCCCAGTTGGGCAAGGCGATGGGCTACGACATCCGCTGCATCGGCGTGCCCAAGACGGTGGACAACGATCTGGCGGTGACCGACTGCTGTCCGGGCTTCGGTTCGGTGGCCAAGTACACCGCAGTCTCGACCCTGGAGGCCAGCCTCGACGTCGCCTCGATGGCCGACACCTCGACCAAGGTGTTCGTGCTCGAGGTGATGGGCCGCCATGCCGGCTGGATCGCTGCTGCCGCCGGACTGGCCGGTGACGGTCCCGATGCGCCGCCGCACCTGATCCTGTTTCCGGAGAACGTGTTCGACGAAAAGGCCTTCCTGGCCAAGGTGAAGGCCACGGTCGAGCGGGTCGGCTGGTGCACCGTGGTGGTGTCCGAGGGGGTGCGCGATGCGCAGGGCCGCTTCCTGGCCGAAGCGGGCAGCCGTGACGCCTTCGGCCACGCGCAACTGGGCGGCGCGCGCCGCTGAACTGGCCAGCCGGGTCAAGCAGGCACTGGGCTACAAGGTGCACTGGGCGCTGCCGGATTACCTGCAGCGCTCGGCCCGGCACCTGGCCTCGGCCACTGACGCGGAGCAGGCCTATGCGGTGGGCAAGGCCGCGGTGCGAGTACGCCCTGGCCGGCATGAACGCGGTGATGCCGGTGATCGTGCGTACCGCCGACCAGCCCTACCGCTGGAAGATCGAACCGGCACCACTGGCGAAGATCGCCAACCGCGAGAAGAAGCTGCCCAAGAGCTTCATCCGCCGCGACGGCTTCGGCATCACCGCGGCGGCGCGCCGCTACCTGGCGCCGCTGATCCGCGGCGAGGCGCCGTTGCCGTACGGTCGCGACGGCCTGCCCGGCGTATGCCCGGCTGAAGAACTTTCCGGTGGCGAAGAGGCTTGGCGATCAAGCGTTAGGCAGATCTCGTTGAGTCGGGCTCGCTCCTGCACGGAGGAAAGGTGCCGGTCGTTTCCAGCAATGTCGGCGAGGATCTTGCCGGCACGAACGACTCCGGCTGCCGATCCGTGACCCACCGGGGCGTTGGCGAGCCAGCGCGGGGGCATGAGCGACCCTTCGTCGAAGGCCGGCGCCTCCACCGACCCAAACACATCGTTCTCTACACATGCGCCAAAGAGTGCGGCGCGCGTCTCCTCCGCGATGCGCTTGCCGCCGGCCAGGTTGTTTCGACGCCCCAGGTTGCGAGCCACATGGAAAAGTTCGTGGGCCAAGATGCGAACGATTGCCCTCTCGGATGGCCTTGACTGGTCTGCGTCGTAGGTGACTGCCATCCCGAACGATAGCCTGCTTGGCCACACGGGATGCGTGCTGTGCGTGTTGTAGCCGTTGCGCGGGTCGAACAGTTCAAGTTTGAGCGTGGAGACATGCAATACGCGACCCAGCCGGCGTTCCGCCGTACCCAGGCCCTTGGCCAGTGCGTCTACCAGTCGTTCGGCCTGGGCGGTGGTGGCACGACTACAGTTAAATATCTTGATCTCTGTCTTAAGTCTTGTTCCTGCCCGGTACTCCTTCGGCCCAGGGCAATTGGTCAACGGTTTCCGTGGCCCGTAGGACAAGCTGTACATCCGATACCAATCGGGTAGGAGACTGTCGAACTGCGCGTAATCGAGATAATGCATTTCCCCGCCGGGCGGCAAGCCGGCGTTGATGACCTTAATCGCTGCAGGCGTGCAGCCGGACGACCCCAACAGTACGCCGGCCACCGCAAGCAAAAGTCGCCGCGGGTACCCCGCGACGACCCCGATAAGGGACCAAAGGCCTGTCACCGCGGTCCGCAATAGCGCAGATTTTGATGGCTGCTGCCAGTGGCCTCCGGGCACTGCGGTCCGCGCCACGTAGTGGATACGGATGACTCCACCTCTCCGTTGTACCGGCTTGTTGCGGTCAGGGTATTGAGCCCTGCACTTTGCCCCGTGGGCTGGAACGCAGCCAATTGGTACTTCACAGTGTCCGCATCGCTACCGTTTTGCTGAGCCCATGCATTTACCATAGCAGGGTCCGCAAGCCGGATGGTATTTCCAAAACGCACCCAACCAAATGTCCGCGAGGCCCTGACGGCACCCGCAGGCCCATTGACAAGCTCAAGTGTGACTTGTCCGGTCTGGGGCACAGTGACGGTCGACTCAGCCACGTCAATGTCAAACTCGGCAGCATCGAACGAGCTGGCCAGATTCATACCGGTGGCCGCGGACATACCCTTGAGACTCTCCCATTGGCCTTGGACTGAGCCCTTTACGGTGCACCCCCTACCGCCCGTGCTACAGCTTGCGTCACCTGTAGCAGTGCACTTCATGCCCATCAACGGCATAGCCAGCAATAGCATTCCGCCCGCCAACCATAATGGTCGATTCATGATCCGCTCCTTGGTCGTCCTTCATTGGACACGTCCACACTAACCAGCCCAACTGTGTCCGCCGTGATCTTGGGCACATTGCTAGTAACCCATGTCGAATTAGGCATTCTCCTACAGACAAGCGGGTCATAATCCGAACGGCCAGGTCTCGGGCGTGCCGGGAAGCTCCGGCGCGGGCAGCGGCTCGACCGCGTGGGTCTGCCCGAACCAGACGTAGCCGTCGAACTGGCGTGGCAGCGTGGCTTGCGTGTAGTGGCTCCAGCGTTCGGTATCGGGGCGGTAGATCACCCCGATGAAACGCTCCAGGCGCTGCGCCATCAGGCGTGCCCGCAGCGGCGTGTGCTGGCCTTCGCGCAGGTCGAGCAGGCCAGCCTCGACGCCGGCCTGGTGGAACAGCTGCTCGTAGCTGTCCGGCAGCGACGGACGTACCTGCATCACCTGCATCGGTTCATCCCAGTTGTCGGCCGCCGCTACCGTGCCGCCGTGGGTACCGAAGCCGATCAGCGATACCGCATCACCCCAATGCTCGCGGCACAGTTGTCCAAGGTTGAGTTCGTCGCGGACCTGGCCCATTTCGGTCTGCCGTGCGTCGCCGATGTGCGAGTTGTGCGCCCAGACCACCGCCCTGGCCCCACGGTCGCGCCGCAGCAGTTGTTGCAGGGTCTCGAACATGTGCCGGTCGCGCAGGTTCCACGACTCGGCGGTGCCGTAGTACATCGCCCGGTAATAAGCCTCCGCATTGCTGATCAACCGCGCGTTCTGCGCGGCCTCCAGATAGTCGTCGCCGTCCCGGCCGACATAGGCCAGGCGGTGTTCGAGCAGTTCGCGCAACATCTGCACCACCGCCTTCTCGCACAGCGGATAGCCGGCGTTCAGCGCCATCCGGCCGTACTGCGCCGGCTCCTGCGCCCAGGGCGCCAGGCACCCGTAGCGGCGCCGGGCCACGGCGGCGGCCGTCGGATCGACCCGGTCGAGGTAGTCGATCACCGCCCGAATGGAGCGTTCCATGCTGTACAGGTCCAGCCCGTAGAAGCCGGTCTGGTGTGCGGCTTGAAGGCCGGCATTGTGCTCACGCAGCCAGCCGACGAAGCGGTCGACCTCGCTGTTGCGCCACATCCATTGGGGGAACCGCTCGAACGCCTGGGCGTCGTCCGGCTGCGCCGGCCGGTGCCGAACGTAACGGTTGATCGCCGCCGCGTCGGGCCAGTCCGCCTCCACCGCGACGATGCGGAATCCGTGCGTCCGGACCAGATGGCTGGTGATCGCGGCGCGTGCCCGATAGAACTCCGCCGTGCCATGGCTGGCCTCGCCCAGCAGCACCACCCGCGAGTCTGCGTAGCGGTCGAACAGGCGTCCGAATGCGGGATCGTCGAACGCCGGCAGCGGCTCGATCGCCGCCTCGATCGCCTGCGGAATCGACGGCGGTGGCTGCCGCCGGGCCTGCGCCGGGTTAACACCGCCCGACGCCGCCTCGTCTTCGGCCCAGCCGTGGCTGCCGATCATCGGTACGAACCGCACCGGCCCGAGGTCCTCCTCGGAGTAGCGATCGTCGTCCAGGCGCGTCACCTTGACCAGTTGCTGCACGCGACTGCACTCACCCACCGGCATCACCAGGCGCCCGCCGATCGCCAGCTGCCGGCGCAGTACATCGGGCACACCGGGTGCGCCCGCCGCTGCCAGGATGGCATCAAACGGGGCGGCTTCGGGCCAGCCACGGGTACCGTCGCCCACCCGCACCTCGATGTTGCGGTAGCCGAGCCGGGCATGACGGCTGCGGGCCAGCTCGGCCAGCTCCGCGTGCCGTTCGATGGTGTAGACCCGGCTGACCAGCGCCGCCATCACTGCGGCGGCATAGCCGGAGCCAGCACCGATTTCCAGCACGCGATCGGCGGCATGCAACTGTGCCGCCTCGATCATCAGCGCGACGATGTACGGCTGCGAGATGGTCTGCCCGGCCTCGATCGGCAGTGGCGCGTCCTCGTAGGCATGCTCGCGCATGTCCTGGGCAACGAAGTCTTCGCGGGGGATGCGACGCATCGCCGCAAGCAGGCGCTGGTCGTGCACGCCACGGCGTACGATCTGCTGCTCGACCATGTGCTGGCGCTGCAGGGTGAACGGATGCAGGGACATGCGCGACTCCATGACCCGCGCGCGGCGGGCCTGGGCGCAGCTTAGGCAGATCCGGATCAACCCCTCGTCAATCCGCCCCCACCGCTTGGCATCCACGGGCTTAGAATCGGTCGATCCTCCGAAAGCCGCCTGCCGTGCCCCAGCCACCCCGCAAGATCGTGCATGTCGACATGGACGCGTTCTACGCGTCGGTGGAGCAGCGCGATGACCCTTCGCTGCGCGGCAAGCCGGTGGTAGTGGCGTGGCGCGGTGCCCGTTCGGTGGTATGCGCGGCGAGCTACGAGGCGCGTACTTTCGGGGTGCGCTCGGCGATGCCGGCGGTGCGTGCCGAACGGTTGTGCCCGCAGGCGGTGTTCGTGCCGCCGGATTTTGCCCGCTACAAGGCGGTCTCACGACAGATCCGCGGCATTTTCGCGCGGCATACCGAGCTGATCGAGCCGCTGTCGCTGGACGAAGCCTATCTGGACGTGACCGAGGCCCGCTCCGGGCTGGCCTCGGCGACCGCCGTGGCCGAGGCCATCCGCGCGGCGATCCGGGAAGAGGCCTCGCTGACCGCCTCGGCGGGCGTCGCGCCGAACAAGTTCCTCGCCAAGATCGCGTCGGACTGGCACAAGCCGGACGGCCTGTTCGTGATCCGGCCCCATCAGGTAACGGCATTCCTGGAGCCCCTGACGGTCGATCGCCTGCCTGGCGTAGGCAAGGTGATGGAGTCACGGCTGGCGGAGCTGGGGGTGCGCACCGTGTCGGACCTGCGCCGGATGGGTCGCGCTGCGCTGGAACGACGCTTTGGACGCTGGGGTTGCCGGCTGCACGACCTGGCACACGGCATCGACCCGCACCCGGTGCAACCGGATCGCCCCACCCTGCAGGTCTCGGCCGAGGACACCTTCGAGCAGGACCTGCCGCTGGAGGCGCTGGAGCCGCACATCCACCGCCTGGCGGAGAAGGCCTGGGCCGGCCACCAACGCGAAACCGGGCGCGTCGCCCGGACCGTCGTACTGAAGCTGAAAACCGCCGATTTTCGCACCCTGACCCGCAGCCTCACCCCCTCGTCCCGGCCCGGTTCGGCGCAGCAACTGGCACAGATCGCCTGCGCCTTGCGCGCCCGCGTCGAGCACCCGCCGGGCACCCGCTACCGTCTGGTCGGGGTGGGGTTGGCGGGGTTCGTCGATGCGGACAGTTACCGGGCACAGAGCGATCTGTTCGGCACCTGAACGGCCACAGCCGACGAGCGAAACTGACCGGTGCGTTCAGAAAACCCCGCTCCGACCGAGCGTTGGCGGGGCCGTGTGGGGGCGCAAACGCCCGTTTTGCGCCGTTCTAAGGCCAAAACGACCTTTTTTTCAGATTCATCCACCTTTTTCACACGCAAATCACCCACAAGCCCCATAAAAGGCTTACCCTTACCGGGCAGCGCTTGAGGCAACTTTGGATGCACTGCGCGCTATTTGCGGCGAGTTCGCCTCACTCCACGCCGTATACATCAACGTGTCAAAGGTTATTAGTGTTATGTCCAATCGCCAGAGCGGTACTGTCAAGTGGTTCAACGATGCCAAGGGCTTCGGCTTCATCAGCCCGGAAAGTGGTGACGACCTGTTCGTCCACTTCCGCGCCATCCAGGGCACCGGCTTCAAGTCGCTGCAGGAAGGCCAGAAGGTGACCTTCGTTGTGACCAAGGGCCAGAAGGGCCTGCAGGCCGACGAGGTCCAGGTGGCCTAAGCCCCCTGCATCACGACTCGATCCGTCGAGTTTTGAAGAAGCCCGCTTCGGCGGGCTTTTTCATGTCCGGACCCCTGGCCCGCTTCGGCGGGCTTTTTCATGGGCAGTCAGCTCCGTCCAGTCCCCGGCGGGCCTGTGCGTGCCCGACAGGGACCGGCCCGCCACCAGTCCAATTCCGGCTGATCCGGTGGTGGCTACTTCTTCCTGGGCAGGTACAGGTCGGTGATGGTGCCCTCGTAGATTTCGGCGGCCATGCCTACCGACTCGCTCAGGGTCGGGTGCGGATGGATGGTGAGGCCGATGTCGGCCGCTTCGGAACCCATTTCGATCGCCAGCGCGATCTCCGAGATCAGGTCGCCGGCATGCACGCCGACGATGCCGCCACCCACCACGCGATGGGTGGCCTCGTCGAAGACCAGCTTGGTGAAGCCCTCGGTGCGGTCGATACCGATCGCGCGGCCGGACGCGGCCCAGGGGAACTTGCCCACGCCGACTTTCAGGCCCTTCTCCTTCGCCTCGCGCTCGGTCACGCCGACCCAGGCGATCTCCGGATCGGTGTAGGCCACCGACGGAATCACCCGGGCATCGAAATGGCTCTTCATGCCGGCCACCACCTCGGCCGCCACCTTGGCTTCGTGGGTGGCCTTGTGCGCCAGCATCGGCTGACCGACCAGGTCGCCGATGGCGAAGATGTGCGGCACGTTGGTGCGCATCTGCGTGTCGACCTCGATGAAGCCGCGATCGGTCACCGCCACGCCGGCCTTGTCCGCGCCGATCTTGCCGCCATTGGGTGAGCGTCCCACCGACACCAGCACCCGGTCGAACACGGTGGTCTCGGGCATCGACTCGCCCTCGTAGCCGACTTCGATGCCCTTTTTGGTGGCCTTGGCCTCGACCACCTTGGTCTTCAGGTGCACGCCCTTCAGGCGCTTGCCCAGCCGCTGCGCCAGTGGCTTGATCAGGTCGGCATCGGCGCCGGGAATGATCTGGTCCATGAACTCGACCACGGTCACTTCGCTGCCCAGGGCGCTGTACACGGTGGCCATCTCCAGGCCGATGATGCCGCCGCCGACCACCAGAAGTTTCCCGGGTACGTCTTTCATTTCCAGTGCGCGGGTGGAATCGAGGATGCGCTCGTCGTCCCACGGAAACATCGGCAGCTTCACCGATTGCGAGCCGGCCGCGATGATCGCCTGCTCGAAGCGGATCAAGCGGCTGCCATCCGCGGTTTGCACTTCCAGTTCGTTGGGCGAGACGAACGTGCCCACGCCCTGCACGGTGCGCACCTTGCGCTGCCTGGCCATGGTGGCCAGCCCTCCGGTGAGCTTGCCCACCACCTTGTCCTTGAAGTCGCGCAGCTTGTCGATATCGATCTTCGGCTTGCCGAAGCTGACGCCGTGGGCGGCCATCGCCGCGGCCTCGTCGATCACCGCGGCGGCGTGCAACAGCGCCTTGGACGGGATGCAGCCAACATTGAGGCAGACTCCGCCGAGCGAGCCGTAACGCTCCACCAGCACCGTATCGACGCCCAGGTCGGCGGCGCGGAAGGCGGCCGTATAACCACCCGGGCCGGAGCCCAGCACCACCAGCTTGCATTCGAAGTCGGCCTTGCGCCCGGAGGCCTGGGCCGCAGGCGCCACCGCACGGGCGGCCGCGGGCGCCCGTTCCGGGGCCGCGTCCCTGGCCGGCGCGGGTGCTTGCGCATCCTTGGCCGGCGCGCCATCCGCGGCGTCGGACTCCAGCACGGCGATCAGGTCGCCCTCGGACACCTCGTCGCCCACCTTCAGCTTCAGCGCCTTCACCACGCCGGCCGCGCTGGACGGAATCTCCATGGTCGCCTTGTCCGATTCCAGGGTGATCAACCCCTGCTCCCTGGCCACGGTGTCGCCCACGTTCACCAGCACCTCGATCACCGGCACGTGGTCGTGCCCGCCGATGTCAGGAACCTTGATCTCGATGTTGGCCATGTCTCTTCCTCGAAAATACGGGATATCAGCGCCCTGCGCCGGGTTGATCCGGCGTCGGCGCGTCTGCGTTTTGCGCCGATTCCTCGGCAATGTCGCGCACCACGTCGCGGGCGGCGTCGTTGTCCGACGGAACGGTCGCGGGGGACGGCGAGGCTGGCGGCTGCGGCGCCGGATGGCCCGGGCCGCGCTGCGGGCGCACCCAGTCCTTGACGTGCAGATCGCGCTGCGGGAACGGGATCTCGATACCGTATTTTTCCAGCGCGGTGTGCAGTGCCCAGTAATAGGCGGCGGTGACAGCTCCGGGACGCCGTGTGGCCTCGGCGTTCAGCCAGACCACCAGCTGGAAGTCCAGCGAGGAATCCCCGAATCCGGTCAGCCACACCTGCGGCGCGCGCGACCCTTCCAGACAGAGCGTGAAAGGCACCTCGGCGGCCGCCTCCAGCGCGGCCTTCTTGACCAGCTCCTTGTCAGTGCCGTAGGCGACGCCGAACGGAACCTTCTGGCGCCGCGCCACTTCGCGCAGGGTCCAGTTGACCACCCGACCGTTCACGAATTCCGAATTCGGCACCAGGATGTCGATGTTGTCGTTGGTGCGAGATGCGGGTGGCGCGGATATAGATGTCACGCACGTTGCCGTGCACCCCCGAAGCCAGCTCGACGAAGTCGCCCACCTTCAGGCTGCGCTCGAACAGCAGGATCAGGCCGGAGACGAAATTGTTGAAGATCGCCTGCAGGCCGAAACCCAGGCCTACGCCCAGCGCACCGGCGAACACCGTCATCTTGGCCATCGGAATGCCGGCCATGTCCAGCGCCCACAGCACACCGACGGCCAGCAGCAGGTAATGCACCAGCCGCTCGATGGTATAGACCGAGGACTGGGTCAGGTTGTCATGGCTCTGCGCGTATCGCTGCAGCAGGCGCTTGATGATCGCCGAGCCGAACAGGAACACCGTCAGCACCAGCACCGCCGCGAGCAGCCCACCGACGGTCAGCTTGATGTCGCCCACCGCCACGCCCCGGTTCAGCCAGCCGGCCACGTGGTCAACCCCGCGCGTCACCGCCGGCGGAGCCTGCGCCAGTGAGCGATCCAGCCCCAGAGCGGCATGCACCATCGCCGTCGCCGTCAGAGCAGCAGGCGGCGGATGTCGCCCAGCTGCGCGGCCAGGAACGCGGCGAAACGCGCCGCGAGTGCGCCGTCGATGACCCGGTGGTCGTACGACAGCGACAACGGCAGGATCAACCGCGGGGCAAACTCCTTGCCGTTCCAGACCGGCTTCATCGCCGCCTTGGAGACACCCAGGATCGCCACTTCCGGCGCGTTCACGATCGGCGTGAATGCGGTGCCGCCGATACCGCCGAGCGAACTGATCGAGAAGCAGCCACCGGACATCTCGGCCGGACCGAGTTTCTTCTCGCGCGCCTTCTTCGGGATATCTCGCCCAGCTCGCGCGCCAGGTCGAGCAGGCCCTTCTGATCGCAGTCGCGGATCACCGGCACCACCAGGCCGTCGGGCGTGTCCACCGCGATGCCGATGTGGAAGTACTTCTTCAGGGTCAGCTTTTCGCCGGACTCGTCCAGCGACGCGTTGAATCGCGGGAATGCCTTCAGTGCCGCCACCACCGCCTTGATCTGGAACACCAGCGGGGTGACCTTCAGGTCCTTGTTTTCTTCTCCGAGCTTCTTGCGGAACGCTTCCAGCTCGGTGATGTCGGCGTCTTCGTGCTGGGTGACGTGCGGGATCATCGCCCAGTTGCGCGCCAGGTTGGCGCCGGAGATCTTCTGGATCCGCGACAGCGACTGCTCCTCGACCGGACCGAACTTGGAGAAGTCCACCTTCGGCCAGGGCAGCAGGCTCAACCCGCCACCGGTGCTCACCGGCGCGCCCTGCACCGGGCGCGCGCCCGAGGCCAGCGCGTGCTTGACGTAGGCACTGACGTCCTCGCGCTGAATCCGCCCGCCGCGACCGCTGCCACGGACCTGGCGCGATATCCACGCCCAGCTCGCGGGCGAACGCGCGGATCGCCGGGCTGGCGTAGGGCGCATCGCCGGGCATCACCACCTGCGCGTCCAGTGGCGGACGCGCCCGCGGTGATTCGTCGCCATCGGGAACGGGCGCCGTCGGGGCGGTCGACGGTCGGGCCGGCTGGGCCTTTTCGGCCTCCGGGCCACCAGCCGCGACCGGCATGCCGGCGGTCGCGGGGGCACCCGCCGGTACCGGCGCTGCGGCGTCGGCACTTTCGATCAGCGCGATGACGGTGCCTTCGGAGGCCTCGTCGCCCACCTTCAGCTTGAGCTCGCGGACGACGCCGGCGAACGGCGCGGGCACCTCCATGGTGGCCTTGTCCGATTCCAGCGTGACCAGCCCCTGGTCCTTGGCCACGGTGTCGCCCACCTTCACCAGCACCTCGATCACCGGCACGTTCTCGCTGCCGATGTCCGGCACCCGCGCCTCGCGCACGCCACCGGATGCCGCCGGTGCGGGCGCTGCCGACGGCGGCGGGGCGGTCCCGGTCAGCGGCGGCGCCTCATCCACCGGCGGTTGCGATGGCGCAGGCGCCGGCCGTGGCGCCGCTTCACGGGTGGAGCCGGTCGCGGCATCGGCCTCGATCGTCGCGATCAGGTGGCCCTCGGCCACTTCGTCGCCGACCTTGACCTTGACCTCGCGAACGGTGCCGGCGAATGGCGCGGGCACTTCCATGGTGGCCTTGTCCGACTCCAGCGTGATCAGGCTCTGTTCCTTCTCGACCCGGTCGCCGGCCTTGATCATCACCTCGATCACCGGCACCTGGTCGCTGCCGATGTCCGGGACACGTGCTTCTTTGAGGTCGGCCATGGGGTCTCCTGCATATGGCGGGCCGCGGGGATGGGGTCGGCGGCAAGACCTCCATCATAACCAACGCGTGCGTCATCGGGCATGTCCCCACTCTGGCCGGCTCCGGACCGGGCCGGCGGCATGACCTTATGCTCATGCCAGATGCCAGGCACGGCCGCTAGACTGGTCCCGAGGAAGCGCCGTATCCGCGGCGCCGGAGGGGGAACCGATTCATGCTGGCCATTCGCGATCTGTCCAAGACCTACGCCAACGGCGTGCGCGCCTTGCGCGGAATCTCGCTGGACATACCGCAGGGCATGTTCGGCCTGCTCGGCCCCAACGGCGCAGGCAAGTCGTCGCTGATGCGCACGATCGCCACGCTGCAGGAGCCGGACCAGGGGCAGATCACGCTGGATGGGCAGGACCTGCTGGCCGACAAGCACGCCACCCGCCGCCTGCTCGGCTACCTGCCGCAGGAGTTCGGGGTCTATCCGAAGGTCTCGGCCGAGGCGATGCTCGATCACTTCGCGGTGCTCAAGGGCGTCACCGCTCGGGGCGAGCGGCAGGAACTGGTCGCCTCGCTGCTGCGCCAGGTGAACCTGTGGGACGTGCGCACGCGCAAGCTGGGCACCTTCTCCGGTGGCATGCGCCAACGCTTCGGCATTGCCCAGGCGCTGATCGGCAACCCGCGGCTGGTGATCGTGGACGAGCCGACCGCCGGGCTGGATCCGGAAGAGCGCAACCGCTTCCTCAACCTGCTGGCGGAGATCGGCGAGCGCGTGGTGGTGATCCTGTCCACGCACATCGTCGAAGACGTCACCGACCTGTGCCCGCGCATGGCGATCATCGGCCAGGGCCAGGTCCTGCTCAGCGGCGAGCCGCTCGAGGCGATCGCCAGCCTGGAGGGCCGGGTCTGGCGGCGCACCATCGACAAGTCCGAGCTGGACAGCTACCGCGCCCGCATGAACATCCTGTCGACCCGGCTGATGGCCGGCCGCACGCAGATCCATGTGCTGGCCGACGGCTCGCCGGGCGAGGGCTTTGTCAGCGTCGCCCCCGATCTGGAAGACGTCTACTTCGGGCGCCTGCGCGCGCAGGCCACCGCGAAAGCGGCCTGAGCCACCCCTAGCTGCCAGGAAACCGCTGCATGTTTTTCGAGATCGTTCGTTTCGAGTGGCGCCAGCAGGTCCGCGCGCCGCTGTTCTGGATCATCGCACTGGTGTTCGGTGCGCTGGCCTTTGCCGTGGCCAGCACCGACGCGGTGGTGGTCGGCGGGTCCACCGGCAACATCATGCGCAATGCGCCGCTGGTGATCGTGCGGCTGCTGAGCGTATTCACGGTGCTGAGCATGTTCCTGGTCACCGTGTTCATCGCCGGCGCCGCGCTGCGCGACTTCGAGCTGCGTACCTCCGAACTGTTCTTCTCCACGCCGATGACTCGCGGCAGCTACCTGGGCGGGCGCTTCGTCGCCGGCTACCTGTCCGCCCTGGCGATCATGCTGGTGTGCGCCCTGGGGTTGGCGCTGGGCGCGGCCATGCCCTGGGTCGATCCGGCCCGGCTGGGCGCCGGCGGTTGGCTCGGTTACGTCTGGGGCTTCGGTCTGATGGTGCTGCCGGACATGCTGTTCGTGGCCGCCCTGCTGTTCCTGCTGGCCACCGCGACCCGCTCGCTGCTGGCCACCTACATCGGCGTGATCGCGTTTTTCGTACTGCAGGCGGTCACCGCGCAACTGACCAAGGACGTCAACAACCATTTCGTCGCCGCCCTGTTCGATCCGTTCGGCGGGCGCACGCTGGCCGTGGTGACCCGCTACTGGTCGGCCGACCAGATGAACCATGCGCTGCCCCCGCTCACGGGCGTGTTGCTGTTCAACCGGCTGTTGTGGTCCGCGGTCAGCCTGGTCCTGTTTGGCGCCGCGTTCGCGCTGTTCCGGCCCACCCGCGAAGGCTTGCAGCTGCCCCGACGCAAGCCTCGCGCGGAGCCGCCGCTGCTGCGCCCGGCCATCAGCGCGCTGGCCCTGCCCACGGTGCACCTGGCCGATGACCTGCGCGCCCGGCTGGTGCAGTTGCGCACCGTGTGGCTGTTCGACACCCTGAGCGTGCTGCGTGGCGTGCCGTTCCTGATCATGCTGGCGCTGGGCCTGGCCAACCTGGCCGGCGCGCTGCTACTGGGCGGGCAGATGTACGGCACCGCCACCTACCCGGTCACCCACAGCGTGCTGGGCATGATCCACGGTGCGTTCCAGTGGCTGCTGTACATCATCATCACTTTTTATGCAGGGGAGCTGGTCTGGCGTGAGCGTAGCCAGCGCTCGGCCGAGGTCACCGATGCGTTCCCGCTGCCGGACTGGATCCCGCTGGCCGCCAAGCTGGGCGCGCTGCTGGCGGTGATCGCGGCGTTCCTGCTCAGCGGCACGCTGGTGGGTATCGGCTGGCAGCTGTCGCACGGCTACACCCACCTGGAGCCGGGCCTGTACGCAGCGGCCATGGCGCTCGACGCGATCCCGTTCGTCCTGCTGGCCATACTGGCGCTGTTCCTGCAGGTGATCGCCAACAACAAGTTCGTCGGCTACCTGCTGGTGATCGTGTGGTTTGCCTGCCAGATCGGCTTCAGCCTGCTGCACTGGGATCACAACCTGTACAACTACGGCGGCGCGCCCGCAGTGCCGTACTCGGACCTCAATGGCTTCGGCCACTTCCTGCGTGGCGCGCTGTGGTTCGATGCCTACTGGGGCTGCCTGGCGTTGGCACTGCTGGTGCTGGCCTCGCTGTTCTGGGTGCGCGGCACCGGGCGCAGCTGGATCGAGCGCATGCACGAGGCACGCGCGCGCCTGCACGCGCCGGCCCTGGTCACGCTGGTGGTTGCCCTGCTGGCCTTCGCCGGTTGCGGCGGCTGGATCTTCTACAACACCAACGTGCTCAACCATTACCGCAACAGCGAGGCCAGCACACGCCAGCGCGCCGACTACGAAAAGCAGTACGCCCGCTACAAGGACCTGGCACAGCCGCGCATTACCGCCGTACAGGCGAACGTGGACATTTATCCCTATCGACGCCGGCTGGATATCCGCGGCCACTACGTGCTGGTGAACAAGCACGACACGCCGATCAGCGAGCTGCACGTCAACTTCAACGACGACTTCAAGGTGAAGGCGCTGACCTTCGCAGCGCACGACACGGTTCGGCAGGACACCCGCCTGGGCTACACCATCTACCGGCTGAAGACGCCGCTGGCAGCGGGCGCGTCGATGCCTTTCGATTTCACCCTGGAGTACGCGCCCAAGGGCTTCAGCAACGAGCCCAGCGGCACGTTCCTGGTACACAACGGCACGTTCTTCAACAACTCGGTGATGCCGCAATTTGGCTACCAGTCGCAGGTCCAGCTGACCGACCGCAACGACCGGCGCAAGTACGGCCTGTCCGCGCAGGTGCCGCGGATGCCGCCACTGGGCGACCAGAAGGCCCGCGCCAACACCTATATCAGCAACGATGCGGACTGGATCGACTTCGACACCACCGTGTCCACCGCCGCCGACCAGATCGCGGTAGCGCCGGGCTACCTGGACAAGCAGTGGACCGCCAACGGCCGCCACTATTTCCACTACACCATGAAGCAGGATGGCAAGGACCAGAAGATCCTGCCGTTCTTCGCCTACCTGTCAGCCCGCTATGCGGTGAAGACGGTGCCGTGGAAGGGCGTGGACATCTCGGTGTACTACAACCCGGCGCACGCCTGGAACGTGGACCGCATGATCGCCGGCGCCAAGGATGCGCTGGACTACTACGACGCACATTACACGCCCTATCAGTTCCACCAGTTGCGCATTCTGGAGTTTCCCGACTACGCCAGCTTCGCGCAGTCGTTCGCCAATACCATCCCGTTCTCCGAATCGATCGGCTTCATCGCCGACCTGCGTGATCCGTCCAGGATCGACTACCCGTACTACGTCACCGCGCACGAAGTGGCCCACCAGTGGTGGGCGCACCAGGTGATCGGCGCCAACATGCAGGGTTCGACCATGCTCAGCGAGTCGCTGTCGCAGTACTCGGCGCTGATGGTGATGAAGCACAAGTACGGCGAGCAGCAGATGCGCCGCTTCCTGAAGTACGAACTGGACCGCTACCTGGCCGGTCGCGCCACCGACCCGGTCAAGGAGGAGCCGCTGGCGCGGGTGGAAAACCAGCAGTACATCCACTACCGCAAGGGCTCGGTGGTGTTCTACGCGCTGCAGGACTACGTGGGCGAGGACACCGTCGATGCGGTGCTCAAGCAGTTCCTGCTGGACAAGCGCTTCCAGTGGCCGCCGTACACCACCTCGCGCGAATTCATGGACTACCTGGCACGCGGCACCGACCCGAAGTGGAAGGGCTTGCTGGACGACCTGTTCTGGAAGATCACCCTGTTCGACGACCGCATCACCGATGCCACCGCGCGCAAGCTGGCCAACGGCAAGTACGAGGTGACGATGAAGGTGCACGCGGGCAAGGTCTACGTCGACGGCCAGGGCAAGGAGACCGCGGCGACGCCGGACATCCCGGTCGATATCGGCGTGTTTGCCGCCCCGCCGGGCAAGGGTATCGACGGCAAGCCGCTGTACCTGGAAAAGCGCCTGCTGCCAAAGGGCGACAGTACGGTCACCGTGGTGGTGGACAAACGTCCGGCCGAAGCGGGCATCGACCCGTACAACAAGCTGATCGACCGGGTCTCCTCGGACAACCGCCGACCGGTCTCGCTGCAGCAGGGCTCCGGCCTATAGAAACTTCCGAGGTGTGATAGAGGACGGGCGAAGAGGAATTTTCGACCCTTGGCCGGCCGATGGTGGTGCATGGCTCGGGGACCGGGCTGGAATATCGACCGCGCAGCCGCTCTTGCAGCTCGGAAGATGTGTACCTCCCGGCATCCGGTAGATACCGGGCTGGCCGGCGATTGCCCCCTTTTCCCGGCAGGCCCGGCTCAGCGCCGACGATCCTCGATCTCCGTGATGCGGCCATCGACGAAGGTCAGCGTGGTGATGTGGTCGCCGCGACGGTAGACCCACTGCTCGCTGGCCGGGGTGAGCACCACGAGCCCGCCGCGGCGCCCCTGGCGACGGGCGCCATGGTGGGATCTATGCGAGGGTCGGCCCAGTAATTGCTCCGCTCGCTCGGCGTCATCACCGGACACCAGTACGTGGCTGCCCACGCGCAAGGTGTCCGAAGCGCCTGCCGCTGCCGGAAGCAGAAGCAGGAGGGTCAACAACAGGGTTCGGCCATGGCTCATGGTTGGCTCCGGGTCGGCGGTGGGGCGCGCGGGTGCACGCCGATGCGCCTATGGCTCGCTTGTCCTGGCGGCGGCTCCGTGGCCTGCGGTCGCCGCGTTCGAGCCACGCTCGCGCGGTTACCCGCCACTGGACCGGAAAGGGAGCGAGGAATGAAGCCGTACACTAGCGATCAGCCTCAGCGCGCCGCCATCGGCGAAGGCCTGGTCCGGCGCGCGCCAGCAGCGGCAGCGGCTGTCAGGCAAATGACCGGCCACTCGTAGGTGACAGTCCGTGGTTCGTGCGGCCACCGGCGGCGCGGGGTGGGCACGCAGGTTGCTAGAAGCCGCTTCCCGGTTGTGCCAGCCAGGCCTGTTCCTCAGCCGTGCTGGTGCGCCCCAGGATGGCATTGCGATGGGGAAAGCGACCAAACCGGGCGATCACGTCGGCATGCCGTTGGGCGTAATCGAGGTAGCCGTCGAAACGCGCGGCCTGGTCCTCGGGCGCGGCCTCGCGGAGCGCGCTGAAGAGTTGAACTGAGCGCTGCTGCAGCACCGTGTCCTCGGCGTGTTCCAGCGGAAGATAGGCGAACACGCGCCACAACGGCGGCAGGCGACGGTCGTTACCCCGCGCGATGCCGGCCAGGGCGATGTCCCGGGCGGCGACGTCCTGGGCCCAGGCACGCGGGTCGTTGCGAAAGATGTTGCGGCTGAACTGGTCGAGCACGATCAGGCAGGCGAGCCAGCCCCGGGGCGTGTCCTGCCAGGAAGCCAGCGCCCCGGTCGAGGCCTGTTCCACGGTTGTGCCGAAGCGCTCGCGGATGCGCGCGTCGAAGCCCTCGTCGCGCACAAACCAGTGCTCGGCGTTCGCGGGCGCGAACCAGAAATCGAGCACGTCGCTGGGCGTGGTCATGCGGGAGGGTCCGGCGGCTGTCCAGTGGGCATGGTGCCATGGCGCAGGTCAGCCGTCGTGCGAGCGGGCCAGCCCGTGCATGTCCAGATGGACCCCCTGCAGACGCGGCAGCAGGCGCCGCAACTCCAGCCCCGCTGCGGGCGAGGCATGCGCGATGGCGTACTCGAAGGTCCGCAGCAGATTCGCTTCGTGGTACGCCAGGCAGGCGATCCAGGCGTCGTCGCGACGGGGGTTGGCCGGCAGCATCCACTCGACCAGCTGGCGCCGCGCCGCCCCGGCCAGCCGCCCGCGCGTCGCCGGCGTGGCGCCCAGGTCGCGCACCTGCGCCTGCAGCTCCTGCACCAGCATGTCCAGGGTCTGTGCGTTCTCGTCCAGCACCGCGCGCAAGCCCGGCTCCTGCGCCTGGACCGCTGCATCCCGATAGAACGCCCGCAGATCGATGGCACGCCGTATCAATGCATTGCATAGCGCTTGCGCGGACTGCGCCACCGACCCTCTCCTGTCTCCAACCGACTGTCCGACCATGGTGGTCGTCGGCGACTTAGCCGCAGGTTAATCGACGTCGCGCGGAGGCAACTGCGTCAGCTGGCGTTGCTATTGGCCCACGCGCAACAGTTCGAGCGGCTGCCCCGAGGCCGTCGGCACGCCCTGCTGCCATTCGGCCAGGCGCTGTACCGCCGGGCATAGCGCCTGGATCCGGGGACGCAACTGCTGCAGGCGCTGGCGCACGCGCGGACGCAACTCGCTGGCCAGCGTCGCGGCGCGATCGCGCAACTGCGCGGCCGCCTCCAGATCTCCGCGCAGCGCCGCATCCAGCGCCTGCTGGCCCAGGTCGGCCGCCAGCAACGGGGCCAGGTCCGCAATCACCTGGTCGACGTATCCGCCCATCGCCTCGTCCTGCCAGTCATGGGTGCTGTTGCTGCTGGCGATACGCTGGTCCAGCTCCTGCGCCCGCGCCAGCAGCCGCCGGTCCAGCTCTGCGGTCGTCGCCGGACTCAGCTGCAGCCGGGCGGCCTCCTCCCGCACCGCCTGGACAGCCAGCTGCACGCCGTCACGCGCCACCGCCCGGACGCGCGGCAACAGCGCCCGCAGGTCACGCTCGAACAGCGCCACGCGATCCTGGTCCTCCGCGTCGAGGGGCACACGGACGCCATCGGTACGCAATACCCCCTGCTGCATGACCACGTGGAACGGCGCCGGCCGTGCGCGATCGAACAGCAGGCTGTCCGGCTTCACGGTGAGGTCGTAGTTGCTGCTGGCCCGGCAACTGCTGGTCAGGTCGCCGGCCCTCGCCGAGAGGGCGGCAGCAAGCAGCGCAAGGAACAGCAGACCACGAGGCAGGGACATCGCCGGGCTTCCAGTTGGACAGGGGCCCCAGCAATAACGCTGCGGTGGACAACCGTCCGTGAACCGGAAGCGCCCGCCACTCCGGCTGGACGCCGCGGTTACTCCGGCGAACGGAACTGGCCGCGTACGGCCGGCACCCCAAGGCGCCAGGCCAGCCATCCCAGCAACGGCAGCAGAGCCAGCTTGAGCACCAGCCCGGTCAGATAGCTGCGGCGCGCCTGCTCGATCACCAGCAGCACCAGCGGCGACTGCGCCTGGCTGAGCGCCAGCTGGCGTTGCTGCTCGAACTGCCCCCAATGCAACAGCATCAATCCGGCCGTGACCGCGCTCCACAGCGCCAGCACCACGGCGGTGATGCGCAATGCCCGCCGTGCCCAGGGCTGGCGCAGGATGGCACCGGCGCACACCACGATGACCGCCAGCGCGGCCAGCAGGTAGGCGTAATCACCGTGGCGCAGGTATTGCGCACCACCGAATCCGGCAAGCAACAGCAGCACCCACGCGGCAATGGACCATGCGGCGAAACCGCCCGAAGGCCGCCAGGCCATCAGTTGCCGGACTTCAGCGCCGCCAGATCGGCAAGCACCTGGCCCGAATTGGCCTTCGGGTCGACGTCCTCGTACACCTTCGCCACCTGGCCCCGGGGATCGATCAGGAAGGTGGTGCGCTTGGCGTAATGCATGCCCATGGTCGAGGTGAGCACCCCGTAGGCCTGGGCCACCTTGCGGTCGGCGTCGGACAGCAACGGGAAGGGCACGTGATACTTCCGGGCAAAATCCGCGTGCGACTTGACGTCGTCCAGGCTGATGCCGACCACGTCGGCGCCCGCCTTGTGCAGTTTCAGCACATCGTCGCGGAAGGTGCACACTTCGGTGGTGCAGCCAGGCGTGAAGTCCTTCGGGTAGAAGTACAGCACCAGCCAGCGACCGTGATGGTCCGCCGGTGACTGCCAGTTGCCGTGCTGATCCTGCAGGCGAAAGTCCGGTGCGGGTTGACCGACCCTGGGCATGGCGGCAAGCACGGGTCCGGCAAGCAGGCTTGCCATCAGGGTGAGTACGAGCAGGTACGCGCGGCGCATGGCGACATTCCTCAAGGCTGGGAGAAGCCCCCTCAGTGTACGCCGCGACGGGGGCGGCGTTGCCACCGCGCCCCGGCCCGAGCGCTCCCCCGTGGCGCACCGGGCGTGTTACAGCGGGCTGATGGTGAACTGGCCGAACGAAATGCCCAGATCCACGCCCTGGCCGGTAGCGGCCAGCGCCAGCGAAGTGCTGCCCTTGGTCAGCACCTGCGCGCGCGCGCTCTTGACCAGCCCCGCCTCGGCGCTCGCCTCGGCATACTCGCCGTACACGTCGCTGATGCCACGTACGTCGCTGATCTGCCCCTTGCCGTTGGTGACACGGAACTTGCCGGCGGTGAGGCCGCCGCCGACCACGCTGATCTTCACCGGCGCGCTCTGGCCATTGTCGCAGCTCACCCGGCCGGTGCCTTCGGCACGCTTGTAGATGGCCGACCAGCCCTCCAGGTTGTAGGTGAGGTCGCAGTTGACGTTGCCGTTTGCGGCCTGGGCCGCGTGGGCGGTGTTCACCGGCGCCGCCGTCAGTGCCAGCCCGCATGCCAGGGCCAGCGCCGCCGTACCGAATGTCTGCTTGATCATGATGATTACCTCGCAGGTTGAATCCTGACCACAGTCTGTCCATCGACGCGTGAACAGGACGACTGCGCGGCAGCCGCTCGTGGGTGCTGCATTCAGGGTGGGCAATCGATCGTGAAGGGCGGCGGCGCAGGGGGTTCACGCCGCCCGCGCGCGCCTGCGGTCATGCTGTGGTCCTGGCACAGGCAGGCGGCGAGGACCACAGATGGCCCAGTGGTGGACGACACTCAAGAAGGGCGCCAAGCGCACCGTCGCCGGTATCGGCGAGGCGGACCTGATGACCAACGCGGCGGCGCTGGCCTTCTATTCGGCATTGTCGTTCGCGCCGCTGCTTATTCTTCTGCTGTGGCTGGTCGCCTCGCTGCAGCCATCCATGCAGGACCAGCTTATCCAGGCGATCCAGGGCGCCATGGGGCCGCGTGCTTCCGATGCGGTGCAGCTGGTGGTGGACAATGCCAGCAACCGGCCCGGGTTCGGTAGCTGGGCCGGCGTGTTCGGCATCATCATGACCTTTATCGGCGCATCCACCGTGTTCGCCCAGCTGCAGCACGCACTCAACCGGGTATGGGGGCTCGAGGCCGACCCGAAGAACGCGGTGGTCGGCTGGCTGCGTGCCCGCATGCGCGCATTCGGCATCCTGCTTTCGCTGGCGTTCCTGCTGGTGGTGTCGTTCGCCGTCAGCGCGGTGATCGCGATTTTCGTGCGTGGCGACACGATCGTATGGAAGGCTATCGAGCTGCTTATTTCACTGGTGGTCTTCGGCGCCCTGTTCGGAGCCATCTACAAGGTGCTGCCCGATGCGCTGATCGACTGGGAAGACTGCATCATGGGTGCGGCCATCACCGCCGTGCTGTTCGTGATCGGCAAGTGGGGCATCGGCCTGTTCCTCTCGCACAGCACGGTAGGCGGTGCCTACGGACCCGCCAGCAGCATCGTGGTGATGCTGGTCTGGGTGTACTACTCCACCTTGATCATGCTGGTCGGCGCCGAGTTGACCCAGGTGATGGCCGGCCTGCGCGGCAACCCGATCCGGCCGGACGAGCATGCCAAGCGGATCAGCGCAGCGCCCGGCTCCACCGTTGAGTGACGACCGCGCGACCGGCATCATGGATGCCCACAAGCCGCAGGAGGTCGCCATGCTCAAGTACTCCCTGGTCGGTTACGACGGCACCCCCTCCTCGCAGCGGGCGTTCCGGTTTGCCGTGGCCTTGGCGCGGGCCTTCGAGGGACGGGTACGGGTGGTTACGGTGCTTCGCGTCAGCGAAGGCGGCGCCGACACATGCAGCCTGATGATGGCCGACTCCGGAGCGCAACGCGCCCAGGAACTGCTGGACGAATTGAGGACGATGGAGCCGGACGCCGCTGCGCTGATCGACCTGGATGTGGTGCACGGCAGCCCCGGGGACGTGCTGCTGCACCAGGTCGAAAGCCATCGCATCGACCACGTGGTGATCGGGCATACCGAGCGCGGCACGCTGGCCCGATGGTTGCTGGGTTCGGTCTCCAGCGACGTGCTCGCACGCGCGCACGTGCCGGTGACCGTGGTGCGCTGAGGGACCCGCGCCGCGCTCCCCTGCTCACGGCGCGAGCACCCACCGACCTCGCGGCAGCGCATGAAGTACCTTTCAGCCAGCCGGGCCCGACCGGCCGGGCACACGGGTCATTGCGCGTTGTCGGCCTGTGGCTGCGGCGCCGCGCGCGGCCGCACCTGCACCTGGCGCTGCTGCTGTTCGGCGCGCTTGAGCTGCGTCACGTCCACCGGGCGTATCCGCGCGATGGTGCAAGGGAAGTAGTCGCGACCGGTGTACACCTTGTCGAACCGTGTCCACACCTGGTTTGCGTTGGATGACAGCCCGACCGAGTTGGCGAATGGCAGCTCGCGGCAAGGACCGGCCAGGTCCAGCAGCCACGCTTGCCGTGGGCGGGTATACACGGCCAGGGCCTGCTCGCCCAACGGCTCCCAGGAATAGAAATTGACGAACTGGAAATGGTTGACCGGCGCGCCTGCGGCTGCCTGGTAGGCGGCATAGCGAGTGCTCTGGTCGCGGGTGCTCACCGTGGAGCAGGCGGCCAGCACGACGGCCAGTACCAGGAGCGGCAGGGCTGGGAAGATTTTCATGGCGTGTGGTCCTCTTCGATGGCGAGCCTTCCATTCAACGTACGCCCCGGCCAGCGGTGTACACGCGCGCGCCGCCGTGGGCGGCCGAGGGCTGCCTGGAGAGCCCGGAACGAGATCGCGGCGCTCGACGGGCGCGCTAACCGTGCTTGTGACCAGTCTTCTTCGCCGATGGCAGGGGGCGCCACTGGGCGGGGTCGAATCCGCCCACCTCGTATACCAGGGTCTCCTTCCGGCCGCTGTCCGCGGGAGTCACCTCCAACGTGATCTTGCTGGATTCTTTCAGCTTCGCAATGAACCCCTTGTCATCGCTGATCATCAGCGCCGGCTCGCCGCTTGGCGGCGAGAACGCCTTGACCGTGGCCGGCTTGCCGTCGAAGGTGGCCGCCAGGTTGCAGGTGCCGTGGCACACGAATCCGTGGCCGCTGCCGTACAGGAAGACGTTCTGGCCCCAGTCGGTGTGGCGCCGCAGGACCAGTCGCACACGATCCCGCCCGGAGGGCTTGCTGCTGTAGATCACCGCGGTCGACTGGGTACCGCCCTCCATCGGCGAGACCTGGTACAGCCACAGCCGCGCCAACCGGTTCTTTTCGCTGTTCTCCTTCCAGCGCTTTTCGATCGGCGGCAAGGTCTGCTCGACCTCCCTGGCAGCGGCACTGCCCGGATAACGATCCAGGATCAGATGGCCCATGGTCACCGCCATCTCGTCGTTCTTGATCCGCAGCAGTTGCCGGTAGGTGTCGAGCTTCTGCGCCGCTTCGGCTTGCTGGGCGGACTGTGGGGCGGCGGGAGCGGCATTCTGGTCGCCCTGCGGCGAACAAGCGGCCAGCCAGGTGGCGACACACAACAGCGGGAGACTACGCAGCGCGAGCAGCTTCATCGGTCGGGTACCAGTGGCCAGCAGGATCCCTAGGGTGGAACGATCCGGCCGTTTTGCGCAACCGCGGCTGCCGGTATTTCGCCGAAGCGCTCACGCAGCAAGGCGCGGTAACGCCGGCTGCAGGGCAGCCGCGCCCCGTCGCGCAGGGTCAGTCGGGCATCACCGGTTTCCAGCGGCTCGATCTCGGCGAGGTAGTCCAGGTTGACGATGTAGCCGCGGTGCACCCGTACGAAGCGGGCCGGGTCGAGCCGCGCCTCGATCCCGGCCATGGTGCTGCGCAAGGGGTAGTCGCGACCGCGCACGCGCAGGTTGACGTAGTTGCCCGAGGCCTGCAGCGATTCGATCTCGCGCGCATTGAGCAGGAACTCCTTGCCCAGCTTGCGCACCAGGAACCGCTCCGGCCGCTCCACCGGCTCCACCGGCGCGCCCTCGTCCGGCTCGGCCAGCAGCCGCGCTTCTCCCTGCAGGCGCAGCAGCCACAACCGGTACAGCGCGACCACCGCGATGATGCCGACGTAGGTGCGCAGATCCTTCAGGTACTCGTAACCCAGCCCATGCTCGGTCCATGGACCGAACCGGTAGTGCTCGCCCGCACCCAGGTAGGCCAGCTTGCGCAACGCCACCATGACAGCCACGTGGGCCAGGCTGAACGCCACGCTGGCGCCCAGATGCCACGGCAGGTTCCGCCGCCATCGCTCCGCGCTCAGCGGCCAACGACGCAGCGCCGCCAGCACCGCCGGGATCAGCACCAGCATGGCCAGCGCACTGCTCCACTCCCACACCCACGGCTGCCAGGCCGGCAGGCCTGGATGGTCGACCTGCGAGGTAACGCTGTTGATCAGCGCGTTGAGCAGATACAGGCCTACCCAGAAGCCGAGCTCGAAAGGGCGGCGAATGCGCTGGAAGTGCTCATAGCTGAAGGGGCGATCGGCCGTCATGGCTGGGCATTCTACCCGGCGCACCGTTCGGCCCGACCATTCGTCCCTGCAGGCCGCGATTCGTCACCGAACCGGCGCTGGCGGTCACTCCAGGCAGGACAACACCGCCACGCGCGACCACGCTGGCCGCCTGTCCACAGGAGATTGCCCGCATGCAACGCCGCCACGATATCGACGCCCTGCGCGTCCTGGCCTTCGGCCTGCTGATCCTCTATCACACCGGGATGCTCTACGTGGCCCCGGTGGACGACTGGGGGTTCCACCTGAAGAGCTCGCACCTGGCCGAATGGCTGCAATACCCGATGCTGTTCCTGAACCGCTGGCGGATGGAGCTGCTGTTCCTGGTGTCGGGGCTGGCGGTCCACTTCATGCGCGGCAGGCATTCGCTGCCGTCGCTGGCCTGGAAGCGCTCGCTGCGCCTGCTGCTGCCGCTGGCCTTCGGCATGGCCGTGGTGGTCCCGATCCAGCCGTATGTGCAAGGGCTGGCCAACGGCCTGGTGCAGCCGGGCTTTGGCCGGTTCCTGTGGAACTACTACCACGGCGGGCCGTGGCCGGCCGGCGCCTTCGACGGCTGGCAGTACGGCGTGACCTGGAATCACCTGTGGTACCTGCCCTACCTGTGGCTGTACACGATGATCCTGCTGGCGCTGCTGCCGGTGCTGGAATCGCCTGTCGGTCGACGACTGATCGGCGCATGCCGACGCCTGCGCGGCGCGCCGCTGCTGCTGGTGCCGGCGCTGCCACTGCTGCTGGCCGGCCTGGCGCTGCGTTCGCGCTACCCGGAGAGCCACGCGCTGCTGGGCGACTGGTACGCCCACGCCGTGTATGCCACCGCGTTTGCGTACGGCTACGTCCTGGGCACCGATGCCGGCCTGTGGGCGGAATTGACCCGACTGCGCCGGCCGGCGCTCGGCCTGGCGCTGGCCAGCTTTGCGCTGTACCTGGGGCTGGACAAGTTCGGCGCCCTTCTCCTGGGCGGGCATGAGCTATCGCCGGGCGGGCGGCAGCTTGCCGCAGGTCTGATCGACGCGCTGCGCTACCTGTATTGCTGGAGTGCCATCGCCAGCGTGCTGGGTTGGGGCCATGCCTACCTGAACCGGCCCTTCGGCTGGCTGCCGTATGCGCGTGAAGCGGTCTACCCATGGTACGTACTGCACCAGAGCGTGCTGCTGTTCTGCGCCTGGCAACTGATGTCACGCGGGCTGGGTCCGGTGGCCGAACCGGCCCTGGTCCTGCTCGGCACGGTGCTGGGCTGCGGATTGCTGCACGAAGTGATCCGGCGCAGCATCTGGTTGCGGCCGCTGTTCGGGCTGGAGGCCAAGCAGCAGGCCCGAACATCGGCTGGGCGTGCCCGACCGTTGGTGGTGGAGGATCTGGCCTGACCCGGCCCGGTCAGGCACGCAGGTCGGCGTTCGCATCCAGGTGCTCGACCCGCTCGATCTGGTCGAACCAGACGAAGCCATGCCAGTCGGACAGATCCGGACGCTCCAGGTGGACCACGCCGTGGGTGCCCTCGTTGCCGGCACCGTCGAAGAATTCCTGCAGGGTCGGCCGCTCGGTGACGATCCCCTGGCACACGCTTCCGTCGGCCAGGTGAAGGCGTACCCGGGCACCGTTCTGCAGTGCCGCCACGAGCGACTCGAAACGCTGGATGGTGGCGGTGTCGGTATATACGTGTTCGGCCTGTCTGCCCATGGCTACCTCCTCGGCATTCGGCCCGAACCGTAGGCGCAACGGGGAAAAGCGTGCGTGAAGCGGGTCGGCGCGAGGCATCAGGCACCGACGCCATGATCACGCCCCCGCCTCCACACTGGCAGCATCGCCGATTGAGGAGTCCGATCCATGACCAGCAAGCGTGAACTCGAACGTAAACTCGACGGCCTCAGCAGCCGCATGCGTGACCGGGCAAGCTATTACGCCGACGAGGCGGGCAGTGAAGCCGGCGGGCTGATCGAGCGCGGCCGGCGGGCGACTCGACACCTGGGCCGCAGCGGCGCGGACTACGGGCGTCAGCTCTCGCACGCGGCCGAGGACATTGCCGACGAGGCGCAATACCAGTACCGCCGCGCACGGCGCCATGTCGGCCGGCACCCGGTCGCCAGCACCGCGATCGTCGCCGGCACCGTCGGGGCGTTCCTGCTGCTGCGCAGGATGCTGCGCGACCGCGACTGAGCCGCTCCGCTGACCCGCGGCCGATCGACTGCCGCCACGAAAAAGCCCGCCAACCGGCGGGCTTCTTCGTTTGCGCTCGTGGCGGGCGATCAGACCGTCAGCGGGTTGGGCTTGGCCGGATCGAGCTTGTACTCCTTGATCGCACGGCTGACGTCCTTGGCATTGACGGTACCCTCCCTGGCCAGCGCCGCAAGGGCCGCGTGCGCGATCCAGTAGCGATCGACCTCGAAGAAATAGCGCAGGTGCTCGCGTGTATCGGAGCGGCCGTAGCCGTCGGTGCCCAGCACCGTGTAGCGCATGCCGTCGGGCATGAAAGCACGGATCTGGTCGGCGTACTCGCGCACGTAGTCGGTGGCGGCCACCGCCGGGCCGGAGCGCCCCTGCAACAGTCCGGTGACGTAGGGCACGCGCTGCTCGCCTTCCGGATGCAACCGGTTCCAGCGCTCGGCGTCGAAGCCGTCACGCCGCAGTTCGCTGAAGCTGGGGCAGGACCAGATGTCCGCCTTGACCCCGAAATCCTTCTCCAGCAGTTCGGCCGCTGCGATCACCTCGCGCAGGATCGCGCCGGAACCGAGCAACTGCACGCACGGCGCCTTGGCCTTGCTCTTGGCCTTGCCGGCACCGTTGCCGAGCCCGGAATCGCGCAGCAGGTACATCCCCTTGATGATGCCCTCGGCGCTGCCCTGGGGCAGGTCCGGGTGGGTGTAGTTCTCGTTCATCACGGTGATGTAGTAGTACTGGTCCTGCTGGTCCTGCAGCATGCTGCGCACGCCGTCCTGCAGGATCACCGCCACCTCGTAGGAGAAGGTCGGATCGTAGGCTTTCACGTTCGGGATCGCGCCCGCGAGCAGGTGCGAGTGACCGTCCTCGTGCTGCAGGCCCTCGCCGTTGAGCGTGGTGCGCCCGGAGGTGCCGCCGATCAGAAAGCCGCGTGCGCGCATGTCGCCGGCGGCCCAGCACTGGTCGCCGATGCGCTGGAAGCCGAACATCGAGTAGTAGATGAAGAACGGCAGCATCGGCTGGTTGCTGATCGAGTAGCTGCTGGCCGCGGCCATCCACGAGGCCATGCCGCCGGCCTCGCTGATGCCCTGCTGCAGCACCTGGCCCTTCTGGTCCTCGCGGTAGTACAGCAGCTGGTCCGAATCCTGCGGCCGGTACTTCTGGCCGAACGGCGCGTAGATGCCGATCTGCCGGAACATGCCTTCCATGCCGAAGGTGCGCGCCTCGTCGGCGACGATCGGCACCACCCGCGGACCGATCTGCTTGTCGCGCAGCAACAGGTTCATCCCGCGCACGAGTGCCATGGTGGTGGAGATCTCGCGCTCGCCGGTGCCCTTGGTGATCTGCTCGAAGGCCGACAGCTCCGGCGCCTTCAGCTGCACGTCGGTGGAGCGCCGGCGCTGCGGCAGCGCACCGCCCAGCGCACGGCGGCGCTCGAGCATGTACTGCACCTCCTCCGAATCCTTGCCCGGGTGGTAGTACGGCACGTCCTCCAGCTTGTCGTCAGGCACCGGGATGTTGAAGCGGTCGCGGAAGTGGCGGACCGAGTCCAGATCCAGCTTCTTCTGCTGATGGGTCGGGTTCTGCGACTCGCCGGCCGAACCCATGCCGTAGCCCTTGACCGTCTTGGCCAGGATCACCGTCGGCATGCCCTGGGTGTTCACCGCCGCGTGGTAGGCGGCATACACCTTGTGCGGATCATGCCCGCCGCGGTTCAGGCGCCAGATGTCGTCGTCGGACAGGTTGGCCACCATTTCGCGCGTCTGCGGGTACTTGCCGAAGAAATGCTCGCGCGTATAGGCCCCGCCGAACGCCTTGCAGGCCTGGTACTCACCATCGACCGTTTCCATCATCAGCTTGCGCAGCACGCCGTCGTGGTCGCGCGCCAGCAGCGGATCCCAGTAGCTGCCCCAGACCACCTTGATCGCGTTCCAGCCGGCGCCTCGGAACTGACCTTCCAGCTCCTGGATGATCTTGCCGTTGCCGCGCACCGGCCCGTCCAGCCGCTGCAGGTTGCAGTTGATCACGAAGATCAGGTTGTCCAGGCCCTCGCGCCCGGCCAGCGAGATCGCGCCCAGCGACTCGGGCTCGTCGCACTCGCCGTCGCCCATGAAGCACCACACCTTGCGGTCGCTCTTGGGGATCAGACCGCGATGCTCGAGGTACTTGAAGAACTGCGCCTGGTAGATCGCCTGGATCGGACCCAGGCCCATCGACACGGTGGGCACCTGCCAGTAGTCCGGCATCAGCCACGGATGCGGGTAGGAGGACAGCGCCTTGCCCTTGCCGATCACCTCCATGCGGAAGAGATCCAGCTGTTCCTCGCTGATGCGCCCCTCCAGGAACGAGCGTGCGTAGATACCCGGGCTGGAGTGGCCCTGATGCAGCACCAGATCGCCCGGATGGTCGGCGCTGGGCGCGCGCCAGAAATGGTTGAAGCCGACGTCGTACAGCGTGGCGCTGGAGGCGAAGCTGGCGATGTGCCCGCCCAGCTCGCCCGGCTTGCGGTTGGCGCGCACTACCATCGCCATCGCGTTCCAGCGGATCAGCGACCGGATGCGCCATTCCAGCGCCGCGTCACCGGGACTCTTGGCCTCGTTCGCCGGCGCGATGGTGTTGACGTATTCGGTGGTCGGATCGAACGGCAGGTAACCGCCCGAACGACGGGTGGCGTCGACCATGCGCTCGAGGAGGTAATGCGCCCGCCCGGTGCCATCGTGGTTGATCACCGCGTCGAGGGATTCGATCCACTCGCGGGTTTCGGTGGGATCGATGTCCTGGTTCAGGATATCGGCGAGCTGATCCATGTAGTTCTCCACGGCGCCCTGTGGCGCCCGTCGTCGCATGCGGGGGTCCCTCCGATTCTAGCTTTCGCGGCGGTGCGGTGCTATGGGCGAGGCGCTTTCGCGCACCGGCCCAGTCGCCAGGCGCCCGATCGTCCGGCGCGAACCGAAGCGGATTTCCCGCGACCCGTCCGGGCTGCGCCACCGGAAGGTGTCAGGGCCGTTGCAGGCCGAGCCAGCGGCGCGGCAACAGCAGCTTGAACATGCGCTCGGCGCTCTTGCGGCGCAGGCCCAATTGCAACAGGCCGCGACCGATCGGATGCACCCACTGGTGCCGCGGCCGATGAAGCAGCGCCTCGCGCGAGTCCGCCTCGATGCGATACATCGCCAGGATGTCCCGCGCCAGCTTGCGACGGCCCGGCGCCAGCTCGGGCAGCTGCGACAGGCAATGCTCCAGATCCTCGGCGGTACCGCGGTAGAAGCCCACGGTGCGCTCATAACGGCGTCGCCGCCGCTGGCCCTGCGGCTCATGGCGAGCAAATACCGCAGCGCTGACGCTACCGGCGTGCTGGCGGTACTGGATCAGCCGCTGGCGCAGGTTCAGGCAGTCGCCCAGCAGTGCCCCGCGCAGGCTCAGGGCATTGTCCTCGATCGGTCCGAGGATCGGCCCAAAGCGGTCGAACACCTCGCGGCGAAAGGCCAGCGTGGCACCGAGCAACCCGATCAGACGACCGACTTTCACGTAGTAGTCGAGGCCGAACACCTCCGGGCGCTGGCGAAAGGAGACCGTGCAGGCGTGGCCGTCCTCGTCGATGGGATCGAAGTCGCTGCCCAGCACCATCGCCCGGGGCGAACGCCGAAACGCCTCCAGCGTGGCCGCGACGCGGTGCGGATAGGCGACATCGTCGCCGGCCATCATCACGATGACGTCACCCCGAGCCAACGGCATCACGGCGTTGAGGTGCGCCGCCACCCCCAGGTTGCGCGGGTTGCGCCGGATCCGGACCACATGCGGGCCACGATAGTCTTGCACCAGAGCGCTGGCCCGCTCGAAGGTCCCGTCGTCAGAAGCATCGTTGGAGACAATGATCTCGCAGGGAACCGTCTGCGCCAGGGCCGAGGCAAGCGCCGCCTCGATGAAGCGGACGTCGCGGTAGCACAGCAGCAGCACGCTCACCGATGGCATGGTCATGCGTGGCCACCGCGTGAACCGTAGACCAGTGCTGACCGCGGAATCGCGATCGGGACGAGCACTACCGGCCGCAGACCCCGGGGCAAGCCACTGATCAAGCCAGCGGGCGAAACATGGTGCAGACAAATCGAAGCATCGCGCCGGACGACGCAACGGGAAGGGTGAAAGAGAGCGCACCATCCATGTGGGAAAGAAGCGATCCCTCGCTCCAGTACATCCCGGATGACTCACGACACTCCCTCTTGGGAGGAGGCGCTTGACGCCAGTAGCTACTGTATACGCGAGTGCGGCGGCCCACCGCAAGGTCCGGCCCGCCCGGCAGTACCGGCCCGGTCCGCCGGGCACAGCGCCCGGCCATGGATTACCTCGGCAGGCGGCCTGCCGCGCGGATCTGCGCATCCACCGCGGCAATCGCGGTCATGTTGACCACGCGGCGCACGGTCGAGGCCGGGGTCAGGATGTGCGCACTCTTGTCCACGCCCATCAGGATCGGCCCGATCGCCACGCCGTCGCTCATCACCCGGACCATGTTGTAGACGATGTTGGCCGCATCCAGGTTGGGCAACACGAACAGGTTGGCGCGACCACCGAGCGTGGTGTGCGGGAAGATGCGCTGGCGCAGCGGCTCGCTCCAGGCCGTGTCGGCCTGCATCTCGCCGTCGACCTCCAGCTTCGGCGCGCGCGCGCGGATCAGCTGGTACGCCTGGCGCATCTTGGCCGCGCTGGCGTTGTCGTGGCTGCCGAAGTTGGAGTGCGACAGCAACGCCACCTTCGGCTCGATGCCGAACAGCTTCAGTCGGTAGGTGGCCTGCAACGTGGCCTCGGCGATCTGTTCGGCGGTGGGGTCGACCTGCACGTGGGTGTCGAGGAAGAACCAGGCGCCCTGGTCGTTGATCACCCCGGTCATCGCCGAGGTGCACTGCACGCCCGGGTCCAGCCCGAACACGCTGCGCAGGTAGCCGAGCTTCTTGTGGTAGCGCCCGACCAGACCGCAGATCATCGCGTCGGCTTCGCCCCGCTCGACCATCAGCGCGGCGATCAGCGTCGGTCGCGAGCGCATCAGGTTCTTGGCCGCCGCCGGGGTGACGCCGCGGCGCTCGGTCATGGCGTGGTATTGCTGCCAGTACTCGTTGAAGCGCGGGTCGTCGTTGATGTTGGTCAGCTCGCAGTCCACGCCCAGGCGCATGCGCAGGCCCAGTCGCTTGATGCGGGTCTCGATCACGTCCGGCCGGCCGATCAGGATCGGGAACGCCAGCCGCTCGTCGATCACCGTCTGCACCGCGTGCAGCACGGTCTCCTCCTCACCTTCGGCGTAGACCACGCGCTTGCGGTCGGCGCGGGCGCGCTCGTAGACCGGCTTCATCAACAGGCTGGTGCGGTAGATGAACTGGCCCAGCTTCTCGATGTAGGCCTCCATGTCGGTGATCGGCCGGGTTGCCACGCCCGAGTCCATCGCCGCCTGCGCCACCGCGGGCGCCAGCATCACCAGCAGGCGCGGGTCGAACGGCCGCGGGATCAGGTATTCCGGGCCGAACGAGGGCGCCTCGCCCGCGTAGGCGCTACCCGGGTCGGAGGCCTCCATCTGCGCCAGCCGGGCGATCGCCCGCACGCAGGCCAGCTTCATCGCCTCGTTGATGCCGGTGGCGCCCACGTCCAGCGCGCCACGGAAGATGTACGGGAAGCACAGCGCGTTGTTGACCTGGTTCGGGTAGTCCGAACGTCCGGTGGCCATCACGCAGTCCGGACGTACCGCCTTGGCGTCTTCGGGCAGAATCTCCGGATGCGGGTTGGCCAGCGCCAGAATCACCGGCTTGTCGGCCATGCTGGCGACCATCTCCGGCTTCAGGATGCCGCCGGCGGAAAGCCCCAGGAACACGTCGGCACCGTCGACGATGTCGGCCAGGGTGCGCTTGTCGGTGTCGCGCGCGTAGCGCGCCTTGTCCGGATCCAGCCCCTCGCGACCGGTATGGATCACGCCTTCGCGGTCGAACGCCAGGATGTTCTCGGGTTTGACGCCCAGCGCCACCAGCATGTCCAGGCAGGCGATGCCGGCCGCGCCGGCGCCGGTGGTGGCCAATTTGACCTCGCCGATGTCCTTGCCGACCACCTGCAATGCATTGAGCACCGCGGCGCCGACGATGATCGCGGTGCCGTGCTGGTCGTCGTGGAACACCGGGATCTTCATCCGCTCGCGCAGCTTGCGCTCGACGATGAAGCACTCCGGCGCCTTGATGTCTTCCAGGTTGATGCCGCCGAAGGTCGGCTCCATCGCGGCGATGATGTCGACCAGCTTGTCCGGATCGCGCTCGTTCAGCTCGATGTCGAACACGTCGATGCCGGCAAATTTCTGGAACAGCACGCCCTTGCCTTCCATCACCGGCTTGCCGGCCAGTGGCCCGATGTCGCCCAGCCCCAGTACTGCGGTGCCGTTGGTGACCACCGCCACCAGGTTGCCGCGGGCGGTCAGCTCGCTGGCCGCGCCCGGATCCTCGACGATCGCCTCGCAGGCATAGGCCACGCCAGGGGAGTACGCCAGCGCCAGGTCACGCTGGGTGACCATCGGCTTGGTGGCGCTGACCTTGATCTTGCCGGGCCGGCCCTGGCGGTGATATTCGAGCGCCGCCTGCTTCAGTTCCTCGGGAATCTTCGACATGGATGCTTTATGCGTTAAGGGGGCTTGGGCGCGCTGGCCGGAAGCAAAAGATGGTAGCACCGCGGACGGCGGCGCCGGGGGCCGCGGGCGTGGCACTGCCGCGGACGCGAGGCATGCGTCGACCGGCGGTGGCTACGGCGGCAACAACGGCTCCTCCGCCTGTACCCTGGCCATGTGGATACCGTGGATGAACAACAGAAGACCCGCTTGCCCGCGAGGCGGGCCAGGACAGGCTGGAGAGGATGCGGATGCTGCCGATCGATGCCGGCAGGCGACGGTCCAGTGCCGCGTAGCGCGCGGCAGTAGCCGTATCGAGTGCGTTGGCGCTCATGCCCCGGCGCTGCTCGCGGCGGCGACCCGATCACGCAACTCCTGCATGATCGGGTGCGGCTTCCATGCGCCAAACAGCCCCGCCGGGATGGCCGGCAGAAACTCGATGCGCCGACCGAGCGCGGTGTCATGGCGCACGTCCAGTCGAATCCGCGCCTGCCGACCGTGGACCACGCTGACCTGCTCGATCGACACCAGCGGTATGCGTGCCTGCAACGTCCCCTTGCTGGCGATCAACATGTCGCCCTCCAGCCACACCTCGTCTGCGACGTTGCGGGCGCGCAGCCCGATCACGCCCAGGGAGAACGCGACCGCGACTGCGGCCAGAACCAGGCCAAGCCGCGCATCGTGGGCGGGCGCCGGCGATTGCAGCCACCACCCGGACAGAAGGGCACCCGCCGCCAGCCCTGCCAAGGGCACCAGGCGCTTGAACGCGACGGTCAGGGGCGAGGAAAGCCGGCGCATGGGCGTGGCTTGCTTGGGCAGCATGCGTCACGCATGGCTCAGTCCCGCTCCCGCTGTCCGCGATGGCCATGCGGGCGCTCGATCGGACGTCCCCCGCGCTGGCGCCGCAGTCGTGCTTCCAGGGTCGCGGCCTGTTCCTCGCGCTCGTCGTGCAGCTTGAGGTAATTTCGCCAGCGCTCGGGGGTCAGCTCGCCGGTATCCAGCGCCACCTGCACCGCGCATCCAGGCTCGCTGCCATGGCCGCAATCGGCGAACCGGCACTGCTCGGCCAGGGTCTCGATATCGCCGAACAGATCCAGGTTCTCCTCACCGGTGAGCTTGAGCTCACGCATCCCCGGCGTGTCGATCAGGCAGCCACCGCTGGGCAGCGGCAGCAGTGCGCGATGGGTGGTGGTATGGCGGCCACGGCTGTCGCTGGTGCGCACCGCATTGGTGGCCATGCGGTCGGTGCCCAGCAGGGTGTTGGTGAGCGTCGACTTGCCCGCGCCGGAGGATCCCACCAGCACGGCGCTGTCGCCGGGGCCGAGGTAGCGCGCCAGCAACGCGGCGCTGGCCGGGTCCTTGCCGTTGAGCGCATGAATCGGGGTACTGTCGGGTAACCGTTCGCGCAACGCCGCCTGCAGCTCGGCCGCGTCCTGGCGCACATCCAGCTTGCTCAGCAGCACCACCGGCTGCGCGCCGGAGTCCTCGATCAGCGACAGGTAGCGCTCGATGCGGGCCGGATTGAAATCGCCATCCAGGCCGGTGAGGACGAGCACGTAGTCGATGTTGGTGGCGATGATCTGCCGCTCGTACCGCTCGCCGGCGGCCGCGCGCGAGAGCACGCTGCGGCGTGGCAGCACGCTGAGGATGTGCGGCGGCTTGCCGGGAGCCACTTCGACGAAGTCCCCCACCGCCGGTCGCTCGGTCGGGTCGAGCCCGCGCTTGAGGAAGCGCCCGTCCGGCTGCGCGCCGAACAGCTGCTCGCCATCGTGCAGTTCGTAGCCGGCCCGGTGCTGCGCCACCACCCGGGCCAGCCGGCGCCCGGCCGTGGCCAGGGCATCGCCGCGCCAGCCGATCTGGCGCAGACGTTGGATCGTTTCGGGATCGCTCATGCGGGGGTTCGGTGGCGGGGTTTACCCGATTATGCCTGCCTGGCGGATAACCCGAAACGCCCACCGAAACGCCTGTTTATCGTCGTCTGACAGCCATGCGGCACCGACCTGCTCGCTGTTAGGATGGCGCCGGTTCGATCTCGTCCGCGTCCCGCAGAGGAAATGCCGTTGCTCCCGATTACCCCCAGCGCGCACCTGGCCGGCGTGCGTTATGACATCCGCGGCGCCTTGACGCGGCGCGCCCGCGACATGGAGGCGGCCGGCGCCGATGTCATCAAGCTCAACATCGGCAATCCGGCCCGCTACGGTTTCCAGACTCCGCGCCATCTGCGCGAAGCGATCGCCTCGCACCTGGGCGACAGCGAGGGCTACGGTCACGAACAAGGCCTGGAAGGTGCGCGCGAGGCGGTCGCCGCGCAGCAGCGGGCACGTGGTGCGCAGCACGTGGATGCCGAGCGGGTGTTCATCGGCAACGGCGTCAGCGAGCTGATCGACATCACCCTGCGCGCCTTGCTGCAGCCCGGCGACGAGGTGCTGCTGCCCAGCCCCGACTATCCGCTGTGGAGCGCGGCCACGCTGCTCAATGGCGGCCAGCCCCGTTATTACCGTTGCCCGGCCGGGCAAGGCCATCTGCCCGACCCGGCCGAGGTGGAATCGTTGGTCACGCCGCGCACCCGCGCGCTGGTGCTGATCAACCCGAACAACCCCACCGGCGCGGTCTACCCTCGCGACCTGCTGGAACAGCTGGTGGCGATCGCGGCCCGGCACCGGCTGCTGCTGCTCAGCGACGAGATCTACGACGAGATCCTGTACGACGGCACGCCGTTCCAGCCGCTGGCGGAGGTGGCCGCTGAAGTGCCCTGCGTGACCTTCGGCGGGTTGTCCAAGGTGCACCGCGCCTGCGGCTACCGCATCGGCTGGGCCAGCCTGTCCGGCGCCCCGACCGCCACCGCGTCCTACCGCGACGCGTTGCAACTGCTGGCGGCGTTGCGCCTGTGCGCCAATGCCACCGCGCAGTGGGCGGTGGCGCCGGCGCTGCAGAGCGCACCGACCATCCACGCGCTGACCGCGCCCGGCGGCCGGCTGCACGAAGCGCGCCGGGCAGTCCTCGAGGGCGTGGCCGCCAGCGAGTACCTGACCCTGGTGGCCCCGGCCGGGGCGCTGTATGCGTTCCCCGCCGTGAGCGCCGATCAGGTGCCGCGCTTCGACGACGAGGCATTCGCGCTACGCCTGCTCGAAGAGGAGTCGGTGCTGGTGATGCCTGGCAACAGTTTCAACGTCGCCGACAGCCGCCATTTCCGCATCACCCTGCTGCCCGAGCCGACGCAGCTGCGCGAGGTGTTCGTGCGCATCGAGCGGGTGCTGCAGCGGATGGCGGCCGAGCAGAAGGCACGCCGCACGGCGGTGGCCTGATGCAGGCGCGCGGCGTGCCACCGTCGTACCTGGCCCTGGGTGACTCCTACACCATCGGTGAGGGGGTCGATCCTGCCGCGCGCTGGCCGGAGCAACTGGCCGCGCGGCTGCGACAACACTCCATCGCCATCGCGCCGCCGCGGATCCTTGCCACCACCGGCTGGAGCACCGATGAGCTGGAGGCGGCCATGGACCGCGCCGACCTGGGCGGCGACTACGCCCTGGTGTCGCTGCTGATCGGGGTCAACGACCAGTATCGCGGCCGCCACGCGGGCAGCTATCGACCCCGCGTCGCCCGCCTGCTGCGCCGTGCGGTGGCGCTGGCCGGCGGCCAGGCCAGCCATGTCGTGGTGGTCTCGATTCCGGACTGGGGGGTGACCCGCTTTGCCCGCGAGCAGGGCCGTGATGCGATCCGCATCGGGCGGGAACTGGACGACTACAACGCGATCGCGCGTGACGAGGCCTGGCGGGTCGGTGCGCGGTTCGTCGACATCACGACGATCTCGCGCCGGCATGGCCGGCTCACCGTCGAGGATGGGCTGCACCCGGATGGCCGCCAGTACGCACTGTGGACCCAGGCGATCGAACCGGTCGCGCGCGCGGGGTTGCATCGCTGACTCGTGACGCCTCAAAGGCGGCTGCTCGCGGGCTCTTCAATTGCGCATCAAGTGGCCCGCCACGCGCGCGGACAACGCCCGCGGCATCAGCCGGGTGGCATGCGCCATTATCGCGTTGAACCAGCCCGGGATCGCCCCGCCGCGGCCCGCCTGCATGGCGGCGATGGCGCGTCGCGCCACCGCCGGCGACTGCATCCGGGTCAGCCGCTGGTAGGCGGTGGCGCGTTGGCCCGATACCTCCAGGAAGGCGGTCGCGGTGACCCCGGGAGACACCACGGTGCAGCTCACCCCGCTGCCGCGAAGCTCCTCGTGCAGGGCATGGGAGAACGCCAGCACGTAGCTCTTGGCCGCCGCGTAGGCCGCATACGTGGGGGTGGGCTGGAACGCGCCGGTGGAGGCCACCTGCAAGACCCGTCCGAAACCGCGCTGGCGCATGCCCGGCACGAACAATCGCGTGAGATGGGTCAGCGCGACCACGTCCACCGCCAGCATGGCGTCCAGGCGAGACCAGGGGCTGTCCAGGAAATCGCCGAACACACCGAACCCGGCATTGTTGACCAGCACGTCGATGTCCACGCCCTCGGCAGCCAGCTGCGTGGCCAGTGCCTGGCGCGCACCGCTGTCTGCCAGGTCGCAGGGCCGCACCAGCACGGTCGCACCCGCTTGGCGCAATGCGTCGGCCAGCTGCTGCATCGGCGCTTCGCTGCGGGCGACCAGCACCAGCCGGCAGCCCAGGCTGGCCAGCTGGCGGGCAAAGTCCACGCCCAGGCCGCTGGAGGCGCCGGTGACCAGGGCCGTACGGCCCGACAGGGAGGGTTTCATGCGGTGTGCTCCGGAGGGGAAGGCAGGCCATGCACCAGCGCGGCCAGCATGGCCTGCAGCTCGGTGCGGAAATCGATGGTGAAGCTGGCGAGGCTGGCGTCGGCAGCGAGCGCCTCGCACAGTGCCGGGGCCGGTGCGCCCATCTGCGCCAGCGCCGGCGCTACCGCCTGCAGCCAAAGCAGCAAGCGGCGGCCGCAGCCGGCCGGCAGCGCCAGGACCTGCTCCATTGCCGCGCCGCTTCGCGCTACCCGACCGGCCAGGTCGCGCTTGAAGGCGATGATCTGCTGCCAGCGGTACGTTGTCCTCCAGCACGCTGTGCAGGATCGCCGCCAGGCGCAGCAGCATCGGCCGCCCGGCCAGGTCGCCGGCCACCCACGCCGGCCACTCCCGGGCACGTGGTTCCGGGCCCTGCAGCCAGGCGTCCAGCGACTCGAACCAGGCCGCGTAGTGCTCCGCCAGCAGGGTCAGGAACAAGGCCTCGCGGGTGGGGAAGTACAGATAGGTGGTGCCCTTGGCCACACCCGCTTCGCGGGCGATGTCGCCCATGGTGATGGCGGCGTAGGGGCGGCTTTGCAGCAGCTCGAGCGCCGCCGTCAGCAGGCTGGCACGGCGGTGTTGCTTGAGCTGCGCATCGGTGGCGCGGCGGCCCGGGGGCAATGTGGCTGCAGGAATGACCATGGGTCATTTATAAATGACCACGGGTCAGTTCGCAAGACGCACCGGGAATGCACGGCAGTCCATCCAAGGCGTCGGATGACTGAAGCGCTGTCCTGATCGCACGGGGAACATCGGCGCACGTGTCCGGTTGCCCCGGCGCGTTGTCCAGGAGCGCGCATGCGGGGCGTGGCGCTGACGCATCGACCGGGGCCGATCCCGCTATTCAGCGGCCCGGTCATACGGTCGCGGTATCATTGGCGGTCTACCCCAGCCGTACGGAATCGCCCATGTCCCTCGAAGCCGCAACCCGCGAACGCATCGAATCCCTGCTCAACGCCCACCGCGTGGTGCTGTTCATGAAGGGTGATCGTCGCCAGCCGATGTGCGGCTTCTCCGCCGCAGCCACCAACACGCTCAACGAGCTGCTGCCGGACTACCACACCGTCAACGTGCTGGAGGACCCGGAGATCCGCGAGGGCATCAAGCTCTACGGCGAGTGGCCGACCATTCCGCAGTTGTACGTCGAGGGCGAGCTGGTCGGTGGCTCGGACATCATTCGGCAGATGTACACCAGCGGCGAGCTGCACGCGTTGTTCGGCGCCTCGCCGCCGGATCGCACCCCGCCGCAGATCACCATCACCGACAAGGCCGCCGAGGCGATCCGCCAGGGCACCGCCAACGCGCAGGACCTGGCGCTGCACCTGGAGATCGGCCCGGACCACAGCGCCGGCTTCCAGCTGGCGCCCGCCGGCGAGCACGACATCGTGGCCGAGGCCAACGGGCTGGCGATCCACTTCGATCCGGCCAGTGCGCAGCGCGCCAAGGGCATCGTGATCGACTGGGTCTCCACCGTGCAGGGCGAGGGCCTGAGCCTGAAATTCCCCGGCGCGCAGGAGATCAAGTCGCTCAGCGTGCAGGAGCTGCGCGCGCGCCTGGCCGCCGCTGACATCACCCTGATCGACGTGCGGCCGGCCGCCGGCCGCGCCGAAGCCGCGCCGCTGACGCAGGCCCGGGTGCTGGAAGAGGAAGGCTTCGAGCAGCTGGCCACGCTGCCCAAGGACACCGCGCTGGCGTTCATCTGCCACCACGGCGTGTCCAGCCGCGCGATGGCCGAGCGCTTTGCCGCGCACGGCTTCAGCAACGTGCACAACGTCGAAGGCGGCATGGACGCCTGGGCGCGCGAGATCGATCCCGGCGTTCCGCGCTACTGAGCCTCTGCCCGCGGGCCCGGCTGTCGCGGCCGGTCCGCGCCAGCCGGACCTCCACCGCACTGACCCGTAACCCTGCGCAGCGCAGCTGACGCCCCGCGGCAGCCCCTCAGTGGCGGTGGTTGCGGCGTCCCAGCAGCAAGGCGCCGGCGGCCAGCGCACCGGCGGCGACCAGGCCACGGTGGGTGGTGAACCACAGCTGCGCGCTATGCGACTTGGCCCGGGCGTCGAAGTGCCCATGCGTGCCGTAGTCGGCCTTGACCGGCGAGAACAGGTTGTCTGGACGATCGCTCGGCACCGGCTGGCCGGTCATCTGGCCGCTGTAGCCCATCTTGGCCAGCTTGCGGTCGCCCAGCCAGGGCAGCAGCTTGTTGCCGATGATCGCCTTGACCGCAGGGAAACCCACGTAGAGTTCGCGTCGACGGTGGTGCGCGGCCCAGTGCACCCCGCGCGCGGCCACCTCCGGCTGGAAGATCGGCGGCACCGGCTGCGGCCGTTGCGACAGCTTGCTGCGGCCCCACTGGAACTGCGGCGTGTTGAACGCCGACAGCTGCACCATGGTGACGTGGATGCGGCTTTTTTCATGCATAAGTTCCACCCGCAGCGAATCGGTGAAGCCGCGGATGGCGAACTTGGCCCCGCAATAAGCCGACTGCAGCGGAATCGCCCGATACGACAACGCCGAGCCGACCTGCACGATGGTGCCGCGGTTGCGCGCGCGCATGCGCTTGAGCGCGGCCATGGTGCCGTGCACGGTGCCCAGGTAGGTCACTTCGGTGGCGCGCCGGAATTCGGTCGGATTGATCTGGTGCACCGGCGCGAAGATGGTCGCCATCGCGTCGTTGATCCAGATGTCGATCGGGCCGAACTCCTCCTCCACCTTTTCCGCGGCCTGCTCCACCGCTGCCGCGTCGGCCACGTCCACCGGCAGCACCATTGCCTCGCCGCCGAGCTCGCGCACCTCGACCGCGGCGTCGTCCAGGCCGTCGCTGTTGCGTGCCAGCAGGGCAATGCGCGCGCCATCGCGGGCGAAACGGTGGGCGGTGGCGCGGCCCACACCGGCGGAGGCACCGGTGATCACGACGACTTCGGGTTTCTTCATGATGTGCTCCTGCGGAACTGGCGGGAACGACCGGGATACCGCACCGGCCGCCCAGGCAGGGTGAACTGCCCGTAGGCCGTTCAGCTGCCCGGGTAGGCCACCGTGGACAGCAACGCCAGCTCGGCCTGGCGCGAGTCCAGCCGGGTGTGCTGCACCACGATCGGCAGGTCCGACTCGATCACGCTGGCGTACGGCGTATCGCGCGGCACCGGTTCGGGATCGAGCAGATCGTTGAAGCGCTGGTGCACGGTGCGCCTGGCCGGCACGGTGACCCGGTAAGGCCCGACCGGCTCGCGGTCCTTGAAGTACAGCATGAAGCTGACTTGTGCATCGCGGTCATTGGTATTGAGCAGACAGGCGGTTTCGTGGCTGGTGAACTGGGGGTCCTGCTGGTGGGTGCCGCCGGAGGGGATATAGCCTTCGGCGATCGCCCAGCGACGCTGACCGATCGGTGCCGGGTTGGCGCTCATGGGAACTCCTTGCGTGGTTGAATCAGGGCCAGCCCGGAGGCCGGATCGTGTCGGCGCCGCAGGTGCGCCGGTGTTTCGCTGAGCATCACTTCCAGGGTCGGGCGCACGTGCCCCTCCATCAGGTGCCCGCCCAGCGCGCTGCCGTCGGCCGTGCCCAGCACCACGTGCATGTGCACCTTGGGCTGGTCGTCCTTCAGGGCGATGTCGCCAACCAGCGACACCACCTCGACCTGGTCATCGACCCGGTTGTGCCGGTAGCTCTTCTGCTCCCACTGGAAGTAGCCGAGCACGGCCCGCTCGAACGCGCCGATGGCGGTGAAATGGGCCGCATCCAGTTGCATCTGCCTGGCGAAGGCGAGCAGGCAGGCGTTCACCTCGTCGCCGCGGTCGAGCACCACCGCCCAGGTGCGGCTGCCGTCATTGTCCAACAGCTGGTAATCCACTCTTTCCTCCTGCGCGCATGCCGCGCGCCCGTCAGTTGCGAAGCATCCGGGTGCCGTCCGTGTGCGTGGTGTCCGGCGGCGCCAGCGCCACCTGCTCCAGGTTCGGTCCGTTCTCGCGCAGGGCCATCGCCAGCACCTGCGACAGGTCCAGCGTCTGCCGCCCGGTACCTTGCTCGATCTGCTGGCGGCAGCTGAAGCCGTTGGTGATGACCAGGGTCTCCGGATGCGCGGCGCGCACCGCCGGCAACAGGCCGTGCTCGGCGATCTTTTTGGACACGTCTACATGGCGCGCGCTGAAACCGAACGAGCCGGCCATGCCGCAGCAGCCATCGTCGAGCAGGGTGTAGTCCAGGCCCAGCTTGTCCAGCAGCCGCTTTTCCGCGCGCATGCCGATCACTGAATGGTGATGGCAGTGCGCGTGCACCAGCGCCTTGCGCCTGAGTGGCGGTGGCTGGTAGCCGCCGCGTTCGAGGAACTCGCTCAGCATGAACGTGTTGCGCGCCAGCCAGTGCGCGCGCTCGTCGCCAAGGAACAGCGACGGCAGCTCGTCGCGGAAACTGGCCACGCAGGAAGGCTCCAGCCCGACCACCGGGATACCGCGATCGATGCTGTCGGCCAGCGCATCCATGCTGTCGGCCAACTGGTGGCGCGCCAGGTCGAGCATGCCCTCGGCGTACAGCGGTCGGCCGCAGCACAGCGGCTTGCGCGGCACGTGGACCCGGTAGCCGGCCGCCTCGAGCACTACCACGGCATCCTGCAATGGCTGCGGGTGCAGGTAGTTGTTGAAGGTATCCGGCCACAGCACCACCTCCTGGGCGCTTTCGGGGCCGCCTCCGGCGCGCGGATCCTCGGTCGCGCGCTGGGCGAACCACTCGCGGAAGGTGGGCGAGGCGAAACGCGGCATCTGCCGCTGGCTGGCGATGCCGCCGATCCACTTGAACAGCCGCGCCAGTCCCGGAGTCTGCAGGCAGGCGTTGGCCAGCCAGGGTACATGCGAGGCCAGTCGCGCCCACCAGAAGATCAGCCCCATCGAGTACGCTTCGCGCGGACGCAGCTTGCCGCGGTAGTAGTGCGACATGAATTCGGCCTTGTAGGTGGCCATGTCGACGCTGACCGGACAGTCACGCTTGCAGCCCTTGCAGGCCAGGCACATATCCAGCGCCTCGTGCACCGCGCTGTTCTTCCAGCG
Organism: uncultured Gammaproteobacteria bacterium; assembly: GCA_963763305.1. Lineage (GTDB taxonomy): Bacteria > Pseudomonadota > Gammaproteobacteria > Xanthomonadales > Rhodanobacteraceae > CAVXNP01. The sequence goes on along the minus strand of CAVXNP010000001.1, from coordinate 1,983,807 downwards.
GTCCTTCAGCGGGTCGCCCTCGACCATCTCGAACAGCAGCCGGGCGCGTCCGCGGGTGCTCCATTTTTCCTCCTGGGTGGCGCGGTAGCTGGGACACATCACCCCGCCGTGCTGGTTGCGGCAGTTGCCCACCCCGACGCAGCGCCGCGCGGCCTGGGCGAAGCTCATGCCGTCCTGGGCGTAGGTGAACTCGGTCGCCAGCTTCGGCGGCTCGTAGCCGGGCCCGTCGCGCAGGTCGGCGTCCATCGGATACGGGTCGACCACCTTGCCCGGGTTCATTCGCCCCTGCGGATCCCACAGCGCCTTGAACTCGCCGAACGCCTGCATCAGTTCCGGACCGAACATCTTCGGCAACAGCGACGCGCGGACCTGGCCGTCGCCGTGCTCGCCGGACAGCGAGCCGCCGTAGCGCAGCACCAGGTCGGAGGCCTCGTCCATGAACGCCTTCCATTGCGCCACGCCCTCGGGGGTGGCCAGGTCGAAATCGATCCGGCAATGGATGCAGCCGTCGCCGAAATGCCCGTACAGGGCGCAGTCGTAGTCGTACTTGTCCAGCAACCGGCGGAAGTCGCGCAGATAGGCGCCCACCCGGTCCGGCGGCACCGCGGCGTCCTCCCAGCCCGGGTGGGTATCGGGCTGCCCGGGCACGCGCGCGGTGGCGCCCAGGCCCGACTCGCGGATCGCCCACAGCCGCGCCTCCTCCTGCTTGTCGTCGAACAGTTTCATGCTCGGCGGGTGGTCGGCCTGGCTGATCGCGTGCATCGCCTGGCGCGCGTTGGCGTCGGCCTGCTCGCGGGTGTCGCCGCCGAACTCCACGATCAGCCAGCCACGCCCGGGCGGCAGCAGCGCACGGTCCTCCGGGTGCATGTGCTTGTGCTCCATGTCGGCGGTGAGGTGGTGATCCACCCCTTCCATCGCGACCGGGCCGTATTGCAGGATCTGCGGCACGTGGTCGCCGGCCGCATAGACGTCCGGATAGCCGAACACCACCAGCGTGCGCACCGGCGGGCTGGGCACCAGTTGCAGCTCGGCCTCCAGCACGGTGACGCAGGTGCCTTCGCTGCCGACCAGCGCGCGCGCCACGTTGAAGCCGTTCTCCGGCAGCAGTTCGTCCAGGTTGTAGCCGGATACGCGCCGCGGGATCTTCGGGTAGCGCTGTCGGATCAGGTCGCCGTAGCGGTCGCGGATTCGCTTCAGCCCGGCGTAGATGTCGCCGCGGCGTCCGCCGCCGCGGATGATCCGTTCCAGCTCCTCCTCGCTGGTCGGCCCGACCCGCATGCGCACGCCGTCGTAAGTCACGATATCGAGCGTATGCACGTTGTCGGCGGTGCGCCCGGCCATCACCGAATGCACGCCGCAGGAGTTGTTGCCAACCATGCCGCCAAGCGTGTTGTGCGCGTGGGTGGCCGGATCCGGTCCGAAAGTAAGGTGGTGCTTCTCCGCCTCGTCGCGCAGGTGATCGAGCACGCAGCCGGGTTCGACCCGGGCCAGCCGGGCCTGCGGGTCCAGCGCCAGGATCTGCGTGAGGTGGCGCGAGAAATCCATCACCACGGCGGTGTTGCAGCATTGCCCGGCCAGGCTGGTGCCGCCGCCGCGATTGAGCAGGGGCGCGCCGTGCTCGCGACACAGGCGCAGGGTTTCGAGCACGTCCTCCACCGAGCGCGGGCGTACCACGCCGATCGGCACCTCGCGGTACAGCGAGGCATCGGTGGCATACAGCGCGCGGCTGCCGTCATCGAAGCCCACCTCGCCCTGCAGGTGCCGGGCAAGTGCATCGGCCAGCGCCTGCGCGCGGGCCGCGTCGATGTCCGAACGCCGGGAGGTGGGTGGGCGACGGTGACGCGGCGGCGCCAGTGGCTGACTTTCGACGGGCATCGGCTCCTCCTCAGGTGGTGATGCGATAGCGGTCGGCATCGGCCTGGCGCAGCGCCAGGCCCAGCCCGGGGCGGTCCGCGTCCACCACCAGGCAGCCGTCCTGCAGGGCCGGCACGCCTTCGAAGAAGATCGACTCGATGCGCACGTGATCGTGGAAGTACTCCACGTGCGCCAGCGACGGGACCACCGCCCCGATATGCGCGTGCAACGCCGGCGCGCAGTGCGCCGACACGGCCAGCCCATGGCTCTGGGCCACGCTGGCCGCCTGCATGAACCCGGTGAAGCCGCCGCAGCGGGTGCTGTCGACCTGCAACACGTCGACTGCGCCGGCATCGAGCATGTGGCGGAAGTACCAGACGTCCCAGCCGTACTCGCCGGCAGCGATGTCGATCCCCGCCGGGGCCCGCTCGCGCACCAGCGCCAGCCCCTCCAGGTCGTCGGAGGACACCGGTTCCTCGAACCAGCACACGCCCTGCCCGGCAAATTCCTCGGCCAGGGCCAGCGCCTGCTTGACGCCATAGGCACCGTTGCCGTCGACCATCAGCGCCGGCTGCGACCCGATCGCCTCCCGTGCGGCACGCACCCGCCCGGGATCCTCGGTCGGCTCGCTCCCGACCTTCATTTTGACCCTGGTCAAGCCATCGTCCACCCACCCGGCCAGTTGCCGCTGCAGATGCCCGATGCTGTAGGAGGTGAAGCCTCCACTGCCGTAGGCCGGGACCCGCTCACGCGCGCGCCCCAGCAGCCGAACCACGGAGAGCCCGTGCAGCTTGCCCTTGAGATCCCACAGGGCATGATCCAGGGCCGCGATGGCCATCAGCCCGATTCCAGGGCGGCCGATGTTGCGCAGCCGCTGGTTCATGGCGACCCACAGTGCCGGTATGTCGTCCGCGGGCTGGCCCGACAGGCACTCGGCCAGCGGCCCGTCGATCAGTTGCGCGGCATCGCGATGGGTGTAGGTGTAGCCGATGCCGACCTGTCCGCCGGCGTGCACCCATGCCAGCACGATCGTGGTGGAGCACCACTGCGCGGTGCCGTCGGCCTCCGGGCTGTCGGTCGGCACCCGGTAGGCCTGCGCCTGCACCCGTTCGATGCGGACCGCCGCGCTCACCGCTGCTCCCGGTCTCCGTGCGGCAGTACCCCGGAGAGCACCTGGCGCAGGCTCTGCGTGATGATACCCGCCTCGTCCGGATCGCCCTTGGCCAGTGCCGTCATGTACGCCTTGGCCTGCTTCCAGGTGATGTGTGGCGGCAGCGGCGGCACGTCCGGATCGCCGATCACCTCCAGCACCACCGGCCGATCGGCGGCGAACGCCTCGCGCCAGGCCTGCGCCAGATCCTCCGGCCTGTCCACGCGGATGCCCTTGAAGCCGAGCATTTCGCCGTAGCGCGCATACGGGAAATCCTCCACGTTCTGCGCCGCCTCGAACTTCGGGTCGCCGGCCAGTACGCGCTGTTCCCAGGTGACCTGGTTGAGATCGCCGTTGTGCAGCACCAGTACCACGAAGCACGGATTGCTCCAGTGCTTCCAGTACTCCTTCACGGTAATCAGTTCGGCGTTGCCGTTCATCTGCATGGCGCCGTCGCCGACCATCGCCACCACCGGTCGCTGCGGGTAGGCCATCTTGGCCGCGATCGCGTAGGGCATGCCGCTGCCCATGGTGGCCAGCTTGCCCGACAGCGATGCCATCATGCCCTGACGGATCTTCACGTCGCGCGCGTACCAGTTGGTGTGCGAGCCGCAGTCGCCGCAGAGGATGGCGTGGTCGGGCAGCAACGGCGACATCTCCCAGAAGATCCGTTCCGGGTTGATCGGGTCGGCCGGCTGCATCGCCTTGGCTTCGACATCACGCCACCACTTGCGTACATCCAGCTCGATCCGCTCGCGCCAGTCCGGGTTGTCCTTGTTCTCCAGCAGCGGCAGCAGGCGTGCCAGTACCTCGGCGCTGTCGCCGATCAGGTTGACCTCGGTCGGGTAGCGCATCGACACGTTGCGTGGGTGGATGTCGATCTGCACCGCGCGTGCCTGGCCGTCCGCCGGCAGGAACTCCGAATAGGGGAAGGTGGTGCCGATCATCAGCAGGGTGTCGCAGTTGTTCATCATGTCCCAGCTGGGCTTGGTGCCGAGCAGCCCGATCGAGCCGGTCACGTAGGGCAGATCGTCCGGCAGCGCGGCCTTGCCCAACAGCGCCTTGGCCACGCCGGCACCCAGCCGCTCGGCCACCGCCTTGACCTGCTCGGCGGCGCCGAGTGCACCGGCGCCGATCAGGATCGCCGGCTTGCGCCCGGCATTGAGCACCTCGGCGGCACGCTGGACCACCTCGTTGTCCGGGACCGGACGGGGGTTGGCATAGCCCACTCCGGAGTAGACGTCGCCGTGCTTGCGCGGCGGGCTTTTCACCGCCGGCATTTCCTGCAGGTCGTTGGGCACGATCACGCAGGTCACCGCACGTTCGGCGGCGGCGATGCGCACCGCCCGGTCGATCACGTGGCGCACCTGCGCCGGCGCCACCACCGTCTCGACGTAGCTGGCCACGTCCTTGAACAGCGTCTGCAGGTCGACCTCCTGCTGGTAGTCGCTGCCCAGCGCGGTGCGCGCCTGCTGGCCGACGATCGCCAGCACCGGCATGTGGTCCATCTTGGCGTCGTACAACCCATTCAGCAGGTGGATCGCGCCGGGTCCGGAGGTGGCGAAGCACACGCCGATCTCGCCGGTAAACTTGGCGTGGCCACCGGCCATGAACGCGGCCATTTCCTCGTGCCGCACACGTACGTAGTCAAAGCGGTCGGCTGCCCGGCCCATGGCGCCCATGATGCCGTTGATGCCGTCACCGGGATAACCGAATACGCGGCGGATGCCCCAGTCACTGAGGCGCTGCAGGATGAAATCGCCGACGGTCTCGCTCATCTGTGACTCCTTCGGAAATGGAATTGGCACGCCGCCGCGGGCAGCATCGGAACCGACGCTGGCGTGGCCGGAACGGGCAAGCTGTGGTGCGCGCGCAGGTCAAAGGACCGGACGCATGCGCGCCGGGATCGCGACGGGCGCACCGGCGGAGGCGGCAACGCGGACCGCCCGCCCACATAACTGCCCGCGCTGCGACGGTGTCACCACCCTGCGCCCGACGCGGTCATGCAGGGGTGAATCCTGTGCGATCCGCGCGGCAAGGCACGCCGCTTGCTGGCGAACGCCGGACGCCGTCGCGCCGGCGACAACCGGCCGGCGCGACGGGTACGGACGCGAGCTCAGAACTTCTGCGTATAGCGGACGTAGTAGTAGCGGTCCAGATCCAGGTTCGGGTCGATCGACGAGGCGCTGTTGTAGCCGTTGAAGTTGGCGTAATAGAGCAGCGAAGGTTTCTTGTTGAAGATGTTGTTCGCGCCCACGGCCACCTCCGCGTTCCAGGGGGCGCTCCAGCGCAGTTGCAGGTCGTTGAAGGCGGTCGCCCCGCGTCGCTGCGCACCGGTGCCGCCATCCCAGCTCGGGCTGGTGTAGTCGGGCATGTTGCACTCGGCGTCGGAGTAGCAGTAGTCCTTCAGGGCGCTGTAGTAGCGGGTGGTCCAGGTGGCGCCCCAGTCGCCCATGCTCCAGTCCAGGCTGAGGTTGGCACGGGTGCGGTAGACCGGGTAGATCCCCACGCCCTCGCTCACCACCGCGCCCGGCGCGCTCTGCGACTCGTACTTGCTCACATAGGCCGCCTGCAGGTGGGCTGCGAAATTGCCGTAGTCGGTGATCGGGAAGCGGTAGTTGACGCCCAGGTCGTATCCCTCGGCCTTGCGATAGCCCAGGTTGGCGTTGCCGCGGTTGAGAGTGACGATCTGGCCGCTGGCCGGGTCACGCCCGAAGGCTGCGCAGTAGTTGGCGGCGTTGCTGACGTAGCACTGGTTGAGCACGTAGTTCGCATCGATCGCGGTGATCAGGTTCTCGATACGGATGCCATACCAGTCCAGGGTCACGTCCAGGCCCCTGACATAGCTCGGGCTGTAGACGACGCCCAGGGTGCGCGTGCGCGCGGTCTCCGGCTGCAGGGTGGCGTTGCCCGCACCCGCGTTGAACGGGGTGGCCGACTGGGTGCCGCCCGGGCTGGTGATCGGCTGTCCGCCCTGGTCGAGCTGGCGAAAGCCGGCCGGCAGACCCTGGGCGGCGCACTGCGAGGCCACCGCGGCGTTGCTGGCGGCGGCGCCATAGACGCTGTCGCAGGGATCCAGGAACGTGTCGAAGGTCTGCGAGCCCCCGCCGAACAGGTCACCGACTGTTGGCGCCCGGAAGCCTTCGGCGTAGTTGCCGCGCACCAGCAGGTCCTGGATCGGCTTCCACTTGAAGCCGTACTTGTTGTTGGTGGTGCCGCCGAAGTTGCTGTAGTGCGAGTAGCGGCTGGCCACGTCGACGGACAGCGACTGCGCCCCCGGCAGGTCCTTCAACAGCGGCGCGTTCAGTTCGACGTACACCTCGTTGACGCGGTAGCGGCCGCTGGTGGAGTTGGCCGCCAGGTCGGAGGTCAGGCCCGACTGGCTGGCCAGGTCGGGACGGTCGTAGCCGGAGACGCTGCGCGACTCCACGCCCGCGGCGAAGGCCAGTTCGCCGGCAGGCAGGTTGAACACCCCACCGGTGATGTTGGCGGTGTAGCTGCGGATGGTGCTGGAGTAGTTCTCCTTGGTCAGCGCATTGATGTACTGCAGCCCCTCGGCGGTGGAGGCGCTGGGGCCGCCGATCAGGTCGACCGGCGTGCACTGGCCCGCGGACAGGCTGGTACCCAGGGGAATCGGGTCGGCCGGGGTGCCGCACTGCACTACCCCGTCGGCATTGAGAAACGACGGCCCCAGTGCCTGCCGCAATGCCAGCAGGTTGATGTTGCCCGAGCCGCTGACGGTTCCGTCGCCGCGGTTGTAGTTGAAGCCGACATCCCAGTTCCACTCGTGTTCGCCGAAGTCGAAGAAGCCCTGCACGCCACCGTCCAGGTGATACGACTTGAAATCGTTGCGCGAGATGCGCGGCAGCTCGATGGTGCGGCGATAGAACTCCAGGTCGTTGCCCGGGTACGGGTTGTAGTAGTTGGCCGCGTCGATGAACACCGGCGAATTCGGCTGCGCGTAACTGTTCAGGGGGTAGCCGGCGATCTGGGTGGTCGAGCGGCGGTCGGCATACATCGCGGTCGCGTTGACCGAAATGTTCTGGGTCAGGTCATGCGAGGCGTGGGTGAAGATCGAATTCAGTTCGGTCGGAATCCGCTGCATTTCCTGCCAGGTGTAGTTGAAGCGGTCGGTCGGATCGCCCTCGTACAGGTGGTAGTTGGCCGGATTGCGCGAGTCCGCGCCCTGGCCCAGGCCCAACGAATCGGTGCCGGTGTGATCGTGCGCCAGCAGGTCGCCGCCGGGCGAGACGATCCAGCCCCAGGGACCCACGCCCAGCGCATCGTCGGCGTGGTCCGGGCCGTAGCCGTAGCGCGTGAGTGCACGTTCGCGCGCCCACACCACGTCCTGCTTGTTGTAGCTGGCGTTGAAGATCACCGAGGAGGTGTCGTTCTGGCCGCCAACAGTGAAGTCGTACTGCGTGGTCTGGCCATCGCCGCGCTGGTTCTCGCCATAGTAGGCGCTCGCCTGCGCCCCTTCGAACTGGTCATTGAGGACGAAGTTGAGTACGCCGGTGATCGCATCGGAGCCGTACACCGACGAGGCGCCGTCCTTGAGCACGTCCACCCGCTGGATCAGCGCACTGGGAATGTTGGACAGGTCGGTGAAACCATTGATGCCGGTCACCCAGCGCTTGCCGTTGACCAGCACCAGCACGCGTTCGGCGCCAAGGTTGCGCATGTCGGCGTAGCTGCCGCCCTGCTCGAAATTGGAGGCCAGCACGGTGGACTTGTTGAACGCCGGCGTGCCCATGCTGGTCATGTGCTGGACGATGTCGCCGACGGTGGTCAGGCCGGTTTTCTGGATGTCGGCCTGGGTCATGGTGAAGACCGGCTGCTGGGTCTCCACGTCCACGCTGCGGATACGCGAGCCGGTGACCACCACGGTCTGCAGGGTCTCGGGCTTCTTCTGCGGGTTGTCGTTCTGGTCGCCGCTGGCCGCCTGGCCCTGCACGCCGGAGTTGTCCTGCGCAAAGGCTGGAAAAGCCGTAGTGGCCGCAAAGGCCACGCCGAGTGAAAACGCGAGCCGGACCGACGACGCGAGCGTGTGCTGGACGAATTTCATGGACTGCCTCCGCTGTAGACGCGACAAATTTTGGAGTGGAAACTCCAGGGCGCTTGGCCGGCCACGACACGGGTGGTCGGCCACGGAGATATTTACGTCAGCGAAACTGATTCTTAACGTGAATGAACTGTGGCTCTGACGTACAGCCGTCCTCGGCGGCGCGTTTTTCCGGCGAGCCAGGCGTCGGCGTCGACCCTTCCTGCGACGGGTGAGACCCCGACCGGAGGGCCGGGGTCAGCTTCAGTCGTTGTCGTCCTCGAAGCGCAGATGCTTCACGCTGCGACCGTTGCGGCGCACCAGCTTGAGCGCCTCGATGCCGATGCGGATGTGCGACTCGACGTACTCGGCGGTCACGCCGCGATCGCTGGCCTCGGTCTTGACCCCCTCGGGCACCATCGGCTGGTCCGAGACCAGCAGCAACGCGCCGCAGGGGATCTTGTTGGCAAAGCCGGCGGCGAAGATGGTGGCCGTCTCCATGTCCACCGCCATGCAGCGGGTGCGCCTCAGGTAGTCCTTGAAGGTGGCGTCGTGCTCCCACACCCGTCGGTTGGTGGTGTACACGGTGCCGGTCCAGTAATCGTGGCCGAGGTCGCGGATCATGGTAGAGACCGCGCGTTGCAGCTGGAACGCCGGCAGCGCCGGCACTTCCGGCAGCAGGTAGTCGCCGGAGGTGCCCTCGCCGCGTATCGCGGCGATCGGCAGCACCAGGTCGCCCAGCTTGTTCTTTTTCTTGACTCCGCCGCATTTGCCCAGGAACAACGCCGCTTCCGGACCGATCGCGCTGAGCAGGTCCATCACGGTGGCGGCATTGGGGCTGCCCATGCCGAAGTTGATCAGGGTGATGCCGTCGGCGGTGGCGTTGGGCATCGGCCGGTCGCGGCCATTGACCTCCACGCCGTGCCAGCTGGCGAACATTTCCACGTAGTTGCCGAAGTTGGTCAGCAGGATATGCCGGCCGAACTGGTCCAGCGGCGTGCCGGTATAGCGCGGCAGCCAGTTGGAGACGATCTCCTGTTTGTTTTTCATGCCTGTACCCGGGAGGCGGGCACGCACCGGTGCCCGCGTTACCGGCGACGCCACGCCGGCGAAAGTGCCAAATAACCGCCTCATCATAAGCCAGGCGGACTGGCCGATGGTCGGTTGACCGGCCCTGCGGCGATGCAGGCGCGGCTGGTGACTCAAGCCGGGCGCACAGACAGCCGATAACCATCTCATATCGCGCGTTCCGGTGATGCGACAGGGATCACAATGCCGCGTCACGTGCTATGTTCGGCGCGCCATCCACAAGGGGGAGTTGACGATGCGCATGGGTCTGGCGATTGATGCCTCCTGCGATCTTCCGCAGGCGTTTCTCGAAAAGCACGACATCGCGGTGATGCCGATCATCGTGCGCCTGGATGGCAAGGTCTTCCGCGACGACCGCAACCCCGACGAAACCGAGCGCTTCCTGCGCATGAAGCAGGCGGACACCCACGCGGCGGTGACCGAACCGTGCTCGGTGGAGGATGTGCAGCGGCTGTTTCTGGACAAGCTGGTGCTGGAGCGCGACTGCGTGTTCTGCCTCACCATCACCGCCACCCGCAGCCCGATCAACGAACACGTGATCAAGGCCAGCTTCGCGGTGCTCAAGAACTACCGGGCGGTGCGCGAGGCCGCCGGGATTCCCGGCCCGTTCCTGATGCGCGTGGTGGACACCCGCAACGTATTTGCCGGCGAGGCACCGGCCGCGTTCGAGGCGATCCGCCTGATCGAGGCCGGCGAAGCGCCCTCGGCGATCCGCGAGCGGCTCACCGTCATCGCCAACAATACCTACGCCTACATGCTGCCGCGCGACCTGCACCACCTGCGCAACCGCACCAAGAGCCGCGGCGACCGCAGCGTGAGCCTGTTCAGCGCGGTGGTGGGCACGGCGCTGGACATCAAGCCATTGCTGCGCTGCTACCGTGGCGAGACCGAGCCGGTGGGCAAGGTCCGCGGCTTCGAGCATGGCGCCCAGATGCTGTTCGGTTACGCCGCCCGCCGGGTACGCGCGGGCCTGCTGGTGCCGGTGATGTGCATCAGCTACGGCGGCGACCTGGCCGAGCTGGACAAGCTGCCCGGCTACGCCGAGTTGCGCGAGACCTGCCAGGAATGCAAGGTCGAGCTGCTGGAGGCACCGATGAGCATCACCGGCATGGTGAACGTCGGCAGCGGTGCGGTGACCGTGGGCTTTGCCGCCGAGGAACACGTCGCCGACTTCTGAACGCGGACCGGCCGGGGTCCGGCCGTCAGCGGTACTTCATCCGCCGCTCCCCGTAGCGCGCGTAGAATCGGCGCATGCACCGCGCGATCCTCCTGCTGTCGTCATCGGCCCTGGCGTGGTCGGCCTTGGGAACCGCTGCGCCGGCAGCCGCCACGGTGTACCGCTGCACCACGCCGAAAGGCGCGGTGATCTACCGCGACACGCCCTGCCCCGGTGAGCAGCGTCAACAACGGCTGGCGCTGCCGCCGGTACCCACCGTGGTGCCGCCGCCCGCTCCCGCTGACGAGCCGGAGGAACCGGCCGAACCGCCCGCGGCCGCTCCCACCCCGGCTCCCGCGGTTGCGGGCGCGCCGTTGCCGGTGATGTACAGCTGCACCCGCGCCACCGACGGCAAGAGCTATCTCAGCCGCAACGGCGACCCGGCGCCTTACATGGTGCCGCTGGGGATCCTCGGTGCCTTTCCGCGCTCGCTGTCGCAGGTGTACGGACCCACCCAGGGCGCCGCCGGCATCTCCGCCCCGGAAGCGAACCGTGGCCGGGTCAGTCCGGGCCTGGTCGCCAACAACTACGTCTGGGTGCGGGACGGTTGCCGCCAGATGGATGCGCAGGAGACCTGCCGCGCGCTGGAAGATGCCTACCGGGAAAACTCGCACAAGCTGGATCGCGCCTTCAAGAGCGAACGCGCGCCGCTGGAAAAGCGCGACGCCGAGCTGCAGGCGCAATTGACCCATTGCTGAAGGCCGCCCGCCCCGCGGCTCCCGTGGCAACTAGAAGCCGTAGCCGAGGAACCCGCCGTCCACCCCCAACACCTGCCCGGTGATGTAGCTGGCCGCCGGCAGGCACAGGAAGGCGATCGCCGCGGCCACCTCCTCCGGTTCGCCGATGCGTTTGAGCGGCGTGTGCTCGAGCACCTCGTCCAGATAGTCCGGGTCGGCCAGGGCCGGCTCCGAGCGCTGGGTGCGGATGTACCACGGCGCCACCGCGTTGACGCGGATCCCGTCGACGGCCCACTCGGCCGCCAGGTTGCGGGTGAGCTGATGCAGCGCCGCCTTGCTCATGCCATAGGGCGAGCCGGTGCGTACGTGGGTCTGGCCGGACACCGAGCCGACGTTGACGATCGCCGCGTGCGCGTGCTGCACCAGCTGCGGGTGGGCCAGCCGGCACATTTCGTAGGCGGAGAACAGGTTCTGCTCGAAGATCGCGCGGTACTCGGCCTCGGCGTACTCCAGGGTGGCACGCGGAAGATTGCCGCCGGCGTTGTTGACCAGCAAGGACAAGGGCGCGGCCAGATCGGCGATCCAGTCGAATACCGCCAGCCGGTCCTCCGGTTCGGTCAGGTCCGCGCCCAGCGCCAGCACGTCCACGCCGGGAAACTCCTCGGCCAGCTCCACCCGCACCTGCTCCAGCGGGTCGTCATCGCGCGCCACCAGCAGCAGGTTGGCGCCGAGCCCGGCGAGCTCGCGGGCGGCGGCGTAGCCGATGCCCTTGCTGGCGCCGGTGATCAGGGCGGTATGACCGGTCAGTTGCCATGCGTCATTGCGGCTGTTCATGCGGCGAGCTTAGCCGATGCCGCGCGCCCTTGGCTTGCCTGCCGGTCAGCCAGGCGGGACACTCGACAGCGCCTACACCTGCCAGGAGCGACCATGAAAGCGTGTGCCTTGCTGTTGAGCGTTTTTGCCCTGGCCGCCTGTTCACACAAGGCGCCCGAACCCCAGGCGCCCTCCGGGAAGGCGGACGCCGCCAGCGTGACGACCCCCTGGGACGGCATGAAGAAGGACGAGCAGCGCGCCAAAGATGTGCAGAAGACCATCGACCAGCAGGCCGCCGAGCAGCGCAAGCAGCTGGAGGCGGCCGAGCAGTAGCCGCGGCAACGCATCCCCACCGCGGGAGGCGCGGTGATTGCCGTGCATTGCGTGCACTGCGGCGCCCGCAACCGCATCCGCGGTCGCTCGCGGGCCAGGCATCCGTTCTGCGGCAAGTGCGATACACCCTTGCCTGCGCGCGTGCGCTGGCTGCGCATCCCGGCCGACCTGCGCTCGATGGCCTGGCCCTGGATACCGCCGATGGTGCTGACCGGGCTGGGACTGTTGCTGGGAACGGGGCTCACCGGCTGGTGGCTGTACCCCTCGATGGCACCCCTGCCACCGGTTCACGCGCAGCCGGCCTCGGCCATGGCGCATCGAGCCGGTCACGCCCGCCGCGCCCTGCCCCCGCCAGTACAGGCCAGCGCGGGCGTACAGCAGGCGTTCGACGCCGGTCGTCCGCGGGCGCCGCTGGAACTGACCACCCCCGACGGGCCGTTGCGCTACTACGTGCGGATCGAGGACGCCGATAGCGGTCGCCTGGTGATGACCGTCCTGCTCGATGGCGGCCATCCGTTGCGTACCCGGCTCCCGTTCGGCTCATACCGGCTGGACTACGCCGTCGGTCGCACCTGGTACGGTCCGCAGGCCCTGTTCGGACCCGGCACCCGGCGCTTCCAGCTCGACCGGGTATTCCCCTTCCGCCACAGTGGGCACCGCTATCTGGGCGCGCGTTTCTCGCTGGGCCAGGCGTCGCCGATCGCCGCGGACGGTGCCCAACACGTTCCGGCCATCGAGCTGGAGCCGGAGCGCCCGCCGCCGATGCTGCCGACCCAGACCACCTACCCCGGGCTCGTCGCATCCGCCTCGCGCACGCGCCCGGATCAGTAGGGATTGCAGAAGCAATAGGCGTACACATTGGGCCGCCCGGCACGGGCGCTGCGCAACAACTGCAGCTCCGGGGCCAGTCTCGGCAACTGGCCCAGCCATGACGGCAGGTGCACACCGTAACCCTGGGCAAACTCGACCATCGCGTTCTGCTTCATGCCCAGCAGGAACGCTTCCAGCCCGCCGAGCGGCTTCTCCACATAGCGCACGCCATGGTCATCACCCAGCCTGGCGCGGGAGGCCGCGTCGGCCACCGCCTCGCGCAGGCCGCCGAGCTGGTCGACCAGCCCGCGTTCCAGCGCCTGCTTGCCGGTCCACACGCGGCCCTGGGCGATGGTGTTGATCGACTCGAAGCTGCGCCCGCGCGCCTTGGCCACGCCACCGACAAAGTCGCGATAGCCCTTGTCGATGATCGCCTGGATCACCGCGCCGGTATGCGGGTCCAGCGGCCGGGTGACGTCGAACGCGCCAGCCATCGGCGAAGTGCCCACGCCGTCGCTCTGGATGCCCAGCTTGGCCAGCGCCCCGGGCACGGTGTAGTACATGCCGAAGATGCCGATCGAGCCGGTGATCGTGTCCGGCTCGGCAAAGATGCGATCGGCGTTCATGGAGATCCAGTAGCCGCCGCTGGCGGCCATGTTGCCCATCGACACCACCACCGGAATGCCGGCCTGGCGGGTCAGCGCCACTTCGCGACGGATCTGCTCGGCCGCGTAGACCTCGCCGCCGGGCGAATTGACCCGCAGCACCAGCGCGCGGGTGCGGCGATCGGCGCGGGCGGCGCGAATCAGGGCCGCAGTGGACTCGCCACCGATGCTGCCGTTGGGTTGCTTGCCGCCGGCGATCTCGCCCTCGGCGACCACGATCGCCACGCCCGGCTGCAGGATCCCGCTGGTGCGGTCCTGGCCGGCCAGGAAGCGCGACATGCCCACCTGGCGGAAGCCCTGGCCACGCTCGCCGGCCGGAACGCCGGCATCGCGCATCATCTGTTCCAGTTGCGCCCGGGTCGCAGTGCCGTCGATCAGGTGCTCGTCCAGCGCCAACCGGGCCAGGTCGCCACCGGTGCCGGCAATGCGGGTGGGCAGCTGGTCGATATCGGCGCGCACCGCCGCGGGGCTGAGCTTGCGCAGGCGCGCCAGCTCCTCGATGTAGCCGTCCCACAGCCCACCCATCCAGAACGCGTCGGCCTGCTTGGACGCGGCCGAGGCGTGGTCCAGGATGTAGGGCTCCGCGGCGCTCTTGAACTGCCCGACGCGGAACAGGTGAACGTCCACGCCCAGCTTGTCCAGCAGGTTCTTGTAGAACAGCCGGTAATTGGCCAGGCCGGTGATCATCACGCCGCCCTGCGGGTCCAGCAGGATGCGGTCGGCGTGGGCGGCCAGGTAGTACTGACCCTGGTCCAGGTTGACGCCCCACACCACCACGGGGCGGTGGGTGGCGCGGAAGCGGTCCAGCGCCGCGCCCACTTCGCGCAGCGCGGCGAACCCGCCGCCGTTCAGCTCGCCCGGCAGCAGCAGGATCCGGGTGATCCGCTTGTCGGCGGTCGCCGCATCGATGGCGCCGATCAGGTCGCGCAACTGCACCTGCCTGGGCGGGTCGCCGGACAGGGTGGCCAGGGCGCGCTGCATCGGCTCGATGCTGTACTGCTCGACCAGTTCGCCCTTCGGCTGCAGCACCAGCACGCTGTTGCTGCGCACCGTGTGCGCCATGCGGTTGCCGGCCATGCCGCCACCGATCAACAGCAGCACCAGCAGCAATACGCTGAAAAACACCAGGTTGAGCAACACCAGGCGCACGACGTTGAAGGCGCGCCCGATACCGCGCAGCGCCGCCCAGAAGCCACCGCCGGGCCGGGCCCCGGGAACCGAAGGACGGGGCGGCGGAGGCAAGGGGGGTGGCGGTGTCATGCGCGATAGTCCTCGTGGTGACTCGGGAGAGTAACCGCTTGCATCGGCTCGGTCATCGGGTCGAAGACCGGCAGCGTACCGGCACCGGCGTCCGGCGCCGGCCAGCGCTCGGCGCTGGCGCTGCGCCAGAACCGCCACAACAACAGCACCGCGGCCACCGACAGCCCGGCCGCCAGTCCCATCCACATGCCGCGCGCGCCCAGGCCGGCACCGAACGCGAGCCAGGCACCCACCGGCATGCCCACGCCCCAGTACGCGAACAGGGTGATGGCCATCGGCACGCGGGTGTCCTTGAGCCCGCGCAGGGCACCGTTGGAGGCCACCTGGATGCCGTCGGAAAACTGGAAGATGCCCGCCAGCACCAGCAATTGCGCGGCCAGTGCGATGACCTGCGCATCGCGCGTGTACAGGCTGGCGATCAGGTGCGGCAGGCCCAGCATCAGCGCGGCCGACACCGTCTGCGTGCCCAGCGTCAGCGCGATCCCGCAGAAGCCGGCATAGCGCACGCCGCGGCCATCGCGCCGTCCCACGGCATTGCCCACGCGCACGGTGATCGCCATGGCCAGCCCCAGCGGCACCATGAAAAACAGCGAAGCGACGTTGATCGCCACCTGGTGGCTGGCGATGACGGTCTCGCCCAGCGTGCTGATGGCCAGCCCCACCGCCACGAACAGGCCGGCCTCGGCCAGCAGGCTGATTGCCATCGGCAGGCCGATGTGCAGCAGCGCACCGATGCGGCGGGCATCGGGCCACTCCAACCGCTCGCCCAGTCCCAAGCCGCGATAGTTGCGATGCCGGCCGACGTACACCGCAAAGCCGAGCATCTCCAGCCACAGCACGATCGCCGTGGCCATGCCGCAACCATGTGCGCCCTGCGGCGCCAGGCCCAGCTTGCCGAACATGAACACGTAGCCCAGGGGCGCCAGCAGCGCCAGACCACCGAAACTGAAGTACATCGACGGCCGGGTCAGCGAGAGACCTTCGGACAGGCCGCGCAGCGCGAAGTAGCTGGTCAGCGCCGGGGCACCCCAGCTGATCGCGCGCAGGAAGGCCTCGGTGTCCGGGCGCAACGACGGCGCCACCCCGATCAGGTCGATCAGCGGGCCGGCGTGGCGCGCCGCCCACCACAACAACACACCCAGAATCCAGGCCATCCACAGCGCCTGGCGGAACACGGCGCCGACCTCGCCGCGCCGCCCCGCGCCGTCCAGCTGCGCCACCGATGGCGGCACCGCCATCATCATTCCGATACCGGCGACGATGGCCAGGGACCAGACGTTGGTGCCCACCGCCACCGCGCCGAGCACGTGCGAGCTGAAGTGGCCCGAGAGCATGGTGTCGACCACGTTGGTGCCCACAGCGGCCATCTGCGCCAGCATCAGCGGCAATGCCAGGCGCAGTGTGGCGGCCAGCTCGTGGCGGGCCCGCGTACGGTCGATCGCAATGGAACTCATGACAGGCAATCCTGTGGCCGCTCGCCGCGGGAAGACGGCCATACCGGCAAGGGGTGGAACGGTCGGCGCAGGTGCCGGCGGTGCCGCCGGCGGCGATGTCGGCAAAACCGACGCGATACCACGCGCGGGTCGCGACCAGGGGGAACGCCGCCGCTGCATATTCTAGCCGAGCCGGGCGCCAGGCTGCTCCCGCCGGGCGGCTGTGCCAAGATTCCGCCTCGACCGCTGGACGACGCGATGAACGAATTGACCCAAACCACCGCCCTGCACTGCGCCAACTGCGGTACCCCGATGCAGGGCGAGTTCTGCCACCACTGCGGGCAATCGGTACACAGCGTGCTCAAGCCGGTCCACCACATGGTCGAAGACACGCTGGACATGGTGCTGCACGTGGACGGGCGCATCGTGCACACGCTGCCGCCGTTGCTGCTCAAGCCCGGCTTCCTCACTCTGGAATACTTCGCCGGTCGCCGCCAGCGCTACGTGGCCCCGTTCCGGCTGATGTTCGTGCTGTGCCTGCTGGCCTTTTTCCTGGCCCACCTGGCGGTGGGCGATGGCCGCTTCACCATCGGCACCGAAGGCGTGACGGTGCAGAACGAGGCGTTCAAGAAGGCGACCACGCCGGCCCAGGTGCAGTCGCTGCTGCAACAGCAGCTTGCGGGACTGGACCAGGCAACCAGGGCCAGCCCGGGCATCGCCCAGGCGGGCCTTGCCCAGGCCCGCCTGGCGCTGGAGCAGCAGGCGGCCCGGCGCCGCCTGGAACTGGGCGACAAGACGGTGGTGATGGTCGACGCACCCGCCAAGGATAGCGGCAGTGCGGCAACCGGCCAGAGCCAGGCGCCCGTCCCCGTCGCGCCGGTACACATCGGCTGGCTACCAGCGTTCGCCAATACGGCACTGACCCACATGAAGCAGCGGATCAAGGCCAACGGCAAGGCCATGCTGGCCGCTGGCGAGGCCGGTGTGGAAGCCCGCCAGCGCCTGATGGCGCAACTGTTCGCCACGCTGCCGCAGACGCTGTTTTTCATGCTGCCGGTGTTCGCGCTGCTGCTGAAGCTGTTCTACGTGTTCCGGCGGCGGCTCTACATGGAACATCTGATCGTCGCACTGCACAGCCACGCATTCCTGTTCCTGGCGCTGCTGCTGGGCGTGCTGCTGGCCCAACTGCAAGTCTGGCTGGTTCCGCATGCCGGCTGGACCGCGCCACCGCTGCACGGGCTCGTCTGGGTACTGGCACTGTGGGTGCCCGGCTACCTGCTGGTCATGCAGAAGCGGGTTTACCGGCAGAGCTGGCCGGTCACAGTGCTGAAGTACCTTGCGATCGGCTGGTGCTATCTGTGGCTGCTGCTGGGGGTGCTGACCGCGGCGTTTCTGCTCAGTCTGGCTCATTAGGCCTGCTCAGCCTGGCTCCAGGGACGCGCGGCGGTTGACCCGCCCCGATCAAGCGCACTCATTGGCCCGGATGCCTGCCTGAGATCCCGGGCTCCGGTGGGCTGCCGGGGTTGGCGGCCGGATCCTGGCCACATGTCTGGCAGACACCGCGCCGCCGACGCCTGCGCGGGATCCCCCTGTGCATCGCCGCAGTTCAGGGCCTCGGAATGGGCCGGCTTTCGGGGTTTTGCACAGCGTCACGGCACTGTCAAGGGCGACGGGCACTTGGTGACCACTCCATGAACGCCTCCCAACTGATCCGCACATGTGACTGATTTTCAAGGGTATTTGTGCGTGGTCAAACTTTGCACAAGTTGTGCCCGGGGGCGTGCTGCCGGGCTTTTGACGCCCCTCTCCCCGCCGCATCCACAGAGTTATCCACAGGCATTGTGGATAAGCCAGAAAGCGCCCGCGGCAGAGTGACTTAACGAAGTCTTCTCAACCAGTCGACATGTCCGTCGCGGCGGGCCGCGCCTGGACTCGGCCCGACTGCGGCAACCTTGCAGCGGGGCGGTTGCTACACTGCCCGCCCGATCGAGGTACTCATGCCCGCCGTCCTTCGCGTCGCTCTTCCGGTCCCGCTGCCCAGGCTGTTCGACTACCTCCCGCCCGAGGCCGGCGACGCCTGCGTGGGCGGTCGCGTGCTGGTGCCGTTCGGGCGTGGCAGGCAAGTCGGGGTGGTCGTGGCCCGGGCCGACAGCAGCGACATCGACGCCGGCAAGCTGAAGCCGGCGCTGCGCGCGCTCGATGCCACCCCCCTGCTCGACGCCGAGCTGATGCAGACCCTGGCGCGGGCCGCCGACTACTGGCTGGGTGCTCCCGGCGACGCCTACGCCAATGCGCTGCCGCTGATGCTGCGCGAACCGCGCGAGCTGCCGGACTTCCACGCCGAGTACTGGACCCTCACCGCTACCGGCCGCGACGCGCTGGCCGGCGGCAAGCGCCGTGGCGCCAGCCACGATTTGCTGGCCCTGCTGGAGCCAGCACCGCGCGACGCCGCGACCCTGGGTGACCGCCTGCCCGGGTGGCGGGCGGCCGCCCGGCGCCTGGCGCCGGCCGGGCTGATCGAGCGCTGCCCGGCGCCCCAGCGTGTGGCGGTGGGCAGCCACCCGCCGCAGCTCAGCGACGAGCAGCAACAGGCCGTGGCCGCGGTGGCCGCCGAACTGGGCCACTACCGCCCGTTCCTGCTCGATGGCGTCACCGGCAGCGGCAAGACCGAGGTCTACCTGGCGTTGATCGAGCTGGCGCTGGCGCAGGGCCGGCAGAGCCTGCTGCTGGTGCCGGAGATCGGCCTGGCGCCGCAGACGGTCCAGCGCCTGCGCGAGCGGCTGGGGGTCACGGTGGAAGTGCTGCACTCCAACCTGGCCGAGGGCGATCGCGCGCGCGCCTGGCTGCGCGCGCGCGTCGGGCGAGGCACGGGTGATCCTGGGTACCCGCTCGGCGGTGTTCACGCCGCTGCCGCAGGCCGGCCTGATCATCGTGGACGAAGAGCACGACAGTGCCTACAAGCAGCAGGAGGGCTTCCGCTACCACGCCCGCGACCTGGCTCTGCTGCGCGGCCACGCGCTGGGCGTGCCGGTGCTGCTGGGTTCGGGCACGCCGTCGCTGGAGTCGCTGGCCAACGTCGCCAACGGTCGCTATGGCAGCCTGCACCTGCGCGCCCGCCCGGGCGCCAGCCAGCCGCCGCAGGTGGAGATCGTGGACATGCGCTCGCAACGGCTGGCGCACGGCCTGTCGCCGGCGCTGCTGGCGGCGGTGGCCGCGACCGTGGCCCGCGGCGAGCAGGCGCTGGTGTTCCGCAACCGCCGCGGCTACGCCCCGGTGCTGCTGTGCCACGCCTGCGGCTGGCATGCCGATTGCCCGCGCTGCGAGCGCGCGATGACCGTGCATGCCGGCTGGCGCCGGCTGGTCTGTCACCACTGCGACTACCGCACGCGGATTCCGGAGGCCTGCCCGGCCTGCGCCGCCCCGCAGCTCAAGCCCCAGGGCCAGGGCACCGAGCGGCTGGAGGAAGCGCTGGCGGCGCAGTTCCCCGACGTGCCGGTGCTGCGCATCGACCGCGAAACCACCCGCCGCAAGGATGCGTTCGAGGAGATCCTCGGCCGGCTGCGCAGCGACGGTCCGGCGATCCTGGTGGGCACGCAGATGCTGGCCAAGGGCCACGACCTGCCCAACCTCACCCTGGTCGCCATTGTCGGCGTGGACGAGGGGCTGCACAGCGTGGACTTCCGCGCCGGAGAACGGCTGGCGCAGCTGGTGGTGCAGGTGGCCGGCCGCGCCGGCCGTTCAAGCAAGCCCGGACGGGTGCTGCTGCAGACCCATCATCCGCAGCACCCGCTGCTGCGCCAGTTGCTCAGCGCCGGCTACGCCGCGGCCGCGCAGTCGCTGCTGGCCGAACGCCAGGAAACGGCCTTGCCGCCGTACGCGCACCAGGCCCTGTTGCGCGCCGAGGCGCCGGCGCGGGTCGACCTCGACGCCTTCCTCGCGCAAGCGCTGGCGGCGCTGCCCCCCGGCCACCCGCTGCAGGTGGCCGGACCGATGCCCGCCCCGATGCCGCTGCGCGCCGGCCGCCACCGTGGCCAGTTGCTGCTGGAGGCGGACCTGCGCAGCCGCCTGCACGCGGTACTGCGACCCTGGCAGCAGCAACTACCCACGCTACCCTCGGCGCGGCGGGTGCGCTGGTCGATCGACGTCGACCCGATCGACCTGTACTGACACGCGCGTGGCGGTGAAAAACCGTCGCCGCACCCCCACATCGCAGATCAGGCACGCAGGGAGCACCCGATGCAGGCAGCACGGCAACAACCCCACCTGGTGATCCTGGGCGGTGGGTTCGGCGGGCTGGCGGTAGCCCGTACGCTGGCCCACGCCCCGATCCGGATCACCCTGGTCGACCGGCGCAACCACCACCTGTTCCAGCCGCTGCTGTATCAGGTGGCCACCGCCGGATTGTCCGCGCCGTCGATCGCCGCCCCGCTGCGGCAGATCCTCAGCCGGCAGCGCAACGTGACCGTGCTGCTGGACGAGGCGCTCGCACTGGACACGGACCGCCGCCAGGTCACCATGGCCCGGGGCACGCTGAGCTACGACTACCTGGTGGTCGCCACCGGCGCCACCCACGCCTATTTCGGGCACGACGAGTGGGCGCCCTACGCGCCCGGCCTGAAGACCCTGGACGACGCTTTCGCGATCCGCCGCCGCGTGCTGACCGCGTTCGAGCGCGCCGAGCACGAGGACGACCCGCAGCGCCGCCGCGCCTGGCTGAACTTCGTGGTGGTCGGCGGCGGCCCCACCGGGGTGGAGCTGGCCGGCACGCTGGCCGAGATCGCCCGCCACACGCTGCCCGGCGAGTTCCGCCGCAGCGATCCGAGCGAGGCCAACGTGGTGCTGGTGGAGGCCGGCCCGCGCGTGCTGTCCGCGCTGGACCCGAGCCTGTCCGCCAAAGCCGAGCGGCAACTGCAGCGGCTGGGCGTGGAAGTGCGCACCGACACCCGGGTCACCGCTATCGACGCCGACGGCGCGCAGCTGGATGGCCAGCGCCTGCCCGCGCGCACGGTGTTGTGGGCCGCGGGCGTCGCCGCCTCGCCGCTGGGCCAATCGCTCGGTGCACCGCTGGACCGCGCCGGACGGGTGCAGGTGCAGCCGGACCTGAGCCTGCCCGGCCACCCGGAGGTGTTCGTCATCGGCGACCTGGCGGCCGTGGCCCAGCCCGACGGCACGCCGGTGCCGGGCGTGGCCCCGGCGGCCAAGCAGATGGGCCAGTTCGTCGCCACGCGCATCCGCGCCCGGCTCGACCGGCCCGCGGCCATGCACGAGCCATCCACGAGCGATCCGTTCCACTACCGCGACGACGGCGCGCTGGCGACCATCGGCCGCATGGCGGCCGTGGCACAATTCGGGCGGTTGAAGCTGTCCGGCGCGCTGGCCTGGTGGGTGTGGCTGGCCGCGCACATCTTCTTCCTGATCGGCTTCCGCAACCGCGTGGTGGTCCTGCTGGACTGGGCCTGGGCGTACTGGACCTACCAGCGCCATGCGCGCATCGTGACCGGTTCCGATGCCGGCCTGCCCGCCGCGACCGCGCCGCCGGCGCCACCGCCGACGCCCCCTTCACCCTGACCCATTGGATCTGCCTGTGCCTTCCCAACTCGAACAGCTGCGCCAGTACACCACCGTGGTCGCCGACACCGGCGACATCGACGCGATCGCCCGCTACAAGCCGGTCGATGCCACCACCAACCCGTCGCTGCTGCTGAAGGTGTGCAGCCAGCCGGCCTACGCGCCGATGCTGGACGAGTCGCTGGCCTGGGCGCGGGCGCAGAGCGACAGGCGCGCGCGGCAGCTGATCGACGCGGCCGACCACCTGGCCGTGGCCGCCGGCCGCCGGATCCTGGAGCTGGTGCCCGGGCGCGTCTCCACCGAAGTGGACGCGCGGCTGTCGTTCGACACCGAGGCGACCATCGCCAAGGCCGAGCGGCTGGTCGGCCTGTACGAAGATGCCGGGGTCGAGCGCGAGCGCATCCTGATCAAGGTGGCCTCCACCTGGGAAGGCATCCGCGCGGCGGAGAAGCTCGAGCAGCGTGGCATCCAGTGCAACCTCACCCTGCTGTTCTCGTTCGAGCAGGCGGTGGCCTGCGCCGAAGCGGGCGTGTTCCTGATCTCGCCGTTCGTCGGCCGCATCATGGACTGGTACGTGGCCAACACCGGGGTCAAGCAGTACGCGCCGGACGAGGATCCGGGCGTGCAGTCGGTGCGCCGCATCTACGACTGGTACAAGCGCCACGGCTTCGACACCGTGGTGATGGGCGCCAGCTTCCGCAACGTCGGCCAGATCCAGGCGCTGGCCGGCTGCGACCGGCTGACCATCAGTCCGGAGCTGCTGGCGCAACTGGAGTCGTCCGACGACGCATTGCCGCGCAGGCTGCAGGACCAGGGCGCCAGCGAGGAGCGCACCCCGCCGATCAGCGAAAGCGCGTTCCGCTGGGGTCACAACGAGGACGCCATGGCCACCGACAAGCTGGCCGAAGGCATCCGCAAGTTCGCCGCCGACCAGCGCCAGCTGGAGGAGCTGCTGCTGGCCCGCTTCTAGCCGCGATCACCGTAGGGTGGGCTTCAGCCCACCACCCCCCCACCCAGCGGCGCATGCCCGGAGCCCCGGCTGAGCCCCATCCACTCAGATAGCGACATCTACACCGGCCCAGGTCGGCCCACACAAACGAAAGCGGCCCGCAAGGGGCCGCTTCGTCATGCATCCATCCGCAACCGATGTCGTCAGGCGGCAAACAGCCCGAGCCCCATTTCCAGCCGCGAGCACCGTAGGGTGGGCTTCAGCCCACCACCCCCACCCAGCGGCCCATGCCCGGAGCCCCGGCTGAGGCCCCATCCGCTCAGCTAGCGACATCTACACCGGCCCAGGTCGGCCCACACAAACGAAAGCGGCCCGCAAGGGGCCGCTTCGTCATGCATCCATCTGCAACCGATGTCGTCAGGCGGCAAACAGCCCGCGCATCTTCTTCATCGCGTTGGACTCGACCTGGCGGATGCGCTCGGCGGACACGCCGTACTCGTCGGCCAGGTCCTGCAGGGTGGCCTTGTCCTCGTTCAGCCAGCGCCGCTGGATGATGTCGCGCGAACGGTCGTCCAGGTTGTCCAGCGCCGCCGACAGCGCGGCCAGCTGGTTGTCCGACTGGTCGGCGTCCGAGACGTTGTCGTACGGATCGGCACCGTGGTCGATCAGGAACGCCGCCGGCGCCGGCTTGGCGTCGTCGTCGGCATCCACCGGCGCTTCGAAACCGATGTCCCGGCCGGACAGCCGCGACTCCATCTCGCGCACCGTCGCCTCGGGCACGCCCAGGTCCTTGGCCACCGTGCGCACTTCCTCGGCGTTCATCCAGCCCAGGCGCTTCTTGCTCTTGCGCAGGTTGAAGAACAGCTTGCGCTGCGCCTTGGTGGTGGCGACCTTGACGATGCGCCAGTTCTTCAGGATGAACTCGTGCATCTCGGCACGGATCCAGTGCACGGCGAAGCTGACCAGGCGCACGCCCTGATCCGGGTCGAAGCGCTTGACCGCCTTCATCAGGCCGATGTTGCCTTCCTGGATCAGGTCGGCCAGCTGCAGCCCGTAGCCGCTGTAGCCACGCGCCACATGCACCACGAAGCGCAGGTGCGACATCACCAGCTTGCGCGCGGCACCAAGATCCTCTTCGTCGTTGTAGCGGCGCGACAGCGCCTGCTCCTCATCCTGGCTGAGCACCGGGATGCGATGCACCGCCGAGATATAGGCGTCGAGGCTGCCAACGACACTGGGGATGGGCAGGTTGGCCGTCACCAAGGCTTGAGACATGTGGACCTCCGGAGCAGATGGGCAGTTTAGCACTCGGGTACTTGGAGTGCTAAAGACGGCAAAAGTTCGCCGCCGACCGCCATTTAATGTACTGGATCGTACAGCAACATCGGGCGGCCTTCAATGGGACCTTCGAGGGCTAGGGCCTATTGTCTCCAACCGCGTTCTATCGGCCGTGAACAGGCTCGGCCAAGGCGGCAGCAACGCTGGGAGCGCTGCGCCGGCAGCGGTTTGCGTGCCTGGAAGGCGCCCGCCAGGCGGCGAACGGCAGGCCCAAGACGGCGACGAGGACCGCTGTGGGTAGGCCTGCATCTGGCCGCCAGCCAGCCAGGAACCGAACGCCTGCCGGCAGCAGGGACGTAACCTACCTCCGGCCCATTAGCCGCTCTCCGTGATGGCAGGATGGGTACCGGCTGGACTCTCGACCACCGAACGCGCCTCGGCAAGTCCCGCTAGCCGGCACCCTACAGGCGGGACGGTCCGCCGCCCTCATGGTACAGCCGTACGGCCAGAAAGCCGGTCAGAGCGATGGCAGCGCTTCGTGGACCGAGCCTTGGTCAGATTTTCCTAGCTGCCGGAGAGAAGCTTCTGCTTTTGCTTCTCGAACTCTTCCTGGGAAAGGATGCCCCGTTTACGCAGATCGTCCAGCCTGATCAGGTCGTTGTAGAGACTGGGATTTGCTGGAGTGGGGCCTTGTGAAACGGCAGATGGCTGATACATCTCGACGACCATGTCCGGGCGGGGCACAGACACTTACGCACAGTGGCGCGCGCGTGGCTTGCTGAACGGTCAGGTATACATGAGGCTTCTTGCCTGCATATTGATTTTTTTTATCCGCACTTTTCGACGGATAACGTCCTGGTCGCGGCTGCACTCCGCCGCCAGGAGCGGCGGGATGCCCCCACGCCACAACGCCCTGAGTGGCTAGCCTGGCACCGCTTCGGTTACCGGCGGCAGCGACCAATCGATCGGCGCCTGCCCGCGCGCTTCCAAGTAGCGATTGGCCGCAGAAAAATGCCCGCAGCCAAGAAAGCCGCGGTGCGCCGAGAGCGGCGAGGGATGCACCGACTTGAGCACGCAGTGGCGGTTCGCGTCGATCAGCTGCCCCTTGCGCTGCGCGTAGCTGCCCCAGAGCAGGAACACCAGGCCTTCGCGCTCGCGGTTGAGCGCTTCGATGGCCGCATCGGTGAAGCCTTCCCAGCCCTTGCCCTGATACGCGCCGGGGCTGCCCTGGCGCACGGTGAGCACGCTGTTGAGCAGCAGCACGCCGCGGTCGGCCCAGGCGGTGAGGCAGCCGTGGTCGGGGCGTGGGATACCCAGGTCGCGCTCGATTTCCTTGAAGACGTTCTGCAGCGACGGCGGCACCGCCACGCCCGGTTGCACCGAGAAGCACAGGCCGTGCGCCTGGCCGGGGCCGTGGTAGGGGTCCTGTCCCAGGATCACCACACGCACGGCGTCGAACGGGGTGTGTGCGAAGGCGTTGAAGATCTGCGGGCCGGGCGGGTAGATGACCTGGCCGGCGCGCTTCTCGGCGCGCAGCTGGTCGGCCAGCGCCTGCATCTGCGGGCGCTGCAGGTAATCGCCGATGCGCGCCTTCCAGGACGGCTCCAGCTGCACGGTGTCGCTCACGCCGGGGCGCCGTGCTCGCGCAGGTGGCGCGCCACGCGCAGCTGGAACAGCAGCTTGGTGATCAGCAGCTTTTCCTCCACCGGCTTTTCCACCAGGTCGTTGGCGCCGGCCTTGAGCAGCGCGGCCTGGTTGGCCGGGTTCTCGTCGCCGGTCATCACCAGCACCGGCAGCTTGCCCTTGCCGTAACCGAACTGGTTGCGCACGCGATCGAGCAGGTCGCCGCCGGTGAGCTCGCCCTTGAGGCTGACGTCGGTGAGCACCACGTCGGCGCCGACCTTGCCCTGGGCCTGGTCGGTCTCGAGCATGGCCAGGGCGTCCTCCACGCTGACCACGTGGCGCACGGTGAGGCCGATTTTTTCCAGCATGCGGCGGGTGGCCAGCGCCACCACGCGGCTGTCCTCGACGTACAGCACGGTGCCTTCGGCGCTGGTGTCGGGCGAGATGTAGCCGCGGATGAACTCGGCCAGGGCGTGGAAGCCCAGCGATTTGTCGAAGTAGTCGGTGACATGCTCGCCCAGGGTGCGCTCGTGCAGGCGCGCGTCGACGTCGCCGGAGACCACCACGATCGGCACGTAGGCCTGCGGGGCGGATTCGCGCACGTAGCGGGCCAGCTCCAGCCCGTCCATGTCGGGCAGGCGCAGGGCCACGGTGATGAAGTCGAACGCGCCCTCCTGCAGCAGCGGCTGCGCCTCGGCGCCGGTGCCGCAACCGACCACCTCGGCGCCGGCCAGCTCGCTGGCCAGCACCCGCGTGATCAGCTGGCGCACCACCTTCGACCCGTCGACCACCAGCACCCGCGGCGCCGAACTCACGTCACGATGGCTGATGCTTGCACTCATTGAAACCCCGGTTGTGCCGTCCACATGTACCACTCTACTTGCCGACCACCCCTATCTTGCCTGACCGCCGCGCGCCCGAGGCGCGAAGGCCGTCACCGATGGCGCATCCTGCACCGGCGCGTCACGCGATCCGATCAGGCAACCACCCGGGCCGCCTTGCGCAACTGCCAGGTACTGACCAGCCGGGCACCGAGCCAGCCGAGCAGCGCGGTGGCCAGCGGCACCGCCAGCAGCAGCCACAACGGCAATGCGTCCAGCTGCAACGAGCCGTCGTAGGCCTGGGTCAGCTGCCGCACCGGCGCGACCAGCGACCACTCCACCAGCACCGCCAGCAGCGCGGCCAGCGCGCCACCGAACAGGCCGTACCAGATGCCGGCGTACAGATAGGGGCGGCGCACGAAGGCACGGCTGGCGCCCAGCAGCAGCAATACGCCGATCTCCTCGCTGCGGCTGGCGATGTCCACCCGCACCGTGTTGCCGACCACCAGCAAGGCGGCCAGCGCCAGGATCGCGGCCAGCACCAGCGCCACGCGATTGCCCAGTGCCAGCAGCGCGTCCAGCCGCTGGCGCCAGTGCCCGGCGTCCTGCACCAGATCCACGCCCAGCTGGCCGCGCATATAGGTGGTGAGGTGGTCGATCGCCGCCGCGTCCAGCCCGGGGCGCGGCTGTACCTGCAGCACGAACGGCAGCGGGTTGTCGTCCAGCACTTTCACCGCGCCGGAAAAGCCTTGCAGCGTGGCCAGCTCGTCCAGGCCCTGCTCGGGCGTGCGTACCACCACCGTGGCCACGTCCGGACGCGCGCGCAGGTCGGTGGCCAGCAGTTGCGCCACCGAGGCGGACTGGCCGACCTTGAGGAACACGCTGATCGAGGGGTTGCGGCCCATCGAATCGCCCATCGACTGCAGGTTGGCCAGCAGCAGGTAGAACGCCAGCGGCAAGGCCAGCGCCAGGCCCATCACCGCCACCGTCATCAGCGTGCCGAACGGGCGCGAGGCCAGCCGGCGCAGGCTGGCCGAGGCGCTCCAGCCGTGATGCTCGCGCCAGCCGGCCACGCGGCGGCCCTGGCTGCGACGGCTACGCGGCGCGGCGGTGTCGGGGGTCTGATCGGGCGCGTTCACAGCACCTCCTGCGCGGCAATGTCGGCGACCAGCCGGCCGTGGTCGAGCACCACCACGCGCTGCTTCATGTGCTTGATCAGCGGCAGGTCGTGGCTGGCCACCAGCACGGTGGTGCCGACCTGCTTGAACTCGGCGAACAGGCCCATGATCTCCATCGCCAGTTGCGGATCCAGGTTGCCGGTGGGCTCGTCGGCGATCAGCACGTCGGGCCGGGCCACGATGGCGCGGGCGATGCCCACGCGCTGCTGCTCGCCGGTGGACAGCGAGGCGGGCAACTGGCGCTCGTAGGGCAGCAGGCCGACTTTTTCCAGCGCCGCGCGCACCCGCTTGGCGCGCTCGGCCGGCGCGATGCCGCCGATCACCAGCGGCAGCTCGACGTTGGCGAACACGGTGCGGTCCATCAGCAGGCGGTGGTCCTGGAAGACCATGCCGATGCGCCGGCGCAGCTTGGGCACGCCCCCGCTGCGCACCTTGGACAGGTTCTGCTGGTCCAGCGTGATCTGGCCGTGGGTGGGCCGCTCGATCAGGGCCAGCAGCTTGAGCAAGGTGCTCTTGCCGGCCCCGGAGTGGCCGGTAACAAAGGCCATTTCGCCCGTAGCCACTTCGAAGGACAGTTGCGACAGCGCCTCGTGGCCGCCGTCGTAGCGCTTGCTCACCTGTTCGAAGCGGATCACCGCATGCCTCCCCTGCCACGCACCAGCGGCAAGGATACGGGATGCACGCCCGCAGCGGGACACCGCCGGGGCGCGCTGCGCACCAAACGGTGCGCAGCGTTGCAGCCGATTCAGCGGCCGGTGAACAGCCGGGTCAGCCGGCGGAACAGGCCCGGCTTCGACTTGGCCGCGTGCTGGCCGGCGGGTGCGGCGCTGGTGACGTTGACCTGGCGCGACGGGCGGTTGTTGCCCGGCTCGGCGCTGCGTTCGCGCGGGCGACGCTCCTCGCGCGGCGCACGCGGGGCACGGCCGCCGCTCTCGGCGGTCTGCCCGCCCTGCGCGGCCGGTGCGTTGGCACCACCCTCGCCGCCTTCACGGCGACGGTTGCGGCCACCGCGGCGACGACGGCGCTTGGGTGCGCCCTCGCTGGCCGGCGCGTCGCCGGCGGGTGCCGGGGTGATCGGCGCGGGCGCGCCCTCGCCCACGACCGGTGCGGCGGCCTCGGCCGGCTTGTCCTCACGCGGCGGGCGGGCGGCACGCGGCGGCCGGCCTTCGCCGGTGCGGCGCTCGCCCTTGCCGCCGCTGCGGCTGCGCGAACGCCCGCCGGCACCCTTGTCGCCGTCGCGCGGCACCACCTTGTCGCCGAACGCGGCGCTGTCGGCGGCGGCTTCGGCGGCGTACTGGGCGTCGACCTGGCGCGGCTTGGGCATGATCAGCAGCTCCGGGTCGACCGAGGCGACCGGGATCTTCTGCTCGATGTAGGCCTCGATGTCCGGCAGGCTCATCGCGTACAGATCGCAGGCGAAGCTGATCGCGTCGCCTTCGGCACCCAGCCGCGCGGTACGGCCGATGCGGTGCACGTAGTCCTCCGCATCCTGCGGCAGGTCGTAATTGAAGACGTGGCTGACCGCCGGGATGTGCAGGCCGCGCGCGGCCACGTCGGTGCACACCAGCATGTCCAGCTGGCCGTCCTGGAAGCGCTGCAGCAGCTTCTGCCGCTTCAGCTGCGGCACGTCGCCGGACAGCGCGCCAACCCGGTAGCCCTGGCGCTTGACCCGCTCGGTGATGCGCTCGGCGGCGGCCTTGGTATTGACGAAGATGATGCTGCGCTCGGCGCCGGTGCGCTCCAGCAGATTGAGCAGCAGCGGCATCTTCTCTTCCTTGGCCGGGAAGTAGACCACCTGGCGGACCTTGTCGGCGGTGATGTTGTCCGTTTCCACCACCAGCTTCTCGGCCTCGTGCATGTGCTCGTAGGCCAGCTCCAGCACGCGGTGGCTCAGCGTGGCGGAGAACAGCAGCACCTGGCGCTCCTCGCGCGCCGGCAGGCGGCGGAAGATGAAGCGCACGTCCTTGATGAAGCCCAGGTCGAACATGCGGTCGGCTTCGTCGATCACCATCACTTCGACGCTGTTGAGGCTGAACACGTCCTGCTTGTAGTAGTCCAGCAGGCGGCCGGGGGTGGCGATGATGATGTCGCAGCCGTCCTTGAGCTGCTGGCGCTGCTTGTCGTAGTCCACGCCGCCGTAGATCAGTGCAATGCGCAGGCCGGTGTGGGCGCCGATGGCGCGGGCGTCCTTCTCGATCTGGATCGCCAGCTCGCGGGTCGGGGCGATGACCAGCGCGCGCGGATCGGAATCCTTGCGCCCGGCGGTGGCCGGCCGGGTCAGCAGGCGGTTCATCATCGCCACCAGGAAGGCGCAGGTCTTGCCGGTGCCGGTCTGCGCCTGGCCGGCGACGTCGCGCCCGGCCAGCGCCGGGGTCAGGGTCAGTTCCTGGATCGGGGTGCAACGGGTGAACCCGGCATCGTCCAGGCCCTGCTGCAGCAGCGGCTGCAGGTCGAAGTTGGTGAAGAAGGTGTCGGTCAGTACGGTCTGGGACATAGCTTTTTGGGTGCCGGTGAGGGCGGCCGCAGGCGCGGCGCCCGGCTCCGCAGCCAACGGTGGCGCGGAACGGTGGAGGAAGGCGGTGCGCGGAACGGAGGCGGGCCGGCGGGTCCGGGGGTGTCTAGAAACCCTTCGGATCTGCCCGGCCGGCGGGTCGGACCGCGGCTGGCGCCATAGCGGAAAGCGGCAAAGCGGCAGTTCCGCTGGCATAGGTGAGGGGGTTCGAAACCCTTGCGGCGCAACGCCTGGCGGGGAACCGGCTCACCTATGACAACGGAACCATCCGTTGCCGCCCTTGAATCGCTTGAATCGAGCCCCGAGTTACGCTGGAATGGAGATCTGCCGCAATGGCATCCCCCTTGGTTCCGGCCCGACTCGCGCTTCAAGGGCGTCTGAGTGTAGCCGATGACGGCCGCCCGGTCGTCCACCTTTCATGGCTTCAACAACGGAGACCCCCGTGAGCGACCTGATTACCCACGTCACCGACGACGCGTTCCAGAGCGAAGTACTCGAATCCGATACCCCCGTGCTGCTGGATTTCTGGGCCGAATGGTGCGGCCCGTGCAAGGCCATCGCGCCCGTGCTCGATGAGCTGGCCGGGCAATACGAGGGCAAGCTGCGGGTGGTGAAGATCAACATCGACCAGAACCAAAAGACCCCGCGCACCTACGGCGTGCGCGGTATTCCGACCCTGATGATGTTCAAGAACGGCAAGGTCGAGGCGACCCAGATCGGCGCGGCCAGCAAGGGTCAGCTGACCCAGATGATCGACAAGGCGCTGTAACCAGCCGCCGATTGGCGCGCCGCCGCGCTTTACGGCGGCGCGCAGCGGGTGCTAGATTGCATCCGACCGTCGGGACGCTCTGTCCCGCTGCGCCTTCCGCGCGACGCTCAACTCTCCCTCCTGTTTCTTCAACGGCGCCCCCACGAGGTTTGCCCGTGTCCGATATCGAAAGCAAAGAACCGACCGACGCCAAGCGCGCCGAAGCCAAGCCCGTGAGCGACAAGCCCGCTGGCGAACCGCGCACCCGCGCGCCGCGCAAGTCGGCAGCCGCCGCCAGCGGCGACAAGGCGGCCGCACCGGCCCCTGCGCCGGCGGCCTCGGCCGCGTCGCCATCACCGGCCCCTGCGCCGTCTCCGGCGCCCGCGCCCGCACCGGCCGCGGCTCCCGCTTCGGCCCCCGCCGCTGCCGAGCAGGCGCCGCGCGCCGCCCGGGAGTCCGCTGACGGCGCCCCCCAGGGCAACGCTGGCAACAACGGCGGCAACGCCGGTGGCAGCGAGGGCAACGGCAGCAACGCCGGCGGCCAGCAGAACCAGGCCCAAGGCCCGAGCGCGCAACAGGGCGGCGGCGACGCGCGCCGCAACGAACGCAACAACGAGCGCAACGAGCGCGGCCGTCGCCGGCGCCACGAGCGTGGCCCGCGCCAGGGCGGCGGTGGTGGCTGGTGGCCAGGGTGGCGGCGGCCAGCCGCGGCCGAACCCGAATGGCCTGCCGGTGGACGACGACAACGCCGATCCGGGCAGCAACGACCGGGTGATCAACCTGACCGAGCTCAAGCGCATGAAGGCGCCGCAGCTGCTCGAGTTCGCCGAATCACTGGGCGTGCAGGAAGGCGTGGCCCGCGCACGCAAGCAGGACGTCATCTTCAACGTGCTCAAGGCGCACGCCCGCTCCGGCGGCGGCATCTGGGCCGAGGGCGTGCTGGAAATCCTGCAGGACGGCTTCGGCTTCATGCGCTCGGCCGACGAGTCGTACCTGGCCGGCCCGGACGACATCTACGTCAGCCCCAGCCAGATCCGCCGCTTCAACCTGCGCACCGGCGACTACATCACCGGTCGCGTGCGCCATCCGAAGGAAGGCGAGCGCTACTTCGCGATGCTCAAGGTCGAGACGATCAACGGCGACCCGCCCGAAGCGTCGAAGAACAAGATGCTGTTCGAGAACCTGACGCCGCTGTTCCCGCGCAAGGCGTTCAAGCTCGAGCGCGGCAACGGTTCGTCGGAAGACATCACCGGACGCATCCTCGACCTGATCGCGCCGATCGGCAAGGGCCAGCGCGGCCTGATCGTCTCCCAGCCCAAGTCGGGCAAGACGATGATGCTGCAGAACATCGCCCAGGCGATCCAGTACAACCACCCCGAGTCGCACCTGATCATGCTGCTGATCGACGAGCGTCCGGAGGAAGTCACCGAGATCGCCCGTACCGTGCGCGCCGAAGTGATCAGCTCCACCTTCGACGAGCCGGCGGTGCGCCACGTGCAGGTGGCCGAGATGGTGATCGAGCGGGCCAAGCGCCTGGTCGAGCACAAGAAGGACGTGGTGATCCTGCTCGATTCGATCACCCGCCTGGCGCGCGCCTACAACACCGTGGTGCCGTCCTCCGGCAAGGTGCTCACCGGCGGTGTCGACGCCAACGCGCTGCAGCGGCCCAAGCGCTTCTTTGGCGCCGCGCGCAACGTCGAGGAAGGCGGCAGCCTGACCATCATCGCCACCGCGCTGACCGACACCGGCAGCAAGATGGACGAGGTGATCTACGAGGAGTTCAAGGGCACCGGCAACATGGAAGTGCACCTGTCCCGCCGCATCTCCGAGAAGCGCGTGTACCCGGCCATCGACATCAACCGCTCCGGCACCCGCCGCGAGGACCTGCTGATCGATCCGGACCTGCTCGCCAAGATCTGGATCCTGCGCAAGCTGCTGCATCCGATGGACGAGCTCTCCGCGATGGAATTCATGCTCGACAAGATGAAGAACACCAAGTCCAACGACGAGTTCTTCAATTCGATGAAGCGCTGAATCAAGGGCCGGCCGCAAGCCGGCCCTTTTTCATGACTGCCGCCGGGCCGCTCCGACCCCCGGCGGCCCCCGCTCGCGCTGTCAGCAAGGCCCGGCAGGGCGGAAGCCCGGCCTGCGTCGGGAGACGGTGCCCGGTCGTTCGCCCCAGGCACCGCCATGCTTCGCGGTCACGCCACGACATCACATCCGCTGTACCGGGAGGTACACTATTGTCGCGTCGGCCTCGACCTCCCCGCGACCCCGTGATGGGTTGCCTCCCCAGAAAGGATTGCTCCCTTGTCCATCCCCAGTGCCGTAAAGAGCACCCCGATTCGCGATCGCCAGCAGCTTGCCGACTACCTCGCCGCCGGCGAAAAGCCGCGCGACGCCTGGCGCATCGGTACCGAGCACGAAAAGTTCGGCTTTCGCACCGACGACCTGCGCCCGCCCACGTTCGAGGGCGAGCATGGCATCCGTGCGCTGCTCGAGGGCCTGGCCGCGCGGCATGGCTGGGACATCGCCCGCGAAGGCGACACGCCGGTGGCGCTCAGCCGCGATGGCGCGAGCATCACGCTGGAGCCGGCAGGCCAGCTGGAACTTTCCGGTGCGCCGCTGGAAACCATCCACCAGACCTGCGGCGAAGTGAACTCGCACCTGGAGGAGGTCCGCTCGGTGGCCGACGGGCTGGGCCTGGGCTTCCTGGGCATGGGTTTCCAGCCCAAGTGGCGCCGCGACCAGATGCCGTGGATGCCCAAGGGCCGCTACAAGATCATGCGCGAGTACATGCCCAAGGTCGGCTCGCTGGGCCTGGACATGATGACCCGCACCTGCACCGTGCAGGTCAACCTGGATTTTTCCTCCGAAGCGGACATGATCAAGAAGTTTCGCACCAGCCTGGCGCTGCAGCCGATCGCCACCGCGCTGTTCGCCGATTCGCCGTTCACCGAGGGCCAGCCGAACGGCTACCTGTCCTACCGCTCGCAGGTGTGGACCGACACCGATGGCGACCGCACCGGCATGCTCGACTTCGTCTTCGCCGACGGCTTCGGCTACGAGCGCTATGTCGACTACATCCTGGACGTGCCGATGTACTTCAGCTACCAGGACGGGCGCTACATCGACCTGGCGGGCGCCGACTTCAAGCGCTTCATGGCCGGCCAGCTGGACGCCATCCCCGGCGTGCACGCCACCATGAAGGACTGGGCCGACCACCTGACCACGGCGTTCCCCGAAGTGCGGCTGAAGCAGTACCTGGAAATGCGCGGTGCCGACGGCGGGCCGTGGAACCGGCTGTGCGCGCTGCCCGCGCTGTGGGTCGGCCTGCTCTACGACGACGAGGCGCTGGATGCGGCCTGGGATCTGGTCAAGGACTTCAGCCTGGCCGAGCGCCATGCACTGCGTGACGGCGTGCCCAGGCACGGCATGAAGCTGCCGTTCCGCGACGGCACCGTGCACGACCTGGCGCGCGAGACGCTGAAGATCGCCGGGCATGGCCTGAAGCGGCGCGCGCGGCTCAACGCCAGCGGCGCGGACGAGACGATCTTCCTGGAACCGCTGCTGGAAATCGTGCAGACCAACCAGACCCCGGCCGAACGCAAGCTGGAGCTGTTCCACGGGCCGTGGCACGGCAGTGTCGATCCAGTGTTCCGCGAGTTCGCCTACTGAGTGGGCCCTGGCCTCCTCCGTGGCACGTAGTTCGCCTTCGCGATCAACCACGTTCGCCCTGATAGCTGGCAAGCGAAGCCAGCCCCAACAGATGACCTGCCTGTAGGAGCGACTTCAGTCGCCGCCTGTAGGAGCGACTTCAGTCGCGAGGCGCACGCAGTGCGCTGCGCCAGAGACCACCGCCACACTCACCCAGTCTGGCGCAGGCCGCTGTCGCGGCCATCGCGACTGAAGTCGCTCCCACAGACGCGGTGCCAGGGCGCCGCACCCTTTGGCGGACAGGTGCTGCGGGCACCAGGCGATGGCCGGAGCAGGCGCTGACCTTGCCGCTGGCTGTCGGGTCGCCCCGCCGAAGCGCGAACCTGCCTGTAGGAGCGACTTCAGTCGCCCTGCCTGTAGGAGCGACTTCAGTCGCGAGGCGCACGCAGTGCGCTGCGCCAGAGACCACCGCCACACTCACCCAGTCTGGCGCAGGCCGCTGTCGCGGCCATCGCGACTGAAGTCGCTCCCACAGACGCGGTGCCAGGGCGCCGCACCCTTTGGCGGACAGGTGCTGCGGGCACCAGGCGATGGCCGGAGCAGGCGCTGACCTTGCCGCTGGCTGTCGGGTCGCCCCGCCGAAGCGCGAACCTGCCTGTAGGAGCGACTTCAGTCGCCCTGCCTGTAGGAGCGACTTCAGTCGCGAGGCGCACGCAGTGCGCTGCGCCAGAGACCACCGCCACACTCACCCAGTGTGGCGCAGGCCGCTGTCGCGGCCATCGCGACTGAAGTCGCTCCTACAGACGCGGTGCCAGGGCGCCGCATGCTTTTGCGGCAGCCAGGCGCGTGGTGACAG
The DNA here is from genome assembly GCA_963763305.1 of uncultured Gammaproteobacteria bacterium. Lineage (GTDB taxonomy): Bacteria > Pseudomonadota > Gammaproteobacteria > Xanthomonadales > Rhodanobacteraceae > CAVXNP01. The sequence continues at coordinate 1,948,276 of CAVXNP010000001.1, read as the reverse complement.
ACAGGGCGGTGCGGGCCGCGGTGGACGCCGAAAAGTGATCCTGGTTTTGCAATCGATTGCCGAGCAGCGCACGAATGAAAGGGGCCGGCAGTGCCGGCCCCTGGATGGTACGAACTGACGATCTCTACCTGCCCTTGGGTGCGTCCTTCAGGCCGCGGTCGATCAGCATCGGCTCGACGCTGGGCTCCTTGCCGCGCCAGTCCTTGTACATCTTCTGCAGGTCCTCGGTGTTGCCGCGCGAGAGCACCATCTGGCGGAAGCGGTCGCCGTTGGCGCGGGTCAGGCCGCCGTGCTCCTTGAACCACTCGAAGCCGTCGTCGGCCAGCATCTCGGTCCACAGGTAGGCGTAGTAGCCGGCCGCGTAGCCGTTGCCCCAGATGTGCTGGAAGTAGCTCGAGCGGTAGCGCGGCGGCACGTAGGACAGGTTGATGTGGTCCTTCGGTGAGCGTCTGCATCTCGAACGTGTCGGCGTCCTGCTTGGGCGCGTCGGCGGCCAGCGTGTGCCAGCTCCATGTCGAGCAGGGCAGCCGCTGACCAGTTCGGTCATGTCGTAGCCCTTGTTGAAGTTGCGTGCCTTCTTGATCTTGTCCACCAGCGCCTGCGGCATCGGCTTGCCGGTCTTGTAGTGCTTCGCATAGTTGGCGAAGACCTTCGGGTCGGTCGCCCAGTGCTCGTTGAACTGCGACGGGAACTCGACGAAGTCGCGCGCGGTGTTGGTGCCGGACAGCGATCGGGTACTCCGGTCGTCGGCGAACATGCCGTGCAGCGCGTGGCCGAACTCGTGGAACATGGTGATCACGTCGTCGAACGAGATCAGCGCCGGCTGGCCGGGTGCCGGCTTGGTGAAGTTGGTGACGTTGTAGATCACCGGCTTGGTGCCGAGCAGGGTCGACTGGTCGACGAAGTTGCTCATCCAGGCGCCGCCGCCCTTGTTGTCGCGCTTGAAGTAGTCGGTGTAGAACAGCGCCATCGAGGTGCCGTCCTTGTCGAACACCTCGAACACGCGCACGTCCGGCTGGTACACCGGGATGTCGTGGCGCTCCTTGAAGGTCAGCCCGTACAGCTGGTTGGCGGCATAGAACACGCCGTTCTGCAGCACGTTGTCCAGCTCGAAGTAGGGTTTGACCTGGCTTTCGTCCAGATCGTAGCGGGCCTTGCGCACCTGCTCGGCGTAGTGCTGCCAGTCCCAGGCGGCCAGCTTGAAGCCACCATGCTGGCGGTCGATCACCGCCTGGATGTCGCTGGCCTCCTGCTGCGCGCGCGCGGTCGCCGCCGGCACCAGGTTCTTCATGAAGTCGATCGCCGTGGCCGGCTTCTTGGCCATCTGGTCTTCCAGCTTCCAGGCGGCGTAGTTGGGGTAGCCGAGCAGCTTGGCCTGCTCGGCGCGGATCTGCGCCAGCGCTCGATGGTGGCGCGGGTATCGTTGGCGCCGCCCTGCTCGGCACGGTTCCAGGAGGCGCTCGAACAGCGCCTCGCGCGTGGCGCGATCAGTCAGGTCCTGCAGCGCCGGCTGCTGGGTGGTGTTCTGCAGCGGGATCAGCCACTTGCCTTCCAGGTTGCGGCCCTTGGCGTCCTGCGCGGCCGCCGCGATGGCGCCATCGGACAGGCCGGCCAGCTTGCGCTTGTCGTCGACCACCAGCGCGCCGTCCTTGGTCGCGGCCAGCAGCTTGTTGGTGAACTGCGTGCTGAGGCTGGACTCCTCCTTGTTGAGGTCCTTCAGGCTGCGCCTTGTCCGCATCCGACAGCTTGGCGCCGTTGTGCACGAAGTTGTCGTAGGTGACCTGCACCAGCCGCGCCGACTCGGGGTCGAGGTTCAACGAATCGCGCTGGTCGTAGACCGCCTTCACCCGCGCGAACAGCTTGGGGTTGAGGTAGATCGCGTCGTGGTGGGCGGCCAGCTTGGGCGCCTCCAGCTCCTGGATCCGCTGCAGCTCGTCGGAGGTGTTGGCGCCGGTGAGGCCGTCGAACGCCAGCCGCACGCGATGCAGCAGCGCACCGGTTTTCTCCAGCGCCACGAAGGTGTTCTCGAACGTCGGCGGCTCGGGGTTGTTCGGCGATCTTCTGGACCTCGGCCAGCTCCTGGCGCATGCCTTCCTCGAAGGCCGGCTGGAAATCGCCGTTGTGGATCTTGTCGAACGGCGGCGCCTGGAACGGCAGCGTGCTGGGCGTGGCGAACGGGTTGGTGGCTTTCATGGCGGTGGCAACGCTGACGGTGGACGTGCCGGCCGGCAGGCTGGCCGCGGGCGCGGGTGTGTTGTCCGCGGCCGTGTCGTCGGTGGACGAATGCGAACAGGCGGCAAGGGCGATCGACGTGGCGACCACGAGCAGGCGGAGACGGAGCATGGATGTATCCCTGGTTTGAGCACCTGCCAAGGCGGGCGCGATGGAAACTACAGCCGTCGACTCTACCCACTCCGGAGCCCGACTTCCAAGCGCACCGCGCGGTGCACACGCAAGCGCGGCGGGAGCCGACGCCGCTCCGGCTCAGGCCGCGCGCATGTCGCGCAGCTTCCAGCTCGGCCCGATCAGCAGGTTCAGCCGATGCCGGACCACGCTCATCGGCAGGTCGGTCACCAGGTCCAGATCGGTCCCAAGGTCGGCCACCGAGGCATTCACCACCGCCTGCGGATCGGTGGCGGCCAGGGCCGTGTCCACCTCGTCCGGTTCGGCCTGCAGCGCGCGCCAGCGCTCGAACAGGTCAGTCCCACGCAAGGCCTGTTGCAGCGTCTGTGCCAGGCTCGGCGGGTCCAGCCCCTCCCACGCCAGGCTCGGCTCGCTGCCGCGTGCGTGGGCCAGGTCGTCGATGGAAAAATAGTAATGGTTGCGGCTCATGGCGGCTCCTTCTGCGAGATGCGGTGTGCATGCAAGCATGGCAGATGTGAAATCAGCCGAACGCAGGCGGCTCCAGGTAGCGGGCAGCCTCTGCTGCCGAGGTACCGTGCGGCAACACGCCCAGGCACGGCGCCGGCAGCAGCTCGTGCAAGGTGGCCAGGTTGCCCTGCAGCGCGCCCATCTGCGGGTCGATGGTGTTGCCGATCCAGCCGACCAGGGCGCAACCGTCGGCCAGGATCGCCTCGGCGGTCAGCAGCGCATGGCTGAGGCAGCCCAGGCGCAGCCCGACCACCAGCACCACCGGCAGTTGCCAGGCGATGGCGATGTCCGAGGCGAACAGCCCCGGCGCCAGCGGCACGCGCCAGCCACCGACGCCCTCGACCACCACCACTTCATGCGCCAGCCGCAAGGCCTGCCAGGCCGGCTCGAGCCGCTCCAGTCGGATCTGCACCCCGTCCACCCGCGCCGCGAGGTGCGGGGACAGCGGCTCGCGCAGGGCGATCGGGTTGGTGCGCTCGTAGGGACCGTTGTCGACCGCCGCTTCGCGCAGGGCCAGGGCGTCCTCGTTGCGCAGCCCCTCGGCAGTGACCGCGCATCCGCTGGCCACCGGCTTCATGCCAACGGCGTCGATGCCTCGTCCGCGCAAGGCATGCAGCAGGGCGCAAGCGGCATGGGTCTTGCCGATACCGGTATCGGTCCCGGCGATGAATACACCCGACATCAGGCCGGCCCGTGTCGGCGGCGATCGAAGGACGCCGGCGCGTCGGGCAGCGCATCCGGCAGCGACCGGGCCGACGCCTTCGTGGCCGGGAATGTGGATACCTTGGCGAATGCCATGCGCCCTCTGGGTCGATGTTTGCGCAGCGCATCATAAGCGTTTTGCCCGACGGCGGCCCTCGATCGCTCCGGGAAGGCGACAGCCATTTAGGAAGTTCTTAGCAAACGCGGAGCAAAGATTTAGGAAACGCCAAGCCCCTCGTTCCATAGACTGCCGCTTACCCCTTGACCGAAGGCAAACCCGATGGACTCCCTGACTTCCCCACCCCGCTACAACATGTACGGTTTCATCCACAAGGCGCTGCGCGGCTTCATGAGCGACATGCTGGTGCGACTTGGCCGCATGGACGTGACCGACGCCGCGGAACTTGACGCCACCCTGGACGAGCTCCGCGACTTGATGGGCTTCTGCCTGACCCATCTGGATGACGAGAACCGCTTCGTCCACCCGGCCCTGGAGGCGGCCCAGCCGGGCTCGGCCGTGCGGATCGCCACCGAGCATCACCATCACCAGCACGACATCGAGCTGCTGCTGGAGAAGGCCTCGGGGCTGCAGGCCCATCGCGACCATCCATCCATGTGCGAAGGGCTCGCCACCGAGCTGTATCGGGCGTTCGCCATCTTCGTGGCGGGCAACCTGGTTCACATGGACTACGAGGAGCGCGAGCACAATGCCGTGCTCTGGGCGCACTACACCGACGCCCAGCTGCGCGCCATCGAGGGCGAGCTGGTCGCCTCGCTGCCGCCGGCGGCTCGCATGCTGGGCATGCGCTGGATGCTGCCCTCGATCAGTCACCTCGAGCGCACGCGACTGATCGTCGGCATGCGCGCCCATGCGCCCGCCGAAGCCGTGGGGGGCGTACTGGCCCTCGCGCGTGCCCGGCTTACGGAGGCGGACTGGCACAAGCTCGACGCCGCCCTGGCGCCTGCCGCCGTCGCGGCCTGAACCGGCCCTTCAGCGCCCGCCGAACGGCACTTCGAGCAGTTCGAGCGGGCGGCTGACCTGCAGGCAGAAGCGTCCGCGCCCGATCTTTTCGATGCGCACGCACGCATCGCGCTCGACCAGGCGTCGGGTCAGCAGGATCAGACGCGCTTCCAGGTTGTCGCTCAGATCGGGCAGCCGGATCCGCGGATCGACCCGCAGTTCGCGGTTGCTGAAAGCCGATCGCCCCTGCTCCACGTGATCGCGCAACAGCGTCCACAACACGGCGCCGGCAACGCCCTTGATCAGGTAATCCTCGCCGAAGAAGACGCTGTCGTTCTCGGCGTAATGGCGCACCACCACCGGGGTGCCGTCGACCGGCGGGGCGCACGGCGGGGCAGCCGCCGCTTCGCCCGCCGCATCCGGCGCACCGCCGAAGGCGCTGATCGCCTGACCCAGTTGCAGCGCCAGCGTCACCAGGGCGTCCTCGTCGTCGTAGGTGAAGCGCAGGTCCTGCGGGCTCTCCACGTACAGCACGCCGAGCAGGCGGCGCCCGGCCATGATCGGCACCGCCAGCTGGCTGCGTGATTCGGGCAGCCCCGGCGGCGGAATCTCCACTTCCAGCTGCCCGGCCAGCCCGCCCTGCAGCGCCGCTTCGCGCACCGCGCGGCCATAGGCGTACTCGCTGGTCATGTGGGCAATCCGGATGGGCGTGCCCTCGCGCGCCGCGACGCCGATCACCCCTTCCCCGATGGCAACTTCCGATCCCACGCCCGACTGCTCGTAACCGCAACTGGCCAGGGTGAACAGCTTGCGTCCGTCCCCGTCCAGCAGCAGCACCATGGCGTGGTGGATATCGAAAGCGTCGCGCAACGAGGCAAAGGTGGCCTCCAACAGCGCCTCCAGGTCGGCCGCGCCGGCCAGCCGCTGCGCGCTCGCGCGCGTGGCCGCGAGCAGGCTGCGGCGCGGCGGTGGCGGCGGAAGGGGCTTGCCCGGCACCGTCTCGATCGCCTCCACGCAGTACACGTCGGCGCCCTTGAGCCGGAATACGCCAGCCATGCCGGTATGCGACGCGATACCCGCCAGCTTCGCCCGCATGCGTTCGAACAACGGTCCTTCCAGCTCCGTGCGCAGGTAGCGCAGCGCCAGCCGGTGGGAGGCGCCGGTCTGCGGATCGATCACCAGCAGGCGCGCGTGCGGGTTGACCAGGATGTTCTGGCGGGTCTTGTTGAAGAACTGGAAGGACAGCGCCAGGTGGTCGGCGTCGACGTACTCGATCTGCGAGAGGTAGGCCACGTTGGGCGTGCCGTCGGCGGCGCAGGTGGCCATCACGCCCGGGATGCTGCCCTCGAGGCAGCCGCGGATCGCGTCCAGTCCGGGGTTCATGCCGCGCCCTCCAGCGGCCTGCCCGCATCCGGCCCGGGCGTCTGCACGAAGGCGCCGGACACGGCAAACTCGATCACCGCGAGCGAGCCGACCTCGGCCAGCAACGCCCGGACCCGCGCCGCCGCGACGCCCACATGCGCCAGCTCCCCGAGCATCGACTCCCGATATGCCCTGGCCCGCAGCCGGTCGCCGGCGCGCGGCCGCAGCACCCGCGCGTCGTCGCCCTTGACCTGCACCGAACGGTGCGTGCTCGGACGCGTGAAAACCACCGCAATGCGCCCGTTGTCGCGCACGTCGTCGAGCACTTCGGCCGCCTGCTCCTCCAGCACCAGCACCCCCATGCGGCGACCGTCGCGGGACACCCGGCAGCCGTGCGCGCGGACCAGCGCAGGTCGATTGTCGGCATTGCGGGAGCCGGCAATGATCGACACGCTGCCGGTGAGGAACCCGGCCAGCTCGGCATCGATGACCCTGGCGCTCATGCCGGCAGCTCCGTCACTACGCGTGTTGTGCACACCACCGCATTCCGCATCATGCCCGTCCTCGGCCGGAGCGCGCATAATAGCCTTTTGCCCGGGCCACGAAGCCATGTTCGAGCTATCCTCCCGCGCCCATGCAAGCAAGGGCGAGCAGTACGCCGAACTGGCCAGCCAGGCGCGCGGCCTGCTCGCCGGCGAGCGCGACCTGATCGCCAACGCGGCCAATTTCAGCGCACTGCTGTTCAACAGCCTGCCGGACCTGAACTGGGCGGGCTTCTACCTGTTCGACGGCACCGAGCTGGTGGTCGGTCCGTTCCAGGGCAAGCCGGCCTGCATCCGCATCGCACTGGGCCGCGGCGTCTGCGGCACCGCCGCGCAGACCCGCCAGACCCAGCTGGTGCACGACGTGCACGCGTTCGACGGGCACATCGCCTGCGACGCCGCCTCGCAATCGGAAGTGGTGGTGCCGCTGGTGCGCGCCGACGGCAGTCTGCTGGGGGTGTGGGATGTGGACAGTCCTTCGGTCGGACGCTTCGACGAGGAGGATCGCCGCGGGATGGAAATGCTGTGCGCGGTGTTCATGGAAGCGCTGGCGCGCTGAGCGCCGCACGGCCAGGCGGCTGGCCCAAGTTTGGGGACGCTGCAAGGGGTTGCTGGGCGCTCGCCAAGGTTGGCCTGCGGTGCTCCCGTGCCCGCCTCTGGCGTGTTCCCATGGCCGATGCCCTGTTGATGTGCCTCCGCGACCGGGCTCGCCTGCCGCGGGCTTTCGATCGCCTGCCGGCGCTCGAGTCACTTTTCTTTGCTGGCCCACGCCCGCGCCTGGAGCGCGGGCGAACAGCGCAGCTGGCCCATAGGGCGGAGGGCAGGATGCCCGGAGTAAAGAAGAAGCAACCCAAAGAAATGGCCTGGCTCACCCGATGTGGCATCGAGCATGTGTGCATCGTCCTTGCCTGGGCACTTCCCTAATGGGCAGGACTTGCCGCGGCTATTCCGCGGCCGCTGGGGAGCTGCGGCAAGGGATGTCGTGCTGTGGCGTGGAGCGCGAGGGGCACTTACCTTCCGTGGGAGATGGGCCTCGCCAAAAAGCAGCGAGCTGCCGAACCCCAGCGCACTGGCGATGCGCCAGCGAGCCGTCCCTTGCGGGGAAAATCAAGCGCTCGCGGCATAGCGGCGGCAAGCCTGCGGAGGATTTAGCACGCCCGGTGGAGCGAGCCCCCAAGGCTGTTAACCCCATCGTGTTGCGCCAGGCCATTTCTTTGGGTCACCTTTCTTTGGGCCAGCAAAGAAAGGTGGCTCGCTGGCCGGTAGGCTAGCGAAAGCCCGCGGCAGGCGAGCCAGATCGCCGCGGCGCCTCATCAGGCCGCAGCCCACGGGAAAGGAAGCAGAACCGAGGCCGAAGGCCGCTGGATCGCGACCTGGGAGGGAATGACGGTGCGGTGGGGCCAGCATCTGCGTCGACCGGGCCCTTCGCGTCAAGCAGCTGCATGAGGTCCCGCGGTACGCAGCGGGACTTCACGGGGGGCGACAGCCACGGCGCCCGGCGTCGCCAGACGTCCAACCACGCCCTTTCTCAGTTGCGCGGCTGCCGCAACAACCGCATCACCGCCTCGCGCCCTTCCTCCAACCCGGTGCCATCACTGGAGGAAAAGATCTGCGCGGTCGCGTGCAGCCCGTCCGGAAAGCTCTTGCGCATGGCCTGCAGCGCCTGGTTGGCCTGACTGCGCGACAACTTGTCGGACTTGGTCAGCAGCAGGTGGCAGGGCAACTGCCGGGAGAAACAGAACTCCAGCATCATCCGGTCGAACTCCTTCAGCGGATGGCGGATGTCGGCGATCAAGACCACGCCGCGCAGACTGGCGCGCTGGTGCAGGTAGCGATCGATCTCCTGACGCCAGTGTTCGCGCATCTCCATCGGCACCTTGGCGTAGCCGTAGCCGGGCAGGTCGATCAGGCGCGCCTCCAGTGGTGGCAGGCCCCCGTCCTGTGCCAGCGGCGGCAACCCGAAGGCCACCATCTGCTGCGTGCGGCCGGGCGTCTTGGAAGTTCGCGCCAGCCCCTTGTGCCCGGTCAGCGTGTTCAACGCACTGGACTTGCCCGCGTTGGAGCGACCGGCGAAGGCCACCTCGGCGCCTTCGTCGGCGGGCAGTTGATTGATGCGGGGGGCGGCGAGCACGAACTGTGCACCCTGGAGCGGATTGGGCATGGTTTGACCGGTTGCGGTGGCGCGGGGATAATTCGGCGGTTTCTGCCGCCAAAGATGGTCTGGCAGCGTATTGCGGCAGTATTTGCAGTCTTTCGGGAGACAAGTGTATGAGTTTTCGGCCCGCTGGTTTTCGGCCTGCTGCCTTCGGGGCGGGTATCGCCCTCCTTTTCGTGCTGTACACCGGCGCTGCGGTGGCCCAGAAAGCCACGCCCGCGGTGACCACCAGCACGCCGCAGCCGACCGACATCGGCCTGCCGGCGACGGCCGTGCCAGCCACCGCCACGTCGGCCAAGCCGGGCTCACCCGAGGCCGCGATCGAGCCGCAGGTGGTCAAGGCCGGTCCGGGGGATGCCTCGGCCGGACAGACCAAGGCCACCGTGTGCGGCGCCTGCCACGGCATGGACGGCAATTCCAGCGACCCGCAGTACCCGAAGCTGGCCGGCCAGCACGGTACCTACATCGCGCGTCAGCTCACCCTGTTCAAGTCGGCCAAGCGGCAGAACCCGATCATGATGGGCATGGCTGCGCCGCTGTCCGAGCAGGACATGCGTGACCTGGGCGCCTACTTCGCGACCAAGCAGTCGCTGCCCGGTGTCGCCGACACCGCGCTGGTGGAGCTGGGTCAGAAGCTGTTCCGCGAGGGCGACGCCGACCGTGGCGTGCCCGCCTGCATGGCCTGTCATTCGATCGACGGCCGCGGCAATCCCGGTGCCATGTATCCCCAGTTGTCCGGGCAGCACGCGCAGTACATCCAGAAGACCCTGACCGCCTGGCATGACGGCACCACCTGGGGCGATGATGCACAGGCCAAGATCATGCCGGCGATTGCCCAGAAGCTGAGCAGCGCCGATATCGCGGCGCTGGCCAGTTACATCGAGGGCCTGCACCGGGCCAATACCGCCGAAGGCGCCGGCGCACCCTGAACAGACGTCCCACACGCCGGCCTCGCCGGCGTGTTTGTCTGAATCACCCGTACCGAGGTTCCCATGCTCAAGCGACTGCCGATCCTGTGTGCCGCCCTGCTTGCGCTCGCCGCCTGCAGCCAAGACAGCGACAACTCGCGCAACGCCGGAACCGCCCCGACGCCAGCTCCCGCGCCGACCGTCTCGACGGCCTCCGCGGCCCCGGCCCCGGTGCCGGCCGCCAGCAGCCCGGCGACCTCGGAGGCGGCAACCGCCGGCAGCACGCCGCCAGCCGCCAGCGCCCCGCCACCGCCCAGCCAACCGTTCGTGGACGACGGCAAGTGGGTCGAGGGCAAGGATTACGATCGCATCGAACCGGCCCAGCCCAAGGTGACCTCCACCGACAAGGTCGAGGTGGTCGAAGTGTTTTCGTACGGCTGCCCGGCCTGCAACCAGTACCACGCCACCGCCAACAAGCTGGCCCGCGAGCTGCCGGCCGAGGCCACCATGGTGTACCTGCCGGCCTCGTTCATCCCGCAGGAGAACTGGCCGATGCTGCAGCGCGCGTACTACACCGCGCAGGCGCTGGGCGTGGCCGGGCAGGGCAACGACGCGATGTACGACGCGGTCTGGAAAAGCCATGAGCTGAGCGCCATGAATGCGGCCGGGACGGGGCTCAAGCCCAAGTCGGCGTTGCCCACCATCGCCGATGCCGCCAAGGTCTACGCCAGGTTCGGCGCCGACCCGAAGGAATTCGTGGCGGTGTCGAAGTCGTTCAGCGTGGATACCAAGACCCGCCGTGCCGATGAACTGATCAAGAACTACGGGGTCGAAGGCACCCCGACCATCGTGATCGACGGCAAGTACCGGATCTCTCCGTCCAAGGTCGGTTACGAGGAATCGGTGGATCTGACCAAGTGGCTGGTCGCCAGGGAAGCCGCCGGCCAGTAATCCACGGCGTGTCCGTGCTGTCTCGACTGCGGAGTATCCGATGATCAACCCCCTCGTCCGCCTGCGCATCGTCTGCCTGCTTGGCGGCCTGTTGCTGGCCGCTGCCTGCAGCGCCTCCGATTCCGGTGCACCCGCGCCGTACACCGAGGGCCAGGAATACGTCACCTTGCCGGCCCCGCAGCAGCGCTACAGCGACGAGGGCAAGGTGGAGGTGGTCGAGGTGTTTTCCTACGGCTGCATCCATTGCGACCATTTCGCGCCACTGGCCGATCAGATGCGCAAGGCATTGCCGGCCGGTGTGGTGTTCAAGCTGGTCCCCGCCGCCTTCAACGAGCAGTGGGTGCCCTACGCACGTGCGTTCTACGCGGCCAAGAAGCTCGGCGTGATGGAGCAGAACCACCTGGCGCTGTTCAAGGCCAAGTTCGACCAGCACTACCCCTTGAACTCGCTCGACGACCTGGCCGACTTCTACGCCGCGCGCGGCGTGGACCGTGGTCGCTTCATGCAGATTGCCACCTCGCCGGAGGTGACCGCCCAGCTGCGCAGCGACATGGCCTTGCTGCAGAAGTGGCAGGTCGATGGCACTCCCACCATCGTGGTCGACGGCAAGTACCGCAGCAACAATGTGCACACGCTGCCGGAGCTGGCTGCGCTGACCCAGTGGCTGGCCAAGCGCGAGCTGTCCGGCAAGTAGGCCCCGCACCGGCTGTCCTGGCGTTCACGCGGCACACGTCATGCTGGCGGCCGCGGCAGGTGGTGCCGCCCCCTTGATCCAGAGCCGATGACCCCTGCCGTTCCCGCCAACGCTGCCGCCAACGCACCAGCCCCGACCCGGCGTCTGCGCCTGCTCAGCTGCAACATCCTGGCTGGCGCCAGCGTGCAGCGCTACCACGAGTACGTCACCCGCAGCCTCAATGCAGTGCTCCCCGGGCGCAGCAAGATGGACAACCTCGACCAGCTGGCCGAGATGCTGGGCCAGTTCGACGTGATCGGATTGCAGGAGGCCGATGCCGGCAGCCTGCGCTCGGGCTTTCTCAACCAGACCCGCTACCTGGCCGAAACGTCCGGCCTGCCGTTCTGGAGCCACCAGCCCAACCGGCCGATGGCACGGCTGGCACATTCGGCCAATGGGCTGATCAGCCGGATCCAGCCACACACGGTGCTCGACTATCCCCTGCCCAGCCGCATCCCCGGCCGCGGCGCGCTGCTGGTGCGCTTCGGCGAAGATCCGGCGGCATTGACCGTGATGATCGCGCACCTGTCCCTGAGCTCCCCGGCCCGGGCGCGCCAGCTGGCCTTCATCGCCGAGGTGTTGCAGGACTTCCCCAACACCGTGCTGATGGGCGACCTCAACACCGAGCCGCACAGTGCCGAGATGCGGCATCTGTTCAAGCATTCGCCGCTGGAGCCGCCGGCACAGCACACGCCCACCTTCCCCAGCTGGAAACCGCGCCGCTCGCTGGATCACATCCTCGCCTCACCGACCATTTCGCTGGAGAAGGTCTGGGCGCTGCCGCAGGCATTCTCCGATCATCTGCCGCTGGCGGCGGAAATCAGCCTGCCGGCGCATCTGGCGCCGCACGCCGAGGGCTTGCGGTGACCGCAGCCCGGGGCCGGCGGGCGCTCCCGTGGCTGGCGATCATGCTGGTGGGCCTGGCTGCCGCGGCGCTGCGCTACCAGGTGGTGGAACCGAACCAGATCGGCGCCTGGTGCAGCGCCGGCGACGCCCCCGCCTGGTGCGCCTGGCGCCATGCCCTGGTCAGTGGCTTCCTCAATTACAGTTACGGCTATGCGGCACTGGCCGCCGTGCTGCCCGCACTGCTGTGGCGGCACCCGGCACCGGCCTGGCTGGCTGCCGCGCTGGGCGCGTTCGCCCTGCAACTGTACTGCGTGGAGGCCGGCGCACTGGCGCTGCTGGTCGGCAGCCTACGCCTGCTCCGCTGCCAGGCGGCGACCCTGCCATCGACTGCCCAGCACCGCGATGGCCAGGGTCAGGTTCAGACCCAGCCATAGCCATACGGTCACGTTCATTCCGGCCTCCTGCGCCACCGTGACCGCGCCCAGGATCGGCAGCAGGCAGGCCAGGAAGCGCTGCTCCAGCGACGGCCCCGCTGCGCGCCCGCCTTCGACGCCGGCGACCAGCGTGTAGCCGATGCACGGCAGCGCAAACAGCCCCAGCGGAAAGTCGCGGTAGCGACCGTCGAACACCAGCAGCAGGTCGTACCAGGCGAGCGCCAACAGCCAGCCCAGCCGCAGCCACGGCATCGGCGGCAAGGTGGGGCGTGCCGGCGCGTCGGCCAGCCGCGCGGCCAGCACCCGCGCCAGCACCAGTGCGGTGCCCAGCGACGCCAAGCAGGCCAGCGCCGACACGCCCCACTCCCACCCATTGCGACAGGCATAGGCCATCTGCCGGCCTTGCCAGGCCAGCCCGCTACCGGCGGCAATCCCGCAGCCGGTCAACGCCAGCCAGCCGCGCAGCCCCTGCCAGTGGCGGTGCCAGCCGCCGGCCAGCAGGAACAGCACCACCGCCACCGCTGCGGCACCCCAGCCGATCCACCAGCGCGGCTCCTCCACCACCGGACCACGCAGGGGAAACTTCGGTTGCGAGGCGGCATCGTAGATGCCCCAGTAGCCACCGACCGTACCCTCCAGGTCGCGTTTCCATGGCTGGTCGAAAGCCTCGATCATGTTGTAGGGGATGTGTGCTCGTGCGGCGTAGGCGAGAAAGCCACGCACGTAGCGCGCTTCGTCGACCACGCTGGCACTGGCGCCACGGCGGGGGCGTCCGGCGCTGGGCCAGCCGGTCTCGCCGATCATCACGCGCCGGCCCGGGAACGCTCGCTGCACCCGGGCATACACCGCCGCCACGTGTTTCACCGCACGGTCCGCCGGCACCGGCCGGTCCTCCCAGTAAGGCAGCACGTGGATGGTCAGGTAATCGACCGACTGTGCCATCTGCGGATGGCGCAGCCAGAACTCCCACACATCGGCGTAACTCACCGGCACATCCACCGCCGCGCGCACCCGCGCCACCACGTCGGCCAGGGCGGCCGGCGCCAGGTCGCCGCGCAACAACACCTCGTTACCCACGATCAGGCCGCGCAGCACATGCGGATAGCGTCGCGCCGCGGCGATCCCCAGCGCCACTTCGCGCGCGTTGGCTGTCGGGTCCGCGCCCAGCCAGATCCCGCCAAGCACGGTCATGCCATAACGCGAAGCGATCGCCGGCACCGCATCCAGGCCCAGGCCCTGCGAGTAGGTGCGCACACAGTCGAAGCGCCGCGACAGCGCGCGCAGGTCGGCATCGATCTGCCGGGGGCTGATCCGGATGGCCGGGTCGAGCGGAGTCTGTCCCGGGTGATGGAACGGCGCGTAGGAGACGCAGGCGATGCGCGTCGATGGCGCCAGCGGCAGGGCGACCGGACGACCAACCGCCCACCACCACAGCAGCCCGCCGAAGGCGGCCAGCCACAACGCGAGCCAGGCCGGCCAATGCGCACGATGGGACAACGAGGACGCCAGCGCCATGCCTTTTCCGGCCGCAGCCACGGGGCGCGCCAGCTTAGCAGGCCGCCATGGACGGCATCGCTCCAGCGCATGTTTAACGCATCGAATGCGCGCAGCTGCCACCCTTGGCAGGCCAACGCCGGGAGGGGGCCCGGTGCGGCATGTCCCCATCGTCGATCCCTTTGCAGGAGCTTGCATGTACCACCCCGCAACACCGCCGCGCCCTCGCCCCCCGTTTGTGCTTGTCCTGATGTTCACCGCACTGAACCTGCTGCTGGGTGCCACGGCGGTGCGGGCGGCCGTGCCGGACGCGCCCCAGGCGCAGCGCGCCGCCTTCCGCAAGGCGCTGGCCGCAGCCCAGCAGGGCGGCGAGGGTTGGCACGCGTGGGACAGGCAGCTGGCCGGCTATCCGCTGTATCCGTACCTGGAGGCGGCCGCGCTGAGCCACGACCTGGACGCGCTGCCGCGCGCGCGGGTGGAAGAGTTCCTGCGGCGCTATCCCGATTCCATCCCGGCGCAGGACCTGCGCCGGGACTTCCTGCTGCAGGCGGCCGGCAAGCAACGCTGGGACGACTTCCTGGCGCTGTACCAGCCGGGCCTGGGCGATACCCTCAGCTGCGACGCGCTGCAGGCACGGCTGGCGAAGGGCGGCACCCTGCAGTTCCAGCGCGACCTGGCCGCGCTCTGGGAAAAACCCAGCCTGCCGTCGGCGTGCGATCCGATCCTGGAGCAGGCCGGCCGCCAGGGCCTGCTGACCCGGCAGCGACTGTGGCAGCGAATCGACCGTGCGGTGGATGCGGGTCGGGGCGGCACCGTGGCATCGCTGGCAGGGCAGCTTCCCTCCGGCGAGCGCGATCTGGCCGAGCACCTGGCCAAGGCGCTGCGCGACCCGTCCGGCGCCACCCATGCCGCCATCCACTGGCCGGACGTTCCGCGCAACCGGCAGGCCGCGGCGATCGCGCTGCGCCAATTGGCGCGGCACGACAGCGATCGCGCCGAGACGGCCTGGAAGCGCCTGCGCCGCCACTTCAGCTTCAGCGCCACCGAGCGCACCGGGGTCGAATACGCCCTGGCGCTTTACCACGCCACCGACTTCGACCAGCACGCACTGGCGCGCCTGGCCGCCCTGCCGGAGGCCGCGCGGACCGATACCAGCCGGGAGTGGCGCGCCCGGGTGGCGCTGGCACGGCAGGACTGGAAGGCGGTACTGGACGCGATCATGGCCATGCCGGCCGAACAGCGCGACGACGACGAGTGGCGCTACTTCCACGCCCGCGCACTGGCGGCCAGCGGACACGCGGAGGAGGCGCAAGCACTGTTCAAGGCGCTGGCCCGCGAGCCCACCTATTTCGGCTTCCTGGCAGCCGACCGGATTGGTGCCGACTACAGCCTGTGCCCACTGCAGCCCGCGCCCGATGCCGAGCGCAAGCGCGCGCTGGCGTCCAACCCCGGGCTGCAGCGCGCGTTCGAACTGTATGCAGTGGACCTGCCGCAGCCGGCCCGTCGCGAATGGGCGCGGGCACTGGACGGCAGCGATACCGCCACCCGCCAGGCAGCGGCGGATGTGGCCTACCAGCGCGGCTGGTACGACCGCGCCGTGTTCACCTTCAGCAGCGGCAAGGCGTTGCGCTACTACAGCCAGCGCTTCCCGCTGGCCAGCCAGGACGGGGTAGTGCCGCAGGCGGTCGAAGCCGGCATCGACCCGGCCTGGGCCTACGCCATCGCCCGCGCCGAAAGCGCATGGATGACCGATGCGCACTCCGGCGCCGACGCACGCGGCCTGATGCAGTTGCTGCCGTCCACCGCCGCCCGCGTCGCGCATCGCAACGGACTGGCCTGGGCCGGCGGCGAGTCGCTCTACGACCCGGTGGTGAACATCGCCCTGGGTACCCGCTACCTGGCGCAGATGGCCGAGCGCTTCAACGGCGCCCCGTGGCTGGCCAGCGCGGCCTACAACGCCGGACCGAGCCGGGTCGACCAATGGGTGGCCGAACGCGGCACGCTGGCACCGGACCTGTTCGTGGCCACCATCCCGTTTCACGAGACCCGCGAATACGTCGCCCGGGTGATGGCCTTCGCGGTGATCTACGACTGGCGCCTGGGCGGTGGCGTGGTGCCGATCAGCTCGCGCATGCCCGGCGTCGGCCTGCGCTATGCACCACCGGATGCCGGCACCGTGCGCAAGCAGGTACGCTGCGTGGACGACGACCCGGCCCCGGCCCGCGCAGGCAGCCGGCACGGGCCGGCCAAGGCGGCCTCCGGCCGCGCCGCAACGGGATCCTGATGCGCACATATCTGGTGGGTGGCGCCGTCCGCGACAAGCTGCTGGGACGGCCGGTGGTGGACCATGACCACGTGGTGGTCGGAGCCACCCCGCAGCAGATGCTGGATGCCGGCTATCGCCCGGTAGGCAAGGACTTTCCGGTGTTCCTGCACCCTCAAAGCGGTGAGGAATACGCCTTGGCCCGGACCGAGCGCAAGACCGGGCATGGCTATCACGGCTTCACCTTCCAGGCCGATGCCGCGGTCACCCTGGAACAGGACCTGGGACGGCGCGACCTGACCATCAACGCGATTGCGCAGGATGAAAGCGGTGCGCTGGTCGACCCTTACCACGGGCAGCGCGACCTGGAACAGCGCGTGCTGCGCCATGTGTCGCCGGCGTTCGCGGAAGACCCGGTACGGCTGCTGCGGGTGGCCCGCTTTGCCGCGCGGTTTGCCCCACTGGGATTCAGCGTGGCCGAGGAGACGATGACCCTGATGCGCCGGATGGTGCGCGAGGGCGAAGTGGACCACCTGGTTCCCGAGCGGGTCTGGGCCGAAACACGCAAGGCGCTGGGCGAACCTCGGCCGTCGGCGTTTCTGCAGGTGCTGCGCCAAAGCGGTGCGCTGGCGGTGCTGTTCCCGGAGGTCGATCGGTTGTACGGCGTGCCGCAACGGGCCGAGTTCCATCCGGAAATCGATACCGGCGTGCACCTGGAATTGGTGCTGGACATGGCCGCGCGGCTGGCACCGGGCGACGACCTGGTCGGCTTCTGTGCGCTGTGCCACGACCTGGGCAAGGCCTGCACGCCAGCGCAACGGCTACCCGCGCATGTCGGTCACGAGCACGCCGGGGTGGCGCCGCTGCAAGCGCTGGCAACGCGCCTGAAGGTGCCCACCGAGCATCTGGCGCTGGCCGAGCGGGTCTGCCGCGACCATCTCAACGCGCACCGCGCCTTCGAACTGCGCCCGGCCACCGTACTGAAGCTGTTGCTGTCGCTGGACGCACTACGGCGGCCGGCGCGGCTGGAAGTGTTCCTGGCCGCCTGCGAGGCGGACAAGCGCGGTCGCCTGGGCCATGCCGAGGACAGCTACCCGCAGGCGGGCTTCCTGCGCCGCGCGCGCGAAGCGGCCGCCGCAGTGCAGGCGGCCGGCTTCGTCGAGCGCGGCCTGACCGGACCGGCGATCGGCGCGGCGATGGAAAAGGCACGGATCGCAGCAATCGCTACAATAGGGCGGCCGGGGGAATCCTCGCGGGACACATGAGCGCGCGACGCACGTCGCGATAGTCGCCGGTGACCGCAAGACTGGCGCGCCCGGGTCGGCTGGCCGCCGCCGGGCTATCGTGGCACGGACTGCCAGTGGTCCGCCGGATCAAGCTCGCGCGTGCGCGATGCCCGCCGCCCGGCAACGGTTTTCCTCTTTTCTGTCAGGAGCGTCCCGTGTCACCAGTCGAACGATCCCGCACCCCCATGCAGCAGCGCTTCGCCCCCCTGTGGTGGCTGGGGCTGGCGTACCTGGCGATCGGCGCGCTGACCCGCATCGTGCTGCTGTTCATGACCGGCGATGGCGTGCCTCTCAATCCGTTGTACTGGCTCTACGCGTTCGCTGTCGGTGCCGGCTACGACCTGGTGACGCTGCTGTACATCGCCTGGCCGATGGTGCTGTTCCTGTGGCTGATGCCGCGCCGCGCCTATGTGTCGCGCGCCGGGCAATGGACGCTGTATGCACTGGCGCTGGCCCTGCTGTACGGACTGCTGTTCGTGGCCGCATCGGAGTTCGTGTTCTGGAACGAGTTCGGCGTGCGCTTCAATTTCATCGCGGTGGACTATCTGGTCTATACCACCGAAGTGATCGGCAACATCCGCGAGTCGTATCCGATCGGCTTGTGGCTGAGCCTGCTGGCAGTCGCCGCGGTAGCCGCGATGCTGCTGAGCCGTCGCCGCCTTCGCGCCCGCGACGACGGCACGCGCTTCTGGCAGCGCGGCAAGCTGGTGCTGGTGTGGCTGGTGCTGACCGTGGTCTCGGTAGCGGCGGTCAAGGGCACCCTGAAAAACCACAGCGACAACGCCTACGTCAACGAACTGGCCGGCAACGGCACTTACGAGTTTTTCGCCGCCTTCCGCAGCAGCCATCTTGATTACACACGGTTCTACCGGACCCTGCCCGAGGACGCCGCGTTCGCCCGCGTGCGCGACCGGCTGAAGACGCCCGATGCCACCTACCTCAGCGACGATCCGCACGACCTGACCCGCGAGATCCGCCACGCCGGGCCGGAGAAGCACCTCAACGTGGTGCTGATCAGCGTCGAGAGTCTGTCGGCCGACTTCATCAAGGCGTTCGGATCCAGCCACGGCGACATCACGCCGGAGCTGGACGCGCTGGCCGGGCAGAGCCTGTTCTTCGATCACGTCTATGCCAACGGCACGCGCACCGTGCGCGGGCTCGAGGCACTGTCGCTGTCGATACCGCCGACCCCCGGCGACTCGGTTCTGAAGGAACACAACAACGAGAACCTGTTCTCGCTGGCCGACATCTTCAATGACCGCGGCTACGTGTCGGAGTTTGTCTACGGTGGCTACGGCTACTTCGACAACATGAACTACTTCTTCGGCCACAACGGCTACGTCACGGTCGACCGCACTGCGATCCCGAAGGACGCCACCATCCACAGCGAGAACGTCTGGGGGGTCGCCGACGAGGACCTGTACACGCTGGCGCTGGGGCAGATGGACACCATCCATGCGCGGGGCAAGCCGTTCTTCCTGCACATCATGACCACCAGCAACCACCGGCCGTTCACCTTTCCCGCCGGCCGGGTGAAGGAGCCCAACGGCACCCGCGAGGGCGCGATCGCCTACACCAGCTGGTCGATCGCCGACTTCATCAAGCGCGCCCGCACCAGACCGTACTTCGACGACACCGTGTTCGTGATCACCGCCGACCACGACGCCTCCAGCGCCGGCAAGACCAGCGTCCCGGTCAACCGCTACCACATCCCGCTGTGGATCTACGCGCCGGCACACATCAAGCCGCGCCACGTGGAGCGCCTGATGAGCCAGATCGACATCGCGCCGACCTTGCTTGGCCTGCTCGATTTCAGCTATCGCAGCCGCTTTTTCGGCTACGACATCTTCCAGCTCGAGCCCGGCCGCGAGCGCGCGTTCCCGGCCACCTACGAGAAGCTGGGCTACCTGCACGACGGCCTGCTGACGGTGCTCGAACCCCAGAAGAAGCTGGAGCAGATGCGCCCGGACCTGGCTACCGGCGATGCGGTACCGGTGCATCCGGTGCAGTCCGGCCTCGTCGACGACGCGATCGCCTATTACCAGGTGGCCGCCGAGCTGTTCAAGCGCGGCCAGCTGGTCCGGCGCAAGGAGGACAGCACCGCCGTAACCCCGGCACCCGCGGCCAGCGCCAGCGCGGCCGTACCGGCACCGGCCAGCTCAGCCGCGTTGCCGTAGGCGGCACTCGGCCCGGGCCAGGACATCGGCCAGCGGAGTGCGCAGCAAGGCCAGGCCCAGTCCCAGCCCAAGCGCATCGGCCAGCAGATCGAACGGGTCGGCGTCGGCCCGCGCGATCGGCCACTGCGCCAGTTCGATCAGCCCACCCAGCAGCAGGCCGCCGACGACCAGCCAGCGGTGCGCGCGTTCATCGCGCAGGATGTTGCCCCAGACCAGCATCAGCACGGCGAAGGTGCCGCCGTGCACCAGCTTGTCGCCCTGGGGAATGCTCCGCGCCAGGTGGTTGACGTCACTGGCCAGCGGCGACAGCGCCAGGCCGGTGACCACCATGGCGACAAACCCACCCAGCCAGACCCATCGGCGCTGCCAGTACAGACGTCCAGACGTCCTTGCAGTGCGCGTCCTGCTCAGAGTCGACCTCCCTGGTCGGCGGCCAGCAACTCGGCCGGCAGCGGCAGAGCCTCCAGGCCGCGTGCCAGCACCATCGCCTGGAAGCGCTCGCCCATCTGCTCGGGCAGGGTCAGCCGCTTGACCTGCTGCGCCAGCTTGTAGCGCGCCGTTTCGTCAGTGGCCTGTGCGTAGGCTTCCTCGAACGCCTGCTGCAGCCCACTGGCGATCAGGAACTGCGCCTGCGGCAGGTAGGCGGCCACCCCGAAACCGGCATTGTTGCCCGCCTCGGCCAGCGCGGTGAAGTCCACCGACGCGGTCAGATCGTTCAAGCCCGGCCACAGCAGCGGATCGTTGTGCGCGCGATGACGGTAATGCGCCATCAAGGTGCCATCGGTGCGCTCGGGCAGGTAGAACTCGCGTCGCACATAGCCGTAGTCGATGAACAGCATCACGCCCGAGCTCAGCGGACCGGCCACGGCCTGCATCCAGTACGGCAGTTGCGGCAGGATCTCCGAGCGGTAGCCTTCCGGCAGCGCCCGCCCCAGGTCGCGCTCGACGTGGCGCACCGCGCCGGCCACCAGCGCGTCGGCGGGTCGGTCGGTGCGTACCAGGCGGCCCTCGCCATCCAGCGTCACATGCTCTTCGTGGATCTCGCCGTCGCGCACGGCAAAACGCGTGGTCGGCAGGGCGTCGATCACCTCGTTGGCGAAAAGCACGCCCCGCCATTCCTCCTGCGGCGGACGGTCCAGCCACTGCACCCGCTCGGCGACCCCGGGTGGCAGCTGCCGGGCCAGGCGTTCGCGCTGGCGCTGGCGCAGATCGGCGCTGGGCTCCAGGATCAGATAGCGACGCGGCAGCACGCCGGCCGCGGCCATGGCACTGAGCGCCGCCTCGGCGAATGCACCGCTGCCACCGCCCAGCTCCAGGAAGTCCGCCTGCTCGCCCAGCATCGCCAGCACCGGCTGCACCGCGCTGACCACACACCGGGCGAACAGCTCGCCCAGCTCCGGCGCGGTGACGAAATCGCCCGCCTCGCCGAACTTGGTGGCGCCGGCGCTGTAGTAGCCCAGCCCCGGCGCATACAGGCAGCGCTCCATGTACTGGGCGAACGGCAGCGGCCCCTGCGCGGCAATCTGCTCGCGCAGCAGTTGCAGCAGGCGCTCCGAATGCGCGCGCTCGTCCGGGCCGGGTTCGGGAAGGCGGGAATCCATGGGCGTATACCTCGGGCTCGGGGAACCGCGAAGGATAACGCGGTCCGGTCCGACCGGAGGTGGAAGCGGCCGCAGCCGTTGGGGCGATGCATGGATGGCGACGCGGCGGGGCACCTGGCGTGACGGATCGCTCCGGGCCTATAAATCCTTCTGCACGCTCAGGTAGAGGCCACGGCGCGGACCGTATTGCGGTGCGCCCACGCCAATGCAGCTGCCGTCGCGCAGCTGATAGCTGCGGTCGAGCCCGTTGAGCACCGCCAGCTGTGTGTGCAACTTGCCTGCACGACCCAGCACGACCTCGCCCGGTGCCTGCAACAGGACCTGGTTGATCGGCGTCGAATCGCCCAGGGGCAACCGCTTGATCGCCTCGTGATCAATCACGTACTGGCTGCTGCCGGCCTGCGGCGACAGGCCGTTGCGGGCAAGGGAAAACGGCTGGCGGGTTCTGAGTGTTATGTTATTACCTAACGGATCGCCCGGGTCGAACGTCGTGGCACCCGCTGCTTGCCGCGCACACTTCATCAAGGCCGGGCCGACCAGAGCGGCGGCTTGGTCCACGGTTCACACGCGGTGGGAGACACTGTCCCGCCCCCTCGAACAGGAGCATCCGATGGCCGAGAAGTCCGCCCAGCTGCCCGCCGTGCCGCTCAAGCCGGAGACCGGCCGGCTGACCTCGGCGATCCTGGATTTCGTCAGCCAGATTCCCAGCAGCCAGGTGGCCGGCAGCGGTCGTCCCGAAGGCCTGGCGCGCCAGCTGGCCCACCAGGCGGCACGCCGCGCCGCACTGGCGGCCGGCTCGCTTGCGCTGCCGCCGGGACCGGTGGGCTGGCTGACCCTGCTGCCGGAGTTGGTGGCTATCTGGCGCATCCAGGCGCAGCTGGTCAGCGACATTGCCGCCGCCTACGGCAAGCAGGCCACGCTGGGGCGCGAGCAGATGATGTGGTGCCTGTTCCGCCACACCGCGGCGCAGGCCTTCCGCGACGTGGTGGTGCAGATGGGCGATCGACTGCTGTTCCGCAGGATCTCCTCGTCGCTGCTGCAGAACGTGGCCCAGCGCATCGGCATTCGCATTTCCCAGCGCACCCTGGGCAAGGGCGCGGCGCGATGGCTGCCAGTGATCGGAGCGTTGGGTGTGGGTGCCTACGCGTATTACGACACCCGCCAGGTGGCGCAGACCGCGATCGAACTGTTCGGCGGGCCGGACAGCAGCACCGAGGTGCCGCTGACACCGGTGCCGATGGACCGGTGAATTGGGAGAAGGGCACGGATGACGGCCGGCGGGCTTTGCGGCAAGCTGCATGGCTGAACCCGCCGGAGCACGCCGATGTCCCCTCTCGCCCCGCCACACGCCTCCGAGCGTCCGGTCGCACTGGTCACCGGCGCCGGCAAACGGGTCGGCGCGGTCATTGCGCGAATGCTGCATGCCGGCGGCTACGACATCGCCCTGCACTACCGCCACTCGCGCGACCAGGCTGCGGCTGTCGCCGCCGATCTGGAGCAGCAGCGCCCCGGCAGCACCCTGACTCTGGCGGCGGAACTGGCCGAGCTCGCCGTCCTGCCGGGGCTGATCGACCAGGTGCTGGCGCGGTTCGGGCGCCTGGACGCACTGGTCAACAACGCCTCCGCGTTCCAGCCCACGCCCATCGGCAGCATCACCCTGGCGCAGTGGGACGCGCTGTTCGCCTCCAATGCGCAGGCACCGCTGTTCCTGGCGCAGGCCGCCACCCCGGCCCTGCGCCGGACCGGCGGCGCCATCGTCAACCTGGTCGACGTCTACGCCGAGCGGCCGCTGGCCGACCACCCGGTGTACTGCATGGCCAAGGCCGCGCTGGTGGCGATGACGCGATCCCTGGCGCTGGACCTGGGCCCGGCGGTGCGGGTCAACGCGGTTGCGCCCGGCGCGGTGCTGTGGCCCAGCGACGGCAAGATCTATGACGACAAGGTGGCGCTGATCGAGCGCACTCCGCTCAAGCGCGCCGGCGAACCCGAGGATGTCGCCGGCGCCGTGTTGTGGCTGTTGCGCGACGCCCCGTTCGTGACCGGCCAGATCATTCGCGTGGATGGGGGACGGACGTTGTCGGTGTAGGCGGCGACTGAGGAAGCGAGCCGTTCGGAGAGTGGGCGTCATGGATGAGGGACGAGTGGAGCCCGCGACCTCTCGCCCCTCGCCTCTCGCCCCGAACACCTAAACACCTTGCAACCCAGGCTTCCCTGCTCGACCCTATCGCGATGGACATCGTATTCATCGAAGACCTGCGCATCGACGCCGTGATCGGCATCTACGACTGGGAGCGGCGCGTGCGCCAGACCCTGGCGTTCGACATCGAGATGGCGTTCGACAACACCATACCGGCGGCCCGCGACGACATCGCGCTGACCCTGGACTACAAGGCGGTCTCCAAGCGCCTGATCGAGTACGTCGGCGGCTCCAGCTTCGGCCTGGTCGAGACGCTGGCCGAGCGCTGTGCGGCGATCATTCGCGAGGAGTTCGGCGTGCGCTGGGTGCGGCTGAAGCTGTCCAAGCCCGGCGCGGTGCGCGGTGCCCGCGCGGTGGGCGTGTGCATCGAACGCGGCACGCGCGGCTGACTGATGGCACGCGCCTATCTCAGCCTGGGCTCCAACCTGGAGCCGCACCGGCACCTGCGCGCAGCGCTGGATGACCTGCGCGCCCGGTTCGGGCCGATCACCGTGTCAGCGGCCTACCGCAGCCGCTCGGTCGGCTTCGATGGCGCCGACTTCATCAACCTGGCGGTCGGCGTGGACACCGCGCTGGAGCCCGAAGCGCTGAACGACTGGCTGCACGCGCTGGAGGATCGCCACGGCCGCCGCCGCGATGTGCCGCGCTACGCCGACCGCACCCTGGACATCGACATCGTGCTGTACGACGACCGCGTGGTGGACGGACCCGGCCATCTGCAGATCCCGCGCAAGGAGCTGCAGCACGCCTTCGTGCTGCGCCCGCTGGCCGAGATCGCGCCGCAGGCGCGCGAACCGCGCAGCGGGCGCAGCATGGCCGAACTGTGGGCGGCCTTTCCGGCGGAGCACGAACCGCTGGTCGCCGAGCCGCTGACCGAAGGCTGAGCTTCCGCCTCGCGTGCGGCGCTACCTTCGACGCCGCGACAGTGCTAAAACGCTCCCTACATCCACGGGGACAGGGGACGGTCATGGCGGGCAAGTTCGCGCGTAGCTGGGCGTTGATGAAGGCAAGCGTGGCGGTATTGCGCTCGGACACCTCGCTGCTGGCCTTTCCACTGGTGTCGGGCATCTGCTCGCTGGTGGTGGCCGCCAGCTTCCTGATTCCCGTGGCGCTGGCCTTCGTCGGCGGCGGCCATGCCCTGCATGGCGAGCAGCAGGGGCTGTCGCCGCTGCAGTATCTGCTGCTGTTCGCGTTCTATCTGGTGCAGTACTTCGTGATCATCTTCTTCAACACCGCGCTGGCCGGTTCTGCGCTGCGCCACCTGCGCGGTGAACCGACCAGCTTTGCCGACGGCCTGGCGATCGCCCGCTCACGCTGGGTCAGCATCCTCGGTTATGCGCTGATCACCGCCACCGTGGGCCTGCTGCTGCGGGCACTGCAGGAGCGGCTGGGCCTGGTCGGCCGGCTGGTGGTGGGCATGATCGGCCTGGCCTGGACGGTGGCCACCTTCCTGGTGGTGCCGGTGCTGGCCAGCCAGGACATCGGACCGGCCGACGCGGTGCGGCGCAGCGTGGAGCTGCTCAAGCGTACCTGGGGCGAGAACCTGATCGGCAACGCCGGCATGGGCGTGGTGTTCGGGCTGATCACGTTCGTGGGCGTCCTGGTGGCAGCGGCGCTGATCGGGGGTGCGGTGGCGACCCATTCGGTGCCCGCGGTGGTGATCGCCGTGTCGCTGGCGGTGGTCGGGCTGGTGCTGATCAGCCTGGTCCAGGCCTCGTTGCAGGGAATCTTCTCGGCGGCCCTGTACCGCTACGCCGAAAGTGGCCAGGCGGGCGCCGGCTTCGACCAGGCGCTGCTGGAACAAGCCTTCCGTACCAAAAAGAAGTAGGCACCCACGCTAGCTGCGCCACGCCGCGCAGACCGGGTAGAGCAAGGCCCCGGGGCCGCCTTCGCACGCGCGGCAGCGGCGGGTCATCGCTGCGCTGCAGCCTTTGCCCGACACCTGCACAGCGGCCGACCGCGCACGCCATGCCGGCGTGGCAGCGCTCGTCTTCACAGGCGCAACCTGCGCGCGTACGGCGCCCTACGACGCCACCGCCGCCAGGCTCTCCAGACTCCAGCGTGGGTGCACGTCGATACCCGGCCCCTGCTGCTGCCCGGCGGCCAACCGGATCGCCCCGGCCAGCGCGATCATCGCACCGTTGTCTGTGCAGAACTCCAGCCGCGGAAAGTGCACGCTGAAACCGTCACGCGCGGCGGCCTCGGCCAGGGTGGCGCGCAGCTGCCGGTTGGCGCCAACGCCGCCGGCGATCACCAACCGGGGCGCGCCGCTGGCCTCGATCGCGCGGCGGCACTTGATCACCAGGGTATCGATGATGGCCTCCTCGAAGGCGCGCGCAATGTCGGCGCGGGTCTGCTCGCTCTGGTCGGACTTCTGCCACGCCAGCAGCACCTGGGTCTTCAGGCCGGAGAAGCTGAAATCCAGACCCGGCCGCTGGGTCAGCGGGCGCGAGAAGCGGAATGCTCCGGCCCGGCCCTGCTCGGCCAGCCGGGCCAGCGCGGGACCGCCCGGATACGGCAGCCCCATCAGCTTGGCAGTCTTGTCGAACGCCTCGCCTGCGGCGTCGTCCAGGGTGTCGCCCAGGATCCGGTAGTCGCCAATCGCGCGCACCTGCACCAGCAGCGAGTGGCCACCGGAGACCAGCAGCGCCACGAACGGCGGCTTGGGCGGGTCTTCCTCCAGCAACGGTGCCAGCAGGTGGCCTTCCATGTGGTGCACGCCGATCGCCGGCACTCCCAGTGCCCAGGCCATCGCCCGGGCGGCGGCGGCGCCCACCAGCAGCGCGCCGACCAGACCGGGACCGGCGGTATAGGCCACTCCGCCCAGGTCGGTCGGAGTCATCCCCGCTTGCGCCAGCGCTTCGCGCACCAGCGGCAACAGCTTGCGCACGTGGTCGCGGCTGGCCAGCTCGGGCACCACGCCGCCGTAGTCGGCATGCAGCTTGATCTGGCTGTACAGGGTGTGCGCCAGCAGGCCGCGGCCCGGCGCATCCGGCTCCCAGCGCAGCAGCGCCACGCCGGTTTCGTCGCAGGAGCTCTCGATGCCCAGCACGGGCCGATTCAGGGGCTTTGAAAATTCGTTCGTATCCACGCTATACTTCGCGGCTCGCCCTATTTCAACAGGCTCGTATGTGCGGGCCAGTCTACCACTCGGAGTCTTCATGCCCAGCGTAAAAGTTCGCGAGAACGAGCCGTTCGAGCTTGCCCTGCGCCGTTTCAAGCGTACCTGCGAAAAGGCCGGCGTCCTGGCCGAAACGCGCAAGCGCGAGTTCTACGAAAAGCCGACCCAGGAGCGCAAGCGCAAGCGCGCCGCCGCGGTGAAGCGCCACCTGCGCCGTCTCTCGCGCGACGTTTCGCGCAAGACCCGGATGTACTGATCGGCCCTGCCCTTCGGGCAGCCGACCGCCGCAGCTCACCAGCGCGGCGGTGATCGCAATCGCAGCTGGCGCGGTCCCTCGCAGCCGCTGCGCATCCGTTCCACAGGCCGGTGTTGTCCTCGCGACAACGCCGGCTTTGTGCTTTTCCGGAGAATCGCCATGAGCCTCAAACAGCAACTTGTCGACGACATGAAGACCGCCATGCGCGGCGGCGAGAAGGAACGCCTGGCGGTGATCCGCCTGATGCTGGCGGCGATCAAGCAGCGCGAAGTGGACGAGCGCATCGAGATGGACGACGCCCAGGTGCTGGCCGTGCTGGAAAAGATGCTCAAGCAGCGACGCGACTCGGTCAGTCAGTTCGAGGCCGCCGGCCGCGAGGACCTGGCCGCGATCGAGCGCGCCGAGATGGCGGTGATCGACACCTACCTGCCCACCAAGCTCGATGACAGCGAACTGGACGCACTGGTGGCCGAGGCCATCGCCCAGACCGGCGCCACTTCACCGCGCGACATGGGCAAGGTGATGGCCGCCGCCAAGGACAAGGCTGCCGGTCGCGCCGACATGGCGCAGGTGTCGGCACGCATCAAGGCGCGCCTGGCCGGCTGATCCGGCAGCACCGGCCCGCCTTCACGGCCACACGCCAGCTCCGCAGTCACCCCCTGGCCGTCGCCGGCCCGGGGGGGGGTTGCGTGTCTTGTCGGCCAACCTGCCACAGCGCGATGCGTGACGTTCACAGCTCGATGGCTAAAACAGGTGGGTGCGCGCGCCCGTCCGGGGCATGCACCAGGACCCACCCGCTGCAGGAGAAGCACATATGCTCACTTGGGCCATCATCCTAGCCATCGTCTCGCTGGTCGCCGGCTGGCTGGGCTTCGGCACGCTGTCCGGCATTGCCGCGACGATCGCCAAGGTGTTGTTCGCCATTTTCATCATCCTGTTCCTGCTGGCGTTGCTGGCGGTGATCGGGGTCTTCCACTTGTTCTGAACAACGCCGGAGCGGTCGTGCGCGACCGCTCCGGCGGCGTCTCCCCGGCGAGGGAAGCGCTATGTGGCGCATCGGCCGCCCGGCATGGTTGCGGTCCCGGCGCAGCCAGCCCAGCCAGCCCAATCGCGCTCGCCTGCGCTCACACCGAACGGCCCCGGCGATCGCCGCCGACCGCCGTTGACAGCCACGCTCGGGGCGCGTCTGGCGAGGCAGTCGGCCGGCATCCAGGCAGTACACTAGCGGCCTATGCGCGGCCGCATCCCCGACAGCTTCATCGATGAACTGCTTGCCCGCGTCGACATCGTCGACGTGATCGAGCGGCGCGTGCCGTTGAAGAAGGCAGGGCGCGAATGGACCGCCTGCTGCCCGTTCCACAACGAGCGCACGCCCTCGTTCTACGTCAGCCCGGCCAAGCAGTTCTTCCACTGCTTCGGCTGCGGCGCGCACGGCAGCGCGGTGAAGTTCCTGATGGACTACGAGCGGCTGGAATTTCCCGACGCGGTCGAGGAACTGGCCCAGGGCGTGGGCCTGAAGGTGCCGCGCGAAGGCGGTGCCGAAGCGGCGCCGCGCGAGGACAAGACCGACCTGTACGCACTGCTGGACGCGGCCGCACAGTGGTACCAGGCCGAACTTCCCGGCAGCGCGCGAGGCGCAGGCCTACTGCCGCAAGCGTGGCCTGGATGCGCCGACCATCGAGCGCTTCCGGCTGGGCTGGGCGCCGGCCGGTTTCGATGGCGTGCTCAAGGCCCTGGGCACCAGCGAGCGCCGACGCGCGTTGCTCGATGAGGCGGGCATGGTCGCCAGCAACGAGCGCGGCAACAAATACGATCGCTTCCGCGAACGGCTGATGTTCCCGATCCTGGACCGGCGCGGCCGGGTGATCGCGTTTGGTGGCCGGATCATCGCCAGCTCGGACGCGGCGGCTGGCGCCGATGGCCGAAGCCCCGGGCCGAAATACCTCAACTCGCCGGAAACGCCGCTGTTCCACAAGGGTCGCGAGCTGTTCGCGTTGTGGCAGGTGAAACAAGCCAACCCGTCGCTGCCGCGCATCGTGGTGGTCGAGGGCTACATGGACGTGATCGCGCTGCACCAGGCCGGCCTGCCGATCGCGGTGGCCACGCTGGGCACGGCGACCACGCCGGAGCACACCGAGGTGCTGTTCCGCGCCGCCCCCGACGTGGTGTTCTGCTTCGATGGCGATCGCGCCGGCCGCGCGGCGGCGTGGAAGGCGCTGGAATCGGCACTGCCGCGCCTGCGCGACGGCCGCCAGGCCTACTTCCTGTTCCTGCCCGATGGCGAGGATCCCGATTCGCTGGTACGCAAGGAAGGCCGCGAGGGCTTCGAGAAGCGGATCAAGGAAGCCACGCCGCTGTCGGACTACTTCTTCAACGAGTTGTCGCACGAGGTGGACATGGCCAGCCTGGACGGCCGCGCGCGGCTGGCCGAACGCGCGCGACCGCTGATCGGCAAGCTGCCCGATGGCGCGTTCCGCGATCTGATGGCGCAGGAGCTGGAAAGGCGCAGCGGCGCGCGTGCATTGGTGCAGCCGGACCCGGCGGCACGGCGTGCGGTGCATCGGCCGGTGGCGGTCCAGCGCTCGCTGGTGCGCAGCGCCATCGCGCTGCTGCTGGCACAGCCGGCGATGGCCGAGCAGGTGGAGCAGCCCTACCGCTTCCTGCGCCTGGACAAACCCGGTGTCGCCCTGCTGGCCGAACTGCTCGACCTGGCACGCGCGCGACCGGGTATCCGGCCGGCCACGCTGGTGGAGCATTTTGCCGAACGCCCGGAATACGCCGCGCTGCAGAAGCTGATGGCCACCGCCACGGTGGGCGAGCCGGAGATCCAGCGGGTGGAGTTCTTCGACGCGCTGGCGCGCATGGATGAGCAGGCCACCTCATTGCGCCGTGCCGAGCTGACCGCGAAACACCGCGACGGCACGCTGGAGCCGGCGGAGAAAGCCGAACTGCGCGTCCTGCTGGCGGCACGCCACCTGCCGGCCGGCAGCACCCCATGATCGGACTGGACCACCCCGCGCGGCACAGACCCGCCATCGGGGCGCACACCGGGGAGCCCGATGGAGTTGCTTGAACGGCTGATCGGCCTGTTTGCCGAGCATGGTTATCTTCCGGTTTTCGTGGCGCTGCTGCTGTGTGGTGCCGGCGTGCCGCTGCCCGAAGACATCACCCTGGTTGCCGGCGGCGTCATCGCCGGGCTCGGCCACGCCAACCTGCACGCGATGATGGCGGTGACCCTGACCGGGGTGCTGGTGGGCGATGCCGGCATGTTCCTGCTCGGCCGCCACTACGGGTCACGCCTGCTCAAGTGGCGCCTGTTCGCCTGGCTGCTGCCGCCGGAGCGCTTTGCACGGGTGCAATGCGGCTTCGACCGCTACGGCAACCGGCTGATGTTCGTTGCCCGCTTCCTGCCCGGCATGCGCACCGCGGTGTACATCACCGCCGGTTCGACCCAGCGCGTGTCTTTCCTGCGGTTCCTGTTGCTCGACGGTGCCGCCGCGCTGATCAGCGTGCCGGCCTGGGTCTATCTCGGCTATGCCGGGCGCCAACCATCGCGACTGGTTGCTGCTGTGGATTCGCCGCGGCCAGGGCGGGCTGTGGCTGCTGGGCGGCGCGGCGTTGGCCATCGCGCTGGCGCTGTGGTGGCGACGTCGCCGCCGCGCGCGATGCCGACCGCCCACACCCTGAATTACCGGACCGCGTACGATCAGGTCGGTGTCGGTCGCCGACCGGCTTGACCAGCCACCGCACCGCCAGCACGCCGGCCTCGTAAAGCAGGCACATGGGGATGCCCGGCATGATCACCGAGGTGATGTCCGGCGGCGTGATCAGCGCCGCCCCAACAGCTTCTCCGTGACCGGGGCTGGACCAGGCTGGCGGCCAAAGCGGACGCACGACCTGGCGACCGGTGATCTCGCGCATCAACGCGCAGCGGCCGCCGGACTCGTGGTCTGAGCGTTCGTCCAGCACGCTGGCTGGCCGGCCCCCGACCGGTCGCGCAGCCACCGCATATCCCGCGACTGTCATGACCGTCCCACCGGGCATGTGCCATTTCGCCGGCGCGGTTGAGCTGTGGTCTTCGGCTGCGGCTCGCTGATTTACGAGAGGGCGAAGCCCGCATTGGCGACACGGTTGCCGCGCCGGAATCCGTGTGAGCCCTGGACCGGCCCGACCTTTTAAGGCGGCGATCCAGCGGCAGTGCCGGCTTCAGGGACCTCCGGGGCTCCGGATTTTACCGCGCATTGACCCGGCCCGCGCTTTACTGGCGTCTGCAACAGATTGGGACCGGGGAAAAAGGGAGTGCGGAACGGACGCCGGGGCAGGATGCCGGGGCAAGCGACCGCGCGAACGACGTCGCCCGAAGCCCGATCGACACTTCTGTTCGCGCGCCAGTCAACCCTCAAATACCACAACGTGTCGGTGAGCCCTCGCATACCAACAGCTGGCCTGGTTGCCGGCCAAGGGCGTCTCGCGAGCTCGCCGTTCAATGGAGGATTCCCTCATGATTTCCAGGAGACGCTTCCTGCAGTCGTCGCTCACGGTGGCACTGATCCCCATGCTGCCGAAATTCGCGGTTGCCGCGGACCTTCGGGTGCGGCAAAGCTGGGACCAGTTTTGCCTCGGCACGACCTACGCTTCGTACCTCTCTGCCATCCAGCAGATGCAGGCGAACCCCGACACCAAGAGTCCGACGTCCTGGGAGTACTGGGCCAACGTGCACCGTTGGCAGTGCCCCCATAACAAGCCGTACTTCCTGGCCTGGCACCGCGGTTTCCTGTACCGCTTCGAGGAGACGCTGCGCCAGGTCTCGGGCGACCCGAACCTGGTACTGCCCTACTGGAACTACTACAACCAGCCGTCCATTCCCGCCGAGTTCGAGGACCCCAGCTCGCCGCTGTACCACAGCGGCCGCTCGGGCACCGATGTGTACGGGGCGCTGAGCATGGATCCATTCGACAGCGCACTGAGCCATTTCACCCGGTTCGACGGCAGCAGCGACTCGTTCGAGGCGGTCACCGAGGAGCGCCCGCACGATCCGGTCCATAACCTGATCGGCGGCATCATGGCCTGGGTCGCCTATTCGCCCAGAGACCCGCTGTTCTGGGTGCACCACGCCAACATCGACCGCTTGTGGGTGGCGTGGGTAAAGGCTGGTGGCGGGCGGCACCAGCCCAGATCGGGCGCCAGCTACTGGGATGGAACGCTCAATTGCGGCAGGGCGGTAGAGGCCGTGCCGACGGCCTGGACGATCGATACCAGCTCTTACCTGAACTACCAGTACGACGACGAGACCATGCCCACCGGGTTGCCACCCGACCCAAGCGCTTCGGGCGCCACCGCAACCACCGCGGGCATTGCTTCGGCCGGCTCGACCTTCAGCCTGGCCCGGACGACGGCCAGGCCGGCGGTGGTGCAGAGCTTGCCGCTCGGGTCGTCGCAGCCGCTGCACCTGGACGAGAACTCCACGAGCATCGAGATCACGCTCAACCCACAGGATGCAAACAGCGTGCGTTCGGCCATGATCCAGGCTCCGGACGCGTCAGCCACCTCGACCCATCCGAAGGGACCCGTGCGCGTGGTGCTGGACGGTATCCGGGTTACCGGACTGGGCAAGAAGGGCGGCTACTTCTACAAGGTGTTCGTCAACCTGCCGGCGCAAGGCGTCGCCACCGGCGAGGAACGCACCTTCCTGGTCGGCATGGTCGGTCCCTTCGAGATCAGCGTTGCCGAAATGGCGGCAGCCATGAAGGGCAAGGGCATGCACGGCATGGCCCACTTGCCACCCTCGGGCGAGGGCGACTCCCAGATGATCTTCCCGGCCACCGAGGCACTCAAGCGCGCGTGGCCGACCGACCTGAGCCGGATCACCGTGTCGTTCGTCCGCGTCGACGGCCGCAAAAAGCCAGGCAAGGGCCGGGTCATCCACGTCAAGGCGTTCCGCATGGAAGCCGACCCCGCGGCCTGATCGGCGATATCGTCGCACCCGCAGGCGGCGCCGCAGCAATGCGGCGCCCCTTGCGTCCGTTTCCGCGGCAATGGCAGGCGCGCGTCGGCAGTCGGTGCCCACCACGTCGCTTTGCCGCCCCTCGGTCCGCGAGGCGGGGCACCCTACCGCCAGGATTGCCCCACGGACTGGCACGACCTGCGGCCGGCCGCCGACGTGGGCAAATCATGTCGGCACTGTGCCGGCAGCCGGCCGCCGCCCGTCGGGTGCTCTTCCCGACCGTCCGCGATTACCCGACCCCGGCGTGCGCCTGGAACGCGTCGACGGGCTGTTACCGGTCATTCCGTTCAGCGCTCCGGGGCAGCGCGCCCTGCCGAGCCGGCTGAACCTGTACCGCCGGCATCGACCTCACGCCACCCTTGGCTGCAAGCCACCCATTTCGCGCATTCCGTTGACTAACGTGTTCGCTTTACGCAGTCAGGTGGCGGGCGCCGGCTTGACCAGCCAGCGCACCGCCAGTACGCCGACCTCGTAAAGCAGGCACATGGGGATGCCCAGCATGATCATCGAGGTGATGTCCGGCGGCGTGATCAGGGCGGCAATGGTGAATGCCCCGACGATCGCGTAGCGCCGGCCGCTGCGCAGCTGATGGAGATCGACCACGCCGATCGCGGCCAGGATCACCACCGCCACCGGCACCTCGAAGCACAGGCCGAAGGCGAAGAACATCAGCATCACGAAATCCAGGTAGTGGGTGATGTCGGTCATCATCTCCACGCCTTCGGGGGTGACCGCGGTGAGAAAACGGAACGCCGCCGGCAACACCAGGAAATACGCAAACGCACAGCCGAGGTAGAACAGCAGCAGGGCGGCCACCAGCAGCGGCCGCGCCAGGCGCTTCTCGTGTCGGTACAGGCCCGGGCTGACGAACGCCCACAGCTGGTACAGGATCATCGGCATGCCGATGAACAGCGCCGCATAGAACGCCAGCTTGAGCGGGGTGACGAACGGGCTGGCCACCTCGGTGGCGATCAGGTGCGCCCCGTGCGGCAGCCGCGCCACCAGCGGTGCGGCCAGCTCCGCATACAGCCGGTTGGCGATCGGGACCAGCGCCAGCAGCACCAGCAACACGGTCACGGTCGCCTTGAGCAACCGCGAGCGCAGTTCGATCAGGTGCGAGAACAGGCCCTGCTGCTGCTCGACTTCCGGTTCAGACGTCGCCATGCCTGGCTTCCCTGTGTGCTGCGGGTTCGGCGGCAGGCGGCGGGCGCCCGTGCATGTCTTGCGCGTCGTTGCGATAGGGCAGACTGCCCCGCTCCGGCCCGGCATCGGTCGATGCCTGCACGTCGGCCGGCCCGGATGCCTCTCCGGCGGCAGGCGACTGTGCGTCCGGGTCGGCCGCGGCGGCTCGGCCGTCCTCCAGCCTCACCGTGCGGTTGAGCGAGGCGTTGGCGCTGTGCACTTCGCGCACGGCGGTGTCCAGTTCGGCCTGCGCCTTTTCCGCGTGCGCCGCCGCTTCGCGCGCGGTGCGACGGATGTCCTCCAGTTCCAGCTCGCGCTCGACCTCGGCGCGCACGCTGTCCCAGCCGCCGCGAACCCGGCGCAGCAGCGCGCCGGCGGTACGCGCCGCGCCGGGCAGCTTCTCCGGCCCGAGCACGATCAACGCCACCAGCGCAAGCAGCAGCAGCTTGCCGAAGCTGATCTCGATCATCGGTACTGCCCTGGCTTACTTCGGCTCGGTCGGCTCGCGCTGCTCTTGGGTCGCGTGGACCGACTCGGCAGGCGGCGGATCGGCGCGCAGCTTTTCGGCCGGCTTGTGCGCTTCATCCTCGGGATTGAGTCCCTTCTTGAAGTCACGGATGGCCGAGCCCAGGTCGGAACCGGCGTTGCGCAGCTTGCCGGTGCCGAACACCACCACCACCACCAGCAGCAGGATCATCAAATGCCAAATGCTCATACGAAACCTCGGTAACGAAAAACGGGCCGCAGCAGAACCCGCAGCGTCAGTGCGGGCCTGGTCCGATCAGCGCGAAGTGTACTCCTCCAGGCTGTCGCGGAAATTCACCACCGGCGTCGGTACGGCGGTCACCCCACCTTCGAAGATGCGCCGCGGCGTGATGCCGGAGCCATACACCGCGGCGTTGGCATCCTGATCGATGCGCAGCACCGAGCCGTCCAGCGCCACCCCCGCGAACAGGCCGCGCGAGCGCGAGTAGGAGTAGATCTCCGCCTTCAGCTGGGCGTCGGTGGACGCGGTCGCGGTACGGCCGACCGGACCGGCCGCGGCCGATGCGTCGCCGCCCACGGTGAACTTGCCGTTGACGATCGAATCCACCCCGCGCTGGGTGCGGAACACCAGCACCACGTCGGTAGACGACACACCGGCCTGGAAACCCACGCTACCACCGGTGAGCGTGATGAAACTGGGATTGGACCAGGTGCCGTCCGGACTCTTGACCGAGATCAGCCCCTCGCCCCGGCGGCCGCCGAAGATCAGCCCGGCCTTGACCATGTCCGGGATCACCGCGATCGCCTTGGCATTGCGCAGCAGATCCTGGGGGATCGCGCGGTCGGGCGCCTTCTCGATCTCGTTCAGTACGCGCACCGCATTTTGCGCGCGCTCCAGCGGCGGATCCTCGGCGTGCACGGCCATGGTCGGCAGCAGCAGGCTCAGGGCCACCAGGGTAAAGCGACGCAGCGACGGCTTGAACATGGTTTGACTCCAATGTGGGGGAAGCGGTCATGGCGGTCGGCAGGCACGCCGGGTCTGCGCTGTGGCAGACTCACGGCTGTATCGCACTCCGACACCACGATGCCGCGCAGCCTGAACTATACCGGCCTTGCCGGGCATACCCATGACCGGCCCGTGAAGGCTGGCGTACTGCTGGTGAACCTGGGCACACCGGAGGCGCCGACCGCCGCCGCCGTGCGCCCTTACCTTGCCGAGTTCCTGGGCGACCCGCGGGTGATCGAGTACCCGCGCTGGCTGTGGAAGCTGATCCTGCACGGGGTGATCCTGCGGATCCGGCCCAAGCGCTCGGCCCATGCCTACGCGCGCATCTGGAACGAACAGGGCTCGCCGCTGCGCAGCGGCAGCGAGGCGCTTGCGCAGGCGCTGCAGCAGGAACTGGCGCAGCGCCGGCCCGGGCCGATCAAGGTGGCACTGGCGATGCGCTACGGACAGCCGTCGGTGCGCGCGCAGATCGAGCAACTTCAACGCGAGGGTGTGCGGCGCCTGCTGGTGCTGCCGCTGTACCCGCAGTACTCGGCCACCTCCACCGGCTCGGTGCTCGACGCAGTGGCCGATACGATCAAGGCGATGCGCTGGCCGCCGGAGCTGCGGCTGGTCAACGACTACCACGACCAGCCCGCGCACATCGAGGCGCTGGCGCAACGCATCGAGCAGTGGTGGACCGAGCACGGCCGCGGCGAGCGGTTGCTGCTCTCCTTCCACGGCATTCCGGAGCGCTACCTGCGCGCCGGCGACCCCTATTTCTGTCAGTGCCAGGCCACCGCACGGCTGCTGCGCGAGCGGCTGGATGTGGACCCGGCCAACGTGCTGGTGAGCTTCCAGTCGCGGGTCGGCCGCGAGCGCTGGTTGCACCCGTACACCGACGTCACGGTGCGGGAGCTGGCCGCGGCGGGCATCCAGCGGCTGGACGTGGTCTCGCCCGGCTTCGCGGTGGACTGTCTGGAGACATTGGAAGAGATCGCCATGCAGAACCGCGAGTTTTTCCTGGAGGCCGGGGGCAGCGAGCTGCGCTACATCCCGGCGCTGAACGATTCGCCCGGCCAGGTCCGCGCGCTGGCCGACCTGGTGCTGCAGCACACCCAGGGCTGGGCCGAGTTCGCGCCCGACCACGACGCCGACGCGGCGCACGCCCGGCAACAGGCCGCGCGTCTGCGTGCCGAAGCGATGGGAGGGTCGAGCGCTTGATGGCACCGAACGCGCGGTTGCCGGTGGAGCGCCGTATCGTCCTGCCCAGCCTGAGCCTGGCCGCCCAGGAATGGGGCGCCCCCGACGCACCGCCGCTGCTGGCTGTGCACGGCTGGCTCGACAACGCCGGTAGCTGGTCCGCGCTGGCGCCACTGCTGGCCGAGCGCCGGGTGATTGCGCTGGAGCTGCCCGGCCACGGGCATTCCGGGCACCTCCCGCCGGGCCTGCACTACCACTTCGTGGACTACGTCCGGGCGGTGCTCGAAGCGCTGGAGGCGCTGGACATCGCGCGCTGCGACCTGCTCGGCCATTCGCTGGGCGCGGGCGTCGCCAGCTTGGCCGCCGCTGCGGCACCCGAGCGCTTCGGGCACCTGTTTCTGATCGAGGGGCTGGGCCCGCTCGGCGATGATGGTAGCCGCACGCTGGAGCGGTTCCGCGACGGCGTTCGGCCACGCACCTCGGCCGCCTCACCGTTACGCCGCTTCCGCAACATCGACGAAGCGGTTGAGGCGCGCCACAAGGTCAGCGGCCTGCCGAAGGCCCAGGCGCGCCCGATCGTCGAGCGCGGGGTCCGGTCCAGTGGCGGCAGCTGGCAGTGGCGCAGCGACCCGCGACTGACCCGCAGCACGCCGCTGCGGCTGGCCGAAGGCCAGGTTCACGACTTGCTGCGCGGCATCACCGCGCCGACCGAGCTGCTGCTCGCCCGCCCCGCCACCAGTTACCTGCCCAGTGAGCCGATGCAGCGCCGTATCGATTGCGTGGCCGACATCCGGGTGAGCCACATGGACGGTGGCCATCACCTCCAGCTGGAGCATCCGCAGGCGGTGGCGGCATGGCTGCAGGGGGCGTCGGGGGACGAGCGGCTTGCTTTACCGCCCATGCCCCCACCGCTGTAGGAGCGGCTTCAGCCGCGATGGCCGCCCTGTAGGCGCGGCTTCCCTGTAGGAGCGGCTTCAGCCGCGATGGCCGCCCCGCGGCCCGCTCCTGATGCTGGGCGCCGGGTCATGGGGACGCGGCTCGGCGGCGGTCGCACGCCACCCACAGGCGCACCTGCGTGCGCCATCGCGGCTGAAGCCGCTCCCACATCCGCGTTGCTTGCTGGCTTGGCAGGCGGCCGTACCCCTTGCGCTGATCACGGACGGAAGACCGGCGCCCAACAGCACGCACGGCCACTCCAGCCTGTAGGCGCGGCTTCCCTGTGCGCGGCTCAGCCGGACGGATGACCGGGCCGCCTGACATCCGGGTCAGACAGCACGGCACGGCCACTCCAGCCTGTAGGCGCGGCTTCCCTGTAGGAGCGGCTTCAGCCGCGATGGCCGCTTGGCAGGCGGCCGTCACCTGCGCTGATCACGGTCGGATGACCGGCGCCGATCGGGCACGCACGCCGCTCCAGCCTGTAGGCGCGGCTTCCCTGTAGGAGCGGCTTCAGCCGCGATGGCGCGTCGCGGCCGCTCCTGATGCTGGGCCCGGGCATGGGGCGCGCCGGCGGGTGCCGGCACCCACAGGCGCACCTGCGTGCGCCATCGCGGCTGAAGCCGCTCCCACATCTGCGTCGCTTGCCGGCTTGGCAGGCGGCCGTCACCCCTTGCGCTGATCACGGCGGATGACCGGCGCCGACATCGGTCAACGGCACAGCACGGCCACTCCAGCCTGTAGGCGCGGCTTCCCTGTAGGAGCGGCTTCAGCCGCGATGGCCGCGTCCGCGGCCCGCTCCTGATGCTGGGCGCCGGGTCATGGGGACGCGGCTCGGCGGCGGTCGCGCGGCACCCACAGGCGCACCTGCGTGCGCCATCGCGGCTGAAGCCGCTCCCACATTTGCGTCGCTTGCTGACTTGCCTCGCGGCCGTGCGCCATCGCGGCTGAAGCCGCTCCCACATTCGCGTCGCTTGCCGGCTTGGCAGGCGGCCGTCACCCCTTGCGCTGATCACGGAGGGATGACCGGCGCCGACATCGATCAACGGCACGGCACGGCCCACCTGTAGGGGCGCTCCTGCCCAGCAGCCTCGGGCGCGACGGCTGGATGACCGCCGCGCCGGGCGCCGATCAGGGTTTGGCCAGGCCCAGTACGTCCAGCCCCTGCTCGAAGCGGATATCCACCGGGATATGCGCCTGGTTCAGCCGCTTCAGGTCGCTGGCCAGCTGCGGGCCGACCTGGCCCATGCTGTCGGTGAGTGCCTTGGCCGCGGCATAGTCGCCGTTGCCCTGGATGGTCAGCAGCTTGGCCGACAGCGCGTTCATGGCGGCGGTCATCTTGTCGAAGTCGACGCGGTAGCGGCCGGTGTCCGGGTCGCGCGAGAACGCACCCTGCTGCTTGAAGAAGTTGAAGCGGACCATGTTCGCCTTGGCGTGCGCGTCGCTGGCGCCGAAGCGGACCGAGCGCAGGATGCCGGCCAGGAAGGTGACGTAGTTGTCCATCAGCTTGCTCTTGTCCAGCTCGCCCTTCTGCGCCAGCTGGGTGACCATGTACAGGCCCAGGATGTCGGCCTTGCCTTCCTCGAAGCTGGAGGCCTGGTCCTTCAGCGCCTTGCGCACGGTGCCCTTGCCGTCGAGGGTGTTCTTGATGCCCAGGCCGTGCGCCACCTCGTGGAACATGGTGTTCTGGAAGAACGCATCGAAGCTCAGGTTCTTCTGCTGGTCGGTGGCGATCAGCTCGTGCGCGATCGGCAGCATGATCTTGTCGAACTTCGCCTGCATCACGTTTTCCAGCTGCAGCCGGCGGGTGCCCTGCTTCAGCTGCACCTGCTCGTCGTTGGGCAGGTTGATGGCGATGGTCTTGGCGCCGACGTTGGCGTCGCCGGCGTAGTACACCGCGAAGTAGGCGTTGAGGTCGGCGTCGGAGCCGGGCTTCTCGGCCTTGTACTTCGCCTCCACCGGCAGGTCGCGCTGCAGCTGCGGCAGGTACTTCACGAAGCGCGCCAGGCGATCGCTCCAGGCCTTGTCCTTGATCAGCACGTAGGACTCGTAGCTGGCCTTGTAGCCGAACAGCTGGTCCTCGTAGGTCTCGATCGGGCCGATGACGATGTCGACCAGGTTGTTCTTCATGTCCATCCAGGCGAAATCGCTGGGCTGGTAGTCGTCGCTCTGCAACGCATCGGCACGCAGGGTGAGGTACTTGCGGAAGCCGTCGTCCCTGGCCAGCTTGGCGGCCTGGCGCAGCAGGTCGGCGGCCTTGGCCAGGTTGGCCTTGTACGCCTCGTGGTAGGGCACGGTGACCAGCTTGCCCTCGTCGTTGCGGCGCAGCGAGCGTGTACAGCGCAGTCTTGTCGGCCAGGTCGGCCTGCTCGAACTCCTGCTTGGTCATGTCGTTGGGGTAGAACTGCGCGCCGGCCGGGCGCGGCCCGACGCCGGGCACGAACGGGCGGTCGTCGTGCAGGCGGTCCCACGGGCCGTAGTTGAGCTCGGCGTACTGCTGCACAGCCGGCTGCCCGATCCGCTGCATCAGCGCGGCCTTGTCGCCCCAGGACTGCTGCCAGTAGATCGGGTTGGTCAGGTCCGCCGCCTCGATCAGCAGCGCCACCATCTTCTTCTGGTTGGCGTCCAGCGCGGACAGGTCGGCGGTGAGCTTCACCGGCACGTACTCGTCCAGGTGCTGCTGCACGGTAGCCACCGATTCCACCGCCGGCGCGCTGCTCGCGGGAGCAGGCGCCGGCGCGGCGGTCTGGCGCGGCGCCGAGGTGGAGGCATCGTTCGGGGCCGAGCAGCCGGCCAGGGCAAGCAACAGGCAGAGCGGAAGCAGGCGGGTACGCATCAAGGCAGCTCCATGGCGGAAAACTCCGATGGTAACCCCAGCCGTCTGTTCGGCGCCGCTGCGGTTGCCACCGCCCCCTCGTCGGCAGCGCCCGGCATGCCGGACAGGCCTGCCCGCCGCGGCACGGCGGGCAGGCTCAAGGTCAACCAGAAATCGCCAGGCGTTCGCTGCGGTACAGGCCCATGGTGGCCGCGGTGGCCGCCAGCCCGGCCAGCAAGGTGCCGCCCAGGCACAGCGCCAGGTGCCCGGTATCCAGGCCGGTGCCGCGCAGCAGGTCCAGGATGGACAGATGCTGGCCCAGCAACGGCACCGCATACATCCACGCCAGCGGCTTGATCGGTGCGACCATCAGCGCCACGCTGGGCAGGATCGGCAGCAGCATCAGCAACGACAGGTAGGTCTGTGCCTCGCGATAGCTCTTGGCGAAAGCAGCCACCATCGACTGCAGCGCGCCCATCAGGATGATCATCGGCAGCTGCAGCAGCAGCACCGGGAAGATGAACGCCGGCCCCAGGTCAATTTCCATGCCCAGCTTCTCGGCCGGCACGAACGGCCCGACCAGGGCGAAGGTGGTCAGCGAGATCAGCAGGCTGGCGGTGGAGAAGGTACAGATCGCCGACAGCTTGCCCAGGAAGATCTTCCAGCGCGGCACCGGGTTGGCGAACAGCGGCTCCAGCGACTGCCGCTCGCGCTCGCCGGCGGTCAGGTCGATCGCCAGCGGCATGCCGCCGACAAAGATGGTCAGCACGAAGAAGTACGGCAGGATGTTGAACATCAGCACCGCGCGGGACTGTGCGGTGGCCTGGTCGCGCCGGGCCAGCACCACCGGCGCCGCCACCGAGGGCGACAACCCGCGCGCCACCAGCCGCATCGCGCCCTGCTGGCGGGCATAGTTCTCCACCAGCGTCTCGACCCGCTTGACCGTGCTGCCGGCATCGCGCTGTGATGAATCGAAGATCACCTCGATCTGCGCCTGCTCGCCCTTGCGCCAGGCCTTCGGAAACGCCGGCGAGACGCGCAGCACCAGCTCGGCGTTCTGCTTGCGTACCGCGTCCTCCGGGTTGGCGATCGCCGGCTGTGGCACCACGTTGCCGCTTTTCAACGCATCGATCAGGTTCGGCGCGTACTGTGCGCCGATCACCGGCACCCGCAAGGGTTGCTCGGCCTTGTCCAGCTGGCGGTTGATGGTGAAGCTGATCAGCATCACGAACAGGAACGGGCCGAGCAGTGGGCCGGTGAGGAACGCGCTGATCACCGTGCGGCGGTCGCGCAGGTTTTCGCGCACCTCCTTCAGCAGCACGGTCAGGTAGGCGCGGCTGCGCCGCGCAGGTCGGGTCACGGTAGTCATGCGGCCAGTCCCTCTTCGGTGCCGATCAATGCCACGAAGGCGTCCTCCAGGTTCGCCTGGCCGGTCTGCTCGCGCAGCGCATCGGGCGAAGCGTCGGCCACCACGCGGCCGTGCGCGATCACCACGATGCGGTCACACAGCGCGCCGACCTCCTGCATGATGTGGCTGGAGAACAGCACGCAGCGGCCTTCGGCCTTCAGCTGCAGCATGAACTGGCGCAGCGCGCGCGTGGCCATCACGTCCAGCCCGTTGGTGGGCTCGTCCAGGATCACGTTGCGCGGGTCGTGCACCAGCGCCCGGGCGATCGCCGTCTTGACCCGCTGGCCCTGGGAAAAGCCCTCGGTCTTGCGGTCGGCGAATTCGGCCATGCCCAGCGCCTGCACCAGGGCCTCGCGGCGCACCTGCAGCTCGTCCTCGGACAGACCCTGCAGGCGCGCGAAGTAGTCGATGTTCTCGCGTGCGGTGAGGCGCTTGTACAGGCCGCGCGCATCCGGCAGCACGCCGAGCTGGCGGCGCACCGCCAACGGGTCGCGTGCGGCGTCGATGCCGTCGACCAGCACCTGCCCGCGATCCGGGGTCATCAACGTATAGAGCATGCGCAGGGTGGTGGTCTTGCCGGCCCCGTTGGGCCCCAGCAGGCCGGTGATCTCGCCGTCGCGAGCGGCAAAGCCGACGCCGTCGACGGCCTTCACCGCGCCGAACGCCTTGTGCAGATCCTTGACTTCAATCATGGGTTCGGCTCCGGATGCGGCAGGGGGTGGCGCGGCTCGCCAGCGACATCGCCGCAAGCACCGGGATCAGCACCGCGGTGAATCGCGGCGGCGCAGCGAACAGCGCGATGACGATGATCAACACGGCCCACAGCAGGGGCTCAAAAAGCCTGGATGGCCGGGTCATGGGGTGGCTCCGTTGAAGTCGATGAACAGCGGCGTCGGCTTGAGCCGCTTCAGGCAACTCGCATCGAGCTGCTTCGGCTGCAGGTCCTCGATGAAGTGGCGCACCAGCGTGGGCATGCAGCCGGCGCCGATCACGTTGTGGCCCTGCCCGGGCGCCACCAGGTGGCGTGCATCGGACAGGTGCTTGAGCACGGCCTCGGCGTAGCGCGGCGGCGTCACCGGGTCGTACTGGCCAGACAGCAGCAGGGTCGGGATGGCGGTCGTCAGCGGCTGGTGGAAATCAGCCGGCCGCTCGCCCTTGGGCCACACCGAGCAGGTCGCGTGGATGCCGTCCATCACCCGCGTGCCCAGGATGGTGTCGCGGTCCTGCGGGCGCGGCTGCAGCAGGTCGGCATCCTCCGAACAGATCACCGAGGACTCCATGCCACCGTTGATCGTGTCCGGCAGGTCGCCCGACAGCAGCTTGGCCTGGCCCAGCAGTGGACCGACGTCGCCGTGCGCCGCGGCATCGATCGACAGCGGCAGCAGCGCGGCGGTGGTCGGCTGGTAGGCGAACATGCGTACCACGCTGGTCAACGACTGCTCGCTGAGGGTGCGCTCGACGCGCTTGTAGGTCAGCGGGTCGCGGAAGCTGACCTTGTGCGGGTTGGCACGCAGCGCATCGCGCAACTGGTACAGGGTGTCGTAGGAATTGCCGAAGCGCTGGCGGCAGGCCGGCTGCGCGGTACAACGGGCGAACTGCTGCTTGAGCGCGTCGTCCAGGTTCTGCGCCATGTCCTCGCCCAGCACCAGCGTGTTCGGCACCACACTGTCCAGCACGATGCTGCGCACGCCCTCGGGGTGTCGCATGGCGTACTGCTGGCCCATGCGGGTGCCGTAGGACACGCCGACCAGGTCGAAGGTGGGCGCACCCAGCGCCTGCCGTACGTCCTCCAGGTCCTGCACGGCCACGGTGCTGGTGTAGAAGCGCGGGTCGGCTTTCTGCCGTACTTCCTGCAGGCATCGGGCGGTCTGGCTGCGGACCTGCTCCGGGTCGAACGGGGCGCCCTCCTTGCCCGCGGGCGGCGCCTTGCAGCTGAGCGCATTGGAACCTCCGGTGCCGCGCTGGTCCAGCAACAGCACGTTGCGATGGGCCAGCAGCGGATCGAGCGCGCCGGCCACACCCGGCCAGACCTCGGTGGCCGCCTGGCCGGGGCCGCCGGCCAACAGCACCAGCATGTCCCTGGCCGGCAGTTGCGCCTCCGAACGGATCACCGCCAGCTTCAGCTTGATCCTGCGGCTGTGCGGATCGGCGCGGTTTTCCGGCACCTCGAAGGGCGTGCACCAGGCCGCGGTGGTCAGGCCACTGTCGGGCCGGCCGAGCTCGCACGCGGTCAGCGTGAGCTTGCCCAGCTTCCATGTGCGTGGTGTGGCCGCGACCTGCGTGGCGCGCTCTGGAGCCGGAGCCGTGGTGGCCGATGCGGCCGGCGGCACCGACGCGGGGGAATGGAACTGCTTCCACCCCAGCACGCCCAGTGCGAGCGCCACTGCGGCCAGCCGCACGGCGGTACGTCCCTTGATTGCCATGTCCGGTGATCTCCCTGCGAAAGTGAAGGTGGTGGCGGGTCGACGACGCGCGCCAGGCGCGCGTCGGCGGCTACTCGGCCGGTTCGAAGATGCTCTCGATCGCGCGCCCGAACAGGCGGGCGATCTTGAAGGCCAGCGGCAGGCTGGGGTCGTACTTGCCGGTCTCGATGGCGTTGACGGTTTGCCTTGATACGTCCAGCCGCTCGGCCAGATCGGCCTGCGACCAGCCCTGCTCGC
The DNA here is from genome assembly GCA_963763305.1 of uncultured Gammaproteobacteria bacterium. Classification (GTDB taxonomy): domain Bacteria; phylum Pseudomonadota; class Gammaproteobacteria; order Xanthomonadales; family Rhodanobacteraceae; genus CAVXNP01. The sequence continues at coordinate 1,903,740 of CAVXNP010000001.1, read as the reverse complement.
CGCGCAGGTCGCGCATGCAGTTCTTCATGCGCAGCGCACTCGCCACCGCGGCCGGGCCGTACCGCCACCGCTACGCATCGCGGTAGCGCCGCGAAATCAGCGCCACGGCCACGCCCCATACGCCGATCATCAATGGCAGCACCCACAGCATCAGCCACGGCGGCGAGGGCAGCAGCCGCGCGTTCTGCAGGAACCCCACAGCGAAGGTGAGCGTGCCCACCAGGGTGCTGGCGACACCGATCGCCTGGGTCTGGATGCGTTGCTGGAGCTCGTCCAGCCGCTGCAGGTTGCGCAGGATCGCACGCACCACGAACAGCATCGGCACGACCGGCAGCAGCGCCACCACCAACTTGGCCGCCCACGGCATCGGCACGGTCAGCAGCAGGGTGATGGAGATCGGCACGGCCAGGGTGTAGCCGACCATCGCCGGGATGAACTCGCGCAGGTACAGGCGGGTGGTCGGGATCATCGGTCGTCCCTCGCGCGCTGCTCGGCGTGGCCGTCCGCCAGCGCACGCCGCCGGGCCAACAGGCGGGAGGCGCCCAGCCACGCGCCAAGGACCGCGAAGGCCACGGCCATGCCGCAGACGATGCCCAGGCCGGTGTCGTCCAGCTCACGGTGGCCGAGCAGCGCCAGCAGTGCCAGCGCCGCCGCCATCGTCAGCAGCCGCAGGTACATCGGCATGCCTTCCGCGTCCTGCTCGCAGGACAGGCTCATGCCGTAGCGACGCCCGACCCAGCTTCGGGTGGTGCCATAGCTGAGCATCATCAGCGGAAACACCCAGATCAGCACGGTGCCGTCCAGCGGCGCCACGTGGGCCGCGGCCAGGAACCCGCCAACCAGGCTGGCCGCGCCCACCACCGCGGTGGCCACCCCCAGCGCGACCAGGTGGGTCCGCTGTTCCAGCTCGTCGCTGTCACGGATGCGCCTTGCCATCAATGCAATCACGTACAGCATGGGCAGGACCGGCGCCAACGCCAGCAACACCTTCAACGGCGTGCTCTGCATGTGCCGAACTGCCGGCCACACCAGCAGCATGAAACCGACATACACGGACATGGCCAGCATCACGTGCCGCTGGTATTGCTTGTGCGAGAGGCGTGACATGGCGGGCCCTCAGAGCTTGTCGAGAAAGGTGCGCAGCGCCCGCTGGAACTTGACCGGCTGGTCAAGCATCACGAAATGCCGCGATGGGGAAATCGACACCACCGTGGCCTCGGGCGCGTCGCCCAGCAGGCTTTTCCAGTAGGCGGTCTTCTGCGCCTCGCTGTACGGTTGCGGTGCGGCAGCGCCATCGGCGGGGTTGTACGGAGATACTTCCAGGATTGGCACCGTTGCGCGCTTCATCTGCGCGCGGAAGTCCAGCGCCATGTCCTCGACCATGTATTGCGCCACCGCCTTTGGATCGCTGCGCGCGCTCAGTGCCGCGTAATCGGACGCCTTGGCTGCGTCGATGGTGCCGATCGCCTGCATGTAGGCCAGCTGTTGCGCCTTGAACTGCGCAGGCGACGCGCCTGCGATCTGCGCCTGCATCGCTTGGGCCATGCCCTGGCGCTGGGCCGGTGGCAGGTTCTCGGTCATCGGCATGACCGGCAACCCGTCCACCGCCACCACCGCGCCGAGCAGGTCCGGCCGCTCGGACGCCAGCTTCAGCGCCAGCGTGCCGCCCAGGCTGTGGCCGACGAGCACCGGCTTGTGCAGGTGCTCTCGCGCGATCAGGTCGACCAGCGATTGCTGCGCGCGCGCCATGTAGCGGTCGCCGCCCGTGGGCGCCGCGGTCCCATCGAAGCCCGCCAGGGTCACGACGTAGACCGAGTGGTCGCGCGCCAGCACGGTCGGCGTGTCGCCCCAGGCCCACGCACCGCTGCCCAGGCCGGGAATCAGGACGACCGGTCGCCCCGTGCCGGCCAGATGGGTCACCGAAAGCGTTCCTATCGAGGAGTTGGACGCAATGGCTGGGGCCGCCATGACTGGGGCAGCCAAGGTCAGGGGCAGGCTGGCCGCCACGGCCAGAGCGCAAAGACGGGTCCAAAGGGGCAGTCGCATGGGGTTCTCCAGCAGTGAGTGTCAAGCTAACTTGACACAAAGGCTAGGCCGGACCTCGGAACATGTCAAGCACGCTTTACAGACAGACGGGCTGGTTGCGTAATTTTCACGCGACCTTCAAAATTGTGACGGTGATCACAATGTCAAAGATGTGACGCTCAGGGGCAGATCGGGGACCGCAAGGGTCAAGAATACGTAAAGCCCTTTGGCGGCGCGGCTTGCAGCCGGCCTTCGCCGCAAAGCCCATGGCTGGGCCATTCCTCGCATCGACCGTGCCAGTTGGCACGGCCGTTGCGATACGCCTCGCGACCCTTAATCCCGAAACACCGGAGATCGACATGTTTGCCAAGAAGACCCTGCTTGCTTCTGCCCTGCTCGCTCCTGGCGGCTTTGCCGTCATCTGCGTCGGGCGCCACCGCCCTCACCAGTTCCATTTCCAGGTCACGATGACCATGCAACAAGACCTGCTCCGTTTCACCAGCGGTGCGCTGGCGTCATGGCACTTCGGCACGCCGACTTCACCACCGACGCTGACCGCAGAACACCACACATCAACGTCAAGTGCTCCAAGACAACCGCTTCAAGATCGGCCTGAAGCCCAGCTCCAACGCACCGACCGGCACCGCCACGACGGCCGGCACGGCCGAACACCGAACTTCGATCGCCTATGACCTGCTACCAGGTCCGCCAGCGGCGCGCACTGGGGCAACACCGCCGGGACCAACACCGAAGGACTCCACGGCCGACGGCACCGCGCAGAGCTACACCGTGTACGGCAAGGCGCCTGAGCGGCAGCCTAACTCCGCCGGCGACTCTACTCCGACACGGTCGTCGCACCGTGACGCTACTGATCACGCAATGTCCGTGCGTCGCACTCGCTCGTCTTCTTGCTGTGCCGCCGGCCTGCCTGGCCGGCGGCGGTGCCATGGGCAGCGGGCTGCAGGTCGCACCGATCGTCGCTGACCTTGCAGCCAGCACAGACACGCCGATGGACTGTGGCTCAGCAACACCGGCGACCGACCGCTACACGCGCAGGTGCGGGTGTATCGCTGGACTCAGGTCGATGGCGAAGACCAGCTCACGCCCTCGCAGGAGCTGGTCATCAGCCCGCCGATGCTGGTATCGAACCGGACGAACGCAGCTGGTCCGGGTTATCCGGATCGGCGCGCCACCGCTGGGAAGCGATGCCAAGGAGGCGGCCTACCGGCTGAGCCATGGACGAGCTGCCGTTGCACGGAGGCGGGCAAGAAGTGGGCCTGCAATTCGTCCTGCGCTACTCGGTTCCGGTGTTCATCGAGCCGCAGGGCTCTGCAGAGCGTAGCCCCCTCGCTCCGCATTGGGCTCTTCAACGTGAGGATGGCCATGTCGTCGTGGTCGGTCTCCAACGCCGGCACCGGGCACGCGCAGTTGTCCGACGTCACGTACATCAACCGTGCAGGCACCGCACCGCCATCGGCTGGCGGCCTGCTGGGCTACGTGCTCCCGGGCGCCACCATGCACTGGACGCTCAAGCAGCCGGCAGCGAATTTCACCGGTACCGGCACGCTGGAGGCAACGATCAATGGCGCGAAGGCCACGCAAACGCTCTCGCTGGCCGATCGCGCTCGCTGAGTTGCTGCTGCTCCCGTGTCTGATCGCCACCGCAACACGCGCGATGGCGGTCGAGGCGAGCATCAGCTCCGTCGCCGACGAGGGATCCGCGCTGGCCATTGACCCGGTGGGCGCGATGGCGGCCATCGAGGCCACCGATCTGTATCTCGACCTCACGCTCAACGGCACCCCCCGCGGACTGGTGCATTTGGCTACCGGAACGGCAAGCTGTGGGCGCCGCGCCACGCTGCAGCAGTTGGGCTCTCAAGCTGGCGGACACCGCCGCGGATCCGGTTCGGCTGACAGCCTGCCTGGCGTACAGGTGAGCTATGAACGCGCAACAGCAGTCAGCCACGCTTACAGTACCGCTGCAGTTGCTGCGCCTTAGGACCAACGTGATCAACACACAGTCGCGATCGGCACCGAAAGCCCAGGCCTCGCCGGGGGCGCTGCTCAACTACAACCTCTACGGCACCGCACGATAGCTCGGCAACGCCAACGCTCAACGCGTTCACGCGAGCTGCGCGCTGTTCGGCGCTAGTGGCGTCCTCAGCAGCACGGGCCTGACCCGGGCCAACCGCGCCGGCGAGCCGGCTGGCAGCGGGCAATCGGTCCGCCTGGACACGACCTGGAGCCGCTCGTTCCAGGCGACATGCTGACCGTGCGAGGTCGGCGACACCCTTACCGGCTACCTGCCGTGGTCACGCGCCACCCGCATCGGCGGCGTGCAGGTCTCGCGCAACTTCGCCCTGCAGCCGTACCGCGATCACCGCGCCGCTGCCACAGTTCCTGGGCCAGGCGGCGCTGCCCTCGGAGGTGGAGCTGTACGTCAACGGCGTGAAGCAGTACAGCGGCAAGGTGCCCGCCGGGCCGTTCCAGCTCAACACGGCGCCCAGCATCAACGGCGCTGGCAACGCCCAGGTGGTGCTGACCGACGCGCTGGGCCGCGCTCACCACGCTGGACTTCTCGCTGTACGACGACCCACGCAGCTGCTGCAGCAGGGGCTGACCGACTGGTCGGCTGAAGTTCGGCTTCGTGCGCGAGGACTACGGCCTGCGCTCGTTTTCGCTATGACCCGATCCGGCGGGAGCGGCAGCTGGCGCCGCGGCCGCAGCGACCGGTTCACCGCCGACGGGCACGCCGAGGCGACGAAGGACCTGTTCAACGCCGGCAGTCGGTGGCGACTGGCTGCTGGGCAGCGCGGGCATGCTGTCAGCGGGTCGGTGGCGCGACAGCCAGCATGCGACATCAGGCGGCAGCCAGCTGGAGTCTCGGCTACAGTGGATCAACAGCCGCTTCAACTTCAGGCGCACAGGGCACGCGCAGCAGCAGCGGTTACCGCGACGTGGCCGCGCTGTACGCCAGCTCCGTCGCCACGACTGAGCGCCAGCGCACAAGCCGGCGTCAGCACCGACACACCGGCAACTTCGGCATCAGCTACGTGCACCTGCGTTACCCGGCCAGCCAGACCAGCCGCTATGCCAGCGGCTACTGGTACCGCTCGTTCGGGTCCACGGCCTCGCTCAGCCTGAACCTCAACCAGAACCTGGATGACGCGCGCGACCGCAGCTTGTTCCTGAGCTTCAGCCTGTCGCTGGACGACCGCACGTACATGAGCACGGGCGTGGATCGTCAGGGCAGCCGCGTCATGGCAGATGCCAGCATCACCCGCGCGCTGCCGACCGAGGGTCGGCTTCGGCTGGCGCGCGCAGACGCAGCAGGGGGAAGGCACCCACACCGGCCTGGCAGAGCTGGACTACCTGGGCCGCTACGGCCAGGCACAGGCCGGCGTCATGCACTTCGGTGGCGACAGCACCGCCTATGCCGGCGGCAACGGCGCGCTGGTGCTGATGGGTGGTCACGCGCTTCGCTGCGCGCAGCATCTACAACAGCTTCGCGGTGGTTTCCACCGAGGGCGTCCCGGACGTGCCGGTGAAGCTGGAGAACAACCCGATCGGCCACACCGACGATCATGGACTGCTGCTGGTCACGCCGCTAAACGCCTACCAGAACAACAAGCTCAGCATCGATCCGATGCAGCTGCCGGCCGACGTGCACGTCGGCCCGGTGGACGTGCAGGCCACCCCGGCTGACCGTGCCGGCACGCTGGTCCGCTTCGACCTGACGCCGACCCGCGCCGCCGTCGGTCCTGCTGCGCGATGCCACCGGCAAGCCGCTGCCGCTGGGCAGCCAGGTACGGGTGCACGGCCAACCGGGCGAGCCGGCACTGGTCGGATTCGACGGTGCGGCCTATCTGGACACGCTTCAGCAGCACAACGTGCTTGACGTGAGCCTGCCCGAGGGCGGCACGTGCAGCACCCGCTTCGACTACAGCAAGCACGGCGACGGTATTCCGCAGATCGGACCGCTCACCTGCACCGAGGAGAACCCGCCATGATCCGACGGATTTGTATCTGGCTGTGGCTGGGCGCGCTGTTCGCCCTTTGCCAGTGGCTGGCACCCGCCGGCCTGGCCCCGCTGAGCACGGCGCAGGCCAGCGTGGCTGGCATCAATTGTACGGCCACGGTTACGAGCATCAATTTCGGCATTGCGGACCCGTCCTTGTTGGGCCAAAGCCTTTTCAACGGCAACGGCAACAGCAACCTGCAGACGACCGGCTACGTCACGTACTTCTGCACGAACTCCACGGCCGTAGCGAGGACCGTCGACGTCTGCATCAGCCTTGGCAACCCTGGCGGCGGGGCGCAGAGATCGCTAACCAACGCGGGCAACGGCGCGATCTCCTACCAGTTGTACAAGGATCCCAGCGGCCAGAATACGTGGGGCAGCAACGCCTCGCCCTCGACCTGGGGAACCCCGTTTGTGGCTGCTGCAAGCGTCCCGGCGTCGGGCACGACTGCGCCGGTGACAGTGCCCATCTACGCCACCCTTGCAGCCAACCAGTCCTGGTTTACCGGGAGCGGGACCTACAGCGCGCTGTATACCAACGCCGACGTGGGCATCGACACAGGGACGTCTGGCGGGTGTACCGGCACTTCGGGCGGCACCATCGTCGGCTTCAAGGTCATGGCGACCCTGCAGCCTACCTGTCAGGTCTACACCGATGCGCTGGATTTCGGCGTTGCCGCGACCGGCGACCCGAGCAACGCCACGGCAACCACCACCTTGACTGTCGCCTGCAACCGGCATACTGGGTATCGGGTCGGACTGGACACCGGCAAGAACTACGACGGGACCACACGGCGCATGCGCGGTGGCCCCACGCACAGCGATTACGTGCCTTACGCCTTATACAGCGGTATCAATTGCACCCTGCCCTGGGGCAACACCGACGGCACCGACACCCAGACCGGAAGTACGGCGACCCAGGATTTCGTCGTCTGTGGCAAGATCCCGCCCAACCAGGGCATGCCACCGGCAGGTGACTATCGTGACGCGGTGACCGTGTACGTGTACTACTGAGTCCAATGGCGCCGCGGACATGGCCATGCTCGAGGGCCGTCACGGCGCCCCTCAGTAGACGACGCGCACCACCACCTGGTTTTCGTAGTCGCCCGTGGGAATCCGCTGCCCTGCCGGCACCGAGCCGGACAAGGCCAGGTGTACCGGCGTCTGCCCCAGGCCTTTGACGTGGATAGCCTCGCCCACCCTCCAGGGTGCCCCGTTGGCGCGCACTTCGTACGTCACGCTGGCGCCTTCCCGGCTCTGCAGTGTGCGATCACCTTCCAGATAGACGGCGGCCGGCGTGCCGCGAGCGCAGGTCACGTCGAGCGCACCGGGCGACGCGGTGCCGGTGGATAGACCGCCAGAGACGTAATCCGACAGGGCCAGTGGCTGGGTCTGTACGCGGCAAGAGGCCACCACCCGCAGCGAGACCCGCAGCGTGGATGATGCCTGGTCGGCGGTCGCCGGGCCGGGCAGCAAGGTGAGCAGGGAGGCTGCCAGGCCACCAATCACGAACTTGCCGTACCGAGTCGTCATGCCCGCATCCCTCAGAAGCGCCCGGGGAAATTCCCGGCCTTGATGGTGCTTTCGGCACGACCGCCACGGTCTTTATGACACGCGACGGACTTCCGCCTGAAATCGTGACGCCTGTCACGTATTTGACGGTGCCCGGTTCGCGGGTGGCTAACAGATGGGTGGTGAGCAGCACGCTTAAGCCGACCAGATAGTTATCGTCGCGCCGGCCATAACCTTGAAGGCATAAAGGCAAGCAGTGTGCGGCGGCCGATTGGCGTTCTGGACTGGAAACTGCTGATGGCGTTTGGCGGATGCCACCTGTGCGCGCGATGGGGTTCCGCTTAAGAAGCGTCGCCCACAAGTGTGCACCGGCAAGTGCGACGCCTCTTGGCAGCTACTTTCCCAGCCCTTTTTGAAGCGTAAACGCGCCGTCGATCAGCGCGAGGAAACGTACTTCTCGCGGCGGATCTGCGACACCGGCAGGCCGGCTTCCTTCAGGGCCGCAAACGCGTTGTCGACCATGTTCGGGTTGCCGCACAGGTAGGCGATGTCGCGGTCCGCATGCGGCTGGATCTCGCTCAGCACCGCCTGCACGTAGCCGCTGCGATCATGCGGGCGAGGCGTCTTGCGCGGCTCGCGGCTGAGGCAGCCGTGGAAGGTGAAGCCCGGGTGGCTCTGCGCGAACGCCTCGAACTCCTCGCCATACAGCAGCTCGCCCTCGCAGCGGGCGCCGTACAGCAGCACCACCTCGCGGTCGCCGGTCGCCAGCAGTTTCTCGAACAGCGGCAGCATCGCCCGGTACGGCGTCACCCCGGTGCCGGTGGCCAGCAGCAGGTAGCGCGGATGGGTATCGCCCGGCTGCAGGCAGAAGCGCCCGTAGGGGCCGCTGGCCTCGACCGTCTGGCCGTGCTGCAGGTTGCCCAGCAGGCCGGTGGCCGCGCCGCCCTCGACATAGCTCACGGCAATCTCGATCCGCTGCACCGGACTGTGGCCGTCACCCACCGTGGCGACCGAGTAGCTGCGCTTGGTGGCGGTGCCGTCGTCGTAGTGGAAATGGACCTGCAGGAACTGGCCCGGCAGGAATGCCAGCGGCTGTCCGTCGACCCGCTCGAACACCAGGTGGCGCACGCTGGGAGCGAGCATGTGGCTGTCGACGAGGCGAAGGGTGAAATGGTCGGCCATGAGTCTCCGTGAACGCTATGTTGCGCCCGGGGCACCGGACAGCAGGGGTCGGCCCCGTATAATAAACGTCTTGGCCGACATAAGGTTCCCGCGCCGGTCCGGCAGGATGCGCCTCCTGCCGTGTTTGCGCGGGTGCCGGGCTTGATCCCACCGCTGGCCGGCCACACATCGGCCGGTTGCGGCCTGCCAACCGCCCACTCAATCGACGGTACCGCCATGTCCCCGCAGCAACACGGTTCGCCCCCCGCACTCGTCGTCGACAATCTCCGCAAGACCTACGGCAACGGCGTGGAGGCGCTCAAGGGGGTCTCGCTGACCGTGCAACCGGGTGATTTCTTCGCCCTGCTCGGCCCCAACGGCGCCGGCAAGTCGACCCTGATCGGGATCCTTTCCTCGCTGGTCAATTCCACCGGGGGCGACGCGCAGGTGTTCGGCCTGTCGGTCAACCGGCAGCGCAACGAGGCGATGAAGCTGATCGGCCTGGTGCCGCAGGAAATCAACTTCAACCAGTTCGAGAAACCGTTCGACATCTGTGTCAACGAGGCCGGTTTCTACGGCATCCCCCGCAGGATCGCCGCGCAGCGCGCGGAGAAATACCTGAAGGAACTGCGCCTGTGGGACAAGGCGCACGACCAGGCGCGGATGCTCTCCGGCGGCATGAAGCGCCGCCTGATGATCGCCCGCGCAATGATGAACGAGCCCAGGCTGCTGATCCTGGACGAGCCCACCGCCGGCGTCGACATCGAGATCCGTCGCTCCATGTGGCAGTTCGTCAGCGGCATCAACGCGGCCGGCACCACGGTGATCCTGACCACGCATTACCTGGAGGAAGCCGAGCAGCTGTGCCGCAACATCGCCATCATCGATCACGGCACCATCGTGCAGAACACCTCGCATGAAGCGGCTGCTTGCCACGCTCGATGTGGAGACTTTCATCCTCGACGTGATCGAGGCGCCGGCGCAGTTGCCGGCCTTGGCCGACGTGGCGCTGCGCCGCGTGGACGAGCACACCCTGGAGGCCGAGATGGCCCGCACGCGCGATCTGAACGCGCTGTTCTCGGCGCTGACCGAACACGGCATCGTGGTCAAGTCGATGCGCAACAAGACCAACCGGCTGGAGGAACTGTTCGTGCGACTGGTCGAAGGCGGCAGGGAGAAAGCGGCATGAGCGGTTCGGCCAACCTGGTTGCGCTGTACACCATCACCCGGCGCGAGATCATGCGCATCGTGCGCATCTGGACGCAGACGCTGATTCCGCCGGCGATCACCATGACGCTGTATTTCGTGATCTTCGGCAAGCTGATCGGCAGCCGTATCGGCACCATCGAGGGCGGCTTCAGCTACATGCAGTACATCGTGCCCGGGCTGGTGATGATGAGCATCATCAACAACAGCTACGCCAACATTTCCAGCTCGTTCTTCGGCGCCAAGTTCAGCCGCGCGGTGGAAGAGATGCTGGTCTCGCCGATGCCCAACTGGGTAATCCTCACCGGCTACGTGATCGGTTCGGTGGTGCGTGGCCTGGTGGTCGGCGCGATGGTTCTGCTGATCGCGCTGTTCTTCACCTCGCTGCACGTGGTGCACCCGCTGATTACCTTCCTGTCGGTGCTGCTCGGCTCGACCATCTTCGCCCTGGCCGGCTTCGTCAACGCGGTCTTCGCCAAGAAGTTCGACGACGTCGCGCTGGTGCCCACCTTCGTGCTGACCCCGCTGACCTACCTGGGTGGCGTGTTCTACTCGGTCAACATGCTGGCCGAGCCGTGGCAGGCGATCTCGCGGGTCAACCCGATCCTGTACATGGTCAATGCGTTCCGCTTCGGCGTGCTGGGCATCAGCGACGTGAACGTCGGCATGGCCTTCGCGGTGATGCTGGGGTTCGTGGTGGCGCTGTCGATCGTGGCACTGCAACTGCTCAAGCGTGGCGTAGGGCTGCGCTCGTGATGGACGCCGGCCTGGGAACGGCGCCCAGGGGGTTCGTCGCGCTTGCAAGCCGCACTCCCTGCCCGAACCCCTGAGACTCCGCCCTCGCCGCACGATCCTGCAGGTTCCCGTTCCCCGTTCCCTCTCCCGGCCCCGACATGCGCGTCAACAAATACATCAGCGAAGCCGGCCTGTGCTCGCGCCGTGAAGCGGACGAGCTGTTGCTGGCCGGGCGTGTGACCATCAACGGCGAGGTGGTGACCACCGGCGCCAAGGCGCTCGAGGGCGACGAGGTGCGTGTGGATGGCGAGGTCGTCCGCGCACGCATCCTGGCCACCACGCCGGCCGCCAAGAAGGCCGTCTACATCGCGCTGAACAAACCGGTCGGGATCACCTGCACCACCGATTCGACCGTCGACGGCAACATCGTCGACTTTGTCGACCACCCGCAGCGGATCTTCCCGATCGGTCGGCTGGACAAGGACTCCGAAGGGCTGATCCTGCTGACCAGCAACGGCGACATCGTCAACGAGATCCTGCGTGCGGAGAACCACCACGAGAAGGAGTATCTGGTCGGTGTGAACAAGCCGGTCACCGATGCCTTCCTGGCCGGCATGGCCAAGGGCGTGCGCATTCACCGCCAGACCACGCTGCCCTGCCGCGTGCGCAAGATCGCGAGATTCGGTTTCGGCATCGTGCTGACCCAGGGCCTGAACCGGCAGATCCGGCTGATGGCCGCCGCCTTCGGCTACCGCGTCACGCAACTGCGCCGTATCCGCGTGGTCAATATCAAGCTCGGTCACCTCAAGCCCGGCCAGTGGCGCAACCTCACCGACGCCGAGCTCAAGGGCCTGCTGCCCGGCCGCACGCAGTGGTGAAAAGCAACCGGCAGCGCCGCACCTCGATGCCGCGAGCGCGAGCCTCCCAAAACGTGATGCAACCGCTTGCAACGTTCACGTGGAGGCGGCAGATTCGAAGATGATCGGGATCGAGGGGTCGACCCGGACACGGTCTGCCGCGTAAGGTGGGGTGCTGCCTTGCCGCGACCCCGGGCTGGACAGCACGCCGCGCTCAGGCGTGGGATGCCACACATGTTCGGGAAAGAGAGTGGCCTGGACCGGAATGGGCGATCCCATGTGGCCTTCGCGCCCTGGCGGTCACTGAGGCATCGATCACGGAACTCATGAACGACGAAAGCAAATACCGGCAGCTGGTCAACGCGATCACCGACTACGCCATCTACATGCTCTCCCCGTCGGGCGAGATATCCAGCTGGAACACCGGCGCCGAACGGTTCAAGGGCTATCGCGCGGACGAGATCATCGGCCGCCATTTCAGCTGCTTCTACACCCGCGAGGACCGCGCCAGCGGCCTGCCGGCGCGTGCACTGGCCACCGCGGAGCGTGAGGGCCGCTTCGAGGGCGAAGGCTGGCGTGTGCGCAAGGATGGCACCTGTTTCTGGGCCAACGTGGTGGTCGACCCGATCCGGTCCGACGATGGCGTGCTGATTGGCTTTGCCAAGATCACCCGCGACCTGACCGAGCGCCGCCACGCCGAGGAAAAGCTGCGGCACAGCCAGGAGCAGTTCCGCCTGCTGGTGCAGGGGGTGGCCGACTACGCCATCTACATGCTGGACCTGGAAGGCCACGTGGCCAGCTGGAACGCCGGCGCCGAGCGGATCAAGGGCTACCGCGAACAGGAAGTCCTGGGCCGCCACTTTTCCACTTTCTACACGCCCGAGGATGTCGAGCAGCACCGGCCCACGGCGAACCTGGCGATCGCGCGCCGCGAAGGCCGCTTCGAAGGCGAGGGCTGGCGGGTTCGCAAGGACGGCAATCGCTTCCTCGCCCACGTGGTGATCGACCGCATCGACGACCACCAGGGCCGTCCTGTCGGCTTCGCCAAGATCACCCGCGACGTCACCGACAAGAAACAGGCCGAGCGCGCCATGGCCGTGGCCCGCGAGGCGCTTTTCCAGTCGCAGAAGTCCGAGGCGATCGGCCAGCTCACCGGCGGCGTTGCGCACGACTTCAACAACCTTCTGATGGCGGTGATGAGCAGCCTGGAACTGATGCGCAAGTGGCTGCCGGACGAGCCGCGGGCGCAGGCGCTGCTGGGCAATGCCTTGGCCGGCGTCGAGCGCGGCGCGGGGCTGACCCAGCGCCTGCTTTCGTTTGCCCGCCGCCAGACCTTGCGCCTGGAGCCGACCGACCTGCCGGCACTGGTCAACCACATGATGCAGACGCTGCAGCGCACGATCGGCCCGGGGGTGGAGGTGCGGACCCGGTTCATGCTGCCACTGCCGCCGGTCCTGGTGGACAGCAGCCAGCTGGAAGTGGCCCTGCTGAACCTGGCGGCGAACGGGCGCGATGCGATGCATGACGCCGGCGGCACCCTGGAGATCGGCGCCGGTGCCGAGCCGGTGGAAGACGGACATGCCAGTGGACTGCCGTCGGGCGACTACGTCTGCCTGTGGGTGCGCGATGAAGGCGAGGGCATGGATGAGGTCACCGTGCAGCGGGCGACTGAGCCGTTCTTCTCCACCAAGGGCACGGGCAAGGGCTCCGGGCTGGGGTTGTCCATGGCACAGGGGCTGGCCGAGCAATCCGGCGGCCGCCTGTTGCTGGAGAGCCGGCCCGGGGCGGGCACCACGGTGCGGATGTGGCTGCCGGCGACCCGCTACCCGGAGATCCGACCGGTGCCCGAGGCAACTCCGGGCATCCAGCCCGCAGACGTCGTCACGCCGCTGGAGGTACTGGTGGTCGACGACGACGCACTGGTACTGCAGGGCACCATTGCGCTGCTGCAGGAGTTGGGACACCACGCCAGTGGCGCCAGCTCCGGCAACGACGCGCTTGCACACCTGGCCCGGGGACAGCGGGTGGATCTGATGGTGACCGACCACGCCATGCCCGGCATGACCGGAGCCGAACTGGCCTTGCGCGTCCGCGAGACGCAGCCGGACCTGCCGGTGATCCTTGCCTCCGGCTATGCGGAACTGCCCGACACCCACGCGCGGGCCCTGGTGCGACTGACCAAGCCCTTCGCCCAGGCCGAGCTGCAACAGGCGATCGCCACCGCCATGGGGACACCGCCACCGAAGCGCAAACGGCGCGTCCTGCATCCCGCCCACCGCGCGGGCAGGAGCGCTTCAGCCGGCGGCTAGCGTGCCGCTCGCGCCCGCTCGGCAGGCCAGTGCTCAGCCCCGAAAGTGCCTGCCACGAGCGGCCGCGCCGGCTCACCCGCGCCGATTTTCCATCATCGCGGCAAGCCGCCGCAGCGCGGAGATGCGATCATGGCGCATGACCGCTTTCGACACGCTTCCGCTCAAGCCCGCCCTGCTCGCCAGTGTGGATGCCCTTGGCTACACCGAGATGACCCCGGTGCAGGCCCAAAGCCTGCCGCCACTGCTGGCCGGGCGCGACGTGATCGCGCAGGCACAGACCGGCAGCGGCAAGACCGCCGCCTTCGGCCTGGGGCTGCTGCAATCGCTGGATCCGGACACGATCCGGCTGCAGGCGCTGGTGCTGTGTCCCACCCGCGAACTGGCCGACCAGGTCAGCAAGGCGATCCGCAAGCTGGCCGCCAACATTCCCAACGTGAAACTGCTGACCCTGTGTGGCGGCATGCCGCTGGGACCGCAGCTGGCTTCGCTCACGCACGATCCGCACATCGTGGTCGGCACCCCCGGCCGGGTGCAGGAACACCTCAAGCGCGGCAGCCTGCATGGCGGCGGCATCCGGGTGCTGGTGCTGGACGAGGCCGACCGCATGCTGGACATGGGCTTTGCCGAGGCGATCGACGACATCGTCGGGCGCATCGCCAGGCACCATCAGACGCTGCTGTTCTCGGCCACCTGGCCGGACGCCATCCGCGCGGTCAGCCAGCGCCTGCAGCACGATCCGGTGGAAGTGACCGTGGCCACCGGACCGTCCAGCGCACCGGCGATCGAGCAACGCTTCATCGAGGTCGAGCCGGCGCACAAGACCGACGCGCTGGCGCAGCTGCTGGCTGGCGAGCAGGCCGAGCGCGCTCTGGTGTTCTGCAACATGCGCAAGGACGTCGACGCGCTGGCGCAGGAGCTGGACCGGCGCGGTTTTTCCGCGCTCGCCCTGCACGGCGACATGGAGCAGCGCGACCGCGACGAAGTGCTGGTGCGCTTCGCCAACCACAGCTGCGCGGTGCTGGTGGCCACCGACGTGGCCGCGCGCGGTTTGGACATCGCCGCGCTGCCGCTGGTGGTCAGCTACGACATTGCGCACGATCCGGATACCCACACCCACCGGATCGGCCGCACCGGCCGCGCCGGCGAGTCGGGGGTGGCGATCACCCTGTGCACCGCGCGCGAGCGCCCCAAGGCGGGCAACATCGAGGATGCCATGGGCGGCCCGCTGTCCTGGCGTCCGCTGAAACTGGCGCCGCCGCGCGGCAAGACGCTGCACCTGGCGCCGATGAAGACACTGGTGATCGATGCCGGCCGTCAGGACAAACTGCGCCCGGGCGACATCCTCGGAGCACTCACCGGCGAGGCCGGCCTGGACGCGAAGGACATCGGCAAGATCGACGTGTTCGCCACCCGCGCCTACGTGGCGATCAGCCGCGCTCTGGCCAGCAAGGCGCTCGAGCGGCTGCGTGCGGGCAGGATCAAGGGGCGCAACTTCCGGGTACGGCCGCTGGGCTGAGCCCAAGCGACCGTGGCCGCGCGGCAGGGACCTTTTCGCGCTGCGACCTGTGCGGGCTCCGGCGGCTGATGGCCAGCAACG
Source organism: uncultured Gammaproteobacteria bacterium (assembly GCA_963763305.1). GTDB lineage: Bacteria > Pseudomonadota > Gammaproteobacteria > Xanthomonadales > Rhodanobacteraceae > CAVXNP01. The sequence continues at coordinate 1,888,317 of CAVXNP010000001.1, read as the reverse complement.
AAGCGATCGAGCGAGCCGGGTAAAGGTCGTGCGCGGCCAGGCCGCTCAGCTGTGCAGAGCGGCCTCCACCGTCTCGGTGAGCACCTCCAGCGAAAACGGCTTCTGCAGCACCCGGTACACCACCGATTGCAGGGTCGCTGGCAACGGCGAGGGCGCGTAGCCGGTCATCAGCACCACCTTGAGCCCCTGGCGCATTGCTCGACCGGCTTCGGCCACCTGGTAGCCATCGATGTCCGGCAGCTTGATATCGCTCAGCAACACGTCTATGGGTGCATCGGACTGCAGTACCTTCAGCCCGCTGTTGCCGTCGCAGGCCTCCAGCACGCTGTAGCCCGCGTCCACCAGGTTCTCCCTGACCAGTTCGCGCAGGAACGCCTCGTCCTCGACCAGCAGGACACGGGTGGCGGATGGATCGGCGCCGGGCATCAGGCCTCCTCGCTGGGCGTGTCGACACTGCCGTCGCGCGGCAGGAAGATGTGGACGGTGGTGCCGCGACCCAGTTCGCTCTGGATAGTGGCAACGCCATGGGATTGGAGAACATAGCCCAGGATGGTGCTCAACCCCAGGCCGGTGCCCTTGCCTACCGGCTTGGTGGTGAAGAACGGGTCGAACGCCTTGCGCCTTACTTCGTCGCTCATGCCGGTGCCGGTGTCCTGCACCGACAGGTGCACGTAGTCGCCTGGCGGAAGATCATCGAGCGGATGCTCGGCGTCGACGCGCACATCGGCGGTGGCTACGGTGATCTGTCCGCCCTCGGGCATGGCGTCGCAACCGTTGATGACCAGGTTCAGGATCGCGTTCTCCATCTGGTTGGCGTCGCACAGCACCTCCCAGCGGGAGTCCAGCCGATACTCGCTCCTGGCATTGGCACCGGCCGAGTGCTGCAGCAACGGCTGGATGCCGCGGACCAGATCATCCAGATTCAGCCGCTTTGGCGATAGCGGCTGGCGCCGCGCAAAACTCAGCAACCGTTGAGTGAGGCTCGCGGCGCGCTCGATACCGTCCTGGGCCATGTCCAGGTAGTGAGCGACCTTCGCATACCGCGTCGGGCGATCGTCCAACCACGCGAGGTCTTCGGATGACAGCGGCGGCACCGAGCTGGCCGGGCCGGCATCGTCGCCGATGCACCGGCGAACGAAGTGGCCGATCCGCTCCACTACCTGGTCGTCCCGCTGCAGCCGCGTCTGCAAACGATGCAGGCTGCCGCGGATGATCATCAGCAGGTTGTTGAAGTCGTGCGCGACACCGCCGGACAGCTGCCCGATCGCTTCCATCTTCTGGCTCTGCCGAAGCGCCTCCTCGGTACGGCTGCGTTGCTCCATCTCGGCACTGAGGCGTTCGTTGGCCTCCGCCAGCTGCAACGCTCGCTGGTGCAACGCAACGTTCGCACGGGTCAGCGTGCGTTGGGCCACGCCCAGCGCCGAAAGCGTCAATACCGCCATCAGCGTCAACAGCCCCACGCCGCTGTAGCGTGCCAGCTGCACGCTGACCGGGGGCTCCGTGGCGCGCAGGTAGACCCTGCCGATCGCGGTACCGCCCTGCCGCGCCGGCACTTCCACCAGCAGCGGGTCGTCCGGCAACGGGCCTCCACGGCGCAGAAGATCGGCTATCGGATCGCTGCCGGGCCGCTGGAAGCCGGCCACCTTGCGATGCGCCTCGTTGTAGACCGCCACCGCGTCCAGGCGCGGGTCAAGCATCAATGCGTCGACATACTCGCGCGCTGCCGCCCGGTCGTCGAAGGCGATCGCCGCGGTCACGCTGGCGGCCAGGATCTTTGCCTGCACGGTGAGCTGGCTGCGATGTTCCGCCTGTCCGGCATGATGCTGGTAGGCGGCGGCGAGCACGCCAGCGACCAGAAGCAGCATCGCGGCCACCACCGAGGTGAATGGCCGGAACGCGAAGATCTGGCTCGGCTGGCTTCGCTTCACGGCGCCCCCTTGACCGCCGTGGCCAGGCTCAGGAGCTTCGAGCTGATGGTCAGATGGTTACGCGCGGCAGCATCCGCGTCGACTTCGAAGCGCACCCGCCCCTGCTCGATCACGAATTGCACGATGCCACCTGGCGAGTCCGAATCGGTCACCGTCAGCACCGGCCGACCCTTTACCGCATCCAGTGCCTGCGCCAGGCTTTGCGACTGCAGCTGACCGATGAAGGCAATATGGCAGCCTGCCGCCGGGGTCAGCGCATCGAGGCGCCGGACCTCGAACGGATGCGTACCCACGCGTTTTCCGGCCACGGCCCGTTGCAGGTAATCGTCGAAGGGATCGTTGCCCACCACGCAGATCCGGAACGGCGCGTCGGATGCCGCGAACGCCGCCGGCGGCCAGTTGACGAAGGGCGCAAGCTTGTAGATGTAGGTTGCCTTGACCGCATATTCCAGCGAAATGGTCGGGTGCGGCAGCACGTTCGGCTGTGCCAGCACAGGGGCGTTGGCGCCCGTCAGCAGCAAACCCAGCAGATATGCCGGCACACGTGCGCGCAGTCGGCCGCGAATGCCCGTCGGTGCGGCGCCGGCAGGCAGGCTCGGCGGAACACGGACACGCATGGCCCTGTCGACGGTGCGTCTCATCAAAACGTCACGCGCGTGTCGAACGTCACGCTGCGCCCGATGCGATCGGCGCCGGGAAACCCACGTTCCTGGTGCCAGGGGTGCAACAGGTTGAAGCCCGACAGGGAGAACTGCAGCGTGTCGCTCACCCGCCAGCCCAGGCGGGCGTTGAGTTCCACATACCCGGGCACCTTCGGATCAGGCAAGGCACCGACGCCGCGCAGATCGGCATCGAGCGTCCAGTGGTCGGACAGGTTGATCATCGAGCGGATGAAGCCGTAATGGGTCGGATCGTCACCGGCCTGGGCCACCCCCAGCAACCTGCTGGCGCCCGGCTTGAAGCGCAGGTGCTGGCGCTGGCTGGTGAAGCCCGCGCCCAGCCGCCATCCGTCGCGCACCGCATAGCTACCCCAGGTTTCCACGCCGTAGGTGTGGCCCTCCATGGCGTTGCCCCACAGCAGCGGCAGCCCGGTCGGCGACAGCTCGATCGTCTTCAGGTCGTCGTAGAAGTTGTAGTACAGCGACATGGATATCGTTGCGCGCATGCCGAACTGCTGGCGCCAGCCGGCCTCGTACGCCGTCAGCTTCTCGCGCCGGAAGGCCGGGTTGCCGGTAAGGAACGTGGCCGTGCCAAGCTTCTCCACCACGTCCTCGTCGAAGGGCGTGGGGGTGCGCACCGCGCGCGAGGCGGCCGCCCACACCATCAGGTCCGCACTCGGCTTCCAGGACAGTCGCGTGCTGGGCATCAGCGACACCCCGGCGTAGGGATCGTCCTCGGCTTTCAGGCCGAGCGTGAGCGTGGTCTGCCGGCCGAGCCGGACCCGGTCCTGGATGAACGCGTTGGTCAGATGCTGGGTATTCACCGCCGGATCCCACAGCAGCGAGCTGGCTGCAGCGATACGCGGGACGATGTCGTAGTGGTACATGCGGTCGCCACCGCCCCAGGTCACGCGCTGGCGTTCGCCCACGGAGAAGGTGTGCTGCATCTCCAGATCCGAGGTGTCCAGGGAGAAACCCGAGCCGGTAGCCTCGTCCCAGCGATGCACATGATCGTAGTAGGCCTGCACGCGCAGGCTCGCCGTGCCGCTGATGGTGTGTTCCCAGCGCGCCAGCAGATCGCCCTCGGTGCTTCGAGCGTCGGTGCTTCCCGCCTGGCCCTGGTAACCGTCGTGCAGGTCGCCCTGGACCATCAGTGCGTCGACCGCACCCGCATCCCAATCCAGGCGGAAGCCCAACTGCCGCTTGCGCCAGTCGTCCTGCGCATCCTGGCCCGACGCATTGTCGAACGCCGCACGATGCCAGTCGTGCGCATACAGCCGGTAGTAGGCGGACCGGCCGAGCCGGCCGCCGTATTGCGCCGACGCTCCGTGTTCGCGGTTTCCAACGGCCGCGGTGAGCCGGCCGCCCTGGGTCTGGTCGGCCGAACGGGTGATGATGTTGATTACCCCGTTGACCGCGTTGGCGCCCCACAACGCCCCACCCGGCCCGCTGACCACTTCGATCCGTTCGATGTCCTGCGGAAGCACGAACTGGTCGTCCCAGTACATCCCCGAGAAGATCGGCGAGTACACGCTGCGGCCGTCGATCAGCACCAGCAACTTGTTGGAGAAGTTCTGCGCCGCATCGTTGCCACTGAAGCCACGCGCGGTGATGGTGTACCCGGATGGACTGGTACGGAAGACTTCCAGGTTCGGTGCAAGCCGCAGGATCTCCGGCAGGCTGGTGGCGCCGGAGCGCATGATCTCGTCGTGGCCGATCACGAACACGGCCGCCGGTGCGTCGCTCAGCGGCTCCGGGCTGCGGGCCACCGATGAAACCACCACGTTGCCGAGATCCTCCAGCGACAGGTCGGCCAGATCCTGTGGCAGGGAACTGGCCGCGGTGGCGCCCGCCCAGAGCATCAGCAAAGGCAGCGCCAGGGCGGCAGGCCACCAGGCGCGGCTTGCACCCCTCATGCCTCCACCTCTGAACGAGAATTACCTGACCAGCGCATCATCGATCCCTTCTGGTTCGTCCCGCCTCCGCAACGCACAAGCCACTCAATCGTCGGCCGACGCACCGATGCCGCTACATGGCACCGATCCGGTCCACCGCTCGCAGGCCATCCACCAGGAGGCGCCAGCGGCAATCGCCCGGAGCGAAAGTGTAACGTCTTTGCCAGGGCGCTTTCCGAACGCTTGCCTGCTCGGCACACCGAATCCCGACCGGCGTCGAGAGCTGCAATGCGCGTCACGAAAAAGAGCGTGCCCGCACAGCCATCCACACGCGGGCGGACGCGTTTCCTTCACGACCGGCCAAGCGTGCGGGCAGTCGTTACCGCACGAACACCTCCTTTTTCCTGCTGGACCGGCGCCACGATGCAGCCTGTGCCGGAGTGCTGCACACTGGGCGCCCGTACCAGCCGGCCCATGGAGGCCCCATGCAACGCAAGGACATCGTGAGCAAGGTTCCGCAGGTTACCCTGGTGTTCTGGGTCATCAAGATCTTCGCCACCACCCTGGGCGAGACCGGCGGCGACGCGCTGTCGATGTCGATGCAGCTGGGCTACTTGGTAAGTACCGGGATCTTCGCGCTGATTTTCGCCGCCGCCGTCACCGTTCAGATCCGCTCCGACCGGTTCCGCCCGCTGCTCTACTGGCTCACCGTGATCGCGACCACCACGGTGGGGACCACCCTGGCCGACTTCGCCGACCGCTCGCTGGGCATCGGCTACGCCGGCGGGGCAAGCCTGCTGCTGCTCCTGCTGCTCGGCTCGCTACTTACCTGGTACCTGGTGCTGGGATCGGTCGCGGTCGACTCGGTGCGCTCGCCGCGCAGCGAGATGTTCTACTGGGTCACCATCATGTTCTCGCAGACCCTGGGTACCGCCCTGGGAGACTGGACCGCCGACAGCGCCGGCCTGGGCTACCTGGCAAGCGCGGCGATCTTCGGCGCGATGCTGGCCCTGCTCGCGGTGGCCTATTACCGGACCCGCCTCTCGCGCACCTTCCTGTTCTGGGCCGCCTTCATCCTGACCCGTCCACTGGGCGCCGTGGTAGGCGACCTGCTGGACAAACCCCACGCCGAGGGCGGCCTGGCGCTGAGCCGCTACACCGCGTCGGCCGTACTGCTGGGTTTGATCGCACTGTGCATCGCCGTCTTTCCCCAGCGAGCGGCCGGCACGCCCGACACCGCGCCGGCGTCCTGAGTGCTTGCGGCCGGCGACCTTCACGCCACGGTGCCAGGCCGACCCGCACCCTCCACGCCAGACAGCGAGGTTTGCGTGATGACGCGGCAGCAACCACCTTCCGGCACGCGTGCGAACGACACATCGGACCTGATCGCCTTCCAGCGCGAGCGGGCCCGCAGCCGGGGCGAGATCAAGGTCAGCTCGCCGCAGATCCGGGCAGGCGCCATGATCGCGCCCCGCCACACCGCTTACGGCGACGGTATCGCGCCGGCAGTTCGCTGGAGCCCGGTCGACGCGGCCCTCTCCTACGTGCTGCTGGTCGAGGACCCGGATGCGCCCACACCCCAGCCGTTCGTGCATTGGCTGGCCTGGAACATTCCGCCCGGCCTGCACGAGCTGCCCGAAGGCATGCCTCCGGCGGCCAGGCCCGATGCGGTCCGGGGCATGCGCCAGGGCATCAACGGCCAGGGCCAGACCGGCTACTTCGGCCCGCGCCCGCCGCAAGGCGACGCTCCGCACCACTACCACTTCCAGGTGTTCGCGCTGGACTGCAGCCTGGCCCTGGCCGATGACGCCGACCGCGACGACCTGCTGGCCGCGATCGACGGCCACGTGCTTGCCAAGGGCCAGCTGATCGCCACCAGCAAGGCGCCCACGTCGCAATAGGCATCGCCGGCCCGGTCGGCATGCTTCCTGCGGGCGAGCCGCGGATCCGTACCTTCGCGTCCACTTCGCCGAAAAAGTCGTCGAAAAAGGAATCCATGGCCCGGTCTCCGGGCTTGGCGGCGGCGTCTTCAAGGCCCGCGACCCGGCCGCACTCGGATGGGTCGTTCGCTTTCCCGCACCACATCACCGCGCGGTATCCATCCGTCCGTTACTCTAGGGGGTCTCGTGCCAACGCACAGGACGATTCGGAGGCGGTCTGTCGATGAAGTGGGAGCAGCGGTTGCGGCAGCTCAGCGTCGCGCAGCGCCTGGCGTTTTTTCTGACCCTGGTCTTGTCGCCGATGGTGGTGCTGAGTGTCGTCAGCGTGTCCGTGCTCAACGAGCAGGAGGCTGCATTCAGCGAGTCGGTAGAGCAATCGATCACAACGCTCCTGCCCCTGAGCACGCTGGAGCACTATCTGCAGCGCGCCTTGGTGGACGAGCTGGAAGCGCAGTCGGGCGAGTCGTCCCCCAACTTCGCGGCGCTTTCGGACAGCATCGACAAGACCTTCGCCGGCATCGAAGCCGTTGACCAGGACACCGGCGTGGCGGCCGAGGTGGATCAGGCCGCGCAAGCCTGGATTGCTGCCCGGCCCTCGGTGCGCCGGCTGATCGAGCAGGTCCGGACGCTTCGTTCGGCGAAGGACGATGCTGCGAGAGATGCCGACGCGCGGGGCGAACTGCAGGCGGCCATCGACGACGTCGCCAAGGCCCGCCGCCAGCTCACGGCCGTGGTCCAGGCCCGCTATGCGCACGCGATCGCCCAGCGGCACCACCAACTGCGCTGGCTGGTGGCGGCATGGGCGCTGACGCTTTGCATTGCGGCCCTGCTGGTGACTGTCTTCCTGCGCTCGCTGCTGGGCCCGATCCGGGAACTGGCTCGTGCCGCCCGCAGCATGGGGGAAGGTACTGCCGCCGTGCGCGCCCGGGTCACCGGTAATGATGAACTGACCTTCCTGGCCGAGCGCTTCAACCAGATGGCCACGTACTGGGAAGCATCGCGCCAGAGCCTGCTGACCGAGGCGGCCCAGGACCCTCTCACCGGCGTGCTCAATCGCCGTGGCGTGCTGGCCGCGCTCGAGGCGGAGCTGGCCGCACACGAGCGCGAGCAAGCGCCGTTGAGTGTTTTCATGATCGACCTGGATCGTTTCAAGGCAATCAACGACCAGTTCGGGCACAGCGCCGGCGACCGCGCGCTGGTCTGGGTGGTGGCGCGCCTGCGCGAGATGTTGCGCGAAGGCGATCGGCTGGGCCGCTACGGTGGCGACGAGTTCCTGGCGGTGCTGCCGCGCACCTCGCTGGATCAGGCCCAGCTCATCGCCCAGCGTATCGAGGACAGCCTCAACCAGGCCGCCATGCGTGAATCGGCCCGCCCTGGCGCCAGCGTCGGCATCGGGGCGGCGCCGCAGCACGGCTGGGAGGCCGCGTCGCTGATGGAGGCGGCCGACCGCATGCTTTACGCCCGCAAGGGCGACCGGGCGACGGCCGCGAGCCACGGACGGCCGTCGGTTTCGGACAACCGCTGAGCCAGGCATTTAAGGATGGTCTGATCAACCAGGCGCAGGCGTCACCGGTTCTGTTTGTTCGCAGGCCACAGGGGTGGCGGTGAAGGCAGACTGGCCGTCTGTCGAGGCGGCGCACCGAAGGCGGGGAGTGACCATGGATGGTCACAGCCTTGAGGAGCGAGGAAGGCCTGTGGACAAACAGAACCGGCCCCGATCGGCGGAATCCCATGCAGAAAAGGGTGATGCTCAAAAGGCCGCCAGGCTGCGCCGCACGGCTTGAACAGACGGCCAGTCTGCCCGGCGCCGCACGACACACCCTGCCGGCCTTCTGAGCATCATGCCGCCTACGTCTGGTTGATCAGAGCATCCTTAAGCGGCACGCCGTCGATCAGGCCGGTCGCCTCATCGGTCGCCGGGGTCCGAAGGCTTGCCGGCGAATCCGCGGGTGGCGGTTGGCTTAGACGATCCCACCCCCCGGCCGGCGCTCAGCGCCCTTGATCGGCTGTTGATCGGCAGGCCGGATCGGGTCGACCCCGGGTCGAGCAGGCACACCGGCGCCCGCCTGTACAGCTCAGGCCGGAGCGCCCTGGCCCAGCCATTGCGCCGCGCCGCGGCCGGCCAGCAGACCGCTGGCGAAGCAGGCGGTAAGCAGGTAACCGCCAGTGGGCGCCTCCCAATCCAGCATTTCGCCGGCACAGAACACCCCCGGCCGCGCATGCAGCATCAGCTGCTCGTCCAGCGCTTCCAGCCGTACCCCGCCGGCGGTGCTGATTGCCTCGGCCACCGGACGCGGCGCGCGCAGCCGCAGCGGCAGCGCCTTGATGTGCGCGGCCAGTGCGTCGGGGTCGGCCAGGGTGGCCTTGTCGGTCAGCTCGAACACCAGCGCGCAACGCGCCGCGTCCAGCCCGGCGCGACGACGCAACCAGTCGCCGATGCTGTGCTTGCCGCGCGGTGCGGCCAGCCGCGCCGCCAGCGCCTCCCGGCGATAGCCCGGCGCCAGGTCCAGCGTGAGCGGCGGCTGGCCGCCCGCGGCCAGTTGCTCGCGCAGTTCGGCGCCGATCGCGTAGACCAGGCTGCCCTCGATGCCGTATTCGCTCAGCACGCATTCGCCCTGGCGCTGGTGCGCCACGCCATGGCGGTCGCGCCAGTGCGCCACCACGGGTTTCAGCGGCGCACCGGCGAAGCGCGTGCGCAGGTGTTCGCTCCAGTCCAGCTCGAAGCCGCAGTTGGCCGGCCGCAGTGGTGCCAGCGCGACGCCGGCGTCGGCCAGGATGTCGGCCCAGCGTCCGTCCGACCCCAGTTGCGGCCAGCTGGCGCCGCCCAGCGCCAGGACCGTGGCATCGGCACGAACGTTCCGCTCGCCCGCCGCGGTGGCAAAGCGCAGCTCGCCGGCGGTGTTCCAGCCCAGCCAGCGGTGGTGCACGTGGAAGGTCGCGCCGCTTTCGCGCAGCCGGTGCACCCAGCCACGCAACAGCGGCGCGGCCTTCATGTCGGCCGGGAACACCCGCCCGGAACTGCCGACGAAGGTCTCCACGCCCAGTCCGCGCGCCCAGCTGCGCAGCGCCTGCGCGTCGAAGGCGGCCAGCCAGCGCGCCACCGCCTGGCTGCGCTCGCGGTAGCGTGCGGCAAAGACCTCGGCGGGTTCGCCATGGGTGAGATTGAGCCCGCCCTTGCCGGCCAGCAGAAACTTGCGTCCGACCGAACCCTTGGCCTCGTACAGGTCCACGGCCAGGCCGGCGGCCAGCGCCTGCTCGGCCGCCATCAGGCCGGCAGGGCCACCACCGATGACGGCGACACGGGGAGATCGTTGCATGTGCATGTGCGCATGGTCGCACGCCGCTGCGCGCGGGCCGAGCGGTCACGCCACTCGTTCGCGATCCGTCGATGCACGCCGTAGTACGGTAATGGCCTTCATTGGAGAGTACCGATGCCCAGCGCGTTTCGATGGCATGGCCTGGTCCTGCTGGCGGCCACAGCCGCCTGTCCGGCGCAATCCCTGCCCGAGCCACACCAGCAGCCGGCATTGCAGGCGCTGGCCAGCGCCCCGGATGCGGCACGCCTGCGCGAGACGGTCGCGCAACTGGTCGGCTTTGGCACCCGCCATACCTTGTCGGACACCCACTCGGACACGCGCGGCATCGGTGCGGCACGGCGCTGGGTGAAGTCGCGCTTCGAGCAGATCTCGCGCGACTGCGGCGGTTGCCTGCAGATCGTCACGCCCTCGCAGACGGTCAGCGGCAAGCGCGTGCCGCAACCGACCGCGGTGATGGACGTGGTGGCGATCAAGCCAGGCAGCACCGAGCCGGACCGCGTGGTGGTGATGACCGCCCATCTCGACTCCCGGGTCTCGGACGTCATGAACAGCACCGGCGATGCACCCGGCGCCAACGACGATGCCTCCGGCGTGGCCGCCGTGCTGGAAACAGCAAGGCTGCTGTCGACCCGGGACAATCGCGCCACGCTGGTGTTCGCGGCGCTGTCCGGGGAGGAACAGGGCCTGTACGGCGGCAAGCTGCTGGCCGACTACGCGGCCGCCCATCAGTGGCAGGTGGAGGCCGACCTCAACAACGACATCATAGGCAACAGCCGCGGCCAGAACGGGGTACACGACAACACCACCGTGCGGGTGTTTTCCGAGGGCACGCGCAGTACCGAGACGCCCGAACAGGCGCGCCAGCGGAACTACCTCGGCGGCGAGGTGGACTCACCCTCGCGCAACGTGGCGCGCTACATGGCGCGGCTGGCCGACCGGTACCTGCCGGACCTGTCGGTGCGCATGGTCTACCGCACCGACCGCTACGGACGCGGCGGCGACCAGGTGCCGTTCCTGCAGGCCGGCTACCCGGCGATCCGGGTCACCGAGGCGCACGAGGACTACACCCGCCAGCATCAGGACCTGCGCACCGAGCACGGCGTGCACTACGGCGACACCATCGAGGGCATCGACTTCGGTTACCTGGCGCGGGTCACCGCACTGGATGCGCTGACCATGGCGGCGATGAGCCGGGCGCCCGCGCCGCCGGACCACGTGAGCATCGCGGGCGCGCTGGCCACCGATACCACCGTGCGCTGGCACAAGGTGCCCGGCGCGGCCGGCTACCGCGTGCATTGGCGCGATACCACGGCGCCGGGTTGGCAGTACGCACGCGCGGTCGGCGATGTCGACCATGCGGTGATCGACGAGGTGGTGATCGACGACTGGTTCTTCGGCGTATCGTCGGTCTCCGCCGACGGCTACGAGAGCCCGGTGGTGTTCCCCGGCGACGCCGGCAGCTTTGCCCGACAGCCGCCACCGGCGCAATGAGCGATCAGTCTTCCGGGATCAGCAGCAGCGCGCCCGGATAGGTGCCCCGCTCCAGGTGCCGGTGCGCCTGCGCCGCCTGCGCCAGGGGCAGCCGCGCGCCAACGTGCACGCGCAGGCCGCCGGCCAGCCGGTCGAGCGTCGCCCGGGCGGCAGCACGGTAGTCCGCTCCATCGCGGGCATAGCGGAACGCGCTCGGACGGGCCAGTGCAACCGAGCGGGCGGGGCCCAGCTCGTCCACGGCGATCGACGGAGCCGCCCCGGCGGTCTGGCCGATGCTGGCGACCGTGCCGAAGGGCGCGGCCGCCGCCAGGCTGCGCAGCAGGGTCTGGCCGCCCACCCCGTCGATGACCAGATCGGCACCGCGGCCGTCGGTCAGCTCCAGCGTCCGGGCCACAAAGTCCTGCTCGCGATAGTGGATCGCCGCTTCCAGGCCATGCTCCCGCGCCAGCTCCGCCTTGGCTTCGCTGCCCACCGTACCGATCACGCGCGCGCCCAGCGCGCGCGCCCACTGCACCAGGATCAGGCCAAGCCCACCGGCCGCTGCGTGCACCAGCACGGTCTGGTCCGGACCGACCGGGTGCACCCGGGTGAACAGCATGTGCGCGGTGATACCGCGCAACATGGCGCCGGCGGCCTGCTCGATCGCTACCGTGTCCGGCAGCCGCATCACCCAGCCCGCGGCAAGATTGCGCGCGCCGGCATAGGCGCCGCACGGCGGCGCGAAGTAGGCCACGCGATCGCCCACGGCCAGGTCGTCCACGCCCGCGCCGAGCGCTTCGACCACGCCCGCGGCCTCGACCCCCAGTACCGCCGGGAAACCGGGCAGCGGGTAATACCCGGTGCGCTGGTAGACATCCACGTAGTTCACGCCAACCGCCAGCTGCCGGATCCGCACTTCGCCCGCCGCCGGCGGGGCCGGATCGATCCGGGCCACGCGCAGGGCGTCGGCCCCGCCCGGCGACGGTAGATGGATGACCTGAGTGTTCATGGCTTGCGTCCTCCGGATGGCTTGAGGCGCGCATCGTGACTGGTGCAGAATTGCCCGAATACCCCGATTCGCGCCCAGACAACGTGCAGAAATCCACAGACCGGCCTTTCGACTGGGACGACGCCCGCGTGTTCGCGACGTTGGCCGACGCCGGCTCGCTGGGCGCGGCGGCGCGGCGTCTCGGGGTGGAGCACTCGACCGTTGCGCGACGCATCGACGCACTCGAACGCGCCCTTGGCCTGCGTCTGTTCGACCGGCTGCCACGCGCATGGACTCTCACCGACGCCGGCGCGGTCCTGCGTGCGCACGCCACCCGGATGGGCGAGGAGGCGGATGCACTGCGACTGGCGGCGGCCGGCACCACCACCGACGTGGGCCGGGTCCGGCTCAGTGCACCACCGACGTTTGCCAGCCGGTTCCTGTTGCCCCGACTGGCGCCGCAGCTGGCGGCCTGGCCGCGGCTCGAGCTGGAGATCGTTGCCGAGAGCCGCGAGAGCCAGCTGCATCGCCACGAAAGCGACCTGGCCCTGCGGCTGGGGCGCCCGGGCGAGGAGGGCCTGGCCGCACGTCGGCTGGGCGCACTCGGCTTCGGCCTGTACGCGAGCGCGGCGTACCTGGCCACGCACGCGCGCGATGCATGGCGTCGGCTTGGCTATGACGCCAGCCTGGCGCATGTTCCGCAGCAACGCTGGCTGGACGCACAGCTGCCTGACTGCGCGTACGCCCTGCGCAGCAATGACCAGGCGGTGGTCTGGCAAGCGTGTTGTGCCGGCCTGGGGGTGGCGGTGCTGCCGCATTTTCTGGCGGCGAGCGACCGCGCGCTGGTGCGGATCGAGACGCTCCCCTGCCCGATCCGGCGGGAGCTGTGGCTGGTCCTGCACCCGCAATTGCGGCGGACTCCCCGCGTGCGCCGGGTCGCCGACCTGGTGGCGGCCGTGGTCGCCGAAGCCCAGGCGGAGCTGTAGCACCCGCGGCAGAGACCACCGCTCGCGCGGCATCACGGCCGATCAACGCCTGGCGCAGGTGCGGCACGCCGTTCGTTTCCGCGTTCGCTGCGCTCGCGCCCGGCTCGATAACGCCACCGCGGCGACCGTGCTAAAAAGCGGCTACCGGGCCGGCCATGGGGGACGGCCGGCTCGCGCACGATGCGCGCTACAGGGGACTGCACATGACACGCATGTCGATCCGGCACGCCTTCGGGCGGCTGGCCGTCTGTTCATTGCTGGCGATCGCTTCGCCGGCCCGCGCCGCCCAGCCGGTGCCTTCGCAGGCATCGCGCCAGGCCAAAGTGGAGGCCTTCGTGCAATCGCTGCACCCACAGACCGGCACGGTCGCCATCGGACCGGCCAAGGCCACGCTCACGCTGGGCGCGGACTACAGCTACCTGCCGGCGAAGGAAGCCCAGCGCGTGCTCAGCGGCCTGTGGAACAACCCGCCGGATGACGAGGTCCTGGGCATGATCCTGCCCAGCCGCGATCCGCATGTTTTGCTCGACCCCGACAGCTGGGCCGTGGTGGTCACCTACACCGACGAAGGCTACGTCTCGGACGAAGACGCGGCCAAGGTCGACTACGACGAGATGCTCAAGGACCTGCAGCGCAACGACCGCGATGGCAACGCCGAACGCCTCAAGCAAGGCTATCCGGCGGTGGAGCTGGTCGGCTGGGCCGAGCCACCGCATTACGACAGCGCCTCGCACAAGTTGTACTGGGCACGTGACGTGAAGTTCAGCAACCAGGACGGCTCCGAGGAGGGCCACACGCTGAACTACGACATCCGCGTGCTGGGCCGGCAGGGTTACCTGTCGTTGAATGCAGTGGCGCCAATCGGGCGGCTCGCGCAGGTGCGGGCGGACATGCCACGGCTGCTGCAAATGACCGAGTTCGACGACGGCCAGCGTTACGCCGACTACAACGCCTCCACCGACCGGCTGGCCGCCTATGGCATCGGTGCACTGGTGGCCGGCGGCATTGCCGCCAAGGCCGGCCTGTTCGCCAAGCTCGGAATCATGTTGCTGGCGCTGAAGAAGTTCGTGATCCTGATCATCGCCGCAGCCGGTGCGCTGTTCCGCAAGCTGTTCCGGCGCAAGGCCGCCTGAGCCGATGGCGCCATGGGCATGCGCCGGGTGCTCCGGCGCGTGCCCGCGAACCGCCGGGACTGCGGCGACGACGGTCGCGGTGACCTGCGCTAGCTGCCGCGCGGCTTGGCCCGGTGCGTGGGAGTGGCGCTCCACGGGTCCTCCGGCCAGGGGTGGCGCGGATAACGTCCCTTGAGCTCCTTCTTCACTTCCGGGTAGGTGCGTTCCCAGAAGCCCTTCAGATCCTGGGTGACCTGGATCGGTCGTCCGGCCGGCGACAGCAGGTGCAGGGTGACGGGGATGCGGCCGCCGCCGACACGGGGCGTATCGGCCAGGCCGAACAGCTCCTGCAGTTTCACCGCCAGCACCGGCGCGGCCTCCGGCGCGTCGCCCTCGGCGGCGTATTCCAGCCGTCGGCCCTGGCCGCTGGGAACGATCAGGCTGTCCGGCGCCTGCTGGTCCAACAACTGACGCTGGGCGTGATCCAGCATCGCCGCCAATGCCTGCGACAGTTCCTCGGCAGCCAGCGCGTCAAGCCCACGCTTGCCGGCCAGCCATGGCCCCAGCCAGGCCTTCAAGCGTCTCGCAGCAGGTGCGCGTCGCCGACATCGGGCAGGCCCTGCTCGGGCATCCAGGCGCGCAGCGCCTGCATGCGCGAGCGCAGCCGCCGTGCCGACGCACTCCACGGCAGGCTGGCCAGCCCCTTGCTGCGGATCCGCGCCAGCAGTGCCGGCAGGGCGTCCTGCGGCTGCACCGGCACGCTGCGCCGCTGCAGCACGATGGCGTCGAAGCGCTGCTCCTCGAACGCCTCCACCGCACTGCGACCCTCGTTCCAGCGCAGCACCCGCTCGCGCACGAAGCGCTCGGCGAACTCGCGATCGAGCACCTGCGGATCCAGCGGTGCGGCGGCCCGGATCAGGCTGTCGCGGCTGTCCAGGCGCAGATCCAGCACCACCAGCCAGGGCTCGCCCAGCAACGCGGTGTCTTCATGCAGGGTGGCGCCGCGGCCGTTGGCCAGGGTGTAGCGGCGCGGATTGTTCGGATCCCGGTAACCGATGCGATCGGGAAAGGCGTGCGCCAGCAGGTCGCCGACGGCATGGCTGTCGGGGACGCCGGTGGCTGCGGTACGGACGTCCAGACGTCTGCGCCAACCCTTGCTGGCCTGCTCGATGGCAGCCAGCGCACCGCTGTCGGCCATGCTGCGTGCGCCGCCACCACGGCGGTCGCGCCAGGCGTGCAACGCGGCCACGCGCAGGCGGAAGTCGTCATTGCGCGCCTGCTCGCCACGCAATGGCGAGCGCGCCTCGGCCAGGGCCAGCAGGTCGGCCGCCAGCGCCAGCCGCTCGGCCGGCGCATGCATCGCTGCCGCCGCCAGCCGCGGCGATGCGCCCAGCTGCAGCATGCGCTTGCCCAGCGGTCGCAGCCGCTCGTCCGCACCCAGCGCGCCCAGCCGCTGCAGCAGTTCGCGCGCCTGCGCCAGCGGCCCGGGCGGCGGCGGATCGAGCCATGGCAGCTCCGCGCTACCCCACGCCGCCAGTTCCAGCGCCAGTCCGGCCAGGTCGGCCTGGGCCAGCTCCGGCGTGCGCGCCGGTTCCAGCCGGCGGCTCTGCGGCCACAGCCGATAGGTGGTGCCGGCGGCTACGCGACCGGCGCGACCGGCGCGCTGGTCGGCCGAAGCCTGCGAGATGCCCACCGTCTCCAGCCGGGTGAAGCCCGAATGCGGGTCGAAGCGCGGCTCGCGCGCCAGGCCGCTGTCGATCACCGCGCGGATCCCGGGCAGGGTCACGCTCGACTCGGCCACGTTGGTGGCCAGCACGATGCGGCGGCTGCCCGGCTCGGCCGGGACGAAAGCGTGCTGCTGCTCGGCCAGCGACAGTTCGCCATGCAGCGGCAGCACTTCCACGTCGTCGCGGTCCAGCGCCGTGGTCAGGGTCGCCTGTGCGCGCGCTATTTCGCGCCGGCCCGGCAGAAATACCAGCACGTCGCCGGGATTTTCCTGCAGGGCCTGCCGGGTCACCCGCAGCAGGTGCTGCTCCAGGCTTTCCTGGGTACGTGCCGGTGGATGCTCTACCCGCACCGGAAAACTGCGGCCGGGGCTGCTCAGCCGGGGCGCGCGCAGCCATTGTGCGATCCGCTCGCCGTCCAGCGTGGCGGACATGACCAGCAGCCGCAGATCCGGACGCAGGTTGGCCTGCACGTCCAGCGCCAGTGCGGCACCCAGGTCGGCGGCCAGGTGGCGTTCGTGGAACTCGTCGAACAGCAGCGCGCCGACGCCGCGCAGTTCGGGATCGTCCTGCAGCATGCGGGTGAGGATGCCCTCGGTCACCACCTCGATGCGGGTGGCGTCGCTCACGCGCGTCTCGAACCGGATGCGGTAGCCGACGGTCTGCCCAACCTGTTCACCCAGCTGCTGCGCCATGAACTGTGCGGCCGAGCGTGCGGCGATGCGGCGCGGCTCCAGCATCACGATGCGGGCGCCGTCCAGCCATGGCGCATCGAGCAGCGCCAATGGCACCTGAGTGGTCTTGCCGGCGCCCGGTGGCGCTTCGAGTACCAGCCGCGGTGTCTGCGCCAGCGAGGCGCGGATCTGCGGCAGCAGCGGGGTGATCGGAAAGGCGTCGCTCATTCGCCGCCATGATAGCGGCAGTGGTTGACCGCAAACCCCTACGCTGGCGTGACTCCTTCGCAGGGCCTCGCACTCACCGTGCGCACGGGCGACGGCGCGCGTCGGGGCCAGCCCGGTCTCCGGAAGTGGCTGCCACCAGGGGCGCGCGTCCGCTGCCGCGTCCACAGGTTGCCGCGGCCGGGCCAACCGAGGCCTTGCGCCCCGGTGGAGCGCGGCCCGGTCAGTGCCGCATCACTGCGGCGCCAGGCACTGCTGCTTCCACGCATCGGCGGTGCTGGCGCCCTTGGCGTCGTTGAGCTGCTCGCGGGCGGTGGCTACCACCTGCCAGTTGCGTGCGCACAGCTCCCCCTGGCGGGTGCCCCCACGCCAGGAGCGCAGCGCCAGCTCCTGCGCCGACTTGTAGTCGTGCTGCTGCAGCGCCGCTTCGGCCTGCCGCTGCAAGGCCGCCGGATCGGCATCCGGCTGGGCGGGTGCTGCGGGCATGCTCGAGGCGGCGTGCTCGTCCTGCCCGGCGGGGTGGCGACGCAGCGGCGCCAGCGACTCGAACTTGTCCTGGTACTCGTCGGTGATGCGCTTGGCATCGTCGCTGCTGCTGATCACGTGCGGGGTGATCAGCACGATCAGCTCCGAGCGGTTGCGCTGGCGGCTGGTGGTGCCGAACAGCCGGCCGATCAGCGGCACCCGGTTGAGTCCCGGGATACCGGTATTGGCGGCGCCCTCGTCCTGCTTGATCAGACCGCCGAGCAACACCGTCTGGCCGCTCTGCACGCCGACCTGGGTGGCAATCTCGCGCTGCTGGATGGTGTAGTTGCCGTTCTGGTCCTTGTTGCCCGGCACACTCACCTGCTGCTTGATGTTGAGGTAGACCAGGCCGCCGGGATTGATCCGCGGCTGCACGTCCAGGATCACGCCGGTGCTGATGTACTGCACCTGGCCGACCGTGGTCGGATTGTTGGTGTCGGTGGTGCCCAGGCCGGTGGTGAAGTAGGTCTGGTTGACCGGGATCTGGTCACCTGCCTGGATATGCGCCACCTGGTTGTTCAGCACCACCAGCGACGGCGCGGACAACGTCTTCATGTTGCCGCTCTGCTCCTGCGCGTGCAGGGCCACTTGCAGGTTGTTGTTGAGGAACGAGTAGAAGAACGAATCACCGGTGGGGTTGTAGCTCATGCCGCCCTTGCCCAGCGCCCACTGCTGCTGGTTGCCCGGCTGGCCGGGGGTGATGCCGCCGCCGCTGTTGGGCGTACCGCCGACCAGGCCTTCCAGATACCACTGCACGCCGAACTGGAACTGGCCGGTCAGCTGCACCTCCATGATGCGGGTCTCGATCTGCACCTGCAGCGGCACCGTGTCCAGGCGCTGGATGGCCGCCTCGATCTCCGACCATTGCGACGGGCGTGTCCGCACCAGCAGCTGGTTGCTCGAGTCGACCGAGCTGATCCGGGTGCCGCCGTCGGCGGAGCTGTACAGCTGGTCGTTGGCCGAGCTGGTGGTGTTGCTCAGGCCACTGCTGCCGCCGAAGCCGCCCGCGGCCGAACCGCCGCCATAGCCGGCGCTGCCGCCGTTGGCGCCCATGCCCATGCCCCCGCCGCTGCCCAGGTTGCTGCCCTGGGTGCCGCTGTCGCGCGCGCCGCTGTCGCCCATGCCGCTGTCGGACCCGCTGCTGCCGAAGCTGCCGGCACGGCTGCCCATGCCGATACCGCCGTTGGCATTGTCGGCACTACCCAGCGTGCCGGAGGTGAGCCCCGGGCCCACCTGGCCGGCATTGCCGCCGCCACCGCCGCCACCGCCGCCGCTGGCATAGATCTGGGCCAGGTAGCGGGCCAGGTCCGAGGCCTTGATGTTGCGCACGTCGTAGACGTACAGCTGCGGCTCGTTGCCACCGCCGCGATCGATGCGCGCGATCCAGTCACCCACCTCACGCAGGTAGTCCGGCTGGGTGCTGATCACCACCAGCGCGTTGGTGCGCTCGATCGGGATGAAGCGCAGCATGCCTGCCAGCGGCGTGTCACCGTTCTTGCCGAACATCGCGTCCAGCTTGGGCATCAGTTCGCCGACATTGGCGCGCTGCAGGCTGAACACGCCCACCGACATGCCGCGCAGCCAGTCCACGTCGAAGGTGCGCACGGTGCGCTCGTAGTTGGCCAGCTCCTGGGGCGTGCCCGAGAGCACCAGCAGGTTGCGCGCCGGATCGACCAGCAGGATCGCGTCCTGCCGCGCGAACGGCTTGATCAGCTTCTTCATCTCCGTGGCGGAGATGTACTGCAGCGGAAACAGCCGTGCCTGCAGCCCGTTGCGCGGCGCCACCGCACCCAGGCTCGGCACCACGTTGCCACCGACCGCGTCCTTGGAAGGCACCACCATGTAGCCGCTGCCATGCCGCACCAGGCCATTGCCGGTCCACGCCAGCAGGGTTTCCAGGATCGGCAGGGCCTGGTCGGCGTCCACCGGCTCGGCGGTGGAGAAGGAGATGTTGCCCTGCACCCCCGGCGCGATGATGTAGTTCTTCTTCAGCAGGTCGCCCAGGATCGCCTTGACCACTGCCTGCACCGGCTGGTTCTCGAAGTTGAAGGTGACCGCGCCGGGACCGGCAGCCGCGTGGCGCGGGGTCGGCAGTCCCTGCGGCTTGATGAAGCGTCCGGTGCCGGTGCTGATCTTCGCCTGTACCGCCTCCTGCCCGGGCGGATTGACGCCGGCGTTGAGCGGCAGCGGCGCCGGCACCGGCTTCTCGGTGCCGGCGATCGCTTCACGCTGCAGTTCGCCGTTGTCGGTCGGTTGCGGCAGGCTGGCGCAGCCAGCCAGGCAGACCATCAGCGCCAGCGCGCCGGCACGGAGCCAGGGATGAATCGGGAACGGGTGCGACATGGGTCAACGATCTCCTTCGTGTGTCGCGGGCGCGGCCTGCTCTGCACGACGTTTCTGGATGGCCTCGCGCAAGCGACGGATGCGCTCGGCCTGCTGGGCATCGGCGCCCTCATTGGTAGCGGAGCGACCCGCTGCCGGCATGTTCATCTGCCGCGGTGGCGGAAGCATGGAATTGCCGCTGTCCGAGTCACTGAAGCCTGCCTCCGGCGGCGCGCCGTCCGGCTCGTCGTCCGGCTCGCCGGACAGGCCGGTGTGACTGCGATTCGGATCCCGACTGCGCGGGTCCTCGTCCGGCGGCGGTGGGAAGGCCATCGAGCTGGCCGGTGCTGCCTTGGCCCTGGGGGCATCGATCGGCGCCCCCGATGGCAGCTTCAGCTCGACCCGGCCACTGGGCGCATCGAAGATGGCCGAGCGTGGCCGAAGTTCGACCAGCCGGTTGCTTCCGTCGGGCAAGGTGGCCCCCTCTCGTACCCGGATCTGCTCGTGGCTGCGCGCATTCTCCAGCAGCGCGATGCGCACGTCCGGCGTGAGAATGATCCCGGTCAGGGCCAGGTCGCCGATGTTGCTGGCCGGCCCGGCCGCTTGCGAGGAGGGCTTGCGATCGGGACTGAACAACGGCTTCTGCCAGACCAGCGCGTAGTGCTGCAGCGGCACCGGCGCAGGCGGCCGTACCGGCGCCTGCCGTTGCGGCTGTGCCGCCGCGGGTCGCGCCGCGTCCCAATGGACGCTACGCCCCAGGCCGGCAAGCAGGGCCAGCAGCAGCGCGCCCAGCAGGACCGCAACGACCGCCAGCGGCGTGGTCAGGCGGCGCTCTCCGGCTGCGTTCATGGGCCCACCTCCGCGCTGGCGTCCGGCCCGGCCTGGTCAGGTGTCCCGGGCGTCTCCGGGGCGCCGGGGCGCAGGTAGCCGGAGAGGGTGAACTGCACCTCCAGCGGCGCCGCGCCGCCCTCGCGCGACGTCACCGGATTGCGGTAGACGCTCAGGTCATCGATGAACAGGTACGGCAGGCCCTGCTCCAGCGCATGCAGTACCGCGGCCAGCGGCTCGATGTCGCAACGCAGGCTGACGCTGACCGCGACCTTCTGGTACGGCTCGGCCTGGTCCGGTGGCGCGGTCGGCAGAGGCATCTTCTGGGTCACGTCGCATTGCCCGCCCTGCGGCAGGGCCGCCACCACATCGACCACGCGCTGCATCAGCCCGGCGGTCGCCGCATTCGGATCGGCCTGCGGCAGGAATGCGTTGTTCGCGGCTTGTCCGGCACCGATCTGCGCCAGGCGCTTCTCCAGCGCCGGCTTCTCCGCGATAGCCGCGGCGTAGCGGCTTTGCGTGTCGCGCAGATCGGCCATCTGCGCACGGATGTCGCGCAATGGCGCGACGAACCACCAGTGCAGCAGGACGAAGTAACCCAACAGCAGCGTGAGCAGCAGCAACAGTACCGCGGCCATGCGACTGTCGCGCGGCTTCATCGTGGTCAGTGTCATCTTCATGGCGCCGACTCCGCCGGCGCCGGCGCGGCGACCGCCGCGTGGCCGGCCGCGTCCGCGGCCGGCTGACGCAGTTGCGCGACCAGGTAGAAGCGCTCCATGCCGGTAGCCGGATCGGGCTGGATGCTGCCTTCGAAACTGGCGTCACGGATCAATTTGGAGTCCTTCAACGCATCGACCAGCTGCACGGCACGTTTGCTCTGGCCCTGGAAACCAACCTGGCCGCTGTTGTCCACGCTCAACCGTTCCAGCCAGGACGTATCGGGCAGACGCTGGGTGAGATCCTCCAGCAGCGCGAGCTTGCCGACGCTGTGCAGCTTGCGCTGGACCAGGAACCCGGCGGCACCGGCATTGGCCTGCAGCCGCTGCCGCAGCGAGGCGACCTGTTGCGCCTCGGCGCGCAGGTCCTCGACCTGGCTTTGCATGGCCGCCAGCGCGACTTCGCGGTTATGTACCCACTCCCCCAGCACCAGCAACAGCAGCACGACGGCAGCGGCGGTCAGGGCCAGGTTGACCCGGCGACGTGGATGCCGCCGGCGCGGGGTTTGCGCGGCCGGCAGCAGGTTGACCCCAAGCCGACCGTCGGCCTGTGCCACATCCACCGCGTCGATCGGCAGGGCAGCCGTGCGCAGTTGCGCCAGCAGCGGGTCGAGCGTGCTGCGCGGCACCGCGACCAGTTCGGCCAGCAGCCGGCCGGGCGGCGCGCGCTGGGGCAGCTCGCGCACCGTGTAGTGCACCTGGTCGGCACGGAACGGGGTCTGCCGGTCCATCTCGAAGGCACCCACCTGATGCAGGTTCTCCGCCGCCGCCAGCGGCAACGCCAGCTGCCGCCGCAAGACCGCCGACGGGGGCAGCAAGAGCGCAATGCGCAGATCCTGCGGGTCGACGCCGGCGGTGGCTGCCGCCAGCGTGGCCTGCTGGGTTTCCGGTTCCGCCTCCGCCGACCACTGCGCCAGCACGTTGCCGGCACCGAGCCGCCGCAATTGCCACGACCCGTCGACGCGCTCCAGCAGCAGCCAGACCGCGCCGCCGCTGAAGGTGCCGCGCCAGGCCTCGGGCGCAAGAGCCACCAGCTCGCCCGCCCACCAGGCGAAGAAACGCGGCAGCGGCGACGCACGCCAGGCGCGCCGGGAGCGCTCCAGCCAGGGTCGCAGCGATTGCATTGCCGTACTCATTCCGCGTCACCTTCCTGCCAGTGCAGTACCGCGTAGGGCTGCGCTCCGGAGCGCACGCCGCGCAAACGAACCGTGGCGCGCAATACCGCGCGCGCGCCACCGGCCAGTGTAGCCTCCGAGCGGATGCTTTGGGTCGCGCCATTGCTGCTGGCCAGACCCACGGCCGGGTCGTGGCTGTGCCTTGCCGCGACGATGCGCGCGCGCTGCTGGGCGGTCATCCCCGGGATCGCCTGGAGCGCCCATGGCGGAGCGCTGTCCGGGTCGGGACTTTCGCGTCCGGACCAGATCGTGATCTGCGGCGCGATGCGCTGGTACAAGGCTGGAGTCATCCCGCGCACCTGTTGCAGTTCCTCGATGCTGGCGAACGGCGCGTGCCGCGGGTGGTAGTCGGCAGTGGACGCCGGCCCGAGACCGGCCGCCGGGGCGTAGCTGCGCCAGTCGACCACCGCACCGGTCAGCGCACGCGCCGCCTGTTGCTTGAGCCCGGCCGCCCGGAAGAAGCTCTGAAGCACCTCCGGCGCGGCACTGTTGAGGTCGACCTTGCCACCTTCGTCCGTGAGGCTCACGTGAACCGTGGCCCCGTCGAAGTGCAGCGTGTAGATGCGGCCGTCGGCACGCCAGCGCCGCGGCGCGACTGGATCCTGCACGCCCCAGATCGCCCGCATCACGCCGGCTTCGGCGGCGTAGTGCGCCTGGGTCTGCGCAAACTGGTAGCGCGCCTGCAGCCCCTCGGTGCGCGCCAGCATGGCGAATCCGCCGAGCAGGATCGCCAGCAAGGTGCACGCCCACAGCACCACCAGCAACGCGACCCCCCGCTGACGCCGGGCCGGTGCACCGCGCGCGCAGCGGGTCATTGGCCCACCGGACGCATGCGCATTCCGCGCGACGGACCCTGCAGGGTGCGGTTGGCGGTCGGGTCCACGCGCAACGGCGCCAGCAGTTGCGGCCAGTAGGCGCCCACGCCCGCATCCAGCTGGATCCGCACCAGCGATGGCAGACGCCTGCCATCGGCCCAGCTCGCCTGCCATGGCCCGACCTGGCCCTGCGCGTCGCGACCGCGATAGCTGAAGCGCGCTTCGGTGACGTCATCCAGCAGTACCTGTGCGGGGGTATCGGACACGGCAGTGTCCGGTGCCTGACTGTCGCCGTTGGCGGAAGGCGTCTCGAAGCGGATCTGCAGGCGCTTGCCGCCCTTGTCGTTGTCGACCAGCTCCAGCGTCTGCATCTGCGGACCGAGCTTGCCCAGATAGCCGGGCAACGGCGCCACGAACTGCAGCTTGTGCGGCTCCCCCCTGAAGTAGATCGCATCGCCACGGGCGTCGCGGCCGAGCGGCTGCGCCATGGCCTGCGCCAGCTCGCGGCGCAGGAACTGCTGGGCCGAGCGTACCCGGTCCAGCCGCTCGATCCGGGCGGTACCGCCGTTGACGCTGCGGGTGGCGGTACGCACACCCGAATACACGCCCACCAGCAACAACGCCAGCAAGGCCAGCGCGGCGAGCACTTCCATCAGGCTGAAGCCGGCCTGCCGCCTCATGGCGCAAGCCCCTGCTCGCCGGCCGGGCGCAGGCGAAGGGTGCTGAAATGCGCGGTGTAGTGGTGACTGCCCACGTCCCACAGCACATCCAGGTCCAGCCGCACCATCCGCAGCGGCACGGTGGGTTCGGTCGGCTGGCCCGGCAGTTTGCTGCCGGCGACCGGATTCCACGGGGTCACCGCCAGCTGCCAGCGGTAGCGTTTGTCGAAACGCCCGCTGCGCGTGCCCATCTTCAGCGGATCGAGCACGAACGCGCTGTCCAGCAGGCTGCGCGCCCACATCGCCGCCTGGCTGCGCTCGGCCGCGCGCGCGGTGAGGTTGAGCGAGCTGCCGGCCACACGCATCAACGCGGCAAAGGCGATCGCCAGCAGCAACACCGCGGCGATGACTTCGAGCAGGCTGAAGCCGCGCTGGCGGCGTGGATTCGCCCGCCGGCATCCGCAGCGCGGCCAATGCCCGCCAGCGCCAGCGCGTCCTGCCTCGATGCATCGCCGCGACCCGGCGACATCGGGCAGGCGCGAACGCAGCGGCGCGTCATCAAGGCCACGCCCAGGATCCCCGGTGTCGATGGCCGGCTTCATCTGGATGCCACCGAGATCGCCCCGGTCAGCCACTCCACGTTGACGCGCCACTCGCGGGTGCCGCGCTTGAGAATGATGTGGCCGCCGGTGGAGCTGCCGTCGGGAAAGAAACGGATGCGCCCGGTGTGGTTGTCCGGCTGATCCTCGCGGGCGCTCGTGATGGACAGTTGCATGCCCTCGGGCAACCGCGCCGTGCGGCCGTCCGCGCCGTGATAGCTGCGATCGCGAGTGTCCAGCTCGAACAGCTTCTGCTGGCCCTGCACGATCGCCTGGGCACGGGTCGCCCGCAGGGTCGCGGCCAGTTCGCCGCTGGCCGCGCGTACCCGCGCCGCGGCCAGTCCCCGCGAAACCGACACCGACACCGCCGCCGCGGCAATGCCTATGAGCAGGATCACCGCCAGCATTTCAAGCAGGGTGAAGCCGCGCACGCGCCGGGGGCTCGGAGCATGCGGAAGCCGGACCGGGGAACGCGCCGCCGTGAAGAAATCCTGCGCAGGGCAGCCGCCTGCGGGAGAGCATGCCCGGGAGCGGGAACCAGGGACCCGGGACCCGTGCGCCAGACGTTGCGGGCCCGCGGCCAGGCCGCGGTACCCGCCGCGCCGACCGCTGCTGCGGCACGCACCACCGCACAGCGTCCGGGCCCGGGCGGCACCTGCGCGCCCGGGCCCCGCTGTCCGATCCCCGGTCCGGGCTGTCATTGCCAGTTGCCGTAATCCGCGCTGTAGCCGTCGCCGCCGGGCTGGCCGTCCTGACCGTAGAAGATCAGGTCGAAATTGCCGTGCTCGCCGGGATACTTGTAGCCGAAGGCATGGCCCCACGGATCCTTCAGGTCCGACGGCTTGGCGTAGGGGCCCTGCCAGTTGGACGCGCCGGACGGCTTCACCGACAGATCCTTCAGTTGCGGCGGCGGCGCGCCATTGTCCAGCGCGTAGTTCTCGATCTTCTGGCCGAGCGTGGTGAGCTGCGCCTTGCCGGCGCCGTACTTGCCCTTCTCCACGTTCTTGCCGACCTGGGTCACCACCACCGCGCCGATGATGCCGATCAGCACGATCACCGCCAGCATCTCCAGCAGGGTGAAGCCGGCGTTGCGGCGAAGGTTACGTGGCCTTGATTGCATGAGTCACCTCGAATGAGTGAAAGGAATGTGCGCCGTCAGCATAGGGACAGCGCGGTTTACTGGATGTTGCTGGTCAGGCTCAGCAGGGGCAGCAGGATGGCGGCCATGATGATCGCCACCAGGATCGTCATCACGATGGTCAGCGCCGGCACCAGTGCGGCGAGCAGGCGGTCGATCGAGCGCCGCGACTCCAGGTCGAAGGTGTCGGCCACCTTCAGCAGCATGCTGTCGAGCTGGCCGGCCTCCTCGCCCACCTGAACCATCTGCAGCGCCAGCCGCGGGAAGATCCTGGCCTGGCTCAGCGCCGCGCCCAGGCCGATGCCACCCTTGACCTGCTCGGCGGCCTGCGCCAGTGCCTGGTCCAGGGCACGGTTGCTGGTCACCTGACGGGTGATGGTCAGCGACGACAGCAACGGCACGCCGTTCTTGAGCAGCGTGCCGAGTGTGCGGGCGATGCGCGCGGTTTCCACCTTCAGCAGCAACGGGCCGGCCACGCGCAGGGTCAGCTGGCGCGCGTGCCAGGCACGCAACGCCTCCGGATCGCGCAGGCGCGCGCGCCACACTGCGATGCCGCCGAACAGCACCAGCAGCATCAGCCACCACCACGACTGCAGGGCGTTGCCGAGCATCAGCACCGCCTGGGTGATCCAGGGTATCGGCACCTGCATGTCCTCGAAGATCGGCACGAACTGCGGCACCACGTAGGCCAGCAACAGGATCAGCGAGCCGAGTACGCCGAGCATCAGGAACGCCGGGTAGATCAGCGCGTTGATGATGCTGCCGCGAAGCTGCTGCGCCCGTTCCAGGTAGTCGGCCAGGCGGCGCAGGGTTTCTTCCAGCGAGCCGCCCGCCTCGCCCGCGCGCACCAGCGAAATGTACAGCTTGGGAAAGACCCCGTGCTCCTCGTCCAGCGCGTAGGACAGCGTGCTGCCACCGCGCACGCGGTCGCGCACGCGCTCGACCAGCTTGCGCGCGCGTTCGCCCTCGGGCAGTTCCAGCAGGATCCCCAGCGCCCGGTCCAGCGGCTGGCCCGCACCGAGCAAGGTGGCCAGCTGGTGGGTGAACTGGGCCAGCTGGTCGCCGCTGAACGGGCCACGCACGAACAACGCGGCCAGCCCGGAGCCGCCTCCCATCGCGTCGTCCGGCTGCGCCTCCAGCGGCGTATGCCCCTGCTCCTGCAGGCGCGCGACGACGTCCTCGACGCTGGCCGCCTCCATCTGCCCCTGCACCGTCTCGCCGGCAGCACTGATTGCGCGGTAGCGGTAGAGGCTCATGGATCGAGAGCGGGCAACGGGGAGCGGAGAGCGCGCCACACGTGGGCGCCTTCGAGCAGGCAGGCGTTCGCTTCGCAGGTGGCATGCGACGCGCGCGGGGATGGATCAAGCCGCGACCGCACGGGCGTCCGCTTGTGGGACTCCCCGCTCCGCGTTCCCCGATAATCAACCCTCCTGCGTAACACGCAGCACCTCCTCCAGTGTGGTCACGCCGGCCACCGCCTTGGCGATGCCGTCCTCGTACATGGTGCGCATGCCCTCGGCGCGGGCCTGGCGCTCGATCTCGCCGGCGTCGGCGCGCTGCATCACCAGTCGGCGCAAGGCATCGCTCATCACCAGGAATTCCATGATCGCGCGACGGCCGCGGTAACCGGTGGGATTGTTGACGCTGCTGCCCGGTTTCCACAGCCGGATCGGCCGCTCGTCGGTGTACTTCTCCAGCTCGAACTCGGCGACCACTTCGGGCGGCGCCTCGTAGGCGATCGCGGTTTCCGGATCCAGCCGACGCACCAGCCGTTGCGCCAGGATGCCGTTGACGGTGGAACCAAGCAGGAAGTCCTCCACGCCCATGTCGAGCAGCCGGGTGACGCCGCCGGCGGCACTGTTGGTGTGCAGTGTCGACAACACCAGGTGACCGGTGAGCGCCGACTGCATCGCGATGCGGCTGGTTTCCAGGTCGCGCATCTCGCCGATCATGATCACGTCCGGATCCTGGCGCATGATCGAGCGCAGCGCGTTGGCGAAGTCCAGCCCGATCTGCGGCTTGACCTGAATCTGGTTGATCCCTTCGAGCTGATACTCGACCGGATCCTCCACGGTGATGATCTTGACGTCGGCGGTATTGATCTTCGACAGCGCGGTATACAGCGTGGTGGTCTTGCCCGAGCCGGTCGGGCCAGTCACCAGCAGGATCCCGTGCGGCCGCTGCAGCACTTCCACGAAGCGGTGCTGGAAATGTTCGGTGAAGCCGAGCGAGGCGAAGTCGAACACCACCGTCTCGCGATCCAGAATACGCATCACCACCGACTCGCCGAAGGCGGTCGGCACCGTGGACACGCGCAGGTCCAGCTCCTTGCCCTGGATGCGCAGCTGGATGCGCCCGTCCTGCGGCAGGCGCCGCTCGGCGATGTTGAGCTTGGCCATGATCTTCACGCGCGAGATCACCGCCGCGGTGGAACTCGATGGCGGCGCCTCCACCTCGTGCAGCACGCCGTCGATGCGATAGCGCACCTTGAGCCGGTTTTCGAATGGCTCGATATGCACGTCCGAGGCGCGCTGTTCCACTGCGCGCTGCAGGATCAGGTTGACCAGCCGGATCACCGGCGCCTCGGAGGCCAGATCACGCAGGTGCTCGACGTCGTCCTCTTCGGCGCTGCCGCCATCGAGGTTCTCCACGATCGTGCCCATGGCCGAACGACCGGTGCCGTAGTAGCGCTCGATCAGGTCGTCGATTTCCGAACGCAGGCCGATGCGCAGCGCCACCGGGCGACCGGCGGCCAGCTCCACCGCCTGCAGCGGGTACGGATCGGCCGGATCGGCCACCACCAGCGCCAGCCCGTCCTCGCCCTCGCGCACCGGCACCACGTGCTGTTGCTTGAGAAAGCGCAGCGACAGGTCGAGCTCGGCCGGCGCCAGTTCCGGCGCGTCGCGGGTGGCCAGCAGAGGCACCTGCAGCAATTGCGACCAGGCATCGGCCAGGTCGCGCTCGGAGACCAGGCCGAGCCGAGCCATCAGCGCGGTCAGGGTCCCATCGGGCGACTCCTCGTGCAGCCGCCGCGCCCGATGCAGGTCAGCCTCCTTCAAACAGCCCAGCGAGACCAGGAGTGCGCAGACGGCCGCTTCGCGATCGTCCACGGCCGTCTCCGTCCCCCCGGCTGCCGACATGGCTGCTGTCGACATGCGCTTCTCCCAAACCTCAAATTGCAAAGCTCATACCTGCCAACGCCCCTGTGCGCCGGCCCCGAATATCGAGCATACCGCCAACCGGTAGATGAATCTGACGTCAACCTGTCCGGCCCCACCCGCCGTGTGACCGCGTCAACGGAACAGGGCCGGTGCTCCACAAGCCACCGGCCCTGCTTCGCAGTCAGCGCTGGTTGGTCGTTACCAGCCCATGCCCAGGCCCACGCCACCGGTCGCCTGCCCGCCGCTGACGGCGGCACCGAACGTGACATTGGCGTTGGAGGACACCCGGCGGGAGTAACCGACTGCCAGCGCACCCTGGCCACGATAGCCACCCACACCCACGCCCAGGCGGTTCGGGCTGTCGATGCCCTGGGTGCTGAAGGCCATCTGCGACATCGCCGCACCCATCGCCGCGACCCCGTCCAGTCTACGGTTGACGCTGTGGAACTGGTCGCCGACTTCGCGCTTGAAATCGCTGATGTCGGTGGTCACCGAGGCCACGCGCTGGTCGGCATAGGCGCGGGCGGTGGCCAGCGCCTCGTCCACCTGCGCGGTGTTGGCCGCGTCGGTCGGTGCGGTACCGGCCGCGACATTGACGATCTGGCGTTGCTGGCCGGCATTGCCTACCGAGACCGTATTGGTCCGGTCGGCGACCGCCCCCTGGCCCAGCGCCACCGCTCCGCTGGCGGTGACAGTGGCGCCTTCGCCCACCGCCACTGCATTGGTTGCCGTGGCCGCAATGGTCGTGTTGGCACCCACGGCGGTGCTGCCGTCAGCATTGACCTTGGCGTTGCCGCCAATGGCGGTGTCGTTCGGACCGGCCGCATAGCTGTCGCCACCCACGGCGGTACCGTGCGAACCGCCGGCACGAGCGGACGAACCGATCGCCACGCCCTTGGAGCCATGCTGCACACTCGACACTCCAGTGCCATCGATGCTGACAAAGTCCATCTCGGCCGTGTTGCTGTTCACGCTGTCGATCTGATCCTGCAGCGTGCTGACGAACGTACCGAGCTGACCCACCGTGGCTGCATCGGTGGCATCCACGCCGTCGGCCACGTTGACGATGCGCCGCTCGGCGCCGACGTCGCCCACCGAGATGGTGTTGTCCTGATTGGCCACGGAGCCGGCGCCCAATGCAACGCTGTTGTCGGCGGCGGCGTAGGCGCTGTCACCCAGCGCCACACTGGACATGCCATCGCTCTCGGCATAGGAGCCTGCGGCCAGGGAGTAGTCGCCGTAGGCATACGACAAGGTTCCCAAGGCAGTGCTGTAGGCGCCATCGCTCTCCGCGGCCAGGCCGTTTGCCAGCGAACGGGCGCCCATCGCCGTGCTGGCGTAGCCGAATGCCGACGACAGATAGCCCTGGGCAACGCTGAAGCCACCCAGCGCAGTGGTTCCGACATCGGCGGCAAAGCTGTCCAGGCCGATGGCGATGGACTGCTGGCCGAAAGCACCGGTATTGGGATCGGCCTGAGAGCCCATCGCGATGCTGTAGGCTCCGGCAGCGTAGGCGTCGGCGCCCACTGCGGTGGCATTGCTGTCCAGCGCCTGGGCGTTCAGGCCCAGTGCGCTGGCGCTGTCGGCGGCGGCGAGCGCCGAATTGCCGAAGGCCGAGGCGCCCACGCCTTCGGCATACGCCACGTTGCCGAGCGCGGTAGCGCCATCACCCAGGGCGGTCGACTGGTAGCCCGAAGCCAGCGCACCACGACCTTCCGCTGCCGCCAGCGAACCGAGCGCCACCGCGCCCTCACCCTGGGCCTCGGTGGCCAGGCCGGTGCCCAGGTCGGGGTCGCCGCCGCCGATGGCGATGCTGCCACGGTCGGAGGCCTGCGCGTTGGCACCGAGCGCCACGCTCTGATAGCCGTCGGCGCCGGCGTTGTTGCCGCCAGCGAACGAGCCATCGCCGGTGGCGTAGGCGAGCGAACCGATCGCGGTGCTGTCGGCACCATCGGCGCCGGCACCCGACCCTACCGCGGTGGCACCGAAGCCGCTGGCCTCGGTGTTGTAGACGGTGCCGTCGTAGTCGGTGTACTCGCCGCCGACCGCGGTGGCGCTCTCATCGCTGCTGTGCTGTCGGTGCCGACTGCGAGACTGTACAATGATGACGTGTAGGAGCGTGCACCCAGCGCCATCGACCCGGCGCCATCGGGCCGCGTTTCCGCCGAAAGCGGCCGAGCCGTGCCCGGCCGCGTTCGCATACAGTCCCAACGCAGTGGCATAGAGCCGGCCGCGCCTCATGGCCGCCGGCAGTACCGCCTTCGGCAACGTCGGATCGACCACCGTGCCGGATCCGTGCCCTGGTCAGCCGCGAACTGCGCCGCCTGCAGCGGTGCTGCGGCCGCCCAGCAAACGCCCAGCCAGCGACACGGCCAACGCCAGCGCACGAGCGCGGCCCGACCGGACGTGCCCTTGTCCGCTGGCAGCGCGCCAGCTCCGATGCCACCACCACGCGCCGAGTTCCGATTCCATAGCTTGCTGTAGATCTTGTTCACGATACTCTCCATGTCCGCCGGCGCCTGCGCACGCTGCGCGGCCCGCTTATTCAAAATGGCTGTGAGCGCGCGCGGTCGTCTCGCCGGCGCCCGAGATGCGCCCGCCGCGAGCGCGGCA
Source organism: uncultured Gammaproteobacteria bacterium (assembly GCA_963763305.1). GTDB lineage: Bacteria > Pseudomonadota > Gammaproteobacteria > Xanthomonadales > Rhodanobacteraceae > CAVXNP01. Next base: position 1,856,848 of record CAVXNP010000001.1, on the reverse strand, counting down.
GGCGCTGGCTGTCAGCGTGTGGCTCGACGGCAGGTCACGCCGACCGTGCGTGAAAGCCGCCTCAACATCCGCCTCGCTGTAGCCACGGTCGGTCGCCGCCTGTTCGACACCACAGGCACCGCTGTCGAAGGTCTCGGTCGGCGTCCAGTACACCGCGTTGGCGTCGTGGAACACCTCGAATGCCATGCGCGTATCCCAGCCACTGCTGGTGGCCAGCGTACAGAAGGCACGGTTGTAGACACCGCTGCTGTAGTGCACGTCCAGCCCGTCGTAGTACCCGCTTGCGTCATCGATCGAGGCGCCGTCTGCGCTGGGTCGGCACATGTCACGCAGCGCCGCCATGCCCAGCAGCGGCACGGTATCGGGCTTGACGATCTCGGAGCCGACCATGAAATCGTTGCGGCCGCGGTCGTAGAACTTCACCGCTTCGCCGGCCATGTCCGAGAACGCCTCGTTCATCCCGCCGGATTGACCGTTGTACTCGAGCCCCGCGTGCTGCTCGGTAAAGCCATGGCTGATCTCGTGCCCGGTGATGTCCAGCACCACGAACGGGTAGAAGTACTGGTCGCCGTCGCCGAAGACCATCTCCGAGCCGTCCCAGAACGCGTTTTCGTAGTTGCTGCCGTAATGGGCCATCATCACCAGCTGCATGGGACTGCCGTCGCCGTTGTGCAGCGGCGGCTCGCCGAACCAGTTGTTGTACATGTCATACACCACGCCACCGAAATGGTGCGCGTCGTTGATCGGCGACATGGCACCGTTGATCGCATCGCCCGAGCTGAGCCAGCGGCTGGAGTCGCTGCCACTGCAACCGAACGACCACAGCGTGACCCGCTGACCCTGGCTGCCGGCCAGGTTGTAGGTCGCCACGTGGTCGTTCTGCATGTAGCAGACGTTGCCCACGCGTTGAACCGGGAGCGACTCGCGACCCGGGCCGGAATTGTCGTAGAAATAGCTGCCGGTGACGTCGTTGCCGCCGACGCCATTGACCAGTTCGTTGGTGGGCGTCGGCGAGCCCGAACCACGGCGACCATCGGTCAGGCCCTCCCAGTGGCGCAGGACGGCGCCGGTGTTGGCGTCCACGATGGCGGTCGGGCGCGACAGATGACCACGCACGGTGACCAGGTAGGACGTCCGGTAGACCAGCCGCGACTTGCCACCGGCCTGTGGATAGACGAACAGCTCACCGTGTCCGTTGCTGATGGACAACGAACGGTGGCCCAGAGCGGCCTGCAGCTTGAGCCGCGCCTGACTGGCGCTGAGCTGCGGGCGCACGCTCGCCAGGTCGGCGGCGACATTCTGCTCGGCCGCACCCTGTGCATCGATCACGTTGCCGGCACGGTCGCGCTCGACCACCAGATGGCGTCCGTACACCGGCACGCCGCGGAACATCTGTTGCTCGCGGGTCTTGGTGGTGCGATGGGCCGTGCGAACGTAGGCCTGGCCACGGTAGGCGCTGCCGCTGCCCAGACCAAGATGGCTGGCCAGCGAGGTCGGGGTGACGCGCCCGAGCTGGCCGGCGTGTACATCGATACGACGGCCGGCCACCGCCGCCGACGCGGAGGCGCCACCCAACACGGCAAGCAACGCGCCGATAAGCTTCTTCTGCAACATATGTTTCCCCTGTAATACCGTGTCCGCGCGTCGGCCTTGGCTGACGGCGGGAATGGAGGTCCGCCGACAATGGAGCGGACACTACCGAGGCTAGCGAACCTACCGCTAGCGGGTCTATTGGAAAAATTCCGAGACCGGCACCTCAATTTTCGTTTTAAACTGGAAGCTCACGCATGCAACTGTTCGACATTGGCGCCAACCTCACCCACGAGTCGTTTGCCCATGACCTGGAAGCGCTGCTGCACCGCGCCGCCGCACAGGGCGTGCAACGGATGATGGTCACCGGCGCCTCGCGCGAGGGCAGCGAACAGGCGCTGGCACTGGCACACGCCCATCCAGGCGTGCTGTACGCGACCGCAGGGGTGCACCCGCATCACGCCATCGACTACGACGACGCCACCGACACGCGGCTGCGCGAGCTGGCCACGCTGGCGCCGGTCCGCGCGGTCGGCGAAACGGGGCTGGACTACCATCGCAATTATTCACCGCGCGAAGTGCAGCTGGCCGTGTTCGAGCGGCAGTTGCGGATTGCGGCGGACCTGGGCAAGCCGCTGTTCCTGCACCAGCGGGATGCGCATGAGGATTTCCTGGCGCTGCTTCGGCGCTACCGGGATCGGGTTCCGGCGGCGGTGGTGCACTGCTTCACCGACACCCGCGAAGCACTGCGCGACTACCTGGCGCTGGATTGCCACATCGGCATCACCGGCTGGATCTGCGACGAGCGTCGCGGCACCCACCTGCGCGCATTCGTGCGGGAGATTCCCGCCGGGCGCCTGCTGATCGAGACCGATGCGCCGTACCTGCTGCCGCGCACGGTGCGGCCACAGCCGAAGCACCGTCGCAACGAGCCGATGTACCTGCGCCACATCTGCGAGGAGATCGCCCGCGATCGGAACGAACCCGTGGAGATCACCGCCGCCCACAGCACGGCCGCCGCGGCGGCGTTTTTCGGGGTCTGAGGCCTGGGTGGGCAATCCCCGAAGGAACGGAAACGGGAACGTCAGGTTCGTGTCAGCCCCGCAACGCCAAGCGCCGGATCCTGCCTCCGGGGCCGGAAGACCCGACGGTTGCGTCGTTCAGAGCCGCGCGATGTCAGTTTGGCGCGCTCGCCCCAGCTACCGCGACGGTTCGAAAAGGTTCATGCCAGCACGCGGGTTTCCCCCGGCGCCAGGCCGTCCAGGGCATGCTCGCCGATGCGCTCGCGGATCAGCCTCAGGGTGGGAAAGCCGACTGCCGCAGTCATCCGGCGCACCTGTCGGTTGCGCCCTTCGCGCAGCACGATCCGCAACCAGCTGGTGGGAATCGCCTTGCGGAAGCGGACCGGCGGATTACGCGGCCAGAGCCAGTCCGGCTCGGCAATGGCGTGGGCTTCGGCCGGGCGCGTCATCCCGTCCTTGAGCATCACCCCCCGGCGCAGGGCCGCAACGGCATCGGCGGTCACCGCGCCGTCGACCTGCACCAGGTAGGTTTTCGGTTGCTTGTGCCGCGGATCGGTGAGCCGGTGTGCCAGCCGGCCATCGTCGGTCAACAGCAGCAGGCCCTCGCTGTCGTGGTCGAGACGCCCGGCCGGGTAGACGTCCTTCGCATGGACGTAGGCGGCCAGCGTGGGCCGCCCCTGGGCGTCGGTGAACTGGCACAGCACGCCGTAGGGCTTGTTGAGTGCGACCAGCACGCCCGCTGGCCGACGCTCAGCGCGCCGAAGCGGCAGTGGCAGCCGAGCCGGCGGTTGCCGGCAGCGACGGCTTCACGAACCGCAGCGTCATCCGGTCGGACTCGCCGATCGCCAGGTAACGCGCCTTGTCCTGCTCGCCCAGGCTCAAGGTCGGCGGCAGTGTCCACACGCCCTTGGGATGGTCGTGGTCGTCGGCGCGGTTGGCGTTGATCTCGCTGCTGGCCTCCAGCTCGAACCCGGCATCGCGGGCCAGCTTCACCACATAGTCGGTCGGCAGGTAGCCGTCGCGGATGTCATCGCCCAGCAAGCTGCCGGGGCTGGCGCGATGATCCACCAGTCCCAGCACGCCCCCGGGCTTCAGCACCCGGAAAAACGCCTTGAACATGGCCGGCGCGGTGCCGGCCTGGACCCAGTTGTGCGCATTGCGGAAGGTCAGCACCTGGTCGGCCGAGCCGGCCGGTCCCAGTACCGGCGCCTTCGGATCGAATACACGCACGGCAGCGGGGCCGTAATGCGCCGGGTCGGCCGCAAAACGGGCACGCAAACCGCCGTCGCCCGCCTCCTCGCCGCTGCCGCGCGCCTGCACCGCGGCGATATAGCGGCCGTCATCCCGCAGCAGTGGCGCCAGGATCCGGCTGTACCAGCCGCCGCCGGGGGTGATCTCGATCACCGTCTGATCCGGTTGCAGGCCGAAGAATGCCAGCGTGTCCTTCGGATGCCGGTAGCGATCGCGGGCACGGTCGGCGGCGGGACGCCAGTCGTCGGTCAACACCTGGTCGAGCTGGCTGGCGGTATAGGCGCTGGCACTGGTGGGCGGGACCAGCGCGTCGACCGGCTGGTCCTGATCCAGCGCGGGCGCCTGCCTGCTGCACGCCATCAGGGCGAGTGCGGCCAGGCCGAGCAACAAGGCATGTTTCATGGAAACTCCGTTTGCCGCGGCAGGTGAGAGTGGGAAGGTCGCATGCAGCGGGCGCGCCGGCCTGCCGAGGCACCCATTGTAGGTCAAGCCGGCACGCCGCCGTTCAGGCCCTCATGGCGCTGCCGCCCGGGTCGACCGATGCATCTTCAGAAATGGATCACCGAACGGATCACCTTGCCCTGGTGCATCAGCTCGAACGCCTCGTTGATGCGCTCCAGCGGCATCACCTGGGTGATCATCTGGTCGATCTTGATCTCGCCGGCCATGTAGCGGTCGACATAGCCGGGCAGCTGCGAGCGACCCTTGACCCCGCCGAAGGCGGAGCCGCGCCAGACCCGGCCGGTGACCAGCTGGAACGGCCGGGTGCTGATTTCCTGCCCGGCGCCGGCGACACCGATGATCACCGACTCGCCCCAGCCCTTGTGGCAGCACTCCAACGCCGCACGCATCACCTGCACGTTGCCGATGCACTCGAACGAATAGTCCACCCCGCCATCGGTAAGGTCGACGACGACCTGCTGAATCGGCGTGTCCGGATAGTCCTTCGGATTGATGCAGTCGGTGGCACCGAGCAGGCGCGCCATCTCGAACTTGTCCGGATTGGTGTCGACCACCACGATGCGGCCAGCCTGGGCCATCACCGCGCCCTGCACCACCGACAGGCCGATGCCGCCGAGCCCGAACACCGCCACCGATGCACCGGCCTCCACCTTGGCCGTATTGAGCACCGCGCCAATGCCGGTGGTGATTCCGCAGCCAAGCAGGCAGACCTTCTCCAGCGGCGCGGCCGGGTTGATCTTCGCCAGCGCGATTTCCGGCAGCACGGTGTATTCGCTGAACGTGCTGGTTCCCATGTAGTGGCGGATCGGCTTGCCGTCGATCGAGAAACGCGAGGTGCCATCGGGCATCAGGCCCTGGCCCTGGGTGACGCGGATGCGCTGGCACAGGTTGGTCTTGCCCGACAGGCAGTATTCGCACTGCCCGCACTCGGGCGTGTACAGCGGGATCACATGGTCGCCCGGCCTGAGCGAGGTCACGCCCTCGCCCACCTCCTCGACGACGCCGCCGCCCTCGTGCCCAAGGATGGCGGGAAACAGGCCTTCCGGATCAGCGCCGGACAGGGTGAACGCATCGGTGTGGCAGACCCCGGTGGCGACGATGCGCACCAGCACCTCGCCGGCCTTCGGTCCGGCAACGTCCACCTGCTCGATCGACAAGGGCTGGCCTGCTTCCCAGGCAACGGCGGCGCGTGATTTCATGGCGGACTCCTGACGGAAAGGCGGATTCGAAACCACCATGGTAGCCGCTGCGCCGGGACGGCCAAGCAGGCAACCGCTCAGTCAACCGGTTCAAGCTGCCGGGCCAGCGCGGGAATCTGCCGGCAATAGTCCTGCGCCTCGGCCAGCAGCCATTCGCGGAACCGCTGCAACCCGCGATGGCCTTCTGAGCGCGCCGGATACACCAGCCAGTAAGCCTCCGGCACCGCCAGATAGTGCTCGCCCAGGACCTGCAGGCGCCCGGCGTCGATCAGCGACTTGCTGGTCACCAGCCGGCCCAGGCCCACGCCCAGCCCCTCCAGTGCCGCATGGCGCAGCGCATCGACCGTGTCGAAGTGCGCCACATAGCGCGCGGGCGGCGTGCCGCCGTAGTGCGCAAACCAGTCCAGCCAGCGATTGCTTCGGTTGGGGTCGCCCAGCAACGGCCACTGCGACAGGTCGTTTCGATCGGCCTCGCCCATGCGCGCGATCAGTTCGGGAGCCGCCACCGGCGCGATCCACTCGCCGAACAGACGCTCGCTGGTCAGCCCCGGCCATTGCCCGCGACCGTAACGCAGCGCCGCATCGACCGGCTCGCGCTGGAAATCCACCAGCGCGGAACCCGATTGCAGGTTGAGCTCCAGCTCGGGATAAGCCGCCACCAGGCGTGGCAGGCGCGGCAGCAGCCAGCTGGACATGATGCCGGGGCTGGCGCTGAGGGTCAGCCCGTCGTGATGGCGGGTGCGGTAACGCGACAGCGCATGTTCCAGGCCGTCCAGGTGCTCGCCGACCGCCTCCAGCAGCGTGCAGCCCTCCACCGTGAGGCTGACCCCCCGCGGGCCCCGCTCGAACAAGCGCCGCTCCAGCCGCTCCTCGAGCTGGCGGATCTGGTGACTGAGCGCACTCACGGTGAGGTTGGCCTGCTCCGCGGCGCGCGACAGGTTGCCCAGACGGGCCACCTGGACGAACTGCTGCAACAGACCCAGCGGCACCTTGCCCATGTTGAGAATCCCTCAAGCCAGGCTTGCGAATATATCGCTTTTTAGGGGCTGCGCGGCCCTCTATCTTGAGCCACCCCACACAGAGCAGCGCGGCGAGGCATCCCCTATGACTTCCATCTGGACCGACCTTTTGTACCTGCATGGCTACCTGATCGACCGCAGCACGCTGCAGTGGCGCGCGGATGCGCCGCAGCGGACCGAGAGCGGGACTGCTCCGGGCCAAAAGGCACCCGCATCGGATGCATGCCAACCCCGCCCGGGCGACTGCGTGGGACCGGCCTGCGCTTGACTCCACGCCGCCGGCGACCCATCTCGGATGGATCGCTCCGGTTCCGAGGTATGTCATGCAACTGCGCCCCCTGGGTCGTTCCCCGCTCGCCGTCGCTCCGCTCGCCTTCGGCGCCAACGTCTTCGGCTGGACCGTCGACGAGCGGGGCGCGTTCGCGTTGCTGGACGCGTTCGTCGACGCCGGATTCAACCTCGTCGATACGGCCGACGTCTATCCGGCCTGGGTGCCGGGCAACCGCGGTGGCGAATCGGAGACGCTGATCGGCCGCTGGCTCCGACATAGCGGCAAGCGCGACCGGGTGGTGCTGGCCACCAAGGTCGGCAAGTGGAGCGAGCAGCCGGGCCTGTCGCCAACCAACATCCGCCAGGCCGTGGAGGGCTCGCTGCGCCGCCTGCAGACCGACCGCATCGACCTGTACCAGGCGCACGCCGACGACGCGGACACCCCGCTGCACGAGACCCTGGCCGCATTCGGCCAACTGATCGACCAGGGCAAGGTGCGCGTGATCGGCGCCTCCAACTACAGCGCCGGGCGGCTGGCCGAGGCCCTGCAGGTCTCGCGCGACGCGGGCCTGCCACGCTACGAGTCGATCCAGCCGGAGTACAACCTGGTCAGCCGCAGCGGCTATGAAAACGATCTGGAGCCGCTGGCGCGGCGCGAACAGCTGGGCGTGATCTGCTACTACGCGCTGGCCAGTGGCTTTCTCAGCGGCAAGTACCGCAGCCAGGCGGATCTGTCCAAGAGTGCTGCGCGCAGCGGCGCGGTGCAGCGCCACCTCGATCCGCACGGGCTGCAGGTACTGGACGCACTGGACCAGGTCGCCGCCGCCCACCAGGCGACTCCGGCCCAGGTGGCGCTGGCCTGGCTGATGGCGCGACCGGGACTGACCGCACCGATCGCCAGCGCCACCAGCGTGGAACAGCTGCATGAACTGATTGGCGCTGCCCGCCTGCAGCTCGCTGACGCCGAGATCGCGCAACTGAATCGGGCCAGCGCCGGACCGGGGCAGCAACGCGCCTGAGGCCGGCACAGGTCGTCCCGCCCGCCCCCCCCTGCGGGAGCGGCCTCAGCCACCACGGCCGCCCAGCGGCCAGACGCTGTGGAGGTCAAGGGCCTGCTGACAGCCGGGCCGACGACCGATGGCCCGCCGCAGCCCCGGGTCCTGCATGCGCCGGCTGCCCGCCCTCCACCTCGTCCGCATCCGGCGCCACCACGACATAGCCCTGGCGGCCGAGCTCTGCGAGCAGGCCGTGGTCCGACAGCAGGTCGTTCATCGGCAACAGCGCGAAGCTCTGCCGGTTGCGGGCCAGCGCGGCGCGCGCTGCCCGCAGCCAGTGCTCTCGCATGATGGCCGTCACGTCGCCGATCCCCAGCTCCCGGGCGAACCCGGCGCTGCCCAACGCCTCGGCGCACGCCTCCCGGTAGTGGCTCTGTGGCATGGCACGCAGGGCGGCAAGGTCGCCCACTGCCCAGGCATTGGCGCGCGCGCCCATCGCCGGCAGGTCACGCGATACGTTCTGCAGGGTGCGCGCGAAACAGGTGATGTCATGAGGCCCGCCCTGCTCGAACGCATGGATGGCCTGGCGCGGGTTGTCGATGGTGATGCGATAGTCGGTGGCGGTGCGCTTGAGGCCATGTTGCCTGGCCAGTGCCCGGACCCTCGACTCCACGGCACCGGAACTACGCAGACCATGCGCCTTGACTGCCGCATGCTCGAGCTTGATTGCGGCAAAGATCGGCCGCCAGCGCTCGATTCCCCAGGCGTGGCCCAGATACCGCTGCCTGAGTACCCGCCAACGCGCGTAGATCGACGGTGGCAATACCTGTTGCAGGGTGCGTCCGTTCGGGTTCTTGCGTGCACCATAGGCCGCCGGCAACAGCAACAACTTGCCGAAAAAGCCCACCTTCGCATCCAGCTTCAGGCTCGGTGGCTCGATCAGCTCCTGCGACTGCGCCAAGGTGCGCTCGACCTGGGCCGACTGCCACTGCATGTCCCTGGGCAAATGGCGCACCGTGCCCAGTACCCACAGCACGTGGTCGCCGCGCGACACCTTCCACAACCCGGGGCCCGGCTGCACACCGCTGACCGTGACCGTGGCCAGGGTGGCAATCGAAGTGGCCGGCGCGGGCGCCAGGGTGGCCGCTGGCGGCGGTGCGGCCAATGCGCTGCCGGCGCCCGCGCACAGCAGCAGGGAGTACAAGACGCGCATGGGACACTTCCTTGGGTCGGCGTATGGACGGCGGAGCAACGATCGGTTGGTTGGCCGGCACTCGCTACCGGACTCCGACCGCGACCACGCCGCGGAGTTCGCGCGCGCCTGCGCACCGGCATCTGCCGCACACATCATGCGCCGCCGAGACGAGCGCCGCTTGCCAGGTAACGCCGGACGCATGCTGCCTGGCGTGTCGGCGCCCGGATGGTGGCACGCGCCGATGGCTGCCCGCGGACTCCGCAGCGGTCCCGCTTGTCGCCGAAGCCGTCTTCCGGACAGCGGCATCCCGGCAGGCCGGCGTCACCGCGGTTTCAACGGGGCCGGCATCGCGCCGATCTCGCCAGGTGGCGGGCCCGTCCTTCTGCAACGGACGGGCGACGCCGCTGCGTTAGGAGGCCAGTGCCAGTTCCGGTAGCGCGTCGTCGTTGCGCTGCTGCCCGGCCTCCGACGCAGGCGCGTCCAGCCGGAAGTAGGCGACATGGCGCTGCATCGCCATCGCCTGCTCCTGCATGGCGCGGCTGGCGGCTGCCGCTTCCTCCACCAGAGCGGCGTTCTGCTGGGTCACTTCGTCCATCTGGATGACCGAAGTGTTGAGTTGTTTGATGCCCGAAGCCATGCGCGCCCTGCCTGAACCGCTTGCCCGCCTCGCTCGCCATACCCGAGCAAGGCTTGGCCTGCGCCTTGCCGCTACAGCGACGCCAGGGCGTCGTTGAGGGTGGCGCTGGGGCGCATCGCCGCTTCCACCTTGGCCAGGTCGGGGTGGTAGTAACCACCGATGTCCACCGGCTGGCCCTGCACGCGATTGAGCTCCTCGATAATGGTGCTCTCCTGCTCGGCGAGGGTCTGCGCCAGGCCGGCGAATTGCTGCTTCAATGCCGCGTCGTCGTCCTGCGCGGCCAGCGCCTGCGCCCAGTACAGCGCCAGGTAGAAGTGGCTGCCGCGGTTGTCCAGCTCACCGACCTTGCGCGAGGGCGACTTGTTGCTGTCCAGGAAGCGACCGTTGGCCTGGTCCAGGGTCTGCGCCAGCACCCGCGCGCGCGCGTTGTCGTAGCGCTCGGCCAGGTGGTCCAGCGACGCGGCCAGCGCCAGAAATTCGCCCAGCGAGTCCCAGCGCAGGTGGTTCTCGGCCACGAACTGCTGCACGTGCTTGGGCGCCGAACCGCCGGCGCCGGTCTCGAACAGGCCGCCGCCGGCCATCAGCGGCACCACCGACAGCATCTTGGCGCTGGTGCCCAGCTCCATGATGGGGAACAGGTCGGTGAGGTAGTCGCGAAGCACGTTGCCGGTGACCGAGATGGTGTCCTGGCCCTGGCGGATCCGCGCCAGCGAGAACGTGGTGGCCTCCACCGGCGACAGGATGCGGATGTCCAGGCCAGCGGTGTCATGGTCCTTCAGATAGCGCTCGACCTTGGCGATCACCTGCGCGTCGTGCGCGCGCTGGCTGTCCAGCCAGAACACCGCCGGGGTATCGCTCAACCGCGCGCGGCTCACCGCCAGCTTGACCCAGTCCTGGATCGGCGCGTCCTTGGTCTGGCACATGCGCCAGATGTCGCCCGCCTCGACCGGGTGCTCGAACACCACGCGGCCGTCCTGACCGGTGACCTGCACGGTGCCGTCGGCTTCGATCTGGAAGGTCTTGTCGTGCGAACCGTATTCCTCGGCCTTCTGCGCCATCAGGCCGACGTTGGGCACCGAGCCCATGGTGGCCGGGTCGAACGCGCCGTGCGCCTTGCAGTCCTCGATCACCGCCTGGTACACGCCGGCGTAGCTGCGGTCCGGGATCAGCGCCTTGGTGTCCTGCAGCTCGCCGGCCGCGTTCCACATCTTGCCCGAGTCACGGATCATCGCCGGCATCGAAGCGTCCACGATCACGTCGCTGGGCACGTGCAGGTTGGTGATGCCCTTGTCCGAATTGACCATCGCCAGCGCCGGGCGCCTGGCATATTCGGCCTCGATGTCGGCCTTGACCTGCGCCTGCTTTTCGGCCGGCAGCTGACTGAGCCGCGCGTACAGGTCGCCGATGCCGCTGGTCGGATCGAAGCCGACCTGCTTGAGCGCGTCGGCGTGCTTGTCCAGCACGTCCTTGTAGAACTCCGTGACCACCACGCCGAACATGATCGGGTCGGAGACCTTCATCATGGTGGCCTTCAGGTGCAGCGAGAACAGCACGCCCTGCTCGCGCGCGTCGGCGATCTGCGCGTCGACGAACGCGGCCAGCGCGCGGCGACTCATCACTGCCGCATCGATGATCTCGCCCGCCTGCACCGGCACGCTTTCCTTCAGCGTCTTGCGGCTGCCGTCGGCGCCGACCCACTCGATCTTCAGCGCGCCCGGATCGGCCATGGTGGCCGAGCGCTCGCTGCCGTAGAAATCGCCCTCGCTCATGTGCGCCACGTGGGACTTCGAATCGGCGCTCCAGGCGCCCATGCGGTGCGGATGCTTGCGCGCGTAACCCTTCACCGAGGCCGGCGCGCGCCGATCCGAATTGCCTTCGCGCAGCACCGGGTTCACCGCGCTGCCCTTGACCTTGTCGTAGCGGGCCTTGATGTTCCACTGGCTGACGTCGCCCTGCGGCGGGTTGGGGTAATCCGGCAGCGCGTAACCCTGCCCCTGCAGCTCCTTGATCGCCGCCTTCAGCTGCGGCTCGGACGCGCTGATGTTGGGCAGCTTGATGATGTTGGCCTCCGGCCGCGTCGCCAGCGCCCCCAGCTCGGCCAGGTGATCGCCCACCTTCTGCTCGTCGGTCAGGTACTCCGGAAACTGCGCCAGCAACCGCCCGGCCAGCGAGATGTCGCGCGTCTCCACCTCCACCCCCGCCTTGCCGGTATAGGCCGCGATGATGGGCAGCAGCGACTGCGTCGCCAGGAACGGCGCCTCGTCGGTGAGCGTGTAGATGATCTTCGGCGTATCGGACATGGACATCGACCTCTGGCTGGCGTATCGAATAAGGGCGAACGCGACCGTGGGGAGCGGCGCGAACGGCCAAGGCAAGACCGCCATTTTCGCCCGAATCCGGCCCGCTGGCTAATGGGGAGGCGCACGGGGGCTCAGGTTGGGCTGCGACCGCGCCCGGCGTATGGTGCGAAAAGTCTGCCGATCAGCCCGCGTTGGGCTGCGAGCCGCCGATTCAGCTCTGTAAGGCGTACAGCCAATCTTGCACTTTGAGACACGCCCTGCGCATGCTCGCGGAGCGTTGGCGCGACAGGGGAGTTGCAAGGCCATGCAAGAGTTCACTCCGTCCGACCTGAAATCCATCCTGCATTCGAAGCGGGCAAACATCTATTACCTGGAACATTGCCGGGTCCTGGTGAACGGCGGTCGGGTCGAATACGTAACCGACGCGGGCAAGCGGTCGCTTTACTGGAACATCCCGACCGCCAACACCACCACGTTGCTGTTGGGCACGGGCACCTCCTTCAACCGTAGTGCACTTCGTAGGTGAATCCACCACATCGCTGAACTCGGTTGGTCGCAAACGCAGTATTCCTCGGCGGTCGTGCACCTCACCCGCCACCGCATCCGCATCTCCCGTCCAACCGTCCACGACAAGTGGCGTTTGGTGGCGAGAGACATCCCATTGCTGCGGGCTTTTGGCAGTCGTTCGGTTATCCGGCTCTTGCACCGGGCCGAGCCGTACCGGGCTTTTGCCGATGCTGGCGGTGATTCGCCGGGTTTACGTGCCAGCTTGCGCCCCTCACGGCGCAGCCAGGACAATCGGCGGATGAAACCCGGACGCAACGATCCTTGCCCCTGCGGTAGCGGCAAGAAGTACAAGCAGTGCTGCCTGGCCGCCGCCGACGCACGCGCGCACTCTCCCGAACAGCTGGCGTGGCGACGTGTCCGCAGCGAACTCGATGGACTTCCGGGGCGCATGCTGCGGTTCGTGGACGAACACTACGGGCCCGAGGCGGTCGACGAAGCGTGGCACGAGTTCAACCTTTGGGATGACCAGGAACTGGCGTTCGACCCCGACACGCCGCACATTCCGGTGTTCATGCCGTGGATGCTCCACCGCTGGAGCCCGGATCCGGACGAGACCGAAGTCGCCAACGCGGCATTGCATCGGATCAGTCCCACGCGGGCCTATCTCGAGCGTCACGCCGGCAAGCTGTCTGCGGTGGTCCGCGAATACCTGGCATCGTGTCTGGCACAGCCATTCAGCTTTTTCGAGGTGCTGCGCTGCGAGCAGGGACAGGGCTTCACCCTGGGCGATTTGCTGACCGGCCAATCGCATGAGGTACTTGAGCGCGGTGCATCGCAGAGTGTCCAGGTGCATGATGTGTTGTTCGGACAGTTGGTTACCGCGCAAGGCCTTACCTTGCTCGAGGCCACCAGCCCGATCGCGCTGCCGCCGGACGATAAACTGGCGATTATCGAATTGCGCAAGGGGATGCAGGAAGCCGCGATCGCGGCTGGCGCGCAGGGGCAGCTGGGTGGGGAGCTGTGGGATATCGAATTGCGGTCGCTGTATCTGGAGTTGACCGCGCAGCACCTGTCGCCGTCGCTTCCGCTGCTGCGGAACGCCGACGGCGAGGACATCGAATTCCACAAACTGGTGTTCCAGATCGATGCGGCCGGGCAGGTGTTCGAGCTGCTCGGCCAGGCCGATTTTCGGGCGTGCGGGATGCGGCCCCTGCCGGAGAGCGCCGAGCACACGGCCGATGGCCAGTTGCGGCAGGCTCAGGTCGACTGGCTAAAGACGGATAACCCGGATGCGGAGGAGCCATGCACGCTACTGGGCACACTCCGCATCCAGGACAACAGGCTCACCGCCGAGGTCAATTCGCGCGAGCGCGCCGATGCACTCAAGGCGCTGCTGGGCGGCAAGCTTGGAGCCCATGCACGGTTCCGTCTGGACGAGGTGCAGACACCCGAACAGGCGATGGCTGCTCAGGATCGGACGACGGCGGTAGAACCCATTCCGCAAGACGAGCCTGAGCTGCAAGCGATGCTTTCGGAGTATCTGGAGCGACATTACAGGACGTGGATGGACACCGCCTTGCCCGCGCTGAACGGTCGCACGCCGCGTGAGGCAGTAGCCGACCCCGATGGTCGCGAGCAGGTGCGGGCGTTATTGCAACGCATCGAACGCGACGGCCAACGGAATCAGCCGGCCGTGGATCCATCGATCATGCGCATGCTGCGCGAGGGGCTGGGGCTGGAGGAAAAAAGCTCTCGCGCCGACTAAGCCCGGCACAGGCGACGGTGCCCAGGCCTGTTGTCGATGCTGCAGGCGAGGCCGAGGGCTCCGGGCCGCGCGACACCTTCGCGTGGCACCTGCGGCATCGCCGGTCCGCGAAACGCCCCCGTCGAGCCAGTACGCACTGCTTGAACGACGGTCGAAGCGCCTCCGGGTATCGCCGCGGCGGTGTTCATCCACAACGGCTACAAGCCGCGGTTGGTGCGCCGCCAGGCCGTCAACGCTGCGGATCGATCACCGCAGCCATGCGGCTGACATCGCCGCGCGACGCCCCATGGGCGCGTGCCACCTCTTGCCATTGCGAAACGGCCTGGCGTACTTCGGTCTCGATGCGATCGAGTGCCTTCTTGTTCACCCGGTAGAACTCGGCCGTGGCCCGCCAAAGGCTGCTGTCCGGGGTGCTCTCCAGGTCGTCGATGGCCAGCACGTGGTCGGCTTTCTCGGGGTTTGGGTTGATGTCGAAGGCGGGGGACAGACGCCACCCATTGCCCTCGCGCAGAAACCCGTGGTTGCGCAGGTGATCGTCGCGGTTGCCCATCAGGATGCTGAAGAGGACGCGTCGGCACATTTGCTCCAGGTCGGCACCAATGCGGTTGGCCACGCCATGGGTCTCGATGGCCTCGACGATATCCAGATAGGACGCGCCCTCACTAGTGTCTCGATCGGTCAACGTCAGTGCAGACGCGTAAGCGCGACGCGAGTTGCCCTGGCGGTCAAAGCGGCGCACCAGGAACGTGTGGCCACGCCCGGATAGCCGCATGATCCGCGCCTCGGGCATATCGATGCCCGCAGTGCGCGCCAGCTGGTAGGTGATGTATTCCCACAGTCCGGTGTCGTGCCGGTCGTCGTTGGAGGGAAACTTCGCCAGCCAGAGCGACCGGTCCACGTCGCGAATGGAGGCCTTGGGCCGCGCGCCGCCCAATGCGGATCCGGGGGCGGCCAAATGAAGCAGCCACTCGATGCGTTCGGGCGTGTCGTCGGCGTCGTTGCGCTCCACTTCGGCGGTGATCGCCTCCAGCTCGCGCAGATCGGTGATCGGCGGTGCCTGCAGCCGATCGCCATCGACGAACTGCTGGGTGTCCGGGCTGAACAGCCGTAGCGCGCCCATGCGCGTCTCGTCGCTGACGCCGGCCAGGTAGTCCCAGTCGGTCAGGCGGCGTGGCGCCTCGCCCCGTTGCCGGGCCCGGATGCGCTCGCGCCGCTCGATGAGCATGCAGCCCCAGCGGTCCGGCGAGGCGTCCTGGAATGCCGGCGAGAGCCGGGATGCGCCGGCCCGCGCGTATTGGCGGCCAGGACCGAGGATGAGTTGATGGTCCAGATCGAAAGGTGCGATCGCCGCTCTCCCCTCGATCCAGTCCTGGGCGTACTCGAAGCTGATGGCGTCACGACCGCGGTGGTGGGATCGCTCCAGATGACCGGCAAGCGCGCTGCCTCCCAGCGTCGGGTCATCAAGCCTCACGTCGAGCTCGGCCATCACTTGCCGGTTTCCCTGGCTGCGGGCCGCGCTGCTCGCGCGACGGCTCGCCTTGCGGTGCCGCGGGGCGGCGCCAGTTCGCTGTCCTGCAGCTCCCGTCCCAGCGTGTCCTCCGACCCGATCTTGTCGATATCGCCAGCCAGGCCCAGCACGTTCAACACCCGGATCATGGTGGCGAGGCTGGTGGTAGGGTCGCCCTCCTCGAGCTTCTTGAGGGTGGGGACACTGACGCCGACACGCTCGGCCATGATTGCCTGCGTCATTTTCCGGCGCAGGCGCGCGGCGCGCAGGCGCTCGCCGAGTGCCTGGAGAGCCCGTCGGGCAGCGGGGTGGGTCGGTGGTGTGCGCTTGGCCATACAAAATTAAATTACATCGAGAACGCCTACAGCGCAATTTAATCTTGGATTTGCTGATCGATCCGTTCATGCTTTATCGGTCGATCGACAGCCGAACCCACCAAGGGCGCGCTCGGCCCGCCTGACAGCCGCCGTACAAAAAGATGTGGAAGTAGGCGCCGGCAGATCGGGCTGTTTGCCGATGCCTTCGTCATGTCCGAGCCGAGCAATGTGCGCGGCGCGTATCGACCCCGGCCCTGGATGGCCGCTGCAGCCTGGCGAGGCCTCCCAGAACGGGCCACTGGCAGGCTGATCGGAAAGACCCACCCTGTATCATTCGGACGATGCTCACCGACACCACCAAGGACGCGATACGCGCCGCCTACGCGCGCCTGAAAGACGGCCTGCCGGGGTTTCGCGCACGCGCGTCGCAGGGAAAGATGATCGCCGAGGTGGCCAAGGCGCTGGCCGAATCCGGTGGCGCGGCGGTGATCGAGGCGCCCACCGGTACCGGCAAGTCGATGGCCTACCTGATCGCCGGGGTGGAAGTGGCGCGGGCGCAGAAGAAGAAGCTGCTGATCGCCACCGCCACGGTGGCGCTGCAGGAGCAGCTGATGCGGCGGGACATTCCGCTGTACCTGGAGTTGAACGGTATCGAGGCGAAGGTGGCGCTGGCCAAGGGGCGCGGGCGCTACCTGTGCCCGCGCAACCTGGCGATGGCGGCCAACAGCCTGAACGAGCCGTCGCAGATGGGGCTGGCCGGTTTCGAGGCCGACCTGGCGCTGTGGGCCAAGCCACCGCAGCCGCGCGACAAGCAGGCGCTGTCGCGGCTGCGCGAGGCGTTCGACAAGCGCGACTGGGACGGCGACATGGACAGCGCGCCGGAGCCGGTCAGCGACCTGCTGCGGCCGATGGTGACCACCAGCGCCGGCGGCTGCACCGGGCGCAAGTGCGGCCAGTTCATGGTGTGCCCGTTCTTCGCCGCGCGGCGCGCGGTGGATGACGCGGAGATCATCGTGGCCAACCAGGATCTGGTGCTGGCCGACCTGACCATGCCCGGCGAGGACGACGGCTGGGGCGGGGTGATCCTGCCGCGGCCGGACGAGACGCTGTATATCTTCGACGAGGGCCACCACGTGCCGGGCAAGGCGATCGACCGCGGCGCGGCCGAGGTCTACATGAGCGCCACCGTGCGCCAGCTCAGCCGGCTGGGACGCCAGGTGCACGCGGCCTACTCGCTGACCGACAAGGAGACGCTGGGCAAGCTCAGCCTGGATGCGGGCGACGAGAAGCTGCAGGAGCTGGGCGCGGCGCTGGAAGACCTGGAACGCGAAATCCGGCTTGCCTGGCTGCCGGACCCGGGCGAGAAGGAGCCGATGTACCGCGGTTCGCTCGGCCAATTGCCGCAGCCGTGGATCGAGCATGCGCAGGCGCTGAGCCTGCAGACGATCGAGGTGCAGCGCTGGCTCACCGCGGTGCGCCGCGCGGTGGTGGAGATGACCGACGGCGGGCCGACCCAGGAGGCGCTGTCGCGCGAGCTGGGCATGGCGCTGGAGCGGATCGAGAAGCAGGCGCGCTGCTGGCGCGCCTGGGCCAGCGACGACCCGGACAACGCGCCGCCGCTGGCGCGCTGGGTCACGCTGGGGCCGGACCAGCAACTGGTCTGCCATGCCTCGTCGGTCTCCGCCGGCGGTCTGCTGCGCACGGTGCTGTGGGGCAACGCCAGCGGCGTGGTGCTGACCTCGGCCACGCTCAGTGCCGGCGGCAATTTCCGCGGCTTTGCCGACGCGGTGGGCCTGCCCGACACGGCGGTGACGCTGAGCCTGCCCTCGCCGTTCGACCTGGCCGCGCAGGCGCGGCTGGAAGTGCCGGCGATGCGCACCCTGCCGGACGCGCGCGAAGCGCACGCGCAGGAGATCAGCGACTGGCTGGCCGAGCACCTGGACTGGGACGCCGGCAACCTGGTGCTGTTCACTTCGCGCGCCAAGCTGGACCGGGTGCTGCAGAAGCTGCCGATCGCCCACGTGCGCAAGGTGCGCGCGCAGGGCTCGCTGGGCAAGTCGCAGCTGGTCGCCGAGCACTGCGCCGACATCGAGGCCGGCAAGGGCAGCACGCTGTTCGGGCTGGCCTCGTTCGGCGAGGGCCTGGACCTGCCCGGCAAGCTGTGCGAGACGGTGGTGATCACCCAACTTCCGTTCGCGGTGCCCACCGACCCGGTCGGTGCCACTTATGCCGAGTGGCTGGAATCGCGCGGGCGTAATCCGTTCATGGAAGTGAGCATTCCCGAGGCGACGCGGTTGCTGACGCAGTATTGCGGCCGGCTGATCCGCAATGAAACCGACCGCGGCCGCATCGTGCTGCTGGACCGGCGCGTGGTGACCAAGCGCTACGGCAGCGGCATGCTCAAGGCGCTGCCGCCGTTCGAACGGGTGATCGCGCGCTGATCCCGCTCGCCCCCGGGTTTTGTGGGAGCGGAAACCGCTGGCGCCTCGCTATCACGGAGATCACGCGCTGCGCGCGCTCACCCGCCGCGCTCTTGCAGGAGCGGCTTCCGCCGCGACGCGCACGCCATCGCCAGGTTCGCGGGCTGACGGCTGCGGCTTCTGCGCGGCTGAAGCCACTCCTACAGGCGTCTGGCGCGTCGTTCCTTAGAGGGCAAGCATGTGGTGCCCGGGTTTGCGGCAGCTGAACTCGATGGCGCTTTGCTAGCATGGCGATTGCGCGACGCGCGGTTTCACCGGCCGCGCGCTTGAAGGCGTGGCTTCGTCCCGACGCGCACGGCGTGCATCCGGTTCGCTGGCGAAAGGCTGCCGGCCGCTGTGCGGCCTTCCCGGCTGAAGCCGCTCCCACAATGCCCTGGCGCGTCGCTCCTGCGCAGGCAGGCCTGCCCGGTGCCGGAGTTTGAAGCAGCCGGACTCGATGGGATCCTGGCCTGTCCGCGGTGCGCAATTGAGACCCCGGTGGGTGGTGTTGCCTACTGGCGTGCGCACCAATCGGGGCGTGGTTTTCTGCGCAGGCGCTTGCGCACAAGTGAGGCCTGTGTTCCTTGTGCGGACGGGCGCTGACGAGGCCGCGCGTTGCACGCGTTCATGCTGGAGTGCCGATGCCGATGCCGAATACGTTGATCCGCCTGTCCAACTGCCCGCCGCAACCATGGAAGAACGGCATGGGGCGCACCCGGGAGATCGCCACCGAGGCGAGCGGTGCTGACCAGCCGTTCCTGTGGCGGGTGAGCGTGGCCGAGGTGGACAGCGCCGCGCCGTTTTCGCGGTTTCCCGGGATCGACCGGCAGATCGTGCTGCTCGAAGGTGCCGGCTTCCACATGACCCTCGACGGCGACCACACGCATGCACTGTGCACGCCGTTCGAGCCGTTCGCGTTTCCCGGCGAGGCTGCGGTGCAGGTGCAACTGGCTGGCGGCGCCACCCGCGATTTCAACCTGATGGTGCGGCGAGCGCGGGCACAAGGCACGCTGGAGGTGTGGCGCACGCCCGGGGCGGTGCCTGCCGGCCCGTCGCTGGTGCTGGTGTATTGCGCGCGCGGCTCGGTCGCCACGCCGGCCGGCGTGCTGGCCGCCGGCGACAGTTGGAGGGCAGGCGGTGGGGAGCCGACGCAGCTGGTGTTGGCGCCCGACACGGTGGCGCTGGCGGTGCATGTCCAGGTCCACGATTGAGCCGTGCCGCGACGCCTATACTCGGGCTGTCTTGATGGGTGAGGGCTGGACATGCTCGTGTTGATCGTGGGTCTGTTGCTGTTCCTGGGCGTGCATTCGCTGCGCATGCTGGCGCCGGCCTGGCGCGAGCGGCAGCGCGCGCGCTGGGGCGAGATGCGCTGGAAAGGCCTGTATGCGCTGGCGTCGCTGGCCGGCCTCGTGCTGCTGGTGTGGGGTTTCGGGCTGGCGCGCCAGCACCCGGTGCTGCTGTACGTGCCGCCGCTGTGGATGCGTCACCTCAATGCGCTGTTCACGCTGATCGCGTTCGTGCTGCTGGCGGCGGCCTATGTGCCGCGCAACCACTTCAAGGCCTGGCTGGGCCACCCGATGACGGTGGCGGTGAAGACCTGGGCGCTGGGCCACCTGCTGGCCACCGGCATGCTGCGCGACCTGCTGCTGTTCGGCGCGTTTCTGCTGTGGGCGGTGGCGCTGTACGCGGTGTCGCGCCGCCGCGACCGCCAGGCAGGGGTGCATTACCCGGCCGGCACCGCCACCGGCGATGTGCTGACGGTGGTTGTGGGTATCGGCGCCTGGGCCCTGTTCGCGTTCGTGCTGCATGCCTGGCTGATCGGGGTCCGTCCGATGGGCTGAGCCAGCCGTGGGGGGTCGGAAGTCACCGCTGCGGATGGTCCGCCCCGGGGGTACCATGGAGCCTCCTCCCGAACCCATCGAGGACCCGTCATGATGACGTTCCTGGTCTGGCTGTTGCTGCTGGTGGTGTGCTGGCCACTGGCCCTGCTCGC
The DNA here is from genome assembly GCA_963763305.1 of uncultured Gammaproteobacteria bacterium. Lineage (GTDB taxonomy): Bacteria > Pseudomonadota > Gammaproteobacteria > Xanthomonadales > Rhodanobacteraceae > CAVXNP01. Next base: position 1,836,420 of record CAVXNP010000001.1, on the reverse strand, counting down.
ACTGGTGCTGTACCCGATCGTGTGGCTGTTGACGCTGCCGCTGCGACTGGTCGGGATCACCGTCGGCGCGGTGTTCGCCCTGCTTGGGGCGCTGCTGATGCTGCCCGCCCGCGTGTTGCGGGGCCAGCCCGCCTGATCGCGTGACCGACGGCGACAAGCCCCACGCGCCCGCCTGCGAGCGCAACCGCGAGCCGATCCTGCAGGTACTGCGCGAGCACTTCGCCGACCGCCGCCGGGTGCTGGAGATCGGCAGCGGCACCGGCCAGCACGCGGTGCACTTCGCCGCGGCCATGCCCTGGCTGCAATGGCAGGCCTCGGACCGGACGCCGTACCTGCCCGGCATCGCCCGCTGGCTGGATGACGCCCGCTTGCCCAATACACCCTCGCCACTGGCGTTCGACGTGGGCGGGCCGTGGCCAGCCGGGCCGTACGACGCGGTGTTTACCGCCAACACCCTGCACATCATGGGCTGGCCCGAGGTTGAGCGGTTGTTCGACGGCCTGCCGGCGATCACCAGCGACGACGCGGTGCTGGTGGCCTACGGGCCGTTCAACCAGGACGGCCGCTTCACCAGCGACAGCAACGCCGCGTTCGACCGGTCGCTGAAGCAGCGCGACCCGCGCATGGGCATCCGCGATGCCGGGGCGGTCGATGCGCTGGCCCGGACGGCCGGGTTTGCGCTGATCGAGGAGCGGCCGATGCCGGCCAACAACGCCTGCCGGGTCTGGCGCCGCCGGGCCGGTTGACCGCCATCGCGGCCGCGCGCACGCTTGGCCTGTTGAACCGGCACAGGAAGCCGACCGATGCGCCCACGCACCTCCCAGTGGAAGCCCGACCCGCCACCGCTGGCCGAGCCGGCCCCGAACAGCGGGCCGCCCCGGACGCAACCGGTGCAATCGGTGCCGCGACTCGACCTGCAGCGGTACGCCGGTCGCTGGCATGAGATCGCGCGGCTGCCGATGTCCTTCCAGCGTCGCTGCGATGGTGAGGTCACCGCCACCTACCGGCTCGAGCCCGACGGCACCGTGGCAGTGCACAACGCCTGCCGTACCGCCCAGGGGCGCATGCTCCACGCCGAGGGCGTGGCGCGCCAGCCCCGACCGCGCGACGAGCCGGCCCGGCTGCAGGTACGCTTCGCGCCAGCCTGGCTCGGCTGGCTGCCATGGGTGTGGGCCGACTACTGGGTGATCGCCCTGGATGACGAGTACCAGTGGGCGATGGTCGGTGAGCCGCGGCGGCGATACCTGTGGATCCTGTCACGCGAACCGCGGATGGAACGCAGCCGCCTGGACCAGCTCAGGGGCCTCGCACGCCGCATGGGCTACGACCTGGCGCCGCTGATCGTGGCCGACCGCCAGTCCGGCAGGGACGATACCGCCCGCGCCCCGACCCAGGGATGGTAGAGACTTTCACGGTGAAACAGCGGCCGTACGACGACGCGTTTCTGGTCCTTCGCCAGCCCTGACGGCGCCATCGGTGAAGAAGGGGCGGACACCACGACGGCACCGCCGCGGTTGCAGCCCGCAGATGCGTGCCGCCCAGGGAGCTGGCTGCACGGTTGGCAATCGCCTGCGCAAGCGCCACGATGGCCGCGCCGCGCATGGCGGCGACGCTGACGCGAGGTGTTCGCACGTGGTCGACAAGCCGCTTCCCTGCCCGTGTGGTCATCCGGCCGGATACCCGGACTGCTGCGGGCCGCTGCATGCGGGCGAAGCCGCTGCCGATGCCGAGGCGCTGATGCGCTCGCGCTACAGCGCCTACGTGCTTGCGCGGGAGGACTACCTGCTGGCCACCTGGCATACAAGCACCCGTCCGACCGCGCTGGGATTGGCGACGCAACAGCCGGCACCCACCTGGCTTGGCCTGAGTGTGAAGCGCCACCAGTGCGTGGGCGACCAGGCCACCGTGGAATTCGTCGCCCGGCTGCGCCACGGCGGCGGACGCGCGCAGCGGCTGCACGAGGTCAGCCGGTTCGTGCGCGAGCAGGGGCGCTGGTACTACCTCGATGGCGAGATAGACGGCTGAATGCTGGAACCCCGGCCGGCTGCGATGCAGCGCCATGGCGGGGCGGGGCCGACGACCGCGGTGGAGCCGGTCCGCGTAGCGGGTCGGGGGGCTTTGGGCTTTGGGCTTTGGGCTTTGGGCTTTGGGCTTTGGGCTTTGGGCTTTGGGCTTTGGGCTTTGGGCTTTTTGGCTTTTTGGCTTTTTGGCTTCGTTGGCTTTGGTGGGCTGAAGCCCACCCTACGCCCACCCTACGCCCACCCTACGCCCGCCCTGCGCCCGCCCTGCGCCAACCCTGCGCCCCGCCTTGCGCCCCGCCTTGCGCCCCGCCTTGCGCCCACCCTAGCCCACCTTGCTCTCGCCTTACGCGCAACCTACGCCCGTCTTACGCTCGCCTGCGCGCTCCTTGCGGCGCGCGGCAGGGCTCAAAAGCCGGCGATGCCCGCGGTGTGCAGTCGGGCGGCCAGGCGACGGGTTTCCGGGTCGGCGAAGAACGCCTGCAGGCGCGCGGCGCGCACCTTGCCGATGCCCGGCTCGCGTTGCCAGTCCGCCGCGTCGCGCGCGGCCAGCGTGGACCAGTCGGGCAAGCTGGCGTGCCCGTGCGGGGGCAGGCCCAGCGCGTTCAGCCAGCGCGCGAAGCCGCGATGGCGGGCCTGTTCGAACGCCTCCCGCAGGCCACGGGCATGCGCCTTGCCGACGCCCGGCAGCGCCTGCAGCTGGGCCGCCTGCAGATTCATCCAGTCGAGCAGGCCGTGCAGCAGGCCGGCGTCGAGCAACGCCTGCCAGCTGTGGCGACCCACCCCGTCGATGGCCAGGCCGTGGCGACCCCCAAGCCAGTCCAGCCGGGCCAGGAACTGGGCCCGGCACCCCGGGCTCGGGTGCCAGCACGCCAGCTCGTCGTGGGCCGGTGCCGGCATCTGCACCGGAGCCCGTATCCGGGTGTGCCAGACCACCCGGTCCAGCCGCGGAATGGTCAGCCCGGCCAGGCTGATCGCCACCTGATCGCCCGGCCGCGCATCCAGCTCACGCCAGCGTGCCACGGAGCCGACGTTGACCCGCTCCACGCTGCGATCGCCCAGGGTCACCGGTTCGAGTACCAGCACCACACTGGTGCCGCCGCGGCGACCACGGCGGAAATCCACCCGGCGCACCGTGGCCACGGCGGTGGCGGCCGGATATTTCCAGGCGACTGCCCACGCTGGCGGCGCGGCCGCCCAGCTCGACGCGGCCGGCCGATGTCCTTGCCGCACCACCGTGCCGTCGGCGGCGAAGGGCATCGGGCCCCGGTACCAGCGCTCACGCCAACGGCGCACGTCGGCGATGTCGCCGACCGGCCGGGTCAGCGCCGCGCTGGCGGCAAAGCCCATGGCGCGCAGGCCGGCCAGCCGAGCGGGCATGTCCGGCGGCCCGCTGGGCCAGTCCCACACGAACAGGCCGATGCGTGCAGCCGTGGCCGCGTCCAGCGAATCGCGGGCCATGGCTCCGGCGACGTCGGCCCGGGCGCCCATGCCGCCGTCGCGGGCCTGTCGGTGCCCGGGCAGGCGCCACACCAGTTCGCCCTGCAGGATCACCCGCGCCGGGGCGTCTGGCAGGTGCTCGGGAATCGCCGCGATCCGGTGCGCCTGGGCGGTCCAGTCGCTGCCGTGCAGGCCATCGCCGCGACTGATCGCCTGCTGCAGGTGGCCGTCCAGATAGACCAGGGTCACCGCCACGCCATCGGCCTTGGGCTGCACCCACAAGTCGCGGCCGCGCGCGCCGGGCCATCCACCGGGCCACGGCATCGCCATCGGGCAGCTTGGCCAGCCCGGTCTGTGCCACCGGGGTACGCGCGCGGCCACCGGCGTCCGCCAGATGCCTCAGCGGAGCCGGCGCCTGGCCCGGAAAGCAGGCACGCCAGCTGCGATAACGCCGCAGCGCCTGGTCGTAGACGGCGTCGTCGACCGGCGACTTGCCGCCGGTGCGGTAGGCGTGGTTCCAGCGGTCCAGCCGATCGTGCAGGTCGCGCAGCTCCATCTGCGCCTGCGCCGGGGACCAGTGCGGGCAGGTCGCGGCGGCGGGGCCGATCCAGCCCAGGCATGCCAGGCCAAGCGCGCAGAGGATCCACCAGCGATCTGTTCCGCCGCGCCCGTTCCGCTCCATGCGTGTTGCTCCCTGCGTGACAGCATCCATGCCCCCACGGTACGCGTCGGCGGCCACCACGGCTGCCGCGGCGGGTCCTCCTGGCGCGTCGGCATCGTGCGCCCGGGCCTGCCGGGACTTCGCGCGCCACGGCGTAGGCCTGCCGGAAACGGAGGACCCCCGCTGGCTACCAGCGTAGTTCGTCCCTGCCCTGGGGGTGGCCAGACGGCCCGAAGCGGTGTTCGAGTATGCGGCCATGCCCCTGGTGGTCGATCGCCACCACCGTGCTGGCGCGGGTGCCGTAACGTTCGCCACGGATGAAGGCCGGCGACAACAACCGTTCACGTTCGCGCCCCACCCCGGTATCGGGCAATTCGGCGTCGGCGGCGATCCGCTCGTCCGCCAGCGCGTCGAACAGCGCGGCAAAGTCTTCGGCATGGTTACCGGCGACGTTGACCGCCAGCCACTGTTGCAGCCGGTCCATCAGCCGGCGGGTCTTCGGCCAGGGCGTGTTGAAATCGGCATTGGACAGGCCATGCACGCCGGCCACCACCGACTGCGCCGCCGGCTGCGGCCGGTTGCCGAGGTAGATGCCGTCGACCCGGTCGAACAGCAGCAGGTTGAACGGCCGGTAGCCACCCGCCTCGGTCAGCAGTTGTCGGGCGTGGGTGGCCGCACTGTGCGGGCCGCGCAGGTAGTCCGCGGCAAGCAGGCCGCGCGAGGCGCCTTGCTGGGGATCACGCGGATCGCGCACGTTGGTCACCACGGCACAGCGTCCGGTCGTGCTGACCCCGAGCCAGGTGCCGCCGGCCTGCAGGTCGCGCCCGCCGATCACCGCCGCGTCGTCCCAGCGCGCCAGGGGCGCGCTGGGGCGGGCGTGGAACTCGTCACGGTTGCCGGCCAGCACCAGCTGCCAGCGCGGATGGGCCTGCCAGCCGAAGGCGATCAGGCACATCAGCCGAAGAACCAGTAGCAGACCGCGATCGAGGCCAGCACGCCGGCCAGGTCGGCCAGCAGCGCGCAGCCCACGGCGTGGCGCACGCGGCGGATGCCGACCGCGCCGAAATACACGGCCACCACGTAGAAGGTGGTCTCGGTGCTGCCCTGCATGGTCGCCGCCAGCAAGGCCGGAAAGCTGTCGACCCCGGCGTGATTGATGGTCTCGATCAGCATCGCGCGCGCGGCGCTGCCTGATAGCGGCTTGACCAGCGCGGTGGGCAGGGCGGCCACGAAACGGTCGTCCAGGCCCAGCTGCAGCACCAGCCAGCGCACGCCGTCGAGCAGAAAATCCAGGGCGCCCGAAGCGCGCAGCACGCCCACCGCGCACAGCATCGCCACCAGATACGGCAACACGCCCCGGGCCACCTCGAAGCCTTGCTGAGCGCCTTCGATGAAGCTTTCGAACAAGGGCACGCGACGCATCGCGCCGGCACACAGGAAACCGATGATCACGCCGAACAGCAGCAGGTTGCCCAGCAAGGATGACAACGACGCCAGTGCGGCCGCGGACAAGGTCAGCAGCAAGGCGATGAAGGCACTGAGCAGCACCGCGGCGCCAAGCAACCACGCCAGCACCACCGGATCGCCCAGGCGCAGGCGCTGCATGAAGGCCACGCTGAGCAGCCCGACCAGGGTCGAGGCGCTGGTCGCCAGCAGGATCGGCAGGAACACCAGCGTCGGATCGGCGGCACCGGCCTGGGCGCGGTACATGAAGACGGTCACCGGAAGCAGGGTCAGCGACGAGGCATTGAGCACCAGAAAGAGGATCTGCGCGTTGCTGGCGGTGTCTGCCGACGGGTTCAGCGTCTGCAGTTCCCGCATCGCACGCAGGCCGATCGGGGTGGCGGCGTTGTCCAGGCCCAGCGCATTGGCGGCGAAGTTGAGCGTGATCAGACCGACCGCCGGATGCCCGCGCGGCACGTCCGGCATCAACCGCGCGAACAACGGGCCGAGCAGGCGAGCCATGCCCCCGACCAGACCGGCCTGCTCGGCGATGCGCAGAAAGCCCAGCCACAGGGTGAGCGTGCCGAACAGCAGGATCATCACCTTGACCGACAGCTCGGCCATGTCGAACAGCGCCGCCACCACGGCGGCGAACACGTCCTGCTGCCCACCCACCAGCCAACTGGCCAGTGCCGCCACCGCCGCGGTGAGGAAGAAGCCGAACCAGAGCCGGTTCAGCATGCCGGCGGTCCGTCGACGCGGCGTGTCGTGGCGAAAGTCGCGGTCCGGCCCACGAGGCGCGGGGAGTGATCATGGCGCTCGGTCATGCCCGCATTGTCGGCGACATCACCTCACGCGGCCAGCGGTCACAGGTCCAGCTGCAACCCCAGCATCAGGCGGCGGCCCGGGGCCGGTTCGTAGTAGCGGCCGTTGCCGTCGTTGACGATCACCGAGCCGACGATGCGCCGGTCGAACAGGTTGTCCACGCGGGCGGTCAGGTGCAATTGCGACGCTCCCAGCGGCAACCCGTAGCCGATGTCCGCGGCCATCCGCAGGTAGCCCGGCGCGCTTTCGCTGTTGGCGTCGTTGACCGGCACCGCACTGGCGCCATCCAGCTCGATGCCGCCACGCCAGCCATGATCATCACCACGCTCCAGCCGCAGCGAGCCGTAGTTGCTCGGCACGCCGGGAATGCGCGTGCCCGCGGCGATGACCGTATTCGGCTCGAAGCACGGGATGCCGCTGCAGCCGATGAAGCGGCTGCGAAAGGTGGCCTGCAGATGGGTCAGCCCCAGCCGCAGCCGCCAGCCGTCGCCCAGTTGGCCATGCAGCGAGAGTTCGGCGCCCTGGCGTCGGCTGTGCCCGATGTTGCGGTAGGTCGAGCGTCCGCCATGATTGCTGGCCACCGCCAGCTCGTCGCGGGTGACCGCGCGGAACAGCGCCAGATCCAGCTGCAGGTTGTCGCGCGGCTGCCATTTGGCGCCCAGCTCGTAGTTGCGGCTGCGTGCCGGACGCAGGTCGAAGGCCAGCCCGCTGCCGCCATCGGCGCGATAGCCCAGCTCGGAGAAGGTCGGCGTTTCGAAGCCCTCACCGGCACTGGCATACAGCCGCCAGCGCGGCGACGGCCGGTACTGCAGGCCCAGCACCGGCGTGGTGGCGCTGTAGTGCATGCTGCCGCTGTCGTCCGGGTTGCCCGCGGCGATGTAGTGGTCGTCCACGCCAAAACGTACCTGGCTGTGGCGCAGCCCGGCCAACAGCGCCCACTGCGGCGCGACGTGCCAGTACAGCTGGGCGTACTGGTCCAGGTCGTGCACACGGTCGTTCTCGTCGCGGCGCAGTGCGCCGACCACGCCGATGCGTTCGCCGATGAAGTTCTCGTAGCCGTGCCGGCGCTGGTCCTCGGCGTCGTAACTGGCCCCCAGCACAAGCTCCAGCGGGCGCCCCCACCACGCACCGCGGTGGATCCAGCGCGCATCCATGCCGCCATAGCCGGCCGAAAGGTCGATCACCCCGCCGCCGCTGCTGGGCGCCGCCTGCGCCATCGGCGGAATGGCCAGGATCTGGCGCACGTTGCGGCGGCCGCCGTAGGCCATCAGGCGCAGCGTGTCGTATTCGCCCAGCGGCTGCCGGTAGATCGCGCCGAGCTGGGTCTGGTGGATGTCCTTGCGGGTGTCGTAGCTGTTGGCGACCGCGGTGGCCTGGCGCGGATCGGCGCGGAACTGGGCGCGGCTGAGGCCGAGCGGATCCTGCGTGCCGGGCTGGGCCAGCGTGTTGCCGACCAGGGTCAGCCGCGCTCCGTCGCCAAGATCGAAGCCCAGCTTGGCATTGCCGCCAGTGCGACGCGCGCGGCTGTGATCACGGTAGCCATCGGTGCGCAGGTGTGAAGCGGTCAGGTGGTAGTCCATCGCGCCGCTGCTGCCGCGCGTGTCGAGCAGCGCCTTGGCGGTCGCATCGCTGCCATACCAGGCGCCCAGCCGGGTCTGCGGGGTGGGCGTGCCATCGGCGGTCCATAGCTGCACCACGCCGCCGGAAGAGTTGCCGTACAGCGCCGAGAACGGCCCGCGCAACACCTGGATCCGATCGGCCGCATCCAGGGCGAAGTGCGACAGCTGGCCCTGGCCGTCCGGCATGGTGGCCGGAATGCCGTCCAGGTACAGCCGCACGCCGCGCACGCCGAAGGTGGAGCGCGCGCCGAAACCACGGATCGACAACTGCTCGTCCTGGGCATAGTTCTGCCGGTCGCGCACCAGCACGCCGGGCACGCCGACCAGCACCTCGGACAGGTTGATGCCGGCGCGGCCCCGCGTGGCCGGCGCGACCGGCACCGCGTCGAACGATGCGGGCAGGTCGAAGGGAGGAATGTCCAGGCGGGCCGCCTGCACCGTCACCGCCGGCAAGGGGGTCGCCGCCACCTGCGCCTGTGCACTCACCGTCTGCAGCACCAGCCATCCCAGCAGGCTGGCTGCGCACGTCCCTCGTAGGCTCATCGACCCTCCGACCTGGCGAAAAACGGACAGGCTAGCGCGTAGCCCGTGGACGAAGCGTCTCGCGGTGGCCGCCCGGCTCGGGGATAATCGGGACATGCGCGATATCGCCCGTCTCCTTTACCCGTCCCGCCGCTGCCTCATGCCCGCCCTCGCGCTGCTGGTCGCACTGGCCGGCGTGGCACCGGCGGCCGCCAACCAGCACGGCAAACAGGCGGCCACGCAACAGCAGCTGGCCGAGGTCCGACGCAAGATGGAGGCGCTGGCCAGGGAGCAGGCGCAAACCGCCGAGCGACGCGACCACGTCACTGCCGAGCTGGCGCGGCAGGCCCGTGCCCTGGCCCGGGCCTCCCGCGCAGTGCGCGAGACCGACGCAGCGATCGCCGAACACCAGCAGCAACTGGACCAGTTGCAGCAGCAGCGCGATGCACTGCAGGCACGCCTGTCCAGCCAGCGCCAGGCCATCGCCGAGCTGCTGCGCGCCACCTACACGCTGGGCCGGGGTTCGGATCTGCGCCTGTTGATGGGCGACCAGGATCTGGCGCGTATCTCACGCGCGCTGGCGTACTCGCGCTATTTCCAGGAGGACCGCCTGCAGCGGGTGCACCAGCTGATGGCCGACCTGGAGCAACTGCAGCAACTGCAGGCCTCCATCACCACCGAGCAGCAGGCCCTGCAGGCGACCCGCGACGAACGGCAAAAGCAGGCCGACGCGCTCGCGGCGCAGCGTGCGGCGCAGCGCAAGCTGCTGGCGCAGACCGACGCGCGCTATCAGGACCAGGCCGGGCGGCTGGCTGCGCTGCAACAGAACGCCCAATCACTCAACCGGCTTCTGGAGAAACTGCAGAAGGCGATCGACGACGCCGCCCGCGAGGCGGCGCGGAAAAAGCAGCCCAGCCCGGCCGCGCCGGGCCGCGCCGATCCGGACCGGCCGAACATCCGCGGCGACCTGCCATGGCCGGCCAGCGGCAAGGTGGTCAGCTACGGGCACGGTGTGCTGATCAAGGCCGATGGCGGCAGCGAGGTGCATGCGGTGGCGCGCGGACGTGTGGTGTATGCCGCGTTCCTGCGCGGTTACGGCATGCTGATCATCCTCAACCACGGCGATGGCTGGATGAGCATGTACGGCAACAACGAGACGCTGCTGCACGGTGTCGGCGACCAGGTCGACGCCGGCCAGGCGCTGGGCGTGGCCAGCCCGCCCACCGGGATCAACACCGGCGTCTATTTCGAGCTGCGCAAGCATGGCAAGCCGGTCGACCCGGCCAGCTGGCTGCGCCACCGTTGACGTCTCTGGCGTACCGAAGCGCGATGGGCTGCACGCAGGCCAGCGCGGCGCAGCTACCGTCTACACTGCCGGTGAACCCGGGGCCGCTGCGCGGGTCGAAGATCGAACGCGGCGGTTGCACCTCGCCCCCCAGCTACGGAGTTTTCACCATGCGTCCATCCCCTACCGGCCTGATCGGCGGCCTCGCGCTGATGCTGCTGGGCCTTTCCGCCAGTCAGGCGCAGACGCCCGCCCCGGCCACCGCGAGCAGCAGCGCCCCCGCGGCAGCGGCCAGCGCCGGGGCCAGCGGCGACAGTGTCGGGCTGGAGGACGTGCGTAATTTCAGCCGGGTCTACCAGGTGGTGCGCCAGGCCTATGTCGAGAAACTGGACAACAAGACGCTGATGGATGCCGCGATCAACGGCATGCTCAACGGCATCGATCCGCACAGCGAATATCTGGACAAGCAGGGCCTGGACCAGCTCACCGAGGACACCACCGGCCAGTACAGCGGCCTGGGCATCGAAGTGCTGGAGGTCGACGGCGCGTTGCGCATCGTGGCGCCGATCGACGACACCCCCGCCTCGAGGGCCGGCATCAAGCCGGGCGACACCATCGTCAAGATCGACGGCAAGCTGGTCGACCCGGACAACGTGGACGCGATGTTCCGCGACCTTCGCGGCGAGCCCGGCAGCAAGGTCACGCTGACCATCGTGCACGACAAGAGCGACAAGCTGATCGACCTGCCGCTGGTGCGCGAGCGCATCTCCATGACCAGCGTGAAACTGCGCGAACTGGAACCGGGCTACGTCTACATCCGGCTGAGCCAGTTCCAGGAGGACACCGCCAGCGACCTCGAACGCAAGCTCGCCGCGTGGATCGGCAAGCACGGTGTGCCGCGTGGCGCCGTGCTCGACCTGCGCTCCAACCCGGGCGGCCTGCTGACCGCTGCGGTCAGCGTCAGCGACGACTTCCTCGACAGTGGCGGCATCGTTTCCACCCGTGGCCGCCTGGCCGACGCCAACATGAAGTTCGACGCGCATCCGGGCGACCTGCTCAAGGGCGCGCCGATGGTGGTGCTGGTGGACAACGGCACTGCCTCGGCCGCGGAGATCGTCTCCGGCGCGCTGAAGGACAACCATCGCGCGTTGCTGGTCGGCCGGCGCACCTTCGGCAAGGGCGTGGTGCAGACCGTACTGCCGCTGGATGCCACGCATGCGGTGAAGATCACCACCGCCCGCTACTACACCCCCAACGGCACCTCGATCCAGGCGCAGGGCATCCACCCGGACATCGCGCTGGCCGACCTCACGGTGAACAAGGCCGACAGTGCGGCCAGCCTGGTCACCTCCGAAGCCGACCTCAGCCACCACCTGGCCAACGAAAACGGCGGTGACGGCTCGAAGGCCGAGGTCGACCGTGGCGCGGTGAACGCGCAGCTGGCGACCCACGACTACGCGCTGTCGCAGGCGCTCAATGTGCTCAAGGGCATGGCGCTGGACCACCCCCGCAGCTGAACTCACCGCGCGCCGGCGTGGCGGGGAATGGCCGCGTTGAACGCGCTCTCGGCCAGGTCCAGCTCGCGCACCAGTTGCCGCAGCAGCGCGTCGTACACCGGCAGGGCCAGCACCGCACCCAGCCCGATCTGCACCAGCGGCAGATGGCAGCTTTACCGGCAGCAGCCGAACCACCACGCCGCTGAGCGCCACCACCAACAGCAAGGCCAGTACGGTGTAGACGATCGACATGCGGTCAGGCTAGCGCCGCCGATGTGCACGCCGCATGGGTGCCGGGCCCGCATGGTTGCACCCGGCGTGCGGTGGACGCGTAGGGCATTGCATGTTGGCACCCAGACCGGACCCGGTCGGCCCTGGCCGGCTGCCAAGCAGGCGACCGCCCACTAGACTGGCGACTTTGCCCATCACCCGACCCATGCGTCTGCGCTCGCTGCTCCCGGACCGTTTCACCCTGGCACTGCTGCTGACCGTGCTGCTGGCCTCGCTGCTGCCGTGCCGCGGCGAGGCGGCACGCTGGCTGGACCGCGGCACCGACGGCGCGATCATGCTCTTGTTCTTCCTGCATGGGGCCAAGTTGTCGCGCCAGGCGGTGCTGCGCGGGGTGACCCACTGGCGGCTGCACCTGGCGGTGTTCGCCAGCACCTTCGTGTTGTTCCCGTTGCTGGGGCTGTTGCTGGCGCCGATCGGGCACGCGCTGCTGACACCGCCGCTGTGGCTGGGCGTGCTGTTCGTATGCACCGTGCCCTCCACCGTGCAATCGTCGATCGCGTTCACCTCGATGGCCGGCGGCAACGTGCCGGCAGCGGTGGTCAGTGCGTCCCTTTCCAGCCTGATCGGGATCGTGCTGACGCCGTTGCTGGCGAGCCTGCTGCTGGGCGGCCACGGCGGTGGCGGCCTGCTCGACGGCGTCTGGCACATCGTGCGCCTGCTGTTGCTGCCGTTCGCCGCTGGCCAGCTGCTGCGGCCGTGGCTGAGCCGCTTCGTCGACCGCTACCGTCCGCTGCTGGGCCTGGTCGACCGCGGCACCGTGCTGCTGGTGGTTTACGCCGCCTTTGGCGCGGCGGTGGTGGACGGCCTGTGGGCCAGCACGCCACCGCGCGCGCTGCTGGCGACGTTGGCACTGGACGCGGCGCTGCTGGCGCTGGCGCTGCTTGCCACCGCGCGGCTCGGGCGCATGCTCGGTCTCAACCGGGCCGATCGCATCACGCTGGTGTTCTGCGGTTCCAAGAAGAGCCTGGCCAGCGGCGTGCCGATGGCCAGGATCCTGTTCGCCGGGCATGCCGGCGGACTCGGTGCGCTGTTGCTGCCGCTGATGATCTTCCACCAGCTGCAGCTGATGGTGTGTGCGGTGCTCGCGCGCCGGTGGGCGCGCGGCGCGAGCCACACCCCCGGGTAGCTAGAGCCAGCGGCCGTAGCGGCGCACGTAGAGCGTCTTGACCGATTGCACCGCCAGGCCATACGCCAGCAGCGTCGGAGCGATCCACAGGAAGTACACCGGGGGCAGCGGTTGCATGCCCAGCCGCGCGCCCACCACCGAGTACGGCACCAGCAGGCCCAGCGCGATGATGGCGCTGGTCAGCGCCAGCACCGGCGCGGTGGCGATGCTCTGCAGGAACGGGATGCGCCGGGTGCGGATCAGGTGCACCACCAGGGTCTGCGTGAGCAGGCTCTCGATGAACCAGCCGGACTGGAACAGCGACTGGTGGGCCAGGTCGTTCGCGCCGAACACATGCCACAGCAGCACGAAGGTGGTGATGTCGAACAACGAGCTGACCGGGCCGATCCAGCCCATGAAGCGACCGATGTCGCTGGCGTCCCACTTGCGCGGCTGGCGCAGGTATTCCTCGTCCATGCGGTCGAACGGGATCGACAGCTGCGACAGGTCGTAGAGCAGGTTCAGCACCAGGATCTGCAGCGGCAGCATCGGCAGGAACGGCAGGAAGGCGCTGGCCACCAAGACCGAGAACATGTTGCCGAAGTTGGAGCTGGCGGTCATCTTGATGTACTTGATGATGTTGCCGAAGGTGACCCGGCCCTCGATCACGCCCTCCTCCAGCACCATCAGGTTCTTTTCCAGCAGGATGATGTCGGCCGATTCCTTGGCGATGTCGGTGGCGGTATCGACCGAAATGCCCACGTCCGCCTCGCGCAGCGCCGGCGCATCGTTGATGCCGTCGCCGAGAAAGCCCACGGTGTGGCCCTGGCGCTGCAGCGACTGCACCACCCGGGCCTTCTGCAGCGGCGACATCTTGGCGAACACGGTGGTTCGCGCCACCAGCGTATCCAGCGCATCGTCGGCCATCGGCTCGATGTCCTTGCCCTGGGCCGAGTGGGCCACGTCCAGGCCGACCTCGGCGCAGATCTTGCGCGTCACCGCTTCGTTGTCGCCGGTGATCACCTTCACCGCCACGCCGTGGCGCTGCAACGCGGCGATCGCAGTGGCAGCCGAATCCTTGGGCGGGTCCAGAAAGGCCAGGCAACCGATCGCGGTCAGGCCGGTTTCGTCGGCGAGGCTGTAGGGACGCCCGCTGTCCAACCGATGGGCGATCGCCACCACCAGCACGCGCAGGCCGTCGGCATTGAGCCGACCGGTGATTTCTCGGATCTCCCGCCGGCGCGCGTCGGTCAACGGCACGTCGCCATCACCCTGCCGGGCAAAGCTGCAGATCGACAGCATCTCTTCCACCGCACCCTTGCACACCAGCAGGTGACGCCCGTCGTCGCCGCCCAGCACCACCGACATGCGCCGGCGCTGGAAGTCGAACGGAATTTCATCGACCAGCCGATAGTGGCTGGTCACGGGACCGAGTTCGCGGTGGGCCAGCACCGCCTTGTCCATCAGATTCTTCAACCCGGTCTGGAAGTGGCTGTTGAGGTAGCCGTACGCCAGCGCCTCTTCGGACTCCTCGCCGTCCAGGTCCAGGTGCCGCTCCAGCACGATCCGGTCCAGCGTCAGGGTGCCGGTCTTGTCGGTGCACAGCACGTCCATCGCGCCGAAGTTCTGGATCGCGTTGAGGCGCTTGACCACCACCTTGCGCCGGGACATCGCCAGCGCGCCCTTGCCCAGGTTCGCGGTGACGATCAGCGGCAGCATTTCGGGGGTCAGGCCGACCGCTACCGACAACGCGAACAGGAACGCCTGCAGCCAGTCGTGCTTGTCGAAGCCGTTGATCAGGAAAACGATCGGCACCATCACCGCCATGAAGCGGATCAGCAGCCAGCTGACGCTGCGCACGCCGCGGTCGAAGCCGGTCTGCACACGCTTCCCGCTCATGGAGCGAGCCAGTGAGCCCAGGTAGCTGCGCATACCGGTGGCCACCACCACGGCGGTGGCGATGCCGCTGACCACGTTGGTGCCCATGTAGCACACGGTCGGCAGATCCAGCGGCGACGCGCCTCCGGAGGCTGCCAGGTCGCGCGCGCTGGGCGCGGCCTTTTCCACCGGTAGCGACTCGCCGGTGAGGATGGCCTGGCTGATGAACAGGTCCTTGGCACTGAGCAGGCGTAGATCGGCCGGCACCATGTCGCCGGCGGCCAGGTGCACGATGTCGCCGGCGACCAGTTCGCCCACCGGCACCTCGATCCGGGCGCTGTGCCCGTCCGAGGCGCGGCGACTGACCGTGGCGGTATTGCGCACCATCGCCTTGAGCCCTTCGGCCGCGCGGGTGGAGCGGTATTCCTGGGTGAAGCTCAGCAACACGCTGGTGGTCACCATCACCGCCACGATCAGCGGCCCGGCCAGGTCGGTCGGGTCGGTGGCCAGCTGCACGCCGGCCAACACCAGCAGCACCACGATGAACGGATTCAGGAAGGCGCCCAGCAGCTGGCGCGACCAGTGCGCCGGCTTCTCGTGAGACACCTCGTTGGGACCGTCGCGCTCCAGCCGCGCTTCGATCTGCCCGGCATCGAGTCCACCGATGTGGCTGTGCAGTGCCGCCAGCAAGGCATCGTTGCGCTGCAGCGCCTGCTCGGCGGCCAGCACGCGGGTGGGCCCGGCGCCCAGCTTGCCGGCGGCCCGGGTCGCGACGCCCTTGAGGTTGTGTCCGATCATCGGTGCGGTTCCAGTGGACAGCACACGACCACCGGACCACCAGGCGCCGGCGCGTGTGGATACATGCATGGATGGCCGCGCGCCAGGTGAGGCGAGCGGCGGAATCAGGGTGCGCTGGCGCCGGCTGGATCAGCCCCAGGGGAGTTGCGCTGGCAACCGCAGCCCCGACCGTTCGGGCGATGTGCCCACCGCGCCGGGCAAGGCGTGAGCCAACGGCGCCGGCACGGTCACGGTGTAGATGCGCGGCGCTTTGCGCCGACGTACGGGAAGCGCGCGCAGTGCGCGCAGAACGGACAGCTCGCGAAAGAGTCTCATGGCCCTCTCCTGTAACGGTGCACGCGGCACCGCAAGGAGAAGGCCGGGCTCCCCTAGTCGGGGAAAGCGCCGGCCAACCGCTGGCGGTGGCCGCAGGCGATCAGTTGATGGTGCAAGGCCGGCATCCGATGCTCGCGGATGTCGGCGTTGCGACTAGGGTAGACGTCCATATGCCTTGTCTGGTCGGACCGGGTGTGCGCTGCGGCGACGTGCGCCGCGGGCGCGCGCATTGTTGTTCCACCACAGGGAACTGTCAACGCCTTTTGACGGGCCGCGACCGGTCGTCGCCGATCACCCGCCGGACGGTAACGCAGGCAGCGCATACGGCTGCCCCGATGCGCGGCCGGCGGCCCCGTCTGCCGCTTCGTCGTCGTGCTCGTCCGGAGCGTGGCGATGCCATACCGCATGGGCGTCGACCTTGACCCGCGTGACCGCCTCGATTGCGTCCAGTTCGGTGCGGCGTGCTGCCAGCTCGGCCTCCTGGGCCGCGCGCTGCGCGATCAGCACCTGGTCCAGCCCCAACTCGCCCAGTGCATAGCCACGTTCGGCCTTGTCGGCATTGCTGCGGCTGGCCGCGGCCGCCTGCTGCTGACGCCGCCAGATCGTGTAGTGCGCGCGCGCCAGCATCACCGCCTGGCGGGCATCGCGGCGGACGTCGCGGCGGACCATTGACAGCTCGGCCTCCGCGCCCATCGCGTCGGCATCTGCAGCCGCCGCCTGGGCGGCGCGATAGGACCCTCCCAGCGGCATGGTCACGGTCACGCCGAACGCGTGCTCGCGACCACCCCGGTCGCTGACCATGCGCAGGCCGATCAGGGGATCCGGCAGACGGTCGGCACGCGCACGGCGTGCCTCGGCGTCCTTCTTGCGGACGCGTGCCGCGGCGTTGCCGATCTCGTGGCTTCGCTGCTCGATCAGCGCGACCCACTCGGTGTCATCGCCATCCAGCGCCGGCGGGGCTGCCGGCAGGTGGAGCTGCTCCGGCAGCGGCAGGTCGGGGAAGGCCGCGGTCAACGCCAGCCGCGAGGTATCCGCGTCGGCCTGCGCCTGCGCCAGGGCGGCCTGCGCCTGCGCCACCGCGGCATCCAGCGCAAGCTGGTCCCGCGCCGCCGCGTCGCCCAGCTGCACCCGCCGCGTCACCGCGCTGCGCTCACGCTGCCATGCTGTCAGCTGGGCCTCGCGCAGCATCGTCGCCGCGGCGGCGCGCTGCCAGTTGGACCAAAGCGTCAGCAACCGCCGTGCCGCCGCGTGGTGCGCGTCCTCGAACGCCAGCAGGGCTTCGTCACGGCCGGCCTGGCCGATCTCCCGATCGAGTCGAGCCTTGCCGGGCCAGCGCATGCCCCGGGACAGGTCGACCTCCCATTCGCGGTAGCGACGGTCGCCATCAATCTGACGGGTCTGCGGAATCAGGGAGAGCTGCGGCTCGTGCGGTCCGGCCTGGCGCATGCGCGCTTCGGCCTCGGCGCGATCGAGCAGCGCCTGTGCCGCATGGACTTCCGGTGCGGATTCGATCGCACGCAATACCAGTTCCTGCGGCGGCAGCGACGTGTCCGGCGCCGCCTGTCGCGCAAACGCCGCCGGAGCCAGCAGCACAACCGCCATTGCGAGGCCGGACAGGATGCGCGTCATGCCAGCTCTCCCATCGACTCGACCGGCTCGACCCACCAGCGCAGCCGGCTGTGCGCAAAGCGCGCGCAAAGCATGTCCAGTACGCGCGGGACATCGCTCGCCGGCAGTACGATCCACAGCTGCAGGCGGTCGATGCGGCCGCGCACGCACTCCGGCACCGAGGCCCGCGCAAAGCCCTCGCCGTGACCGGCAACGAGCGCGGTGGTGAAGCCGGGCAAGGCCGGCTTCAGGTCGAGCAGCGCCTCGACCAGGGTCTCTTCGAGCTCACGCGCGGCAAGAAGGGTCATCCGCTTGAGGGGGAGCGTCATGGGGATCTCCTTGTGGCCGGTATGGCCCTGGACTCGCCGTAGCGACGGAACAGCACCGGCAGCAGCAGCAGGGTGAGCGCGGTGCAGGTGACCAGACCGCCGATGACCACGATCGCCAGCGGCCGCTGCACCTCCGAGCCGGGGCCGCTGGCGAACAGCAGCGGCACCAGCCCCAGCGCCGTGATCGAGGCGGTCATCATCACCGGGCGCAGCCGGCGCAACGCGCCCTCGCGCACCACTGCACCGAGGGCCATGCCGGTGGCCCGCAACTGGTTGAAATGGCTCACCAGCACGAGCCCGTTGAGGACGGCGATGCCCAGCAGCGCGATGAATCCGACCGAGGCCGGCACCGACAGGTATTGGCCGGTAAGCCACAGGCTGACGATGCCGCCGACCAGCGCGAAGGGCACGTTGCACAGGATCAATACCGCCTGGCGCACCGAGCCGAAGGTGGAAAACAGCACCAGGAAGATCAGCCCCAGCGCCAGCGGCACCACCACCGCCAGCCGGGCGGCGGCGCGCTGCTGGTTTTCGAACTGCCCACCCCAGGTCACCGAATAGCCGGCCGGCAGGTGTACCTGCTGCTGCACGCGCTGGCGCGCCTCCTCGACAAACCCGACCAGGTCACGCCCGGCCACGTTGGCCTGGACCAGGGCAAAGCGCGAGCCGTTCTCGCGGCGCACCTGCACCGGGCCGGTCCCCGGCTCGATGCTGGCCAGCTGGTCCAGCGGCACCTGGCCCGCGTCGCCGCGCGCAAGGTTCAACCGCTCGAACTGCGCCGGCGTCTGCGCCACCCACGGCGCGCCACGCACCCGCAGCGGCGTTCGACGCTGCTGTTCCAGCACCACGCCTGCACCGCGCCCCTCCAGCTGACCGCGCAGTTCGTCCTGTACCGCCGACACGTCCAGCCCATAGCGGCCGGCAAGCTGGCGGTCGACGCGCACCCGCAGGTAGCGCACGCCCTCCTGCGTCTGCGCGATCACATCCTGGCTGCCCTGGGTGGCCTGCAGGATCGCCGCGATGCGGTTGGCCAAATGGTTGAGCATGGCCAGGTCCGCACCGAACACCTTCACCGCGATGTCGCCGCGGCTGCCGGTGAGCATCTCGGAGACGCGCATCTGGATGGGCTGGGTGAAGCCGTACTCGATGCCGGGAAAATCGGCCATCACGGTGCGCAGTTGCGCCTCCAGCCAGGCGTTGTCGGGCTGGCGCCATTCGGACTTGGGCTTGAGCTGAAGGAACATGTCCGTCTCGTTGAGGCCCATCGGATCCAGGCCCAGTTCGTCCGAACCCAGGCGCGCAACGACGTGCTCCACTTCCGGCAGGCGTGCCTTGATGGCCCGCTCGATCGCCATATCCTGGTCGCGCGAAGCCTCCAGGCTGATCGAGGGTTGCTTGACCAGCTGCACCAGCATGTCGCCTTCGTCCATGGTCGGCATGAAGGTCTTGCCCGTGCCCAGGTACGCCCCTACGCCCAGCAGCAGGACTACGCCGGCAGCCACGCCCATGGCACGGCCGTGGCGAAGCGACCCGTCCAGCAGCGGCCGGTAGCCGCGCTCGATCTGCCGCATCAGCCACGGTTCGCCATGCGCGCGTTCGCGCAGCAGCAGGGAGCACAGCACCGGAATCAGGGTCATCGAGAGCACCAGCGAAGAGGCCAGTGCGAACACGATGGTCAGCGCGACCGGCCCGAACAGCTTGCCTTCCAGCCCCTGCAGGGTGAGCAGCGGCACGAACACCAGGCAGATGATCACGATGCCGGCGGTCACCGGCTGGGTCACCTCGACCACCGCACGGTAGATGCGGTGCAGTCGCGGCAGCTGCGCCGCGCCCGCGGGCGGGCCCAGTTGGCTGACGGTGTTCTCGACCACCACGACCGCCGCGTCCACCAGCATGCCGATGGCGATCGCCAGGCCACCCAGGCTCATCAGGTTGGCGCTCATGCCGAACAGCTGCATCAGCATGAACGTGCATAGCGCCGCCATCGGCAGGGTCAGCGACACCACCAGTGCGGCCCGCATGTCGCCCAGAAACAGCAGCAGCAGGATCACCACCAGCACGGTGGCTTCGATCAATGCATTCGTGACCGTACCCACCGCCCGTTCGATCAGCACGCTGCGGTTGTAGAACGCCTCGATCTTCACGCCGGATGGAAAACCAGACTGCAGTTGGGCCAGCTTGGCCTGCACCTGCTGCACCACGCGTTGCGCGTCGGCCCCGCGCAGGCCGACCACCAGTCCTTCCACGGCCTCCCCTGCGCCATCACGGGTCACCGCGCCGTAGCGGGTCAACGCGCCATAGCGGACCTGGGCCACATCGCCTACGCGCACCGGAACGCCGTCGCGGCTGGCGACCACCACCTGGCGCACGTCATCCAGGCTGCGCAGCGCCCCTTCGGCACGCACGATCAGCGCATCATCACCGTCGCGCAGGCGCCCGGCACCGTCGTTGCGGTTATTGCGCTCGAGCGCGTCGACCACGTCGCGGAAGTGCAACCCGGTCGCAGACAGCCGCGCCCGGTCCGGCTCCACCAGGTAACTGCGCACCTGGCCGCCGAGCGCGTTGAGATCGGCCACGCCCGGGATCGTGCGCAACGCCGGGCGAATCGTCCAGTCCAGCAGCGTGCGTCGCTCGGCCAGACTCAGGCCACCACCCTCGATGGTGAACATGTACATGTCCGACAGCGGCGTGGCGATCGGCGCCAGGCCGCCGGAAATCTCCGCCGGCAACGACCCGGACGCGGCCGCAAAGCGCTCGGCGACCTGCTGCCGGGCCCAGTAGATGTCGGTACCGTCGCGAAAGTCGAGCGTGACGTCGGCGATCGCGTACTTGGCGGTGGAACGCAGCATCACTGCGTTGGGGATGCCCAGAAGCTCCATCTCCAGCGGCGTGACCACGCGCGTCTCGACTTCTTCCGGGGTCATGCCCGGCGCCTTCAGGATCAGCTTGACCTGCGTCGGCGCAATATTCGGGTAGGCATCGATCGGCAGCCGCATGAACGCCCAGACGCCGCCGGCTGCCAGTGCCAGCGCGGCCAGCAGCACCAGCAGACGCTGCGACAGGGAGAATTCGATGAGCCTGCGCAGCATGTCACTGGCCCCCGGCCGGCATGGCATCCAGGCGGGCGGCGCCGCGCACCACCAGCTCGCTGCCGGCTGCGATCGGGCCCAGCACCACGCTCTCCCCCTCGGTGGTCTGCGCCAGGCGTTTCACCGGCACGGCCACATAGCCACCGCTGCGCGCGACATAAATGTGGAGCTTGCCATCGTGCTCGACTACCGCACCGGATGGCACCCGTACCGCTCCGGCAGGAGCCGGTAGCAGCAGGGTGGCGCGGGTCTGCTGGCCGATCAGCAGGCGCCCGCCATCGACCTCGGCGCGCACGCGTACGGTCTGGCTGGCCGGATCGACCGCCCCGCCGATCTCGCTTACCCGGCCTTCCCCGCCACCGGGGACCTTCACCGTCAGCCCGGGCTGCAGCCCGGCCGAGTCACGGGAAGGCACCTGCAGCTCCAGCATCACCTGGCTGCCCGAGGCCAGCACGTAGGCCTTGGCGAACATCGCCACCGGCTCACCCAGTCGCAAGGCACGCTCCAGCACGCGGCCGGCGATCGGCGCGCGCAGTTCGTAGATGCCGGGCGCACTGCCCTCCGGCGCCATCGCCCGTGCGGCCTGCAGCTCGCGCAGGCGCGCGGCCGCCGCGGCGCGCCGGGCCTCGTCGGCCTGCGCACGGGCCGCCGGGATGATGCCTTCGGCGAGCAGTTGACGGTCCCGCTCCAGCTGTGCGTCGGCGACCCGAAACTCGCCCCTGGCGGCGGTCAGGTCGGCCCCCAGTGTCATCGCCTCGCGGCTGTGAATGCGCGCCAGTGGCTGGCCACGCTGCACCATCTGCCCCTCGCGCGCGAGCAACTCGACCACCACGCCTTCGTACGGCGCGGTGACCACTGCCGTGCCGGTCAACGGCACGCTGACCCGCGCCGGCAGGCCGTCCAGCGGTATGTGCTCGGCCCGCCGGGCGGTGCCCGTGCGGATGTCCAGCGCCTGTTTCTGCGCGGGCGTCACGGTCTTGACCACCTCGGCGGCCGCCAATGGCGCACCCGACAGGGCGGCCAGCAGAATGAGCAGCGACAGCAACCGGTGGGACATTGCGCACTCCAGAGCATGACGGATACGCGCCAAGCGTGGAGCGGGAAACTTCAGGGACGCTTAAGAGCCGGCGCTTTCCGCCATGGCAATCGGTCGCAGGGGGCCCAGGCGCGCCCATAGCACGCCCTGCTCCAGAACGAAGTCCAGCTGCAGGTCGAGCAGCCTGGCCAGCGTCCCGGACAACGCCAGGCCGAGGCCGCCGTGGTTGCTCGACTCGCGCGCCGCGGACTTGCGCCAGAAGCGCTCGCCAAGCCGTGGCAGGTCGTCCGACGACAGGTCCGGCGCGGGATTGCCGATCCGCACGGTCCAGCCACCCGACTGTGCAGCGAGTTCCAGCTGCACGCGGCTCCCGCCCGGTGCGTACTCGGCGGCGTTCAGCAGAAGGTTGTCGACGATGCGCTCCAGCAGCGCCGGATCGGACATCACCCAGCACTCCTCGGGCAGGCGCGCGGCGATCGCGACCTCACGCTTGCCCGCCGGCCCGCCGGCCATCGCCAGCGAACGGTTCAGCAGCTCCACCAGCTCCAACGGCTCGACCTGTGCCCGATCGATGCCCGCCTCGTATCGGGACAATGCGAACAGACCGTCGATGCAGCGCTGCATGCGGTCGATCGAGGCCAGCGCCCCGTCCAGCACGGTCGGTGAGGGCGTGCCACGACGGGCCAGCTCCACCGCCATGCGGGTCTCGGCCAACGGTGTGCGCAGCTCGTGCGCCACGTCGCGGGCAAAGCGGCGTTCGCGGCCCAGCGCCGCCTGCAGCCGCGCAAACGCCGAATTGAGCGCATCGGCAAACGGCCGCAGCTCTCGCGGCATGTGCGCCACCGGCAGCGGCTCGGCGGGCAGCGAGGCGTCGGGCCCGGTATCGGCGCCAAAGGCCAACAGCGGTCGCAGTCCGCGGCGCACGGCCAGCACCGAAAGCAGCGCGGCGAGCAGGCCCATGCCGAACACGCCGACCACCAGCGCCACGTGCACGCGGCGTTCGAGCTGGTTGATCTGTTCGCGCTCCTCGGCCACCACCAAAGTCGCATCGCCCGGACGCCCGGGCATGGTGAAGCGCAGCGCCACGGCGCGGCCCTGGTGGCCGTCCGGCAGGAGCAGGTCGTAAAACAGGGGCGCGTTCGCCGGCACCGGCGCCGGCGGCGATCGCAGGTTTCTTTCCGCATTGCTGGCGGAGCTGAGCAATGTGTTCCCGTCGGTGCCCCAGATCTGCACGAAGTCGGTGTGGCCGCCGATCGCGTATTCGGGACTCAATTGGTGCAGCTCCTGCCACGCGTCCTCGCGTGGATGCGATTCCAGCAGCACCACCACGCCGCGGGCGCGACCGAGCAGGGTGGCGTCCAGCCGGCCGAAGATCTGCCGGTCGATGGTGAAATCCAGCAGCAGGAACAGGGTGAGCAGCACGGTGCCCAGGCCACCGAGCAGCAGCAGCAACAGCCGCGCCCGGATCGAGCCCAGCAGCAGGTTACGCAGCCACGACATAGCCGAAGCCCCGCCGGGTTTCGATCAGGTGTTCGATGCCCGCCTGCGCCAGCTTGGCGCGCAGGGTACTCACCAGCACCTCGATGACCTTGTCCGAGGCCTCGCTGCGCGAGTCGTACAGCCCTTCGAACAACGCGGCCCGGGACAGCAGCCGGCCACGGCTGGCCAGCAGCATTTCCAGCAGCGCGTACTCCTTTGGCGACAGCGACAGCAACACCTCGCCAACATGGGCGGTGCGTACACGCGGGTCCACTACCAGTCGCCCCGCCTCCAGCAATACCGGCGCGCTGTCGCCGCGCCGTCTCAGCGCGTGCAGCCGCGCCAGCAGCTCGGAGTAGGCAAACGGCTTGACCATGAAATCGTCGGCGCCCCGGTTGAGCAGGTCGACACGGTCTTCGACCTGCCCTCGTGCCGACAGAACCAGGACGCGCGGTCGATCCGGGCGGTCGTGCAACCAGCGCAGCACGGCCCAGCCATCCATGCGCGGCATCATCAGGTCCAGGGTCACCACGTCATAGTGGAAGCCGGCCAGGTAGTGGGTGGCCTGTTCACCGTCGGACGCGATGTCCACCACGTGGCCGTCGCGCACCAGAGCGTCGCGCAGATCACGTCCCAGCGTTGGTGAATCCTCGACGACAAGTATGCGCAAGCGGCCTCCCTCTGCCCGGCCCGCTCAGCCCACCGCCCGCAGCACCAGGCCGTGGTGCAGTACCGGGCTGACCAACCAGTGGTCCGCCAGCAGGAACGCGAACAGCGCCATCAGGTACACGATCGAATACTTGAACACGCGCATCGGGAAGAATGGATCGGGCGGGTTCAGCAGGCGGATCGCGTAGTACAGAAAACCGCCGCCCAGCACCAGTGCGCCGCCGAGGTAGACCAGCCCGCTGAAGCCGGTCAGCGCCGGCAGCAGGGTCACCACCACCAGCAGCACCGTGTAGAACAGCACCTGCCAGCGGGTGTAGGGAATGCCGTGGGTCACCGGCAGCATCGGTATCCCGGCGCGGGCGTAGTCGTCGCGACGGAAGATCGCCAGCGCCCAGAAATGCGGCGGCGTCCAGACGAAGATGATCAGGCACAGCTGCAACGCGAACGGATGCAGCTGGCCGGTCGCCGCGGTCCAGCCGAGCACCGGCGGGATCGCCCCGGCCAGCCCGCCGATCACGATGTTCTGCGGGGTGGCTCGTTTCAGGTAGGCGGTGTACACCAGCGCGTAGCCGATCAGGCCGCCGAAGGTGAGCACGGCGGTCAGCGGATTTACCAGTAGGGCCAGCACCAGCATCGAGGCGACCCCCAGCGCGACGGCGAACAGCAAGGCCTGGTGCGCGGTGAGGCTGCCGGTGGCCAGCGGCCGGCGCGCGGTGCGCGCCATCAGCTTGTCGATGCGCTCGTCGATCAGGTGGTTGAAGGCCGCGGCCGAACCGGAGGCCATCCAGATGCCCAGGGTGCCGAACACCAGCGCACGCCAGGGCGGCAAGCCGGGCACGGCCAGGAACATGCCGATCACGGCACAGAAGACCAGCAGTGCCACCACGCCGGGCTTGGTCAGTTGTACGTATTGGCGAATCGAGGCGGGCATGTCAGCGTGCGTCCGCTAGGCGTGTTGGCAGTGCGCCGACACGTGGCTGGGTGCGTGCCAGGGTGGCGATCAGGGTGAACAGCAGCAGCGCGGCCACGCCGTTATGCAAGGTGGCCACCGGCAGCGGCAGACCGAAATGCACGTTGCTGATACCCAGTGCCACCTGGACCACCAGCACCACCGCGATCGCCACGCCATAGCCGCGCAACGATGCCCTGGCCGTGCGAAATGCCAGCCAGCCCAGGTAGAGGAACACCACCAGCGCGCCGATCCGGTGCGCGATCTGGATCGCGCTGCGCGCAGCCATGTCCAGCACGCCGCCCTCGTAGTTGACCCCGACACTTCGCCAAAGCACGAACGCCTCCTTGAAATCGGTCGGTGGCGCCCACTGCCCCAGGCAGGTGGGAAAGTCGGTGCCGCAGGCCAGTGCCGCGTAGTTGGACGAGGTCCAGCCGCCCAACGCGATCTGGCAGGACAACAGCACCATGCCCACCACGACTGCACGGCGCAAGCGGGCGTGGCGGTCGTCGTCCGCGCCGATGCCGGCAAAACGCAGCGCGGCATAGGCGAGCAGGCCGAAGGTGGTCAGCCCACCCAGCAGGTGTCCCATGACCACGGCCGGCTTGAGCAGCAGGGTCACCGTCCACATGCCCAGCATCGCCTGGAAGATGATCACCGCCAGCGCCAGCACACTGATGCGCCAGGCGCCGGGCCGGCGCAAGCCGACCGCAACCGCCAATGGCAGACCAATTCCGGCGATCGCCAGCGCCGAGGACCAGGCGTAGGCGCCGTGGATGTACAACCCGACCCCGCCGGCAGCCAGCAACGCCCCGGTGACCACCGCCAGCGTGGCCCACCGGCGGCGCCAGCTGGCGGCCACTGCCAGGGTCAGCACCAGCACGCCAAGGGTACCGGCGAAGAAGCGGTGGACCTGCTCGCGCCAGGCTTTGTCGGTTTCGAACGGGCGCTCGGGAAAGGCCGCGTCGGCGCGGGCAATCTCGTGCGCCTGTGCCGGCCAGGCGACCTGGCCGTAGCAGGTCGGCCAGTCCGGACAGGACAACCCGGCGTTGGACAGGCGCACGAACGCGCCGAACATCACCAGGCCGAAGGCGAACACGGCCGCGAAAAGGGACAGGCCACGCAGGAGTCTGGTCGAACCGGGAGACATCACTTGATCACCTTGCGCAGGTCCTGCAGCAGGCCGGCCGGATCGAAACCGGCCGGATAGTAAGCCAGCGCGGTGCCGTTGGACTCGACCAGCAGGGCGCTGACCGTGTCCGCAGTGGTGGGCCGGTAGCTGGCCAACCGGCCCTGCACGTCGCGACCCAGTTGCCAGTAGTTCGCCATCGCCTCGCGGCCGGCACCCGCCGGCGGCTGGCCCAGGTACAGCAGGCGCAGGCGCGACTGGTTGCGGTTGAGCATCACCCGGGCCTTGGCCATGGCGGTCAGCGCCTGCAGGCATCCGGCAGCGCAATCGGGCCCAGCCAACGCCACCAGCGTCATGCGTGGCTCGCTGTCGCGCCAGGGCCATGACTGGCCGTTGTCCAGGCGTACCTGCAGTTGCTCGTCGAACAAGTTGCGCTCGGGCGTCACCGGTTGGCCATGGCCATGGGCGCCGGGCTGCCAGCCGATCGCAACCAGTGCCGCGGCGATGATCGCCGGGGCGGCGAATACGGCGAACACCAGCAGCAGCTTGAGTCGTCCGCGGCGCTGCAGGGTCGGGTCGGGTCTGTTCATGGTCTTTCCGTTCTCTTCGTCCGGCGCGGACGGTGCAGGATCACGAAGATCACCAGCACCGCCAGCGCAAAGCTGAACCACTGGAAGGCGTAGGCCCGATGTCGCGCGGGCGGCATCGAGGAAAAATCGTAGTGCCGCTGGCGCAGGTAAATCGACGCCGCCTCCGGATCCAGCGCCAGCACCCGCGGATACAGCGGGCGCTGCAGGTCCGCCGACAGCTGGCCCAGATCCAGGTAGATGGTGGTCTTGGGCCAGTGCGCCTGTCCGCGCAGCGCGTTGCCGCCCATCTCGAACCCGGCTCCCGGCGGCGGCAGGTAAAGCCCGCGAAGGTCGACCCCGCCCGAGGGCAGCGGCGGCAGTTGCGGGGTCTGGTCGCTGCCGTTGCCCGGCAGGAAACCAAGGTCCACCAGCAGCAGACGCCGGTCGCCGGCACGCTGCAGCGGTGCGTAGACTTCCACGCCGCCCCGCTGGTCATGCCGCGGATTGTCCAGCAGGTAGACCCGGTCGGTCAGGTATTGGCCGTGGGCCCGAACGTGGGGGAAGCTGTTTGCCGGTGGTTGCGACGCGGCCGTGTCGAAATCCTGCAGCGGTGCGGAAGCGGCTGCGGCATACCGTCGCATGAGTCCTTCCTTCTGCCGCGCACGATCGAGCTGCCACACGCCCAGGCGCACGAACGCGAGCGCCGCGAGCAGGGTCAGTGCGACCGTCCACCACACCGGCCGACGCCATCCGCTCACGCGGAACGCCTGCGGGCGGCAGCTATACTGCGGCTTCGGAAGTCGTCGGGAACCATCTCGTGGAAACCATCTATAAATATGCGTTGGTGATCATGTTCCTGATCGTGGTGTTCAACCTTGGTCAGGCGCTGTACTACATGATGACCGACAAGAACGGCAGCAAGCGCACCGCGTGGGCGCTGACCCGCCGCATCGGCCTGTCGATCGTGCTGATCGCGATGATCGGCCTCGGAATCTGGACAGGCTGGCTGCATCCGCACGGCGTCGCCGGCTGATTGTAGCGCCTGGCGAGCGGGACCGGGCCGAACGCGGCCTGGCACCCGGCTCCGGCGTCCCGATCAGACCGCGCCGCTCAGTAAAAAGCCGTCCCTGGGGACGGCTTTTTTTGGTGCTTGAGTACCGCGCCGGGCCTTACTTGCCCTTGCCGTTGGTGGCCAGCTTGAGCATCGCCTGGGCCTGATCCTTCAGGTCGGCTGCATCCTGGTCGCCCAGTGGCTCGGTCTTGCCGCCGGCCTCGACCTGCGCCAGCACCAGATTACCGTCCTTGTCCCAGCCGGCGCGCCTGGTCGACTCGGGCTTGGCGTTCTTGCTTTCCTTCTTCTGCTGGACCACCACCCAGGGGGCGCCGTCCTTGTAGGCATAATCGGTGCTGGTAAAGCCCTTGTCGCCGTAGTCCGCTTCGGAGCGGATGAACTGCACGGCCCCGTTGGCGCGGAATACCTGCCAGGCGCGCGAGACATCCTTCTCCAGCTTGGAGCCGTTGGTGATCTTCATGCCGCCGATCTGCTTGCGGGCGGTATCGAATTCGGCCAGCTGCTTCTCGGCGGGCGTCTGCTTGGCGACCATCTGGATCGCCACCTGGTTGGACGCGCCCTTGGTCAGCACCGGGGTCTGCAGCGCCATCTCGTAGTGACGCTCGCCATCGGTCAGCTGCGCCTTGACCACATACAGGTCGGCCGGATTCACGTCGGCCGGGTTGAACTTCAGGGTGAAATCCTGCGGGAAGCTGGCCGGTGCCACCGTCTTGGTCGCCAGCGGCGCCGCGTTGGCGCCGGACGAGGACGACACGTCGACCAGGCTCAGCACCAGCTTGGCGTCGGCGGAGACCGCCTGGCCCGGATCACGCAGGGACACCGTGCCGGTCACCGTATCGACCGTTACCGCGGCGGGAGCATTGGCGGCGTCCTGCTCGGAAGAGTGCGAACCATTACAACCGGCCAGGGCCAGCGCAGCCATCGACACCAGCGGCAAAAACATCCTGCGCATGAGAAAAACCTCTATCAGACTGTCGGGAACATACACGGGACCTGCCGCACGGCAGGCGTTCGGCTTCCCGCGGGGGAAACTCCAAGGATAGCGGAAAACCGGCGACCGGCCCATAAAGCCGAGGCCGGTCGCCGGGCACGCCCCGGTCGGGGACGCGCCGGGTATTCGACCGCAGGACCCGCGTCCGACGGTCGAGATCGATTGCCACCTTGCACCGGCGGTTGTCAGCGCGGGGTCAAAGCCGCGCGATGTCCGCGATAGCGGTGAACTGTTCACTCAGCTGCGCCAGCAGCGCCAGCCGGTTGGCTCGCACGGCGGGGTCGTCGGCATTCACCATGACCGCCTCAAAGAACGCGTCCACCGGCGCCTGCAGCTGCGCCAGGCGGCTGAGGACGTCGGTGTAGTCACCCCTGTCGAGCGCCTGCGCCGTGTCTGCACGCGCGGCCGCCAGCGCGTCGGCCAGCTGTCGCTCGGCCGGGTCCTGGAACAGCGTCGGATCCACCTCGCGCCCGATTGGTGCCGCTGACGGCTCTTCCGCCTGCTTGCGCAGGATGTTGGCCACCCGCTTGTTGGCCGCCGCCAGGCTGGTGGCCTCGGCACGGCGGGCGAAAGCGGCCACCGCGCGCAGGCGACGATCGAAGTCGTGCAGGCTGGCGGGGTCCACGGCGAGCACCGCCTCGAACTGCTCGCCGGTGAAACCGAGTTCGGCGTAGTAGCCGCGCAGGCGATCGAACACGAAATCGCGCAGCTCGATCGCCAGCTGACGCCGCCGACCGCCCGGGTCGACCGCCGCGGGCTCGTTCTTGCCCGGCTTGCCCGGCTTGGCAGCGCCAGCCACGAGGGCGGCTTCGGGCAGCATCTCCAGCGCCTCGACGAAGGCTGCGCCCAGATCCAGCTCCAGCTGCCCCTCGACCAGGGTGCGCGCCAGCCCCAGCGCCGCGCGCCGCAGCGCGAACGGATCCTTGTTGCCGCTGGGCTTCATGCCGACGGCGAAGATGCCGGCCAGGGTGTCCAGTCGCTCGGCGATGGCCAGCACCTGGCCGAGCCGGTCGGCGGCGATCGCGTCACGCGCGAAGCGCGGCTGGTAGTAGCTGTCCAGCGCCAGCGCCACCTCCGCCGGCTCGCCGTGATGGGCGGCATAGTAGCGACCCATCACGCCCTGCAATTCCGGAAATTCGCCAACCATGCGGGTCAACAGGTCGCACTTGCTCAACGCCGCGGCACGGGTCGCCAGGGCCGCATCGACGCCCACCCGGTTGGCGACGATGCGAGCCAGCTCGGCCACGCGCACGGTCTTGTCCCACAGGCTGCCCAGTGACTGCTGGTAGGTGACGCTCTTGAGTTGTTCCTGATAGCCGGCCAGCGGGGTCTTCAGATCCTCGTCCCAGAAGAACCGGGCATCGGCGAAGCGCGGACGGATCACCCGTTCATAACCTTTGCGGATCTCGCCCGGCTGTTTGCTGTCGATGTTGGCCACGCCGATGAAGTGCTCGGTCAGCCGGCCGGACTCGTCGAACACCGGGACGAACTTCTGGTTGGTCTCCATGGTGGTGACCAGCGCCTCCGGCGGTACTTTCAGGAACGCCGGCTCGAACGCACAGGCAATCGCCACCGGCCATTCGGTGAGGTTGGCGATCTCGTCGAGCAGGGCCGGCTCCAGCCGCGGCACGCCGCCGGTGGCGCGGGCCACCTCGGCGACCGAGGCTGCGATACGCTCGCGGCGCTCGACCGGATCGGCCAGTACGTACGCCGCGCGCATCGCGTCCAGCCAGCCGTCGGCATCGGCCACGTGCACCGGGTGCGGGTGCATGAAGCGGTGCCCGCGCGACTTCCGGCCGCTGTCCAGGCCCAGCACCTGGCCGTCGATGATGGCCGAGCCGTGCAGCATCACCAGCCAGTGCACCGGACGCACGAAGCTGTAGTCGTGATCGCCCCAGCGCATCGGCCGCGGGATCGGCAGGCCCTGCAGGGCTTCGCTCACGATCTGCGGCAGCAGCGCGGCCAGCGGCTGGCCCGGCTTGACGGTCCGGAACACGAACCATGCGCCCTTGTCGGTCTGCACCTGTTCGAGCTGGTCCACCGCGACCCCGCAGGACTGGGCAAAGCCGAGCAGGGCCTTGCCCGGCTGGCCATCGGCACCCAGCGCTGCAGCCACCGCCGGGCCGCGGCGCTCGATCGACTGCTCCGGTTGCATCGACGCCACGGCCGGGACGAGCACGGCCAGCCGCCGCGGCGTGGCGAACCCCTGCGCCTGGTCCAGATCGGCCGCCACGCCACGGGCGGCCAGCCCGTCGCAGATGCCGCGCAGGAAGGCGGCCGACAGTTCGTCCAGGGCGCGCGGCGGCAGCTCCTCGGTACCCAGCTCGATCAGCAGTGACTTGGCGGCGCTCATGCGACCTGCTCCTGGTTCGACTTTTTCAGGCCCGGAAAACCGAGCTTTTCACGCTGCGCGACGTAGGTTTCGGCGACCCGGCGCGACAGCGTGCGCACGCGCAGGATGTAGCGCTGGCGCTCGGTCACGCTGATCGCGCGGCGTGCGTCGAGCAGGTTGAAGGTATGGCTGGCCTTCATCACCTGCTCGTAGGCCGGCAGCGGCAGATTGGCCTCGATCAACTGGTTGGCGGTGGTTTCGCAGACGTCGAACCAATGCAGCAGTTCGGGCACGTTGGCGTGCTCGAAGTTGTAGGTGCTCTGCTCGACCTCGTTCTGGTGGAACACGTCGCCGTAGGTCACGATGCCGCGCGGGCCATCGGTCCAGATCAGATCGTAGACGTTGTCCACGTTCTGCAGGTACATCGCCAGGCGCTCCAGGCCGTAGGTGATCTCGCCGGTCACCGGCCGGCATTCCAGCCCGCCGGCCTGCTGGAAATAGGTGAACTGGGTCACCTCCATGCCGTTGAGCCAGACTTCCCAGCCCAACCCCCAGGCGCCCAGCGTGGGCGATTCCCAGTTGTCCTCGACGAAGCGCAGGTCGTGCACCATCGGATCGAGACCCAGCTCCTTCAGCGAACCGATGTACAGGTCCAGGATGTTGTCCGGGTTGGGCTTCATCACCACCTGGTACTGGTAGTAATGCTGCAGCCGGTTGGGATTCTCGCCGTAACGCCCGTCGGTCGGCCGGCGCGACGGTTGCACGTAGGCGGCGGCCCACGGCTCGGGCCCGAGCGAGCGCAGGAAGGTGGCCGGGTGGAACGTGCCGGCACCCACCTCGGTGTCGAGTGGCTGCAGCAACACGCAGCCCTGCTCCGCCCAGTAGCGGTTGAGGGTCTGGATCACATCCTGGAACGTGCGCGCGGACATGGCATTCCGTGACTGTCGATAAAGCACGCTAGTATAGCTGGAGCTCGATGGGGCGCCGCTTCCGGTGCGTCCGTCAGGGCTTGGGAGGGCGATTTCCGGCATGGCCGCATCCGCACAATCGAGGCACCTGCTGGGACGCCGTGGCAGGTTGGCGCTGGACGAAGTGCTGGCGGCCCTGGTGGTTGACGGCTACCTTGGCGCCGAGGACGGTCGCAACGTTCGCATGGGTGCCCGCGCCGGACGCGCCACGGTGGAGTTGCATCCACTGGTGTTGATCGCCAACGCCAAGCTGCCGAATCTGCGCGATCCCGGTCGCCCGCTGGGAATCGAGGCCTTGGCCGAATGGCTCGCCGTGCAGGCCAGCCTGCCCTACATGAAGATCGACCCGATGCGCATCAGTGTCGCGGCGGTGACCCAGGTGGTGAGCCTGGCGTATGCCCAGCGCCACCGTATCCTGCCGGTGGCGGTGACTCCCGCTGAGGTGACCTTCGCCACCAGCGAGCCGTTCGACGCGGGCTGGGCGCATGACCTGTCGCAGATGCTCCGTCGCGACATCAAGCGGGTAGTGGCCAATCCACTGGATATCGCCCGCTATCAGGGCGAGTTCTACGGTGTACAGCGTTCGATCCAGCTGGCCCAGGACGCCAAGGGCGGCGGTTATGAAGCGTCCTCGGCGCTGCTCAACTTCGAACAACTGGTGGAGCTTGGCAAGGCCGGCGAGGTGGGCGCCGACGACCGTCATATCGTGCACATCGTCGACTGGCTGTTGCAGTACGCGTTCGAGCAGCGGGCGTCGGACATCCACCTGGAGCCGCGGCGCGAGGCCGGCCAGGTGCGCTTCCGCATCGACGGCATGATGCAGAAGGTGTTCGAACTGCCGCCGCCGGTAATGACCGCGGTGACCGCCCGCATCAAGATCCTGTCGCGGATGGACGTGGCCGAGAAGCGACGGCCGCAGGACGGGCGCATCAAGACGCGCTCTTCGTCGGGGCGCGAGGTCGAGCTGCGCATTTCCAACATGCCCACCGCCTTCGGCGAAAAGGTGGTGATGCGTATCTTCGACCCCGACATCGTGGCCAAGGATTTTTCCCAGCTGGGCTTCTCCGCCAGCGAGGACAGCATCTGGCGCGGCATGGTCGAACGTCCCCACGGCATCGTGCTGATCACCGGCCCGACCGGGTCGGGCAAGACCACCACGCTGTATTCCACCCTGAAGCACCTGGCCAGTCCCGAGGTCAACGTGTGCACGGTTGAAGACCCCATCGAGATGGTCTCGCCCGAATTCAACCAGATGCAGGTGCAAAGCGCGATCGACCTGGATTTTGCCGCCGGCGTACGAACGCTGCTGAGGCAGGATCCGGACATCATCATGATCGGTGAGGTGCGTGACCTGGAGACGGCGCAGATGGCGGTGCAGGCGTCGCTGACCGGCCACCTGGTGTTGTCCACCCTGCATACCAACGATGCCCCCAGCGCGATCACCCGCCTGCTCGATCTTGGCGTGCCGCACTACCTGATCCAGTCGACCCTGACCGGGGTCGTCGCGCAGCGCCTTGTTCGCACGCTGTGCGCCCATTGCAAGCAGGAGACGCCGCAGGACCCGCTGGACTGGGCTGCACTGACACGTGGCTGGGAGTTGCCCTGCCCGGAAACGGTCTACCGCGCCATCGGTTGCCTGGAATGCCGCAACACCGGCTTCCTCGGACGCACCGGCATCTACGAGATGCTTCCGCTGAGTACCCGACTGCGCGGGCTGGTCTCGGCTCAGATGGATCTGCGCGCGTTTGCCGATGCGGCGCAGGCCGAGGGCATGCGGCCGTTGCGCATGTCCGGAGCCGACCAGGTTATCCGCGGCGTGACCACGGTGCAGGAGGTACTCAACGTGGTGCCGCCGATCGAGGCCGACGAGGGCACCTGAAGCGCGAACCGGTCAACGTCTGGGCGGCATCGGGAATGGCGTCACCTTGTCGCCGCTGGCGGCGTCGCGGATGGCCAGCTTGCCCTTGCGCTGCACCTCCTCCACACGCACCACCGACTGCATCGGCAGATGCAGTACGCGGGTATCGGCAAACTCCTCGCGCAGGCGCTCCTCGGTCGGATCCACCACCAACCCGGCGCCGGCCGGTTCGAAGACCAGTTCGGTCACCTCGGTGAATCCCCACAGCGCGCTCGAGGAAACGTGGCGCGCATAGAGTTCATAGCACTTGCCCAGATTGAGGAAGGTGACCTTGTAGAGCTTGTCGTTTGGCATGCAGGGTGTTCAGGTGCGTGACGCGTCGAGGGCAAATGGACCAGGCGACTTCTGCGGTGTGCGTCCCTTTCGACGCCGGGCAAGCGACAGTCGCCTCGCGAAGCGCAGACAGGCTCCGCGATGGCCACCCTCCGCAACCTCAGTGTACCGCGCGACCCTAGCCGCGCAGGCGACGCGCGATGCCCTCGCGGGCGAACAGCGCGAACAGCACTCCGAACAGGAAGCCGGCAATGTGGGTCCACCACACCACGGCGCCGTAGCTGGGGCCTGCATAGCTGAACAGCAACTGCAGCAGGACCCAGATGGCGATCAGCAGGAAGGCCGGCACCCGCACGAATTCCAGGTAAAGCCCCAGCGGCAACACCAGCCCCAGGCGCGCCCGGGGAAACAGCGCGGCATATGCTCCCAATACCGCGGACACCGCGCCGCTGCAGCCGATGATCGGCAGGCGCACCCCAGCGAGAGTGAGCGCCCCCACCAGGTTGGCTACGACACCACCGAGAAGAAACAGCAGCAGGAACCGGAACGAGCCCAACGCGCGCTCCGCGGGCAGCCCGAAGATCACCAGGAACAAAAGGTTGCTCAGCAGATGTACCCAGGCCACATGGATGAAAAGTGCCGTAAGCAGGCGCAGCAGCGCGGGGTCCGCCAGTTGCGACCACAACGGCTGGTCGGCGTCGAACACATTCGCCGGGATAGTGCCCCACTGCAGCAGGAGCGCGACCCGCTCGGTCGGGCGGGCCAGCGCCAGTGCCACGAAGCAGAAAACGCACAGCAACACCAGCAGCAAGGTAGCCCAGCGCGGCCTGGAACGGCGCCGGGTATCCACGTGTACGAACAAGCGGCACCCCATCGATCGGTCGTCGCCCCCCGCGACTTGGGGCCATGATACGGGATCGACCGTACATGCGTGGCGCAGGCGTAGGGTGGGCTTCAGCCCACCAGGCCAACAGCGCGCAGGGCTGGCAGGACCAAGAGCCGGTGGGCTGAAGCCCACCCTACGAACAGGCCTGTGCCGGCTTGCGGCAGCTGCCCGGGGGTCGGGAGGTCTTCCAGCCGGTCGCAAGGAAACGCCCCGCCGATACGGGGCGACCGAATGATCAGGCGTTCGCCCGCCCCTTGTACCGGGTCAAACCGACCAGACGCGACCACCGCAGCGCAGCCGAATGCAAGTAGGTGGGCTTCAGCCCACCAGGCCAACAGCGCGCAAGGCTGGCAGGACCAAGAGCCGGTGGGCTGAAGCCCAGCCTACGGCCGGCCTGTAGCCAGCGCTGCTGCACAGGGAGCAGGAGCCGGGAACCATCATTGAGCCCGCTCTGGTCAGTCGTCGCCCATGGGCAAGGTCGCGCGGGCTTCAGGCCCCCGTGAACGCGCCTTGCGCACCCACGGTGCCTGCGCTTGCGCGAAGGACATGACCGAGGGCGCCTGCAAGCTCGCCATTGGCCAGGCTGCACGTGGGCACAGTAGGGTGGGCTTCAGCCCACCGGCTCTTGAGGTCTTGGGGGTAGAACCCTGGTCTTTGCGCTTCCGGCCATCCCGCTCTGTTGGTTCGGTGGGCTGAAGCCCACCCTACGGCCACGTGGAGGCATCTGGCCGGAAATGGCCGATGTCCTCAGCGGAGAGCAAGCTCCCGGCCGATGGGCTGAAGCCCCCGCGTACGGCAACGCGGCGCGGGTGGCGCGCAAGAAAAAACCCCCACCGAAACGGTGAGGGTTTTGGGATAAAGCCCCTGGCGGTGACCTACTCTTGCATGGCAGAACCACACTACCATCGGCGCAGCTGCGTTTCACTTCCGAGTTCGGGATGGGATCGGGTGGGACCACAGCGCTATAGCCGCCAGGGAAAGGGTTGAAGCAGCGCACGGATGCGCCAGCTTCAAGAGGTGTAAACGAGTGACAAGCGTTTGGGTCGAAGAACTTCGATGGGTCATCGAGACGTGCTTTGGGCGCACGTTAAGCGAAGCGTCTTGGGGTTATATGGTCAAGCCTCACGGCTCATTAGTATCAGTTAGCTCAATGCATTGCTGCACTTCCACACCTGACCTATCAACCACCTGGTCTTGATGGTGCCTACAGGAGAGTCAAGCTCTCGGGAGATCTCATCTTGGGGCGTGCTTCCCGCTTAGATGCTTTCAGCGGTTATCACTTCCGTTCATAGCTACCGGGCAATGCCTCTGGCGAGACAACCCGAACAC
The DNA here is from genome assembly GCA_963763305.1 of uncultured Gammaproteobacteria bacterium. Classification (GTDB taxonomy): domain Bacteria; phylum Pseudomonadota; class Gammaproteobacteria; order Xanthomonadales; family Rhodanobacteraceae; genus CAVXNP01. The sequence continues at coordinate 1,800,098 of CAVXNP010000001.1, read as the reverse complement.
CAGCGGAACGTCCACTCCGGTCCTCTCGTACTAGGAGCAGCCCCCCTCAAATCTCCAACGCCCACGACAGATAGGGACCGAACTGTCTCACGACGTTCTGAACCCAGCTCGCGTACCACTTTAAATGGCGAACAGCCATACCCTTGGGACCGGCTACAGCCCCAGGATGTGATGAGCCGACATCGAGGTGCCAAACACCGCCGTCGATATGAACTCTTGGGCGGTATCAGCCTGTTATCCCCGGAGTACCTTTTATCCGTTGAGCGATGGCCCTTCCATACAGAACCACCGGATCACTAAGACCTACTTTCGTACCTGCTTGATCCGTCGATCTCGCAGTCAAGCACGCTTATGCCTTTGCACACAGTGCGCGATGTCCGACCGCGCTGAGCGTACCTTCGTGCTCCTCCGTTACTCTTTGGGAGGAGACCGCCCCAGTCAAACTACCCACCATACACGGTCCCTGACCCGGATAACGGGCCTAGGTTAGAACGTCAAGCACTTCAGGGTGGTATTTCAAGGATGGCTCCACGCAAACTGGCGTCCTGCGCTTCAAAGCCTCCCACCTATCCTACACAGAAGAACTCAACGTTCAGTGTAAAGCTATAGTAAAGGTTCACGGGGTCTTTCCGTCTTGCCGCGGGAACGCTGCATCTTCACAGCGATTTCAATTTCACTGAGTCTCGGGTGGAGACAGCGCCGCTGTCGTTACGCCATTCGTGCAGGTCGGAACTTACCCGACAAGGAATTTCGCTACCTTAGGACCGTTATAGTTACGGCCGCCGTTTACTGGGGCTTCGATCAAGAGCTTCGCCTTGCGGCTGACCCCATCAATTAACCTTCCAGCACCGGGCAGGCGTCACACCCTATACGTCCACTTTCGTGTTTGCAGAGTGCTGTGTTTTTGATAAACAGTCGCAGCGGCCAGGTTACTGCGACCCATCGGAGCTCAGCTACGCATGTAGCCACCCCAATGGGCGCACCTTCTCCCGAAGTTACGGTGCCATTTTGCCTAGTTCCTTCACCCGAGTTCTCTCAAGCGCCTTGGGATTCTCACCCTGCCTACCAGTGTCGGTTTACGGTACGGTTTTTCTACAGCTGAAGCTTAGTGGCTTTTCCTGGAAGCGTAGTATCAGTCACTTCGTCCAAATAGGACTCGTCTCGGTGCTCGGCATAAAGGATCCCGGATTTGCCTAAGATCCATGCCTACCGCCTTTCCCCAGGACAACCAACGCCTGGTAGACCTAACTTTCTCCGTCCCCACATCGCACTGTAGAAAAGTGCAGGAATATTAACCTGCTTCCCATCGACTACGCATTTCTGCCTCGCCTTAGGGGCCGACTCACCCTGCGCCGATGAACGTTGCGCGAGGAAACCTTGGGCTTTCGGCGTGGGGGCTTTTCACCCCCATTATCGTTACTCATGTCAGCATTCGCACTTCCGATACCTCCAGCAGACTTTACAATCCACCTTCACAGGCTTACGGAACGCTCCTCTACCGCGTACACACAAGTGTGCACACCCCGAGCTTCGGTGCATAGCTTAGCCCCGTTAAATCTTCCGCGCAGACCGACTCGACCAGTGAGCTATTACGCTTTCTTTAAAGGGTGGCTGCTTCTAAGCCAACCTCCTGGCTGTCTATGCCTTTCCACATCGTTTTCCACTTAGCTATGACTTTGGGACCTTAGCTGCGGGTCTGGGTTGTTTCCCTTTTCACGACGGACGTTAGCACCCGCCGTGTGTCTCCCGGATAGTCTGTCCTGGTATTCGGAGTTTGCCATGGTTTGGTAAGTCGCGATGACCCCCTAGCCATAACAGTGCTCTACCCCCAGGAAGATTCGTCCGAGGCGCTACCTAAATAGCTTTCGAGGAGAACCAGCTATCTCCGAGTTTGTTTAGCCTTTCACTCCGATCCTCAGCTCATCCCCATCTATTGCAACAGATGTGGGTTCGGTCCTCCAGTGCGTGTTACCGCACCTTCAACCTGGCCAAGGATAGATCACTCGGTTTCGGGTCTACTGCCAGAGACTATGCGCCCTATTCAGACTCGGTTTCCCTTCGCCTCCCCTATACGGTTAAGCTTGCCACTGACAGTAAGTCGCTGACCCATTATACAAAAGGTACGCAGTCACCCTTGCGGGCTTCCACTGCTTGTACGTATACGGTTTCAGGGTCTATTTCACTCCCCTCTCCGGGGTTCTTTTCGCCTTTCCCTCACGGTACTTGTTCGCTATCGGTCAGTCAGGAGTATTTAGCCTTGGAGGATGGTCCCCCCATGTTCAGACAGGGTTTCTCGTGCCCCGCCTTACTCAATTTCACGCCATGCACCTTTTCGTCTACCGGGCTATCACCGTCTACGGCCAGCTTTTCCACACTGTTCGACTAAAATGTACGACGCTTTTGGGCTGCTCCCCGTTCGCTCGTCGCTACTTAGGGAATCTCGGTTGATTTCTTTTCCTCCGGGTACTTAGATATTTCAGTTCCCCGGGTTCGCCCTGCATGGCTATGTATTCACCATGCAGTACTCCTTGCGGAGTGGGTTTCCCCATTCGGACATTGCCGGATCAAAGCTTGTTGCCAGCTCCCCGACACTTTTCGCAGGCTGCCACGTCCTTCATCGCCTCTGACTGCCAAGGCATCCACCGTATACGCTTAGTCGCTTGACCATATAACCCCAAGTCGCCTCAGGGCCGATCCCTTGCAGGATCATGCCAAACAACGCGTTGCTTATTTGCCTCAACGACACATCTCGGTTCAGTTCGAACCAAAACGCTTGTCACTCGTTTACGTTTTCAAAGAACACGACACTGGCCTCAACGCCAGATCGCTTCATAAAATCTTGAGTATGCGCTACACATCCATCGCATGATCGTTTCGGAAAACTGGTGGAGCCAGTCGGGATCGAACCGACGACCCCCTGCTTGCAAAGCAGGTGCTCTCCCAGCTGAGCTATGGCCCCATGCCTTTCTCAAGAGTCCGCACATGGATGTGCGGGTTCTTTGCGAAGGGACTCGCGTGAAAGCCCGTGGTGGTGGGTCTGGGAGGACTCGAACCACCGGCCTCACCCTTATCAGGGGTGCGCTCTAACCACCTGAGCTACAGACCCATAAAGCTTCCGGTCAAAACGACCAAACACGCTGCAGGCCTTGCCCGAGCGTGTGGATGTGCAGGTGTCTTGTGTGGACGTCTTGCAGCAGCGAAAGCTGCCTATCTCGAAAGGAGGTGATCCAGCCGCACCTTCCGATACGGCTACCTTGTTACGACTTCACCCCAGTCATGAACCACTCCGTGGTCGTCGTCCCCCTTGCGGTTAGACTAACGGCTTCTGGAGCAACTCACTCCCATGGTGTGACGGGCGGTGTGTACAAGGCCCGGGAACGTATTCACCGCAGCATAGCTGATCTGCGATTACTAGCGATTCCGACTTCACGAAGTCGAGTTGCAGACTTCGATCCGGACTGGGATCGGCTTTCTGGGATTGGCTCCACCTCGCGGTATTGCAACCCTCTGTACCGACCATTGTAGTACGTGTGTAGCCCTGGCCGTAAGGGCCATGATGACTTGACGTCATCCCCACCTTCCTCCGGTTTGTCACCGGCAGTCTCCTTAGAGTTCCCACCATTACGTGCTGGCAACTAAGGACAAGGGTTGCGCTCGTTGCGGGACTTAACCCAACATCTCACGACACGAGCTGACGACAGCCATGCAGCACCTGTGTTCCGATTCCCGAAGGCACTCCCGCATCTCTGCAGGATTCCGGACATGTCAAGGCCAGGTAAGGTTCTTCGCGTTGCATCGAATTAAACCACATACTCCACCGCTTGTGCGGGCCCCCGTCAATTCCTTTGAGTTTCAGTCTTGCGACCGTACTCCCCAGGCGGCGAACTTAACGCGTTAGCTTCGACACTGATCTCCGAGTTGAGACCAACATCCAGTTCGCATCGTTTAGGGCGTGGACTACCAGGGTATCTAATCCTGTTTGCTCCCCACGCTTTCGTGCCTCAGCGTCAGTGTTGTCCCAGGTGGCCGCCTTCGCCACTGATGTTCCTCCCGATCTCTACGCATTTCACCGCTACACCGGGAATTCCACCACCCTCTGACACACTCTAGCTTGCCAGTATCCACTGCCATTCCCAGGTTGAGCCCGGGGATTTCACAGCAGACTTAACAAACCGCCTACGCACGCTTTACGCCCAGTAATTCCGATTAACGCTTGCACCCTTCGTATTACCGCGGCTGCTGGCACGAAGTTAGCCGGTGCTTATTCCTCAGGTACCGTCAGCCCCACCGGTTATTAACCGATGGTATTTCGCTCCTGATAAAAGTGCTTTACAACCCGAAGGCCTTCTTCACACACGCGGCATTGCTGGATCAGGCTTGCGCCCATTGTCCAATATTCCCCACTGCTGCCTCCCGTAGGAGTCTGGGCCGTGTCTCAGTCCCAGTGTGGCTGATCATCCTCTCAGACCAGCTATCGATCGTCGCCTTGGTGGGCCATTACCCCGCCAACTAGCTAATCGAACATCGGTCCGTCCAACCGCGCGAGGCCCGAAGGTCCCCCGCTTTCTCCCGTAGGACGTATGCGGTATTAGCGTAAGTTTCCCTACGTTATCCCCCACGTCTGGGTAGGTCCCGATGCATTACTCACCCGTCCGCCACTCGCCACCCAGGGAGCAAGCTCCCCTGTGCTGCCGTTCGACTTGCATGTGTTAGGCATGCCGCCAGCGTTCAATCTGAGCCAGGATCAAACTCTTCACTTAAGTTTTCGACAACCTCGCCCTTGCGGACTTGGCCATCTATCTTTCTGAAGGGTTGTCCCAACATAAAACGTCATTGCTGACTTGTTAGTTGGACCCTTGCATTGCTTGGACAGTCATTCCGTCCACTGCAAGGCGTCCACACAAGTCACCTGCGCATACTGTCAAAGATCAATCACTTGCGTCCGATTCCTCGAACCGCTTCGAAACATTTCGTCCCGAGTGAGCCGCCCATTCTACTTCGATTTCTCGTCCCGTCAACACCCTGATGCGAAGAATTTTTTCGGCTCAGGTTGGTGGGGGAGAACCCCGTCGAGCGGGCTGCTCGTCGAGGGAGGCGCATGATAGATAGCGCGGTCGGGGATGGCAAGCGTTTTCTGTTTTTTTCTTCGCGCCCGTTTCAGTCGCGCCCGCTACCGCGTTGCGACGACGACTCGAACTTGCGCACCACATACAGCACCAGCAGGGTCAGTAGGGTGACGCCCACTGCCAGCACGTACTGCCGCAGCCCGGCGGCAATGCCGATCGCCGCCACCACCAGCATCGAGGCGGCTGTCGTCAGGCCGACCACCACGCCGTCCCCGCGCTGCCTGAAGATGGTACCTGCGCCGAGGAAGCCAACCGCGGTGACCACCGCCTCGACCAGCCGGATCGGATCGATACGCATCAGATTGCCATACTGCTCGGCGGCAAAACGTTCCGCCAGGAAGTCGCCCAGCCCCACCAACAGGGCGGCAGCCGCTGCCAGCAGCATGTGCGTGCGCAGCCCTGCCGGGCGATTGGCCGCTTCGCGCTCGGAGCCGACCAGCCCACCCAGCACGATCGCCAGGGCGACCTGGCCCAGCAACGCCAGCTGCCCCGCCCATCCGGCCAGCGGCTCCAACTCCATTTCACTCCTCCCGCAGTCGCACCCGTGCAAAGTTGCGCTTGCCAATCTGCAGTACGCCTTCGAATCCTGGCGTGAATACGCGCTGGGGGTCCTCGAACACCTCGCCGTCCACCCGGACTGCCCGCTCCTTGAGCTTGCGGCTGGCCTCCGAGTTGCTCGCGGCCAGGCCCGCGGCACTGAGCAGGGCGGCCATGCGCAGACCGTCGGCGGGCACCACGATCTCTGCCAACGGCAGCAGACCGGTGTCGCCCTGGCCGCGGACCACCGCGTGCCAACCGGCAATGGCTTGTTCGGCGGCTGCGGCATCGTGGAACCGGGCTGCCAGCTCGCGCGCCAGACGCAGCTTGGCATCCCGCGGATTGAGCGCGCCGCTGGCCACCTCCTGCTTCATGGCGGCCATGTCGTCGAGCGAAACCTCGAAGCTGAGCAGCTCGAACCACTTCCACATCAGTTCGTCGCCTATCTTCATGGTCTTGGTGACGATATCGATGGCCGGCTCGTTGATGCCGATGTAGTTGCCGAGCGACTTGGACATCTTGTTGACCCCGTCCAGACCTTCGAGCAGCGGCATGGTCAGAACGACCTGCGGCGGCTGCCCGTGGTGTTCCTGCAAGGCACGCCCCATCAACAAGTTGAACTTCTGATCGGTGCCACCGAGCTCCACGTCCGACTGCAGCGCGACCGAGTCGTAGCCCTGCACCAGCGGATACAGGAATTCGTGAATCGCGATGGGCTGCTGCGCGGCGTAACGCTTGGTGAAATCATCGCGCTCGAGCATCCGCGCCACGGTGTGCTGCGCCGCCAACCGGATCATGTCCGCGGCCGACATGGCGCCGAACCATTCGGAATTGAAGCGCAGCTCGGTGCGCTCGCGATCGAGCACCTTGAACACCTGCTCGGCGTACGTCCGGGCATTGGCCAGCACGTCCTCGCGACTGAGCGGCTTGCGGGTGACGTTCTTGCCGGTGGGGTCGCCGATCATGCCGGTGAAGTCACCGATCAGGAAGATCACCGTGTGCCCCAGGTCCTGGAACTGGCGCATCTTGTTCAGCAGCACCGTATGGCCAAGATGCAGGTCAGGCGCGGTTGGATCGAAGCCGGCCTTGATCCGCAACGGGCGACCGAGCCTGAGCCGCTCGACCAGCTCCTCGCGCTTGATGATTTCGTCCGCGCCTCGGGCGATGCTGGCTAGCGCCTGGTCCAACTCGTTCATGGTTTCCTCGAAAGAAAAGTGGGCGGAGCACACGTCGCTTGCGCGACGCCGGTCACACCGGGGCGTTAATTGTGCGTTAATCACAAACCTTGCGCAAACCATTGATGGAAAAGGCGTTGACGGCCTTTGCACAGCCCCGCTAAGGTACGGGACGGTGGCGATTTCGGTTGGTGGGGCGGGAACACAATAATGAGTGAGCAGAACCAGAGCGCGCGGGCAACGCGCAAGCAGGCGATCCGGCGCAAGGCCCAGCATCGCCACTCCAGCTTCTATGAGCGCTGCGCGCACTGGGCATTCAACCGGCATGGCGGCGCTGGCCCCATCCAGTGGCATCGCGAACGCTGGGTCCTGGTGGGAACCGCCCTGCTGATGACCACGCTGTGCGGGTTTATCATCCCCTCTTGGGCCAGCGCGATGCGCCCGGAGCCGACGGCACAGCAACACCTGCTGCTACCACTGGCGCTGCCCGAAGCCCGGCCCGGCGCGATCCAGACGCCCACGGTGGAAGACTGGCACGTGGTTCAGGTGCAGCCGGGACAGACTCTTTCCGACATCTTCCAGAGCCAGGGCCTGGGGCTGGGCGATCTGCAGCGCGTCATCGACGCCTCGGGCAGCGCCAAGGGCGCGTTTCATACCATCCGCCCGCACCAGGAATTCGATTTCCTGCTCGGAAGTGACGGCAGCCTCAAGGCACTTCGCTTCGACAAGGACGCCGCCAACCGGGCGATCGTCCGCCTCGATGGCGCCACGCCCACCATGACCTTGCAGCCGCATGACATGGAACGGCGCGAGCATATTTCGCACGGCACCATCACCAGTTCCCTGTACGCATCCGCCGCCCGGGCCGGCATGAGCCCGGCGATGGTGGGCAAGCTGGCCGACCTGTTCAAGTACGACATCGACTTCGTCCAGGACCTGCGCGCCGGCGACAGCTTTACCGTGATCTACAATGACATCTACCGTGACGGCAGTCGTTTCGGCGAGGGTGACATCGTCGCCGCGGAATTCGTCAACGCGGGCACCCGTTACACCGCCTACCGCTTCAAGAAGGCCGACGGCAGCTACGGCTGGTTCAGCGAGGATGGGCGGCCGATCCAGAAGTCGTTCCTGCGGATCCCGGTGGATTTCACCCGAATCTCCTCGCGCTTCAGCAGCGGCCGCATGCATCCGATCCTGGGCCGCATGCGTGCCCACAAGGGCGTGGACTACGCCGCGCCGTCAGGCACGCCGATCCACGCCGCGGGCGATGGCGTGATCAAGTACCGCGGCTGGATGCGCGGCTACGGAAATTTCGTGATCGTCCGCCACAACAACCGCATCAGCACCGCCTACGGCCACATGTCGCGGTTCGCCAAGGGCGAGCGTGTGGGCGAGCACGTGCGCCAGGGCGAGGTTATCGGCTATGTCGGCATGACCGGCCTGGCGACCGGCCCGCACCTGCACTACGAGTTTCGCGTCAACGGCGTGCAGCGCGACCCGCAGACGGTCACCCTGCCCAAGCCGACGCCGTTGCCTGCAGCCCAGCTGGCACGCTTCCAGTCGCAGGTGGTGCATCCGATGCTGGCGCGGCTCAAGGCAGTCGATGCCAACGTCAGGCTGGCCCAGGTGATCGACACCCACGCTGCCGCCACCACCAACTGACCCACCGGTGGACGATCGCGACGGGCTGTACCTGGGGCTGATCTCCGGAACCAGCGTCGACGGCATTGATGCCGCCCTTGCCTCATTCGAGGGCGATCGGCCCACCTTGCATGCGGCGCTGACCCATCCGTGGCCGGCGCCGCTGCGCGAAAGCATCCTGGCGCTGGCCCAGGGCGATGGCACGGTGAACCTGGATGCGCTGGGCCGCCTGGACGTGGCGATCGGACGCTGCTTCGCCGAGGCCGCGGTGCGCCTGCTGACCGACAGCGGGACCGATCGCAGCAAGGTCCGGGCAATCGGCTCGCATGGCCAGACCCTGCGCCACCGCCCTCACGGCGAGTTCCCCTTCACCTTGCAGCTGGGCGACGCCAGCGTGATCGCCGAGCGCTGCGGCATCGACGTGGTGGCCGATTTCCGCCGCAGCGATCTGGCCGCTGGCGGCCAGGGCGCGCCGCTGCTGCCGGCACTGCACGCCATGCTGCTGAGTGATCGCAACGACACCCGCGTGGTGCTGAACCTGGGTGGCATCGCCAATATCACGGTGCTGCGACCGGGCTGCCCGGTGCTGGGCTTCGATACCGGGCCGGCCAATGGCCTGATGGACGCGTGGTGCCAGCGCCAGCGTGGCCAGGCGTTCGACCGCGACGGCGTCTTCGCCGCCAGCGGTGCGGTCGATCAGCCGTTGCTGGAAGCGCTGATGAGGGATCCGTATTTCGCCCAGCCGCCACCCAAGAGCACCGGCCGGGAGCACTTCCACCTGGACTGGCTCGGTTCACACCCGCGGGTGGCGCAGCTGGCGCCGGCCGACGTGCAGGCTACCCTGTTGGCACTGACCGTGCGCAGCGTCGCCGAAGCGATCGCCAGGCACGCCGGCGATGCCGCCGCGGTGCTGGTCTGTGGTGGTGGCGTGCACCACCGCTTGTTGATGCAGGGGCTTGCCGAGTGGCTGGCTCCGCGGGTGGTGCGCAGCACGGCCAGTTTCGGGGTCGACCCGGACCAGCTGGAAGCCACCGCCTTTGCCTGGCTCGCCCGCCAGCGTCTGCTGGGGCTTCCGGGCAACCTGCCCGAGGTCACCGGAGCTCAGGGGCCGCGGGTGCTGGGTGCGGTGTTTGCCGCGCCGGGCCGGACGCGCTGACCGATCGCCGCGCGATGGTCGCCGGCATCACCCGCAGCACTGCGGGTGCGCCAGCGCTCCGGGCACCCCGATGTACCGCCATGAATAATGCAGGACGCTAGCGTGGGGCAGCCAGCCTGCTGGCTGGCCGGGTGACCGCCAACGCCTGCAGCGCTTCCTGGAACGCGGCCTTTTCGCTGGCCTCCCAGTGTCCGGCCAGCACCAGTTCGCCCGGGTCGAGCATGCTGGCGGTGAATATCTGCCCGGCGGCGCTCAAGCCCAGGCCCTGCCGCAACGCGTGCAACGCCACGTCGTTGACTGACCATCGGCGGTGCCCGGCCAGCGCCTTGATGCGCTCCACCGTCTGGTTGTCGACCTGATGGATGACAAAGTCAGACACGCTCCTCTCCCCGTGACCAAGCCCCTGCCAGCCGATGGTCTCACAGAACCCCGGTTGCGGTTGCCGGGCGCGCCGACTTGGTTGACCACACCGCTTTCCGTTGGCGCCGGGACAGATCAGGCCTCGGTGGATCCGGCGTCACCGAGCGATCGGTCGACCAGTCCCGCCCGCAGCATGAACCAGTACAGCAGCAGGCCGGGCAACGCCACCAGGGTCGTCAGCAGATAGAACTGCACATAGCCCATGGCCTCGATCAGCGCGCCCGCGGTGGTGCCGGTGATCACCCGCCCGACCACGCTTGCCGCCGCCGACAGCAAGGCGAACTGGGTGGCGGTGAAACTGAGGTTGCACAGGGCCGACAGGTAAGCCACCACCACCACGCCGCCGATGCCGCTCGATACGTTTTCGAAGCCGATCGTGAAGGCCAGCAGGCCTGACGAGTGCCCTGCGGCGGCCAGCCAGGCGAAGCTCAGGTTGGAAACCGCCATCAGCGCGAGCGCCACCAGCACCGAGCGCTTCATCCCCCACTGCGCATACAGCGCGCCACCAATGAAAATACCGACCAGATAGGCGATGAAGCCCAGCCCGACGTCGTAGGTGGCGATTTCCTGGTTGCTGAACCCCAGATCGTTCAGCAGCAGCCGCAAGGTCAGGTTGGCCAGCGTGTCGCCGATCTTGTGCAGCAGCACGAACAGCAGCACCAGCAGCGCGCCGCGGCGGCGCAGAAATTCGAGCAGCGGGCCGATGAAGGCCAGCCAGGCCTGGCGAAGGCCCCGGCGCGGGGCGACCGCGACATGCCGGGCCGGCTCGCCGAACCACAGACCGGTCAGCATCGCCGGCAGCGCGAAACCGGAACACAACAGGTAGGCGCGCGACCAGTTCCCGCTTGCCGCCACATACAACGCCAGCGCTCCGGCCGCTACCGAGCCGATACGCCAGCCATACTGAGACATGCCCGAGCCAACACCCAACTGTTCGGGCTTCAGCAGCTCGATGCGATAGGCGTCGATCACGATGTCGAAAGTGGCGCCGGCCACACCCACGGCCAGGGCGGCCATGGCGAAGCGGGCCAGATCGGCGCGCGGATCCAGAACCCCCAGAACGGCAACGGTCAGCATCACCGCGGCGCCGGCCAGGAGTAGCCACGACACGCGCTGGCCCAGCCGGCCGAGCACGGGCAGATGGAAGCCATCGACCAGCGGCGCCCAGAGAAACTTCAGGTTGTAGGCCAGAAACGCCAGCGAAAACGCCGTGACCGACTTCTTGTCGATGCCATCCTGCGCCAGCCGCGTGGTCAGCGTGGCGCCGATCATCGCGTACGGAAAGCCGGACGAGATACCCAGCAGCAGCGCCGCCAGCGGCTCTCGCTGCAGATAGGGACGAAGACCCGCGGGAAGACGGACCAGGCGGCTTTGGCTCATTCGTAGTCGACCGTGTATGGCGCGTGGTCGGAGAAGCGCTGGTCGCGGTAGATCGAGCAGCTCCTCAGCCGGTCGCGCAGGGACGGACTGACCACCTGGTAGTCGATCCGCCATCCCACATTGTTGGCGCGCGCCTGGCCGCGGTTGGACCACCAGGTGTATTCGACCGCGTCCGGCTTGATCGCGCGGAAAGAGTCCACCCAGCCGCGCTGATGGAACAGCAGGTCCAGCCATTCGCGCTCGCGCGGAAGGCAGCCGGAGTTTTTCTGGTTGGAGGCCCAGTTCTTGATGTCGTTGCGGGTGTGCACGATGTTCCAGTCGCCGCAGATGACGTAGTCGCGACCGCTGGTCAGCCAGCGGTCGAAGATCGGCGTGATCCATTCCATCGCCTGGAACTTGAATTGCTGGCGTTCGTCGCCGGACGAGCCGGAGGGAAAGTACAGCGATACCACCGAGAGATTGCCGAAGCGTGCCTCGATATAGCGTCCCTCATTGTCGAACGCATCCCATCCCAGCTCGGTAAGCACCGCGTCCGGCTCGCGTCGCGCATAGATCGCCACGCCGCTGTAGCCCTTCTTGCTGGTCGCATCGCGATAGAAGCAGTGATGCCCGTCCGGACGGAACATCGGGTCGCTGAGCTGATCCTCCTGCGCCTTGGTCTCCTGCAGGCAGACCACGTCGGCATCGTGCTGCCGCAGCCACTCGAACACGCCCTTGCTGGCGGCCGAGCGGATGCCGTTGGCGTTCAGGCTGGTGATGCGCATGCGTGCTCCTCAATACAAGGGTTCATCATAGCAACCATGAATGCGTTGTCCCCCCTGCGCGTGGTGCCCGCCAGCCTGGTTCCGGAGGCGGCTTTGCTGGGCCTGCGGGTCACGCCGGCACAGCGGCACTTCGTCGGCCGTATCGGCGACCTGCTGGCGGATGCGGCCAGCCGCCCCGGGTGCGAGCCGATGGCGATCGTGCGACAGGGCCGGCCGATCGGGTTCTACTGCATCGAGACCGTCCCGCGCGTGGTCGCGGGACGCGACTTCGATCGGCCGACGCTGGGGCTGCGCGGCTTCTTCATCGACGATCGCTGGCAAGGAAAGGGATTGGCCACCCAAGCGCTGCAGGTACTGCTCGAGCGCCTTGCCGAACGGCACCCGCAGGCCCGGTCGCTCGTACTGGCGGTAGACGAGCAGAACCTGGCCGCGCGCGCGCTGTACGCACGCGCCGGCTTCGCCGACAGCGGCGAGCGATATCATGGCGGCCGCCACGGGCCGCTGCACCTGCTGCTGCGCACCCTCCCCTGACCACTTGCACGCGAGAGAGCCATGCACGACTACCAGCGCGACTTCATCGACCTGGCGCTGCAGCGCCAGGTGCTGCGCTTCGGTGAATTCACCCTCAAGTCCGGACGGCACAGTCCGTACTTCTTCAACATGGGGCGGATCGACTCCGGCGCCGCGCTGGCCCAGCTCGGCCGTGCCTACGCCGCAGCCCTGGTCGATGCCGCGCTGCCGGTGGACATGCTGTTCGGTCCGGCCTACAAGGGCATCGCGCTGGCGGCGGCCACCGCCATCGCCCTGGCCGAGCAATACCAGCGGGACCTGCCCTGGGCGTACAACCGGAAGGAAGCCAAGAGCCATGGCGAGGGCGGCTCGCTGGTCGGTGCGCCGCTGCGTGGTCGGGTACTGATCGTCGACGACGTGATGACCGCCGGCACCGCGGTGCGCGAGTCGCTGGCGCTGATCCAGGCGCGCGGCGCCAGCCCCGCCGGCGTGCTGATCGCGCTGGACCGGCAGGAGCGCGGCCAGGGCGCACTGTCGGCGGCCCAGGAAGTGGCTGCCGATCACGGCATTCCGGTGATCGCCATCACCAACCTGGCGGACCTTCTCGCGTACGCTGGCGAGCGGCCGGAACTGCAGACCGAATTCCAGCGCCTCCAGGCCTACCGCACGCAATACGGCGTATGAGCGCGTCGCCTGCGTCGGTCAGGCGCCTGTGGCGACCTGGACGCCTCCGATTCTGACGCTGCAACCGAGGCTGGATATACTGGCCTTCACAGGAGGGGATCCATGCGCAAGTCGTTCTACATGCTCATCGCCGCCACGCTGGTTGCCAGCATCGCTGCGCACGCCCAGCAGACCGGCCACGTCCGGTATCGCTGGCACGATGCCAAGGGTCTGCCGCATTACAGCGACAGCCTGACTGCCGAGGCGATGAAGTTCGGTTACGACCTGGTCAATGACCGCGGTCTTACCGTGGGTCACGTCGACCGCCAGCTGACAGCCGAGGAACGTGCGGCGGCCCAGCAGGCGGCTGCCGAACAGGCCGCGATCAAGCATGAGGCCGACAAGCGCGCGCATGACGATGAGCAGCTGTTGAGCGCCTACCCGGACGAGCTTGCCCTGACCACCATGCAGAAGCAGGAAACCGACACCGTGGAGCAGCAGATCCATACCACGGAAATCAACCTGCAGAGCCAGCAGCAGGCGCTGACCGACCTGCTGGGTCGCGCCGGCGAACTGGAGCGGGCGCGGAAGCCGGTACCGAAGTACCTGACCGACAGCATCGCCAAGCAACGCGACGTGGTGAACCAGCAGCGGGCCCGCCTGCAGCGCCAGCACGCCAAGCTCGATGAGACCCGGCAGCATGCGGCGGCGCTGCTGCAACATTACCGCGAGCTGAAAGCCACCCGGGACTGAGTCGCTCGGCTCGCCGCGGTGGGCCGGAGCTGGCCAGGCGCCGGGCGTGACAGCCGCATCCGCGCCGCCGGGAACGGGCGCTGCAGGGGGATATCGGGACCCGCCCACCTGCCCGAAGCCACCCTTCACCCGGCTCGCCTGCGCGCGGGCTGCTGCCCGGCCTCAACGGTCGCGCAGTGCGCACCCGCGGTCGGCCAGCCCGGCTAGAACGGCAGCTTCAGATCCTTGTCGAGCAGGAAGATCTGTTCGCGGAAGACCTGCTGGATGCGGCTGAGCGCCTGCGGCGTGTCCGCATCGAAGCGCAGCACCAGCGCGGGCGTGGTGTTGGACGCACGCAGCAGCCCCCAGCCATCGGGCCAGTCCGCGCGCACCCCGTCGATGGTGACCACGGTGGCGTCACCGAAACCGCCCTGCTCGCGGAACCGCTCGACAAAGCGGTGGTTCTCGCCCTCGGCCATGGCGATCTTCAGCTCCGGCGTGGAGACCCCCTTGGGGCAACTGGCGAAGATCTCCTCTGGGCTGCGTTCCTCCAGGTCGCCGGCAATGATTTCGAGCAGGCGCGCGGCGGCATAGATGCCGTCGTCGAAGCCGTACCAGCGCTCCTTGAAGAAGAAGTGGCCGCTCATCTCGCCGGCCAGTTCGGCGCCGGTCTCGCGCATCTTCGCCTTGATCGGCGAATGACCGGTGCGCCACATCAGCGGGCTGCCGCCGGCATCGAGCACCTGGCCCTTCAGGTGGCCGGTGCACTTGACGTCGTAGATGACGGTGGCGCCGGGCTGGCGCGACAGGACGTCGCGCGCGAACAGCATCAGCAGGCGGTCGGGGTAGATGATCTCGCCGCCTTGGCTGACCACGCCCAGGCGATCGCCATCGCCGTCGAAGGCCACGCCGAGGTCGGCGCCGCTGCGCTTGACCGCAAGGATCAGGTCTTCCAGGTTCTTCGGATCGGACGGATCCGGGTGGTGGTTGGGAAAGCTCCCATCCACGTCGCAGTACAGCGGCACCACCTCGCAACCGATGCCTTCGAGTACCTGCGGGGCGACTGCGCCGGGGATCCCGTTGCCGCAGTCCACCACCACCTTGAGCCGCCGCTCGGCCTGCACGTCGGACACGATCCGCTCGATGTAGTCCGGCACCACGTCGACCTGCCGGATACCACCTTGCCCGCCGGTCTGCAGCTCGCCGCTGACAATGCGCCGATACAGGTCCCCGATCGCTTCCTCGGACAGCGTCTCGCCGCCGACGACGACCTTGAAGCCGTTGTAGTCGGGCGGGTTGTGGCTGCCGGTCACCGAGACCGCGCAGCCGGTATTGAAGCGGAACGCGGCGAAGTAGATCGCCGGGGTCGGCGCCGGGCCGACGTCGATCACGTCGATGCCGGCATCGCGCAGGCCCGCAGCCAGCGCCATGGACAGCTCCGGCCCCGACACGCGCCCGTCGCGCCCGACCACGATCTCCTGCAGGCCCTTTTCGCGCATGAGCGTGCCGATCGCCTGGCCGATCAGTTGCGCCGCATCCCGGTCCAGCGACTGGCCGACCACGCCGCGGATGTCGTACGCGCGAAAAATGGTCGGGTCGATCTGGTCCGGTCGGGCCGATGGAGGCTGCGCCGGCGGCTTGGCGGCCGGACTGGATGGCTCCCTCCGGGGCCTGACCACGTCTCCCACCAGCAGCTCCTCCGGCGCCGTCTCACGAGGCACCCGGTCACGGCCGTTGCGCCAGAGCAGATAGCTGCCGGCACCCAGCCCGAACAGCGCCAGCAATGCTGCCAGCGGCACCGAGCGGGGCAGCACGATGAAGGCATCGGGCAGCGCCACGGCGACGCTGAAACTGGTGCCTGGCACCGGCATGCCGTCGTCTTCGGTTTCGCCGGGGGCGGCGCCATGACTCAACAGACGGGTCTGCCCGCGATCGTCGCCCTGGCCCAGGTCCAGCCGCCCGCCGGCGGTAGGCAGCGACTCGAAGCGCCGCTGCAGGGAGGCCAGCGGCCACTCCACCCAGGCCCAGGCGCTCGGTGCTGCACGATCACCCAACGGGATCACCAGACTCAGACGCCGGATGCCCTTGTCGTTGACCATCTGCACCGTCGGCGTGTCGTTCGAGCTGGTGGCGGCCATCAGTTGGGCCGCCTTGGCATAGCCGAACCTGCGATAGTCCGCATGCAGCACTTCGTACTGGCTGGCGCTGTAGACCTCGATCGCCGTCGCCTGCGGCCACAGCTGGCGCAGGCGTGCCTGCATGGCATCCGGAGTCCCGCCGTCGAGCGCGGGGTCGAACCGACCCAGCGCCTGCTCGATCTGCCCGCGCTCGCGCGCGACCTCCCGGGCAATCAGCCGGACCGCCTGGCGCTGTGCCGCGTGCACCTGCTCGACATTGGCCCGCTGGCCCTGGATCAGCCAGGCCTGCCAGGCGAAGAATGCCCCCGCGGCCAGCAACAATGCGCCGGCCACCAGGAGCAGCAGGTGGATCCACATGGACTTGTCTGCCGGCCAACGCCCTGGAGCCATCTTCATCTGTGCCTGCCCTTGTCCATTGAAAAGCCGCGGTCACCCTGCCCTTGCGTCGCCTTGCTAACCGATGCCGGTGGAGCCGAATCCGCCTTCGCCGCGCTGGGATGGAGCAAACTCGCCG
The DNA here is from genome assembly GCA_963763305.1 of uncultured Gammaproteobacteria bacterium. Classification (GTDB taxonomy): domain Bacteria; phylum Pseudomonadota; class Gammaproteobacteria; order Xanthomonadales; family Rhodanobacteraceae; genus CAVXNP01. The sequence continues at coordinate 1,783,342 of CAVXNP010000001.1, read as the reverse complement.
ACCACGTTCAGCCGCGCCCGGCCTACCGGAACCAGCAGCAACTGGGCGACCCGGTCGCCCACCGAGATGGTGTAGGGCGCGCTGCCGCGGTTCCAGCATGAAATCATCAGCGGCCCCTGGTAGTCGGCATCGATCACCCCGACCAGATTACCGGTCACCAGACCGTGCTTGTGACCCAGTCCCGAGCGCGGCACGATCAGTGCGCACCAGCCCGGATCGCCGATATGCAGCGCCAGGCCGGTGGGAACCAGGGCGCTCTCACCCGGCATCAGCGTCAGCGGCTGCTCCAGTGCAGCGCGCAGGTCCATGCCGGCGCTGCCGGCGGTGGCGGCCGCCGGCAGCGGAATGCTGTCCCCCACGCGGGGATCCAGTATCTTCAACTCGACATCGATCATCCGCGACCCGCCTTTTGCTTGTAGTGCTCGGCCACCAGCGCGACCAGTTGCTCGGCCAGAACCCGCTTGGAAGCCTGCGGCAACTCCACCGAGCCGCCGTTCCAGAACACGCTCAACGCATTGTCGTCGCTCTCGAAGCCGATCCCCCCGCCGACCCGGTTGGCAGCGATCAGATCCAGGCCCTTGCGCCGCAGCTTGTCCTGCGCGTAGCTGGCCACATCATGGGTCTCGGCGGCGAACCCTACCAGGAACGGGTGCGCATCCTGCGCGGCGAGGCTGCCCAGAATGTCCGGGTTTTCGACCAGCCGCAGCGCCAGCTCCTCGCCGGCCTGCTTTTTCATCTTGCGGCCAGCCACCTGGGCCGGCCGGTAGTCGCCCACCGCAGCGGCGCCGACATAGATGTCCGCCTCTGCCGCCAATTCCAGTACCGCCTCGCGCATCTGCTGTGCACTGCGTACGTCGACCCGCGCGGCGACGCCTGCCGGCGTGTCCAGATGGACCGGACCGGCCACCAGGTTCACCCGGGCGCCGGCCCGGGCCGCCGCGTCGGCCAGCGCGAAACCCATTCGCCCGGAGCTGCGGTTGCCGATGAACCGGACCGGGTCGATGTCTTCGTAGGTCGGGCCGGCACTGACCAGGACGTTCACTCCAGCCAGCGCGCCGCCAGCGAACGAGTCGGCCAGCGCGTCGCGCAATGCCAGCGGCTCGAGCATGCGGCCACTGCCCACATCGCCGCAGGCCTGCTCACCCGAGGCCGGCCCCAGCACGCTGACTCCACGCTGGCGCAGGATGGTCAGGTTGGCCTGCACCGACGGATGCGCCCACATCTGCTGGTTCATGGCCGGGGCAATCGCCAGCGGCGCGGCCGTGGCCAGGCACAGGGTGGACAGCAAGTCGTCGGCGCGCCCATGCGCCAGCCGGGCGATGATGTCGGCGCTGGCCGGGGCCACCAGCACCCGCTCGGCCCAGCGCGCCAGCTCGATGTGTCCCATCGCGGCCTCGGCCGAGTCGTCCCACAGCGACACCCTCACCGGCTCGCCGGAGAGCGCCTGAAAGGTGGCCGGTCCGACAAAGCGGGTTGCCGCCTCGGTCATCACCACGCGGATCAACGCACCCTGGTCGCGCAGGCGACGCACCAGATCGCAGCATTTGTAGGCGGCGATGCCGCCGGACACGCCAAGCAGGATGCGACGCTGGGCAAGACTCATGTAGGACAGGCCTGACAATCGGGCAGAGGCCTAGCTTACCGGAATCGTCCAGCTGCACCGATGCCTGTAGCCGGTCCGACACGGCAACCTGTGCCGATGGGCATCTGCGATTGGCCGGACGGCGAACGACCCCGCGAGAAACTGCTGCAGCGCGGAAGCACCGCGTTGTCGGACGCCGAGTTGCTGGCGGTACTGCTGGGTAGTGGCGTGCGTGGCAAGGATGCGGTGGCGCTGGGTCGCGAGTTGCTGCTGCACGCCGGCAGCCTGGCGGCGTTGCTGGACGCATGCGAACGGGCACCGGCGGTGGCGGGCATCGGCCCGGCCAAGCGCGCACGCCTGGCCGCCGCGGTGGAGCTGGCCCGACGCAGCCTGGCCGAGCAGTTGCAGGCGCTGCCCAGCCTGGGCAGCCCTCGCGACAGTGGTGAATACCTGCGCGCACGCCTGCGCCACCTGCAGCACGAAGTATTCGGCTGCCTCTACCTGGACAACCGACACCGGGTGCTGGCGTTCGAGGAGCTGTTTCGCGGCACCGTCGACGGCGCCAGCGTGCACCCGCGCGAGGTGGTGCGCGCGTGCCTCAGGCACAACGCCTGCGCGGTGATCTTCGCGCACAACCACCCCAGCGGCGTGGCCGAGCCCAGCGCCGCCGACCGGGCGATCACCCACGAGCTGCGCGATGCGCTGCAGCTGGTGGGCGTGCGGGTGCTCGACCATCTGGTGATTGGCCACGGCGAGCCGGTCTCGATGGCCGCCCGTGGGCTGATCTAGGGCCGCTTCCTCCGCTCGGCCACGCCGCTTGCCAAAAAAAAACGGCGTGCCCAAGGGACACGCCGGCAAGCCGTTTTGCGGGGAGGATGTCGAGAGTACGGCGTCTCCGCACCGCCTTACCTTGGGGAGTTGGGGCAGCGCCGGTAAAGCTTGACAGTGGCGCATGACGATCCGGTGACGGCGGCATGTCCGGCCGCGGTGGCCGCCGAAGCCGCGGAAACTTATGCACAAAACGGCCGTAAGCGGGTTTGCGGCGCGCAACTGACCGAAGGCTTCAGGTACGCGCCATAACATCTTGAATGTTAACGATTATAAATTTTTCATTGGCTTGCAGCCTTGACATCCGTCCGCGGAGCTGCCCCCGCCCAGCTTTTTCCCCACAGAGTTATCCACAGGCGCCCCTGTCGATTGCGCTGCAACGGCGGCATGACAAGGCATGCCGGTCAATGGTCCGGCACGGGTCTGATAGGATTACCGGTCCCTTCTTTACCGATCCCGCCCGTGAAAGAACTGCTGCGCGAACTGCTGCTCGACGCCGTCCAGGCGCTGCAGCGGACAACACCCTGCCCGCCGACATGGAGCTGCCGCCGTTCGTCATCGAGCGGTGCGCGCAGCCGCGAGCACGGCGACTTCGCCACCAACCTGGCGATGCTGCTGGCCAAGCCGGCGCGCGCCAGGCCACGCGAACTGGCCGAGCGCCTGGTCGCCGCCTTTCCGGCGGCGAAGATGGCCGCGATGCGGCTGGACAAGGTGGAGATCGCCGGTCCCGGCTTCATCAACTTCTTCCTGAGCGCCGGCGTGGCGCCGTGGATACTGGGCCAGGTGTCTTCGAGCAGGGCGACAGCTACGGCCACAGCAACCAGGGAGCGGGTCGCACGGCCGGCGTGGAGTTCGTCTCGGCCAACCCGACCGGCCCGCTGCACGTCGGCCATGGCCGCGACGCGGCGCTGGGCGACTGCCTCGCGCGGCTGCTTGATGCCAGCGGCTGGAACGTCAAGCGCGAGTTCTACTACAACGACGCCGGCGTGCAGATCGCACAACCTGGCCATCTCGGTGCAGGCGCGCGCGCGCGGCCTGATCGCCGGACGACGCCGGCTGGCCGGAAGACGGCTACCGCGGCGACTACATCGCCGAGGTCGCCCGGGCCTACCTGGACGGCGAATCGCGTCAGCGCCGACGGCCAGCGTGGTCACCGCCAGCGGCGACATCGACGACCTGGACGCCATCCGCGCGATTCGCCGTGGCCTAGCCTGCGCCACGAGCAGGACCTGGACCTGAAGGCCTTCGGCGTCGGCTTCGACGTCTATTTCCTGGAGTCGTCGCTGTACAGCGACGGCAAGGTCGAGGAAACCGTGCGCGAGCTGGTCGCGCACGGCCATACCTACGAGGAAGGCGGCGCACTGTGGCTGCGCACCACCGATTTCGGCGACGACAAGGACCGCGTGATGCGCAAGTCCGACGGCACCTACACCTATTTCGTGCCGGACGTGGCCTACCACCTCAGCAAGTGGCAGCGCGGCTACGAGCGCGCGATCACCGTGCTGGGCTCCGACCACCACGGCTCGCTGGCGCGCGTGAAGGCCGGCCTGCAGGCGCTGGATGCCGGCATCCCGCCGGACTGGCCCGACTACGTGCTGCACCAGATGGTCACGGTGATGCGCGGCGGCGAGGAGGTGAAGATCTCCAAGCGCGCCGGCAGCTACGTGACCCTGCGCGACCTGATCGACGAGGTCGGCCGGGACGCCACGCGCTACTTCCTGATCGCGCGCAAGCGCGACTCGCAGCTGGTGTTCGACATCGACCTGGCGCTGCTCGCAGTCCAACGACAACCCGGTCTACTACATCCAGTACGCCCATGCCCGCGTCTGCAGCGTGCTGCGCCAGTGCCGGCGAAAAGGGCCTGGCGTTCGACCGCGAACACGGCATGGCGGCACCTGGCGCGGCTGGACAACGAACACGAGCAGGCCCTGATGACCGAGCTGTCGCGCTACCCGGAAATCGTCGAGGCGGCCGCCGCCAACCTGGAGCCGCACCTGCTGGCGAACTGGCTGCGCGACCTGGCGCAGCGCCTTCCACACCTACTACAACTCGCACCAGTTCCTGGTCGACGACGCCGCCCTGCGCGATGCCCGCCTGACCCTGGTGGTGGCGACCCGCCAGGTACTGCGCAACGGTCTGGATCTGCTGGGCCTGAGCGCCCCGGAGAGCATGTAATGGCAACACGCAAGGGCAAGGGCCGCCAGGCCGTGCGCAATCGCAAGGGCGGCTTCCCCGGCTGGGCCTGGGTGGTGATCGGGCTGCTCGTCGGCGCCCTGCTGATGGTGGTGCTGATGCGCAAGTCGCTGCTGCCGATGGCGCCCACCGGCCCGCAACCGAACCCGCAGGCGACCGCCCAGCGCGGCAGCGAGCCGGGCCTGGAGCCGGCCGCCGGCAAGAGCGCGCCGAAAAAGCCGCAGTACGACTTCTACTCGGTGCTGTCGGAGAAGGAAGTCCGCATTCCCGACGACCAGATCAGCGCCCAGGCCCGCGCCGAGGCGCAACAGCGCAAGGCCGCACAGCAGAAGGCGGCCCAGCAGCAGGCGGCCGCGCAGCAGCAGGCCGAGGCAAATGCACCGGCGGCGGTGAGCCAGACGATCACCGCCGCGCCACCGACCGCGGTACCGGCGCCACCGGCCGCCAGCGGCTACCTGCTGCAGGTCGGCGCGTTCCCGGACCCGTCCGATGCCGAGGCGATGAAGGCCAAGCTGGCCCTGCAGGGCTTCGTGGCCAACGTGCAGCCCGTGACGTCGGCGGCCAGACCTATCATCGGGTGCGACTGGGGCCGTTCCGCTCGGCCACCGAGCTGGAATGACCAAGCGCCACCTGGCCGATGCCGGCATCAAGGCCATCGCGCTGAAGGCGGGCCGCTAGCCATGCACACGCGCACCGTCCTGATCACCGGCGCCACCTCCGGCTTTGGCCGGGCCGCGGTGGAGCGCTTCGTCTGCGGCGGCTGGCGCGTGATTGCCTGTGGGCGGCGCGCCGAGCGCCTGCAGCAGTTGGTAGATCAATATGGCGCCGGATGCGTGCATGCGCTGGCCTTCGACATCCGCGACGAGGCCGCCATGCGTGCCGCGCTTGCCAGCCTGCCGGCGGAGCTGGCCGGGATCGACCTGCTGATCAACAACGCCGGCCTGGCACTGGGCACGGCCACGGCGCAGCACGCAGACCTGGCGCAGTGGAAGCAGATGATCGACACCAACGTCACCGCGTTGGTCACGCTCACCCGCCTGTTGCTGCCGCAACTGATCGAGCGCCGTGGCGCGATCATCAACATCAGCTCGATCTCGGCCACCTACCCGTATGCCGGCGGCAACGTCTACGGCGGCACCAAGGCGTTTGTCACGCAGTTCTCGCAGGGCCTGCGCACCGACCTGCATGGCACCGGCGTGCGCGTGACCTCGATCGAGCCGGGCATGGCCGAAACCGAATTCACCCTGGTCCGTACCGGTGGCGACCAGGCCGCCTCGGACAAGCTCTACGCCGGCGCTGCCCCGATCACCGCGGGCGACATCGCCGACACGCTGTGGTGGGTGGCAACCCTGCCGCCGCACCTCAACGTCAACCGGCTGGAGCTGATGCCGGTGAACCAGTCCGCCGCCGGGCTGCAGGTGCATCGCGACTGACCACCCGCACGCCTTGCCCAGATGGGGCGTCGGCTGGCTTCCGCCCGAACCAGCGAACAGAAAAGCGGTGGGCTAGAGCTCACCCTTAGATCTCGATGGGGTCAGGTCGCCGCGGCCCACCTTTGTGGGAGCGGCTTCGGCCGCGAGGCGCACGCAGTGCGCGCCGCCAGCGGCACAGGCCGCTGGTGCGGCCATCGCGGCTGAAGCCGCTCCCACATGAGCCGTGGCAATCAGCCACACCGACACCCTGGATGGCTTCGCCAGCGCCGGAGTGGCGCCGGTATGACGCCTGCCCGGCCGCGCCGCCGCTACTGCATGGACCAGCCGTGGCTGACCGTGATGCTCTGCCCGGTCAGTGCCGCGCTGGGGAAGGTGGCCAGGTACAGCGCGGTCTGTGCCACATCGTCGACCGTGGTGAACACGCCATCGACGGTGTTCTTCAGCATCACGTTGCGGATCACCTCGTCCTGGCTGATGCCCAACTCGCGCGCCTGCTCGGGAATCTGCTTGTCGACCAGTGGCGTGCGCACGAAGCCCGGGCAGATCACGTGCGAGCGCACGTGGTGCGGTGCGCCTTCCTTGGCCAGGGTGCGGGCCAGCCCCAGCAGGCCGTGCTTGGCGGTGACGTACGGCGCCTTCAGCACCGAGGCCTCGTGCGAGTGGACCGAGCCCATGTAGATCACGATGCCACCACGGCTGCGCCCGCTGCCATTGTCCTGGTACATGTGCCGCAGTGCGGCGCGGGTGGTCAGGAAGCCGCCGTCCAGGTGGATCGCCAGCATCTTCTTCCAGTCGGCGAAATCGAAGCTGTCGATCGGGTTGACGATCTGCACGCCGGCATTGGAGATCAGGATGTCCAGCCCGCCCAGCTCCTGCACCACGCGCGCGGTGCCGGCATCCACCGCCTGCTCGGAGCTGACGTCCATGCCGATGCCGATCGCCCGGCCACCGGCGCGCTCGATACCCGCAGCGACGGCATCGGCCGCCTGCTGGTTGATGTCGGCAACCGCCACCGCGGCACCATGCCGCGCATACAGCTCGGCGATGGCCTTGCCCAGGCCGCTGGCCGCTCCGGTAATGAGGGCAACCTTGCCGTCGAGACTTGCCATGGCGTGCTCCTTGGAACGTCGGAAGAAACGCCGATTGTAGGCGTGCCGCCCCGGCACCGGTCCATCGGACCTTGGTGCCAGGCCTGGCGCGGAACGCGTAGGGTGGGCTTCAGCCCACCAGGCCAACGGCGCGGAAAGGCCGAAAAGCCGGTGGGCTGAAGCCCACCCTACGCCCAAACCTACGCCCGCCCTACGCTGACTCCGCTAACCGTCGGCCAGGTAGGTGTAGGCGGTCAGGCCGCTATCGAGTGCCTGGAACAGGCGTTCGGCCTCCTCGCCGGACACGCCCGCGTCGGCGATCCGCTCGCGGTAGCACTGCCGCAATGCGGCCAGGTCGTAGCCGACGTAATCGAGCATCAGGTCGGTGGTGTCGCCGCGGCGGGTGTGGGCGAAGGTGTAGCTGTCACCCTCCACCTTGACGTTGACCGCGTCGGTGTCGCCGAACAGGTTGTGGATGTCGCCCAGGGTCTCCTGGTAGGCGCCGACCATGAAGATGCCCAGGCAGTAGGTTTCGCCCGGCCGCAGCGGGTGCAGCGGCAGGCTCACGTCCACGCCCTCGGCGTCGACGTAGTGGTCGATGCGGCCGTCCGAGTCGCAGGTCAGGTCGACCAGCACGCCGCGGCGGGTCGGCTGTTCGTCCAGCCGGGTCAGCGGTGCGATCGGGAACACCTGCTCGATCGCCCAGATGTCGGGCACCGATTCGAACACGGAGAAATTGAGGAAGTACTTGTCGACCAGCTTCTCGTCCAGCTCGTCCAGCGCCTGCCGGTGCGAGCGCTCGGCCGGCAGCAGGCGGCCGCGCACGGCGTTGGCGATGGCGTAGAACATCTCGTCCAGCCGCGCCCGATCGGCCAGCGCCAGCTGGCCCAGCGCGTACAACGACTGGCCCTCGGCCAGGTGGTGCTGGGCCTCGTGGAACAGTTCCAGTGGCGGCCGCTCACCCAGCGCCGCGTGGACCTCGCGCAGGTGCCGCAGCACCGCCGGCTCGTCGGTGCCCGCCGGCGGCATGCTGCCGGCCGGTACTTCCTCGACCTCGGTCACGTTGGCCACCATCACCGCGTGATGCGCGGTCATTGCGCGACCGGCCTCGGTGATGATGTGCGGCGCAGCCAGACCCTCGTCGGCCACCGCCTCGGCCAGCGACTGCACGATGGTGCCGGCGTACTGCTCCAGCGAATAGTTGATCGAGTTGTGGCTGCGCGAACGGGTGCCTTCGTAGTCCACGCCCAGGCCGCCGCCGACGTCGACGATCTCCAGCGGCACGCCGAGCCGGGTCAGCTCGACGAAGTAGCGGGTGGCCTCGCGCATGCCGTTGGCGATGTCGCGCACGTTGGAGATCTGCGAGCCCATGTGGAAGTGCTGCAGCTTCAGGGTGTGCTTCAGGCCGGCGCGCTCGAGCCGTTCGACCAGGGTCAGCACCTGGCTGGGCGAGAGGCCGAACTTGCCCTTGTCGCCGCCGGTGTTCTGCCACTTGCCGGCACCGATGGAGGCCAGCCGAACGCGCACGCCCAGCAATGGCTCCACACCCAGCGCCCGCGATTCGGCCAGCACGTGGTCCAGCTCCGAGAGCTTCTCGATGACGATATGCACGCGCAGGCCGAGCTTGCGCCCGATCAGCGCCAGGCGCACGTACTGGCGGTCCTTGTAGCCGTTGCAGATCACCACCGAGCCGGGCCGGGCCATGCCCAGCACCGCCATCAGCTCGGGCTTGGAGCCGGCCTCCAGGCCGAAGCCCTGTTGCCCGGCGGCCACCAGCTCGCTGACCACGCCGCGCTGCTGGTTGACCTTGATCGGGTACACCGCGGTGTAGCCGCCGGCGTAATCCCAGTCGGCGATGGCCTTGGCGAACGCGCGCTGCAGGCGCGACAGGCGGTCGGCGAGGATGTCCGGAAAGCGCACCAGCAGCGGCAGGCGCAGGCCCTCGGCACGCGCGCGCTCGACGATCTGCGGCAACGACAGCGCCGGGCCGTCGGGACCATGCGGGCGGATCACGATCTGACCCGTGGCGCCCACATCGACATAGCCGTCGCCCCAGTAAGGCACGGCATAGGTGTGACGGGCGGTTTCGATATCCCAAGGCTTCGCCATCGCGAAATCTCCTTTTACCAACGGATGATGTCGTCGCAGCGGCGAGCCTTGACGGATTGCTCGAACGAGCACGAAGCCGGTGCGGCCGGAAGCCTCGCACGCCGCGGGGCCCCACCGGCTTGGCGGCGACCGGCCCGGAACCTAGCCGGGTCGCCAACGCCCATTGTACGGCCTGCGTGCGACAAAGCGGGGTGCAGTGTGGTGCAGCACACTTGGCGACCCTTTCAGCGCGCCACTGGCCGGTCAGCTGTGGCAGTGCGTTCGCGCAGGAAGGGTGGCTTCCTTTCAAGTGGACGCGCTGGCGCAGATGGCCGGCCAGTGACTCGCCCGAAGGGAGCCTGCCTTAGCCGCCAGGGCCGCGTTGCAGCGCTTGCCAAGGGAACCACCCTTGGCGGCGCGCTGCGCCTTGCCCTGACGGCTAAGGCAGGCTCTGAAAGGGCCGTCAAGTATGCTGCACCACACGGGCAGCTGCGGCAACACGGTCGGACCTGCGCGGGCGGCTTGCCGTTACAATGGCCGCTCTTTGTGTATCTCCAGATCGGTCAGGACCTCTCGCATGTCGCAGCAAATCAGCTGGTTCACCGAAGCCCACGAGGCTTCCGGCTCCTCCATCGGCTTCCGGGTCGAGCAACTGCTGCACGCGGAGAAGACCCCGTTCCAGACCATCGAGATCCTCAAGACCACCGACTGGGGCAACCTGATGGTGATCGACGGCTGCGTGATGCTGACCAGCCGCGACAACTTCCTGTACCACGAGATGATGACCCACCCGGCGCTGTTCACCCACGCCCGGGCCAAGCGCGTGGTGATCATCGGCGGCGGCGACTGCGGCACGCTGCGCGAGGTGCTCAAGCATGAGGAGGTCGAGTCGGCGGTACAGGTGGAGATCGACGAGCGGGTCACCCGGCTGGCCGAGCAGTACTTTCCCGAGCTGTGCGAGTCCAACGGCGACCCGCGTGCGCAGCTGCTGTTCATCGACGGCATCAAGTACATGGCCGAGTGCGAGCCCGAGTCGCTGGACCTGATCATCGTCGACTCGACCGATCCGGTCGGCCCGGCCGAAGGCCTGTTCAACGCCGCCTTCTATGCCAGCTGCCACAAGGCGTTGCGTCATGGCGGCATCCTGGTCCAGCAGAGCGAGTCGCCGCTGGCCCACATCGAACTGATCAAGTCGATGCGCGCGGCGATGCGTGCCTCCGGCTTCAATGCGGTGCGCACCTTGCCGTTCCCGCAGCCGTGCTACCCGACCGGCTGGTGGAGCTGCACCATGGCCCGCAAGGGCGGCGACCTGGTCGGCTTCCGCGAGCGCGGCGCGCTCAGCAAGGGGTTTCCCACCCGCTACTACAACGCCGACATCCACAAGGCCGCGTTGGCGCAGCCGGAATTCATGCGCGAGGCGCTGGGCGACTGAAGCGCTGGGCCGGCCCGGCGCGTTCGCTAGAACATCTTGGTGCGCACCTTCGGCAGCAGCACCACGATCAGCGTCCCCACCGGACCCAGCAGAAGCGACAGCAGGAACCACAGCAGCCCGCTGCGGTTCTTGCCCTGCGCCAGGCCGGCGTTGATCAACGCCAGCGTGCCCCAGCCAACAAACCAGGGCGCCTGCGCATTGGCTATCGTTAACACCTGATCCACTGCAGCTCTCCCCGTGTGATTGCCGGCGTCGCGACGCGGTGGCCGCACCAGGCGACCATGCTAGCAAGTGCGGCCCGCGCCTGCGGGGCCAACATGAACCATGGATCAGGTGGGCTTAATACAGCGCCGGTATCCTCGTCGCTTTGACAGGAAGGATTCCGCCATGTTTGCCCGTTCCCAACTGGCCCCCTCGCTCGTGCTGTGTCTGGCCCTGGCTGCACCGGGCCTGGCGGTGGGGCGGCCGGCGGGCGACCCGCCGCAGGAGCGCGACCAGGCGGCGCTGGCATTCCAGCGCGACCTGGTCAGCGTGCTGGCGCCGCGGGCGGATGCGTTGCCGCTGTTGGGTGCGGCGCTACTGGCGCGGCCGCTGGAACACCAGCCCAAGGCCAATGATTTCCACCACCTGATCTCCCGCGCGGCCGCCGCACCCGGCCATGGGCCGGCGCAGGACTGGACGCGGCTGAGCGACTGCGACACCGACTGCCCCAATCCCGACGCCCTGGCCCGGCTGCTCGAACAGGCCCCCGACAACGCCGCCGTGTGGCTGCTGAAGCTGGGCCGCGACACGCGCGACGGCCACCAGGCGGCCTCACGCGCCGACCTGGCCAAGGCTGCCGCGGCCAGCGGCTACGACGACTACGCCGGTGCCAGCATGGAGGCACTGGCCCGTACCGTCGGCACACTGCCGCCACCAGCCGCCGCCCTGGATGCCGAGGGCGCCGGCGCCGCCGGACTCCAGGCGGTGCTGGTGTTCGGCATCGCCCATGCGCAACCACAACCGGCCATGCAGGCCGCGGCGCAGCTGTGCGAAGAGGGTGCCGACGATCCCGCCCTGAAGCGCGATTGCCTGGCATTGGGGAGGGTCCTGGAGTGGGGCTCCAGTCCGCTGGCGCGCTCGCTGGGCCTGCACCTGCGCGAGGTGCTTGCCGACGACCCGGCCCAGCAGCAGGCGGCGCAACGGGCCCGCCGCGATCTGGTCTGGCAGGTCCAGCAATTCAGCCGGCTCGGCGCCCGCGCCACCGGCGACGCGCATCTGGCCCGGCGCCTGCTCGCGCTGGCCCGCAGCGGCGGCACCGAGATGAGCCTGATGCTGGCCGCGCTGCGCGATGCGGGAATTCCCACCGACGCGCCGCCGGCGTGGAAGCCGCACGCCCCGGACTGAGCCGGCCGCCGGTCGCATCCACCCATTTCCACTTTCCCCCCGCCTCTGTACGCTTGGCTCGACCTTTCGCGACGGGGGCAAGCCGATGCTTATGGCGCTGGTGGCAAGTAGCAAGGGCGGGTGCGGCAAGAGCACCCTGGTGACCCAGCTGGCCTCGCACTGGTCCCAGCAGGGCCGGCGCACCGCCATCATCGACGCCGACCGGCAGGGCTCCAGCTACCGCTGGGCCGCGCTGCGGCCCGAAGGCGTACCCGGCGTGCTGGGCCTCGAAGGCGGACGGCGCGGGCTGAACAAGCTGCCCGGGGACACCGAGCGTGTCCTGGTCGACACACCGGCCGGTTCCGGCGAACGCGAGCTGGAGCCCTATCTGGAGCAGGCCAGCGTGGTGCTGGTACCGGTGCTGCCCTCCTCGTTCGACCTGCATGCGACGCTGGGTTTCCTCGAGCAGTTGCGCGCGGTTTCGCGGATCAAGCGCGGCAAGCTGCCGGTCGCGCTCGTCGCCAACCGGCTCAAGCCCTGGACCCACGCCAGCCAGGACGCCGTGGCCGAACTGGTCGAATCCTCGCCGTTCCCGCTGGTGGCGCAGTTGCGCGACAGCCAGGCCTACGTGCTGCTGACCGGCCTGGGCAAGGGTATCTTCGACTACCACTCGGAGCAGGTGCGAAACCAGCAGCAGGACTGGACTCCGCTCCTGCGCTGGATCAAGCGCCAGCAACGTCTTTGACGCGCCGTCGGCGCGACCACCCACGGAGTCCACCATGCACGAACTGATCTTGTTGCGCCATGCCGAGACCGAGCCGCCCGAAACGGGCGCCGACGACCGCCACCGAGCCCTGACCGACCACGGCCAGCAGGAAGCCGAAGCGGCCGGCCGCTGGCTGGCCTCCCACGGCGTGCGCCCGGAGCGCCTGCTGTGCTCTCCCGCACGACGGGCTCGCCAGACGGCCGAGCTGAGCCTTGTCGGGCTGGCTACCGCACCGGCCCTGCATCTGGCCGAGGAAATCTACGAAGCGACTCCCGGCGAGCTGCTGGCCCTGCTGGACCAGCATGGCGAGGCCGGCAGCGTGCTGCTGGTGGGCCACAATCCAGGCATCGAGCGACTGGTGGCGCTGCTGGTGGAAGGCCGCTCCGACGAATTCCGCGGCATGCCGCCGGCCGGCCTGGCGGTATTGCATCTGGATGGGACGCTGGAGCCTGGGAACGCGCGCCTGGATGCGTTCTGGTCCCCTTGAGGCGTCTGCTGGGCTGCCTCGCCAGCGCCGTGCTGGGGTTGTATCCATGGCCGGCACGGCCGCAACGGCTGCAGATCGCCCCGGAGCACTCGCGCGCGGAGTTCAGCGTCCGGTTGTTCTGGATACACACGGTCGACGGGCGCTTCACCGGCATCACCGGTAGCGTGCAGCCGTTGCCCGACGGCAGCCTGCGGGTGGACGCGCGCATCGCGGTGGCCAGCCTGGTCATGCACTCGGCGCGCATCCGCCGCTGGGTACTGGCGCCGGAGTTCTTCGACGCCGCGCACTACCCCGGCATCCGTTTTGTCTCCCGTCCGCTGTCGCCCGCGACGCTGCAGCGCGGAGGCTCGCTGGACGGCGAACTGACCCTGCGCGGGACCACCCGGCCGGTGCGCTTCGAGCTGGCCCCGGCGCAATGCGCCAGGCTGGCGTCGTCGGCATGCCTGATCACGGCACGCGGCCAGGTGCGGCGCAGCGACTTCGGCATGACCGGGCACCATACGGTGCTGTCGGACACGGTGACGCTGGCACTGCTGATACGGCTGGAGCCGGCACCAACGCCCGGCGCCCGACCGTCAGGCTGATCGGGCGCGGGCGGTGCCGGCGACTCTGCCCGCGCCGACCGGCCGCTGTCTGCGCCGGTGTGCGGACGGGCCCGACCTTGGCCATCCGGCCCGACTCATCCGTTTGCCGGCCTGCACACTCCAGCCCGTATCATGGCGGCATGCCTTGTCGTCACCTTGCCCCTGCCAGCGTCCTGCTGGCCCTTGCCCTGCTGGCCGGCTGCACCGTGCCGCGCGCGCAGATCCGTCGCGCCGATGCGGTGGTGGCGGCCAGCATGGACACCACCGCGAGCTGCCACCGGACCGATCACTGCGCCATCGTCTCGCCATTGTTGCAGGCGGCGGATCGCGCGCTGGCGCATTCCAGCAGCGCCGCGCCACAGCACGTGGTGGCCCTGCTGAACGTCAGCGAGGCAGCGCTGGTGGCGCGGCTCAACCTGATCCGTGCGGCGCGCCGCTCGATCGACGTGCAGACCTATATCTGGGACCAGGACGACGCCGGCCAGCTGATGCTGGACGAACTGGTGCGGGCAGCCAGGCGCGGCGTCCACGTGCGCGTGCTGGCCGACCAGCTGTCCTCGTTCGACGACCCTGCGCTGCTGGCCCGGCTGGCCCGGGTCAGTCCCCATTTCGAAGTGAAGCTGTACAACCCCACGTTCCACGACGCGCACACCTCGCCGTTGCAGTGGGTCGCGGGCATCGCCTGCTGTTTCCTGAAGATCAACCAGCGCATGCACAACAAGGTGGTGCTGGTGGACGACAGCATCGGCATCACCGGCGGCCGCAATTACCAGAACCGTTACTTCGACTGGGATGACGACTTCGACTATGTCGATCGCGATGTGCTGGTGGGCGGCCCCGCCGCGCGGGCCATGGCCGCGAGTTTCGAATTGTTCTGGCAGCACCGCCGCTCGGTGGCGCTGACCCACCTGCGCGACGTCAATCGCTACATCCTGGCGCATCCGTTCGGCGCCCGATGGCACAGCCCGCGATATGTGCACCCGCAGCGGGTCTACCGGGTGCAGCAGGAGGCGCTCGACGACGGCTGGTTGCGCATGCATGTGCTCGACCACAGCCTGGTCACCGGCAACGTCGAGTTCTTCAGCGACCTGCCGGCCAAGACCGAGCAGCCGGACCAGCGGCAGGCACGCGAATTCACCCGCCACGTGATGCAGATGGTGGCGGGTGCGCGCAACGAGGTGCTGCTGCAGACGCCGTACCTGGTGCTCAGCAAGCGCGCCGGCAGGCTGTTCCGCCAGATGCACCAGCGCGAGCACCCGCCGCGCATCGTGGTCTCGACCAACTCGCTGGCCTCCACCGATGCCTTCATGGTCTATGCGATGTCCTACAAGCATCGCAAGCGCTACCTGACCCAGTACGGGTTCGAGATCCATGAGCTGAAGCCACACGCGTTGGCCCCGGCACAGGCCAACGCCTGGGCCAGCGTGGAGGGCCAGGCAGACACGGCGGCCAGACCGGCGACCGATAGCGTGGGGCGCTATTGCACGTGGAGGTGCATGGGCTGCTCGGCAGCCGTGGCGGCAGCCGACGTCCCGCGCCGCTGATCAGCGAGGGCCGCCGGTTCGGCCTGCATGCCAAATCGATCGTGGTGGACGACCGTTTCGCCATGGTCGGCTCGCACAACTTCGACCCTCGCTCGGATCACTACAACACCGAGGCTGGCGTGATCGTCTACGACCCGCGCTTCGCCGATCAGTTGCGCCGCTCGATCCTGCGCGACACCACGCCGGCGAACGCCTGGGTCATTGCCCCGCGCAAGCCCGCGGTACCGGTGCTGACGCAGATCAACCAGGTCATCGGCGACAGTCTCCGAGCGCCTGCCGCTGTTCGACTTCTGGCCTTACCGCTACGCCACCAGCTACCAGCTCAGGGACGGTTGTCAGCCGATGCGCCCCAGCGATCCCGGATTCTTCAGCTGCTACCGCTCGGTGGGCGACTTCCCCGACGTGGCGCTGTCGCCGAAGTCGATCTATACGCGGCTGGTCACCGCGTTCGGCTCCAGCGCCAGCGGCATCCTCTGACGCGCCACGCTGTCGGGGTCAGGGCAACCGCGTCGGGGCTGGGTTGCTGCTGAAGTGCATCGGCAACCGGCCGGTGAACTGCTCGGGCGCGTCCGCCGGCACCGCGAAGCGCCAGCCTCGCACCGTGGCCAGCGCATGCGCATCGAGCACCGCATCGCCGCTGGAACGGTCCACAGCCACGCCGCGGACAAGGCCACGGCGATCGACCGTCACACGCAACACCAGCGAGCCGTCCAGATGCCCGCGCAGGCGTGCGTAGGGAGTGGGAACCGGCGGCGTCCCCAGCGGCAGCAGCCGATAGGCCCGGCGCACCGGTTCGGGTTCGGGCGCTTCGTCGATCGGCGTCGGCCTGCGTACGGAGGCACGTGGTAGCGGAGGGTCGGCCGGGCGCGGCCGAGCCGCCGCCGGCGCCGACGACGCATGAGGCCAGCCGGCCAACCGGCCCGGTCCGTTGGCGGTCAACCCGCTCAGCCAGTGGGTGCCGACGATGCCAAGCACCAGCATGGCCAGGCTGCAGGCAGTGGTGAGGCGCAGTCGCGGCATGTGGTCGCAAGCCGGCCGGCGCGCCCGCGCGGGTCAGCGTTCGAGGATCGCGGTGACGCCCATGCCGCCGGCGGTACACACCGAGATCAGCCCGCGGCCCGAACCCTTGCGCTCGAGTTCCTTGGCCAGGGTGGCGACCAGCCGCGCGCCGGTGGCGGCGAACGGGTGGCCGGTGGCCAGGCTGGAACCATGCACGTTGAGCCTGGCCGGATCGATCGACCCCAGCGGGGCGTCGCGCCCCAGCCGCTGCTTGCAGTAGTCGGCCGACTCCCACGCGCGCAAGGTGCACAGCACCTGCGCGGCGAAGGCCTCGTGGATCTCGTAGAAGTCGAAGTCCTGCAGGGTCAGACCGTTGCGATCGAGCAGGCGCGGCACCGCGATGGTCGGCGCCATCAGCAGGCCTTCGCCGTGCACGAAGTCGACCGCGGCCACCTCGGCGTCGCGCAGCCACGCCTGGATTTTCAGACCGCGCTGCTGCGGCCCACGCCTCGCTGGCCAGCAGGACCGCGGCGGCGCCGTCGGACAGCGCGGTGGAATTGCCGGCGGTCAGCGTGCCGTCGCCGGAGCTGCGGTCGAACGCGGGCTTGAGGCTGGCCAGCTTCTCCAGCGTGGTGTCCGGGCGCAGGATGTTGTCGCGCTTGACCCCGCGGAACGGTATCACCAGGTCGTCCATGAAGCCGGACTCGTAGGCGGCGGCCAGCTTGCGGTGACTTTCGTAGGCCAGCTCGTCCTGGGCCTGGCGGCTGATGTGCCACTCCCTGGCCATCTTCTCGCAGTGCTCGCCCATCGACATGCCGGTGCGCGGCTCGGCCACGCCCGGAAAGGACGGCTTCAGCTCGCCCAGCGAGAAGCCGCGGGTGGCGGCGGCCAGCTTGTCCTGCCAGCCACGCGCCCGGTTGATGCCGAGCAACCGCTTGCGCAGGCGCTCGCCGTAGACGATGGGCACGTCGCTGGTGGTATCGGCGCCGGCGGCGATGCCGGCCTCGATCTGTCCGCAGGCGATCTTGTTGGCCACCAGGATGGCGTTGTCCAGCGAAGTGCCGCACGCCCGCGCGGTGGTGATGCCCGGGGTGGTCGGCGCCAGGCCGGAGCTGAGCACCGCCTCGCGCGCCAGGTTCCAGTCCGCGGCGTGCTTGATCACCGAGCCCAGTGCCACCTCGCCCAGCTCCACGCCATGCAGCCGGTAGCGCTCCACCAGCGCGCCGAGCACCTTCACCGACATGCCGAAGTTGCCGACATCGGCGTAGGCGGTGTTGTTGCGGCAGAACGGGATGCGTACGCCACCGACCACACCGACGCGCTTGAGCGTGTTTTCCATCGTGCAAACTGTCCCACAAGGCCTGTCCGACAAGGCTAACCCGCGCGGCCACAGGGCGAAAGCCCAAAAACGCGAATGCTAGAATCGCGGTTTGCCGCCGTTCGGAATGGTTCACATGCAAGCGCAATCGCTCAGCGCCCTGCCCGTGGTGCTCGCGCTGGAACTGTCGCCCGGGCACGCGCTCGACCCGTCGACCCTCAGTCGCGACCAGGCCGCGGACGTTGCCGCGCTGGTGGCCGCCGACCTGCAGCAACTGGTGCCCGCCGTGGGCGAGGCACGCCTGGCGCTGGCCGGCGCCGTGTTCGATCCGGTGGAAATGCTGCGCCCGGGGTTTCCGGTCTGGGCGGCGCTGGAGGAGCTGGCCCGACGGGTGCCGCGCGGCCACCTGGACAACGTGGTCGCCTTTGGCAGCCACCAGGACCGGATGCCGCTGTCCGCATTGCAGCCGGACACCGCCTACGGCGGCGGCTCGTTGCGACTGCTGCCGCTGCTCCTGCTGGCCGAACCGGCGCTGGCCGAAGGCCTGTCCGAGCAACTGGAGGTGGAACTGGTCGGTCGCGGCGAAGCGGGCACGCGCACCGCCGACTGGCTGATGCGGACACTCGACACCCGCCTGGAGCATGCCCGCTACCTCAGCCGCAACGACCTGCTGGCGATGACCTGCGTGCAGTACGAATACGTCAACCTGGGGCCGCTGTGGGCCTTGCTCGAAGCGGCGCTGCTGGCGCCCGCCTCGCGCGAATCCGCGCTGAGTGCGCGCGGGCTGGCGCTGCGCTACGAGGACGGCCGCGTACTGGCGCAGTCGCCGGCACAGTGGCTGGCCAGCGCCAGCGGCGACCCGGCCGAACGGGCGCATGGGTTCGCCGGCATCGTCTTCGAGCTGCGCCAGTACGCGGCCCTGCTGGAGGCGCACCAGCTGCCGCTGGCCTTGCAGTCCGAAGAGGGCTGGCAGGTCAGCGATGGTCCGGGCTACCTGATCCAGACCACGGTGCCGCGGGTCGCCGGCCCGGCCCCGCTGCTGTTCGGCCACGAGGCACCCGGCCTGGGCGTGGTTGCGGTCACCGCCGCCGAGCCCGGCGGCCAGGCACTGGGGCACGGTTATCCGCTGGCTCCGGAGGCGCTCGGGCCCCTGGTCGAGGCGATGGCTGCCCGTTTCGGGGTGGCTGCCGACCTGCACGTACTCGGTCGCGTCGCCCTGGATGCCAACGGCCGACTGGCCGGCCCGGGGCCTTCGGCTGGCTGACCCGGCCCCGGGGAGGTGCATCACCGGCGCGACAGGCGCATGATTGAGGCGGCGAGGACAGGGGTGTCGCTCGAGACATGGCCGACAGGCATACCAGCAGCCAGTCCCCGGGATCCGGCGGTGCTGCGCCGGCGCTTCCGGGCGCGGATGAGCGCGATTGGTCGACGCACGTGCTGTGCCGGCTACCGGCACCCATGTGCTACATCGACCGGGACACCCGCCTGCGCTTCGTCAACCAGGCCTGCCGTGAGTGGCTGCAATGCGGCGACCACCTGCTCGGCCGGCCCATCCGCGAGCTGTGGGAACCGGAAAGCTACCTGCGCGCGAGTCCGGTCCTGCTCGATGCGCTGGCCGGTGTCGCCGGCACGTTCGAGGGTGAGTTGCGCGGCAACGGGGTATGCCGCTACGTGCAGGGTTCGTTCCAGCCCGACCACGACGCCCACGGCGAGGTGGTCGGCGTGTTCGCGCTGTTCGTCGACCTCAGCGAGCGGCATGCGCTGGAGACCCGCCTGCGCGAGAGCGAGGAGCGCTTCTTCGGTGCCTTCCAGCACGCGGCGATCGGCATGGCGCTGGTCAACCCGGATGGCCGCTTCCTGCGGGTCAACGCCGCGGTCTGCGCGATGCTCGGCTATTCCGAGGACGAGTTCCTGTCGCTGACCATCGCCGACGTCACCCATCCGGACGACCTCGACGCCGACCTGCACCTGCTGCGCGCGATGCTGGCTGGCCAGACCGACTCCTACCAGCTGGAAAAGCGCAACTTTCACAAGGACGGCCACGTTGTCACCATCCAGCTCAGCGTATCGGTGGTGCGCGACGCGGCCGGCCAGCCCCTGTATTTCGTGTCACAGGTGCAGGACGTCAGCCAGCGCAAGCAGTTCGAGGAAGCGCTGTTCCGCGAGCGCGAGCTGGCCGAAGTCACGCTCAACTCCATTGGCGACGCGGTGATCACCACCGATACCGCGCTGCGTATCACCTCGCTCAACCCGATCGCCGAGGCGATGACCGGATGGAGTACCGGCGAGGCCCAGGGCCGGCCGATGGAGGAGATCTTCCAGCTGGTCGATGCGACCACTGGCGAACCGGTGGTCTGTCCGCTCCACGAGGCGCTCAGGCGCAACCTGATCGTGGACCTGGCGGGCAAGACGGCGCTGCGCCACCGGAACGGGTTCGTCACCCCGGTGGAAGACTCGGCCGCGCCGATCCACGACCTGGCCGGGCACGTCATCGGCGGCGTGATCGTGTTCCACGACATCAGCGAAACGCGCGCGCTGGCACTGAAGATGATCCATCTGGCCCAGCACGACACCCTCACCGGCCTGCCCAACCGTACCCTGCTGCACACCCGGATCGGACAGGCGGTCGCCACCGCGGCGCGACGCCAGCAGCAGGGCGCGTTGCTGCACATGGACATTTCCCAGTTCAAGCGCATCAACGAGGTGCACGGGCACGACGTCGGCGACCGTGTACTGCAGGCGATGGCGGCGCGGATCCGCGGCGTGCTGCGCAACGACGACATGGTCAGCCGCTGCAGCGGCGACGAGTTCATCGTGCTGTTGCCGCACATCGACAGCAGCGGTGACGCGGTGCAGCTGGCCGAACGCCTGCTGGTCGAGTGCGGCAGCATCCGGCTGCCGGAGGTGGGCAGCCTGTCGCTGCGCATCAGCATCGGCATCAGCCTGTTTCCCGGCGACGCCAGCAGCGCCGACAGCCTGCTCAACCATGCCGACTGCGCGATGTACGAGATGAAGGCGTCCGGCCGGCACGGCTTCCGCCTGTTCACCCCGGAGATGAACCAGCGCGAGGCCGCCCGGCGCCGGATCGACACCGCGCTGGGCCAGGCGCTGGCCCGCCAGCAGCTGAGCCTGTACTACCAGCCCAAGGTGGACGTGGAGCACGATCGCATCGTCGGCGCCGAGGCCCTGCTGCGCTGGCATGCCGACGGCCGCGAGGTATCGGTGCCGGAGCAGTTCATCCCGGTAGCCGAGGACAGCGGCCTGATCGTGCCGATCGGCACCTGGGTGCTGCAACAGGCGTGTCTGCAGGCACGCCGATGGCAGCGCGACGGCTACCCCGTGCCGATCTCGGTCAACGTCTCGCCGCTGCAGCTGCAGCAAGCGGACTTCTGCGATCAACTCGACACGGCCTTGCGACAGGCCGGCTTGCCCGCGGGCCTGCTGGAGCTGGAACTGACCGAGCGCACGGTGATGTCCGGCGGCGACGCCACCACCGAGTTGCTGCGCCGGATCAAGCAACGCGGCGTGCGCCTGTCGCTGGACGATTTCGGCACCGGCTACTGCAGCCTGGCGTACCTGAAGCACTTCCCGGTGGACACGCTCAAGATCGACCGCGCCTTCGTGCACGACATCGCCACCGACGAGGACACCGCCACGATCACCGCGGCGATCATCGGCATGGCGCGCAGCCTCAACAAGGCGGTGGTCGCCGAAGGCGTGGAAACCGCCGAGCAGCGCGACTTCCTGAGGCAGGCGGGCTGTTCGGTCCTGCAGGGCTATCTGTATGGACGTCCGATGCCGGCCGAACGACTGACCCCGCTGCTGGTCGCCAACCGGGGCGACTGACCGGCCACGGCGTGCCGGCCACGGGGCTAGCCCGCCTCGACCAGCGCCTGCTCGTACATCAGGTAGTGGCAGGGTGACATGCCCAGGCCGGCGTAGGTGCGCTGCGCGCGCTGGTTTTCGGTCTCCACGTACAACCGCAGGCCGACCGCCCCGGCGGCACGGGCGCGGCGCGACACCTCGGCGTAGAGCGCGCGGAACACCCCCGCGCGCCGCGCCTGTGGCACCACGTAGACACTCTGGATCCACCAGAAGTCGCCCGCGCGCCAGTCGCTCCATTCGTAGGTCACCAGCAGGCTGCCGGCGGCCGCGCCGTCATGCTCGGCGACCAGGTAGAAGCCGCGCTGCGGCCGCTCGAACACGCCAGCGACCCCGCGGGCCAGCACCGCGGGATCGAGCTGCCTGGCCTCGGTCTCCGCGGCCATCGCCGCGTTCCAGGCGACCAGGTGATCCAGGTCGGCCGGCACGGCATCACGGATCTGCACGCGGTCGGGGTGGCTCATGGAAGTCTCCTGCGGTTTGGGCTGCAACGGCGGCCGTCTGGACGTCCGTCGCAGCAACGAGCGGTGCGAGCCGTGCAGTATGCCAGCCCGGCGCACGGACATCGCGGTGGTCGCGCGATCAACCGCGGCGCGTACGCGACGTGCCCAGCTTGCGGGTCAACGTGTTGCGTCCGACGCCCAGCGCGGCGGCGGCCTGCTGCCGATGCCCGCCATGCGCCTGCAGCGCCTGTTCGAGCAGGCTGCGGTCCAGCGCGTCGCGGGCACGGGCGTGGATATCGGCCTCGCCCGCGGCCAGCGCGCGGTCGGCCCACGCTCGCAAGGCATCGGTCCAGTCGCCACCGGCGCGATGCGCGGACGTGCCCAGCTCGGCCGGGTGGATCTCGTTGCCCGGGGCGATCACCGCCAGCCGCCGGCACAGGTTCTCCAGCTCGCGCACATTGCCGGGAAAGTCGCGCTGCTCCAGCGCCTTCAGCGCCGCCCGCGAAAAGCGCTTGGGCGGCAAGCCCAGCGACCCCGCCGCCTCGGCCAGGAAGTGCCGGGCCAGCAGGGGAATGTCGCTGCGCCGCGTGCGCAGCGCGGGCAGCTCGATGCGCACCACGTCGAGTCGGTGCTTCAGATCGTTGCGGAAGCGGCCCGCCGCCACCAGCGCGTCCAGATCCTGGTGCGTGGCCGCCACGATGCGCACGTTGCCGCGGATCAGTTCGCGCCCGCCCACCCGGTAGAACTCGCCGCCGGCCAGCACCCGCAACAGGCGCGTCTGCAGCGCCAGCGGCATGTCGCCGATCTCGTCCAGGAACAGCGTGCCCCCCTCGGCCTGTTCGAAACGTCCGGCCACGCGTCGGGTGGCGCCGGTGAACGCGCCGGCCTCGTGGCCGAACAGCTCGCTCTCCAGCAGCTCGGCCGGAATCGCGGCGGTGTTGAGCGCCACGAACGGCTTGTCCCGGCGCGCACTCTCCTCGTGCAGCGCGCGCGCGGCCAGTTCCTTGCCGGTGCCGGTCTCGCCGGTCACCAGCACGTTCAGATCACTGGCCGCGACCCGGCCAATCAGCCGGAACACCTCGCGCATGGCGGCGCTTTCGCCCAGCAGCGCCGGCGATGCAGGCGTCCGCACTGACGGTGACGGCGCGGCCGCCGAAACATCGGCCAGGACGCGCTCCACCGCCGCCACCGCCTGATCCAGGTCGAACGGCTTGGGCAGGTAGTCGGCCGCACCGGCACGGTAGGCCGCGGCGGTGGTCGCCACGTCGGTAAACGCGCTCATCACGATCACCGGACCCTGCGCGCGCTCCCGCCAGGCCCGCAGCAACGCCAGGCCGTCCTCGCCGGGCATGCGCACGTCGGTCACCAGCAAGGCCGGCCGGGTATCGGCGAGCGCCGCCAGCACGCTCGCCGCGTCGCCGAATTCGCGCACCGCGTGGCCAGCGTCGCGCAGCGCCTCGGCCAGCACGAAGCGCACGCCACGGTCGTCGTCGACAATCCAGATCTGCTCAGTCATGCGACCGCTCCAGCGGCAGGTACAGCGAAAACACCGTTTCGCCCGGACGCCGCGCATGACGCAACTCGCCGCCATGCTCGTGGGCGATCTCGCGCGACAGCGCCAGGCCCAGTCCGTTGCCATCGGCGCGCCCGGACACCAGCGGGTGGAACAAGGTATCGCGCAGCTCGATCGGCACGCCTGGACCGTCGTCGGCCAGGTCCACCCGCAACGCGGTGCGCAGCATCCGCTCGCCCAGCCGCAGTCCGTGTTCCACCCGCGTCCGGAGCGTCAACGTGCGCGCTCCGGCCTGCCGCGCATTGGTCGCCAGATTGAGCAGTACCTGCAACAGACGGTCGGGGTCGCCGGTGAGGTCCGGCACACTGGGGTCGTAATCGTGGTGCAGCGACGGCGGATCCGGCTCGGCCCGCACCAGTTCCTCCAGCCGGTCGAGTACCTGGTGGATGTTTACCCGGGCCAGCCGCGCCGCGCCGTCATGGCGCAGCAGGCGATCCGCCAACACGGCCAGGCGATCGGCCTCGTCGATGATCAGCCCGGCCAGCCCCCGCAGGTCGTCGTCGCCCACCCGGCGCTGCAGCAACTGCGCGGCGCCGCGCAAGCCGGCCAGCGGATTCTTCACCTCGTGCGCGAACCCGCGCAGAGTGGCCGACAGCGGCGAATCGGCGGGCGACGCTTCGCCCAGCGGATGCAGCTCCAGCAGCAGTCCGTCGTCGAACGGCTGCATCGCCACATCCACGCGCACTTCGTGCCCGTCGCTCGCCACCACGGTGGCGCCGCGCAGCATGACCGGGCACTGCTCACGCACGACGCGGGCCGCCGACGCCAGGGCGCCGGCGTCCGTCATCCAGCGCGCCAGCGGTTGGCCGGTCGCGCTGCGCAGCCCGGCCTGCCAGCATTCGGCCAACGCCGGGTTGAGCCAGCGCAGGTGCAGGGTACGGTCGGTGGTGGCGATGCCGGTGGCCAGCGGATCGGCCCAGGCATGCCCGTTGTCGTGCGTCATTGCACAATCATCGAACATGCTCCCGTTTGGTGCAACGCGGTGCCACCGTCCCATGGCGCTGTCGCCACCGATGACTGGAATGGCATCGCGGGAATCGGAAAATGCTCGCCCGCTGTCCTGGCCGGCCTGCCCGCAGCAAGGACCGCAGTGACGCCGTCGCCATGGCTGAGCGGTCGGCTGGCAGCGGCACCCGGCAACGGCCAGCACCGGAAAGCGGACCGAAAGAGAGCGTACGTAGCCTGACCATCGACTTTGCTGCGGGCCACTTCCTGCATGTCCGGATGGACCATCCTGTGCGACTTCGACGGCACCATTGCCGTGGAGGACGTGATCGACTCGCTGCTGGACCGCTACGGCCGCCCCGGCTGGGAGGCGCTGGAGCGTGACTGGCGCGCCGGCCGCATCGGCTCGCGTGAATGCATGCACGGCCAGGTCGCGCTGCTCGACATGAGTCGCGACGAGCTGGACACGCACCTGGCCGGCCTGTGGATCGACCACGCCTTTCCCGGCTTCGTCGCCCGGGCGCGCGAGCTGGGCGTGCCGATCCGCGTGGTCAGCGACGGGCTCGACTACGCCATCCACAGGATCCTCGGCCGCTACGGCCTGGATGACCTGCCGCTGGCCGCCAACCACCTGTCGCCGGCAACGCCTCCGCAGCGCTGGCAGCTGAGTTCACCGTTCCAGGCCGATGGCTGCGCCAGTGGTACCTGCAAGTGCGCCTGCGTGGAGCGCGCGCGCGCAGCTGGCGCCAGCCGCACCTTGCTGATTGGCGATGGCGCCTCCGATTTCTGCGCCGCCGACCGCGTCGATTTCGTGTTCGCCAAACATCGCCTGATCGAGCACTGCCGCGCCGCCGGCATCGCCTACGTGCCGATCACCGGCTTCGAGGATGCGCTCGAGTTCCTGCCCCGCCTGCTCGACGGCAGCCTGCTGGCCGAGCACGCGCTGGCCTCCACCACCGCCGTCTGATCCGACCTTTTCCGACTTCCCCCGGGATCACCCCATGAATCTTTTCGACAAGAACGCCCAGATCGAGATCGACGACGCGCAGCTGCTCGCCGACGAAGCCAAATACAGCTCGTTCGGCGACACCGTGCATTACGTCGATCCGCCGAAGATCTTCCGCCGCTGCGAAGGCAGCTACATGTTCGACACCGCCGGCGTGCCGTTCCTGGACCTGCAGATGTGGTATTCGGCGGTCAACTTCGGCTACGCCAACCCGCGCCTCAACAACGTGCTCAAGCAGCAGATCGACCTGCTGCCGCAGGTGGCCAGCCAGTACCTGCACCAGACCCGGATCGAGCTGGCCAAGACCGTGGCGCTCGATGCAAAGCAGAAGTTCGGCCTGGACGGGCGCGTGCACTTCAACGTGGGCGGTGCACAGGCGATCGAGGATTCGCTCAAGCTGGTGCGCAACTACAAGCACGGCAAGAGCCTGATGTTCGCCTTCGAAGGCGGCTATCACGGCCGCACCCTGGGCGCCTCGTCGATCACCTCCAGTTACCGCTACCGTCGCCGCTTCGGCCACTTCGGCGAACGGGCGATGTTCCTGCCGTTCCCCTACCCGTTCCGCCGGCCCAAGGGCATGACCGCCGAGGAGTACTCGGACAGCTGCGTGAACCAGTTCGCGCGCCTGTTCGAAACCGAATACAACGGCGTGTGGGATCCCAAGACCGGCCAGTGCGAATACGCCGCGTTCTACGTCGAACCGATCCAGGGCACCGGCGGCTACGTCATCCCGCCGATGAATTTCTTCCGCGACCTGAAGAAGGTGCTCGACCAGTACGGCATCCTGCTGGTGGTGGACGAGATCCAGATGGGCTTCTGGCGCACCGGCAAGCTGTGGTCGATCGAGCATTTCGGCGTGACGCCGGACGCGCTGGTATTCGGCAAGGCACTGACCAACGGCCTCAATCCGCTGTCCGGCCTGTGGGCGCGCGAGGAGATGATCAACCCGACCATCTTCCCGCCCGGCTCCACCCATTCCACCTTCAACTCCAACCCGCTGGGCACCTCGCTGGGGCTGGAGGTGATCCGCATGGGCAAGGAGCTCGATTACGAGACCAGCGTGCCGGCCAAGGGCGCGCACTTCCTCGACGGCCTGCGCGACCTGCAGAAGCGGCACAAGGAAATCGGCGACGTCGACGGCCTGGGCCTGGCGCTGCGCGCGGAGATCTGCACCGACGACGGCTTCACCCCGAACAAGGCGCTGCTCGACCGCATGGTGGACATCGGCCTGGCCGGCGACCTGGAGCACCAGGGCAAGAAGATCGGTCTCGTGCTGGACGTCGGCGGTTGGTACAAGAACGTGATCACCTTCGCACCGTCGCTGGAGATCACCCACGAGGAGATCGACCTGGCGATTGCGCTGCTCGACCAGTTGCTGACCAAGGCCAAGCGCACCGCCTGAGCCGTCACATCCGGCGATGGCACCCCACCGGCACGCGGCGGCGCCAGCCAGCCGCGACTGCTACGCCATCCAGTCCCGCGAATGGAACCGAACATGTCCGAATCCATCGACCACGAAAGCGTCCGCGACCAGGTGGTCGCGATCATCGCCAAGCAGGCCAAGATCGAAGCGGCCTCGATCACGCCGGCCTCCACGCTGAAGGATCTGGGTGTCGCGTCACTGGACGCGATCGAAGTGATCTTCGACATCGAGGAAGCCTACGACATCCACTTCCCCGACCAGGGCCCCAATTTCGACACCGACACGGTGCAGCACCTGGTCGATGCGGTGTCCGACGCCCTTCGCGCCAAGGCAGCCGATCCGGACGCCGCGGCGTGACGGTGCGTGCCTCATCGCCCGTTGCCATTACCGGCATGGGGGCGATCAGCGCGTTTGGCGAGGGCGCTGGCCGACTCTGGGAAGCCCTGCGCGAGGGCCGCAGCGGCATCCGTGCGCTGCGCCATGACCGGGCAGCGGAACTGCGCGTGCGGGTCGCCGCCCAGGTGCCGGAAGACTTCGACCCGGGCATGCATTTCAGCGAACGCATGATGCCGATGCTCGACCGCACCTCGCAGTTCGCGCTGTATGCGGCCAACGAGGCCATCGCGCAGTCGGGCATCGACTTTGCCGCCGGCGATCTGGGCCTGCGCACCGGGGTGGTGGTGGGCACCGGCGTTGGCGGCGAGACCACCCAGGACGAACAAAGCCGGCGGCTGTACGCCGACAACATCCCGCGGGTGCATCCGTTGACCATCGTGCGGCTGATGACCAATGCGCCGGCCAGCCAGATCAGCATCGCGCACGGTCTTCGCGGGCCGGCCTTTGCCGTCTCCAGCGCCTGTGCGTCGACCAACCACGCGCTGGCCCAGGCGGCGCTGATGATCCGGGCGGGCCTGGTGGACGTGGTCATCGCCGGGGGCAGCGAGGCCTGCCTCACCTACGGCGCCATGCGCGCGTGGGAGGCCATGCGAGTGCTGGCCGATGACACCTGCCGACCCTTCAGCGCCCACCGCCGCGGCCTCGTGTTGGGCGAGGGCGCGGGCATCTTCGTGCTGGAGTCGATGGCCCATGCGCGCGCGCGCGGCGCCACCATCCTGGCCGAGCTGGCCGGGGTGGGCATGAGTGCCGACGCGGGCGACATCGTCTCGCCCGATCCCGCGGGCAGTGCGCGCGCCATGGCGGCGGCGCTGGCGGACGCGGGCCTGCCGCCGGAGCGCATCGACTACATCAATGCGCACGGCACCGGCACGCCGGCCAACGATCCGGTGGAGACCACCGCCATCCACCGCACGTTCGGCGCGCACGCGCCCAGGCTGGCGGTCTCCTCCACCAAGTCGATGCACGGTCACGCGCTGGGCGCCTCCGGTGCGCTGGAGCTGGTCGCCGTGCTCGGCGCGATCCGCGACAGCGTGGTGCCGCCCACGGCCAATCTCGATGTCGCCGACCCGGCCTGCGACCTCGACTATGTGCCCAACCTGCCGCGGCCGATGCAGGTGCGCGCGGCATTGAGCAACTCGTTCGCCTTTGGCGGCCTCAACGCCGTGCTGGCGATCCGCGCCACCACCTGAGGCGGAGCCGGGTGCCTCGCGCCCGCGAACGGAAGCACCGCATGACGTACATCGCGCAACTGGAGCCGGAGAGCCTGCTCAACCAGTTTCTCGCCCACCCGCCGGTAGGTTTCCTGGCGGAACGGGCACCGTCGGGCATGCCCAGCTTCGTGGCGCCGTTCGACCTGCTGACCACCGCCGACGACGCCCTGCGTCGGCGCATCACCCGGCTGCCCGGCTACCGCTACTGGGGTCGCCTGCTGCGCTGGCGCACCCGGTTTGCCGGCTGCACCGTCACCGAGTTCGCGCCACTGCCGGCCGGGGTCGCACCGGATCTGCTCGCCGACGAACTGCTGCGCCGCTATCGCGCCGACTGCGCGCTGCTGGTGGTGAAGGACATCGCCCACCACTCGCCGCTGCTCGACGCTGCGGACAACGCGCAGGCCGATGCGTTTGCCCAGGCCTGCGAGGCCCGCGGCTGCGTGCTGCTCGATGGCATGGCCCTGGCCTACGTACCGATCGATTTCCCCTCGACGGATGACTACCTCGCGCGCTTGTCCCACAGCCGGCGCAAGAGCATCCGGCGCAAGCTGCGCTCGCGCGAGGCGCTGGTGATCGAATGCCTGCCCACGGGCGCGGCCTGCTTCGAGGACGAGGCCGTGCTGGCCGGTTACTACGCCCTGTATCGGCAGGTCTACGCGCAGAGCGAGATCCACTTCGACCTGCTCAGCGAGGCCTTCTTCCGCGCGGTGCTGCGCGATGCCACCAGCGGCGGGCTGGTGTTCACCTACCGCCACCGCGGTGAGCTGATCGGCTGGAACCTGTGCTACGAGCACCGGCACATGCTGGTCGACAAGTACGTGGGCTTTGCCTACCCGCAGGCGCGTGAGCACAACCTCTACGTGGTGAGCTGGATGGAGAACCTGGAATACGCGCGTCGTCGCGGCCTGCGCCACTACGTGGCCGGCTGGACCGACAGCCAGATCAAGCGCCAGCTGGGCGCGCATTTCTGCACCACCCGGCATGCGGTCTACGTGCGCCATCGACTGCTGCGCTGGGCCTTTCGCCGCCTCTCCCATCGGTTCGAAAGCGAGCCGCTGCAGCCGCACGCCGGCATCGGCGCCCCATGAATCGGACCATCGTGCTGGACCTCGACCACTCGGTCGGACCGCTGCCGGGCCGGCTGGTGATTCCCCTGGAGCGCTGGCAGGAGACGCTGCGCTTCGGCTGCTCGCTGGGCGCGCTGCAACATTTTCGCCGCATCCTGGACGACACGCTGCCGAGCACCTACGGCACGGTGATGCTCGGCAGCGGCGACTTCCACCACCTGAGCTGGCCGCTGATCGAGCGGCTGCCGGCCAGCGCGCCGTTCCAGGTGGTGGTGCTGGACAACCATCCGGACAACATGCGCTACCTGTTCGGCGTGCACTGCGGCTCGTGGGTGCGCCGCGTGGCCGCGATGAGGCAGGTGAGCCACGTGCACGTGGTCGGCATCGGCTCGGGCGACATCGGCCGCGGGCATGCCTGGGAGAACTACCTCGCTCCGCTGCGCGCGGGCAAGCTCAGCTACTGGAGTGCCGGCGTGGACGTGCGCTGGGCCAGGCGCGCCGGCCTGGCGCACGCCTTCCACGGCTTCGACGATATCGACGCGATGACCGCCGCCTTCTGCGCGTCGCAGCAGCAGCGGCCCCAGCCGACCTACCTGTCCATCGACAAGGACGTGTTCGCCGACGATGTGGCCCGTACCAACTGGGACCAGGGCCGCATGCAGCTCGAACACGCCATCGCCATCATCGACACCCTGCGCGGCCACCTCGTCGGCAGCGACATCACCGGCGACATTTCGGCCTACCGCTACAAGAGCTGGCTCAAGCGCCGCCTCGCCGCCATCGACGACCAACCACCCGTCGACCCCGGCGAGCTGGCCCGCTGGCAGGCGCAGCAGCATGCGTTGAACGAGCAGTTGCTGGCGGCGATCGAGCGAGTGGCGGCGGCTTGAAGGCGAGGAGCGTAACGGCAAGTCATCTCTTGCCAGTGCGCTTTGGGCTTCCGCTTTCGACCCGTTTGCAGCCGGGCACGAACGACTGCTTTCGGAAGGCCCGTCCTTATCGTTTAACGAGGCGCCGTAGCGGCGTAGGCGCGAAGGTTACCCACAAGCCCAGCTTGTGGGCGGTCCACTCTTGACGGAGTGGCTAGGGTTCATGTCATCGAGCACCGCGGCGTTCCATGATCTGCCACCCTCGATTGATGTAACCCTTAGACTCAAACGGCTTTCGGCCGATCAACGACTTCAGGTGGCGCTGAAGTCAATAAGTAGTCTATCAGGGGGTGGCTCCGAGAATGGCGCCCCCAGGAGCTCTGCGGTGAATCGCTTGAGCAAGCTATCTTCTGTTAACAAGGGAAGAGAATGCTCAACTGCAGTGGACAGTATAAGAATGTCATTGATGGTGTTTCTTGGATTTTGCTTGGCTTGATATTTATCCAAGAACTGACCGAGAATATTCATTCCTACCTCAGCAATAGCTGGGGCGTCACTGGGAGACATTGCACGCCGGTGTTACCGAGGAACTGCAGTCTGTCTCGGAGTTCTTTTGAAGAGTCTTTTCAAGGTGAGAGATGCTCGCGAAATATATATCTTCGCGACCATGGTTGATAATTTGACTGATCGCTATACTTCCAAACTCGACGAACGATGGCATTCTTCCGTTGAAATCAAGAACCAGTTGATCCGTTCGACGCTTCCCGAAAGCCGCGTACTTCTTAGCATTAAACAGCATTCTTGGAACTGCGGGCCCACCTGGAAATGAAGACCCCCCATACGATGTTTAAGGCGGCCTGGGAGGATTGGGTAATAGATTGCGCTGTTCGGTTTTTCAGATTGAATGAGTAGAAATTCGGCTGCTGTTAACGGAGGAGATGAATATTTCCGAACCCGGTAGGTGGCGAGTTTCTTTGTAGTAGTAGGAGAGAATTTGGGTGTCGGTAATGCTCATCTAACGCCCGAAATGAGTGGCGCGCGTAGCGCGTCCGCTGCATTGAGTTGTTAGCCATCAGAACAGCAGCCGACTAATGTCCGATGCCGCGTTGAGGCCGCCACGGTGGTCGCTCCCGCTTTTCGGTAGGGTAAATGTATACCTATCGTCGCCTTGAAAGATGACCTTGTAATGTTGCCATCCTCTGAGATTGAGAACCCAAGCTCTTCCAATCCGCGCCGCACCTTGTCGTCGAGCTTTGAGAAACCACGAAGCAATTCCTTCAATTGCTCGCGATATGCGCATGCGTTGTCATCGAACTTGTTTGCGTCCAACAATGAGCAAGCAATATGCGCCGTCGGCTATCCGATGAAACGCGGCTTTTATAGTGCTCATGGCATCAATAACGACCTGCCGAATTTCGTTTGAATAAGAAGTCTTGCTCAACACCCTTTTGAGAAGAACGGACGACAATGAAGGGATGCGCGATTGATACATGGCAACTCGGACTAAGTCTGCCAATTTCGTTCTCGGCGTCCTCAAGCTGAGCATTCTTTGCTGCGATCTCCTTGTCAAATGCTCCGATGTACTCTTCTACCTTGTCCGACCCAGACTCCTTGAGCTGCTCGAAAGTCTGGCGAGAAACCATCTCCTGTACAGACGCCCACGTACAACGCTCCAAAGGGCGCCGATTCGTGAGCGCGAGACGAACCTCGTTAAATATAGCTTTGGCCAGTTCGCTGGGTGTCTCATGAGTTCTTCCAAGGAAGAACGATCTTCGCCCACCGCCGTCTGGCCAGTAGATACCAACGGAGCCGCCATAGACGTTTTCGGAGTTGGCATCTAGCTTGAGCCTGAGCGAAAACGGACGATTTGGCTCCACAACCACATGGGCCATACCAGAAAGATCGTTCGCCAGGCGATCTACGTCGAGAGCATAGCCACCATAAAAATTTGCGCTGACGTAGACGATGGGTAACCGGCATTCGCTATCTCCGACAATAAGCTTGGCGGCCTTCTCTATCTCTGTATTGCCGAGGTAGTAAGCATTTTCACCGACGTCCAACTCTCCGTCTCGTCCCCCGCCGAGCGCATGAAGGAGCGTTCGGACAACGACGGGCTTCTTTGCAACGGGCAGGCGCGCCGCGGGTCGAGGTCGATTCGCAAAACACGCGTATGGAAACCCAAGTGTCTTTGCCAAGCCGAGAGAATGTGACCGTTGTGGTCCACTCAAGATCTTCGTCGGTACGCTTATAGCGAACTGCAGCAAGATCATTTCGATCTCGTGCCGCCCGCAGGGATATAACAGTCTCATTCCCGTGGGAGGTCATCTGTTGACCAACTGAGCCTATCTCGGCGAGATCGTCCGTCGTAAGCCGGGTGTGAGGGGAGCCGAGAAGCCACTCCTTAACGGCCTCGATAAACGAATCAGAGGTCTGTCCTGCATCGACAGGAATCTCGGTTGCAAACGACAGCATGTATCCCCCGAGCCAACCATCGATATACGGACCCGTGGAACCGGTTTTACATCTCGAACCACATCCCACGAACGGTAGCACAACGTCATGATGTTGAAGGAAGTTCGTGCGAGTCGGTCCGGTATAGACGAACCCAGCTGACGCGGAGATCAGACTTCCTCGCGCACCCAAAAATCCTCCCTCCAGCGGCCGCTATTCGGCAACCTTCGGGAGGCCGCGTCCGTCGATCAAAGGGGTCGGAGGTAATTAAATTTGATTAACTACCTCCGTTCCCGTTATGGCCTCCCCGGCTCAAGACGGGTCCGATGGAAGCTCGCCGGACTTCACTTTTCCGGGTTTGCTTCTTCGGCCAAGTATCAAGTACGGCAAAAACCTCACCAGATCTTCGTGATACGAAGCTCTGTAATTGGATGTTACTACATACCGCTCTTCGACGAGCTGGGTTCTTGCGAATGAATTCCTGCACTTACTCCAGTACCTCCCCATCTCGTTGGGATCGAGGCCTCCTGAGTAGTTCAGCTTTGGACGCAAAGTAGCCCTCTTCATCTCTGCCCGAAAAGAAGGAACTACTCAAAATGCGACAGACAGTGGTCGAGGAAATGAAAGACGTTGTCTCTCGTGGATGTCGGGATTGAAGCAGACACCGAACACGTACTTATTCATTCGCTGGGCTATGCCGCGACCATCGCCATTGCCTTGCTCGTCGTAATAACCGCAGCCCACACCTGACCCTGTTGGGGGAAACGAATTGCTAAGCTGGTAGATTACGAAGGACTTGACAACGGATCGCGCTATAGCAACACGCCGACCCAGCGAATCAGCGACTTGACCGGACGAATCTCCAGCCGAAGCCGGCTCGCTAACCGGGAAGGAAGCATCGCCCAGCAACGCTTCAACAGGGGCGCCATCGACCTCTGCAAGGAAATTTATCTTCGCATCAATATACTGTTTCTTAAACAGAGCAAAAACTTGCTGGGACAGTCTTCTCATCTCTATCAATGCCAGAACGCCGACTAGACCAGTTGTCGGGGCATTGCTGTCCTGATGGGCAATGAGCGCAGCGTACAGGTTATATAGCTGCGCTTGACGGTCTTGGGAACAGGAGAGGCGGAACAACATGAGATCGTTCCAGCCAAGGACGCCGCGGTCACTATTCGAAAGTCGCTGGAGCAGACCTTTCCCTTGGTAGGCATGTTCGCCGAAAATTCGCCATGCGATCTCTATGACATTTTCCGCGCTGTTGGGAAGACGACGGCCCGATGTCCTCCCCCACCTGTGTCGTGATCCAAAAGTCGTAGCAGGGAGTAGATCGACCTCTGTCGCAAACCTTGATCTTCATTCGCGATAGCCGAGTAGCGCGGCAAATAATCTACGAGCGTAGCAATTGCGTCTTCGGCGACCGCGCCCGTGAAGTCGTAAGACCGATTGACGAGCACTCTCCAGAACTGGTCATGCGCGTGTTCCCCACGCTCCAATAGAAAATCGGGCGACGTCAAAATCGAAGCGACGGATGCTCCGCTCCGAACCTTCTCGACGGCGTCCTGATATAGAACAAATGTCTCCTGCGGTTCGGGTGTGACAAAGCGCACAATGAGTTTGAGGTATCCCTCAAGATTCCTGAAGGGGCGTTGGTTGAAGCAGGCTCGTGATGCCAAGACGTGTTCATCTACGTTACTTTGGTTCTCGATGCCCAAGGTTTTCGCGTCGAAGAGTTGTGTTAACAGGAACCCGGATGTTCCTTGATAGTTCTTCAGCAGCTCCGAAAACTTATCATCGTTCTCGAATCCTTGTTCCCCATATTTGCGACGTACCGAAAATGCACCGTAACGGCCATCGGTCTCTTCGGCATAGATACGCCTAAACGCCCCCGGGTAGTTCAAGTGCAAGAGCATGAGATTGATCAGGTCGCGCTTGTTGAAATCCGTCCGACCTAGGTCACTCTTCTCAATTTGCATGAGTAGCATGGCGTTGACGAAGCGTTTTACCTTTCGCAGGTCGCCCACAAGCGGCATGTACTTCGCCGCCAAGTCACTGCCAAGAATGCTCGCCAACTCGCTGAGTACGGCGCCGAGCTTCAGCATCGTGTCGGAAGGAATCGAATCCAGTTGGTTGCCATCGCGCTGCCAATTTCTTTGCAAGAAGCCTCGAATACTGGAGCTGTCGACGAAACAAGCTAAGCTTGAGTGTTACAAACTTCTCAAGGATTCTCCGCCTGCTGTCGAACTCTCCTCTCTCCTTTTGAGGCAAGAACCTCAGTGTCATAGCAGAGCACGTAAGTTGCCTGAGAGAGCTTGAACGTTCTTCTTGTTGCGAATAAAACGTTGTTCGTAGTCTTGGCGTCCAAACGATCGAGGTCATCGATTACTATGATCACGCGACGACGAATACGCTTGAGCACTTGGTCGATGTCGTCGAGAAGTTCATCGACGGTCTCTTGCGAAGGTTCCAAAGAGAGTTTGAAGCCAAGGAATGATACGTCGGCCTTCCCTTTAATCAAACGGGTGTACCGCGATGCTGCGGGTCGAAACTCCGGTGCGAAGACCTTTCGTTGAATAGCGGCAGACAAATCGCGAATCAAGCGATCCGCGAGGTCTGGCTCGGATGCGTACCGTAGAGGTTCAAATCGACAAACGATGACCCTTCCTTCTTCCTTGGACGAATAACGCTCAGCAAGGTTGATGAAGCTCGTCTTGCCGACTCCCCACGGTCCATCGACCCCAAAGACAAGTCCACTGTGGGCGCCGCTTGCAAGAACGGCCTCCGCAAAGACCGAGCTTGCGTCTTGCTCGCAAGTAGGTCTTCTTCTTCGTCCCCAATTTCCTCATCAGCAATGAAGTAAGGCGGAGGAGTCGCTCTTTTGGATTTCGGCCAGTACTGGCGCGCCAGTGGCGAGAACAGCACGAGACAGAGAAGCAAGAGGACCACTGGCGCCCAATAAGGATCGGCGTTCTTTAGTGCTGTATGGGCTTTGGCTAGCCAAGGCGAGACCAATTGGTTTGTCCAAATGCCGATGCCGACAGCGACTAGGAGATCTACACGGAGACTGCGACCCATTTTGGCAGCGGTGTCGTGTGCTCCCCGCTTGAATGCGTAGGTTAGGCATAGCAGCACTCCGATCAATATCCCTGCTGCTTTCCACCAAAAGGATACGGCCGACAGGGCATTGGTGAAATTCGCACCCAGGCAGAAAGAGATTCGCCAAACCTCCGCGCCTACGAAGCCGATGATTAGTGGCCTGGCGAACACCAGTAATTCGGGCATCTTCATCGCTGGCTTCGCCGCTGTCATCGCTTTCTCCTTCATGGTGCTGGTTAATCTCCTCGCACACGCGCCAAAACTGAAGCCGACGTTAACACCCTCATACTCAATTGGCTTGCTCGACTGTTATTGACTCGCATCGGCTGGAGCCAATAGAGCCGGGGCGGAGCGCACATAGATGGCCGCTTCTGGCCGATAGCCGACGGTGGCATTGCGATCCACGGAGCTACGGAAATCAGCGGCATAGTTGCCTTCACAAGTCGGCAACCTGGCGCGGTGTGGTGCGTGAGGTCGGGCTCCGGCGAAGCCGCTACAGAAGCTCGCCAGCTTCGGCCGATGCCGCCTCACCCCGGAAACCGGCGCGCTCAGTCGTCCCTTGTCGATCGAGTTCTCGAGGATCTTTCCGCCTCGGCATCCACGCCGATCTCGTGGGTGACGCCCTTGGTGACGATGTCGAACGAGTAGCGCGTGCCGGTGCGGCGATGGCGGTCGTGCTCACGGCGAGCGGGGCGGCAAGGAGGATCGGTTGGATGACGGGAAGCCCGGTGAGGATGCCTCGATGGTTCCCGCAGCATGGGAAGCGACCGATGCAGCGGGAGTGCACAGGATCGTCGACACCACTGGTGGCGCTTATGGCGTGCCGCCGAACAGGAACAGCCGCTGCCGGCAACCCTGCTAAGTTCTCCCCAGTGGTCGGGACCATCGGAGGATGTATGCCGCATCAGGATTTCTGGGACGTCCACGGCTGGATGTTTGTTCTGGCCATGTGCTTCTTCCCTCGCCTCACGTTGCTGTTCAGCAGTGTGGCCAGTGGGGGGATTTTCTGGTGGCTGGGCTGGCTGTTTGCGCCGCGCCTTTTGGTGGCCATCCTGGCCTCGCTCGCCTACTGGCATACCAATGCGATCCTGGTGATCATCACCTGGATATGGGCACTGGCCGGCGAAGGCATGGAGAAGGGAGCGCTGAGTAAATCCAGGGACTGATCGTCGAGCAGACCTGGGATGAACCCGCCTCGCGGTGCATGGGGCAGCTCGATCGCTTCGGGTTGGTACGCCGCGCACGGCCGCCGATACCGTGGTTCGATGAAAAGGCGGTCGCTCAACCCGCCTTCTTTTCCAGCAACGCGCAGATCGCCTCGAAGGTGGGCTCATCCAGCCACGGGCTGTTGCTGATGGTCAGCGTGCGCGCCGCGAAGTCTCGCGCATGGGGCATCGGCGTCTGCGGCACGCGGTCGGCGAGGTAGCTGTAGTCCGGCAGGGCGTGCACGAACAGGCGGCTGACGCCGACGCCGGCGGTCCACAGCTCGGCCAGCGCGGCGTCGCAGCGGGCTGCGTCGGGCAGGCGCAGCAGCAGGAACGGCCAGCTGCCCTCGGTGCCATGTGCGGGCTGGAACACGTGGATGCCGGGGATGCGTTGCAGGCGTGCGATGCGCGTTGCGGCCTGGGCGCGTAGCGTCTGCAGGAACGCGGGCAGTCGCCGCGCTGCGCGTGTGCCGACACTGCGGCGCCAGCGGCCGACGCGGTGCAGCGCAATGGTGGGCGGGAAGTGGTCGCCGACGGCGGCGACCGGATCGCCGCGGCGCAGCGCGCGACGCAGCGGGGCACCGTAGGCGATGCCGAGCCAGGCCGGCCGGTACAGCGCGGCGAGACCGAGCAGTTCCACGCTGCGGCGCAGCTCCCAGCCGGGGCGGTGCGGCACCATCGCGGCATGGGTGCGGGCGAGTGCATCGCGCATGACGGCATCGCGCGCGACCAGCAGGCCGCCTTCGTAGATCGACAGGCCCTTGCCGGCAGCGAGGCTGAAGAAGCCGATGTCGCCGCGCAGGCCCACGCTCTGCCCGCGCTCGCGTGCGCCGAGCGCCTGCGCGGCATCCTCGATCACGTAGGCGCCGCAGCGCTGTGCCACCGCCAGCGCGGTGTCCATGTCGGCGACCAGGCCGGCAAGGTGGGTGGGCACGATGGCGAGCGTGTCGTTGCCGCAGGTCTGCTGCAGTGCCTGCGGATCCATGTCGAAATGGCCCGGGCGCGAATCGCACAGGCGCAGCTGCAGCCCGAGGCGGTGCACGGCGATGGCCACCAGCGGGCAGGTATAGGCGGGTACCACGACGGTGCGCCGGCCCGGCGCGAGCTGGCTCAGCGTGCGCAGGGCAACCAGCAGCGCGGCGGTGCCGGAGCACTCCAGCAGCAGCGGCGGCGTGCCGAGTTGGTCGGCCAGGGTTTCGGCCAGGGCTGCCCGGCCGGGCCACAGATCGCGCGCGCGCAGCGGCAGCCCGGCGGTGGGCGGCACTTCATGACGGCGGCGAGGCGGCATGACTCAGCTCGCGACAGACGGGGGACGGTGGAGGTCCGGCTGCTCGCGTTCGGCCAGGCCGAGACAGACGATGCCGGCGAGGATCGTCAGCGCGCCGATCAGCTTGGACGCCGTCAGCGGCTCGTGGAACAGCCAGACGGACAGTGCCATCACGCTGACCACCTCCAGGTGCGAGGCGGCGAACGCCGGGCCGATCGGGGCGTGCTTGAGCAGGCTCATCCAGGTGAAGAATGCACCGAGGTAGCCCAGCACCGAGCCGTACACCCACGGCTGCCCGAACACGCGCAGCAGCCAGGCCAGGTTCGCCTCCACCGGCAGCGCATGGTTGCCGGCCATCTTGAAGCAGAGCTGGGTCAGCGTGTCGAACGCCATCAGCAGCGCGAAGCCCACCAGGTAGAAGCGCCTCATGCCCCGGCCCCCACGATCGCCACGCCCAGGCTCACCAGTACGATGCCGGCCACGCGCAGGCGGGTGAGCTTTTCGCCGAACAGGACGCGCCCGGCCACCATGATCGCGACGATGTTGATCGAGCCCAGCAGCACGCCTTCGGACAGCGGCAGCAGCGAGAGGAAGGCGATCCACACCAGGAACTCGAACACATAGCAGCCCACGCCGATCCACAACCATGGGCGCGCGGCCATGTGCCGCCAGCGCGCCAGGCCATCGCCCGCCGCCGGGTCACCCGCGGCCGCCTTGAAGGCCAGCTGGCCGCCCGTGTCCAGCAACACGTTGGCCAGCCACAGCGCGATGGTCACCAGCGGCACGATCAGGCCGCCGCGCGTTGGGACGCCCGCCCGGCCACGATGCCGTCGAAGAAACGCACCGAATGGTCGATCAGGACGCGACGCTGCTTGTCGATGGTGATCATGTGGTAGCTGTCGTCCAGCAGCAGCAGTTCGCTGGGTGCGCTCACCTTGCGGCGCACCAGCTCGGCATTGGCGACGCTGGCGACATCGTCGTCGCTGGCATGCGCGACCAGGCAGGGGGCCGTCACCTGCGGCAGCTGGCGACGCACCCGCGCTGCCAGCTGGTACAGATCGGCCAGTGAATGCCACGGATTGCCAAGCAGGCCCGCGATCGTGCTGTCGCCGGAGCGCATGGCCGCGCTGACCTGGGCGCGCAGCCGCTCGTCGCGCAGGCCGTACGGCGGCTGTTCGATGAACGCGCGCTGGCGACCCATGCCCAGCCGTTTCACCCACGGCAGCAGGAAGGACAGGCGCGCGGTCCACGGGATGCTCCAGCCGTCATAGCGGAAGGTCGCCCCGTAGACGCCGACGCCCGCCACCTGCCGCGGGCGGTCGGCCGCCAGTTTGAGCGAAAGCAGCGCGCCCATGGACAAGCCGCCGACGAACAGGTGATCGACGCTTTGCGCCAGGCGATCGGCGGCGCGCTCGACGCTGGCGTACCAGTCCCGCCAGCCGGTGGCGAGCAGGTCGTCGACCGAGCCGCAATGCCCCGCCAGCTGCATGCCGTACACGGTGAAGCCGGCACTGTTCAGGCCCTTGGCGAGCAGGCGCATTTCCATCGGGGTGCCGGTGAGTCCGTGGATCAGCAGCACGCCGCGGCGGTCGCCTTCGAGAAAGAAATCGGTGGGCTGGATCACGTGGGTTTCCTGTCAGGCGCGTGGACAGGCTCGCATCAGTGCTTTTCGGCAGGCTTTCGCGGCGCGGCCGCCGGCGCGCCGAAGCGCACCAGCACGCGCTGGCCGATGCGCAGCGCCTGCGGCGGGCGAGTCGAAGGCCAGTACGCAGTTCACGGTACGGCTGTCCAGACGCTGCTGCGGGTCGTCCTCCAAAGTGGACGGCCCGACCACGCTGCCGATCCGCAGCACGTGCGCCGGCCAGCTTTGATCGCTGCTGTCGCTGCTTACCGTCGCGGGCATGCCCACGCGGACGGCATCGACCAACGACTCGT
This sequence comes from uncultured Gammaproteobacteria bacterium, assembly GCA_963763305.1. Taxonomy (GTDB): domain Bacteria; phylum Pseudomonadota; class Gammaproteobacteria; order Xanthomonadales; family Rhodanobacteraceae; genus CAVXNP01. The sequence continues at coordinate 1,742,866 of CAVXNP010000001.1, read as the reverse complement.
TGAGCTCGGCACGCACCACCGGGGGCGTCTGCGGCAGCAGGACGAACAACGGTCCCGATTGCGGCGACACGCTGGCGCCCGGTTGGGCGCCGACATGGGTGATCCGCGCATCGATGGGCGCCCGCAGCGTGCGCAGGCCCAGTTCGTAACGGGCGCTGTCCCGCGCCTGCCGGGCCACCTCCACCGCTGCTTCGGCAACTGCCTGGCGCCCGGCCAGCTCTTGCGCCTCACCGCGGGCGTCATCCGCACTCTGGCCATCGCCAGCGCCGGCCTTGGCCGCGGCGGCGAGCCGGCCGGCCTTGACCTGGGCCAGTGCCAGCTTGCCGGCAAACAGCCGGGCTTCCGCCTCGGCCTGCTTCAGGCGCGCTTCGGCGATCTGCACACGCAGCCGTGCCGGCTCGGCGTCCAGCGTGGCCAGGGTCTGGCCGCGATGGACAGCCTCGCCCTCATGTACGGCAAGGGTGGCAACGGTGCCCTCGCGAGGCGCCCCGAGTTGCAGCAGGCCGCCTTCCACCGCCACCTGACCGCGGGCGACGGCGGCATACGCGGGCGCCTCGGGCGCCGCGGGGTCCGGGGACGGGTCGCCGCCGCAGCCGGCCAGCGCCGACAGCAAGGCGGCCACCAACGTGATCCTGCGCAGCGCGTTGGAAAAAGCGATCACGGCGTGGCTCCCTGGTGTATGCCGCCGGCATCGGTGATCTGCCGGTCACTGAGGATACGACCGTCTTCCATCGACAGTACCCGGTCGGCATGGCGAATGAGGCGCGGATCGTGGCTGACGCACAGCACGGTCGTGCCATGGCTGCGCGCGATGCGATGGAGAATGTCGATGATCATCTGCCCGTTGGCTGCATCCAGCGCGCTGGTCGGCTCGTCGGCGAACAGCAGTTGCGGGCGCTTGGCCAGGGCACGAGCGATCGCCACGCGCTGCTTCTCGCCACCGGAGAGCTCGGCCGGCCGCAGATGCGTGCGATGGGACAAGCCCACTTCATCCAGCGCCTGCGCGGCGCGGGCGCGGGCTTCGGCCTTGCCGATCCCGAGGTAGTCCAGCGGCAGTTCCACCTGCTCCAGGGCGCTCAGTGCCGGAAACAGGTTGAAGCCCTGGAAGACGAAGCCGGTATGGTGCAGGCGAAACCGCTCCAGTGCGCGATTGCCCAGCTGGGTGAGGTCGCTTCCCAGCGCGCGTACCTGCCCGCGGTCGACCGTCTGCAGTCCGCTGAGTATGGCCAGCAGCGTGCTCTTGCCGCATCCGGACGGACCGGAGATCAGGGTCAGCTGGGCCGGGTCCACGCGCAGCGACAGGCCATCGAGCACCTGGGTGCGGACGCGTCCGGACACGAACGCCTTGACGACGTGATCAGCCTCGATCGCGGGAGTGGAAGCGGCGGAATTCATCGGAGCAGCATCGCCGGATCGGCCTTTCGCAGGCTGCGCATGGCCGCCAGCCCGGACACCGCGGCCAGCCCCATGGCCAGGGTCACGCAGGCCAGACTGATCGGCACGTTGAGCACCACCGGCACGTCCTGGCTGCGCGCCAGCCACAGCACCAGCACGCTCAGGCCGGTGGCCCCCGACAACCCGATGGCACCGACCCAGAAGGCCTGCTCCAGCACCACCCAGCGCAAGTTGGTGAGGCCGACCCCCAGCGCGTTGAGCGTGGCGTATTCGCGGACCGAGCCGGCCACCGCGGCCATCAGCGTCTGGCTGGTGATGATCGCCCCGACCAGGAACACGATCCCGGCCAGAAACAGCACGCCGGCTCCGGCCCCGGTGTCGAACAACCAGTAGGCGACCGAACGACGCGAGAACTGCGCTGCCGTCCATGCATCGTAGGGACCAAACCCGGGTTTGCCGCGCAGCCGACGCACCACCTCGTCGGCCTGTTGCCGATGGCGCAGCCTGGCCACCAGATAGGTGGGGCGCCCCACGGCGGCGCGGTCGGTGTTCAGGTCGCGGGCCGTGGCCAGGGAGCCGACCACGTTGACCCCACCCAGCGCACGCAACCCGGAGGCCACCCCGACCACCCGCACCCGGCGGCCATTGATGGCCGCGCTGTCACCCACACGCACGCCGAGCTTGTCGATATCGGCACGGTCGACGATGACCGCATCGGGCTGTTGCAGCAGCGCGCGCTGTCGATCGGACAGGATGCGCGAAAACATCATGGCGCCCGGGCGCGGGTCGATGCCCGAGACAAACACCGACTCGCCGCCGGTGTCGTGTGCGCCGCGCCAGTCCGCGTCCACCCACAGGAACGGTTCCACCGCGGTCACCGCCGGATCCATCCGCAGCAGCATTTCCAGATCCGGGTCGATCGGCCGCCCGAGATTGACGCTCTGCGTACCGGCATAGCCGACCCACACGTCGGCCGAGGAGCCGGTGACGTAGACGCTGGCGCTACTGAAAATGCCCAGCACCAGTGCCGCCTGCAGCAATTGCAGCAAGCCGGCGAAACCCACCGCGACGATCGCCGGGAGAAACCTGCGCCATTCGTGGATCAGGGTTTTTCGTGCCAGCGCGACCATCACTTCACATCCTGATTCGCCGGCAACGGCGCGCCACCCAGCGCCTTGTACAGACGGACCAGCGCCAGTCCGTGGCGTGCCCGTGCCTGGATCACGTCCAGTTGCGCCTCGGCACTGGCCGCGAGCGCGCTCGTAGCCCTCCGCGGGGCTTTCCAGTCCCAGCTGCACGCGCGTGTCGGTGAGCGCCTGCGCGCGCCGAAGCGCCTTCGCCGCCGCGCGTTCGCCTGCTCCTCCAGGCGCCTCGCCTGGTCGAGTTCGCCCAGCGCAGTCTCGACGTCGGCCACCCCATCGAGCACCGCCTGACGGTAGGCGAACACCGCCGCCTTCAGCTGATGGTTCTTCGCCTCCAGCGCAGCCTCGCGCAGGCCCCAGTCGAACAGGGGAATCTCCACCATCGGCCCGGCCGAGGCGATGGCGTTGTCGGTGGTCTCGCGGTGGGTGGTGAGATTGGTCGACCAGACCACCGACCCGCCAATGCCGATCTTGGGAAACAGATCGGCGCGCGCCATCCGCGTCCGACCCACCGCACCAAGCACCTCGGCCTGGGCACGGGCGATTTCCGGGCGCGACCGCAACAGGTCAGCCGGGGTGCTGCTCAGGGCGAACGAGCGCAACGCGGGCACCGGTTCGCTGTCGAACCAGCGCGGATCCGGTTCCGGGCGGCCGAGCAACGCGGCAAGGCTTTGCGCGTGAGCATCGGCCTGGGCATCGGCAGCGGCCGCCGCGGCGTTGGCCAGCTCCAGCGCCGCCCTGGCCTGTTCGACGTCGACCGGCGAAGCCAGGTGGAGCTGCCGCCGCGCGCGCACAAGGGTCCACTGGGCGGAGCGTGCCTTGCGCAGGGCCTGCCGGACCTGCGCACTCTGCTGGGCCGCGCGCAACTGCAACCACTGCCGGACGACCTCGGCGACCAGTGACACCCGCGCCGCCTGTAGATCGGCCATCCCCGCGTCAACCGCGCCCCGGGCCTGTTCCGCGCTGGCCTTGCCGCGCCCGAACAACGGCAGCTCCCACACCGCATCGAAACCCGCCACAAAGAACGAGGCGCTGGCATCCGGGTCGATGGCATCCTCGGTCTTGCCGCGCACGTGAGGCAGGTAGAGCGCGCGTTGGCTGCCAGCCAGCGCGCGGGAGGCCAGGAGACGCTCGCGCGCCTGGGCCACGTCCAGGTTGTTCTGCAGGGCGGTATCCACCAGCGCGTCCAGTTGCGGGTCACCAAAGGCGTGCCACCAGCCATGCAGGTCGACAGAGGCCGGACGGTCCGCCGTCAGATGACGCCACTGCTCGGGGACCGGCGGCGACAGCGGTGGTGCGGTCACCCCGGCACAGCCGCTCGTCACGGATGCCACGACGACGGCAAGCATGGCGACAGCCGGCCGGATCGATCTCACCGCAAACCCCGCGCGTGGCACCCGGGGTCACCCGTCGCTGGCGCGAGTCGGCGTCGCGACCCGCGGCCCGGGAGCGCCGCCGTAACGGTAAGGGAGAGCCATCAGGGTAGACCATCGCATCAGTGTGGGCTGCGCGGGTTTCAGGAACTTTTCAGCGGGGGAAACCGCACCAGGATGCGCAGCCCCGGCTCGGCGTCTTGCAGTACCACGCTTGCCCGGTGCCGCCCGGCTATCTCCCTGACGATCGCCAGGCCCAGTCCGGTGCCCCCTTCACGCGACCCCCGGGACGCGGAAGAAGCGCTCGCCCAGGCGGGACAGCGCGTCCGCAGGCACGCCTGGCCCGTTGTCCTCCACCTGCAGCAAGGTGCCGCCATCGTCGAGCATGGATACGCTCACGGTCACGCGCGGCGCGATGCCGGCATAGCTGATGGCGTTGTCGATGAGGTTGTCGAGCAGCTCGTGCAGGCTGCTGGCATCGCCCTCCACCCATGCCGGCTGGCCCGGTCCACGGTAGCCCAGATCAACCCCGTTCTGGATCGCCTCGTGCACGCGCAGGCCCACGGCATCGGGGATCAGCCGGTCAAGGTCCACTCTGGTCGGCTTCTCGCGTTGCTGCCAGGGGCTTTGCGCACGGGTCAACGCAAGCAGCTGCTTGGAGGTTCGCGCGGTTCGCCGGGTCAGCCGGTGGATATGGTGGAGTGCATCGTCAACCACCTCCGGTCGCGGGTCCGCCAGCGCGCGCTCCACGTGCAGGCGAAGCCCGGTCAGGGGTGTGCGCAACTGGTGCGCGGCGTCGGCCATGAAGCGCTCCTGCAGGGCAAGCACGGTTCGCAGGCGTGCAAACAAGGCGTCGATGGTGTGGGTCAGCGGCAGAATCTCGGCCGGCACGTCGATGTCGCTGATCGGCCCCAGTTCGTGCTCGCGGGCGGCCAGCCGGCGGGTCAGCGGATGCAGGATGCGCAGGCCGTAGGTCACGCCCAGCCACACCAAAGACAACAGGCTCACGATCAACAGCGTTTGCAACGGGATCGTCAGGAACAGGATCTCGCGGGCGCGCTGGTGCCTGTCATGCAAGGTTTCGGCAATGGTGACGGTGAGGATATCGGACCGGTCCTGAGGCGATGGCAGGCTCATCGATGCGGCGCGAAGCCGCACGCCGTCGATCCTGGAGTCGTAAAGGCGGGGCCCGGCACCCGGCGGCGGCGCGGGCGGCTGAGGGAATTTGCCGTTACCACTCAGCAAGCCGTGACGGCGGCTGGTCACCGTGTAGTAGTTGTGGTCGTCCGGGTCGTACTCCAGCAGAAAGCGTGCCTCTTCGGGCAGATCGCCACTGAGCTTCTTGGAACGGAACATCTGGGCCAGTGTCTCCACGTCGCTGACCAGATCGCCATCATGAACGCGATTGGAGTAGCCCAGCGAAACCGCATAGGTCACCACGGCATCAAGCAGCAGCAGGACCAGCATCGGCACCAGCAGGAACATGAGCAGGCGCCGACGAAGGCTGGGTGACCGCCCGGGACGCAAATGCTCAGCCACGGGCGTCTTCTTCGAGCAGGTACCCCAAACCCCGCACCGTGCGTACGGTGGCACCGCTGGCATGGAGCTTGCGGCGCAACCGGTGTACGGCGATATCGAGGCCGTTGTCGGTCAATTCCTGGTCCCAGTTGCAGAGCGCCTCGATCAACTGGCCGCGGTTGGTGATCCGGTTCGCGCGCACGGCCAGTGCTTCGAGCAGCCCGAATTCTCTCGCTGTCAGGTCAAGCGCGGACTCGCCAACCCAGGCCCGGCGGCCCGGCAGGTCCAGCCGCAGCTGGCCGATCCGCAGCTCCGGAGCACCCTGGTTGGCCGAGCGTCGCAGCAATGCCCGCACCCTGGCCTCGAACTCGGCCAGGGCGAAAGGCTTGACCAGATAGTCGTCGGCACCGAGATCAAGAACACGGACGCGCTCGCTGAGCCCTTCGCGCGCGGTGATCACCAGCACGGGCAGCCCGGACCCCCGCTGGCGCAAGCGCTGCAACACCTGCACGCCATCGAGGGCAGGCAAGCCCAGATCCAGGATAAGCAGATCGTATGTGGCGTTGCACAGGGCGCTATCCGCCTGGGCGCCGTCAGCGACCCGGTCGACGGCATGGCTGCCCAGCGAGGCTGCGATCGCGGCCGAAATGGCGGAATCGTCTTCGGTGATCAGTATGCGCATGGGCAGCACGCCTGGCAGTGAACGCGAATACGTCCGTCCATGGAGCCGCAGTGGGCGGGGAAGCGCCGCGTCACCGTGGCATAGATGCCAATGATGCGCTCCTTGTCGCGGACACCGGCGTCGCGTGTGACCTTCCCGAGCATCAGAGCGCCCCCGCTCAGTGCGCCAGGGGCGCGGGCGCATGCCCTTTTCCCGGGCGCCCGCCAGTCCGCGGCTGACAGGCACGATATACACCCAAAAGCCGGCGCAGGGGGCTGCGGCGAATGGTCACGCGGTTCGGCTCCTGTTCGGCCCGCCTGTTCCGGCTGCCAGCCGAGTCTGCGCCGGTGCCATCGACGCTGGTCCTGGCAGGCGCTCCAATCTGGCCTGCCGGCCGCTGCGCAGAAACCATGCCGCCGCCTGCGCGCCAGCCTCGCCGGGTGTGATGCCGGTGGTCACCAGTGCCATGTTCGGGCCGCCGTAAGGCGCGTATTTCGCCGGATCGGTGGCGTGAAACAGACCCAGGGTGGGCGCGCCACTGCCGGCGGCCAGGTGCATCACGCCGCAGTCGGCGCTGATGAAGCCGTCCGTGGCGCCGATCAGCGAAGCCATGCGTCGCAGATTGCGGGTGTAGAACGGTGCCGGGCCAGCGGCCAGCGGCGAACTTCCGTGGGCAGCGACAAAGTGCACCCAACGTACGCCCGACACTCGCTTGTCGAACGCTGCAAGAAACTGCGCCCACCATGCCGCGTCGTAACGTTTCGCGCCGGTGGCGTGGGTGAAGATCCCCAACACCGGCTGCCCGCTTTGCAGGCCGTCGGGGCACAGCGAGGCCAATACCTGGCGGGCTTCACTCCTTTCCACCGAGGTACAGTCCCACGTCCAGCGCCGGGTATGCACCCTCGACGATCGGGCCTGCAAAGGCGCTGCGCAGGAGCAAGACCGCACGCTGGGCGTGATGGGACGGCCATGCGTAGCCTGCCCACGGCCCGCGCACGGCCTGCATGCCATCGGGAAACCCCAGCTTGTATCGCGACCGCGCCAGCGCCAGCGCCAATCGGCCCGAGTGCGACCCCAGCGACATGTCGATGGCCAGGTCGTAGTGCGCGGCACGCATCTCCCACAGCAGGCGCAGCGTGCGCAGTAGATGTCTGGCGGCCTTGGCCGGCAACGGAAAGACGCGGCGCACCCGAAAGCGGCAGGAGAACAGTTCAGCGGCTGCATCGGACGCGAGAAGGTCGATTTCCGCCCCGGGATACAACCGCTCGATTTCCTGGATCAATGGGCTGATGAGCACGCTGTTGCCCAGGCGGTGGTTGGGCCGGCACACCAGGATCCGGTGGATGCCGTGGATCGGCAGCTGACCCGGGCCGCAAAGTCCCGCTCCCGCCTTGCGGAACAGGCGCGCAAACATGGAACCGACCCACCGTCTTCGCCGCGAATACCATCTCGACGGGGCCAGGGTTCGGTGCATCGGTGGGGGCAATGCGGCCTCGTCGGGAATCGTGGCGTCGGTGCGGCTCATTGGTGCACCGTAGGTCAGCTCTCTTTTCGCGATTCTTTCATCGGGATGGCTTGCTACTGCGTAAGCCGGGCGAAAGCTTGTGGGTTCAGCATGGAGCGCCCCGGCGCGGATTCCGCCCTTCACCCATCCAGGGAAGCTTCGACATGCACTGCAAGGCTATAGGCATCGTTTTTTGCGGGCTGTGGCTGGGTGCCGGCACGGCCCATGCGTCCGGCGGCCCATTGGGCATCGATCATCGGATCCACTACGACAACAGCGGCATCTGGAAGCGCAGCAACCAGAAGGCGCTGATGTACGGCACCATCCTTACCGTGGCCGGGGGTGCGGTGGCGCTGGGCGACAACGACAAGCTGGGCGATACGTTCTGGCGCTCGGTCGATTCGCTGGTGATCACCGGGGTCGCCAGTACCGGCCTGAAGTACACGTTCCGGCGCGAACGCCCCTCGCAGACCAGTGATCCCAATCGCTGGTTCAAGAGCTCCAGCGCGCAGAGTTTCCCCAGCGGTGAAGTGGCGGCCATCTCCGCGGCAGTCACTCCGTTCATCGTCAACTATGGCGACGAGCACCCGGCGGTGTACGCGCTGGCACTGTTGCCGGCCTACGATGCGGTGGCGCGCATGAAAGTGCACGGGCATTGGCAAAGCGATGTGCTGGTCGGCGCGGCGCTGGGCACCGGCATCGGCATCTGGTCGGCCAAGCGCGAACATTCGCCCCTGGTGCTGGGCTGGTTGCCCGGCGGATTCCAGGTCGGCTTCGTGCATCACTTCAAGTAAAGCAGGAACCCCACAAACGCTCACGCCTCGGCCGCGCCCCCGGCGCGGCCTGCGCGCGCCAGCGTCACCCGCACGCACAGGCCACGCCCCCATTGCGCATCAAGCAGTTCGATTGGTGCCCCGTGCAACTGGGCGACCCGCTGCACGATCGACAGGCCCAGTCCATAGCCATCTCCGCGGCCACCGACTTCGCGATGGAATCGCGCAAAGACCGCCGCACGGTGCTCAGGCGCGATCCCCGGACCGTTGTCGGTGACCTCGAGCAAAACGCGATCACCAACCTGATTCAGCGCCAACAGCACCTGCCCGCCCGCGGATACATGGCGCAGGGCGTTTTCGACCAGGTTGCGGATGAGCGCGGCCAGCCCCGCGGCGAATCCGTCGACCCGCACCGGCACTTGCGGCAACTGCACCGCTACGTGAACCGCGCTGTCGGCGATGACCTGCGCCAGTTCCTCGATGACCTCGATGGCTAGCGGGACCAGATCGGTCGGCTCCCGTGCGTCGTCGGCGGCGCCCGATTCCAGTCGCGCCAGCACCAGCAGTTGCTCGACCCGCCGCGCCAGCAGGTTAAGGGCGTCATGCGCCTGTCCCAGGGCGGCGGCGGCATCCGCGGCGTCCTCGTTGCCCATCGCGCTTTCGAGACTGATCAGGCCGGTGGTCAGCGGCGTGCGCAACTCGTGCGCCACGTCGGCACTGAAGCGCCGCTCCCGTTCGAGGGCATCCTCCATTCGGCTGAACTGCTGGTTCAGCGCGTCGACCACCGGCTTGAGTTCATCCGGCGCGGCGCAGAGCTCGACCGGGGCGCGGCTGCCTGGCGCACGCGACGACAACGTCCGGGTGAGCCGCTCCAGAGGACGCAGCCCGCGCCGCACCGCCCAACCGACCAGTAGCGCGATGAACGGCAGTCCCAGCAACAGCGGCAGCGCGTGGTCCAGCAGCAAGGCACGGCCGATGTCATGGCGGCTGTCAAAGCGCTCGCCGGTTCGAATCGCTATGCCGCTTTCCGCATCGCGCAACGTGTAGGTGCGCCAGCGATAGCCCGCCAGGCGGATGTCGCGAAAGCCCCGCTCAGCGGTTGACGGGGGCGGCAGGGTTGCGAAGTTGGCGGTAGCCAGCCGCACCTGGCCCTGGCGGTCGGCCACCTGGAAGGCCACTTCCGCCTCGAACGTGCGCTGGCCCAGCGGGATGGTCAGCCATGGGCGCCCGTGCCGCACACCGGACGGTTGTACGCCCAGCGATTCCAGCCCGGTGGTGCGCAGCATCAGGTCCAGGGTACGAGCAGACTGCGCCAGCCGGCCGTCGGCCAGCTCGTCCACCTCGCGCAAGGTGGTGTGGAAACTGAAAAGTCCCAACGGCAGCAGTACCGCCGCCAGGACGCCGACGATCAGCCAGAGCAGCCTCCAGCGAAGGCTGAGCGTCCTCACTTGGGTTCTCGCGGCATCATGTAACCGAAGCCGCGCACGGTCTGCACCGTCTCCGGCCCCAGCTTGCGCCGCAGCGTATGCACCAGCACTTCCAGCGCGCCACGCCCGACCACGTTGTCGAGGCCGTATATGGAGTTCTCCAGGGCCTCGCGCCGAACGATCCGGCCAGCGCGCTCCATCAGCGTTTGCAGCAACGCGAACTCGCGCCGGGTCAGCTCCAGTCGCTCGCCGCGAAAGCTGACCTCGGCGCTGGCCAGATCCATGCTGAGCGCGCCGGCCTCCAGCCGGTTGTCGGCCAGGCCGTGCTGTCGTCGCATCAGCGAACGGATGCGCGCTGCCAGCTCCTCCAGATGGAAGGGTTTCACCAGGTAGTCGTCGGCGCCGGCATCCAGTCCGGTGACTCGCGCATCCAGACCGTCACGGGCGGTCATCACGATCACCGGTGTCGCCACGTGTGCGCGGCGCGTCTCGATCAGCACATCGAGGCCATCCCGGCCGGGCAGGCCAAGGTCCAGCAGCACCAGGTCGGCGGTGCGGTCGGCGAGCGCAACCAAGGCTGCGCGTCCGTCGCGCAGCCAGGTGACGGTATAGCTGAGCCGCTCCAGCGCGCGCTGTATCGCGGTGCCGAGCTGGGTGTCGTCTTCGACCACGATGATGTGCACGCGTCTCTCCGTTTGGAACTTCGCCCGGCCGCAGCTTGCGCCCGCTCGCTTGGGCGAAGCTTAGGGATGCTCGGCCATAAGCTAATCAAAAGCCGGTGGTGCTAGCGTTCGATGGCCGGAGCGACCAGCCAGCTGCCGCGGCGAAAAGGCAGGCCGACCCACGGGTACGCGTGCCGCGGCACCCGGTCACCTGTCCCTTTCTCCGCCCGACGGAATCATGCCAGACACCACCGATCGCCCTTTTTCCGCACCGCCACCGGGCCGCTTTGCACCAGCGCGCCTGGTTGTCGTGTTGGCGATCAGTCTCGCATTGACGAGCTGTGCCACGTATCACGCGCAGCCGCTCGAGGCGGCGCCCGGCGCTGCCCGCGTTGGCCAGCTGTCCGCGCCGACGGGCCGGATACCGTGGCTGCCCGCGCACCGCCTCGATCCGAGCGACGGGCTGGACGTGACGGAGCTTGCCACCCTCGCGGTGGCGAACAGCCCGGACCTGCGTAGCAAGCGCGACGCGCTCGGCGTGTCGCGGGCCCAGGCCTTTGCGGCCGGGCTGCTGCCCGACCCGCAGCTGAGCGTGGGCGAGGATTTCCCACGCAGCAGCGCGCCGGACCTCACCAGCGCCTTCAACCTCGGGATCAGCGCGGACCTCGGCGCGTTGCTCACCCGCTCCACCCGCATGGCGGCCGCGCAGGCGCAGGCGCGCCGGGTCAATCTGGAGCTGCTGTGGGCGGAGTGGCAGACGGTAGCGAAGGCACGCCAGCTGTTCGATCAGGTGAAAACCCTGCGCGCGAAGCAGCGGCGACTGGTGGCCGAACGTGACGCGCTGCGGCCCATCGCACGCAACGTGGAGGACGCGCTGCGCGCGGGCAACCTCACCCACGACGCCGCCAGCAGCGGACTGAACGCATTGGCCGACGTGCGCAGGCAGCTGGCCGACAACGCCGTGGCACTGCATCAGGCCGAGGCCGATCTGCACCAGCTGCTTGGCCTGGCCCCGGACGCCGGGCTGAGCCTGACCGGCCAGCCCTATCAAGCGCATCCGTCGCCGGCGGCGGTGCAGCAGGCGCTGGATGCACTGCCGCAACGTCGGCCCGACCTGCTGGCGCTGCAGGCCGGCTATGCCTCGCAGGAAGCGGCGCTGCGCGGCGCCATCCGCGCGCAGTTTCCGGCCATCACCCTCGGCGTGAACACCGCGCGCGACACCAGCGCCGTCTACACCCACGGATTCAGCCTCGGGTTGACGCTGCCGCTGTTCGACCGCAACCGCGGCAACATCGCCATCGAAACGGCCACCCGCCAGCAGCTGCGCGATGACTACACCGCGCGCCTGCTATCCACCCGTACAGAGATCCGCCGTCTCACCGCCGACCTCGCCACACTGGACCTTCTGGTGCGCGCCCAGGCCGCCCACGCGGCGCAACTGGCGCAGGCGCGAAACGCCGCCGAAGCCAGCTGGCAGCAGCGCCTGCTCGATTGGCCGACCTATCTCGCCATCCGCGGCAACGCGCTCAGCGCGGACCTCGCCGCGATCGACCTGCGCCAGCAACAGGCCACCGCCGCCATTGCACTGGACGCCCTGCTGGGCCGTACCACGCTGGCGCAGGCCGCACCTTCTGCCAAGGCCGATACCCCATGACGCCCTACGTCTCGCGCATCCCCTTTTACCTGCTGCTGCTCTTGCCGGTCGCTACCGTGCTGCCCGGCTGCAGCGGTGGTGGCGGTGACGGCGAGGACGCCGCCAGCAGCAGGGGTGCCGTGGCCGTCAGCACGGTGCCGGCGCGGCAGCGGCCCTTCCACGACACCGTGCAGGCCTGGGGCAGCGCGATGAGCGACCCGCAACGCGCGCGCATCATCAGCCTCGGTCATGGCGGCCAGCTGGAGTCGCTCAACGTGAGCACCGGCGAGCCGGTCCATCGCGGCCAGCCGCTGCTGGTGATCACGCCCGATCCGGCCAGCCGCAGCGCTTTTCAACAGGCCGTGGCGGCGCGCGATGCAGCTCGCGCCGAACTCGATCGCACGAAGCAACTGGCAAACCAGCGCCTGGCCACGCAATCGCAGCTGGCCAGCGCCCGCAAGGCGCTGACCGACGCGCAGGCCGCGCTGGACGCACAGCGCGCGCTTGGCGGCGGCAGCGCGCAGGAAACCGTCGCGGCACCGGCCGACGGCGTGGTGACCACCATCAACGTGGCGCAGGGTGACCGCTTCGCCGCCAATGCGGCCCTGCTCACCTTCACGCCGAGCCGGGCGCTGGTCGCCCAGCTCGGCGTGCAGCCGCCGGATGGCCCGCGCCTGCATGCCGGCATGGCGGTCGAGCTGCATGCGGTCTACGGCGACGCTGGCACCATCAGCGGCACGCTGGCGGTGATCGGCCAGGCGATCGATCCGCAAAGCCACCTGCTACCGGCGCGGGTCACCCTGCCGGCCGAGGCCAGCGCCGTTCTCGTTGCTGGCGCGCCGTTGCAGGCGAGCATCCAGACCCGCGACTTCAGCGCCTGGGCGATACCACGCGATGCGGTGCTGCATGACGAAAAAGGCGACTACCTGTTCCAGCTGGAACAGGGCAAGGCCAGTCGTGTGGACGTGACGCTGCGCAGCGGCCGGGGTGACCCGGTGGGCGTCGTCGGCCCGATCAATCCCGGGGCCAGGGTCATCGTGAAGGGCGTCTACGAGCTCGCGGACGGCGACACGGTGAGGGAGTCCACCCCGTGAATCTGTCGGTGTGGATGCAGCGGCACCGACGCTCGCTGCTTTTTCTGGCCTTGATGCTGGCCGTCGGCGGGATCGCCAGCGCGTTTTTCATGCCGGTGGCGCTGTTTCCCAACGTGGCGTTCCCGCGGGTGCAGATGGACCTGGAGGCGGGTGACCGGCCCGCCGCCCAGATGGCGATCCAGGTCACCACGCCGGTGGAGGTGGCGGTACGCCGCGTCCGCGGCGTGCGCGACGTGAAATCCACCACCAGCCGCGGCAGCGCGCAAATCGAGGTCACCTTCGACTGGGGCTTCGACATGAACGCGGCGCTGCAGGAGATCAACGGCGCCGCCGGCCAGGTGCTGGCACAGCTCCCCGCGGGCACCCAGCTCGACACCCGGCGGATGGATCCCACCACTTTTCCCGAACTCGGCTACAGCCTGCGCTCGCACAGCGTTTCACCCAGTGACCTGCACGACCTGGCCAAATACCGGCTGCGGCCGTTGCTTAGCAGCATCACCGGCGTGGCCCATGTCGATGTGCAAGGCGGCGCAGAGGCCGAATTCCACGCCGAGGTCGACCCGGGCAAGCTGCGCGCGCTCGACCTCAGCCTGGCCGACGTCACCACCGCCGTCAGCAACGCCGCCACGATCCAGGCAATGGGCCGGATGTCCGACCATTACAAGCTGTACCTGATACTGGCCGACAACCAGCCCAAGACCCTCGACGCGCTGGACAACATCGTGATCCGCGCCGGGCCTGATGGCAGCATCCGTTTGAAGGACGTCGCTCGCGTCACCCTCGGCCACGTGCCGCAGTGGATCAAGGTCAACGCCGACGGCCAGAACGCGGTGCTGCTGCTGGTGTACCAGCAACCCGGCGGCAACAGCGTGCAGATCGCCAACGACGTGAAGCAGAAGCTGGCCGACTATGCGTCGTCGATGCCGGCTGGCGTGCACATCGCCAACTGGTATGACCAGACCCAGCTGGTGACCGCCGCCGCCGGCAGCGTGCGCGACGCGATCCTGATCGGCATCGTGCTCGCCGGCCTGGTGCTGTTCGTGTTTCTGCGCAACACGCGGGTGATCCTGATCGCGCTGATTGTGGTGCCCTCGGTGCTGGCGATCACCGTGCTGCTGCTGTCGGTGCTGGGAATGAGCTTCAACATGATGACGCTCGGCGGCATGGCCGCGGCGGTGGGGCTGATCATCGACGACATCATCGTGATGCTCGAGCACATCATGCGCCGGGTCGGCGCCGGTGCGGGCGAGGTACACCAACGTATCGCCGGTGCCGCGTGGGAGTTCAGCCGCCCGCTGACCGGCTCCAGTTCGGCCACCATCATCATCTTCGTGCCACTGGCTTTTCTATCCGGCGTAACCGGCGCTTTTTTCAAGGCGCTGTCGCTGACCATGGCCAGCGCGCTGATCATCTCCTACCTGCTGACCTGGGTAGCCGTACCGCTGCTGGCCGAGCGCTTCCTGGACAAGAAGCACCTCGCCGAACCGAAACAGGGCCGCTTCACCCGCGGCATGATGAAGGGCTATCAGAGCACCCTGGCGCGTGGGCTGAAGCGCCCGTGGCTGATGCTGGTGCTGATCGTGCCGCTGCTCGCGCTGGGCGGGCTGGCCTATACCCAGGTGGGCACCGGCTTCATGCCGAAAATGGATGAGGGCGGCTTCATTCTCGACTACCTGTCGCCGCCGGGCACCTCGCTGGAGGAAACCGATCGCCTGCTGCGCCAGGTCGAGGCGATCATCCAGGCCAACCCCCATGTGGACACCTATTCGCGGCGCACCGGGCTGCAGTTGGGCGGCGGCCTTACCGAAGCCAACACCGGCGATTTCTTCGTGCGGCTCAAGAACGGCTCGCGACCCTCGACCGAGCAGGTCATGGAGCAGGTACGCAGCACGGTGGAGAGGCGGGTGCCGGGTCTGGACATCGAGCTGTCGCAGCTGATGGAGGACCTGATCGGGGACCTGGTCGCCGTACCGCAGCCGATCGATGTGCAGCTGTCCGGCGCCGACGGCGAAACCTTGGACAAGACCGCCCAAAGGGTCGCCACCGCGGTGGGCAAGATCCCCGGCGTCGTCGGCGTGCGCGACGGCATCAATCCCGCCGGGGACGCGCTGACGATCAAGGTGGATGAAACCAGGGCCGCGCTGGAAGGACTCGATCCGGTCAGCGTCACCGACCAGGTCGCCGCCGCGGTCAACGGCACCGTGGCCGCCAGCATGCCCCAGGGCAGCAAGCTGGTGGGCGTGCGCGTGCGGCTTCCCGAAAGCGCCTACAAGGACGTCGAGCAGATCGAACGACTGCCGATCCGCGCAGCGGACGGCCACAGGCTGCCGCTGTCGCAGGTGGCGACCATCACCCAGGTGCAGGGCCAACCGGAAATCACCCGCATCAACCTCAAGCGCACGGTATCGGTCACCGGCCGCATCAGCGGCCGCAGCCTGGGCTCGGCGATCGCCGACGTGAAGAAGGTACTGGGCCGGAAGGGGCTGCTGCCCAAGGGCGTGGTCTACCAGTTCGGTGGCACCTACCAGCAGCAGCAGCAGGCGTTTCGCGGCCTGCTGATCGTGTTCGGCGCGGCGATCGCACTGGTGTTTACCCTGCTGCTGTTCCTGTACGAGAGTTTCCGCGTGGCCATCACCATCATGGCAATGCCGCTGCTGGCGATTCCCGCGGTGTTCGTGGGGCTGTGGCTGACCGGCATCGAGCTGAACATCTCGGCCATGATGGGCATGACTATGATCGTCGGCATCGTCACCGAGCTGGCGATCTTCTACTTCTCCGAGCTGCAGGACGCGCAGAAAGGGCGCAATCTGCACGATGCGCTGCACGAAGCTGGCGAGCACCGTACCCGACCCATCCTCATGTCGACCCTGGCGGCGATCCTGACCCTGATGCCGCTGGCACTGGCGATTGGCCAGGGCTCCCAGATGCAGCAGCCGCTGGCGATCGCGATCATCGCCGGCATGCTCGTGCAGCTGCCGCTCGTGCTGCTGGTGATGCCGGTACTTTACGCGCTGCTGTGCCGCGGACGCGTGCCCGCGCACTGATACCTCTCACACACGGACCCAACGGCCCTTTCACTGCTACCGCAAGGGATCCACCACGCAGCCACTGATGCACCATGCCTTTTTTCTCTCGCTTGTTCTGCTGGTGGCGCCAGCAGCCGCCGCGACCGCCCCCGCCGTTCCATCGGTGCAGATCATCCAGAGACTGCCGCTGGGTGGCGCCGGCGGCTGGGACTATCTCGCCGTGGACGCAGCGCACCACCGGCTGTTCGTCAGCCGCGGTGACCGTGTGATGGTGGTGGACCTGTCCACACAAAAGCTACGCCGGGGGCCGTCGGGTCGCCGCGTTCTTGTAGGGCCAGGCACTCGCGGTCGATCCGTCGAGGCAAAACCGCACCCAACGAGCAAGCTTCTGCGAACCAGGCCGGCTTGAAGGGGCGGATAGCTTGCATTTCACAGGCCGCTGTTGGCTGCGAAAGCAACCTGCCCTCTACGGTCGGGCGCTTTTGCGTAACTCGCCAGTCCGGTCGCAGCGAGGAAGTGCACTGACGCCAGCGGCGTCCACCAGCACCTGCTCAATCCTTGTCGTCGGTGTCGATCGAGTTTTCGAGCACGCGACCATTCATTGCATCGACACCAACCTCGTGGGTAACCCCGTGAGCGGCGATGTCGAACGAGTAACGCCAGCCGCTACCACCGCCTTCTTTCTCGAGTTCCTCCTTGACGACTTTCCCAGGGAAAGTCCTCAAGGCGATGGAGCGTGCCTGGGTCAAGCTGACGTTTGGCTTCATGCTTGGCTTGCTAGCCGCCGCCTGCGCACCGGGTACCACGGTGCTCAATACGAGAAACGATGCGATCAGTAGTTTGCTCACGGGATGCTCCTTGGCTGGTCGACAGGGACCCGGTGCCCCTGTCGATTTATAGTTGTATCCCTCCCCACTTAGATTGCGCTTATCCGCTTCTGAAGGGCCCGTGATGCCCGGGTGTCCATCCCGCCGTGTGGTTTTCGACTCCGGAACGCGCAGCACTGCGAGGACCGCTCTGAAGTGCACCTTCCGGCACCAGCGTCCCTCCAATCGAGACCGTTGGTTGGAGCGGTCCTTGCGAAGAGCTTCCCCAGCGGGAAGGTGGCAACCATCCCCGCGGCAAGCATCGGTTCATCCTCACCTATGGCGACGACAAAGGCGGTGTACGCGCTGGCACTGCTGCCGGCCGGCGACGCCGTGGCGCGAGTGGAACTGCACGGGCACCGGCACAGCGATGTGCTGGCGGGTGTCGCGCTGGGCACCGGCATTGGCGGCTGGTCGGGCAGGTGCGGGAAATCGCCAGTGCCACTGGCCGCCTGGCGGGTTGCAGCTGGCATCCGGCGCCAGACGACAACGGGCGCCGAGGCGCCCGTTGTGGTCTGGCCTTTAATCAAGGCCGGCGGTCAGAGCGAGTAGTACATCTGGAATTCCAGCGGATGGGTGCTGGCGCGGTAGCGGGTGACTTCCTTCATCTTCACTTCGATGTAGGCGTCGATGAAGTCGTCGGTGAACACGCCGCCGGCTTTCAGGAACTCGCGATCCTTGTCCAGCGCCTCCAGCGCGGCGTCCAGGCTGGAGCACACCTGCGGGATGTTCTTCTCTTCTTCGGGCGGCAGGTCGTACAGGTCCTTGTCGGCCGGCGCGCCCGGGTCGATCTTGTTGATGATGCCATCCAGGCCGGCCATCATCAGCGCGGTGAACACCAGGTAGCCGGAGTTCATCGGGTCCGGGAAGCGCACCTCGATGCGGCGGCCCTTGGGGCTGGCCACGTAAGGAATGCGGCAGCTGGCCGAGCGGTTGCGGGCCGAGTAGGCCAGCATCACCGGCGCCTCGAAGCCCGGCACCAGCCGCTTGTAGCTGTTGGTGGTGGAGTTGGCGAAGGCGTTGATGGCGCGCGCGTGCTTGAAGATGCCGCCGATGTACCACAGCGCGGTCTGGCTCAGGCCACCGTACAGGTCACCGGCGAACAGGTTCTCGCCGTTCTTGGCCAGCGACTGGTGCACGTGCATGCCGCTGCCGTTGTCGCCCACCACCGGCTTGGGCATGAAGGTGACGGTCTTGCCGTTCTGGTGGGCCACGTTCTTGATCACGTACTTCATGGTGATCAGCTCGTCGGCCTTCTTCACCAGGGTGTTGAAGCGGGTGCCGATCTCGCACTGGCCGGCGTTGGCCACTTCGTGGTGGTGCACCTCGACTTTCTGGCCCAGCGACTCGAGCACCTTGCACATGTCCGCGCGCAGATCGCCCAGCGAATCCACCGGGCTGACCGGGAAATAGCCGCCCTTCACGCCCGGCCGGTGGCCGGTGTTGGCGCCGTCGTACTTGTAGCGCGAAGCCCAGGCGGCCTCTTCGGAACCGATCTCGTAGAACACCCGGCCCATGTCGTTCTGCCAGCGCACCGAGTCGAAGATGAAGAACTCCGGCTCGGGGCCGAAGAACGCGGTGTCGGCGATGCCGGTGGACTTCAGATACGCCTCGCCGCGCTTGGCGATCGAGCGCGGGTCGCGGCCGTAGGCCTGCATGGTCGACGGCTCCAGCACGTCGCAATGCAGGATCAGCTGCACGTGGGCGCTGAACGGGTCCAGATGGGCGGTGTCCGGATCGGGCATCAGGATCATGTCCGACTCGTTGATCCCCTTCCAGCCGGTGATCGAGGAGCCGTCGAACATCTTGCCGTCCTCGAACGTGCCCTCGTCGATGGCGTGCGCGGGGAAGGTCACGTGGTGATGCACGCCGAGCATGTCGGCAAAACGGAAATCGACGAATTCGACGTCGTGTTCGGCAATCAGGTCGAGCACGTGCTGGGCGGTGGACATGGACAAACCTCAGGCGGGAAGAGTGAAAAGCACCTACGCGCTGGAGCAAGGTCCATGCCACGGAGGCAGCCACGCCAAAGCCGGCTATGACGCCCGTTTTGCTCTCACACGCGCGCTGGCGTCGCACCTTGCTGGCGCGCCGTTTGCTCTGGTTTGGTGCAAATGCTATTCGGTGTTGAATTCGCCCGGGGTCCAGTGCTTCAGCGCCTTGCGGTCGTCGTCGCTCATCTCCTCGAGCAAGTAGGCGATCAGGTCGTCACGCGGCGGCTTGCTGGCATTGAGGAACACGCTGATCTCGCCGGTTACCTCCAGTACCGCCAGCTCCACCTGCGCCATCGAACGTGCCCCGCTCTTGCGCAACGCGCCGTACAGTTCGCGCACATTGGTCCGCTCGGTCGACATGGCCTGCTCGTTGACCTTGCCTTCGCAGACCAGCACGCGGGGCCGCGAATCGACATAGTCCCGGACCGGGCGCCAGCGCCGCGCCGACCAGTCCATCAGCATGCTCATCACGGTCACGCCCAGCAGGACCAGCGTGCCATAGAAGATCGCCACGCTGGGATACAGCAAGGTGTCGCCCGCGGCCGAGCCCAGCGCGATCACCAGCACCTGCTGTATCGGACTGAGGTTGCGCTGGCCGCGCTTACCCATCATCCGCATCACCACCATCATCACCGCGAATACCAGCAGGATCCGGAGCAGGATCTCCAGGTAGTAGAGATAGGGGAGCTCGCCCAGGAACAGGCGCGCCCAGTCGAACGGGTGGATATGCTTTTCCATGAGCCAGGCCAAGTTGGGACTCTCACCGTACCTGCGGCCAGTTCAAGGGCGCGTCACCGTTCAGTCCGGCCGGGAACATCAGGCACACGCATCCGCAGCACGTGCGAGGGGCTTGTCCTCGCCGCAGGCCCACCGACCACGACCGTACGCAGACATCGAAACGGTACACTCCGGTGCTTTGCTGCCGGGGTGCCGGCGCCTTCCGGAGTGCATCGATTCGTGAACGACCTGATCCGTGTCATCGTGCTTGGCATCATCGAGGGCATTACCGAGTTTCTGCCCATCTCCAGCACCGGCCACCTGCTGATTGCCGAGCGTCTGGGCCTGGGCGCCCGCTCGGACCTGTTCAACATCGGCATCCAGGCCGGCGCGATCCTGGCGGTGACGCTGATCTACTGGAAGCGCATCTGGCAGCTGCTGACGCAATGGCGTGATCCGGTCAACCGTGACTATCTGTTGAAGCTCGTCGTCGCGTTCGCTGATCACCGCGGTGCTCGGCCTGATCGCGGTGAAGCTGGGTTTCCAGCTGCCCGAGACAGTGACCCCGGTGGCCTGGGCGCTGGTGATCGGCGGCCTGTGGATGCTCGGCGCCGAGGCGCTGGCCGCGCGCCAGCCCGAGCGCAGCGAGGTGACCTGGCGCGTGGCGATCCTGGTCGGCATCGCGCAGATGGTCGCCGGCATCTTCCCCGGCACCTCGCGCTCGGCGGCGACCATCTTCACCGCGCTGCTGGCCGGCACCAGCAACCGCGCCGCGGCCACCGAGTTCGCGTTCCTGGTCGGCATCCCCACGATGTACGCGGCCACCGGCTATGAGCTGCTGAAGGTGTGGAAGAACGGCACCGCCGTGCACGAGGACTGGAGCGCGCTGGCGGTCGGCTTCGTGGTCTCGGCGATCGTCGCCTTCGCGGCGGTGAAGTGGCTGCTTGGCTACATCCGCAGCCACCGCTACACGCCGTTTGCGATCTATCGCATCGTGTTCGGTCTGGCCCTGCTGTTGCTGGTGCCTGCCGGCGGCTGAAGCGCGGGTCAGGCGCTGCGGCGCAGCGGCGCCACGCCGGCCGGCAGGTGCGGCAGCTTGCGATGCGCCGGTTCGTTGCTGCGTTCGAACAGCTCGCGCACCCACTCGATGAAGGCCTGCACCCGGGCCGACAGGTGCTTGCGCTGCGGGTAGACGTGGCCAAGCACGACTGGTTCCCGCACATCTCGCTGGGCGGCTTCGTCGGCTTCCCTGGCCGTTAGCAGACAGTCACTCAAGCGAAGTATCCACCCAGCGCCATGACCCCTTTTGGCTCTCGCCGACGCGCAGCGGTGGCGCACCGAGTGCGGGACATGGCGAGGGCATGGATGCCCGAGTGGAGGCAGCGCAGGAGCGGTTGCCCGAAGCCTGGCAGGCGCCAAGTGGGGTGGCCTTTCTCTTTACTCCGGGCGTCCTGCCCTCCGCCCTTCGGGCCGGCTTCGCCGTTCGCACCGCTCCTGCGGTGCAGTGGTTACTTTTCTCTTACTCCGGGCGTCCTGCCCTTCGCCCTCCGGGCCAGCTGCGCTGTTCGCCCGCGCTCCAGGCGCGGTCGTGGCCACGCAAGAGAAACGTGACTCGGCTGCCGCAGGCAGACGAAAGCTCTTGCTCTGAAAGCTCGATGCACCAGACACCAGAACAAGAGCGTCGCGACTGAAGTCGCTCCCACAGGGCGTGTGGCGAGGGAGGGCAGGCCCTGCCGGCGCGGCAGCTACCTCTGCACGATCACCGCGAACCAGCCCCAGCCGCGCACCCGCTCGGTGATCAGCTTGGTGCAGGTAAGCATCGGCACCGCCAGCAGGGCGCCGGGGATGCCCCACAGCCAGCCCCAGATCAGCAGCCACAGCAGGATGGCGATCGGCGACAGCCGCATGCTGTGGCCCTGGATCATCGGCGTGATCAGGTTGCCTTCGATCGCGGTAATGCCGGCGAAGGTCAGCGCCGGCAGGAACGTGTCCAGGGTCGGGTGGTGCGCCTTGAGCACCGCCACCAGCGCCAGCACGATGGTCATCACGATCGAGCCGACGTAGGGGATGAAATTGGCCAACATCGCGACCGTGCCCCACAACAGGGCATCGGGGATGCCATACAGCCAGAGCATGCCGGCGGTGACCATGCCCAACGCGGCATTGATCAGCAGCGCGGTCAGCAGGTAGCGCGAGATCTCGGTCTGGATGCTGCGCACGATGGAGACCGCATGCCGCTTGTAGCTGAAGCCCGGCGTGATCTCGACCAGTCGCCGCAGCATCGTGTCGCCGTAGACCAGGAAGAAGAACACCAGCAGGGCCACGCTCAACACCGCGGCCAGTACCTTGGGCGCGGTGGAGACCACGTCCCAGGTGCTGATCGTCAGTGCAGCGGACGCCGGCTGCGCGGTGCTGCCGGCATGGCCGCCGACCAGGGTCTGGGTGGCGCGATTGGCCGCCTCCAGCGGACGCGTCATGCTCTTGATCTTGGGCACGAAGCTGCGGATGGCCGAGGGCGCACCATGGAACCAACCCATCGCCGGCTGCGCCACCAGCCCGATGCCGGTGCCGATGCCGGCCATCAGTCCGACCATCAATACGATCGAAGTGAGCCAGCGCGGCAGCCGGAAGCGCGCCCCGAACGCCACGATGGGATTGAGTGCCAGGCCGATGAAGGCGGCCAGCACCAGCGGGATCAACAGCGCGCGGGTGATGGTGACCGTGTAGAGCAAGCGCCAGCAGCAGCAGCATGTTCAGCACCACCCGCACGGCCAGCAGGTGTCGGCGCAGGCTGCGCAGGGCCCGCATGCCCGGGCGCCTTCGCCTGGGCACGGCCGAGGGAGCGGTGGCGGGCGGTTCGGCCACCGGCGGTGCGCCGGGCACTGCCGGCAGGACCGGCTCGTCGATGTGGCTCATGGCTCGGGGCTGTCGCCGCCATCCATGCCGTTGAGCATGTGCACGCCGCGGGAGACCATCTCGACCAGACTGCCGCCGACCATGGCACCCACGCCGGGAATCCGCAGCGGGTGCACGTTGAGCTGTCCGAGCACGAAGCCGGCGCCGGCGAAGATGCCGACGCTGGTGAGCGGGCGTCGCTCGGCGCGCGCCAGCAGCGCGTCGGTGGGGGCCAGCATCTCGATGCGGGCAGCGCTGACCCGCAGCGATGCCTCGTTTACCCGTGCGCGCTGCCCGAACAGGCTCATGCTTCTCCCCCCTTGCTCTGGCGACGGACCTCGCCCTTGAAGTCGCCGATGATGGCATGGAGCTGGTTGCGCGTGGCCGGCAGGCTCATCCAGCGCAGGCAACGTCGGCAAAACAGCACCGAGGCGAGTATGAACAACAGTTGCAGGCCGAGCACGATGGCCAGGGCGGCGACCCACGACCCGATCCACTGGGCCAGCGCCACCGCAATGAGCGCGTTGAGCGTCAGTACCGCCGCATTGACCAGCAGAAACGCAGCCATGCCGGCCACCAGCAGCCACACCATGGCGCTCTGCGCCAGGCCGACCTCGGCCTTGAACAACTGCCACTGGGCGGCCAGCAGGTTCTTGCCGGCACGTCCGAACTGACTGACGTCGGTCAGCAGGCTGTCATCCGAGGGGGGCGGGAGCCCCGCCTCGGCGGCAGCGGCTGCGGCCGCTTCGGCGGTGGTGTCGGATACCGGCTGTTGCTGCATTCCCTGCCCTCGTCTGGTGTTCAGCGACGCAGGATGCGGCCGAGCAGCCAGCCCGCACCCAGCGCCATGGCCACCGACTGCACCGGCTTTTCGCGCACATAGTCGCGCGCCTCCGCCAGCCATTCGTCGGCTTTTTCGCGGCCCTGGTCCATCATCTCGCGGCTGCGGTCGCTCAGCTCCGAAGCCCGATCGCTGGCCCGGTGCGCCGCTCCGGCAGCCCGGTCGGTAGCCCGGTGCACGCTGCCCTCGACCCGGTCGGCGGCACGGTCCACCGCATCCTTGGTGCCGGCGACGGCGCTGGAGGTGGCGTGCTTGACCCGCTCCGCGCTCTGGTCGATGCGGTCGCCACTCACTGCCGTGTCCTTGCCACCGGCGCCGTTGCCCGGATTACCGGTGGTCGAGGTTTGAATGGGATCGTTCATGGTGTTCTCCGTAAGGGGAATGCGCGTCGCGGCCATCGCGATCGACGATGGCCCGGTCGTGTGGAATCTACTCCCGTCAGGTGGAGCGACGGAAGAAAGCGATGATGGCCAGGATCAGGAAGATCACGAACAGCACTTCGGCGATCCAGGCCGCGGCACCGGCGATACCGCTGAAACCGATCACGGCGGCGATGATGGCAATAACCAGGAATACGATGGCGTAATGCAGCATGGGCGGCTTCCTTATGGTGGACAGGTTGCCCCCGCAAAGGGAGCAGGCTTGTCTTTATTGGTCCCACAAGCGACGCCATCTGCACGTGAAAAGCGGGCATTCCGGCCCTGCACAGACAGGCCCACGGCCGCTGCCGGCCAGGTCGCCGCTAGCCGGCAAGTGCGCGATTGAGCGTGTAGGTGCCCATCCATTGCGCCTCCTCCAGCACGTGGCCGGCCATGGCCGCGCGCAACTGGTCCATGCCGAAACCCGGCGAAAGTTCCAGCCGCGCCACGTCCAGGGCATGCACGCGGAAGTGATAGTGGTGCAGCAGGCTGTCGTTCCAGGGCGGGCACGGGCCGTCGTAACCCAGGTAGGTGCCGCCCATGTCGGCATCGCCTTCGAACCAGCCGGTGAAGTCGTTGCGGCCCTGCACGCTGCCGGGTGGCCCCGACGGGGCGGCCTTGCCGCGTGCGCTCACCCCGTCGCTGCATGAGCCTGCGGCCAGCTCACCGCATTCGGGCGGGATATTGGCCAGCATCCAGTGCACGAATTCCACCCGCGGCAGATCGGCGGGCACCTGGCGATCGGGCTTGTTGACGTCGTCGCCCTTGCTGGGCACGTCGTTGTCGACGCAGGTGATGACGAACGAGCGGGTGCCGTGGGGGGCACTGCTCCAGGCCAGGTGGGGATTGCGGTTGTCGGACAGGGCCACCGGATCACCCGGCTTGCCGAAGGCAAATTCCGGCGGGATCGGCTGGCCGTAGGCAAAGCTGTCGCTGCGCAACTGCATGGGCGTTACTCCTTGGGCGTATGGGTGGAATGCGCGGATGCGGGCCGGGTCTGCGGGCCGTAGGTCACCCGGTAGACCGCGCCGCTCTGGTCGTCGCTGACCAGCAGGCTGCCATCGGGCAGCGGCTGCACGTCGGCCGGCCGGCCCCAGGCCTGCTCGTTCTGTTCGAAGCCGGTGATCAGCGGCTGGTAGGAAGCCACCTTGTCCCCGTCCAGCCGTACCGTCATCACCCGGTACCCGGATTTGCGGCTGCGGTTCCACGAGCCGTGCTCGGCGATGAAGATGGCCCCGCGGTAGTCCTTCGGAAACTGCCGGCCCTGGTAGAAGCGCATGCCCAGCGCCGCCACGTGCGCGCCGAGCTTGAGCACCGGCGGCGTGAAGTTGTCGCAATCCTTGCCCTTGCCGTATTCCGGGTCGGCGATGTCGCCCTGGTGGCAATACGGGAAACCGAAGTGCTGGCCGGGATGGGTGATGCGGTTGAGCTCGTCGCTGGGCACGTCGTCGCCGAGCAGGTCGCGCCCGTTGTCGGTGAACCACAGGTTGCCGGTGCCCGGACGCCAGTCGAAGCCCACCGTGTTGCGGATACCGTAGGCCACGTCCTCGTAGCCGCTGCCGTCCGGGTTCATCCGGGTCAGCTTGGCGTAGGCCTTGCCCTTGTCGCAGACGTTGCAGGGGGCGCCGATCGGCACGTACAGCTTGCCGTCGGGGCCGAACGCGATGAACTTCCAGCCATGGTGGGTTTCGCCGGGAAAGCGGTCGGTGACCAGCTCCGGCGTGGGCGGGTCGTCCAGGTGCCTTTCGATGTCGCGCAGTACGTAGATCCGGCTGACCGCGGAGACGTACAGGTCACCGTCGTGGAAGGCCACCCCGACCGGCAACTGCAGCCCGCGGGCGATGGTGCGCACCTGCTCGGCGGTGCCGTCGCCATCGCCATCGGTGAGCGCATAGACCTTGCCCGCCTCGTTGGAGCCGACGAACACCGTGCCGTGCGCACCCACCGCCATCTCGCGCGCGTTCGGCACCTGGTCGTTGTACACGGCGATATGGAAGCCCGGCGGCAGGGTCAGGCGCTGCAGCGGAGGCGCGGCGCTGGCCGTCGACACCACCAGCAACAACCACAAAGGCGACCACAGACGCTTGATGGACCGGCGCATTGTCGTACTCTCCGCAAACGGGCGAAGGCCCAGCCTATACCCGTTCGCGTGAAGCAAAAACCGCGCGGCGGGGCCGGCCGGTCCAGTCGCTCTGCTAAGGTGTCGGCCTTGTCCGGGGGGGACCGATGAGCGAGCTGCAGGATCTCACCACGCTGGTGCGTGCCGCCACGCCGTTGCTGGTGATCGAAACGGTGGACGAGCAGCGGGTGATCGACTGCTTTCGCCACGTCATCGCCCAATCGCTGCGACCGCTGTGGCGCTGGACCCTCACCGAGGGCCTGAAACGCCTGGATTTCAGCGCCCACGACGGCGCCGTGCCGCCGGATGCCACCACCACGCTGGAAGCGATCCGCGGCGCCGCCGACCCGGGCGTGTTCCTGCTGTTCGATTTCCATCCGTTCGTGCGCTATGCGATGAGCCAGCGCGATGCTGCGCGAGATCGTGCAGCGCCAGCGCTCGGTCGCCGCACACGCTGGTCCTGGTCGGCGCGCAGGTGGAACTGCCGCACGAGCTGGAGGCGCTGGCACTGCGCGTGCCGCTGTCGCTGCCGGACATCAAGGAGCTGGCCGGCATCATGCGCGGCGAGGCGGTGGCCTGGCAGCGCGAACAGGGCCGCCGGGTCGAGGTCGACGGCGAGGCGGCGCGCATCATCGTGCGCAACCTGCTGGGCCTGTCCGGGCCCGACGCGCGGCGGATCGTGCGCAAGCTGATCTACAACGACGGCGCGCTGGGGCATGCCGACCTGCCGCGAGTTGATGCAGTCGAAGTTCGAGCTGCTCAACCGCTCCGGCCTGCTGCATTTCGAGTACGCCACCGCCAGCTTCGCCGACATCGCCGGCATCCGCCGGGTGCGCGAATGGGTGCGGCGGCGGCGGGCGGTGTTCCTGGATCCCTCGGCCAGCCCGATGCTGGATCCGCCGCGCGGGCTGTTGCTGCTGGGCGTGCAGGGCTGCGGCAAGAGCCTGGCGGCCAAGGCCATCGCCGGTGGCTTCGGCGTGCCGCTGGTGCGGCTGGATTTCGGCACGCTGTACGACAAGTACCAGGGCGAGACCGAGAAGAACCTGCGCGAGGCGCTGGCCAGCACCGAGCTGCTGGCGCCGTGCGTGCTGTGGATCGACGAGATCGAGAAGGGCCTGGCCAGCGGCGGCGGCGAGGATGGCGGCGTGTCGCGCCGGGTGCTCGGCTACCTGCTGACCTGGATGGCCGAGCGCAAGGCCAAGGTGTTCGTGGTGGCCACCGCCAACGCGGTCGACGAACTGCCGGCCGAACTGCTGCGCAAGGGCCGCTTCGACGAGATCTTCTTCGTCGACCTGCCGCAGGCGGCACGTGCGCGCAGAGATCTTCGCGCTGCACCTGGCGCGTCGCCAGCTCGATCCGGCCGGCTTCGACCTGGCTGCGCTGGCCGCAGGCCAGCGAGGGGTACTCCGGCGCCGAGATCGAACAGGCCATCGTCAGCGCGCTGTACGACGTCGCCGCCAGCGGTGCCGCACCCGACCCAGGCCGCCATGCTGCAGGCGCTGGCGCAGACCCGGCCGCTGTCGGTGCTGATGCGGGAAAAGGTGCAGGCGCTGCGCCACTGGGCCCGCGAGCGCTGCGTTCCGGCCGACTGACCCTCGCCGGGTCGGGCCTACTGGTAAATATTTCAGCCGGCCGGCAAGAGTTGCCGGCGGCCGGGTTCGCTCTCCTCCCCCCATGCTGCGCCGTGGCGCAAGGCATGGCTCTTGCTGCCGACTCCTTCGAAGCATTCCCCGCGGCCGAGCTGGCTGCGCCACGGACGCAGCGGCGTACCCGCCGCGTCCCCCGCCACGAAGGAGTTGCCATGTTTGCCCACAACCAGCGTCTGCAGTATTCCGTCCACGTGTCCGAGTGCAATCCCGGACTGGCCAACCTGATGCTCGAGCAGTTCGGCGGCCCGCAGGGCGAGCTCGCCGCGGCCATGCGCTACTTCACCCAGGCCGTGGCCGAGGACGACCCGGGCCGCAAGGACATGCTGTTCGATATCGCCACCGAGGAGCTGAGCCACCTGGAGGTGATCGGCAGCATCGTGGCCATGCTCAACAAGGGCGCCAAGGGCGAGCTGGCCGAAGGCATCAACGAGCAGGCCGACATGTTCCGCGCGCTGCAGGGCGCCGGCAACGACTCGCATGTGACCCAGGTGCTGTACGGCGGCGGCCCGGCGCTGACCAATTCCGGTGGCCAGCTGTGGAACGCGGGGTACATCGACAGTATCGGCGAGCCCACCGCGGACCTGCGCTCGAACATCGCCGCGGAGGCGCGCGCCAAGATCGTCTACGAGCGGTTGATCAACGTCACCTCCGATCCGGGCGTGCGCGATGCGCTGACCTTCCTGATGACGCGCGAGATCGCCCATCAGCGCTCGTTCGAGAAAGCGTTGTTCTCGATCGAACCGAACTTCCCGCCGGGCAAGCTGCAAGGCAGCGTGGAATTCGCCAACACCTACGTCAATACCTCGCAGGGCGAGGGCGACCTGCGAGGGCCGTGGAACAGCGACGAGAATTTCCAGTACGTCAGCGATCGCGAGAAGCAACTTGGCATGGGCGGTGGCGACGGCCTGCCGCAGGTGAAGCTCAGCGGCAAGCAGCGCGATGCGGTGCAGGCGATGGCCGCGCGCACCGCCTCCAACCGCGATATCAACCCTCAGACCGGTGCCGAACTGGGAGCTGCCGGTCGCCAGGGCGGGACGTCCGGGCAGGACAACGTGCGTCATTGAGGATCGGCCGGCCCCCGCGCGGGGCCGGCCCGCTCCAGGGCGTGGCCGGGGCTGCGCCCAATGCCGTAGAACTCATGCCGGTGGACAGCCACGAGGGCCCTCCACGCCTCTTGCACCGGTGCTCTGCCATGTTCGTGGTCCAGGCGCGGCATGCCCGTTTCCCGCATCACGGTGGCAGCCAGGCCCCAGCAACCTGCCGGAGGCGCGTTGGACTTCTTCAGTGAAAACCTGCAATTCATGGCCACGCCGGGGTTCACCCTGAGCTGGTTCGCGCTGAGCGTGCTGATCATGCTCGCGGTGATCTACGACGTTACCCACGCCAACAGCGCGCTGAACCCGCCGCTGAAGGTGGTCTGGCCGATCATCATTTTCTTCTTCTCGGTGATCGGCGGGCTGCTGTACTGGTTCGCTTCGCGCCCCCCGGACATCGGCCGCTACCCCGACCGCATCGCCAAGATGGAGCGCTTCACCGAGTTCTCCAAACCGCGTTGGCGCAAGGTGGTCGCCTCGGCCACGCATTGCGTTGGCGGCGACGGGCTGGGCATCGTCACCGCGATGGTGATCGCCCGGTTGACCGGCATGAGTTTCTGGGCCGAGTACTGGTTCGAGTACGCCGCCGGCTACGCCTTCGGCTGGTTCATCTTCCAGCTGTGGGCGATGAAGCTGCACGGCAACGGCTGGATCATGTCGTTGTGGAAGGGCGGCCGCGCCGAGTTCTTCTCGATGATCACGGTGATGATCGGCATGGGCCTGGTGATGCGCCAGGTCACCCCCGCCGTGGTCGGCGCGCAGCCGCACCCGGACACCTTTGCATTCTGGTCGTTTGCCGCGCTGGGCCTGCTGGTCGGATTCGTCTTCACCTACCCGATGAACTGGGCGCTGGTGGCGATCGGCTGGAAGCACGGCCAGGGGCACGAGCACATGCTCAAGCAGATGAAGCAGAAAAAGCAGCGGGCGCCAGCGACATCGTCCGGCGGGCGCCACGCCGCCGCGGGAGGTCGCTGATGGCTGTGCTGGATCGCCGCACCCCACGCTCGCGGTACCTGCCAGGACTGGTGCTGGTCGGCCTGCTGGGCGGCGCCCTGCCCATGGCGGCGACCGGCCAGCAGGCCATGGCCACCCGGATCACCACCGCCAACGCCGATGCGCAGCGGCTGGCTTCGCTGATGCGAGGGCTGGCGTACAGCATGCAGGTGGCGTCCGGGGCGCTGGCCACGGACGGGCAGCGACTGCGCGCAACCGGCGCGCTGGACGACGCACGCCGGATCGCGCGCGTGCTCCGCGACGTGGCGCCCGGCGGCGAGCCGGCCGGCCGGGACGGGCTGGACGCGGTCGAGCGCGCCCGGCACGCGCTGCAGAACGGCAATCCGGCGGCGGCCAGCCGGATCCTGCATGACGCCAGCGTGCGAATGCAGCGGCTTGCCACGCAGGCGCCCGCCGATCCGGTCGGTGCGGTGCGCAGCGCCGATACCGGCAAGCCGGTGATCAACGCCGCGGGCCAGCGATTGGGCCGTCTCGAGCGGCTGTTGCCCAAGCAGGATGGCGTCACCCGGGCGGTGCTCAAGGTAGGCGGCGTAATCAACCTGTTCGGCTTCGTCGACGCCGGCTACCGCGAGGTGACCGTACCGGTCGATCAACTGGTGGCCGGCAAGACCATGGTCGCGATCACCTCCAGCATCACGCCGGAACAGGCCGGCCAGTTGCCCGCATACGGGCGCTGAACCCGGGCCGCGCCTGTTGCCGCCGCGGCGCCGGCTCGGCTGTGCTGCATGCTGCGCGCCGTCGTTGCGCTCGAGGCCGGTCTGGACGCAACCGGGTGGCGTACGGCCTGGCGGCCAATGCGCGCGAATGCGTCGACGCCGGACCGTCGCTCAGCCGAACGCGGTGTCCAGCAGCATCATCAGCACGAAGCCGACCATCAGCCCGCCGGTCGCAAAGTTCTCGTGGCCCTGCCGGTGTGATTCGGGGATGATTTCGTGGCTGACCACGAACAGCATCGCGCCGGCGGCAAAGCCCAGCCCGACCGGCAGCAGCAGCGGGAACCCGGTGACCACGCTGGCGCCGAGTACCGCGCCGACCGGCTCGACCAGGCCGGACAGCATGCCCACCGCCACTGCCAGGCCGCGCCCGTAGCCGGCGGACATCAGGGCCATCGCCACCACCAGCCCCTCGGGCAGGTCCTGGATCGCGATGCCGGTGGCCAGTGCGGTGCCGTGCGTGCTGCCGGCGCCGAAGCCCACCCCGATGGCCAGGCCCTCGGGCAGGTTGTGCAGGCAGATCGCGAACACGAACAGCCAGGTGCGCTTGAGCCGGCGCGCGCGATGGCCTTCGACGCCCTTGATGAAATGCTCGTGCGGCAGGTAGCGGTCCAGCAGCACCAGCAGCGCCGCCCCGAACAGGATGGCGATACCAACGGTGGCACCGGCCTGCCACGGACCCATGCCGTGGCTACGTGCGGCGGCAAGCCCCGGCAAGGTCAGTGAAAACGCGCTGGCGGCCAGCATCACGCCGGCGCCGAAACCGAACATGGTGTCCTGCGCGCGTTGGGAAATGCCGCGTGCGAACAGTGCCGGCAAGGTGCCGACGGCGGTGGCACCCGCGGCGGCAAGGCCACCGGCCAGAGCCTCCATCACCGGCGAGAGCTGGCTAGCCATGCGCAGGCCGAAGCGGGCGGCATGCGCCACTGCGCAGGGCGGTCCGGCGCGGGCGGAAGGGATCTGCTCTCATCGGACACGAGCATCGCATTGGCGATCCAGCCCCGGCGTGAAGGCAGCACACCGCTCAGCCTGGCCCGGCCAGCAGCTCGGCGGCGATCGCGGCGCCGTGCTGTTCACCCAACTCTTCGGCCAGCCGGGCGCTGCGCGGGGCATAGCGCGTCGGTTGCAGCAGTTCGCGCAGCTCGCGCATCGCCGCATCGACGCGGTAGCGGGCCGCCGGAAGCACCCGGGCCACTCCCAGCCGCCGCAACCGGGCGGCATTGTCCGGCTGGTCGAAGCCGTGCGGCACCACCAGCATCGGGCACCCGGCCAGCAGCGCCTCGGCACTGGTGCCGATGCCGCCATGGTGGATCACCGCGGTGGCGTGCGGGAACAGCGCCGCATGCGCGGCGTAGTCCAGGGCATGGATGCCGGCCGGGAGCGTCGCCGGCAAGCTGGCGCGCAGCCGCGGCGAGCCGGTGAACAGCACCGCGCGTCGATCCAGCCCCACGGCGGTGGCCAGGCTTTCGCGCAGGAACGCCTCGCCGGCATGCACCGCCGCCGAGCCGAGGCTGAACACCAGCGGCGGCGGGCCATCGGCAAGAAAGGCCTGCAGCATCGGGTCCAGCAGGTGCGGCTGCCGGTAGCGCGCAAAGCCGACCTGGCGGACCTGCGACGGCCAGTCCGGTTGCGGCGCTCCCAGCATCGCGGGAAACAGCGCCAGCACCCCGCACCCGGCATGCTGGCCCTGGTGCAACGGATCGCCCCGCTCCGATTGCGGCGGTAGTCCGAGCGACAGGCGGAACTGCCGCACCGGTGCGGTCCATCCATGGCTGCCACGCTCGAGCAGCGCTCGCAGTCCGCGCCCACGCCAGGGCGCGGCGCGGACCCAGCGATCGAGTGCGGACAGGCCGGTCGCCGGTGGATCGAACGCGGACACGAAGCCAGCCGGCGCCAGCACCGCCGACCACCATCGCAGGCAGCCGGCCGCCTGCAATTGCTCGCCCAGGATTTGCCCGGCGAAGGCCAGCGTGCTGGTCAACAACACGTCCGCGTCGGCACAGACCGGGGCGAGCCTGTCGTAGCTGGCACGCACGTCCCGGGCCGCCACGTCGTGGACCACGAAGCGCGGCCCACGCCAGCGGTGGAAGGCCCGCGCGGTGAAGCGGGCCGGATCCTCCGGCGTCGGCATGCCGCTGGCGTCGGCAAACCGCAGCCCGGCCTGCTCGACCGCGTCCCGGTGGACCGGGTGGCTGGCGACGGTGACCCGATGCCCGCGGGTGCGCAGCGCCTGGCCGATGGCCAGGAACGGAAACAGGTCGCCCAGCGACCCCACGGTGGCCATCACCACGTGGCAAGGAACCTTCGGGGCCGCGGCATTCGGCATGCGCCCAGCATAGCCGCGGTTGACCCGGCCACGGTGAACGTCCAATGCTGTGCAGCCCCGCTCCCCGCCGGATCACCGATGTCCTCGCCACCGCCGTTCCACCTCGCCTTCCCGGTCCATTCGCTGGCCTGCGCCCGCGCCTTCTACGGCGCACTGCTGGGCTGCCCGGAGGGGCGCAGCAGCGAGCACTGGGTCGACTTCGACTTCCACGGGCATCAGATCGTGGCGCACCTGGCGCCGGCCGAAGCGCAACCGGTAGTCACCCAGGACGTCGACGGCGACGCGGTGCCGGTGCGCCACTTCGGGCTGGTCCTGCCGATGGACCAGTGGCAGACGCTGGCCGACCGGTTGCGCGCCGCCGGCACCGCGTTCGTGGTCGAGCCGCATGTGCGCTTCCGCGGCCAGGTCGGGGAGCAGGCCACCATGTTCCTGCTCGACCCCAGCGGCAACGCGCTGGAGTTCAAGGCATTCGCCGATCCGAGCCGGCTGTTCGCCAGGTGAGCGCCTGATGCGCGAGGAACCGATGCAGGCGCAGGACCTGCAGCGCCTGGTCACCGTGCGCATGCCGTTCGGCAAGTACCAGGGTCGCTTGCTGGCCGACCTTCCCGGGGCCTACCTGGCCTGGTTCGCGCGCCAGGGCTTTCCACCCGGGGAGCTGGGCCGTTTGCTGGCGCTGATGCTGGAGCTGGACCACAACGGCCTGGCCAGCCTGCTCGATCCGCTGCGCACGAAGCGCGGCTGAACGAGCTCACCGCCGCGGTCACCGCAAGGTACGCGCCGGGCGTATGCTGCCGGTCCCCCCACCCTGGTACTGGTCCACCAGCGACGGCGCGGCAGCCGGTCCGGCTGCGCACCGGCCCGGTCGGGCCGGCCTGGTCTGGCACCCTCGCTCCCCGCCGACATCGACGGGAGCGGCCCTCGCTTCCGGACCACCGCGCCATGCCCGCCCGCACCTCGCTGTTCACGACCGCTGCCGCGGCGCTGGCCGACACCGGCTGGTGCCAGCTGCCCGGCTTGCTCTCGATGGCGCAGACCCGGGCGCTGGCCGGTGAATGCCGTGACCTGTACGAGGCGCGGCAACTGCAGCCGGCGCGCACCGGTGCCAGCCACCAGAGCACGCCATTGCGCGGCGATCAGACCCGCTGGTTCGAGCCCGACGCGCCGAGCCGGCCACAACAGGCCTTCAACGGGCGCATCGCCGCGCTGCGGCAGTCGCTGAGCCGGCAACTGATGCTGGGGCTGGTGGCGCACGAAGCGCATTACGCGGTGTACCGTCCCGGCGCCGGCTATGCGCGGCACCTCGACTGCCTGCGTGCATCGGACGCCCGGGTGGTGTCGGCGGTGTTCTATCTCAACGCGGACTGGAACCAGGCCGACGGCGGCGCCCTGCGCCTTTACCTGGGTGACGGCAGCAGCACCGACCTGTACCCGCACGCGGGCACGCTGGCGCTGTTCCTTTCGGCACGGTTCGAGCACGAAGTGCTTCCGGCCCGCCGCGAGCGCCTCAGTATCGCCTGCTGGATGCGGCAGCACCCGTTTGGCCGGTCTGGCTGATCCGGAACGCCGGCCCGCCGCGGCTCAGCCCTCGGCGATGGCGTTGAAGCGGGCGGCAATGTAGTCGTCGGTGAAGCTGGTCATGCCCGGGCCGCGGATGAAACCGCAGTGGCCGCCGTAGGCGGCGATGTCCAGCTCGATGTTCGGTGGCAGCTGAAGTTGCTCGAAGGCGTTGACCGGTATCACCGGATCATCGCGGGCGGTGAAGATGGTGGCCGGTATCCGCATGGCGGCCAGTGCGTCGCCCGCCACCGAGTAACCGTCCAGGTACGCCTCCAGCGAGCCGAAGTCGGTATGCCGCTTGACCAGTGACTCGGTCAGCCCGCGCAGGCTCTGGCGCAGTTCGGCCAGTTCGAAATACTCGTGCTCGGGGAACGCCGCCTGCTTGGCCTGCAGCGAGCGGCGCCACTTGTGCATGAAGTACGCCTGGTAGATCCACGGCGCGGTTTCTTCCAGCGAGAACAGGCCCTCGGCCGGATCGATGATCGGGCATATCGCCAACGCGTAGCTCAACGGAATGCCGGCCTCCGGCGCACGCAGGGCCGCGCGCAGGGCAAAATTGCCGCCCAGCGAGAAACCGGCCAGGGCGATGGGCCGCGCGGGCCAGCGCCGCGCGATGTCGCCCAGCGCGTGCACCACCTCGTCGATGCGACAGGAGTGGAACAAGGCCTCGTTCAGCCGTCCGCTGTCGCCATGGTCGCGAAAGTTCAGCCGGAACACGTCCCAGCCGTCGGCCAGCAGGCGGCTTCCGGTCTGCAGCACGTAGGTGGAATCGACGCTGCCCTCCCAGCCGTGGAACAGCACCGCCAGACCGCGCGGTCGTTGCTGCACGGTCTGCGCGGTAAACGCGCCGGTCAGGCGCACGCCGTCACCGCCATCGACCACCACCGGCTGCGCACCCACCGCGACGGTGCGCGCCCTGGACGGCAACAGCATGCGCCGCACGCCGCTGGAGGACAGCATCGTCTGCAGATGACCGCTGCGAAGGGGCCAGGGCGGCCGGAAATCCTTTCCGGTGGGCAGCGTCATGGGCTGCTCTGGTCCAGCGCCTGGGCGATCCGCTCACGCGCCTGTTCGGCCATGCGCTTGCGCGCGTCCACCATCGCCGGCACCGGTGCCAGGAAATGCACCTGCGCCTCCAGCGGCGCCTCGCCCAGCATGCGCAGCAGGTTCTGCAGGAAGTTCTCGCCCTCGCGGAAGCCCGCATCGACCACCCGCCGGCCGTGCCGAGCAAAGCACAGGGCCACCGGCTGTACCGGCGCGGGGGCATCCAGCGCGGCCTGGAAGATGCGCGCGTGGAACACCTTCAGCACGCCGTTGTGGCCGGTACCGCCTTCGGGGAACACCGCCACCGAACGGCCGGCGCGCAGCCGCTCCACCATCACCTGCATCACCGAGGACAGCGAATGATTGCTGCCGCGGCGATGGAAGATGGTGCCGCCATTGGCGGCCATCCAGCCGACCAGCGGCCAGCGCGCAATCTCCGCCTTGGCCACGAAGCAGGCCGCGCGCTGCGAATGCACCATCACGATGTCGATCCAGGAGGTATGGTTGGCCACGAACAGCACCGGGTCGGGCAGTGGCTGGCCTACCCGCACCGAGCGCAAACCGAAGATGCGCAACAACATGGTGGCCCACCAGCGGATCATCCGGTGCGCGAACGGCTCGCGCCCGTTGCGCATCACCCGATGCTGGTTCCAGCTGAGGATGAACGCGCACAGCGCGATACCCAGCACGATGTGCAACAGCAACCAGGGCACCCGCCACAGGTAACGCAGCGGGCGCAATCGGTCGGGCGGGGTATCGGGCGCGGAACTCATGAGCCGGCTAGTTTAGCGCCAGTCACCCGGAACGGGCATGTCATGACTGCAGGTGCGCCAGCGGCAGCGACGGCGAGCGTTTGACCGTGCGCAGCACGAAGCTGGAATTGGCGTCGGCCACGCCGGCATCGTTGAGCAGCCGATCCAGCAGAAAGCGCGAGAAATGCTCCAGGTCTGCCACATACACGTGCAGCAGATAGTCCATGTCACCGGTAAGCGCGTGGCAGGCGACCACTTCGTCCCACTGCTCCACCTGCTGCACGAAGCGCTCGATCGCCTCGCCCTCGTGGCGCACCAGCTGCACCCGCACGAACGCCTGCAGCCCGAGTCCGACCGCCTGTGGATCAACCTGCGCGGCATAGCCGGTGATCACGCCCTCGGCCTCCAGCCGCTGCAGCCGTCGCAGGCATGCCGACGGCGACAGGCTGACCCGGTCGGCCAGCTCGGCGTTGGTGATGCGGCCCTCGCCCTGCAACACGGCGAGCAGGCGCAGGTCGGTGCGATCAAGCGTACTCATGCAGTGTTCACGCGCTCGGTGAAGGTTTGACGCACGAATATTGCACGTTTTGGCCGAACACTCACAACAAGACAACCTTCATGCGTGCAAACCGGCGTAACCTTTTCGCAGTGACCTGCCTGTCATGGCCGTGACGGCCCGGCGGACCCAACCACCGAAGAGCATGAACGACGAGGTACCCATGGAATCGAGCGCCCCCCGCAAAGTGGAACACCAGCAGACCGACCGCGGCTACGTGCCGGTGTATGCCACCGGCGTGGTGGAGCAGCCCTGGGACAGCTACAGCCGCACCGACCACGAGGTCTGGGACACGCTGTTCCAGCGCCAGTGCGAGATGCTGCCCGGGCGCGCCTGCGAGGAGTTCATGGAGGGGGTCAGGCGCTGCGGCCTGGGCGAGGGCGGCATCCCGAAGTTCTCGGACATCAACCGGGTGCTGGGGCCGGCCACCGGCTGGGAGCTGGTGGCGGTGGAAGGACTGCTGCCGGACGAAGTGTTCTTCGACCACCTGGCCAACCGCCGGTTTCCGGTCAGCTGGTGGATCCGCAAGCCGGACCAGCTCGATTACCTGAGCGAGCCGGACCTGTTCCACGACCTGTTCGGCCACGTGCCGCTGCTGCTGAACCCGGTCTTCGCCGACTACATGCAGGCGTACGGCCGCGGCGGCATGAAGGCCTTCGCCATCGGCCCGGACGCGTTGATGAACCTGACCCGGCTGTACTGGTACACGGTGGAGTTCGGCCTGATCAATACCGATCAGGGCCTGCGCATCTACGGCGCCGGCATCGTCAGCTCCAAGGGCGAGTCGGTGTACTCGCTCGATTCGCCCTCGCCGAACCGGATCGGTTTCGATCTGGAGCGGGTGATGAACACGCGCTACCGCATCGATACCTACCAGCAGACCTACTTCGTGATCGAGAGCTTCGAGCAGCTGTTCGATGCCACCGCACCGGACTTCACGCCGATCTACCAGCGTATTGCCAACCGACCGACGCATGCCGCGGGGGATGTGCTCGAGGAGACCGACCGGGTGTTCACCTACGGCGACCGCGAGGGCTGGGCCACCGACGCCGACACCTGAGGCCCGCTCAGAGCAGGCCCCGGCGCGCCAGCCAGCCGCGTACCACTTCGGTCCACAGCGCGTAGCCCTGCGCATTCAGATGCAGGCCGTCGGCGTCGAACCAACGCGGGTCTGCCTCGCCATCGGCCGCCAGCATGGGCGTATGCACGTCGAGGAAGTCCACCTCCCGCTCGGCGGCACAGGCACGGATCAGTGCGTTGGCCTGCCGGATGCGCGGCAACTGGGCACGACGCGAGAGATTGGGCTTGATCGACAGATAGGCCATCGGCACCGGTCCGGCGTAGCGACGCGCCTGGCCGACGAAGGCGGCGAAGTCGTCGCGCAACTGCGCCGGCGGCTTGTTGGCGGCCAGGTCGTTGCCACCGAAGTACGTCACGATCGCGGCCGGCCGGTAGGGGGCGACCAGCGG
Organism: uncultured Gammaproteobacteria bacterium; assembly: GCA_963763305.1. Lineage (GTDB taxonomy): Bacteria > Pseudomonadota > Gammaproteobacteria > Xanthomonadales > Rhodanobacteraceae > CAVXNP01. The sequence goes on along the minus strand of CAVXNP010000001.1, from coordinate 1,704,633 downwards.
CTGGGCAAAGTACACGCTGTCGGCGATCTGCGAGCCGCCGAAGCCTCGATTGAGCGTGGCCAGTTCGGCGAAGTCTGCCGCCAGCGTATGCCACAGGCGGATCGAGGAGCTCCCTACGAACAGCACAGCGCCCATGGGAGGTGGGTTGAGCTTGTCGATGGCACCGAAGGCGGCGATCTCGCTCTGCCATTCGACGAATTCGCCGGCCTCGCCGCCGGAAGGGGAAAGGTCAGGCATGAGGCCTCCGCAGATGCGGCCTACGAGCCTAGGCAAGGAGGGGTCAACGCCGCGTGGGGGCTCAACGCGCTGAAGACGCCTGGCACGGTAGCCGACGCATGCCGTCGGCGACGTGGTGCTGGGAACCGACCGCCTGTTCGTCCGCGACAACCGTGCGGGTCGGGCGACGGACGCTGAGACCTGGGGGCCGACTCCGCTTGCCTGCCGTAGATGCGACGACGGCCCGCCTATGCGGTCCGCCCGCATGCGGGCCGGCTGCGGCAGGAGGTCGCAGTCGCAGCGTTCGGGCGGACCGGATTGACGGCGGTCAAGAGCCTGCCGCTGGGAACTGTCGAGAATGCTGCCGCGGGCATCCACCCGCTCGATCACCCACTGAAGGACCCCTCGCATGAAACCCACCGTTCCGCTGCTCATGGCGGCAACCCTCGCTATCGGCGGCACCTCGCTCGCCCATGCCGCCGAGTCCCCCTGGCTGTTCCGCTTCGGTGCGCACGTGGTCCAGCCCCGGTCCGACAACGGGCAGCTGGCCGGCATGAAGGCCCGCATCGACAGCGACACCCGGCCGACCGCCAGCCTGGAGTACCTGGTCACGCCGGGCTGGGGCGTGGAGGTGCTGGCTGCGCTGCCCTTCAGGCACGAGATCAAGCTGGATGGTCAGCGCGCCGCAAGCACCAAGCAGCTGCCCCCGGTGCTCGGGCTGAACTACCACTTCCTGCCCGACGCGAAGGTGTCGCCGTTCGTCGGCGCCGGCGTGAACTACACGCGCTTTTTCAGCACCCACGGCCAGGGCCTGTTGCAGGGCGCCTCGGTGAAGATCGACAGCAGCTGGGGCGCGGCCGCCCACGCCGGCCTGGACATGCAGCTGTCGCCGCGCTGGCTGGTTACCGCCGACGTGCGCTGGATCAACATCGAGGGCGAGGTGAAAGTCGACGGCGCGCGGGTGGGCAAGGCCAAGGTGGACCCGTGGGTCTACGGCCTCAGCATGGGCTACCGCTTTTAGGGATGTCGGAACCGGGGCGGCACACGGACGTGCCGCTCAGCTGCGTTTCCACTCCTGCACCGTGAACACCTGCGCAATGCGCTGGCCGTCCCAGCGATAGGTCAGGTGTTGCGCCTGCACGCAGGGGGCCACCACGTCGGGGTAGAAGGCGGCGATGCACTCGCCGCCCGGGTGCCGCACGCTGTCGTAGACCACGCCATTGGAGCCGGCCTGGCGCAACACGCGCGCCAGGTTTGCGCCCGCTGTATACACGTCTGGATCGTGCACCTCGCGCCACCCGCCGCGCAGATCGTGCAGCTTGCAATCGAGGCTGGTGCGGTAGCAACGCATCGGGATCTCGCAGGCCGGTTCGCCGGTGGCCGCCAGAAACCGTTCGCGGTGATAGACCGTTTCCTCCACCGCCGTGGCCACACTGTGCGCGGCGTAGAACACGCCCCAGCTGCCATCGGAGAAGCGGCTGCCCTCCGGATTGAGATGGGTGAAGGCCGCCATCACCGGCGTGCTGCCCGGACCGCTGATGCGGCGCGACGGCGGAACCAGCTGCAGCGTCCCGGCTTCTTCGCGCAGCCGGGGGTTGGTCATCGCCTCCAGCGCAAACACCGCGTCGAGATCGGCCGGGTCGGCAATACGGTCGAACAGGCCCACCGGGGGAAAGCGGCTGGGCACGATGCGGTAGGCATGGCTCCAGCGGATGCGTTTGAGTGGTGGCAGCTCGACGGGCATGGGTGATCGGGTCCGGGGGCCGAAGCGTTTCAGAACTCACGCATGCTGCCGTCGCCCCATATCGCCGGCTGCGACCGGACACGCGCGAGTCGTCGGATTCAGCCGCGTTGCGCATCCAGGTATTGGCGCACCACGAACAGGTCGGCGACGTTGCCCGACAGCATGCGCTGCAGCGCCGAGTGGCCGCCAAACAGCGGCGCGGCATTGGGCCGGTGCAACCATGCGTCAGCCTGGGCCGGGTCCGGGAACAGGATCTGCAGCGCTTTCCAGATGCCCAGCAGGTAGCTGATCCGCTCGAGCACGTCGCGACCGGGTTGACCGTCGCGCTGGCGCTTCCACTTGTAGAAGGTCGATTCGGGCGGCTCGCCAAGCAGCGTACGCTGCTCGGCGCCCTTCAGGTTCCAGCACTCGGCCAGCCGGAAAAACGCGCGCAATGCCGGACCACCCAGCGCCTCTTCGCTATTGGCCCGCGATAACGGATGAGCCGACATGCTGCTCTCCCTGTGGAGTTATTGCCTAATCTACTCCACAGATAAAGCGATCATCAAGCGAACCAGGCCGCCGCTCCCGAATTGGATCAAGGGATTCTTCTTTTCGGCGCGCAATCGCAGCCGAAGTCCGGCTCCGGCCCACCGTCGGCAATGAAACGATCGATGCGCGCCTGCAAGACCGGCAACGGCACCGAGCCCAGCGCCAGCACGGTGTCGTGGAAATGGCGCAGGTCGAAACGATCGCCCAGCGCCTGCTCGGCCTTGTGCCGCAGCGCCAGGATTTTCAGGTAGCCGATCTCGTAGGACAGCGCCTGCCCCGGCCAGCTGATATAGCGGTCCACTTCGTTGGCGATTTCCCGTTGCGACAGCGCGGTGTTGGAGGCCAGGTAGTCGATCGCCTGCTGCCGGCTCCAGCCCAGGTGGTGAATGCCCGTATCGACCACCAGCCGGCAGGCCCGCCACATCTGGTAGGTGAGGTAGCCGAAGCGCTGATAGGCGTTCTTGTAAATGCCCATCTCGTTGCCGAGATATTCCGAATACAGCCCCCAGCCCTCGCCATAGGCGGAGATGTAGCTCTTGCGCCGGAACGCCGGTTGGCTGGTCTGCTCGTCGGCCAGCTCCAGTTGCAGCGCGTGCCCGGGGTAGGACTCGTGCAAGGTCAGCGCCGGCATGTTGAACAGCGGCCGCGACGGCAGGTCGTAGGTGTTGACCAGGTACTGGTCGGCCCCGCCGCGGCCGGAGGTGTAGTAAGGCGCGATGTCGGCCGGCACCGGCACGATCGCGAAGCGCTCGCGCGGCAGATGGCCGAAGAAGCGCCCCAGCTCGCCGTCCACCTCCTTGGCCACCCAGGCAGTCCGCCGCAGCAGTTCCTCGGGGGTCTTGGCGTAGAACTGCGGGTCGGTGCGCAGGAAGGTCAGGAACTGCGCGAAGCTGCCCTTGAAGCCGGTTTCGGCCATGGTCTGCAGCATCTGCTGATGCACTTTGGCCACCTGCTCCAGGCCCAGCGCATGCACCGCATCAGGGTCCAGGTCCAACGTGGTGTACTCAAGGATCTGCTGACGGTAGAACGCCTTGCCGTCGGGGAGCGCCTCGGCGGCCAGGGTGGTGCGGGCCCGCGGCATGTACTCGTCGCGGAAGAACGCCAGCAACTTGGCGTAGGCGGGAATCACCTGGTCGCGCACCCGATGCAGGGCCTGCCCGCGCAAGGCCTGTTGCTCGCTTTCGGCGATGCTGTCCGGAAGATCGCGAAAAGGCGCATAGAAGGTGCTGGCAGTGGGATCGTCCAGCTCGGCCACGGCGGCGATCGAGGCATCGCGTCCGTCCAGCACGGCGCGCGGCACGCTGAAGCCACGCGCCAGTCCGGCACGCATGTTTTCGATCTGCTGGTCGAAATACGCCGGGATCTGCCCCAGGCGTTCCAGGTAGCGCTGGTAGTCGGCCAGCGTGCGAAGGTCGTCGCCGTGCAACTGGTAGCCGATATCGCCCCAGAACGACGAGTCGCTGTTGAACGGCATCTGCCAGGTCTTGAAGCGCTGTGCCGCCAGCAGGTTGCGGATCTGGTCGTGATAGATGGCGTAGTTGATCCGCACCCGCGGTGACAACGCGGCCGGGTCGATGCTGTTCAACTGCGCCAGCACCCGCTTCCAGGTATCCAGCCGCTGCTGCTGGCTGTCCGCGCCCACGTCGTCCAGACGGCCCTGGCTTGGCTGTGTCTCACCCGAGCTCTGCACCCCGGCCTGGCCGGTGCGCCAGGCCCACTCCTGCGTGTAGATCTGCCTGAAACGATCATCGGCCTCATTGGCGCGTACGGCGATCGCCGGCAACAACAACGAAGCGACCAAGACCGCACGCAGCAGGCAATTCATCGGCAGATCTCCGTTATGGCAAAGCCCGATGATCGCAGAACCGGCGTGAGCGCGGCAGTGATCGTCCGGGCCCATGGGCGGTTCGACGGCCGGCCCGCGATGCCGCCGTCCGGCCGCCACGGCAGCTGGCCCGGGGGATGGGCCGTGGAAATCCGGCAGGGGGAACCCTGCGATCGCCCTGGGCTGCGTTTTCCGGAATGCGTGCATGGTCATTGCACGCCCGACGGCAAGGCCGCCAGTGCACGAGAGCATATCGTCGCAAGCCGGGATTTCCGCGCCCAACCGTCCTAATCCATGCCCGCGTAGTAGCTGCGCATCGCGGCGAGATAGGCGTCCAGGTTACGTACGGCGTCGGGCACGAAACACTCGCCGGTTTCGGCCAGGGTGTCGATCCGGTCCGGACGAAAGTTGCGGAAGCCGCCGCGCAGGCGGCACCAGCTGCCCAGGGTCCATTTGCCACCCCAGAACGCAAGGCACAATGGTTCCACCTCGCGCGTGCTGGCCTGACCGGCCTCGTCCCGGTAGGCCAGCTGCAGAACGCGCTGTGCGCCGATGGCCGCATGCAACTGGTCGATGCGGGCGGAAAACGCGGCGCTGTGTGCGTCGCGCCAGACCGGCGCGAAGATGCGCGTGCGCGCGGCCCGCTCGCGCAGTTCCGGCGGCAGCACCGCCTCGATCTTCAGCAGCGCCGCCTGGGCGCTCCCGGCCATCCGCTCGCCCGCGAAGGCGCGTACGAAACGGGTACCGACCACCAGCGACTCCAATTCGTCGGCACTGAACATCAGCGGTGGAATGTCCGAGCCCTTGCGCAACACGTAGCCCACGCCGGCCTCGCCTTCGATCGGCACGCCCGACAGCTGCAGGTCGGCCACGTCGCGATAGACCGTGCGCAGCGACACCCCCAGCGTGGCGGCCAACTGGCGTGCCTGCAGCGCGGTACGCCGGCCGCGCAGGGCATGGATGATGAGAAACAGGCGATCGGCACGGCGCATGGAGGCATCATCGCCGAGCCGGGCGAGCGCGGCCACTGCCTCCGGTCACGGCCGCGGCCACCGCGCAGCCTTCGCCGGATGCGCCGCGGCCAGGCCACGCACCCCAGGGCCTCAGCCGGCCTGCGAGGCAGCCAGCTCGGCGTCCCGCGCGCCCGCCCGCTGCATCGCCGGGCGCGCCAGCACCCGGTCGATGTAGCCACGGATCACCGGCAGCTCCGGCACCAGTTTGAACATCGTGGTCCAGTTCAACGCGGTGCCCCACAGCACGTCGGCCGCGGTAAAGCGCTCACCCAGCAGCCACGGGCCGGCCGAAAGCTGCGCGGTCAGCGTGTCGAGCACGTCGTCCCAGCTGCCATAGGGCGACGTGGACGGCTGCGCCGGCTCGCGCTTCATCGCGCGGTCGATCACCGCCGGCTCGAAACACGACCCGTAGAACACCATCCAGCGCAGGTAGGGGCCGCGCAGCGGATCGTCCAGCGCCGGTGCCAGCGCCCGCTCATGGAACAGATCGGCCAGGTAGATCATCACGGCCGGCTGCTCCGTGACCAGCGCGCCACGGTGCAGGATGGCCGGCACCTTGCCCATCGGGTTCACCGCCAGGTAGTCGGCCTGGCGCTGGGTGCCGGCCTTCAGGTCGAGCAGGTGCAGGTCGTAGTCGGCACCCAGTTCCTCGAGCAGGGCCAGGGTGCCGCCGGAGCGGGTCTGCGGCGCGTGGAAGAAGGTCACGCGGGAAGGATCGTTCATGGCAGGCTCCGGGTCGGGAAAGGGGCAGGCGGGTGTGGGCGCTGGGCGCTGCGGCCGGGGGCAGCCAGCGTACCGGCGACCATCGCCGATATCGGGCGAGCCGTCGAGCTGTTCACGGCAGTGGCCGGGCGCGGCAGAACCGACCTTCGCTCGCACGGCGTGCCGCACTCATCGCCGACGCTTCCCGAGCACCAGCGCGACCAGCCGCAGCAGTCGGGCCGAACGATCACGCGGGAGGGGCGGCGAGGCCGGACGCTGCGGCCAGGCGCCCTCCACCAGCGTGCCGCGGAGCATCAACGGGTGGTAGGCACTGCAGAGGCGCTGGTGCATGGACTGCTCCATTTCAAGCCACCGCCAGGGCGCCGCTGGGCGGCCAGCGGGCATGCTTGAACAGGCCGAACCAGTGCTCGCCCTCGGCCGGGCTGTACAGCTCCAGGGTACGGATCACCTGATGCGCAAACTCCACGCTGCCCAGATGGCTGGCGGTGATGGTGCCGCCGTCGGAGGTCGCCAGCACGGCGGGATCGAAGTGCTCGGCGCCGCGGTAGTCCGGCGCCAGCCCGGACAGCTGACCGGGCCAGTTGCCGGTGTGCCGGCAGTGGTCGAGCAGCCCGGCCCGCGCCAGCGGCAGCACGCCGCTGTCGATGCCGGCCACCACCGCGCCGGCGGCATGGGCACGGCGCAGCAAGGCCACCGCCGAGGCTCCCTGCGGGTGCTGCCACAGGTGCCCACCCGGCACGATCAGCATGGCCGCCCGGGTCGGTTCCAGCTCGGCCAGCGCGCATTCCGGCTGCACCGTCAGGCCGCCCATCGAGCGCACCGGCGCCAGGGTGAAACCGACCGTCGCCACCTGCCAGTCGCCGGGGCGCTGGATTTCGCACAGGGCCAGCGCGGCCTGCCAGTCGGCAAAGCCATCGAACACCAGGAAATAGACCGTATCGCGCATGTTCGCTTCCTCCGTGATGGGCCGGAAGCTTGCGCCCACCCTGCTGCCACCGTGCTGTCAGCAGCACCGTTCACGGACCGATCCGCACGCGCATGGCAGCGTGCCCGGCTGGCGCGGCCCGGCCGCAGCCGGGACAATGCCCCCTCTTCACCCTGCCATGGACCCGACATGAAGCCAGTTTCACTGATCCAGTTCCTGATCGAGGAGCGCCGCGCCGGCCACGTCAACGCCGAGCTCTCGCTGCTGATCGAGGTGGTGGCGCGCGCCTGCAAGCGCATCGCGGTGGCCACCAGCAAGGGCGCGCTGGGCGGCGTGCTGGGCATGGCCGGTGACGGCGACAGCATGAACGTGCAGGGCGAGGCGCAGAAGAAGCTGGACGTGATCTCCAACGAGATCCTGCTCGAAGCCAACGCCTGGGGCGGCCACCTGGCCGCCTGCGCGTCGGAGGAGATGGAAGATCCCCAGCAGATTCCCGACGGCTATCCCAAGGGCAACCACCTGCTGCTGTTCGACCCGCTCGATGGCTCGTCGAACATCGACGTGAACATCTCCGTCGGCACCATCTTCTCGGTGCTGCGCTGTCCCGAGGGCGTGGTCGAGCCGAAGATCGCCGACTTCCTGCAGCCGGGCAGTACCCAGCTGGCGGCCGGCTACGTGGTGTACGGGCCGGCCACCGTGCTGGTGCTGACCTTCGGCCATGGCACCCACGAGTTCACGCTGGACCGCGAGGTCGGCAGCTTCGTGCTCAGCCGGCGCGGCATCCGCATTCCGGAAGAGACCGGCGAGTTCGCCATCAACATGTCCAACCAGCGCCACTGGCAGGCACCGATGCAGCGCTACATCGGCGAACTGCTGGCCGGCAAGGAGGGTCCGCGCGGGCGCGATTTCAACATGCGCTGGGTCGCCTCGATGGTGGCCGACGTGCACCGGATCATCACCCGTGGCGGCGTGTTCTTCTACCCGCTGGACGCCAAGATCAAGGACAAGGGCGGCAAGCTGCGGCTGATGTACGAGGCCAACCCGATGGCCTTCATCGTGGAGCAGGCCGGCGGCGCGGCCACCACCGGCCGCGAGCGCATCATGGACGTCCAGCCGACCGGCCTGCACCAGCGGGTGCCGGTGTTCCTGGGCTCGCGCAAGGAAGTGGAGATCGCCACCCACTACCACCAGGCGGCCGACGGCGCGCAGCACTGAGTCACCCGGTCCGGCGATGCGGCGCGCGCGCAAGCGCCGCCTCACCGCCGGTCAGCCGCGCGCCGCCGCACTGCCCGCAAAGCGCCACAACCGGGCGCTAGTGTGGTGCCTCCACCACTGGCGCCACCCATGTCCACGATGACTCTCCCTGCCCCGCTGCCGCGATGGTGGGCCCTGCTTGCCAGCGTGGCTTTAGCCGGCTGCCTGGGTCCTCGGCCCGGCCCTCACGCCACGCCGCCCGCCGTCACCACGCCGCCGCTGGCGCCGCTGAAGATCGGCCTGGCGCTGGGGGGCGGTGCGGCCAAGGGCTTCGCCCACATCGGGGTGATCCAGGCGCTGCACGCCGGCGGTATCGATGCGGACGTCGTGGCCGGTACCAGTGCCGGCGCGGTGGTCGGCGCGCTTTACGCCGGCGGCATGGATGGCGCGGCACTCCAGCGGATGGCCGAGCACCTGGATCCGGCCAGCCTGCGCGACGTACGGTTGTTTTCCGGCGGCCTGGTCGAAGGACGGGCACTGCAGGACTACGTCGATCGGCAACTGGGCAATCGACGTATCGAGCAGTTGGGGCGACCCTTCGCGGCGGTCGCCACCGAGCTGGAAACCGGGCAACGCACCGTGTTCACGCGTGGCGATACCGGCCAGGCGGTACGCGCGTCGGCGAGTGTTCCTGGCGTGTTCGAGCCGACGCTGGTCGCGTCTCGGCACTACGTCGATGGGGGCCTGGTCAGCCCGGTGCCGGTGGATGCAGCACGCGCGCTGGGCGCCGACCTGGTGATCGCGGTGGACATCTCCGCCCGGGCTGGCGGCAGCAACCCGCAGGGCATGCTGGGCATCGTCGGCCAGTCGATCGACATCATGGGACAACGGCTGGGTGCACTGGAGATGGCCCATGCCGAGGTGGTGATCCGGCCACGGCTGGGCAGCATCGGCAGCATTGATTTCGACCAGCGCCAGCAGGCCATCGCCGCGGGCGCGAAGGCGGCACGCGCGGCGCTGCCGGCGATCCGGGCGCGCCTGGCCCAGCTGCGGCAGCAGCGCGCGGCCCTTGCTGTGCAGGTGGCACCGTAACGCGAAGTGTTGCACTCAGCGAAGCACTTGGGGCCATGCCCCGGCGCTGGTAGTTTCAGTGCATCCCCACCCCTTGCCGAGTTGCCCATGCGCGCAGTCGTCCCCACCCTGCTGTCTCTTTCCCTGCTGGCGCTCAGCCCGCTGGCAGGGGCGTCATCGCCAGCCACGGACCCGCGCATCGAGCACCTGCTGACCGAGCTGGGCAAGGTGCGCCCGATTGACGCGGTACAGCTGTCGCCGGACGGGCAGCGGCTGGCCTGGGTGGTCCGGACCCACGGCAAGCCCTCCATCCAGATCGCCCGCACCGACGGCAGCGGTGCACACCGGCTGGATGCCACGCACCCGCCGGGCCTGTGCAGCGAGAGCGATATCGCCTGGGCCCCGGACTCGCGTCACCTGGCCTTCCTGAGCGACTGTGCCGGGAAAGCGGGCAGCAGGCAGATGGACATCCAGCTGGCCGACACGGCCGGCCACGATCCCACGCGCCAGCTCAGCCACCTGCACGGCTATGCCCATGCGCTGCAATGGAGCGCCGACGGCCGGGCGCTGGCCTTTCTGTATGTGGAAGGCGCGACCCGCCGCGCCAGTGCCGTGGCCGCGGCCAAGCCACCCTCGGGCGAGATCGGCGTCGACGGCCTGGAGGTCCAGCGGGTGGCCTGGCAGCCGGTCGACGGCAGCGCACTGCGCCAGCTGACCCCGGCCGACCGCTACGTGTACGAGTTCAGCCTGTCGCCGGACAGCGACCAGCTGGCCTATGTCGGCGCGCCCGCCCCCGGCGACAACAACTGGTGGATCGCCAAGCTGTACGTGCAGCCGACCCGCGCCGGCGCCGGCTCGCGGCTGCTGGTCGACCCGGTGCGCCGCCGACGGTCCCCTGCACCGGATGCAGATCGCGCTGCCGCGGTGGTCGCCGAACGGCCGCCGGATTGCCTTCATCGGCGGATTGATGAGCGACCAGGGCGCCACCGGCGGCGACATTTACAGCGTGCCGACAAGCGGTGGCCGCCCGGTCGACCTGACGCCGGATGCGCACGTCACCCCGGTGTGGCTGGCGTGGGACGGGCCGGGCGCCATGCTGGTCAGCCAGATCAGCAACGGCCATAGCCAGTTCGCGCGCTATGCGGTGGGCAGCGATGGCGCCCGCCAGCAGGCACTGTATTTCTCGCTGCCGGCCAGCCTCGGCGACGGCTCGGCGTCCATGGGCGTGTCGCTCTCCGGCGACCACCGCCAACTGGCCTTTGCCCAGAGTTCGTTCGATCGCGCACCCGAAGTGCATGCCGGCACGCTGGGCACACGCCCGCCACCGGAGGTGACCTCGATCAACGCCGGCCTGGCGCCGGCGTGGGGCAAGGCGCGCTCGGTGGAGTGGGACCACGACGGATTGCACGTGCAGGGCTGGCTGCTGTTCCCGGCACATTACGACGCGACCCGGCGCTACCCGATGGTGGTCAGCGTGCATGGCGGCCCGGCCAGTGCGGTGCTGCCGCGGTGGCCGGGCGTGGGCTACGGTCCGGTGCCTTTCTCCGCGCTGGGCTATTTCGTGTTCATGCCCAACCCGCGCGGCAGCTACGGCCAGGGCGAGGCCTACGTGCAGGCCAACCGCAAGGACTTCGGCTACGGCGACCTGCGCGACACGCTGGCCGGCATCGACGCGATCGAGAAGGAGCTCCCGGTGGACGACGGGCGGCTCGGTCTGACCGGCTGGAGCTACGGCGGTTTCATGAGCATGTTTGCGCCGACCCAGACCAATCGCTTCCACGCGGTGGTGGCCGGCGCCGGCATCTCGGACTGGCAAAGCTATTACGGCGAGAACCTCATCGATCAGTGGATGATCCCGTTCTTCGGCGCCTCGGTGTACGACGACCCGGCGGTCTACGCCAGGAGCTCGGCGATCAACTTCATCAAGCAGGTCAAGGCGCCCACCCTGGTGGTGGTCGGCGATCGCGACGCGGAGTGCCCGGCGCCGCAGTCGTTCGAGTTCTGGCATGCGTTGCGCGCCCAGGGCGTACCGACCTCGCTGGTGGTATATCCCGACGAAGGTCACCACTTCGTCGACCCGGCGCACCAGCGCGACGTGCTGCAGCGGGCGCTGAGCTGGTTCGGCAAGTACCTGCCCGCGAAAGGCTGACGCCCGGGCGGCATCCGAAGCGGGGGCTTGCCCGCCGCCCGCTTACTGGACGGAACGCATCGTCATGCGCGACGCCGCGTTCGACCGCCCACCAGCCCGCTAGCCGAGGCTCGACACCAGCCACGGCGCGCATCCGACGAGGCGGCCTCCGACCACCGCCGATCTGCCCGAAGCGAACGAGAGACTTGACTTGTGCCATGTGTATCGGTGTACTGATACACATGGATGCATCGCTGCTCAGCATACACCCCGCCTCGCCGGAGCCGATCTATCGGCAGATCCTGGAGCAGTTGCGCCGACTGGTAGCCGGCGGACAGTTGCGCCAGGGCGAACTGCTGCCGTCGGTACTCGAGGTGGCCGGATTCCACGCCATCAACCCGATGCCGTATCGCGCGCCTACAGCCTGGCTGAGGCCGAAGGCCTGCTGGAGCGCCTGCGCGGCAAAGGGATGGCCGTGGCGGCCTCGGACCGTGCGGCCCAGTCGCAGAGCCAGCGGTTGGCCCTGCTGGAAGAGCAACTGGCGGCCGTGGCCAGGCATGCCGCCGAACTTGAGCTGCCCGCCGCCGTTGTCCTGGGCCGGCTCGGCACGCTGCTCGATGACAGCTGACAGCGGTCGGCAGCCGGGCGCACCACTGGACCTGCGCTGCACCCGCCACGCACAGCCGCACGCAACACCTCATTTCACCAGACCTTTCGGGGGATCCATGAACGCCGTACTTGCCACCCCAGCCACGCCACCGCTCGAGGTTCACCAGCTGAGCCATTGCTATGAAGGCATCGAGGTGCTGCACGAAATCGACCTGACGCTGCAGCCGGGGAGCGTGCTCGGACTGGTTGGCCGCAATGGCGCCGGAAAATCCACGCTGATCCGGACGATGCTCGGTCTGCTCAAGCCCCTGTCGGGCGATGTGCGCGTTCTGGGCGAACCGGCCATGACGCTGTCGGACCGGGCCAAGACGCGGCTGGCTTACGTGCCCCAGCAGCCCGAAGCGCTGGGCTGGCTCAATGCGCGGCAGATGCTGGACTACGTCGGGCGCTTCTATCCGCAATGGGACGCGGTGTTCGCGCGCAGCACGCTGGAGCGCTGGGAGATCCCGGCCGACAAGTTGCTGGCCAAGCTGTCGCCGGGCGAGCGCCAACGCGTGGACCTGATCCGCGCGCTAGCCTCGCAGCCGCAGCTGTTGGTGCTGGATGAGCCAGCGGCCGCGCTGGACCCGGTGGCCCGCCGCGAGCTGTTGCGCGAGGTGGCCACCCGCGCGGGTGATGCCGGCACCACGGTCCTGTTCTCCACCCATATCGTGTCGGACCTGGAGCGCGCCGCGTCGGACGTGGCATTCCTGCACAAGGGACGGTTGCTACTGCATTGCGGGGTGGACGAGACCAAGGAGCGCTATGCACGGCTATGGCTGCCGGCACGCCTGCAAGCGGCCGCCCCCGCCTCGGGACTGAGCCACCGCCGGCACGCGGACGGGAGCGTAAGTCGCGTCGTAGAGCGAGATGCGCAGGGGCGCTGGCCCGAGGCGGCCACACTCCCCGGCGCTCGGCTGGAGGCGCTGGGATTGGAGGATCTGTTCGTGGAGATCGCCGAATGAACGTGGCCGCCATCCTGCAGGCTCCCTGGCGATGCACCCGCTCGGCCACGCACTGGTACCAGCGCGTGCTGGTCGGTGTGCTGATGACGGCGGGCGTGGCCCTGCTGCTAGGCGGGCCCAAACTGTCCCTGGCCGGGTTGATGCTGCTGGGCTTCGCCGAATTCATTTTCGGCGCGCTGTTGCTGGCACCAACCCTGTTGCTGGCGCTGGACGGCCGGCAGCTACGCATGCCGGGGATCGGCAGTGACATGGTCACCGCGGTGCTGCTGTACGGCATCGTCGGCTGTGTCCTGCCCACCGCGCTGGTGGCCCTGGCCGGACTCGACAACCTGTTGCTGGACACCGTGGGTGTGGCCGCCTCGGCACTGCTGGCAGGGATCGCCCTCAGCCTGCTGCCCCGCTACGCTTTGATGGTGGTCTGGTTGGCGCCGATGCTGAGCGACATCGCCGGCTGGCATCCGCGGTTTCCGCGGCCCGGCGAAGCGGGCTTCGCGGGGTTCTGCGGCGAACTGGCCCTGCTGCTGACGGTCGTGTCGGCTGCCAGTTGGCGCCGACAGATGTGCCTGGCCGACCCGTACCGCCAGAACGCCTCCTGGGCGCCGATGGCCCTGCACTACCGACGGGTACGGCTGGGCTGGAGCGGTTCGGATGGTGGGCGCGCGGCCTGGGCAGTACCGAGCGCTCGGTCCGGTCGCCGGCGTGGATGCAGATGCCGGTGGACGTGCGCGGGACCGGACCGGACCGTCCGCAACGCAGCCTGCGGGTGGCGCTGGGCGGGGTGTTCGCGCCGCTGACCGCGCGCGGTCGCTTGCGCCAGATGCTTTTCCTGCTGCTGCCACTGACGCTGCTGCTGGTGCCCATGGGTGCGCGCCGTTTGGCCGCTCACCCGGCATGGAACGAGATGCTGCACAACCTGGGCGTGGGGATGGTGGTCTGGCTGGGCGGCTTTGGCGGCACCCTGGCTGCGATCCTGCCGCTGATGCAACTGAACCAGCGTTGGCAGCGGGACAGCGCCGAACTGCCCTTGCTGGCGTTGCTGCCCGGCCTGGGTAGCCACGCTCTGCTCAAACGGCGCCTGCTGCAAGCCTGCCTGTTGCCGATGCTGCGGGTGGAGTGCCTGCTGCTTCTGGCCTCGCTAGGGTTGTCCGCGGCGCTGCATGTCGTGGGTCTTCCGCTGGCTCTGTTGCTGGCCCAGATCGGAAGCACCGGGTTGGCGATCGCGTTGATGCTGTGCATCCTGGGGGGCCGACCGCTCCCGGGCTGGGCCATGGCTGCCGTGGTGGCGCCGGTGCTCGCCCTGACCCAGATCACCCTGCTGCTGCCGGCCTTCAGCACCGGCTTGAGCGAACTACCCACCGCCTGGCCGGGCTTGCGCAACGACGGCTGGCTGATCGTGACCCTGCTGGTCGTGGCACTGGGCTGGCGCGGCTGGCACGGCTACGCGCGTCGACCGCATCCGTTCCTGGCCAACAGTTGACGGCAGCCAGCACAATCGCCGCCGGACTTGCCGGCGGCATGCGCACCTTGACGCCACCTTGCCGGCGGCGCGGTCACGCTGGCGCAAAGCGGCCCGGAGTGTGTGTGTGAACCAGTCGTCCAGCTTGTCGCGGTATGCCCGGATTGCCGCCTTCGTGCTGCGCTACCGCAAGGCGGGGTTGTTTGGAGGGCTGGATCTGGACCTCAACGAGGCCGCCCTGGCCGACGAGGCGGGTACCCCCGATACGGCCGATCCGCAACAGTTCGTCGATGACCTCGAAGCGCTCGGTCCCACTTTCATCAAGGCCGGCCAGGCGCTGTCGACCCGGCCGGATATGGTGCCGGCGCCGTACCTGTCCGCGCTGGAGCGGATGCAGGACGATGTCATGCCGGTTCCGGTGGAGCAGGTTCGCCAGGTGATCGAGGCCGAGCTGGGCGCCCGCATCGGCGCCTTGTTCGAAAACTTCGAGGAGCAACCGCTGGCCGCCGGTTCGATGGCCCAGGTACACGCAGCGGTGTTGCGCGATGGGCGCGAGGTGGTGATCAAGGTGCAGCGGCCGGGCATCGCACAGACGCTGCGCGAGGATCTGGCAATACTGGACCGGCTGGCTGGCGCGGCCGACCGCATGACCGAGATGGGCCGGCGCTACGGCTTCGCCGAATGGGTGCAGGAGCTGCGGCACAGCCTGGCCAATGAAATCGACTTCGAGCTGGAAGCGGACAACCTGCGCTGCTTCGCGCGCAACCTTGCCGGGTACGAACGCCTGTACGTACCGCAGCCGGTGCAGGGCCTGACCACCTCCCGCGTGCTGACCATGGATCGCGTACATGGCATCAAGGTCACGCACATCCCGCCGGTGCGCCGGATGGAACATCCGATGCAGGCGCAGGCGCGCGAGCTGTTGCGGGCCTACCTGGACCAGGTCTTCGTGCACGGGCTGGTGCATGCCGATCCGCACCCGGGCAACGTGCTGCTGATGGACGACCAGCGTCTGGCATTGTTCGATCTGGGCATGGTCGCCCGGCTGCCGCCACACACGCGGCAGCACCTGTTGAAGCTGCTGCTGGGCGCGATCGGCGGCGACAGCGAGCAGGTGGGCGAGATCAGCGAGGCGATGGGCACGCCACTGCAGGATTTTCGCCATCACGCCTACCGCCGCCGGATCGACCAGCTGGTGGCCGCCTATGCCAGCCCGCAGACGTCCGACCGCGGTTACTCCGAAGGCCGCCTGGTGCTGGAGCTGACCCGCGTCGGCGCCGCCTGTGGCCTGCGCCCACCGGCCGAGCTGAGCCTGCTGGGCAAGACCTTGCTCAACCTGGAAGCGGTGACCCACGCGCTGGACCCCGAGCTGGACACCCGGGCGGTGGTGGGCAGCTACCTGCAGGATGTCCTGCGACGCCAGGCATGGGGCTCGTTGTCGCCCTCCAACCTGGCCAGCGAATGGCTGGACATGCAGGAGCTGGCCCGGCACACGCCGCAGCACGTGGCGGCGATCCTGCGTACCCTGGCCGAGAACCGCCTGCGGATCCGGCTGGACGGGCTGGAAGAGTCACGCATGATGGAAAGCCTGCAAAAGATCGCCAACCGCATCGCCACCGGCGTGATCATCGCGGCGCTGGTGATCGGGGGGGCGCTGACTGCGCGCATGCAACAGGGACCGTCGCTGTTCGGCCTTCCGCTGCTGGCCGTGAGCTTCATTGCGGTGGCTGCGGCACTGGGCCTCAACCTCCTGGTCAGCTCGCTCCGGCGCGACCGCAAGGTGGAACGCGCGGCGGACCGCACACCCGATTGAGTCGGTATCTCCGGCCTTCTCCCGGCCGGGCCGCTGACCCCGCGCCGGTTACCCCGGTGGCAGCGCCGCCTCCTCCCTGCGCACGTGCTCGATCAACATCGCCATGAAGCGGTCGCGTGCCGCGCGATAGCCTGGGTCGGCAGGGCCGGCTTCCGCCGCCGCATGCATCTGTGCGTGACTGTGGGCCAGCGCGGCGGCCGGCCCGGTCGCAAGCGACAGATAGCCGGTGAAGGAGCACACCGCGTGGGCGTGGTGCTCCCAGAAGGCCGGTTGGGGCGGCAGTGCGGCGAACTGCTCTTCCCACGCCAGTACCCCGGCCAGTGCCCCCAGCGCGGTGGCCGGTCGGGTCCGGTCCCAGTCCGGCGCAAAGCCGGACAGCCATGCCGACAGATGCGTCGGCGGCATCGGCCGGGCCAGCGCATAGCCCTGGCCCAGGTCAGCGTCCAGCATCAACGCCGCTTCGATCAGGCCGCGCGTCTCCAGCCCTTCGACCACCACCTCCAGGCCCAGGTCGTGACCGAGCCGGATCAACTGGCGGATGAACCGCAGGGTGCGCAGCGGGTCGTCGCTCACCTCGGCGACGATCGCCTGGTCGATCTTGACCCGGTCGAATGGCCACTGCCGCAGCCGGATCAGCGAACTGTAGCCGGCGCCCAGGTCGTCCTCGACCAGGCGGCAGCCCAGCGCCCGCAGCGCCTGCATGCCCGCCATCGAGGTCGGTGCCGCGTGCTCGCTGCCGAAGGGCGACTCGAGGATCTCGAGCAGTACCGCATCGATCGGGCAGCTGCCGTCGGCCAGCACCTCGGCGGCAATCGCCGCGTAACGCGGATCTTCCAGCGCGGCGGCGGGGGCGTTCACCGAAACCGCCAGCGCCTGGCCACCCTGGCACAACACCTGGCGGACGCCGGCAGCCTGCGACAACGCCTGCCTGAACAGCCCGACCAGGTCATCCTCGCCCAGCGCGGGCAGGAATCGTCCGGGCATCACCAGGCTGTCGTCCTCGTCGCGAAGGCGCGCCAGCGCTTCCACTTCGACCACCCTCCCGTCGGCCAGCCGGATCACCGGCTGGTAATGCATCTGGATCGCGGTAGTGGCGGCCATCGTGCGCCAGCGCTCGCGGACGATGAACGGCAGCAGCGCCGCGCCCGGACGTGGCGGGGACAGCCTGACCAATGCCAGGTCGAGCACTGTCTTGACCTGCTCGGCAAAGGCCTGCTGGTCGTCGCTCTGGAAGCCGCCGGCGTAGCGGCTATAGAGGGTCAGCACCGCCACCGGCGTATACGGTTGCGGTGACAGCGGTATCGCCACGCTCGAGACGATACCCAGCCCCAGGGCGACCTCGCGCCAGGCCGCCATGGCCGGATCGGTGCCGTAGTGCGCGCAGCGCTGGATCGCGCCGGTGCGCCACGCCCGCCCGCTGGGTCCGCCGCCCTGCCGGGTCGCGTCCACCGTGATCGGCGACGCCTCGCTGCGCGCCAGCCGGCGCAGGTACTGCTCGAACGGTCGTCCGGCCACCGCCTCGTAGGTCAGCTGGTCCTGCGCATCGGGCCGACCGACCGCGCAGGAGGTCACCTCCTTGTGCGCGGCAAGCACATCGACCACGCCCTGGATCAGGTCCAGGTAGGTGTCGGCCGACCAGGCCAGCGCGTTGATCCGGGCCAGCACCGCCACCCGGCGCCGCTGCAGGTCGCGCATTGCCTCGAGCTGCCACTGGCTTTCCAGGCTCAGCCGCTGCAGCACCACGTCCAGTGGTCGGCGGTCGCGGTGCGCACCCGATCCGAGTACTCCCGCCAGCAATTCTCGCAGCCGCTCCACCGCTTCGAGCAACCACACTTCCTCCACACTGCACACGGCATGGAAAAAGCCGGCCTGGCTGGCCTTGCGCAGATGCCGCGCTGCCTGCAGACGCGGATCGAGCAAGCGTCCGAGCAGTCGTTGCAGGCGCCGTTTGGCCGCTTCCACATCGGCCGCCGGCAGAGTACCGAGCAACCGCGCCACCCCGGCATGGGTAAGCAGGCCGGCATAATAGGTTTCCGCCAGCTCGGGCAGACGCGGCAGGAGCTTCTCCCGGCACGGCTCCAGCAGCTCGGCGGCAAGCGCGCCATAAGGGGTCAGCGGGCGCTCGTCGGGCCGCTCGACCGGATCGGAGGCGGTCTCCGGCGAGGGTAGCGACCACCAGCGCGCACGCAGCTGCTTCTGGGCCTTGACCTGGTACATGGCCTGGTCGGCGAGCCGCAGCAACTGCTCTCCGCTGGCACTGGCATGCAGCGGGAACAGCGCAATCCCCAGGCTTGCCGAAAGCCGCAACTGGGCCGAACCGACGCGAAGCGGCTGCCGCAGCGCCTGCCAGACGCGGTCGAGCAGCGGGTCGAGGTCCTGCTCGCCGTCGAGATCCTCGAATACCAGCACGAATTCGTCGCCACCGAAGCGCGCGACATAGTCCTCGCGGCGCGACACCTGGCGCAGGCGGGCGGCCGTCTCGACCAGGATCCGGTCGCCAGCGGCATGCCCATGGTGGTCGTTGATCGGCTTCATGTCGTCCAGGTCGAGCAGACCGACCGCGACCAGCTTGCCACTGCGCTGGGCATGCTCCAGCACCTGCTCCAGATGACGGTCCAGCGCGCGACGGTTGGGCAGGTCGGTCAGCGCATCGTGCGAGGCCAGGTACGCCTGCCGCTGTTGTTCCTGGCGCAGGGCGTCGCGCTGCTGGTGCTGGACCAGGGCCAGGCTGGTCGCGTCGGCAATCTCGTCGAGCAGTGCGCACATGTCCGCATCGAAGGCGTCCGGCTCCACGGTCACCACCGCGAACACGCCCAGCGGCGGCGACTGCCGCTCGCTGCCCTGGCGTTCGGCCAGCAGCGGCCAGCACCCCACCGCCCCCATCTGCGCCAGCGGCTCGCTCTTCCACGCCGCCGACACGCCCTCATGCCGGGCCGGGTGGGTGCGGACCACCGAGGAGCCGCTCATGTAGGCCGCGGTCGGCGTGTATATCAGGGGGCCTTCGCTGAACGCCGGCGGCGTGGGCAGCTGGCGCATCGCCTGCGCCATGGGCCCGACCAGGGCGACCCGGCGCAACTGGCGGTCCGCGCCGTCGGCGGTGTAGACATCCACCGCAGCGGCCCCGGCCACGTCCACCAGCGCCTCGGCCAGGGTTCGGAATACCGCCTGTGGATCGGGCTGATCCAGCAACGCCCGCTGGATCATCCGCTGGGCATCGCGGTAGCGGCTCATGCGCACGTCGCGGTCGAGCAGCCCCTGGTGCTCCCAGAACCGCGCCAGCTCGTCGACCAGCCGCTGTGCCCAGTCGAGCATTTCCTCGCTGAGCACCAGCCGGGTTTCGCGTGCGTACGCGGCAAGGACCAACTGGCCACCGTCCGGCGTGCTCGACGCGGCCACGATGCAGGAACCGAAACCGTAGCGGTCGGCCGCCATGCGCCAGGTGGAGAACTCCGGGGCGTCGATGGTGGTGACCCGCGCCTTGCGCTCGCGCAGCACCAGCCCCACCGGGCCACGCCCGCCCGGCTCGCCTTCATCGGCACTTAGCCGCAGGTCGGCGGCGTAATCGGCGGACGGGCCGGCCGCGGCCAGCACCCGCACCGACGATTGCTCCGGCTCGCGGCGGCCGATCCAGACCAGCGGGAAGTGCATCGCCGAGGCCAGCGTGCCCACGACCTGGGACATTGCCGCGCGGCGGTCGTAACCGGGCGCGGTATGCAACAGCGTGAGGGTCTCTGCGACGCTCCGATAAAAGCGCTCGCGGAGCCCTCCACCTGCGCGGTCCCGCACGCCCATGCCTGTCCCCAGCCATCCGCCCCATCCACATCGTGCCTCAATCGGCGGCGGCCGTCAGTATTTCGCGCTACGGAAGCGTCCGCCCGGAGCAACCGGGCCGGTATCCGGCTACCGGCTACCGGCTGCGACCGTTGGCGACCGCCGATGCCGTGGTCGGGCCGCCCAGTTGCCGCGCCAGTGCTCGCGCCATGGCTGCGACCGGGTAGTTGTCGGTGAGCTGCTGTTGCATCTCGTCGAATACCGGGGTGGACACGGTCCAGCCCAGCGGGATCGGGTAGCCGCCGGCGCACAGGCGGAAGTGCCAGAGCAGGTCGCCCTGCGGCGGATCGTCCGGATCGAACCGCAGAGCGCCGAGCCACTCGGTACGCGCATAGCTGCCGCGGGCGTTGCGGGTGTCCATCAACGCCTGCAGTGGCGCCACCGCTTCGCCGCGCAGACCGGGCCGGCCCCGCGCGATGGCGGCGCAACCGGCCGCGTACACCGGCATGAAGTGCGCACGGCTGTACCGGCGCGGCGCGATGAAGGGGTCGAGTGCCGGATCGTTGCTTATGTGCAGCACGATGAACCGCAACTGCTGGCCGCGAGCGTCGGCCCGCGCTTGCAACGCATGCATCACTTCACGCAGGGTGGTTGCGCCGGAATTCTCGAAATAGCCGCCGTCGACCAGCTGCAGGGTGGATGGCCGCGGGGCATCGGGGCCGACCGCCTGCAGGGTTCCGGTCGCCCGGTACGCCCTCGTGCGCCCGGAGCGCCGATGGTAGCGCCCCGTGGGCGACCGACCCGTGCGACAGACGGTTCGGAACGCGCGGAAACGCCGCGGTGTGCCGCGGCGTTTCCCCAGCGGAGCGGCTGCTCAGGCCTCCAGGTTGACGTCCTTGGTCTCGCGCACGAACAACAATCCGACCACGAAAGTCATGCTGGCGATCGCCACCGGGTACCACAGGCCGGCGTAGAAGTTGCCGGTGGCCGCGACGATGCCGAACGACACCGAGGGAAGGAAGCCGCCGAACCAGCCATTGCCGATGTGGTATGGCAGGCTCATCGAGGTGTAGCGGATCCGCGTGGGGAACATCTCCACCAGCCATGCCGCGATCGGCCCGTAGACCATCGTCACGTACAGCACCAGGAGGGTCAGCAGCAACACCAGCATCACCTTGTTGGTCTGCGCCGGGTCGGCCTTGGCCGGATAGCCGGCATCGGCCAGGGCGCTTCCCACCTGTCCGGCAAACGCGGTGCTGCGGGCGGCGAACTCCGGCTTGCTCAGCGTACTGCCGTTGAACGACTCGAACTCGGTGCCACCGACGGTGACTACCGCAGTGCTGCCGGCGGGCGCCTCCACGTTGCGATAGGGCACGCCGCGCTTGGCCAGGTAGCTCTTGGCCACGTCGCAGGAACTGGTGAACACCTTCTTGCCGATCAGGTCGATCTGCACGCTGCAGTCGCCCGGCGCAGCGCGCACCGTGATCGGGGCCGCCGTGGTGGCTGCCTCGATCGCCGGATTGCCGTAGTGGGTGAGCGCCTTGAAGATCGGGAAGTAGGTCAGTGCCGCCAGCAGGCAACCGGCCAGCACCACCGGCTTGCGCCCGATCTTGTCCGACAGCCAGCCGAACACCACGAAGAACGGTGTGCCGATCAGCAGCGCCGCGGCGATCAGCAACTGGGTGGTGGTGGCATCGATCTTCAGCGTGCTGCCCAGGAAGTACATCGCGTAGAACTGGCCGCAGTACCACACCACCGCCTGGCCCGCGGTGGCGCCAAACAGCGCCAGCAGCACCAGCTTCAGGTTGCCCCAGCGGGCGAACGATTCGGTCAGCGGCGCGGTGGAATGCCGTCCCTCTTCCTTCATCTGCTTGAACACCGGCGACTCGGCCAGCTGCAGGCGGATGTACACCGACACCGCCAGCAGCACCGAGGACAGCAGGAACGGGATGCGCCAGCCCCAGTCGTCGAAGCGGTCACCCAGCGCCCACTTGCAGCCCAGGATCACCAGCAGCGACAGGAACAGACCGAAGGTGGCGGTGATCTGGATGAAACTGGTGTACAGACCGCGCTTGCCGTGTGGCGCGTGCTCGGCCACATAGGTGGCCGCGCCGCCATACTCGCCACCCAGCGCCAGGCCCTGCAGCAGGCGCAGCGCAATCAGGATCACCGGCGCCATCACCCCGATGCTGCCGTAACCGGGCAGCACGCCGACCAGGAAGGTGGACAGGCCCATGATCACGATGGTGACCAGGAAGGTGTATTTGCGCCCGACCAGGTCGCCGATGCGGCCGAACACCAGCGCGCCGAACGGGCGCACCGCGAAGCCGGCGGCGAAGGCCAGCAGGGCGAACACCAGCTGGCTGGCCTCGTTCAGTCCGGAAAAGAACTGCCGGCCGATGATCACCGCGAGCGACCCGTACAGGTAGAAGTCGTACCACTCGAAGACGGTTCCCAGGCTGGACGCCAGGATGATGCGCTTGTGGCTTACGTCGAGCGGTGCACCGGCGTCGGCTGCGATGGTCGCCATGTGTGTTCTCCCCGTTGGTGAAGGCCTTCCCGTGCGGAAAGGTTCCCGGTGGCCCTCTGCCGGCGTCTGCCAGGCAGTGATGATGGACGTCTGGAAGTCCGAAAGCGGCGTGCTGGCGCGGGCTGACCCGACAGCTGCGCCGGCGCGTGTCAGAAGTGGTACAGCGCGCTGAGGCTGAGCTGGTTTCCGGCGGTGGTGGTCCGGTCGGTACCGTCGCTGGTGGAGGTCAGCTTGTCGTACATCCACTCCACGCCCAGCTCGTAGGCGCCGGCGGTGTACTGCAGTCCAAGCGCGGCCTGGCGGTTTCTCAGCCGCCCGCTGGAGCCGTTGCCGAGCCAGCGGATGACGTCGGCCGTGTCCGGCCGGCTGACCGCGTAGAAGGCGTTGGCGCTCCAGTGCGGGGTGAAGGCGTAGCCGGCCTGCAGGAAGCCGCCGGTTTCCTGGATGTCGCCGAACTGCGCCAGCGCACCGAAGATCTGGCCCAGGCCCTTGCCCGAATAGACCAGCCCCTTGAACGTCCACGGACCCGGATGCCAGGTGCCCCCGAGCTCGTAGCCGACGCTCTGGACGCTGGACTGGACCGGCGCGGCGGCGGTGCCGCCGACGCCGTTGAGGTCCACACGGCTGTAGTGCGCCACCGCATAGGCGACCCAGCTGGCATCCTGCACGCGCAGGCGAGCCTCCACCTGGGGCCGGAACCCGGCATTGCCGGCGGTGAGATAGTCGAGGTTGTTGCCCGGGCCGTTCCAGCTGCCCTCGAACGCGCCCAGGTCGAAGCGCCACTTGGGCCCGGTGCTGCCGTGGTTGAGGTCCTGCATCCAGACCACGCCGGGGAAGCGCCAGCCGACGAAGCCGGCACCGAAGCCCAGCGGAAAGGCGATGTGCGACAGCGAGGTGGGCACGTTGTCCAGCGGGAACATCAGGTCCCACTGCTGGCCGATGCGCACGGTGCTGCCGGTGTCGGCGTTCTTCAGGTCCATGTAGGCCTGGCGCAGGCGCGGCGTGGGTTGCTGCTGGCTGTACGGGCCGGTGCCGTTGAAGCCGCCGAAGAAGTCGGCCTCGATGCGCCCGCCACCGGTCCAGTTGCCGGCGAACTCACCGCCGCTGAAGTCGAACCAGAAGCGGCTGTTGCGAATATCGACGCCACTGAGCGACCCGCGCGAGCCCGGTACCGGGAATTCGGCGTTCTGGCCGTTGCCGAAGGTGAAGCTCTTGCTCTGGCTGAAGGCGCTGGCGCTGATGAAGCCGTGCATCGCCATCGAGATGCCGGTATCGCTGGCCGGCGTGGCGGGTTTGGCTGCCGGCGCCGCGGCCACGGTCTGTGCCGGGGCAGCCGGCGGCGCCGCCTGCTGCGCGCGGATCATCGCCTTCAACTCGCCGAGCTGTTGCTCCAGTTGCGCCACGCGTTGCTCCAGCTGCTGTTCGCGACTGTCGCTTTGCGCCTGGGCTGCCAACGGGACGCCCAAGGCACAGGCAAGCGCCAGGGCGAGCATGGCGTGGCGGTTCGTGTGGGGCCGTTTCATGCATGCGTCTCCCGGCAGTGAGGGTCGATGGCAGGACGAGCATGCTCACGCGGCGGTGGGGACCGCCATTCGCCTTTGGTCGATATTCGACCAAAGTCGATCGTGCCGCTCATCGCCATCACACCGCCGCGGGATACACTCCGATGCATCCGCCGGCGCCAGGCGTCGGTCCCACCCGATCCGCCAGCAGGAGGCCAGCCATGTCCAGCATCCATCCGGTCGACCCCACTTTCGCCGCCCATGCCCGCGTCCGGGCGGACGATTACGAGCGGCTGTACGCCGAATCGGTGGACGATCCGGAGGGCTTCTGGCGACGCGTCGGGCAGCGGCTGGACTGGATCGTGCCGCCGACCCGGATCAGGGATGTCTCGTTCGATCCGGCCGACCTGCACATCCGCTGGTACGACGATGGCCAGCTCAACGTGGCGGCCAACTGCCTGGACCGCCACCTGGCCGAGCGGGGCGACAAGGTGGCGATCATCTTCGAGGGCGACGACCCGTCCGAGTCGTACACGCTCAGCTACCGGCAGTTGCATGAGCAGGTCTGCAAGTTCGCCAACACGCTCAAGCACCTGGGCGTGGTCAAGGGCGACCGGGTGGCGATCTACCTGCCGATGATCCCGCAGGCGGCGGTGGCGATGCTGGCCTGCGCCCGGATCGGCGCGATCCATTCGGTGGTGTTCGGCGGCTTCTCGCCGGACTCGCTGGCCGGACGGATTGCCGACTCCACCGCCAAGGTGGTGATCACCGCCGACGAGGGTCGTCGTGCGGGCAAGCCGATCCCGCTGAAGGTCAATGTCGACGCCGCGCTGGAGCGTCCGGGCACCCAAAGCGTGGAGACCGTCATCGTGGTCCGCCACACCGGCAGTGCGGTGGCGATGCAGTCGCCGCGCGACCGCTACTGGCACGTGCTGATGGACGGCCAGTCCGCCGACTGCCCGCCGACCCCGGTGGAGGCGGAGCACCCGCTGTTCGTGCTGTACACCTCAGGCTCCACCGGCAAGCCCAAGGGGGTGCTGCACACCACCGGTGGCTATCTGGTGTACGCCAGCTACACCCACGAACTGGTGTTCGACCTGCGCGAGGACGACATCTACTGGTGCACCGCCGACGTCGGCTGGGTCACCGGGCACAGCTACGTGGTGTACGGGCCGCTGGCCAATGGCGCCACCACGGTGATGTTCGAGGGTGTGCCGAGCTACCCCGATGCCAGCCGCTTCTGGCAGGTGGTGGACAAGCACAAGGTCAGCCTGTTCTATACCGCGCCCACTGCGATTCGCGCCCTGATGCGCGACGGCGAAGGCCCGGTCAAGGCCTGCTCGCGCGCGTCGCTGCGGGTGCTCGGTTCGGTCGGCGAGCCGATCAATCCGGAAGCCTGGGAGTGGTACCACCGCGTGGTCGGCGACGGTCGCTGCCCGATCGTCGATACCTGGTGGCAGACCGAGACCGGCGGCATCCTGATCACCCCGCTGCCCGGCGCCATCGCAACCAAGCCCGGCTCGGCCACGCGGCCGTTCTTCGGCATAAAGCCGGCGATCGTCGACGCCGAGGGCACCGTGCAGGAGGGTGCGGCCGAAGGCAACCTGCTGATCACCGATTCCTGGCCGGGCCAGATGCGCACCATCTACGGCGACCATCAGCGCTTCGTCGACACCTATTTCAGCGCCTACCCGGGCAACTACTTCACCGGCGATGGCGCGCGTCGCGACGCGGACGGGTATTACTGGATCACCGGCCGGGTCGACGACGTGATCAACGTCAGCGGGCACCGGCTGGGCACCGCCGAGGTGGAGAGCGCGCTGGTGGCGCACCCGAAGGTGGCCGAGGCGGCGGTGGTCGGCTGCCCGCACGACATCAAGGGCCAGGGCATCTACGCCTACGTGACGCTGATCGCCGGCGAGAACGGCAGCGATGCGCTGCGCAAGGAACTGATCGCCTGGGTGCGCAAGGAAATCGGACCGATCGCCACGCCGGACTACCTGCAGTGGGCTCCGGGCCTGCCCAAGACCCGTTCGGGCAAGATCATGCGCCGGATCCTGCGCAAGATCGGCGAGAACCAGCCGGACCAGCTGGGCGACATCACCACGCTGGCCGACCCGGCGGTGGTCAGGAGCCTGGTCGATGAGCGGCTCAACCGGTAGTCCGCGACCGCCGACGGCCGGTACACCACGACCATGACCGACATCCTGCTTGCCGACGACCACCCGCTGTTCCGCGACGCGTTGCAGCGGGCGGTGCTGACCGCGGTACCGGGGGCGCGGGTGCATGCGGCCGACAGCGTGCACGAGCTGCTCGGACTGATCGAGCACTTCCCGGACGCCGAGCTGCTGCTGCTGGACCTGCACATGCCCGGTGCCCGCGGCTACTCGGCGCTGGCGCATATCCGCGGGCAATACCCGGGCCTGCCCACGATCGTGGTCTCCGGGCACGAGGAAGCACAGGTGGCGCGGCGTGCGCTGGCCCATGGCGCCTCGGCATACATCGCCAAGTCGGCCCCGGTGGAGGAGATCGTCCGGGCCATCGGCGCGGTACTCGACGGCGATGTGTGGTCCTCGCCGGCGCTGCTGGAAGGCCCCAGCCAGCTGCATGGCGGCGAAGCGGCCGTCGCGGCACAGATCGCCACCCTCACCCCGCAACAGTTCCGGGTGATGACCATGCTCGCCGAAGGCCTGCTCAACAAGCAGATCGCCTGGGAGCTGGGGGTATCCGAAGCCACCATCAAGGCACACATGACCGCGATCATGCGCAAGCTGGGGGTGAACAACCGCACCCAGGTGGCGCTGGCGGCAAACCAGCTGGCGATGGATCCGGCCAGCATGCCCGCGTTGCCCGACGCGGAGTAGCCCGGATCACTCGGTGGGGGCGTGGCGCAGCAGGGCGGCGAGCAGGGCGCGCAGTGCCGCTGGCCGCACCGGCTTGTGCAGCACCGGATAGCCCATGGCCCTGGCGCGTTGCTTCAACTCGCCGCTGCCATCGGCGGTGATCAGTGCCGCCGGCGGCAGCCGATGGCATGTGTCTGCCAATGCAGCCAGCGCCTGCAGGCCGTCGACCCCGTCGGCGAGGTGGTAGTCGGCCAGGATCAGGTCGATCGGCTGCTGCGCCAGCTCGGCTCTGGCCTGATCCAGGTCGCGCGCCAGCCGGCAGTCCACGCCCCAGCGCCCCAGCAGCGCGCGCATGCCCTCGAGGATCGCCTCGTCGTTGTCCAGGCACAGCACGTGCAGCGGCAGTTGCTCGCCCGGTCCGCTGCGCTGCACCCGGTACGGGCGCTGCGGCACCGGTGCGTGCCGCGGTACGCTGATGCCGAAGCAGCTGCCATGCGGCGGACGCGATTGCAGATGCAGGCGGTGGCCGAGGATGCCCGCCAGGCGGTCGCAGATGGACAGCCCCAGGCCCAGCCCCTTCTCTCCCCATGGTGAAGGTTGCTCGATCCGCTGGAACTCGCCGAAGATGCGCGAACGCTGCGCTTCGGCGATGCCGGGGCCGGAATCCCAGACCTCGATGCGCACCTGCCCGTCGACCCGACGCGCGCCCAGCAGGACGCCGCCGTGGCGGGTGTAGCGCAGCGCGTTGGAAAGGAAGTTCTGCACGACGCGTCGCAGCAGTTGCGGGTCGCTGTGGACCGACAACGAGGTGCGCGCCACCCGCAGGCGCAAGCCGCGCTGCTCGGCGATCACGGCGAACTGGCCCTTGAGCGTCTCGAACAGATCGGCCAGGGCGAACGCGCCCGGCTCCGGTCGATAGCTGCCCGCGTCCAGGCGCGAGGTGTCCAGCAGTGCGTCAAGCAGATCCTCGGCGGCGCGGAAGGAGGCTTCGATGCGCTCGGCCAGCGCGCTGGCCTCCGGGTCCAGGCCCGGTTGCTGGCGCAGCGCCGAGGTGAACAGGCGCGCGGCGTTCAGCGGCTGCAGCAGATCGTGGCTGGCGGCGGCCAGGAAGCGGGTCTTGGACAGGTTCGCCGCTTCGGCCGCCTGCCTGGCCTGGGCGGTGGCCGCCAGCGCCTCGGACAGCTCGGCGGTGCGCTGCTCGACGCGCTGCTCGAGCGTCTCGTTGGCCTCGATCAGCGCCTGCTCGGCATGCTTGTAGGCGGTGACGTCGGTATAGGTGGTGACGTAGCCGCCTCCGGGCAGGGCACGACCGCGCATCTCGATCACGGTACCGTCCGGACGCACCCGCTGGAACAGGTGCGAGGATCCGGCGCGCATGTGCTGGATGCGCTTGGCCACGTGCTGTTCGACCTCGCCGGGACCGCACTCGCCCTGCTCGGCGTTGCGGCCGATCAGCTCCTGTACCGGCACGCCGACGTGAACCATCCCGTCGGGATAGTCGAACAGTTCCAGGTAGCGGCGGTTCCAGGCGACCAGGCGCATGTCCGCGTCGACCACGCTGATCCCCTGCGACACGTTTTCCAGGGTGGTGGCCAGCAACCCGCGGTTGAAGCGCAGTTCCTGCGAGGCCTCGTCCATCAGCGCCATCGCCTCGGCGATGTCCAGGCCGCTGCCGGACAGTGCACCGATCAGGATCCGCCGGGCGTTGGCCGCACCCACCGCCGAGGCAAGCAGTCGCTCGGTGAACTGGATCAGCGGTCGGTCCGCCGCTTCGTTGGGCTGCAGCGCGTGGCCGCGGCGGCGCGCCTCCAGCGCGAACGCGCGGGTGCTGCTGCGCTGGCCGACGATCCGCTCGGCAATGGTGTGCAGGTCGGCCACCCGCACCCGTCCCCGCCAGTCGCCCGACCCGGGGGCGCCGTCCGGCCCGGCGTCGACGAACATCGCCGCGTGCAGGCGCTCCTCCAGGCTCGGACGAAAGCGCAGCGAGATGAACACCAGACAGGCGATGTTGACCAGCAGCGACCAGAACGTGCCGTGCATGACCGGGTCCCAGCCACTGAGCTGGAACAACGCCTGCGGGCGCAATCCGCTCCAGCCGAACGGGCCGTCCTGCACCCACGCTGCCGAGCGGGCCAGGGCCGGCAGCAACAGGGTATAGAACCAGACCGAGAAGCCCGCCAGCAGTCCGACCGCCACCCCGCGACGGCTGGCGGCCGGCCAGTACAACGCCGCCACCAGCGCCGGCGCGAATTGCGCCACCGCGGCGAAGGCAAGCAAGCCGGTCGTGGCCAGGCTGTCGGCATCCGCCGCGGCCCGGTAATACAGGTAGGCCATTGCCGCCAGCAGCGCGATCGCCACCCGGCGCACCCGCAGCACCAGTTGCGACAGGTCGTCGCGCTGCTCCAGCCGCAACCGGCGCACCCGCAGCAGCGCCGGCATCACCAGGTCGTTGCTGATCATGGTCGACAACGCCACCGAGGCCACGATCACCATGCCGGTCGCCGCCGACAGACCGCCGATGAAAGCCAGCAGGGCCATGCCGCGATCGCCATGGGCCATCGGCAGGTTGAGCACCCATGCATCGGGCAGACCATTGCGCACCGCGGGCAGATCCAGCCCGGCGGCAACGATCGGCAGCACCGCCAGGCTGATCAACCCCAGGTACAACGGCAGCATCCAGCGTGCCCGACCCAGGTCGGAGGCATCCTCGCATTCGACCACGCCGATCTGGAACTGCCGCGGCAGGCAGAACATGGCGCAGAACGCGAGCACCGTCTGCGCCACGAAGCCGGACGAGGCGGCATGGCCGAGGCCGTCCAGCGGCACCTGGAGGGTGCCGGCCAGGCCGGGCCCCTTCCAGCAGGCGTAGACCGCCAGCGCGAGAAAGGCGAGCAGCTTGATCAGCGATTCCAGCGCCACCGCCAGCACCATGCCGTGATGGTGCTCGGTGGCGTCGATGCTGCGGGTGCCGAACAGGATCGCGAAGCCGGCCAGCAACACTGCGCACCACAGGGCACTGTCCACGCCGTGCCCGCCCCCACCCAGCCGGGCCGCGCTGCCCAGTACGCTGAAGGACATCGCCACCGCCTTGAACTGCAATGCAATGTAGGGCACCACCGCCATCACGGCGATGATCGCCACCAGCGCCGCCAGCCCGTGCGACCGGCCGAAGCGCGCGGCGATGAAGTCGGCGATCGAGGTGATCTTGCGATGGCCGGCGATCCGGACCAGTCGGCGCATCAGTCCGAAGCCGAAACCGAACAGCAGCATCGGCCCCAGGTAGATCGGCAGATAGGCCAGCCCGTCGCGTGCCGCCGTACCCACCGCCCCGTAGAAGGTCCAGGACGAGCAGTACACCGCCAGTGCCAGACTGTAGATGATCGGGCGCAGCTTGGGCTGGCGCGGGTACAGCGGCCGGCGGTCGCCCAGGTAGGCGACCACGAACAGCAGACCCACGTACAGCAGCGACACCAGCAGCAGCAGCCATCCGTCAATCAAGCGACTTACCCCCGAGCGGGCGGACCGCCGGCTTGTGGATCGCCGCAGCGGCGGTCACGATGCGGGCATGCGCCCCGCCGATGCCACGCTAGCAGAGCCCCTGCCCGAAGACGAGATCCATCTCTGGCAGCTCGTGTACGAGCGCGGCCAGGGTCGCCAGCCGCTGCTGCGGCTGCTCGGCCGGTATCTCGGGTGCGCTCCCGGCCAGGTGGCATTGATCCACAACCCGCACGGCCGCCCGGAGCTGGCCGGCCCGCCCTCGCTGCGGTTCAACTGGTCGCACTGCGGTGAGCGCGCCGTGGTGGCGCTGGCGCGCAATGTGCAACCAGGCATCGACCTGGAGCGGCTGCGCCCTCGGCCGCGCGCGCTGGCGTTGGCGCAACGCTTCTTTGCCCCTGCCGAAGCGGCCGCGCTGGCCGCCCTGCCGAACGACGAGCTGGCACGCGCGTTTCTGTCCCGCTGGACCGCCAAGGAAGCCGTGCTCAAGGCCCTGGGGCGCGGCATTGCGTTCGGCCTGCACCGGTTGAGCATCGCGCAGGACCCCGGCGGCGTGCGGCTGGAGGCGCTCGAAGGCGAGGACCCACGCGCATGGCAGCTCCAGTCGATCGAGCTCGATGGCGACTATCTGGCGGCACTTGCCTGGCGCGGTGGCGCCCACAAGCTGCGGCTGCGTAAACTTGCCCAGGCTGCCGACTGTCCAACCACGGCTTCGGAAACCGACCTTGCGCGCTGACCGCGCGCCCACTGGAACCGCGACCGTCATGACCCTGCTCAGCGTCAACCTCAACAAGATTGCGGTACTGCGCAACTCGCGTGGTGGCCGCGAGCCGGACATCTGCGCCGCGGCGCAGACCTGCCTGGACGCCGGCTGCGGCGGGATCACGGTCCACCCGCGCCCTGACCTGCGACATGTGCGTCCCGATGACGTGCGCGCGCTGGCGTCGATGCTGCGTGGCCGCGCCGAATACAACATCGAGGGCAACCCGTTCGCGCCCGCGCGCGGTGCCTATCCCGGCCTGCTGGCCCTGGTGCGCGAGGTCCGCCCGACCCAGGTCACGCTGGTGCCGGACAGCGACGGGCAGATCACCTCCGACCATGGCTTCGACCTGGCCGCCGATCGCGAGCGCCTGGCGCCGTTGATCGATCAGCTGCGCGAGTGCGGCTGCCGGGTCAGCCTGTTTGTCGATCCGGGCGCCGAGCACCTGGAACTGGCCGCGGCGCTGGGCGCCGAGCGCGTGGAGATCTACACCGGGCCCTATGCCGAGGCGTTTGCCGCCGGCGACGCGCACGCGGCCCTGGCCGAATGCGTGGAGACGGCTCGACAGGCCCAGAAGCTGGGGCTGGCGGTAAATGCCGGCCACGACCTCAACCAGGCCAACCTGGGCACCTTGCGCGCGGCGATTCCGGGGCTGGCCGAAGTGTCGATCGGTCACGCCCTGATCGGCGAGGCGCTCTACGAGGGCCTCGCCCAGACCGTACGCAACTACCTGCAGATCCTGGCCTGAACGCCGATCGCGCCAGCGGTCCGCGTGTGCGCACAACGAAAAACCCCCGCCGAAGCGGGGGTTTTCGAAGGTAGCGTCGCAAACGAAGCCTTACTGGGCTTCGGTAAAACCGATCTTGGTCAGGCCGTAGCTCTTGGCGTCGGACAGCACGCGGGCTACCACCTCGTAGGCCACGCCGTCGTCAGCGTTGATCTGCAACTCCGGCTGGTTGGACTGCTGCGAGATCACCGCGATCTGGGCGCGCAGGCCCAACTCGTCCACCGGGGTGTCGTTCCAGTAGAACGCGCCGGCACGGTCGATCTTCAGGTGGATCGGCTCCAGCGGCTCATCCGGCTGTTGCACGTTCGGATTGGGCTGCGGAAGATCGATTTTCACCTTGTGGGTCAGCATCGGCGCGGTGATCATGAAGATGATCAACAGCACCAGCATCACGTCGACCAGCGGGGTGACGTTGATGTCGGCCATCGGGCCCTTGCCACTTCCGGAACTGAATGCCATGGCTGGTTACTCCTTGCCGGTAGTCATGAAGCCGACATGGACCATGCCCTGGGACTTGGCGTCACCGAGAGCCTTGCGCACATAACGGTATTCGGTCGCCTTGTCGGCACGGATCTGCAGCTCCGGCTGCGGCGACTTGGCCGCGGCCACCGCGAACTGCGCCTTCAGTTCCGCCTCGGTCACCGGCGCATCGTCCAGATACATCGACCCATCCTGCTTGATGGCCAGATCGATCGGCGGAACGTGCTGGGTCTCGTCCTTGGTCTTCGGATTCGCTGTCGGCAGGGGAACCGTAATCCGGTGTGACATCAGCGGCGCCGTGATCATGAAGATGATCAGCAGCACCAACATCACGTCGACCAGCGGCGTGACGTTGATCTCTGACATCGGGCCGCCGGCGTTACCCCCGGTACTCATTGCCATGGGTCAATCCCTCACTTGCTCTCGACGCGGGCGCCGGTCGCGAAGAAGTCGTGCAGGTCGTGCGCGAACTCATCGAAGCGGGCAAACGTGGCGCGGTTGGACTGGTTGAAGAAGTTGTACGCAAGCACGGCCGGGATCGCGGTGAACAGACCGAACGCGGTCATGATCAGCGCCTCACCCACCGGACCGGCAACCGCTTCCATCGAGGCGTTGCCGCTGGCCGAGATGCTGATCAGTGCGTGGTAGATGCCCCACACGGTACCGAGCAGACCGATGAACGGCGCAGCCGAGCCAACGGTCGCCAGCAGGGTCATGCCAGTCTCCAGACGCAGGCTCTCGCGGGCCACGGCCTGACGCAGGGCGCGATCGATGAACTCCGAACGGCTCAGCGTCTCGGCCAGGCGACCGGTGCCGCTGGCGGCCTGCTGGTGATGGGCGACCGCCGAGGCGGCGTCCAGGGCGATCTTGGAGAACGGCTCGTTCTTGGGCTGGGCTTCCAGCTCGCGGATGGCGTCCTGGGTCGAGGTAGTGCCCCAGAAGGCCTCGATCACGCGGTCGGCGCGCGAACGCACCATCGCGTTGCGAATGGAGTTGGCGATGATGTAGTACCACGACATGAACGACATGATGACCAGCGTGACGAACACGATCCAGCCGAGGAAATCGAAGTTCTGGATCAGATGGTCGAAACCCATGGACTTCATGGCTTCGGCGTTGGAGGTGCCACCGGACGGAGGAGTAGTTTGGAAGAACATAACGCTACCTTTGGGAAATCAAGCGTGAACTTGAACTGTAACCGACGCGGTTACAGCTGGTTGAGATTCCAGGCAACTGGAACACGGACATAACCTTCCGTCTTCTGCCCGTTCTTGATGCTGGGATTGAAGCGCCATTTCTGTGCCGCCTGAATGGCCGCCCGATCCAATTCGCGGTGTCCGCTGGACTTTTCTACCTTGATGTCCTTCGGTGCGCCGTTTACGTCGACCAGGATCAGCAACACGGTGGTGCCCTCGTGCCGCTGGCGGATCGCCTGTGGCGGGTAGCGGGGCTGCAACCGGCTGTTGTAGCTGATGTCCTGGCTCGCCGTGATGTCCGACGGCGGTGCAGGCGGCGCCGGGGGTGCCGGCGGCGGCGCATACACCACGTTGGTCGACGGCTCCTCGACAGCCGGCGGCGGAGCCGGCGGCGGCGGGGTCGGCGGCGGCGGCACCTGCTGGATGATCTTCGGCGGCGGCGCCTTGGGGGGCGTCGGCGGCGGCGGCGGCGGCGGCGGCGGCGGCGGCGGCGGCTCGATGAAGTTCACCTGGACGACACGCTCTGCCTCCTTCGTTGCCTGTTTCGGCGGTGCCATCGGCGCCACCAGCAGAAGGAATGCGAACGTATGCAGTGCGATGGCTACAGCCAACGCCCAGGTGCGCCTCCAATTGAACGGCTCGCGGCCGGTTGCTTCGTTACTTGAGGCCATCTGTCACTATTCTGAAGCTAGTCAATCGGGAATGACGTGGTCGCACCGACCTTCGGGCAAATTCACCGGATGGGTGACATTCGCCACTTGATACGCGTGCGGAAGGGTTCTCAACGGTACAGCAGCACAGCAATTTTGTATAGCTTGCAAGGGTCGTCCGTTTGGACGTCCATTCGCCTTCCGAAAATCGTTTTGCCGGATTTACTTTCCGGCACCCGCCTTCTTCAAGCCAGGCCTTGGCCTTGGCCGCGGTTTCCGGCTCCTGTGCCGCCTTTTTCATGGCGGCCACGGCGGCGGACTTGTGCTTCATGCCACGCTCGGCTTCAGCCAGCAGCATGTAGGCGGTGCCCTTGTGCTGCACCCCCTTGTCGATGCCCTGCTGGAGCATGTCCTTGGCCTGGCTGTACTTGCTCTCGCTCAGCAGCAACTGGCCGGCACGGACGGCGGCTTCGCCGTCCTTGGCCATCGGCATGGCCTTCTTGTACGCATCGATCGCCTTGCCCGGCTGCTCGCCGATGTAGGCCGCGTCACCGAGCAACTTGTAGTTCTCGTAGCTGGCCGACACCACGCCCTTGCTCATGCCTTCCTCGAGCGTCTTGATGGCGTTCTGGGCAGCCGCCTTGGGGTGGTCGCCGTTCTGGCCGGTTACCAGGTAGAGCTTGGCCAGATTGATGTAGTTCTTCTCGTCCTTGAAGGCGCCGGCCGCACGGGCCTTTTCCATCAAGGCGATCGCCTGGTCGTACTTCTGCGACTGCATCAGCACGGCCACCGCGTTGTTCAGCGCCGTGGAATCGGTCGGATCCTTGGCCAGCTGCTGCTCGGCCATCTTGGCCGCTTCCTCGCCCTGGCCGGATTCGGCGTAGCTGGCCATCAGGATCTGGTTCCAGGAGGCCTCGGGCTTGTCGGTCAGCGACTGGGCCTTCTTGATCGCGGCGATGGCCTCGGGATACTTCTCCAGCCGGTAGTCGGCATTGCCCTCCAGCGCGTAGGACTGGGCGGTCTCCTTGCGACCTTCCTGGCGCCACTTGTGCAGCGTGTCGAGGGCGGCCTGGTACTGCTCGCTGGCCAGCTGGAACTGGGCCAGCTCGTACTCGAGCTGGAAGTAGGTGTCGTTGGGCAGCACGCCGATGTCGATCGCACGCTTGAGCGTGTCGGCCGCGCCCTTCACGTCGCCGCTGTTGTACTGGATGTTGGCCAGACCCTGCAGGGCCAGCGCCCGCGCGTACTTGCTGTCGGCATCGTCGGCGATCGGCTGCAGGATCTGCTTGGCCTTGGCCTCGTCACCGTTGTTGAGTGCGTCCAGACCTTCGTTGAGGTTCTTCTGCAGCCGCGCACTGGTCAGGTCCAGCTTGGGCTCCTTGCGGGTCGCGTCGGGATAAAGCGCTTCCTTCTTGTCCTTGTCACCGTGCGCATGCCCGCGTTGCGCCATCGCCGGGCTGCTCGCCACGGTCAATACCAGGGCAGTGCCGGCCAGAAGCTTGAGAAGGGAAGCATGCTTCATGGTGATCCTCTTGTAAGGGTTCGCGTACAAACGTCGCAGGGGATCCCGGAGATTAACCCGATATCGACGGAGATAACAAGTTGCAGCGCGGCATCGAACTGCGTTTGTAATCAATAAGTTAAACCATACGGGGAGGGACGGAGGCCCGTAGTGGCGGCTCATGCGGACTGAAACGGTCCCATCAGCGTCGGGCCACCGCTGCGGAGATGCCCTGGCCGCGACCGGATGCTACCGATCGATCAAGCCACGCGCCGCATGAGCGGCGCGTGACAAGCCCATCAAGGCACCGGTAACTGCGGCGGCCGACGATCCGACCAAGCGGTCAGATGTCCAGATTGGCCACCTTCAACGCGTTGGCCTCGATGAAATCCCGGCGCGGCTCGACGGCCTCGCCCATCAGCATGGAAAACATCTGGTCGGCGGCAAACGCATCTTCGATGCCCACCTGCAGCATCCGGCGAGTCTCCGGGTTTACCGTGGTTTCCCACAGCTGCTCTGGATTCATTTCACCCAGACCCTTGAAGCGCTGGATGCTGCGGCCTTTCTTGGCTTCGTCCAGGAGCCAGCTGCGCGCTTCGGCGAAGTGCTGGATGCCCCGCGAGGCGTTGCCGCGGCGGACCACTGCGCCGTCCTGCACCAGCCCGGACAACTGCCGGCTGGCCTGCAGGATCGGGCGGAACTCGCCACCGGCAAAGAACGGCTGCGACAGCAACAGCGTGTGGCTGCAGCCCGTGCTGGTCGCGGACGACCTCGATCGCCGCGGGTTGATCCTCCTGCGCCGGGCGCAATTGCAGGCGGTAGCGTGGTTTGCCCAGGCCGCTGGCGGCCAGGCGCTGCTCTGCGCCGCGCAGCCAGGCCTGCATGGCATCGGGTTGTTCCCACAACGCCGGCTCGACCGGGCTGTGCTCCAGCAAGGCGGTCAACACGCTGGCATCGAAGCGGTGGCCCAGCCGTGCGATCTGGTCGAGCGCCAGCTGGTAGTCGCGCAACAGCTTTTCCAGCGCCTCGCCAGTGATCGCCGGGGCGTCGGGGGCGTAGATCAGTTCGGCGTTGTCCACCGCATTGGAGATCAGGTAGGCGTTCAGCGCCGCGTCGTCCTTCAGG
Organism: uncultured Gammaproteobacteria bacterium; assembly: GCA_963763305.1. Lineage (GTDB taxonomy): Bacteria > Pseudomonadota > Gammaproteobacteria > Xanthomonadales > Rhodanobacteraceae > CAVXNP01. The sequence continues at coordinate 1,667,741 of CAVXNP010000001.1, read as the reverse complement.
TACAGCTCCTGCTTGCCCTGCTTGAGCTTGTACAGCGGCGGCAGGCCGATATAGACATGGCCGCGCTCGATCAGTTGCGGCATCTGCCGATAGAAGAACGTCAGCAACAGCGTGCGGATGTGCGAGCCGTCCACGTCCGCGTCGGTCATGATGATGATGCGGTGGTAGCGCAGCTTGTCCGGGTTGTAGTCGTCCTTGCCGATACCCGTGCCCAGCGCGGTGATCAGCGTGCCGACCTCGGCCGAGCCCAGCATCTTGTCGAAGCGGGCCTTCTCCACGTTGAGGATCTTGCCCTTCAACGGCAGCACCGCCTGGGTCTTGCGGTTGCGCCCCTGCTTGGCCGAGCCGCCGGCGGAGTCGCCCTCGACCAGGAACAGTTCGCACAGCGAGGGATCCTTCTCCTGGCAGTCCGCCAGCTTGCCCGGCAGGCCGGCAATGTCCAGCGCCCCCTTGCGCCGGGTCATCTCGCGCGCCTTGCGCGCTGCCTCGCGGGCGCGGGCGGCGTCGACCACCTTGGAGGCAATCGCCTTGCCCTCGTTCGGGTGCTCCAGCAGGAATTCACCCAGCTTTTCGTTGACCGCCTGTTCCACCGCGGTCTTGACCTCCGAGGAGACCAGCTTGTCCTTGGTCTGCGAGGAGAACTTCGGATCGGGCACCTTCACCGACAGCACCGCGATCATGCCCTCGCGCATGTCGTCGCCGGTGGGAGCGACCTTGGCGTTCCGGGCCAGCCCTTCCTTCTCGATGTAGTTCTGCAGCGAGCGGGTCAGCGCGGCCCGGAACCCGGTCAGGTGGGTGCCGCCGTCGCGCTGGGGGATGTTGTTGGTGAAGCAGAACATCGTCTCCTGGTAGGAGTCGGTCCACTGCATCGCCAGTTCGACGGTGATGCCTTCCTGTTCCGCGCTGAGGCTGATCACGTTCGGATGCAAGGCGGTCTTGAGCTGCGCCAGATGCTGCACGAACGAGGCGATGCCACCCTGGTAGGCAAACGCGTCATGGCGCCCTTCCCCACGCTCGTCGCGCAGGTCGATGGTCACGCCGGAGTTCAGGAAGGCCAGCTCGCGCAGGCGCTTGGCCAGGATGTCGTAGTGGAATTCGATGTGGGTGAAGGTCTGCGGGCTGGGCAGGAACCGCACCGTGGTGCCCCGCTTGTCCGAGGAACCGGCCTCGCGGACGGGATAAAGCGGCTCGCCGTGAGCGTATTCCTGCTCGTATTTGATGTTGTCGCGGTAGATGGTCAGCCACAGGCGCTCACTGAGCGCGTTGACCACCGACACACCCACGCCGTGCAGGCCACCGGAAACCTTGTAGGAGTTGGCGTCGAACTTGCCGCCGGCGTGCAGCACGGTCATCACCACCTCGGCGGTGGAACGGCCCTCTTCCGGGTGGGTATCGACCGGGATGCCGCGGCCGTTGTCGCTGACGCTGACCGAGCCGTCGTCGTGGATCACCACCGTGACGTGGTCGCAGTAGCCGGCCAGGGCTTCGTCGATGGCGTTGTCGACCACCTCGAAAACCATGTGGTGCAATCCGGTGCCATCGTCGGTATCGCCGATGTACATGCCGGGGCGCTTGCGTACGGCGTCCAGCCCCTTGAGGACCTTGATGTTGCTCGAATCGTAGGATGCGTTCATGCGTTGACCGTCGTGGCGCCAGCGGCCTGCCCGACACGGCGCCGGGAAAAGGGCCGGGCAAGATTGCAATCGTTGATTATAGCAGGCGCCGGACCTGCCCCTGTTCCACGTGGAACAGAGTGTGCGCCACCTGCGCCACGTGGGTGGGCAGCTCGGTACCGGTCAGCAGCACCTGTGCACCAGCGGCCACCAGCCGGCCCACCAGTGCTCCCTGATGCGCCAGATCCAGCTCCGATGCCAGGTCGTCCAGACAGATCACCGGCCACTCGCCGGTGGCGCTGGCATAGGTCGCGGCCTGGGCCAGCACGCAGGCTAGCGCGGAGAGTTTCTCCTGTCCGCGTGACAGATGTTCGCGCTGCGGTGCGTGGGCAAAGCCCAGCGACCAGTCCGCTCGGTGGGCGCCCACGGTCGTGTGGCCCCGCGCCATATCGCGCGAGCGTGCGTCAGCCAGCGCCTGCTCCAGGGGCACATCCTCGGGCCACCCAGGCCTATAGCGCAGCTCGAGGCATCCCAGTTCGGGAAGCAGTCCCGCAACCTGCTCCTGCAGGTGCGGCAGCAGGGCGGCCAGATAGCTGCGTCGCTGCGCCTCGATCAACCGCCCGGATGCCGCCATTTCCTGTTCCCAGGGCTCCAGTACGGCTGCGCCGGGCGGGCCGGCGGCGCGGAGCAGGCTGTTGCGCTGCTTTAACGCGCGCTGGTACCGGCGCCACGCACCCAGAAACTCCGGTTCCACGTGGAACACGCCCCAGTCCAGAAACCGTCGCCGCTCCTCGGCCCCACCGGCAATCAACGCATGGGTCCCCGGCTCGAAGCACACCACGGCGCACCGATGGAGCAGCTCACCCAGCGCCACCCGCTCGCCGTCCACACGAGCCTCCCAGCGCGGCCCGGTCCGGCCAAGGCCGACCCTTGCATTGGCCTGTCCAGTGCGGCTCACCTCGGCGAACACCGCTACCCGGTCTGCCCCGCGCTGAATCAGTGCATCCCTGGCGCCGGCCCTGAACGAGCGCGCATGCGACAGCAGGAAGCAGGCCTCCAGCACGCTGGTCTTGCCCGCCCCGTTGGGTCCGACGATCGCATTGATGCCGGGCGCCAGCGAAAGATCGGCATCGCCCAGGCACCGCAGGGCCTGAACGCGCAACCGCTCGAATCTCATCGGCGCAGCCCAAATGCACAACGCCGGGGCGTCTGCTGACAGCCCCGGCGTTGCGAACCACCCAACGCAAACTTCCGCGGCACGTCAGAGCCGCAGCGGCATGATCACGTGGCGCGACTGCTGGTTGTCCTCTTCCTGCACCAGGCAGCTGGACTGCGCATCGCGCAGGCTCAAACGCGCCTTCTCGCCGCGCAGTGCAGCCAGCGCGTCGAGCAGGTAGCCCACGTTGAACCCTACTGCGAGATCGGACACGACAGTGTCGGCCTCGACCTCCTCCACCGCTTCTTCCTGTTCCGGGTTGTGCGCGACGATCCGCAGCTTGCCGGGCGACAACTCGAGCTTCACGCCACGGTATTTCTCGTTCGAAAGGATCGCCGCGCGCTGCAATGCGCCCCGCAGAACCTCGCGCTCGAGTGTCGCGTGCTTGTCGGCGCCCAACGGGATCACCGCCTCGTAGTCCGGGAAGCGACCGTCGATCAGCTTCGAAGTAAACACCACGTCACCGCGGCTGACGCGAAGGTGATTACGTCCGAACTCCAGGTCCACCTGGCCGTCGCCGGTCTCGAACAATCCGACCAGTTCGTTGACACCCTTGCGCGGGATGATGATCTGACGTCGCGATGAGACCGAGCTTTCCAGCTGGGTTTCCTTCAGCGCCAGCCGGTGGCCGTCGGTGGCCACGCAGCGCAGGGTGTGCTCCTGCAGATCCAGCAGCATGCCGTTGAGGTAGTAGCGAACATCCTGGTTGGCCATCGCAAAAGCGGTGCTTTCCATCAGGTCGCGCAGCACCTCCTCGGGCAGCGACACCTTCTCGACCAGTTCGATCTCTTCGATGGTCGGGAATTCGCTGGCTGGCAGGGTAGCCAGGGTGAACCGGCTGCGACCCGCGTTCAGTGCCACCCGGTCGCCATTGAGCTTCAGTTCGATCCGGACCCCGTCCGGCAGGGCACGAACGATGTCGAACAGCTTGCGCGCCGGAATCGTCACCTCGCCATCGACCAGTTGCTCGGCGGCGGTACTGGCCACCATCTCCACTTCCAGGTCGGTACCGGTGAGCGTCACCCGCTCGCCGGCCACCTTGACCAGGAGGTTGGCCAGCACCGGCAGGGTCTGGCGTCGTTCCACCACGCCCACGACCTGCTGCAGCGGCTTGAGTAGAGCTTCCCTCTGGATGCTGAATTGCATGTTTTCGCTTCCCCTAAACCTGCTGTTCTATCTTTAAAAGAAGTGTAGTGGTTGTTGTAGGCTCTGTGCACAACAATTTTTTACAGAATTACCTTTGATATTCAAATAGTTGCGCTAATAAGCCGCTGTGTACCCGCTGCCTGCCTGCCTGTGGGCGATCTGTGGATAAAAAAGCGGCTTGAACTGTCCACCTATTATCCACAGCTTACCCGAGCGGTTATCAAGCACTTTGCACGCTTGGCTCAGCCTGTGAGGATACGTATCAGTTGTTCCCAATCCTGGCGCATGCGCGGGTCCGTCTCGCAGAATTTGCGGATGGTGCGGCAAGCGTGCAGCACCGTGGTGTGGTCGCGCCCGCCGAAGCCCTCGCCGATCTCCGGAAGGCTGTGCTCGGTCAGCTCCTTGGACAGCGCCATCGCCATCTGACGCGGTCGCGCCAACGAGCGGACCCGGCGCTTGGACAGCAGGTCCTGCAGGCGGACCTGGTAATACTCGGCCACGATCTTCTGGATGTTCGGTACGGTCACTGCCTGGGCGTGCGTGGCCAGCAGGTCGCGCAGGGTCTCTTCGGCGAACTCGGTGGTGATCGGCTTGCCGTAGAAGTTGGCGCGTGCGGCCAGGGTGTTGAGCGCGCCCTCCAGGTCGCGGACGTTGGAACGGATGCGCTTGGCCAGCAGCATCGCCACGTTCTCGGTTACCGCCACGCCCTTCTCGTGCGCCTTGGACAACAGGATCGCCGCCCGGGTCTCGAAATCCGGCGGCTCGATCGCCACGGACAAGCCCCAGCCCAGCCGCGATTTGAGCCGCGGTTCGAGCTTGTCCACTTCCTTCGGATAGCGGTCGCAGGTAAGGATGATCTGCTGCTTGGACTCGAACAGCGCGTTGAAGGTGTGGAAGAACTCCTCCTGGGTGGTGTCCTTGCCGGCGAAGAACTGGATGTCGTCGATCAACAGGGCGTCCACCGAACGGAAGCGCTGCTTGAACTGGTCCATGTTCTTTGCGCGCAGCGCCTCGATCATGGAGCCGACGAACTGCTCCGAGCGCAGGTACAGCACTTTGCAGTCCGGATTGCGCTCGCGCATCAGGTTGCCGGCCGCGTGCATCAGATGCGTCTTGCCCAGGCCGGTGCCGCCATAGAGCAGGAGCGGGTTGTAGGCGCGGCCCGGATTCATCGCCACCTGCATCGCCGCGGCCTTGCCGAGCTGATTGGACTTGCCCTCGACGAAGGTCTCGAAGGTGTAGTGCGGATCCAGGTTGTGCGGGAACACCGGGGCCGGCACCGCCTCGGCGGCCGGGCGCGGTGCCGGAGCGGGTTTGGGCGTGACCGCTCGTGGCGCGCTCGAACCGACCTCCAGCCGCACCACCAGCTGGTGTCCGGTGATCTGGTTGACCATCGCCTCGATGTGCGGAAGGTAGCGCTCGCGCACCGTGTCCAGGGTGTACGGGTTGGGTGCGAACAGCAGCAGGCCCTGGGTATCGTCCCGCGCTTGCAGGGGCATCAGCCAGGTGTGCAGGTCTTCGGCGCTCAACTCGCCTTCCAGACGCTCCAGACAGCGCCGCCACAGATCACTCATGAATACTTCAACCACGGTATGGGCGCTTGCGCGCGGGGTGGATCGGCAAGTCTAGCAGCACACCCGGGCCCTGATCGCAGAGCTTTCCACAGGCTGTCCACAGGGACGATCGTCCCCCCATTTGACACGTCGACGCCGCGCCCTACATAATTTCCAACCTTTTTAGACGCAAAAATTCCGGAGCAGCCATGAAGCGCACTTTCCAGCCGAGCAAGCTCAAGCGCGCCCGCACCCACGGCTTTCGCGCCCGTATGGCGACCGCCGACGGCCGCAAGATCATCAATGCGCGCCGTGCCAAGGGTCGCAAGCGCCTGATCCCGTAATCGGCGCTGCAGTCATGCCCGCTGCCGGCCTGCCGCGCGAAGCGCGGCTTCGCCGCGCTGGCGACTTCGCCGCTCTGCGCCATGCCAGCGGTCGCCTCGGCGGCCGCTGTTTTCATTTGCGCTATCGAACCAACGAGCTCGGCCACGCCCGACTCGGGCCTGGCCATATCCAAGCGTGTCTCCAAACGCGCGGTGGAGCGCAACCGGATCAAGCGCCTGCTGCGAGAGTCGTTTCGTCGCGTGCAGCACCGGTTGCCGCCGATCGACGTGATGGTGATGGCCCGCGAACAGGCTGCCGGACGCCCCGGCAGCGAGTTGCTGGGCGAGATCGACGCGCTGTGGAAACGGCTGCTGCCGTTGAAGCGTGAAGACGCGCCCGGCACAATCGCGCGTTGACCCCCACATCCATCCATTCCGCGGACGCTCGCGGTGCCAATCGGATCTGCCCGCGATGAACCAGACGCGCACGTTTCTCCTGTTTGCCTTGATGGCAGTGGCCTATCTGTTGTGGATGGCCTGGGAGAAGGATTACGCGCCACCGCCGCCGGTACCCGCGGCGACCCGCAGCGCCGACGTGGCCGGCAGCGAGCCGCCCGCTGCGGCCGACGACAGCGTTCCGGGCAGCACCGCGGCGGCGGTGGCCGCCCCGCCGAGCGAGTCAAGCCGGCAACAGTCTCCCGGCCAGCTGGTCACCATCAGCAACGACGTACTGCGGCTGACCGTGGACACCCGCGGCGGTACCGTGGTGCGCGCAGACCTTTTGCAGTACCCGGACAAACCACGGACCGGCAAGAACCCGGATCCGGCGCCGGTGCGGCTGCTGGACAACCGGGGCACCGACTACTTCGTGGCTCAGAGCGGGCTGGTCAGCAATACCGGTGCAGCGCCCGACCACCGGGCGCTGTTCCACGCGGCACAGACCTCCTACACCCTGGCCGAGGGCCAGGGTGGCCTGAGTGTCGACCTCACCTGGCAGGACGCCTCCGGCCTGGCCGTCACCAAGACCTATGCACTCAAGCGCGGCAGCTACGTGGTGCAGTTGGCGCAACGGGTCGACAACACCGGCGCGGCCGCCTGGCAGGGCAACGCCTACGAGCAGTTGCAGCGGGTCGATCGGCCCAAGACCGCTGGCTGGTGGAAGAACTTCACCAACCCGGAGTTGCGCAGCTTCTTCGGCGCCGCCTGGTATAGCCCGGACGAGAAATTCGAATCGCTGGCGTTCGACAAGTTTGGCGAGGACGCCCTGCACCGCCCGGTCAGCGACGGCTGGGTGGCCATGCTGCAACACTATTTCTTCGCCGCCTGGATCCCGCCGGCCGGCGAGTCGCAGACCTTCGCCACCAGCGTGGTCAACCCGGCGGACGGGCAGCCCAGCTACCTGATCCGCACGGTCGGCCCCACCCTCAAGGTGGCGCCGGGCGCCAGCGCCACCAGCACCGCACGCCTGTACGTCGGGCCCAAGCTGCAGGGCACCCTGGACACGGTGGCGCCGGGCCTGGCGCTGACCAGCAACTACGGCTGGACCACGGTGGTGGCGCAGCCGCTGCATGGCCTGCTGTCGTGGTTGTACGCGCTCAGCCGCAACTGGGGCGTGGCGATCATCCTGCTGGTGCTGATCATCAAGGGCGCCACCTGGAAGCTGACCGCCGCCCAGTACCGTTCCAGCGCCAAGATGCGCAAGCTGCAGCCCCGCGTCAATGCGCTGAAGGAGCGCTACGGCGACGACAAGCAGAAGATGCAGCAGGCGATGATGGAGCTGTACAAGAAGGAGAAGGTGAATCCGATGACCGGCTGCCTGCCGGTGCTGATCACCATCCCGATCTTCTACGGCCTTTACCACGTGCTGATGGAAAGCGTGGAACTGCGCCAGGCGCCGTTCTTCGGCTGGATCCACGATCTGTCGATGCCCGACCCCTACTTCGTGCTGCCGGCGATGTACACGCTGGTGATGCTCGGCCAGCAGTATCTGATGCCGGTATCCGCGGGCATGGATCCGGCCCAGGCGAAGATGATGAAGTTCATGCCGCTGCTGTTCGCGGTGATGTTCGCCTTCTTCCCGGCCGGCCTGTGCCTGTACTACGTGGTCAACGGCATCACCGGCCTGGCCCAGCAGTGGTACATCACGCACAAGATCGAGAACGCCGGCGGCAAGCCGGCCAAGGCCTGATCCCAAACGCATGCTGGCGGCGGCCACCCTCCGCCGGCATGCTGGTGTGCCATGGACCCGACCGACACCATCGCTGCAATCGCCACCGCCCCGGGTATGGCCGGGGTCGGCGTGGTCCGGGTCTCCGGTCCGGCGGTACCAGCCATGGCGCATGCCCTGCTCGGTCGCCCGCCCACCGCGCGGCACGCCCATCTGGTCGCCTTTGGGGACGAACGCGGCCAGCTGATCGACCGCGGCCTGCTGTTGTGGTTTCCCGCCCCCGCCTCGTACACCGGCGAGCACGTACTCGAGCTGCAGGGCCACGGCAGCGTGGTGACGCTGGATGCATTGCTGCGTCGCGTCTGCGGCCTGGGTGCGCGGTTGGCTCGCGCCGGCGAGTTCACCGAGCGCGCGTTCCTCAACGGCAAGCTGGACCTGGCCCAGGCCGAGGCGGTGGCCGACCTGATCGCCGCGCGTTCGGTCGCTGCCGCCCGTGCCGCGCTGCAGTCGATGGAAGGGGCGTTCTCCCGGCGCGTGGAACAGCTGCTGCAGGCGCTGATTGCGCTGCGCGTGCACATCGAAGCGGCGATCGACTTTCCCGAGGAAGAAATCGATTTCCTGGCCGATCCGGCCATCGCACGCCAGCTCGACGAGCTGCGTCAGCAACTGCGGCAACTCCTGCGCGAGGCGCAGGCCGGGGTGCGCCTCACCGACGGCCTGCGGGTGGCGATCATCGGCCGGCCCAATGCGGGCAAGTCCAGCCTGCTCAACGCCCTGGCCGGAAGCGACCGGGCCATCGTCACGCCGATCCCCGGCACCACCCGCGACGTGCTGCGCGAACAGCTGGATCTGGACGGCGTGGTGCTGGAACTGGCCGACACCGCCGGTATTCGTGACAGCGAGGATGCGATCGAGCGCGAAGGCGTGCGCCGCGCACAGCGCGAACTGCAGCGCGCCGATGTGGCACTGCTGGTCAGCGACGCCGCCCATGCCGACGCCGACCTGGCGCTGTTCGCCGGACTGCCATCGACCGCCACGCGGCTGCTGCTGATCAACAAGATCGATCTGGACCACAGTCCCGCGCGTACCGAATCACGCGATGGCGTCACCTGGCTGTGGGCGTCCGCCCGTACCGGTGAAGGCCTGGATGCCGTGCGCGGTTGCCTGCGTCAGCTGGCCAGCGGTGGCGGCGAAGGCGCGTTCAGCGCGCGCCGCCGCCATGTGCTGGCGCTACAGCAGGTGCAGCAACAGCTGGCCCAGGCCGCCGAGGTGCTGGCCACCGGCGCCGGTGAACTGGCCGCCGAGGAACTGCACCTGGCGCAGCGCCAGCTCGGCCAGATCACCGGCAGCTACAGCAGCGACGATCTGCTCGGCGCGATCTTCTCCAGCTTTTGCATTGGCAAGTAATCCAGATTCCGCCGCGATCCGGCTTGATCGCGTGACGGGCAACAGGCGAACGCGCCACCGCCTTGCGGGGACCATCGGTGATGCGAGGATCAGCCGCGGGCGTGAAGCAGCGCCTCCAGTTCGCCCAGCCGCGGCATCCCTTCCTGCGCGCCGAGCTTGCCCACCGACAGTGCCGCGGCGGCGCAGGCCTTGCGTACCGCGACGGTCAATCCTTCGTGCAGGAATACCGCCAGCGCGCCGTTGAAGGTATCGCCGGCGCCGGTGGTGTCGACCACGGGCACGGCGAAGCCCGGCTGGTGGCGCACCTGGTTCTGCTGCGTGAACCAGGCGCCTTCGCTGCCGCGCGTCATGATCACCGGGCACGGCGCCTGTGCCATCAGCTGCTGGAAGTCGGTCTGCGCCGAAATCCCCAGGGTGATCGCCAGCTCATGCTGGTTCGGGGTGAGGTAACCGGCCAGCGCCAGCCACTCGGGTGGCAGAGCCTGCGCCGGCGCCGGATTGAGGATCACCGGTACGCCCAGGCGATGGCCCAGGCGCAAGGTCGCCTCCACCGTCTCCAGCGGGATCTCCATCTGCACCAGCACCGCATCGGCGCGAGCCACCAGGTCGCGCGCGCCGCTCCACCTGTGCAGGGCTGACCTGTGCATTGGCGGCGGGCACCACGATGATCTGGTTCTCCCCGCTGGCCACGGTGATCGAGGCGGTACCACTGGCACAGTCGGCCAGCCGTGCCAGCTGTGAAAGGTCGATACCTTCGGCCTGCAGCCCATGCTCCAGCTGGCCGCCGAAGGCGTCATCGCCGACCGCGCCCACCAGCGCTACCTCGGCACCCAGCCGGGCCGCCGCCACCGCCTGGTTGGCTCCCTTGCCGCCGGCGACGGTGACGAAACGCTCGCCCAGCAGGGTCTCGCCGGGGCCGGGAAAGCGCGCCGCCACGGTGACCAGGTCCATGTTGATGCTGCCGACCACGACGATCCGGGGCATGACGGGCTCCTTGCTGCGGAAGGGTAAGCATAATCGCCGCAGTCCCATCCCGGGTGTGTGGTTCCGGGTACGCAAGCGCAACGCATGCACGTGTTTGCACTAGCATCGGGCGAATGCACCGGTTGCCAGCCCCGCCATGAACCAGCTTGCCTCATCGGCCACCTTGCGGCGCGCGGTACTGCTGGTGGCCGCGCTCAACCTCGCGTACTTCGGCGTCGAGTTCGTCGTGGCCCTGGCGATCGGCTCGGTCTCGCTGCTGGCCGACAGCGTGGACTTCCTGGAGGACACCGCAGTCAATCTGTTGATCGCCTTCGCGCTGTCCTGGAGCACGCGCGCCCGGGCACGCGTGGGCATGGGGCTGGCCGGGATCCTGCTGGTGCCGGCGCTGGCCTTCGTCTGGGCGCTCTGGCACAAGTGGCAGCTACCTGTGGCGCCCGCCCCGTTGCCGCTGTCGATCACCGGCGCCGGCGCGCTGCTGGTGAATCTGTCGTGCGCTGCCTTGCTGCTGCGCTTTCGGCACCATCGTGGCAGCCTGACCCGGGCGGCGTTCCTGTCGGCACGCAACGATGCGCTGGCCAATCTGGCGATCATCGGTGCTGGCGTAACCACCGCATTGACTGGCTCGCTGTGGCCCGATCTGCTGGTCGGGCTGGGAATCGCGGCGATGAATGCGGACGCCGCGCGGGAGGTGTGGCAGGCGGCGCGCAGCGAACACCGCGGCGCAGCGGACGCGCACCCCTGAGTGGCGCGACAGCTGCGTGCGGCTGGAGCTGGCTGGCCTTGGGTCCGGACGACGATGGCCGCCGCGACGCCAGCGGCATGTTGCCGGGCGCCAATGGGTGGCTGTTCGAGCACGGCGGCGGCGCACTCGGTGCGCATCGCGGCTGAAGCCGCTCCTACAGCTATGGGCGGGGCCTGGAGGCTTGCCGCGCAGCGCTTCGGGTCAGCGCGCAATCGACGCCAGCCCGACGACGGGCGATGCGGTGCCGTGGGGGTGGCCGGGGATGGGTGGCAGGAGGCGGCCGTGCGGCGGCGGCCGCGCGGTGCGGCGGGCGCTAGTGCGCGTGGCCCACGCCGGAGTCGCCGATTTCCAGCGCCGGCGGCGAACCGGCCACCGCCAGCAGCGACTGGGCGTAGCCGTCTTCCATGCTGACCGTGGAGACCTCGTCCCAGCTGAAGAACGACGGTTCGCGCAGCCACTCGGCGTCGGGACTGACCTCCTGCATGTTGAAGCCGTCCTCCTCCACGTCGATCAGGCGGCCGATGTAGCACACCTCCGACTCGTCCTCGCTGTCCACGTGCACGCCGATCACCGGCGACAGCTTGCCGGCCGCCTGGACCACTTCGCGGATGTTGTCCAGCGGGAAGCCGCGCGGCGGACGCGGCAGCAGTTGCTTCAGCTTGAGCGCCTTCTCCATGAAGCTGTGGTGCTTGTCCGGCGCCTCCAGCTCGGAGATGTCGCGGTGGCGCATCACGTACATCCCGTCGTAGGTGATGCCGTCGCCAACCACCCACAACAACAGGAATTCACGGCCCACGCCGCCGACGTAACCGCAGAAGCTGCCGTGCTCGAGTTCGCCGCGCCACAGGCGGATCAACTGGTGGTTCTGCTGCGCCTCACGCAGCTGTGCGCGCTGCCCCGTGGTTTTCAGTTCAATGACAGTGCCCATGGCAGCTATTTTAACAGACCGGCTGCTGGGGCTTGTTTACGAGATGTAATCAAAGGATGTAGCGGCTCAAATCCTGGTCTTCGGCCAGCGATCCCAGGCTTTTGTCTACCTGTTCGGCGTCGATCGTGTACTTTTCGCCGGACTTGTCCGCGGCCTCGAACGAGATCTGCTCCAGCAGACGTTCCATCACGGTGTGCAGGCGACGGGCGCCGATGTTCTCGGTGCGCAGGTTCACCTGGAAGGCGACCTCGGCCAGCCGGTCGATGCCCGCTTCGGTAAAGTCGATGGTGACCCCCTCGGTGCCCAACAGAGCCACGTACTGTTTGGTCAGCGCGTTGTGTGGCTCGCGCAGGATCCGCTTGAAGTCGCCCACTTCCAGCGCCGCCAGCTCGACCCGGATCGGCAGCCGGCCCTGCAGCTCCGGAATCAGGTCCGACGGCTTGGCCAGCGAGAACGCTCCGGAGGCGATGAAAAGCATGTGGTCGGTCTTGATCGGTCCGTAGCGGGTGGACACGGTCGAGCCCTCCACCAGCGGCAGCAGGTCGCGCTGCACGCCCTCGCGGCTGACCCCGGCGCTGCCCATTTCGGAGCGCTGCGCCACCTTGTCGATTTCGTCGATGAAGACGATGCCGTTCTGTTCGGCCGACTCCATCGCCTGCGCGCGCACTTCCTCGTCGTTGAGCAGCTTGCCGGCTTCCTCGTCGATCAGCAGCGGGCGCGCCGCCTTGATCGGCAACTTGCGACTCTGCGTCTTGCCGCCACCCAGGTTGGCGAACATCTGCCGCAGCTGCTGGCCCATTTCCTCCATGCCCGGTGGCGACATGATCTCCACCCCGACCTGGCTGGCGAATTCCAGCTCGATCTCGCGCTCGTCCAGTGTCCCCTCGCGCAGCTGCTTGCGCAGCTTCTGCCGGGTATCGCTGTCGATCGCCGGCGTGGCGGCGTCGTGGCTCCAGTCGCTGGCCGGCTGCCGGCGCGGCAGCAGCGCGTCGAGGATGCGGTCCTCCGCGCGGTCCTCGGCCTGCGAGCGCACCCGCCGTACCGCCTGCTCGCGGGTCAGCTTGTAGGCCACGTCGGCCAGGTCGCGGATGATCGATTCGACGTCCTTGCCGACATAACCGACCTCGGTGAACTTGGTCGCCTCGACCTTCACGAACGGCGCGTTGGCCAGCGTTGCCAGGCGGCGGGCGATCTCGGTCTTGCCCACGCCGGTAGGGCCGATCATCAGGATGTTCTTCGGCGTGACCTCGTTGCGCAGCTCCGGCTCCAGCTGCATGCGGCGCCAGCGGTTGCGCAGCGCGATCGCCACGGCGCGCTTGGCGTCGTTCTGGCCGATGATGAAGCGGTCGAGTTCGTTGACGATTTCGCGGGGAGTGAGTTCGGACATGGGAAGAGCTCAGGGATGAGGGGCGAGTAGCGAGGGCGCGGGATGCGGCGGCGAGGCCAGGGTGCTTGCCGGAAACCTCCGGGCGGGCACCCTCGCTATTCGTCCGCCCCTGCAAGCTCCTCGATCGTGACGTTGTGATTGGTGTAGATGCAGATGTCGCCGGCGATCTTCAGCGCGTGCTCGACGATCTGGCGCGCATCCATGTCGGTGTTTTCCATCAGCGCCAACGCGGCCGACTGGGCGAACGGGCCGCCGGAGCCGATCGCGATCAGTCCGTTCTCCGGCTCCAGCACGTCGCCGTTGCCGGAGATCAGCAGCGAGGCCTCCTTGTCGGCTACCGCGAGCATCGCCTCGAGCTTGCCGAAGCGGCGGTCGGTGCGCCATTCCTTGGCCATCTCCACCGCGGCGCGGGTGAGGTTGTTGCCGTGCTTGTCCAGCTTCTGCTCGAACAGTTCGAACAGGGTGAACGCATCGGCGGTGGCGCCGGCAAAGCCGGCCAGCACGTCACCCTTGCCCAGGCGGCGGATCTTGCGCGCGTTGGACTTCATGATCGTGTTGCCCAGGGTGACCTGACCATCGCCGCCGAGCACGACGCGACCATGGCGGCGCACGGAAATGATGGTGGTGGCGTGAAAGGATTCCATGACGGCCCTGCAAGGTTGCACGAGCTGTCTGTGTGGGGTCCGCTCCGGACGATTGCAAGCCGCGGCGATGGCGCACCGCCGGCGTACCGTGGCTACTTGCGCCGCGCCCGTGGATGGGCCGCGTCGTAGACCCGCGCCAGGTGCTGGAAATCCAGGTGGGTATAGATCTGCGTGGTGGCGATGTCGGCGTGGCCGAGCAGCTCCTGCACCGCGCGCAGGTCGCCGGAGGACTCCAGCATGTGGCTGGCGAAGGTGTGTCGCAACAGGTGCGGGTGCACGTGCTTGGCGAAGCCCATCTGCAGCGCCAGCGTCTTCATCCGCGCCTGGACCGTGCGCGGACTGATCGTGCCGCCGCCGCGGCCGCGGAACACCGGTGCTTCAGGCGAAAGCCCCTGCGCCGCTCCCAGCGCGCGCAGGGCCGCGACCGCGTGCCGACCCACCGGAACCACCCGGGTCTTGCCGCCCTTGCCCAGCACGCGCACCTCGCCTTCGTCCAGGTTGAGGTCGACCCAGCGCAGCCCGACCAGTTCGGACAGGCGCAGGCCGGATGAGTAGAACAGCTCCAGCATGGCGCGGTCACGCACGCCACGCGGGCCTTCGTCGCCGTGCTCCACCAGCGCGGTGGCCTCGTCCACGTCCAGCACCTGCGGCAGCTTGCGGTGCACCTTGGGCCCGCGCACGCCAACGGCCGGGTCGTGCGCCAGCGCGCCCTCGCGGCGCAACTGGCGGAACAGGCTGCGGCAGGCCGACAGCAGCCGTTGCAGGCTCTTGGCCGAGAGGCCGCCGCGGTGCTGGGCGGCAATGAAGCGACGCAGGTGATGCGGCTGCAGCGTGTCGAACGAGCCGATCGCTTCGACCTCCATCCAGCGCAGCAGCTTGTCCAGGTCGCGGCGGTAGCCGTCGAGCGTATGCGGCGATGCCTGGCGCTCGCTGGCCAGCCGGCCGAGCCAGGCGTCGAGCTGGGCGCGTGGCTGCACCGCCACTGCGGCTAGGCCGTTTCCGGCGAGCGCAGCAGGGCGGCGGTGACGGTGGCCGCGATCATCTTCAGGAACAGCGTCCCCATGCCCGGCTGGAATTTGTCCGCGTCCGGGCTGCCTATCGCCAGCAGGCCCAGTTCGTCCAGCGGCATCACCGCGGCCGAGCGCACTTCGCCGGCCTGCTCGCCGAACAGGCAAGCGAGCCGCTCGGCGGACAGGCGCCCGGCCATCGGCTCGTGCTGCTCCAGCAGCTCGCCGAATTCGGGCAGACCGGCGCGGCCGTCAGGCACCACCTGCAGCCAGGGCGCCGCGGGCAGCTCCAGCGGGTTGCCGAACAGCAGCAGCCGCACCGGGCCGGTGTGGAACTCCACCGCCAGCTTCTGGATCACGTTGCGCGCCGCGCTGGCCGGCGTGCCGGCGCGCAGCACGGTCACGTTGAGGCCGTGCACGCGCTGCATCAGCTGCTCGTTCTCCGCGGCGATCGCAACCAGGTCGGCCAGCCTGCGCTCCAGCTCGGCGTTCTTTTGGCGCAGGCTCTGCAACTGATAGACCGCCAGCGAGGACACCTGCCCCTGTTCGCGCGGCATGGTCAGCTGGGCGGCCAGCTCCGGGTAATCGCTCAGAAAGTGCGGGTGGCGTCGCAGGTAGGCGGCCACGTCGCTGGCTTGCAGGCCATCATCGAGCACGGTGTCGGTCATGCGGAAAACCTCGAAATACGAAAACGCCGGCCGGACAGGCCGGCCCTGAGTGTGCGACGCCCGGGCGCCTGCGGCAATGGACCTGGCCGCTCAGTCGCCCAGCCAGGTGCCGTCGAACACGAACGTGGCCGGACCGGTCATCCACAACGGCTGGCCGGAGCCCTCCCAGTCGATCTGCAGCGTGCCGCCGGGAAGACTCACCTGCACACGGGCATCGACCTCGCCGCGTCGGCGCAGTACCGCCGCTGCGGCGCAGGCGCCAGTGCCGCAGGCCAGGGTCCAGCCGCTGCCGCGCTCGTGCACGCGCAATCGCAACCGCTGCCGGTCGACCCGCTGCACGAAGCCGGCGTTGGCGCCCTGCGGAAAGCGCGGATGGGCGCTCACCCGCGGTCCGAGCTCCAGCAGATCGGGGGCGTCCAGGTCGTCCACCACGATCACCGCGTGCGGGTTGCCCATGGACACGGCGCCGATCTGCAAGATGCGCGGCTCCAACTCCAGCGGATAAGGATCGGCTTGGGTGTCGGCCCGGAAAGGAATCCGCGCCGGCGCGAACACCGGTTCGCCCATCTCCACCGCCACCCTTTGCGGCGCCAGCAGGCGCACGCTGACTGGCCCGGATGGGCTCTCGATACGCGTGGTCTGCTGCAATGCCAGCAGACCGGCCCGGTGCAGCCAGGCGGCCACGCAGCGCACGCCGTTGCCGCACTGGCCCGAGGGCGAGCCATCCGCGTTCCAGATGCCGTAGTAGAAGGCGCAGGACCGGTCGCGCGCCGGCTCCACGCTCAGCAACTGGTCGAAGCCGATGCCGCGCTGGCGGTCGGCCATCGCCCGGATCCGCGCCGGGTCCGGCAGCGTCGGCAGCGTGCGGGCATCGAGCAACACGAAATCGTTGCCGAGCCCGTGCATCTTGCTGAAAGCCAGAGCCACGGGCGATCAGCCGTTGTCGACGGCGCCACCGGCCGGCAGCGGTACCGCCATCGGCGCGCTCGACGCAGCCGGTGCCGGCACCATCGGTGCGCTGCGGGCGGGCGCCGCGGCCGGTCGCACCAACGGCCCCTTGTTGCCGCATCCGGCGAGCAGGGCGACAGGGGCGAGCAGGGCGAGTGACAACAGGCAACGGCGCATCGGTGTTTCCCACGGCGGACTGGCAGCAGTATAGCCAGCGACGCGGTGGCTCACGCGCCGACCGCTATGATGGAAGTCCTCATGGTCACGCCGGACACGCCGATGGAATGGGCCAGCTGGATGCAATTGCCGACCACTGTCTTGCTGGTACTGGGCACATGTGGCCTGCTGTTCACCCTGATCCAGGCGGTCGCCCTGCGGCGACGCATGCGGGACCGGCGGCATCTGGCCGCCGGCTGGCGCAGCCTGCTGTTGCTGCTCGGCCTGGGGCTTACCCTGCTGCTGGCCGGGGCCGGCTGGACCCTGCGCGGCTATCGCGTGCTGGGCGAGGAAGCGCCGGTGGTGCAGATCCACAGCCGCATCCTGTCGCCGCAGCATTGGGCGCTGGATCTTGCCTGGCCCGACGGCAGCACCCGCGAGGTGCTTCTCGACGGCGACGACTGGCGGCTGGAGGCGGTGGTGCTGAAGTGGAAGCTGCCGGCGCTGCTGGCCGGGGTGCCGCCGCTGTACCGGCTCGATCGCCTGTCGGGGCGCTACCGGGACCCGGTGCAGGAACGACAGGCCCCGCGCAGCGTGATCGACTTCAACCAGGCCGGCACGCTGGATCTGCTCAACCTGCGTCGGCACTACGCCCGCTGGCTGCCGCTGGTCGACACCGTCTACGGCAGTGGCGTGTACCTGCCGCTGGTCGACGATGGCCACTACACGGTCAGCCTGATGCGCACCGGCGCACTGGTGGCGCGCGCGGATCCGGCCACCCTGCAGCGCGCCGATGCGCTATAGCCGCCCGGTGCCTGCGCGGCAGAAATCGTTCATACCGCAACAGCGGTTGCAGCTTCGATGGCTGCGCCTTCGTTGGCCCCTGGAAGATCCCGGCGACAGACCGAAAACCGCTTCCCTCGCACAACCACCTTCCCGACTCGCAAGTGCCTAACGCCCGGACTCCCGGGCCAACGCCTTGGCATAACGCCAGCCATCGGCACCGTCGGCGTAATAGGCCCGGCACACGCCAATCCGACGGTAGCCGAGCCGTTCATACAGGGCGATCGCCGGCAGGTTGTCGGTACGTACCTCCAGCCGCATGTGGTGGCAGCCGCGGCTGCGCGCTTCCGCTTCGGCGGCCTCGATCAGGGCCGCACCCAGCCCACGGCCGCGCGCCTGCGCACGGATCGCGAGCGAGTACAGGCGTGCGGTGGGGCTGCCGCGGCGGAAGAACACCAGCGCCGATCCCAGGCAGGGTGCGCTGCCCGACCCGGCGACCAGCACGCATGCCGACGCGCTGGCCAGGTGGCGCCGATACTGCCGGCGACTGATCCGGTCGGCGCTGAAGCTGGCCTCTTCCAGCGCCACCAGCGCGTCCAGGTCGGCTGCGCCGGCGCGCCGCACGGCCACCGGGCCGGGTGTGCTGGAGGGGGCTGTCGGCGACGGTTCGGCGAGCATCGGCGCAGTGTACCGAGGCGGCGCTGCGGGCGCGTGGGCATGCGCGTTTAGGCCGCCTTCAGTGCCGCCGCTTGTGCCCGGAGCGGGCCATGCGACACTGCGCTGACGGCCTCATGCGGGGCCGTCCGGCGCCCTGCGCCGCGGCCACCGCCGTCCACCAGAGCAGCCATGACCCGTCTCGTGATCGTCGTCGAGAAAGCCTCCGACTGGGGCTCCTACTACCCGTCCACCGATGTGGTCAGCGCAATGGACTACCTGCGCGAGCCGGTCGGCGGCGACGACGAGCGCGCCCACGTGGTCAACCTGTGCCGCAGCTACAAGTACCTGGGTACCGGCTACTACGTGTCACTGCTGGCCGAGGCGCGTGGGCACAAGGTGATCCCGTCGGTGCGCACGGTCAACGACCTGCGTCGGCGCTCGCTGTACGGCCTGGACATCGAGGACCTCAATGCCAAGCTGACCCGGTTCCTGCCCGCCGGCGGGCGCGACACCACCGACTTCGGCGTGCTGGTGTACTTCGGCGAGACCGCGTATCCCGCCCTGCAGGACCTGGCGCGGCAGGTGTTCGAGATGTTCCCCTGCCCGCTGCTGCGAATCGAGTTCGAGCGCGACCGCAAGTGGCAGGTCAGCTCGATCAAGCCGGTCGGCCTGCATACCCTGGCCGATGCGCAGGAAGACGCCTTCGCCGCCGAGCTGGACCGCTTCTCGCGCAAGTTGTGGCGCAAGCCGCGGGTGCGCAAGCAGTACCGCTACGACGTGGCGATGCTGGTCGATCCGAAGGAAGCGATGCCGCCGTCCAACAAGAAGGCGCTCAAGGCGTTCATCGCCGCGGGCAAGGAACTGGGCATCGAGGTCGACCCGATCGGCAAGAACGACTACCAGCGGCTGGCCGAATACGACGGCCTGTTCATCCGCGAGACCACCGCCAGCGACAACCACACCTACCGCTTCGCCCATCGCGCGGAAAAGGAAGGCATGGTGGTGATCGACGACCCCACCTCGATCCTGCGCTGCACCAACAAGATCTTCCTCAACGACCTGATGGTCGCGCGCAAGCTGGCGGTGCCGCGCACCGAGATCCTCTATCGCGACAACCCCAAGGGCCTGAAGGAAGTCTGCGCGCGGCTGGGCTTTCCGCTGGTGCTGAAGATCCCGGACGGCTCGTTCTCGCGCGGCGTGTCCAAGGTGGAAAGCGAGGCGGCGCTGGAGAAGGCCGCCGGCGAACTGTTCCAGCACAGCGCGCTGCTGCTGGCGCAGGAGTTCGTGTACACCGAATTCGACTGGCGCATCGGCGTGCTCAACCGCGAGCCGCTGTACGCCTGCAAGTACTACATGTCGCGCGGCCACTGGCAGATCTACAACCACGGCGCCAAGGGCACCGCCAAGTCCGGCGGCTTCGAGACGGTGGCCGTGGCCGACGCGCCGCCGGAAGTGGTCAAGCTGGCGCTGCGCGCCACCCAGGGCATCGGCGACGGCCTCTACGGCGTGGACCTGAAGCAGGCCGGGCAGAAGCCGGTGGTGATCGAGGTCAACGACAACCCCTCGATCGACGCGGGGGTGGAGGATGCACACCTGCGCGAGGAGCTGTACCTGCGCATCATGCGCGAGTTCCTGCGCCGGATGGAGCACAAGCGGCTGGGCACGGGGCGCGCCAGCGCCGCCGCCGTGCCGCCGCGCGGCTGACGCACTGCCTCAGCGGGCGCCGTGCCGGACCACGGGCGCGGGCCGCAGCCGCAGGCCCAGCAGCACGCACAGCGGCGCCAGCAACAGCCAGAACAGCGGCGACCAGCCCAGCGCATGGGTGTGCGCCGGCAGCGGTGTCAGCGCCAGCAGGAACGCGCCCCATAGCAGCCAGAGGCCGGCCACGGCGGCGGTAAACAGGGTGAATGGCTGGGATGCAACGGGCATGACACACCTCACGGGATGACCTGTGCGCAGCGTGCGCTCGGACCATCTCAGCGGCTGCGACCGTGGTGGATGGTTGCAACCAGGCGCACGCGGGCGGCGTGCCTGCGGTGTCGCCAGCGCAAGGGTGTCCGCACGAACGGTGGCCGTTCGTGCCGCCGCGCCTGGCCGCAGAGCGCCCTGCCCTGCCTGCGCGCAGGCGGCGGCCGCGCCGCTGAAGTCCACCGGGCATGCCACGCCGGATCGCTACAGCGGTTCGGGTAACGTGATGCCACATTCCCCATGTGGTCGAGCCCCATGTGGTCGAGCGCGGCAAGGAGGCCACCGTCGACAGCGACCGGCTGCGCGACCACGGCATGATCGCGCTCGGCTTTCGGTTACCGCAGCGACGTCGGCGCGCCGCGGAAGCGCTGGCACGGCAAGGGTGAGCCCGGACCACCACCCGGTGCGAGCCGCCCCGCCCTCGCGCAAGCGGCTGCGGATCAGGGCGCGCGCGCGCCGGCGGTCGGAAGCCGGCTGCCGGCTTCCGGCAGCTGTTGCAGGAGGCGGCAGCACGCGGATTTCCGGTCGAGCAGGCGCGCAAGGTATCGCAGCGCGTCGGGGACGTCGGTCAGCCTGGCTACCGTCAGACCGCCGCGCGGCCGGCGGGGTGTCGCCAGTCGAAGCGGCTCCTACAATGATCCGGCGGCGAACCGTCGCGATAGCCAGGAAACCGCTCCATGACTTCTTCTTCCCCCGGCCGCTATGTGGTCTTCGGCCACCCGGTGGCGCACTCATTGTCGCCGGCCATCCACCGCGCGTTCGCCGAGCAAACCGGCATCGCGTTGGACTACGGCACGGTGGATGCCGAGCCGGCCGGGTTTGTCGAGGCGGTGCGTACCTTCTTTGCCGGGGGCGGGCATGGCGCCAACGTCACCGTGCCGCACAAGGCCGCGGCGTTCGCGCTGGCCGCCGAGGCCAGCCCGGAGGCACAGCGGGCCGCTTGCGCCAACGTGTTGACCCGACGCCCGGATGGCTCGCTGGCGGCACACAATACCGACGGTGCCGGCCTGGTCCGCGATCTCACCGAGCGCCACCGGATGGATCTGCGCGGTCATCACACGTTGCTGCTGGGCGCCGGCGGGGCTGCCCGCGGCGTGGCCTGGAGCCTGCTCGATGCCGGCGTCGGCAGTCTGACCATCGTCAATCGCTCGCCTGCGGCCGCAGACGCGCTGGCCGACGCGATCGGCGACCCGGAGCGGGTGCATACCCGCTACTGGGAGGACCTGGCGACCATCGGCAGCTACGACCTGGTCGTCAACGCCACCTCCGCCGGGGTCCATGGCGAACGCCTGAGTCTGCCGTTTTCGTTGAGCGGCGCCCGCGCGCTCTGCTACGACCTCTCCTACGGCGCGGCGGCGGCCGGCTTCCTGGCCTGGGCGCAGGCGGCCGAGGCCCGCTACGCGTTCGATGGGCTGGGCATGCTGGTGGAAACCGCCGCCGATGCCTTCGAGCTGTGGCATGGCCGCCGCCCGCAGACCGACCCGGTCTATCGTCAGCTTCGCGGTGCTGGCTGAGTGGCACTGGCCTGCCGCTCCGGTTGCGGTGCCTGCTGCATCGCGCCGTCGATCTCCAGCCCGATCCCCGGCATGCCGCAGGGCAAGCCGGCCGGGGTGCGCTGCGTGCAACTGGATGCGGCCAACCGCTGCCGGCTGTTCGGTCGGCCGGAGCGACCAGCCGTGTGCGGGCGCTTGCGCCCGGAGCCGGCCATGTGTGGCGAGCACCGCGAGCACGCGCTGCGCTGGCTGCAGGCGCTGGAGCAGGCCACCGGCGCGGCCGGAGCTCGCTCGCCTGATCGGTCGCCGGACACGCCGCCGCGGTCACCTGCCTGCAATACCGCCTGACTATGGTGGCGCGGCCGCCGGGCCGCTCGAATGGCGAGTTGCTCCGAGCGCGGCCTTGACCACGGCGGCACCATGTCCCTGCGTTCGCTCCAGCCCTTCATCCGCCGCTCCCGGCTGCCTGTCGCGTTGCCCCTGCTGGCGCTGGGGCTGGTCGCATCGCTGTGGTTCGGGCATGCCCGGCTGGCCGCCACCGCCCATGCCGGGGTGGACGACGATGACGGCGTCCGGATCCTGCTCGACCTGGCCGCCAGTGCCAGCCGCGAACACCGGGTGCTGGCACCGGCGGGCAGCAACGCCTACGAGTTCTACTTCAGCGTGCTCGAGCTGGATCCGTCCAATCCGGCGGCGCTGCACGGGCAGCAGGCGCTGTTCGCCCAGGCCACCGACGAGCTGGAACGGGCCATTAATCAGGGCGAGCTGAATGAGGCGCAGCGGGAGCTGGCACTGCTGCGCGAGTACGACGCCGACAGCTTCAAGGTGGCGCTGCTGGCCGGCAAGCTGGACGCGCAGCGGCAGCTGGTGGTCGCCGCGGACGAGGCGCGCGCCGCGGTCATCCAGGCGCGCGCGGCGGCTCAGTCCGAAGCCAGGTGAGCCTGGCCCAGGTAGTCGTCCTTCAGCCGCACGTAGTGGTCGGCCGAATAGTGCAGTTGCTCCACCTGCCGATCGCTGAGCAGTCGCACGCACCGGGCCGGGTTGCCCAGCCACAGTTCACGCTCGCCGACCACCTTGCCCGGCGCGATCACGCTGCCGGCGCCGACAAAGCCGTGCCTGCGCACCACTGCGCCGTCCAGCACGGTGGCGTGCATGCCGATCAGGCAGTAATCCTCCAGCGTGCAGGCATGCACCACCGCCGCATGGCCGATGGTCACGCCCTCGCCGATCAGGCAGGGCGACCCGCCGGGCGAGTAGGGGCCGTCGTGGCTGACGTGGATGATGCTGCCGTCCTGGACGTTGCTGCGGGCACCGATGCGGATATGGTGCACGTCGCCGCGCACCACCACGCCCGGCCAGATCGAGCTGTCCTCGCCCACCACCACGTCGCCGATGACAGTGGCGGCCGGATCGACGTAGGCGCGCGCGCCGAGCGTGGGGGCAATGCCCTTGTAAGTGCGTAGGGAAGTCATCGCTGCAGTGTACCGGCCCGGCCGGTCCGCTCGCGCCCGGCGTCTTGATTTCACCCCGGACGGTCGCCACGCTGGACGGTATCCGAAGGAGTTCCCATGTCCCACGAGTCCAACCCGCTGCTGGCCGACGACACCCTGCCGGCTTTTTCCCGGATCCGCCCGGAACACGTGTTGCCTGCCATCGAGCGATTGCTGCAGGAGTACCGGCAGGCGATCGCGGCGCTGACCGCTGCGGATGCGCCGCGCGACTTCGCCTCGGTGATGCTGACCCAGGAACGGCTGGAGCAACGCCTGGCGCGGGCCTGGGCACCGGTGGGCCATCTGCATTCGGTGGCTGACAGCGAAGCGCTGCGCAAGGTCCACGGGCCGGCCGAGGAGCAGCTCACCGAGCACGCCATCGAGCTGGGCCAGAATCGCGAACTGTTTGCCGCGGTGCAGGCACTGGCCGATGCGCCCGGCTTCGCCGACCTGCCACGGCCGGAGCGTGCCCTGGTCGAGCACGCGCTGCGCGACTTCCGGCTCTCCGGCGTGGCGCTGGAGGAGCCGGCCCGCTCGCGCTTTCGCGAGATCGGGGTGGAGCTGTCGCGGCTGTCCACCGAGTTCTCCAACGCGGTACTGGACGCCAGCGAGGCGTGGCACGAGCACATCACCGACGAGCGCGACCTGGCCGGCATCCCGGAGTCCGGCCGCGCGGTGCTGCGCCAGTACGCCGAGGACCAGCAGCTGGAGGGCTACCTGGTAACCCTCAAGCAACCCAGCGTGCAGGCGGTGCTGACCTATGCCGATGACCGTGGGCTGCGCGAGCGGGTGTACTGGGCCTACCAGACCCGCGCCTCCGACCAGGGGCCCCATGCCGGCAGGTACGACAACAGCGAGCGGATCGAAAAGATCATGGCACTGCGCCACGAGGCCGCGCGCCTGCTCGGCTTCGCCAACGCGGCGGAGGAGTCGCTGGCGACCAAGATGGCCGCCTCGCCGACCGAGGTGATGGAATTCCTCACTGATCTGGCCCAGCGCGCGCGGCCGGTGGCGCGGCGCGAGCTCGACAACCTCCGCGCGTTTGCCCGGCAGCAACTGGGACTGGACAACCTCGAGGCATGGGATATCGCCTACGCTTCGGAAAAACTGCGCCAGCAGCGCTACGCGCTGGACGAGGAGCAGCTCAAGCCGTACTTCCCCCTGCCGGCGGTGATCGACGGCCTGTTCGAACTGACCGGCCGGCTGTACGGCATCAGCCTGAGCGCACGCGACGACGTCGACGTGTGGCACCGCGACGTCCGTTACTACGACGTGCGCGATGCCGACGGGCAGGTCTTCGCCGGTGCCTACGTCGACTTGTACGCCCGCAACGGCAAGCGCGGTGGCGCGTGGATGGACGTGTGCCGGGCCCGCTTCGACGACGGCGCGCAGCGGCAGCTGCCGGTGGCCTTCCTGACCTGCAACTTCGCCCCGCCCACCAACGGCAAGCCGGCCTTGCTGACCCACGACGACGTGCTGACCCTGTTCCACGAGTTCGGCCACGGCCTGCACCATCTGCTGACCCGCATCGCGCTCCCCTCGATCGGTGGCATCGACGGGGTCGAGTGGGATGCGGTGGAGCTGCCCAGCCAGTTCATGGAGAACTTCGGCTGGAACCGCGAGGCGCTGGACATGTTCGCCTGCCACTACCAGACCGGCGAACGGCTGCCCGAGGAGCTGTACCAGCGCATGCTGGCGGCGCGGCATTTCCACGCCGGCCTGTTCCTGGTGCGCCAGCTGGAGTTCGCCCTGTTCGACTTCATGCTGCACCTGGAGTACGACCCGGCACGCGGGGCGCAGCCGCTGGCGGTACTGGAGCAGGCACGCCGGCAGGTGGCGGTGGTCCATCCGCCGGCCTGGCAGCGCTTTCCGCACGGATTCAGCCACATCTTCGCCGGCGGCTACGCGGCCGGCTACTACAGCTATCTATGGGCCGAGCTGCTCAGCGCCGACGCCTTCGGCGCGTTCGAGGCGCTGGCCGACCAGGGCGGCAGCGCGATCGATCGCGCCACCGGCGAGCGCTTCCGCGAGGAGATCCTGGCGGTCGGGGCGAGCCGGCCGGCGCTGGAAAGCTTCATCGCCTTCCGCGGTCGCAAGCCGCAGCCGGAGGCCCTGCTGCGCAGCCACGGCCTGGGCGACGCCGCGCCAGGCTGAAGCCGGCGGGGTCGACCCTTGCCGGCCCAGCGGCCACGGCGGTGGCAGCCCCTGGCGGATTTCATCCGGCATGGATACGCCAGTTGTGAAGATCGGCCGATGATCGGTGCCGATGCAGGACGGACATGAGCTTTATCGGATGGACCGCCGCCGTAGGCGTGTTGCTGATGGGCATGTCGCTGGCGGCCGGCTGGATCCGCCGGTTACCGGTGACCCATTTCGCGATCTACCTCGCGGTGGGCGTGGTCGACGGTCCGTGGGGGCTGCACCTGCTGGATGTGGATTTCATCCGCGACGCGCACTGGCTCGAACGGCTGACCGAGATCACCCTGATCGTGTCGCTGTTCGTCGGCGGGCTGAAGCTTCGCCTGCCCTGGGATGCCCCCTCGTGGAAGGTGGCCAGACGACTGGCCTTCCCGGCGATGGTGCTGAGCGTGGCCGCCACTACGGTGGTGGTGCACCTGATGCTGCCGCTGGCATGGTCGGCGGCATTGGTGCTGGCCGCGGTGCTGGCGCCGACCGATCCGGTGCTGGCCAGCACGGTGGCGGTGGACGATGCCGCCGACCGCGACGGCCTGCGGGTGGCGCTGTCCGGCGAGGCCGGCTTCAACGACGGCTCGGCGATGCCGTTCCTGTTTCTGGGCATGGCTTTGTGGCAGCAACCGTTCTCGTGGGCCGTGGTCGGCCATTGGGCCTGGCTGCACCTGCTGTGGGGGGTACTTGGCGGGGCCGCCATTGGCCTGGTCCTGGGCTGGGCGGTGGGCCAGATCAGCACCCGGCTGCGCGCGCAGTCACCCGAGCGCCCACCCGGCGCACTCCTGTCGCTGGGCCTGATCGCGGTGACCTACGCCGTAGCGGAGTCGATCGGTGCGCTGGGCTTCGTGGCGGTGTTCTGTGCGGGCCTGGGCATGCGCCGGGTCGAACTGCGCCAGATGCAGCAACACTCCAGCGCGCCGCAGCGGCACCGCGATCCGTCGCGAACGCCGCCGGCAGAGTCGCTGGTTCACGAACGGCCCGAGCACGCGCCGCGACTGGACCCGCCGGCCGAGGCGGCCGGCCAGGTGGTCGCCGATGCGCTGAATTTCGGCAACGTGCTGGAGATGCTGCTGGCGCCGTTCCTGGTGCTGCTGCTGGGTATCGCCGTGGGTACGCACTGGGACCTGGACGGGGTCTGGGTGATGCTGCCGCTGTTCTTCGTGATCCGTCCGCTGGCGACCTGGCTGTGCACCTTCGGCATGGGGCTGGACTGGCGGCGCCGGCTGTTGCTGGGCTGGCTGGGGCTGCGCGGGATCGGTGGCCTCAATTACCTGGCCTATGCCCTGGTCCACGGGCTGGAGGGGCCGCAGGCCACGGTGGTGGCGGGAGTGGCGATCACCGTGATCACCCTGAGCGTGGTCCTGCACGGCTTCAGTGCGCAACCGCTGATGAGCTGGCGCGATCGACGCCTGCGCGAGGCCGGGCGCTCGGGCGAATAGCACTGCCCGGACCGTGCCGGGCCCTACAATGGGTGGATGAAGATCGCATCGTGGAACGTGAACTCGCTGAAAGTGCGCTTGCCGCACCTGACCCAGTGGCTGGCCGAGGCGCAGCCGGACATCGTCGCGCTGCAGGAAACCAAGCTGGAGGACGCCAGGTTTCCGGTGGACGAGCTGGCGGCGGCCGGCTATCACGCGGTGTTCTCCGGCCAGAAGACCTACAACGGCGTGGCCATCCTGGCTCGCCAGCAGCCGGTCGACGTGGTGACCGACATTCCGGGGCTGGACGATCCGCAGCGGCGGATCCTGGCCGCCACCATCGCCGCGCCCGGAGCCGATCCGGCGCAGGCGCTGCGCGTGGTGAACCTCTACGTGGTCAACGGCAAGGCGGTGGGAGACCCCAAGTACGCCTACAAGCTGGACTGGCTGGAGCGGGTGCGCGCGTTCCTGGCGCTCGAGCACGAGCGCTACCCGAACCTGGTGGTGCTGGGTGATTTCAACATCGCACCGGACGACCGCGACGTGCACGACCCGGCGGCCTGGGCCGAATCGGTGTTGTGTTCGCCGCCCGAACGCGCTGCCTTGAAGGCAATCACCGAGCTGGGCCTGCATGACAGCTTCCGCCTGTTCGAAAGCGATGGCGGGCACTACAGCTGGTGGGACTACAGGCAGGCCGCGTTCCGCCGCAACCTGGGCCTGCGGATCGACCTGATCCTGATCGGCGAGGCGCTCCGGCCCGCTGCTCGCGCGGCCGCCATCGACCGTACCCCGCGACGCTGGGAGCGGCCTTCGGACCATACCCCGGTGACGCTGGAGCTGGACTTGCAGGCCGTCCGCGACCGTGCCTGACCGGGCCGCCGGTGGCCCCCGGCCTGCTTCATCGGCGCCGCAGATCTGCCCTGCGGAAGCCGGGTGCCGATGCCCGCGGCTTCGCATCGGCTGCGCGCGCAGGCTGTAGACTTGTACCCGGCGCAACCCGGACCCATGGTTCCTGCGACGACCGAAAAACAGGCAGCTGATGAACACCCCAACCGAATGGCCCAGCTCCCTGGACGACCAGGAACTGGACGAACTCGATCATTTCCTGCGTCGGCAGGCCGGCGACCAGCACCTGCTGCTCGACGGCGTGCATGGCCTGCTCAGTGCGCTGGCGGTGGGACCGCTGCCGGTGCTGCCGGAGGAATGGTTGCCGCTGGTGCTGCACGAGCCGTTCGTCGACGAGGACGAGGGCAACCGGGTGCTGGCGCTGCTGGCCAAGCTCAACGACTCGATCATCGCCGAGCTCGAAGTGGACGCGTACGAGCCGATCCTGGGTGAAGTGGAAACCGACACCGGCCCGGTGCTGTCCGCCGCGGGCTGGTGCGAGGGTTTCAGCCGCGGCATCGACCTGCGCGCGGGGCTGTGGGAAAAGCGGCTGGCCGAGGATCCGGAGCTGATGGAGCTGCTCGGTCCGGTGATGGCGCTGGCGGTCGACGAGGGCGTGCTCAGCGCCGAAGCGGAAATCGACAAGCTCGGCGACGACGAGTACGACGAGTGCCTGGCGCAGGTGGCGAACGTGCTGGTCTCGGTCTCGCAGTACTGGCAGGCCCATCCATTGAGCGAGATCGAGCTGGCCACGCTGGCGCAGCCGCCGGCGATCACGGTCGAGGACGCCACCCCGCCGCGCCAGCGCAGCGGCCATTGGGTGCACTGACGCCGGCACGGGTCCGCTGGGCGCAACAGTGCGTTCGCGCCCGCGCTCTTGGCGGGCCTGCCGCCCGGGCGCATCCTGGGGGCATCCCTTCGATGGAGCTGCTGCGATGACTGAACGTACCGTGCTGCGCCGCGTCCGCGGCGTCGACACCGCCGACGGCGCCGGCGTCAGACTCAAGCGCGTCATCGGCCAGCCGGCGCTGGACATGCTCGATCCGTTCCTGCTGCTGGACGAGTTCCGCTCCGACGACGCCGGCGACTACATCGCCGGGTTTCCCGAGCACCCGCACCGCGGTTTCGAAACGGTCACCTACATGCTGGCCGGCCACATGCGCCACGGCGACAACCACGGCAACCGCGGCGAACTGACCGCCGGCAGCGTGCAGTGGATGACCGCCGGGCGCGGGATCCTGCACTCGGAGATGCCGCAGCAGGAAGACGGGCTGATGTGGGGCTTCCAGCTGTGGGTGAACCTGCCCGCCGGGGACAAGATGGTCGCACCGCGCTACCAGGACATCGCCGCCGAGCGGATCCCGCTGGTGCATCCGGCCGACGGCGCCGAGGTGCGGGTGATCGCCGGCCGTCTGGGCGATGCCACCGGCCCGGTGCAGGGCATCGCCACCGCGCCGCTGTACCTGGACATCGCATTGCAGGCCGGCGCGCGGTTGAGCGTGGAGGTGCCGTCGGGCCACCACGGGTTTGCCTACGTGTTCGAGGGCGGACCGCTGCAGCTGGGCGATGCGCCGCCGTTGCACCGCAGCGAACTGGGGGTGCTGTCGGAGGGCACGCAGGTCTGCCTGGCCGCAGCCGACCAGCCGGTGCGGCTGTTGCTGGTGGCGGCGCGTCCGCTGCGCGAGCCGGTGGCGCGCTACGGCCCGTTCGTGATGAACACGCCCGAGCAGATCCAGCAGGCGATCGCCGACTTCCGTGCCGGCGCGTTCTGAGCGTTCCCTGCTACAACCTCAGCTCGGCGCGGATCGC
Organism: uncultured Gammaproteobacteria bacterium; assembly: GCA_963763305.1. Classification (GTDB taxonomy): domain Bacteria; phylum Pseudomonadota; class Gammaproteobacteria; order Xanthomonadales; family Rhodanobacteraceae; genus CAVXNP01. Next base: position 1,638,159 of record CAVXNP010000001.1, on the reverse strand, counting down.
GGCGACGATCGCCTCGACCGGTCGCTCGCCGCACACGGTGCGCACATCCGCTTCGCCGGTGGGGTCTTCCAGCGTAGCCAGCTGGCTGTCCAGCAATGACGGCGGCATGAAGTGCCGGCGCTGGCGCAGGCGCTGCTCCAGCGCCTGGCGCGCCACCCGCAGGTACACGAAGCGCACCCCGGCGCCGGCCTGGCGCAGGCGGTCCCGATAGGCGCCGCGCAGGGCCGAGCAGGCCACCACCACCGGGCGCCGATCCGCCAGTCGCTCGTGCATCCAGCCGGCGATCGCATCCAGCCATGGCCAGCGGTCGGCGTCGCTCAGCGGCTCGCCGCGGCGCAGCTTGGCCAGGTTGCCCGCCCCGTGCAGCCGGTCGCCCTCCAGGAATTCCCACTGCAGCTGCTGCGCCAGCTGCTCGGCGATGGTGGTCTTGCCCGAGGCCGACACGCCCATCACCACAATGGCCAGGGTCGGCCCGGGGGGCGGTTCGGTGGTTGGGGAGTCGATCACCAGCATGGGTCCGGCGGTGGCAGGGACGGACTACTGTAACGGCCCGTCTGCGCACGCGAGGTTCACGCGCCGGGTACGGCAGCGGCGGTCATCCCTTCACCGCACCGAACATCAGTCCGCGCAGGTAGTGCCGTTGCAGCGCCAGGAACAGCAGCAATACCGGCAGCACGGTGACCACCGAACCGGCCATCATCCATTCGCTGTCCTGGGCATGCCCGCGCGAGAGCGAGGCCAGTGCCAGCGGCAGGGTGTAGTGCTCCTGGCCGGTCAGCACGATCAGCGGCCACATGAAGTCGTTCCACGCCGCCAGGAACGTGACGATGGCCAGCGTCGCGATCACCGGCCGCAGCAGCGGCAGCACGATCTGCACGAAGATGCGGCCCTCGCCGGCGCCGTCGATGCGCGCGGCCTCGAGCAGCTCGTCCGGGATCGAGCGCGCGTATTGGCGAACCAGGAAGATGCCGAAGATGGTCGCCAGGCCCGGCAGAACCACGCCGGCGTAGGTGTTGACCAGGCCCATCGCCTTGAGCAGCAGGAACAACGGCAGCATCGCCACCTGCGCCGGGATCACCAGCGCCCCGAGCAGGCCGCGGAACAACCGCTCGCGCCCGGTGAAGCGCAGCTTGGCGAAGGCGTACCCGGCCATCAGGTTGAACAGCAGCGACAGCACGGTGATCGCGCCGGCCACTGCGATGCTGTTGAACAGGTAACGCCCCATGCCGGCGCGGGCGAACAGTTCGTGGTAGTTGGCCAGGCTCGGATGCGCCGGCAGAAGCGGGGTGGGCAGGTTGCTGGCCTCGCCCGGCGCCATCAGCGAGACCGAGGCCATCCACAGCAGCGGCAGCGCCGCCGCCGCGCTCATGACCAGCAGCAGGCCGTTGACCCACCACGCGGTGGTCCGGCGCGTCACAGCCTCACCCCGGCGGCGCGCTCGCTGCGGCGGGTCAGCCACAGCATCACCGCGGTGACCGCGAACATCAGCGCGAACAGCAGGAACGCCACTGCCGAGGCCAACCCCAGGTTCCACCATTTGAAGCCCTCGTCGTACATCAGGTACAGCACGCTGGTCGTACTCTCCAGCGGACCACCTTCGGTCATCACGTACGGTTCGGCGAACAGCTGGAAATAGCCGGCCACCGTGAGGATGCCGACCATCAGCAGGGTCGGTCGGAGCATGGGCAGGGTGATGTGCGCGAACTGGTGCCAGGCCGACGCGCCATCGATGCGCGCCGCTTCGTACAGCTCATCGGGCACCGCCTCCAGGCCGGCCAGCAGGATGATCATGTTGTAGCCGAAGTTCTTCCACACCGCGAAGGCGATCAGCGTGGGCATCGCCCAGTGCGGGTCGCCGAGCCAGTCCACCGGCCCGATGCCCAGCTGGCCGAGGATGGCATTGACCCAGCCATGGCGGGTGTTGAACAGGTAGCGCCAGACCAGGGCGGTGGCCACCACGGTGGTTACCACCGGGGCGAACAGCGCGGTACGGAACAGCGCCCGGAAGCGCACCAGCGGCGAATGCAGCAACAACGCCGCGGCCAGCGACAGCAGCATCGACAGCGGTACGCCGACCGCCACGAAGTACACGGTATGACCCAGCGCCGACCAGAACAGCGGCCGGTGCAGCAGCGCCCAGTAATTGGCCAGGCCGACGAAGCGCAGGTTGCGAGGATCGGCCAGCGCGTACAGGTCGTAGTCGGTCAGGCTCAGTCCCAGCGCCACCAGCACCGGCAGCAGGAAGAACAGCGCCAGCACCAGCAGCGCGGGCGCCAGGAACAGCCACGCGACCGGGGGGCTCTTCATGGTGCCGTTGCCGGTCGGGGTCCGGCGGCGCCGGCGCGGTGTCTGCGGTTCAGCACCCAGCGGCGCTTTTCCAGGATGCGATCCGCGCGCCGGTCGATCTCCGCCGCGGCCTGGTCGATGCTCAACTCGCCAGCGACCGCTTCGGCCGCCACGCGCTGCATTTCGGTAACGATCCGCTCCCACTCGGGCACCGCGGGGCTGGGCCGTACCCGCTCGAGCTGTTCACGGAAGGCGCGTAGCGCGGGGTCGTCGCGCAGCGTCGGGGCGGTCCATGAGGTGCGTCGAGGCGGCAGATCGCCCAACAGCCGGTACAGTCGTTGCTGTACGACCGGCTGCGACAGGTACTCGACCAGCTGCCAGGCCGCCTGCTTGTGCGCCGAGCGGCGGAAGATCACCAGGCTGGAACCGCCCGCTGCGCCGGCACCCGGGCCATCCGGACCGGGCAGCGGCGCGGTGGCCCATTCGTCCTGCTGCGCCGGCGGCAGGCGCCGGCGGAACTCGCCGATGTTCCAGGGGCCGGACAGATAGAACGCGTAGACGCCATGGCCGACCTCGCTCCACGGGTTGCCCGCCTCGACGTTGGTGACCGGCGGTGCCTGGTGCCGGCGGAAGGTTTCCACGTAGAACGCCAGCGCCCGCTTGAAACCGGAGCTGCGGAAGTTGCCGTAGCGACCGCCGTCGCGCAACAGCGGCTCGGGTTGCTGCAGCGCCAGCGACATCAGTTGCTCGTACTCGTTGGTCGGCAGCAGGATCCCGTAGTGACCGCGGCCAGGCTGGCTCAGCGCCGCCAGCATCCGTCGCCATTGCGCCCAGTCGCGTGGCGGGCCGGCAAAGCCGGCGCGACTGGAGCAGGTCGCGCCGGTAGAACAGCAGCCGGGTATCGACGTACCAGGGCACGCCGTACAGCTGGCCGTCGATCACGTTGGTGGCCCAGATGCTGGCGAAATAGTCGTCCGGCTGCACGATCGCCGAAGCGTCCACGCGCGCCTGCAGCGGCTCGAGCGCGCCGAGGGCGACCATCTCCGGCAGCCAGGTGTTGCCCAGCTGGGCGATGTCCGGCGTGGAGCCACCGGCGAACGCGGTCAGCAGCTTCTGGTGGGCCTCGCTCAACGGCAGCCGTTGCAGCCGCACACGCAGTCCCGGGTGCGTGCGCTCGAACGCCGGCAACAACCGGCGCATGGCTTCGCCTTCGCGGCCGATGGTCCACAGCGTGAGCGTATGCGGCGGCGGACGATCTGCGCAGCCGGCCAGGCCCAGTGCGGCACACAGCAGCACACGCCATGCACCGGCGGCGGTCACGGCGCCGGCCGCTCCAGCCAGCCGCCACTGAAGCCCGCGCGCTGCAGCCCCTTGCGCAGGTAGGGATTGCGCCGCATCACCTTCCACACCAGGCCGCTGCGCCAGTTCTCCAGCATCAGCAGGATCGGGCCCTGGTCGATGCCCAGCTGTACCGAGTCGACCCAGCCCAGCTCGGGCACCAGCGTGCCGGTGCGCAGCTCGGTCTGGGTATGGAAGCTGGGATTGAAGGCGTCCACGAAACCGTACCTGTCATAGATGAACCGGCCATAGCGGCGTTTCATTTCCGCCAGCGCCGGCACCACGATCTCCGGTGCGAAGGCGATCGAGCCGGCCGCGGCGGTCGGAGCGAGCGTACCGTCGTCGAAAATATAGTCCAGCCCGGCGCCGCGCGCGGAGTAGCCGCGGAAGGTGCGCTGGGTGTCACCCTGCCTGACCACGATGCCGCCCGGTCCGTTGCTGGCGGTCAACCCCCATACGTTGGCGCCGTAGCCGGTCCAGCCGCCGGGGTTGTCGATCGCGTAGGCGCGCTGGCTGTAGGTGGCACGGCGGCTGTTCTGGAAGTAGTCCAGGTCGTGCGCGCGGCTCCAGGCATCGCGGATCCCGCGAAAATCGACCCAGGCGTGGCTGTACTGGTGCCCGAACAGCGGCGCAAAGTTGAGGAAGGTCTGTCCCTCGAAGCGGCCCCAGGTGGCTGGATAGGTGGCGGTCCATGCCGACCAGGCGGCATCGTCCACCGGGTGCGTCGGCGACCCCAGCGCCAGCAGGTAGACCAGCATGCCTTCGTTGTAGCCCTTCCAGTCCGCCGGAATGAACTGGCCGCCCGGGGTCCAGCCCATGCTGATCAGTGGCGCGCGCGGCTGCATCCAGCGCCAGTCGACCGCGCGGTAGATCGCGTCGGCCAGCTTCCGGATCTGTTGCTCCTGTGGCGTGTCGCGGTCGTAGTACGACTGCGCGAACAGGACCCCACCCAGCAGCAGCGTGGTGTCGACGCTGGACAGTTCGGTCCAGCGCCCCTCGCGCTTGCCGGTTTGCATGTCCAGGAAGTGGTAGAAGAACCCGTGGTAGCCGGCGGCATCGTCCTCGCTGGCGTTTTGCGGCGCATGGCCGAAGAAGCGCAACGTGGCCAGCGTGCGTCGCACCGCCTGCGCGCGCGTGATGTAGCCGCGCTCCGCGCCGATGCCATACGCAGTCAGTCCGAAGCCGACCGCGGCGATGCTGGAAAACGACTCGCCCGGGTAGTGGTCCGGCACCAGTCCGGTGGCCGGATCGGCGCTGTCCCAGAACCAGTCGAAGGTGCGCCGCTCCAGTTCGGCCAGCATCGCCTGCCGGGCCGGCGGCAAGGTGGCGAAGCTGGGTGTGGCTGCCGCTCCGGGCGGCGCGGGGCTGGCGGCGGTGCCTACGCTGGCGACGGCGGTGGCGATGGTGAAGACGAACGGACGCAGAAAAGGAGGCATGGCAAGGTGCTTGGGGCTGGCGGAAAAACGGAACAGGCGATCCGTCGCGGTAGGTACGGCGCATCCGTGCCGGTGCTTGCGAGGCGCTCAGGCCATCGCCGCGGCGGCCATCAGCCGGCGATGCCGCCGCCGCCGGGCACCACCCGGCCCAGGCGTGGTTTGCTCATCGCTGGCCGCCGTCGAGCCGGCCCCGCGCGCGCCGGTCGGGCGCGCGTGAGGCTGGCCATGGCACCGGAGCCGGGACAGTCATCGGCTCAGAACCGCATGCCCAGGGTCAACTTCACCGTGCGCGGCACGTAAGTGATGTTGCCGGTCGGGTTGTAGCGCACGAACGGGTCGTTCAACACGCCGCCGGAGCCGAAGTTGTAGACCAGATCCGAGTAGTTGTGGAAGTTGAACACGTTGAGCACGTCGAAGCGCCCGTACAGCACCATGCCATGGCCCAGGTCGAAGTCCTTGGTCGCCTGCAGGTCCACGTCGCGGTAGCCGAACACCTTGCCGCCGACCAGGAACTTGCCGTTGCCCGGCGGGGTGCCGGCGATCGGCGTGCACCCGCTTCCGGTCGGATAGGTGGCGCCATAGCAGGCCAGCGCGTTGCCGGGGATCGGCGTGGCCAGGGTCAGCTTGGCCGACACCGTGATACCCCAGGGCGCATCGATCGAGCCGGTGGCGACCAGTCGGTGCTTCGCCGCGGCGTTCGAGGTGATGAACGGGTAGTTGCCGATGGTCGCCTCGTCGAACGCGTAGTGCTCGCCGATATCACGGTTCTGCTTGGCGTGGGTGAAGGTGTAGGCAAGCGTGGCGCTCCAGCCGGAGTCCGGGGAGTACGGCTTCTCGGCCGACAACAGCACCTGCGTGGTGCGTGTCTCGATGCCGTTGTTGCCCACGATCAGCGCGCCGAAGCCCGGTATGCCGTTGCCCCAGGGCTGGCTGTTGTTCTGGAAGAAGTCGCCGTTGGGGTAGCGGTTGCCCAGGGTGAACACGAAGCCGTCATGGGTCAGGATGCGCGACACCGCGGCGCTGGTGTTCCACTCGCCGACCTGGTTGCGCATGCCCAGGCTGAACTGGTCCGAGTAGGGCGCCTTGAGGTGGTTGTTGATCATGTCCACCTCCTGCCCGGTATTGCTGGCCGAAACCAGCGCCTGCAGGTTGGACAAGCCGTTGTAGTACGCCGGGTCCCAGTCGAAGCAGGGCGAGCTGCCGTTGTGGCACACGCCGGTGACCGGGTCGCGGAAGTAGACGTTGAACTCGGGCAGCGCCGACTTGGTCTGCTCCAGCTGCAGGTAGTCGTACAGGTTGCGGTCGTAGGCGCGGCCGGCACCGCCGAAGATCACGTGCTGCTCGTCGCCGTTCAAGTCGTAGGAAAAGCCCAGCCGCGGCTGGAACTCGTTCTTCGGGGCCTTTCGGTTGTGCCCGTTGCTGATGTAGTCGTTGACGTCGATCCCGCCCAGCGCCAGCGACTGCGCGTAGGTCTGCCCGGCCGGGGCGTTCGGATCCTGGCTGTTCAGCGCCGCGATGACGTTGGCCGGGGTGACGTAGTTCAGGTAGGACGGGTTCTTCTCGTAGTCCCAGCGCACGCCCAGGTTCAGGGTCAGCTTGTCGTTGACTGCCCAGTCGTCCTGGACATACAGGCCGAACTGCTTGTCCTTGGACCTGGACACCGGGCTCAACCCGGGGACCGGGCTGGGAAAGAACGCCTTGTACGGGGTGGCGTCGGTGCCGGTGGCCGGATCGACGTTGTAGAAGAACTGCGGGTTGGACAGGCCCGCATCCTGCGCGTTGAGGGTCACCTCCTTGTACTTGGCGCCCATCTTGATGACGTGGTCGCCGTGCCATTCCAGGTCGTTGAAGGTGAGGTCATCCTTGATCGCCGGGCCCTTCTGCCCCTTCTTCTGCGTGGCCAGCGCGTTGGCTGCGCCGGTGATCAGGATGGTCGCATCCTGCTGCGGCCCGAAGGTGTACACCGCGCCATTGCCGAAATTCAGCGGCGTGGGGTTGTTGTAGGCGTTCTCGTGGGTCAGCAGCAGCTCGTTGAAATACAGGTAGCCGCTGTGCTGCCAGCGCAGTGCCAGGCGGGTGTCGCGGTTGATGGTGTCGATGCCCGCCGACGGCGCGGTGACGCCGCCGATGTTGTCGTACTGGTTCTCCTTGCGCAGCTGCCCGCTCAGTTCGAAGCGGTCGGCGTCGGTCGGCTCCCAGTCGATCTTGGCGAAGTACAGGTCTTCGTCGAACGGCAGGTTGGACGGTCCGACCTGGGCAGCCGCCTCGGCCGGCAGCAAGTTGACCGTCGGGGTGACTCCGGGGACCACGGTGACCGGCGTGTTGAACTTCTTTGCCTCGTAGGTGAGGAAGAAGTGCATCTTGTCCGGGATGATCGGACCGCCCAGTGCGAAGCCGTATTCCTTCTCGTGCGACTGCGCCTTGGTGTCGGCGGCGTTCTCCGCAGGCGTGCGGGCCCGCAGGCTGTCGTTGGTGTAGGTGCCGAACACCTGGCCGTGGAATTCGTTGGTGCCGGACTTGGTCTCGGCGGTGACGGCGGCGCTGGAGACCTGGTCGTACTCGGCCTTGTAGTTGGAGGTGATCACCTTGTACTGGCCGATCGCCAGCTGCGGGAACGGGTTGCCCTGGCTGGCGAACTGGCCGCTGACGCCGCCCTCCTTGACGTAGCTCTTCTGCCCGACGCCATCGACGTAAACGTTTACAGAGCTGGTGTTCTGAGCACCGCCCCGCAAGGCGGTATGGCCCTGACTGTCGACCGTGAACACCATCCCCGGCACCGTGTCGGCAAACTCCAGGAAGTTGCGCGAGACCTGCGGGATGGTGTCGATCTGATGCTGCGAGATGGTGCTTCCGACCTCGGAGGTCTTCACTTCGGCCAGTGTCGTGGCGGTGACCGACACACCCGAGAGGGTGGTCGCGCTGGTCCCGGCCGGCGCCGCCGGCGGCGGGGCTGCGGTCAGGTCCAGCGTGGCGGTGGAGGCCACCGTCAGGGTGATCGTGCGCGGGTTGCCCGAGCCGTCATCGATCTGGTAGGTGCCCGGCGGCAATCCGACCAGGGCGTAGCTGCCATCGGCGCTGGAACGGGTGCGCCGGGTGGAGCCGGTGGCGACGTTGCGCGCGGTGATCTCGGTGCTGGCCGGCGCCTGTCCACGCAGCGTGGCATTGGCGGTTTGCGCCCAGGATACCGTCGGCGCGGCGGCGAGCAGGCCGACCGAGCTGGCGATCAGGCTGGCAAGCAACCGCGTCTGCAGCGGCTTGAACGGTATTGGCGTACTCATGGTGAAACCTCCCCGATCGACGATGTTTGGAAAAAACAGCGGCCGCGCTCCGGCGCCGCGCTGGCTAGGCCGGTGATCTGCTGCAGGTACCGCGCACCACAACTTCGCAACCGAGCGTGTGCACGGAGCGTGTTTGCGACGGTGCCCCGGCCAGTTCGGCCACCAGCAGTTCCAACGCGTTGCGGCCCATCGCGGCAATGTTCACGCGCACGGTGCTCAGCGGCGGCGACAGGTAGCGGGCAATCGGAATGTCGTCGAAGCCGGCCAGCGCCATGTCGCCCGGTACGCTCAGCCCGGCCTCGCGCAATCCCATCAGACAGCCCACCGCGGTCATGTCGTTGGCAGCGAAGATTGCGTCCGGTCGCTGTTCCCGCGCCAGCAGCGCCTGCACCGCGCGGTAGCCGGAAGCTTCGGAAAAGTCGCCCGGCAGGATCTGCAACGGGGTGCCTGGCGCGAAGCGGGCCATTGCCTCGCGGTACCCGCGGTCGCGTTCCTGCGCATCGAAGTTGCCGGGCGGGCCGGCAATGAAGGCCACTCGCCGATGGCCCGCGCCGATCAGGTGGCGCGTCATCGCGAAGGCGCCGGCGTGATTGTCGAAATTGAGCACGCTGTGCTCATGGCTGCTCAGTGGACTGTTCAGCAGCACGGTGGGCAGACCGTGCGGCAGATTGGCGTGGAGGAAGCGCGCATCCAGCGGCGGAGCCAGGATCACCATGCCGTCCACGCGACCCTGCATCGCGCGCAACGCCGCTGCCGCGCCCGCGGACCCGTCGTGCGAACTGGAGACCAGCAGGTGCAGCCCGTTCGCCCGCGCGGCCAGATCCATGCCACGGATGAGCTCGGAAAAGAACTCGCCGTGCATGTCCGGCAGCAACACGCCCACGGCATGGCTGCGACGGGTGATCAGGCTGCGCGCCGCCGCATGCGGCAGGTAGCGCAGCCGCGCTGCCACCTCGCGCACGCGCTGGCCGGTCTCTTCCGTGACGCCGCCATGGCCGTTGAGCGCGCGCGACACCGAAGCGACCGAAACGCCCGCTTCGCGGGCCACGTCTTTGATGGTTACTGCCATGTCCGTCCCGCTCCGAAGGTGCGATCGCCGGACAGCCTGTCGGCCTCCGACCGGTCTGCAGATTTCACCCTGGGCGGTGCGGCTGCCCGCCGTTGCGCGCGTGTCGTGGTCGCAACGGCGGGTGGGAGAAAGCGCTCCTCGCCCGGCGGGGCCCTTTCCGGTCGGCCCTGCGAGTCCAGGCCCACTCCGAGCGCAACGTAAACGTTTTCATGTCACGTTGTAAAGCGCTTGCAAAAATGGCCGATACATTCAACAGCAGCGGGACCGCAACATCTCGAAACGCGACCGCCTTCACGGAACCAGCGCCGGCACAAGCGTTAAATAACCATTAATCAACGTGTGACCAGTCCCCTGTAACCTCTTGTTTCGAAAGATTCGAACCACCCACCCCAAGACGCTGTATCTGCTCATGATGATCCTATCCTTCACCTCGGTTGTCGCGCTGGCGCTGGTCGCCACCGCAGTCCGGTGGGTGCCCGACGGACAGGTCTTCAGCGTCTACCGCCTGGGCAAGCCCAGCCGGCTGTGGGCGTCCGGGCCGCACATGCTGCTGCCTGGCCTGGAACGGATCGGGCACCGCATCGACCTGGCCGGCCAGGTGCTGCAGTTCGACGAGTCGCTGGGCGGATCGGCCGGGGTGCACGGAACCGTGTACTGGCAGGTGCTCGAACCGGAGCGTGCCGACGCGGTGATCGATCAGGTCGCCCAACTGATCCGCAGCCGCGCGCTGGACGTACTGCGGCAGGAACCGGCGTCGGAGCAGGCCGATCGCCGCGCGCTGGGTGGCCGGCTGAAGCTGGCGCTCAACGGTGCCCTGCGCGAGCGCGGCATGATGGTGACCCGGGTCGATCTGGACATCGCCTGAGTTCATTGTCGACCGCTTGCTGCCTCGGTGACAGCCTCGCCGGATTTTGGAAATGCTGCGCGTGCGGCGATACTGCCCGGCCCTTGCCTGCCAGGATCCGACCATGACCGCCCGTGCCGCCCTGCAAGTCCGCCTGGAGCAGGGCATCGCCGCGCTGGGGCTGCAGCTGCCGGGCGAGGCCGTACCGCGATTGCTCGACTACCAGGCGCTGCTGCAGCGCTGGAACGCCGCCTACAATCTCACCGCCGTGCGCGATGCGGAGCAGATGGTGACCCGTCACCTGCTCGACTCGCTGGCGGTGTTGCCGTATGTGCGCGGCGAAACGCTGGCCGATCTGGGCACCGGCCCGGGCCTCCCCGGGATCGTGCTGGCCATCGCCGCGCCGGGTCGGCAGGTGCTGCTGGTGGACTCCAACGGCAAGAAGGTGCGTTTCCTGCGGGAGGCGATCCGCGCCCTGCGGCTGGAGGGTGTCAGCGCGCTGCAGTCGAGGGTGGAGGATGTCCAGGGCCGGTTCGACTGCATTACCGCACGCGCGTTCGCCAGCCTGTCGGACATGCTCGGTTGGGGCGGCCACCTGCTGGCGCCGGACGGTATCTGGCTGGCGATGAAGGGCCGGCCCCCGAACGAAGAGCTGCCCGGCGTGCCGGCGGCCTTCGAGGTTCGCGCGATCGAGCCGTTGACGGTGCCCGGACTGGACGCGGAGCGGCAGCTGGTGGTGCTGGGCCGTCGGGCCGGCTGAGTCCGGTACCGGTTCAGCCCGGTTGGTGGCCCAGGGCGGCACCCCGGCTGGCGATCACCTGTGCGTAGAAGCGCGCGCTGGCCTTGGGCGTGCGGCGCTGGCTGGCGAAATCGACGTGATACAGACCAAAGCGCTTGGCGAAGCCCAGCGACCACTCCAGGTTGTCCAGCAACGACCACGCGTAATAGCCGCGCAGGTCGATGCCGGCTTCGATCGCCCGATGCACGCGCACCAGGTGGCGGCGCAGGTAGTCGACCCGTTGCGGGTCGTCCAGCACGCTGGCGCCGGCCACGGGCGGATCGGCAAAGGCGGCGCCGTTTTCGGTGAGATAGAGGGGAACGTCGCCGTAGCGCCGACGGAACCACAACAAGGTATCGAGCAGGCCGTCCGGGTAAACCTCCCAGCCGGTCTGCGTGTAGGTGGCGCCTGCCTGGCGCACCGCAGCGGCGCGCAGCGGGCCGTGTGCCGGATCGTGGCGTACCACCGCACGGGTGTAGTAGTTGATGCCGACAAAATCCAGCGGTTGCCGGATCAGCGCGAAGTCCTCGGCCGGCCAGCGCGGCCAGGCCGCGCCGAACATCTCGGCCAGTGCCGCCGGATAGCGGCCCTTGAAGACCGGGTCGAGGTACTGCCTGTTCATGTAGGCGTGCGCGCGGTGGGTCGCCGCCAGGTCGTGTTCGCTATCGGAATGCGGGTATTTCGGTTCGATGTTCACCACCAGGCCGATCGCGTGCCGGCCCTCGGCCCGGTATGCCTGCACGGCCGCGCCGTGCGCGCGCAGCAGGTTGTGCGAGACAACCGGCGCCTCGAACAGGTTGCGGTGGCCGGGCGCCAGGGTGCCGTGCAGGTAGCCGCCGTCGCTGACCACCCAGGGTTCGTTGAGGGTGGCCCAACACGCCACGCGATCGTCCAGCGCGCGGTACATCACCCGCGCGTACTCGGCGAACCAGCCGGCACTGTCGCGGTTGAGCCAGCCGCCGCGTTCGTCCAGGGCCGCCGGCAGGTCCCAGTGGAACAGGGTCAGGTGCGGCGCGATGCCCTGCTCCAGCAGCGCGTCGACCAGGCGCGAATAGAAGTCCAGCCCTTTCGGGTTGATGCGGCCGGTACCGGCGGGCAACACCCGTGCCCAGTTGACGCTGAAGCGGTAGCCGGTGAGCCCCAGCGCCTTCATCAGCTGCACGTCTTCGCGAAAGCGCCGGTAGTGGTCGCAGGCGACGTCGCCGTTGTCGCCGTTGTGCATCATGCCGGGGGTATGCGCGAAGCGCTGCCAGATGCTCGGGCCGGCGCCGTCGGCCAGCGGCGAACCCTCGATCTGGTAGGCCGAGGTGGCCGCACCCCAGACGAAGCCGGCGGGAAACTCGAAGCTGCGCGTCATGGGGTGGGCTGGCGACAAGCGCCCTTTTCCGTGCAAACGATTACGATTCGAGCATAGCCCAACTGTCCGTCCGGTCGGGGACGGCGTCTGTATCCGTCATCGTCCGTCGCCCGTGGCACGGGCGACGCAAGGAGTGTCGATGGCCACCGTGTGCCTGGAACAAGTGCGCAAGGTCTACCGTGACGGCCGCGTGGCCGTCGCCGGCGCCAGCTTCGAGGTCGCCGATGGCGAGTTGCTGGTGCTGGTCGGACCGTCCGGCTGCGGCAAGACCACCTTGTTGCGGATGATCGCCGGGCTGGAGCCGATCAGCGCCGGCACCGTGCGGATTGACGGGCAGGTGGTCAACCAGCAGCCACCCAAGGCGCGCGACATCGCCATGGTGTTCCAGAACTATGCGTTGTACCCGCACATGACGGTGGCGCAGAACCTCGGCTTCGGGCTGAAGCTGCGGGGCCATGCCCGCTCCGTCATCGATCGCCGGGTGCGCGAGGTCGCCACCACCCTGGACCTGCACGAGCGGCTGCAGGCGCGTCCGGCGGAACTGTCCGGCGGCCAGCGCCAGCGGGTGGCGCTGGGCCGCGCGCTGGTGCGCGAACCGAAGGTGTTCCTGCTGGACGAGCCGCTGTCCAATCTGGACGCACGCCTGCGCCTGGCGATGCGGCTGGAGCTGGCGCGGCTGCACCGACGGCTGGGCGCGACCATGATCCACGTCACCCACGACCAGGTCGAGGCGATGACGCTGGGCCAGCGCATCGTGGTGCTCGATCGCGGCGTGATCCAGCAGATCGACACGCCGATGGCGGTGTACCGGCGCCCGGCCAACCTGTTCGTGGCCGGCTTCCTGGGCAGCCCGGCCATGAACCTGCTGCCCGGTCGCCTGCAGCTGGACGAGGCTGCCGTGCTGGTCACCGCGTACGGCGATATCGACCTGGCCGGCACGCCCCGGCTGGAGCGCCTGCGCGCGTGGCAGGGTCGCGAGCTGGTGCTGGGCCTGCGTCCGGAGGACTTGTGCCCGCTGGCACAGCCCGGCCCGGCCCGCCTCAGTGCCGTGCTGGAGCTGGCCGAGCCGGTCGGCAACGAGATCTTTCTCAACCTGCGTCACGGCCGCCAGTCGCTGGTCGCGCGCGTGCCCCCGCGCCCGCTGCCGGTGCCGGGAACTGTGATCGCCCTTCGCTTCGATCCGGCGCAGGCGCACTTCTTCGACCCTGCCGATGGCCGCCGGATCGACGCCTGAGCGGCGATCGTGCACGGCGTCACCCCACGGGCCGCAGGACCGGGCGCACGACCGGGCAAGGCACTACACTACGGTTGCTTCGACTGCGGAGGCCGTTCCAGCCGCGGACTGGCCCGGCCGGCCCGGCAGCCACGAAGCAGTACACTAACTCCCCTTTACGCGCACGGTACCGACCCAGCATGGCTCGCATCATCGCTGTCGCCAATCAGAAGGGCGGCGTCGGCAAGACCACGACGGCAGTCAACCTGGCCGCGGCGCTGGCCGCCGCCAGGCGCAAGGTGCTGCTGGTCGACCTCGACCCGCAGGGCAACGCCACCATGGCCTCGGGCGTGGACAAGCACCAGGCCAAGCCGAACGGCTGCGAAGTGCTGCTGGACGAGGCGCCGATCGAACAGGCCATCGTCCACACCGAGGCGCAGTACGACCTGCTGCCGGGCAACGGCGACCTGACCGCCGCCGAGCTGAAGCTGATGGACGCGCTGGCGCGCGAGAGCCGGCTCAAGGAGCAGCTGGCCAAGGTCGCCGATCGCTACCACACCATCCTGATCGACTGCCCGCCGTCGCTGCACCTGCTCACGCTGAATGCGCTTGACCGCCGCCGACGGCCTGCTGATTCCGGTGCAGTGCGAGTACTTCGCGCTGGAAGGCCTGTCCAGCCTGCTCGATACGGTACGGGCGGTGCGCCAGCGGCTGAACCCGGCACTGGAGATCGAGGGCCTGCTGCGCACCATGTACGACGTGCGCAACAACCTGGGCAACGAGGTCTCCGCGCAGCTGACCCAGCATTTCGGCGACAAGGTGCTGCGCTCGATGATCCCGCGCAACGTGCGGCTGGCCGAGGCGCCCAGCCACGGCCAGCCGATCCACCTCTACGATCGCAGTTCGCGCGGCGCGATCGCCTACATCGGCCTGGCCGGCGAGATGATCCGCCGCGAGCGCGGTGCCCAGGCGGCTACCACGGCACTGCATCAGATGCATGGCGACGGGGTCGAGGAGACCCTCGATGCGCCGCTGCGGACCACCCAGGAGTAGGCATGGCTGCTGCAAAGAAACGCGGACTCGGACGCGGGCTCGACGCCCTGCTGGGCGGCGACGGCGACGACCCGCGCGCGGCCACCAGCCAGGAAGGCGAGCTGCGCACGCTGCCGATCCAGCAGATCCAGGCCGGCAAGTACCAGCCGCGCCGCCACTGGAACGACGAGGCGCTGGACGAGCTGGCCGCCTCGATCAAGGCGCAGGGCCTGATCCAGCCGGTGGTGGTGCGTGAGCTGGGCAAGGACCGCTACGAGCTGATCGCCGGCGAACGCCGCTGGCGCGCCGCACAGCGCGCCCGGATGAGCGAACTGCCGGCGCTGGTCAAGACCGTTTCCGAAGCGGCCGTGCCGGCGATGGCGCTGATCGAGAACATCCAGCGCGAGGACCTCACTCCGCTGGAAGAAGCCGACGCGCTGAAGCGCCTGATCGACGATTTCGACCTGACCCACCAGCAGGCCGCCGATGCGGTCGGCCGTTCGCGCGCGGCCGTGTCCAACCTGCTTCGGCTGACCGACCTGCCCGCCTCGATCAAGCAGCTGCTCGACCAGGGCAAGCTGGAGATGGGCCATGCCCGTTGCCTGCTGACCCTGCCCGAGCGTGATGCCGAAGCCCTGGCGCTGGAGGCGGCGCGCAACGGCTGGACCGTGCGCGAGCTGGAGGAGGCCGCCCGGCGTGCGCAGACCGCGCCCAAGGGCAAGGCCAGGAGCGCGCCGTCGCGCGATCCCAACGTGGCCGACCTGGAACGGGAACTGGCCGAGCGTTTCGCCACCCGGGTCGAACTCGCCCAGGGGCGCGGCGGGCGCGGCAAGCTGGTCATCCACTACCACAGCAACGACGAGCTCGACGGAATCCTCGGCAAGCTGCGCTGAGGCGGCGCGCGCCTCCACGGCGCCCGCCCGCCATGCGGCGTAAGGATTGGCGCGTGACCCCGGTCTCCTGATAGGTGAACGAGCCGGGTGAACGAGCACGCCGCCGCAAGGCATGCAGACAAGGCACCCAAGCGGGAGGGATCCGCAGACCGGAGACGTTCGCTGCCGAGCGCGAGGGGCTCAGTCGCCGATGGTCGGGTCGCGGGGGATGAGCCACGCGGCGCGGAAGGCAGCAGTCGGCCGCCTCCAGGTCCCGGCCAAACAGCTCATGAGCAGGGCGTCGCGTCCGGTCAGCCCCGTATCGGCCGCGGAAATCGGGTCACACGCCGCGCGCGCAGCGCTGTCGAGGGTGTGCCTGCGGATGCGTGCCGCTTGAGCGATAATGGCGGCCTTGTCCCACCGCCCAAGGCCGTCCATGGCTCAGCTTGCCGTCGTCGTACCCGTGTTCAACGAGCGCGACAACATTCCTCCGCTGCTGGCCGAGATCGCCGCTGCCCTGCGCGGTCGGATCGAATTCGAGGTCATCTACGTCGATGACGACTCCACCGACGACAGCCGTGCCGTGTTGCAGGCGCAAAAAGCCCTGTACCCGGAGCTGCGGGTGCTGCATCACGTCACCCGCAGTGGCCAGAGCACGGCGGTGTGGAACGGCGTGCGCGCGGCCCGCTCGCCCTGGATCGCCACCCTGGACGGCGATGGCCAGAACGATCCGGCGGACCTGCCCAGGATGCTCCAGGCGCGCGAGCAGGCCGCTCCGGACGTACGCCTGTTTGCCGGCTGGCGTACCACCCGTCGCGACAGCTTCAACAAGCGCATCTCCTCGAAGGTGGCCAATGCGGTGCGCTCGCGGATGCTCAAGGATGCGACGCCCGATACCGGCTGCGGCTTGAAGTTGTTCGATCGCGACGTGTTCCTGCGGCTGCCGTATTTCGACCACATGCACCGCTATTTGCCGGCGCTGGTCCGGCGTGCCGGCTTTGCCAGCCAGAGCGTGCCGGTGGGGCACCGTCCGCGGACCGCCGGTGTCTCCAAGTACGGGATGCTCGATCGCCTGTGGGTAGGCCTTGCCGATCTGCGCGGAGTCGCGTGGCTGATGCGTCGGGCCAAGGTGACCGCGGTCGAGGAAAGCTGAAGGTTCGGCAGGCCCGGCTTCCACTTCCCGCTCACCCCGCCCGGGTATGCTTGAACGCTCCGCCCAGGGAGCGCGCGTACCGATGGTGATCCGCGTCAAGTCCATCCGGGAACCACCCGGAGCGGGGGACGGTTACCGGGTGCTGATCGCCCGCTCGTGGCCGCGAGGGCTGCGCCGGGAGCAGGCGGCGATCGACCTGTGGCCGAGGCAACTGGCCGCGTCGGCCCGCGTGCGTCGCCGAGCCGGCTCCCCGTCGACGCAGTGGCATTGCTTCCGGCACCTGTATGCCAGCGAGCTGGACGCGCGCGGGCAGGACTGGCGACCACTGCTGACCCGCGCGGCCCGCCATTGCGTGACCTTGCTGCATGCCGGGTCCGACGAGGCCTGCAACGATGCGGTCGCGCTGATGGAGTACCTCGACGCGTACCTTCAGTCCCGCCGTTCCGGCTGAGCCACCGGGTGTCCCGGGCGTCCGCGGCTCCAGTCGTCCAGCGCGGCACGGGCGCGTTCGCGGCCCAGTTCGATCAGTTCGCGCGCCCGGTAGAACTCGTAGGCGGTCGAGGCATTGCGTGGGATCTGCACCAGCAGGTCCGGCGGGTACGCGGCCAACCGCATGTGCGCCAGATTGGCCTGCATCAGGTCCATCGAGCGGGTCAGCAGCTCCAGCGCGCCGGGCACGTGGACCTTGTCGCCGCTTTCCGGCCGCAGCCGGTCGACCCATCGCCCCAGTTGCCAGCGATAACGGTGGTCGTCTGCCGCGTTGGCGTTGGGGACCGGCTTGGCCGCCTCGCTGGGGCCGTCCAGGCTGATCGCGATCAGGTAGTCGGCACTGTCGCGCACCAGCGGCGTGACCGGCACCGGGTTCAGCAGCGCACCGTCGACCAGTCGCCGGCCGTCCAGGGTGGACGGCCGGAACACCGTGGGAATCGCGATCGAGGCCCGGATCGCATCGAACAGGCTGCCGTGGCTCAGCCACACCTCGCGCTCGCGGTCGATATCGGTAGCCACCGCGGTAAAGGCGATCGGCAGCTGCTCGATGCGGGTATCGCCGATCAGGTTGCGCAGGGTATCCATCAGCTTCTCGCCCTTGATCAGCCCGCCTCCGGACCAGCTCCAGTCCAGCAGCCGGAGCACGTCCAGCCGGGCCAGCGTGCCGACCCAGTCGCGATACACGTCCAGCTTGCCCATGGCGTAGATGCCGCCGATCAGCGAGCCCATCGAGGTGCCGGCCACGGCCGTGATCGTGTAGCCTTGCCGTTCGATCTCCTCGATCGCACCGATATGCGCCAGCCCCTTTGCGCCGCCGGCGCCCAGGGCCAGTGCGACGGTGGACCGGGATGCCGGGGACGGAACGCGGAGATCGGGATGGCTCATCGCAGGCCCCAGGGCAGTTGAAGTCATCACAATACGTTGCCATCCGCCTGTGGTGAAGTCAGCCGCGGCGGGTCGACCGGATGGACGATTGCGTCGATCCGGGCCACAGCCTCCATCGATGCACGAGCACAAGCGAAGGACCATGCCGGCCGACATCCGCCTAGCCCATCCGTTTCCGTGCCATACGCACGCAGCCGCCGGAGCCACCGGATGAGCTGGCAGGCATGGGCCACCGTGGCAATCATCCTGGTCGCCATGGTGTTGTTCGCCAGCGAGAAGGTGCGTGTCGACCTGGTCGCATTGATGGTGCTGGCGCTGCTGGTGGTGCTGGGCATCGTCAGCCCGGGCGAGGCGTTGTCCGGCTTCAGCAACGAAGCGACGGTGACGGTGGCGGCAATGTTCGCGCTGAGCCTGGGCATCGAGCGTTCCGGCGCGCTGGAGCCATTGGCGCAATTGCTGATGCGGATCCGCAAACCGTGGCTGCTGGCGCTGGCGATGATGCTGGCGATCGCGCCGCTGGGCGCGTTCGTGAAGAACATTGCCCTGGTCGCCACTTTCCTGCCGTTGGCCCTGCGCGTGTGCCAGCGCACCGGTACCTCGCCGGCCCGGGTGCTGATGCCGATGGCCTACGCCGCGCAGATGGGCGGCGTGTGCACGCTGATCGGTACCTCGTCCAACCTGCTTACCGACAGCCTGGCGCAGAAACACGGGCTGCCGCCGTTCGGGGTGTTCGAATTCACCAAGCTCGGCGCGGTGCTGGCTGTAGCCGGCATCGCCTACCTGATGCTGGTCGGGCGGCGCCTGCTGCCCAAGCAGATCGGCGTGGGCATGCCCGCCGGCGCCGAGGTAGGCAAGTACGTTACCGAGCTGGAGATCACCGCGGACTCGACCCTGGTCGGGACCCACATCGCCGACGCGCGACTGGGCGAGAAGTACGGCGTGTATCCGCTGGAGCTGCTGCGCGGCGAGCGCCACATGTGGTCGCCGCGGGAACAGAAGCTGGCGGTGGGCGACGTGCTGCTGGTGCGTGGCGACTGGGACAAGATCGAGGACTTCCAGCGTCAGGCCAAGCTACGCAATGCACCGGAGCGCCGCTATGTGCGCGAGGACGACCGCCCGCGGGTGCTGGCCGAGATGATGGTGGCGCCGGCCAGTCCGGTGGAGGGCCGCCGCTTCAGCGAAATCGGCCTGGACTGGCATTACCGCGCCACCGCGCTGGCAGTGCATCGCCGCGGCCAGGTGCTGCGCGACAAGCTCAGCGACATCGCGCTGGCGGTGGGCGACGTGCTGCTGGTGCTGGTCGACGAGGAGGCCATGCCCAAGCTGCGCAACGACGAGGCGTTCATCGTGCTCAGCGAGCGCGACAACGTGCGCCACACGCCCGGCAAGGCCTTGCTCGCCGCCGGAATCATGGTTTCGGTGGCGGTGGTCTCGGCGCTGCACTGGCTTCCCATCCCGATCGCGGCGGTGTGCGGCGCGGTGGCGATGGCCCTGGGCGGGTGCTTCGGGCGCAAGGACGTCTACGAAGGCATGGACTGGAAGATCATCATCCTGCTGGGCGCGATCCTGCCGTTGGGCCTGGCCATCGAGAAGACCGGCCTGGCCACGTTCGTGGTCGACGCCACCATGGGCATGGTGGGTGGCCACGGCCCGCTGGCGGCGCTGCTGGTGGTGTACCTGTTGACCGCGCTGCTGACCGAGCTGATGGGCCACAATCCCTCGGTGGTGCTGATGGTGGGTATCGCGGTGACCGTGGCCCACGCGGTGCAGAGCGATCCGCAACCGTTCGTGGTCGCGGTGGCATTCGCCGCGGCGACCTCCTTTGCCACGCCGGTGGGCTATCCCACCAACACCATGGTGTATTACGCCGGCGGCTACCGCTTCACCGATTTCATGAAGGTCGGGATCCCGTTGATCGCGCTGTTCTGCGCCCTGTCGATGTGGCTGATCCCGATGATGTGGCCGTTCCACCCGTAAGCCGCGCCCGGCGTCACGCCCTCCTTCGCCGCTCGCCCCGCTCAGCGCTGATAATCGCTCAGCGCCAGTTGCAGCAGGTTCTTCATTTCTTCGCGCAGGGGCAGGGGCGCCACCACTTCGGCGTCGGGGCCGTACTTGAGCACATCCATCAGCAATTCGCGGGATTTCGAGTACGGCACCTTCAGCTCGTAGCGGCCATCCGGCAGCCACTCGGCCTGCTGTTGCGAGTGCCAGTGTTCGTCGGCGACCCAGCGTGCCGCGTGTGGCGAGAAGCGGATCGTGGCCCAGGCTTTGGGCTTGCCGGCGAAAATGCCGTAACTGGAGGCCAGCAACTCGTTGAGTTCGGGCTCGGCCACATCGTTGGCGGCGCCTTCGAGCGCGTGCGCGTCGCTGATGCGGTCCACCGCGAAGCTGCGCAGCGCCTCGCGATCGTGATCCCACGCGTCCAGGTACCAGTTGTCGCGGTAATGGGTCAGCCGTTGCGGCGACACCGTGCGCTTGCTGTCGGCATTGGTGGTGCGCGCGTGATAGCGAAAGCGCAACTGGCGGCGTTCGAGTACCGCGCCGGCGACCACCCGGAACACCTGCTGGTCGAGCCTGCGTTCGCCCCAGGGAATCACCCGGATCCGCTCGATCGGCAAGGCCTTGCCACTGCCCTGGTCGGACAGCAGGTGCTCGATGCGCGCCTTGAATGGCGCCAGCGCACCGGCCAGCACGCCAGGGCCGGAACGTCCGATCAGTTCGTTGAGTGCCAGCAGCGCGGCCAGCTCGTCCGAAGTCAGCCACAGGCCGGGCAGCTCGAAGCGAGCACCTTCGCCCACCTCGTAACGGAAAGCCGCCTGGTCGGTGCCTGCGCTCTCGACCGGCGCGCCGAGCGCGTCGCGCAGGAAGGCGATGTCGCGATACAGCGTCGCGCGCGAACACTCCAGTTCGTCCATCAGCCGTGGCAGCGGCACCGGATAGTGCGCCGACTTGAGCAGGCGATGCAGGGTGAGGATTCGCTCGTAACGGTCCATGGCACGTCGCACTGATGAGGGCGTCGCCTAGTGTAGCGCCTCGTTCCCGGCGTCCACCTGGTGCGCCCTCGGGCGTTCGGTGACAAAGGATGCCACGCACGGGTGTACTGTCTACGGCCCGGCCCGTGCCGGGGAATGAACGCAAGGCGCAAAACGGTACACTGGATGTCCCCATGGTGGCTCCCGGCCGCCGTACCGCCGCAGGAAGCCAGGCCCCCGACAGAGTCCGGTCATCAATGCATCGTCCACACGACTACCCAGCCTCCGCTGCCTCCCGAACGGGTACGGCCTCCTGTGCCGGGGCCGCTCCGGCCTACTCCAGCATCCTGCTGCGGGTGTTGGCAGTCGACGGATACGGGTTGTGGATGCTGCTGGGGCTGGCGTTGGCGCTGGGCATCTACCGCGATGGGCGCAGCGAGGCCCTGGTGCCGCTGGCGCTCGGCGCGATCTTCGTCAGCATGGGACTGCTGGTGACCTGCCTGCGTCTGCCCCTGCTGGAGCATTGGCATGGCTGGCAACCGGCACGGCGCAGTTGGCCTACCGGCGAAGCGCTACTGGCGCTGGCCGGCTACCTGCCCATGCTGGCAGTCGCCGGCCTGGTCCGCGGCGACAACGGTTTCTGGGCCACCCGGCTGGCCGCGGCCACCCTGGTGTTGTGCAGTAGTGCCAGCGTGTTCTACACCGTGCGCGGCTACCGTGGCCGGCTGGCCAACGCCACCCAGCGCCTGCTGGCGCAGCTGCCGGCCAACCAGCTGGTATCGGCGCTTTACAGCGGCGGCTTGTGGTTGCGCCTGTGCCTGGCTACCCAGGAAAGCGGCGCCCATCCGGCCGGGAGTCGTCCCTGGATCATGGCGTTGCTGTCGCTGGCAGTACTGCTGGGCGTGATCGAGGGGATGCGCTGGCAGTCGCTGCACAGTGCAGGCGTGCCGGCCAACGACGCGATGGCGCGGCAGTGCCGTTCAGCGCGCTTCGTCGGGGCGGTGTTCACTTATGCCGTACCCAGCGTGGTGCTGCTGCTGGTGGACCTGCTCGACGCCGGCCCGTTGCCGCTGGCGCTGGCCGCGCTCAGCTGCCTGCTGGGCCGTTCCATCGAACAGCGCACGTATGAAACGATCCTGGCCGACAGCCGTCCCGCCTACGCGTAACGTCGGCGGTCCACGTTCATCACGCGTTCAAAGCCGCGGGCTAACGTGGGCGGCTCACTTGTACTTCACACATCCACACCGGACCTTCCATGAAAAAAGCGCTGACCGCCAGCCTGCTGATGCTGGCCTTCACCTCTCCTGCCCTGCTGGCGCAGGACGCGCCGGACAGCGGCTCGCACGGCGGCTGGACCGGCTCGGGCGAATTCGGCTTCGCCTCCGCGCGAGGCAACTCGCGCACCGAGAACATCAACGCAAAGCTCGGGTTGAGCCAGGAAAACGAATACTGGAAGAACAACTTCTTCCTCAACGCCATGCGTGCGCGCAGCCAGGTGACCGTGGTCGACAGCAACGGCAACGAGGTGGACCGCTTCACCACCACCGCCAACCGCTACGACGCCGGCGCCTCGGTCGGCTACAAGATGGACCCGCGCAGCTACATCGTCGGCGCGGCTCGCTACGACCACGACCAGTTCGGCGCCAACCAGTGGCAGGCGGTGGTGTCGCTCGGTTACGGTTATATCGCGCTGAAGAACGCCCGCAACGAGCTGTCGTTCGAAATCGGCCCCGGTTACAAGCGCTACCAGCCGGCCGACCAGACCGTGCTGGTCAATGGCGAGGAGGTGACGGTGCGTCAGCCGTCCGAGAGCGAGGTGGTCGCCCGCGGCCTGATCAACTACAAGTTGCGCCTGACCGACAACACCTCGTTCGAGGACAGCTTCCTGCTCGAAGCCGGTTCGCAGAACAAGTACTACCAGAACGACGCCGGCCTGTCGGTCAGCATGACCAAGAAAATGGCTCTGAAGCTGGGCTTCCAGGTGCGCTACAACTCGGACGTGCGCCCGGGCCGCAAGAGTACCGACACCCTGACCACCACCAACCTGGTCTACAACTTCTGACGCGGGGTCCGGGCATGCGACTGCCGTGACCGGTCAAGCGGCCGGCTTCGCCGTCCGCGCCGGTTCACCCCTGCAGGTCCAGCAGTGTCCCGGCGCCCTGCGCCAGCAGGGCATCGGCCACCGCCTGGCCAAGCAGTTCGGGCTGGTCCTGGCGACCGCTTGCCTCGGCCCGCAACAGCTGGCCGCTGGCGGCATCGCCCACCATGCCGCTCAGGTGCAGGCCGTGTTCGGTCAGCACGCACCAGGCGGCGACCGGCACCGTGCAGCTGCCGCCGAGGGCGCGGTTCATCGCGCGCTCGGCGCTGACCGTCATGCGGGTATCGGCATCGTCCAGCACGGCCAGCCGGTCCAGCACCGCCGGCTGGTCCGCGCGTGCCTCGATCGCCACCGCTGCCTGGCCCGGGGCCGGCAGCCACTGCGGTGCGGCCAGCCGGCTGCGGATGCGTGCGGCCAGACCCAGGCGTTCGAGTCCCGCGCAGGCCAGCACGATGGCGTCATAGTCCCCCGCATCGAGCTTGGCCAGGCGGGTGCCCACGTTGCCGCGCACGTCGAGCAGTCGCAGGTCCGGCCGCAATGCCCGCAACTGCGCCTGCCGGCGTAGCGAGGAGGTACCCACGCGGGCGCCGTGGGGCAGTCCGGCCAGGTCGCCGTAGTGGTTGCTGACGAACGCATCGGCGGCGTCGGCGCGGGGCAGGATGGTGGACAGCACGAAGCCGGCTTCGAGCTCGGCAGGCACATCCTTGAGCGAGTGCACCGCCAGGTCGGCACGACCCTCGAGCATGGCCACTTCCAGTTCCTTCAGGAACAGCCCCTTGCCACCGACCCGGGCCAGTGGCCGGTCCAGGATCTCGTCGCCGCGGGTGCTCATCGGCACCAGGTCCACCTGCAGCCCCGGATGGGCGGCGCGCAGCAGCGCGGCGACGTGTTCGGCCTGCCACAGTGCGAGCGCACTCTTGCGGGTGGCGATGCGCAGGACGGACACGGACATGAGGGCTCCACGGCAATGAGGAAGGCAATGCGCATTGTCGCGCAATTCGCCCGGGCGTCGGCATGTCGCGCTGTCGCAGCGGTCAGCCGGTGCGCAGCAGCCTGCGCAATGCCGGCAGGTTGCGGCGACTCACTTCCGGTTCCAGGGTGGTGCCGGCCAGCCTCGCCAGCACGCGTCCATCGGCCAGCGTCCTCAGGCCGAGCAGGCGCGCCGGGGGCACCAGGCAGTTGCGGTGCAGCCGCACCAGTTGTTCGGGATAGGTCTCTTCCAGTTGGCGCAGCGAGTCCTCGATCAGCAACTGGCCGCCGGCGTGGTGCACTGCCACGTATTTCTCGTCGGCCAGTAGACAGACCACCTGATCCAGCGCGATCCGCACCTGTTCCCCGCGCAGTCGGCCATGCAGGTAGCCGGTCGGCTCGCGCGCCGCACCCTGCAGCCGCTGCCGCGCCCGCTGCAAGGCCTCGCGCAGGCGCTCCAGCCGCACCGGCTTGAGCAGGTAGTCCAGTGCACCGAGCTCGAACGCTTCCAGTGCATGGTTCTCGTAGGCCGTGCAGAACACCACTTGCGGGCGCGACCGTCCGGCCAGCCGCGCGGCCACCGCGGTGCCGTCCAGCCCCGGCATGTCGATATCCAGCAGCAGCAGGTCCGGCTGCAGCTCGCCGATCGCGGCGATCGCCGCCTCGCCGTCGCCGACGCAGCCGACCACCTGGCAACCCTCGCACTCACCCAGCAGCGCGGCCAGCCGGGTCCGCGCGAGCGGTTCGTCGTCAACCACCAGGACGCGCATGTTCCTCCTCCTTGCCAGGGTCGGCGTCTGCCGGCAGTTCGATATGCACGCGGTAGATCGCCCCGTGCGGGCCGGCCTGCACCCGTGCCCGCGGGCCGTAGCGGTAGGCGATGCGCTGGCGCACGTTGTCCAGGCCGTGGCCGTGCCCGGGCTGGCCCGGGGTCTGCGGCAGCGGGTTGTCGATGTCGATGACCAGCATGCCCTTGTCACGATGGCCGGCCAGACGCACGTCGCCGCCTCCGCGCAATGGCTGCACGCCATGGCGCAAGGCGTTCTCCACCAGCGGCTGCAGCAGCAACCGCGGCAGCGGAAAGTCCATCGGCAGGTCCTGCAGCTGGCGAGTCACCCGCAATCGTTCGCCCAGTCGCAGCTGCTCGATCGCCAGGTAGCGGTCGACCAGTGCCAGCTCCTCGCCCAGCGTCCCGTCGCGGCTGTCGTGCTGGCCCAGCGCGGCGCGGAACAGCTCGGACAGGTCCTCGATGGTGCGTTCGGCGGCGGCCGGATCGACGCGGATCAGCGCCGCGACGGTATTCATGCTGTTGAACAGGAAATGCGGCCGGATGCGCGCCTGCAGCGCCGCCACCTGTGCATGCGCCACCGCCGCCATGCGCGCCTGCCACTGCGCCAGTACGTAGAAATAGCGCAGCATCGCGGCGCCCAGCAGCGCCGCGATCAACGTGCTGTTGCGCACGAAGACGTCCGGGCGGGTGCGGATAAGTTGCAGGTGCAGCACACCATCGATCCACTGCGTGGCCAGGCTGCCGGCACCGACGATGCACACGATCAGCAGCCACACACCGGCATAGGGCATGCGTCCTGGCAGGCGCTGCAGCCAGGGACGGCTCTTGCACAGGGCCACCCCGATCACGATCGCCAGCCAGACGGCAAACAGCATGCCGACGCTGTACCCGCGCCAGCCCCGGCTGGCATCGGGCGCCAGCCACATCAGCGTGACCGTGAGCGCCGCCACCACGAACAGCGCGAACAGCGCCGGCCACCGGCAGAAATCCGGCAGCGGGCTTCGCTCACGCGGGCGGCGGGCAGTGGCGGCTTGGCGCATGACCCCAGTATGCCGCAGCGGGCGCAGCCATTTCCGGCCGCCTGTCCTACACCAGGCGTGCGGCAATCCAGCCGCGCAAATCGGCGATCTCCTGCGGGCACACCGCGTGCGCCATCGGGTAGCTGTGCCAGTCCACCCGCCAACCGAGCGCCTCCATCGCCAGGCGCGAGCGCTCGCCCAGCGCCATCGGCACCACCGGATCGGCGCTCCCATGGGCCTGGAAGATCGGTGTGGCGGCATTCGCCGCGCTGCGTTCGGACGCCAGCGTGTCGCCCAGCGGCAGATAGGTGGACAGGGCGATGATCCCGGCCAGCGTGTCCGGATGACGCAGGCCGGCTGCCAGGGCGATCGCGCCGCCCTGGGAAAAGCCGGCCAGCAGGATGCGCCCGGTGGGCACGCCGTGCGCGTTCTCGCGCTCGATCAGCTCGCGCACCGCCGCGATCGAGGCGTGGATACCCTCGGCGTCCTGCTTGTCGGCGATGGCCACGCCCTTGATGTCGTACCAGGCGCGCATCGGCAGGCCGTTGTTGACCGTGACCGGGCGCACCGGCGCATGCGGAAAGACGAAGCGCAGCGCCGGCCAGCCCGGGGCGACCAGCTCCGGCACGATCGGCGCGAAGTCGTTGCCGTCGGCGCCCAGCCCATGCAGCCAGATGATGCTGTGACGCGGGCTGGCGCCGGTTTCTTGTTCGACGGTGGACAGGCTCATGCGGTGCGGGACTCCGGTGGGTTCGGGGAAACGGCGACCAATCGATGCGGGCTCATTCGCCCAGCGGCTGCGTGGGCAGGTCCAGCTCGTGGGCGAAAAAGGTCAGCGTGATCGCGGTATCGCCGACGCGCTGGCTGAACGGTGCGCCGATGCCGTGGCCGGCATGCATCCGGGTCAGCAGCAGCACCGGCCGGTCCGAATCGGTGGCCTGCTGCAAGGCGGCGGCGAACTTGCGCGACTGCCACGGCGCCACCCGCGGATCGTTGGCGCCGGTGGTCATCAGCACCGCCGGGTAGGCAGTGTGCGGTTGCACGTTCTGCAGCGGCGAGTAGGCCAGCGTGGCCTTGAACTGGGCCGGGTCCGAGATCGACCCATATTCGCTGACGTTGTAGCGCCCGTTGGCGAAGTCGGTCTCGTGCCGCAGCACGTCGTAGATGCCCACGCGCGCCACCGCGGCCCGGTAGTCGCCCGGGTGCTGCACCAGCGAGGCGCCCACCAGCAGGCCGCCGTTGCTGCCGCCGAGGATGCCCAGGTGCCGGCGGTCGGTCCAATGCTGGTCCAGCAGTGCCATGGCGGCGGCGTGGAAGTCGTCGAACACGTTCTGCTTGTGCAGCTTCTGGCCCTGCGCATGCCAGGCCTGGCCGTTCTCGTTGCCGCCGCGGGTGTTGGCGAAGGCCAGCACGCCGCCGCGCTCGAGCCAGGCCAGCTGCGCACCGAGAAAGTGCGGCCGCACCGGGATGTCGAAGCCGCCATAGCCGTACAGGATGGTCGGCCGCTGGCCGTTGGGATCCACCCCGCGGCGGGCGATCACGGTGACCGGCACGTGGGTGCCGTCGGGCGAGATGCCCTCGATACGGTGGATCACCAGCGCCCGGTAGTCGGCGGCCGGCTTGACCGAGAACACCGTTTTCAGGGTGCCGCGGTCACCGTCGTATTCGCTCCAGTGGCCCGGTTCGGTCCAGCCGCTCCAGGCGATCAGCGCCTTGTGCTGGCCGGACTCGGCGGCGATGCCGTTGATGGCGATGCCGTGCGCCGGCAACGGCACCCGCCGCACCGGCCGCCCGTGGGCGTCGTACTGCTCGATCCACGCATCCGGACCGGCGCTGTACTCGACCAGGAACCCGGTGCCCAGCGGGGCGATGCGCTGCACGGCGCCCTCGCCCTGCGCCACCATCTGTTCGACCTTGCCGGCGGCGTCGATGGCCAGGATGCGGCCACGCGGTGCCCCGGCAAAGCCCGCCACCAGCAGCCGGCCGGAGACCCAGGCGGCGGTACGCACGTTGGCCGAACGATCCAGCACGCGGCGGTAGCGGCCGTGCTGGCGCAGGAACACTTCGGCCGCGTCGCCGTCGCCGATGTGCGCCAGGATGGCGCTCTGTGCGGTGGCCGGCGAGTTGACCAGCACGTACTCGGCCACCGGCGAGTAGCCCTGCCCGAACACCGGCGTGTCACGCACCGCCGGGTGGCCCAGGGTGTGGTGAACCAGGGTGGCGTCGAACTGGCGCACCTGCTGGCCGTTGGCCGGCGGCAGGAAACGCACGTAGTCGAAACCGTGCTCGTCGTTGTCCCAGGCCACGCCCTGCGGAGTGGTGCCGCCGCCGGCCCAGGGCAGCGTGTCGGCCAGGACCCGGCCGCTGGCTACCTCCAGCACGTGCAGGGTGGTCAGCTCGCTGCCGCCCTGGGCGGTGCCGTAGGCCAGGTAGCGCCCGCTGGGCGAAGGCCAGTAGCCGGTGATGGCGCCGCCGGCGTCATTCTTGTTCAGGTCGACCAGCGCCTGCGGGTCGCCACCGGGCCAGGCTTGCGCCATGAGCACCGGCTGGGGCTGTGGCGGGGTGTGCTGCAGGAAGAACAGGGTTCCGCCGGCCAGCACCGGCCCGGAGCGCGTGGTGGAGGTGATCGCCAGTTGCTTGACCCGGGCGGTCAGCGCCTTGCCCTCGGGCATCGCCGCCAATACCGCTTCGGTGTGCGCGTTCTGCGCGGCGATCCAGCGTTGCACCGCCGGCGCGTCGGCATCCTCGAGCCAGCGGTAGGGGTCGGCCACGGTGGTGCCGTGCAAGGTGCTGGACGCGGCGTGGCGAGGCGTCGGTGGGGGCTCGGCAAGCGCGGCGCCGACGGTGGCGGCCAGGGCGAGCGCGGACGCGCAACGAAGCAAGATCGACATGGTGGCTCCTGATGGGGACGTCCGGACGCGCTGGTCGCGGACCGTAGCTGCTTCACGCCCGGCGGCCTTCGGGTCGGCGACACCGCAGCGTGGTGGCCGGTCCAGCATGACACGGCAGCCCGGCCGATGAGGAGCCTGTAGGACTTTGGGCGGCCAGGCTGCGGAGCCGTCCATGCGGTCCCTGTTTCGATCGGTTCTCGCCCCAGGGGGCGGCCAACCGCTGAAACTCTGTCCTGGCACAGTCGCCTCTTCGCCCCGCCCGGCAAAGCCCGACAGGCTCCTTTAGGGTAGCGGTCCGATGACGAGCGGCGGAACAATGACCGTTGGCGCTTGCGGGCGTGGCCCGGTTCGCTATGCTGGATCGTTTCCGGACGGAGCGTTTCCATGCGTCGACTGCTGTTTGCCGGCCTCATCGTTTCTTTCGCCGCCGCGGCGGTCGGGCAGCCCGCGCCGCAGGCGCGGCTGGATCTGGAAACGATCATGGCCAACCCGGACTGGATCGGCCAGCCGGTGGAGTCGCCCTACTGGGGCGTCGACGGCGCCAAGCTGTATTACTCGCTCAAGCGCGACGGCAGTGAGATCCGCGACCTGTACCGGGTCGACCCGGCCAGCGGCCGCAGCGAGAAGCTGGGTCCGGCCGCGCTGGCCCAGGCCGATGGCGAGCCGGTGTTCGACCGGTCCCACCGGCATGCGGCCTTCATCCGCCACGGCGACGTGTTCCTGCGCACCGTCGGCGAGCAACACAGCCGGCAGCTGACCCGAACCCCGGCGGACGAATCGGCCCCGCAGTTTTCCGCCGACGGCCACGCCCTGCAGTACCGCGTTGGCAACGACTGGTTCCGCTACAACCTGGACAGCGGCCTGACCGCCCAGGTGGCCGAGCTGAAATTCGCCGACGATCCGGACAAGCCGGCAGGCGACGCGCTGCGCGAGGAGCAGTTGTCCCTGTTCAGCACGTTGCGGCAGATCAAGGCGGAGAAGGACGCCGAGCGGACGAACGACAAGGCGCTGGCCGCAGCCGACCCCGGCCGCGCGCCCGAGCCGTTCTGGCTCGGTGACAAGATCGAGCCGGTGGATACCGAGCTGTCGCCCAACGGGCGCTGGCTGCTGCTGGTGACCCAGGCCAAGGACTACAAGGCGGGGCGCAAGCCGCAGGTGATCCACTACGTCACCGAGTCGGGCTACGCCGAGGCCAAGGACGCCCGCGTGGACGTGGGCCGCAACGCCCCGGCGGCGCAATCGCTGGTGCTGCTGGACCTGGTCGCGCACAAGCACTGGACCCTGCCGCTGGACAGCCTGCCGGGCGTCAAGAGCGACCCACTGGCCAAACTGCGCGCCGATACCGTCGCGGCGCTGCGCAAGGCCGGCAAGAACGACCAGGCCGACGCCCTCAAGGCGCCGGACGAGCGTGCGTTGCGCATCGTCTCCAGCGAGGAGGATGGCGGTGGCGGCGCGATCGTGTGGAGCCGCGACGGCGAGCAGCTGGCGATCCAGTTGCGCGCGATCGACAACAAGGACCGCTGGATCGCCAGCGTCGACTTCGACCACCACACGCTGGTCAACCAGCAGCGGCTGCACGACGACGCCTGGATCAACTGGAACTTCAACGACTTCGGCTGGCTCAACGACAACCGCACGCTGTGGTACCTGAGTGAGGAGACCGGCTACTCGCAGCTTTACCTCAAGCCGCTCGATGGCAATGCCCGCGCACTGACCCATGGCCGCTTCGAAGTCAGCCATCCGCAGTTGTCGGCCGACGGCCGCTGGTTCTACCTGCGCGCCAACCGCGAAGCGCCGTACAGCTACGATGTCTACCGGGTGCCCAGCGACGGCGGTACGCTGACCCGGCTGACCCGTTTCCAGGGCATGGAGCAGTTCGCGCTGTCGCCGAACGATGATCGCCTGGCGGTGCTGCATTCGGCACCCTATCGCCTGCCACAACTGGCGGTGCTGCCGGCCGCCGGCGGCGAGCCGACCGAGCTGACCCATACCACCAGCGCCGCGTTCAAGGCGCACGACTGGATCGAACCGAAGATCGTGCAGGTGCCCTCCAGCCACGGCGCCGGCGCGATCTACGCCAAGTACTACGGCCCGGCGAACGAGTCGGCGGCCACCCGGCCGGCGGTGATCTTCGTGCACGGCGCCGGCTACACGCAGGACGTCACGCTGTCGTGGAGCTACTACTTCCGCGAGCAGATGTTCCACAACCTGCTGGTGCAGAAGGGCTACGTGGTGCTGGACATGGATTACCGCGCCTCCGAAGGGTACGGCCGCGACTGGCGCGACGCGATCTACCGCCAGATGGGCCACCCGGAGCTGGCAGACCTGCTCGACGGCAAGGCCTGGCTGGTGCGCCAGCATCACGTCGATCCGAAGCGGGTGGGCATCTACGGTGGCAGCTACGGCGGCTTCATGACCGAGATGGCCTTGCTGCGCGCCCCCGGCGAGTTCGCCGCCGGCGCCGCGTTGCGCCCGGTCAGCGACTGGATGATCTACAACCACGAGTACACCTCGAACATCCTCAACGAGCCGCAGCTGGACCCGCAGGCGTACAAGACCAGCTCGCCGATCGAGTACGCGGCCAACCTGCGCGACCCGCTGCTGATCGAGCACGGCCTGATCGACGACAACGTGCTGACCCAGGATTCGATCCGGCTGTACCAGCGGCTGGTGGAGCTGCACAAGAAGAATTTCTGGATCTCGCTGTACCCGCTGGAGCGCCACGGCTTCGTCCACCCCGATTCCTGGTACGACGAATACCGCCGCATCGACGAGCTGTTCGACCGCTACGTCAAACCCGCCAGGTAAAACCGACCGGCCCCCGCGGCGTTGACGTCGCGGGGGCGCATGGCGCCTGCATCGTGCGCAGTCGGCTCAGGCGGCGGTGGCGCTGCGCTCGAAGTAGCGCCCGGGGGCAGCCCGAAACTGCGGCGGAACATCGCCACGAAGGCACTGACGCTGGCATAGCCAAGCGCGTCCGCCACCGACCCGGCGCCCGACGTCGGCGCCCTTGCCGACTTCGTTACCTGCGCGCGGATGATGCTCGATCCGGACACCCCCGAACCGGCGCGTCGGCGAGCCGAGCCGCGGTTACTGGCGTGGTTGCCGACCCTGCGTGCCGCGGGAGTCTTCGAGCTGTTCAGCCTGCGCGACCCGGCGCTGCGGGCGCTGGTGCAGGACGAGCTGGCTCGGCTGCCACCCCCACGCAACGAGACCCAGGGGCTTGCTTGCCGCGAGTAATAAGGCCGAAGACATAGTTGCCTTGACAAATAAATCCCAGGCAATAGAATCTGCGGCCATGAATTCCGACCCCACCCAGCTTTCCCCCGCCCAGGAAAGCCTCGGCGTGCTGCTGGGGCTGGTCCGCACCGAGGTCGTGCGCGCAATGGAGGCGGAGCTGGCTTCGCTGGGTGTGGACCTGCGTTTTACCCAGTTCCTGATACTCAAGCGGCTGGCCAAGCTGGGACCGATGTCGGCCAGTGAGCTGGCCCGCTCGGTCGAGCTCGATGGTGGTGCGATGACCCGCCAGCTCGACCAGCTCGAGCGCAAGGGCTATTTGCGCCGGCGACCGCACGCGCAGGATCGCCGCGCCTTGCGCATCGAGCTGACCGAAGCCGGCGAGGCGTTGTGGCAGCAGCTGACCGATTGCAACGAGCGGGTGCTGGCTGCGGCACAGCGGTCGCTGAGCGAGACCGAACGTGTCCGGCTGCACGATTACCTGGCGCGCGTGCTGCACGCGCTGCGGGACAAGAACTGATTCGACGGGACCTGATCATCATGCGTCTGCAAACCCTCGCGGCGGCGTCCGCCCTGACCCTGGCCCTGGCCGGCTGCGCCACGTCCGCCGGCCTGCAGCCACACGGCCGGCCGCTCGCCGCCGACGGGCTCCAGTCCGAACGTGCGTTGGCGGCGCTGCCTCGCGATGTCGCGGCCTGGCCGCAGCAGGACTGGTGGACCGGCCTGGGCGATGCCCAACTCGGCGGACTGATCGACGAGGCGCTGCGCGACAACCCAAGCCTGGCGGTGGCCGATGCACGGGCACGTGCCGCACAAGCGGCGGCCGGGGCCGCCGATGCCGAGCGTGGACCCACGGTCAACGGTGGCGCGGCAGTCGCCGGCGCCCGCCCGCCGTCGGCGCTGCTGGGCGAAAAAACCAGCTTCGCCGTGGCCAAGTACGGCTATGCCAGCTTCGACTGGGGCCTGGATCTGTGGGGCGGCAAGCGCGCCGCCTGGGAGGCTGCCGTCGGCCAGGCCCGCGCGGCGCAGGTCGAGGCGCAGGCGGCACGCATCCAGGTGTCGGCCAACGTCGCCCGCGCCTACGCGCAGCTCGGCTATGCCTATGCGCAGCAGGATGTGGCCCAGGCCGAGTACGACCGCGCCGCCAAGGTGCGCCAGCTGACCCGCCAGCGGGTCGCCGCCGGCGTGGACAGCCAGTTGCAGCTCAAGCAGGGCGACGTGGCGGTGGCCAACGCCGAGCAGTCGCTGGCCGTGCGCCTCGCGCGCCATCGACGCGGCGCGCTCGGCGCTGGCGGTGCTGCTGGGCAAGGGGCCCGATCGCGGCCTGCGGATCGGGCGGCCGCAGCTGATCGCACCGGATGCGCTGGTGGCCCTGCCGGCCGACCTGTCGATGGGGCTGGTTGGTCATCGCGCCGATCTGGTGGCGGCACGCTTGCGAGTGGATGCGGCCGGCCAGGGACATCGCCGCGGCCAGGACCCGCTTCCTGCCCAACGTCAGCCTGGGCGCGATGGCCGGCCTGCTCAGCATGGGCGGCGGCAACCTGTTCGCAGCTCCTCGCGCTTCTACCAGGTGGGGCCGTCGCTGAGCCTGCCTATCTTCGACGGCGGCCGGCTGCGCGCCAACCTCGCCGGCAAGGATGCGCAATACGACCTGGCCGTCGCCCAGTACAACCAGACCCTGATCAATGCGCTCAACCAGGTCGCCGACAGCCTATGCCGCGCAGCAGTCCCTGCGCGAGCAGGCTGGCGGCGCAGCAGCGGGCGCTGGATGCCGCCCGCCAGGCCTGGCAGCTGGCCCAGCTGCGCTATCGCGCCGGGGTCGGCAGCTTCCTCGAGGTGCTGACCGTCCGCCAGCAGCTGCTGCTGGCCGAGCAGCAGCAGGCCGCGCTGCGATGCCGCAGCAGGTGGACCAGTCCGTGCAACTGATCCAGGCTCTGGGCGGCGGCTACCAGCCGCGCGCGGGCGCCGCCGCAACAACGGCTGCCAGCCCCGCGGCGACCCGCGCGGCGCGCACCACCGATTCGTCTTCCCCCACCCTTCCCGTTCCTGAGGCACTCCATGTCCAGTCAGCCCTCCACTTCGACCACCGAACCGGCCAGCCCGCCGGTGGCCGCACCCCGCAAGACCCGGCGCGGCTTCCTGCTGCGCGGGCTTGGCGTGGTGGTACTGCTGGCCCGCTTGGCTGGGGCCTGTGGTACTACTTCGACGGCCGCTGGTACGAAAGCACCGACGACGCCTACGTCAGCGGCAACGTGGTGCAGATCAGCCCGCAGATGCCCGGCACGCGTGATCACCATCGGCGCCGAGGACGGCGACCGGGTGCAGGCCGGCGAGGTGCTGGTCAAGCTGGATCCCAGCGATGCCGAAGTCGCGCTGGCCGAGGCCAAGGCCAACCTGGCCAGCACCGTGCGCAAGGTGCGCGGCCTGTACAGCAGCGTCAGGGCGCCCAGGCCGAGCTGGCAGGCGCAGCAGGTGGCGGTGGACAAGGCCCGCGCCGACTACGAGCGCCGCCAGCGACCTGGCCAAGTCCGGCGCCATCTCCGCGAGGAACTGGCGCATGCGCAGCGACGCGCTGGACGCCGCCGAAAGCGCGCTGAGCTGCGATGCAGCAGCAGTACCAGACCAGCAAGGTGCTGGTCGACGACACCGTGGTCGCCTCGCATCCGGACGTGCAGGCCGCCGCCGCCAAGGTGCGCGCAGCCTATCTGGACAACCTGCGCACCACCGTGGTCGCGCCGGTCGACGGCTATGTCGCCAAGCGCTCGGTGCAGGTCGGCCAGCGCGTGCAGCCGGGCACGCCGCTGATGGCGGTGGTGCCGCTGCACCAGGTCTGGGTCGACGCCAACTTCAAGGAAACCCAGCTGACCGGCATGCGCATCGGCCAGCCGGTGGAGATGGAGCCGGACCTCTACGGCGGCGACGTCACCTACCACGGCATGGTGCAGAGCCTGGGCGTCGGCACCGGCAGCGCGTTCTCGCTGCTGCCGGCGCAGAACGCCACCGGCAACTGGATCAAGATCGTGCAGCGCGTGCCGGTGCGCATCGCCTTCACGACCCCGGCCAGCTGGACAAGCATCCGCTGCGCATCGGCCTGTCGATGAGTGGTCGGTCGAACCTGCACGACCAGAGCGGCCCGATGCTGGACCAGCAGCCGCCGACCAAGCCGGCTGTTCACCACCGACGTCTACAAGAAGCAGCTGGACGCGGCCGACGACGCTGATCGAGCAGATCATCCACGCCAACATGGCTGGCGCCAAGTAAGCCGCTCCCGGCCGCAGTCCGGTCGCGGGCCAGACCCTCCGCGACCGACGCGGGGGCCTGGCCTGCAAAGTCCGGCCGCTACCGCACGCAACCGAAGATCCCCATGACCGCTTCGTTTCGCCCACCCAATCTCGCACTGACCACGATCGGCCTGTCGCTGGCCACGTTCATGCAGGTGCTCGACACCACCATCGCCAACGTGTCGCTGCCGACCATCGCCGGCAACCTGGGCGTGAGCATCGACCAGAGCACCTGGGTGATCACCTCGTTCGCGGTGAGCATGGCCATCGCGCTGCCGCTGACCGGCTTCCTGAGCGCCGCTTCGGCGAGGTGAAGCTGTTCGTCTGGTGCACGCTGCTGTTCGCGCTGACCTCGTTCCTGTGCGGCATCTCGCAGAGCATGCGGCATGCTGATCGTGTTCCGCGCGATCCAGGGCGCGGTGGCCGGGCCGATGTACCCGATCACGCAGAGCCTGCTGATCTCGGTGTTACCCACCGGCCAAACGCGGCATGGCGCTGGCGCTGCTGGCGATGGTCACCGTGGTGGCGCCGATCGCCGGCCCGATCCTGGGCGGCTGGATCACCGACAACTACTCGTGGCCGTGGATCTTCTTCATCAACGTGCCGATCGGCATCTTCGCCAGCGTGGTGATCGCGCAACCAGCTGCGCGCCAAGGTCGAGCAGACCCAGCGTCCGCGCATCGACTATGTCGGCCTGATCACCCTGATCATCGGCGTCGGCGCGCTGCAGGTGGTGCTGGACAAGGGCAACGACGCGGACTGGTTCAACTCGACGTTCATCATCGTCACCAGCATCGTGTCGGTGATCGTCGCTGGCCGTCGTTCCTGATCTGGGAGCTGACCGACGAGGACCCGATCGTCGACCTGAAGCTGTTCCGCCATCGCAACTTCACCGCCGGCACGCTGGCGCTGGTGCTGGCCTACGCGGCGTTCTTCGCGATGAGCCTGCTGATGCCGCTGTGGCTGCAGCAGCAACCTGGGCTACACCTCCACCTGGGCCGGCTACGCCACCGCGCCGATCGGGCGTGCTGCCGGTGCTGCTGACCTTCTTCGTCGGCAAGTACGCGCCCAAGCTCGACCTGCGCGCGGTGGCCTCGGCCTGGCGTTCCTGGTGCTGGGCGTGACCTGCTTCATGCGCTCGGACTTCTACATCGGCGTGGACTTCTACCACGTGGCGATGGTGCAGTTGTCGCAGGGCCTGGGCGTGGCGCTGTTCTTCATGCCGATCCTGACCATCCTGCTGTCGGACCTGCAGCAGAACGAGATCGCCGCCGGCTCCGGCCTGGCCACCTTCCTGCGCACGCTGGGCGGCAGCTTCTCCGCCTCGATCACCACGCTGATCTGGGAGCGCCGCGCGGTCGCCCATCACGAGCAGCTGACCGAGCACATCACGCCTTACAGCCCGGTCGCGCAACAGGCGATGGAGCGGCTTGGCGGCGGCGATCGGCAAGCCGCGGCTGCCACCATCAACCAGATGATCACGCAGCAGAGCTACCAGATCTCCTTCAACGAGGTGTTCCACGTGCTGGGCTGGGTCTTCGTCAGCCTGATCGTGGTGATCTGGTTCACCCGCCCCCCGTTCGTGGCCAAGGCCGGTCCCGCCGCTGGCGGACACTGACCCGTCCGCGCCCCCGGGCGAGTGCCGCTGCGGCGCGGGCGCCGCGCCGCCGGTGCAGCTGCAGCGGTTGACGAGGTGCGGCGTGGGCTGGCGATGCTCAGCCGGTCAGCGGCGTCCCTACGCAACAGCCTCACGAGGGCGGGCTGCCGAAGCGGACGCCCAACAGCAGCATCGTCTCGCCCCGGTTGGGGTCATGCAGGCCGCCGTTGGAAACGTGGCGCAGCTGCATGCTCAAGCGCTGGCCCTGCCACCCGAGCGTGCTGACGAACTGGTAGCCGCTGCTCAGCGCCTGCGTGCGGCCATGGATGCCGGCCAGCTGCTCGCTGACGAACCAGCCACGGTCGACGTCGCGATGGCGCAGGCGCACGCCGGCGGCTCCCAGCCACACCGCGTCTGCGGTGTCGAAGCGCTGGCCGCGATAGCGTGCGACGTCGCGGCCCTCGATCCAGCCCAGCGACAGGTCCGGCGCCCAGCTGAAACGGGTTTCCCCGAGCGGGTGGGAGGCGAACACGACCTCGACAAAGGCGGCGGTGGTCGGATGCCGGTCCATGTAGCTGCGGCCGGCCTGGAGCTCCAGTTGCGCGGCGGCGGCCTGCGTGGCCGTCCCGGTCAGGGCGACGGCCAGCGCCAGCCGGGAAAACAGCGCGGTTGGGGGCATCAGGATCTCCTTCGCATTTGTATACCCGTTAGTTTTGAATTGCGTTCGTCACGGTTCGGTGAATCGGCCTCGACCAGACCCACGCAGGCACG
Source organism: uncultured Gammaproteobacteria bacterium (assembly GCA_963763305.1). Classification (GTDB taxonomy): domain Bacteria; phylum Pseudomonadota; class Gammaproteobacteria; order Xanthomonadales; family Rhodanobacteraceae; genus CAVXNP01. Next base: position 1,600,504 of record CAVXNP010000001.1, on the reverse strand, counting down.
CCTACCCTGGCGGGTTGGCGTGCCTGCCGGTTGCCTTCTCGATGACTGGCGGTGGCGTGCGCCTCGGTGGTACGCAAGGTCGGGCTGTCGAGGTCCAGCGCGGCGGCGGACAGCGTCTGCGCCTCCGGGCAGGCCGCGGTCGTGGCGCTGGCGAACTGTGTCGCGTCGCCGATCCCCACCCCATGAGTGGCGGATGGCTCCAGGGCCAGGCCTTTCAGGTCACCGCACGATCGTCTGCAGCGAGGTCAGGGTGTGGGCCTGGACAGCGGCGCCCGATGGAACCGGCCCAGCCACCGACTCAAGCGGCCTTGTGGTGGCTCGTTGAAGTAGGCCTTTGTGCGTGCGCTGAAAGTGGCCCACCCCAACGCTGCAACCAGACCGAGCAGCAGTATCCCCGGCATGGGATTGCCGCCGGGTGCGTCCGGCGGGGCCGTGATCAGTGCGATGAGCTGACCCAGGCCGGGCAGGCCGAGCATCAGGGCGAACATGGCAAACAACCCGAAGCGTGCGCGCCGATGGCCCTTGAGCAGACGGATGCCCAAGGTGAGCAGCAGGGCGCCCAGCACCATCAGTGCGATCGCCGCCAGAGGCCCCTTGCCGTCCATTTTCTCCGCCAGCTTGGGCACCAGCAGCACCAGCACGCCGCCGAGTACCTGTGCCGACCCCAGGACGATGCTGCCAATCGCCCACCACCGGAGCCGATCCGGCATCAAGCCTTGCGCGTGCCGCGCCAGGCGGTCCTCGTTGAACAGGTAGATCGCCGGGGTGCTGAGCAGGGTCAGCAGTTGCGACACCAGCAGGCCACCGACGATGGCGATGCCCAGCGGCTGGCGCATCTCCGAGCCGATGCCGAAGCCGATCGCCAGCGGCAGCGCCGCGCCCATCGCCACCAGCGTGGTCATGGTGATCGGGCGGAAGCGCACCAGCGCCGCCTCGCGGATCGCGGCCGGCGCGGAAAGACCACGCTCGCGCTGCGCCACCAGCGCGAAGTCGACCATCAGGATCGCGTTCTTCTTGACGATGCCGATCAGCATCAGGATCGCGATGATCGCCATCAGCGAGATCTGCGTCTGCGTGACCAGCATCGCCAGAAAGGCGCCCATGCCGGCCGCCGGCAGGGTCGACAGGATGGTCAGCGGGTGGCCCAGGCTCTCGTACAAAATGCCCAGCACGATGTACATCGCCAGGATCGAGCCCAGCAGCAGGATCATGCCGTTGGACTTGGCCTGCTGCAGGCGCTGGTTGGACCCGGTGAAATCGACCCGGATGCCATCGGGCAGGTGGACGGCGAAGGCGGCCTGTTCGACCAGCGCCACGCCGCGTTGCTGGTCGACCCCCTTGTCCAGGTTGTAGGTGACCGTGGCCGCCTCGCGCTGGTTGTGATGGCGAATCCGGGTCGGCGCGATGTTCGGCGCGATGTGTGCCAGTGCGGACAGCGGGATCATCCGCCCTTGGCTGTTGCGCACGCGCACGTTGAGCAGCGCTTCGGGGCTGACCGATTCGGCACGCGCCGAACTGAGCACCACCCGGTACTGGTTGATGTCCGAGTAGATCACCGAAACCTGGTTCTGCCCGAACGAGTTGTACAGCGCCGAGTCGATCGCGCCCACGCTCACGTGCAGGCGTCCGGCCGCTTCGCGGTCCACCTTCAGCAACTGCTCCTTGCCGACCTGGTCGAAGTCGCTGCCGACGTCCCGGAACTCCTTGACCTTGCGCAACTGCCGAACCATCTTCAGCACCCATGGCTGCAGGTCGCCGCCATTGTTGCTGACCAGCTGGAATTCGTACTGGCCGCCCTTGTCGCCGCTGCCACCGCCGCCGAGGAACTGTGCCGCACTCACCGAGACGTCCACGTTGGGCAGGCGGTCGTACTGCCGGGACAGCCGTTCGACCACCTGCTTGATGCCTTCCTTGCGATGGCCGGGGCCGTCGCCGCGCGGCTTGAGGTCGACGAACATCTGCGCGCTGTTGCCCACCGCGCCGCCACCGCCGTTGCCGCCGAGCATGGTCAGCTGGTCCTCGACCGCCGGGTCGGCCTGCATGATCTTCTGCACCGCGTGGGTGCGCTCGGTCAGCAGCGCCGGGGAAATGTTGGCGTCGGCGCGGATCTCCACCTGCAGCTGGCCGGTATCCTCGTCGGGCATGAAGGTGCCGCCGGCGGTCTTTCCCACCGCGACTGCCAGCACGACGGTCAGCACCAGCAGCAGCAGCGGTTGCCAGCGCATGATGCGGCGGTGGTGCATGGCCCAGTCCAGCGCCCGCTCGTAGCGGCACAGCAGGGCCCGGTCAAACCGCTCCACCGCCAGCTCGATGCGGCCGGCCGGCTTGGCCGGCACCGGCTCGTGCTTGAGCAGGCGTCCGCACAGGGCCGGGGTCAGGGTCAGCGAGACGATGGCGGAGATCACCACTGCCGCGGTCAGCGTCACCGAGAACTCGCGCAGCAGCATCACCAGCATGTTGTTGCCGAACAGCAGCGGCGCAAACACCGCCACCAGCGACAGCGTGATCGAGATCACCGTGAAGCCGATCTCGCGCACGCCGGTCAGTGCCGCCGGCAGCGGCGCCATGCCCTGTTCCATGTGCCGCACGATGTTCTCGATCACCACGATCGCATCGTCGACCACGAAACCGATGCACAGCACCAGCGCCACCAGCGACAGCGTGTTCAGGGTGTAGCCGAGGATCCACATCACCACGAACGCGCCGGCCAGCGACAGCGGCACGCTGAGCATCGCGATCAGGGTCGGGCGCAGCCGGCGCAGGAACACCAGCATCACCAGCACCACCATGGCGATCGAGATCAGCAGCGCCACCTGCACTTCGTTCAGTGCCGACTTGGTGGTCTGGGTCAGGTCGAACACCGGCGTCATCGAGACATTCGACGGCAGCGCCGCGCGCAGCTGCGGCAGCTTGGCGCGGATCGCCTCCACCGTGGCCACCGCATTGGCGTCCGGGCGCTTGGTGATCTGCATGCCGACGGCGCGCTGCCCGTCGAACCAGGCCGCCTGGTACTTGTCCTGCTGGCCGCCGTAGACCCGGGCCACGTCCGACAACCGCACCGGCGTGCCATTGCGCATGGCGATCAACAGCCGGGCGAATTCCTCCGGTTTCTGCAGATTGTCGTTGGCGGTCACCGTCATCTGGGTATGCCCGTTGCTGAGCGTGCCCTGCGGCGAGGTGACATTGGCCGCGCGCAATGCGTTGCTGACGTCGTTCGCGGTCAGCCCCTTGGCCGCCAGCGCATCGTCGTCCAGCTCGATCCGCACCGCATGCGGGGTGCCGCCGAAGACCTGCACCTGGGCCACGCCGGGGATCTGCGAGACCGCCGGCTTGAGCAGGGTGTCGGTGAGGTCGAACAGCCGGTCCTGCGGCAGCCCGCTGGAGGTCAGCGTGATGAACAGGATCGGGATCTGCGAGGTGTCGAACTTGAAGTACTGCGGCGGCGCCGGCATGCCCGAGGGCAGGTCCACCGCGGCGGCGTTGATGGCCTGCTGCACATCGCGCGCGGCCTTGTCCGGGTTGCGGTCGAAGGTGAAGCGCACCATCACCGAAGCCTGCCCCTCGCTGGCATTGCCGTACATCTCGTCGACCCCCGGGATGCGCCCCAGATGCCGCTCCAGCGGTGCCAGCACGGTGCTGGCCATGGTCTGCGCGCTGGCGCCCGGTTGCTGCGCCACCACATATACGCCGGGGAAATCCAGCGAGGGCAGCGCGGCGACGCCGAGCAGGAAATAGGCGCAGATGCCGGCGAGCGTCAGGCCAATGGCCAGCAGCGAGGTGCCGATCGGGCGGCGGATGAGCGGAGCAAAAATGTTCACGGGGTTTCCAGGCCGCAAGTCGCGCAAGCGAGCATTCCATGGCAAGGCGGGCCGCGGACCTCATGGCCCGGCGGTGCACCGCCCCGCGGTTGGCGGATTCGATCGCCACCACTGTATCGCCGCGCGGGGCTGCGGAGAATGTGCCTGAAGTCCGGCCCTGCCGAAAGGCACGGGCGGGTGCGCCGCCCGGACGCTCGCGCGGACCGTCCGGGCTGCCGTCAGCTCCGGGAGCCTGCGCGGCAGAAGCCCTCCGGGCTGCCAAGCGGCTGCGCGGCGCATATTTGCCCCCTTTCCTTACCCATGGAACCACCATGGGCCGGCGAACCGTCGAAAACCTGCCCTCGCACAGCCACTTTTCCCCCGAACGTTTCTACCGCCCGGGCTCCTGGTGTCCGTGTGGCTGGTAGCGCAGCGTCAGGTAAAGGCTGCGGCCGGGCTGGTTGAAGTAGTAGGCGGTCTGGTAGCGCCGGTCGGCGATATTCGACAGCTTGCCCTCGAGTTGCCAGCGATCGGTGAGCGCATAGCTGGCACGCAGGTCGACGGTGGCATAGCCGCCGAGGCGGTGCCGGTTGGCGATGTCGTCGTAGCGCTTGCCGGCGACGTAGACCGTGGCGCCCACCGCCACATCGCCCAGCGGGCGGTCCAGGTCGAGCCGCAGCGTACGCTGGGGTCGACGCGGCAGCAGGTGGCCCTCGTTGGCACCGCCATCGTGGTTTTGCGGCTGCTGCAGGGTCAGGTAGGCCTGTGCCTGCCATGGCCCTGCCTGCATGCCGGCCTGTGCTTCCAGTCCGCGGATGCGGGCCCGGCTGATGTTGCGCGGATAGAAGCTCGCGTCCAGCGCGATCAGCTGATCGATGTCGGTGCGGTAGGCGTTCAACGCCCAGTTCCAGCCCGGTTGTTCCTGCGCCAGTCCCAGTTCGGTGCTGTGCGAGGTCTCCGGCAGCAGGCCAGGGTTGCCCAGCCCGTACGGGTAGTACACATCATTGAACGTCGGCGCGTGGAACGCGGTGCCGTAACTGGCCGAGAACCGCAGGCCGTGGTTGAGCCGGTAGCCCCAGGCCGCTGCGCCGGTGTTGTGGTCGCCGAACTGCTGGTTGTGGTCGCGTCGCACCGACAGCTGCCATTCCTGCCGTTCGAACGTGGCCAGGTACTGGGCAAAGCCCGCGATGTTGTCGCGCGTGCTGCCCAGGTAGCCGGTGTCGCTGGCCAGGTGTTCGTTCTGCCAGTCCAGCCCGACCGTCAGCAGCTGGCTGTCGGTCAGGGCCAGGTCGTTCTGCCAGGACGCCTGGTTGCGGCGCGAATTGGAATAGCGCAGGAACACGCCGTTGTCGTAGGTGCTGGAGTGGTCGAGGTTCTGCCCGGCGCTCAGCGTGGCCGTCCAGGATGGCAGCGGGCGGAAACTCCATCGCGCCCCGGCCACCTGCTGGCTGTTGCGCGCCTGGTTGCCGTAGGGCGAGCCATCGAACTCCACCTCGCTCTTGCTGCGCAGATAGTCCAGCGCCAGCTCCGCACCATTGCTCCAGCGGTAGCCACCGTTGGCCAGCAGGTTGCTGTTGCGCGACGCGTCGCGGTCCGGCTCGTCCACGAAGCAGCCGGCAAACACCTCGCCGGCGCCGACCCGGCAGGCATTGATGCCGCGGGTGTACCGCGCGCCGACACTGAGGTTGTACCAGGCGTTCGCGTCGCCGCCGGACAGGCCGGCCTGGCCGCCGGCGAAGCGACGGCTGCCGGCGGTCAGTCGCAGCGACGGAGTGAGGCCGCCGTGGCCCGAGCCGTGGCGGGTGAAGATCTGGATGACCCCGCCGATCGCGTCGGCGCCATAAAGACTCGAGCGCGGGCCGCGCACGATCTCGATACGCTCGATCTGGTCCACCGGCAACTGCTCGAAGGCGGCCAGGCCGGCGCTGACGGTGCCCACCCGGACCCCGTCGATCAACACCAGTGTGTGCGAGGAGTTGGTGCCTCGCAGGAACAGCGAGGTCTGCTGGCCCAGGCCGCCGGCTTGCGCGAACGCCACGCCGGGCAGTCCGGTCAGCAGCGACGACAGCGACACCGGCTGCAGACGCTGGATGTCGGCGCGGGTGAGCACGCTGACCGAGGACAGCGCCTGGTCGGCGGTGATGGCGGTGCGGGTGGCGGTGACGATCACCGGATCCAGCGCGTCCGGAGCTGCCTGATCGGTGGCCATGGTGAGGGTGGGGCAGGCCAGCAGCGCCAATGCAGCGGTAGCCCAGGGAGTCTTGTTCATGCGTCGGTTCCTTCGCCGTGCGCCCGCGCGCGGCTCATGTCGGTGAGCTGGCGGTCGCGCGGGAGGAATCGGCAGAACGACGGTCCGGGCGCAGCCACGGCACGTGGTCCGGCCCCGCCACCCGCGGGTCCACCAGAGGATGTCTCGGGCCGGTCTCCGGGCTCGCGAGCGGCGCGCGTTTCAATCGCACCAACGAACGGCACCTTCCCGTGCGCGGCCCAGGGCCGCCTTGCACAGTGGTCTCTCGCCGTTCGTCCTGACTCGCTTACCGTTGCGGGGGCAGCGCCGGCCTTGTCGCAATCACACGACGCACCGGCTTCCCGTTTCATCCCTCGGGCCAAAGCCGTCGGGACACCCGAAACAGGCGACATCTTAGTGGGCGTTCCTGCGTGTCGCAAAAGCGGACGGTCATTGATCAGTGACGATCGCGTGTGGCGGGCTCGACCATAACGGTGCGGTTGAGCCCGCCGCCGCGTTAATACCTTGTTCATTGCGCGTAGGCGCCAGCGCTCCGCTGCTGCCCGGGGCGCGGTACCCATCCGGCGCAGGACGTGGGTTTGCGGGCGCCGCAGCGGCGTGTTCCGGTCCACCGATGCCGTGTGCGCCAATTGCTAAGAAAAAGTTGACTGCGCGTTATCGTTAGCGGTAGCGTTGCCGATGCAAGACGCGGTAACCCGCGCCCATATGCGGCTCGGGAGTTGTTTGAAGCGAAATTGCTCGAAGGCGGGACCCGGGAGACCAGCGCAGTCCGGCTGTCTCTTTCGGAGGAAGAAGGTACCCGTCTTCCTGCGTTGTTGGTGCGCTGGGCTGCCAGTTCGCTGTTGCTTATTGTGACCCCGCTTGCGGGTCTACCTTGGGGAGATTTTCCTGATGAACAAGCGTTACAACTCGCGCGGGGCCCAGCCTCGTCGCAATGCCCTGGTGATTGCCCTGGCCATGGGCCTGGGCTTCACCGGCTTTGCCTACGGTCAGGCCACGACCGGTTCGATCTTCGGTACCGCTCCGGTTGCATCCGGCGAGACCGTCGTCGTCACCGGTGGCAACGGCACCAACCGTTCGGTCAGCGTCGACGCCAGCGGCCGTTACACGGTCAGCGGCCTGCCGGTCGGCTCCTACACCGTCACCCTGAAGAAGGATGGCGAAACCGTTGCCACCCGTGACAATGTGTACATCAGCGTCGGCGGCGGTACGGAAGTTCCGTTCGCCTCGGCCAGTGCCGACTCGGCCCAGAACCTGGGCGAAGTCCAGGTCGTGGCCAGCGCGCTGCCCGCCATCGACGTGACCAGCGTCAACTCCAGCACCGTGATCACCGCCGCCGACCTCCAGAAGCTGCCGGTCGGTCGCAGCGCCGAGTCCATCGCGCTGCTCGCTCCGGGCGCCGTGCAGGGTTCGGGCTTCTTCAACAACGCCGTGTCCTTCGGTGGCGCCGGCGTCACCGAAAATGCCTACTACGTCAACGGCTACAACACCGGCGAACCGTACCGCAACACCGGTGGCTTCCAGCTGCCGTACGGCTCGATCGACCAGCAGCAGACCTACACCGGCGGCTACAGCGCCCAGTACGGCCGTTCCGACGGTGGCGTGATCAACCAGATCGGCAAGCGCGGCACCAACGAGTGGCATTTCGGTGGTCAGATCGCCTGGGCTCCGCGTTTCCTGGATGCCGGTGGCAAGAACGTCTACTACCCGACCTTCGACAATCTGCCGGCCGGTTTCGGCGTGGCGAATCCCGCTCGTGAAGGCACGCTGTACCGCTACAAGGAAAAGAACAAGAGCTGGGAAACCATCTACTCCGCGTACGTGGGTGGCCCGCTGATCCAGGACAAGCTGTACATGTTCCTGTCTGCCGAGACCAGCAAGACCAAGGGTCGCAACGTGCAGTCCATTGGTGGCAAGGATGTGTACTACAGCAACCACTCGACTCACATCTACGGCAAGCTCGACTGGAACATCAACGACAGCAATGTCCTTGAGCTGACCACGCTCAAGAGCGATGAGACCACGAACAAGGGTTCGTCGTACGACTTCGATTACAGCACCCTGACTTCCGGCGCTTTCTCCTCGGCCAACAACGCCAACGTGGACTCGGCTGAGTTCGTGATCGGCAAGTACACCAGCTACATCGGTGACAACGCCACGCTGAGCGTCACCTACGGCAAGGGCGATTTCAAGAACCCGGTCGAATACGCCAACAACAGTCCGAACCCGCGGATTGGCAATTCTGGCAACCAGAGGCCGGCGGATGGTGGGCCGGACATCACCAACGACCAGACCAGCTACTACAAGTATTCGGAGGATGCAGCCAACCACACCGATGGTCTGCGCGCCGACTTCAGCTATCAGCTGGGCGATCACCTGCTCGGCGTCGGTATCGACAACATGCAGTACTCGGCCAGCAACCAGGGCCAGACCATGTCCGGTCCGGGCTATGCCTACATCTACTACAACACGACCGATCCGTCGGAGCCGATCGCTCCGGAATTGGGCGTGGGCGCCCCGGGCGGTGACGGTTACTACGTCGACAAGTACATCTTCAGCGTCCGGACCAGCATGACGATGAAGCAGAAGGCGTACTACATCCAGGACGTCTGGAATGTCACGGACAACTTCCAGTTGAACCTGGGCCTGCGCAACGATCACTTCACCAACTACAACGACCTGGGCATCGCCTTCGTCGACGAGAAGAACCAGTGGGAGCCGCGTATCGGTGCCAGCTGGGACGTCAACGGTGATTCCTCGTTCAAGGTCTATGGCAACGCTGGTCGTTACTACCTCGCCTTGCCGAACAACGTCGCCGAGCGTGCCGCCAATCGCTCGACCTACACCGACCAGTACTTCAACTACAGCGGCATTGATGCGAACGGTGTGCCGCAGAACTTGACCCCGGTCGTTGGCGCCGACGGCAATCCGGCAGGTCCGGGTCCGGTCTCCGCGAACTTCGAGACGGGTGAGCCCAAGGATGCCAAGCAGGTCGCGGCACTCGATCTGAAGGCGCAGTACCAGGATGAGTACATCCTCGGCTTCGACAAGACCCTGGGTCCGGATTGGGTCTACGGTGCCAAGGTGACCTACCGTGAACTGAAGACCGCGATCGACGACGAGTGCGATCCGTTCGGCAGCCTGGTGCCCAAGCTGGAATCGATGGGCCTGGATCCGAACGACTACTACGGTGCGCTGGTCAACCCGTACTGCCGCCTGTTCAACCCGGGTAGCACCAACACGTTCGCTCTGAAGAGCGACGTCGACGGCAGCTACACCAACGTCACCATGTCGGCGGCGGACTGGGGCTACACCAACGGCGGTGCCAAGCGTACCTACAAGGGCGTTGACCTGTACCTGGAGCATCCGTTCGACGGCAAGTGGCAGGGTCGCATCGACTACACCTGGTCGAAGAACGAAGGCAACACCGAGGGCCAGGTGCGTTCGGACTTCGGTCAGGGCGACGTCTCCAAGACCGAGGACTGGGACTCCTGGCAGCTGATGGCGCACGGTGACGGCTACCTGGCGAACGATCGTCGCCACTCGATCCGTATCCGCGGCGCTTATCAGGTCACCCCGGAATGGCTGGTCTCCGGCACCCTGCTCGCGCAGTCGGGTACCCCGAAGGCTTGCTTCGGCTTCTACGGCGACAACCAGAGTGACCCGACCGGCTACGGTTCGGACTACCACTACTGCTTCGGTCAGCCGTCCCCGCGTGGGGCCCAGGGCTTCACGCCGTGGACCAAGAAGCTGAACCTGGGTGTGCGCTACACCCCTGCATTCGCCGACAACAAGCTGGCCTTGCAGTTGCAGATCTACAACGTGCTGAACTCGCAGAAGCCTCTGCAGGTCGACCCGCGGTCGCAGCCGCGCCGCGCCAAGTACACGGTGTCCAACACCTACGGTATGGGTCAGTACTTTGAGACTCCGCGCTACGTGCGTCTTTCGGTGTCCTACGACTACTGATAGGCGTAGCTGATCCGCAGTTGGATCCGCTTGAGGCGCCACCCTTCGGGGTGGCGCCTTTTTTTGTTCGTGCTTACATGTGGAGTGGCACCCAGCGATAGCCTGGAATGTGCCTCTCCACCATGCCCGCTGGCGCGACCGCGGCAGCGATGCCCGAGAGGGTGGGCCGCCAGCTGCAGCTGGAAATGTGGGGCACATTCGACGAAACTCGAATGCCAGGCGCCCTTGTGGCCGCGCGGATGCGCGCCGCAAAGCGACTCCCTGATACCGGCATGTGCGCCTTTCCTCCGCCGACGAAGAAGTCCCAATGAATGCACCCAGCCTGCCGCCGGGCGAAGACCGCCGCCGCCGCCGCGCCCAGCACTACATCGACACACAGCAACTGGCCGCGGCACAGGCGACACTGGAATCGCTGGTCCAGCAGCTTCCCAGCGACGCATCCGCTCGTTTGCAGTTGGCCCAGGTGATGTTCAGAAGGGGCCGGCTGCGAGGCCCGACCCAGCAGCTGTTGCAAGCGGCCAGGACACCTCCCGATGATCCCGGCCTTGCCCTCGAGCTCGTGCGTGGTTTGCTTACCGGGGGAGAGACCCTTGCCGCGCGGACCTGCCTGGATCATCTTGCAGCTGTTGCCGAGCTCCCGGCCGAGGCGATCACCGAGCAGGCACGCCTGCGCTGGTCGCTTGGCGAGATCGCAGAGGCTGAAGCGCTTGGCAAGCGGGCAATTGCCGCCGGAGACGACACGCCGGACGCCCATTTCCAGCATGCCCTGCTGCGGCAATACCAGGGTGATATCGCGGGCGCGCAGGAGGCACTCGAGACATGTTTGCGCCGCTGGCCGCTTTTCGGAGGGGCCGCCATGGCGCTGGCCAACCTGCATAAGCAATCACCCCAGACACACCATCTGGATTTTCTGCACCAGCAACTGAGCCGGATTCCCCAAGGTAGTGAGCACCCCGGAGACAACCTGGTTCGCGCCGAGTTCGAAGCCGCGATCTTCAAAGAGCTTGACGACCTGGGCCGATATCAGGAAGCGTGGCCTGCTTTGGTGCGCAGCAATGCGCTGATGCACGCGCTCAATCCCTATGACAAGGCCGCCGAGGCCGCGATCACCGACGCGTTGATCCGCCAGGCCGATGCGATCGGAGCGGCCCTCAAGAACAGGGTCCACCTCCCTGACGGTCCCGTACCCATCTTCATCGTCGGCATGCCGCGGTCGGGCACCACCTTGCTTGACCGCATGCTCTCGAACCACTCCCAGGTGGTCTCCGCGGGTGAAATCAACGATTTCCAGCGTCAGCTGCTCTGGGCAACCGATATCCCCCCGGGAGGAGCCCATGCCTGGCTGGAAGCGATCGATCGCATTGACCGCATCGACCTTTCCGAGCTCGGCGCGCGCTATCTCGAACAGACGCAATGGCGCGCCGGCGGACATCGTTTCTACATCGACAAATTGCCCAGCAACATCCAGATGGTGCCACTGATCCGGCGCGCGCTGCCGCATGCCCCGATCCTGCACATGGTGCGTGAGCCGATGGACGTGTGCTTCTCCAACTTCAGGGCGATGTTCGGTAACGTCTCTGCCTACAGCTACGACCTGGATGCCCTGGCTCACCACTATGCACAGTACGTGCAACAGGCCAATCACTGGCATGCCACGTTGCCTGGTGCCATGCTCGATGTCCCGTACGCGGCGCTGGTGAGCGAACCGGAGGCGACGCTGGACCGCGTGTTGGCCCATTGCGGGCTGGGTGTCGAGGCCGGCTGTTTGCAGCCCGAAGACAACCCGACGCCGGTTGCCACGCCCAGCAACGTCCAGGTGCGTGAGCCGATCCATACCCGCGCACTCGGGCAATGGCGGCGCTATGAAGCCGGTCTGGGGCCTCTTCAGGCGGCCTTGAACCGCGGCCCACGGCTGACCGCTTGAGCGAGCGCCTTTGCCACCACAGGAAGCTTGATGCCGTGCGCCCCGGGACCCGGGTACAAAGCTGGGAATGGGTCCGCTTCGGGCTGGCCTCGACCCGCCGTTGCGGGCCGAATACGGACCGGTACCCCATGCATGTTCGCCGGCGTATCGCACAGTGCCCGGCAGTCGGCGATGCGCAAGATGCGTCGACAGGCCACCGTGCGCCCAAACGCTGGTCACGGCGTTCCGAATGCAGGGTGCTTGGAGCGGCGGATACGGGCCGCTCTCGGCTAATCTCTCGCATATGACCACGAACAGCACTGCCGACCCCAACCAGCTCCGCCGTCAGGCCCAGCAGTATGCGGGCGCCGGGAATTGGCCGGCCGCCCGATCGGTACTTGAATGGTTGCTGCGAAAGGTGCCGCACGATGTCACCGCGCGCATGGGCCTTTCCAGTGTCCTGCTCAAGCAGGGTCACCTTCGTGCAGCCAGCGAGCAACTGCTGCGGGCAGTACCGTCGTTACCCAACAACGTTCCGTTGATCGTGCAATTGACTGTACGCCTGTCCATGATCGGCGAAGTGCAGGCGGCGCGTGCTTGCCTGGACCATCTCGACCGTGCCCCGCATCCGCCCGCCGCGGTGCTTGGCGAGCAGGCGCATCTGCGGTGGATGCTTGGTGACATACCGGCCGCCGCAGCGCTGATGAGCCGTGCAGTTGTCGACGGGATCGAATCACCCGACCAAGCTTACCTCCACGCATCGCTGCTGCAGTTTTCCGGAAGCTTCGGCGAGGCTGAGCGGGTGCTCGTGAGCTGCCTCCAGCGCTGGCCGGACTTCGCTGATGCGGCGGTGATGCTGGCAAGCCTGCGCAGGCAAACCGCAACGGGCAACCACCTGGAATTCCTGCGCGAGCGTCTTGACCGCCTTGCCGATGGCGCCACCACACGGCACCAGTTTGCACGTGCCGAATTCGAGTCGGCACTGTTCAAGGTGCTCGACGATCTGGGTCGCCACGACGAGGCATGGCTGGCGCTGGACCGCTGCAACGGCATCATGCGCGGGCTCAATCCCTACGATGCCGCTGCCGAAGTCGCCGTGACCGATGCGCTACTGCGCGCATCGTCGGTCGGCGCAGGCGCGGTGCCCTCCCATAGCGGCCCCACCCCCATCTTCATTGTCGGCATGCCGCGTTCCGGCACGACCTTGCTCGATCACATGTTGGCCGCTCATCCGGAAGTCACCTCAGCGGGGGAAATCAATGATTTCCTGAGTCAGTTGCGGTGGATGACGGACGTTCCACCCGCCGGAGTCGCCGGCCTCCTGCGCGTCATCGAGCGCACCCCCTCCATCGATTTCGGGGAGCTGGGAGCGCGCTATCTGCATCAGACTCAATGGCGGTCACTGGGCAAGCGGTTCTATGTCGACAAGCTGCCCATCAACATCCGTATGGTCCCGTTTATCAGGCGCGCCTTGCCGCAGGCACCGATCCTGCACATGGTCCGGGAACCGATGGACGTGTGTTTTTCGAACCTGAAGGCCATGTTCGGAAACGCCTCAGCCTACAGTTACGAGCAGAACGCACTGGCGCACTACTACAAGCAATACCAGCGGCTCGTGGAACACTGGCACAAGGCATTGCCCGGCGCCATGCTGGACGTGCCGTACGCGGCAATGGTGACCGACCCGCGCGGCACGCTCGAACGCGTGCTTGACCACTGTGGTCTTGCCTTTGACGAGGGATGCCTGCATCCAGAACGCAACCAGGCACCGGTAGCGACCCAAAGCAGCCCCCAGGTGCGCGAGCCCATCCATACCCGGGCCCTGGGAGAGTGGCGCAACTACGCCAGGCAACTGGAGCCGTTGCGGCTGGCACTTGAGTGAGGCGTGTGGCGGACCCCCACCGGGGCGGCGGACCTCAGTCGGTCTGCAGCTCAGCCACGAAATCGTAGATGTCGCCGCGGTACAGCGAGCTGGTGAACTCAACCACGCGACCGTCGTCCAGGAAGCTGCGGCGCTCGATGCTCAGGCCAGCGCTGCCGACCGGTACGTGCAACACGCGGGCGTGCTGCGCGCCCAGCAGCACCGCACGCAGTCGCTGCAAGGCGCGGCGCGGGCGGGCGCCGCGCTGCTGCAGCGCCTCGTACAGCGAATCGTGCACCAGCATCGGATCGGGCAGTACATCGGCCGGCACCACGCTGCGCTCGATCGCCAGGGGTTCGTCGCCGGCGTAGCGCACCCGATGCAGGCGCACCACGGGGGCGCCGGGTGACAGATTCAGCGCCATCGCCTCTTCCGGCGAGACTTCGCCGATGCCGCGTTCGAAGAACTCCGAGCGGGGATTGAGTCCGCGCGCGCGCAGGTCCTCGGTGAAGCTGGTCAGCCGTGACATCGGCTTGACGATGCGCTCGGCGACAAAAGTGCCCGCGCCATGGCGCTGGGTGAGAAGACCCTCCTCGACCAGCCCGGCAATGGCCTTGCGTACAGTGACGCGCGACAGTCCCAGCGCCTGCGCCAGATCGCGCTCGCTGGGCAGTGCCTGGCCCGGCTCGATGTCGCGATGCTCGACCACCGCCCGGATCGCCCGGCGCAGGCGCAGGTAAGCAAGCGGCTGACGGGTGCCCGGATCCTGGCACAGGCGGCGGTATTCGTGGGCGAGGGCGGTCTCCATCCCGTGAAGATACCAATGCAGCACCATTTACGGCAAGCGAGCGGGCCGGAGAATCGCGCTCTTGTCCAGTCCGCCAAGTGTCGCGTCAAACCGCGCGTTCCTCAATGAATTCGTATGCATGACCGTGCAAGATCTGGTATTTCACTGGTACCATCGGCTCTCCCCAACTATCGCGTCCGAGGCGAAACCGTGACGGCTCCTTCCGCCCCCGTCGAACCGTTCGACCTGGTCATTTTCGGTGGCACCGGTGACCTGGCCATGCGCAAGCTGCTGCCGGCACTGTTCCATCGTTTCGTCGACGGGCAGGTGCCCTCGGAGGCACGCATCATCGGCATTGCCCGCGAGAGCCTGGACGACGCCGATTATCGGAAGATGGCCCGCGAGGTGCTGGCCGAGGGCGGCGGTGACGCCAGCGCCATCGACGACTTCGTGCCGCAGTTGGGCTATCTGTCGCTGGATGCTCGCAAGGAGCAGGGCTGGGATGCGCTCACCGCGCGGGTCAACGAAAAGCCTGATCACGTGCGGGTGTTCTACCTGTCCACCTCGCCGGATCTGTTCGTCGACATCTGCAACCGCCTGGGCGACTGCGGCCTGAACCGCGGCCGCTCCCGCGTGGTGCTGGAAAAGCCGATCGGCCGCGACCTGAAGAGTGCGCACCAGATCAATGACGCCGTCGGTCGCGTCTTCGACGAGTCGCAGACCTTCCGCATCGACCATTACCTGGGCAAGGAGACGGTGCAGAACCTGCTGGCGCTGCGTTTCGGCAATGCCCTGTTCGAGCCGCTGTGGAACGCCGGTCACATCGACCACGTGCAGATCACCGTGGCCGAGACGCTGGGCGTGGGCCGGCGCGGTGCCTACTACGACCGTTCCGGCGCGCTGCGCGACATGGTCCAGAACCACATCCTGCAGTTGCTGTGCATGGTGGCGATGGAGCCACCGGCCTCGCTGGCGCCGGATACCGTGCGCGACGAGAAGCTCAAGGTGCTGCACTCGCTGGTGCCGATCGGCGCCGACAACGTCGCCCAGCTCACCGTGCGCGGCCAGTACCGCGCCGGTGTGGCCGATGGCGAAAGCGTGCCCGGCTACCAGGAGGAGTTGCAGGAAAACGGTGGTGGCAACGAGCGCTCGCACACCGAGACCTTCGTGGCGCTGAAGGCAGAGATCGCCAACTGGCGCTGGGCCGGCGTGCCGTTCTACCTGCGCACCGGCAAGCGGTTGCCCTCGCGCGTTTCCGAGATCGTGGTCACCTTCAAGGCGGTGCCGCATTCGATCTTCGACGCCTCCGCCGGTCCGCTGGCGCAGAACCGGCTGGTGTTGCGGCTGCAGCCGGACGAGGGGGTCAAGTTGTGGCTGTCGATCAAGCACCCGGGGCCGGGCGGGCTGCGTCTGCGTCACGTGCCGCTGGACATGAGCTTTGCCGAAGCCTTCGGGGTGCAGCAGCCGGATGCCTACGAGCGCCTGCTGCTGGACGTGGTGCGCGGCAACCCCACCTTGTTCATGCGTCGCGACGAGGTGGAAGCGGCCTGGCGCTGGGCCGACCCGATCCTGGCGGCCTGGGGTGCCGGTGCCGACGCGCCGCGCCCCTACACCGCTGGTACCTGGGGTCCCAGCGCGGCGGTGGCGCTGATCGAGCGCGATGGTCGCACCTGGAACGAAGACAGCGAGTGATCGATGCGCGTGCGCCGCACTGTCGGCGCCGCTTCACCGGCGTATCGCGGCGGTTGGCTCATGCTTGTCCGCAGGTTTGACACGGGCGATACCCATGAATGTTGTTGATAATCAGGTGGTCATGCACAGCTTTACCGATTGCTCCGCGCTGGCAATGGCGCTGGCGCGCCGCGTCGGCGAACGGTTGCGGGCGGCACTGGATGCGCGCGGTGTGGCCTCGCTGGCGGTTTCCGGCGGCAGCACGCCGCTGCGCTTCTTCGATGCCTTGTCGCGGGTCGAACTGGACTGGTCGCGGGTGCGGGTAACCCTGGTCGACGAGCGCTGGGTCGATGAGCGCAACGAGCGCTCCAACGCACGGCTGGTGCGCGAGCGGCTGCTGCAGCATGCTGCCGCCGCGGCCACGTTCGTGCCGCTGTACAACGGTGCGCCGGACCCGGCCGCCGGCCTGCCCCGGGTCCAGGCGGCCCTTGCCGACGTACCCATGCCGCTGGATGTCGCGGTGCTCGGGATGGGAACGGACGGCCATACCGCGTCGTTCCTGCCCGGCGGCGATCATCTGCGGCAGGCGCTCGATCCACATGGCGACGCCCAGCTGTGGCCGATGCACGCGCCCGGTCTGGAACCGCGGATGACCTTCGGCCTGTCCGCCCTGCTGGCAGCACGCGACCTGTTTCTGCACATCGAGGGCGAGCCCAAGCGGCAGCTGTTCGATGATGCCCGCCATGGGCTGGGCGACGCGGCCGACTACCCGGTTCGCGCGCTGCTGACCCACCTGTCCCATCCCATCGCCTGCTATTGGTGCCCCTGAGCGGCACGCGGCTTGAGTGAACCCATGAAGCCATTGCATCCCGTCATTGCCGAAGTCACCGATCGCCTGATCGAGCGCAGTCGCCAGTCGCGCCAGGCCTACCTGCGCCGCATCGACGCCGCCGCCCAGGGCGGCGGACCGCATCGGCAGCGGCTGTCCTGCGGCAACCTGGCGCACGGCTTCGCCGCCTGCGGTAGCGACGACAAGCAGGCCCTGCGCAGCGGCGACGCACCCAACCTGGGCATCGTTACGGCCTATAACGACATGCTCTCGGCACATCAGCCTTACGAGCGCTACCCCGAATTGATTCGCCAGCTGGCACGTGCGGCCGGCGCCACCGCCCAGGTGGCCGGCGGCGTGCCGGCGATGTGCGACGGGGTGACCCAGGGCCGCGCCGGGATGGAGCTGTCGCTGTTCTCGCGCGAGGTGATCGCGCTGGCCACCGCGGTGGCCCTGTCGCACGACATGTTCGACGGCGCGCTCTACCTGGGCATCTGCGACAAGATCGTGCCCGGCCTGCTGATCGGCGCGCTCAGCTTCGGCCACCTGCCGGGCGCTTTCGTGCCGTCCGGGCCGATGCCCACCGGCATCGCCAACGAGCAGAAGTCCAAGGTGCGCCAGGCCTTCGCCGAAGGCAAGGCCAGCCGCGAGGAACTGCTCGAAGCCGAGGCGGCCTCGTATCACAGCCCAGGCACCTGCACCTTCTACGGCACGGCCAACTCCAACCAGATGCTGATGGAGATCATGGGCCTGCAGTTGCCCGGCTCCAGTTTCGTGCAGCCGGACACGCCGCTGCGCGACGCGCTCACCGCCGCCGTGGTGCGCCGCGTCGCCGAGCTGGGTGCGTCCGGTGGCGACAGCCTGCCGTTGGGCCGGCTGCTGGACGAGCGCGCGATCATCAACGGCGTGATCGGCCTGCATGCCACCGGCGGCTCCACCAACCACCTTCTGCACCTGGTGGCGATCGCCCGCGCCGCCGGGATTGCCTTGCGCTGGGATGATTTCGACGCGCTGTCACCGGTGGTGCCACTGCTGGCGCGGGTCTATCCCAACGGCTACGCCGACGTGAACCAGTTCCACGAGGCCGGCGGCATGGCCTTCCTGATCGACCAGCTGCTCGATGCCGGACTGCTGCACGATCAGGTGCAGACCGTGATGGGCGCCAGCCTGCGTCGTTATGCCCAGGTGCCCTCGCTGGCCGTGGACGGGCAACTGCAGTGGACCCCGGTGGCCAAACACAGCGGCAACCGCGGCGTGCTGCGCGAAGTGCGCGAACCGTTCCGCCCCGACGGCGGCCTGCGCCTGCTTGACGGAAATCTCGGCCGCGCGGTGATCAAGGTCTCGGCGGTACCCGACGACCGGCTGCTGATCGAGGCGCCGGCGGTGGTGTTCGACCACCAGGACGCGGTCGGCGCCGCCTTCGCCCGCGGCGAACTGAATCGGGACTTCATCGCGGTGGTGCGCTTCCAGGGACCGCGCGCCAACGGGATGCCCGAACTGCACAAGCTCACCCCCACGCTGGCCCTGCTGCAGGACCGCGGCCACCGCATTGCGCTGCTCACCGACGGACGCATGTCCGGCGCCTCTGGCCGGGTTCCGGCGGCGATCCACGTGACGCCCGAAGCCGCCGCTGGCGGCCCGATCGGCCGTATCCGCGACGGCGACATGCTGCGGCTGGACAGCGTCAACGGACGCCTGGAGGTGCTGGTCGACGCGGCCGAACTGGCCCAACGCGAGCCGGCCGTCGCCGACCTTTCCGCCCAGCACCACGGCATGGGCCGCGAGCTGTTCGGCCTGTTCCGCGACAACGCCGCGGTGGCCGACCTGGGCGCCGGCGTGTTCGTCGACCCCACCTAGCAAGGCCTCCTGGCAAGGCCTCTGCCAGCCGCTACACCCGACCCACCACCACGACTGCACGCCATGACCAGCATCGAAGATCGCCAGCACCAACTCGCCGCCTGCCTGCGCCGCGCCCCGGTCATTCCGGTAGTGGTGATCGAGGATGCGGCGCACGCCGTACCAATGGCCCGCGCGCTGGTCGCCGGCGGCCTGCCGGTGATCGAGGTGACCTTGCGCACCGCCGCGGCGCTGGACGCGGTGCGCGCGATCTCTGCGGAGGTGGAGGGCGCGATCGCCGGCGTGGGCACGGTGCTCACCGCGGCCGACCTGCAGGCCGCCGAGCAGGCCGGCGCGCGCTTTGCCGTGTCGCCAGGCACCTCGCCACGGCTGCTCGACGCGGCCGCCCAGCATGCATTGCCGCTGCTGCCCGGCGTGGCCACGGCCAGCGAAGCGATGGCGTTGCTGGAGCGCGGCTATCGCCATCTGAAGTTCTTTCCGGCGGTCCCCGCCGGCGGCGCGCGCATGCTGGCGGCCTGGGCCGGTCCGTTGCCGCAGCTGCGCTTCTGCCCCACCGGGGGGATCAGCCCGGCCAGCGCGCCGGAGTTCCTGGCGCTGGCCAACGTGCCGTGCGTGGGCGGCTCCTGGCTGACCCCGGCGGCCCGCCTGCAGGCGGGCGACTGGGCCGGCATCGAGCGGCTGGCGCGTGAAGCGGCTGCACTGCACCGCGCAGCCACGTAGCCGACAGGGCAGTCGCCGTGGCCGGCTCAGGGCAGCCGGAAGCGGCCCTCCACCACGCCGACGCAGCCGCCACCGATCCACACCCGGCCGCTCTGGTCGTAGTTCACCGCGATACGCCCGTCCCTTCCCAGGGCGGTGCCCTGGCGGACCGTGTAGCCCGTTCCGGGCTGGCGCCCCTGCGCTTGCAGCAGGCAGGCCAGCGCGGCATTGGCGCTGCCGGTCACCGGGTCCTCGCCAAGGCCGAAGTCGCCGCCGGTCATCAGGCAGCGCAGCTCGAACGTCGCCGGGCCGTCGGCGGCGTGCGCGCCGTACACCGCCAGTCCGTGGGTGCCGGCGGCACCGGCCACCTGTTCCATCGCCGCCGGGTCCGGGCGCAGCGCCAGGCAGGCCTCGGCCGAGGCCACCCGCACCACCAGCCAGGGCGCGCCGTTGTCCACCGCGCACGGCGCCGGTTCGAACTCGATCGCATCGGTACCCAGCGCCTTGCGCAGCAAACCGTGCGCGTCCGGCGCCAGCGCCTGCATCCGTGCCGGCGGCGCCGCGAACGCCCACTGCCCGTCGTTCTGCTCGGCCAGTTCCACCAGGCCCACCCCGCACTGCTGCACCATCCGTCCAGCCTGACGCGGGCTGTAGCCGCTTTCGCGCAACGCATGCGCAGTGCCCAGTGTGGGGTGGCCGGCAAACGGAAGCTCGCCACCGGTGGTGAAGATGCGCACCCGATAGTCCGCCTGCGGATCGGTTGGCGACAGCAGGAAGGTGGTCTCGGAAAGATTGGTCCAGCGCGCGATCGCCTGCATCTGCGTGACATCCAGGTCATCGGCGTCGAACACCACGGCCAGCGGGTTGCCCTTGAAGGGTACGGAGGTGAACACGTCCACCTGGCGGAAACGGGCGGTGGCGGGGGAGCTCATGAGGCGTCGATATCCGTGCGGCATGGGCCGTCCAGAATACCGCGAGCGCAGAGACTGGCTTGCGTGAACCCGTTGCGACCCAGTCCGTTCGCCACGGTGCCGCCGCTGTCCGCGGCCGCGGTCGGTGAGGGTGGCGCCCATACCGCGGGGGCCCATCGCCGGCCAGCAACGTGGTCAGGCCACGCCGTCACCGTGCCACCACGAGCGCTTGCCTGTACCCTCGCCGGGTCCTTTTTCCGGAGCCCCGGCAATGCCCGACCCTTCTGTTCCCGCGCCGGCGCACGTGCCGTGATCAACCTGCTGGCCGCGGTGCTGTGCAGCGTGCTGGTGTCGGTGCTGCTGAAGCTGGCGCCGCGCTGGCGTATCGACGTGGGGCAGGCGGTGGCCTGGAACTACCTGGCCGCCGGGGCGCTGACCGCCTGGCTGCTGCAGCCCTCGTGGGCCAGCCTGCGGGCCCCCGGCGCGCCCTGGTGGGCGTTGCTGGCGCTGGGCGTGTTGTTGCCGTTGATCTTCCTGGTGCTGGCCGCCTCGGTGCGACACGCCGGTATCGTGCGCAGCGACGCGGCGCAGCGGTTGTCCCTGCTGCTGTCGCTGCTGGCCGCCTTCGTGCTGTTCGGCGAACCGTTGACCCTGGCCAAGGCCGCCGGCATGGCGGTCGGCACCCTGGCGCTGCTGGCGATGGTCTGGCGTGGCGGCACGCGCGCGGACGGACAGCACAGCCGTGCACGCTGGGGTTACCCGCTGCTGGTGTTTGCCGGCTTCGGTTGCATCGACATCCTGTTCAAGCGGGTGGCCGCTGCGGGCGTGCCGCTGGGCGCGTCGCTGCAGGCGATGTTTGCGTTGGCGTTGCTGCTGGCGATGGCCTGGCAGGGGCTGCGCCGTTTGCGCGACGGCACCCGCTTCACCCCACGTAGCCTGGCCGGTGGCCTGCTGCTGGGAGTGCTCAACTTCGCCAACATCCTGTTCTACCTGCGCGCGCACCAGGCGCTGCCCGGACACCCGGCCGGCGTGTTCGCCGGCATGAACCTCGGGGTGGTGGCGTTGGGCGCGCTGGTGGGTACCGTGGGCTTCGGCGAGCGGCTGACGCGGATCAACGCGGCCGGCCTGGCGCTGGCGCTGTTGGCGATCGGCTTGCTGGCACACGGCTGAGGGCCCGGCCACCCCACACAAGCATGACTTCTGGGGTATGAAGCGGTGGCCAGGGCTGCCTATGCTGGTTGCTTTCCCCCGCGCGGTGCCACGCCGCGCCACCTCGACGAGGACACCCGATGCGCAAGCTCCTGCTCACTGCCGCCCTGGCCAGCCTGTTTCCGCTCAGCACCTGCCTGGCCGCCGACCACGCCGCGTCCGACAACAACGGCAAGACCGGCAAGGACGACAGCGCACTGACCCAGCCACAGTCATCGCAGAGCACCGGCTCGGTCACCGTCGAGGGCAAGCGCATCGACTACAAGGCGGTGGCCGGCACGCTGGTGCTGCACGGCAGCGGCGACAAGGAGGACCAGCCCACCGTCAGCATGTTCTACACCGCCTACTTCAAGCAGGGCGCGCCCGCCTCGCAGCGCCCGGTGACCTTCATCTACAACGGTGGCCCGGGCTCGGCCACGGTGTGGCTGCACATGGGCGCGTTCGGTCCACGCCGGGTGGTCACCGCCGATGACCGCCACACGCCCGCGGCGCCCTACCAGCTGGTCAACAACGACTACAGCCTGCTGGACGCCTCCGACCTGGTCTTCATCGACGCGCCGGGCGCCGGCTTCAGCCGGCTGATCGCCGACGACAAGGACAAGGACAAGCGCGACGCGCAGATGAAGGAGCGCCGCAAGGCCATCTACGGCGTCGACGGCGATGCGCACGCGTTCGCCCAGTTCATCACCCGCTTCCTGTCCACCTACGGGCGCTGGAACTCGCCCAAGTACCTGTTCGGCGAAAGCTACGGCACCACCCGCTCGGCGGTGCTGGCCAACATCCTGGAGAACGAGGACAGCATCGATTTGAACGGCGTGATCCTGCTGTCGCAGATCCTCAGCTTCGACAGCAGCATCGACGGGCCGGAGTTCAATCCGGGCATCGACCTGCCGTACGAAGTGGCCCTGCCCACCTTCGCCGCCACCGCCTACTACCACCACAAGCTGCCGCAGCAGCCGGACCAGCTCGAACCGTTTCTGCGCCAGGTCGAGCAGTACGCCACCGGCGAATACGCCAGCGCGCTGATGGCCGGCTCGCGCCTGGACCCGGCGCGCAAGCAGGCCGTGGCCGAGCGCCTGCACCAGTACACCGGGCTGCCGGTGGACTACCTGCTCAAGGCCGACCTGCGCGTCACCGGCGGCATGTTCGAGCACCAGCTGCAGAACGCCGGCGACCTCACCACCGGCCGCCTGGACAGCCGCTTCTCCGGTCCCTCGATCGACCCGCTGGGCAAGAGCTCGGACTACGACCCGCAGTCCTCGGCGATCAGCTCGGCCTACGTGGCCGCGTTCAACGACTACGTGCGCAAGCAGTTGAAGTTCGGCCAGCACCAGCAGTACCGCCTGTTCGCCGACATCGATCACTGGGACTTCTCGCACCGCGCCCCGGGGGCGCACGGTGAGGCGCTGCAATCCTCCACCAACGTGATGCCGGATCTGGCCACCGCGATGAAGACCAACCCGGACCTGAAGGTGTTCCTCAACGGCGGCTACTACGACCTGGCCACGCCGTACTACGCGGCGCAGTACGAGATGGACCACCTGCCGATCCCGGCCGAGCTGCAAAAGAACATCAGCTATGCCTGGTACCCGTCCGGGCACATGGTCTATGCGCACCAGGACTCGCTGAGGCAGCTGCACGACAAGGTGGCGAGCTTCATCGAAGCCACAGACAACGTGCACGGGAAGCCGGGCGCCTGAGGCATGGTTGTCCGTACTGGGATGTCGGGGGCTCGTTGAGGGCCCTCCACCCGCGCCCGCAGGATGCCGGCTGCCTTTGAGGAGGCCGCATCGCCCACAGCGGTGCGGCCGCTGGCCGTGCGGGCCTCAGGCACCCGCTGTTCGCGCTGGTGTCGCGCACGTCATCACGCCGGCGCGTGCCTCCTGCCTGGCGTCCGCCGGTCTGCCGGGGTGGTTGATCTGCGCGGCTGCCCGACGCGGCGGCACCGCGCGCCAGGCTGCAGGGCTCGCAAGGGCTTGATTCACAAGGCTAGTAACGTTTCGTAAGACTGCGTCAGACGAACATCAAGCGCTCCCGCGTGGCGGTTGCTGTGATGGGCCACCACCGCTGGGCATGCCGCCCGGTGTTTCGGCCCTCGCAGGAGCAGTTCCTATGCCGTCGAACCCCTTCCTCCGCGTGCCCGTCCTGGGTGCGTCGTGCTACCTCGCGCTGGCGGCCCTGGCGATACCCGCCTTTGCCGCCGATGTCTCGCGCCACGTGCCCGACGCCACCTTGACCTATCACGTGGTTCTGACCGGCCACGGCAGCGGCAAGGGCCGAGACGGGGGAACCGACAGCATGTCGCTGGAGCGCCACTTCGACATCACCGTGCGCCTGCATGGTGAGGCCGCCACCGCCGCGCCCCAGGCACCCTCCGCCGATTCGGCCCTGGCGGCATTGCAGCATGCGGCCGAGTCCTGTGGCGACGACCGCGCTTGCGTCATGCGTGCAGCCATGGGCATGTCCGGTGCGCGTCGCGAGGCGCTGCACCACGAAGCCAGCCAGATGGTCGCCACGCTGGGCGCGGATTCCAGCTGGACCTATTGGCCCGGTGCCGCCTGCCACGGCAAGGCCAGTGTGTCGGCAAACGAGACGTACGCCGGCATGGATGTCGGCGAGGGATACGCAAAACGGGTCGTCTCCAACGGCCGCGTGGCCGGCAAGGCCGACATCGACTGCCATGAGCAGGACATCGATTACACCATGACCGTCCTGGCTCACGGTGGCTTCGAGCTCAAGGTGCCCGCGCAGCAGGTCGACGCGGTGGTCACCTACGACCATGGCATGGCGCCAGACCACGCGACCGTGCGCATCCCGGGGATCACCATCAAGGGTGGGCCGGCTGATAGCCCCCGGTACGGTCGCAAGGTTTACCCGAAGCTGTTCACCGAAACCGTGTCCCCGGTCTACCACGCGACCGTCAACGTGCCGGTCAAGGCGCAGGTGAGCTGGACGTTCACCCCGGACCGCGCCTGAACCCACCGCCGCGTCCGTCCTGGAGCGTCGTAGCCGCGCATCGCATCGCATCGCATCGCACGGCAGTCGCGTCCGTCCGCGGTTACCCGCATGATCACTCACCTTCCCTATGGAGATCCACCATGACCCTGTTCCGTCTTATACGGCTCGCGCGTTGCCGCAGCGCCCTTGCACTGGTGCTGATCCTCGCCGCGGGAGCAGTGCACGCGGGCGTCGAAGACCCGCGCGACACCGCAGCGGTGCAAGCGGTAACCCTCGACGATGCGCTGTTCCAGCGCTACCGGGAGACAACCGGGGAGCTGATCCCGGCGATGGACGACCAGGACGCGGTCATGGTGGTCCAGGACGACCAGGGCCGCCCGCGGCGGGCGGCAACCTTGGCTGCCGAGCTGGATGCCAGCCCGATCGCAAGCCGTATCCTGGCAAGCCACCATATGAGCTCGCACCAATACGTACTGGTGTTCCTGGCGCTCATCAATGGCAGCATGCAGGCCAACGGCATGCCGTTCTCCGACAGCGAGGGCGAACATCCAAGCGACCGGTGGGGCGCCACGCGCGCGCAGGAAAGCTTCTGCCGGAAACATATGGCCGAGATCCAAGCGACCTTCCCGAAGCCATGAGCGCCGCACATCGTTGGCGCGATGGCCATCCCGCTGGGTCACGCGCATGCTGGCCTTGTTTGCAGCCATGGCGTGGGCCAACTGCTCGCCCGACCAGGGCCCGAGAACGCCGGCCGACGACCAGCACCGCGCGGCGGCCGACGCCGGGCAGATGATGCAGGCCCTCACCCCCCGTTGCGTCAAATGATCCAGCCACGACGGGGATCTCACCATCGAGCAGGTCCCGGGATAGCCCACCGCTATCACCGGCCTTGCCGCCGACTGGCGACGCGTTACGCTGTGCGCCCCGAAACCCGGTTTCTTTCGCCATGCGCACCCTGATCGATCGCTACATCGCCGCCTACAATCGCATCGACGTGGACGCGATGTTGCTGACCCTGCATCCGTCCATCGTGTTCGAGAACATCAGCGGCGGCCAACTCAGCGTGCGCACGCAGGGCATCGTCGAGTTCGAGCGGTTGGCGCGCAGCACCCAGCCACTGTTCAGCGCGCGGCGCCAGATCATCACCGCCTACAGCGAAACCGGCGACACCGCCACCGCGCACATCCTGTTCGACGGTACCTTTGCGATGGACCTGCCCAACGGCGTGCGCGCCGGGCAGAGCATCTCGATGACCGGTCGTTCGGAGTACCGCGCCCACGACGGGCTGCTGATCTACGTCGCCGACCACAGCGAGTAAGCGGTACAAGGGACCGACGATCGCCGACGGCACGGCCGCCGAACGTTCTGCTCAGCCACCCCATCGACACGACACTTGTCGCGCGAGCCGGCGCCGGGATGGCGCGCTCTGGCGAGCTCGGCAGCCATGCACCACTCGGCAGCTCGCTTTGCACGACGCCGCCAGGCACTTTTAGGAGCGGCTTCAGCCGCGACAGCTGCGTGCGAGGAGCCAGCCTATGGTGAAAGACCACCGGCGCGGTCGCGGCTGAAGCCGCTCCTACGGGTGCGCAGCGGATGGGGGCTTTGCCGTGTGCACCGTTCCGGCCAGCCGGCCACCCCACCGACCCGACCCCTGTCGCGCGAGGGCGAGCCGACGCCCGGATGGCGCGCTACTGGCGAGCTCGGCAGCGTGCACCACCGGCAGCTCGCTTTGCACGACGCCGCCAGGCACTTTGTAGGAGCGGCTTCAGCCGCGACAGGTGCGTGCGAGGAGCCAGATTACGGTGAAGGACCACCCGCGCGGTCGCGGCTGAAGCCGCTCCTACAGGTGCGGGGTGGATGGGGGCTTTGCCGTGCGCAGCGTTCCGGCCAGCCACCGCACAAACCCATGTAAACTGGCTCCTTTTCAGCCAGACCCATGGTGCAAGCTCAACACCGGGCGCCGGTCCGCGGTCCGACCTTCATTCGCCTGCTGGCGCGCCTGGCCGAGGTCGACGTGGCGCCGTCCAGCCAGCCGCTGCCGGATCGGCTGGCCCAGTGGCTCGACTGGAATCACGCGCTGACGCTGTCGGCCGCGCTGGATGCACGGCCGGCCGTGTCGGTGCCCGTCGATGCGCCCACGGACAGCCTCGAGGCCGAATGTGTGCGGGCGCGGGAGGCGCTGACCGCGGCGATCAAGGACGACCCCGTGCTGGCCATCGCGGCCGGCGAGCCGGCGCCGGACGCTGCTGTCCCGGACTTCAGCACCTACCGCACTGCCTATCTGGCCCGGCAGCGCGCGATGCAGGCCAGCACCGGCCGCCTGCGCGGCCGGCTGCGTGAGGCGTTGGCCCAGGCCTCGGCCGACACCGCGCGGCTGGCCGAGGTGGACGCGGCGATGGAGCTGGCGCTGAGCCCGCGCGAGCAGGCCTTGCTGGCCAGCGTGCCGGACCTGCTCGGGCAGCGCTTCGAGCGCCTGCGCGCGGAGCACGCAGCGGGCAGCTGGCTGGAACGGTTCCGCCGCGACATGCAGCGCGTGCTGCTGGCGGAACTGGATCTTCGTTTTCAACCCGTCGAAGGCCTGCTTGCAGCGCTTCACAGTCACTAGAGTCGCCATGTTCAAGAACCTCCTGCTTGTTGCCGTGTTCGCGCTGGGCCTGCTCGCCATCGGCTGGATCGCCGCCGGCTACGTCGGCAGCAACCCACTTGGCCTGGCGGTGGCGCTGCTGATCGGCGCCTGCTACCTGGCTGGCGCGTTCGAGCTGCACCGCTACCGCCAGGCCACCGCCTCGCTGCAACACGCGCTGGCCGACCTGTCCGAACCACCGGCCAGCCTCGGCCGCTGGCTGGAGCGCCTGCACCCGGGCCTGCGCCATGCCGTGCGCCTGCGCGTGGAGGGCGAACGCGCCGCGCTGCCGGCGCCGGCCATGACCCCGTACCTGGTCGGCCTGCTGGTGCTGCTGGGCATGCTCGGCACCCTGCTCGGCATGATGGCCACCCTGCGCGGCACCGGCATCGCGCTGCAGAGCGCCACCGACCTGCAGGCGATCCGCGGCTCGCTGGCCGCGCCGGTCAATGGGCTGGGCTTCGCCTTCGGCACCTCCATCGCCGGCGTGGCCGGCTCGGCCATGCTCGGCCTGCTCTCGGCGCTGGTCCGGCGCGAGCGCCTGCAGACCGTGCACGCGCTGGACGGCCGTATCGCCACCACCTTGCGCGTCCACTCGCAGGCGCACCAGCGCGAGGAAGCCTTCCGCCTGCTGCAGCAGCAGACCCAGGCGATGCCCGCGCTGGTCGACCGGCTGCAGGGGATGATGGCCGCGCTGGAGCAGCAGGGCGCCGCCGCCAGCGAGCGCCAGCACGCCAGCCAGCAGGCCTTCCATCGCAACACCGAGGACACCTACCAGCGGCTGGCCGATTCGGTGGAGCAGTCGCTCAAGGACAGCGTGGCGCAAAGCGTGCGCGCCGCCGGCACCGCGCTGCAGCCGGTGGTCGAGTCCACCATGGCGGCGGTCGCCCGCGAAACCGCCGCGCTGCAGGCCAGCCTGGGCGACGCGGTGCAGCGCCAGCTCGACGGCCTGCGCGCGGGCTTCGATGACACCGCGCGCACCGTTACCGGCATCTGGAACGACGCGCTGGCTCGGCAGCAGCAAAGCCAGCAGGCCCACGCGCAGGACCTGGGTCAGGCCCTGCAGCGCTTTACCGACACCTTCGAGCAGCGCTCGGCCAGCCTGCTCGACGGCGTCGCCGCGCGGCTGGACGCCACCGCCGCCGCTGCCGCGCAGGCCTGGGGCGACGCGCTGGCCCGGCAGGACGGCGTCAACGCCGAGCTGGCCCAGCGCAACCAGCAGGCGCTGACCACCGCCAGCGCCGCCTTCGAAGCGCACGCCGCGGCGCTGGTGCAGGCGGTGAACCAGTCGCACGCGGAACTGCAGGCCGCGCTGGAGGCGCGCGACGAGCAGCGCCTGGCCGCCTGGGCGGACAAGCTCGACGCCATCACCGGCGCCCTGGGTACGCAATGGACCGACGCGGGCGAGCAGGCGGCCAGCCGCCAGCAGGCCATCTGCGACACGCTGGCACAGACGGCCAGCCAGATCACCGCGCAGAGCCAGGCCCACGCCAGCCAGACCATCGCCGAGATCGCGCGCCTGGTCGAGGCCGCCTCCGAAGCCCCGCGGGTGGCCGCCGAAGTGGTCGCCGAGCTGCGCCAGAAACTGTCCGACTCCATGGTTCGCGACACCGCCATGCTGGAGGAGCGCAGCCGCCTGCTGGCCACGCTGGAAACCCTGCTCGACGCGGTCAACCACGCCTCCACCGAACAGCGCAGCGCGGTCGATGCGCTGGTCAGCACCTCGGCCGACCTGCTCGACCGCGTCGGCGGCCGCTTCGCCGAGCAGATCGACGCGCAAACCGGCAAGCTCGACACCGCCGCCGCCCAGCTCACCGGCAGCGCGGTCGAAGTGGCCAGCCTGGGCGAGGCCTTCGGCGCCGGCGTGGCTGCATTCGGCCAGACCAACGACGCGCTGATGGAACGCCTGCAGCAGATCGCCGGCGCGCTGGATGCCTCGCTGACACGCAGCGACGAGCAGCTGGCCTACTACGTGGCCCAGGCGCGCGAAGTGGTCGATCTCAGCGTGCTGTCGCAAAAGCAGATCATCGAGGACCTGCAGCAACTGGCCAGCCGCCAGGCGCCCGCCACGAGTGCCACCAAGGCCGCCGGCAAGAGCGGCAGCAAGGCCAGGGCATGAGCGACGAGGTCGAGTTCGATCCGGAGTCGACCGCGCCCATCTGGGCCTTCGGCGACCTGATGTCGGTGCTGCTGGGTGCGTTCGTGCTGATCCTGGTCGGCGTCATCGGCATGCAGCTGCAGCTGTCGCACAAGCTGGACGAGGCGGTGAAGCAGCGCCAGGCCGAAGAGCGCCGCCGCACCACGCTGGAGCAGGCCCTGGCCACGCCGCTGGCGCAGGGCCGCGTCACCCTGGTCAACGGCCGCATCGGCATCCGCGGCAGCCTGCTGTTCGCACTGAACTCCGACCAGCTGCAGCCCGAAGGCCGCAACGTCATTCAAAGCCTGGCCGCCCCGCTGTCGCAGTACCTGCACGCGCGCGACGAGTTGCTGATGGTCAGCGGCTTCACCGACGACCAGCCGGTGCACGGCGACAACCGCCACTTCAGCGACAACTGGGAGCTGTCCGCCCAGCGCGCGCTCACTGTCACGCGCGCGCTGATCGCCGCCGGCGTGCCCGCGGACTCGGTCTTCGCCGCCGCCTTCGGCGCGCAGCAGCCGGTCGATTCCAACGCCGACGAAGAAGGCCGCGCGAAAAACCGCCGCGTGGAAATCGCACCGATTCCCACCGCCTCCGCCGGCGCCAACGCAGCCCAAAGCCGCCGCACCCGACCATGCGCCGCTAGCGTCAAGCCAGGCCATCCGCGCGCAGCTGATCGCCGCGATGGAAGCAGCGCGCCGCCGGCCTCGATGGCGAGGCGCGCCGCGTGCTGGACGAGCGGCTGGACGACTGCATGGCGCCGCAGCTCGACTGATGAGTGGACGATGCAGCCGGCAACGGAACGCAGGACAACCCGTCGCCGGGCCGCGGCCCACTGGGCGAACTGGTCGACAGCATCGACCAGCGATGCCTCCGCCGAGCGCGCCACCTACCCGGAGTTACCCGCGCTCGACGCATTCCGCACCCTCTGGTCGAGCATCCGCTCCGACAGCCAGCTGCAGCAATCGGTGGCGCACACGCCGACCGACGCCGGGCCCGCTCAATTCCGCCGCGCTGGCCAGCCGCGCCATCGCGCTGATGCGCGAGCTGTCGCCCGGAATATCTGCGGCAGTTCCTCGCATACGTCGATGACTTGGCATGGCTGGAGCAGTTGGCGCGTGCCGGCCCTCCGCCGGTGGCGGGTCCGGGAGCGGTCAAGAAGACTGGGGGGCGCAGGCGACGAGCGTGAGCGGCCATGGGCTTCTCATTTGCGTCCGGCTTGCAGCGCGACATTGGCAAACTACGCAGATCGGCCAAGCCTGGGCGAGCACCACCGACGCGCGGCTCCCTCGCCTTCGTCCGCTTTGTCGCCAACGAGCTCGATCCGAGCCAGCCTACTCCGCTCGAATGGCCACCACGGGCGGCACCTTGGCCGCATAGTGGGCAGGGCCCCATACGGCCACCTGGCCTAGGAGCCACGACAGCAGCGCACCGA
Source organism: uncultured Gammaproteobacteria bacterium (assembly GCA_963763305.1). Lineage (GTDB taxonomy): Bacteria > Pseudomonadota > Gammaproteobacteria > Xanthomonadales > Rhodanobacteraceae > CAVXNP01. The sequence continues at coordinate 1,569,613 of CAVXNP010000001.1, read as the reverse complement.
GCAGGGGCACGTACAGCGGCATGTGCGGCATCGGGTAGAACGCCTTCATGAGCCCCAGATTGGCTGCCACCGCAAGTACGACTCCCAGCAAAGATCCGGCGCCGACAATCAGGAAATTTTCGGCATGGAAGTAGCGCAGGATGTCAGCCTTGGTGGCGCCGAGCGAACGACGCACGCCGATCTGTCGGCGTCGCTGGCTGACCCAGAAGCTGCTCAAGCCGACAATGCCGCCCGCGGTCGCCAGCACCAGCAACGCACTGAGAATGCTCATCAGTGTCGCCACGCTTCGATCGGAGGCATAGATGCGTTTACGTGCCTGAGGCAAAGTGATGACGTCTTGCTTCAAGTCGATGATTCGTGTGCCGCCACGCTCCTGCAGTGCCTTCAGCGTCGCAGCGATCACCGGCTGCATGTCAGTGGAGTCGGTGCGCACCAGGTACACGACGCCTTGTGGATCGACATAGCGGGCAGGCATCAGCACGTTGTCGCCGTAGGACTCGCTCCAGATGAGCGGTCCTTGCAGGCGGTTGACGATCCCGATGATCGCGGAAGGCCCCTCCGTCAGGTAAACCGTCTTGCCCAGTGCCGAACCGTCCGGATACAGATGGTTCGCCAGACTGCGCGTGATGATGATGCCAGGAGGTGGCCGCGTGTCGTTCGGGCCGATAGTGCCTATCTCATCGGGGCGGAAATTGCGTCCCGCAACCAGTGACACGCCCAGCGTTTCGACGGCGTGGTCGTCGGCAGCAAGCACCATGGCAAATTGGGGGCGTGTGGTCTGGTCCGGGACGAGCTTTACGTGCGTGGGCATGGCGCCTTCGGCATAGCCGGCCAGGGGGAAATCGTTGCTTGAGAACGCGTCGCGCACGCCCGCCACATCACGCAGGGTGTCGAGGTCGGCCCGGATGTTGGCGTCGAGTTTGGCGGCACTCTGTCCGATCGTCCATCCATTGCGGATGACGAACAGATGGGCCTCATCGGTTCCGGTCGGGCGCGACTGGTGGACGATGCGTGCGGCCACGATGAACAACGCGTTCGATGCCACCGCCAGCGTCAAGGCGACCTGCAGGACAATAAGAAGGGCGGCCACCTTGTGCCGACCCAAGGCAGCAACGATAGGGCGCAACTGCACAATTGTCCGGCTAAATGCCACGGCGGGGCCTCAGTTGATTTTGATTTGCCAGGCGGGCTGCGTCTGCGCGGCCCGCCACGTCGGGTACAGGGCGGCAACCACTGTGGCAACCACAGCCAGCAGCACGGTCAGCGCGATCAGCGATGTATCGGCCCGCACCAGAGATGCGATATTCGGCTCGAAGAGTGCCCCGGCTGCCCACAGGCCCATCAACGTCAGGGCCACGCCGAGCAGGCCCCCGGTGAAACCAATGGTGGCCCCTTCGATCAGGAACTGCCGATAGATGGACGCGCGTGAAGCACCCAGCGCCCGGCGAATGCCGATCTCCGGTGCCCGCCGCATGAACCGGGCCAGCATCAGTCCAACCACGTTGACCATCACGATCAGCAGAAAGCTGGCCGAGACCAGCAGGGACAAGCGCGATGCCGTGGGTGTGACCTGCTGGTATGCCAGCCAGTGGGCCAGATCGCGCAGGCGTATGTTGGGTGCCCACGAAAACCGGCCGAGGCGCTGCTGTTCGACGGCATAGTTGCGCAGGTATTCGCGGTAGCGATGCACCTCGGCGGGCGTCGCGAGCTCCACCCAGACATCGATACGGTCGCATTCGCTGTTCAGGTACGCATCCCAGTCGGACATGTCTGATTGCCAGGATTCGGTGGGGCAGCCCGAGGTGACCGTGCTGTCCTTCTTCATGTCGGTTGCGCGGGTGAAAGGAATGAAGATATCCCCGGTGTCGTCGAATGCGTGTTCGGCACCAAAGCCGCCGAGGTCAAAGAAGCGCGGCTTTGGATCCCACGCCTCCAGCACGCCATGGATCCGGAAGACATGGCCATCCAGCATGATCTGCTGGCCAACACTGTTTTGCCCGCCGAACAGCGCCTGGTTGAGTTGTTCACTGATGACCGCGACGGTGGCGTGCCGTGCATCATCAGTCGCGCTCCATCCAGCACCGAATCGGAAAGGCACATCGAACATGGGAAAAAAGTCGGCGGTCACCGCATCGCCGCTTCTGGATATGACCGGGGCCGCCCGGTTGTCCGAGTTCACTTGCCATGTTGCGGGGTAGACCAGGGCAAGCCGGCGTGATCTGTGTGCCTTCCACAGCGCGACCGCATCCGTGTAGCTCAAGGTATTGGGCGGTTCGCCTTGCCAGGTATAGGACGGGCCGAAATTGTCGACCTGCGCCGCGTACAGGTGCGCAGACTTGGCCGGGATCGGATCGCTCGTGGTTGCACGGGTCACCGCATAGGACACCATGCAAGCCGACACCCCAAAACCCAGCAGCGCGATCACCAACGCGGTCAGAGCCTTGCTTTGCGCGCTGCTGCGCAACGCCAGAGCGGCGTAATAGCCCCACATAAAGCCCCCTGTGACGTCCAATCACGGCTCATGTGGCGACAAAAAGCGGCCACCGCCCGGTGATGCAGCCAATGTAACAGCATGGGCCTGGCCGACCAGTTCCTCTTCAAGCCGCGCTCGGTAACCATGTCCGGGTCAGAGAGCCCCTTACTGGCCCACTCGCGTCGCCTTAGCCGGTCCGCGCAGCGGACTCGGGTTGCGCGTCGTTCCTCAAGGCCCGGCTGGCTGGCCCTTTGGGGCTCAGCGCCATGCGCCAGCGTTGCTGCTGGTCCGCATCGCCTTCGATCAGCCATTGCACCTTGCCGGCGATCTTCGCGGCGACGGCGACGCCGTCTTCGAACAGGATGCGTGAGCCGATCACGGCGGGCACGCGCTCGCCGGCCAGCACGGTGCCGACCAGGTTGAGCGGGTCGCAGCCGCTGACCACGACCTGCTCGCCGTCGGCGTCGCGGCGCTGGATGGCGCGCAGCGCGGGGATGGCTTCGGGCAGGGCGAACTGCTCGCCGACCAGGCCTTCGACGAAGCGGCCGCCGCGGATCTCGCCGCGCGCTTCCAGTCGCTGGTAGACCTGGCGCAGCTCGCGCCAGCTCGGCAGCCAGCCGGCTTCGCGCTCGAGCAGTTTCCAGAACACCACGCCGTAGCGTTGCAGCAGGGTGCGGGCGACGTGCTCGATCTGTTCGCGCCGGCGCGCTTCGTCGTCGTCGCGCGGCGTGCTGGCGCGCACCAGCGCCCAGCGGCCGGCGTCCTCGATGCCGCCGAAGGTGTGCCGGCGCAGGCGGCGGTGGCGGCCGCTGTCGCGCTTGGCCGCGGGCATCAGCAGCGCGCGCAGGCCGGCGAAGCTGTCGGCGGTGATGCGGCCGGCGGCGACCAGCTCGCTCAGCGCGTCTTCCAGTTCGGTGCGCAGCAGGTGGGTGATGCCGATCAGTTCGTCGAAGAACAGCGCGCCCTGGTCGCGCAAGGCATCGGCGACGGCCTGCGCGCGCGAGGACAGTGCCGGCGGCTCGGCGGCGTCGCGTTCGGCCACGGACGTCCATACGCCCAGTTGCCGGCGCGGCAACAGCACGATCGGCGTGGCGCGCACCGGGCCGCCGCCGCTGCCGCCGGGGCGCAGCCGGCTCCAGCCGATGCGGCCGGCGCGGCACAGCTCGTCCAGCCAGTGCATGGCGTAGTCCTCGACGCGGCTGGGCAGCAGTTCGGTTTCCCAGGCGCCGGCGGCTGCCTCGACGCCTTCGAGCTGGGCCAGCGTGGCGCTGAGCGCGTCCGGGCCGCGCCGGCGCGTGCCGGGCGTAAGGTGCTGCCACTCGAACAGGAAGCGCATCAGGTCGCGGCGGCTGACCGGCTCGATCTCGCGGCGCAGCCGGCCCAGCGTGTAGCGGTGGATGCGCACCAGCAGGTGGCGCTCGCACCACTCGATCGGCGCGTCCGGCGACTGGGCGGCGGAGGTGAAGCGGCCCTGGATCACGTAGCCCTCGGTCTGCAGGCGCAGCAGGGCCTGTTCGATCGCGGCGGGTCCGCTGGCCAGGGCGGTGGCGAGCCCGGCGACGGTGGTCGGCCCGACGCCGAGCAGGCGGCCGCGCACCAGTTCGCGCAGGGCGTCCTCGTGGCTCCAGGTCTTGCTCGGCGAAGGCCGCGGGCACGCGGACGGCCGGTTGCACCGTCGCCTCCGGATGCAGGGCAAGCCACAACGGCAGCTTTTCGGTGGCGATGTGGATGGTGATGCCGGTACCGGACGCAGGCTGGACAGCGGTGGCGGGCTTGCCCTGCGGCGCCGGCGTCAGCGCGGTGGCCCGGCCGCTTTCCTGCAAGGCCGCGATCCACGCGGACCAGCCGTGCTGCGCAACCTCCGCGGCGGTGATCCCGCCCAGGCCGTCGAGTGCCTCGTGCATTTCGTCGGCGCTGCGCACCTGCGGCCAGGCTTCGGCACGCACCGCCTCGATCGCGCCGGGATCGAGCGTGCCCAGGTCGGCGGCGTTCTCGCCGGGGTTCCAGCGGCCGGCGGCCTGGGTGCGGCGTTCCTCCAGCGGCGCGTCGTCGAGGAACGCGTAGGGGGCGGCGGTGAGCACTTCGCTGGCCAGCGGGCTGGGGCCGGTGAGGTCGCGTGCGACCACGTTGATCTCGCCCGCCTCCAGGCCGCGCAGGATGCGCAGCAGGCCGTCCAGGTCCATCGCCTCGCGCAGGCAGTCGTGCAGGGTCTGGCCGACCAGCGGGTGGTCGGGAATCTCGCGCTCGCCGACGATGTTCTCCAGGCAGGCGACCTGGTCGGGGAACACGGTGGCGAGCAGGTCCTCGCTGCGCATGCGCTGGATCTGCGGCGGGGTCTTCTTGCCGCCGCGGAAGCGCGGCAGCGCCAGTGCGGTCACGGCATTCCAGCGCCAGCGCGCGCCGAACAGCGGCGCGTCGAGCAGGGCCTGGGTCAGCACGTGGTCGGCGCTGGCCGAGTGCAGGTAGCGCGCCACCTCGATCAGCGGAAAGCTGTGGCTGGTGGACAGCGACAGCACGATCGCATCCTCGGTGGCGGCCGCCTGCAGCTCGAAGTTGAACTGGCGACAGAAGCGCTTGCGCAGGGCCAGCCCCCACGCCCGGTTGACCCGGCTGCCGAACGGCGTGTGGATCACCAGCTGGGTGCCGCCGGACTCGTCGAAGAAGCGCTCGAACACGATGGTCGACTGGGTCGGCAGCACGCCCAGCGCGGCCTTGGCGGCGGCCAGGTAGCTGGCCAGTTGCTGCGCGGCGGCTTCGCCCAGGCCCAGCGTGTCGCGCAGCCACGCCATGGCGCGCGCCACACCCGGGCTCCCCTCTCCCGCTGGGAGAGGGGCTGGGGGAGAGGGTTCGGGTGAGTCGGACTGCTCGGCGCTGGGCGTACCCTCTCCCCAACCCCTCTCACCCGCGAGGGGACTCCCTGGCGGTCGCCGGGGGGAGAGGGGCTCCAGCAGCGCGCCGATCTCCTCGCGCAGGCGCGACACGCCCAGCGACAGCGCATCGCTGCGTCCGGGCGCCTCGCCCAGCCAGAACGGGATGCTTGGCGGCACGCCGTGGGCGTCCTCCACGCGCAGCCGGTCGCGCTCCACCCGCTGGATGCGGTAGCTGGTGTTGCCCAGCTGGAAGATATCGCCGGCCAGGCTCTCCACCGCGAAGTCCTCGTGCACCGAGCCGATCACCATGCCCTGCGGTTCCAGCACCACCAGGTAATCGGCGGTGTCGGGAATTGCGCCGCCGCTGGTGATCGCGGTGAGCCGCGCGCCGCGCCGCGCGCGCAGCTGGCCGTGCACCGCGTCGTGGTGCAGGTAGCCTTCGCGCGGACCGCGGCGGGTGCTGTAACCCTCCACCAGCATGCGCACCACCGCGTCGAAGTCCGCGCGCGCCAGCTCGCGGTACGGGTCGGCGCGGCGCATCATCGCGTACAGGCCGTCCTCGTCCCATTCGCGGCAAGCCACCTCGGCCACGATCTGCTGCGCCAGCACGTCCAGCGGTTGCGGCGGCATCACCAGCGTGTCCAGCTCACCGCGGCGCACGCAATCGAGCAGCGCCGCGCATTCCACCAGTTCGTCGCGGGTGGTCGGGAACAGCCGCGCCTTGGAGACGCCGCCTACCGCATGGCCGGCGCGGCCGGCGCGCTGCAGGAAGGCGGCGATCGAGCGCGGCGAGCTGAGCTGGCAGACCAGCTCCACGTCGCCGATGTCGATGCCCAGCTCCAGCGACGCGGTGGCTACCAGCACCGACAGCTCGCCGCGCTTGAGGCGCTGCTCGGCGTCCAGCCGCTGCTCCTTGGCCAGGCTGCCGTGGTGCGCGGCCACCGCCGGCTTGCCCAGCCGCTCGGACAGGTGGCGCGCGACCCGTTCGGCCAGCCGCCGCGTGTTGACGAACACCAGCGTGGTGCGGTGCTGTTGCGCCAGCTGGGCCAGCCGGTCGTAGATCAGCGACCAGCCGTCGTTGGACATCACCGCTTCCAGCGGCACCGGCGGCACTTCCAGTGCCAGATCACGGGCGCGCTGGTGGCCGACGTCGACGATGGTGCAGGGCGCCGCCTGGTCAGGTTGCTCGGTGCCGCTGCCGACCAGGAACCGGGCCACCTTGTCGATCGGCTTCTGTGTCGCCGACAGGCCGATACGCTGCAGCGGTTGCGGGCACAACGCCTGCAGCCGCTCCAGCGTGAGCGCCAGGTGCGAGCCGCGCTTGGAGCCGGCCACCGCGTGGATCTCGTCCACGATCACCGTGCGGGTGGTCTTGAGCATCTCGCGGCCGGATTCGGAGCCGAGCAGGATGTACAGCGATTCGGGCGTGGTCACCAGGATCTGCGGCGGCAGCTTGCGCATCAGTGCGCGCTCGGCCTGTGGCGTATCGCCGGTGCGCACCGCGGTACGGATCGTCACCGGCGGGAAGCCGCCGGCTTCCAGTGCCTGGCCGATGCCCTCCAGCGGCGCCTCCAGGTTGATGTGGATGTCGTTGGACAGCGCCTTCAGCGGCGACACGTAGACCACCCGGGTCTGCTCCGGCAGGGCGCCGCCGTGTTCGATGCCTTCGGTCACCAGCGCGTCGATCGCCGCCAGGAACGCTGTCAGCGTCTTGCCCGAGCCGGTCGGTGCGGCTACCAGGGTGTGCTCGCCGCGGCGGATCGCCGGCCACGCCGCGGCCTGCGCCGGGGTGGGCGCAGTAAAAGTGCGGCCGAACCAGTCGGCCACCGCGGGATGGAAGGAGTCCAGGGGCATGGCGTGCCGTCACCCGGTATGCGGCGTATCGGTGGGGAGCATAACCAGATGGGGGCGGCGCGGCGTTTGCCCAACGCCGGCGGGCATGTCCGCTCAGCGGGCGATCGGTTGCGTCGAGGATGTTCCGAGCAACCGTGCGCAGGCGGCATGATGCCCGGAAGGTTCCCAGGCTGGGGCGCATGGCGCCGTCAGGGGCGGCAGCCTTGGCGAGGTGCGCGTCACAGCCTGCGGGCCTTTCGGACATTGCCGCAGGCTTTGTTCAAGGCAGACAGGGTCGGTGACGCCTGCGTACACTTGCGCAGGGCAATGCCCCAACGGGGCGAAAGGGATGTCGGTGGAGCAGGCAGCAGCAGACAGGCAGGGCGTGGCCGCACAGGGCTCGTGGCTGGTGATGCCGGACGGGCAGCGGTTGCGGATACGCGACTGGCCGGTGGCGCAGCCCGCCGGCGCGGTGCTGATCGTGCACGGGCTGGGCGAGCACGGTGGCCGCTACCGGGCGCTGGCGGCGTGGTTCAACGCGCGCGGCTACGCGGTGCGCAGCTACGACCAGCGCGGGCACGGCCAAACGCCGGGGCAGCGCGGGGCGCTGCGTCACCCTGACGACCTGCTGGCCGACCTGGCGGCCGTCTACCACGACTATGCCGGCGGGCAGCCGGTCGCGCCGCTGCTGCTGGGCCACAGCATGGGCGGCCTGGTGGCGCTTCGGGCGGTGCTGGACGGACGCGTGCAGCCACCGGGCATGGTTCTCAGCGCACCGGCGCTGCGCACCTGGGAGCCGCGCCTGCTGCAGCGCCTGGCCGGCGTACTGGCGCACCCGCTGCCCAACCTGCCGCTGCGCAGCGGGCTGCCGTTCAAGTGGCTGTCGCACGACCGCCAGGTGGTTGCCGAGGCCCGTCGCGACCGGTTGCGGCATGGCTGGATCACCCCGCGCATGGCGGATTTCATCTTTCGCGGCGGGCCGGCGTGCGAGCGCGAGGCGGCCATGTTGTCGGTCCCGACACTGCTGCTGATTGCGGGGGCTGACCGACTGGTCGATCCGCATGGCGCGCAGGACTTCGCCCGCGCCGCGGCGCGATCGGGTTGCCTGACCACGCGCACCTTCGACTCGCTCTACCACGAGCTGTTCAACGAAGCCGAGCCGGGCCGCGGCCAGGTGCTGCTGCAACTGCAAGGGTGGCTCAGGCGGCTGGCCGCGGGCTGAACGCGGCCGGCTAGCGCCGGCGCCGCTGTGGCGTGCAACCGGGAGGACTTTCGTTGCCTGCGGCGCTACCGGATCGCCGGCAGGAGGGGGATGGTCGCCCCTGGCGAAGGCGGATCCAGGCGCGTGGGCCGTAGAAACGCTGGAGAACTATTGCTATCGCCATAGGATGTGATCTATCGGCGGGTGCGCATAGTCATCCAGTGCAAGCCCGACGAGAGGCCAGCTACGGATGAGAGCATCATCGCCGCCCAAGGATGTCTGCGGCCATGCTCCTAGCCCTGCTCGCCCGCGGCGCAGGCGCGGTGCCCGCACAGGCACCGCTCGCCGTCGGTACCCGGGTGCGGGTGCTGCATGGCGTCCCGGCAATGGTCGCTGCAGAACCGCTCGCCGGCATCTACCGTGCAGGCGCAGATCGGATGGGCACAGCGATTGCCGCGGTCTGGATCGTTCATGGCCAATCTCCTGACGGCACGGGGGCGGAGGTATGCCGGGGCGCCGTCCGCGCCCCGCGGACCAACGAACAATCGCCGCGAGTACCTCGCGGCGACCAGGGTGCCGGCATGGGGTGCAGGCCGGCTTCGGTACTCATTCGCTGGTGTGGCTCGGGCTCTGGCCCAGGTTGCGCGAGCGTCGCCCATGACTGCTCTCGCCACCCTTGCGGCCGATCGCAGCCATGTGCGCCCGGTTCTCGCTGACCGCCTCGCCACCTTTCTGGCCGGCCCGGCGGGCTTCCTCGGAGTCGAACTCGTGCGCGTTGCCGCTGGCATGGGCGGCGCGCCCACCCGCGCTGGCGATCTGGCGTTGACGTTCGCGATCCATGCTCGCAAACCCGCGGTTGCTGGTGCCGCTACCTGGTGACTTGTTTGCCATGTCGATGATCTCTCGAAGTTCGGAAGGGGGAGCCGGGCATCCCGGCCGGCGAGCCGGACGCGGCCGCCAGTACGGGTATGGCAATCGCCGTGCCAGCGGGCGCGGCGGAGAACTTCTTCGAACATCGGGGAAAATGTGCTTATCAGCTGGCAAAGGGCGGGGATGCCAGTGAGCGGACACGACAAAAGTACAAAATGCTCTGAAATATTTACCGAGCCCGGCCGTTGGGCCAGACGGGGCGGCCGATTCAGCGTTGCGTCTGCTTGCGATCCTCGCTCTGGTAGCGCGACAACTTGTTGTAGATCGTCTTCAGGCTGATGCCGAGCGCTTCGGCGGTGCGTGTCTTGTCGTTGTCGAAATGCGCCAGCGTGCGCAGCAACATCTGCCTTTCCATTTCCTCGATGGTCATGCCCACGCGGAACGGCATGGCGTTGGGATCGCGCGCGGCATGCATCGAGCCGAGCGAGTTCAGCGGCTGCTGCCGGCCGATCTCCAGTTCGTCGCCGGACATCACCCAGGCGCGGTGGATCACGTGCTTGAGCTCGCGGACGTTGCCCGGCCAGTCGTGCGCCATCAGCCGGTTGGTCGCGTCCGGTGCAAAGCGGCGATGGGTGCCATGGCGCCGGTTGAATCGGTCCAGGAAGCGCTGCGCCAGCAACGGGATGTCGCTGGGGTGCGAGCGCAGCGGCGGCATCGCCAGTGGGAAGTCCATCAACCGGTAGTACAGGTCGGCGCGCAATGCGCCGTCGCGTACCGCCTGCAGCGGCTCGCGGTTGGTCGCCGCAATCACGCGCACGTCCACCGGACGGCTGGCGCTGGCCCCCACCCGGGTCACGTCGCGCTCCTCCAGCACCCGCAGCAGATGGGTCTGCAGTTGCAGCGGCATCTCGGTGCATTCGTCCAGGAACAGCGTCCCGCCCTGGGCCTGCTCGAAGAAGCCGGCATGATCGCGCACCGCGCCGGTGAAGCTGCCGCGTTCGTGGCCGAACAACTGGCTGGTCAGCAGCTCGGGCGCGATCGCGCCGCAGTTGACCGCGACGAAGCGTCCGGAGCGATCGCTGTACTGGTGGATGGCGCGGGCGGCCAGTTCCTTGCCGGTCCCGCTCTCGCCATGGATCAGCACGGTCACGTCCAGCGGCGCGACTCTTCGGATCTGCTCGAACAGCTGGTGCATCACGGTAGTGCGGCCGATCAGGTCGCCGCACTGGTCCTCGGCGCTGGATTCCTCCGCGCGCAGGGCCGCGCTGGCCACGGCTCCGTCCAGCATGTGCTGCAGCTGCTCGCCCCGGATCGGCTTGATCAGGTAGTCGAGCACCGGCAGGCGCAGCGCGCGCACCGCGGTCTCCACCGACGGATGGCCGGTGACCACCACCACCTGGCCGGCCTGTTCCGGGTGCAGCTGGTTGAGCAGCTCCAGCCCGCTGCCGTCCGGCAGCGACAGGTCCACCAGGATCAGGTCGAAGCGCTGCCGCTCGGTCAGGCGCAGGGCCTGCGCCAGGCTGCCTGCGCCTGTGAGGCTGCAGCCTTTGCGTTCGGCGAGCGCTTGCACGATTGTGAAGAACTGCGGGTCATCGTCGACGAGCAGGACAGAAGCGGTTGTCGGCACAGATTCCACCGGTAGGGCTAGCCCTGGAAAGTCAGATGGCTGAGGGCCGGCAAGGCCGGCGGCGACCCGACGGCGGCGCAGTGCGGGGCTGCGCCTGTGGGGCATGGCCACGACGATGGGGCATCGCAGGTGCAAACTGCGTGGAAGGGATGTAACGGGCGCGGCTGCTCTTCAGCCACGAGCAGGCGTGGCCGGAATGGCTGGACGCCTGAGTCAGGCAGGCGTCCAGGATGCGGCTGCGGGCCGCCTAGTGCTTGCGGCCGGAGCCTTCGGTGGAGGAGTCGTCGGAGCTCGTGACGCCGGTTGCCGATGCGGGCGTGCGGTCGCGACCCACGCGCAGGTTGTTGTGGATGTCCTTCACGCCGCCGCAGTCGTCGACCACGTCCTCGGCCAGGTGGCGGGTCTGCCGATCGGGCACCGTGCCGTCCAGCGTGACCATGCCCTCGGCCACCTGCACCTCGATGTCGCTGGCGTCCAGGTCGGCCTCGGTCAGGCGTTCGCAGACGATTTCACGCAGGCGGTCGTCGCTGCGCACGTAGCCACGCGGGCCCACGCCCCGGTGCGGGGAGGGTGCCTGGCCGCTCTCGTCGAAGCGGTAACGCTTGCCCTGCTGGCGATAGCCAGCGCTGCCATAGGTGTCGGCGCGGTCGCCCTGGGATCCGTAGCCGCCACGGCCCTGCCGGTCGTAGTGCCCGGAAAGGCGGGGGTCGCGGGTACCGGCGTAATCGCCCGGAGCCTCGAAGCGGGGCTCGTGGGCGCGCTCGCCCAGGTCCGGGGAGGTGCGGTAGCCGCTGTTGCTCTGGCCGCGGCCGTAGCGGTTGTGCTCATCCGGGCCGGGCGGCTGTCGCCAGTCCGCCCGCAGCCTGCACCCGACGCGGCGGCGACGACATGGCTCATCGTCACGATAGCCGCCGCCATAGCGCGCCGGCTGCTGCTCCCAGGGCGAGCTCGCGCGCGGCGGCTGGTACATGCCGGTGCTCCGGAACTGGTCACGCGACAGGCCCTGCTGCGCAAAGTCATCGGTTGGCGTGGGGTTCCAGCGGGGCGGCACCTGCTCGGTGGCGTACGAATGCACCGAGCGCTGGGTTTCGTAGGGATCGGGGACACGCTCGTCCCGGATGCGCTCATTGTCCGTGTGGTGGTTCACATGCGCGCCGTAGCGCGAGGAATCGTTCCGCTGGGTCATGGATGGCACTCCGCTGGAATCGCTGTGGATGGCCCGGCCGGCCCGGCCCCGGGCCACGAGCAGGTCAGGGATTTGTAGAAATTTCAAATGGCGCTAGATCAGCCAGCGCTGCTTGGCGCGCACATAGAAGCGAGCGCCCCCGCGCGGATCACCCACGCGCGGGTTCGGCATGCCCGGTTCGTGCGGATCGACCGCCGGCAGCTCCGGCTCGCTCGGCCGTGGTGCGTGGACCGGTTCGTCCGGTCCGCGTTGCGGCGCCGGCGGACCGGGTGTGGGTGGACTCGGCTCGGGATCGCCGACCGGGTGGGCCGGTGCCATGTCGATCGGCAACCGGCCAGATGGCGTGGGGTAGGCTTCGGTCATGAACAGGCATCTTTGAGTTCAGGTAACCGTTGCCATTCAAGTGCCATGCCAACTGCTGAGTGGGCCCGCGCGGGGGCTCCGGGCGATCGATGCCGCATCGAATGCGTGAAGGCGCGGTAGCTTTTTCCGATGCCGGCAGCTTTTGCAGTCGCGCGCAGCCGCCGGGCTTCAGCCGGCCCCGACCACGGGCAGCAATTGTTCGACCCGCGCCAGCAGCGCGTCCAGCTGGAACGGCTTGGCCAGCATGTCGATGCGCGCGCCGTCGGGGAGCTCCTGCTCGATCGTGCCGCCGCTGTAGCCGGTCACGAACAGGGCCTTCAGGTCCGGCCGCTCGCGTCGGGCCGCCTCGATCATGCGCAGGCCGTCCAGCTGCGGCATCCCGATGTCCGAGATGACCAGGTCGATCGGCTCGGGCGACTGCAGGATCGCCAGGCCGGTGCCGCCATCGGCGGCCTCCAGCACGTGGTATTCCATCTCGCGCAGCTTGCTGGCGACCTGCTCGCGTTCGGCCGGCTCGTCTTCGACCAGGAGGATGGTGGGACAGCGCTCCTCGAAGCGGGACGCCGCCGCCGCCTGGTCGCTGTCGGCAGGTTCCGGGCGAGGCGCGATGCGACGCTCGTGGCAGGGCAGGTAGATGGTCACCACGGTGCCGCGGCCCGGCACGCTATCCAGCTGGATCACCCCGTGCGACTGCACCACGAACCCGTGCGTCATCGACAGGCCCAGGCCGGTGCCGCGACCCTTCGGCTTGGTGGTGAAGAACGGATCGAACGCGCGCGCGCTGACGTCCGGCGGCATGCCCATCCCGGTGTCGGCCACCTGCAGGCACAAGTAGGGGTCCGGCGGCAGTGCGCCGCTGCGATGGGTGAGCAATCCGCCCGGCTGTCTGGCCTGGCCGGTACGGATGGTCAGCCGGCCGCCGTCGGGCATGGCGTCACGGGCGTTGATGGCGAGGTTGAGCAGGGCGCTTTCGAGCTGGTTCGGGTCGCACAGGGCCGGGCCGAGGTCGGGCGCCAGGTCCAGCCGCAGATCGACTTCCTTGCCCAGCGTCGGAATCAGCAGCTCGGCCATGTCCTCGATCAACCGGTTGACGTTGACGTGGGACGGCTGCAACGGCTGCTGTCGGGCGAACGCCAGCAACCGGTTGATCAGCTGTGCGGCGCGCTGCGCCGAGTCCACCGCCATGTCCACGAAGCGCTTGGTGTCCTGTCCCTCGCCGTTGGCCAGGCGCATCGAGATCACATCCAGCGCCCCGGTAATGCCCTGCAACAGGTTGTTGAAGTCGTGCGCGATACCCCCGGTGAGCTGCCCCAGCGCCTCCACCTTCTGCGACTGGAACAGCTGCGCACGGGTATCTTCCAGGCGTTTCTCCGCCTGCTTGCGCTCGGTCGCGTCGAAGGTGATCTGGGCGAAGCCGACCAGCTCGCCACTGCGGTCGCGGATCGCCTCCAGCAGGATCTCGGCCAGAAAGCGCGAACCATCACTGCGCCGCACCCACTGCTGCAGTTCGCAGCGGCCGGTATGGTGGGCCGTGGTCAGCGCACGCTCGGCCGTGTCCGGGTCGTCGAACAACCGGCTCAGTGGTCGACCGATGATCTCCTCGGCGCGGAAGCCGTTGATGCGCTCGGCGCCGGCGTTCCAGTCGGTCACGATGCCTTCGGGGTCGAGCATGCAGATGGCGTAGTGTTCGACCCGGTTGACGAACAGCCGGAAGCGTTGCTCCGAATCGCGCAGCGCCTCCTGCATGCGTTTGCGCTCGGTGACATCGTGGAATACGGACGTGAACCCGGTCAGGTGGCCGGCGGCATCGTGGATCGCGCCAAGCACCAGCTGGGCCCAGAACTGACGCCCATCCTGGCGGGTGCGCAACACCTCGCCTCGGTAGTAGCCCTGCCCGGCGGCGGTTTGCAGCATGCTCTGCGGAAGCCCTGCGGCACGGTCTTCCTCGGTGTGGAACAACGAGAAATGCCGGCCCACGATGTCCTGCTCGCGGTAGCCGGTGATCCGTTCGGCGCCCGGGTTCCAGGTAAGCACGTATCCGGCCGGATCGAGCATCACGATGCCGTAGTCGCGGATCGAGTGGACCAGCAACTCGTAGCGCGTGTCTGCACATGGTTCCATGTCACCTCCCGCGGCTGGGCCGGCCTGCCCTGGCCGGACTGCATGGGTCGGCGGACCTCCCCCCTCAAGGAAGCCGGGCCCCGGGCTGTGCTGCTTGCCCGGGAGACGGTGCCATCATGACCCGCTGGCTGGGTTAAAACCAGTATCCGGCGGCCCGGGGCCGCGTCGATGCGCGCGGTGTCGTGGCGCCGGCGGGGAAATTGTCCCGATGGCGCGGTCGGTGGGCGCCATGCCGGGTGCGGCATGGCACCGGCGCGGTCTCAGTGGGCGTGGTCGCAGTTGCTCGGGCGCGGTGGCATCCGGTGCGCGTTGCGGGTGCAGGCATCGGCGATTGCGCCGAGCAGGGTCTTGCGGTCGTAGGGCTTGCGCAGGAAGGTGGCGGTGGCGCCCAGGCGCGCAGTCGACGCCTCCGGGTCCCCCGAGACCACCACGATCGAGGCGCGCGAGCCACGGCGGCGGATTTCCTCGGCCATGCTCACGCCGTCCTGGCCCAGGCCGATGTTCACGTCGGTGACGATCACATCGACCAGCGGCTGTTCGTCGATCAGGCGCAAGGCGGCGGCGGCATCCCGCGCGGTCAGCACTTCGTAGTCGGCCGTTTCCAGCAGCAAGGCCATGACTTCCCGGGTGTCGGGATCGTCCTCGACCAGCAGGATCCGTTGGCGCTGTGTCATAAGAGGTGTGTCCCCGATGTAGTCATCGCATCGCGCAAGCGTGCAGGTTCAAAGCCTGTTCACGGTGGAAGCGTGCGTCAGCCGTCCGCGCGAGTCAAGCGAAGGCGGGAGATCGCAGTCGCGTACGCTCGCGGACGACGCCGTGCGTTGGTCGCTCCGGACGCCGCCGGCACGCCCTGCCCACCCGTCGTTAACGGGTGGCGTCCTAGGGTGAAAGCCGATCGAAGGCACACACCCGGATGCACACCAACCTTTCCCGCCGACGCTTTCTCAAGACCGTGGCCGTGGCGATACCGGCCGCCGCCGTGCTGGGCGCCTGTTCGGACCGCGGGCAGCCGGCCGCTGCCACGCCGGCCTACCTCAGCCACGACGAGGCGGCATTCATCGATGCGGCCACGGCACGACTGATCCCGTCCGACCAGTTGGGCGGCGGCGCGCGCGAGGCCGGCGTGCGCACGTTCATCGATCTGCAGCTGGCCGGGCCCTATGGCCGCGCCGAGCGCTGGTACATGCAGGGACCCTGGCCGACCGGGACCGACATGCAGGGCTTCCAGCTCAAATACTCGCCCGCGCAGATCTACCGTCAGGCGATCGCCGGCATCAACGCACATTGCCACAGGCAGTACGGCAAGCCGTTCGCCCAGCTCTCCCACGAGCGCCAGGATGCGCTGTTGCAGGCGCTGGAGGGCGGCAAGCTGGACCTGGGCCAGGTCCCGGCGGACACCTTCTTCGGCCTGCTCTGGCAGAACACCCAGGAGGGCTTCCTGGCCGACCCCGTGTATGGCGGCAACCGCGATTTCACCGGCTGGAAGCTGATCGGCTTTCCCGGCCCCCGCTACAACTACGTCGAGGAGATCGACCAGTATGGCAAGCGCTATCAGGAGCCCTACGTGAGCCTGGCCGGTCGGAACCCCACGCCGCCGGGGAGCACCGCCTGATGGCTCGACGGATGAATAGCGTCGATGTGGTGCTGGTCGGCTTCGGCTGGACCGCCGCGATCGTGGCGCAGGAGCTCACCGATGCCGGCATGCAGGTGCTGGCGCTGGAGCGCGGCGAGTACCGCGACACGGTGCCGGACTTCTCCACCGAACATATCCAGGACGAGCTGCGTTACGCGGTGCGCAAGCAGATCTTCGAGGCGCCCGAGCGCGAGACCATGACCTTCCGCAACTCCATGGACCAGACCGCACTGCCGATGCGGCACCTGGGCTCGTTCCTGCCGGCCTCCGGCGTGGGCGGCGCCGGCGTGCACTGGAACGGGCAGACCTGGCGCTTCCAGCCGGAAGATTTCACCATCCGCTCGCATACCGAACAGCGCTATGGCAAGGATTTCATCCCGGCGGACATGAACCTGCAGGACTGGGGCGTCACCTACGACGACCTGGAGCCCTACTACGACCGCTTCGAGTACCTGTGCGGCACCTCCGGCAAGGCCGGCAACCTGCGCGGAAAGATCCAGCCCGGAGGCAACCCGTTCGAGGCGCCGCGCACGCGCGAGTACCCGCTGCCGCCGCTCAAGCGCAGCGCCTCCACGCTGTTGTTCGACAAGGCCGCCAGCGAGGTGGGCTTCGACCCGTTTCCCTGCCCCGCGTCGAACGCTTCGCAGCCCTACCGCAATCCGCTCGGGCGTGCAACTGGGCCAGTGCACCTACTGCGGCTTCTGCGAATGGTTCGGTTGCGGCAACTATTCCAAGGCCAGCGCGCAGACCACGATCCTGCCGGTGCTGCTGAAAAAGGACAATTTCAGCTATCGCACCTTCTGCAACGTCACCCGGGTCAACACCGACAGCACCGGCAAGCGCGCCACCGGGGTCACCTACGTGGACGCGCAGGGCAACGAGTTCGAGCAGCCGGCGCAGATGGTGGTGCTGTGCGCCTACGCCCACCACAACGTGCACCTGCTGCTGCTGTCGAAGATCGGCAAGCCCTACGACCCGCGCACCGGCCAGGGTGTGGTCGGACGCAACTACGCCTACCAGATCACTTCCTCGGTGGACGTGTTCCAGAAGCAGATCCTCAACCCGTTCATGGGCGCCGGGGCGCTGGGCCAGGGCGTGGACAACTTCAACAGCGACAACTTCGACCACGGTCCGCTGGGCTTCATCGGCGGCGGCTACATCGCGTTGTGGAACACCGGTGGCCGGCCGATCCTGCAGCATCACCTGCCCCAGGACACGCCCAAATGGGGCAGCGGCTGGAAGAAGGCGATGCACGACAACTACCTCACCGCCTGCTCCATCGCCACCCACGGCAGCGTGATGAGCTATCGCCAGAACTACCTGGACCTGGACCCCACCTGGACCGACATCTACGGCAACCCGCTGCTGCGGCTGACCTTCGACTTCCAGCCGAACGAGCACGCCATGTCCAGCTATGTCACCGACCAGGCCGAAAAGATCGCCCGGGCGATTCCGGACGTGACCGGCGTGCACGTGAAAAAGCGCACCGGGCATTACTCGATCGTGCCGTACCAGACCACGCACAACACCGGCGGCGCGGTGATGGGCGACGACCCGCGCACCAGCGTGGTCAACCGCTACCTGCAGTCATGGGACGTGCCCAACCTGTTCGTGATGGGCGCCTGCGTGTTTCCGCAGAATGCCGGCTACAACCCCACCGACACGGTCGGCGCGCTGACCTTCTGGGCCGCCGAAGCGATGAAGCGCTATATCCGCAACCCCGGCCCGCTGGTGACGACATGAGCCGCGCCCGGCTCCTCTTCGGCCTGTGCGTGCTCGGTTGCGTCGGCGCCGTGTGCGCGGGCACGGTGAAGCTGGGCGAACGGATGGGGCCGGGCGCCAGCGTGCGGGTGGAGCGGGGACGTTATCTGGTCGCCGCGGGTGACTGCGTGGCCTGCCACACCGCGAAGAACGGCAAGCCGTTCGCCGGTGGCCGACCGGTGCCGACCCCGTTCGGGGTGATCTACTCCACCAACATCACGCCCGACCCGGACACCGGCATCGGGCGCTGGAACAACGACGACTTCTACCGCGCCATGCACGAGGGCATCGATCGCCAGGGCAAGCACCTGTACCCCGCGTTTCCCTACCCCTGGTACACCCGCATCAGCCGTGACGACGTGTTGTCGATCAAGGCCTACCTGGACACGCTCACCCCGGTGCGCCAGCGCGCGCCGGCCAACGAGCTGCCCTGGCCGATGTCGGTGCGCGGCGCAATCGCGGTGTGGAACGGGCTGTATTTCGACGACGGCACGTTCCAGGCCGATCCGGACAAATCCGCGCAGTGGAACCGCGGCGCCTACCTGGTACGCGGCCTGGGCCACTGCAGCGCCTGCCACGGGCCGAAGAATTTCGCCGGCGCCACCGACAACGACCATCCGCTGTCCGGCGGCCACGCCGAGCACGCGTATGCGCCGGACCTGGGCGGCGACAAGCGCGACGGCCTTGGCGACTGGAGCGAACAGGAGATCGTCGACTACCTGGCCACCGGTCGCAACGACCGCACCGCCGCGGCCGGACCGATGGCCGAAGTGGTGGAGCAATCCACCCAGCACCTGACTTCGTCGGATTTGCATGCGATCGCGGTCTACCTGAAAAGCCAGCCGGCCGGCGACGGCGAAGACGACGAGGCCCACCACGACGTCGACAAGGGCGTGCTCACCGCCGGTGCGTCGGTGTATGTGGACAACTGCATGGGCTGCCATCTGCAAGACGGCAGCGGGCAGCGCGGCGCGTTCCCGCCGTTGCGCGACAGCGCGCCTATCCGCGCGCAAAGCGCCGACACGTTGATCAACGTGATCCTGCAGGGTTCGGCGATCCCGTCCACGCCACGCGAACCGACCGGCCTGCGCATGCAGGGCTTCGCCGATCACCTGAGCGACACCGAGATCGCCAACGTGGCCACCTACATCCGCAACACCTGGGGCAACCATGCCAGCGCGGTGTCGCCGGGGGCGGTCCACGACATGCGCGAGAACCTGCGCTCGATGCCGCCCTGACCGTGGCGATGGCGCCCCGGTGGCGCCCGTTTCACGCCACACATGAGAGCTTGATCGAGCGCGGCCACACCCGCGCAGACTCCCTATACATATAGAGAGGCCGATGAGCCAGGTTTTTCATCCGCGCTTCGGTTTGTTCGTGAAGCTGCTTCTGCTCGGCCTGCTGCTGGGCGCGAGCGCGGCCGTGCTGGCCTGGCGCGGCTGGACTGCCGGCCCGCACCGGCTGGACGAACATGTCGAACAGCCGGTGCCCTTCAGCCATCAACACCACGTGGGCCAGGTCGGGCTGGATTGCCGCTACTGCCACGACTCGGTGGAGAACGAAGCGTTCGCCGGGATCCCGGCCGTGTCGGTGTGCATGACCTGCCACTCGCAGCTGTTCACCGACCAGCCGATGCTGCAGCCGGTGGTGGACAGCTGGCGCCGCGGCGTGGCGCAACTGAAGTGGGCGCGGGTCAACGACCTGCCCGATTTCGTCTACTTCAACCACTCCATCCACGTGGCCAAGGGCGTCGGCTGCGTCAGCTGCCACGGCCGGGTCGACACCATGCCGCTGACCGCGCGGGTCAAGCCCCTGTCGATGCAGTGGTGCCTGGACTGCCATCGCAACCCGGCGCCGAACCTGCGCCCGAAAGACAAGGTGTTCGCCATGGACTGGCACCCGCAGCACCCGAAGCAGCTGGCCATGGACCTGGTCAAGCGGTACCACATCCTTCCGCCGGCGCGGCTGAGCGATTGCTCCATATGCCACCGGTGACGCCTGCATCGAGCAACGCGATGGCCCAGCTGCGCGCGCAGCTGGATGGCGCGCGTGGCCCACGCTACTGGCGCGTACTGGAGGAGCTGAGCGGGCAACCGGCCTTCCGCCAGCACCTGCAACAGGCCGCACCGCAACTGGCCAGCCTGGAGCCGATGCTGGACCGGCGCGGCTTCATCAAGCTGCTGGGCGCCTCGCTGGCGATGGCCGGCCTGACCGCCTGCAGTGGCCCGCCGCCGGAGTACATCGTGCCGCGCATCCGCGAGCTGGGCATGCCTGCCTCGCTGCCGCAGTTCTATGCCACCACGCTGAGCGCCGCCGGCGAGGTTGCCGGCGTGCTGGTGGAGACCCACGAGGGCCGACCGGGCAAGATCGAGGGCAACCCCGACCACCCGGCCAGCCTGGGGGCCACCGACGCCTGGCTGCAGGCGGCGGTGCTGCAGCTGTGGGACCCGGACCGCTCCACTGCGCCCTACCAAGGGGATCGGGTCGCAACCTGGGACGCCTTCGCCGCGGAGGTGCCGGTGCTGCAGCAGCGCGCGGCGCAGGGAGGCGGCCTGCATATCCTCAGCGGCCGGATCGACTCGCCCACCCTGGCCGCGCAGCGGCAGGCCCTGCTGGCGCGCTACCCGCAGGCGCATTGGCACGTGTTCGAACCGGTCGACCAGCATAGCCAGCACGCCGGCGCGCAGCTGGCCTTCGGGCAACCGTTGCGGCCGCGCTACCGGCTGCGGCGGGCGCAGCGGCTGCTGACCCTGGAGGCGGACCTGTTCGGTACCCTGCCCGGCCGCCTGCAGCATGCGCGCGACGCGATGGCGGCGCGCCGGCCCGAGCACGCCGAGGCGCCGTTCAGCCGCATCTACGCGATCGAGCCCACCCCCAGCATCACCGGCGCCCGCGCCGACCACGCCTGGCCGCTGGCTTCGTCCGCGATCACCGCACTGGTGCAGGAACTGGCGGCCGAACTGGGTATCGCGGGCGTGCGTGCGGGCAACGCCAGCGGGCTGGCACCGCGCCGTCTGCGCGCGCTGGCACAGGACCTGCGCGAGCATCGCGGCAGTTCGCTGGTGGTGGCCGGCCCGGCGCAACCGGCGTACGTGCACGCGCTGGTGCATCTGATCAACCAGTCGCTGGGCAACGTCGGGCACACGGTGGAGTATTTCCTGCCGCCGGAGGACGCCGCCGCGGCCGGCATGGCGCAGGTCAGCGAAGGGCTGGCCGGACTCACCGCGGCGATCGACGCCGGCAGCGTGGATACCCTGCTGGTGCTCGATGCCAACCCGGTCTACAGCGCCCCGGCCGACCTGCGCTTCGCCGAGCGGCTGGGCCAGGTGCCGCACCGCATCCACCTGGGTCTGTATCGGGACGAGACCGCGCGCGCCTGTCACTGGCACCTGCCGCGCTCGCACGCGCTGGAGGCGTGGTCCGACGCCCGCGCCTGGGACGGCATCGCCAGCCTGGTGCAGCCGGTGCTGGCGCCGTTGTACGACACCCGCTCGATCCACCAGTTGCTGGCGATGCTGCTGGGCGAGTCCACCGACATCCGCGCGCGGGTACAGGAGACGTGGCGCCGGTCGGGTGCAGACGACTTCGACGCCTTCTGGCGCACCAGCCTGCAGGCCGGGGTGATCGCCGACAGCTTGCCCGCGGCGCAGCCGGCAGTGGTCGACACCGGGTTCCTGTCGCAGCCGCCCGCGGTGATCGAGCTGGACCAGCTGGAGCTGGTGTTCCGTCCGGACGACACCATCTACGACGGCCGCTACGCCAACAACGCCTGGCTGCAGGAGCTGCCCAAGCCGCTGAGCAAACTGACCTGGAGCAACGCGGCGTTGATCAGCCCGGCGCTGGCGCAGCAACTGGAGCTGAAGAACGGCGACACCGCCACCCTGCGCATCGGCCAACGGCAGGTACAGGCGCCGGTATGGATCCTGCCGGGGCAGGCCGCGCGCAGCGTCACCGCCCCGCTGGGCTACGGCCGTCCGCAGGCCGGCCAGGTCGGTGCCGCGCTGGGCTTCGATGCCTATCGGCTGCGCAGCGCCGCGGCGCCGTGGCGCGAGGAGGGCCTGGCGCTGCGGCCCGACGGCGGTCACCTGGACCTGCCCACTACCCAGCACCACCACGCCATGGAAGGTCGCGAACCGGTACGCGCCGGCACGCTGGCGCAGTTCCTGGCGCAGCCGGACTTTGCCTCGGACGACCAGCAGACGCCTCCGAGTTTCTATCCCGAGCACCCGCCGGGCGAATACGCCTGGGCGATGAGCATCGATCTCAACAGTTGCATCGGCTGCGGCGCCTGCACCATTGCCTGCCAGGCCGAGAACAACATCCCGGTGGTCGGCCCGGAAGAAGTGCGCCGCGGGCGCGAGATGCACTGGATCCGCATCGACCGCTACTACGAAGGCGAGGCGCAGGCGCCGCGCACCCACCACCAGCCGGTGCCCTGCATGCATTGCGAGCACGCGCCGTGCGAGGTGGTCTGCCCGGTCGGCGCCACCATGCACGACAGCGGCGGGCTGAACCTGCAGATCTACAACCGCTGCGTGGGCACCCGCTTCTGCTCCAACAACTGCCCGTACAAGGTGCGCCGCTTCAACTTCCTGCAGTACGCCAGCGACGATGAGCACCTGGCCGCGCAGCGCAACCCGGACGTGACCGTGCGCAACCGCGGGGTGATGGAGAAATGCACCTACTGCGTGCAGCGCATCCAGACCGCGCACATCGCCGCCAACAAGGACGACCGGCCGATCGCCGAGGGCGAGGTGGTGACCGCCTGCCAGGCCGTGTGCCCGACCCGCGCGATCACCTTCGGCAACGGCGCCGACCCGGCCAGCGCGGTCAGCCAGGCCAAGGCCTCGCCGCGCAACTACGCGCTGCTGCAGGAGCTCAACACCCGTCCGCGCACCACCTACCTGGCCTCGCTGCGCAACCCGCATCCGGACCTGGGGGAGGACGCATGAACACGCCGGTGCTGCGCGACCACCCGACCCTGGCCTCGACCACCGACCAGGTCGGCGACATCGTGTTGCAGCGACCCAGCGGCAAGCTGTGGATGCTCGCCTTCGCGCTGTCGCTGATCCTCACCGGCGTGCTGGTCGGCTCGATCGGCTACCTGTTCTATCGCGGCGTGGGCATCTGGGGCATCGACATCCCGGTGGCCTGGGGCTTTGCCATCGCCAACTACGTGTGGTGGATCGGCATCGGCATGGCCGGCACCTTCATTTCCGCGGCGCTGTACCTGACCCGGCAGCCCTGGCGCAGTTCGCTCAACCGCTACGCCGAGGCGATGACCGTGTTCGCGGTATCGGTATCCGGGCTGTTCCCGATCCTGCATCTGGGCCGGCCTTGGTTCTTCTACTGGCTGGCGCCGTATCCGGACCGCATGAACGTGTGGCCGCAGTGGCGCAGCTCGCTGCTGTGGGATTTCATGGCGATCGTGGCCTACCTGGTCGCCTCGGTGCTGTACTTCTACGTGGGGCTGATCCCGGACCTGGCCAGCCTGCGCGACCGCGCGCGCAGCCGCGGCAAGCAGGTGTTCTACGGCCTGCTGGCGCTGGGCTGGCGCGGCGAGGCGCGGCACTGGCATCGCTACGAGACGATGAACCTGCTGCTGGCCGGCATGGCCGTGCCGCTGGTGTTCTCGGTGCACTCGATGGTGGCGCTGGATTTCTCCGAGGGCCTGCTGCCGGGCTGGCACTCGACCATCTTTCCGCCGTTCTTCGTGATCGGCGCGCTGTTCTCCGGTTTCGCCATGGTGCTGGTGCTGGGCATTCCGCTGCGGCGCTTCTACGGCTTGGGCGATTTCATCACCGACCGTCACCTGGACAACCTGGCGAAGATGCTGCTGGCCGCTGGCCTGTTCGTCGGCTACAGCTACGCCAACGAGATGTTCAGCGCGTTCTACAGCGGCGACCGCTACGAGATCGCGCTGGCGCAGCAGCGGCTGTGGGGCGCCTACGCCTGGGTGTTCTGGGCGGCGGTGTTCTGCAACGTGGTGGCGATCCAGCCGCTGTGGTCCGCGCGGGTGCGGCGCAACCCGCTGGCGCTGTTCGTGATCGGCGTGCTGGTGGTGATCGGCATGTGGTTCGAGCGCTTCATGCTGGTGGTCACCAGCCTGTACCACGACTTCCTGCCGTCCAGCTGGGGCATGTTCTACCCGACCCTGTGGGACCTGCTCACGCTGGCCGGTTCGATCGGGCTGTTCTTCCTGCTGTTCGTGCTGTTCGTGCGCTGGTTGCCGCTGCTGCCGATGTTCGAGCTGCGCAAGCTGATCGCGCGGCTGCGGCCGGGCCGGGCGGCCAACCGGGGGGAGGCGACATGAGCGACCGGCCCTACGGCTGCCTGGCGCAGTTCGCCGATGCGCAGGCCCTGCTGGCCGCGGTCAACGCGCTGCGCGCGCGCGGCTACACCCGGATGGAGGCCTATACCCCGTACGCGGTGGAGGGCCTGGCCGAAAAACTGGGCCCGGTACGCGACGGCGTGGCCCCGGCGATGCTGGCCGGTGGCCTGTTCGGCGGGCTGGGCACGCTGGCGCTGGAGTACTACTCGGCGGTGATCGACTACCCGCTGAACATCGGTGGACGACCGCTGGCCAGCTGGCCGGCGTTCATCCCCTCGGCGCTGGAGATGACCTTCCTGTTCGCCATGTCCGCCGGGGTGCTGGCGATGCTGGTCGGCAACCGCCTGCCGCGGCTGTATCACGCGTTGTTCAACGCCAGCCGCTTCGCCCAGGCCAGCCGCGATGGTTTCTTCGTGGTAGTGCGCGCGGACGATCCGGCCTACCGCACCGGCGCCGTGCTGCGCGCGCTGCACGCGCTGTCGCCGCTGGCGGTGGAAGAGGTGCCGGCGTGAGCGCCGCGCCGCGATTCGCCTGGCTGCTGGCCGCGCTGGCGCTGGCCGGCTGCGAGCGGGCCATGCACGACATGTACGACCAGCCCAAGGACAAGCCGCTGGAGCCCAGCGCGCTGTTCGCCAACCACAACAGCTCACGGGTGCCGCCGGCCGGGGCGGTGGTGCGCTCCAGCGGCGCCGCGGCCGATGTCAGCAGCGGCCGCGACGGGCATGTGGCGCTGCTGCCGCCGGCCGGGCCGGCTTTGCCGCTCGATGAGAACGGGCGCTCGCTGCCGCGCGGCGAGGTCGGCGCGCAAGGACTACGCCAACCCGTTGCCGCCCACCGCCGCACTGCTGCAGCGCGGGCGCGAGCGCTTCGACATCTACTGCGCGCCCTGCCACGGGCGCAGCGGCTACGGCGACGGCATGGTGGTGCGGCGCGGCTTTCCGGCGCCGCCGAGCTACCACACCGACGCCCTGCGCCACGCGCCGGACAGTCATTTCTACCAGGTGATCACGCATGGCTACGGGGTCATGTACCCGTATGCCGCGCGCGTGTCGCCGCGTGACCGCTGGGCCATCGTGGCCTATATCCGCGCCCTGCAGCTGAGCCAGCACGCGCCACGGGACGTGCTTACAGCCCAGGACCTGGCGCGGCTGGACATGCCGGCGAGCGCGTCCTCGGCGCACCCACCCGCGCCACGGGAGGCCCAGTGAACCGGCGCGCGCGCTGGCGCTGGACGGTGGCGGGGCTGGCGGCGCTGGCGCTGCTGGCCTGCGTGTGGCTGGGCTGGCTGGCACCGCGGCAGATGCTGCTGTCCTACCTGGCCGGCTGGCTGTTCTGGCTGGCCCCTGCGGTGGGCAGCGTGGCGCTGCTGATGGTGCATGCGCTGACCGGGGGCGACTGGGGCCATGACCTGCGTCCGGTGTTGCTGGCCGGGACCCGGCTGCTGCCCCTGCTGGCACTGCTGGGGTTGCCGCTGATCGGCCTGGCCGCATGGCTGTACCCGTGGGCGCATCCGTCGCTGCTGCACGGCATGCTGGAGGACCCGCAACTGGCGCGCCAGCGCTGGTACCTCAACCTGCCGTTCTTCATCGGGCGCGGCCTGGCCTGCCTTGCGGCCTGGCTGCTGCTGGCCTGGCTGGTGCGCCGGCGCGTGCTTGCCGCCACGCCGATGAACCGACTGGCGGCGCTCGGCCTGATCGTCTACGCGGTAACCGTCACCGTGGCCGGCACCGACTGGATCATGTCGCTGGTGCCGGTATGGCACTCCTCCGCCTTCGGCATCACCCTGGGCACCAGCCAGATGCTCGGCGCCGCGGCGCTGGCCACGCTGCTGGCCGGTGGCGCCACCCGCGCGCGCGGCAGCCGGCATGCCAGCGACCTGGGCATGTTGCTGATGGCGTTGATGCTGGGCTGGGCCTACCTGATGTTCATGGACTACCTGACCGCCTGGATCGGCGACCTGCCGTCGGAAACCCGCTGGTACCTGCCGCGGGTGCGCGGTGCCTGGGGCTGGGTCGCCTGGGCGCTGCTGGCGGTGCACCTGGTACTGCCGTTCGCGCTGTTGCTGTGGCGCAGGGCCAAGCGCAGCGCGATCGGGCTGCGCGTTGCCGCCACGCTGCTGTTGCTGGGCCAGCTGGGCTGGCTCGGCTGGCTGGTGCTGCCCAGCTTCCGTGCGCTGGATTCGGTCTGGATGTGGGCCGAGCTGCCGGCGCTGCTGGGCATCGGTGGCCTGTGCTGGGCCACGTCCGACCTGCGGCCGACCACCCTGCGGGAGGGCCGGGCATGAACCAGCCGAGCGCCAGCGCCAAGCGCCGCGGGCACGCCAAGGGCGGCGAGGACACGCGCCGGTTGCTGTGGATTGCCGCGATCCTGGTCGGCAGCACCCTGCTGGTGATCGCGGCGATGTACCTGCTGTTCCGGCTGTGGTTGGGGCACCAGACCATCCAGACCCGCTTCGCGCCCCCGCAGACGCCGACCCTGCAATTCCGGCCGCAGCAGGAGCTGGCCACCGAACGCGCACAGCAGCGAGCCCGCCTGCAGGGGTACGGCTGGGTGGACCGCCGTGCGGGCATCGCCCGCATCCCGATTCGCCGCGCGATGCAACTGTGGTCGCAGGATCATGCACGGCTGGATCCGGGGACGCCGCGTCCGGCCCCGGCGGCATCCGCGCGGTCCACCGGAGGTACGCCATGATCGCCGCTCGGCTTGCCCGCCCCGTCTGGCTGGTATCGGTGCTGTGCCTGCTGGCCAGCCTGTCGGTATCGCCGGCGCAGGCGCATGCCCCCACGCCACCGGGCGACCTGACCCAACGCGCCGGCATCGACCAGCACCTGGGCGCGCAACTGCCGCTGGATGCACGCTGGCGCGATGCGGACGGACACCCGGTCACGCTGCGCCAGCTGGCCGACGGCCATCCGCTGCTGCTGGCGTTCGGCTACTACCGTTGCCCCAACCTGTGCGACGTGGTGCTGCACGGCATGGCGCACGGCGCCGCCGGCCTGACCTCGCTGCGCCCGGGTCGCGACTATTCGGTGGTGTTCGTCGGCATCGACCCGCGCGAGACACCGGCGGACGCAGCGCAGGCCAAGGCGCAACTGGCACAGAAGCAGCCCGGCGCCGCGGTCGGACAATGGCATTTCCTCACCGGCTCGCCGGCAGCGATCAAGGCGCTGACGGACGCCGCCGGCTTTCGCTACTTCTACGACCCGCGCAACGACCAGTTCGCGCACGCCGCCGGCACGGTGGTGGCGACCGCCGGCGGACGGGTGTCGCAGTACTTCCTGGGCGTCAGCTACCCGGCCAGCGGGCTGCGCCTGGCGCTGGTCGGTGCATCGTCGGGCAAGCTCGGCAACGTGGTCGACCAACTGGTGCTGCTGTGCTGTGGCTACGACCCCAGCACCGGACGTTACAGCCTGGTCATCGGCCGGGTCATGCGCGTGCTCGGCGTGGGCTTCGTGCTGCTGTTCGGCGGCTGGCTGCTGTGGTGGCGATGGAGGGCCCGCGCATGATGGTTGCAGACATGATCGGCTTGCCGCAGGCCTCCAGCGTGGCGGCCAACGTCGACCTGTTGTTCGACGCGATGCTGGCGCTGTGCTCGGTGGTGGTGGTGGGCGTGTTCACCGTGATGATCTGGTTCGCGGTGAAGTACCGCCACGGCAGCGACGCCGACCGCCGCGGCGAGAGCCATCGCCACATGGGGGTGGAGCTGACCTGGACGCTGATCCCGCTGGCGATGTTCCTGGGCATCTTCGGCTGGAGCATCAAGCTGTGGCTGGACATGCGCGAGCCACCGGCGGATGCCGTGCCGGTCTACGTGGTGGCCAAGCAATGGATGTGGAAGATCCAGCACGTCGACGGCCAGCGCGAGATCGACACCCTGCATGTGCCGCTGGGCCAGCCGGTGCGGCTGGTGATGACCTCGCAGGACGTGATCCACAGCTTCTACGTGCCCGCCTTCCGGCTCAAGCAGGACGTGCTGCCGGGCAGCTACACCCAGCTGTGGTTCAAGCCGACGAAGGTCGGGCACGTTCGACCTGTTCTGCGCCGAGTATCTGCGGCACCGACCATTCGCGCATGCGTGGGCGGGTGGTGGTGATGCGGCCGGACGCCTACGCGCAGCTGGCTGCACGCGCACGCCGGGCGCTCGCTGGCGCTGCAGGGTGCGGCGCTGTTCCGCAAGTACGGCTGCAGCGGCTGCCACGACGCGCAGGCGCAGGTGCACGCGCCCAGCCTGGACGGCTTGTTCGGCAGCACCGTGCCGCTGGCCGACGGCAGCCAGGTGCGCGCCGACGAGCGCTACCTGCACGACTCGATCATGCTGCCGAAGCAGCAGGTGGCCGCCGGCTACGCGCCGATCATGCCCAGTTACGAAGGGCGCATCAGCGAAAGCGACGTGCTGGCGCTGATCGCCTACCTCAAGTCCCGCCATGCCGACGCGCAGCCGGCGGAGGATCCCGACCATGCACGCTGACACACCGCTGTGGCCGCACCGCAGCTACCTGGACGAGGGTCATGCGCCTGCGTTCGTGGCTGCTCACCCACGACCACAAGCGCATCGGCATCCTGTATGCGCTCGTCGATCACCTTCTTCTTTTTCCTGGCCGGCATCGCCGCGGCGATGATCCGGCTGGAGCTGGTCACGCCCGCCGGCGACCTGATGAGCGCGGAGACCTACAACAAGGCGTTCACCTTCCACGGCGTGGTGATGGTGTGGTTCTTCCTGATCCCCTCGATTCCCGCCACGCTGGGCAACTTCCTGCTGCCGATGATGATCGGCGCGCGCGACGTGGCGTTCCCGCGGCTGAACCTGTTCAGCTGGTACCTGTACATGGTCGGCGGCGTGTTCACCATCGCCTGCCTGCTGCTGGGCGGCGTGGATACCGGCTGGACCTTCTACACGCCGTTCTCGACCATGTTCTCCAACACCAACGTGATGCTGACCGTGGTCGGGCGTGTTCATCGTCGGCTTCTCCTCGATCCTCACCGGGCTCAACTTCATCGTCACCATGCACACGCATGCGCGCGCCGGGCATGCACTGGTTCCGGCTGCCGCTGTTCGTCTGGTCGATGTACGCGGTGTCGCTGGTGATGGTGCTGGCCACGCCGGTGCTGGCGATGACGCTGGCGCTGATCGCGCTGGAGCGGCTGTTCGGCGTGGGCATCTTCGATCCGGCGCTGGGCGGCGACCCGCTGCTGTTCCAGCACCTGTTCTGGTTCTACTCGCACCCGGCGGTGTACATCATGATCCTGCCGGCGATGGGCGTGGTCAGCGAGCTGATCGACCTGCTTGGCGCGCAACGGCGCATCTTCGGCTACAAGTTCATGGTCTACGCCATCCTCGGGTTGGCGGTGATCGGCTTCCTGGTGTGGGGCCACCACATGTTCGTGTCCGGGCAGTCGATCTACGCCAGCATGGTGTTCTCGATCTCTCAGCTTCATCATCGCGGTGCCCTCGGCGATCAAGGTCTTCAACTGGACCGCCACGCTGTACAAGGGCGACATCACCTTCGACGCGCCGCATGCTGTACGCGCTGGGCTTCGTCGGCCTGTTCATGCTGGGCGGGCTGACCGGGCTGTTCCTGGCGGCCACCGCGCTGGACGTGTCGCTGACCGACACCTACTTCGTGGTGGCGCACTTCCACTACATCATGGTCGGCGGCTCGGTCATCGGCCTACCTGGGCGGCATCCACTTCTGGTGGCCCAAGATCACCGGGCGGATGTACTCCGGAGGCCTGGGCGCGGTTCGCCGCGATCCTGCTGTTCTTCGGCTTCAACCTGACCTTCTTTCCGCAGTACATCCTGGGCTACGAGGGCATGCCGCGGCGCTATCACGAGTACCTGCCGCAGTTCCAGGTGCTCAACGTGCTGTCCTCGGCCGGCGCCAGCGATCCTGGCGGTGGGCTACCTGCTGCCGCTGGTCTACCTGCTGTGGTCGCTGCGCTACGGCGCGCCGGCCGGACCCAACCCGTGGCGGGCGCAGGGGCTGGAGTGGCAGACGTCCTCGCCGCCGCCGCTGCACAACTTCGAGCACACGCCGGTGGTGCGCGACGGCCCCTACGCCTACGAAGCAGCCATGAGCCGCGCCCAGACCACAGCTGGCCGAACAGTTCGACGACGCCGCGCAGCAGCGCGAGGCGGCCAAGCTGGGCATGTGGGTGTTCCTGGCCACCGAGATCCTGTTCTTCGGCGTGCTGTTCGCCGGCTACACCTATTGCCGGGTGCGCTTTCCCGAGGCGTTCGCCGAGGCCAGCCGGCACACCGACTGCTGCTGGGCACGCTCGAAACCGCGGTGCTGCTGACCAGCAGCGCCGCGGCGGCGCTGGCGGTGCGCAGCATCCAGCTGGGCGGCCGCACGCTGGCGGTGTGGCTGCTGCTGGCCACCGCAGCGCTGGCGTTCGTCTTCCTGGCGATGCACGGCAAGGAGTACTACGACGAGTGGCACGAAGGGGCTGGTGCCCGGCCTGCACTACACCCAGCACGGCCCGCTGGCCAGCCCGATGCGAGCTGTTCTGGTGGCTGTACTTCGTGATCACCGGCTTCCACGGCCTGCACGTCACCATCGGCGCGGGGCTGATGCTGGTGATGGCCTGGCGCACCGGCCGCGGCGAGTTCGGCCCGACCTACCACACGCCGCTGGAAGTCGGCGCGCTGTACTGGCACCTGGTCGACATCGTGTGGATCTTCGTCTACCCGCTGATCTACCTGGTCGGGACGGGCGCAATGAGCAAGCGCACGCACGCCGCCTCGTCCACGCCGGTTCCGTCGCTGCGAAGCCAGCTCGGTGCGTGGGTCGCGTTGCTGCTGTTGCTGGCGCTGACCGCCGGCAGCGCGCTGATGCCGATGGGCATGTTCAACGCCGTCGCCAACATGGCCATCGCGGTGGCCAAGGCGCTGCTGGTGATGGTGTTCTTCATGAAGCTGCGTACCGACCAGCCGCTGGTGCGCATCGTCGCCGCGGCGGGCTTCGCCTGGCTGGCGCTTGCTGATCGGCCTGTCGCTGGCCGACCAGCTGACCCGGGTGCTGTTGCTGCCGCAATGAGCGCTCGCCACCGCTGGCAGCCTGTCGGGCTTTGGCGGTCGAGGCGAAAATCTGGCTGTGCAAGGACAGATTTTCGGCGCTTCGCAGGGTCATAGTGGTTCTATGGGCCAGGAAGCGGCGGAAATATGGACCGCGCAGCCGGATTTGCAGCCCGGCCGGCCCAAGTCCGACAGGCTGCTAGGCGAGCAGGATCGGTTCGTGCATGCCCGGCTCGTGGCAGGGCACGCCGCGTTCGTCGAGGATCTGCTTCATCGCCAGCATGCCGCGGTCCGGTTCACCGTGCACCAGCAGCACCTGCCGCCGGGGCGTGTCACCCAGCCACGCCAGCAGCGCCTGCTGGCCGGCATGCGCGGAAAAGCCGTTGATGGTCCACAGCTGGGCGCGCACCACGATCTCCTGGTCGAAGATGCGTACGGTCGGGGCGCCGTCGATGATCCGCCGCGCCAGCGTGCCGTGTGCGGCGTAGCCGACGAACACCACGCTGCTGCGCTCGCGCCACAGGTTGTGCTTCAGGTGATGGCGCACGCGGCCGCCGGTGCACATGCCCGAGCCGGCCAGGATCACCGCGCCGCCCTCGATGCTGTTGATCGCCATCGACTCGGCCGTTTCCCGCGTGAAGCGCAGGTTGGGCATGTCGAACGGGTCGCCCTGGCGCAGCACCTCGCGGAATGCCGCGTCGTAGCACTCCGGATGTCGGCCGAATATCTGCGTGGCGGAAATGGCCATCGGCGAGTCCAGGAACACCGGCGTGTGCGCCGGGATGTGGCCATCGCGAATGCCCAGGTGCAGGTAGTAGAGGATTTCCTGCGTCCGCTCCAGCGCAAAGGTGGGAATGATCACGTTGCCGTGCCGCGCCAGGGTTTCGCGGATCGCCTGGTACAGCTCGGTCACCGAGTCCGGCACGCTGCGGTGGTCGCGGTCGCCGTAGGTGCTTTCCATCACCACGTAGTCGGCCGCCGGCGCGGGTACCGGGTCGCGCAGGATCGGCTGGCCCGGGTTGCCCTGGTCGCCGGAGAACACGATGCGCCGCTGCTGCCGGCCGTCGTCCAGATCCAGCACGATCGAGGCCGAGCCGAGGATGTGCCCGGCATCCAGGAAGCGGCGCCTGGATGCCGGGCGCCACCGTCACCGCGGTGTCGTAGGCGACCGCCTCGCCGAAGAAATCCATCGCGTGCAGCGCGTCGTCGACGGTGTACAGCGGCTCGCCGTCCTCCTCGCCACGCCGCCGTCCGCTGCGGCGCGCGCGGCGCGCCTCCTCCTCCTGCAATCCGGCGGCATCGAGCATGACCAGGCGGGCCAGCTCCCGGGTTGCCGCGGTGGCCAGGATGCGGCCGCGAAAGCCGTCGCGCACCAGCTTCGGAATGCGCCCGCAATGGTCCAGGTGGGCATGGGTCAGCAGCAGCACGTCGACGCTGGCCGGATCGAAGCCGAACGGCTCGGCGTTGGCCCGCTCCTCCTCGCGCGAGCCCTGGAACAGGCCGCAGTCGATCAGTACGCGCCGGTCGTTGACGCCGACCAGGTGGCACGAACCGGTCACGCCGCGTGCGGCGCCGTGGCAGCTGTAGATCATGTGTGGGTTCATCGGCGAATCCTGTGCGGTGGTGGGCAGCCGGCAGCGATCGCGCGGCCGGCGGTTCGATCGGTCAGACGGTGAGCGGGCGCCGCCGCTGCCGCGCCATCCGGCGCAGCCCCTCCAGCCAGGCCAGGGTGGCAGCCAGCATCAGCGCCAGCGCCGCCGCTGCAACACTGGACGGCAACGCCAGCATCATCACCTGGCGCAGGAACGGTACCGCCAGTACCGCCACCAGCATCGCCAGCATCGCGATGGCCATGCGCAGCAGCCAGGGATTGCGGCGCATGGCCGCGGCCCAGCACCGGATGCGCCATGTCGCGGTTGGCCAGGGTCAACAGGTAGACCCCCAGCACCAGTGCCATGAACACCGCGGTGCGCGCCTGCGCCGGCGGCAGCCCGAGCCGCAGCAGCGCCGCCGCCCCGAGCAGCAGGATCGCCGCCAGCCCCAGACCCTGCACGATCGCGTAGCGCAGGTTGCGGTGGTTGAACGGCGAGGCGCGGGTCGCTCGCGGCGGCTCGCCGCATGATGTCGCCGGCTTCCGGCTCGGCCTCGAACACCACCGAGCAGGCCGGATCGATCAGCAGTTCCAGCAGCACGATGTGCACCGGGGTCAGCAGCATCGGCCAGTGCAGCAGCGCCGGCAGCAGCGCCAGCGCGATCACCGGCATGTGCACGGCGAAGATGAAGCGGGTGGCCTTGGTGATGTTGTCGTAGATGCGCCGGCCCTGCCGGATCGCCGCCACGATGCTGGCGAAGCTGTCGTCCAGCAGCACCAGCGCCGCGGCCTCGCGCGCCACGTCGGTGCCGCGCTCGCCCATGGCGATGCCGATGTCGGCGGCCTTCAGCGCCGGTGCGTCGTTGACCCCGTCGCCGGTCATCGCCACCACTTCGCCGGCCTGCTGCAGCAGCCGCACCAGGCGCAGCTTCTGCTCCGGCTGCAGTCGCGCGCACAGGTCCACCTGGCGCAGGCGCTGCGCGCAGCGCGTCGTCGTCCAGCGCATCGATCTGGGCCCCGGTGAGCACCTCGGCGCGCTCGCTCAACCCCACCTCGCGCGCGATCGCCCGCGCGGTGGCCGGATGGTCGCCGGTCATCATGATGATGCGCACGCCGGCGCTGCGGCACTCGGCGATGGCCGCGGGCACTTCCGGTCGCGGCGGATCGACGAAGCCGACCAGCCCAAGGAAGCGGAATTCGAAGTCGTGCTGGCTGGCCGGCCAACGCTCGCCCTGCCAGGCGCCGCGGGCCACGCCCAGCACGCGCAGGCCGCGGCTGGCCATGGCCTCGACCCGGGCCAGGATCGCCTCGCGCGCGCTCCGGCGCCAGGTGGCACAGGTCGATCACCGCTTCGGGCGCGCCCTTGGTCGCCAGCAGGTGCTGCGGCGGCGCGTTGCCCGGGAACACCCGCGTCATCGCCAGGATCTCCGGCGACAGGCCGTACTCGTGCTCGGCCGGGTCCGCTCGCGCGGGTCGTGCCCGCTGGGTACCAGCGGCCGTGCCGTCCGAACCGGGCGATCGCCTTTTCCATCGGGTCGAACGGATCGTCCGGCGTCGCCAGCATGGCGAACTCCACCAGCGGCTGGAACGCCTCGGGCAGGCCGGTGGCGGCGTCCGCGCCGGTAACGCCGCGCCGTCCACGTCCAGCTCGGCCACCTGCATGCGGTTGCGGGTCAGCGTGCCGGTCTTGTCGGCCGCCAGCACGGTGATCGCACCCAGCGCCTCCACCGCCGGCACGTGCCGGGTCAGCACCTTGTGCCGGGCGATCCGCCAGGCTCCCAGTGCCAGGAACACGGTCAGCACCACCGGAATCTCTTCCGGCAGGATCGCCATGGTCAGGGCGATCGCCGGCCAGCACGCTGTCGATCAGCGCGCGGCCGTCCCACAGCCACTCCAGCAGACAGTAGGCCAGCGCCAGCGCCACGCCGCCGATGGCCAGCGTGCGGATCAGGCCGCGCGAGGACTGCTGCAGCCGCGACACGGCCGGTGCGCCGCCGACCAGCGTCTGCCCGATCCGGCCGACCGCGGTGGCGGTGCCGGTGGCCGACACCCGGCCACGCCCGACGCCCTTGGTCACCACCGTGCTGGCGAACAACTCGCGCCGGCGCCCCCGGCCAGTCGGGTCGCCGGCAC
The DNA here is from genome assembly GCA_963763305.1 of uncultured Gammaproteobacteria bacterium. GTDB lineage: Bacteria > Pseudomonadota > Gammaproteobacteria > Xanthomonadales > Rhodanobacteraceae > CAVXNP01. Next base: position 1,534,605 of record CAVXNP010000001.1, on the reverse strand, counting down.
CGCTTCGCCGGTCAGCAGCGACTCGTCCACCTGCAGCTGCCCCTCGATCAGCTGGGCGTCCGCAGCGATGCGGTCGCCCTCGTGCAGCGCCAGCAGGTCGCCGGGCACCACCTCGCGGCCGGGAATGCGCAGCTCCTCGCCGCCGCGGATCACCAGCGCGCGCGGGGCCGACAATTCGCGCAGCGCCTCCAGCGCGCGCTGGGTCTTGCGCTCCTGCGCCAGGGTGATGCCGATCACCACGAACACCGAACCGAGCAGGAACGCGGCCTCGGCACGGTCGCCCAGCAGCAGGTACAGGCCGCCGGCCACCAGCAGCATCAGGAACATCGGTTCCAGCACCACCCCGCGCACGATCGCCAGCAGCGACTTGGGCGCCGTGCCCGGCAGTGCGTTCGGCCCGTGACTGCAGCAGGCGCCGCGCCGCCTCGGCCGGGTCCAGCCCGGTACGCGTCGGCATCGGCGGGCGTGCTCGCTGCGGTCGCTCATCGACATGCGGACAGCCTGCGGCAGTGGAGGGCCCTGCCGGATCATGCACGCCGCTGCGCGTCAGTGGCACACCAACACCGGCAACGAGCACTCCAGCAGCACCTTGTTCGTCTCGCTGCCCAGCAGCAGGCGGTCCACCCCGCGCCAGCCATGCGACGCCATCACGATCGCGTCGCAGTGCTGCCGCTCCGCTTCGGCCACGATCGCCTGGTGCGGTCGCAGGTCGATGCTGTAGCTGCTCTGGCAGGGCACGCCGGCCGCCTCGGCGCGGCGCCGGACATCCTCCAGGTAGCGTTCGGCGGTGGTCGTCGCCTCGCGCGTGTAGGTCTCCTCGTCGGTCTGGATGATCTCGGCAAACCAGATGATCCCGGGGAACGGCGCGATCACATGGAAGGCATGCACCGAGGCGCCCAGCTTGGCGGCCAGCTCGATGCCGGTATCGACCGCGCGCACGGACAGGTCCGAGCCGTCGGTGGGTAGCAGGATGTGCTTGAACATGGTCGCTCCTTGCAGGCGGAAAGGGATGGAATACCGCTCCGGAACCGACCCGTCGGGCGCGATCCGGATGTACACAGCTTGGCCGTCCGCGGCCCCGGCGGTACTGATCCGGATCAATTGCCGACGCTGTGCGGCCGCGGGCCACGTGCCGCCGGCCATTGCCGGGTGGTCCGTCCCGGGCCCCTCACGCCACTGCTGCGATCGTCCGGATCGTTGATTGGGGTCAATACCCCCGCGCACCCACCGGCGCACGCTGGTCCGGCCATCCTGGAGGACATTGCCATGCTCGACATGCTGATCAACGTGGAACGGATGCAGGACGACTCCACCGCCGTGGCCCTTGGCCTGGCCATCGCCCGGGCCCAGGGCGCCCATGTGACCGGGATGCACGTAGTGGCGGTGTACCCGCCGGTGATGGGTGTGCCGGAAGTGATTGCCCTGCTGCAGGACGAGGAGCGCCAGGCGATGGCCCGCGCCAGCTGGTGGCAAGAGCTGTGCCAGCGCCACCAGGTCAGCGGCGACTGGGAGGTGATCCGCGGCATCTACGTGCCGGTGCTGGCCAAGCGATCGCGCCTGGCCGATTTCGTGGTCACCGAACTGCCGGTGGACGCGCCCGACGCGCCGATCGGCTTCGACCACATCACCCGCACCCTGTTCGCCGGCGCCGCGCCGATGCTGCTGGTGCCCGACCACTGGACCGGCCGCACCCCGCCGCAGCGTGTGCTGGTGGCCTGGAACGGCTCCGGCGAAGCGGCCGAGGCGATCCGCGCCGCGCTGCCGCTGCTGCGCCAGGCGAAAGCCGTGCGCGTGCTGGACGGCGAGCGCGAGGAGCTGCCCGGCCTGGTACCACCACCGCTACCGCTGCAGGCCTGGCTCAAGCGCCAGGGGGTCGAGGCCGAATGGCGGCCGTTCGACGCCGGCGATCCGGGCAGCGGCCTGCTCACGCAGGCCCGCGAGATGGACGCGGACCTGCTGGTGATGGGCGCCTGGGGCCGCTCACGCCTGAGCGAGCTGGTGCTCGGCGGCGCGACCCGGCATGTGCTGGAACATACGCATTTGCCGGTGTTGTTGTCGCATTGAGTGGGGCTCCGCCGCTCGGTCGCTGGGCGGCCATGCGGGCCGTAGCCGATCCGCCCAACTGACGTCCGCTTTCGACCCGAAGCGGACATCGTGGTTGGAGAGGTTGGTCATCTTTGTGCCCTAGACTTGGCGGCACGCTTTGCATGCCCTGTGATCAGGGCTCAAGGGCTCCAGCGATCCTGATGAGGGACAAATAAGGTGACGAATATTCTCGAGGCGCGCGGCATTTTTTGGTGGCACAGCACACCGATTCCGGCCGGGCATTTCGCACCGGAAGACAGCGTATACGGAACCATCACCATTACCGCTAATGGCAAGATTAGCTTGGATCTCGATGGCACAATGCCCGGTGGCGAGCGCCTCGACCGGGTTTTATTTCAAGGGGAAAGCCTGCAGGCCGAAAAGAGCATTCAAGGTATTCTAAAAGGCCAAAGTGACCGTGTCCTTTTGCAAGGTGTAAGGAGCAATGGCGGTGGCTTTGCATCCGCCGGCATCGCATATGAACGGTACTTAGCCTCCACTTGCTTGGTTGGGTCTACTGAGATTCCCCATGGCGAGCAAACGCCAAATTTCACGCGGCTCATCATTAGTCTGCGTGGATTCGAAGCCTGGACATCCTTAAGATCAATTGAGGCAATCCGGCAAGATAGAGCTTTGACAATCAGCTATGCCGAACCTGAATCGCTCTCTTTCAACGTGACAAGCGGAAGAATAGCTATCAACCATTCCGTCACGGCGCCGTGGGTTCCAGGTACGACGCCCTCGAAGAGCAATCAAATAACTCTAGAGGAGCGATCAGAGCTCATCTATGAGCCATCGCCAAGCTGTTCGCTTGAAGAAATGATGCGACAATTTCACCTCGTTGGTGATCTTTTAAATCTCCTCGCCGACACTACCTACCAGCTCGACTGGCCATATCTCAAAATGGGCGGCATTGAGAATGGACTACCCTACAAGCTTTATTTTGAGCGCCGCACCATCGATGCGCAAGCACCGGGCTGGACTGACTGTTGGGCGTTGCTTCCGGCCGTTAAGGACGATTTCGGCACCATCTTCTCCAACTGGGTTGAGAAGCGAGAGCTGTACGGTCCCGGGTACTACCTTTTTCTCGGTACGCGAAGGGGATTGGACTTATACGTTGAGGCATCACTACGTCAATCTCATTTGGGGCATCGAGGCGCTACACCGAAGGCAGCCCACAGATGATATCGCCCCGTCTCGGACAGGACGAAAGAATTCAAAGGATCCTTTCCGAAGTGATTCGGAATGGGGACAGGAGTTGGTTGAGGGGAAGGTTGAAGCATGCTGGCGAGCCCAATTTGGAGCAACGCATTTTTGAGACGTTTTCTAAGCTGCCTTTCTCGCACTCGGCGAAGGAACTTCGATCGTTCGCAAAGTCCTGCGCAGATAGAAGAAATGATATTTCTCACTTCGGTGGGCAGAGGCCGGGAGGGAGCTATTCCGACTTTTTGCGTGAACTCGATCTAAAGAACCGAGCACTTTCTTACTTGATTCATGCTTATATTTTGTTTGATATTGGGGTGCCGTCTGAGACCTTAAATTTCTGGTTATTTCAAGGACCGAAGTCATATCAAATTAGGTCTCTACTTGAGGCTGCAGGCTTAGGATCGTTGGCTTCGTCCACTTCGCGTACTGAAGCCCAAACCCGAGAGGCCGGAGGTGTACTCGATCAAGGCCACCCTCTGCCAGAGGGCGATGTGGCCCCGGATTCATAGTGTCCGCCTTCGACCCGTTGCCGCCTGTGGCGACTGTCCGCTATCGGGAGAGCTAGCCATTGATGAACGTTTGATATCGGCGGCGGCCGGATATGCGTTCCGTATAAACCGTTGTCGGTGAAGGTGCGCCGCCTACTTCAGAGGGTACTAATCGAAGGGGGGTGGGTATTGCACTGTAAGCGTCCGCCCACCACACCTTCCGCTATCGCGATCAACCCATTGCACTACGCGCCTGATACGACAGGAGCGCAGCGATGGGCAAGAGGATCAAAGGTTCGGGCATCGGGTCGGCGGTGACCGGTTGGTGGTTGGTGAGTGCGCCGGTGGATTTCCGCTGTGGCGCTGACCGCTTGCTGGTGCACCTGCGCGAGGCGCTGGGTCGCGATCCGCTCGACGGTAGCGCTTACGTGTTCTGCAACCGCCGTGCGACGCGGATGAAGGTGCTGGTGGTCGACGCGCAGGGTATCTGGCTGTGCATGCGTCGCCTGCACCGGGGGCGGCTGGTTTGGCCGTCGTCCGGCGAGACGCTCTGGTCGCTCACACGGGCTCAGTTCGCGTGGCTGTGTGCAGGGGTGGATTGGCAACGTCTGTCATGTGACATCAGCTCACTGGGCGAGCTGGTTTAGATGGCTATAGTAGCGGCATGGATGCCACCACCCTGGACGCGATCACCGACATCGAGACCTTGCGCCGGATGGTGCGCGAGCGCGATGGCGCGCTGCGCGAGCGTGAGGCGTTGATCGGCAAGCTCACCTACGAGCTGGCCCGGTTGCGCCGGGCGCAGTTTGCCGCCCGATCCGAGCGCATGGATGCGGCGCAGCGTGGGCTGTTCGACGAGGCGATGGCCGCGGACATCGCCGCGGTGGAGGCGCAACTGGAAGCGGCGCAGGCGCCGTCAGCTTCGTCCGGTTCCCCGGCGCCGCGCGCCAAGCCGTCGCGCCGCACCCTGCCGGCCGAGCTGGCGCGCGTGACGACGGTACACGAGCCGGCTTCGTGCGACTGCACGGTGTGCGGGGCCACCCTGGTCAAGATGGGTGAGCACGTCAGCGAGAAGCTCGACGCCAAGCCAATCGAGCTCTTCGTGCGCCGCGACGTCTACCCGCAGTACGCCTGCCGCGCCTGCGAAACGGTGGTCGCCGAGCCGGTCGCCCCGGCCATCATCGACCGTGGTCTGGCTGCACCGGGTCTGTTGGCCCAGGTGGTTGTGCAGAAGTACGTCGACCATCTACCGCTGTACCGCCAGGAAGCGATCTACGCGCGCCACGGCCTGGAGCTGTCACGCACCGTGCTGGCCGAATGGATCGGTAAGATCGGCTTGGCGCTGCAGCCGCTGGTCGATGCCTTGCGCACCCGGTTGCTCGCGGCCCCGGTGCTGCACGCCGACGAAACGCCGGTGGCCCAGCTTGACCCCGGTGCCGGCAAGACCAAGCGGGCCTACCTCTTTGCCTACCGCAGCGCCGACGGTCCGCCGCTGGTGCTGTTCGACTACGCCACCAGCCGGGCCGGCAAGCATGCCGCCGCCTTCCTCGGCCCGTGGAAGGGGGCGCTGATGGTCGACGACTACGGCGGCTACAAGGCGCTGTTCGCCCAGGGCATCACGGAACTGGCGTGCTGGGCGCATGCGCGGCGCAAATTCGTCGACGTACACAAGGCCAGCGCCAGTCCGGTTGCACACGAAGCGATCGAGCGCATCGGTGCGCTCTATGCGATCGAAGCACGACTACGCGATATGGACCCCGGCGCCCGGCATCGCGAGCGCCAACAGCGGCTCGCGCCCCAACTGGCTGACCTCAAGAGCTGGCTCGACGAGCTGCAGCCCAAGGTGCTGGGCAACACCGGTCTGGCCGGCGCCATCGGCTACACGATCAAGCGCTGGGACGCGCTCGTGCGCGTCCTGGACGATGGTCGCTATCCCCTCGACAACAACCCGGCCGAAAACGCCATCCGGCCGATCGCCCTTGGCCGCAAGAACTGGCTGTTCGCCGGCTCCGAAACCGCGGGCCACCGCGCCGCCGCCATCATGAGCCTGCTGGCCACTGCCAAGGCCAACGGCCGCGAACCCCACGCCTGGCTCGCCGACACACTCACCCGCCTGCCGACCACCAAGAATCGCGACATCGACACGCTGCTTCCGCTGGCGTAACGCGCCAACGCGCCCCGCGCAAGGTGTGGTGGGCGGACGCTTACATTGCACTTCCACTCTGAATACATCGACGCGGCGCGCCTAGTAACCTTGCCTACATCAGCGCAATTCAAGCGCCGGGGAACATGGACAAACCGACAGACCATCGCCTGCGGGCGAAAGCCGGGGAACTGATAGGCGCCCAGTAGGCGCCGCGGATGCTCTGCTGAGGTAGCCATCCGCAAAGCGTGCCAGATTTCAGGGCGCGGCTGAAGGCTGCAGAACCTTGTCCCGTATGGGCTGTGCTGTGATCAACGCGCGCAAATCACCCACACGTTTTCCAAGAAGAGCCGTTCAAGATTGGACCGCGATTACCGCCAACGCGGTGATTAGTGCGGGAAGAATGCCTTCAGGATGTTCCCGATGATCTTCAGGCACAGCGCGAACGCGCCAATGACGGCAACCCACTTAGCGATCTCCATGAATACTTCTACCGCGTCAGGAAACACGAATCCGACCACGATCCCCAACACCGCAATCATGCCGGCGATGAGAAAAATTCCGAAAAATGGGCGCCATTCTTTGGAGGAGGCACCATCCCGGATGAGGCTGATCAGGCCGCCGATAAGAAAGAGAGCGACAAAAAAGCCGATTACTGGACCCATGTAAATGCTCCTGCAGAGAATGTTGCGTGACAACAGCGAAGCCGCCGCTGATGCGATGCATGCTTAGCTCGCGATAAGCCGAACGAGGTGCATGAGTCCAAACAACAATCCGCCAATGATTGCGCCGACAACCGTTCCGCTGATGCGAATGAATTGGAGGTCACTGCCCATGCTCAGCTCAAGCTGCATGGTCAGTTCATCGGCACTCCAAGCTTTCACGCGACCAATGATGAAGCCGCGAATCTTCTCGCGGTACTCATCCACCAGTGGCTCAACGGTGTCGAGGATCCAACCGTTAAACCAGGCCTTGAGTTCCGGATCGGCCTCAAGCTTCGAGCCAAGGCTCGTCGAAGCGCGTAGAACGCTTCCGCGAATGCTTGAGGTCGGACTCCCGAGGTCAGCTCGTAGCCAGCTCATCGCGCTGGCCCACATCTCCTGAATGTAGTCAGACAACTCTCTGTTGCCCAAGATGCTGTCCCTAAATGCCGCAATCCTTCCGCGTAGCTGTTCGTCCGATTTCAGGCGATTGATGAAGGCCGGAATCTTTTGCTCAAAGCTAACACGCAGCTCGTGGCGCTTATCTTCGGCGACCTCTTGAATCAGGCTTCGAAAGCCGGCCGCGACCTTTTCAGCGATGTTTTCGGCGATGGGACTGTCCACGTGGGCCCAGCGGGCGATGGTCCAAAGCTCTGGCTTGATTTTTTCAGCCAACATCCGGCGTGTATCCGGGTCATTCGCGAGGACAGCGACCTCATTCAATAGGCTGTCGACCACTTCGTTGTGTCGGCCATCCTTCGTCAGAGTGGTCAGAAGATCGGCAAGGAGGCGCGCTACGTCCATGCCGCCAAGCTTTTCTTTTGTCGCTGTTCGCACAAATTCTTGCAGCTCTTCGCTGTCCAGCATGTCCACGATCCGTGGAGCGTGTTTCACGACGAAATCTGCAATCACTGCTGCGGAAGCGGGCTCCGACAAGCTCTTCGCGAGTCGATCAGCCGGACCAAAATCTCTGATTTTTTCGAGCACTAGTTTGCTGTCAAGAAAATGATCGCAGATGAAATCCGCGAGGCTTTTTCCTATCTGGTCTTTGCTCTTCGGAATGATGGCAGTGTGTGGTATCCACCGTTGTCCCATCGGGTGGCGGAATAGCGCAGTGACTGCGAACCAATCTGCAAGGCCGCCAACCATGGCCGCTTCCGACATGGCAGCGACAAGTCCGATCCAGGCATTGTGGTGTTGAGGGTCAATTGCGGTAAGCGTGACGAAGATTGCACAGGCCACCAGCAGAAACGACAAAGCGAAACGCTTGTTTTTGGCCAACTTTCGTACTTTTTTCTCCATGCCCACATCCATGCTTGCCGGTGCTGCCGACAGTGTTTGCGTGTCTTCCACGTGTTGGATTCCCTGTCCTTCGTCCTGAGATTCTACTGTGACTTTCGTCTCATTTGTTCGGACTCCGATGGCATCCGATCGACAAGCTCTCTCCTGAAGTTATGACTGGTGGAAGCCCCCCCTGAGAGCCGGCTCCGGCGAATGCTTCGTCCGACGCTGGCGCCGACAACATTACTTTGTTCCGGCATGAACCGGTGGCCGCGAATTGCGCGCGCGAAGGGCCGCTTTGGGGCAAGGTGACCGGGGCGGCGACCGGCCGCTCTTGGCCGGAAGCGGACTTCCGGGCCAATCAGCCAACGCGCGGGGGACGATCGACAACGTAGTCAGTTCGTTGGGGAGGAGCGGGTTTGATCAAGACGCGCCGGGGATCGTCCGCGTTGCAGACCCCACCGTAGTTCGGCACAGTCTCAACTTGACCGTGGAACGTAGCGATGGAATGGGGTGACGTACGCATTTTTCTGGCCTTGGTGCGAGCCGGCTCAATCGGCGGCGCCGCACGCCGACTTGGTCTGAGTCATCCAACCGTGGGCCGGCGTCTGCGCGCGCTGCAGGACGACACCGGGCAGGTGCTGTTGCAGCGCGGACCGCAAGGCCTCCTGCTGACCGAAGCTGGCCGCGCGATCCTGCAGCAGGCCGAAACCATGGAGGCGCAGGCGCTGGCCATAGAGCGCCGGCTTGCTGGCGAGGACAGCCAGCCCGAAGGCATCCTGCGCCTCTCCGCATCCGAATGGTTCGGCAGCTTGGTGCTGGCCCCGGTGATCGCCGAACTCACACGCCGCTTCCCGCGCCTGGTGCCGGAGCTGATCAGTGAACCGAGGCTGTTCGACCTGTCCCGGCGCGAGGCTGATATTGTCTTCCGCAACGTGCCGTTCGAGGATGCGGATATCGTGCAGCGCCGCCTCATGGTGGTGGAACATGGCGTCTACGCTGCTCAAGACAAACCCGATCCCACAGCCGATGGCGCGGGCGTTGCATTGGTCCTGGTCGATACCGAACAGGGTTGCTATCCGGACACGGTCTGGCTGCAGCAGAAGCTGCCCGCGGCGAACATCGCCTTCCGAAGCAACAGCCGCAGCGCGCAAGCACGACTATGCGCGATGGGCGTGGGCTTGGCCGTCCTGCCGTGTGTGCTGGCCGACCACACACCCGGTCTGCGCCGCGTCAACCTCGATGAGCCACCGCCTGCAAGAACGATGTGGATGGGCTATCACCGCGATCTGCGCCGTATGGATCGCCTGCGGGCGCTGTCTGACCTCACCGTAGAGATGCTGGCGCCGACCGCGGAACGTTCCTGAACGCGGACCGTTCATTCCTGTCAGTGTTGCCGCGCGGAAGGCGAAGTCATGCTTGGTCTCCCCCTGCGGAGTCCGTGTTATGACACATCATTCATTGTTCGCCCGCTTCGTATCCGTGGCCGCCGCTTCCTTGCTAGCCCTGGTTGGAACGGCAGGCGCCGCCGCTCGGTCGGTGAGCTCGGAGCCGCGATTCCAGCGCATGCGTCTGGGCGACTTCAGCGTCATCGCCTTGTCCGACGGGCGCCTGATGCTGCCGGCCGCCGAGCTGCTCGTTGACGATGTACCGGGCGCTTCGCACACCCTGCTGGCACAAGCACATGCACCCGACCGCGTTCCTACCTCGGTCAACGCGTTCCTGGTCGACACCGGACACAAGCGCTTTCTGGTCGATACCGGCGCCGGAGACCTGTTCGGTGCCGAGTCGGGCAAGCTCCTGGCGAGCTTATGCGAGGCTGGCTACACGCCGGCACAGATCGACGAGGTGCTGCTGACGCACCTGCATCCCGATCACGGCGGCGGTCTGGTTACCCACGGCCAACCCACCTTCCCCCACGCAGTGGTCCGCCTCGACGCCCGCGAGGCCGCGTTTTGGCTGCATCCGGCCAATACCAGCAAGGTCGGGGTGCGGCTGCGGAAGGTGTTCAAGGAAGCGGCGGACAACTCGCCCCATACATGCGAGAAGGTCGGCTGGAAACTTTTGGCGCCGGCGCGCAACTGGCCCCCGGCGTACGCGCCGTGCCGGTGTATGGCCATACCCCAGGACACACTGGCTATCGCTTCGAGAGTCGCGGGCAGGTTCTGCTGGCATGGGGTGACATTGTGCATTTCCCGCTCGTGCAGTTTGCCGACCCGAGGGTGACGATCCGCTTCGACAGCGACCGTGCGCAGGCCGAGACGACGCGCGAGCGTTTCTTCGCACGGGTTGCCGCCAATCACACATGGGTCGCCGGCGCACACCTGGTCTTTCCCGGCATCGGTCATGTGCGACACCAGGGCAGGGTCTATGTTTGGGAGCCGCTCTCGCACTGACCGAGCCAGAAAGCTCTTTCCATGCAGGTTCATCTAATTCGAGGTCAATCGCGCGATGAGACCAAAAACACGGGTCCTCGAACACGGGTCAGAGCGCACTTTCACGCGACTGGCCCGGCTTGAAAGCAACCCCGACCCATTCCTGAGCAAACACCTCCAGAGGCTTCCGCGCCGGCACGGTCAGCCCGAACACCCGCACCCACGCATCCGCCGCCACGATAAACGCCTGCCGCGCCTGATTCGTCGCCTGCCGCGCCGCCGCTTGCTGCTGGCGCAGGCGCACCAGGTGCGGTGAGGGCGGGCCGGGTCGCGCGAACTTCTGGTCGCGCCTGAGCGCATCGGTCACCTGGGTGGTGCTGACCGCCGCGCGATGGACGGCCTCGCTCGCTTTCAGTAACGCATGCAGCGCTTCGCGCTTTGGCGGCGTGTCGACGCACTCCGCCGGCAGGCCCACGAAGTCGCCGGCATCGAGGCGGGCCAGCGCAGCGGCGTAGGGAAAGGTGGCGGGAGGGGTCATGGCCGCTTGTTCGCGAGGGGAGTGCGCAGCGTGGCGCACTGGCGCCCTGCCCGCCACAAAAAAAACGTGCCGGGTTGCCCCGGCACGTCTGCAATGCAGCTGGCTGGATCAGGCGACGCGGCTCAGAAGCCCGGTGGGCGCTGAACCGTCAGCGGCGGCACGTAGCCATGACAGCAGGCCATCACGCCTCACCACCGCGCCGCGACAGCCACCCGTAATACAGCAGCGGGATCACCAGCAGGGTCAGCACGGTGGAGACCAGGATGCCGAAGATCAGCGAGACGGCCAGGCCCTGGAAGATCGGGTCGTCGATGATGAAGAAGCCGCCGACCATCGCCGCCACGCCGGTGAGTACGATCGGCTTGGCGCGCACCGCGGCGGCGTCGATCACCGCATCGCGTAGCGGCCGTCCGGCCGCGATCGCGTGGTTGATGAAGTCGATCAGCAGGATCGAGTTGCGCACGATGATGCCGGCCAGCGCGATCATGCCGATCATCGAGGTGGCGGTGTACTGCGCGCCGACCAGCGCGTGGCCGGGCATCACCCCGATCACGGTCAGCGGGATCGGCGCCATGATGATCAGCGGCACCACGTAGCTCTTGAACTGGCCGACCACCAGCAGATAGATCAGCAGCAGGCCGACCGAGTAGGCCAGGCCCATGTCGCGGAAGGTCTCGAAGGTGATCTGCCACTCGCCGTCCCACTTGATCGAGGGGGCGGTGGTGTCCTGCGGCTGGGCGATGAAGTGCTGCTGCAGCATCTGCCCGTCGACCGGGTCGTGGCGCAGCTTGCCGACCAGCGAGAACATGCCGTACAGCGGGCTGTCGGTGCTGCCGGCGTCGTCGCCGGTGACCATGGCGTAGGGCAGCAGGTCCTTGTGGTAGATCGCCTTTTCCCAGGTGGCCGGCTGCACCCGCACCACTTCGGATAGCGGCACCAGTGCGCCGCCCTGCGCGCGCACCCGCAGTGCCAGCAACTGGCTCAGCGCGGCCTGGTCGCCGGCGGACAGGCGCAGCCGGATCGGCACCGCGTACCTGGCATGGCCGTCCATCAGGTAGCTGGCGTCCTCGCCCGACAGCGCCGTGCGCAGGGCCTGCGCGATGGCCGCCTGGTTCAGCCCGAGCCGGGCGGCGCGGGCGCGGTCGACCACCACCACCTCGCGCGGCGCATCGGCCTCCACGCTGGTGTCCACGTCGACGATGTCCGGGTTGGCCTTGAAGTCCCGCTGCAGGCCCAGCGCCAGCTTGCGCACGGTGGCGTAGTCCGGGCCGTACACCTCGGCCACGATCGGTGCGATCACCGGCGGGCCGGGCGGCACCTCGACCATCTTCACCGAGGCGCCGTAGCGCGCGCCGATCTTCGCCAGGGTGGGTCGCACCGCCAGTGCGATGGCGTGGCTCTGGCGGTCGCGCAGGTGCTTGTCGACCAGGTTCACCTGCAGGTCGCCCACGATCGGGCCCTGGCGCAGGTAGTACTGGCGCACCAGCCCGTTGAAGGTGATCGGCGCGGCGGTGCCGGCGTAGCCCTGCCAGTTGCTGACCTCGGGCACGGTGGCCACGGCCTGCGCCAGCTCGCCCAGCAGCTGGTTGGTGCGCTCCAGCGTGCTGCCCTCGGGCATGTCCACCACGATCTGGAACTCGGACTTGTTGTCGAACGGCAGCATCTTGAGCACCACCGCCTTGACCACCACCAGGCCCACCGCGGCCAGCACCAGCACGCCCATCGCGGCGAACAGCAGGCGCCGGCGGCGCAGCGCGCGGCCGCCCTCGAGGAACGGCAGCATCACCCGGCGGAAGCCGCGGTGCAGGCGGCCACCGGCGGCCTCGTGCGAGTCGCCCGGCGCGTCGCCGCTGTGCGTGTGATGCCCCAGCAGCTTCAGCGCCAGCCACGGCGTGACCACCAGCGCCACCGCCAGCGACAGCAGCATGCCGGCGGAGGCATTGATCGGGATCGGCCGCATGTACGGCCCCATCAGGCCGGAGACGAAGGCCATCGGCAGCAGTGCGGCGATCACCGTGAAGGTGGCCAGGATGGTCGGCCCGCCGACCTCGCTGACCGCCTCGGGAATCGCCTCGGCCAGGCTGCGCCCGCCCAGCGCCATGTGCCGGTGGATGTTCTCCACGATCACGATGGCGTCGTCGACCAGGATGCCGATGGAGAAGATCAGCGCGAACAGCGACACGCGGTTGATGGTGAAGCCCATCGCCCAGGAGGCGAACAGGGTCAGCGCCAGGGTGATGATCACCGCGGTGCCGACCACGATCGCCTCGCGCCAGCCCAGCGCCAGCAGCACCAGCAGCACCACCGAGAAGGTGGCGAAGATCAGCTTGTGGATGAGCTTGTTGGCCTTGTCGGTGGCGGTCTTGCCGTAGTCGCGGGTGACCGTGACATGCACCCCGGCCGGCAGCACCACGCCCTGCAGCGCCTGCAGCCGCGCCTGGATGGCACCGGTGATGTCGGCGGCGTTGGTACCCGGCTTCTTGGCCACCGCGATGGTGACCGCCGGCGCCTGGCCGGTGGCCGGGCCGCCCTTGCCCGCCGGGGTGCCGAACCAGGCATAGCTGGCCGGCAGGTCGGCGCCCGGATGCACCGTGGCCACGTCGGACAGGAACACCGGCTGGCCGTTCTTCAGGCCGATCACCAGCTGGGCCACCTCCGCGGCGTTGGCCAGGAAACGCCCGGCGGTGACCGGCACATCGCGGTTGCCGGCGACCCGGTCGCCGGCCTGGCTGACCACGTTGGCCGCCTGCAGTGCGGCGGACAGGTCGCTGACGGTCATGCCGTAGGCGGCCAGCTTGGCGGCATCGAGCTGCACCACCACCGCGCGCTGCGGCGCGCCGATGGTGTAGACGTCGCGCGTGCCCGGGATGCGCTTGAGCTCGGTCTCCAGCGTGTGCGCCACCTCGGCCAGCTGGGTCGGACCCTGGGCCGGATCGTCGCTCCACAGCGTCAGCGCCATCACCGGCACATCGTCGATGCCCATCGGCCGCACCAGCGGCTGCCCGACGCCCAGGTTGGGCGGTACGAAGTCGCGGTTCTGGAACACCTGGTTGTACAGGCGCACGATCGCGCTCTGGCGCGGCACACCCACCTGGAACTCCACCGTCATCAGCGCCACGCCGGGCCGGCTGACCGAGTAGACGTGCTTGACGCCCTCGATCTCCGACAGCTTCTGCTCCAGCGGAAACGCCACCAGGTTTTCCACGTCGCGCACGTCCGCGCCGGGAAACGGCACGGTGACGTTGGCCATGGTCACGTCGATCTGCGGCTCTTCCTCGCGCGGCGTGATCATGGTGGCGGCCAGGCCGAGCAGCAACGCCGCGATGGCCAGGATCGGGGTCAGCGGCGAGCGCTGGAAGGCGCGCGCGATGCGCCCGGAAAAGCCGAGCCGGGGCGTGTTCATGGGGTGCCCTGGGCCGTGCCGTCGGTGTGCTGGTGCGCGCTCAGCCAGCGCGCGGCGGCGGCCGGGTCGCGGGCGATACGCTCGCCGGCGTCCAGCCCGGCCAGCACCTCCACCCGATCGCCGTGGCGATCGCCCAGGCGCAGTTGCCGCAGCACCACCTGGTTGCCGTGGATGACGTAGACGCCGACCATTTCGCCACGCTGCACCAGCGCGTCGACCGGCACCTGCAGCCGCGGCGCCTCGCCGGTGGCAAAGGCCACCCGCACGGTCATGCCGGGATACAGGCCGATGTCCTTGCCGCTCAGCTCCAGCCGCACGCTGAAGGTGTGGGTGTCCGGATCGGCGTAGGGGAACACGGTGACCTGGCTGGCATGGATGCGCTGGCCGTCGTCCAGCAACACGTCGGCCGCATGCCACTGGCGGATCGCATCCACCGCGCTCTGCGGCACCTGCACGTTCACCCGCAACGCGCCCAGGGAGACCGTGCCCAGCAGCGGCTGGCCCGGCTGCACCGCTTCGCCCACCTGCACGTAGCGACGGGTGACGATGGCGTCGTACGGGGCACGCACCACGGTGTAATCCAGCTGCTGCCCGACTTCGCTCAGCTGCGCCTGAGCCGAACGCAGTGCCGCCTGCGCAGCATCGCGTCGGGCCCGCTCCTGGTCCAGCTGGGCCTTGGCCACCAGCCCGCGCTGATAGATCTTCTGCACCCGGTCGAAGGAGGCGGCCGCCTCGTCATAGGCGGCCTTGGCCGAGGCGATCTGCGCCTGCGCGCGCTGGCGTACCGACTTCTGTTCCACGTCGGTGAAACGCACCACCACGTCGCCCTGGGCGACCCGGTCGTTGACGTCGTACGGCAGCTCGGTCACCCGCCCGCCGGTCTGCGCCGACAGGGTCGCCTGGTGCACCGCTTCCACCACGCCGTCCCAGACCTGCTCACTACGCGTGGGCTCGACCTGCACCGTCGTGGCATCCAGCGACGGCGCCGCCGCCGGCGCCCGTTCGGGTGTCGGCTTGCCGCTGCAGGCGGCGAGCAGGGTGAATACGGGCAACCACAACCACGGACGCATGCATCTCTCCAACCACGTGGAACTCGAACTCAAGGGAAGGCTCGCCGTCGGCGAGCCGTGGTTTTTTCAGCGCGGGCCGGCGGGAAACGCGCAGCCGGGCTTGCCGCCGAACTTGCGCAGCATCATCGCCAGCGGGCAGAAGCCGGTGAAAGACGACTGCAACAGGTTGGCGCCGACGAATGCGGTCAGCAGCAACCACCACGGCGACACCAGTTGCGAGAGCAGCAGGCTGAGCAGGACCACGCTGCCGGCAAAGGCCAAAACGATGCGATCGATGTTCATTCGGAAATCTCCGGTCGATGGACTTCAGGCCGCCGGGGGCGGGGTTTTGCGCGGAGGCTGCTTCAGGCGGCTGATACCGAGTGTTCCCAGCACGAACTTCTCGAAGACGGGGTCGGTGTTGCCGGTGCGCATCTTCCGCAGGTAGTACTTCTCGAATGCGATCTTGGCCACGTGCACCCACTTGCCGGCACGGGTCCAGGTGACGTTGCGCGGGGGGATCTGCGGCAGCGCCACGAAGGCCATGCCGGTATCGCCCATGTCCGCCAGGCAGACCGCGTTCCAGGTGGCCTCGGCCGTGGCCGTCCTGCCGGCCATCTCGTCGCGGATGTTGTGGACGATGGCGGTGACCATCGATTCGATCATCATGCCGGTCTTGGGCGCGCCGGTCGGCACGGGCGTGGCCTCCACCGGCGGTATCGCCACGCACACGCCGGCGGCGTAGATGTTGCGCCAGGTGGGGTTGCGCTGGTGCTTGTCGATCAGGATGAAGCCGCGTGGATTGGTCAGCCCTTCCACGTTGCGCACCGCATCCACACCGGTGAAGGCCGGCAGCAACATGGCGTAGTCGAACTTCAGTTCATGCGCCTGCGCGGGCGCGCCGCGGGCGTCCATTTCCTGCACCTTGACCTGCCCGGCTTCCACCGCCTCGACCCGGGCGTTGGTGATCCACCTGATGTGGCGCTGGCGCATCTCGCTCTCCATCAGGCCCTTGGAGTCGCCAACCCCGCCCAGGCCCATGTGCCCGATGTACGGTTCGGAAGTGACGAAGGTCATCGGCACCTGATCGCGCAGCTTGCGCTTGCGCAGGTCGGCGTCGACGATCATGGCGAACTCGTAGGCCGGCCCGAAGCAGCTGGCACCCTGCACGGCGCCGATCACGATCGGGCCGGGCTTGGCCAGGAATGCCTGGTAGGCCTCCCACGCCGCCTGTGCATGCGGGCCGGTGCAGATGGACTGGGTAAAACCGTCCGGTCCCAGACCGGACACTTCGTCGAAAGCCAGGCGTGGTCCGGTGGCGATCACCAGGTAGTCGTAGTCGACCTCGCGCCCGTCGGTCAGCTGCACGCGGTTGTGCTCGGGCTGGACCGCCGCTGCAGGGACCTCGACGCATTCGATGCCGCGCCGCAGCAGCGGGTCGCGGATATCCATCCCGATCTGTTCAGGCTTGCGCCAGCCGACCGCCAGCCATGGGTTGGAAGGGGTGAAGTTGAAGCGCGTTCCTTCGCCGATCACCGTGACCGTGTCGGCCATCGGCAAGGCGGCGCGAAGCTCGTACGCCGCGGCCATGCCACCCAGACCGGCACCCAGCACCACGATCTTTGCCATGATTGTTCTCCTGCTCGTGAGAGTCGAGCATCGCTCGCCGAGGTCCGGCCCCCATTGACCCGGATCAATCCACTGATGATCCGAAGTAAGCTAATTTAGAAGAAGCTTAATTAGATACTTGTGGTAAAGTCAAGCCACAGGCAAGAGCGCGACGGGGCCTGGGCCCCCCGGAGGTACCGATGAAAGCGGTGGACATTCCCGATCCAGCTGCCATGCAGGCCAATGCCGGCGAGGCTGCGCGCCTGCTCAAGGCGCTGGGCAATGCCCAGCGGCTACGCGTGCTGTGCCTGCTGGTGGACGGCGAGATGACGGTCGGCCAGATCAACGAGCACCTGTCCGACCTGAGTCAGTCTGCGCTGTCGCAGCATCTGGCCAAGTTGCGCGAGGAGGGGCTGGTGCGTACGCGGCGCGAGTCGCAGACCATCTGGTACGGCTTCGACGACAGCCCGGCGCGCAGCATCATCGCCGCGCTGTACGGCATCTACTGTCGGCCGGGCCAGGAGCAGGCGGGCGGCACCGAGCGTCGAAGGCCGCGCGGCAGCCGCTGAGCGTCGCTCAGCTGGTCGCCTCCGGCGGCAGCTCTGGCGTACCGTCCGGCTGCCGATGGAACGCGCCCACCGTGGCCAGCAGCCGGGCGATGGTGTACGGCTTGGCCAGATAGCTGTCGTACGGCACGCGATGGGAAGGCAGGCTGGCCTCCGGTACCGACGTGGTGAGCACGATCGGGTGGGTGAAGCCGGCATCGCGCAGGCGCGCGATCATTTCCAGCCCGGTCATCCGCGGCATCATGAAGTCGGTCAGCACCAGCTCCGGCTGATCCTGCAGGGCAAGATCCAGCCCCTCCTTGCCGTCCGAGGCCAGGGTCACGTGGTAACCGGCGTCTTCCAAGGCGACGGTCGCCACGAACGCGATGTCCGGTTCATCCTCGACCAGCAATATGCGCAACATGTCAGGCCGCGCGCCCGCGCCGGCCAAGCGCGGGTCAGCGCCGAAGGTAATGCCGCGGTCGGTCACGTGGAACTCGTGGCTGCGCGGGTCGAAGTCGCTGTCGCGGAGCTTGACGACCGACAGGTGACGGCGGAATCTCGCCGCCCGGTCGACGGTAGTTGAGGATCAGCACGTTGCTGACCATGGCCGAGAGCTGGTCGGCGGGCATCACGGTTTCGGCCATGTCCAGCTGCGCGATCTCCGAGGTGTACACCACGGTGGCGCCGGCCTCGCGCAGCTCGCGTACTGAGCGCGTTGATCACCGCCGGCAACCGCTGCGGAATGATCAGGTTGTCCCGCAGGGCGACCAGACCGTCGATCACGACCCGCGTGGCACCGGTTTGCCGCGCACGCTCGATGACATCCTCGCCCACCGCATCGACGATGTTTTCCGAGGGCGGGCGCCACATCAGATGCAGTGCGCCGGCATCGACCAGCGTGTCCAGGTTCAGCCCGATGCTGCGGGCCTTGGCCAGCAGACGCGCCGGGGTCTCGTAGAAACCGAGCATCAGCGCCGGCTGCTCGACGCTGGCCTGCGACAGGAAATGCAGCCCCAGGGTGGTCTTGCCCGAGCCGGTCGGGCCCAGGATCAGGGTGGACGAGCCGGCAGGCAGTCCGCCGTCCAGCTGTTGATCCAGCGGCCGCGAGGCCGCTGCCCAGGCGGGAGCAGTCGGCATGCGGCGAGGGCTCCGTCGTCCAGCCAGCTTTCCAGTCGCGGGAACACGTTGATGCCGCCTGCGGTGATGCTGAACTCGTGCTTGCCGCGCAGCACCGAGCCGCCGCGATGCTTCTTCACCTGCAGCGTGCGAAACGAGCGGAACCCCTGGGTTTCGTCGCACAGCTCGATCCATCCGTCGATCATGGTGTGCTCGGGGCTGGTGCCGGCATCGCGAGTCTGGTGGGTGAGCATCACCAGCACCGCATTGGCCAGCCCGGCCACGCCCTGCAGCGCGTGGATGAACTTGCGGAACTCCTGCTCCGAGGCGGTGGACTGCGCCACGAAGGTGCCGTCCAGCACCATTACGGTGGCCTGGTGACGCTTGATCTCGTGCTGCACCAGCTTGAGCAGGCCGGACAAGCCTTCGCGCTCGAGCACGCCGTAGCCGCTCACGTACTGCAGGCTGTTGGGTACCGCGCGCTCGTCGAAGAACGCCAGCTGCCGGATGTAGTTCTGCATCCGCTCGCTCGATTCGGCCAGCAGCGTCATGTACAGCGCGCGCCCGCCGCCGAGGATGTGCGAATAGCAGAACTGATTGGCGAGGATCGTCTTGCCGGCCCCGGGAGGCCCCTGGATGATGTACGCCGAGCCCCGCGTGAAGCCGCCACCGGTAAGCCGGTCCAGCCCCTCGATGCCGGTCGAGAACTTTTCGATCACCGCGTTGCGTCTCCGATTCATCTGGCGCCCGGCACCGGGCGAATGGCGGCGCGTGGCCGGGTCAGTTGACCGTCGATGGTACCGCAGGCGGCGATCCAGAGCCCAGGCCACCCAGGACATGGCTGCGAGCGTCACGGCGCCATCGACCATCGAAGGCTGGTTCGCCTCCGCGCGGCGACGTGCCGATGGTGCTCCGCATGGCCGTGAAGGGTCCGGCTGTGGATGGATGGTGGGCCCACCAGGATTCGAACCTGGAACCAAGGGATTCGCGTGGTCCGGAAGTTTCCTTCCGGCGCGGACTATCTCTTCACCCTTCGTGTCGCGGTGGTGCTGCGACGCGGATCGGGTGCGGGACGCTCGAGCCTGTGATCAAGGGCGCTGCAGCCCTCAGGTAGTCTCTGCACCTTCCGGCGGTGTACCGCCGGCTTGGCTCAGGGTTGCCACCGGCCGCATCGCGCGCCGCTGAGGTTTCCCTGAGTTCATCCCGTTCTCGTCCGCGCATTCCTGCGCGGCGACACCTTATCGATGAGTCCCCTGCTCTAACCGTTGAGCTATAGGCCCTTGCGGCCAATGGTAGCGGGGGCGCTGGTGTGTGGATAGATGAAAGGCGACGCCGATGGCATGGAAGCGTGGTCGGGCGTACCGTCCGCAAGGCTGGGCGTAGGGTGGGCGTAGGGTGGGCTTCAGCCCACCAAGCCAACAAAGCGGAAAAGCGGAAGCGCCTGAAGCCAAAAAGCAGAAAAGCCAAAAAGCCGAAAAGCTGGTGGGCTGAAGCCCACCCTACGCGACCGGGCTCGCGTTACCGGCGAGGACGAAGGCAGCTAGCTGACCGGTTCGTCCGCCAACCCGGCGGCGACCGAGCGACGCTGGTGGCTGCGCAGCGCGTCGGTGCTGATGAGCAACAGGGCGGCCCAGATCAGCGTAAAGCCGATCCAGCGCGAGGCGGACATCGCCTCGTGGTTCACGCCTACCGCGACGGCGAACTGCAATGACGGCGCCAGGTACTGCAGCATGCCCACCAGGCTTAGCGGAAGCCGGCGCGCGGCGGCGGCGAACAGGGTCAGCGGCGCGGCAGTCACCACGCCCGTGCCGGCCAGCAGCAGCGCGCTGTGCCAGCCGTCGGCCAGGAAATGCGATTCACCGCGTGCGTTGAGCCAGCCCAGCGCCAATAGCGCAAACGGCGCCAGCAGCAGGGTTTCCACGGTCAGGCTGGCAATGGCGCCGGTGTGTCGGCCGACCCGGTTCTTGACCAGGCCGTACAGGCCGAAGCTGCCAGCCAGGCCCAGTGCGATCCACGGTGGGTGGCCGTAGCCGATCGCGATGCCCGACACCGCCACGGCGGCCAGGCCGATCGCCAGCCACTGCAGCGCGCGCAGTCGCTCGCGCAGCACCAGCACGCCCAGCAGCACGCTCAGCAACGGGTTGATGAAGTAGCCCAGCGAGGCCTGCAGCACCTGCCGGTGGGTGGCCGCGTAGACGTAGATCAGCCAGTTCACCGCGATCAGCGCCGCGGCGGCGGCGAGGAACCCGAGCTGGCGAGGGTTGCGCAGCGCGCGGCCGACCTCGCGCAACGCGCCGGTGAGCGCCAGCAGGCCCACGCACAGCAGCAGCGTCCACAGCGAGCGGTGGGCGACGATCTCCAGCCCCGAGGCGAACTCCAGGTGGACCAGGTACAGCGGCAGCACGCCCCAGATGCCGTAGCAGGCCAACCCGAACAGCAGGCCGCTGCGGGTGGCGGTGGGCGCCGGTGCGGGAGAGCGTTGAGCCGGCACGAAGCCTCCTTGGGTGGGGACGGATAGTGCGGCAGCGGTAACGAAAACGCCCGCATGTGCGGGCGTTTCCGGGTGCCGCGTGAGGGCCGGCTTATTCCAGGTCGAGGAACGAGCGCAGCTGCTCGGAGCGGCTGGGATGACGCAGCTTGCGCAGCGCCTTGGCCTCGATCTGGCGGATCCGCTCGCGGGTGACGTCGAACTGCTTGCCGACCTCCTCCAGGGTGTGGTCGGTGTTCATGTCGATGCCGAAGCGCATGCGCAGCACCTTGGCCTCGCGCGGGGTCAGCCCGGCCAGCACGTCGCGCACGGTTTCCATCAGGCCGGTCTCGGTGGCCGATTCCACCGGCGAGCTGGCGTTGGTGTCCTCGATGAAGTCGCCCAGGTGGGAATCCTCGTCGTCGCCGATCGGGGTTTCCATGGAGATCGGCTCCTTGGCGATCTTCAGCACCTTGCGGATCTTGTCCTCGGGCATCTCCATTTCCTTGGCCAGCTCCTCCGGCGTGGCCTCGCGGCCGAACTGCTGGAGCATCTGGCGGGAGATGCGGTTCAACTTGTTGATCGTCTCGATCATGTGCACCGGGATACGGATGGTGCGTGCCTGGTCGGCGATCGAGCGGGTGATCGCCTGGCGGATCCACCAGGTGGCGTAGGTCGAGAACTTGTAGCCGCGGCGGTATTCGAACTTGTCCACCGCCTTCATCAGGCCGATGTTGCCCTCCTGGATCAGGTCCAGGAACTGCAGGCCGCGGTTGGTGTACTTCTTGGCGATCGAGATCACCAGGCGCAGGTTCGCCTCGACCATTTCCTTCTTGGCGCGACGGGCCTTGGCCTCGCCCACGCTCATGGCGCGGTTGATGTCCTTGATGTCGGTCAGCGGCAGGAACAGCTTGCGCTCGATCGCGGCCAGTTTCTCCTGCTCGGCGTCGATCGCCTCGCGGTGGTTCTTGATGTTCGGCGACCACTTCTGGCGCTTGCGCGACAGCTCGGCGGCCCACTCGACGTTGCCTTCGTTGCTGGGGAAGGTCTTGATGAACTCGCTCTTGGGCATCTTCACCTGCTTGATGAAGATGTCCATCAGCACGCGCTCGTGGTGGCGGATGTCGCCCACCACTTCGCGCAGCTTGCGCACGAAGCCGTCGATCAGCGCGCTGGGCAGCTTGAGCTTGAGGAACTCCTCGGCCATCTGGTCGCGCAGCTTGACGATCTTCTTGTCGGTGATCGCGGTGGCCTTGGGCGCGGCCTTCTGGAACTTGGTGTAGTAGTCGCGCAGCAGCTCCATGCGGCGCTTGACCTCTTCCGGGTCCGGACCGGTCGGGCCGGCCTCCTCTTCCTCTTCGTCGTCGTCCTCGTCGTCCTCGTCACCCTCGGTTTCCGGGGCGTTGGCGGCGGCCTCCTCGGCCTCCTCGCGGGCGGCGTCGGCGGCGGCTTCCAGATCCAGGAAGCCGGCCAGGATCTCGCTCAGGCGGCGCTTGCCGTCCAGGTGCTGGTCGTATTCCTCCAGCAGCAGCTCGATGGTCAGCGGGAAGCTGGCCAGCGCGGTCTGCACCTGGCCCAGGCCTTCCTCGATGCGCTTGGCGATGGCGATCTCGCCCTCGCGGGTCAGCAGCTCGACGGTGCCCATCTCGCGCATGTACATGCGCACCGGGTCGGTGGTGCGGCCCACTTCGGCGTCCACGGCCGACAGCAGCGCGACCGCTTCTTCGGCGGCGGCGTCGTCGTCGCCGCTGGTGCCGGGGGCAGCGCCGTCGGCAATGGTGTCGTTGTCCGGGGCGGCGTCATGCACTTCGATGCCGACGCCCTTGAGCACCGCCATGATGTCTTCGATCTGCTCCGGATCGACGATGTCATCGGGCAGGTGATCGTTGATCTCGGCGTAGGTCAGGTAGCCCTGCTCCAGACCTTTGGAGATGAGTGCCTTGATTTCCGATTGTTGCTCGGGAGCTTTGCTATTCATACCTACCGCCAGGATGCAGGAACCGATCAGTATAGCGATGTGCTGCTTTTTTGACCAGTTTTCAAGTTCGAAAAAGGGTGAAGACCTAACGCAAAAATCGCGCCAAACCGACATGTTTGGCCCGGCCGGGCGCTCGCGCGCAGCTCAGGGCACCTGCAGCCAGAAGGTCACCGGTCCGTCGTTGACCAGCCGTACCTGCATATGGGCACCGAAGCGTCCGGTTTCCACCCCGGGATGGGCCTGGCGCGCCAAGGCGACCAGCCGGTCGAACCAGTGCCTGCCGTGCTCCGGCGTGGCCGCCGAGGTGAAGCTCGGCCGCATGCCCGAGCGGGTATCGGCAGCCAGGGTGAACTGGCTGACCAGCAGCAGCTGGCCGCCGTTCTGGCTGAGTGAACGGTTCATCCGGCCCTGCTCGTCGGCGAATACGCGGTAGCCGAGCAACCGCTCCAGCATGCGGCGGGACTGCGCCTCGCCGTCCTCCGGCTGGATCGCGACCAATGCGAGCAGGCCCGGGCCGATCGCGCCCACGGTTTCGCCCTCCACCTCGACCGAGGCCTCGCTTACGCGCTGGATCAGTGCAATCAAGGACAACCTCCTTGGCGGGAGGTTCAAGCTTAGCGGCAACCGCGCGGCGACAGGCCCTCGCAGCAGAAGCGGTCATGCATGGGCGCGGGGATGCACGGGTGCAGGGGCTCGGCCTGGCCGGCCACCCGCACCCCGCAGGCTTGTGTCAGCGGCCCGGCCGCCATCCTCGCTAGACTATGCCGATGCGTCCGGACATCTACCTGCTCTACCTGTTGCTTCGCGTGCTCGGGCGCTTGCCGCTGCGTTGGTTGCACGCGCTCGGGGCCGGCCTGGGCCGGCTGATGTTGTGGCGGCATGGCCGCACCGTGCGGCATACCGCGGTGAACCTGCGGATCGCCCGGCCGGCGCTGGACGAAGCGGCGCAGAAGCGGCTGTTGCGCGAGGTGATGGGCGAGGCCGGCAAGTCGATCACCGAGATCGTGAAGGTCTGGGGGGGCGGCGCCGAACGCGCACTGGGGCTGGTGCGCGAGGTGCGTGGCGAGGCCCTGCTGGATGCCGCGCTGGCGTCGGGCAAGGGCGTGATCATTGCCGCGCCGCATCTGGGCTGCTGGGAGTTGCTCAACTACTGGCTGTGCCGGCGCACGTCCATGGCGATCCTGTACCGGCCGCCGCGGCTGGCCGCGGTGGAGCAGCTGCTGCGCAAGGTGCGCGGTGCGCTGGCGCCGGAGCAGGTGCGCGCCGAAGGCGCGGGCGTGCGTACGCTGTACAAGCGCCTGGCCGCGGGTGGCACGGTGGGCATCCTGCCGGACCAGAAGCCGCGCGCCGGCGAGGGCCAGCCGGCGCCGTTCTTCGGTCGACCGGCGCTGACCATGGTGCTGTTGCCGCGGCTGGCCGCGCGTACCGGCGCCACCGTGCTGTATGCGTTCGCCGAGCGGCTGCCGCGTGGCGCGGGGTTCCGCATCCACCTGTTGCCGGCGCCGGAGGCGCTGGCCGATGCCGATCTGGGGCGCGCCTGCGTTGCGTTGAACCGGGGCGTGGAGGCATGCGTGGAACGGGCCTTCAGCCAGTACCAGTGGCACTACAAGCGCTACTCGGGCGAGGGGCTGGTCAACCCGTACTGACCGGCCAGGACGCATGCCCCGCGTTAGCGGGAGAGTCGGCGCAGGAACACGCCCATTTCCTTTTCCGCCTGCTTGTCGCCACGCGCCCGGGCCGCAGCGATGCCGCTTTCCCACGCCGCCGCGGCAGCTTCGTGGTCGCCGGCCGCCTGACAGGCCTTGCCCAGCAACTTCCAGGCGGCCGAATAATCCGGATCGAAATCCAGTGCCTGGCGCAGTTCCACCACGGCGGTGGCCGGGTCGCCCTCGCCCAGCAGGGCGTTGCCCAGTGAAAAACGCAGCAAGGCGCCGTCGCGCGGGCCACCGCACTGCGCGCGCAGGTTGTCCACGATGCCGCTCACGGCAGCCGCCGCGACTCGCCGGCGGCATAGACGCGGGTGGGTTGGGCCGGCTCGGGCGGAGTCTGCCCGGCGTGCACGTCGGCCAGCGACGCGGCCGGCCAGATCACCACCCACGAGGAACGGAACGGCTGTACCAGCAGCGGATAGCGCAGGTCGTCGGGGTCCAGTCGCGCTGGCCTGGCCACGATCAGGCCGTCGGGGTGCGCCTTGGCGAATGCCTGCAACGCGGCCTCGCCGAACAGCTCATGGATGGGGTGGTTGAGCCGGCCGGCAAAATGGAACTGGCCTTCGTAGTTGCCGGTGAAGCCGATGGCGCGCCCCTGCGCGTCGGCCACACCGAGCAGCCGGCTGGACGGGCTCAGGTCGTACCGGGGCCAGATGGTCAGCGTGATCAGCGTATTCAGGGTCAGGGCCCCGATCAGCCCGGCCACCGCCAGGCGCCGCATCTCGCCGCGCCCGTTCAACAGCAGCAGGCCACCCAGCAACAGGAACACCACGCTGAAAAAGCGGCTGTAGCCGGCCAGCGGCGCAAACCAGTCGTCGCTGAGCAGGCCATGGGCCACCAGTTCGGGCAGCACGAACAGGAACACTGCAAAGCCGATGCCGCCCACCCCCAGCGGCCAGGTGCCCAGCCAGCCAGAGGCGGCCAGAGCGGGCCGCCGCTCGCGCAGTATCGCGATGGCGCCGGCCAGCAGCAGCACGCCGCCGGCCAGTTCCGGCAGCGGGTAGTAGGCCTGCTTGCCGCTGATCAGCGAAAAGGTGACGAACACCGGCACGATCCAGCACAGCGCAAAGCGCAGGCCCGGCTCCAGCGGGCGTCGCAGCGTGGCCAGCGCGGCCCAGGCACGCGGCCAGCCGCTGAACGGGAACATCAGCACCGGCAGGTACAGCAGATACCACCATAGCGGCCGTGCGTGGCTCTGCAACGGCTGCGCCGAAGCCACGTTGTCGACCACCCGGGCGGCGGTCTGGGTGAACAACAACCGGTGCCGGTAGGCCTCACCGCCGCTGAAGCCGGCCGGGATCGCCCAGGCCAGCAGCATCGCCACGCCCAGCAGCAGCGCCAGCAGGCCGAAACCGTACCAGCGGCTCCGGTTGACCACGGCCCAGCGGTTCCACAGCGGCCCCAGCAGCCAGGGAAACACCACGTGCAGCAGCATCACCGGGCCCTTGGTCAGCAGGCCCAGCCCGACGCACAGGCCGAACAGCCACCAGCGCGGCTGGTGCCGGCTACTGGAAGGAACCAGACACAGCAATGCGGCCAGCGTCCACACCGCCAGCAGCACGTCGTACATGATCTGCAGGCCGAACAGGAACGCATAGCTCAGCGCCAGCAGCATCCATGGCGCCGCCCTGGCCACCCATGGCCGCCCCGGGAACAGGCGGCGCGCCAACGCGGCCACCAGCACCAGCTGGCTGCCGCCGAACAGTACCTCGAGCACGCGCGGCCAGATGTCGTTGACGCCGAACGCGAACCAGCCGGCGTGGATCATCCAGAACAGCAACGGCGCCTTCTCGCTGTAAGGCACGCCGTTGTTGTGCGGCACCAGCCAATGGCCGTGGGTCCACATCTCCCAGGCCACGGCCAGGGTTCGGGTGGAGTACAGCGGCATCGGTCCGTGCGAGAAGATCGCCAGCACGGCGGCCAGGGTCCACAGCGGCAGCCAGGGCCAGAGGGCGCGCAGGTGTTCGGAGCGGCGGTACGTGTTGAGGGGCACGGGCGGGCTTCTGATGGCGGATGGGACCATTCTAGCCGGCCCGGCCAGCCGGCCCCACCCGTCCCCGGTTCAGCCGCGGATGCCGGCCGGACCCCAGTAGCCGATGCGCCGGCGCAGCTTGAACTTGCGCCACAGGTTGGCCGGCTTCGACCGCCGGTTGCGGCCCCCCTGGGCCAGGAAGGCGTCGATCGCCGCCAGCACCCGCTCGCTGGAGTGGCCGTCGCGGTACGGATGGATGCTGTCGGCGTAATCGGCGATGGCCTGCATCAGCTCCGGTGGTCGCGACAGCGCGCGTTCGATCGCCGGCTCGAATTGCGCCGAGTCGTCGATGTCGATCAGCTGCGGTCCTGGACGGCGGTTGCGGAAGGTCACCACCGGCTTGCCGGTGAGCAGGAACTCGTTCAGTGCCGAGGAGGTGTCCGAACACATCAGGTCGGCCTGCGGGAACAGCTCCAGGATGTTGTCGTTCTCGGCAAAATGCAGGTGCTCGTTCTGCAGCGCCTTGAACTTGTCGCGGGTCTGCGGGTTCATCTTCGGGTGGAAGGTGACGATCCAGCGCCAGCGGCCGTCGCGCGACAGCCGCTTGACCTCCTCGTACAGCGTCTCGGCCGCGCTCCAGGACGGCGAAAAGGTGGAGTGGTACAGGATCACTGGCGGGGTGTGCACCGGCGGCAGCGGACCGGCGATCTCGCGCATGAACGGATCGAGCTTCGGCCAGCCGGTCTCGGCCACGGCGAAGTGGCCGAGCTGGTCGGCCAGCGCCTGGAACTGGGCGGTATCGCGTGGGCCGGTGGTGCAGTACAGGTCGAAGAAGCCGCGGATGTAGATGTGCCGGGGCTTGCCGGCATCGAAGCCGTGGAACACCTCGACCTTGGCGCCCGGGAAAAAGTGCGGCAGGTGGTTGCCGGGGGTCAGCACCGCCAGTGGCTTCCACGCGCGCACCTGCGCCACCGTGAGCAACCGTTCACCCTCGACCAGGTCCTCGGCGCCCGGCCCGTCGAAGAACCACGCCGCCTCGTCGCCGCGCGCGCGGATGGCCGCCTGCAACGGGCGCAGGATGGCCAGCGCATAGCGTTCGGATCCGTACAGAACATAGTGCCTGGGCATAAGGGAGGCTTTTCTTGGTGGAACCAGGCAATAGCTTACGGCCTCAAGCGGGGCGGGTGTGTTTGCCGCTGGGCGCGGCGGCCCCTTGTTCGCCCGCATGGGTGACGGGATGTCCCCGAACGGGACGGCTCGCTGGCGCATCGGCTGCCTTTTGTTCCCACGGGCAGTGGTCCTTTCGAGGTGCCTCCGCGATCTGGCTCGCCTGCCGCGGGCTTTCGCTAGCCTACCGGTCAGCGAGAAAAGTGACTCGAGCGCCGGCCGGCAAGCCCGGTCGCGGAAGGGCGCCGGAAGACACCGTGGCCCGTGGGAACGAAAGCTGGGAACGAAAGCGACGCCGCAGACGCGCCGAACTTCGGAACCTGCATAGTTATCCGCAGGCCATACGGACGATGCGCCAACCGCAATGACCACTATTGCAGCAGCGTCCGAACGCCCGTGTCAGGCAGGCCCGGCCGCCGAGGCGCCAAAGAGGCCCAGCAACCCGATCACCGATCGAGTCCGTGCGAGCGCAGGGCGGTCGCCGCCCGCTCCACCGACTCCGGGTTGTGGCGCATCTCGTAATAGCGCATGCGCTTGTAGATGGCGTAGCTGGCCGCGGTATGGGCGATCATGAAGCCGCGCCAGCCGTCCAGGAAGGCGAGCCGGAACAGGTAGTCCTTCAGGAACGCCAGGACGAACACCAGCGGCGTCTGCCACATGCGTACCGGCTTGTCCTTGTCCAGCCAGTCGCGGCACTTCAGCTCCGAGTAGCGCAATACCTTCAGCTGCTTGTGCACCAGGGTGGGGTTGTTGGCGTGGTCGAACGGCTCGCGCAGGGTTGGCGCCTGGCCTTCGAAGCGGAGCGACTCGTGCACCCTTGCATCGCTCCAGCGGGCGCGCCCGCGGTGATACAGGCGGGCCATCCGTTCGCCGACCGCAGGCCGGTACCAGCGCATGGGGGCGCCCATGTAAATGGTGCGTCGACGCAACCATGCCGCCGGTGCCTGGCTGGCCATCAGAGCGGGCAGGCGCTCGGCCAGCTCGGCGGCCAGGGCCGGGGTCAGTGTCTCGTCGGCGTCCAGCGCCAGGATCCAGTCGTGGCTGCACTGGGTGGTGGCGAAGTTGCGCTGGGGGCCGAAGCCAAGCCAGTCCTGGTGTACCACCCGCGCGCCGTGGGCCTGGGCGATGGCGACGGTCGCATCGTCGCTGCCCGAATCCACCACCAGCTTTTCCGCGGCGAACGGCACGCTGTCCAGACAGCGCGCAATCGTCTCGGCCTCGTTATGGGTAATGACGACCAGCGTCAGCGGCAGGGTGGGCATCACCCGATTCTAGTGGGCGAGCTCGCCCTAGCCCAGCCGGGCGCCCGGTCCGTGAGCGCCCAGCGCCCCTTCGGCGGCAACCGGGCCGGGTTGCCGCGAGGTGGCGGCGCTGCGCAGGGACAGCTGCCGGCCGGCCAGCACCGCGGTTGCGCCGACGATGAAGAAATAGAACGACTGCGACATGACCCGGTAGAACACGCTGTCGGTCAGCGCGCACATGGCATAAAGGCCCACCACCGCCAGGCCGGCAGTGGCCGGTAGCGCCAGGGCGGGGTCGCGGTCGTGGGCCAGGCGCAGGAAAAACCCGGTCGGCAGGGCAAACATCAGCAACACCACGATCAGCCCGGGCAATCCACCGCTGGCGCCTGCGCGCAGGTATTCGTTGTGCGGCTGATTGTAGGGGGCGATGGCGGGACTGCTCTTGCCCTGCGCAATCTGTTCATGGACAAAGGCGGTGTAGTTGTCCGGTCCGATCCCGGCCAACGGATGTTCTGCCAGCGCCGTTCCGGCGGCCCGCCACATCTCCAGTCGTTCGCGCACGGCTCCCTCGGGGTGGTGCGCCGGATCGAAGGTAGCCACCTCGTGGCCCGCCGCTTCCAGTCGGGTCATCATGTCCAGTTGCATGGCGCCCACCGACAGCAGCACGGCAACTCCGGCGGTCGCCCACAGCGCACCACGCCGGCTGCCCGTGCGGCGGACGTGCAGCACCACCACCACCAGCGCCATCGGTATGAAGGCCAGCAACGGCCCGCGACTTTGTGTCAGCAGGGCACCGTAGACGGCCAGGCCTACCGCCACGGCATGCAGCAGCCGCTCGCTCCGCGTGATGCGCGCGCCCAGCAGTTGCACCAGCGAGAGCAGGCCCAGCCCGAGCAAGACCGTTGCCACCTGGATCGCCGCCGAGGGACCGCCGTTGAGCCCGTAGGCACGCAGCTGACCCTGTGCGAAGTGCTGCACCACGCAGACCGTGCCCAGCACAATGGCGGTAGCCGCGAAGCCCGCCCATACCAGGCGCATGCGCAGTGGCAGCCCGAACACGGCCGCGATGACCAGGAACAGCAACACGTGGCCGGCATGGTCGAGCGGACGCCAGCCGGCCCGATGGACCAGGGCGTTGGAGATCAGGAAGGCAAGCATGCCGAGCATCGCCAGCCCTACGGGTGCGGCGGCGATCCAGCAACGCCGGGTTTTCCACGCTACGCCCAGGCCGCTGAAAAACAGGATGGCCGCCGGCAGCGAGCGTCCGGGCAGGTGCGAGGAGAACGACAGGGGCACCAGCGCCACAGCGAGCGACAGCAGCGTCAGCCACATCGCAGGGATGGTGGCCGGTTGCCCGGCGCCGCCCAGTTCTCCGGACATGCGGGAATTACCTTGAGGCCGATCAGAAAGAATGCGGGTCATTGTTGCATCGAACCGCCGTGGGCCAGCGATCCGTGTGAAGGAGCGCCATGGTAGCGTGAAGTCCGTGTAGGGCTTTTCCTCTAATCGTTGTCGTCCTGGGCGCCTATCCGCGGCAGACAGCCGGGTACCAGGGCGTCGGCACGGAACATCCACCATTCGCGGCGATTGGCGTGACCGACGTGGATCGCGCGTGTGCGATCCACGCAGTCGCCCATCGCCTGCTCCAGGCTGAATGCCCAGCGCCGGTCCGGTGCCGCCTGCAGCCAGGCGGTCGCCTCGGCGAACTGCTGCGGCCAGGGTTCGAGGAAACCGAACTCGACCACCGGACCCTGCGCCATCAGCAGGTTCTGTTCCTTCCAGGCGATCAGCCCGATCGGCGCCCGTGGCCCGGCGATTGCGCGCGCCTGCTGCATCACGTCCAGTGCGGAGCGGTCGCCGTTGAGCATCGGGTAGCCCCACAAGCCGTAGGCGCTCCACAACACTGCGGCGAAACCGGCCCAGCCCAGCGCCGCATGGCGGACCCGGGTCAGCGCCGCCACCGCCAACCCGGCCAGGCCGATGCCCAGCAGCAATGCCCAGATGCGCGGATCCAGGCTCTGCTCCAGTCGCGTCGACCAGCCCGGGTGTCGCGTCAGCGCCAGGGCGCCGGCCAGGCTCATGGCGGCGCTCAGCAGCACGGTCAGCGCGAAAATGGCCCGGAGCACGCCGCGGCGCCGCAGCAGCCCCGGCAGCAGCGGCGCCAGCGCCAGCGCGGTGATCGGCAGCGCCGGCAGGATGTAGACGTCGCGCTTGCCGGGGCTGATCGAGAAGAACAGCAGCACCAGTGCGACCCAGCCCAGCAACAGCGCAAAACGGGCGTCGCCGCGCCGCAGTCGTCGCCACCAGGCCGGCAGCGCCCATGGCAGCAGCAGCGACAGCGGCAGCCAGTCGGCGGCGATGATGCCCAGGAAATAGAACGGCGAGTGCAGGTGTCCGGTGGGCGTGGCGTAGCGGTGCACGGTCTGCCCGAACAGGATGTTCTGCACGTAGGCGGCGTGCTCCGGGTCGCCGTCGGCGCGGGCGACCAGCACCATCGGCAGCAGCCAGGCCAGCACCGGCAACACGAAGAACGCCGCCCCGGCGGCCCAGCGCCAGCCGCCGCGGAAACGCGGCAGGTTCCGCCAGCCGCGCGCAGCGCGCCCAGGCGAACGGCAGCAGCATCAGCAGGGCCAGCACGCCGACACCCTTGGTCACCACGCCGACGCCGGCAAACAGGCAGCCGGCCCAGAACCAGCGCCACGCCGGGCCCAGCAGCAGGTGCCGCAGCAGGCCGTAGTTGGCCAGGGTGATCCAGCCCAGCAGCAACGGATCGATCTGCGCGTTGCGCATCTGGTAGGTGAAGTGGATGGTCAGCAGCAGCGTGGCTGCCGCCAGCAGTGCCGAGCGGTGGTTCCACAGGCGCCGGGCCAGGTCGTAGGTCAGCGCCAGCGCGGTCAGCGCCGCGGCCAGCGATGGCAGCAGGAACGCCACCCGCCAGCTGCGCGTGAGCAGGTAGGCCAGCGCCTGCAGCCACATGAACACCGGCGGCTTGTCCGGGTACAGCTCGTGTCCGCGGTGCGGGAACAGCCATTGCCCGTGCTCCACCATCAGCCGGGCGACCAGCGCGAAGCGCGGTTCGTCCGACGGCCACGGATCGCGCAGACCGATGCCGATCGCCAGCAGGAACAGGGCGAACAGGCCGAACCAGAACAGTTCGGCGCGAACGCTGCGCAGGTAGAGCGGGCGGGCGGGAGGTGCGGTGGTCGTCACGGCTGTCGGCATGTCCATGGGCGGGCGGCAGGCGGCACAAGCATAGCCGGCCGCAGTCCGGATGCCGCTGTCGCCACGCGGCCCCCGTCCGGCCCGGGCGCCCTCACGCGGGGTCCGCGGTTTTCTCGATCACCGCGTAGTACATCCCGTCCAGGTCGCCGTCGCCGGGCAGGATCTGCCAGCCCGGCGCCGCCGGTTGTCCGACCGGCAGCTCGATCGGCACCGCGCGAGCCTGCGGCTGGTCGGCCAGCAGCGCGGAGACGATCGCCTCGTTTTCGGCGCGCAGGATCGAGCAGGTGACGTAAAGCAGTCGGCCGCCCGGTGCCAGCAGCGGCCACAGCGCGGCAAGGATACGGTGCTGCTGCGCGTTCATCGCGGCGATGTCGCTCTCACGCCGGTGCAGCCGCACGTCCGGCCGCCGACGCAGCACGCCGGTGGCCGAGCAGGGCGCGTCGATCAGGATGCGGTCGAAGCTTTCACGCGGCCACTGGGACGGTGGAGCGCCGGCATCGCCGATCACCAGCCGTGCATCCAGGCGCAGCCGCTGCAGGTTGTCGCGGATGCGCTCGGCCCGGCGCGGATCCTGTTCCAGCGCGGTCAGGTCCAGCCTGGCGCGTTCGAGCAGGTGGCAGGCCTTGCCGCCGGGGGCGGCGCAGGCGTCGAGTACGCGCAAGCCGTCCTGCACCTGCAGCAGGTCGGCGGCGATCTGCGCCGCGCCGTCCTGTACCGCGAAGTCGCCCGCCTCGAAGCCGGGCATGCGGGTGACATCGCCACTGTGCGGCAGCACCAGTGCATCGGCCAGCCATGGGTGCATTTCGGCCGCATAGCCGGCGCTGTGCAGGCGCTCGAGCAGCTGGTCGCGGCTGCCGTGACGGCGGTTGACCCGCAGCATCAGCGGCGGCTCGCGGTTGTCGGCCGCCATCACCGCCTCGGCCTGCTCAGGCCAGTCGCGCGCGATCGCCCGGCTCAGCCAGTCCGGGTGCGCAAAGCGCGTCCGCGGCTGCGCATCGAGGGCGGCCAGCAGCGATTCGCGCTCGCGCTGCCAGCGGCGCAGCACCGCATTGACCAGCCCGGCCAGTCGTGGCTTTTTCAGTGCGCGGGTGGCCTCCACCGTGGCCGCTACCGCGGCATAGTCCTGCAACTGCAGCACCTCCAGCTGCACCAGGCCCAGCACCAGCAGCGCGTGGACCGCCGGCTCCTTGCGCCGCAGCGGTTGTTCCAGCAGGCGCTCCAGTGCCGGTTCGAACCGTAGCCACCAGCGCGCACCCTCGCTGAGCAGGGCCATCAGCAGCGCGCGGTCGCGCGGATCGCGCAGCTTGCGTGCATGCCGTTCCATCACGTCGCGCAGCGAGGCGCCGCGCAGGGCCACTTCGACCAGCGCGGTGGCGGCCAGGGCCCGGGTATCGGTGCTCACGAGCGGCGCAGCTCGGGGCGCGCGTTGAGGTAGTCGGCGGCGCTGATGCGCTTGCCGCCGGGGCGCTGCAGCGCGGTGATGCGCAGGCCACCGTCGCCACAGGCCAGCACGATGCCGTCACGGCCGGCGGCGATCACGCTGCCGATGGGCGCCTGGTGGTCGACCTGGAGCGCACTGGCCGCCCACACGCGCACGCGTTCACCGGCGATCTCGGCCTCGGCCACCGGCCACGGGTCAAACGCGCGCACCTGCCATTCCAGCGCGATCGCCGGACGGGACGGATCCAGTGCGGCCTCGGCCTTGTCCAGCTTGTGGGCGTAGGTCACGCCCTCGGCCGGTTGCGGCGTGGCTGCCAGGGTTTCACCCGCCATCGTGCGGTGCAGGCCTTCGGCCAATACGTCGGCGCCGAGTGCGGCCAGGCGGTCGTGCAATGATCCACCGGTGTCGTCGCGGTGGATCGGGGTGCGCCGTTCGAGCAGCACCGGGCCGGTGTCCAGGCCGGCTTCCATCTGCATCAGGTCGACCCCGGTCTGCACGTCGCCCGCGGCGATGGCGCGCTGGATCGGTGCCGCGCCGCGCCAACGCGGCAGCAGGCTGGCATGCACGTTCCAGCAGCCCAGCCGCGGGATCGCCAGTACCCTGCGCGGCAGGATCAGCCCATAGGCGACCACCACCAGCAGGTCCGGGCGGTAGCCGGCAAGGATCTCCCGCGCTGCGGCATCCTTCAGCGACAGCGGCTGCTCGACCGGTATCCCGGCCTCCAGCGCCGCCTGCTTGACCGGGCTGTGAGCCAGCTTGCGGCCCCGCCCGGCGGGGCGGTCCGGCTGGGTGTAGGCGGCCACCACCTCGGCGCCGCTGGCGCGGCAGGCGGCGAAACAGGGCACCGCGAACTCCGGAGTGCCGGCAAAGACCACGCGCAGGGGACGGTTCATCCGGACAGCCCTTCGGCCGGCCGCAACTCCCCGGCCGTTCGCACCGCGTTGCTGCCGGTCAAGCGCTGGCCGCCTGCTTGCGCTGCTTTTCCAGCCGCTTCAGCAGCAGGTTGCGCTTGAGCGGCGACAGGTAGTCGACGAACACCTTGCCGGCCAGGTGGTCCAGCTCGTGCTGGATGCACACCGCCAGCGGACCCTCGGCCTCGACCGTGATCGGGTTGCCGTCGGCGTCCTGCGCCTTGACCTGGACCTTCAGCGCGCGGGTCACGTCGGCGTACACGCCCGGGAACGACAGGCAGCCTTCCTGGTAGACCTGCGATCCCTCCCGGGACACGATCTCGGCATTGATCAGGGCCAGCGGCTGGTCGCGCCCTTCGCTCATGTCCGCCACCAGCACGCGCTGGTGCACGTTGACCTGGGTCGCGGCCAGGCCCACGCCCTGGGCGGCATACATGGTCTCGAACATGTCGGCAACGAGCTGTTTCAGCTCGGCGTCAAAACGCGTGACCGGCACGGCGCGGGTGCGCAGTCGCGGATCGGGAAACTCAAGAATGGTCAGCTCGGACATGGAAAATCACCTCTGCCGCGTAGTGTACCGCGTCATGCCGCCGCGCCCTCCGGGTGGCGGGCCCATTCGCCGCGGCAGCGAGCGAATGGATAGATGCGTTCGATAGCCTCGGCTCGGGCGATCCGGTCACTGCCTGCGGCCGATCCGGCGCCATCGGACGACCATGCCGCCGGGCGGCGCCGCACGGAAAACGGGCGGCAAGCGTGAAACAGTGCACCGAAAATGCGGACAGGTCCGAAAAAGCCAACCCGCAAAAACTAGAATGTGCCTTAATTGTGCGGCGCCAAGCTCGTGTCCGGCAGGCAGTTTTGCCAACTGCAGCCGGTTGCGCGCGTTAACTGTTCGGTTACACTCGCCCGAGCATCGGGGACGGGGGAATTCCCACTTATGATCAAGAAGTCCATCGGACTGCTGGCCGGCATGCTGGTCACCATGGCCGTTTACGCTGCCGGCGCCCAGTTGCGCGCCAACCACCCGGATACCTACACGGTGCGTCGCGGCGACACGCTGTGGGATATCTCGGCCAAGTTCCTCTCCAAGCCATGGCTGTGGCCGGAGATCTGGCAGGCCAACCCGCAGGTACGCAACCCGCACCTGATCTACCCGGGTGACCAGCTCAACCTGTCCTTCATCAACAACGCCGGCCCCACGCTGACGCTCGAGCCGTCCGTGCACGAGGGCGAGGCGGCGGTGCCGGCGATTCCGCTGTCCGAGTTGCGCATGTTCCTGAAGGACATGCGGGTGATGGATTCCAACGCAGTCAGCTCGGCGCCCTACGTGATGGGCTTCGAGGAGGCGCGGCTGCGTGGAGCAGTCGGCCAGACCCTCTATGCGCGTGGCTTGCAGAGCGAGCCCGGGCAGCGCTGGGCGATCGTACGGCCCACCCACGTGTACCGTGGCTTCGAGCAGGACGACCCGCAGGACGCCGAAAACGGCATCGTCGGGCATCTGCTTGACAGCAACGCATCGATGGTCAATGCCCCCTGGTCCGAGGACGCGCGCAACGACGGCCACTTCGGCCGGGGTGACGACCTCGGCGTCGAGGTCAGCGTGATCGGTACCGCCGAAGTGCTGCGCAGCGGCGATCCCAGTTCGCTGCTGTTGCTCGACTCGACCAGCGAGATCCGCAAGGGCGACCGCCTGATGCCGATCCAGGACAAGCCTTACGACCCCTACTACTACCCGCACGCACCCAAGTCGGTTCCCGATCACGCCCGCGTGATCGCCTTCGCCGACGCCCTGGATGCGGCCGGGTCGCGCCAGGTGGTGGCGCTGTCGATCGGCTCGCGCGACGGTGTGGAGAACGGCCAGACCTATTCGGTCTACCAGCCGGGCGAGACGATCAACGACGATGTGGCCAGCAACAGCTGGCGCCGCGGCGTGGGCGAAAAGGTCACCCTGCCCGACGAGTACGCCGGTCACGTGATGGTGTTCCGCACCTTCGACCGGGTCAGTTACGCGCTGGTGATGGACAGCCTGCGCCCGGTCCACCGCGGGGCGAAGTTGGCCATGCCCGAGTGATTCGGGCAGCCGCTTGCGGCATCCGCTTACAGAACGGCGCGCTCGACGCGCCGTTTCTGTTTGTGGCGGCGCCGTAGACTGCGGGCATGGACGACGAGGACGAACTGCACGACTGGCTGGTGCTGCTGCGCACGCCCGGGCTGGGGCCCGGCGGCTTGCGCGAGCGGCTGGCCGACCAGGGCGGCAGCGCCACCCGCGTGCTGCAGCGGCTGCGACGCTCCGGTGCGGGGACCGATCCGCAGGCTCGTGCCTGGCTGGAGCAACCGGACCAGGCGCGCATTGCCGCCGACCTGGCCTGGCTGGCACAGCCAGGGCACGCCCTGGTGCGCTGTACCGATGCCGATTTCCCGCCGCAACTGGAGCAGATCCCGCAGCCACCGGCGGCGCTGTTCGTCAACGGTGATGCCAGCCTGCTGCTGTGGCCGCAGGTGGCCGTGGTCGGGTCGCGCAGTGCCACCCGTGCCGGGCTGGACCACGCCCGGGCCTTTGCCACCGCGATGGCCATGGCCGGCCTGACCATCACCAGTGGCATGGCCGACGGCATCGACGGTGCCGCCCATGCCGCCGCCCTGGATGCCGGAGCGGCCACCATCGCGGTGGTCGGCACCGGCCCGGACCGGGTCTACCCGGCCAAGCACCGGGCGCTGGCCGAACGCATCGCCGGCCGCGGCGCGATCGTCAGCGAGTTTCCGCCCGGCACCCCCGCGCGACCGGACCACTTCCCGCGGCGCAACCGCCTGATCGCCGGATTGTCGCTGGGCACGCTGGTGGTCGAGGCCAGCGTGCGCTCCGGCTCGCTGATCACGGCCCGGCTGGCAGGCGAGCAGGGCCGGGAGGTGTTCGCCCTGCCCGGTTCCATCCATAATCCGCTGGCGCGCGGCTGCCATCGGCTGATCCGCGACGGCGCCCGCCTGGTCGAGGACGCGGTCGAGGTGATCGAGGTGCTGGCGCCGGCGGCGCGTGCGCTGGGCGACGAGCTGGCCGCCCGGTTGGCTGCTGATGTGAGTGAGGGCAAGGCTTCCGTGTCCGCCGCGGCACCGGCGGTCGGTGCCGGCACGCGCGGCGTGCCGGCAGGCGCAGCCTGGCGGGACGATCCCCAATACCATCGCCTGCTCGAGGCCATCGGGCACGACCCGACCGGGCTGGACGAGCTGGTGGCACGTACCGGTCAGCGCCCGGCCGAGCTTTCCTCGATGCTCCTGATGCTGGAGCTCGAAGGCCGGGTGGAAGGCCTTCCCGGCAACCGCTACCAGCGGCTGCCGGCCTGATAAAAGCGCACCACGTGGCCGTTCCGCGCGATTTGGCTTGACAGCCGGCGCGGCCGCATGGCTCAACTAGATAATGTGTCCGCCGCCCCTTGCGACGGCCTCCCATCGCTGGAAACCCCGCTTCATGGCAAAAAACCTGCTCATCGTCGAATCGCCTGCCAAGGCCAAGACGATCAACAAATACCTCGGCAAGGACTTCCAGGTCCTGGCCTCCTACGGCCATGTGCGCGATCTGAAACCGAAGGAGGGCGCAGTCGACACCGAGCACGGTTTCGCCATGAACTACGAGGTGATCGAGCGCAACGAGAAACACGTCGATGCGATCGCCAAGGCGGCCAAGCAGGCCGACGACATCTACCTGGCAACCGACTTGGATCGCGAAGGCGAGGCGATCAGCTGGCACATCAGCGAGATCCTGCACGAGCGCGGCCTCACCGAAGGCAAGCGCATGCACCGGGTGGTCTTCTCCGAGATCACGCCCAAGGCGATCAAGGCCGCGGTGGCCGAACCGCGCCAGCTCTCGCACGATCTGGTCGATGCCCAGCAGGCCCGCCGCGCGCTGGATTACCTGGTCGGCTTCAACCTGTCGCCGGTGCTGTGGCGCAAGGTGCAGCGCGGGCTGTCCGCCGGCCGGGTGCAGTCGCCGGCGCTGCGCATGATCGTCGAGCGCGAGGAGGAGATCGAGGCCTTCGTCGCCCGCGAGTACTGGAGTGTGGAGGCCAAGCTGCAGCACGCCGACGGCGACTTCACTGCCCGCCTGACCCGCCTCAATGGCAAGAAGTTCGAGCAGTTCGACCTCACCAACGAGGCCGACGCGATGGCCGCGCGCGCTGCACTCAAGCAGGCCGCCCACGGACAGCTGACGGTCAGCGAGGTCGGCTCCAAGGAGCGCAAGCGCCGACCGGCCGCGCCGTTCACCACCTCCACCCTGCAGCAGGAGGCCGCGCGCAAGCTGGGCTTTTCCACCAGCCGCACGATGAAGGTGGCGCAGGGCCTGTACGAGGGCGTGGCGCTGGGTGACGAGGGCAACGTCGGCCTGATCACCTACATGCGTACCGACTCCACCATGCTTGGCGAGGAAGCGCTGGCCGAGCTGCGCCAGCTGATCGCCCGCGACTTTGGTGGCAAGGCGCTGCCCGATGCGCCGCAGGTGTACAAAACCAAATCCAAGAACGCCCAGGAGGCGCATGAGGCGGTCCGTCCGACCTCGGCCATGCGCACCCCGCGCTCGGTAGCCGCGTACCTCAGCGACGACCAGCGCAAACTGTACGAGCTGATCTGGAAGCGCACCGTCGCCTGCCAGATGATCCACGCCACCCTGAACACCGTCTCGGTGGAGTTCGCCCTGCCCGACGTGGCCGGCGGCGACGCCTCGTTCCGCTCCACCGGCACCACCGTGGTCGACCCGGGCTTCCTGGCGGTGTACGAGGAAGGACGCGACCAGAAGAGCGCCGAGGACGAGGACGAAGGCCGCCGGCTGCCGCGTCTGGTCAAGGACGAACAGGTGCCGCTGCAGGACATCGCTGCCGACCAGCATTTCACCGAGCCGCCGCCGCGGTACTCCGAGGCCAGCCTGGTCAAGGCGCTGGAAGAGCACGGCATCGGCCGACCCTCTACCTACGCCAGCATCATCCAGGTGCTGCTCAACCGTGAGTACGTGCTGCTGGACGCGCGCCGCTTCAAGCCGACCGACGTTGGCCGCGCGGTGGGCAAGTTCCTGGTGCAGCACTTCACCCAGTACGTCGATTACGACTTCACCGCCAAGCTGGAGGACGAGCTGGATGCGGTCAGCCGCGGCGAGGAGGCCTGGGTGCCGCTGATGGAGCGCTTCTGGCTCCCGTTCAAGCAGCAGGTGGACGAGAAGACCGAGTCGGTCGACCGCAACGAGGCCACCGGCGCGCGCGAGCTGGGCACCGACCCCAAGAGTGGCAAGCCGGTGTCGGTGCGGCTGGGTCGCTACGGGCCGTATGCGGCGATCGGCACCAAGGACGACGAGGAGAAACCCACCTTCGCCAGCCTGCGCCCGGGGCAGAGCATGCACACGATCACCCTGGACGAGGCATTGCAGCTGTTCAAGCTGCCGCGCAAGCTCGGCCAGGCCGAGAACGGCGACGAGGTCAGTGTCGGCGTGGGCCGCTTCGGCCCGTTCGTGAAACAGGGCAGCACCTACGCCTCGCTCAAGCCGGAGGACGACCCCTACACCATCGAGCTGCCGCGGGCGCTGCAGATCGTGCAGGAAAAGCTCGAGATGCTGGCGAACCGGCTGATCCTGGATTTCGGCAACGGCGTGCAGGTGCTCAACGGCCGCTATGGCGCCTACATCACCGACGGCGAGAAGAACGCGCGCATCCCCAAGGACCAGGAGCCGAAGCAACTGACCGAGGCGCAGTGTCTGGAACTGCTGGCCGCCGCGCCGGTGAAGAAGGGCCGCTTCGGCAAGAAGACCGCGACCAGGAAGACCGCCACGAAAAAGGCGCCGGCGGCGAAGAAGGCGGCGACCAAGAAGGCGCCGGCCGCCAAGAAGGCCACCGCCACGAAGAAGGCCGCCAGCAAGAAGACCGCGGCCAAGAAGACCCCTGCACGCAAGGCGGCGGTGAAGAAGGCCGCCGCGAGCAAGGCACCGGCCAGCCCGACCGAGAGCTGAGCGGTGCGACGCTTCAGCCTGGCCGAGATCGACGCCGCCGCCGACCTGTTGAAGGCGGGCGGCGTGCTGGCCTACCCGACCGAGGCGGTGTTCGGCCTGGGTTGCGATCCGCACGACCGCGGCGCGTTCGAGCGCGTGTTCGCCCTCAAACAGCGCCCGCCCAGCCAGGGCGTGCTGCTGATCGCGTCCGACTTCGCCCAGGTCGAGCGCTACATCGACCTGGTCGCGGTGCCGGACGAGGCGCTGGCGCGCGCGCGCGCCAGCTGGCCCGGTCCGCACACCTGGATCTTTCCGCGCAGTGCGGCGGTGCCCGACTGGGTCGCCGGCAGCCATGCCGGTATCGCGTTGCGAATCACCGCGCACGCGCCGGCCGCGGCGCTGTGCGAGGCCTTTGGCGGCGCGCTGGTCTCGACCAGCGCCAATCCGCACGGGCAGCCGCCGGCGCGCTCGGCGCAGATGGCCATGGACTACTTCGACGACCGCCTGGACGGGATACTGGACGCGCCCGTCGGCGGGCTGGAGCGGCCCACCGCGATACACGATGCACTGTCCGGCGGTATCATCCGTGCGTAAGCGTCCAGGGGGCGCGACGGCGGGCGGCTTGCGCCTTCGGCCATCGCGGGATGCAAGCGGTCGCCATTCACGCGGGTTTTCCGTGGCCCGCGATCATGCTGTGCCGTCGATCTGACGCCCCGGTCCTATTGGGAGAGCATTGCGTTGGCGACCGTATACGACACCTACCGCAACGAAGCGCCGCAACGGCTGCCGTTGCTGGCCGGCCAGGGCGAGCGGGTGCTTGCCTGGCGCGACGGTGCACCGGTCAGCGTGGCGCAGTTCCTGGCCCACGTGCGCCACGTGGCGGCGACCCTGCCCAGCGCGCCGGCGGCGGTGAACCTGTGCGAGGACCGCTACGCCTTCCTGGTCGCCTTCTGCGCCATCGTCATGCGCGGCCAGACCAACCTGCTGCCCTCCTCGCGCGCGCCGCAGGCGGTGGACGAGGTGATGGCCACGCATCCGGGTTGCTACGCGCTGGGTGAACAGGCGCTCGACCTCGAACCGCGCGGTTATCGACGCCTGCCCTCGCTGGACGCGATCGTCCCGGAGCCGCAGGCCACCACGGGCGACGAGGCGGCGATGCCGCATGTCCCGGCCGAGCAGGTGGTGGCGATCGGCTACACCTCCGGCTCCACCGGCGTACCCGGCGCCAACCCCAAGACCTGGCGCAGCTTCCATGCCAGCAATGCCGGCAACATGGCGATGCTGCAGGCCGTGGTCGGTGCACGCTTCGAGTTGGTCGCCACGGTACCGCCGCAACACATGTACGGCATGGAAACCTCGGTGCTGCTGCCGTTGCTGGGCAATGCCGCGGTGCATGCCGGCCGCCCGTTCTTTCCCGCCGACGTGGCCGCCGCGCTGGCCGAGGTGCCCGCGCCGCGGGTGCTGGTGACCACGCCGGTACACCTGCGCGCGCTGGTGGAGTCGGGTATCGACCTGCCGCCGATCGCGGCGATGGTCTCGGCCACCGCACCGCTGTCGGCCGAGCTGGCCGCCGCCGCCGAGCAGCGCTTCGATGCGCCGATGCTGGAAGTGTTCGGTTCCACCGAGACCTGCGTCTTCGCCAGCCGCCGCACCGCGCATGAAACCGACTGGCAGCTCTACGAGGGAGCCAGCCTGCACCCGCAACCGGACGGCACCGCCGTGCAGGCGCCACAACTGGTCGGTGCGACCACCCTGGCCGACATCGTCACGGTGTCCCACGGCGGGCGCCGGTTCCAGCTGCGCGGGCGCCACGCCGACATGCTGGAGATTGCCGGCAAGCGCGCCTCGCTGGGTGACCTGACCCGCCGGCTGCTGGCGATACCCGGCGTCAAGGACGGCGTGGTGTTCCAGCTGGGTGACGGCGATACGCTGGGCGTGCACCGCATCGCGGCGCTGGCGGTGGCGCCCGGGCTGGACGAACACGCGATTCTCGAGGCCCTGCGCCGTGCGATCGATCCGCTGTTCCTGCCCCGCCCGCTGGTGCTGGTCGAGGCAATGCCGCGCAACGAAACCGGCAAGCTGCCGCGGGCGGCACTGCTCGACCTTGTCGCCCGCCACCACGCGCATCCGTAGGGTGGGCTTCAGCCCACCGCCACCTGCCGCACGACCCGGAGTGGGCTGAAGCCCACCCTGCGAGTTCCGGCGGCCCGGACACGCCCGCTACAATGCGTGCTGCGCCGCAGCGGGCGCGGTTTCTCACAGCGGAGTCGGCATGAAGGTCCTGGTCATCGGCAGCGGCGGGCGCGAACACGCGCTGGCGTGGAAGCTCAAGCGCTCGGCGCGGGTCAGCGAGGTGATCGTGGCGCCGGGCAATGCCGGCACCGCGCGCGAGCGCGGCGTGCGCAACGCCGACATCGCCGCCAACGACATTGCCGGTCTGCTCGCCCTGGCCAGGGCGGAGAAGGTCGAGCTGACCGTGGTCGGCCCGGAAGTGCCGCTGGTGGCCGGCGTGGTCGACAAGTTCCGCGCCGCCGGCCTGCGCATCTTCGGCCCGCGTGCGCTGGCCGCGCAGCTGGAGGGCTCCAAGGCCTTCGCCAAGGACTTCCTGCTCCGCCACAACATTCCCACCGCGCGCTATGCGGTGTTCACCGAGTTGAACCCGGCGCTGGCCTACGTGCGCCAGCACGGCGCACCCATCGTGATCAAGGCCGACGGCCTGGCCGCCGGCAAGGGCGTGGTGGTGGCGCTGTCGCTGGCCGACGCCGAGCTGGCGCTGCACGACATGCTCGGTGCGCACAGCTTTGGCGATGCCTCGGCGCGGGTGGTCATCGAGGAGTTCCTGGAGGGCGAGGAAGCCAGCTACATCGTCATGAGCGACGGCGCGCATGCGCTGCCGATGGCCAGCAGCCAGGACCACAAGCGCCGCGACGAGGGCGATCTGGGACCGAACACCGGTGGCATGGGCGC
Organism: uncultured Gammaproteobacteria bacterium; assembly: GCA_963763305.1. Taxonomy (GTDB): domain Bacteria; phylum Pseudomonadota; class Gammaproteobacteria; order Xanthomonadales; family Rhodanobacteraceae; genus CAVXNP01. The sequence continues at coordinate 1,491,027 of CAVXNP010000001.1, read as the reverse complement.
GTACTCGCCCGCACCGGTGGTCACCCCCGAGGTCGAGCAGCGCATCCTGCGCGAGGTGATCGAGCCGACCCTGCGCGGGATGGCCGCCGAGGGTGCGCCGTTCATGGGCTTCCTGTACGCCGGACTGATGATCGACAAGACCGGCGCCCCCCGGGTGATCGAATACAACGTGCGCTTCGGTGATCCGGAGACCCAGCCAATCATGCTGCGGCTGAAGTCCGACCTGGTCGAACTGATCGAGGCGGCACTGGACGGGCGCCTGCAGCACACCCGCGTACAGTGGGACCCGCGGCCCTCGATCGGCGTGGTGATGGCTGCCGGTGGCTATCCTGGCAAGGTGCGCAGCGGCGACGTCATCGACGGCCTGGATGGCCCGTTCGACGCCGACACCAAGGTCTTCCACGCCGGCACCCGGCTGGGTGCGGCTGATCAGGTGCTCACAGCCGGCGGCCGCGTGCTGACCGTGTGTGCCCTGGGCAAGGACCTGGCCGAGGCCCGCGAGCATGCCTATGCCGCCGTAGCCCATATCCGCTACCCGGGCGCCTTCTGTCGCCGCGACATCGCACACCGGGCGTTGCGGCGCGGATGATCCGGCCCACGCGAGCGTAGGTGTCCTGCCGTCGCGCCCGGCGCGGTCCGGGTGCGATGGCCCACTGCCGGGTGGTCAGCCGGCGGCGACCGGGCCAGCGGCCGGGCGCGCCACCATGTAGAGCATCACCAGCACGCCGGCCAGCACCGCGGCCGAGCCCAGCCCGAGCAGTGGGCCGAGCGTGCGTTCCGGCGCGAAGCCGCCGTACAGCAGGAACAGCCCGGCAACCATGCACGCGGTACCGAGCTGGTGCAGCCAGAACTGCACGCGGGCCAGCATCGGCGCGGGTCGCTGCAGCCAGAGCTTGTGGATGATTCCGTAGACCAGCGATGCGACAAAGCCCACCAGCAGGATGTGCGCATGGGTGACGAGTTGGCCATGGTCCCTGGAGGCGGCCATGTAGATGCCCAGCGCCATGCCTACGGCGGCGTAGCCCAGTGCGAATACCAGGAATTTGCGATCGGTGGTCATGCGGTTTCCCCCAACCTGTGGACAGGAGGCCTGCGCATCGCACCCCACTACCGCGAAGAAGCAGGCGAGTGGCCGTTTTACCCGGATCGGCCCGCAGGCGCCAGCGCTGGCGATCCCTGCGCGCCTGGCACCGCCAAGCGGCAAGGGGCTCCAGCGCATGACGCAGCCGTGCCTGCCTGGCGGCACTGGCTCGGTGGCGCTTCGGCAGCCAGGCGCTGGCGCCATATGGCCGACCCGAGGCTCGTGCTATTTTCCCGGCGGGGTGGGACAGGTCTTGAAGGACTCAAGGGGGTTGCATGTCGATGGCGAGCGTTCGCGTCGAGTCGGTGGTCAAGCGTTTTTCCGGTCATACCGCGGTCAACCGGCTGTCGCTGGAGGTGGCTCCCGGGGGTATCTTCGGGCTGCTGGGGCCGAACGGCGCCGGCAAGTCGACCACGATCCGGCTGATCATGGGGATCCTGCAGCCGGATGCGGGCAAGGTGGTGCTGTTTGGCTCGCCGCATGGCAGCCGCGCGCTGTCGCAGCGCATTGGTTACCTGCCCGAGGAACGCGGCCTGTACAAGAAGATGAAGGTGCTCGACCACCTGATCTTCCTGGGCGAGACCAAGGGCATCTCGCGGGCCGAGTCGCGCCGGCGTTCCGGTACCTGGCTGGAGCGCCTGGGCATCAGCGACTGGGCGCAGAAGAAGGTCGAGGACCTGTCCAAGGGCATGCAGCAGAAGGTGCAGTTCGCCGGCGCGCTGCTGCATGAGCCGGAACTGGTGATCCTGGACGAGCCGTTCTCCGGGCTGGACCCGGTCAACGCGCAGGTGATGAAGGACATCGTGGTGGAGCTGGCCGCCAGCGGCCGCACGGTGCTGTTCTCCACCCACGTGATGGAGCAGGCCGAGCGGATGTGCGACCGCATCGCCATCATCGCGCGCGGCGAGGCGGTGGTCAGCGGCAGCGTGGCGCAGGTCAAGGCGGATTTCGGCGGTCGCCACGTGGCCCTGGGCTTCACTCATGACAAGGCGCTGGCCGAGCCGGTCCTGGCCGACCGCGCGCTGATCGCCAAGGTCGACGACTACGGCGCCTCGGCCGAGGTGCAGATGGCCGAAGGCGCCGATCCGGAGCAGTTGCTGGCCGCACTGGTGCGCCAGGGTGTGGGGCTGCGCCGGTTCGAGGTGGTGGAGCCTTCGCTGCATGCCATTTTCATTGCCAAGGTCGGCGCCACTGCCGCCACCGCGCCTGCCGGAGAAGCCGCATGAAGAAGACCCTGGCGGTGGTTCGCCGCGAGTTCGTGGAGCGCGTGCGTACCCGCGCGTTCGTGATCTCCACCGTGTTGTTGCCGGTGTTCCTGGTGCTGATGGTGGTGCTGCCCGGCTTGATGATGAGCGGTGGCGACGAAACCAGCCGCGTGGCCATCGTCGACGGCTCGTCGCTGGGCCTGGGGCAGGCCGTCAGCCAGGCGCTGGAACAGCAGAAGCTGGGCGATGGCCCGAACGCGCCACCCCGCTATCGCGTGCAGGTGTTTCCCGCCCCGGGCAACACGATGCCCACGGTGCGTGACACGCTGGTCGGCAAGACCGGTTTCTCCAGGAAGGGCCAGGCCGAGGGTTGGGACGGCGTACTGGTGCTCACCGATGCGACTCTGGCCGATGGCACGGCGGCCTATTACGGCAGCAACGTCGGCTCGATGGGATCGATGTCCGCGCTGCAGCGCAGCGTCTCCAGCGCGCTGGCCGGCGTGCGGCTGGGCAAGTCGGGCGTGGACCCGGCGCTGGTGCGGCAAGCGATGGCCCCGGCCGATATGCGCACGATCAAGGTGTCGGACGGCAAGCTCACCGGCCAGAGTGGCGAAGACTCGTTCATGATCGCCTATTTCATGGGCTTCATCCTGTACATCTCGATCCTGATCTACGGCCAGCAGACCATGACCTCGGTGATCGAGGAAAAGACCTCGCGCATCATGGAGGTGCTCACCTCGTCGCTGACGCCGTTCGAGATGCTGCTGGGCAAGGTACTGGGCGTGGGTCTGGCCGGCCTGCTGCAGATGGCGATCTGGGGTGGCTCGGTGTTCCTGGTGAGCAGCCAGCGCGCGCACCTGGCCAGCCTGTTCGGGATGAGCGGCGCGGCGTTGGCCAGCTTCCCGATCCCCACCATGGAGCCGGCGCTGCTGGTGGTGTTCCTGCTGTATTTCGCGCTGGGTTTCCTGCTGTACGGGGCGCTGTACGCGGCGATTGGCGCGATGTGCAACACCATCCAGGAGACCCAGCAGTACGCGGTGTTCGTCACGCTGTTCATCATGGTCGGCTTCTTCTCGGTGTTCAGCCTGATCAAGAACCCGACCGGCGAGCTTGGCGCGACGATGTCGTACATTCCGTTCTTCGCGCCATTCACCATGCCGGTGCGCTGGTCGCTGACCTCGGTCGCGCCGTTGCAATTGTTGCTGTCACTGGGGTTGATGGTGATTGCCTTGCTGGCCTGCGTCTGGCTGGCGGCGCGGATCTACCGCACCGGCATCCTGATGTACGGCAAGAAGCCGTCGTGGGGCGAGCTGTGGCGCTGGATCCGGGCCTGAGCGTGGCCGCCGCGCGCATGCGGGCGGCCGTCGGTCGGTTTCGTCCACGCCATCGGAGCGCCGCCGGGTGAGCCAGTTTGCACTTCTGGGCCGGCGCCGCTTCGCGCCGTTCTTCTGGACCCAGGCGCTGGGCGCGTTCAACGACAACGCCTTCCGCAACGCGCTGGTGATGCTGGTGGCCTTCCAGATGGGGCTGGACGACCATGCCGTGTCGCTCTATACCAACCTGGCGCCGGCGCTGTTCATCCTGCCGTTCTTCCTGTTTTCGGCCAGCGCCGGGCAGATCGCCGAGAAGTTCGAGAAGACCCGCATCATTCGCGCGGTGAAGCTGTTCGAGATCGCCGCCATGGCGCTGGCCGCGGTGGGCTTCCACACCCACCACACCGGCCTGTTGCTGCTGGTGCTGTTCCTGATGGGCGTGCACTCGACCGTGTTCGGGCCGATCAAGTACTCGATCCTGCCGCAGGCGCTGCGGCCCGACGAGCTGGTCGGTGGCAACGGCCTGGTCGAGATGGGCACCCAGCTGGCGATGCTGGTGGGCATGATCGCCGGCAACTCGCTGATGCTGATGGCAGGCATCGGTCCGTGGGCTGCCTCGGCCGCCACCCTGGCCGTGGCGGTGGCCGGTTACCTGGCCAGTCGGCGTATCCCGTTGGCGCCGCCGACCGCGCCGGAGCTGAAGTTCAACTGGAACCCGTTCAGCGAGACGGCCAAGGTGCTGGGCATCACCCGACGCGACCGGGCGGTGTTCAACGCGGTGCTGGGCATCTCCTGGTTCTGGTTCTTCGGCACGGTGCTGATCGCCCAGCTGCCCAACTACACCCGTGAAGCACTCGGCGGCGATGGCTCGGTCAACACCCTGGTGCTGACGCTCTTTTCGATCGGCACCGGCGTCGGTGCGCTGCTGTGCGAGCGGCTGTCGGGGCGGCGCGTGGAGATCGGCCTGGTCCCGCTGGGCGCGTTCGGGCTGACCGTGTTCGGGGTGGACCTGTATCTGGCGCGGCACGGCGTGGCGCCGGTGCGCGACCTGGACTGGCGTGGCTTCCTGCAGGCGGCCGGCAGCTGGCGGGTGGTCATGGACCTGACCCTGGTCGGCGTGTTCGCGGGCCTGTACGTGGTGCCGCTGTTCGCCTTCGTGCAGGCGCGCACGCCGCGCGCAGTGCTGTCGCGGGTGATCGCCGGCAACAACATCGTCAACGCGCTGCTGATCGTGCTGGCGGCCGGCTTCGGGCTGGGCCTGGGGGCGTTGGGGTTCGACGCGCCGCAGATCTTCCTGGCCGCCGCCCTGCTCAACGTGCTGGTGGCCAGCTACATCTTTACCCTGGTGCCCGAATTCCTGATGCGCTTCATCACCTGGGTGCTGGTGAACACGCTGTACCGGGTGCGCGTGCAGGGCGCCGCCCAGGTGCCCGAGGACGGGCCGGCGGTGCTGGTGTGCAACCACGTCAGCTTCATGGATCCGCTGCTGCTGATGGCGAACACGCGCCGGCCGGTGCGCTTCGTCATGTACTACAGGATCTTCAACATTCCGCTGCTGCGGTTTGTCTTCCGCACCGCCAAGGCCATTCCGATCGCCGGGCAGAAGGAAGACCCGGCGGTGCTGCAGGCCGCCTATGACGCCATTGACGAGGCACTGGCCGCCGGTGAGCTGGTCTGCATCTTCCCCGAGGGCGGGTTGACCCTGGATGGCGACGTCGCGCCGTTCCGGCCCGGCCTGCTGCGCATCCTGGAGCGACGGCCGGTGCCGGTGGTGCCGATGGCGCTGCGCGGGCTGTGGGGTAGCGTGTGGAGCCGCCACGACAGCCGCATGGGCCGCTCGCGCCTGCCGCGCCGCTTCCGCGCCCGGGTGGAGCTGGTGGTGGATGCGCCGGTGCCGGCGCAGGCGGTGCGCATGGATGCGCTGGAAGCGCGCGTGCGTGCGTTGCGTGGCGAAATGGCTTGAGCCAAGCCGCTACATGGGCTGAGCTCCTTCCTGACCACGATGCCACCCAACTGCGACGGCGCGCCACCCCATTGAGGCTGTGCCTACATCTCCGTGTTAGGCGAGGCGCCCACAAGCGCGAGGGCCCGCCTTGCCGCCGTCGGGCGGCAGCGATGCGGGCAGAATGCCCGCGAGCTTTTCCCGGGGCAGGCCCCTGCGCGGCGGTGAGGCGAGGTCGACAGGCCCGCAGCGGACGGGCATGGACGCCCGTTCCTTTTCGCCGGGACAGACGAGGACATGGATGTCCGAGGTAGAGCAACGCAGGAGCAGTTGCCGAAGTCCCGTCGAAAAGCCCGGCCTCGACTCACGGACTTGCCGGGCTACCAGCCCGGCAAGCGCCAAACGGGGTGGCCTTCTCTTTACTCCGGGCATCCTGCCCTTCGCCCGTCGGGCCGGCTTCGCCGTTCGCGCCGCTCCTGCGGCGCAGTGGTTACTTTCTCTTGGCCACGCAAGAGAAAGTGACTCGCCCTCCGCAGGAGGGAGAAAGCCCTGCTCTGATCTCTGCGAACGCAAAGCGGTCCCGGAACGAGCCATACGCCAGCGTTACTCGCGGCTACCACGCGCCGCGCGTTTGGCCCCACGAGGCAAACGCAACACCCCACTAACCGCCGCCAACCCGAGCAGCACCAGGGCGATGCCGATGCCCTCCATCGGCGAAGGCCGCTCATGCAGGATCGCCCAGGCCAGCAGCACGCTGACCACCGGCACGCCCAGGCTGGACAGGCTTGCCACCGGCGTGGACAGGCGGCGCAGCACGAACAGCCACAGGCCCCACGCGATGCTCGAGGCGAATACCGCGCTGTAGGCCAGCGCACCGACGAAGGCGGCGTTCCAGGTGATCGGCGGTTGCGGCACGGCCAGCGCGACCAGGCCCAGCACAATCGCACCGACCAGCATCTGCCATGCGGTCAATTGCAGCGGTGACACAGCGCCGTGTTGCCGGAACAGGCGCTTGCTGAGCACCGTGCCGGCGGCCCACGCCGCCCCACCGGCCAGCGCCAGCGCCGTGCTGGCCGGACTACCCAGGCCGTGCCAGGGTTCCAGGATGCAGACGAGCCCGGCCGCCGCCAGCGCCAGTCCCAGCCAGTGCCGAGGCTGCGGGCGCTCGGCCAGCATCGGCCAGGCCAGCAGCACCGCCCAGAACGGCATGGTGTACGCCAGCAGGGCAACCCGGCCGGCGCCGCCGCCGACCAGCGCCCATTGCTCCAGGCCCTGGAAGGCGGCGGTCTGGCACAGGCCGATGAGTATTACCGGCAGCAGCGGTGGTGGCCGCAGCGACTGCCGCATGATGAGCATCGTGGCGAACAGCACCGCGGCACCGAGCAGGTAGCGCAACGCAGCGAAGTCGAACGGCCCGGCATAGGCCAGCGCCTGTTTCATCACCACCCAGCTGTAGGCCCAGATGGCGATGGTGCCGAGCAGGGCGGCAATCGCGCCGCGATGGGGGGATGAGGATGCCATGGCCGGACCGTCGGTGAACGGGGCAGTTTAGGCGCGAGTGGGGTCGGCGTCATGCGTTACATTGTTCGCCCGCCACTTCGAGCCGATGCCATGGAACGTTGCCCCTGGGCTACCGACGAGGCCCTGTGCGCTTACCATGACACCGAGTGGGGCGTGCCGCTGCATGACGATCGTGCGCTGTTCGAGTTCCTCACCCTGGAGGGAGCCCAGGCCGGCTTGTCCTGGCGCACGGTGCTGCTGAAGCGGCCGCGCTATCGCGAGGTGTTCCATGGTTTCGAGATCGCCTCCGTGGCAGCCATGGCGGACCCCGAACTGGAAGAGCTGCTGCGTGACCCGGGCATCATCCGCAACCGCCTGAAGGTGTTCTCGACTCGCGACAATGCGCGCGCCGCGCTGCAGGTGATCGCCGAATTCGGCAGCCTGGATGCCTACCTGTGGGACTTCGTCGACGGCCGCACGGTCCGCAATCGATGGCAGACCGGCAGCCAGGTGCCCGCCACCAGTGCGGTCTCCGACCGGATGAGCAAGGCGATGAAGAAGCGCGGTTTCCGCTTCGTGGGAAGCACCATCTGCTATGCCTTCATGCAGGCCACCGGGATGGTGGACGACCACCTGGTCGGCTGCTTCCGGCACCGGGCCGAATGAGGCCGCGCTGCCGGTGACCGCCGACCCTCGGCTGTGGCACGATCACGTTATTTTGCGGCCCGGGGGCGAGCATGATCGAGAACAAGGACGTGTCCGGATCCCCGTTGGGGCTGCGGCCGGCGACCGCCAGCGATGCGCCGTTCCTCGAGCTGCTGCACCGTTCAACCCGGCCGGACCTGCAGCTGCTGCAAGGGACGACCGAACAGATCGACGCGGTGGTGGCGCAGCAATACGAAGTGCTGCAGGCCGGGACCGCGGCCCACTTCCCCAATGCGATGCACTTCGTGGCGGAGCACGCGGGCCAGCCGATCGGCGGCGTCGTGGTCGACTTCGGTCCCAACGAGGTGCGACTGGTGTACCTGGCGCTGGTGCCGGTGGTGCGCGGCAAGGGTTACGGGCGCCTGCTGCTGCAGGGTCTGCAGCAGGCCGCCTCGCGAGCCCGCGCGCCGCTGGCGGTCACGGTCTGGCGCAACAACCCCGCCGCGCGTTCGCTCTACCTGGAACTGGGCTTCGTGGTCGAGCGCAGCCAGCCGATGAGCGAGCAACTGGTGTGGTACCCCGACGCGCGGCCGACCGTGCTGGTGTCCTGAGCGCTGGAGCGTCGGCGACACGGGTCGCGCAAGGCCGAAGTCTGGCTAGTTGAATACGATCTGGAAGTAGGCGCCGTTCGGATCGCGACCGAGCGAGGCCATGCGCCCGACCCAGATGTTCGATACCGACCCCAGTTCGGGCAGGTCCAGGGTGCACGGCCCATCGACGAAACCGGTCGATTCCAGCGCGGTGAGCGTGACCACGAACGGCATGCGCCGGGGCGCTGCATCCGGTACGCATGCGCGCGGATCTTCGCTGACGTCGTCCAGGCGAACGGTCAACTGGCCGCCATCGGGCAGGGTCAGCCGCTGCGGCTGGTCGCCCATCAGGCGGAAATGTCGTGATTCGATGCGTTCGAGCATGTGAGGGCCATCGGGTGCCGCGGCGGCATGCGCCGCCGCGGCACATGGATCAATTGCGCGACGGGAAGATGCCGGTCAGCGCAATGCAGAAGTTCAGCGCCAGGAACGGGTTCATCAGGCCGAACGGCTGGCTGCCGCCGGCCATACCGACCTCCACCGAGCCACTGACGCCACCCATGTTGACCGGCGCGTTGTTGGCGTTCGACCAGATGCTGGCCGAACCCGTGCCGCCGCCGGACGCGCCCAGGGTGTTGTGGGACGCTGACGGCGAAGTCGCGGGCTCCGCGGCGGTTCCGGTCACCGAGACGTTGACCGTGGTGGTGGCCGGGTGGTTGTGCATCGGCATGTTCGTGGCCAGCAAGGTGGCGCTCTCGGCGCCGGCCATCTCGCCGATCGGTCGCGGGGTCAGGCCGGGGCCGTTGCCCATGCCCATCGGCATGCGTCCCTGCAGGTTCGGCAGGGCGAACGTCTGTACGCCGTCGCCGCCGTAGGTGGTGCCCAGCAGCGAGAACAACGCGCTGTTCTGCGAAATCGACTGCAGCTGACCGGCGCAGGTAGCCCAGCCACGCGGCGCGAAATTGAAACCGAACGGCATGATGGTGCCGATGAAAACTTCCATGGACGTCCCCCAGTTGATAACCAGTGGCCCCGATGGGCCGGTGTCGGCGCAGGACAGGCAGGGACGTCCATGACATCGTGGCCGTCACTGGCAAGTTTGCGTCCGGATAGACCGCGCAAGCTTCCCTCTGACGCATCGCACGGCCGGCTATGTGTACCCCAGATTCATTCCAAAGGAAACGGTTCCTTCGGGCCGTCCATGGAACGCAGGTCGAGATCGTTTCCGCCGGTGGCACTTGTACCGGTAAAGCTGCGGCTTTCGGCCGGAGCTGGTGCTACCATCCGCGACAGGGGGAAGCGCGCAGCCTGCGCGTGGGAATGGAACATGGCGGGGAAGGTGCATTTCATCGCTGGGCTGCCAAGGTCGGGCTCGACGCTGCTGGCCGCTTTGCTGCGCCAGAATCCCCGCTTCCATGCGGGCATGACCAGCCCGGTGGGCTCGCTTTTCGCCGGCATGCTCAACCAGTTCGGTGCCGGCAGCGAGTTCGGCCCGGTGCTCGACCGCGACACCCGGCGGCGTCTGCTGCGTGGCCTGTTCCAGAGCTACTACGCCGAGCAGGCCGACAAGGACGTGGTGTTCGACACCAACCGCCTGTGGAGCGCCAGGTTGCCCGCGGTGGTCGACCTGTTCCCGCAGGCCAAGGTGATCGCGTGCGTGCGCAACGTGGCCTGGGTGATGGACAGCCTGGAGCGGCTGTACCGCGCCGACCCGTACGAGCAGACCAAGCTGTTCCGCGACGATGGCGAGCGCAATACGGTCTACAGCCGGCTGGAGACCCTGGCCCAGTTCAACCGCCTGGTCGGCTTCGCCTGGTCGGCGCTCAAGGAAGCCTATTACGGAGCCGAGGCCGGGGCCCTGCTGGTGATCGAATACGAACTGCTGGCGCAGGCGCCCGAACGGGTGCTGCGGCTGGTCTACCAGTACCTGGACGAACCCTGGTTCGAGCACGACTTCGGCAACGTGCAATACGACGCGCCGGCGTTCGACGAGGCGCTGGGCATCGGCGGCCTGCATCGGGTGCGTCCGCGGGTGGCGATCGAACCTCGCCGCACCATCCTGCCGCCCGATCTGTTCGAGAAATACGCGCAACTGTCGTTCTGGCATAGCAGCGAAGGCAGCAGCGCACACGTGATACGCGCCAAAACGGACTGACCCGGCCCCGCACGACGGCCACCCAAGAGGATATCGACATGGCATGGTTCAAGCGCAGCACCTCACGCCCCGCCACCGCCCCGATAGCGGCGCTCCCGCGGCGCCCGCTGGTGATGGCGCTGGAGCCGCGGGTGATGTTCGATGGCGCGGTCGCCGCCACGGTGGCCGAGGTCGCGCCGCAGATCCATGCCGAACCGGTGGCCGCGCCGCATGTCGACGGAGCAGCCCATCACCGCGCGCTGGAGCAGCCGATCGGCCTGATGTTGCACGGCGGCATGCGCAGCCTGGACGAGCACGATGCCGACGTGCCCGCCGCGAGCGCGCCGCCGCACGATGTCCTGTTCATCGACGCGCGCGTGCAGGATGCCGGCAGCCTGATCACCCATGTCGCCGCCGGTACCGACATCGTCTACCTGCAACAGGGCCGCGATGGCCTGGAGCAGATGCGCGACTACCTGGCGCAACACCCCGGCGCCAGCTCGGTGCAGATCCTGGCGCATGGCAACGATGGCGACCTGTGGCTGGGCAACACCTACCTCAGCGCCGACAACGTCGGCCAGCACGCGGACGTGCTGGCGCAGATCGGCGCGGACATCAAGGTCGGTGGCGATATCCTGATCTACGCCTGCGATACCGCTGCCGGTGACAAGGGTGTGTCCTTCGTCAATTCGCTGGCCAGCCTTACCCATCGCGACATTGCTGCCTCGGTCAACCGTATCGGCGCCGGCTACGACTGGAACCTGGAGCTCACCACCGGCAGCATCGAGGCGCGGCAGGTACTCTCGGGCACGGACGAGGCCGGCTACACCCACGATCTGGCGATCATCACGGTTACCAGCAACGCCGATGCCGGTGCGGGCAGCCTGCGCAGCGCGATCGCCAGCGCCACGGCCGGCGACACGATCACCTTCAGCTCCGCGATGACGATCAGTCTGTCCACCCATGCGTCGGGCGACTCTCTGCTGCTGATCAACAAGAACCTCACCATCGAGGGCGACATCGATGGCAACGGCACCGCCGATGTCACCCTGGACGGGCAATACAGCGGCCGGGTGCTGGAAATCACCTCCGGCAGCACCGTAACGCTGGATGGCCTGGTCATCGAGCACGGGCTGGTCTATGGCAATGGCGGCAATGGAATCAGCACCAACGCGTCCGATCTCAATGGCGGCGACGCGCTGGGCGCCGGTATCAGCAATGCCGGCAACCTGACCCTTTCCGGCGTGACGGTGACCGGCAACCGCGCGGCGGGCGGCGGCGGTGGGTCCTTTACGCCCAGCGCCGACGCCAATGGCAATGCCGGCTTCAGCACGTACGGCTTTGGTGGTGGTGGCGGCGGTGGTTTCAACGGCATCGGGGGCGGTGACGGCGGCCAGCGCACCCTGCTCGACACCTCGGGATCGGCCCGGACACTGGGCGGCGGGGGCGTCGGTGGCAACGGTGGCGAGGCGTTCGATTACAGCGCTCACATGTATGGCGGACAAGGCGGCAGTACCGCCGGAGGCGCGGGCGCCTACCAGGCCTCGACCTTTGGTGGTGGCAACGGTGGAACCGCCGGCGGTATTGGCGGCGGTGGCGGCGGCTGGGGCAACACGGGCGGTGCGTCCGGCCGCGGCGGTGACGCCGCCGGTGGCATCTTCAATTCCGGCACGCTGACCATTCTGCACTCCACCATTACCGACAACGCAGGTGCGGGCGGCGGTGGCGCCGGGGCGGCCTACAGCGCGGGCATGGTCTACGCTGCCGGTGCCGGTGGTATTGCCGCCGGTGCGCTGCTCAATCGCGGCATCCTGAACATCGACACGGCGACCATCGCCGCGTTCAGCGGCAATGCCGGCCAGGGCGGCGAGCGCGGGGAAATCGGTGGCGGAGAGACTTCGCCACCGGCGGCCACGGGCCAGTCGGACACTCTCAGCGATGCAGGCGGGACCTCGACCACACTGCCATCTGCCGCCATCACCAGCGCCACCTACAACGCCGCGACCGGCGTACTGACGGTCACCGGCACCGACATGACCGCCGGCGACACCATCAACGTGAGCAAGCTGACCTTCACCGGTGAGGGTGGCGCCACTTACACTCTGACCAGCAGCAACGTCACCGCCTCCAGCGCGACGAACTTCTCGGTCACGCTGAACGGCACCGACCGGGCCGCGCTCAACCAGATCGTCAACAAGGACGGCACCAGCTCCACCGGCGGCACCACCTTCAACCTTGCCGCTGCGAGTAACTGGGATGCCACTGCCTCGGCAGGCGCCGACGCCAGCAACGCAGTTACCGCCAGCAACGTGGCGGTGCCTACCATCACGTCCGCCACCTACGACGCCAGCACCGGTTCGATCGTGGTGACCGGCACCGGCTTCACCCATCTGAGCGGTGCGAATAACGACATCGTCGCCAACAAGTTCACCTTCACCGGCGAAGGCGGAGCCACCTACACGCTGACCGACACGGCCAACGTGGAGATCACCTCGGGCACCAGTTTCACGCTGGTGCTGAGCGCCACCGACAAGGCCGGCATCAATCTGATCGAGAACAAGAACGGCACCAGTTCGACCGGGGGCACCACCTACAACCTGGCCGCCGCCGAAGACTGGGCGGCCGGCGCCGATCCGACGGTGGTCACCGCCGACACCACCGGCAACGGCATCACCGCCAGCAACGTGGCGGTGCCTACCATCACGTCCGCCACCTACGACGCCAGCACCGGTTCGATCGTGGTGACCGGCACCGGCTTCACCCATCTGAGCGGTGCGAATAACGACATCGTCGCCAACAAGTTCACCTTCACCGGCGAAGGCGGAGCCACCTACACGCTGACCGACACGGCCAACGTGGAGATCACCTCGGGCACCAGTTTCACGCTGGTGCTGAGCGCCACCGACAAGGCCGGCATCAATCTGATCGAGAACAAGAACGGCACCAGTTCCACCGGGGGCACCACCTACAACCTGGCCGCCGCCGAAGACTGGGCGGCCGGCGCCGATCCGACGGTGGTCACCGCCGACACCACCGGCAACGGCATCACCGCCAGCAACGTGGCGGTGCCTACCATCACGTCCGCCACCTACGACGCCAGCACCGGTTCGATCGTGGTGACCGGCACCGGCTTCACCCATCTGAGCGGTGCGAATAACGACATCGTCGCCAGCAAGTTCACCTTCACCGGCGAAGGCGGAGCCACCTACACGCTGACCGACACGGCCAACGTGGAGATCACCTCGGGCACCAGTTTCACGCTGGTGCTGAGCGCCACCGACAAGGCCGGCATCAATCTGATCGAGAACAAGAACGGCACCAGTTCGACCGGGGGCACCACCTACAACCTGGCCGCCGCCGAAGACTGGGCGGCCGGCGCCGATCCGACGGTGGTCACCGCCGACACCACCGGTAACGGCATCACCGCCAGCAACGTGGCGGTGCCTACCATCACGTCCGCCACCTACGACGCCAGCACCGGTTCGATCGTGGTGACCGGCACCGGCTTCACCCATCTGAGCGGTGCGAATAACGACATCGTCGCCAGCAAGTTCACCTTCACCGGCGAAGGCGGAGCCACCTACACGCTGACCGACACGGCCAACGTGGAGATCACCTCGGGCACCAGTTTCACGCTGGTGCTGAGCGCCACCGACAAGGCCGGCATCAATCTGATCGAGAACAAGAACGGCACCAGTTCGACCGGGGGCACCACCTACAACCTGGCCGCCGCCGAAGACTGGAACAGTGGCGCGGATGCCGCCGTGACCATCGCGGATCTGGCGGGCAACGGCATCACCGTGAGCCATGTCGCGCCGCGGATCACCGCGGTCAACGTGCCCGCGGACAACACCTACATCATCGGCCAGAGTCTGGATTTCGAGGTCGATTTCGATAGCGCGATCACGGTCGACACCGCGGGCGGTACGCCGCGGCTGGCGATCACGCTCGATACCGGCGGTACCGTTTACGCCACGTACGTGTCCGGCTCGGGCACCAGCGCGCTGACCTTCCGCTACACCGTGGCCAGTGGCAGCCTCGACAGCAATGGTGTCGCGGTCGGCGCCCTGTCGGCCAACGGCGGCACGCTGCGTAATGCCGCCGGCGACGATGCGGCGCTCACCTTGAACAACGTCGGCAGTACCGCCGCGGTGCGGGTCGATGGCATCGCCCCCAGCGTGTCCTCGATCACCCGGGTCAGCAGCGCCACTACCAATGCGACCAGCGTCGACTACACGGTGACCTTCGCCGAGGGCGTGACCGGCGTGGACGCCGCCGATTTCGCATTGACTGCCACCGGCACCGCCGCCGGCACCATCGCCTCGGTCACCCAGGTCAATGCCAGCACCTATACGGTCACCGTCAACACCATCAGCGGTGACGGTACGCTGAGGCTGGATCTCAATGGCGCGGGCACCGGCATCGCCGACACCCCAGGAAACGCGATTGCCGCCGGCTATACCAGCGGCCAGACCTATACCGTGGACCACACCGCCCCGGTGGTGTCCTCGGTCGGTGTGCCGGCCAATGCCACCTATGTGGCCGGGGACAATCTCGATTTCACCGTGAATTTCGCCGAGGCGGTCACGGTCGACACCAGTGGCGGCACGCCACGCATCGCGATCACGCTCGATACCGGCGGCACGGTCTACGCGGACTACGTCAGCGGCTCGGGGACCAGTGCTCTGACCTTCCGCTATACCGTCGCCAGCGGCAACCTCGATAGCAACGGTATTGCGGTGGGCAGCTTGTCCGGCAACGGCGGCACGCTCAGGGACGCTGCCGGCAACGACGCCGCCCTGACCTTGAACAGCGTCGGCAGCACCGCGTCGGTGCTGGTGGACGCGGTGGCCCCCACCATCTCGTCGGTGGCTGTTCCAGCCGATGGAACGTACACGACCGGCAGCAACCTGGACTTCACGGTCAACTACAGCGAAGCCGTCACGGTCAACACCGGCGGTGGCACGCCGCGGCTGGCGATCACGCTCGATACCGGCGGCACCGTCTATGCCGATTACGTATCCGGTTCGGGCACCAGCGCACTGGTCTTCCGCTACACGGTCGCCAGCGGCAACCTCGATAGTGACGGCATCATGGTCGGCGCCCTGTCCGGCAACGGCGGCACGCTGAAGGATGCCGCCGGCAACGACGCGGTGCTGAGCCTGAACGGCGTCGGCAGCACCAGCGCGGTGCTGGTCGACGCAGTCGCCCCCAGCGTGTCCTCGATCACCCGGGTCAGCAGCGCCACTACCAATGCGACCAGCGTCGACTACACGGTGACCTTCGCCGAGGGCGTGACCGGCGTGGACGCCGCCGATTTCGCGTTGACTGCCACCGGCACCGCCGCCGGCACCATTGCCTCGGTCACCCAGGTCAATGCCAGCACCTATACGGTCACCGTCAACACCATCAGCGGTGACGGTACGCTGAGGCTGGATCTCAATGGCGCGGGCACCGGCATCGCCGACACCCCAGGAAACGCGATTGCCGCCGGCTATACCAGCGGCCAGACCTATACCGTGGACCACACCGCCCCGGTGGTGTCCTCGGTCGGTGTGCCGGCCAATGCCACCTATGTGGCCGGGGACAATCTCGATTTCACCGTGAATTTCGCCGAGGCGGTCACGGTCGACACCAGTGGCGGCACGCCACGCATCGCGATCACGCTCGATACCGGCGGCACGGTCTACGCGGACTACGTCAGCGGTTCGGGGACCAGCGCACTGACCTTCCGCTACACCGTTGCGGCGGGCGTGGCCGATGCCAACGGCATCGCCGTGGGCGTGCTCGGCGCCAATGGCGGCAGCCTGAAGGACGCTGCCGGCAACAACGCCAGCCTGACCCTGAACAGCGTCGGCAGCACCGCGGCGGTGCTGGTCGACGCGACCGTACCCACGGCCAGCATCGTGGTGGCCGACACCAGCCTTGCGGTGGGCCAGACCTCGACGGTGACGATCACCTTCAGCGAGGCGGTGAGCGGATTCAGCAATGCCGATCTGACTGTTGCCAACGGCACCTTGAGCGCGGTCAGCTCCAGTGACGGCGGGGTGACCTGGACGGCAACCTTCACGCCGACCGCCGATGTCACCGACGCCAGCAACCTGATCACACTGGACAACACGGGCGTGCAGGACGCCGTCGGCAACGCCGGCGTCGGCACCACCGACTCCAACAACTACGCCATCGACACGCTGCGCCCGACCGCCACCATCGTGGTTGCCGATACGGCGCTGGCCGCAGGTGAGACCTCGACGGTGACGATCACCTTCAGCGAGGCGGTGAGCGGTTTCAGCAATGCCGATCTCACCGTGGCCAATGGCACCCTGAGTGCGGTCAGCTCCGGCGATGGCGGCATCACCTGGACAGCGACCTTCACGCCGACCGCCGCTGTCACCGACGCGAGCAACCTGATCACGCTGGACAACACCGGCGTGCAGGATGCAGCGGGCAACGCCGGCACGGGAACGACGAACTCGAACAACTACGCGATCGACACCCTGCGTCCGACCGCCACTGTCGTGGTGGCCGATACGGCACTGGCCGCGGGCGAGACCTCGACGGTGACGATCACCTTCAGCGAGGCGGTCAGCGGGCTGACCACGGCCGACTTCGCGGTGGATCACGGCAGCCTGAGCGGATTGTCCAGCGCGGACGGCGGGGTCACCTGGACGGCCACGCTCACCCCCGGCACCAATGTCACCGACGCCAGCAACCTGATCGTGCTGGACAACACCGGGGTACAGGACGCGGCGGGCAACGCCGGCGTGGGCACCACCGACTCCAACAACTACGCGATCGACACGAAGTGCCCGACCGCCACCATCGTGGTCGCCGATACGGCGCTGGCCGCGGGTGAGACCTCGACGGTGACGATCACCTTCAGCGAGGCGGTGAGCGGTTTCAGCAATGCCGATCTCACCGTGGCCAATGGCACCCTGAGTGCGGTCAGCTCCGGCGATGGCGGCATCACCTGGACGGCGACCTTTACGCCGACCGCCGATGTCACCGACGCGAGCAACCTGATCACGCTGGACAACACCGGCGTGCAGGATGCAGCGGGCAACGCCGGCACGGGGACGACCGACTCGAACAACTACGCGATCGACACCCTGCGTCCGACCGCCACTGTCGTGGTGGCCGATACGGCACTGGCCGCGGGCGAGACCTCGACGGTGACGATCACCTTCAGCGAGGCGGTCAGCGGGCTGACCACGGCCGACTTCGCGGTGGAGCACGGCAGCCTGAGCGGATTGTCCAGCGCGGACGGCGGGGTCACCTGGACGGCCACGCTCACCCCCGGCACCAATGTCACCGACGCCAGCAACCTGATCACGCTGGACAACACCGGCGTGCAGGATGCAGCGGGAAACAGCGGCCTGGGGACCACCGATTCGAACAACTACGCGATCGACACGCTGCGCCCGGTCATCACCGGTGTGGATGTGCCCGCCGCGGGCAGCTATGCGGCTGGCACCACTCTGGAGTTCGTGGTCCACACCAGCGAGGCGGTCAGCCTCGACGCCGGTGGCCAGCCGCGACTGTCGATCACGCTCGACGATGGCGGCGTGGTTTTCGCCGACTACGTCAGCGGCGCGGGTGGTACGGCGCTGGTATTCCGTTACACCGTGCCGGCGGGAGTCAACGATGCCGATGGCATCGTCCTGGGCAGCATGATCGATGCGCACGGCGCTCTCCACGATGCCGCGGGCAATGCGTTGGCCACCGCGGTGCATGGCGGGGCAGGCGCGGCGGACATCAAGATCGACACCACCGCGCCGGTGACCGTGTCCATCAGCCGGTCGGATACCAACCCGAACAGCGGCCTGGAGGGGGTCAGCTACACCGTGACCTTCAGCGAGGATGTCAGCGGCGTTGATCTTGCCGATTTCGCGTTGTCCTTCAGCGGCAGCGCCCACGGCAGTCTGGCGGGCATCAGCCGTCTGGACGGCCATACCTACGTGGTATCGCTGCAACAGGTGGGCGGTAGCGGAGACCTCAGGCTGGACCTGGTCGCGGCCGGGAGCGGCATCGTCGATGCGGCCGGCAATGCCCAGGTCGAGGATGCGCCTGGTCAGACCTACACGATCGGCGGGGCCGGTCCGGTAGTGATGTCGCAGGCATGGAACGCATTGCCTGCGCCGTCGTTCGACTATTCATCCGACGCCGAACCGCTGTCGCCGCTGCGGCCGCAGGACCTGCCCACGATATTTTTCGGCGAGTCGGCGCCACCGTCGATCGGGCTGCATCCGCAGCAAGCCTTCCATCGCGATCCTTCGGTGCTGCCCGCCGCGCGCGGCCTGTTCCCCTGGCACGGCCTGGATCCGCAGACGCTGCTGAGCGGTCGCCGCATCGTGGCTGGCGAAGCCTTCAGCCTGCGCTTGCCACTGGCCCTGGTCGCCAACGGTGGCGTGGTGCAACTGGTCACGATGGACGGGCGCCCGTTGCCCTCGTGGATGCACTTCGACCCGGTGGCCGGCACCCTCGAGGGCGTGGCGCCAAGGGATTTCAACGGCCAGGTGCTGGAGCTGACCTATCGCGATGGCCAGGGCCGGCTGCACACGACCACGCTGGAGCTGGCTGCCATGGGGGACCGAACGACCCTGACGCCGCCGGATAGCGCATCAGTCCGACATGGCTCCGAGCAGCGGCAACCGCTGGCCGGCAAGCCGGCCCTGCAGGCGCAGTTCGGCCACCAGCGGCAGGGTGGCACCCTCGACCACGCGGCCCTGCTGCGGCAGCTGGCGGTGGCCCGCCAGCACCCTGCTGCGACGGAAGCCCACTCGTGAGCCACCCATCGTTTTTTCCCAACCGGGCTCCTTTGGCCCCCCTTCATTCCGCTACGGAGAGCAGCGCCTTGCAGCCCATCACACTGATGCCCCGCAATATCCTCGCCGCCATGCTGGCCACCCTGGTGTTGGGCGGTTGTGCGGTTCATCCGCGGCCCATGACCACCGAGCAGCGCACCGCGCTGCTGGCCAGCGACCAGCAGGACATGTTCGCCGAACAGTCACCGCTCACCGGCCCGATCACCCTTGACGAGGCCATGGCGCGGGCGCTCAAGTACAACCTCGACCATCGCGTAAAGATGATGGAAGAAGCCTTGGCCAACCGGCAGCTGGACCTGTCCAACTTCGACCTGTTGCCCCAGCTGACCGCATCGGCCGGCTACACCAGCCGCGACAACGTGCTCGCCTCCTCGTCGCAGGACATCGTCACCGGGCAGCAGTCGCTGGTGCCGTCCACCTCCAGCGAGCGCCAGGCCGTGCGTGCGGACCTGGGCTTCTCCTGGAATATTCTCGATTTCGGTGTCAGCTACTACAACGCGCAGCAGCAGGCCGATCGCGTGCTGGCCGCGCGCGAGCGCCGCCGCAAGGTGGTGCAGTTGTTGATGCAGCAAACGCGCCAGGCCTACTGGCAGGCGGTGGGCGCACAGAAATTGCAGGCCCAGATCGAACCGCTGCTGAGCCAGGCCCAGCAGGCGCTGGGTGATTCGCGCAGCATCGAGCAGCAAGGCCTGAAGGACCCGCTGCAGGCGCTCGGATACCAGCGCGAACTGCTCGACCTGGTGCTGCAGCTGGAGTCGATCCACAACGAGCTGGCGCAGGCCAAGCCCAAGCTCGCCTCGATCATGAACCTGGAGCCGGGGCGGCCGTTCGAGCTGGTCGAGGACGGCACCCTGCAGACACCCGAACTGGCGGTGGCACCCGAAGAGATGGAGCGGATCGCGTTGCTGCATCGGCCCGAGCTGGCCGAGGCCGGCTACAACGAGCGGATCGGCCTGAACGAGACGCACAAGGCCCTGGCCAAGCTGCTGCCGGGCGTCGAGCTGAGCGTCGGTGCGCATTACGACAGCAACGATTTCCTGGTCAACAACAGCTGGCGCGACGCCGGTGTGCGGGTGAGCTGGAACCTGCTCAACCTGCTCAATGCCGGGAACATCAAGGCCGCGGCCAAGGCGCAGTACCAGCTGGCGCGCGAGCAGCGGCTGGCGTTGAACATGGCGGTGCTGACCCAGGTGCATGTGGCCTGGATCGACTACAGCAGCCGCCGGCAACAGTTCGAGTTGACCCGTCAGCTCAACGACGTCGAGCAGCGCATCCTGCAGCACACCCGCAATGCGACTCAGGCCAACGCCCAGGGCAAGCTGGCCGAAATCCGTGCCGCCACAGGCGCGCTGATGTCCGAGTTGCGGCTGTACCAGAGCTACGCTGCCTACCAGGGCGCCTACGGCCAGATGATTGCCACGCTGGGGCTGGACCCGGTGCCTGCCACGGTCCGGAGCCACGACCTGGCGACCCTGGAGAAGGCCATCGGCGACACCGATGCGCAGTGGGACCATCCGGCGGCAATGGAGGCCCTGACCAAGTGAAATCGTGGATGGTGGCCGGCGCCCTGTGCTGCCTCAGTGCGCTGGCGCGGGCCGGTGGGCCTGCTCCCGGTACGGACGGCGATACCTCCGATCGCATCCGTACCCAGTTGGCAGCGCAGAACGACGTGGAAATCTCCAGCGAGATCGCGGCCAAGATCGCGCGCCTGCCGCTGAAGGAAGGCGACGCCTTTGCCCGGGGCGACCTGCTGGTGGCATTCGATTGCGGCCTTTACCAGGCGCAGCAGCGCAAGGCCCAGGCGACGGCGGCCGCGGCCGAGCGCGAGCTCCAGGTCAACCGGAAGCTGGCCACGCTGCACTCGGTCGGTGCGCTGGAGCTGGGCCAGGCCGAGGCGCGCGCCAAGGAAGCGGCGGCCGATGCCGCCTACATGCGCACCACCGTCGCCAAATGCAGCATCCGTGCGCCCTTCGCCGGACGTGTCGCACGACGCGAGGCAGCCCCGTTCGAGTACGTGACGCCGGGCAAGCCGCTGCTGGAAATCCTCGACACCGGCAGTCTGGAAGTGAAGTTGATCGTCCCGTCGCGCTGGCTGGCGACGCTCAAGCCGGGGGTCCCGTTCTCCGTGCACGTGGACGACCTCGGCCGGGATTACCCGGCCCGGGTGGTGCGCATCGGTGCACGTATCGACCCGGTCAGCCAGACCGTCTCGTTGAGCGGCCGAATCGAGGGGGTGCACGGCGAGCTGCTGCCGGGCATGAGCGGTTGGGCCAGCTTCCCTGACCACCCATGAGTGAAGTCCACGCTTCGGTGCAGGGCCTGCTGGGCCTGCTCCAGTTTGGCCAACGAGTGCGCGGCGCGCTCACCGTGCAGCAACTGGGATTTGTCGCCGTCAACGAAACCCGCTCGGTTCTCCTGTACCGCCAGGCGGCGTTGTGGATTGGTGGCAATACCCGCCGGGTGGCGGCGTTGTCCGGGGTGCCGCAGGTGGATGCCGATGCACCCTATGTGCAATGGGTAACGCGGCTGTTTGGTGCGTTGGAGCCCATGCCGACGCCGCAGGTACTCGAGCCGGCGACGATGTCGGCGTGGATCGCCGAGGAATGGAGCACATGGCTTCCCGCGCAGGTGTTGCTGGTGCCGCTGCAGCACCCGGGAAGCGGCCAGCGCGGGATGCTGTTGCTGGCCCGCGAGCAGCCCTGGCGCGAGGAGGAACTCGGCCTGGCCGGCGAGATCGGCGCCCAGCTCGGGCACGCCCTGCATGGCTTGCGCCCGCGGGAGCGGGCCTGGCGCAAGGCCCGGTCGTTGCTGCAGACGCGCAAGGCCATCTGGCGCGTGGCACTGGCGTTGCTGGTGGTGTGCGTGCTGCCGGTGCGCCTGTCCGCCCTGGCCTCGGCGGAAGTCACACCGGTGGATCCCTTTGTCGTGCGCGCGCCGCTCGACGGCGTGATCGACCGGCTGGCGGTCAAGCCCAACCAGCACGTGCAGACCGGTGCCTTGCTGTTCGACCTGGATGCCACCACCTTGCGCAGCCGATACGACGCCGCACGCAAGGCCTACGAGGCCGCCCAGGAGGAATACCGGCAAAGCGCCCAGCAGGCGGTCACCGACGACAAGAGCAAGCTGGACATGGCGCAGCGGCGCGGTGACCTGCAGCAGAAGTCGGTCGATCTGGACTACACCGCCAACCAGCTGGCGCGGGTGCAGGTGAAGGCCGAGCGCGACGGCGTGGCGGTGTTCGCCGACGCCAACGACTGGACCGGCAAGGCGGTGGTGGTGGGCGAGAAGGTGCTGGTGCTGGCAGATCCTGCCAGGGTGGAGCTGACCGGTTACCTGCCGGTGGGCGACCAGATCGCCCTGCAGCCGGGCGCGGAGGTGACCTTCTATCCGAAAGCCTCGCCGTTCACCGCCTACCACGCGCGGGTCGACAGCGTGGCCTACAAGGCCGCGCCCACCGACGAGGGGATCCTGGCCTACCGGGTCAAGGCGAGCTTCGCCCAGGGCGATGCGGTGCCGCGGCTGGGCCTGATGGGCACCTCGCGCCTGTATGCCGGGCGTGTGCCCCTGATCTATTACGTGCTGCGTCGACCGCTGGCGACCCTGCGGCAGTGGTGGGGCTGAGCCGGTGCCTTCGCCAACCGCCCCGTCGCCGGCATCGCGGTTGCCGCCGCTGCGCCAGGAGCTGACCCTCAACCCGGCCCCGGCAGCACCCGACGGCTCGCCGACCTGGACCTTGCACGATCCGGCCGCCAACCGCTTCTACCAGCTGGGCTGGGTCGCTTTCGAGATCCTCTCGCGCTGGGAGCTGGCGACGGCCGAGGCCGTGGTGGCGGCGGTCAATGCGCAGACCACCTTGAAGGTCGGAATGGAGGACGTTGCCGACCTGGCCCAGTTCCTGCTGGGGCATCACCTGACCCTCGCCGCCACGGCGCAGGACAGTGCCATGCTGGATGCGGTCGCCAACCGGCAGAAGCCGTCGGCAGCGATGTGGCTGCTGAAGAACTATCTGTTCTTCCGGGTGCCGCTGGTTCGCCCGATGCCGTTCCTGCGGCGCGTGTCGCCGTGGATCGCGTTCGTCTATCGCCCCGGTTTCTGGTGGTCGATGCTGGCGGTGGCCTTGCTGGGCCTGTACCTGGTCTCGCGCCAGTGGGACGTGTTCGTGCATACCTTCCGCGCCTACACCACCTGGCAGGGGCTGCTCGGCCTGGGCATCGCGCTGAGCTTCGCCAAGATCCTGCATGAGCTCGGGCATGCGTTCACCGCGTACCGCCATGGTTGCAAGGTGCCGACCATGGGCATCGCGCTGCTGGTGATGTGGCCGGTACTGTTTACCGACACCAACGAGGCGTGGAAGCTGAAATCGCGCCGGCAGCGGCTGCAGATCGGTGCCGCCGGGGTACTGGCCGAGCTGGCGCTGGCTGCCGTGGCCACACTGCTGTGGAACTTCCTCCCCGATGGGCCGCTGCGTGCAGGCGTGTTCATGCTGGCGACCAGCACCTGGCTGGTCACCCTGGCAATCAACGCCAGCCCGTTCACGCGCTTCGACGGTTACTACCTGCTGTCGGATTGGCTGAACGTGCCCAACCTGCACGAACGCACCTTCGCACTGGGTCGATGGTGGTTGCGCGAGCGGCTGTTTGGTTTTGGCGACCCGCCACCCGAAGCGCTGCCTGGCCGGCATCACCGCTTTCTGGTGCTGTTCGCGCTGGTCACCTGGATCTACCGCTTCGTGCTGTTCCTGACCATCGCGTTGCTGGTCTTCCACTTCTTCTTTCGTGCACTGGGCATTGTCCTGATGGCGGTGGAGCTGGGCTGGTTCCTGGCACTGCCGATCGTGCGCGAGCTTCGCGTGTGGTGGCAGCGGCGATCGGAGCTGTGCTGGCAGCCGACCACCGTGCGCACGGCGATCGTGTCCATTGCCCTGGTGTTGCTGCTGGTGCTGCCCTGGCAGGGCGCGGTACGCGCGCCGGCGGTGCTTGGACAGGCGCGCGCACAAACCATCTATGCGCCACGGGCCGCCCAGGTCGACACGCTGGCGGTCGGCGAAGGCGACCAGGTGGTTGCCGGGGCGGTGCTGGCGCAGCTGGCCTCGGCGGACCTGGACTACCAGCTGCGCAGCGCGGAGCAGCAGGCAACCCGGCTGCAGTGGCAGGTCGAGCAGCAACCCTTCGACGCCCAATTGCGCGCGCTCGGACCGGCCTTGCGCAAGCGCTGGGAGACCGCGCGCCAGACCGCGACCGGATACCGCCAGGAACGCGAGCGGCTGACCCTGCGCGCGCCGTTCGCCGGCCGCGTGGTCGACCTCAATGCCACCTTGCGCAAGGGCGAATGGCTCAAAGCCGGCGAGCCCCTGCTCGAGGTAGTGGGGCGGACCGGGGTCAAGGGCGACGCCTTCGTCGACGAGGCCGGCCTGGGCCGGATCCGGCCGGGCCAGAGCGCACGCTTCATCGCGCGCCTGCCGGAGCAACCGGCGGTGGCGTGCCAGGTCACCGCGATCGACCGGCTCAATCTGGACGCGCTGGACGAGCCCTATGCCGCCAGCGTCTATGGCGGGGATATCCCCAGCGTGCGCCAGCCAGACGGCACGCTGGCGCCACTGCAGTCCACCTACCGCGTACGCCTGGGGCACTGCGATGTGCAGCAGGCGTTGTCCCGCGAGATGCCCGGCACGGTGGCAATCACGGGCCAGTCGCGCAGCCTGGCCGGCCGCCTGATCCGCTGGCTGGGCGCCTTGCTTCGGCGCGAGCTGAGCTTCTGATCCAGGCTGTTGCGCTTCACCGGCCGCTCACCGGCGCTGTCCTTGGATGGTGGCGCAACCGGTGTGGCCGAGGAGGAGGGTTCTGTGGCGAAGCTGCGTATCGGCATATCCGGCTGGCGCTATGCGCCGTGGCGGGGGCGCTTCTATCCGGACGGGCTGGCCCAGCGCAGGGAACTGGAATACGCCTCGCGCCAGGTGGACAGCATCGAGCTCAATGGCTCGTTCTACAGCCTGCAGACACCCGCCAGTTACGCGCGCTGGTACCAGCAGACACCACGCGGCTTCGTGTTTTCGGTGAAAGGGCCGCGCTTCATCACCCACCTCAAGCGGTTGCGCGATGTGCGGGCGCCGCTGGCCAACTTCTACGCCTCCGGCATCCTGGAGTTGCGCGAGAAGCTCGGGCCGATCCTGTGGCAACTGCCGCCACAACTGGGCTTCGACGAGGCACTGCTGGACGCCTTCCTGGCCGGGTTGCCGCGCACCACCGCGGAACTGGCCGGTTTGGCGCGGGGTCACGACAGTCGCCTCAAGTCGCTGCCCAGCCTCCACGTGGACCGGTCGCGGCGGCTGCGCCATGCGCTTGAGGTGCGCCACCCCGGGTTTGTCTGCGAGGCGCTGGTGCGGCTGCTGCGTCGGCACAAGGTGGCACTGGTGGTGGCCGATACCGCCGGACGCTGGCCGTACCTGGAGGACGTCACCGCTGATTTCATGTACCTGCGCCTGCACGGCGACCAGGAGTTGTATGCCAGCGGCTACAGTGACGTGGCGCTGGATGACTGGGCTCGCCGGATCCGGGCGTGGGCCCGCGGCAGCCAGCCGCGGGGCGCGCAGCGGATCAGCACCAGCGCGCCGCCCAGGCGTGTCGGGCGGGACGTCTATTGCTATTTCGACAACGACGCCAAGGTGCACGCACCGTTCGACGCGCAGGCGCTGATGAGTAAGCTCGGGGTAGGCGACGATGGGCAGGGGCCTGTCGGACGCTAGTCCGCCGGGCTGTGCGGTGCATGTTCCCGTCGATCTGCCGGCGAACCGCTGAAAATCCGTCTCCGCACAGCCGGACTTTCCTCTCGCCCACCAAAGCCCGATTCCCGGAAGCGACCGACCGGCGGGCTCGCCCCGGGGCCTCGCCCGGCGCGCTCAGCGGCTGTCGGCACGCGCCTCGTTGGCCTGGTCGGCCGGATGCTCGGCCAGCAGCTTGCGGGTGACCCCGTTGGTCCAGCCGAAGCCGTCCTGCAGTTCGTACTCGCCGCCACCGCCACCGACCGGGCCCCCCTCCTGCGGTACCAGCACGTACTTCTCCACCAGCTTGCTTTCGCGCCGGTACAGCGTGCTGACCGTGTTCATCCAGCGGCAGGCGATCTCCTCGGCCAGCGGCTCGTCGTAGTTGCGCAGGCCGCAGATGGCCATCCATTGCAGGGGCGCCCAGCCGTTGGGCTTGTCCCATTGCTCCGGGCTGGCGTGCTCGGTGGTGCCGATGCCGCCGGCTTCGAGCAGGCGCTCCTTCAGCGCCCGGGCGGTCAGGTGCGCCTGCTCGCGGCTGGCCAGGTTCACGAACAACGGTGCGACGGTGCCGGTATTGAGCGTCTCGCGGGGGATGTCGCGTTGCCAGTCGAAGTCGAGGTAGGCGCCTGCCTCGCCGCTCCACAGCCGGGTGTTGATGGCGGTGCGGCGTGCCATTGCCAGGTGATGGAAGCGCTCGGCCTGTTTGCGCATGCCACAGGCATGGCTGAGCAGGCCGATCTGTCGTTCCAGCTTGTACAGGAAGCTGTTCAGGTCGACCGGCAGGATGCCGGTGGTGCGAATGCTGGCCAGCGACCGCGGATCGTCGCACCAGCGCGAGCTGAAGTCCCAGCCGGAGGTGGCCCCGGCACGCAGCTCGCGGTACACCTCATGCGCGGGGCGGGCGGATTGCCGCGCGGTCAGCACGTCCTCGCGATGGGACTCCTCGCGCGGCGTGTCGCGGTCGTCCCAGTAACGGTTGAGCAGGCTGCCGTCTTCCAGCCGCACGCAATGACGGAAGCACTCGCCCGGCCGCAGCTCGTCGGCGCCCTCCATCCAGTAGGTGTATTCCTTGCGCAGCTGCGGCAGGTAATCCAGGGCATGGCAGACGCCCTCGCGCTCGAACAGCTCCACCATCAGCGCGAACACCGGCGGCTGCGAGCGGCTGAGGTAGTAGGTGCGGTTGCCGTTGGGGACGTGCCCGTAGGTGTCGATCAGGTAGGCGAAGTTGTCGGCCATCGAGCGCAGCAGGTCCAGTCGGCCGCTGGAGCGGAACCCGAGCATGGTGAAGTAGGAGTCCCAGTAGTACAGCTCGCCGAAGCGGCCGCCGGGCACCACGTAGGCGTGCGGCAGCGGCAGCAGCGAGGAGCGCGGCGGATGCTTGCGCGGGTGCCGCGTCAGCACGTCCCACAAACGGTCGATATGGTCCTTGATGGGCTGGCCGGGAATCGACTTGTAGTGGCTCTGGTGGATCTCCGGCGGGTCGAAGTGCGCGTGCACGAAGCGGTGCAGATCGAAGCCCGGCTCGTCGCATTGCGTTCCGGTAGGCCTTCAGGATCGCCTCCGGATCCTGCTTGGGCGCGCAATCGACGAAGGTCTTGCCGTCCTTGAACACCCGGCGCATCTGCACCTCGACGAACAGCTCCTGGTAGCGGTCGGCCGGCGTCAGGGTGTCCGCCGGGAGCGGCTTCGGCGGCCTTCGCCGCCAGTTCCGGGTCCGGGCGGTCGTCGCTCATTGCTCGGCGTAGTTCCACAGCAGCCCTCCATCGACGTAAAGCGTGCTGCCGGTGGCGTAGCTGGCGTCGTTGGACGCCAGATAGGCCACCGCACCGGCCACGTCCTCGGGGGTGCCCAGCCGTTGCAGCGGGATATTGGCCAGCAGCGCCTCCATCAGTTGCGGGCTTTCCATCAGGTGCGCGTTGATCGGGGTGCGGATCGCCCCGGGCGCGACGTTGTTGACGGTGATGCCCAGTGGCGCAAGCTCGATCGCCAGGTCGCGCATCAGCATCTTCAGGCCGCCCTTGCTGGCGCAGTAGCTGGCGAAATGCGGGAACGGCAACTGCTCGTGCACCGAGCTGATGTTGATGACGCGGCCGCCGCCACCGCGTTGGCGCACATGGCGGGCGAATGCCTGGGTCAGGAAGAACACGCCCTTGAGGTTTACCCCCAGTACCAGGTCGTAGTCGGCCTCGGTGGCGTCCAGGAAAGGCGCGCGACGCTCGACCCCGGCATTGTTGACCAGGATGTCGATGCGTCCCATCTGCTCGAGGCTCTTGAGGACCACCTGGCGGTCGTCCTCGACCCGGCCGATGTCGCCGGTAATCAGGCAGACCCTGGCACCGGTGGCCTTGAGCTCGGCCAGGGTCTGCTCGGCGCGGGCGTTGTCGATGCGATCCTCGAGAATCACCGAGGCGCCCTCGTGCGCCAGCCGCAGCGCGATGGCGCGACCGATGCCCTGCGCGCTGCCGGTCACCAGTGCAACCTTGTCCTGCAACCTCATCCGCGACTCCGACGTCAGTGGCGAGGTGTTCCAGTCTAGGTGGGGAGGGTGTGAATGCTCCGCGAGCAGCGGGCTCAGCGTCGGCGCGAGTTGCGCAGCGCGTCCACCGAGAAGGTGGCCATCTCGCCACCGCCGGGCGCGCGTCGTGGCTGTCCGGGCGCCGCACCCCAGGCATGCGCGGTGACCACTTCCCAGGTCGCCGGAATCCGGCTGTCCACGCGCATTGCCTCGTAGGCGTGCAGCATCGCGCGATAGTGCGACTTGCCGGTGAGTCCGCGGTGGCGGGTGCGATCGGCGTTGTTCGCGCCCAGTCCCTGCAGTTCGCGCAGCAGGTCGCGGGGCTGGGCGTAGGTGAGCGTGTAGCGCGATACGTCCAGCACCGGGTCACGCAGTCCGGCGTTGAGCAGCGCGTCGCCCACGTCATGCATGTCCAGGAAACGGCCCACATGCGGCTGCTGGTCGACGCTGGCCCAGGCCGCGCGCAGCTCCCTGAGCGTGTCCGGACCGAAGCTGGAGAACAGCAGCAAGCCACCGGGCCTGAGCACCCGGGCGCATTCGCCGAACAGCAGCGCCAGGTCGTCGATCCACTGGAAGCACAGGTTCGAATGCAGCACGTCCACGCTGTGGTCGGGCAGCGGCAGCGTGGTGGCGTCGGCGCAGATCCGCTGGAACGGGCGCAGCCAGCCGGCATGTTGCCGGGCCACCCGCAGCATCGGCAGGGCGAAGTCCATCGCCAGCACCTGGGCCTTGGGGTAGCGTTGCTTCAACGCGGCACTGCCGCGGCCGGTACCGGCACCGACGTCGACCACGCGCTCCGGCTGCGCCTGGTAGAAGTCCAGACGGCCAAGCAGCTCCTGCTGCACCTCGCGTTGCAGCACATCGTGCTGCTCGTAGGTGGAGGCCGCGCCGCCGAAGTTCAGGCGCACCTGGCGACGGTCGAGCTGGAACGGTGCGCTGGTGTGCTTTTTCATCGGGTCGGGAGGTCCTCGGCCGCCATGGCGACCTGCCGCAGCAGCGGCTGCAGTGCGGTGGCCAGCGCCTGGGCGTGGCCGATGAAGGGGGCATGCCCGGCGCCGGCTATCTCGGCAAAGCGGCCGTGGGCCTGCTCGGCGGACCACTGCATCGCCTGCGGCGGTACCAGCCGGTCGCGTCGCCCGGCCAGCCAGGCATTGGGCAGCGACAACCCGGCCAGGCGCGGGCGCAGGTCGGTCCGCTCGAGCAGAGCGATGCCCTCCTGCAGCACCCGCAGCTCCGGCTCGCCGCGCGCGAACACCAGTTCACGCAGGCGCCGCAGTTCGCCGCGCGGATCGCTGCTGCCCATGGCCTCCAGCGCCAGGAACCGCTCCAGCGTGCCCTGGTAGTCGGTTTCCAGGTCCAGCGCCAGCTGGTGCACCAGGGTCGCGTCGCTGCCGTGGGGCCAGTCCACGGCGCGCACGAACCTGGGCGTGGCGCAGAGCATGGCCAGGCCGCGTACCTGCGCGGGCAACGCCAGCGCCGCGTGCAGTGCCACCAGGCCGCCGAGCGACCAGCCCAGCCATGTCGCCGGCGGGGTTGCCTCGGCGATCGCCCGGCTGCAGGCGTCCAGTTCCAGCGGCAACCCGCAGTGGCGCGAATGGCCGTGTCCGGGCAGGTCGACCACGTACATCGTGCAGCGCTCGGCCAACGCCTGCACCAGCGGCGCCAGCACGCCGCCGTGCATGGCCCAGCCATGGATCAGCACCAGCGGTTGCGGGCCGTTGCCGTGGGTCTCGATATGCAGGCTCATGCGACCAGCGCCGGCTCGGGTGGCGGGGCCCCGGCCGGCGCCAGTTGCGGGTCGACCGCGCCACGTCCGTCGAAGACGAAGCAGGCGCCCTGCCAGTGCGCGCCGCCGGTCTCCTTGAAGTAATCCAGGATGCCGCCGTCGAGCTGGTAGACCCGCTGCATGCCCAGCTCCTGCATGTGCAGCGCCGCCTTTTCGCAGCGGATGCCGCCGGTGCAGTACGACACCACCGTCTTGTCCCGGTAGCGCTCGCGGTCGGCGGCGATCGCCGCGGGAAAGCCGGTGAACGAGGCCAGCCCGTACGCCACCGCCTGCGGGAACTTGCCCAGGGCGGTCTCGTAGTCGTTGCGCGTGTCGAGCAGCACTACCTCGTGTCCGTCGTCGTCGTGGCCCTGGTCCAGCCAGCGCTTGAGCGTGGCCGGCGCGACCGCGGCGGCGCGCTGGGCCTCCGGGCAGATCGCCGGACGGCGCATGGTGATGATCTCCTGCTTCAGCCGCACCCGCATGCGACCGAACGGCACCGTGGCAGACAGCGATTCCTTGGCCTGCAGGCCGGCAAAGCGCGCGTCCTGGCGCAGCTCGTCCATGAACGCCTCGGCCGCCTCGCGCGGCGCGGCCAGGAACAGGTTGATGCCCTCGGGAGCGAGCAGGATGGTGCCCTTGAGGCCCAGCGCCAGGCAGCGCTCGAGCATCCACTCGCGCAGCGTGGGCAGGTCGTCCAGGCTGACGAAACGGTAGGCGGACAGATTGACGATCGACATGCGGGGGATTCGGCAAGGCAGCCGGCGCATTATAGCGGCGCTGCTTCGGGGACATGCCCGGCCAGCGCATCGAGCAAACGTTCCACCTGCGCCACGTCGTGGGCCGCGGACAGGGTGATGCGCAGCCGCGCCTTGCCGGCGGGCACGGTCGGTGGGCGGATCGCGGTGACCCACAGGCCCTGCTGCTCGAGCCGACGAGCCACCTCCAGCGCGGCCTGCGGCGAACCCAGCAACAGCGGCTGGATCGGCGTGTTCGAGGGCAGCAGCGGCAAACCGCGTTCGGTCGCGCCGGCGCGGAAGCGGGCGATCAGCAGGGCCAGCTTTTCGCGTCGCCAACCCTCCTCGCGCACCACCCTGACCGCAGCCAGTGCCGCGGCGGCCAGCGCCGGCGGCATGGCGGTGGTGTAGATGTAGGGGCGCGCGAACTGCCGCAGCCCGTCGATCAGCTCGGCCGAACCGGCCACGAAGGCGCCGTGGCAACCCAGCGCCTTGCCCAGGGTGGCCATCAACACCGGCACCTCGCGTGGCCCCAGCGCGGCCGCCTGCACGCTGCCGGCGCCGTTGTGGCCCAGCACGCCCAGCCCATGCGCATCGTCGACCATCAAGGTGGCGCCCTCGGCCCGGCACAGCGCGGCCAGCTCGGGCAGCGGCGCCAGGTCGCCATCCATGCTGAATACCCCGTCGGTGGCCAGCACGGCCGGTGCGCCGGCGAGGGTGGCGAACTGTCGCGCGGCGGCAGCGACGTCGCCGTGTGGGTAGCGCTTCAGTTGCGCTCCGGCCAGGCTCGCGCCGTCGAGCAGGCAGGCATGGTTGAGTTTGTCCTGCAGGCACAGGTCACCGCGCGCGAGCAGGGTCTGCAGTACGCCAAGGTTGGCCATGTAGCCGGAGGGGAACAGCAGCGCACGCTCGCGCCCGGTCCAGGCCGCCAGCGCTTCCTCCAGCGCCAGGTGCTCGCTGTGCTGGCCGCAGACCAGGGCGGCCGCACCGCTGCCTACGCCCGTGCGCTCGGCGCCGCGCTTGAGCGCGGCCAGCAACTGCGGGTGCTGCGCCAGCCCCAGGTAATCGTTGCTGCAGAACGACAGCAGCCGACGGCCGCCACGTTCCAGCCAGGGGCCATCGGTGGCGGTCACCGTGAAGGGCTCGCGCCACAGGTCGGCCTGCCTGCGCTGCTGCGCCGCTTTGGCCAGGCGTGCCAGCAGGTCCGGCCGATCGCCAGCGGCCGCTCGCGCGCGCGTCATCGTGCCGGCCCGGGAACGCGGCATGCGGCACAGATCGCGTGGGCGTGCATGCGACGGACTCTCAGGCGGCCGCGTCGTGGCAGCCGCAACCGTTGCCGCAGCCGACCCCGCCCGGCTCGCCCAGGATGTCGGCGTGGACGGTGTCGGACGCGGCCGCCACCTCCAGTGCGTGCAGGTCCAGCCGCTGGAACAGGGCACGGTCCTGTTCCACGTCCGGGTTGCCGGTGGTCAGCAGTTTTTCGCCGTAGAAGATCGAGTTGGCGCCGGCGAAGAAGCACAGCGCCTGCACCGCATCGTCCATCTGCTGGCGACCGGCCGACAGGCGCACCATCGAGGCCGGCATCAGGATCCGCGCCACCGCGATGGTGCGGACGAATTCGAATGGATCCAGCGGCGCGGCATCGGCCAGCGGCGTGCCCGGTACCGCCACCAGCTGGTTGATCGGCACCGACTGCGGGTGCTCGGGCAGGTTGGCCAGCGCCTGCAGCAGGCCGGCGCGCTGGTGGCGATCCTCGCCCATGCCGACGATGCCGCCGCAGCAGGTCTTCAGTCCCGCCGCGCGCACCTGTTCAAGCGTGTCCAGTCGATCCTGGTAGGCGCGGGTGTGGATGATCTCACCGTAGAACTCGGGTGCGGTGTCGAGATTGTGGTTGTAGTAGTCCAGCCCAGCCTGCTTGAGGATGCGCGCCTGCGCGCCACTGAGCATGCCCAGGGTGGCGCAGGTCTCCAGTCCCAGCGCCTTCACCGCGCTGACGATCTGCGCCACCCTGGCCACGTCGCGGTCTTTCGGTCCGCGCCAGGCCGCGCCCATGCAGAACCGGCTGGCACCGGCGTCACGGGCCGCGCGGGCGCGCTCGAGCACCGCCTCCACGCTCATCAGCTTCTGCGCCTGCACGCCGGTGTCGTAGCGGTGCGCCTGGGGACAGTAGGCGCAGTCTTCCGGACAGCCGCCGGTCTTGATCGACAGCAGCGTGGACACCTGTACCGCGTTGGGGTCGTGGTGTTGCCGGTGCACCGCATGCGCCTGCGCAAGCAGGTCGTTGAACGGCCGCGCGAACAAGGCGCGCACCTCGTCGCGGGTCCAGTCGTGGCGCAGGGTGGGGTCGGTCATGCTGTCGGTTCCGGATCCGCGGGCGCGTCAGTGTCGGTGTGCACCTTTGCCGATGTCAACCTGGAAGCGTCAATATAAGTTGACATGTGCTGCGTTCACGTCGAGCCGCTACCATGGGCCATCGATAGGGAGGACTTCCGCATGAGCGCAGGTCAGGGCAGCACGGGCAACGTTCTCGCGGCCATCTGCAGTTTCTTCATTCCAGGTCTGGGCCAGCTGGTGCAGGGGCGTTTCCTGAAGGCGCTGGTGATGTTCGTGCTGGCCGCGTTGCTGTGGGTCATCTGGATGGGCTGGATCATCCACCTGTGGTCGATCCTGGACGCGGCGATGTACAAGCCCGGCAGCTGACCGGTGCCACGCATGGATGCGTTGGCCGGCTGCCTGGCTCGCTGCCAGCAATGGCTGTTGCCGCTGCGTTGCCTGCTGTGCGGGGCGCCGGGCGACGACGGGCTGGACCTGTGCCGGGCCTGTGCCGGTGAGCTGCCCCGCAACCGCCCCTGCTGCGGACGCTGCGCCTTGCCGCTGGCCGCCCCGATCGCGCTCTGCGGCCGCTGCCAGCGACGCCCGCCGCCGTGGGACGCGGCCTGGGCGCCGTTCCGCTATGGCTGGCCGCTGGACCGGCTGGAGTCGCGCTACAAGTTTGACGGCGACCTGGCCACCGGGCGGGTCCTGGCCACGCTGTGGACGCGCGAGGCGATGGTGATCGAGCCGCCGGCGCTGCTGCTGCCGGTGCCGCTGCATGTCGGCCGGCTGCGCCAGCGCGGCTACAACCAGGCGCTGGAGCTGGCGCGGCCACTGGCGCGTGCCTTCAAGATACCGCTGCACGCAGAGGTGCTGTTGCGCACGCGCGCCACCGGCGCGCAGACCGAGCTCGAGGCGCGCGAGCGGCGGCGCAACGTGCGCGGCGCATTCGCCGTATGCAGGCAGGTACCGCTGCCATCGCACGTGGCGATCCTCGACGACGTGATGACCACCGGTGCGACCCTGGCCGAATGCACGCGCGTGCTCAAGCGCGCGGGCGTGCGACGGGTCGACGTCTGGGCGCTGGCGCGCGCGCCAGCGCCGCGGAACCGCTGAGGCGGCGAGGCGCATGCAAGCGGCCGGCGCGGCTGGGCCATCGCAGCAACCCCGGTCTCGCGCTGTTCCTCTGGTGCCGTTGGCGAAGCGGGCGTGTGCCATGTCGGGATGCGGCGCTGCGCCTTGCCGATTCGCTGGCCCCTGCCTTCAACGCAGCGCCAGCGCCAGCACGATCCCCATCCACAGCGTCATGCCGAGCCAGTTGTTGTGGCGGAATGCAGCCAGGCAGGCGGACTTGGCGCGGCCCCGGATCAGCCACAACTGGTAGCCGAACAGCGCGGCGGCCAGCAGCAGGCCGAGCCAGTACGGCCAGCCCAGGCCAGCGCGCTGGCCGACAAACAGCATGGCCAGCAGGAAGGTGGCCATGAGGATCGCCAGGATCGGCACATCGGCGTCGCCGAACAGGATCGCAGTGGACCTGGCGCCGGCCTTCAGGTCGTCCTCGCGGTCAACCATGGCGTACTCGGTGTCGTAGATCACCGACCACAGGATGTTGCCCAGGAACAGCAGCCAGCCCAGGGGTGGCACGCTGCCGGCCACCGCGGCGAAGGCCATCGGAATCGACCAGCCGAACGCCGCGCCGAGTACCACCTGCGGCATGTAGGTATAGCGCTTGGTGAACGGATACACCGCCGCCAGCGCAGCGCCGGCGAACGACAGCTGGATGGTCAGCCGGTTGGTGAACAGCACCAGGATGAAGGCGAACGCCAGCAGCGCGGCAAACACCGCCAGTGCCTCGCGCGGACTGACCCGGCCCGAGGCGATCGGGCGGCCGGCAGTGCGCTCGACCTGCGGATCGAGCTTGCGGTCGGCGAAATCGTTGATGGCGCAACCGGCCGCGCGCATGGCGAACACGCCCAGGGTGAAAATCAGCAGGGCGCCCCATGGCGGAAAGTCGCCCGCCGCCAGCCACAGGGCCCACCAGGTCGGCCACAGCAGCAGCAGGGCGCCCACCGGCCGATCCATCCGGGTCAGCACCAGATAGTCGTGGGCCTTCTCGCGGTACCGCTCGGGCACGTTGCGCAGCAGCCGGTCCAGCACACGCGAGGCACGCATCGAGCTGTCGGTCGGCCGTGCCGGGCGCGCCTTGGACGTGTTCGCCGGGCGCGGTCGAGCCGGAGTGGGGGTGCGCCGCGGGCGCTTGCGAGACGGGGGAGCCATGCGCCCAGTGTAGCCAAAGCGATTGGCCCCGGTCGCGTGACGCAGTGGGCGTTTGCACCGCTCTGGAATGCGTTCCTGTCGCCGGCTCGCCGACGCGACGCGTATGGGGAAAACGGTGAACTGCGGCGCGTTCCGGGTGACCGGTGCTAAAGGCGCTGCGCGGGCGGGCCGATACGCCTGCACAGGCCGGCTCCCGCGACAACCGCTCGGGTGTGGCCATGCAAGTGTCCGGTGCCGTGTTCGCCGGCGTACTGGAGGTGCCCGTGTCCGCCGCCTGCAAGATGACCCCTGCCAAGCCGGTGGCCGCCACGCTCGACGCGCCACCACTACCGGACAAGTCGGCGCCGCCGGCGGAACTGCTGGAACACGCACGCCTGCTCGACTCGGTGGCCGCGTTCACCCATCTGCGCGACATCGAGGCGCTGGACCACAGCCTGGTGCTGTCGCTGGCCCAGCTGGCTGCTGCCCGCAGCGTGTCGTTGTGCAAGCGCGGGGCCGACAGCCAGGGGCAGCTGGAGACCATCGTCCACTGCGTCATGGAGCGGGACCATGGCTACCGTGTGCATGCGATCGAGCCGCTCACCGGCGAGGTGGCCTACCCACCGCTGCAGCGTTGCCTGGAGAGCCTGCAGCCGCAGGCGATCAGCGACCCGGTACACGGCTATCAGCTGATCGTGCCGATCCTGCGCGAAGGGCGGGCGATCGCCGCGCTGCAGATCGACAGCATGCAACCACTGGGCCCGGTCGGTCCGCTGGTCGATGGTTTCGTGCGCATCTATGCCAACTACACCGCACTGCTCAGCGAGAGCGAGCGCGACAAGCTGACCGGCCTGTACAACCGGCGCACCTTCGACCGCCACCTGCAGCGCCTGCTCGATGCGCCACTTGCGCACGCTGCCTCCACGCCGGAAGAGCGGCGCGCCGTGGCCGGGGATGCGCCACTCTGGCTGGCGATCATCGACATCGACCACTTCAAGCGGATCAACGACAACTACGGCCACATTTATGGCGACGAGGTGATTCTGCTGCTGGCCCAGCTGATGCGCAGGGGCTTCCGTCACGGCGACGTGCCGTTCCGTTTCGGCGGCGAGGAGTTCGTGGTGCTGTTGCGCGCCGAGGACGCCGGCGTGGCCCAGGCGGTGATGGAGCGATTCCGTCGCACCGTGGCCGAACATCGCTTCCCGCAGGTGGTGGAGGTCACCGTCAGCGTCGGCTACGCGCGGGTCGGTGCGCATGACTACCCGGCCACGGTGCTGGACCGGGCCGACAAGGCGCTGTATTTCGCCAAGGAGCATGGGCGCAACCGGGTGGAGGGTTACGAGGTCCTGCGCGAAGCCGGTCAGCTGGGTGAAAGTGTGGTCGCCGGCAGCATCGACCTGTTCTGAACCGGCGCGGGTCGTTATCGGCCCGGCGTGGCCAAACATCAGGCAGGCGGCGGCCACGCGACATGATGCGCTACCAGGCGCCAGCGTGCGCCAGCAGCCAATCACGAAGATCGGCCGGCTCCGCGGCGATCGGTTCGGCTGCGGCCGGCCGCGCCAGCATCGCCTGCAGGGCCGCCGGTACCGTTACCGCGCGGCCGGCCAGCGGCTCGACCACCTGCTCGAACTTGGCCGGGTGCGCCGTCGCCACCACCGTCCACGGCCGGCTGTCGCCATCGGTGCGCAGCTCCTCGAGCACGGCCAGTGCGGTC
Source organism: uncultured Gammaproteobacteria bacterium (assembly GCA_963763305.1). Lineage (GTDB taxonomy): Bacteria > Pseudomonadota > Gammaproteobacteria > Xanthomonadales > Rhodanobacteraceae > CAVXNP01. Next base: position 1,453,732 of record CAVXNP010000001.1, on the reverse strand, counting down.
GCCGTGTGCGGGCAGACGATCTCGTCGTGCTCGCGGGCCTGGCGGGCGATCACCCGCCCGATGGTGGCGTCGTCCACGCAGGTCGCGGCGGTGCACCGTCGCAACCGCGCCAGGTCCGGAAAGGTCCAGTGCAGCCGCTCCAGATTGCTCGGCGCGCCCACGTCCATGGCGTTGGCCAGGGTGGCGACCGCCTCGCGCGGACGGTACCGGGCGCCGGCCAGGTGGTCGCGCAGGGCGGCGTTGGCATTGCACGCGAGCCGCACCTCGCCCACCGGCAGTCCGAGCCGGCGCACCCACAGCGCGGCCAGCGCGTTGCCCAGGTTGCCGGTAGGCACGATCAGGTTGAGCGGACCGGCGTGATGCCGGCGCCAGTCCAGCGCCGCGTGCGCGTAATAGCTCATCTGCGGCAGCAGCCGGCCCAGGCTGATGCTGTTGGCCGAGGACAGCGGTACGCGTTCCTGCAACGTGCGATCACCCAGGGCCGCCTTGACCATCCGCTGGCAATCGTCGAAACGGCCAGCCACGCGCAACGCCTGCACGTTGTCGCCGAAGCAGCCCAGCTGGTGGGCCTGGCGCGGCGACACGCGACCGTCCGGGTACAGGATCACCACCCGCATGCCCGGACGCCGGTGGAAGGCCGCCGCTACCGCCGCACCGGTGTCGCCCGAGGTGGCCACCAGGATGGTCAGCGGGCGCGTGCGCGGCAACCTGGCCATGCACGCGGCCAGGAAGCGCGCACCGAAGTCCTTGAACGCCGCGGTAGGCCCGTGGAACAGCTCCAGTACCTGGCCCCGACCGTCCCGCAGCGGACGCAGCGGCAGCGGCAGGTCGAACGCCTCGCGGCACATCGCCGGCAGCTCCCGCGCGAGCCGGTCGCCGGCGAAGAACGGTGCCAGCAGGGTGGTCGCCGTGTCGACCAGCGATCGCGACCGGGCAAACGCATCAAGGTCGGGCGATGGCCATGCTTCGGGCACGAACAACCCGCCGTCCGGCGCCAGGCCGGCGCCGATTGCCTCACCCAGACCCGTCGGCGCGCACCCGCCGCGAGTGCTGACGTAGCGCAGCGCGGCGGTCACGCGCGGTCCGCGGCGATTGTCGCATCGTCCAGCAGCACCGCCGCGGGCCCGTCGACCGGGGCGACGAAGGCATCGGCGTGCAGCCCCGCCTCGGCGAACGCTGCACGCATCGCCGCTGCGGCGCTCTCGGCATCGCCGGCACATTCGTACCAGCCGAACACGCTGGGGCCGGCGCCGGAGATACTGGCGCCGAGCGCATGATGGTCCAGCGCCGCCTGCTTGACCCGGGCGAAGTTCGGCACCAGTGCCGCACGGCGTGGCTCGACCAGGACATCCTGAAGCCCCTCGCGCACCAGCGCCGCCTCGCCCCGATAACAACCGGCAAGCACCAGCGCCAGCCGGGCGCTCTGGGCCACGAATTGCTGCAACGGGTAGTCGCCGGCCAGCGCGGCACGCGCCCGGCGTGTCTCAAGTACATGGTGCGGGTGCACCAACGCGCAATGCCAGGTCCGCGGGACCGGGATCCGAACTAGTCGCTGTTCGGTAGCCAGCACCAGGCCTCCCAGCAGCATGGGGCCGACGTTGTCGCCGTGTCGTCCGCCGCTGGCCACCGCCTCGCCGTCCAGTGCGAAGGGATACAACGCCTCGCGTGGCAGCGGCTGGGCCAGCAGCGCATTGGCTGCCACCAGCGCCGCCACGCAGGAGGCGGCGGAGCCGGCCATGCCGGAGCCCAGAGCGATCCCCTTGTGCAGCTCGATCTCGAATCCATGGCCCGGTCTTACCGCTGCCAACAGGGCCAACAGCCCCGCGCTGGCGGTGTTGCGGCCTGGCTCGCGCGGCAGGCCGGTCACGTCGCCATGGATGGCTGAAATCCGCACTTGGTTGCCCGCGACGCGCCGCACCACGGCGCGATCACCGGCGCCGGCCATGCTGTGGCCGAGGATGTCGAAGCCCACCGCCACGTTGCCCACGCAGGACGGTGCAAAGGCAGCGGCCACCTCGCGCTGCCGGCGGGAATGGCCGACGGGTTCCCCGGCGGTGGCGTTCATGCGCGCTCCTGTAGTGATCGGGCGATTCGCGGCCGGCCGGCGAACGCGCCGGCCGCGGTGAGGTCGGGCGTCGGCGGCGGGTCCTGGCACCTGCAGCGGATTATCGCAGCAGCGGCGGCCGTGCACCGCACTCAGGATGTCGCTGCGGCAGTGATGCGCGGACGGTTGCAACGCGACCTGACGAAATCGGACCCGGTCTCCACCGCTGCCATCCCCGAATGGGTCGGCAGCGCGGCGCGCCGGCTTCAGCGCTGGTAGTGCAGGCTGAGCAGCAGGTAGCGGCCGACCACGTCGTCGAACGCCGGATTGTAGGCCAGTGCCGGGTTGCCGTAATACACCGGGCGGTGGTTCAGCACATTGTGCAGGTTGATGCCGAAGCGCCAGTGGCGGACGCCGGTATAGTCCAGATTCAGATCGAGCAGGCCAAACCCGGGCGTGGTGCAACGGCCTCGCGCGCGCTGCGCCGACGGACAGGTCGGCGTGCCATCGTCGCTGTCGGCGAAGCGGTAGGCGCCGGTGTAGCGCAGGTTGGCCGCCGCATCCCAGTCCCCACGCGACCAGTCCACCCCGGCCAGCGCGGTGGCGCGCGGCTGGTCGGCATAGCCGGCGTAATTCTGCCCGGTTGCCCCCGGCTGCATCTGCCGTTTGAGTTGCGCCAGCCAGTCGACCCCCAGGTTGAAGGCGAAGCTGCCATGGCTGCGGGTCTCCAGCCGGTAGTGCACATCCAGGTCGACGGTGCGCACCCGGGTATGCCCAAGGTTCACCAGTTGCTGGTCGAAGGCGTAAAGGACACCGCTGGCATCGCGGCGGAACAGTTGCGGGTAGCTGTCGGGGTGATCCATCGCATAGGCCACCGGCAGCGCGTTGATCTCGTGGGTGCGGCGGATCTGGTACAGATCCAGGGCAATGCCCAGCGCCGGAGTCGGCGCCAGCACCATGCCCAGGGTCAGGCTGCTGGAGCGCTCCGGCTTCAGGTCGGGATTGGAGATCCGGTCCAGCCGCAGGGTGCACAGTGCGCTGCCATCGCTCTGCACGGCGGCGTCGCGGCAGGGCAGCAGGGTGGCCGGCACTTCGACCAGCACCCCGGTGGGGACGTTCGCCTGCGACCGGTTGAGCTCGGGCAGGGTCGGCGCGCGGTAACCGCGCGCAACGGTTCCGCGCAGGGTGAATGCGTCGCTCACGTTCCACTTCAGCCCCAGCCGTGGCGAAAACGCCCAGCCGTAACCGCCGCTGTGATCGGCGCGGGCAGCGAGGTTGACGCTTACATCCGACCCCAGCGGACTCTCCAGCTCCACGTAGGCGGCCGAATTCCAGCGATCGCCGTGGCGCGCGTAAGGCGGCTGGAACTGGAATACCTCGTTGCCGATCAGCAGCGGGTCGGGTTGGTCGTCGAGTTGTTCACGGTAGCCCTCGGCACCCACGGCCAACGCCACCTCGCCGGCCTTCCATTGCGCGATGGGCCCGGCGGCGCGCAGGCTGGCGCTGGTCTGGCTGGTCTGCCCGGTACGCAGCAGCATGGGCGACAGCACATCCAGCAGGCTGCGCAGGTTGCTGCGCGCGCCGAGGCGATAGCTGCGGTCGGCCAGCAACTGGTCGAGCACACGGCTGCGCAGCAGGCCGCGGACACGGTCGGTGCCACTGTTGCGCTGGTCGTCGACCCGGCCCTCCCAGTTCCAGTCGCCCGGGCTTCCACGCAGGCCGAGGGTGACCTGGCGGCTGCGCGAGCGGGTGGTGTCCCGGATCGGCCCCACATCGGCGAAGGCATAGGTGGTTTGCCGGACCCCGTCGGGCTGGCTCGGATCGTTGACCAGGAAGTCGACCGTGGCCGGTCCCGACTGCTGGCTCTGCTCGAGCCTGGTCCAGCGCAGGTCGGCGAACGCGGTCAGTGGCCCGAGCGGGTGGTCGGCATGCGCCAGCAGCGAGCGGCTGTCCAGGCTGGACTGCAGCGTGGTCGGCTCGGTGCTGTAGCGGCTGCATGGGTCGTCCGACCGGAATCGTGGGCAACCGGTGCCGCCGACATGGGCCACCTGGCCGTTGTCGAAATAGAAGTAGTTCGGCGCCGCGTTGCGCATGTCGAATTCGGCCGGCAGTTGCGGCGAGGGCGCCAGTGCCCAGTGGCGTTGGCCGCCGAGCAACCGGTCGCGCTTGAACCAATCGGCGCCGAAGGTCAGGTTGGCGCCCTGACGAGTATGGGTGCCCATGGTGACGGTGATGCGCTGCTGACCGGCATCGGCGTGGCCGGACAGGCCCGCGTTGCTGTCCACCGCCATGCCTTCGAACTGCTTGCGCAGGATGATGTTGACCACGCCGGCCATGGCATCGGAGCCATAGATGGCCGAGGCGCCATCGCGCAGGATCTCGATGCGCTCGATCAGTGCCAATGGGATGCTGTCCAGGTCGTTGACCAGGCCGAACTCGCCCTGCGCCAACCCGTAGCCGGCCATCCGCTGGCCGTCGATCAGGAACAGCGTGGCGGTAGGGCCCAGGCCATGCAGATCGGCGGCGGCGGCACCGGTGGCGCCGGACAGGCCATTGTTCTGGAACAGCGTGCCGTCGCCCATCGCAACCGGGGAATTGTTGACCCTTACGCCCGGCTGCGCCCGCAGCAACTCGAACAGCGTCTGGTAGCCGCTGCGCTCGATCTGCTTGCGGTCGATCACGCTCAAGGGACCGGCGCTTTCCCAGGCGGTACGGCGCAGATGGGTTCCGGTGACCTCGACTTCGCCCAGTTCGGTCGGTGGACTGATCTCGGGCACCGGCGGCAACTCGGGTTGCAGGGGGCGCTTGGTCTGCGCTTCGAGCACATAGGTGCCGGGAGCCACTTCGTTTGCCCGCAGGCCGGTTCCGCGCAGCAGTCGCCGCAGAACCTCGCCGGTGCTGCCGCTGGCATCCAGCCCGCCGCTGTGCTTGCCCGCGGTCAGTTCCGGCGGGTACAGCAACTGGCTGCCGCTCTGGTGGGCAAAGGCGCGCAGCACGTCGTCGAGAGAGCCGGGCCGGAGGACGTAGTGGGCGGCAACGGCCCATGCCGAGGGGGACAGCAGCACCAGGCAGAGCCCCCATGCCAGCCAACCCCGGCGAAGGGAGGCGGCACGCGGTGGTGCACGGTGCCGTCCCCCTCGATTCAACGCCGCCGGACCGACTCGGCCGGGAGCAGGGTCAGCTCGTCCGGTGCGGTGCGGACCACCTTCAGCGACCAGCCGCGTGCGAGCGCCTTGGCCAGGCCGGTGGGATCCCCGGCCCGGAAACTGCCGCTGACCTGGATATCGGCCAGTTGTGGATCGCCCAGGCGCAGCTGGGTGGTGGTGTAGCGGTTCATGTCGGCCAGCAGGCGGTCCAGTGGCTCGCTGCGGAACACCAGCTCTCCGCGAGTCCAGCCGGTCGCCGCGTCGGTATCCAGCGCACGTACCGGACCCGCCCTGCCGCTGGGGTCGATATGCACTTGTTCGGCCGGAGCCAGCTCGCCCTGCCAGCCGTGCGCCGAGTGGATGGCCACGCGACCGGACAGCAGGCCCACGTCGACGCCGTCGTCATCCTCGCTGAGCTGGAACACGGTGCCCACATCGCGGATCTCGCTGTCCCCTGCGTAAGCCACGAACGGGCGGGATGGGTCGTGCGCCACGTCGATCTGGACGCGTCCATGCTGCAGGGTCAGTTCGCGCTGCTGCTCGCCCAGCCGTACGGTGAGTTCGGTCTGTGCGTCCAGTCGCAGGCGCGTGCCGTCCGCCAACTGCACCGTCTGCGGCAGCCCCTGTCCACTGGCGTAGCGTTGTTCGCTGCCGGTGCTGCCCCAGATCTGCCACAGCACGCCGAAGGCCAGCATCATGCAGGCGGCCAGGCCCAGCGCCACGCTCCACTGTCGCCGACGCGCTGACTCGCTCCTGGATGACGTCGATGCCGCACGCAGCAGGGGGTCACGGCCAAGCAGGTTGCCGGTGCGGTGGATGTGCTCGGCCCGGGCGTAGGCGCTGGCGTGCTCCGGGTCGGCCATGCGCCAGCGCTCGAAGGTGGCACTGTCCTGGGTGTCCGACTCGGTGGAGAGCAGGTGTGCCAGCCACTCCTCGGTGCTGTCCGGATAAGGGCGCGCATCGATCGACGGATCGGGGCTGCTGCCGCTGGATTCGGCGGTGCGGTGACGATAGGCGCGCTGGTTCATGGTCGTGGAGCCTCCGTGGCGACGGATTTCGCGCGCACCGCCGCGCCGACCGATCCGTGTCGGGCGGGAGCGGGGCAATGGCGAGTGATCCGGTGGTGACGCATGATCTCGATCCGATGAAACGTGAAGGCGTCGCTGCAGCCGCGATCCGACAGGGGGACCGAGGCTGAAACGGACGCGAGGAGAGCTTGCCCCTTGCCGACACACGCGGCGATCGCACCCGGCTTGCAACCGGAACGTTCGCACACGGTGTCACCGAGGGTGGACGGCCGCCCCATAACCTGAAGCAAAAGTCGTACCGGGCAGGTCGCGAACGCGTGATCAGCGTCACAATATTGCGGCGCAATCTGGAAGGTGTGTCGCCCGCCGCCGGTTCCCGCCCTCGCCATGGCCATCTTCGCCCCCTTACGGCGGAAAGCCTACCGCAAGCCGGCATCCGGATGTATTGGAAAATTTCCCAGCCGCCGGCGCCTTACCGCGCCTTGCTGAACCAGATCGGGACGTTCGAGCGGCGTTTCAATCCATGGGTGCCGCGGCGCCCAGGTCGATCGCGTAGACCGCCGTGCCGTCCGGGCGGGGCTGCAACTGCCGGATACCGGTCAGACCGGCGGCCTTCGCCACCGGCAGCTTGCCGGCGGCGCCGGTGAAGGTGACCGGCCCATGCAGCTGCAGCGGTGCGAATGCCCAGGAGCGGTCGGGGAGGTCGTCGGCCGTGATGGTGCCCTTGCGCTGGATCCAGGCGGAGACGATCTCGCGCACCCCGTCCGGTGCGGCCAGCACCACCGAGCTGCCGTCCAGGCCGGGGAAATGCCCGCCCCCACTGGCCCGGTAGTTGTTGGTGGCGACCACGAAGCGCTGCCGCGGGTCGATCGGTTGCCCCTGATAGGTCAGCGTCGTGATGCGCCGGCCGGCCGGCTGCGAGAGGTCGATGGTGTAGCGGATACCACCCTGGATCTGGTCGAAGTTGTAACCGGTCACATGCGTGTTGATCAGCGCCTGTGGCTGGGGCTGGTTCGGGTCAATCCGGTTGAACCGTGCCGCCGAGTGCTCCAGCCATGCCTTCAGGCCGGCACCGTCGAGCAGTACCGCGGCCAGCGTGTTGGGATAGAAGTACAGGTCCGCGGCGTTGCGCAGGGTCAGCGGCCCGGGCGGCACGTCGGTGTAGTCGGTCGGGCCGCCGAACCCGGTGCGGAAGGCGGCCGCCGCCGACAGCACCGGCACGTCGGCCAGGTCCGGGCGCAGCCGCGGCAGCTCGCGGCGCACGTAGTCCGCCTGGGCGGCATTGACCACCGCCAGGGCGCTCATGTTGCCCTCGTCGGCGAAGTAGCTGCTCATGCGCACCTCGCTGCGGCCGATCGGGGTGTTGACGTAGCCGATCGCCGCCTGATGCGCCTGCGCGACCAGCGGCGCAATGGTCGGGTCGGCCGGCACGCAATGGCTCTTGTCGCTGCAGATCGGCCGTACCTCGCTGTGCGTGTCGTCCTTGTCGACCACCCAACGGCCGTCCTGGCGGCGCAGCGCCAGCTTGATCACGCCAAGATCCATGCCGAAAAATCCGCCCATGACAGTGGGGACGCCGCGAACGAAGCCGCGCCTGGCATCGACCTGCGGCAGGCCGGCGTAGCGCGGGCCGGGGAACTCGCTGTGCGAATGCCCCAGCAGCATCGCGTCGATGCCCGGCACGCCGGCCAGATGCCAGCCGGCATTTTCCATGTCGCTGGTATACGGGTGGGTGTCCAGACCGCCGTGCAGGATCGCCACCACCAGATCCGGGTGCTGTGCCTGCAGTTGCGGCAGGTAGCGCCGGGCCGCCTCCACCACGCCGCTGACGGTGACCTTGCCGGCCAGCTTCTGCTGGTCCCATTGCAGGATCGGCGGCGGAGTGAAGCCGATGATGCCGACCTTCAGCGGCACCGTGACCCGGCTGCCGTCGGGCGTGTAGGCGTCGATCGAGCGGGTCACCGTGGTCCAGGGCCGGAAGATCGGCTTGCCGTCGCGGGCGCTGAAGACATTGGACAGCACCAGCGGAAAATGCGGGCCGGCACACGCGGTAGTGGCCCCGCCGTCGACGTTCATCGGCGTGCCGGTGACCTGCGACAGGAACGGCAGGCCGTAGTTGAATTCATGGTTGCCGGCGGTGCCCCCGTCGTAGCCGACCGAATCCATGGCACGGTAGATTGCCAGTTCCTGGTCACAGCCGATCGGCCGGGCCAGCGCCTGGAAATCGGCCAGCACGGTGCCCTGGATGGTGTCGCCATCGTCGAACAGGAAGCTGTTGGGGAATTCCTTGCGCGCCCGCGCGATCAGCGTGGCGGTGCGCTCGTAGCCCAGCGTCGGGTCCGCCTTCTGCTTGAAATAGTCGTAGCCGAGCACGTTGGCGTGCACGTCGGTGGTTTCCAGGATCGCCACATCCGCGCGGGTGCCCTCGGGCAGGGAGCCGTGGCGCGTGAGGCCGGCGCAGCCGACGAGGAGGGCAGCCAGGGCCAGTGGAACGAGGCGGAAGGACATTGGTGATCCGGAAGCGTGGAGCGGTCGGCAAAAATAGCAGGTCGGGCTGGCTGCAGACGAGGCACGCCGCGAACCCGGCGTCGGTCTCAGTTCGCGCGGGTGGTTTCGCGTCGTGCCGCACGTGGCGTGTGGCGCACGGAAACCTGCGCCACGCGAGCGCCGACCCGCACGTAGCGGGTCGGCCGGGTCGCCGCGGTGTCGCCGAACTGCAGCCGGTGGCCATCCAGGGTCAGAACCGCCATCGGTGGATCCAGCCCGATCCGCGCCGGCTCGAAGTCGGCGATCGGCCGCCAGGCCAGCACCGGGGCCGAAGCGATCTCGGTCAGGTCGGCCAGGCGCCCGTCGTCGGCGCGCACCGGCGCTCCGTCGACACGCCACCAGTGGCCGTCGCGCTTGCGGTAGTGCTCCACCGGGCCGGGCCGCAGCTGCAGTTCGACCCGGCTGATCGTGTCCGGGCGCAGCCCCAGCAGGGTGCCGGGGGCGTGCCGCAGGTCCTGCGCGCGCTGCCACCAGGCCCAGCCGACCAGCGCCAGCACGGCCAGTGCCAGGATCGTGCGCTGGCGGTGGCGCCGGCTCATCGTTCAGCGCCGGCGCCGAAGCCAGGCGATCGATCCGCCCAGGGCCAGCAACAGCGCCGGCAATCCAAGCATGAAGCCCAGGCTCAGCACGTTCAGTTCGCTCTGGGAGATCTGCAGCAGGCGGTCGGGGGCGCCGCGCGGCGGCAGGTTCACCAGCGCGTCGTCGCCCAGTAGCCAGTCGAACAGGCGCTCGCCCAGGGCGCGGTTGCCGCCGTTGCCGAGGAAGGTGTTGGAGAGGAAGTCGCCATCGCCGATCACCGCCACGCGCTGCTCGCCCTTGTCCGGGCTCGGCGACAGCCGCGACAGGGCGAAACCGAAGTCCAGCGGCCCCTTGAGCTCGCCGGCGTCGGCGTCGTAGCGGATGGTGGAGCCGGCGTCGTTGGCGATCGGCTGGAACTCGGTCCAGCTCTGCGGACCGGAGCGCAGAAACGGTACGACGTGCCAGGCGCTGCGGTGGGTCAGGGCCAGCGCCGATGCCTGCGGGAACAGCGTGGTCAGGCTGAAGCCGCGGGTGATCGCCTGCGCCGGATAGTCGCCCAGCGCCAGCATGCGCGGGTCCTTCAAGCCCAGCGCGGCGCCGCTGCCGTCGACCAGCACCCCTGGCAGCACACGGATCCCCAGGGCGTCCTCCAGTGGCCGCAGGTGCAGGTCGTCATTGCCCGGCTCGCTCAGCCACAGCAGGTTGCCGCCGTCGGCCAGGTAATCGACCAGCGCCTTCACCGCCCCCTCGGGCAATGGCAGGGTCGGGCTGGCCAGCACCACCAGATCGGTGTGCTGCGGCACCGAAGTGACCTGGCTGAAGTTCAGCGGTACCGCGCGCATGCCGCGCTTCTGCAGGTTGCCCACGAAGGTGCCCAGGTCGGCGTTGGCCACCCCGTCGGGTCGCCGCTCGCCGTCGCCTCCGACGAAGGCGACCAGCCGGTCCTCGCCGCGGGCCAGTTGCTCCAGCGCATTGGTCAGGCTGCTTTCGCGGGAGAGCTCGTCCAGGCGCCGCTCGCGGCCGCGGTAATGCAGCACCAGTTCGCCGTCCACGGTGATGCCCTGGGCGCGCATCGCCGCCGGGTCCAGCTCCGGGTCGACGAAGCGCAGGGTCAGGTCCGGCTTCAGTCGGCTGTAGCGTTTGATGAACGCCGCCACCCGCTGCCGCAGGTCGCCGCGAGGGCTCGCGTAGCTGACGATCTGCACCGGGCCGGGCAGCTGGGCCAGCACCGCACGGGTTTCCGGCGACAGGCTGGCGCGCTCACCGGCGGTCCAGTCGGCGACCACCGGGGCACGGTCGGTCAGATAGCCGGTGGCGCCCGCAGCCAGCAGCACCGCCAACACGAAAAGCCAGCCTTCGATACGTGGGGCCAGGCGCATCAGTGGCGCCTCCGCTCGGTGGCCAGGCGATGACTGCCCAGCACCAGCGCCGCCGCCGTGAACAAGGCGAACCAGGCCAGGTCGGCACTGGAGACCAGTCCGCGCAGCAGATTCTCCAGATGAGTGGTCAGCGCCAGCCAGTTGATCAGGCCGTTGTCGACCCCCGCAACCTGCGCCCCCAGGTTGATGGTCCACAGCGCCAGCCCCAGCATCAGGCTGGTGGCGGCGGCGATCGCCGGGTGCGAGGCGTAGGCGGAGCAGGCCGTGCCGATCGCTGCCAGGCAAGCGAGCATCAGCGCCAGCCCGAGGCTGGCCGCGGCCAGCTTGCCCCAGTCCGGGTGGGTACCGTGCGCCACGCACAATGGCATGGCCAGGACCAGCGCCAGCCAGCCGAGCAACCAGGCCAGCACGGCCAGGTATTTGCCCAGCACGATCTGCCAGGCCGGGGAACCGCTGGCCAGCAGCAGCGGCAGCGTGCCATTGCTGCGCTCGCCGGCAAGCAGCGACATGGTCAGCAGCGGCACGATCACCAGGGCCAGCTCGGCCAGTCCGAACGGCAGGAAGCCCCCGGTCAGCATGCTGCTCAGCAGCGGCACCGCGACCAGGTCGGTATAGCCCGGGCCACCGGGGTTGCCCGCCAGCCGCACCTGGGCTGCCAGGAAACCGCCCAGCAGCAGCACGAAGCGCCATGCCAGTTCGGCCAGTGCCAGCGCGCCCAGCACCCAGCCCAGCGGGCGCACGAACAGCCGGCGCAGCTCCAGCCGCATCACCGCCAGTACGCTCATGCGGCGTCTGCCCGGCGGCCGTTCATCGCCACGTCGAAGAAGATCCGCTCCAGCGCGGCATGGTCGTCGCGTACGACCGGCCCCTCGTGACGCAGCGTGCCCTCGTGCAGGATCGCCACGCGGTCGCACACGGCGGTCACCTCGGACAACAGATGGGTGGACAGAATCACTGCGCAACCGGCCTCGGCCTGCGCGCGGATCAGCGCACGCAACGAAGCGACCTGCACCGGATCGAGCGCGTTGCCGGGCTCGTCCAGCACCAGCAGCGCCGGTCCATGCAGCAGGGCGCAGGCCAGTCCCAGCCGCTGCCGCTGTCCTTGCGACAGCACGCCGGCCAGGCGCCGCGCCAGCGGCGCGAGCTCCAGGCGCTCGATGATCGCCCGGCGCGCATTACGCAGCGACGCACCGCTCAGGCCGCGCAGGCGACCATGCGTGTCCAGATGTTCGTTTACCGTCAGTTCCTGCCACAACGGGGCACGTTCGGGCAGCCAGCCGACCAGTCGGCGGGCCCGCTCCGGGGACTCGGCCAGGTCGACACCGTCGAGCCGTATGGTTCCGCTGTCCGGTGCCAGTGCGCCGGCGATCATCGACAGCGTGGTCGACTTGCCGGCGCCATTGATGCCCAGCAGGCCCAGCACCTGGCCGCGATCCAGTCGCAGGCCGAGATCTTGCACGGCCTGCCGGCCGGCTCGGCGACGACTTACTTGCTCCAGCGTTAACAGCGGGTGTGGCAGGATCATTGCCTGATTGTCACGTTGCCCCCACGTTTAAACAATGGGTGGCAGTTCCGGTTTCGCCGGTGTGACGCCATGCAAGGATGCTGGCGGGTAGGGAAACCCTTGGTTAGACTCATTGTTCAACTTCCGCGGTGTTTCCATGCTCGACGCAGTACTGAATTTTCTCAACGACGGCGCGACTGGCGCCGGTTGGCTCTCCAAGCTGGTCTACCTGCTGATCATGACCCAGCTCACCATCTTCACGGTGACGCTGTATCTGCATCGGTGCCAGACCCATCGCGGCGTCGACCTGCATCCGGTGGTGGCGCACTTCTTCCGCTTCTGGGGCTGGCTCACCACCGGCATGGTCACCAAGGAGTGGGTGGCGGTACACCGCAAGCACCACGCCAAGGTGGAGACCGCCGAAGATCCGCACAGCCCGATGATCTACGGCATCAAGAAGGTGTTCTGGGACGGCGTGTCGCTGTACCGCGACGCCAGCGAGGTGCCGGAAGACCTGGAGAAGTACGGCCGCGGCACACCGGACGACTGGCTGGAGCGTCATGTCTACGGCGCCCACCCGTACTGGGGCCCGACCCTGATGCTGTTCATCAGCTTTGCGCTGTTCGGCGTGATCGGCGTGGCGATGTGGGCGCTGCAGATGGTGTGGATCCCGTTCTGGGCCGCCGGCTTCGTCAACGGCATCGGCCACTGGGCCGGCTACCGTAATTTCGAGAGCGCCGACACCGCGCGCAACCTCATTCCGTGGGCTTTCTGGATCGGTGGCGAAGAGCTGCACAACAATCACCACGCCTTCCCCAGCTCGGCCAAGTTCGCGCTGCGCAAGTGGGAGTTCGACATCGGCTGGGCGGCGATCTGCGCGCTGCGCGCGGTGGGCCTGGCCAAGGTGTTGCGCGTGGCGCCTTCGCTGGACGTGCGCCCCAATGTGAGCCTGCCCGATACCGACACGCTGAAGGCGGTGCTTACCCACCGCTTCCAGGCGATGACCGATTTCTACCGCGGCGTGATGGTGCCGACCCTGCGCGAGGAAGCGCAGCACGCCGGCGACAATCTCAGGTCGGTGCCGCGGCGCGTGCGCCGGGCGCTGGCCGATGGCGGCCGCTGGCTGGACCACGAGGGCCGCGACAAGCTGCACAACGTGCTGGCGCGGCGTCCCACGCTGAAGACCGTCTACGAGTACCGCAACCGTCTGGCCGCCCTGATGGAGCAGCGCGGGGCCGAGCAGACACTGAAAGGTCTGCAGCAGTGGATCGCCGAAGCCGAACAGAGCGGTATCCGCGCGCTGGAAGACTTCGCCGCCAGGCTCAAGGGCTACTCGCTGGCGGGCGCCTGAGCAACGTAGCGGCCGGCGGACCCAGTTGGGTCTTGGTCCACCGCTTCGGCAGGTGGACGGCCGGCTTGAGCCCATCAGCTCTTCGGCTCTTGCTGCGGTACGCCCCCTGCCACCCGCGGCAGCGTACGGTCACATGCGTGGGTAGGGTGGGCTTCAGCCCACCAGCTCTTCGACTCGTGCGTGCTTTTGCACTTTGGCACTTTGGCCTTTCCGCTTCGTTGGCCTGGTGGGCTCAAGCCCACCCTGCGCCTGCCCTGCTCACAGCCCGCCGTACGGGCCTGCGGTTCGTTCGGCGCAAGGCCGACTTTGGGCCATCGGTGAGTGGTTCTAGAGTCGGTCCGCACCGTGTCGCAACCAGCGGTCGATGAGTCGCTTCTCAAAACGCAGTGGGTCGGTGCTCAAGCCGGCGCCTGGCGCGTCCTGCAGGAAACCCAGGCCGATGAGCTTGCGCTGGCCCTGCCTCAGCACATGACCCTGGCCGTCGGTCAGCCGAAAGTGCAGGTTGATCCGTGGCGGGTAGAGCTCGCTGACCACCCGGACCGGGTACGGCGAGGTGGCTGTGGGCAGATAGGAGCCGGCGCGGTCGACATCGGTGATGGTCACCTCCAGCACCTGATCGTCCTGCAGGATCCTGGCCGCCTGCCGGCGCATGTAGTGCTGGAGCGGCTCCAGATAGTCCGTGCGCGTCCCGGAGGCTGTCGCTGGACGATACTCGCGCGCTTCGGTGAACTGCTCGGGCTGGTCGTAGCGGATGGTGACGGTCGGCGGGTGGGCGTGCGCGGTGGCAGTGACCAGCAGCGCGAGCAGGCCTGGCACGATGGGACGACAACGGGTGGCGGACATGGCGGACTCCGGCGGGAAAGTTGAACGCCTGTTGCCCTGGGCCGAAGCAGGGCGAAAACAGGAGGGGCCGGTTGCAACGATCGGCCGATGCCGTGGTTGACGCCATGCGGCCAGGTGGCCCTGGCCCATTGGACTCCCGCCTGGCGAAAGCGCCGGTGACGATGGCGCGGCGCGCACAAAAAAACCCGCCACGTGGGCGGGTCTTTTCGACGGCGGCGAAGATCGCTTACTTGATCTTGCCTTCCTTGTAGATCACGTGCTTGCGCACGACCGGATCGTACTTCTTGAACTCGAACTTTTCCGGCGTGTTCTTCTTGTTCTTCTGCGTGGTGTAGAAGTGGCCGGTGCCGGCCGAAGAGATCAGGCGGATCTTGTCTTGGGTCTTGTTAGCCATGGTTCAGTCCTCAGACCTTCTCGCCGCGGGCACGCAGCTGGGCGATCACGGCCTCGATGCCATTCTTGTCGATGGTGCGCAGCGCATGGTTGGAAACGCGCAGCTTGATCCAGCGGTTCTCGCTGGCCACCCAGAAACGACGCTCATGCAGGTTGGGCAACCAGCGGCGACGGGTCTTGTTGTTGGCGTGCGAGACGTTGTTGCCGGTCTGCACACCCTTTCCGGTGACTTGACATACACGGGCCATGAGGGCCTCCGTAATCGATAGGTTCATCGCCCATTGGCCAGGACGATATCGGCCCAGCGGCGCCCAGGCGCCACGCGATGCTGGAGGGTGGTGCTTTTCGGTTGCCACGAGGTCCGCATCGCGTCGCGGAACGTCCCGAGTGATCGGGTCGGCAGGGTCGAGCCGTGCATTCTCACCCAGAAGCGGGTGGTTGCGCAATCCTTGAGCAGTGCCGGAAGCGCCGGGGCGATGGCGGCGTGCGGGGATGTATGGAACAATCGCCCCCTTTGTTCATTGCATATTCGCGCGAGGGATTCCCATGGCAGACGAGACCACCAACGGCCAGTCCAGCGGTCAGGACGGCCAGCCGCAGCTGATGCTGCAGAAGATCTACGTGAAGGACCTGTCCTTCGAGGCGCCGAATGCGCCGCAGATCTTCCAGGAGATCGGCGAAAGCGACCAGCAGCCGCAGGTGCAGCTGAACCTGGGCCAGCGCGCCACCGACCTGGGCGGCGATCTGTACGAAGTGGTGCTGAGCCTGACCCTGACCTGCACCGTCGGCGAGCGCACCGCCTATCTGGCCGAGGTGCAGCAGGCCGGCCTGTTCGGCATTGCCGGTTTCAGCGAAGCGGACCACGCCGGCATCGTCGGCAGCTATTGCCCGAACCTGCTGTTTCCGTACGCGCGCCAGGTGATCTCCTCGCTGGTGCTCGAGGGCGGTTTCCCCCCGTTCCTGCTGCAGCCGATCAACTTCGACGCCCTGTATGCCGCCGAGCAGCAGCGCCGCAACCCGGGCGACGGACAAGAGACGCCGACCCTCAACAGCTGAGCCACCGCCTTGACCACCCAACCGACCCTCAGCGTGCTGGGCGCCGGCTCGTGGGGCACCGCACTGGCCGCGCTGACCAGCCGCAACGGTGTGCCGACCCGGCTGTGGGGGCGTGACAGCGACGCGCTTGCCGCCATGGCGGCAAGCCGCTGCAACGCGCGCTACCTGCCGGGTATCGAGCTGCCCGCCACGCTTGGCTACCAGAGCGACCTGGCCGCAGCCGTGCGGGGTGCCAGGGTGGTGCTCATCGTGGTGCCCAGTCATGCCTTTGCAGCCCTGCTGGACGAGATCGCGCCGCTGCTGGACGCCGACGCCAACATCGCCTGGGCGACCAAGGGCTTCGAGCCCGGGACCAGCCGGTTCCTGCACGAACTGGTGGCCGAGAAGCTTCCCGGTCGCGCCGCCGCGGTGGTGACCGGCCCCTCCTTCGCCAAGGAGGTGGCGCTGGGTCTGCCCAGTGCCGTGACAGTGCATTCGGACGATGCCGGCTTCGCCCAGCAGGTCGCCGGCATGTTGCACGCGAGCAACTTCCGCGCGTATTCGGGCAGCGACGTGCTCGGCGCGGAACTGGGCGGCGCGATGAAGAACGTGCTGGCCGTGGCCACCGGTGTCGCCGACGGCATGGAGCTTGGCCTCAATGCGCGGGCTGGACTGATCACTCGCGGCATGAACGAGATGCTGCGCCTGGGGCTGGCCCTGGGCGCGCGTCCGGAAACCCTGATGGGCCTGGCCGGGATGGGCGATCTGGTGCTCACCTGCACCGGCGACCTGTCGCGTAACCGCCGGCTGGGGCTGGCGCTGGGTCGGGGCGTGGAGCTGCATGAAGCCATACGTCAGATCGGGCAGGTGGTGGAGAGCGTGCTGACCGCAGACGAGGTCTCGCGACTGGCCGAGCAGCACCATCTGGACCTGCCGATCTCCAGCGGCGTCCGGGCGGTACTGCATGGTGAAGTGACCCCGGTCGAGGGTGTGCGCTTGCTGATGGCGCGCGAGCAGAAGCCGGAATACCCGCAGGGACTGTTCGGGCCGTTCTAGTGCGCGGGCTCCGGCCACCCGCGCATGCGGCCGTCAGCCGGCGCGGTTTGCCGGCGCTGTTTCCCGCTCGCCAGCGCACCCGTCTGCCCGCTTGAAGTGCGCGGCGCTCACGCCCTGCCGTGGCAGGGCGTCCTCTCGGTGGTACCCCACCGGTCTGCTGCCGCGGCGGCGCACGGCTGGCCCACCGGCCGACGCACCGCCGATGCGTTGCATGGCTGCGGCATGAACGCGTTGACGCGCACACCCTGGCCTGGCTTGCTAAGCTCGCTGTTTTGGCCGGCAACGCGGGACGCATGCGCATGCAGCAACCGGACGAGAAGCGGCGGGGCGCGTTGTCGGCAGGCGAGCGGCGTCGTGATGGCGACGAGGCCTTGCCGCCGGCCTGGCGAAGCCTGCTGGTCCAGCCGGCCGCTCCGGCGACGTCCGAGCGCCGCGTGCTCGGCTTCTTTGTCGAGATACTGCCGGAGGAAGGGGCTGCCTACGCGCATCTGGACGTGGCGCCGGTGGTGCTGGCCGTTGGCGAGCACGGCCGCTTCGCGCGACCGGTGCCGCTGGACAGCAAGCATCTGGCCCATGCCATGCTCGAACCACACGAGCAACGCCTGGCGGCCACCGTGCTGGGTCTGCCCCAGACCTCGCGCAAGAGCCGCAGCTACGCGCGGCTGACCGGGCACGTCGGCGACGCGTTGCTGGCCGAGATCCTGGACACGGCACCCTGTTTCCTCGGCGGCCTGGCCGGGCTGCGATTGTCGCGTGGCAAGGCGCACGCGCTGAACTGGCACTGGCAGCTGGAGCAGGACGGTAGCCAGCGGCTGCTGCCGACGCTGGGCCAGAACCAGCGCCTGCTGCGGCTGGACGCACTGTGGTACTTCGACGCCGAGCGAGCCGAGCTCGGTTTGCTCGACGCGGCGCTGGAAGAAGCGCACTGGCTGGACCTGCCCCCGCTGAAATACGACTGCAGCCGGCGCTTGCTGTCGGCCCTGCCCAACAGCCGGCTGGCCGCGCGGATCCCGGCGCCACAGGTGTTCGATGCACCACGCCGCGCCGAGCTGGTGCCCAAGCCGGTGCTTACGCTGCACGCGTTGACCCGACATGCCCGGCTGGCCGCCGGCACGCCACCGCTGGCCTATGCGCGGCTGGCCTTCGACTATGCCGGCGAGCGCCTGCCCAGCCGCGGCGGCGAGCCGCTGGTGCGGCGCGTGCGCAACGGCCAGCTGGTGGAAATCACCCGCCGCCGGGCCGACGAATTGTCGGCCATGGAGCAGCTCGAGCGCGCCGGGCTCACGCCCAGCGTGGACACCGAGGGCCTGCCATGGGACATGGCCGACACGCTGCCGGATGATGCCTGGATGTTCCCGGGCAAGGGCTACGCCGGTGCCCTGGAAGTCAACACGCCGGCACGCTGGCTGGCCCTGCGCGGCAAGCTGGAAAGCGAGGGCTTCCAGCTCGACTACGCGCCCAGCTTCCCGTTCGAGGTGCTGGAGGGTCCGGTGCGCTGGTACGGCAACGTCACCGAGGACACTGACGACCAGGCGTTCGACCTGGAGATCGGCATCGAGGTCGAGGGCAAGCGGCACAACCTGCTGCCGGCGGTGGCGCAGGCGCTGGGTGAGCACCAGCTCAACCTCAGTCCGAACCCGAACGAGCCGGAAGATGCGGTGTGGTACGCCCCGGTCGACGAGCGCCGGCGCGTGCCGGTACGGCTGAAGGAATTGCGCGGGCTGCTGGCGCCGCTGGCGGAGTATCTGGAGCGGCCCAAGAAGAAACTGCACCTGCCGCGGGTGCAGGCCGGCCGGCTGGAGGAGTTGGCCGATGCGCTGCCCAGCGGCGGGGAGCTGAGCGCGCCGGAGCAATTGCGCGGCTTCACCGCGCGGCTGCGCGACGCCGCCGATCGCGCCAGCGACGTGGTGCCCGACGGACTCACGGTGGAGCTTCGGCCGTACCAGCGCGAGGGCCTGCGCTGGCTCAATGCGCTGGCCGAGGCCGGCGTCGGCGGCGTGCTGGCCGACGACATGGGCCTGGGCAAGACGCTGCAGCTGATCACCCACCTGTTGGCACTGAAGCAGCGCGGCGCGCTGACCGCAGCCGGCGCTGGTGGTGGTACCGACCAGCCTGATCCCGAACTGGCAGGCCGAGATCGCCCGCTTCGCACCCGCGCTTGGCGGTGCTGGCGCTGCACGGCCCGCAGCGGGCGGAGGATTTCGGGCAGATCGGCGCGCACGACATCGTGCTGACCAGCTACGCGCTGCTGCCGCGCGACGTGGTCAGCCTGCGCAAGCAGCCGTTCGCGCTGATCGTGCTGGATGAGGCGCAGCAGGTGAAGAACCCGCGCACGCAGGCACGCCGCGCGGTGCTGAGCCTGCGTGCGCCGCGCTGCATCTGCCTCACCGGCACGCCGCTGGAGAATCACCTGGGCGAGCTGTGGTCGCAGGTCGATCTGGCGGTGCCTGGTCTGCTCGGCGACGAAGGCGCGTTCCGCCGGCACTACCGGGTGCCGATCGAGAAGCAGTACGACCAGGACTGCCAGCAGCGCCTCAATCGACGGCTGGCGCCGTTCATCCTGCGTCGGACCAAGGCGCAGGTGGCCGCCGAGCTGCCGCCGAAGACCGAGATCACCCGTCGCGTGGTGCTCGATGGCCGCCAGCGGGAACTGTACGAGAGCCTGCGCCTGTCGCTGGCCGAGGAGCTGCGCGAGGTGATTGCCCAGCGCGGCATCGCGCACTCGGGCATCGTGGTGCTCGATGCGCTGCTCAAGCTGCGCCAGGTCTGCTGCGATCCGCGACTGGTCAAGCTGGAGGCGGCCCGTGGCGTGCGCGATTCGGCCAAGTTCGAACTGCTGATGGACATGCTGCCGGCGCTGCTGGCCGAGGGCCGCAAGGTGCTGCTGTTCTCGCAGTTCACCGAAATGCTGAAGCTGATCGCCGGCGAACTGGATCGCCGCCGCCTGCGCTATGTGATGCTCACCGGCGAGACGCGCGATCGCGGCGAGCCGGTCAAGCGCTTCCAGGAAGGCGAGGTGCCGCTGTTCCTGCTGTCGCTCAAGGCCGGCGGCGTGGGCCTCAACCTGACCGCCGCCGATACCGTGATCCATTACGACCCGTGGTGGAATCCGGCAGCCGAGGCGCAGGCCTCCGATCGTGCCCACCGCATCGGCCAGGACAAGCCGGTGTTCGTGTTCCGCCTGATCACCGCCAACACGGTGGAGGAGCGCATCGAGGAACTGAAGGTGCGCAAGGCCGAGCTGGCCGCCGCCGTGCTCGAAGGCGGCGGCAGTCGCGAGAAGCTGAGCTTCGACCAGGGCGATCTGGACGCCTTGCTGGCACCACCGGCTTAAGGGGTAAGGGGCGCGGAACGTGCGAGCCCGGTGAGCGTAGGCTGCGAGCCTTTTGCGGGCGCAGGAAGCACGGCAGGCCTCGGTATGCCGCGCGTACTGTCGCAGTCGCGGCATATCCGAACATCCTCGTTCTTTGGCCCTGCTACCCGCGCGCCGCCACCTCGTCGATATGTCGCAGCAGGTCGGCCGGGTCTTCGTATACGCGGAAAGCGCCGGCGCGCTCGAGTTCCTCCTGGCCGTAGCCGCCGGACAGCAGGCCCACCCCCAACGCCCGGCAGCGCTGCGCGGCGAGCATGTCCCAGATGCTGTCGCCGATCACCAGCGAGCGCTGGATGTCCACGCCCAGGCGTTCGGCGGCGGTCACGAACAGGTCAGGATCCGGCTTGGCGTGGCGCACCTGGTCGCGCGTCACCACCGGGACCGTGGCCGGGTCCACGCCCAGTGCCTCGAGGTTGTGCGCGGCGGTCAGCATCCGTCCGCTGGTGGCGATCGCCCAGGGCATGCCGTGCTCGGTCAGGAATGCCAGCAGCTCGCACGCACCGGGCAACGGCCGCACCGCGCCCTGGGTTGCCTGACGTCCGTAGGCCTCGGCATGCCATCCGCGCAGCCGTGCGATGCGCTCCTCGGTGATCTCGATGCCGGTTTCGCGCAGCAGGATCTCGGTGAACAGCCCGCCGCTCATGCCGATCTTGCGGTGGATGCGCCAGACCGACAGCTCGATCCCCTCGCGCTCGAGCGCTTCCTTCCAGGCCAGCACATGCTGGTACACGCTGTCGACCAGGGTGCCGTCCAGGTCGAACAGGAAGGCGGTGTCACTGCGTGGCATGGGCGTTCTCCTGCCGGGCGTCTCCCGGTCCCGGGGCGCTGCCCGGTAACGCTGCCGCCAATGGCGGCGCTACCGCGGCGCTCAGGCCAAGTTTGCCGAAAGCGGCCATCAGGGCCGCACGATTGCCCCCGGCCGGCCATCCGACCACGGTAGCGACCACCTTGCCGTGACGCATGAAATAGAACGTGGGGGTTTCGATGCGCTTGAACATCGGGAACTCGCCGTTGGCGTGGGCGATCGCCATCGGCTGGGCCGGATGCGCCTGGTTCCATAGCTGCAGCGCGTCGAACGCGGTGATGTCGTGGTGCGGCGCGACCCAGCGGGCGTGCGCGTGGAACAGCCGCCGCAGTGCCGAGTCCGCGTCGATATCGCGGGCCGCCCGCTGCGAGAAGTGGCAGCCGGCGGAGCCCAGCACCAGCACCTGCGCCGGCGCGTCGAGATCGACGCGCTGCTGGGTCAGGCTGCGCATGCCGCTGGCGGCCGACCAGACGCTGGGCTGGCCGGCCGGTAGTTGCGGTCGGCGATCAGGCTGGGTGCCGGGCGCCGCTGGAGCATCGGATACGAGCGCAACAGGGCGTTGGCTTCGACGATCCTGCCAGCCCGGACCAGCGCGTCGTTCAAGCTGCCCAGGTGGGGGCGATCCACCCGGTGGCGCTCGGACAACTCGGCGAAGTCGGCGCGCAGGTCCCGCAGGTACTGCGCATCCCCGGTCGCCTCGAAGGCCACCGCATCGGCGCGGAACAGGAAATCCACATCCCGGTCGCCCAGCGCGTGGCGTGCCGCCGGATCACGATAGCGTTCCAACGGAGCCATCAGGCGCCCGACGGCATTCTTGCGCGAGGTCGTCTGGCCGCTGCCGTCCAGGCCTTGCTCAAGCTGCGTGTAGATCGGCTCGAGCACGCTCGCCTGGAGATCCAGTTGACGGTTGCGGGGAGTCAGGCGGGTGTCCAGCCCGAGCGCTTCATCCTGCGCGCCGAACAGGCGCAGCACAGCATAGGCTTCGTCCCGGGTCAGCTCGAACTGCAGGTCGCCGGTGGCGAAGCCGCCCAGGCCGTGGCTGCCGAAGATCAGCGAGGCCAGGAAGCGCTGGCGCGCACCGTGGCTGAGCAGACCCAGTGGCGAGTGCGTCAGCGGGACCGACTTGCGATAGTGCTCCAACTGCTCGGGCGAGCCGATCGGCGCGGCCGGCAGCTGGTAGCGGTCAAGCGGGTTGCCCGAGACCGCCGGCGGCGTTGCCCGCGCCGGCAGGCACGCTGCCAAAAAAAGGGTTGCGAAAACCAGCAGTCGGATCGCCGCGTTTGCCATGTTCGTCCTTGTGGGGGGCGTTGCCTGCCCGGGCAATTCAGCTCCCGGGCAGCAACCGTCCTCCCGATTCCACCACGGCAAGTGCAGCGGCGCCGAGAAGACCCGGCTCCGGATGCACGATCGCCACGGTGGGAACCCGCTCCATGCTGTCGCGGAAGCGGCCCTTGGCCTCGAAGCGCTCGCGGAAACCGCCGTGCTGCAGCCAGGGCAGCAGGATTGGCAGCACGCCGCCGGTAAGGTAGACGCCATCCCAACCGCCCATGGTCAGCACCAGGTCGCCGGCCACCGCGCCGAAGATGCCGGCCAGCGTCTGCACCGTGCGCACGCACAGCGGGTCGGTGCCGGCGACCGCGCGCGCGGTGATGTCCTCGGGGTTGAGCTCTTCGGCCTCCTGGCCCGCGATGTCGGCCAGCGCCAGGTACAGGTTGACCAGCCCGTTGCCGCAGATCATGCGCTCGTTGGAGACCCGGCCGAAGCGTTGGTTGAGCCGTTGCAGGATGGCCACGTCTTCAGCGGTGTGCGCGGCAAAGCCGGCGTGGCCGCCCTCGCTTTCAAGCACGCTGCAGTGGTGATCGCGCAGCAGCAGGCCACCCACGCCCAGGCCGGTGCCCGGGCCCATTACCACGAAGGTCTGGTTGGGTCGGGCGCCCAACACCGGCAGGGCCGGCTTGCCTACCGCGACCAGGTACTCGGGCGTCAGCAGCGGTACCGCCATGCTCTGCGCCGCGAAATCGTTGACCAGGCGCACCGCCTCCAGTGACAGCTTCGCCTGCAGGTTGTGTGCGGACACCGCCCACGGGTTGTTGGTGATCTGCACCGTTTCGCCGTCGACGATGCGTCCCGCCGCGGCAATGATGGCCCGCCGGGTGCGGTGACCGGTGTCGTCGAAATACTGGGCGATGGCCTCGGCCAGCGTGCCGAAGTCGCGCACCCGATAGCGCCGTACGCTATCCAGTCGCAGGGGCTGGGCGTCGCCGGGCTCGGCCAGCGCGAAACGAACGTTGGTGCCGCCCAGATCGGCCAGCAGGATCGGTGAAGCAGTGCTCATTTCAGGTTCCGTGGCATGGATCCTCCAAGCCTGCCGGGCAGCGGGCGCTTCGTCCAGCACCAAAGGAGAAGAGCCCATGCGTCGTGCACGCGCCGGCAACGGTCCGGCTTGCCAGGGTCGCGGCGCTACAATGGCGCATTGCCGGTGATCCAGGAACCCACATGAGCTTTCCCGCCGTTCGCATGCGCCGCATGCGCCGTGACGCTTTCTCCCGCGCGCTGATGCGCGAGCACACCCTGCTGGCCAGTCGACCTGATCATGGTCGCCTTCGTCATCGAGGGCGAAGACCAGCGCGAGCCGGTGGCCTCGATGCCGGGGGTGGAGCGCCTGTCGATCGACCTGCTGCTCGAGCTGGCCGGGCAGTGCGTGGAGCTGGGCATTCCCGCGCTGGCGCTGTTCCCGTCCCCGGGGCGGACGCCAAGAGCCTGGATGCGGCCGAGGCGTGGAATCCGGACAACCTGATGCACCGCGCCACCCGCGCTCTGAAGGCGGCCTATCCGCAGCTGGGCCTGATCGGCGACGTGGCGCTGGATCCCTACACCACGCACGGCCAGGACGGCCTGATCGACGAGCACGGCTACGTGATGAACGAGCCCACCGTGCAGGCGCTGATCCGCATGTCGCTGGCGCAGGCCGAGGCCGGCATGGATTTCATCGCGCCGTCGGACATGATGGACGGCCGCATCGGCTCGATCCGCGACGCGCTGGAGCAGGCCGGCCACATCCACACGCGCATCCTGGCCTATTCGGCCAAGTACGCCTCGGCCTTCTATGGCCCGTTCCGCGACGCGGTCGGCTCGGCGGCGAACCTGGGCAAGGGCGACAAGCACACCTACCAGATGGACGTGGGCAACAGCGACGAGGCGCTGCGCGAGGTGGAACTGGACCTGCTCGAGGGTGCCGACGCGGTGATGGTCAAGCCCGGCCTGCCGTATCTGGACGTGTTGCGCCGGGTCAAGGACAGCTTTGCCGCGCCGACCTTCGTTTACCAGGTGTCCGGCGAATACGCGATGCTCAAGGCGGCGGCGCAGAATGGCTGGCTGGACGAGCGCGCGGTGGTGCTGGAGACGCTGACCGCGTTCAAGCGCGCCGGCGCCGATGCCATCCTTACCTACTACGCGATCGAGGCGGCGCGCTGGTTGCGCGGCGCTTGACCGTAGCCGCTGAAGGCGCCCGGTGCGTGGCGCAATAATCCGCATTTACAGGGAGAGTCCGGATGGCAGCAAGCATGGAGGCAGCAGGATCGAACGCGGATGACCTGGCCGCGCTGCAGGGCAGCTGGGAGCAGGTGGGGTTCGAGGAGAACGGCATGATCGACCCGCCGGACAGCCATGGCGCGCCTGGTGCGCTGACCATCATCAGCGGCGATCGTTTTTTCGTCCGCACCCGCGAAGGCAAAGTGTTGCTGGAAGGCCGCTTCGAGCTGGATGCCTCGGTAGCACCCAGGGCCATCACCTGGATCGATGCGATCGGGGCGGACGCGGGCAAGCCACTGCTGGCCAGCTACCGACTGGACGGCGACGATTTCGTCTTCATCGCCGCCGACAGCGGGATGCCGAGGCCGACCCGGTTCCGCACGGTGCCGGGTTTGACCATGCGCACCTTCGTGCGACGCTGACCGCCCGGTGCGCCCGCGCCCGGTGCGCCCGACGCGCGGCGGCACGGTGGGATAATCGACCCGTCACAACCGGAGCGTGCGCGTGGACGACCACCCCTTTCTGCAGACCGCGCTGGTGTTCCTGCTGGCGACGGTGATCGCGGTACCGTTGACCAAGCGGTTCCGGCTGGGTTCGGTGCTCGGTTATCTGCTGGCCGGGGTGGTGATCGGCCCGCAGATGCTGGGGCTGATCGTCGATCCGAGCGGTGTCGCCACCATTTCCGAGTTCGGCGTGGTGCTGATGCTGTTCGTGATCGGGCTGGAGCTGTCGCCGCGGCGGCTGTGGGTGATGCGGCGCCCGGTGTTCGGTACCGGTCTGCTGCAGGTGCTGGCCAGTGCGCTGGTGATCGGCGGCATCGGCTACGTGCTGTTCGGCCTGACCGGGAAGGCGGCGACGGTGATCGGTGGCAGCCTGGCGCTGTCCTCGACCGCGTTCGGGCTGCAGATCCTGGCCGAGCGCAAGGAGGCCGGCTCCTCCTACGGGCGGCAGGCGTTCGCGATCCTGCTGTCGCAGGATCTGGCGGCGATTCCGCTGATCGCGATGGTGCCGTTGCTGGCCAGCTCTTCGCTGGCGGTCGGGCTGGACCTGTCGGGTATCGCGGCGCACGGTCGGCAGCATCGTGCTGGTGGTGGTGGGCGGGCGTTACCTGCTGCGACCGGTGTTCCGTTTCGTGGCGCGTGCCGACGCGGTGGAGGTGTCCACTGCCACCGCCCTGCTGGTGGTACTGGGTACCGCGTGGTTGATGGAACGGGTAGGCGTGTCGTCCACCCTGGGCGCGTTCCTGGCCGGCGTGCTGCTGGCCGATTCGGAGTACCGGCACGAGCTGGAATCGCACATCGAGCCGTTCAAGGGGCTGCTGCTCGGCTTGTTCTTCATCAGCGTGGGCATGTCGATGGACCTGTCCCTGCTGCTGCGCGCGCCGCTGTGGGTGATCGGCCTGACCCTCTCCCTGCTGGCCCTGAAGGCGGCCGTGCTGTGGCCGCTGGGCCGAACCCTGGGCGGGCTGGGGCGCGCCGATACGCTGCGCCTTGCGGTGCTGCTGGCGGCCGGTGGCGAATTCGCCTTCGTGCTGCTCGACCTGGCCGCGAAGCAGCACCTGATCAGCGCCGGCCAGCGGGGCCTGCTGGTGCTGGCGATCACCGTGTCGATGGCGCTGACTCCGCTGCTGGTGGTGCTGGCCGCACGCGGGCTTGATGCGGTGCCACGCAAGCCGGCGCGCGAGTTCGACACCATCGACACCGCGCCGCCGCGGGTGATCATCGCCGGCTTCGGCCGGGTCGGCCAGATCGTCGCCCGCGTGTTGCGCGCGCAGCACATCCCGTTCGTGGCGCTGGAGCATTCGGTCGAGCAGGTCGACCTGTCGCGCCGCTTCGGCACCATCAACCTGTTCTTCGGTGACCCGGCGCGGCTGGAGCTTCTGCGCGCGGCGCAGGCGGACAAGGCCGAGGTGTTCGTGCTGGCCACCGACGATCCGGAGGTGAACCTGCGTACGGCCGAGCTGGTGCGGCGGCACTACCCGCATCTGCGGCTGGTGGCGAGGGCGCGCAACCGCCAGCACGTGTTCCGGCTGATCGACCTGGGGGTGGAAGAGCCGGTGCGCGAAACCTTCCATTCCAGCCTGAAGATGACCCGCAAGACACTGGAGGCGCTGGGTCTGTCGCCCGCACTGGCCAGGGATCGGGTCGAACGCTTCCGGCAGCACGACGAGGCGTTGCTGAAGACCCAGGCGGTGCTGTTCGACGACGAGACCGCGTTGATGCAGAGCACCCGCGAGGCGCTGCTCGATCTGGAGCGCCTGTTCGAGGCCGATGCCGACTCCGCGCCCGGCAGTGATCCGGGCGGAACCCGGGGCGGCTAGCACCGCACTCCGAGCCGGGTCGGACTCCTATTCGGCCGGCTGGGCGGGTTGGCGCAGGGTCTGCCGCACGCTGGGCATGGCCTGACCACGGCTGGCCAGCTCATGGGCGATGTCCACCAGCCCCAGTTGCCGCGCGACATCCGCCGGAGTGCGACCAAAACCGTCCAGCGCGCCGCGGTCGGCGCCGCGCGCCAGCAGGATCCGCGCTGGCGCCAGCAGGGCGTGCATGGCGCAGGCGTGCAGGGCGGTCACTCCGCGCTGGTCGGCATGCCGCAGGTCGGCGCCGGCCTCCAGCAGTACCGGTACCAGCGCACCGATGTGGGTCGGGTCGCAGGCACTGCCGGGCTTGACGTGCGCGCCCAGCAGCATCAGCAGCGCGCTCTTGCCCTCGCGGTCGTTGCGATTGACGTCGGCGTGGTGGCGCAGCAGCGCGTCGAACAGGCGCCGCGCGCGCAGGCTGTCGTTGTGTTCGAAGCCGAACTGGGCGGCCGCGTGCAGCGCGGTGCGCCCGCGCGTGTCCACGGCGTGGATGTCCGCCCCGGCGTCCAATAGCCGTTCGGCCAGCTCCGAATGCCCCAGGGCCGCGGCGATCATCAGCGCGGTGGTGTCGCCGACCAGGCGCTGATCCACCGGGACTCCCCGTTCCAGCAGCAGCGCCACCAGGCTGTCCCGGCGAGCGCCTGTGGCCGCCGCCAGCGGGGTGACCCCGTTGCGGGCGGCCAGGGTCGGGTTGGCGCCGGCATCGAGCAGCAGCACCGCCACGGCCTGGTGCCCTGCGCCACAGGCGTGCAGCAGGCCGGTCGCACCCTGCGGATCGGGCGTGTCCACGGCAAAGCCCAGTTCCAGCAGTCGCGCCACCGCCACGCCGGCGCCGGCGCGCGCGGCGGCGGGCAGGTCGTCCGGCCGCAGTGCGCGCAGGGGGCGCGGCCATTGCCCCCAGTCCAGCCAGTGACCCAGTGCCGGGTGCTCCAGCGCCAGCCCCAGCGGCGTCTCGCCTTGTGCGTCGGCCGCCTCGGCGTCCGCGCCGTAGGCAACCAGGTTGCGTACCAGCGGCAGCGCCGCGACGCCGCTGTGCAGGGCGGCAAACAGCGGCGTGCGGCCGTGCAGATCGCGCACGTTGGGGTTGCAGCCGCGCTGCAGCAGCCGCTCAAGGACGGCGCCATGCCGGTTGGCCGCGGCCAGGTGCAGCGGTGTGCGGCCCTGGCGATCCGCGCCGAAGGGATCGGCGCCGCGCTCGAGCAGCTCGCCGATCAGCGCCGCCTGCGGACTGTCGCCATCGATGCGGGCCAGTGCTTCGGCCAGCAGGCCGGCGCCGGCCGGGCTGGCGCCGGCCTGGAGCATGTCGTGAACCGCCTCGGCGCTATCGGGCAGGGCGTACAGCAGGGCATCGAACAGGCGCTGGTCAGCCGTGGCCGGTCCGTCGCCCTGGGCCGGGTCGGTGGCAGCCGGCGCCAGCCTGACTTCAGGGTCCAGTCCGCGCTCCATCAGCCAGCGCCGGGCCGCGCCCAGCCCGGGTCCGGCCAGGTCCAGATACATCTGCGCCAGTACCGCCGGGGGCCAGTGGCGGACGCGACCGCTGAAGCTGGATACCACTGCCCAGTGGCCGAAGCGCAGCGCATCGAGCAGGTGGGCAGGGGTGTCGGCGCCCTCGGACAGGGCGTCCATGTCCAGGTTGGAGGGCAGCGGCGTGTCCGGGTCCATCGCGGTGACCAGGTCCCAGCGGCCGGCCGATGCGGCGTGATCGAGCGCACTGCGGCCGTCACTTCCGGCCACGCGCGGATCGGCGCCGAGCTCCAGCAGCGCGCGCACGGTGTCCAGTTGGGCGCGGGGCGACTGGCAGGCCAGGGTCAGCGCATCGCGACCGTGCTCGTCACGGGCACAGGCGTCCGGTCCGGCCTCGGCCAGCAGCGCCACCAGCTCGCTGCAGCCGCTGCGTGCCGCCTCCATCAGGGCGGTGCATCCACGCGTGTCTGCCGCTGCCACGTCGGCGCCGGCGGCGCGCAGGGCGCGGGCAATCTGCAAATGGCCTTCGGCCGCGGCAACCATCAGCGCGGTGCGCCCGCAGGCATCAGTGGCGTTGACCGGGGCGCGATGCTTGAGCAGCAGCCTGGCTCCCTCCGGATCGTCCTCGGCGATGCCGGCGGCGGCCAGCAGCGCCGGTTCGCCATCGGGCAGGTTGGCCTTGGCACCGTGGTCCAGCAGGAACCGGGCCAGGGTCCAGTTGGCCGCGCGACAGGCGGTGGCCAGTGGGCTGAGGCCGTGCCGGTCCAGCGCGTTCACCGGAGCTGCAGCATCGAGCAGCATCGCCGCCACGATCGGCTCGCCGCTGAGCACCGCACCATGCAGTGGCGTCCTGCCTTGCGCATCGGTCACCAGCGGGCTGGCGCCGTTGGCCAGCAGGGTCATCACCGCTTCGGCGCGACCGTGCCAACTGTCGCGGGTAGCCGCAAGCAGTGCGGTGACCCCGCCACAGGCGCGGTCGACTTCCGCGCCGGCGGCAATCAGCGCGCGCAGCAGGCGGGTGTCCGGCAGCAGCGCGGCAAGCATCAGCACGGGGCGCTGGTCGCGGTCGTCGCAGGGCGGCGCCGTGTCCGGATCGGCGCCGGCCTCCACCAGCGCCAGCGCACGTGCGATGTCACCGGTCCGCGTGGCTGCGAGCAAGGCGATCGACTGCTCCGGCGTCCCGCGGGTGCGCTCGGCGTCGCTCAGCGGCACCATCGCCGGCGTGCTGCCCGGTGCCTCCTCGGCGGCTCGCGGGCGGTCGTGTTCGCAAAGCAGCAGGCGAAGCGTGCGATTGGCGATCAGCAGGCAGCCCAGTGGCAGCACCACCACGCCGTACAGCGCCAGCGCTGCGGTACGCAACTCGGGAGGCATCAGGCCGTACAGTCCGGGCAGCGTGATCACGCCGAAGGCCAGCACCAGCAAGGCGAAAGCCGCCGGCAGGAAATGCGAGAAGAAGCGATCCTCGCGCGACAGGTGCCGGGCGAACGTGAGGCTGCGTGCCGTGGCGGTGAACAGCCGCGAGCCCTCGTCGCGTTCGGGGTAGGCGTCGTCCCAGACAAACACCAGGCCGAATGCGGCCCAGGGTCGCCACAACGCACCGAGCGCGATCACCAGCGCCGCCGCCAGCAGCAGCGCGGCACCCAGTGTGGGTGCGCGGGTCAGTTCCAGCATCGGCCATGCCACCAGCGCGAACACCAGCGCGGTGTAGCAGGTGAACATCACCAGGTGGGCCGCACCGCGGCGCAGGACGGTCTGGAGAAAACGCTGCTCCGGCCCGAAACCGATCGCGTGGCAGATCGCCGCCATCGTCAGCGCGTTCGCCAACAGCAGCGGGATCGATGTCAGCGGATGCACCCACAGGCCCGCCAGTGCCACGGCAGCCAGCCCCGGTACGAACCAGAGGAGGGCTTGCACAATCCTTTTCATGAGATGTCCTGCAGGTATCGGTGGAGGCGGTACACCAAAGCGCGCGCCCGCTTCGGCGACGCCCGCAGCCGCGCCGGGTGGGGGACGAGCCGGGTCGGCACTGGGTTGCATGCAGCGGGGCGGGTCATGACGCGCAGTATAGAAACCGCCGACGGCGCAGGCGGTAATACGTTGTTAACGATCCGCCCGCAGCGCGCTCACGCGCCACGGTCGGCCGACGCACCGCTGCGGTAAGCCGGATGGTTGGCCGTGGCCAGGGTCTCCTGCGGGGGCAGCTGCAGATGCCAACCCTGCTCGCGCAGGTGCTCCAGCACCACGGCGGTATCCTCGATCGGCAAACGGCGCCGGGCGTCCAGCTCCACCTCCAGCACCAGCCGCAAGTCGCCCAGAAGCAGGGCGAGCGGCTCGCTCAGGACGTCGAAGTCATCGCGTCTGGCCAGCCACAGATAGCTGTCCGGCTTGCGCGCGCAGGCGTAGACAAAGCAATGCATGGCGGATCTCCCGAGGGTGGCTTCAGAACGCAAGCATGCCTCATTGCGCGGGACCGGTCAGCCCGTCCCGGCAGCGCCCGCCTGCGGTCGGTTCAGTTGCGTTGGGGACGTCCGGATGATTCGTTAGGCAAATGTTGCGACCGCACTTGCAACCCCCCGGAAGAGCCGGCAAAGTCTCGCGCAGGGGATATCAAACGCGCGTATGAATCTTCCCCCCGTTTCGCCGACACCGAGCCGCGTCCATGACCAGCAGGAGCAATTCCATGTCTTTTCGTTTCAACCCCGGCGCCTCGCGCCCGCTCGCGCTCGCCGCGCTGAGCCTTGCCATTGCCGGTGCCTTCGCCTTGCCGCAGACGGCCAGCGCCAGTGCGTTCCAGCTGAAGGAAAACAGTGCCAAGGGCATGGGCCGCGCCTACGCCGGCTCGGCCACGGCCGGCGGCGATGTCTCGGTGGTGGTGAACAACCCCGCGGCCATGACCGAGCTGGACGGAACCTACTTCCAGACCGATATCACCGCGATCAACTTCAGCACCAAGTTCAGCGGCAGCGCCTCCGACGCGCTGGGCCGCCCGATCAGCGGCGGTAACGGCGGCGACGGCGGCACCACACTGCCGGTGCCGGCGCTGTTCTTCGCCACCAAGGTTTCCGACCGGATGCACCTGGGCTTCGGCTTGTCGGTGCCGTTCGGCTTCCAGACCGAATACGATCGCGATTGGATCGGCCGCTACCATGGCGTCAAGTCCAAGTTCGAGTCGCTCGATGCGACCCTGTCGGCCTCGTTCGACGTGACCGACAATCTTGCGCTGGGCATCAGCGCGATTGCGCAGCGCACCTCGGCCGAGCTGACCAGTGCGGTCAACTTCAACGCGGTGGGCCTGCAGGTGCAAAGCGGCATCCAGCAGCAGGTGGCGGCGGGCGTCGCCCAGATCCAGGCCGGTATTGCGGCCGGCCAGATTCCGCCCGCGCAGGGCGCGGCCATGATCCAGGCGGCGATCCAGCAGGGGCAGGCGGCGGCCGCCGGCGTGGCCGCGCTGACCCCGCAGGGCTCCGATGGCTTTGCCCGGATCAAGGGTGACGACTGGGGCTACGGGTACCAGGTCGGTGCGTTCTGGAAGCTGACGCCCAATGACAAGCTGGCGTTCAACTATCGCTCCAAGATCAGCCACGTGCTGAAGGGCACCGGCGATTTCACCACCACCCCGGGCTACGACCTGCTGCTGACCAATCCGCAGCTTGCCGCCAGCATCCCGCCGTTCTCCGACACCACCGGTACCGCCGACTTCACCACGCCCGCGGTGGTCAGTGCCAGCTATTGGCACCAGGCCGAAAAGTTCGGCTTCGGCATGGACCTGGCCTGGACCAAGTGGGACGTGTTCAAGGAGTTGCGCGTCAAGTACGGCAACGCCGCCCAGCCGGACACCTCCGAGACGTTCAACTGGCGCAACACCTGGTATGCCTCGATCGGCGGTGACTACTACCTCAACGACCGGGTCACGCTGCGTGCCGGTGTCGCGGTGGACACCACGCCGACCTACAACGCGGTGCGCGATGTGCGCGTGCCCGATTCCACCCGCCAGCTGGCGACCGTGGGCATCGGCTACAAGCCGACCGACAACTTCGAGATCAACGCGTCGTACGCGCACATCTTCGTCAACCAGGCGCACATCGACAGCACCAGCTCGACCGGTGACTTCATCACCGGCAAGTTCAAGGACTACGGCAACCTGCTGAGCGTCTCGGCCGAGTACAAGTTCTAACGGCCAGCACCGCGGTGTCACAGAACCTCCCCGCCTGGCGGGGAGGTTTTTTTTCGCCTCGGCAGGGTCGGGAGCGAAGGCTAGTCGTCGCGCAGCGGCTGCTGCCCCTGGTCGGTGGCCACGTAGTTGCCGTCGCCCTGCGGCTGGCGCAGGGTCGAGGCACGATCGCCCTGTGCTTCCACGCCCGTGCTGCCGGCCGGTCGCGCCGTATAGTCGCCGCGGCGGTCGGTGGGATCCACCGGCTCGGCGTGGTCATCGGCCCGCCGCCCGTGGCGGTCGGGCGCGGGAGTGTCCCGCTGTTGCGGGGTCGGCTCGCCACCGGCGCCACCCGGTCCGCTCTGCGGCCCGGTGTCGACGCCGGTGTGGGGCGAGGTCTGCGATGCGGTGGAAGACGGCTGATCGCGCATGGGGAACTCCGGTGGGCCAGTTGGGGATGCCACCGCTACCTTCGCCGCTGCGCCGTCAGCGCCACGTCGAAGCGGTCGCGGCGTGGAACGCTCGCATGTGCTCAACCGTGCTTGAGCAGCAGTTCCAGCAGGCTCCGGAAACGTGCGCCGTAGGGCGGCTTGACCAGCTCGGTGCCGCTCCAGCGCGCCTGACGCAGCACCGGCTTGATGTGCGAGAACGTGCGGAAGCCGGCCTGGCCGTGATAGCCGCCCATGCCCGAAGGTCCCACGCCGCCGAACGGCAACGCGTGCTGGGCGATGTGGAAGATCGTGTCGTTCACGGTCACGCCGCCGGCCTGGCTGCGGGCCAGCACCGTGTCGATGAGTCCGCGATCGTGCTCGAACAGGTACAGCGCCAGCGGATGCGGTCGCGCGGCGACGTAGGCCAGCGCGTCATCGAGGCGTTCGTACGGCACCAGCGGCAGCAGCGGCCCGAAGATCTCCTCGCGCATCACCGGCATGTGTTCGTTGACCTGGTGCAGGAGCACCGGCACCAGCAGGCGCCGGCCGGGATCATCTGCGGCGTCGCCCAGGCGTTCGACGCGTGCGCCGGCCGTTTCGGCGGTATGCACGAGGTTGCGCAGCCGCTGGTAATGGCTGTCGGTGGCGATACTGGTGTACTGGCCCCCGCCGGCCAGATCCGGATAGAGCCGCGCGACGGCGTCGCGCGCGCAGGCGACGAACTCGTCGATCCGATGCTGCGGCAGAAGTACGTAGTCCGGTGCCACGCAGGTCTGCCCGGCATTGATCAACTTGCCCCGGACGATGCTCTCGACCGCCCGTGCGAAGTCCGCCCCCGGCCCGATGATGGCGGGCGACTTGCCGCCCAGTTCCAGTGTCACCGGGGTCAGGTGTGCGGCGGCCGCGCGCATGACGTGGTGGCCGACCGCGGTGGAGCCGGTGAACAGCAGGTGGTCGAAGGGTAGTGCGGAGAAGGCCACCCCCACCGTGGCGTCGCCGTTGATCACCACCACCTCGTCCTCGGCGAAGTACTCGGCGATGGCCCCGGCAAAGCCTGCGGAAAAGCGCGGCGTGAACTCGCTCATCTTGATCATCACGCGGTTGCCGGCAGCCAGTGCATCGACCAGCGGCCCGACCGCCAGGTACAGCGGATAATTCCAGGGCACGATGATGCCGACCACGCCTTTGGGTTGCGGTAGCTGCAGCGTTCGTGCGGGCAGGAAGGCCAGCCCGGCCAGGCCATGGCGCGGGCGCATCCAGCGGCGCCCATGACGCAGCGCATGGCGTACGGCAGACAGGCTGGGCACCAGCTCCAGCAGCGCGGTTTCCTCGGCGGGACGGCACCCGAAATCGGCGTCGATCGCCTCGGCAAACGTGTCGCGGCTGACCATCAACATGCGCTGCAGCCGGCGCAGGCGATCGGCGCGCACCGGCCAGTCCGGTAGCGGATCACCCAAGTGCGCCGCACGCAGCCGGTCCAGCGTCGCGGAAAGATCGGTTCTATCGCTCATGAACCCTCGGCA
Source organism: uncultured Gammaproteobacteria bacterium (assembly GCA_963763305.1). Lineage (GTDB taxonomy): Bacteria > Pseudomonadota > Gammaproteobacteria > Xanthomonadales > Rhodanobacteraceae > CAVXNP01. The sequence continues at coordinate 1,419,251 of CAVXNP010000001.1, read as the reverse complement.
GGCCGTCAAAGCAGCAAGCCCGATGATGGCACACTGCCGGACTCTGGCTGCTGGCGTCCCGGGCGCCGGCGGCTGCCGGCGCCGTCCTGTCCGGCAAGTCCCGCGGTGGGCTGAAGCCCACCCTGCGGCAGCGCGCCTGTGCGGGGGGCTTCAGCCCACCACGGGTCCGCGGCTTACTCGCCGATGGTCAGCAACGAGGCGTTGCCGCCGGCGGCGGTGGTGTTGATGGTCAGGGTACGCTCGCCGGCGAAGCGCAGCAGGTAGTGCGGGCCGCCGGCCTTCGGACCGGTGCCGGACAGGCCCTCGCCGCCGAACGGCTGCACGCCGACCACCGCGCCGATCTGGTTGCGGTTGACGTAGCAGTTGCCCACGCGCGCATGCCGGCTGATGTAGTCGACGGTGGCGTCGATGCGGCTGTGGATGCCCAGGGTCAGGCCGTAGCCGGTGGCGTTGATCTGCTCGATCACCTGGTCCAGCTCGCTGGCCTTCCAGCGGATCACGTGCAGCACCGGACCGAACACCTCGCGCTTGAGCATCGACAGCGCCGGGATCTCGTAGGCACGCGGGGCGAAGAAGCTGCCGTGGCCGGTCTGCTCCGGGTCCATCGGCGCCTCGGCGATCAGCTTCGCCTCGCGGTCCATGCGCTCGGCATGTTCCTTCAGGATCGCCAGCGCCTCGTCGTCGATGACCGGGCCGACGTCGGTGGACAGCAGGCCCGGGTCGCCGACCTTCAGCTCGGCCATGGCGCCGGCCAGCATCTGGATCACCTTGTCGGCGATGTCATCCTGCACGAACAGCACGCGGGCGGCCGAGCAGCGCTGGCCGGCGGACTGGAACGCCGAGGCGATCACGTCCTTGACCATCTGCTCGGGCAGCGCCGAGGAGTCGGCGATCATCGCGTTCTGGCCGCCGGTCTCGGCGATCAGCACGGCGATCTGCGCGTTGCGCGCGGCCAGCGCGCGGTTGATCGCCCAGGCGGTCTCGGTGGCGCCGGTGAACACCACGCCGGCCATGCGCGGATCGCGGGTCAGGCCGGCGCCGACGGTGGGGCCGTCGCCGGGCACGAACTGCAGCACGTCCTTGGGAATGCCCGCCTCGTGCAGCATCTTGCGCGGCCAGGTAGCCGATCAGGCTGGTCTGTTCGGCCGGCTTGGCGATCACCGTGTTGCCGGCGGCCAGCGCGGCGCTGACCTGGCCGACGAAGATCGCCAGCGGGAAGTTCCACGGGCTGATGCAGACGAACACGCCGCGGCCTTCGAGGAACAGCTGGTTGGTTTCGCCGGTGGGGCCGGGCAGCTGCTCCGGCTCGGCGAACAGGCGCCGCGCCATGGTGGCGTAGTAGCGCAGGAAGTCGGCCGCCTCGCGGATCTCGGCGATCGCGTCGGGCAGGCTCTTGCCCGCTTCGCGCACGCACAGGGCGATGAATTCGGCGCGGCGCGCCTCCAGCTGCTCGGCGGCGTATTCGAGCATGGCCGCGCGGTTGGCCACCGGGAAGGTGTTCCAGCGGTCCTGCGCGGCGTAGGCGTTGGCCAGCGCCTTCTCCACCGTGGCCTCGTCGGCGGTCCGGTAGCTGCCCAGCTTGCGCCGGCGGTCGGACGGGTCGGAGACCTCGACGGTGGCGCCGTTGCTGTCGGCGCCGGGCACCAGCGGACCGGCGGTCCACGGCCCGGTCTGCGCGTTGACCGCCTCGGCCAGCGCGTTCAGTTCGTTGTCGTTGGCAAAGTTCACGCCCATGGAATTCTTCCGTTGTTCACCGTAGAGATTGGCCGGCAGCGGGATGCGCGGATGCGGGATCGAGTCGAACGAGCGCACCGTCTCGCACGGGTCGGCCACCAGTTCGCGCGGCGACAGGCTTTCGTCCACGACGCGGTTGACGAAGCTGGTGTTGGCGCCGTTCTCCAGCAGGCGACGGACCAGGTACGGCAGCAGGTCCTGGTGCGAGCCGACCGGCGCGTAGACGCGGCAGGGCACGTTGAAGCTGTTCTTGCCGATCACTTCGGCATACAGGTCCGCGCCCATGCCGTGCAGGCGCTGGAACTCGAACGGGCGGCCCTGCGCGATGTGGTGCACGGCGGCGATGGTGTGCGCGTTGTGGGTGGCGAACTGCGGGTAGATCAGGTCGGAGCCGGCGTTGAACAGGCGCCGCGCGCAGGCCAGGTAGGACACGTCGGTGTTCGGCTTGCGGGTGAACACCGGGTAGCCGGACAGCCCCTGCTCCTGCGCCTTCTTCATCTCGGCGTCCCAGTACGCGCCCTTGACCAGGCGCACGTACCAGCGGCGACCGGCCGCCATCGCGGTCTCGACCAGCCAGTCGATCACGAAAGGGGTGCGCTTGGCATAGGCCTGCACCACGATGCCCAGCCCGTTCCAGCCCTCCAGCGACGGGTGCCGGAACACGTCGCCGATGATATCCAGCGACAGCTCCAGACGGTCCGCTTCTTCGGCGTCGACCGACAGCGCGATGCCGTGCTGCATGGCCAGCTGGGACAGCTCCAGCAGCTTCTCGACCAGTGCCTGATGCGCGCGGGCGCGCTGGGCCACCTCGTAACGCGGGAACAGCGCCGACAGCTTGACCGAGATCGACGGCGCCTCGGTATGGCTGGCGAACGGGCCGCGTTTGCCCAGCGCCGCGATCGCGTTGCGGTAGTCCTGCTGGTAGCGCTCGGCGCCGCGGGCGGTCACCGCCGACTCGCCGAGCATGTCGAACGAATAGCGGTAGGCGGCGTTCTCCTTCTTGGCGGCGCGCTCGAGCGCCTCGTCGATGCTGCGGCCCATCACGAACTGATAGCCCATGATGCGCATCGCCTGGCGTACCGCCACACGGATGGTGGGGTCGCCGATCGCGGGTGACCAGCCGGCGCAGCGCGCCACTGAAGTCGCGCTGGGTGCCGTCGGCCAGGTTGACCAGCTGGCCGGTCAGCATCAGGCCCCAGGTGGAGGCGTTGACCAGCAGCGATTCGCTGCGGCCGACGTGCTTGCGCCAGTTGGCGTCGCCCAGCTTGTCGCGGATCAGCTTGTCGGCGGTCTTGGTGTCGGGAATACGCAGCAGCGCCTCGGCCACGCACATCAGCAGCACGCCTTCCTCGCTGGAAAGGTCGTACTGGCGCATGAACGACTCGACCACGCTCTGGTCCTTGGCGCGGGCGCGAACCCGGGTCACCAGGGCCGCGGCGCGCGATACCACCAGCTCGCGTTCGTCCGGCGGCAGGTCGGCCTGGTCGAGCAGGTCGTTGACGGCTTCGGTCTCGTCACGCAGCCAGGCGGCAGTGATGCGCGCACGGGCCGGCTCGATGCCAATGGGGAGTTCGGGACTGAGAATGGCTTGGGTCACGGGCGCTCAAAACCGCATAAGGGGCGGGGAAACGCGGGATTCTACGCGTGCCGGCGGGCGCACGCATCCCTGGCTGCCGAGCGCTCCGGGTTGGCGTTCATGATCCCCGACCGATTGCTTGATCGAAGTCAAGCGACTGCGACATTGTTGCCCGTTGCCTCTCCGCGGCCTATCATTCCGACGTTCCAGGCACGCCGGATCCCCATGATCGTGCTTCGACCAGCTGCCGCCGGCCTGCCGTGCGTGACGATGTGGCTCCGGCCCAATCGCGCACTCAGCCGACGCGGCCTGCGTCGCTTGATCATGGTGCTGGCGGCGCTGGCGCTGACAACGGCCGGACTGGGGGCGTGGCAGGGGAATGTGTTTGCTCCGCTGTTTGCCTTGATCGAGTCCTTCGCGATGGCGTTCGCCCTGGGGGCGGCCTGGCGTGGGGGCGATCGCAGCGAGCGCATCACCCTCGACCCATCGTCGTTGGAGGTGTGTTTCCTGCCAGGCAGGCGTTGCACGCGCTTCCAGTCGTACTGGGTGCGCGTGCATCTGGCACGTGGCAACGGGCATGATCGCCTGCTGCTGCGGTCACATGGACGCGAGCTTGAGATCGGCACCTTCCTCACGGACGGGGAGCGCGCCGAGCTGTCGAGAAAACTGGTGGTGCTGCTGGCAGGCGTGAACAGTCCGCAGCACGGGTGAGTTCAACAAAGGTGCAACACATGACATCTGGCGGCATCAGGACCAAGGCGTGGGCGGCAGCGGCCTCTGCACTGTTTTGCGGCGTGGCGTGGGCCAACCCCGAGCCGAGTCAGCTGAACATGACGCGCGGCGTGACCGAATGGTCGCCGGAGCCGTATTTCCTCAACAACGTCGCGTTGGGCGTGTGCACCGCCATCGGCCTGCTGGTGTTCGGCGCGATGTTCGTGGCCATGTTCCGCTTCCGCAAGTCGCGCGGCGCGGTGGCCGAGAAGTGGTCGCACAACACCAAGCTGGAGATCGTCTGGACCACCGTCCCGGTGATCATCCTGATCGTGCTGGCGTGGATGGCCACCGGCGGGCTGACCAGCTTCGCCGACACCACCGGTTCGCAGATGACCGTCAAGGTCACCGGCTACCAGTGGAAGTGGCGCTACGACTACATCGATTACCAGGGCAAGCCGATCGACAAGGTCGGTTTCATGTCCAAGCTGGACGACCTGAGCAATCAGACCCGCCAGCTCGATTCGGGCCTGGATCCGGCGGCGGTCAAGGTCGACGGCCAGAACACCTACCTGCTGGACGTGGACAAGCCGCTGGTGGTGCCGGTCGACACCAAGATCCGCTTCGTGATCACCGCCGGCGACGTGATCCACTCCTGGTGGGTGCCCGCGCTCGGCTGGAAGATCGACGCGATCCCCGGCATCGTCAACGCCGCCTGGACCAACATCAAGGTACCCGGTACCTATCGCGGCCAGTGCGCCGAGCTGTGCGGCCAGGATCACGCGTTCATGCCGATCGTGGTCAAGGCGGTGTCCAAGGCGGAGTTCCAGCAGTGGTTGGCCAGGCAGCAGGCTGCCGGCCTGCCGCCAGCGGCGACACCGGCGCCGGGCGCTCCCAGCGGTGCCGAAAAGGCCACCGAGGCAGCCCCCGCCGTATCGACGTCGGCACCGGGCAAGCAGGGCTGACCTCCCGGTCAGTCATCCAGTCAGCATTCGCAACAGCATTCAGGTAGAGGTGCAAGGCCATGGCCCACGCAGCCACCCACGATCATCACGATGACCACCACGGCGCGCCGAAGAATTTCTTCACGCGCTGGTTCATGTCCACCAACCACAAGGACATCGGCACGCTGTACCTGCTGTTCTCGCTGGTGATGCTGTTCATCGGTGGCTCGTTCGCCATGGTGATCCGTGCCGAGCTGTTCAAGCCCGGCCTGCAGCTGGTGCAGCCGTACTTCTTCAACGAAATGACCACCATGCATGCGCTGGTCATGATCTTCGGCGTGATCATGCCGGCCTTCGTCGGCCTGGGTAACTGGATGATCCCGCTGATGGTGGGCGCGCCGGACATGGCCCTGCCGCGCATGAACAACCTGTCGTTCTGGATCCTGCCGTTCGCCTTCTCGCTGCTGCTGTCGACGCTGTTCCTGCCCGGCGGCGGCCCGGCCGGCGGCTGGACCATGTACCCGCCGCTGGCGTTGCAGAGCAACACCGTGGCCTACGTGGTGTTCGCCATCCACCTGATGGGCATCAGCTCGATCATGGGCGCGATCAACATCATCGCCACCATCCTCAACATGCGCGCCCCGGGCATGGACCTGCTGAAGATGCCGGTGTTCGTGTGGAGCTGGCTGATCACCGCGTTCCTGCTGATCGCGGTGATGCCGGTGCTGGCCGGTGCGGTGACCATGCTGCTGACCGACAAGTACTTCGGTACCAGCTTCTTCAATGCCGCCGGCGGCGGTGATCCGGTGCTGTACCAGCACATCTTCTGGTTCTTCGGGCATCCGGAGGTCTACATCATGATCCTGCCGGCGTTCGGGATCATTTCGGAGATCATCCCCACCTTCGCGCGCAAGCCGATCTTCGGTTACAAGGCGATGGTGTTCGCGATCGCCGCGATCGCCTTCCTGTCGTTCATCGTGTGGGCGCACCACATGTTCGCGGTGGGCCTGCCGCTGGGCGCCGAGATCTTCTTCATGTACGCGACCATGCTCATCTCGGTGCCCACCGGCATCAAGGTGTTCAACTGGGTCAGCACCATGTGGGGCGGTTCGATGACCTTCGAGACGCCGATGCTGTTCGCCATCGCGTTCGTCATCCTGTTCACCATCGGCGGCTTCTCCGGCCTGATGCTGGCGCTGGTCCCGGCCGACTTCCAGTATCACGACACCTACTTCGTGGTGGCCCATTTCCACTATGTGCTGGTGACCGGCGCGCTGTTCGCGATCATCGCGGCCAGCTACTACTGGCTGCCGAAGTGGACCGGCAACATGTACTCGGAGACCTGGGGCAAGATCCACTTCTGGAACTCGGTGATCTGGGTGAACGTGCTGTTCTTCCCGCAGCACTTCCTGGGCCTGGCCGGCATGCCGCGCCGCATCCCCGATTACAACGTGGCGTTCGCCAACTTCAACATGATCAGCTCGATCGGCGGTTTCCTGTTCGGCGCCTCGCAGCTGATCTTCGTGGGCGTGATCATCCATGCGGTGTGGTTCTCCAAGAAGAAGGCCACCGACCGGGTGTGGGAAGGCGCCAAGGGACTGGAGTGGACGGTGCCTTCGCCGGCTCCGTTCCATACCTTCGAGCTGCCGCCCGTGGTGCATGACGACGAGCTGGCGCACGGTCACGTCGACAGCTGAAGAACGCTCCGCGCACCGGCATGACCGGCGTGCGGGCAGCAGGGTGGTCCATGGCAATGCAACCGGATGAATCGTTTCGCGAGGCCCGCCGAAAAGGCGTGCGGCGCACCGTCCTGATAGCCGGCTCGATCGCCGTGGCGGTGTTCGTGCTGTCGATCGTGCAGATGCTCAAGGGCTAGGACACAGGAAAGTTGGTTCCGGCGGCCCGCGAGGCGACCGGTAGGCAGATCCCCGGGCGGTACGGCGGGGGCAAGAGTCATCAAGAAAAATCCACGGGGTCACACCATGGGTCACCAGCAAGACGTTTATTTCGTTCCGGCCAAGAGCTACTGGCCCTTCGTGGCCGCGGTCGTCATGTTCCTCACCGTGTTCGGTGCGGCGCACTGGCTCAACGCCGAGCCTGGCGAGGCCGGCTTCGGCAAGTCGCTGATCACCATCGGCTTCGTCGGCGTGCTGCTGATGTTCTTCGGCTGGTTCCGCTCGGTCATCCGCGAGTCGCTCGCCGGCAGCTACAACAGCCAGGTCGACACCTCGTTCCGGATGGGCATGATGTGGTTCATCTTTTCCGAGGTGATGTTCTTCGGCGCCTTCTTCGGCGCGCTGTTCTACGCGCGGCTGTTCTCGGTGCCCTGGCTCGGCGGCGAAGGCCATGGCGTGCTGACCCACCAGTTCCTGTGGAACGACTACGCCGCGTCCTGGGGCGCCAATGGCGGCGGTGGCCCGGCGCACGTCGGTGGCGCCTTCGAGACGGTCGGTCCGTGGGGCCTGCCGCTGCTCAACACGCTGATCCTGCTCACCTCCAGCGTCACCGTGACCATCGCGCACCATGCGCTGAAGGCTGGTCACCGCGGCAAGGTGCTCGCGTTCCTGGGGATGACCGTGCTGCTGGGCGCCGCGTTCGTCTACAGCCAGGCCAACGAGTACATGGAGGCCTACCAGGAGCTCAACCTGACCCTGCACAGTGGCGTCTACGGTTCGACCTTCTTCATGCTCACCGGCTTCCACGGCCTGCACGTGACGCTGGGCACGATCATGCTGGCGGTGATCTGGTTCCGCGTGCTGGCCGGCCACTTCAGCAAGGACCAGCACTTCGGCTTCGAGGCGGTCGCCTGGTACTGGCACTTCGTCGACGTGGTCTGGCTCGGTCTGTTCATGTTTGTCTACATCCTCTGAGCCACGCGCCGCAGAGATCGGAAAGCCCGCCTTCCGGCGGGCTTTTTTGTGGATCGGACCTGGACGTTTGCGGTGGATACCCTCGCGAGGGTACCCACCGTCATGGGCCTCGCCGCCATCGCCGTTTGCGGCCAGAGCCGTGGGTCGGGATGAGCGTAGCCAACCCCGGCATCCCACCGACCTGTGCCCGCCCGGGTGGTACCGCGGTGGTCGATCGTTCTCAGACGTTGCGCCGCGTCGCGTCCCGGTTCAGCGTGGCTCACGCGCGCATGATGAGGTCGCAGGTACCAGGCTACCCCGGCGGCGAAGGCGCGCCAGGGCGTTCTTCACTACTCCCAAACGGCAGCCAAAAAAACGGCCGGGCTTGCACCCGGCCGTTTCGATACCGCACGGTAGAACCCGTCAGAACCCGATCTTGATACCCAGATTGACGCTGTTGTCCTTCTGCGTGCTGTCGCTGAGGCGGGTGCTGTAGGCCACCCAGCCGCTGACGTTGTGGCTGAACTGGGCGGACAGGCCCAGGTCGGCACTACCCCAGGTGGCATCGGGCGTGTAGCCGGTCAGCGCGAAGCTGCCGTTCATGCTGACCAGGCCGGCCGTCACGGCCCGCGCATCGGCCTTGCTGTCGTGGTTCCAGGCCAGTTCCGCGTAGGGCGACAGCGCCATGCCGCCACTCTGCCACTGGCCCTGCAGACGCCAGCCCAGCGTGCTGACGAAGGCATCGCGCTGCTGGCGACCGAACCACATGGCGGTGCTGTCGTTGCCGCTTTCGTTGTAGCCGTTGACCTTCACGCTCTGCCACTCGAGCTTGGCGAACGGCCCGGTCTGCAGACTGCTGCCCGGCTTGAACCAGAAGCCGCCCTCGAGCGCTGCGCCCAGGTGCGAGCCGTCGGCCTTGCCGCTTTCGGTGCGCAGTGCCGGACCCAGCGTGATGCGACGGTTGATGTCGGTGAAGTTGTTCTGGCCGAAGCTGGCAAAGCCGCCCAGATAGCCGCCACCGCTGTGGTACAGCGCGTAGCCCAGGCCGGAAATGTCCTGCAGCTTGTAGCCGCCGCGGCCACCGGCGAAGTCGGCCTTGTGCTGGCCCAGGCCCAGCGCCAGGCCCACCGAGAGGTGCTCGCTGGCGCGCACATCGGTGCCCACCGTGAGGTTGAGGTTGTTGCTGTCGGTCTTGGGCGAGGCATCACTGGCGTCGAAACGCTGCTGGCCGTAGTCGACCACGGCGAACACCCGGGTGTCGCTGCCCTGGCCGTCGGCCAGCATCTGGTTGCGCACGGCACGGTACTGTGCCGCGCTGGACGCCAGCGGAGCTTCACCGAGCATGCCGATCTGGCCGGGAGCGTTGATTTCGGACATCACCGCCTGCGCGAGCAGCGCGTGCGCCGCGGTGGTCGGATGCACGCCATCGGCGAACAGGTAGGTCTGGTCGGTGCCGTCGGCATAGCTGAACGGCAGCCCCGAGCCGACCGGGCCGCATTGCACCGAGCTGCCGTTGCACGCCGGCGCGGTGACGTTGCTGAAGCCGTAAGCCGATGGGTTGGCGATCACCTCGTTGACCAGCCCGAATGCGTTGACCGGAACCACGTTCAGCCCGTTGGCGCTGAGCTGGCCGATGCCGCTGTTGAGGATGCCGTTGTAGAGCACCGCCAGCTGGGTCGCACCAGCCTGCCCGGCCGGGCCACTGGCCGCGGCCGCGGGGGTCTTGCCCAGGTCGGGCAGGTTGTAGACCACCACGTAGTTGGCGCCGGCAGCCTGCAGCGCACCGAGCAGCCCGACTTCCGTCTGTGCGGCAGTGGCCGTGCCGGCGGCCAGCGCGGTGGGGTCGGTGAGGGTGCCGGTGAGGTAGAAGATGTCGTTGGCGCCACCCCACACCTGGTACAGCGCATTCGGGTCGGCGCTGCCGCCGCTGGCGCCCAGGTACATCTGCAACTGCTGCGGCAGGGTGGGCACGCCGGCGGCCACGTTGTTGACCAGCCCGGCGCCGCCAAAGGCGTAGTCGGTGCCGCCGGCCAGCGACGGGCTCAGCGTGAAGCCGAGCGAGGCCGCCACCTGCTCGGCCGCGGTCGTGCCCGGGTTGGTGGTGAAACGCAGCGGCGGCTGCACGCCCGGCGCGGTGGCCAGCGAGATGTTGCCGTTGTCGCTGAGGCTGTCGCCGATCACCACGACCTGGCTGAAGGTGGTGGCGGCGGCGCCGGTGCTGACCAGCAGGCCGGCGAGAATGGCGCCGGCGAGAAGACGGGTACGGGGCATAGCGTCGAAGCTCCTCGGGCCGGGATGGCCCATGTTATCTGCGCGTTACGGTAATCCACTCCATACGTAAGCGCATGCTGCGCTGCACAGCAGCTTCACATGCGTTCCCGGGGGCAGCTTTCAGCGCTGCTTGGCGCGCAGCAGCGCGTCGGCGAAGGCGCTGTTGACCGGCGCGGCCGCCGGCTTGGCCGGCGCGCCCTTGGTGCGCGGGCCGCGGTTGTCGCGTGGTGCGTTGCCGCCAGGTGCGCCCTGGCCGGGGCGACCACGGGCCTGGCCCGGTTCGTCGTCCAGCCGCATCGACAGGCCGATGCGCTGGCGCGGCAGATCCACCTCCATCACCTTGACCTTGACGATGTCGCCAGCCTTGACCGCGTCGCGCGGGTCCTTGACGAAACCGTGCGATAGCGCCGAGACGTGGACCAGGCCGTCCTGGTGAACGCCGATGTCGACGAACGCGCCGAACGCGGCGACATTGGTGACGCGGCCTTCCAAAATCATCCCCGGGGCGAGGTCCTTGACGTCCTCGACGCCTTCGGCGAACGACGGCGCCACGAACTCCGGGCGCGGGTCGCGGCCGGGCTTCTCCAGCTCCTTGAGGATGTCGCGCACGGTCGGAACGCCGAACTTCTCGTCGGTAAACTCTTCCGGCTTGAGGCCGCGCAGGAACGCGCTGTCTCCCATCACCGCTTTCACCGCGCGTCCGCAGCGGGCGATGATCCGCTCCACCACCGGATAGGCTTCCGGATGCACCGCGCTGGCGTCCAGCGGGTTGTCGCCATTGGGTACGCGCAGGAAGCCGGCGCACTGCTCGAACGCCTTGTCGCCCAGACGCGGCACCTTCAGCAGCGCCTTGCGGTTGGCGAACGGGCCATGCTCGTCACGGTGCCTGACCACGTTCTCGGCGACCGATGGCGATAGCCCGGCCACCCGCGACAGCAGCGCGGCGGAGGCGGTGTTGACGTCCACCCCGACCGCGTTGACGCAGTCCTCCACGCGCGCGTCGAGCGCGCGCGCGAGCTTCACCTGGTTGACGTCGTGCTGGTACTGGCCCACGCCGATCGCCTTGGGCTCGATCTTGACCAGCTCGGCCAGCGGATCCTGCAGGCGGCGGGCGATCGAGACCGCGCCACGCAGGCTCACGTCCAGCTGCGGGAATTCCCTGGCGGCCAGCTCGGAGGCCGAGTACACCGAGGCGCCCGCCTCGCTGACCACGATCTTGGACAGCTTGTGCTCGGGGCGGCTCTTGCCCAGGCCCTTGATCAGCTCGCCCGCCAGCTTGTCGGTCTCGCGCGAGGCGGTACCGTTGCCGATGGCGATCAGGTCCACGCCGTGCTGCGTGCACAGCCGCGCCAGCGACGCCAGCGATTCGTTCCATTGCCGCCGCGGCTCGTGCGGGTAGATGGTATCGGTGGCCAGCAGCTTGCCGGTGGCGTCGACCACCGCCACCTTGACCCCGGTGCGGATGCCCGGGTCCAGCCCCATCACCGTGCGCGAACCGGCCGGGGCGGCCAGCATCAGGTCCTTCAGGTTGTCGCCGAACACGCGGATCGCCTCATCCTCGGCGCCTTCGCGCACGCGGCCGAACAGGTCGAGGGTCAGATGCAGGTGCAGCTTGACCCGCCAGGTCAGGCGTACCGTCTCGCGCAGCCAGGCATCCGCGGCGCGGCCCCGGTCGACGATGCCGGCATGCGCCGCCACGCGGCCTTCGCCTTCGATGTGCCCCTGCTCCGGGTCGGCGCCGGGAGCCAGCTCCAGCTCGATCACCCCCTCGTTGCGCGCGCGCATCAGCGCCAGCAGGCGGTGCGAGGGAATCTTGCCGATCGGCTCGATGTGGTCGAAGTAGTCGCGGAACTTGGCGCCGGCGTTTTCCTTGCCCTCGACCACCCTGGCGCGGATCTGCCCCTGCGCCCACAGCCAGTCGCGCAGCTCGCCGACCAGCTGCGCATCCTCGGCAATGGACTCCATCAGGATGGCGCGAGCGCCGTCCAGCGCGGCGCGCACGTCGGCCACGCCCTTGTCCGCGTCGACGAAACCCTCCGCCACTGCCTCGGGAGTCTGTGTCGGGTCCTCGCGCAGGCCAGTGGCCAGGGGCTCCAGCCCGGCCTCGCGGGCGATCTGCGCCTTGGTGCGGCGCTTGGGCTTGTACGGCAGGTACAGGTCTTCCAGCCGGGCCTTGGTGTCGGCCGCGAGCAGGTCGGCCTTCAGGCTGTCGCTCAGTTTGCCCTGTTCCTCCACGCTGGCCAGGATCGTGGCGCGCCGGTCCTCCAGCTCGCGCAGGTAGCGCAGGCGTTCTTCGAGCAGGCGCAGCTGGGTGTCGTCGAGGCCGCCGGTGACCTCCTTGCGGTAGCGGGCGATGAACGGCACGGTGGCGCCGCCGTCGAGCAGCTCCACGGCAGCGTGTACCTGCTCCGGCTTGGCGGCGATGTCCTGGGCGATGCGTTGTTCGATACTGGGCATGGGTGCTGACTTTTCCTTGCGGGCCCGACGACGGGCCGGCGGGCGTTGTTCAAGCGCCCGATGATAGCAAGCGCGGTGGCCCGCTCCATGCGGACCAACGCCGGCGCGCGGGCACGAAAAAAGGCGCCGGCCCGCGCCGACGCCTCCTTGCGACGCTACCGGTCAGGCGCTGAACGAGCCGGCGCTGTCCTTGCCCCGGCTGCGGGCATTCGATTCGCTGGCGCGGCCGTTCAGGACCAGCGTATCGACCACCATGTCATGCAGGCCCTGCTTGCGGCGCGTCCAGACCACCATCAGGAAGCCGAAGCCCAGGGTGAACACGCTGAGGAACTTGGCCAGGTAGCGGCCCAGCGCGCGGGGCAGGCTGATCCGCTGGCCGTGCAGGTCGGTCACCCGGATGCCCAGCGCCAGCTTGCCCACGGTGGCCTGCCAGGGTGAGCTCTCCAGGCCGGCGAAGTAGGCCCATGCGATCAGCGTGTTGACCAGCATCGCCGGCCACATCGTGGCGTAGAAGTGCTGTTGCGCGGCCAGGATCAGGTGCGGGTTGCCGGCGGCGGCAATGGCTGCCTGCTCCATGGCGGCCTTGGCCGCGGCGCCGCCCATCATGTTCATCACCAGCTGGCTGGGGATGTAGAGCACGATGGCGTCCAGAATGTAAGCTGCCACGCGCCTCCAGAAGCCGGCATGGTCTTCCAGCGCAACGGTGGTTGGTGCGTGATGCCAGGCCGCCGGTGGCGGCGTCACCGCCGAAGGCGCGGAGGGCGGAGGCGTCACGTCGGGCAGCAGCACGGACAACGGTTGCCAGTCGGCCAGGCCTTCGTACCAGCCCAGGTCCTGTCCGTTGACCTGACCACTGGCCAGCCACTGGCGCACGTCCTCCTCCTTGTAGGGCCCGTGCCGCTCCCCGTCGCGGCCGATCCAGATTTCCATATGCGCTACCCCCATGTCAGTGGAACCGAAAATGGCATGATGCCATGCGCGCGTCGATTGCTCAGGCGGCGTGGCGCTTGAGGTGGACCAGCAGCAAAGAGATCGCCGCCGGGGTCACGCCGCTGATCCGGGCCGCCTGGCCGACCGTCACCGGCCGGCTCTGCTTCAGCTTGAGCAGAACCTCGGCCGACAATCCGCGCACCCGCTCGTAGTCGAAGCTGGCCGGGATCGCCGTGTCCTCATGGCGACGCTGGCGCTCGATCTCCTCGCGCTGGCGTGCCAGGTAGCCGGCGTACTTGATCTGCACTTCCACCTGGGCGGCGGCATCCTCGACCGCCAGTCCCGGCCCGAATCCCGGCACGGCGGCCAGGCGCGGATAGTCCAGCTCGGGCCGGCGCAGCAGTTCGACCGCGCTGGTTTCGCGTGTCAGGCCGATCGCCAGCTGGCGCTGCAGCGCTTCCCCCAGGGCGTTGTTTGGCGCCGCCCAGAGCGCACCGAGGCGCTGGATTTCCCGCTCCACCGCCTCGCGCTTGCGGCGCAGGGCATCGACGCGGGGCTGCGATACCACGCCCAGCGCGTGGCCGGTTTCGGTCAGGCGCAGGTCCGCGTTGTCCTCGCGCAGGTGCAGTCGATACTCCGCCCGCGAGGTGAACATGCGGTACGGCTCGATCGTGCCGTTGCTGGTGAGGTCGTCGATCAGCACGCCGATGTAGGCCTCGTCGCGGCGCGGGTACCAGGGCGCCTTGCCGGCCACCGCCAGTGCCGCATTCAGGCCGGCAATCAGGCCCTGCGCGGCGGCCTCCTCGTAACCGGTGGTGCCGTTGATCTGGCCGGCGAAATAAAGGCCGCCGATCGCCTTGGTCTCCAGCCACGGGTTGAGGCCGCGCGGGTCGAAATAGTCGTATTCGATGGCATAGCCCGGCCGGGTGATATGGGCGTGCTCGAACCCGGCGATCGAACGCACCAGCGCCAACTGCACGTCGAACGGCAGCGAGGTGGAAATGCCGTTGGGGTAGACCTCGAACGTATCGAGGCCTTCGGGCTCGATGAAGATCTGGTGCGAGTCCTTCTGCGCGAAGCGCACCACCTTGTCCTCGATCGACGGGCAGTAGCGCGGCCCCACACCTTCGATCTGGCCGCTGTAGAGCGGCGAGCGGTCCAGTGCACCGCGGATCAGCTCATGGGTGCGCTCGCTGGTGTGGGTGATCCAGCAGCTGACCTGGCGCGGATGCTGCGCGCGCGTGCCCAGATAGGAGAACACCGGCGCCGGCTGGTCGCCGGGTTGTTCCTGCAGGCCGCTGAAGTCGATGCTGCGCTGGTCGATGCGCGGCGGGGTGCCGGTCTTGAGGCGGTCGGCGGCAACCGGCAACTCGCGCAGGCGCAGCGCCAGGGTGCTGGCCGGCGGGTCGCCGGCGCGGCCACCGGCGTATTGGGCCGGGCCGATGTGGATCTTGCCGGCAAGAAAGGTGCCGGCGGTCAGCACCACCGCGCGGGCGCGGAAGCGCAGGCCCATCTGGGTAACCACGCCGCTGACCCGGCCGCCCTCGATGATCAGGTCGTCCACCGCCTGCTGGAACAGTTCCAGGTTGGGCTGGGTCTCCACCGTGCGCCGGATCGCCGCCTTGTACAGCGCGCGGTCGGCCTGGCAGCGGGTGGCGCGCACCGCCGGGCCCTTGGAGGCGTTCAGGGTTCGCCACTGGATCCCGGCCCGGTCGGCCGCCTCGGCCATGGCGCCGCCCAGCGCGTCGATCTCCTTGACCAGGTGGCCCTTGCCAATGCCACCGATGGCCGGGTTGCAGCTCATCTGCCCGATCGTCTCGATGTTGTGACTCAGCAGCAGGGTGCGGGCGCCCGTGCGCGCGGCGGCCAGGGCCGCCTCGGTACCGGCGTGACCGCCGCCGACCACGATCACGTCGTAGGCATTCGGATGGAACATGGCGAATCCGCTCGCGGACAATCTGGCGCGTAGCCGCCTATGGTAACTCCGAATGGCGCCGCCTTACGCCTGCCATGCGATGGTGGCTTCGCTGGCACAAACGCTGCATGATATTTGACAGCACCTTCACGGGCAGACGCTGCGCGGCATCCGCGCGCCGAGATCGAACTGACAGGGGTTCGATCGCGTACCGGGAAGGGAAGCAAGACGGCGCCTGCGGGCGCCGTCGCCTTTTGTGGCGCCAAAAAAAACGAGGCCCCGCCATGCGGGGCCTCGTTTTTGTTAGATCTGGCGTCCGGCGGTCTCAGGAACAGGGGGAATCCAGGATGACCGTATTGCCGGACGCCAGAAACCTTGGAACCGTGGTTACCGGCGCGGGTGCCGCGCTGAATGTGGGACAGATATTTACCGCCCGCCCGTGAATGCAGTGTGACTAAAAGCGACGCTTATGCCGGAGCCCGGCTGCGGACTGACGCTGAGCGTCACCCCCGCCACGGTCGAGTCCGGTGTGAAGACGGTCTTCACAAAGTTGGCACGCCGATTGCAGCGTTCAGGTAAACCGCCATTGGCGATGATTGAGGGTCCCCAACCATGAACATCGACTTCGAACCGGTCTATCCCCGCCACGACCTGATGATCGAGATCGGTCTGGTGGAGATGGCCATGGAGCACCTGGCCGCCACCAACGAGCCGGAGCGGGTGCAGTTGCGTCCGCGTCTGGAGAGCCGCATGAACCGCCTGCGCGACGAGCTCGCCCACCTGGCCGCCTGAACGGCCTGCCACCGGCGAGCACCGGTGGTCCTCTGCTGCCTCGCGCAGTCACTCTTGTCGCCGCCGGCCCCGTGCCGGCGGCGTTCTTTCATGGGCCGGGCGCTGGTCTGGGCGTGTCCGGTGACCGCCCCTCCACGAGGCCCCTCCATGCCGTGAGAGCGGGGAGTCCGGACTGCAGCACCGGCATGGGCGCTTGCCGGGCCGCATCAAGGCGCGGCCGAGCCTCCGCCCGTGAGGCGCGGTGCCGAGGGGCCTTCGACGCGTGTATGCGGCCTTGCCTGGGGCGTCCGGCGACGCGCTCAGTGGCTGAGCATGTTGTCGACGATCTCGGCCAGGTTGCGCGACAAGGCGTGCTGCCCCAATGACTCCAGCGCCGCCCGTGCAGACGCCTGCCGACCGGGCTCGAGCCGCTGCCAACCGTTGAACGCGGTGGCCAGCCGGGCGGCTACCTGCGGATTGAGCGCGTCGATGCTGACCAGGCGCTCGACCAGCATGCGATAGCCGGCGCCGTCGGCCCGATGGAAGCCGCTGGGGTTGCCGCGGGCGTAGCTTCCGTAGAGCGCCTGCACCCGGTTGGGGTTCCTGAGCGTGAAGGCAGGATCGGTCTCCAGCGCCAGTACCCGGGCCAGCGCGTCCTCGCCCGGCAGTTGCGCCTGTACCGCGAACCACTTGTTCAGCGCCAACGCATTGTCGGCATAGCGCGCGCGGAAGTGCGCCAGTGCCGTGTCGGCCCGCGGCCGCCCCACTGCGGACCAGCACGGCCAGCGCGGCCAGCCGGTCGGTCATGCCGGGGGCCTGTTCGTATTGGCTGTAGGCCAGCGATTGCGCCAGCGCGGGGTCGAGCAGGGCCAGCAGTTCGAGCACGCGGCGCTTGAGCCGCCGCTGCGCCTGGCTGGCGGCATCGATGGCGATGGTGGTGCGGCTTGCCAGCAGCCGGTAGCGGGCATGCAGGGCATCGTTGCCGATCCGCGCGGCAAGGTGCTGCTGCAGGGTCTGGCGCAACTCGTGGATGCGATCCGGCGCCACCGGGCTTTCGCGCTCGGACAGCTCGATCTCGCCCGGAGGGGTCAGCAGGTCGGCCAGCAGCGCCGGATCGAGCGAGGCGTCGCCGAACAGCGACGCCAGCGCATCGCACCATGCGCTCAAGGGGGCGCGATCGGCGCCGTCGCGCAGCGCCGCATACGCGGCCAGCGCCAGTTGCTGCCCGGCCTCCCAGCGATTGAAGCCATCCGGGTCGTGGGTCAGCAACAGGGCCAGGTCGGCCGGCGCATGGGCGCACTCCAGGATCACCGGCGCCGAGAAGCCGCGCAGCAGCGATGGCACGGGCGATTGCCCGATATCGCCGAACACGAAGGTCTGTTCGGTCTGCTCCAGGACCACCACGCGCTCGGTAACGGCAGCCGACGACGGTTCGCCGGCCAGATGCAGCGGCAGCATGCGGCCGTGCCGATCGAACAGGGCCAGCTTCACCGGCAGCGGCAGCGGCTTGCCGGCGGGGCGGTTGCCCGCGGCCGGCGTGCGTTGGGCCAGGGTCAACGCGTATTCGCGGCGCTCCGCGTCGTATCGGCCGTGCGCACTCAGGTGCGGGGTGCCAGCCTGGGCGTACCAGGCCAGGAACGGCATCAGGTCGATGCCGTTGGCTTCGCCCAATGCCTGCAGGAAGTCCTCCAGCGTCACCGCGCAACCGTCGTGCGCGGCGAAGTAGCGGTCCATGCCGCGGCGAAAGCCGTCCTGGCCGAGCCGGCCGGCCAGCATGCGTACCAGCTCGGCGCCTTTCTCGTAGACGGTGGCGGTATAGAAGTTGTTGATCTCGCTGTACTGCGCCGGGCGCACCGGGTGTGCCAGCGGGCCGGCATCCTCGGGGAACTGGGCGCGGCGCAGCAGCGCCACGTCCTCGATCCGTTTCAGCGCCGGCGAATTCATGTCGGCCGAGAAGCTCTGCTCGCGGAATACGGTAAGGCCTTCTTTCAGCGACAGCTGGAACCAGTCCCTGCAGGTGACCCGGTTGCCACTCCAGTTGTGGAAGTACTCGTGTGCGACCACCGCTTCGACCGCGCGGTATTCCTCGTCGGTGGTGGTATCCGGATCGGCCAGCAGGTACTTCGCGTTGAAGATGTTGAGACCCTTGTTCTCCATCGCCCCCATGTTGAAATCCTGGGTGGCGACCACGTGGAACACGTCCAGGTCATAGTTGCGGCCGTAGGCCTGCTCGTCCCAGCGCATCGAGCGCTCCAGCGCGTCCATGGCGTAATGGCAGCAGTCGATCACCTCCGGTTCCGCCCACATCACCAGCCGCACATCGCGCCCTTCGGCGGTGGTGTAGCCGCGCTCGATCTTGTCCAGGCGGCCGGCGACCAGTGCGAACAGGTAGCTTGGCTTCGGGTGCGGGTCGACGAAGCGGGCCCAGTGGCGTCCGTTCTCCAGCTCGCCGGCACCGTCGGGGTTGCCGCCGGCCAGCAGCACCGGAAAGCGCTGGCGATCGGCACGCAGGGTCACCGTGTAGGTGGCCAGCACGTCCGGCCGATCGGGGAAGAAGGTGATGTGGCGAAAGCCCTCGGCCTCGCACTGGGTCAGCAGGAAGCCGGCATCGCGCGAACCGGACAGGTACAGCCCCTCCAGCGCCGTGTTGGCCGCCGGCTGCAGGCGTACGCGGGTCTCCAGCACGCTGCGGTCGCGCGCGCCATCCACTTCCAGCTGGTTGTCCGCCTGCCGCCATGCGCCCGGCGGCAGCGGCTGCCCGTCCAGGCTGATCGAAAGCAGCTCCAGGCCCTCGCCGTCCAGTCGCAGCGTGTCGGGCTCGCTGGCGTCGCAGCGCAGATGCAGACGGGCCAGTACGGTGGTGGCGTCGATGCCCAGATCGAACTCCAGCGCGATGCGGTCGACCCGCCACGCCGGCGGTGCATAGTCGTCCAGGTGGATCAGGGTGGGGTGGTGCTGTTCGTTGCGTGCGGCCATGGGATGAGGGAAGCAAGGGAATGCGATCAGGCTAACATGCGCCTTTTTCGGCACCATCGCCATGAGCCGCTTCGAAGTCTCCCGCGACACACTCGGCACGCATCCGATTGCGGTGCTGCGCGACACCGCGCGCGACCGCCGGGTGCGCATTGCCCGGCGTGGCGCCACCGTGCTGGGAATCCAGGCCCGCCACGCCGGTGAGGTGGTGGAGCTCGCCGACGGCTACCGCAGTGCCCGGGAACTGGAGCAACGCTCGGGGTCGCGCTTCGCGGTGATGGCGCCCTTCGCCAACCGTGTCGCCGACGCCGCCTACCTGTTCCAGGGCGTGCCGCACGATCTTCAGCCGGGTGCGACCGGTGCCGCGCGCGCTGCACGGCACGGCTTCGTGCGGGATGCGGACTTCGAGCTCGCGGCGCTCGCCGCCGACGCCGAGGCGGCCTGGGTCGAGCTGCGAACCACGATCGGTCCGGACGACCATCCCGGTTACCCGTTCGCGATCGATCTTGCCGTGCGCTACGTGCTGAATGCGGCCGGCCTGACGGTGGAGGCGCGCATGCGCAACACCGGCGCCACGGCGGCACCGTGCTTCTTCGGCTGGCATCCGTACTTCCGTCTGGCCGACGAGCCGGTGGACGACTGGCTGCTGCAGGTTCCGGCCGCCACGCTGATCGCCGCCGATGCCGACTTCATTCCGTTGCCGGCAGCGGCAGCGCACCAGCCGGTGGCGCAGGCCCCGGGCCACGACCTCCGCCGGAGCCAGCCGATCGGCCCGCGCCAGCTCAACCATGCCTATGCCGACCTGCTGGCCGACCCGGATGGCCGCTGTCGCAGCTGGCTGCGCCACCCGGGCGCGGGCCCGAGCCTGGCGGTGTGGCAGGAGGAAGGCGTGTTGCTGGCGTTCACGGCCGACACGGTCGATCGCGACGCGCGGCGCTCGCTGGCACTGGAGCCCATGCAGTCGCTGGCCAATGCGTTCAACCGCCCGGACTGCACCGGCGCCATTACCCTGCCCGCCGGCGCATCCCGCCTGTTCCGTTGCGGCGTCGACATCCACACCCGGGAGAACTGCCCATGAATGCACCTGCGACGGAACTGCCGACGCTGGACGACATCCACGATGCCGCGGCGCGGATCGCTCCGCACGCCACGGTCACGCCGGTGCTGTGCAGTCCGGCACTGGATGCGCTGAGCGGGGCCCGCCTGTACTTCAAGTGCGAGAACCTGCAGCGCGGCGGCGCCTTCAAGTTTCGTGGCGCGTGCAATGCGGTGTGGTCGCTGGAAGCGGCCGAGGCCGCGCGCGGCGTGGTCACCCATTCCTCCGGCAATCACGGCACCGCACTGGCGCTGGCGGCCGCCACCCGGGGCATACCGGCCCACGTGGTGGTGCCCGAAGGGGCGGTGCAGGCCAAGCTGGACGCGATCATCCGCGCGGGCGCGATCCTGCATCGCTGTGCCCCGACCATCGCCGCGCGCGAGGAGATGGCCGCTCAGGTGCAGCGCCAGACCGGCGCGGTACTGGTGCACCCGTACGCCGATCGCCGGGTGATGGCCGGCCAGGGCACGGTGGCTCTGGAACTGTTGCGGCAGGCCGGCCCACTGGATGCCCTGATCACCCCGGTCGGCGGCGGCGGGCTGATTGCCGGCGTCGCCATTGCCGCGCACGGACTGCGGCCGCAGCTGGTCATCCACGGGGCCGAGCCGGCGGGTGCCGACGAGGCGGCGCGTTCACTGGTGGCCGGACAACGGATCACCCGGTTCGTGCCCGATACCCTGTGCGACGGTTTGCGCGGCACCCTGGGGGTGCCCAACTTCCAGGCCCTGCGCGAGCATGTCCAAGCGATCACCACGGTCAGCGATGCCGAGTGCGTCGCGGCCATGCGGTTGCTGTGGCAGGAGCTCAAGGTGGTGGTGGAGATCTCCAGCGCCACCGTGCTGGCGGCGGTGCTCAAGACGCGCGAGCGCTATGCCGGGCAGCGGCTCGGTCTGGTGCTGACCGGAGGCAATGTCGACCTGGACGCGTTGCCCTGGTGAGCGGTGCGTCGATACCGCGGCAGGCCGGGCTCAGTGCAGCCAGCCGGCCAGGACCACCAGCGCCACCACGCTGAGCCATGCCAGCAACGCGCGCAGCAACGCGCTGCGCATGCGAACCAGCTCCAGCAGCGGGTCGCTGGTCTCCTCGGCGTAGCCGTCTCCGGCCTCGATCTCGCTGGCGATGTCGGCGCACGCCGCGCTGGCCAGGAAGCCCGGGCCGCGGGTGAACCAGCTGTTGCTGGTGGCGCTGCGGTGCCAGTCGCGCCATGCGTTCATCACCGCTTCCCAGTGCCCGATCAGGGCCAGCGTGAGAACCAGTGCCTGGGCCGGCAGCCAGTCCATCGCGTTGGCGACATGGCGCGCATGCAACCGGCTGTCGCCCTCGAGCTCCAGCGTGTCGTCGCGACCGAGCCCCTGCGCCAGCCGGTACAGCAGCGCCCCGGCCGGTCCCAGCAGGAAGAACCACAGCAGCACGCCGAAGCGCCGGCGCAGCGCCGCCAGGGCGATCGCCTCGCCCAGCGCGTGGGCGTTCCAGGCGACCGGCTTGCCAGCCTCGTGCAGCGCCTGTGCCGCCGCGTCCCGGGCGATCGGGTCGGAGGCACTCAGGATCGCCTCCAGATCCGCTTCGAACTCTCGCGGGCCGAGCGCGTAGAGCAGCACCGCCAGCGACAGCAGCAGGCGACCGAGCTCGCCCATCGGCATGCTTGCCACCAGTCCGGTCAAAAGCAGGCACAACAGGGTCGGCGGCAGCAATGCCAGCCATACCCGGGCGGCACCGCCGACATCATCCAGCTGGCGCACCCAGCGCCGGAACACGCTGTCATGCCGCCACTGGGCCAGTTGCGGCAAAAGATGCAGCAAGCCCAGGGCAAGAAGGGTGGCGAGCAGGCGAACGGCCATGGATGCGTGTGATTGCGGGGGTGGGGCCGATTGTAAGCAGCTGCCGCGGCCGGTGCGACCGAAACTTCAGCCGGCTTCGACCAGCCGGTCCAGATCCATCCCGGCGCGTTCCCGCAGCCAGTGCGCCAGCAGGTGGTAGGACACCGACAGCGGTGTCGGGGTGGCGAAGCTGCCATCGGCCAGCCCCGCGGCGATCGCCTGCGGCGTGAACCAGCCCGCTTCCTCCAGCTCACCGTCACGCAGGCAGATCTCGCGCGAGTGCGCCGTGGCGGTAAAGCCGACCATCAGCGAGGCCGGCAGCGGCCAGGGCTGCGACGAGTGATAGTGCACCTGGTCCACCTGCACCCCCGATTCCTCCGCCACCTCGCGACGCACCGCGTCTTCCAGCGACTCGCCTGGTTCGACGAAGCCGGCCAGGGTGGACCAGCGTCCTGCCGGCCAGCCCGCCTGGCGGCCGAGCAGGCAGGCGCCGTCGTGCTCGACGATCACGATGATCGCCGCGTCGGTCCGCGGGAAGTGCAGGCGCGCACAAGCCGGGCTGGTGCATTGCGCGCGGTGGCCCGAGGCCAGCAGCCGGAGCGCCGATCCGCAGCGGGCGCAATAGCGGGTCTCCCGTTGCCAATGCGCCAGGCCCTTGGCGTAGGCGAACAGTCCCGCTTCGGTGGCGTCGAGCCGGCGACCGGCTTCGCGCAATCCGATCCGGCGCGCACCCGGCACCGCGTCCAGTCGTTCCAGCGGCTGCTCCGCGGCCAGCAGGAAGTACGGCCGGCCGTCGGCGACGCCGAGCAGGGTCGCCTGCAGTCTGTCGAAGTGGGTGGAGCATGCGCCCGGATCGAGCCAGCACAGCGCGTCAGCTGTCCGGCAGCAGCCAGGTCTCTCCGGATGGGTCGAGCACCAGGTAGCGGGCCTGTCCCGAGTTGCGTTGCGCATCGACCCAGTCGGTCTGGTCGCGTCGCTCGGACAGCCGGTCCAGGACCAGGCTCAATCCGGCGAAGGTGTGCGTCTGCGAGGCCATCACGGCAACCGGTTCAGGTGGAGAACGACGAGCCGCAGCCGCACGTGGTCTTGGCATTCGGGTTGCGGATCACGAATTGCGAACCGCTGAGGCTTTCGGAGTAGTCGATCTCCGCCCCGGTCAGGTACTGCAGCGACAGCGGGTCGCACAGCAGGGTGACCCCTTCGCGATCGATCGCCAGGTCGTCCTCGGCCTGCGCCTCGTCGAAGGTGAAGCCATACTGGAAGCCGGAACAGCCGCCACCGCTGATGTACACGCGCAGCATCAGCCCCGGGTTGCCTTCCTCGGTGATAAGTTCGCGCACCTTGTGCGCAGCTGCCTCGGTGAACACGAGTGGCGCACCGCTGCTGCGGTAGTCGGGAATCGAAACGATGGTTTCCATGCGGCACATATGGGGCTGCGAGCAGACAGAGGCAAGGATAGCAGGGCCGCTCGCCCGGTCGCGTCGACCAGCGCCGAGGTGGCCGGGTCGGCATGACCGAAGCTGCTGCGCGCAAGCGTGCGTTCGTTCCTTGACGGTCTCCTCACGCGCGGGCTATACCGTTTCTTTTCGGAACGATGCCATGGCTTCACGACCGCCGCCGCGCTATGTGGTGCGTACGCGCGACGACACCGGCCCGGGCCGGTGGCGGCTGTGGCTGGTGCTCGGCTGGGTGGCGAGCCTGCTGCTGACCGGGATGGCCGTGGCCTGGATGGTGGGCTCGCCTTCGGTCCCGGCGTTGAGCGGCACGGGCCATGCCAAGGCGTCGCGCGCGCAGCTGGAGGACTTGCGGCAGCAAGTGGCCAATCTGCAGCGCGCCAAGCAAGTCAGCGATATCGCCACAGCTTCCCTGCGGGGCACGCTGGCCGAGCGGGAGGAGGAGATCAGCGGCTTGCGCGCGGACCTGGGCTTCTACTCCCGGCTGGTCGGTGGCGATGCGCAGCGGCAGGGGCTGAAGGTGCAGGAAGTCAGCCTGAAGCCGGTCGCCGGCTCGCGCGGCTGGAACCTGGGCGTGAGCCTGACCCAGAACGTCAAGCGGGGCGGCAGCGTGGTCGGCCGGGTGACCCTGGCGGTGGACGGTCTGCGCGCAGACAAGGTGGTGCAGCTCGAATGGCCCGCGCTGGGCGACGATGTGCAGAAGGATGGCGTGCCTTTCCGATTCAAGTATTTCCAGCAGCTGCAGCTGACCTTCGTGCTGCCGGCGGATTTCCATCCGACCCGGCTGCGCATCCACGTGCAGGCTGACGGCGGCGCGCCGGTCGATCGCACGGTGGCCTGGAACGACGCGCTGGCAGGCAAGCTCAAGCCGGCGCCGGCCTCATGAAACCAAATATTGCGGGGAATCCCCATGCTCAGCCGTAAACGCAACGAACGTCACAACCCAAGCAACGACACCAGCCTGATTGCCGCTGGCACGGTAGTCCGCGGCGACATGCATTTCAGTGGCGCACTGCATCTGGACGGGCGCATCGAGGGCGCGGTGATCGGCCAGGGGGCCGACGCGGTGTTCACGCTCAGCGAGCACGGCAAGGTGCAAGGCGAGATCCACGTTCCCCACGCGGTCATCAATGGACGGGTCGAGGGCGACATCCACGTCAGCGAACGGCTGGAGCTGGCCGCCGGTGCGCGGGTCGTCGGCGACGTGCACTACTGCACCCTGGAAATGGCCGCCGGCGCGCAGGTGGATGGACGCATCACCCACCAGGCCGAACAGGCGGCGCGCGAGCTGCCCGCACCGGATCAGGGCGGCGAGCCAGACGACCTCGAAGACGGCGTGCCTGCCTGAGGACATCTGCGCCGGCGCCGCAGTGAGCGGCGCGGGCTTTCAGGCGCGCTGGACCGCGCCCGGATGATCGCCGCAAGGCGCGTCCGCGTCGGTGGGCGTCCTGCGCGGCAGGTCGCCCAGCTGGACACTGAGCAGGCGCTCGACCATCGGCGCGAACTGGCGCAGTGCGCGCTCGTAGACCTGTCGCTTGAAGTTCACCACGTGGGCTGCGGGGTACCAGAAGTCGACCCAGCGCCACAGGTCGAACTCGGGCTTTTCGTTGGCGTCCAGCTGCAGGGCGTCTTCGCCACCGACCAGCTTGAGCAGGAACCAGACCTGCTTCTGGCCGATACAGGTCGGTCGCTGGTGCTGGCGGACGTAGCGCGTGGGCAGGCGATAACGTAGCCAGCCCCGGGTGGCGGCGATCACTTCGACGTGTTCGGGGGCCAGCCCGGTCTCTTCCTGCAGTTCGCGATACATCGCCTCCAGCGGCGTTTCGTCGCTGCGCATGCCGCCCTGGGGAAATTGCCAGCCATCACGATTGACCCGGCGCGCCCAGAACAACTGGCCATCGGCATTGAGCAGCACGATGCCCACGTTCGGTCGGTACCCATCTACGTCAATCATGCTGCCTCCTACGGCCGGCACGCCCGGGGCGGGCCGCAGTCCGATTCAAGCACAGCGCGTCGCGCAGCGGCAAGCCGGTGCTTGAACCGGTTGCGCCAGGCCATTACACTGCCGGGCTCCGTCCGGGTCACCCTCGACCCGGCGGCGGCGCCAAGGCTATGTAGCTCAGCCGGTTAGAGCACAGCACTCATAATGCTGGGGTCGGTGGTTCGAGTCCACCCATAGCCACCACCGTGCCGCCGCACTCCGGCCTTCGGCCGTTTTCTGTCCTCTGTCCTCTTCCATGTCGCCGCGATCGCCGGCGCTAGAATGGCGCCATGCACATCTTCAAGACCTTCCAGCTCGAGGCGGCCCATCGTCTTCCCCACGTGCCGCCGGGCCACAAGTGCTCGCGCTTGCACGGGCATTCGTTCCGGATCGAGATCCACGTTGGCGGCGAGCTGGATCCGCAGCTGGGCTGGGTGATGGACTTCGCCGAGTTGAAAGCTGCCTTCGCGCCGCTGTACGAGCAGCTCGACCACCACTATCTCAACGACATCGAAGGCCTGGAAAATCCCACCAGCGAGCAGCTGGCGCGCTGGATCTTCCGTCGGCTGGATCCACGCCTGCCCGGGCTGGCCAAGGTGGTGGTGCACGAGACCTGCACCTCCGGGGCCAGTTGCAGCCGGGAGAGCTTTTGACGCGCCGCGCAACACGCAGATCTATACTTAAATCATTGTTTGCAAAAGGATTGCAAAATAGCGTCCCGTCTACACGCAAAAATATATTGCGCTGCACAAAAACGTTTGCTAGGCTTGTTCCACTCCCCCGATCCTCTGTGAGGTTCAAGCCATGACGCAGCAGACGAACAACCAGGTTTTTGCCTACGCCAAGCAGTTCACCGACAACGCCTTCAAGGCGCAGGCGGCGATGCTCAAGGGCATGGAACAGCTGGCTACCCTGCAGTTGGGTGCGCTGGAGCAGCAGACCCGCACTGCCACCGAGTTCTTCACCGTCGCCTCCGAGGCGCGCGACGCGGACAGCTTCCGTGGCGTGTGGGAGAAGGGCGTGGCGCTGAGTCGCGAAGGCGCCGAGCAGGCCGCTTCGCTGACCCGCGACGTGGTCGCGCTGAACCAGAAGGTGGCCGAGTCGCTGGTCGCCCTGGCGCAGGACCAGCAGGCTGCCAACGAAGCGGTGGCCCCGGCCGCTGCCAAGAAGGCCGCTGCCAAGTAAGCGTTCCAAGCATCAGGACTCCCCGCCGTGATGCCGAGGGGCCGGATTTCGATCCGGCCCCTCATCTTTTGTGGCCGCCGGAGGCGTGCCCCGCCACTGGCACAGGATCTGAACCGCACGCGCAGAATGGACAAGATGTCGCACCCCTTTTTGCTTGTCGCTGCAAACACGTCGCTGATATACTTTTCCGGATTGGATCGTGACCCGTAGCTGCAGAGGGTGACCTTATGCGAAGCCGCGCGGGAGTCTCACGTGCTCAATAGTCTTGCCTCCGGTCGACGTCTGGCGCTGCGCATCGTGATGTGGCAGCTCGCCGTGGCAGCGCTCGCAGGCCTCGTTTTCCTGGTGCAGGGGGTCCGCGAAGCAATGGCGGCCACTGCGGGCGCCCTGATTGTGGCGCTGGGCAACGCGCTGTTTTCCGCGCGGGCCTTCGCCGGATGGTACGGGGCGGGCATGGCGCTGGGCCGTCTGATGACGGGCATGATGCTCAAGTGGGTCGTGATCATCGGGGGGATGGTCATGATCCTCGCTCAAATGAAGTTGCCGCCATTGGCCGCCATCGCGGGGTTGATGGCTGCCTACGCGGTCAATCTGCTGGCATTCAGATTCAAGGGTTGAAATATGGCAAGCGAGCCGCACGGCGGTCTTACCGAATACATCTCGCACCATCTGCACTTCCTGCAGTCCACGCGCGATGGTGATTTCTGGTCGGTGCACGTCGACTCCATCACCGTGTCGCTGGTGCTGGGCGTGATGTTCAGCCTGTGGTTCTGGCTGAAGGCGCGCAAGGCCACCGCCGGTGTGCCGGGCAAGGGCCAGGCGTTCGTGGAGATCGTGCTGGAGTTCGTCGACGGCCAGGTCAAGGACGTGTTCCACGGTGATCGCCGGATACTCGGTCCGCTCGCGCTGACCGTGTTCGTCTGGGTGTTCCTGATGAACGCGATGGACCTGCTGCCGGTGGATCTGCTGCCCTGGATCACGTCCAAGTTCGGCATCGAGCATTTCCGTGCAGTGCCCACCGCCGACCTGAGCCTGACCTTCGCCATGTCGCTGACCGTGCTGGTGCTGGTGATCTTCTACAGTTTCAAGGCCAAAGGCTTCGGCGGCTTCATGAACGAGCTGTTCACCGCCCCGTTCGGCAAGCATCCGCTGCTGTGGATTCCGAACTTCGCGCTGAACATGGTCGAGCTGCTGTCCAAGCCGGTCAGCCTGGCGATGCGACTGTTCGGCAACATGTACGCCGGTGAGCTGGTGTTCATGCTCATCGCTGGCCTGTTCAGCGCCGGAAGCTGGGCGCTGTACGGCCTGGGCATCGTGGGCTACACCGTCTGGGGTCTGTTCCATATCCTGATCATTTCGATCCAGGCCTTCATCTTCATGGTCCTGACCGTCGTTTACATCTCGATGGCGCACGACCACCATTGATCGCTTCAACCTTCAACTCACTGAACATCTGCGTTTAATTAGGAGACCACCGTGGAACTACGTCGCTCACATTGCTCAAGTCCAGGGCCTGACGGCCATCGCGCTCGGCCTGATCATCGGTCTGGGTGCCCTTGGCGCCTGTATCGGTATCGGCATCATGGGTTCGAAGTTCCTTGAAGCCGCTGCCCGCCAGCCGGAGCTGGTGCCGCTGCTGCAGGGCCGCATGTTCCTGCTGGCCGGCCTGATCGACGCGGCGTTCCTGATCGGCGTGGCGCTGGCGATGTACTTCGCCGTGGCCAACCCGCTGCTGGCCAACCTGGCTGCGGCCGGTCAGTAAGTGGTACCGGGCGGCTCCGCGCGTCGGAGCCGCCTCTCTCGCAGGGCGCCCGGCGCCCTGTTCGTGATACACCGCATGCATAGGTAAAGCAGCGATGGACATCAATGCGACCCTGATTGGCGAAATGATCGCTTTCGCCATCCTGATCTGGTTCTCTGTCCAGTTCATCTGGCCGCACATCAACAAGGCCATCGAAGAGCGTCAGCTCAAGATTGCCGATGGCCTGAACGCGGCCGAGCGCGCTCGCGCCGAGCTGAAGGACGCCGACGCCAAGGTGGCCGCCGAGATCAAGGTGGCCCGCCAGCAGGCGACCGAGATCATCGACAAGGCGCAGCAGCAGGCCAACCAGATCATCGAGAAGGCCCGCGGCGACGCCGTGGTCGAGATCAACCGGCTGAAGGCCACCGCGCAGGACGACATCGCCAACATGGCCCAGCGTGCCCGCGAGGAACTGCGCGAGCGCGTCGGTGCACTGGCGGTGCAGGGCGCCAGCAAGATCGTGCAGCGCGAGATCGATCCGGCGGCGCACAAGGCGTTGCTCGACCAGCTCGCGACCGAGATCTGACGATGGCCCAGGCAATTACCCTCGCCCGTCCGTATGCACGTGCCGCGTTCGAGCTGGCACACGGTGCCGGCACGCTCGACGCCTGGTCGCAGGCGTTGGGCTTTGCCGCCCAGGTGGCTGCCGATCCGCGCGTGTCCGGGCTGGTGGGTGATCCGCGCGTGCTGCCGGCGCAGCTGGTCGCCCTGCACCTGCCCTCGGGCATGGCGCCGGACGCTCCGTTCGCGCAGTTCCTGGGCGAGCTGGCGACCCAGCGCCGGATGAACCTGCTGCCGGAAGTGGCCGCAGCTGTTCGAGGACTACAAGCGCGAGTCCGAGTCGCAGCTGCTGGTCAAGGTGACCAGTGCGATGGCGCTGGATGCGGCGCAGTCCGAACAGCTGAAGGCCTCGCTGAAGCGGCGCTTCAAGCGCGAGATCGAGCTGGAGACCACCGTCGACGCCGACCTGCTCGGTGGCGTGGTAATCGACACCGGCAGCGAAGTGATCGACGGTTCCGCCCGTGGGCGCCTGCAGCGCCTGTCGAGCGCACTGGCCAGTTGAATCGCGCGGAGTCCGCTTCGCGCCAGGCATCAACCCGGCCCTGGTGGGCAGGGTATTGAGAAAATCAGGTTTGACGCGACGTCCAATTCGCGAAGAGCAAAAGCCGGCCATCCATGGTCGGACTCTTGAAAAAACCAATTTCGGGATAACGACCATGTCCAGCACCACCTTGAACCCGTCCGAGATCAGTGAGCTGATCAAGAGCCGCATCGAGCAGTTCAAGCTCGGCGCCGAGGCCCGCAACGAAGGCACCATCATCAGCGTGTCCGACGGCATCGTTCGCATCCACGGCCTGGCCGATGTGATGCAGGGCGAAATGATCGAGCTGCCGGGCAACTCCTTCGCGCTGGCCCTGAACCTGGAGCGCGACTCGGTCGGCGCCGTGGTGCTGGGCGAGTACCAGCACCTGAAGGAAGGCGACACCGCCAAGACCACCGGCCGCATTCTCGAAGTGCCGGTCGGCCCGGAGCTGCTCGGCCGCGTGGTCGATGCGCTGGGCAACCCGATCGACGGCAAGGGCCCGATCGCGGCCACCGTCAACGCCCCGATCGAGAAGGTCGCGCCGGGCGTGATCTGGCGCAAGTCGGTCGACCAGCCGCTGCAGACCGGCTACAAGTCGATCGACTCGATGATCCCGATCGGCCGTGGCCAGCGCGAGCTGATCATCGGCGACCGCCAGACCGGCAAGACCGCGGTGGCGATCGACGCGATCATCAACCAGAAGGACACCGGCGTTAAGTGCATCTACGTCGCCATCGGCCAGAAGCGCTCGTCGATCGCCAACGTGGTGCGCAAGCTCGAGGCGCACGGCGCCCTGGCGCACACCATCATCGTGGTCGCCTCGGCCTCCGAGTCGGCTGCGCTGCAGTACATCGCGCCGTACTCGGGCTGCGCCATGGGCGAGTATTTCCGCGACCGTGGCCAGGACGCACTGATCGTCTACGACGATCTGTCCAAGCAGGCCGTGGCCTACCGCCAGATCTCGCTGCTGCTCAAGCGCCCGCCGGGCCGCGAAGCCTATCCGGGCGACGTGTTCTATCTCCACTCGCGTCTGCTCGAGCGCGCTTCGCGCGTGTCCGAGGAGTACGTCGAGAAGTTCACCAACGGCGAAGTGAAGGGCAAGACCGGCTCGCTGACCGCGCTGCCGATCATCGAGACCCAGGCCGGCGACGTCTCGGCGTTCGTGCCGACCAACGTGATCTCGATCACCGACGGCCAGATCTTCCTGGAGACCGACCTGTTCAACGCCGGCATCCGCCCGGCCGTGAACGCCGGTATCTCGGTGTCCCGCGTCGGCGGTGCCGCGCAGACCAAGATCGTCAAGAAGCTGTCCGGCGGCGTGAAGCTGGCGCTGGCGCAGTTCCGTGAGCTGGCTGCGTTCGCGCAGTTCGCCTCGGACCTGGATCCGGCCACCCGCGCCCAGCTCGACCGCGGCCAGCGCGTGACCGAGCTGATGAAGCAGAAGCAGTACGCGCCGCTGTCGATCGCCGAGCTGGCGCTGTCGGTGTACGCCGCCGAAAAGGGCTACCTGGACGACCTGCCGGTCAACCAGGTGCTGCCGTTCGAGAAGGGCCTGCACGACTTCATGCACCAGAACCACGGCGAGCTGATGAAGAAGATCGTCGCCACCGGTGACTGGAACAACGAGATCGAGGGCGTCTTCAAGAGCTCGCTGGACGAGTACAAGAAGACCGGCAGCTGGTAAAGGACGGGGGAACGGCAGCGGGCAACGCGCGGGTCAGCGCAATACCCGGCTTGGACGTCACGTTCCCCGTTTTCCAGCACCTGTTCCCGAGCATAGCGAGCGATAAAAGATGGCAAGCGGACGCGAAATCAAAACCAAGATCAAGAGCACGCAGAACATGCGCAAGGTGACGCGCGCGCTCGAGATGGTCTCGGCCTCCAAGATCCGCAAGGCGCAGGATCTGATGAAGGCCTCGCGTCCCTACGCGCGGCTGATGCGCAAGGTGATCGCGCACGTGGCCCAGGCCAGCACCGAGTTCAGCCATCCGTTCCTGATCCAGCGCGACAACGTGGCGCGGGTGGCGTTCATCGTCATCTCCACCGACCGCGGTCTGTGCGGCGGCCTCAACTCCAACCTGTTCCGGCGCGTGCTGCCGCAGGTGCAGGAGTGGCAGTCCAAGGGCGTGCAGGTGGACGTGGTGGCGATCGGCCAGAAGGCGGTGTCGTTCTTCCGCCGGATCAAGGGCGTCAACCTGGTCGGCAGCGTCACCCACCTGGGTGAGCGGCCGAAGCTGGAGCAGCTGGTCGGCGTCATCAAGGTGGTGCTGGACGCCTACCAGGCCAATGGCCTGGATCGGGTGTTCCTGGCCTACAACGACTTCGTCAACACGATGACCCAGAAGCCGACGGTCGACGCGTTGCTGCCGCTGCCGCTGGTGGCCGAGCAGTTGACCGGCCAGCAGCAGGCGGGCGAGTCGGCCTATGCCGGCATCGTGCTGGACCAGACCCACGACTGGGACTACATCTACGAGCCCGATCCGGCCACCGTGCTCGAGCACGTGCTGGGCCGCTACGTCGAGTCGCTGGTGTACCAGGGCGTGCTGGAGAACCTGGCCAGCGAGCACGCGGCGCGCATGGTGGCGATGAAGAGCGCGTCGGACAACGCGAACAAGGTCATCGGTGAGCTGACGCTGGTCTACAACAAGGCCCGCCAGGCCGCGATCACCCAGGAAATTTCGGAGATCGTCGGCGGTGCCGCGGCGGTTTGATCGGCATCCGTGGAGCAGATCCAAGCGCCATTACGGCGACGCAAGCAGCGGCGCCTCCCACTTACGAACACTTAAAAGATCCATCCGGAGCATATCCATGAGCCAGGGCAAAGTTGTTCAGATCATCGGCGCGGTCATCGACGTCGAGTTCGCACGCGATCAGGTGCCGCAGGTGTACGACGCGCTGAAGATCGACGGCACCGAAATCACGCTGGAAGTGCAGCAGCAGCTGGGCGACGGCGTGGTCCGCACGATCGCGCTGGGCTCCACCGACGGCCTGCGCCGCGGCCTGATGGCCCGCAACACCGGCGAAGGCATCAAGGTGCCGGTCGGCAAGCAGACCCTCGGCCGCATCATGGACGTGCTCGGCAACCCGATCGACGAAGCCGGCCCGATCGGCGAGCAGGAGCAGTGGGTGATCCACCGCGAGGCGCCCAGCTACGACGAGCAGGCCGCGGCCACCGATCTGCTGGAAACCGGCATCAAGGTGATCGACCTGATGTGCCCGTTCGCCAAGGGCGGCAAGGTCGGCCTGTTCGGCGGCGCCGGCGTGGGCAAGACCGTGAACATGATGGAGCTGATCAACAACATCGCCAAGGCGCACGAAGGCCTGTCGGTGTTCGCCGGCGTGGGCGAGCGTACCCGCGAGGGCAACGACTTCTACCACGAGATGAAGGACTCCAACGTCCTGGACAAGGTCGCGATGGTGTACGGCCAGATGAACGAGCCGCCGGGCAACCGCCTGCGCGTGGCGCTGACCGGCCTGACCATGGCCGAGTACTTCCGCGACGAAAAGGACGCTTCGGGCAAGGGTCGCGACGTGCTGTTCTTCGTCGACAACATCTACCGCTACACCCTGGCCGGTACCGAGGTGTCCGCGCTGCTCGGCCGCATGCCGTCGGCGGTGGGCTACCAGCCGACCCTGGCCGAGGAAATGGGCGTGCTGCAGGAGCGCATCACCTCCACCAAGACCGGTTCGATCACCTCGATCCAGGCCGTGTACGTGCCCGCGGACGATCTGACCGATCCGTCGCCGGCCACCACCTTCGCCCATCTGGACGCGACCGTGGTGCTCAGCCGCAACATCGCCTCGCTGGGTATCTACCCGGCGGTGGATCCGCTGGACTCCACCAGCCGCCAGCTGGACCCGAACGTGATCGGCAACGAGCACTACGACGTGGCCCGTCGCGTGCAGGGCACGCTGCAGCGCTACAAGGAGCTCAAGGACATCATCGCGATCCTGGGCATGGACGAGCTGTCCGAGGAAGACAAGCAGGCCGTGTCGCGCGCCCGCAAGATCGAGCGCTTCTTCAGCCAGCCGTTCCACGTGGCCGAGGTGTTCACCGGCTCGCCGGGCAAGTACGTGCCGCTGTCGGAGACCATCCGCGGCTTCAAGATGATCGTCGACGGCGACGTGGACCACCTGCCGGAGCAGGCGTTCTACATGGTCGGCGGCATCGACGAGGCGATGAAGAAGGCCGAGGAGATGGGCGCCAAGAAGGCCGCCTGAGTCCTGCAGGCGGGGAACCGGGAACGGGAAACGGGGAACGGCTGAAAGTTGCCGCCCTCGGCTCTTGATCCACCCGGTTCCCTGTTCCCCGCTCCCTGTTCCCGTCGAGCCAAGCGAGACCAAACATGACCACCACCATTCGCGTCGAAGTCGTCAGTGCCGAAGCCGAGATCTTTTCCGGCGAGGCGACGATGGTCGTCGCCACCGGCGAACTGGGCGAGCTGGGCATCACCCCGCGCCACGCGCCGCTGATCACCCGCCTCAAGCCCGGCAAGGTCATCGTGACCCAGAGCAACGGCGAGAAGGTGGACATCTCCATTCTCGGCGGCGGCATCCTCGAGGTGCAGCCGCAGTCGGTCACGGTGATGGCCGACACCGCGATCCGCTCCGAGGACATCGACGAGAGCGCCGCGCTGGCCGCCAAAAAGGCCGCCGAGGACGCCCTGGCCAACCGTACCGACGCCATGGAAGTGGCCGAGGCGCAGGCGGCGCTGGTTGCCGCACTGACCCAGTTGCAGGCACTGGAGCGGTTGCGCCGCGCCGTCCGCCACTGAGCGACCCCGCGCTGTGGTATGGAAAACGCCGGCCTTGCGCCGGCGTTTTCGCTTGGGCACGCTGCGCTTGTCCCATCCACGAGTACTCCCGCATGACAGGTTGGCTCAGAGCGGCCCTGGCCGGCAGCCTGGCGCTGCTGGGCGGCTGTGCCACCACGCCGCCGGCGGGGGCGCCAGCCTCCGCCGGCGCCACCTCGTGGCGAATGGCCGACACACCGGACACCGAACACTATGCCCTGGCGATGGGCGAGGTGGCGTTCGGTGCCACGCCCCTGCGGCGGGTCGCACCCATCTATCCGCCATCGCTGCTGCAACAGTGTCCGCCGCCGCTGGAGCAGCGCGCGTTGCTGATCGTGGGCGTCGACGGCACGGTCCGGGAAGTGCGCGTGGAGGATGAGGCCACGGCCGATCCGACACGTCGCAGCCTGATCGCCGCCGTACGCGCGGCAGCACGGCAATGGACCTTCAGTCCGCTGCTGAAGGAGCGCTGGGCTGCCGACGCCGAGGGCAACAGCCACGTGGTGGACACGGCGACCTTGCCTTTCAGCCGCTCCTACGTATTCCGCTTCCAGTGCGAACACGGTCGGGGCAGCGTCACTGCCGGCAAGCGGGCGGCAGGCCCGGAGCATCAGCCATAGAAAGCTTCGGGCTGCGATGAGGTTCTCATCCATACGCGCGGCTTGTCGGGCGCGCATGGAAGTACCAAGCAAGCGCACCGATGGACTCCCCTCATGGCGATAGCAGCATCTCGCTCTTCAGACTTTCTACGGCCCACGCTCCTGGTGTGCTGCCGGGCTGCCGTGGCGCGCGCGCCCGGGTAAAGAACTGGATTCAGGGGCCGCAGGCAGGCATGCCGGCGTCCCGCTGGTTCGGCCGCGCCGGCGGCGCCCGCAGCAGGCTGGGCGGCTGACGTCGCCCCCACATCCTGCGGCGCACAATGGCGCTTTCCCTGCTCGGGCTGGTGCGATGGCATCCGGATATCGCAAATGGGCCTGGCTGCTGGTGGCGGCCGCCGTGCTGCTGGCCGTGCGGCTCGCGCTGCCGTATGCCGTGCGCCACTCCCTGAACCAGCGCATGGACCGCATGGGTGACTACCACGGCCATATCGCGGACGTGGATCTTCACTTGTGGCGTGGCGCCTACACCCTGCGCGACCTGCGCATCGACAAGGTCGAGGACAAGCTGCCGGTGCCATTTTTTTCCGCCGGTACTGTCGGGATCGCGTTGAGCTGGCACGCGCTGCTCAGGGGCCGTCTGCGCGGCACGGTGGCGCTGGACCGCGCGCAGCTCCATTTCGTTGATGGCAACGCCACCGGGCACGGCCAGGCCGGCAGGGGCGTGGACTGGCGCCAGCGGCTGCAGGATCTGGTTCCGATGCGCATCGACCAGTTGCGCGTACGGCGCGGCCAGGTGACCTTCCACAACTACCGCTCGCGGCCGGAAGTGAACCTCGAAGTCACCGGCATCGAGGGCTCCGCGACCAACCTGACCAATGTCGATCGCCGCCAGGGCCGCCGTGTAGCCGACGTGCAGGCGACGGCGCTGGTGCTGGGCGACGCACCGCTGCAGGCCCGGGCCAGCTTCGATCCGCTGGCCGAACGTGGCGACTTCAGCTTCGAGTTGCAGATTCGCCGGATCCGCCTGGCCCGCCTCAACGATGTCGCCCGGGCCTACGCCCACCTGGATTTTGCCGCCGGCAATGGTGACTTCGTGATGCAGTTGAAGGCCCGCGACGGGCAGCTCGATGGCTACGCCAAACCGCTGCTGCACCATGTCCAGGTGTTCAGCTGGAAGCAGGATGTCGAGCAGGGCCACGACAACCCGCTGCAGGTCGCCTGGGAAGCGGTCGCCGGCGCCGTGGGCTCGCTGTTCAAGAACCACGCCAGGGACCAGTTCGCCACCCGCATCCCGATCAGCGGCCGCATCGACGACAAGGACCTGGGAACGTGGGAGGCGGTCGTCGGGGTCCTGCGCAACGCCTTCGTCAAGGCGTACACGCCACGCCTGGAAGATCTGCGGCCGGCGCCGGAAGCGACCCGTTGAGCCGCGCCTCCCGGCGACCCCGGCTGTTATCCTTTCTCCCTTTCCACCTTCGCCTGGATCCCTGATGGAAACCACCCCGTTGCATGTCATCGTCCTTGCTGCCGGCGAGGGCAAGCGGATGAAGTCCAGTCGGGCCAAGGTGCTGATGCCGCTGGCCGGGCGGCCGTTGCTGGCGCACGTGCTCGATGCGGCCAGGGCGCTGGCTCCGCAGGCGATCCACGTGGTCTATGGCCATTGCGGCGGCCAGGTGCAGGCCGCCTTCGCCGAGCAGACCGACCTGGACTGGGTGCTGCAGATGGAGCGCCTGGGTACCGGCCATGCGGTTGCCGAGGCGATGCGCCAGGTGCCCGATGACGCGCGGGTGCTGGTGCTGTATGGCGACGTTCCGCTGATCCGCGCCGCCACGCTGAAGCGGCTGGTGGACGCCGAGGGCGCGCTGGTGCTGCTCGCTACGCGGGTCACCGATCCGCACGGCTATGGTCGGGTGCTGCGCGACGGCAACGGGCTGGTGCGCGCCATCGTGGAGGAGAAGGACGCCGATGCCGGGCAGCGCGCCGTGGACCTCGTCAATACCGGAATCCTGGCGGCCGACAGCAGCGCGCTGCGGCGCTGGATCCAGCGGCTCGACCGCAACAATGCCCAGGGCGAGTACTACCTGACCGACGTGTTCGCCGCGGCTGCCGGCGAAGGGCGGCCGGCCGACTGCCTGCAGTGCGACGACCCGAGCGAGGCCGCCGGGGCCAACGATCCGCTGCAGTTGACCGCACTGGAAGCGCAGTTCCGTCTGCGGGCCACCAGCATGCTGCTGGCCGACGGCGTGCGCATGGTCGACCCGGCGCGCGTGGACGTGCGCGGCGCGGTCCGCGCCGGCCGGGACGTGGAGCTGGACGCCAACGTGATCCTGGAGGGCTCGGTGGAGCTTGGTGACGATGTCCGCATCGGCCCGTTCACCCGCCTCAAGGACGTCAAGCTGGCCAGCGGAACCGTGGTGCAGCCGCACTGCGACCTGGACGGCGTGATTACCCACGGGCCGTGCACGATCGGACCGTTCGCGCGACTGCGCCCGGGTACCGAGCTGGCCGCCGGCGTGCACATCGGCAACTTCGTCGAGACCAAGCAGACCCGCCTGGGCGAAGGCAGCAAGGCCAACCATCTGAGCTATCTGGGCAATGCCCGCATCGGCTCCGGCGTCAACGTGGGCGCGGGCACCATTACCTGCAACTACGACGGCGTCAACAAACACCAGACCCACATCGGCGACAACGCGTTCATCGGCTCGAACAGCTCGCTGGTGGCACCGGTGGAGATCGGCAACGGCGCTACCATCGGCGCCGGCTCGGTGATCACCCGCGAGGCGCCCGCCGGCGAGCTGACCCTGTCGCGCGTTCGCCAATACACCGCCCACGGCTGGAAGCGCCCGCTGAAGTCACCCAAGTAGGTGGCCCCGCGGCAGGCGGGGCGGCCTAGAATCGGGCCTCAGGCGTAGCGCCAGCCGTCGATCTCCACCAGCAGCTCGCGGCGGCAGATGTCGCCATGCAGCAGCAGCACCGGCACGCCGGGCAGTCGTTGCGACAGGAACTGGCGGGTGTAGTCCGCGTCGCCGGGGTGACGCAGATAGACCTTCAGCGGCGCGTGCTGGTCGAAGCCGGGGTCGATTCCGGCGGTGTCCAGCAACACCTGCAGGTTCAGCAGCGTCTCCTCCAGCTGTGCGTGCAGGTCGTCCTGGTGCGCCGAGGCGTGCCCGACCACGGCGGCAGTACCGGAGATCGCCAGCGCGTCGCGCTCCGGCAGAACCATGGCGCGGGCGAAACTCGGCGGGGTCGGACCGTACTGCCGCGGATAGCGCCACGCACTCACCTGGCGCGGGTTTTCCACCCGCGTGCCGGATCGGTCGCATGCGAGCAGGTAGACCTGCAGGCGGTTGCCATCGGCGTGGTGCCCGATCGCGGTGGCGGCCGGAAAGCCGTCGGCGAAGAAGTCGGACATCCCGGCGGCGCGGCCGTCGCAGAAAAGCCGGTAGCGTTCGGCGTCGCCCTCGCCCTGGTTGATCGCGCCCAGGTAGTTCCATACGCGCAGCACATGGCTTTCGCGCCGCGCGGCCAGGAACGTGCGCAAGCTCCGGTAAGCCGTCCGGGCGGCCTCACGCGGACCGCCCGCCGGTTGCTCGTCCAGCTCGATGGCGGCGAACAGCCAGCCGCCGCCGGCGGCCCAGCGCAGCTCGCCCACGCGGCCGTGCTCGACCGGCGCCTCGACCTGCCACAGTTCCAGGACCGGGTCCGCATCGAGCGGCCGCAGCGGCACCGGCAGCCAGCGAGGGTCGGCCTGCGCGGGCTGGCCCGCGCCGAAGCCGAACACCGCCAGCGTGCCGGGCTCGGCCAGCCAGTCCTCGCGCCTCGCCGCGACGATAGGACACCCGGGGCGCGCGACGGGTCAGCGGCGCCACCTGTACGTTTTCACAACCCTGAACCATGCATGGGAAACCGGGAACGACAAGACCGCTATGTTACACTCCGCGCCCGCTGCCGCCTTGGGGGAGGCATCACATGAGGTACGGAACAAGCGCATGGCAGAACAGACGGCGGCACAGCACGAACTGGCCACATTGATCGTGGAAAGCCTGAACCTGGAAGCGGTCACGCCCGAGCAGATCGACCCGGAGGCGCCGCTGTTCGGCGGCGACCTGGGGCTCGATTCGATCGATGCGCTGGAAATCGCGCTGGCGGTGTCCAAGCGCTACGGCTTCCAGTTGCGCTCGGACAATCCGGACAACCACAAGATCTTCACCAGCCTGGCCACTTTGTCTGCTCATATCGAGCAGCACCGGGCCGGCTGACGAACCCCGGGCACAGTCGTGACCGTGCCGCTGATGCCAGCGCACGCAAGGGAACGGGTCCGGCCATGACCGCGCCGGCGCTGCGTTTTCCGCGCAGCCTGTCGTGGTTGCTCGCGGCCTATCCGTTGCTGGCGATCGTGGGCGTGCTCAGTCACCGCCGCGTGTTTTCGCTGCTGGCCATGCTGCTGCTGGCGACGGTGCTGATGCTCCCGATGCTGCGTTCGCGGCGCCCGCTGCCGTGGCTGGGCTGGGGCACTCTGGTGGCGGCCTCGCTGTGGCTGGGCCTGCGTGGCTGGGCCACGCTGGTGCTCGATCTGGTGCCGGTGCTGGTGAACCTGCTGCTGGCCTGGCTGTTCGGTCGCACCCTGGGTACCGGCAAGCGGCCGCTGATCAGCCAGCTGATCCGTGCGCTGGAGGGTCCCGCGCGGCTGGCGCAGCCGGGCATCGCCCGCTACGCGCGCCAGCTGACCGTGTTCTGGACCGGCCTGCTGCTGCTGCAGGCGTTGCTGATCGGAGCGCTGGTGCTGTGCGCGGTACCCGACGGCCTGCTGGCCCAACTGGGCCATGCGCCGACCCCGGCGATTCCGGCACGATGGGTGCAGGGCTACGTGCATGGCGGTGCCTATGCGCTGCTGGCGGCGGTGTTCGGCCTGGAGTACCTGTTTCGGCGCTGGCACCTGCGGCACGTGCCGCACCAGCGGTTGCGGGACCTGATGCGGCAAACCGCTGTACGCTGGCCGCAATTGCTGCGTGGGCAGGATATGGATGCAATGGACACGACCCGCTTCGAGGCGCCGCTGTGCATACCGGCGGATCACCCGAGCCTGCCCGGGCATTTCCCCGGGCAGCCGCTGGTGCCCGGCGTGGTCGTGCTGGAGCAGGTTGCGCTGGCCTTGCGGCACTGGCGTGACGAGCGCCTGGTCCGCGTGGTGGAAGCCAAGTTCGTCGCCCCGCTGTTGCCGGGCCAGGCGGCCGAACTGGTGCTGGAGCAGCGTGCGGGACGGATCGCGTTCGAGGTCCGCCATAGTGGCGCCACGCTGGCGCGGGGCATGGTCGAGGGAGCGGTGTGAGCACGGTTGAACATTGGCAGAGCCGGCCCGAGGGTGGCGGGCGTTTCGCGTTGTGGTTGATCCGCAACATCGCGTTGTACGGTGGGCGGGGCTTCGGCCGCCTGTTTCTTTATCCCATCACGCTTTACTTCTACCTTCGGCGCGGGCCGGAGCGACAGGCCTCGCGGCAATACCTGCGCCGCGTGCTGCCCGGCCGGGTGGGCGCCTGGCAGGTCATGAAGCACATCCACTGCTTCGCCGCCACGATCATGGACCGTATCTTCCTGCTGGCCCATGGCGAGCAGAACTTCGAGATCGAGACCGAGGGACTGGAACTGCTGGACGAGCGCCTGGCCCGCGGCGAGGGCGTGCTGCTGTTCGGATCGCACCAGGGCAGTTTCGAGGCGTTGCGAGCGTTGGGCGCGCGGCGTCCCGGGATGCCGTTGCGGGTGTTGCTGGACAAGCGCAAGACCCCGGCCATGACCGAGCTGCTGGAGGCGCTGGCGCCGGAGGTGGGCTCCTGCGTGATCGACGCCTCGCAGGACGGCACCACGATTACCCTGGCGATCGCCGAAGCGTGTCGCCAGGGTGCCCTGGTGGCGCTGCTGGCCGATCGCGGGCGCGACCACGAGGCCTTGCGGCATGCCGAGTTCCTCGGCCAGCCGGCGCCGTTCCCGGTCGGCCCGTGGCTGCTGGCGCACACGCTGAAGGTGCCGGTGGTGCTGTGCTTCGGGCTGTACATGGGCGGCAACCGCTACCGACTGGTATTCGAGCCGCTGGCCGACCGGGTCGACATTCCCCGGCACAATCGCGCGCCGGCACTGGATGCGCTCATCAGCCGTTACGCTGGACGCCTGGAACATTACGTCCATGTGGCCCCCTACAACTGGTTCAACTTCTATGATTTCTGGCAGCAAGACCTGCGTGTTCCTTCTGGGCGCGATCCTGGCGTGGTCGGCGAACGCCTCGGCGTCTGAGCCGCCGGACGTCACCCGGGACCTGATCAGCTCGCTGGGCCGCCCGGCGCCTTCGCGGACCGACTTTGCCGAGGCTCGCTTCATGAAGGTGCTGGACCGGCCGCTGGTGGTGTCCGGTGAACTGGCCTGGCTCGGCGGCGATACGCTGCAGCGCACGGTGGAGAAGCCACGGGCCGAAACTTCCACCATTGCCCACGGCGAGGTGACCCAGCAGCGCAACGGGCATCCGCCACGCAGCTTCTCGCTCGGCCATGCACCGCAATTGCAGGTGCTGGTGGACAGTTTCGTGGCCCTGCTGGGGGGCGACCCGCAGCAGCTCGAGCAGAACTTTTCGGTGCAGCGGCATGGCGATGCCGGCGGCAGCTGGTCGCTCACGCTGACGCCGCGCGATCTGCGGCTGGAGCGCACGGTCAGCCGGATCGTGATTGCCGGGCGCGGCCGCGAGCCGCGTTGCATGCAGATGGTGGAGGCCGACGGCGACGTCGCCTTCGACCTGCTCGGTCCGCTGGCGGCGAAGATGCCGTCCGAGCCGACCCGCGAGGCGCTGGTGGCGCTGTGCCGGGCTGGCGACTGAGATGCGCCTGCGCGGCCGGATCGTGCTGTTGGGGCTGTGGCTGCTGGCCCTGGCCGGGCTCGGGCTGCTGATCGCCCAGCGCCTGCAGGTCAGCACGGATCTTCGCAGTTTCATGCCGGCACCGACTACCGCCGATCAGCGCCTGCTGATGGAGCAGGTTGGCGAAGGCCCCGGGTCGCGCCTGTTGCTGCTGGCGATCCACGGGTCGCTGCCGGATCGGCAACTGGCCGAGCTGAGCCAGGGCCTGGCAGCCAGGCTCAAGGCCGATCGGCGCTACGCCCAGGTGGTCAACGGCAACATGGACCTGTCGCAGCTCGACCCCGCGCTGCTGCCGTACCGCTACCTGCTGTCGCCGACGCTGGACGACCAGCGCCTGGACGCCGGCTTTCTGGAGGACCAGCTGGAGCAGCGACTGGACGACCTGTCCTCGCCGGCCGCCAGCCTGCTCAAGGGGCTGTTGCCGCGGGACCCCACCCTGGAAGTGCTCAAGCTGGCGCAGCGCTGGGCGCCGGCGAGTGCACCGCAGACCCGGCAGGGGGTGTGGTTCTCCCATCGGGGCGAGGCTCTGCTGCTGGTGCAGACGGTCGCCCCCGGGTTCGATCCGGACGCGCAGAAGACCGCAATAGACGGCATACGGCAGGCCTTCGAGTCCTTGCCCGGCAGTGCCGGCGCCTCGCTGGATCTGTCCGGGCCGGGTTATTTCAGTGTGGTGGTGAACGCGCAGACGCGTGAGCAGGCGGACTGGATCGGGCGCATCTCCACCGTCGGCTTCATCGCGTTGTTGCTGCTGGCCTATCGCAGCGTCGGTTCGTTGCTGCTGGCCGCGTTGCCGGTGGCCAGCGGCGCGCTGGCCGGCATCGCGGCGCTGACCCTGGTCTATCCGCAGGTGCACGGGATCACCCTGGCGTTCGGCTTCACCCTGCTGGGGGTGGCGCAGGAATACCCGATCCGCGTGCTCAGCCATCGTCGAGCGGGCGAGGATGCGGTGGCCAGCGTGCGCGACCTGTGGCCGCTGCTGCTGACCGCGATCGCCTCGGCCTGCATTGCCTACCTGGCCTTCTACGCCTCCGGCGTCAGCGGCCTGAAGCAGTTGGCGGTGTTCACCATCGTCGGCCTGCTGGCAGCCGGTTTCAGCACCCGCTACCTGCTGCCATGGTTGCTGCCGGCGCGGGTCCGCGACGTGGCCGATGCCCGCTGGCTGATTGCCGCGCGCCGGTTCGTCGATCACCTGCCGCGGCCGCGCTGGATTCCCCTGCTGGTTGCCGCGGCGGCGATCCTGATGCTGGTGCTGGCGCCCCGGCCGTTCTGGCAGAACAACCTGGCCGCGTTGACCCCGCTGCCGCAGGACCTTCTGCAGCGCGACGCGCGCCTGCGCGGCGAGCTGGGAGCGCCGGACGTGCGCTACCTGCTGATCCTCCAGGCCGATTCCGAGCAGGCCGTGCTGCGGC
This sequence comes from uncultured Gammaproteobacteria bacterium, assembly GCA_963763305.1. Lineage (GTDB taxonomy): Bacteria > Pseudomonadota > Gammaproteobacteria > Xanthomonadales > Rhodanobacteraceae > CAVXNP01. The sequence goes on along the minus strand of CAVXNP010000001.1, from coordinate 1,376,003 downwards.
TGTCCGAACAGCTCGCGCCACAGGTCGACGCCCTGGTGGCGCGGCACGCCGTGGACGCCATCGAGCTGCCCTCGCGCTACCTGCCCAGTATCGCCACCCAGCGGGCGCGGCAGGCCAGGCTGCCCGACCGGGCCACCCTGGAACAGGCGCTGGGCCAGGCCACCGCGGGCTTGCCGTTCCGCCGCGGGTTGTTCGCACCGTTCGTCGACGACGTGGAGGCGGCACGCCGGTTGCCTGCGCTCACCCCGCAGGCGTTCGCCCGCAATCCGCTGGGCCAGCGCCTGGCCGGCATGCTGGTCGCCCGTGACGGGCACTGGCTGGGCCTGGGTACCATCAGCGGCGTGCACGATGCGGCCGCGCTGCAGGCATTTGCGCAGCGCAGCGGCGGCGCGGTACGCCTGCTCGATCTCAAGGGCGCCGCCGAGTCGCTGGTGGTCAGCTACCGCACCCGCATCCTGCAGGCGCTGGCCGCGGCCGCGCTGCTGTTGCTGGTGACCATCACCCTGGCCCTGCGCAGCCTGCGCCGCGCCTGGCACGTGCTGGCGCCGATGACCCTGGCCACGTTCCTGGTGCTGGCGGTGGAGCGCGCCGCGGGCATCGAGATCTCGCTGTTCCATCTGGTGGCGCTGATCCTGGCCGGTGGCCTGGGGCTGCACTACGCCCTGTTCTTCGAGCGCGATACCGGCGTCCCCGCCGAGCAGCGCCGCACGCTGCACGCCACCATCGTGTGCGTGTTGTCCGCCCTGCTGGTGTTCGGCATGCTCGCCTGGGCCACCATTCCGGTATTGCGGGCGATCGGCCTGACCGTCAGCCTGGGGGTGGCCTTCCACTTCTGCCTGTCGATCCTGATGGCACCGCACGCGGGGGACGACGATGCTCGACAAGACTGACTGGGCGCACCTGATCCCGCATGCCGGCCGCATGTGCCTGCTCGATGCCGTGCTGGCCTGGGATACCACCACCATCCATGCCTGCACGGACAGTCATGCGCGCGCGGACAACCCGCTGCGGACCGCCGCCGGGCTGCACGCCGTGCACCTGACCGAGTACGGCGCCCAGGCGATGGCGGTGCACGGTGCGCTGCTGGCGCGCGAGCAGGGCGAGTCGACGCCGCGCCCGGGGCGGCTGGTCAGCGTGCGTGACGTGCAGCTTGCCACCGAGTATGTCGATACGCTCGATGGCCGTCTGGACGTCCACGCTGAATGCCTGTACGCCGACAGTGGCGGCGCGCAATACCGCTTCCGGGTCGAATGCCACGGGCGCCTGCTGGCCAGCGGTCGCGCCGCGGTGATCCATCCCGCCGCCTGATCAAGAGAGCGAATCCCGACCATGCCCGTATCCGACAACGTCCCGCGCCGCGCCCTGGTCACCGGTGGAAGCGGTGAGCTGGGCGAGGCCATCTGCCACGCACTGGCCGCCGACGGCTACCAGGTCATCGTGCACGGCAACCGCGCGCTGGAGCGCGCCGAGGCCGTGGCCGCGGCGATCCGCGACGGCGGCGGGCAGGCCCGGGCGGTGGCTTTCGACGTGACCGCGGGCGGGTCGACCCGGGAGGCGCTCGAGGCGCTCCTGGAGGACGGCCCGATCCATGCCGTGATCAACAATGCCGGCATCCACCAGGACGGCCCGATGGCCGGCATGAGCGAGGAGGCGTGGCACCGGGTCATCGACGTCTCGCTGCATGGCTTCTTCCATGTCACCCAGCCCCTGTTGCTGCCGATGGCGCGCGCGCGCTTCGGGCGGATCGTGTCGGTCAGCTCGGTGGCCGCCCAGCTGGGCAACCGCGGCCAGGCCAACTACGCGGCCGCGAAGGCGGGGCTGCACGGTGCCACCCGCTCGCTGGCCCGCGAGATGGCCTCGCGCGGGATCACCGCCAACGTGGTTGCGCCCGGGGTGATCGCCGGTCGCATGATCGGCGACAATTTTCCGCCCGAGCGCATCCGCGAGATGGTGCCTGCGCAGCGTGCGGGCCGGCCCGAGGAAGTGGCCGCGCTGGTGGCGTTCCTGTGTTCGCCGCTGGCCGGCTACATCAACGGGCAGGTGATCGGCATCAACGGCGGCATGGGCTGACCTTGCCCGCCGGCGCCGGGCGATCGTCACCGCAGCACGGCGGAAGGGCCCATGCGTTGTCAGCGTGAGGTGGCGGCCATTCCGCCTTCCCGGATCGATCATGTCAGCGCGGCGGTCGGCGCGGTCAAACGGTCAGCGGCTCACGCCACGGTCTGGAAAAGCTCCGGCCGTGGAGCCCCGGACAGCGGTTGCCGCAAGCGCTCGTCGGTACCGGCCGCCGCCAGCACGAGTGTATCGGCCACGCCCTCGAGCATGCGCACGTTGTGACGCAGGCGCGCGCGGATGCCCGCATCGTCGAGCCGGTCGTGCAGCGTGGCGTTGAGTTCGGCAAACCAGGCCAGCGAGCTCTGGTCGAGCATCTCGCGACGGCTGCGTCCGGGATCGGCCGCGTGCCACTGGCCGAACAACTGCTGCATGCGCAGGTTCAGCGCCTGGGCCTGCTCCAGCTCCGCCCGCATTTCGCCCAGCAACGCCAGGTCGGTCAGCCGCTGCTGGAAGATCAGCTGGCACAGCACGCCCCAGTAGTAGGCGTAGTCCCAGGTTACCTTGGCCGGCAACACCTGCGCGTTGCCGAACAGCGGGTACTGGCCGCGGAACAGGCTGAGGGTGTTCTCGTAGAACGACAGGAACAGCTTTTCGTAGAAGTGCGCGAAGGGCGCCACGGCACGACCGGCGCGGTCGTGCCCGACCAGCGCGGTGATGTAGGTGTTGCTGATCGCGATGAAGTCGCTGCCGGGCGAGTAGAACGGATCGAGGAAGGCGCCCGCCTCGCCGGTCAGCGCCCAGCGGTCGGCCGAGAACAACTGGCGGCAGCCGTGCGAATAGCCACGCAGGAAACGGAAGTCCATCAGCGTATCGCGCTCGGCGTCGATCGCCCGCGCCATGGCCGGCTGGCGTTGGCCCAGCCAGCCCAGCGCGCGCTCGAAATCGCGCATGCCCTCCAGCGGGTGCATGTTCGCGTCAGCCACGATGCCGACCGAATGTGCGCCGGAGCCGAGCGGGATCAGCCAGGCCCAGTAGCCCGGACCCATCAGGTGGTTGGTCGAGCGCCAGCGCTCGGGCGGATCGCAGCGGCCCAGCCATGCCGGATCGTCACTCCAGCGGTTGAGGTCCAGCCGGGTATCCATGCGAAACCACACGGCGTTCGCATGGTGGCCGTTGTCGGTGGTCAGCTCGAAGCGTCGGCGCAGCAGGGCGGCCCGTCCGGACGCATCCAGCAGCCAGCGGCAGGTCACCCGCTGCTCGCCGTTGTCGTCCGCGAAGCCGACCTCATGCGCAGCGCCGTGCTCGCCCACGCGGAATGTCCTGACCGTGGCGCCGTCGCGGAACTCGATGCCCCGGCGCCGCGCCTCCTCGCCCAGGAAGGTCTCGAAGATGCCGCGATCGATCTGGTAGCTGGGCACTGGCAGGATCCGGCTGACCCCGAGCTCGGTGGTGTTTTCCAGGTCCGCGCGGCCGTCGGAGAAAAAGTAGCGCAGGCCGAATTTGCGGATGTGCGCGCTGTCCATGTGCGCACGCAGGCCCAGCGTGTGGTCGAAATAGTGCGCGCCGATCTCCACGGTCGACTCGCCGACCTTGTGCGCTGCATCGGGCAGCGGGTGGCGCTGGCGCTCCAGCACCAGAATGTCCATCTGCGGGTACGCGCCGCGCAGCTGCAGGGCCAGGCACAGGCCGGCCAGCCCGCCACCCAGAATGACCGCTTCTCGATGCGCCGGGGCAGTGGGTGAGTCGGTCATCGGGCGGTTCCTGGTGTCGGTTGATGGCGCCCGTGGGGCCGCGTCACTCGGCGTGCGGGGCGTTGGCCAGTGGCAGGTAATCCGGTGCGGTGGGCACCGCGTCCATCACCAGCGGTGCGCCCTGTGCGCGGCGATGGCATGCCCGGATGTCGCCGTAGTGAAGCACGCGGCCGATGGTGAAGGCGGTGATCCGGGTGACGTCGCGAACCGGGCTGAAATGGCTCAGCCGGAACTCGCCCTGATAACGCGAGGCGATCGGCACCGAGACCACCCCCAGGCCGCGCTCGCGGCAGGCGGCGATCAGGATGGCCGCCTCGAAGACGAAGTGTTCGGCGGGAAGGTCGACCAGCTCCAGCGCTGCGCGCGGGTACCAGCGCTGGCCGCTCTGGGTGTCCACGATCGGTACGCCACAGGCCCAGGAAATGCCCCAGTCGGCGACCGCATTGGCGCGCTGGCGCGCCTTCGGTTGCTGCTCGCGGTCGAGCAGGCGAGCGCCGATCACGATGTGGTCCGGATAGCGCTGGGCGGCGGCGACCAGCCGCGGCACGTCGCTGGCCAGATGCTGGCCATCGCCGTCCATGGTCACCACGGCATCGAAGCCCTGCCACAACGCCTCGCGGAAGCCACGCCGCAGCGCCTCGCCCTTGCCGCGGCGGGTGGGGTGGCGCAGCAGGGTCACCGGCAGCTCCGCAACGATGTCCGCGGTGCGGTCGCTCGAACCGTCGTCGACCACGATCACCGGAACGCCCAGCGCCAGGGCGGATTGGACCACCTCGCGGATGGCCGCCTCCTCGTTGAGACAGGGAATCAGCACGCACCAGCGGGGGTTGGCAGCTTTCAAGCGGCGATCTCCGTTTTGATGGTCATGCCGAGCGCGCCGGCCACGGCGATCCGGCATGCGCCGGTCCCGGTCGCCAGGAGCGTCAGCAGCGGCAGCGCGCGCGCCGAAGGGCTGTGCGCGACCCACGTCGGCGGCACCGGCGATACCGGAGGCGTGGGTTCGATGCTACCGGGCACCAGTGTCAGTTCAAGTGTGGCCATGGTCCTGTCGTCCGCAGCAGGGGTCAGTACCAGCGCGCAACCGAACGGTTCGGGGCACCCGGTCACTTCGTTGAGCGGACCGCTGCCGGCGGTGTCGCTGCACACCAGCAGCAGCGCGCGCTGTTCGGCCAGCACCTGGGTCGCCGCTTCCAGCAGGCCCGCGCCGAAACTGGCGTGGTGGGCGCAGACCGCGTTGGAGGGTGCGTGGCAGCCGCTGGCCATGGTCCAGTAGCCTGCCGGTGCGTTGTGCACCGAATTGTGAAAGCGGGTGGGCGAGAGCTCCGCGGGCGCGTTCGCCAGCGTGGCACACATGTAGTCGGTGATCGGCTGGTCGCCATGCGACGAGGAAAACACGCACGCCAGCTGGGCCGCGTCCAGCCCGCTCATGGTTACCGCCTGGCTGGCGACCTCCACCGCCAGCAGCACGCTGCCGGGCGCGCGTCGGCGCTCGTTCGGAGGCAGCATGCTTGCCGCGGGCCTGGCCGGGGGCGGTGTCGGGACGGAGCCTGCGAGCAGCTGGCGCAGGCCGTCGAAATCCGCCAGTTGTGGCGACCACAGGCCGATGCCTGCCACATGCACGCGCAGCGCGCTCATGCGCCGCTCCCGCTGCGGGCAAAGGCCAGGCAGGCGTTGTTGCCGCCGAAGCCGAAGGAGTTGCTCAGGGCGACGTGAATCGGGCGGGTTTCGTTGGACCAGGCCAGTTGCGGCCCGCATGCGGGATCGGGCGTGTCGCCGCCCAGGTTGCCCGGGACCTGGCCGTGCTGCAGCGCCAGCAGGGTGATTGCTGCCTCGACGATGCCGGCCGCGCCCAGCGTATGGCCGGTGAAGCCCTTGGTGCCGCTGGCCCGGGTGGTCGCCGGGAAGACCCGGGCGATCAGCGCCGCCTCGACCTCGTCGTTTTTCTGGCTCGCGGTGCCGTGCAGGTTGATGTAGTCGACCTGCGTCGGCTCCAGCCCGGCGCGTGCCAGCGCATCGCGCAGCGCCAGTTCGGCGCCCAGCCCTTCCGGGTGGGGCGTGGACATGTGGTAGGCGTCGCTGGCCTCGCCATAGCCGATCAGGCGGGGCGCGGTTGGATCGACCTCGCTGCGCTGGAGCAGGGCGAAGCCCGCCGCCTCGCCGATCGAGATGCCGTCGCGGTGCTGGTCGAACGGCCGGCAGCGCTGGCGCGAAACCAGCTCCAGCGCGCCGAAGCCGAACAGCACGCTGTCGCACAAGGTGTCCACGCCGCCCACCACCGCGGCGTCCACCAGACCCAGGCGGATCATCCGCTCGGCGCTGGCAAAGACCTTGGCGCTGGACGAGCAGGCGGTGGAGACGGTCAGGCAGGGGCCGGTCAGGCCGAGCGCTTCGGCGACAAAGCCGGCGAGCGAATGCGGCGCATGGATGGCCGGACGCAGCATGTCGTCGGCGAAGCCGCCGTCGGCATCCAGCCGACGATAGGCTTCCTCGGTGGAGCCGATGCTGGCGGTGGACGTGCCCAGCAGCAGCGCCACCCGATGGGCGCCATGACGCTCGCGTGCATGCTCGACCTGCGCCAGGAAGCCGTCCTGGTTCAACCCCAGCCAGGCCAGCCGGTTGTTCCTGCATTCCCAGCGCGCCAGCGCGGATGGAAGGGCGCAGGCGTCGGCCTCCAGCCCGTCGACACGGCCGATCCAGCACGGCAGCGGGGTGCGGCTGAAGTCGTTTTCGCGCAACCCGCTGCGACGCTTGTCGATGGCCGCCAGGTGCGCCTCGAGGCCGTGGCCCAGGGCGGAAGTTGCGGTGTAGGCACTGATCGCCAGTGCCGGAATCGTTGGAGGCATCAGGCCAGCGTAGCTCCGGTCCGGGGACTTGCCTAGTGTACGGTTTCGCCCCGGGCAGTCCGTCGACAACCGGCTCGACGCACTGCGAAGCAGACCGACACGCGATGGTTGATACAGCGCATCCATGTCGCGCGCGACGATGCACGCACTGACTGCGGAGGCCGCTACCAGTGCGGCAAGGGTTACCCAGCACCGGTCGATCCGGCGTGAGGACGTCGCCACGATTTGCGCGCGACGGCGTGGCTGCGCAAACTTGGGTCTTTTGCGGGGCATCCGGTGCGGGGTCTGGTGGCAGCCTACTTTCGCCGCGCGCGACGCTACATGGGCGATCGCGACGTGCGGCACGCCGCGGCCGTCGCGGTGCTGGCCAACCTGCTGACCCTGGGTGGGGTATGGCTGGGCTACCTGGTGTGGGTGGGCTGGGTGGCGGCGCGCAGCCGGACCCGGCCGCCGTGCGGCATGCGGGTGTTGGTCTTCGGCAAGCGGTTGCGGGGAGACCGGCCGGGGCCCGACTTCCATGGCCGGCTGGCGCGCGCTCAGGCGCTCGTGGCCGAAGGGCTCACCGATCACCTGATGCTGCTCGGTGGTCGCAGCGGTGGCGCGCTCAGCGAGGCGGAGGCAGCACAGCGCTGGCTGAGCGCGGCCGAATTGCCGCCAGCCACTCGCCTGACGCTGGAGCAGGAATCGGTCGATTCGCTGGAGAACCTGCGTCACGCCCGCGTCCTGCTGCGCCAGGAAGCCGGCGATGAACCGTTGCCGCCGGTGGCCTTGCTGACCAGCCGCTACCACCTGGCCCGATGCCTGATGCTGGCACGCCGGCTGGGTCTGGACAGTCATCCGGTTGCGGCCGAGCAGGCGCTCGGACTGGATCCTTCGACGCTGGCCAAGCTGCTGGTGGAGGCGACCTATGTCATGTGGATCGACCTGGGCGTGCGCTGGGCGTTGCTGGTCGGCAACCAGCGCATGGCCGCCCGCATGCATTGAACGTGCGCCGGCTGGCCCGGAAGCCGGCCGCGACCGCAGGCCGCATCGGACGCGCGTGGCCCGCTTGGTAAGCTGGGTGCTGAATCAACCCAGGGCTCACCGATGACCGATCAAGCCGACCAGGCCGAAACCTTCCTGCGCCAGTTGCAGGACCGCATCTGCCACGCCATCGAGCAGCTCGACGGTGCCGGTCGCTTCAGCGAGGACGCCTGGACCCGCGATGCCGGGGGTGGCGGGCGCACGCGGGTGCTGCGCGATGGCGCGTTGTTCGAACAGGCCGGGGTCAATTTCTCGCGAGTCCACGGTCAGCCGCTGCCGCCCAGCGCCACCGCGCACCGCCCGGAACTGGCCGGTGGCAGCTTCATTGCCACCGGTGTATCGCTGGTGCTGCATCCGCGCAATCCCTATGTGCCGACCACGCATGCCAACGTGCGCTACTTCGAAGCGAGCAAGCCCGGCGTGGACACGGTCTGGTGGTTCGGCGGCGGCTTCGACCTGACTCCGTTCTATCCGTTCGACGAGGACGTGCTGCATTGGCACACGGTGGCGCGCGACCTGTGCGCGCCGTATGGCGACGATGTGTACCCGCGCTACAAGCGCTGGTGCGACGAGTATTTCTACCTCAAGCACCGCCAGGAAACCCGCGGCGTCGGCGGCCTGTTCTACGACGATCTCAACGAAGGCGGGTTCGAGCGCTGTCTGGCGTTCACCCGCGATGTGGGACAGGGGTTCCTGGATGCCTACCTGCCGATCGCCGAGCGCCGCCGCGCCATGCCCTACGGCGAGCGCGAACGGCAGTTCCAGCTCTACCGCCGTGGGCGCTACGTGGAGTTCAACCTGGTCTACGACCGCGGCACGCTGTTCGGGCTGCAGTCCGGCGGGCGCACCGAATCGATCCTGATGAGCCTGCCGCCCCAGGTGCGCTTCGAGTACGCCTATATGCCCGAGCCCGGTTCGGCCGAGGCCCGGCTTGCGGACTACCTCACGCCGCGCGACTGGCTGTAGGCCGATCCGGCAAGGCACACCGTCGCGCCCTCCCGGATCGGCTGCGCACCGTCGCGGCGCGCCAGCTTCAGGGGTTGGCGCCGCTGAAGGTATTGACGGTGGCGCCCTTGACCGGGCCGATCTGCGCGCTGTCGCTCACGTCCAGACGGACCTTGCGACGGAATTCCAGCGTGCCCTGGACCACGGCGTGCGGGCCGATCACCACATGCGGCGCGCGGCGCTCGCCGAAGTGGAAGCCGTGGGTCTCGTCGACCAGGATGCCGCCTTCGACCTTCGAGTCGGCGCCGACATCGATGTCGCCGCTGACCGTCTCGATGCCACCGCCGACATGGGCCGCGTCCAGCGTGATCGCACCGTTGACGTTGGACAGATGACCGGACACGTCGGCGCCGCGCGCCAGCCGGACACTGCCGTTGACCGCCTCCACCTTGCCGCTGACGCGGCTGTCGCGGCCGAGCGAGACGCTGCCGTTGACCGTCTCCACGGTGGCGGCCTGGGCCTTGTCGCCCAGCTCCACCGATCCGTTGACGGTGCTGGCGTCGTCCACCACGGCGCCGTCGCCGATGCGGACCGCGCCATTGACGGTGCTGACGTCGCCGGCATGCTGGCCCGCTTCCACGCGCGCGGTGCCGTTGAGCTTGTCGATGTCGTCCTGGGCCGATGCGAGCAGCGGGAAGGCCAGGGCCAGGCCCAGCAGAACGGTGTGAAGGGGGCTGCGGCGCATGCGTTTCTCCTGATGGCGATGGATGGGTAACCGCTTGGATGCCGCTGCGGCCGGAAGGGTTTAGCCCCGCGTGCAGCCGGTCGCCATTTGACGGCCCGCCGATCGCGCTGCACCATCGCCAGTTCCCTTTTTGCCGCCGGTTCGACCGCCATGCACAAGCTCGTACTGATCCGCCACGGCCAGTCCCAGTGGAATCTCGACAATCGCTTCAGCGGCTGGGCCGACGTCGACCTCACCGAGCAGGGCATGGCCGAGGCGCGGGAGGCCGGACGATTGCTGCTGGAGGCCGGCCTGAGCTTCGACGTGGCGCACACCTCGGTACTCAAGCGCGCGGTGCGCACCCTGTGGGGCGTGCAGGACGCCATGGACCTGATGTGGATCCCGGTGGTGACCGACTGGCGCCTCAACGAGCGCCACTACGGTGCGTTGACCGGCCTGAACAAATCCGAGACCGCGGCAAAGTACGGCGACGACCAGGTCAAGATCTGGCGCCGCAGCTACGACATCCCCCCGCCGGCGCTGGATCGCGCGTCCAACCAGTCGCTGCAGGATCCGCGCTATGCGGGGCTCGCGCCGGAGCTGATCCCCGATACCGAGTGCCTCAAGGACACCGTGGCGCGGGTGCTGCCGTACTGGCACGACGTGCTGGCGCCGGCGATCCGCAGCGGCCAGCGCGTGCTGGTGGCGGCCCACGGCAACTCGCTGCGGGCGCTGATCAAGTACCTGGACGACATCTCCGACGAGGCGATCGTGGAGATGAACGTGCCCAACGGCGTGCCGCTGGTGTACGAATTCGACCAGCAGATGAAGCCGCTGCGCAGCTACTACCTGGGCGATGCCGACGCGATCGCGGCAAAGATGGCCGCGGTGGCCAACCAGGGCAAGGCGAAGTAGCCATGACCGCCGTGCTCTCGCCGCGCCAGGTCGCCGAAGCATTGACCGAGTACTGGTCGCCGCGCGTGATCGGCGAAGTGGACGACGCCTACGTCAAGGTGGCCAAGGTGCTCGGAACCTTCGGCTGGCACTGCCACGAGCAGGAGGACGAGTTGTTCATGGTGTTGCGTGGGCACCTGCGCATCGAGATGGAGGCGGGCGCCGTGGAGCTGGACGAGGGCGACCTGTACGTGGTGCCGCGCGGCGTACAGCACAACCCGGTGGCGCAACAGGAGTGTTGCCTGCTGCTGTTCGAGCGCAAGTCCACCCTGCACACCGGCAACACCGTGACCGAGCGGACCCGCTCGATCGCCGACCAGCTCGGCCAGGGGTAACCGGCCCGATGGCCCGGTCTTGGCAAGAGCATGGTCCATTGCCGGGCGGCCCGGCTCCAATCGGGAGAAACGACCATGACACCGCATGACCTGATGTCATTGGCGCTGGTGCCGATCATGCTGCTGGTGATATGGCGGCGGGTCCGGGGCCAGTTCGGGCGGCAGCCGGTGCGACGCACGCGCATGACCGTGCGGATTGCCGCCTTCGCCGCGATCGGCCTGCTGGCGAGCCTGGCCGGTTTCGCCGACATCCGTCTGCTCGAGGGGCTGGCCTCGGGCATCGTCGCGGGAGGCGCGCTGGGCATGGTCGGTCTGCGCCTGACCCGCTTCGAGCGTACCGAAGACGGCGGCGACGCCTACGTGCCCAATCCCTGGATCGGCGCCGTGCTGACCTTGCTGCTGGTCGGTCGCCTGGCCTGGCGGTTCAGCCTGCTGGGGCCGTGGTCGGCAGTGCCCGCAGCGCCGCCGTCCGGCACGCACGCGGCCTGGCAAAGCCCGTTCACGATGGTGGTGCTGGGCCTGCTGGTGGGCTACTACGTCAGCTACTACGCCGGGCTGCTGGTCCACCACCGGCGCTTCGAGCGCAGCCTGGGTAGCGTGCCGACCGCGCCATAGGTGGCTATCCGGTGGAGCCGGGCGTGGCGAGGGTGCCTGGCCGCGGCATCGCTCTGCGCCGGCCGAGTGCGCGCTCTGCCACCGGCCTCAAAGGGCGTCGGTATCCAGCTCGCCGGTGCGGATGCGGATTACCTGCTCCAGCGGCGTGACGAAGATCTTGCCGTCGCCGATCTTGCCGGTGCGCGCCGACTGCTGGATCGCCTCGACCACGCGCTCGAGCTGGTCGTCGGCCACGGCCACTTCGAGCTTGATCTTGGGCAGGAAATCGACCACGTACTCGGCGCCCCGGTACAGCTCGGTGTGGCCCTTCTGGCGACCGAATCCCTTCACCTCGGTCACCGTGATGCCCTGCACGCCCGCTTCGGCCAGCGCCTCGCGCACGTCGTCCAGTTTGAACGGCTTGATCACCGCCACGACCAGCTTCATGGAAACTCCTTCGCGCCGTACCGCACGGCGTGCCCGCTATTGTGCCTTTCCCGCTGGCGGCTGTCGTGTCGGGGTGTCGTGTAGGACAATGCCTACATCTTTTGGCGGAGCGGGCCGATGGCGGGAGCTTTGATGGTTCACCTACACTTCATTTCGACAAGTGCGAGGCGCCTTCCATGATGGACAGGCAGGATATCGACCAAATTGCCCAGCGACTTGTTTCTTTGGTCCCGCCAGGGTTGGCGCAGGCGCATCAGGATTTGCGAGCCAATTTCTACGATGTCCTGACGCAAGGATTGCGTCGCCTCGAGCTCGTCACCCGCGAAGAGTTTGACGTGCAAAGCCAGGTCCTCGCCAGGACCCGTGCACAGGTCGACGAATTGGAAAGGCGCATAGGCGAACTCGAGGCCGATGCGACTGCCCGCGGGCTCTAGCAGTACTCCAGCTCCCGGGAGCCGCCCCCGATTGTCACCTCACCCCGAGAAGATCGGGGGCGGTTATTTTTTGTCCAGCGCAGACGGAGTGGCGCGTCCATGCCGCACAGCGGACCCATCGCACCTCCCCGCGGGCCGTCCGCATGAGTCTTGCCGTGACGCTCAGCCGGGCCCAGGAGGGTGTGTCGGCCCCTCAGGTGATGGTCGAGGTCCACTTGTCCGGCGGTCTGCCCGGTACCCATATCGTCGGCCTGCCCGAAGCGGCGGTGCGCGAATCGCGTGACCGCGTCCGGGTGGCGATCCAGAACACTGCCTTCGACTATCCCAACCGCAGGGTCACCGTGAACCTGGCCCCGGCCGAGCTGCCCAAGGACGGCGGCCGTTTCGACCTGGCCATTGCCCTGGGTATCCTGGCCGCTGGCGGCCAGGTGCCGCGGGAAAAGCTGGACGACTGCGAGTTCCTGGGCGAACTGGCGTTGTCGGGTGATCTGCGTGCGGTGTCCGGCGTGTTGCCGGCACTGCTGCGCGCGCGCGCTCGCGGTCGCCGCGTGGTGGTGCCACGTGCCAACGCGGCCGAGGCCGCGCTGGTGTCCGACGCCGACGTGCTGGTTGCCGATACCCTGGCCGAGGTCTGCGCCTGGCTGCGCGACGGGGGCCGGCTGGATCCACCGACCGGTGCGGTGGCAGAGGGTACGGCCGGTGGCGCGGACCTGATCGACGTGCGCGGCCAGTTGCAGGCGCGTCGCGCGCTCGAAATCGCAGCGGTGGGCGGCCACCACCTGCTGCTGATGGGTCCGCCGGGTACCGGCAAGACCATGCTGGCCGAACGCCTGCCCGGGATCCTTCCGCCGCTGGGTGAACTCGAGGCGCTGGAAACCTGCGCGGTGCTGTCGGTGGCCGGCCAGAGCGTCGAGCCCGCCTTGTGGCGCTGCCGCCCGTTCCGGGCGCCGCATCACACCGCCTCGGGCGTGGCCCTGGTCGGCGGCGGCTCGTCCCCCCGGCCGGGCGAGATCTCGCTGGCCCACAACGGCGTATTGTTCCTGGACGAGCTGCCCGAGTTCAGCCGCCACGTGCTGGAGGTGTTGCGCGAGCCGATGGAGTCCGGCCAGATCGTGGTCTCGCGCGCGGCCCGCCAGTGCACCTTTCCGGCGCAGTTCCAGCTGGTGGCGGCCATGAACCCATGTCCCTGCGGTTATGCCGGGGACGCGCGCGAACGCTGCCATTGCACGCCGGACCAGATCCATCGCTACCGCTCCAGGGTGTCCGGGCCGCTGATGGACCGGATCGACCTGTTCGTGGACGTGCCGCGCGTTCCGCTGTCCGAGCTGGGGGCGCCGCGCGGGAGCTACGACGAGGATTCGGCCACGGTTCGCGCGCGGGTGATCAAGGCCCGGCAGCAGGCGCTGGCCCGGGCCGGGCGGCCCAATGCGGAGATCAGCAGCCGCGAGCTCGAACGCGATTGCGCGCTGGGCCCGGCCGAGCGACGCTGGTTCGATGCCGCCCTGGAGCGGCTGGGCTTCTCCGCCCGCGCCTACCATCGCATCCTCCGCGTCGCGCGTTCCATCGCCGACCTCGACGGCGGTGCCGCGATGCTTGACCGGGCCCACCTGGCCGAAGCGCTGCAGTACCGCCGCCTGTAGCCATCGGGGCCCGGCTTGCTGGCCTGCGGTTGCGGGTGGTGGGCTGAAGCCCACCCTACGGGACGGAGTTCTTGATGCGGTGCCCGGCCAAACCGCAGCTTCGTAGGGTGGGCTTCAGCCCACCGGCTTTTGCGCTGGCGTCGGGGCCATGGTGGGCTGAAGCCCACCCTACGGGACGGAGTTCTTGATGCGGTGCCCGGCCGAACCGCAGCTTCGTAGGGTGGGCTTCAGCCCACCGGCTTTTGCGCTGGCGTCGGGGCCATGGTGGGCTGAAGCCCACCCTGCGGGACGGGGTTCTTGATGCGGTGCCCGGCCAAACCGCAGCTTCGTAGGGTGGGCTTCAGCCCACCGGCTTTTGCGCTGGCGTCGGAGCCATGGTGGGCTGAAGCCCACCCTACGGGACGGAGTTCTTGATGCGGTGCCCGGCCGAACCGCAGCTTCGTAGGCTGGGCTTCAGCCCACCGGCTTTTGCGCTGGCGTCGGGGCCATGGTGGGCTGAAGCCCACCCTACGGGACGGAGTTCTTGATGCGGTGCCCGGCCAAACCGCAGCTTCGTAGGGTGGGCTTCAGCCCACCGGCTTTTGCGCTGGCGTCGGGGCCATGGTGGGCTGAAGCCCACCCTACGGGACGGAGTTCTTGATGCGGTGCCCGGCCAAACCGCAGCTTCGTAGGGTGGGCTTCAGCCCACCGGCTTTTGCGCTGGCGTCGGGGCCATGGTGGGCTGAAGCCCACCCTGCGGGACGGAGTTCTTGATGCGGTGCCCGGCCGAACCGAAGCTTCGTAGGGTGGGCTTCAGCCCACCGGCTTTGTGCTGGCGTCGTAGCCATGGCGGGCTTGGGCCCACCGTTGCCGGTCGGTGCGGAGGGACGCGCAGGAGCGCAACAGGGTCTCACCCCAATTACCAAACTCCCGGGTATTGACTTGTGCCGGCGAGGCGCTAATATCTGCACCTGTCGGTTCTTTAATTAGAACGACACGCCGCCCCGGTACCGGTCCCCCCCCTCCCGCCGCTACCGGGGCAGGCTTCTTCTCCTGCCCGTCCGCTCCCCCCTTTTTCGATGCCTGCTGGCGATGCGCTGGACGCGTCGGCGTCGGCGTGGTCCGATGAACGGCCGTGTGGCTGAAGGACCGTGGATGACCCTCGAATTGGGGCTGATGTTGTCGGGCATGCTCGGCATCGGTTTTCTCGCCCAATGGCTGGCCTGGCGGGTGAAATTGCCGGCGATCCTGTTCCTGTTGCTGGCCGGCATCGTGCTCGGGCCGGTCAGTGGCCTGCTCGATCCGGACCGGCTGCTGGGTCCGTTGCTGTTTCCGATGATCTCGCTGGCGGTGGCGCTGATCCTGTTCGAGGGCAGCCTGAGCCTGCGCTTTCATGAATTGCCGGGGATCGGGCGCGCCGTGCGCGGCCTGGTCAGCTACGGCGCGCTGCTTTCCTGGCTGTTGCTGGCGCTCGCCGCGCACCTGATCGCGGGTCTGAGCTGGGAAATCTCGCTGCTGTTCGGCGCGCTCACCTGCGTCACCGGCCCGACCGTGATCTCGCCGATGCTGCGCACGCTGCGGCCCAACGCGCGGATCGCCAACACGTTGCGCTGGGAGGGCATCGTCATCGATCCGCTCGGCGCGCTGTTCGCCGTGCTGATCTTCGAAGGCATCGTCTCCCAACAACAGGGCCATACCCTGGGCGTGTTCGCGCTGACCCTGCTCAGCGGTGCCGGCGTGGGTACCGGGGCAGCGTGGCTGCTGGCGGTTCTGCTGCGCCGCCAGATGATCCCCGAATACCTGCAGAACTACGGCGTGCTGGCCACCGTGCTGCTGGCCTACAGCGTGTCCAACAGCCTGGAGCACGAGTCCGGCCTGCTGGCGGTGACCCTGATGGGCATCACCCTGGGCAACCTGCGTGGCGTGCACATCGACGACATCATGGATTTCAAGGAGCACCTCACCACGCTGCTGGTGTCGAGCCTCTTCATCCTGTTGGCCGCACGCCTGCCATGGCCGCTGCCCGGTGGCGTCTTGTTGGCGGGTATCGGGATTTTCGTGGTGGCCCAATTCGTGGTGCGACCACTGGCGGTGTTCGCGGTCGGCCTGGGCAGTTCGCTGAGCTGGCGCGAACAGGTGCTGATCGGCTGGGTCGCCCCCCGCGGCATCGTGGCCGCATCGGTATCGGCGCTGTTCGCGCTGCGGCTGCAGGCGATCGGCATGCCGGGCGCCGATGCGCTGGTGCCGCTGGTCTTCATCCTGATCATCGGCACGGTGGTGCTGCAAAGCGCGACCGCGCGGCCGCTGGCCCGCTGGCTCAAGGTCGCCGAACCGGAGCCGCGCGGCGTGCTGGTGTTCGGCTCGGACGAGGTGGCGCGGGTACTGGCCAGGGCGCTGGTCGATGCCGGCGTGCATGTGGTGGTGGCCGACGACGAGTGGGAGGGCATCCGCCGCGCGCGCATGGATGGCCTGAGCACCTTCTATGGCAACCCGGCCTCACCGCACGCCGAGCGCAATCTTGACCTTTCCGGTATCGGCCGCCTGCTGGCGTTGTCCACCCATCGCGAGCGCAACTCGCTGGCCTGCGTGCACTACCGCCGCGAGTTCGGGCGGGAAAAGGTCTATCGGCTGCGTAACCTGTCGCTGCAGGAAAACAGCGACCGGGCCGCGATCGCCGGCAACCTGCTGGCACCACCCCTGTTCGAGGAGGGCATGACCCACGGCCGTTTCGCCGAGCTGCTGCAGCAGGGCTGGCGGGTCCGCTCCACCCGCCTGAGCAGCACCTTCGACTGGCCGCAGTTCCTGGAGCAGCATGGTGCCGGTAGCGTGCTGCTGTTCGGGGTGGAGGAAAAGGGCGCCCTGCGCATCGCCTCGGCCAAGCGGGTGCTCGAGCCCAAGCCGGGCTGGAACGTCACGGCGCTGGTGCCGCCGGTGGTGGAGGCGGAGGCCGCATGACTGGGGGGCGAGCTCAATGACTGGGGGGCGAGCTCACGCCCGAGTTGGGGGGAGCGCTGGCGCGCGCCTGCGCCGGTACTGTCAGTCGGCGGAACCGCAGTGTCGGTGTGGCGTGGCAGCCGGGCGCGTTGTTTTCGTTCCCATTGAATGGGGCTCTGGTGCGATGCTTCCGCGACCGGGCTCGCCTGCCGCGGGCTTTCGCTGGCCTGCCGGCCAGCGAGCCACCTTTCTTTGCTGGCCCAAAGAAAGGTGACCCAAAGAAATGGCCTGGCGCAACACGATGGGATTAATAGCCCTGAAGGGCTTGCTCCGGCGGGCGAGCCGTCTCCTTCGCTCGCTTGCCGCCGCTATACCGCGAGCGCTTGGTTGTCCCCGCAAGGGGCGGCGCGCTGGCGCATTGCCCGTAAGTTGAGCCGGGGGTACGTTGGGGGGTGGGCTGCCGAAGCCCGCCGGCCGGAGTCACTTTCCAAGGCTTACCGGTGTGACGATAGGAAGGTGCCGCGGCAGGCGAGCCAGATTCGCGGCAGCGCTGATCGGTGGCGCTGGCCGGCATGCAGGAAAGCCCCGGCAGGCGCGCCCGGTTGCCGAAGGCGCCGAACCAGGGCGATGCCCCGTGAGAGGAAGGCCCGCGGCAGGCGGGCCCGATCACGGAAACGCGAGCAAGGCTGAAAGCCAAAGAGAGGGCCGAGCCGCGCCCGGAGACGCCCCCGGCGTACCAAAGCCGAGCGGTCGCAGGGTCGGGACAGGCCCCCTTCGATCAGGCGGCCGAGGCGCGCTGGAACTGCGCCTCTTCGGTGGAGCCGGTCAGCGCCGTGGTCGAGGATTGGCCCTGCTGGATCGCCTGGGTCACCTGGTCGAAGTAGCCGGTGCCCACCTCGCGCTGGTGCTTCACCGCGGTGAAGCCACGGTCGGCCGCGGCGAACTCCTTCTCCTGCAACTCGACGAACGCGCTCATCTGGCGGCGTGCATAGCCGTGCGCCAGGTCGAACATGCCGTAATTCAGGCTGTGGAAGCCGGCCAGGGTGATGAACTGGAACTTGTAGCCCATCGCGCCCAGCTCCTTCTGGAACTTGGCGATGGTGGCGTCGTCCAGGTTCTTCCGCCAGTTGAAGCTGGGCGAGCAGTTGTAGGCCAGCAGCTTGCCCGGGAACTTCGCGTGGATGGCCTCGGCGAACTTGCGTGCGTCATCCAGGTTGGGCTTGCTGGTCTCGCACCAGATCAGGTCGGCGTAGGGCGCGTAGGCCAGGCCGCGGCTGATCGCCTGGTCCAGGCCCGCGCGGGCGCGGAAGAAGCCTTCCACGGTGCGCTCGCCGGTCAGGAACTCGCGATCGTTCGCGTCGACGTCGGAGGTGACCAGGTCGGCGGCATCGGCGTCGGTGCGCGCCACCAGCAGGGTCGGCACGCCGACGACGTCGGCGGCCAGGCGCGCGGCATTGAGCTTGTCGACCGCCTCGCGGGTCGGCACCAGCACCTTGCCGCCCATGTGGCCGCACTTCTTCACCGCGGCCAGCTGGTCCTCGAAGTGCACGCCGGCGGCGCCGGCTTCGATCATCGCCTTCATCAGCTCGAAAGCGTTCAGCACGCCGCCGAAGCCGGCCTCGGCGTCGGCCACGATCGGCACGAGCCAGTCGATGTCGTCCTTGCCTTCGGCGTGGTGCAACTGGTCGGCGCGCAGCAGTGTGTTGTTGATCCGCTTGACCACCAGCGGTACCGAGTTGGCCGGGTACAGCGACTGGTCCGGATACATCTCGCCGGCGACGTTGGCGTCGGCGGCGACCTGCCAGCCGGACAGGTAGATCGCCTTCAGGCCGGCCTTGACCTGCTGCATCGCCTGGTTGCCGGTCAGGGCGCCCAGGGCGTTGACGAAGTCCTCCTGATGCAACGACTTCCACAGCCGTTCGGCGCCACGGCGGGCGAGCGTATGTTCGACCTGGACGGTGCCGCGCAGGCGCACCACGTCCTCGGCGGCGTAGTTGCGCTGGACGCCCTCCCAGCGGGGGTTGTTCTTCCAGTCGAGCGCGATCTGTTCGGCGGTGGGCAGGGGGTTGTTCATGGAACTCTCCGTAGCAAAAGGGCAAGGCAGGCGGCGTGGCCGCGTGGGTTCTCGGTCTTTGTAGGAGCGGCTTCAGCCGCGATGCTCTTGGTCGTTGGTCGTTGGTCGTTGTCGTTGGCCGCCGTCTCGCCTGCGCTAAACCAGCCCGGCGAACGGCTGCCGCCGCTCAGGCCAGGCGGTCGTACGCCGGCAGGGTGAGGAAGTCGGCCAGCTGATCGGCATGGATCAGCGACTCGAGCAGGGCGGCGGCCTGGTCGGCGCGGGCGGCGCCGGGCAGGTCGCTGTCGCGCAGCTGGTGGGTGTGTGCGGCCAGCGCCTGGTCGAACAACGCCATGTCGATCGGTGCATGGTCGGAGAACTCCAGCGCCTCGCAGCACTGCTCGTCCGGCCGCGCATCGCTGTGGTGCAGCCACTGCCACAACTGGGCCCGGGCGATCTCGGCGGTGGCCGCGTCCTCCATCAGGTGGTGGATCGGCACGCAGCCCAGGCCGTCCAGCCACGCGGCGGTGTAACGCAGGCTCACCTCCACGTTGTTGTCGAAGCCGGCCCGGCTGATGGTGCCCACACAGGGCGCCAGCAACTGCTGCCGGGTAACCCGGACGTCCTCGCGCAACACGTTCAGCTGGTTGGGCGTGGGCATGTACTCGTCGAAGATCGCCTGCGCCACCGGGACCAGTGCCGGGTGCGCCACCCAGGTGCCGTCGTGGCCGGCCTGCACCTCGCGCAGCTTGTCCGCGCGCACCTTGTCCAGCGCGGCCTGGTTGGCCGCGTCGTCGCCCTTGATCGGGATCTGCGCGGCCATGCCGCCCATCGCGAACGCGCCGCGGCGGTGGCAGGTCTGGATCAGCAGTTCCGAATAGGCCTTCAGGAACGGCACGCCCATCTGCACCTGGCTGCGCTCGGGCAGCACCCGGTCGCAGTGGCTGCGCAGGGTCTTCAGGTAGGAAAAGATGTAGTCCCAGCGGCCGCAATTGAGGCCGACGACCCGTTCGCGCAGCGCATGCAGGATCTCGTCCATCTCGAAGGCCGCCGGCAGCGTCTCGATCAGCACGGTCGCTTTCATGCAGCCACGCGGCAGCTGCAGTACCTGCTCGGCATGCGCCATCACCTGGTCCCACAGGGCGGCCTCTTCCATGCTCTGCAGCTTGGGCAGGTAGAAGTACGGGCCGCGGTCGCGCTGCTGCAGGGCGTGCGCGTTGTGGAAGGCGAACAGGCCGAAGTCGACCAGCGCCCCGGCCATCGGCTGGCCGTCCACGCTCAGGTGCTTCTCCGGCAGGTGCCAGCCGCGCGGGCGCACCACCAGCACCGCCGGGTTGTCGCCCAGGCGGTAGTGCTTGCCCTCGGCGGTGGTCAGCTCGATGGTCCCGGCCACCGCGTCGCGCAGGTTCTGCTGGCCGTCCAGCTGGTTGGCCAGGGTCGGCGCGGAGGAGTCCTCGAAGTCGGCCATGAACACCTTGGCGCCGGAGTTCAGCGCGTTGATGACCATCTTGCGCTCGACCGGTCCGGTGATCTCCACCCGGCGGTCCTGCAGCGCCGCGGGTATCGGCGCCACGCGCCAGTCGCCCTCGCGGATGGCACGGGTGTCGGCGCGGAAGTCGGGTAGTTCGCCGGCGTCGTAGCGTGCCTGCTGCTTTCGACGCAGCTCCAGCAACTCCCGGCGGCGGGCGTCGAAACGGCGGTGCAGGTCGACCAGGAAGGCCGACGCCTCCGGGCCGAGCAGGGCGGCCTGGCTGGCAGTGAGGTTGCCGCGCAGCTGCAGCGGCGACAGATCGAGTTTTTCCTTGGGTACGGCCATGGGGCAGGCTCCTGGTGCGATGGGGCAGAAGCTAGGCGCCGAATGCGTCTTTGACAAACCAAATGTTTCAATTTCACTTATTAAGTTATCTAATATGGCGTCCAAGCCATTGAGCGGGCGCATGAAAAAGAGCACCCGAAACGCCGTGTCCCACCCTGCTTCCAGCCGTGCCGTCACGCGAAAACGCGATGGTGTGGATGAACCGGAGCGCTTCTACTACAAGGGCAACCGGCTCAAGCAGTTGCGCGCGTTCGTCAGTACGGTGAAGCTGGGCACGCTCAGCCGTGCGGCCGAGGCGCTGTTCCTGTCGCAGCCGACCGTGAGCCTGCAGTTGCAGGCGCTGGAGCGGGAACTGGGTGCGGTGCTGCTGGAGCGACGGCGGCGCCGCATCAATCTCACCGATGCCGGCGAGGTGCTGTATGAGCTGGCACGGCCGCTGATCGATGGCTGGGACGCGATCGACCGCGACTTCCAGGCCCGGCTGCAGGGGATGGCGGCGGGCAAGCTGGTGATCGCCGCGGGAACCTCGACCATCCAGTACCTGCTGCCGGACCTGGTACGCCGCTACCGCGAACGCTACCCGGCGGTGCAGCTTCAGCTGGCCAACGTCACCGGCAAGGACGGGCTGGCCATGCTGCGCGCGGACGAGGCCGATTTTGCGGTGGGCTCGATGCTGGACGTGCCCAACGACATCGCCTGGGCGCCGATGCGTCAGTACGACCCGATGCTGATCACGCCGCTGGGCCACCCGCTGGCGAACAAGCCGGAGGTCACCCTGGAGGATCTGTCGCCCTACGGGTTGATCCTGCCGCCCCAGCGCCTGTCCACCTACCGCCTGGTGGACCTGGTATTCCAGCAGCGCCAGGTTCCCTACCAGGTGGCGATCGAGGTCGGCGGCTGGGACGTGATCAAGGAATACGTGGCGATGGGCCTGGGCATTTCCATCGTCACCGGCATCTGCATCACCGAGGCCGATCGCGGCCGCCTGGCCGTGCGCAACATGCGGCGCTACTTCCCCCAGCGCAGCTACGGGGTGGTCATGCGCAAGGGCAAGTTCCTCGGCGCCGAGGCGCAGGCCTTCGTCGACCTGGTCCGTCCGGGCCTGCTGACCCACCGCGACTACGACGAACCGGGCCATTCCGGCCGCTGAGGGCGCGTCCGGTCGTGCAAGCGTGGACCCGACGGGCAGGCTGCGCGAGCCGCGGCGCTACTCGGTGTTGCGGTGCTTGCCCCGGTACGGCTTGTACAGCGCGCGGATCGCGGCCATGTCCGTGTCCGGATCGTCGCTGGCATGGATCAGCGGGCCCAGCGTGAAGGTCTTGCTGGGGTAGTCCAGGAACAGCGTCTGGATCGGCACATTGGCGTCGTGCGCAATGCGCAGGAAGCCGGACTTCCAGTGGCGCACCTGCTTGCGGGTGCCCTCGGGGGTGATGCCCAGCCACATGCGATCGTGGCTCTCGAAGCGCTTGACCATCTGGCCGACCACGTTCAGCGCGGCGCGCCGGTTGATCGGGATCATCCCCAGCGGGCGCAGGATCAAGCCCAGCGGGCTGTCCAGCACCTCGCGCTTGATCATGATCTTGATGTCCACGCCCAGGCCGATTTTCATCAGCAGCCCCCACACGCCGTCCCAGTAGGACGAATGCGGGGCGCCGATGATGATCAGCCGGGGCACGTCCGGAAACTCGCCGACCAGGCGCCAGCCGGACAGGCGCAGCAGGCTGCGCGACAACCAGGGCCAGAAGCGGCTGTGCAGGCGCGGTGCCTGCGGCGGCACGGGGGGCAGCATGGGCTGGCTCAATCGGCACTCCAGTCGCTGGAACGGTTGCGTTTGGTGCGGCCGCGCAGTTGCTTGCCGGCCAGCCGGCGTTCCTTCGAGGCGCGGGTGGGGCGGGTGGCGATGCGCGCCTTGGGCGGCGCCAGCACGCCGCGGATCACCTCGACCAATCGTTCGCGGGCGTCATCGCGGTTGCGTGCCTGGTCGCGGAAACGGCGTGCCTGGATCACCAGCACGCCCTCGGCGGTGAGTCGTCGATCCCGGCGCGCCAGCAGCCGCTCGCGCACCGGCTCGGGCAGCGAGGGGGAATGGATCACGTCGAAACGCAGTTCAACCGCACTCTCGGTACGGTTGACGTGTTGCCCGCCCGGGCCGTCCGCGCGCAGGAAGCGCTCGGTCAGTTCGGACTCGGGCAGGACGATGGAGCGGCTGACGTTCAGCATGCACGCAAGTGTACCGGTCTTGCCGTGTCTGCCCTATGGCCCCACTCCCTTCCGCCCGCTCGGCCCGGCCGCCACGGCACAGGGCGACACCACCAGTGAATGAGCGGAGCACCGTTTCGCGCAAGCCGACACCCCGCCTCGCGCGGCCCGACACCTCGGTAGGGTGGGCTTCAGCCCACCGACCCACGAAGCGCAAAAGCCGGTGGGCTGAAGCCCACCCTACGGCAGCGGTGCGGCGGGAAGCCCCGCCGCCAAACGGCACAGGGCGACCACCACCAGTGAATAACCAGAACAGCGTTTCGCGCCAGACGACACGTTTGCCTCGCGCGGCCCGACACCTCGGTAGGGTGGGCTTCAGCCCACCGACCCACGAAGCGCAAGAGCCGGTGGGCTGAAGCCCACCCTACGGCAGCGGTGCAGCCGGAAGCTGCGCCGTCAGACGGCGCCGGCGGCCACCATGGGTGAATGAGCGGAACCCCGTTTCGCGCAAGACGACCCTCGCCTCGCGCGGCCCGACACCTCGGTAGGGTGGGCTTCAGCCCACCGACCCACGAAGCGCAAAGCCGGTGGGCTGAAGCCCACCCTACGGCAGCGGTGCGGCCGGAAGCTGCGCCGTCAGACGGCACCCGGCGGCCACCATGGGTGAATGAGCGGAGCACCGTTTCGCGCAAGCCGACACCCCGCCTCGCGCGGCCCAACACCTCGGTAGGGTGGGCTTCAGCCCACCGACCCACGAAGCGCAAAAGCCGGTGGGCTGAAGCCCACCCTACGGCAGCGGTGCGGCCGGAGGCGGCGCCCTCAGATGGCGCCGGCGGCCACCATGGGTGAATGAGCGGAGCACCGTTTCGCGCAAGCCGACACCCCGCCTCGCGCGGCCCGACACCTCGGTAGGGTGGGCTTCAGCCCACCGACCCACGAAGCGCAAAAGCCGGTGGGCTGAAGCCCACCCTACGGCAGCGGTGCGGCCGGAAGCTGCGCCGCCAGACGGCGCCGGCGGCCACCACGGGTGAATGAGCGGAGCACCGTTTCGCGCAAGCCGACACCCCGCCTCGCGCGGCCCAACACCTCGGTAGGGTGGGCTTCAGCCCACCGACCCACGAAGCGCAAAAGCCGGTGGGCTGAAGCCCACCCTACGGCAGCGGTGCGGCCGGAAGCTGCGCCGTCAGACGGCACCCGGGGCCACCATGGGTGAATGAGCGGAGCACCGTTTCGCGCAAGCCGACACCCCGCCTCGCGCGGCCCAACACCTCGGTAGGGTGGGCTTCAGCCCACCGACCCACGAAGCGCAAAGCCGGTGGGCTGAAGCCCACCCTACGGCAGCGGTGCGGCCGGAAGCTGCGCCGTCCGACGGCGCCGGCGGCCACCATGGGTGAATGAGCGGAGCACCGTTTCGCAGGACGACCCCCGCCTCGCGCGGCCCGACACCTCGGTAGGGTGGGCTTCAGCCCACCGACCTACGAAGCGCAAGAGCCGGTGGGCTGAAGCCCACCCTACTGGGCGCCGGCGTTGCGGCGCCGGGTGGTTGGCTACGGCCCCGAACGGGCCGGGTCGGCCAGGGGTGGGACCTGTGCCGGCGCGTCGGTCCAGCCAAAGCGCGCCAGCAGGTCCCGGTAGGCCGGGTCCAGCGGCGCCTGCAAGGCGAACGGTTCGCCGCTGACCGGGTGGCGAAGCTGCAGGCGCCAGGCGTGCAGCAGCATCCGGTGACAACCGAAGTACTGCTTGTACAACCGGTTGTGGTCGCTGCGCCCATGCTGGCAATCGCCGATCACCGGATGATGCAGATGCGCCAGATGCTTGCGGATCTGGCGGAAGCGGCCGGTTTCCGGCTCGGCCAGCAACAACGCGTAGCGCTGCTGGGGATAGCGCCCCAGCGCAATCGGCACCTCCACCGTGGCCAGTCGCCGGTAGGCGGTACGCGCCTCGCGGCGCGGCCCGGTCTCGCGCGAGCCGGGAAGCGGGTAGTCGACCAGTCCTTGCGCCGGCTCGGGCCAACCGCGCACCACGGTCAGGTACTGCTTGTGCACGTCGCGGCCGCTGAACTGCTCGCCCAGTTGCGCCGCCACCTCGCTGGAGCGCGCTACCAGCAGCACGCCGCTGGTGGCGCGGTCGAGCCGGTGCGCCAGGTGCAGCGTGCCACCGATCTGCTCGCGCAACAGGTCGATCAGGTATTCGTCGGCCACGCCGATCAGCCGGGATCGGTGCACCGCCAGGCCGGCCGGCTTGTTCACCGCGATCAGCGCGTCGTCCTGGAACAGAATCTCGAGCATGTAACAACACCCATCGAATAAGAGGCCGAGGCCCCGGCGGCGAACGCGATCGCACCCCCACAGCGCGCAGCGGACGCCACCTTGTCACACCCCCGGCGCGGTCGTGCACGACCATCCCCAAACGAGCGCCCTGCGCCGCCGAGGTGATGTTGCCCCACCCCACCAACGTGCCTCACCCTGTCCCCCCCTGTAGGAGCGACTTCAGTCGCGAAGCGCACGCAGTGCGCGGTCCCGCACGGGTCCACACACGGTCGTCGACACGGCTCGCATACGGGCCACACGGGCATCGAACATCAGGAACACCCCAGCGCCCGGTGGCCGCGTAGGCCGCTGCCGCGGCCATCGCGACTGAAGTCGCTCCTACACATCTTCATACAGCGGGTGGCGTCATGGGGGGCGCTCCCACGAAGGTGCTGCCGGGCTCACTCCTACAGGGTTTGCGCCCCCCAGGATGGCTCCCCGCAGGGGCGGACCGCCCGGGTGACGGCCACAAGCTTGCACGCCCGGTCGCCTCGCCGCGATCAGCGCTGCCGCCAACCCGCCACGAACGCCAGCAGGCCGGCGCCCCCGGCCACGGCTGCCGGCCAGGCGGCGTGCGGTGGCGCCTGGGTCGCCCATACCGCCGCGCCAAGCAGCAGGCTGCCGCCCAGCAGCCCCAGCATCAGCGACTGTCGCGTGTGCCGGGCTTCCTCGCGCCGCTGCGCCAGCTCGCGCGGGTCGGCCAGGGTGTGCCGTTCGCCACGCGCGACCTGGCGCAGCGCGTCGCCGACCAGCTCGGGCATGCGCGGCGCCGCATGCAGCCACTCGGGCAGCCGCTTGCGCAGGTCGCGCAGGGTGCGCCGGGCGCCGTAGCGTTCGCGCAGGATGCGCTCGAGTACCGGATGCGCCACCGCCCAGATGTCGATGTCCGGGTCGAGCATGCGCCCGACGCCCTCGATGTTGAGCAGGGTCTTCTGCAGCAGGATCAGCTGCGGCTGCAGGGTCAGCTCGTAGCGGCGCGCGGTCTGGAACAGCTTGACCACCAGTTCGGCGATCGAGATCTGCCCCAGCGGCCGGGTGAAGTACGGTTCGCAGACGGTGCGCACCGCGGCGGTCAGCTCGTCCAGCCGTACCGTCGCCGGCACCCAGCCGGCGGCCACGTGCAGCTGGGCGATGCGCGCGTAGTCGCGTTCGAACAGGGCGATGAAATTCTGCGCCAGCCAGTACTGGTCCGCTTCGGGCAGGCTGCCCATGATGCCGAAATCCAGCGCGATGAAGCGAGGCGTCTCGCGGCGCTGCAGGTCGACCCAGATGTTGCCCGGGTGCGCGTCGGCATGAAAGAAGTTGTCGCGGAACACCTGCTCGTAGAACACCCGCACGCCCTTGGCGGCCAGTGCCTTGCGGTCGACGCGGGCGTGGTCGATCGCGTCGATGTCGTCGCAGCTGACCCCGTGCACGCGCTCGAGCGTGAGCACGCGGCCGGCGGTGAAGTCCCACATCACCTCGGGCACGTACAGGTCCACGCCGCTGGCGAAATTGCGCTTGAGCAGGCTGGCGTTGGCGCCTTCGCGCTGCAGGTCGAGCTCGTTCTCGAGCATCTTCTCGACCTCGGCCACCACATCCAGCGGCCGGATCTTGTCGGCGTTCGGGTGCCAGCGCTGGGCCAACTCGCCGAGCGAGCGGAGCAGGTCGATGTCGCGCGCGATGCGCTGGTCGATGCCCGGGCGCAGCACCTTGACCACCACCTCGCGGCCGTCGTGCAGGCGCGCGGCATGCACCTGCGCGATCGAGGCGGACGCCAGCGCGGTTTCGTCGAAGGCTGCGTACAGCTCGCCGATCGGCCGCTTCAGCTGGCGCTCCACGATCGCCCGTGCCTCGGCGCCGTCGAACGGCGGCACCTGGTCCTGCAGCAGCGCCAGTTCGTCGGCCAGGTCCGGCGGCACCAGGTCGCGCCGGGTCGACAACACCTGCCCGGCCTTGACGAAGATCGGACCCAGTTCGGTCAGCGCCAGGCGCAACCGCTGCCCGCGCGGCAGGCTGGCCACGTCCGGTCGCGGCCGGCCGAGCAGGGGGCGCACCAGCTTCAGCGGACGGAACAGATGCGCCGCATCGACCAGCTCGTCCAGCCGCCAGGCCAGCAGGATCGAGGCGACCCGCAGCAACCCCGGTACCGCGCGCAACGGCGTCACTTGGCGGCGCCTTGCGGCGGTTGCCCGGCCAGCCGGCGGTGCAGGCGGTCCAGCCTCGACTGCAGGCGCTCGCTGCGCTCGCGCAGGCGGTCGACGCCGTCGAGGAAATCGTCCACCTCGCCGGCGGCCGGAGTGAGGCGGCTTTCCTCGCGCAGCCAGTCGGCGCCGTCTTCGGCCAGGTGCCCGGCACTGTCGCGCGCATGCCGCAATCCGCCGTGGATCGCCCGCGCCAGCGGCACGCCGAGCACGTCGCCGAAGGTGCGCGCGAAGGCCTCCTCGAAATCCGGGGTGAAGCGGCTGGCCAGCTTCTCCAGCCGTCGTGCCAGGTCGGCGTCGCCGGCGATATCCACCTTGCCCGGTGCCACCGCGTCGTCACCGCGGCGCAGCGCCATCGCCAGCAGGCTGCCCGGCGTCGCGGCCACGCGCAGTTGCGCTTCATCGGCGGGCGGGCCGACCCGCAGCTGGCCCTGGTCCACCGTGACGGCCAGCGCCAGCTCCGGTCCGCGCAGGTGCAGTCGCACCGAGCGGCCATGCAGGGCGGCCAGCCGGGTGGCGGTCTCCGGGTCCAGCGACAGGGCGTGGTTCAGCGCGGTCTGCAGGGCGCGGCCGGCCAGCTTGCGCAGCGGCTGCGGCAGCCAGGTATTGGGGGCGGCGTGGGTCATCCGCCGATTGTAGCGGGGCCGGCCACGATTCCGGCAGCGCGCGCGCGCTCCGGGCCGCGGCATGTGCGCGAGACGCCCGTGCGGCAGCAAGACGCCCGGCCCGAAAGCCCGCGGCGCCCGCTCGTCCTTTCGCCGTTGCCTGGTCCATCGAACCAGCGCCGGGCCAGCGGATGGGCGAACGCGGCCCGCGCATCGGCCTTTCGGCTCCGGCTTTCTACCGCCCGGGCTCCCGGCCGGCGCCGGCGAAGTCCAGCTGGCGCCACGCTTCGTACACCGCCACGGCCACCGCGTTGGACAGGTTCAGGCTGCGGCTGTCCGGCCGCATCGGCAGGCGCAGCCAGTGATCGGGGGCCATGGTGTCCAGCACCGCGGCGGGCAGGCCGGCGGTTTCGCAGCCGAACAGCAATGCGTCGCCGTCGGCAAAGCGGGTGTCCACGTGGGTGCGCTGACCGCGGGTGGTAAAGGCGAACACCCGGGGCTGGCCGAGCCCGGCCAGGCAGCTTTCCAGGTCGTCGTGCACCGCCACCTGGGCGAACTCGTGGTAGTCCAGTCCGGCGCGGCGCAGGCGCGCGTCGTCGAGCTGGAAACCCAGCGGCCGGATCAGGTGCAGGCGGGCGCCGGTATTGGCGCACAGGCGGATCACGTTGCCGGTGTTGGGCGGAATCTCGGGTCGGTACAGGATGACGTGCAGCATCGGCCCATTATCCGCCAACCGCGGCGCTCGATGGCGATCAGCTGCCGTTGCGCAGGCACACCAGCCCGTCTGCCGGCAGCGTGCAGCTGACCGGGGCGGCCAGCAGCAGCGAGGCGACCGCGCCGTTGGCGGCCAGCTGAGTGGGGTGCGGGGTGCGCATCATCGATACCAGGGTCAGGGCGCACACCAGCAAGCAGGCGGCGAACAGGCTGCGCAGTACAAAGGCTTCGAATTTCATGGTGGTCTCCGGTTTTGCGGGGGTTCGAGCAAGGCTTCGCAAGTGCCGTGCCAACCCGCGTGGGCAGTCGGAAACCTTGTGGTTGCGCCATTGTTCGGCTGCGGCGGCCGTGCCGACGACCGTCCGCGGACAGTCGCGCCGCCCAGGTCCGGACAGTCGCGCGCGTTCCGCCATCGGTCCGATTGCGGCGCCCGCCCGGCGCAGGTAGCCTCGGAATTCCATCAGCACGGTTTCGACCGCGAACAGGAGGTTCCCCTTGACCAGAAAGCCACTCGCCCTGCTTGTCGCAGGCTTGTTGACCCTCACTGCCGGCACCGCGCCGGTCTGGGCCGTGCCGGCAGCGCCCGACGCCACCAGCGCATCGGCCGCCACGGCGGTGAGCGCGATCCCGGACATCCCCTATACCCGGTTCACCCTGGCCAACGGCCTGACCGTGGTGGTGCATGAAGACCACAAGGCGCCGGTGGTGGCGGTGAGCATCTGGTACCACATCGGCTCGGCCAACGAGCCCAAGGGCAAGACCGGCTTCGCGCACCTGTTCGAGCACCTGATGTTCTCCGGCTCGGAGAACCACAAGGGCACCTACTTCGGCCCATTCGAGAAGGCCGGCGCCACCGACATGAACGGCACCACCTGGTTCGACCGCACCAATTACTTCGAGACCGTGCCGACCACCGCGCTGGACATGGCGCTGTGGATGGAATCCGACCGCATGGGCCACCTGCTCGGCGCGATCGGCCAGAAGGAGCTCGACACCCAGCGCGGCGTGGTGCAGAACGAGAAGCGCCAGGGCGAGAATCGCCCCTACGGCCGCGTCGACGAGAACATCCTGGCGCACACCTACCCGGCCAACCATCCGTACCAGCACGACACGATCGGCTCGATGGCCGACTTGAACGCCGCCTCGCTGGCCGACGTCAAGAGCTGGTTCCACAGCAACTACGGCGCCGCCAACACCACCCTGGTGCTGGCCGGCGACATCACCGTGGCGCAGGCCCGGCAGAAGGCCGAGAAGTACTTCGGCGACATCCCGGCCGGCCCGGCGGTGGCGCACGAGCGGCCGTGGATCACCCCGCTGAAGAAGCAGACCCGCGGCGTGCAGCACGACCACGTGGCGCAGCCGCGGATCATCCGCACCTGGGTGGTGCCGCAGCTGGGTACCGACGCGGCGGTGCAGCTGGACCTGGCCTCCACCGTGCTCGGTGGCGGCAAGACCTCGCGGCTGTACCAGCGGCTGGTCTACCAGGACAAGCTGGTCGACGACGTGTCCGCCAGCATCGGCGAGTTCGCGCTGGCCAGCCAGTTCCAGATCCAGGCCGACGTGAAGGACGGCGTGGACCCGGCCAGGGTCGAGGCGGCGATCAACGACGAGCTGAAGAAATTCCTCGCCAACGGCCCCACCGCCGACGAGCTGGCGCGTGCCAAGATCACCAACCGTGCCGGTTTCGTGCGCGGCCTGGAGAAGGTTGGCGGCTTCGGCGGCAAGGCGGTGATCCTGGCCGAAGGGCAGGTCTACCGCGGTGACCCGGGCGCCTACAAGATCGATCTCAAGCGCGCCGCCGATGCCACCGTGGGCAGCGTCAAGGCCGCCGCCGACAAGTGGCTGAGCAAGGGCGACTACCTGCTCACCGTGCTGCCGGCGCAGAAGGGTTTCGACCCGGTCGCCGAGGACGCCAAGTCGGTCGCGCTGGGGCCGCAGCCGGGCCGTCCGCAGGCCAGGCTGCCGGGCAACCAGGACTACACCACCGCCAGCAGCAAGCTGGACCGCGCCGAGGGCGTGCCGCCGGTGGAGCAGTTCCCCGACCTGACCTTCCCGAACCTGCAGCGGGCCAAGCTGGCCAACGGCATCCAGGTGATCCTGGCCGAGCGCCACAGCATCCCGGTCACCCAGGTGCGAGCTGCTGTTCGACTCCGGCTACGCCGCCGACCAGGGGCGCAAGCTCGGCACCGCCAGCTTCACCTCGTTCCTGATGAACGAGAGCACCAGGGACCTGGATTCGGTCGAAGTGGCCAAGCGCAAGCAGCGCCTGGGTGCGATCACCAGCGTCGACTGCGGCCTGGACTACTGCCATGCCTCGCTCAACGCGCTCAACGACCAGTTGCAGCCGTCGCTGGCGCTGTTCGGCGACATCGTGCGCAACCCGGCGTTCAAGCCGGCCGACATCGACCGCGTGCGCGGGCAGTGGCTGGCCGGCATCGCCCAGGAAAAGACCCAGCCGATGGGCCTGGCCCTGCGCACCCTGCCGCCGCTGTTGTATGGGGACCACCACGCCTACGGCATCCCGTTCACCGGCTCGGGCACCGAGGCGGCGATCAAGTCGCTGACCGCCGACGACCTGCGCGCGTTCCAGCACGACTGGCTGCGCCCGGACAACGTCAAGATCCTGGTCGCCGGTGACACCACGCTCAAGCAGATCCTGCCCCAGCTCAACGCGGTGTTCGGTGACTGGAAGGCGCCGGCCACGCCGGTGCCGCAGAAGAACGTTGCCAAGGTGCAGGATCCGGCCAAGGCGCGGGTGTTCCTGATCAACCGCGCCGATGCGCCGCAGTCGCTGATCCTGGCCGGTCTGCTGGCCCCGTCCACCCGTGCCGAGGACAACCTGGCGATCCAGGTGGCCAACGGCGCCTTCGGTGGCACCTTCACCTCGCGCCTGAACATGAACCTGCGCGAGGACAAGCGCTGGGCCTACGGCGCGCAGAGCTTCCTGATGGATGCCCAGGGCCAGCGGCCGTTCCTGTTCTACGCCCCGGTGCAGACCGACAAGACCGCCGAGTCGGCCAACGAGGTGCTCAAGGAAGCGCGCGCGGTGATTGGCGACAAGCCGCTGACCGCCGCCGAGATCACCAAGATCAAGGACCAGCGGATCCGCGCCCTGCCGGGCAGCTACGAGACCACCAGCGCGGTGCTCGGTGCGATGAGCGGCATCGTCCAGTACGACCGTCCGGACGACTACGTGCAGACGCTCAAGCAGAAGCTGCAGGGCATCGGTCCGTCGGATGCCGAGGCGGCGATCCGTCAGATCGTCAAGCCCGGTGCGATGACCTGGGTAATCGTCGGTGACCTGAGCAAGATCGAGGCGCCGGTGCGCGCGCTGAAGCTGGGCCAGGTGCAGGTGATCGATGCCGAGGGCCACCCGGTCCAGGCAGACACCTCGGCCGCTGCCAACGCGGCCAGGTAGGCAGCAACGGCCGCCGGGGCAGGTGCTGCTCCCGGCGGCCGCATTCGCGGGTCCATTCGGCCGCTCGTCAGCCTGGACGCGCTACGATTCGGCCGGACGGTTGAGCCGTCCGGCTTTTTCCTTACTTGAGCGGAGCGTTCCCCATGCGCAAGACCCTGCTGTTGCTCGTTCCCGTGCTGGCCCTGGGCGCCTGTAGCTGGGGCATCAACCTGAACGATGCCGGCAAGCAAATCCGCACTGCGTGGAACGGCGACGTGTCCTCCGCCTGCACCGACCTGGGCAAGGTCACCGTCTCGGTGATGGACCACGTCGGTCCGGTCGACCGCAACGACATCAAGGTGCGCGACGAGCTCGAAGTGATGGCGCGCAACGAGGCGGCCAGCATGCAGGCCGACACCATCAAGCCGCTGGGCGAGCCGGTCGACGGCGCCCAGTCCTGGGCCGCCTACCGTTGCGGCAAGACCGTCGCCTCGCCGGCCGGCACCACCGCGGTGGGCCAGCCGCCGTTGCCCGGCACCGATGCCGACAAGGCGCAGACCTACCCGATCAAGGGCGGCTGAGTGGCCCGGCTCACCCGCGGGGGAAGGGCGCCCAACCGGGCGCTTTTTTTCTGCTGACGCCCGGTGCCGACAGCAGCCACGCCCGCAGTCCTGCCCGATCCTTCGACCCACCACCCCCGTAGGGTGGGCTTCAGCCCACCAACCCCACGAAGCGGCAAAGCCGTCGCCTCAACGCCCTGTCGGTGTCCGCCCGCCGCCCCTTCCGCACCGGCGGAACAGCGCGCCCGCACATCCTGCAGCAGTCGGCACCAGTGCGCCATAATGGCGCGGTGATCAATCGTTTGAGTCGAATTCCCGGCCGCGTCGCGCGGCGCATCCTGCCGTTCCCGCGTGGGCGCCGCCCCGATCCGCATGTCCTGCTGCAGGCGCTGGGCGCGTTCGCGGTCCCGGCGCGGGCCATCGACGTGCTGCCGAGCCCATCGGCGTTCGCCCAGGCACTGCTGGCGGCGATTGCCGGCGCGCAGCGGCGAATCCTCATCGTGGCGCTGTACCTGCAGGACGACGACGCCGGCCGCGAGCTGCTGCAGGCCCTGTACGACGCCCACGCACGCGCGCCGCAGTTGCGCATCGACGTGCTGGTGGACTGGCACCGCGCCCGTCGCGGGCTGATCGGCAAGGGCCGCAGCGAAGGCAACGCAGCCATGTACCGCGCGTTCGCCGAGCGCTGCGGTCCGGGCGTGGCGATCCACGGTGTACCGATACAGAACCGCGAGCTGTTCGGCGTGCTGCATCTGAAGGGCTTCGTCATCGACGACCAGGTGCTGTACAGCGGCGCCAGCCTCAACGACGTCTACCTGGCCCGGCACCAGCGCTACCGGCTGGATCGCTACCACCGCATCGCCCACGCGCCCCTGGCGCAAAGCATGACCGGCTTCGTCGACGACTACCTGTTGTCCAGCCCGGCGGTGCAGCGGCTGGACCGCGCGCCGCTGCCCAGCACGCGCGACCTGGGCCCGGCCATCCGCGAGCTGCGCCAGCAACTGGAGCAGGCCAGCTACGCGGTACCCGACCAGGCGCCCGGCCCCGACGAGGTGGCGGTGACGCCGCTGGTCGGCTTCGGTCGTGGCGACAACGCACTCAACCACGCCCTGCTCGCCCTGCTGCGGAGCGCGCGCGAGCGGGTGGTCATCCTCACCCCGTACTTCAACCTGCCACGCCCGGTACGCGCGGCGATCGGCCAGCTGTTGCGACGCGGTTGCCGGATCGACCTGATGGTCGGCGACAAGACCGCCAACGACTTCTACATCCCGCCCGACCAGCCGTTCAAGCGGATCGGCCTGCTGCCCTACCTGTACGAGGCCAACCTGCGCCGCTTCGCGCGCAGCCACCAGCCGCACATCGCGCGTGGCCAGCTCAACCTGTGGCTGTGGAAGCACGACGACAACAGCTTCCACCTGAAAGGGCTGTTCATCGACGACGAGTACACCGTGCTCACCGGCCACAACCTCAACCCGCGCGCCTGGGCGCTGGACCTGGAAAACGGCCTGCTGCTGCGCGACCCGCAAGGGCAGTTGCGCGAGGCCAACCAGGCCGAGTGGGCCGCCCTGCGCCGCCACGCGCACCGCCTGACCGACTACCGCACGCTGGAAAACCCGCGGCACTACCCCCGCGAGGTACGCCGCCTGCTGCGCCGCCTCAACCGCGTCCGCCTGGACCGCCTGCTCAACCGCCTGCTCTGAACCCTAAGTTCGTGGCCCAGCGGGTCTTGCGAAATGCCACCTGCGCTTCTCAACAGCAGCGATAGCTACCGTCCGAAAAATCCTATTGACCCACCCCGGGCCCTCACTAGGTTAGTCAGGTCACCATCGCCCCCGCAGCACAAGAGCGGTGGCCAGGAAGTCGACCGCTATTGATCCAAGGAATAGGGCATGAATTATCCGCTGATCTACCCATCTTCCATGCGACAGGCAGCGCGCATGGCGAGCGCGCTCGCCTTGCTGGTCCTGGTGTGGCTATGCATCGGCATCGGCGCTCTCGACGCGACCGAGACCACCACCTACGTGCTCACCGACGTGCAGGGCACGGTGATCATGACCGAAGACGCCCATGGCGTAACCACCTCGCAGCAGGACTACCGACCATACGGTAAGCCGAACGGTAACGTGGGCCCGGACGGGCCGGGGTATACCGGGCATGTGAACGATCTGGATACCGGATTGGTGTACATGCAGCAGCGGTACTACGATCCGGAGGTGGGGCGGTTCTTGAGCGTGGACCCGGTGGCGCCTGTTGCGGGGAACGGGTTTAATTTCAACCGGTTTGGCTATGCCAATGACAACCCAATAAACAACGTTGATAAAGATGGACGCGTTGTTATGTCGACTAACGCAGCCAATAACGTAGAGGTCGCCCATCTAATCAATTCCCGACGCCCTCGGTCACTTTAAGCTTGGCTCAAGCCCACCCACGAAGCCGCACTTCGCCTGGCACCGCAACAAAACCGAGCCCCGTAGGGTGGGCTTCAGCCACCATGGCCCGACGCCAGCGCAAAGCCGGTGGGCTCAAGCCCACCCCACGAAGCCGCGCTTCGCCTGGGCACCGCAACAAAACCGAGCCCCGTAGGGTGGGCTTCAGCCCACCATGGCCCGACGCCAGCGCAAAGCCGGTGGGCTCAAGCCCACCCCACGAAGCCGCGCTTCGCCCGGCACGCAACAAAACCGAGCCCGAGGGGGGCTTCAGCCCACCATGGCCGACGCCGCGAAAGCCGGTGGGCTCAAGCCCACCCCACGAAGCCGCCGTAGGGTGGGCTTCAGCCCACCATGGCCCGACGCCAGCGCAAAGCCGGTGGGCTCAAGCCCACCCTACGAAGCCGCACTGCGCACAACAAAACCGAGCCCGTAGGGTGGGCTTCAGCCCACCATGGCCCGACGCCAGCGCAAAAGCCGGTGGCTTGAAGCCCGCCCTACGAAGCCTGGCGCTGCAGGCGCAGCTGCAGCCAGCGCTGGATGTCGGGCCACTCGCTGGCCAGGATCGAATAGCACACGGTGTCACGCAGGCTGCCATCGGGGCGGCGCTTGTCGGCGCGCAGCACGCCGTCGCGGTGCGCGCCCAGGCGCTCGATCGCGCGCTGCGAGTCGAGGTTGCGGGCGTCGGTGTGCAGGGTGACCGCGGCGCAGTCCAGCGACTCGAACGCATGCGCCAGCAGCAACAGCTTGCAGGCGCTGTTGAGGTGGCTTTTCTGCCAGCGTCGCGCGTACCAGGTGTAGCCGATCGCCACCCGCGGCAGATCCCGGTCGATGTCGTAATAGCGCGTGCTGCCGACGATCTCGCCGCTGCCGAGCTCGCGCACCACGAACGGCAGCATCTGCCCGTCGCGCTGGCCCTGCAGGGCCTTTTCCACGTAGGCGGCGGTCTGCCCCGGCGCCGGCACGCTGGTGAACCACAACTGCCATAGCTGGCCGTCGGCCGCGGCCGCTTCCAGCGCCGGCACGTGCTCCAGGCTTAGCGGTTCCAGCGCCACCCAGGCGTTGGCCAGGCGGGTCGGCTGCAGCATCGGTTCAGGCGTCCAGGTCGGGGATCATCCGGCTTTCCAGCCGCGCGATGGCGTCCTTGAGCAGCAGCTTGCGCTTCTTCAGCCGGGTCAGCTGCAGCTCGTCGCGGCCCAGCGCCGCGCCCATGTGGGTGATGGCCGCGTCCAGGTCGCGATGCTCCTGGCGGAGCTCGGCCAGCTGATGGGCAATCTGGATGGGATCCTGCACCTGCATGGGGGCCGATACGTGACGCGGACAAGCGGTCATTGTACCGCCACGCAGTGCCACCGGGCAGCCCGTTACAATGAGCGGATGTCCGCATCGCTCCCGTCCCTTTCCGCCTGTCGGCCCGTCCTCCGCGGACGCGGCCGACCCGCGCCTGGAGAAGCGCCTGCGCCACCAGGTCGGGCAGGCGATCGAGGACTTCGACATGATCGCCGATGGCGACCGGGTGATGGTGTGCCTGTCCGGCGGCAAGGATTCCTACACCCTGCTGGACCTGCTGCTCACCCTGCAGGCGAAGGCGCCGGTGCGCTTCGAACTGATCGCGGTGAACCTGGACCAGAAGCAGC
Source organism: uncultured Gammaproteobacteria bacterium (assembly GCA_963763305.1). Lineage (GTDB taxonomy): Bacteria > Pseudomonadota > Gammaproteobacteria > Xanthomonadales > Rhodanobacteraceae > CAVXNP01. The sequence goes on along the minus strand of CAVXNP010000001.1, from coordinate 1,339,446 downwards.
CGGGTTTTCCCGAGCATGTACTGCCGCAATACCTGAGCGACCGCGGCGTGCCCTTCCATATCATCGAGCAGGACACCTACAGCACGGTGACCCGGGTGATCCCCGCCGGCAAGACCATGTGCAGCCTGTGCTCGCGCTTGCGCCGTGGCGCGCTGTACCACTGGGCGGCGGCCAACGGCATCGACAAGATCGCGCTGGGTCATCATCGCGACGACGTGCTGGCCACGTTTTTCCTGAACCTGTTCCATCAGGCGCAGCTCAAGGCGATGCCACCGAAGCTGCGCTCCGATGACGGCCGCCACGTGGTGATCCGGCCGCTGGCCTATTGCGCCGAGGACGACATCGCCGCCTACGCCGCCCAGCGCCGGTTCCCGATCATTCCCTGCAACCTGTGCGGCAGCCAGGAGAACCTGCAGCGCCAGGCGGTCCGACGTATGCTTGCCGACTGGGAAGCGCAGCAACCCGGTCGCAGCCAGACCATGTTCCGCGCGCTGACCAACGTCGCGCCGTCGCACCTGGCCGACCGCGCGCTGTTCGATTTCGGCGCGCTGCGGCCGGGCCCCGACGATTCGTCGTCGGCCCCCGGCGGCCCATTCATCCCACCCCTTTTCTAGAAGCGAGTCCCACGTGTCCCACTTTGCAAGCGTCGACATGGCTCCGGGCGATCCGATCCTGGGCCTTACCGAAACCTTCCTCGCCGATACCCGTCCGAACAAGGTCAACCTGGGCGTGGGCATCTACGTCGATGACCAGGGCAAGGTGCCGCTGATGCGTGCCGTGCAGCAGGTCGAGCAGGCGCTGGCGCAGCAGCCGACGCCGCGCAGTTACCTGCCGATCGACGGCCTGCCGGCGTACAACCGGCTGACCCGGGAGCTGTTGTTCGGCGCCGACTCGCCGCTGCTGGCGGCCGGTCGCGTGGCCACCGCGCAGACCATCGGCGGCAGCGGCGCGCTGCGGGTCGGCGCCGACCTGCTGCGCCAGGCCCTGCCGCGTGCGCGCATCGCCATCAGCAGCCCCAGCTGGGGCAACCATCACGTGGTGTTCGGCCAGGCCGGCTTCGAACTGCTGGCCTACCGCTACTACGACGACGCCAGCCACGGGCTGGATTTCGACGGCATGCTGGAGGATCTGGGCCAGCTCGAGCCCGGCACCGTGGTGCTGCTGCATGCGTGCTGCCACAACCCGACCGGGGTGGACCCGGACGCCAGCCAGTGGGCGAAGATCGTCGAGCTGGTGCGCGAGCGCGACCTGTTGCCCTTCATCGACATCGCCTACCAGGGCTTCGACCAGGGCACCGAGGCCGATGCCAGCGCGATCCGGCTGTTCGCCGCCTCGGGTATTCCGGCGTTCGTGGTCGCCAACTCCTACTCCAAGTCGTTCTCGCTGTATGGCGAGCGGGTGGGCGCGCTTTCGATCGTCGGCGCCGACCGCGACGAAGCGGCGCGGCTGCAGTCGAAAATGAAGCAGACCATCCGCGCCAACTACTCCAGCCCGGCCACCCACGGCGCAGCGCTGGTCGCCGGCGTGCTCGGCAGCGCCGAGCTGCGCGCGATGTGGGAGAGCGAGCTGGGCGGCATGCGCGAGCGCATCCATGCCATGCGCGCCGGCATGGTGGAAAAGCTGGCGGCCCACGGCGCGCCCCAGTACGGCTTCATCCAGAGCCAGGCCGGCATGTTCTCCTACTCCGGCCTCAGCCGTGAGCAGGTGCGCCGGCTGCGCGAGGAGTACGCCATCTACGCGCTGGACAGCGGCCGCATCTGCGTGGCCGCGCTCAACCACGGCAACCTGGAGGCGGTGGCCACCGCGGTGGCCGCGGTCAGCGCCTGACCCGGCGTAGCGCGCCCTTGCACAGGGCGGGTGTGAGCCGGGGTCCACGCGAATAGCCGGTGGGCTGAAGCCCACCCTACGGGACCCGGGCAAGCATCGTCCGTCGGGTAGGGTGGGCTTCAGCCCACCGGCTCTTGGCCGAGGTCCGCGCTGGTATAGTTCCGGGCCCGGCCGTACCCGCTCCCGCGCGGTACGCCACTCCGTCGGCAGGCTGCGTCCAGTGGCAGCCTGAGCGGCACGGCGCGCGCGGTCGCGAGCCTTTCTTCCCCATTCCACGCATCTCTGCAGGCGGTCACGTGTTCTTTCGCAATCTCACCCTGTTCCGTTTTTCCCCCTCGGTTGCCCAGGACCTGCTGCGCCTGGAAGAGGCGCTGGGCGAGCACCGCCTGCGCCCGTGCGGGCCGATGGAGATGTTCACCAAGGGCTTCCTGCCCCCGGTCGGTCGCGGCGAGGAAGCGGCGCTGGTGCACGTGGTCAAGGACTGCACCCTGGTCACCGTCGGCGGCGAGGACAAGCTGCTGCCGTCGGCCGTGGTCAACGACGAGCTTTACCGACGGACCCAGAAGATTGCCGACGAAGAAGGGCGCAAGGTCGGCGGGCGCGAGCGCAAGCGGATCAAGGAGGACGTGCTCAACGACCTGCTGCCGCGCGCCTTCGTGCGCAGCTCGCGCATGGCGGCCTATGTTGATCGCAAGCACGGCTGGCTGGTGCTCGATACCTCCAGCCGCAAGTCCGCCGAGAACGCGTTGAGCCAGATCCGCGAGGCGCTGGGCAGCTTCCCGGCCGTGCCGCTGGCGCCGGAGGAGGGCCCGCGGGTGCTCATGACCGACTGGCTGGCCAACGGCAACCTGCCCGCCGGGCTGGCGCTGGGCGACGAGTGCGAGCTGCGCGACCCGGCCAGTGCCACCGGCGCGATCGCCCGCTGCCGCCGGCAGGATCTGGACGCGGAGGAGGTCAAGGAGCATCTTCGCAACGGCAAGCAGGTGTTCCAGCTGGGCCTGGTGTTCGACGACCGCATGACCTTCGTGCTGGGCGAGGACCTGATCGTGCGCAAGCTGAAGTTCCTGGACGTGGTACTGGACGAACTGGGCGACAGCCAGCAGGATGCCGCTGCCGAGATGGACGCCAGCTTCGCCCTGTTCACGCTGGAGCTGGAACGGCTGCTGGGCAAGCTGGAAGAGTGGTTCGGCCTGCCCCGGCCCAGCGACGGCTAGGAGCCTGTCGGGCTTGGGCGGTCAAGGCGGCATTTCGGCTGTGCGGGGTTGTTTTCGGCGGTATGCCGGCCGGTGGTGGTTCCATCGGCCGGGATCGGTGCAGATACCGGCCGCACAGACGGGTCCGCGGCCGGCCAGCGTGCGGCAGGCGCCTGGCGCCGGCGGCGCGCGGGAATGGCCGACCGGGCAGGCCACTGGTGCGGTTGCCACCGTTTCCTCACGGTTGGGGTAGCAAGGTAGGGCGGGTACCACGGGCGGAGCGATGACGGCACAACTGCAAGGCGACTGGCTCGAACTGGCCACGGCCAAGGGCAGCACCATCCGGGTGCTCAAGGCCGCGCATCCGCGCGCCCGGCGGCTGCGCCTGACGGTCACCCCCAAGGGCGCGCGGGTGTCCTACCCGCACGGCACCCATCCGGCCCAGGTCAGCGCCTTCCTGCGCAGCCATGCCGAGTGGCTCGAGCGCAAGCTGGACGAGCTCAACCTGATCACCAAGCCGCTGCCCGCCTTGCGCATGGGGCATGCCACCACCATCCCGGTGCGTGGTGAGACGGTGTCGCTGGACTGGGCCGAGGGCCCGTACCCGCGCGTGCAGACCGTCGAGGGCGGCCTGGTGCTGGTGATCCCGCGCCCGCATACCCGCGCGCTGCCGGTGGCCCGCGGCCTGCTCGCCTCGCACTTCGAGGCGCAGATGCGCCGCGACGTCTCGCGCTGGCTGCCCAGCTACGTGCCACAGCTGGGGCTGGCCCCCACCGCCCTGCGGATCCGCGCCATGAAAAGCCTGTGGGGCAGCCTGGACACGCGCGACCGGATCAACCTGGACCTGGCGCTGGCGCTGGCGCCGCCAGCCGCGCTGCGCTACGTGCTGGTCCACGAGATGTGCCATCTCAAGGTGCGCAGTCATGCGCCGCGCTTCTGGTCGCTGGTCGGCAGCCTGTTCCCGGACTGGCGGACCCAGCGCGACTGGCTGCGTCAGAACGGCGCCACGCTCAAGGCCGAGCTGGACCGCCTGGTCGCCGACATCGCCGACTAGCGGTGGCGCCCCGGGCCGGGGTCCACTAGCCCGGCACCGGGGGACGGCGGCTGCCCGCCTGCGCGAAGAGCCTGCGCCCGGTCCCGGGGACACCGGACCCATCCTACGCAGCGGCGGGCACCGCGGGCGCCGCGCGCCCATCCGGGCCACCGTCGTGCCGGTCCGCGCCCTGGGCTGACCACCGCCCGGGGCTTGCGTCGCCGAGCGGTGCTGCAGACCGGTTCCGCGGGCGCCGGCGCGCCCCGTGGCCGCGCGTGATGCACGGCCCGCGTCGTGTGTGGAGAGCGCCGCGACGGTCGCCCGGGATTTTCCGGGCGTCAGTGGCGCATGCGCTCAGGCGTGGCGGTCGGGCCGCATGCCGGGCTGGCGCAGGTAGCGCGTGCCCAGCAGTGCATCCCACAGCGGCGTGGTCACCCCGAAGTTGGTTTCCGGATGGTAGTGATGCACGTGGTGGGCGGCGGCCCAGCGGCGCAGCAGCGGATGGCGGAAGCGCGTGTGGTGGATGCTGAAATGGGCCAGCCCGTAGACCACGTAGCCGACCGTGATGCCGCCGGTCAGCATCAGCGCCAGGCCGGTGGGCAGGATCACCGCCAGCGCCCCGGCCAGCACCAGCAGGATCATCGCAGGCAGGAAGAACGGCAGCGCGTCGTAGCCCAGCGGCTGCTCGTGATGGCGGCGGTGGCCCTCTTCGAACAGCGGCACGCTGGCATGGAACATCCAGCGATGGAACACGTACTCGATCAGGCTGAACGCCAGCAGCCCCAGCACCGCCGCCGCCGCCCCCGCCATGGAGCCACCCAGGCGGCGCATGCCTTCGCCCAGCAGGGCGACAGCCAGCAGCGAGTCCAGGGCGCATTCGGCCCAGTAATTGGCCCGTGTGGCCGACATCCGCACGATCGCCTCCACCCCGGGGCGCCATACCTCACGTAAAAGGATCCGCTGCATCGTTCGCTTCCAGCCCTGAGTCCGCGACCTTCACGGTTTTTTCATTCTCACACGCCCGGACCCTCCCTGCCGCGCAACCGCGCACAGCCATTTAGCCGCGATTGCCCTTCACCCCGCCATCCCCAAGCCACCACGGCCGGCAAGCCGCGTAGGGTGGGCTTCAGCCCACCGCTCTACCCACCCGGTTGCCCTGGACCCCCGGGTTCTCCGCCGCAGCGCCGCTTTGCGGCGCATGGTGGGCTGAAGCCCACCCTACGGAGCGGTACGCCACGCCCTGCATCGCGCGCGTGGGCGGTGCGGGAGGGTCGGCTAGGGCGGCTCCGGCGCCACGCGCCGCGTCGTTGGAGAGCGATCCGATCGCATTGACCTGCTCTTCGTTGGGCGCTTCGAGAAGCAAAAAGGCCTCGATATTCTGTTAGCTGCTTTCGATAGGGCGAGAAAGATTAACCCGAATCTTCATTTGCATGTGGTGGGTGCAAGTGTGCAAGGTACTTTTCTTGCTGAGGTACCTGACGGGCAAGTAACCTTCCACTCATGGCTTCCCTTCGCCAGTATTGCGGCCTATTACCACTTTGCTGACCTGGTAGTGATGCCTTCTCGCTGGGAACGGCTTCCCATGGTGCTGATCGAAGCGTTGCGCGCCGAATCTCCGGTAATGCTCGCTGATACGTGCGGGCTCGGTGAGCTCATTGAGCCCGGACTTAGTGGGGTGGTTGTTGCCTCCGCGACGCCCGAGGCTTTCGAAGATGCTCTGTCGAAATTGGACAAGAACAATTTGCGCGCAATGCGCCCACATGCGCGTGCGCTCTACGAGCGAAGATATAGCGCCGCACGCTTCCGAAAAGAGACGATGAGGGTCCTCTCAGGATTGGCGTCTATTCGTTAGATAATAGGCGCGCTGTCTAGGAAAGCAAGTACGCAACCCTAATTCTGATGGACACGTTCATGGATAATGTCGATTTGGCCCTCCAAGGCTCCCACCTGCAGCGCCTGGAAGCCGAAAGCATCCACATCCTGCGCGAGGTGGCGGCGGAGTTCAGCAACCCGGTGATGATGTATTCCATCGGCAAGGATTCGTCGGTGCTGCTGCATCTGCTGCAGAAGGCGTTTTATCCGGCGCCGCCGCCGATTCCGTTGCTGCATGTGGACACCACCTGGAAGTTCCGCGAGATGATCGCGTTCCGCGAGCGGCGCGCCGAGGAAACGCGCTGCCGGTTGATCGTGCACATCAACCAGGAGGGCGTGGAGCAGGGCATCGGTCCGTTCACGCACGGCGCCACGGTGCATACCGACGTGATGAAGACCCAGGCGCTGAAGCAGGCGCTGGACACGTACAAGTTCGATGCGGCCATTGGCGGGGCGCGGCGCGACGAGGAGAAGTCCCGCGCCAAGGAGCGGGTGTTCTCGTTCCGCAATGCGCAGCACCGCTGGGATCCGAAGAGCCAGCGGCCGGAGCTGTGGAGCCTGTACAACGCGCGCATCCACAAGGGCGAGAGCGTGCGGGTGTTTCCGTTGTCCAACTGGACCGAGCTGGATATCTGGCTGTACATCTACCGCGAGCAGATTCCGGTGCCGTCGCTGTACCTGGCCGCCGAGCGGCCGGTGGTGGAGCGCGATGGCGCGCTGATCATGGTGGATGACCATCGCCTGCCGCTGCGGCCGGGCGAGGTGCCGCAGATGCGCAAGGTGCGCTTCCGCACGCTGGGCTGTTATCCGCTGACCGGCGCGGTGGAGTCCGAGGCGGACACCTTGCCGGCGGTGATCCAGGAAATGCTGGTGGCGCGCACCTCCGAGCGGCAGGGCCGGGTGATCGACCACGACCCCTCCGCGTCGATGGAAAAGAAAAAGCAGGAGGGGTATTTCTGATGAACCAGCGCAACGACGCGGTGCAGGCGCTGGACGCCTACCTGCAACAGCACGAAACCAAGAGCCTGCTGCGCCTGATCACCTGCGGCAGCGTGGATGACGGCAAAAGCACCCTGCTCGGGCGCCTGCTGTACGACACCAAGCTGCTGTTCGACGACCAGCTGGCCACGCTGGAGGGCGACAGCGTGCGCCACGGCACGCAGAACGGCCAGCTGGATTTCGCCCTGCTGGTCGATGGCCTGTCCGCCGAGCGCGAGCAGGGCATCACCATCGACGTGGCCTACCGCTTCTTCAGCACCGAGCGGCGCAAGTTCATCGTGGCCGATTGCCCCGGGCACGAGCAGTACACCCGCAACATGGCCACCGGCGCGTCCACCGCCGACCTGGCGGTGGTGCTGGTCGATGCGCGCAAGGGGCTGCTGACGCAGACCCGCCGGCACACCTACATCTGCGGCCTGCTGGGCATCCGCCACGTGCTGCTGGCGGTGAACAAGATGGACCTGGTCGACTACAGCCAGCCGGTGTTCGAGCAGATCCAGGCGGACTACCGCGCGCTGGCCGAACAGATGAACGTGCCGCAGGTCACCGCGATTCCGCTGTCGGCGCTGAACGGCGAGAACGTCAGCAGCCGTTCGCAGCAGATCGGCTGGTACACCGGGCCGTGCCTGCTCGAGCACCTGGAAACCGTGCAGGTGGAACGCAGCGCCAGCGCGCTGGGCTTCCGCATGCCGGTGCAGTGGGTGTGCCGGCCGGACCAGAACTTCCGCGGCTATGCCGGCCAGGTGGTGGCCGGTTCCATCGCCCCGGGCGACGAGGTGGTGGTGCTGCCCGGCGGCGCGCGCTCGAAGGTGGCGCGCATCGTCACCGCCGACGGCGACCTGGCCCGCGCCAGCGCGGGCGAGGCGGTCACCCTCACCCTGGACGACGAGCGCGACATCAGCCGGGGCGACGTGATCGCCGCGGCATCGCAGCCGCCGCAGGTGGCCGACCAGTTCTCCGCGCACCTGCTGTGGATGGATGCCGCCGCGCTGCTGCCGGGGCGGCCGTACTGGCTGAAGATCGGCACCCGCACGGTCAGCGCGCAGGTCACCGAGATCAAGCATCGGGTGGACGTGAACACGCAGGAGCACATGGCCGCCAAGCGGCTGGAGCTCAACGAGGTGGGCGTGTGCAACATCAGCCTGGACCACGCCATCGCGTTCGAGGCGTACGCGCAGTGCCACGAGCTGGGCGGCTTCATCCTGATCGACCGCCAGAGCAACGCCACGGTGGCGGCCGGCACGCTGGACTTTGCCCTGCGCCGCGCCGACAACATCCACTGGCAGCAGGTGGACATCGACAAGGCCGCGCGCGCCCGCATCAAGGGCCAGTCGCCGGCCTGCCTGTGGTTTACCGGGTTGTCCGGCTCGGGCAAGTCGACCATCGCCAACCGGGTGGAGAAGGGCCTGCACGCGATGGGTTACCACACCTACATGCTGGACGGCGACAACGTGCGCCACGGGCTCAACCGCGACCTGGGCTTCACCGAGGAGGACCGGGTGGAGAACATCCGCCGGGTGGCCGAGGTGGCCCGGCTGATGGTGGATGCGGGGCTGATCGTGCTGGTGTCGTTCATCAGCCCGTTCCGCAGCGAGCGGCGCCTGGCGCGCAGCCTGTTCGAGCCGGGCGAGTTCCACGAGGTGTTCGTCGACACCCCGCTGGAGGTGTGTGCCCAGCGCGATCCGAAGGGCTTGTATGCCAAGGCCAGGGCCGGGCAGATCAAGAACTTCACCGGCATCGATTCGCCCTACGAGCCACCGGAGCAGCCGGAGGTGCATCTGCACACCACCGACGCGCCGATGCAGGCGCTGGTCCAGCGCGTCATCGACGAGTTGGCCGGCTGAATGGCGGCCGGCGGCGTGGTGCGCCACCGGCCCGCCGGAATGCGGTTTCTTGCACGGAGAATGTCCTTGGCTGCATTTGCTGAGCTTGGCTATGGCGCCTGGCTGACCACCGCCGTGGTGGGTCTGGTGCTTGCGCTGCTGGTGCTCGAGCGGCTGGCGCCGCACAAGGTGCTGGCCGGCGCGGTGGTGGTGCTGACCGCCGGTGGCGTGCTGTCGCCGCGCGAGGCGCTGGCCGGCTGCGTCAACACCGCGGTGCTGGCGCTGGGCGTGTTGTTCGTGCTGGTTGGCGCGTTGCGCGCCACCGGGGCCATCCGCTGGCTGGGCGCCTGGGTGATGGGCCGGCCGCGCGGCATGTTGCTGGCGCAGGCCCGGCTGATCGCGGTGGCCTCCACGGTCAGTGCCTTCATCAACAACACCCCGGTGGTTGCCATGCTGACCGCGGCGGTGGAGGAGTGGAGCCGGCAGGCGCGCACCTCGGCCTCGCGGCTGCTGCTGCCGCTGAGCTACGCCACCATCCTGGGCGGCCTGTGCACGTTGATCGGCACCAGCACCAACCTGATCGTGCTGGGCCTGATGAAGGCGCACCCGGAGCTGCCGGTGCTGCACATGTTCGACCCGGCCCGGGTGGGCCTGCCGATTGCCCTGTGCGGCGGGGTGTACCTGCTGACCGTGGGGCGCTGGCTGTTGCCCGAGCGCCGCAGCGCGCTGGAGCAGGCCCGCCAGACCCGTGAATACGTGCTGGAGATGCGCGCCGACGCCAGCGGCCCGCTGGTGGGGCGCAGCCTGTTCGATGCCGGCCTGCGCAACCTGGCCGGCGCGTTCCTGGTGGAAGTGCAGCGCGGCGGCGGGGTGCTGCCGGCGGTGACCCCGGCCACCGTGCTGCAGGGCGGCGACCAGTTGGTGTTCGTGGGCGTGGCCGACGGGCTGAGCCAGCTGCGCCAGTTGCGCGGGCTGCAGCACGCCACCGACGAGGTGTTCAAGGTGGATGGCGGGCTGGGTCGGCAGTTCGTGGAGGTGGTGGTGTCGCGGATGGCGCCGGTGGTCGGCAAGAGCCTGCGCGATGCGCGCTTCCGCAACCGCTACGGCGCGGTGGTGGTGGCGGTCAACCGGCATGGCCGCCAGCTGGCGCAGAAGCCCGGCGACGTGGTGGTGCAGGCCGGCGACACCCTGCTGCTGGAGGCCACGCCCGGGTTCCTGGCCGAGTATGGCCAGTCGCGCGACTTTCTGATGGTCAACCTGATCGACGGCCAGCCGCCGGTGCACACCCGCCGCGCCGCCACCGCGCTGGCGATCCTGGGCGGCATGATCGTGGCCAATGCGTTCTTCGGCGTGGACATCCTGCTGTCGGCCACGGTGGCCGCGCTGGCGGTGCTGGCCACCGGCTGCATCGGCCTGCGCGATGCGCGCCGGTCGATCGACCTGCGCCTGCTGGTGGTGATCGCCAGCGCCTTCGCACTGGGCACGGCGGTGGCCAGCACCGGGCTGGCGGCGGCGGTGGCCGCCACCCTGCAGCGCTGGGGCGGGGGCGACCCGATGACCACCCTGGTGCTGGTCTACGTACTCACCGTGCTGTTTACCGAGCTGCTCTCGCACAGCGCCGCGGCGATCCTGGTGTTTCCGATCGGGCTGGCCGCGGCGCAGCAGCTGGGCGTGCACCCGATGCCGTTCGTGATGGCGGTGATGGTGGGCGCCTCGGCCAGTTTCATGACCCCGCTGGGCTACCAGACCAACATGATGGTCTACGGCCCGGGCGGGTACCGCTTCACCGATTACCTGCGCGTGGGCACGCCGCTGTCGATCCTGGTCGGCACGGTGGCATTGGTGCTGATTCCCCGCGTCTGGCCGTTTTAGCCATGGCGCTGATCCGTATCTCCGCGCCATCGGAAGTTCGACGCCAGGGTTGGGCCGGTTCCCGCCCGAGGGCTGCCGATGGCGTGCCTGCGTGCGGTTCGGACGGCATCCATCGCTGCGTACCGGTCATCTCGGGCGCGGCGTGTTCCAGCGGGCCGGCCGCAGCATGGCCGGCCGCGCCGGGGTGGCCGTGCCGGGTGTTTGAGTTTGGCCCCGGTGGGTGGGGTCGGGGGTGGCCGGGGGCCGTGAGCCTCCGGATGGTCGAATGCGCTCGACTGGCGCGTGCTGCTTTGTCGTAACCGGATAGTGGGGGGGTGTATGGACCTGGATGCGCGAGTACTGGTCTTGGGGCAATGCAGCTGGGTGGCCGGCGCCTTGGCGCGTCGGCTGTCGGCGGCAGGCTTCAGTGCGGTGCGGCTGGTCTCCCCGCGGGAGCTGGTGCTGGCACGCCAGGCGGCGGTGGAGGCGTTCCTGCTGCAGGAGCGGCCGCAGTACGTGTTCCTGGCCGGCAGCCGGCAGACGGCGGGGAGTGATCCGTCGGGGCCTCGTCATCCGTTGCGCGAGAGCCTCGCGGCCCAGGCCAACGTGATCCACGCGGCCTGGCGGGCGGGGGTGGAGAAGTTCTGCCTTGTGGCTTCGCCCGCGTTGTACCCGGCGACGGCACTGCCGCCGCCGAGCAGCGGCTCGCTGCTGACGACCCTGCTCGGGCCGGAGGATGACGGCTCGAGCATTGCGCACCTGGCCGGCCTGCGCTTTTGCCAGGTGTATCGGCGGCAGTACCGCTTCGATGCGATCAGCCTGGTGCCGGCCGAGCTGTACGGGCCCGGCGACCGGCTGCTGGGGGACGAGCCGTTCCTGCCGGCGTTGATCCACCGCATGCACCGCGCCAGCCGGGTGCGCCCGCCGGAGCTGGTGCTCGATGCGGTGCCGCCGCGCGAGCTGCTGCACGTGGACGACCTGGGCGACGCCGCGCTGTTCGCGATGCGCAACTACAGCGACGAGGTGCCGCTGAACGTCGGCGGCGAGGCCATCGGCATTTTCGACCTGGCCGGCATGGTCGCCTCGGCGGTGGGCTATGCCGGGCGGGTCAGCGTGCAGGGCGTGCTGTCCGCGGCCCCCGCCGGACCGGCCGGGGTGCGGCGGCTGAACACGATGGGCTGGTCGCCGTGCATGTCGCTGCAACAGGGCGTGGCGCAGGCGTGTGCCTGGCACCTGCGCGGGGTAGGCACCGGTGAAGGGACGCTGTTGGCGTAGCGGTGGCTTGGGCGGCCGGTTGCACTCCGGGGGCGGTGGGCGCGAGGGGGCCGGCTGTTGCGGCTTTGCTGTGGGTCGCCCGCCCAAGCTGCGCCGGCCACGGCACGTTCTGCCAGCGCTCAGCAGCCCGGGCGGCGGTGCGGCGGTGCATTTTGTCAGAAACCATGGCAGTATTTCTGACATGAGCCGCCTGCCTGCCCTGGTCGAATCGTACGCAGCGAGCCTGCCGGAAGGGGTTCCGGTGCAGGCCAAGGCCCTGTTGCATCTGGCCAACCGCGCGGCGGTGGATCAGGCGCTCTCGCGATTGGCTCGCCAGGGCCGCCTGTTGCGGGTGGGGCGAGGCGCCTATGTGGCGCCGGTGGCGGGGCGCTTCGGCAGCCGTCCGCCAGCGGTGGAAAAAGTGGTGGAGGGGTGGGCCAGCCAGCGGGGCGAAACCGTGGTGCCACACGGTGGCCTGTCGGCGAACCGGTTGGGCCTGTCCACCCAGGTCCCCGTGCGCGCGGTCTACCTCACCGATGGGGCCACGCGGAAACTGAAGGTCGGCAAGCAGGAAGTGGAGCTGCGCCATGCCCCCAGGCGCATGCTTGCGCTGGGCCGTGGCGAGGCGGGTGAGGCGGTTCGCGCGCTGGAGTGGCTCGGGCGGGAGCATGCCGCCACCGCCCTGGCCCGCATGACGCCAGGGTTCGGCCCGGCGCAGAAACGTGCCCTGCTGCAGGTGCGCGGGCTCATGCCGGCGTGGCTGTCCGAGCAGATAAGCCGTGCGGTGACCGATGCCTGACTACTTCTTGCTGGATGCGCAGAGCCAACGCGATCTGTTGCTCACGGCAAGCGCCCGGATCGGCCGCGACGCCGCCGTGCTGGAAAAGGACATCTGGGTCGTGCGCATGCTTGGTTGGCTGTTTGGTGACCGGCCATGGGGCGGTCATCTGGTATTCAAGGGCGGCACGTCCTTGTCGAAGGTCCACAGCCTGATCGATCGCTTTTCCGAGGATATCGATCTCACCTACGACATCCGCCAACTGATCCCGGCCGCCCGTGGTGCCGGGGCCGATCCTGTGCCGGACACGCGCTCCCAGGCGGACCGGTGGACTCGTCAGGCGCGCGACGGCTTGGCCGATTGGGTAGCTGGCGAGGTTGCGCCCGCGTTGAGCCGGCACGTTGGAGGTCACGCGCTGGTACGCGCAGAAGGAGCCGACGTCCACGTGGAATACCGTTCCGCCCTGACGACGCCCAACGGTTACCTGCGATCCGGCGTGAAACTGGAGTTCGGCGGGCGTGCCACCGGGGAACCGGCCGATTACGCCGATGTCGTTTGCGATGCTGCCGCTTGCGTGGATTTGGCTGCGTACCTGCCTGCCGCCAGGGTGCTGGCCATGCGCGGCGAGCGCACTTTCTGGGAAAAGGCTACCGCTGCGCATGCTTTCTGCTTGCAGCAGAAGTCGCCTGCCGAGCGCTTCGCGCGGCACTGGTTCGATTTGGCGTGCATGTACAACAAGGGCGTGGCGGCCAGGGCGCTGGCGGATCATGCGCTGGCGCTCAAGGTGGCCGAACACAAGGCGATGTTCTTCCGCATGAAGGCGCTGGATGGCTCTGCCGTTGATTATGTCGCTGCCGTGACCGGTAAGCTGCAACTGGTGCCTGCGCCCGATGTGGCTGCACGACTGAGGAAGACTAGAAGCCATGCGCGGTGGCGGATTTCTTGGTGACTGGCAGCCGCCGTTCGATGAAGTGCTTGGGTTATGTGGACAGATCCAGGCCGATGCCAACGCTCGCGTGGTCGACCCGGCGGGGCAGTAGCTCGATGGCGTGCCGATGTGCCCCGGCAAACGTGGGCGCGGTCGTTTTCGAAGGAGTGTCACACATGATTCCCGTAATTCTTTCCGGCGGCTCGGGCACGCGGCTGTGGCCATTGTCGCGCGAGGCGTACCCCAAGCAGTTCCTGCCGCTGGCGGGCACCGACACCATGCTGCAGGCGACCTGGAAGCGGGTCGAGGCGCTGGCGTCGGCGGCGCCGCTGGTGGTGTCCAACGAGGATCACCGCTTCATGGTGGCCGAGCAGTTGCGCCAGGCCGGCTGCACGCCGGCGGCGATTGTGCTCGAGCCGGTCGGGCGCAATACCGCGCCGGCGATCGCGGTGGCCGCGCTGCAGGCGATGCGCGATGGCGCCGACCCGCTGCTGCTGGTGCTGCCGTCCGATCACGTGATCGGCGACGAGGCGGGCTTCCGCGTGGCGGTGAGCCGGGCGACGGCAGCGGCCGAGGCCGGCCAGCTGGTGACCTTCGGCATCGTCCCGACCGGGCCGGAAACCGGCTACGGCTACATCCGCGCCGCGGCGGGCGAGGGCGTGCGGCCGGTGCAGCAGTTCGTCGAGAAGCCGGACACCGCCACCGCCGGCCAGTACGTCGCCGCCGGCGATTATTTCTGGAACAGCGGCATGTTCCTGTTCCGCGCGTCGGTGTTCCTGGCCGAGCTCGGACGCCAGCAGCCGGACATGCTCGCCGCCTGCCGCAGCGCCTGGGAGCAGGCCACCCGCGACGCCGACTTCGTGCGGCTGGACAAGGCCGCGTTCGCCGCGTGCCCGTCCGACTCGATCGACTACGCGGTGATGGAGCACACCGCCGATGCCGCGGTGCTGCCGATCGACGTCGGCTGGAACGACGTCGGCAGCTGGGCGGCGCTGTGGGAGGTGGCCGAGCAGGACGGCAACGGCAACGCCCACCATGGCGACGTGCTGGCGCGGGACTGCCGCAACACGCTGGCCTGGGCCGATGGCCGGCTGGTGGCCATGCTCGGCCTGCAGGACGTGGTGGTGGTGGACACCCCCGACGCGCTGCTGGTGGCGCACAAGGACCACGTGCAGGACGTCAAGCAGATCGTGGCGCAACTGAAAACCGCCGGCCGCAGCGAGGCCACCTCGCATCGCAAGGTGTACCGGCCGTGGGGCAGCTACGACTCGATCGACACCGGTGAGCGGTTCCAGGTCAAGCGCATCACGGTCAAGCCGGGCGCCTCGCTCAGCCTGCAGATGCACCACCACCGCGCCGAGCACTGGGTGGTGGTCAGCGGCACCGGGCGGATCACCCGCGGCGACGAGGTGCTGATGCTCAGCGAGAACCAGAGCACCTACATTCCGCTGGGCGTCACCCACCGGCTGGAAAACCCCGGGCGGCTGCCGCTGGAGCTGATCGAGGTGCAGTCGGGCAGCTACCTGGGCGAGGACGACATCGTGCGCTTCGACGACGTCTACGGGCGCGGCTGAGTTGAACCTGCGCACCGTTCGCTGGGTGACCGGCCTGCTGGGCCTGGCCGCACTGTCGGCGCTGTACTGCATGCCGTGGCATGCCAGCGCCAAGGCGCCGTGGTGGGATGTCGGCAGCCACGTGCTGCTGTTCCTGGCGATCGGGCTGTGGTTCGGCACGCTGGCGCGGCGCCGCTGGCGGGTGCTGGCCGCGCTGGCGGCGATCGGCCTGGTGCTGGAACTGGTGCAGCGCTGGCTGGGCCACTTCGCGCGGGTGGAGTGGTTGGACGTGGCCTCGAACGAGGCGGGGCTGGCACTGGCCTGGGGAATACTGACCGGCGCGCGGCTGGCGCCATGGAGCAAGCGATCATGAGTATGCACGTGCTGGTCTGCGGCGGCGCCGGCTACATCGGTGCGCACGCGGCGCGCTGGCTGGCCGAAGCCGGCCATCGGGTCACCGTGCTGGACAACCTGTCCACCGGCCACCGCCAGGCGGTGCAGTGGGGCGAGCTGGTGGAGGCCGACGTGCGCGACGCCGACGCGCTGGACCGCGTGTTCGCGCACGGCCGGTTCGATGCGGTGATGCACTTCTGCGCGCTGTCGCTGGTGGGCGAGTCGATGCGGCAGCCGTACGCGTATTACGAGAACAACGTCGGCGGCACGCTGACCCTGCTGCAGGCGATGCAGCGGGCCGGGGTGGAGCGGCTGGTGTTTTCCTCCACCGCGGCGGTGTTCGGCACCCCGCAACAACCGCTGATCGACGAGGATCACCCGACCCAGCCGATCAACCCGTACGGCGCCAGCAAGCTGATGGTGGAGCGGATCCTGGCCGACGCGGCGCACGCCTGCGGCCTGCGCTCGGTGGCGCTGCGCTATTTCAACGCCGCCGGTGCCACCCCCGCCGGCGGCATCGGCGAGTCGCATTCGCCCGAAACCCACCTGATCCCCAACGCGCTGCGCGCGGCCGCCGGCATGGGCGACCCGCTGCGCCTGTTCGGCAACGACTACCCCACCCCCGACGGCACCTGCATCCGCGACTACGTGCACGTGGACGACCTGGCCGCGGCGCACCTGGCCGCGCTGGAGTACATGGCCGAGCGGCCCGGCGCGCACCGCTTCAACCTCGGCAACGGCAACGGCTTCAGCGTGCTGGAAGTGGTCGACGCGGTGCGCACCGTCACCGGCCGCGAGCTGCCCTACCACTGGGAACCCCGCCGCCCCGGCGACCCGCCGGTGCTGGTCGCCGCCAGCCACCGCGCCCGCGCCGAACTGGCCTGGACCCCCCGCTTCGACCGCCTGCTCGACATCATCGACAGCGCCTGGCACTGGCACCAGGCCCCCCGCTACTAAGCCACCCCACCAGCCCCACCCACGCCCCCCTGTGGGAGCGGCTTCAGCCGCGACGCTCTCGCTCACAACGCGCGCGCAAAATCCCGCTGTGGGAGCGACTTCAGTCGCGACGCTTTTGCTCACAAGGCGCGCGAAATCCCATCCCGTGTGGGAGCGACTTCAGTCGCGACGCTCTTGCTCCGGGCGGTGCGCTCCAGGCTGTGTGCCCCACGCGCTGTCGCCTGCCCCGAGCCAAGCAGCCTCGCGCCCCGCGGCCTGTCGCGACTGAAGTCGCTCCCACAGGTGGGGCAGGGCCGCGGCTCTCGCGCGCAACACACACACCGCGCAAGCCCCTGTGGGGGCAGCTTCAGCCGCGACGCTCTCGCTCACAAGCGCGCGCGCGAAATCCCCCTGTGGGAGCGACTTCAGTCGCGACGCTCTTGCTCCGGGGCGATGTGCGCCACGCAGCGTGTGCCCCACGCGCTGTCGCCTGCCCCGAGCCAAGCAGCCTCGCGCTCCGTGGCCTGTCGCGACTGAAGTCGCTCCCACAGGTGGGGCAGGGGCCGCGGCTCTCGCGCGCACACACACACACCGCGCAGCCCCTGTGGGAGCGGCTTCAGCCGCGACGCTCTTGCTCACAACGCGCGCGCGAAATCTCCCTGTGGGAGCGACTTCAGCCGCGACGCTCTTGCTCCGGGCGGTGCGCTCCAGGCTGTGTGCCCCACGCGCTGTCGCCTGCCCCGAGCCAAGCAGCCTCGCGCTCCGCGGCCTGTCGCGACTGAAGTCGCTCCCACAGGTGGGGCAGGGGCCGCGGCTCTCGCGCGCAACACACACACCGCGCAGCCCCTGTGGGAGCGACTTTAGTCGCGACGCTCTTGCTCCGGGGCGGTCGCGCCACGCGGCGTGTGCCCCACGCGCTGCCGCCTGCCCCGAGCCATGCAGCCTCGCGCTCCGCGGCCTGTCGCGACTGAAGTCGCTCCCACAGGTGGGGCAGGGCCGCGGCTCTCGCGCGCAACACACACACCGCGCAAGCCCCTGTGGGAGCGGCTTCAGCCGCGACGCTCTCGCTCACAACGCGCGCGCGAAATCTCCCTGTGGGAGCGACTTCAGTCGCGACGCTCTTGCTCCGGGCGGTGCGCGCCAGGCGTGTGCCCCACGCGCTGCCGCCTGCCCCGAGCCAAGCAGCCTCGCGCTCCGCGGCCTGTCGCGACTGAAGTCGCTCCCACAGGTGGGGCAGGGCCGCGGCTCTCGCGCGCAACACACCACCCACACCTGGCAGCCCCTGTGGGAGCGACTTCAGTCGCGACGCTCTTGCTCCGGGCGGGCGCTCCACGCGGCGTGTGCTCCACGCGCTGTCGCCTGCCCCGAGCCATGCAGCCTCGCGCTCCGTGGCATGTCGCGACTGAAGTCGCTCCCACAGGTGGGGGCGGCGGGCCGACGGGGCGGGTGGGACCGGTTGTCCGGGCCGGCGTCGCCCGTTTGCGGGATTTGTGCTGTTGTTTGTGGCCGAACGGGGCAGCCGGTCACACTTTCTTGCTGGCGGGGTTCCCGTTCAGCTGGGATCATGCCTGCAAGGAGGGCGTACACCGGGATGACCGGCTGGGCGTGGGGCGTCGGGATGTTTCCGGTTCCCATGTGGTTTCACAGGACCCCAACTGTCGCCACGCCAGCATGGAAGCATCATCCCCGAGCCGGTAAGGAAGCCAGCCATCCATGTGGGCGCCGCTACGCCCTTTATGCGAGCTGGAGGTATCCCTTGGTCATCTTCTCTATTGTCGGTATCGCCGCTTGCGCCTTCAGCCTCGCCACGTTGGCCTGGGGCTGCACGCTGGCCTCGGCGCGTCGTCGCCGCATCGTGCACCGCCGGCCCAGCGGCGCCGCGTCCCGCAAGATGGTCGCCTGAAGCGGCATTCGGCCTGCCCGGTTCCAAAGCGCCCAAGGCGCTGAGTCCCATTAGGGGGCATTGCATCGTTCCCGCTTGCGCCGACACGCCGCACCCGCTGTCGCCAGGCGACGCACTTTCCACCGGCCCCGCGCCGCGCATGCAGCCACACGCGAGTGGGCGGCTCGTGTTTGTTTCCCGGCGTGCCCCGCACCGTGCACGCAGCCACACGCCACGTACTTCACCACCATCCTTCCCGCGAAGGCGGGAGTCCATGCTGTCGATGCGATGCCGTGGCAACGTGCCTGGCGAGTGCGCCTGCGCGTGCGTTGCGCTGCCTGCGGCGTTCACTGCGGCTTCGTGTCCCTGCGTACGCGCGCGTGACCACCACGGGATCGAGGCGGTCGCCGACCGGGACAGGTGCGGCTGCCGCGCCATGTCGGCCAGGCGCTTCGCGACCGCCGAAGGGCGGATCGGGCCTCAGCCCGTGAGTGGCCGGGATGTCGGCGAACGAGGTACGGGCCGCGCTAGTGCGATAGCGCGAAGCCGGTAAGGATGCGCGCTACCGCGTCCGGGTCGTGCATCATCGGTACATGGTTGCAGCCGGTCAGCTCGCTGGAGCTGATCGCCGGGGCGCGGGTCAGCCCGTTGCGCAGGCTGTCCAGCGCGCTGGCGTCGACGATGCGGTCGTCCCGGCACCACACGCCCAGCACCGGCATGGTCAGGTCGCCCAGCCGGTGTTGCAGTGAAAGGTACTGGGACGGCGCGCGCAGTTGTTTCAGCGTGCGATCGATGAAGGCACGGTCGCGCCGGTTGCGCGCCACCAGCACGTCGGCGATGCGGCCGGGCACCTGCGGCGGCCGGGCGAAGGCATCGGCCAGTGCGCGGCGCAGGCCGGCGCGGTCGTTGAACACGAACGGGTCCTCGCCGGCCAGCACGCGCCGGTCGAAGGCGTTTTCCCGCGCCTTCAGACCGAAGCTGTCGACCAGCGCCAGCCCGCGGATCCGGTTCGGGTGATCGGCCGCGTAGACCCCGGCGATCGCCCCGCCCATCGAGTGTCCCACCAGCACCGAGCCACGCAACTGCAGCGCGTCGATGAAACCGGCCAGCCGCGTGGCCTGCGCGGGAATGCCGTAGTCGGCGCCGGCCACGCGGCTGGAGTCGCCCCAGCCGGGCAGGTCGGGGATGACCAGGTGGAAATGCGCGGTCAGCCGTTGCGCCACCGGTAGCCACATCGTCTTGTCGGCGGCGAAGCCATGCAGCAGCACCAGGGTGGGGCCCTCGCCGCCCTCGTAGTAGCTCCAGCGCGTGTCGCCGACCTGCACCGTGCGGGTCTCCAGATGCGCGGCCATGGCCTGGCGGGCGTAGTGCGCCTGCAGCAGCCATTGCGGCGCAAACAGGTAGGTGCCGCCGAACAGCAGGCCCAGCCCCAGCACGATCACGCCCAGGAACTTCAGTCGGCGGATCAGCATGCGCTGCCACAACGGACGGGGGGAGGCGGGAACGGGGGTCATGGGGCTCGCTTGTCCGGGTGCGGGGAACGCGGCAAGGGCCCGCGCACGGGCCCTTGCGCGCGGGTCACTTGGCCTTGCCGGCCTTGGCGAAGATGCCTTCGATCGCCGCCTGGGTCATCGGGTGGTAGCCGTTGCGTGCCTTGGCATACGCGGCGCGCGCGTAGGCCAGGCCCTCCGGCGAGGCGGCGAACGCCTTGTACACCGGCAGGGTCAGGTACATGCGGCCGATCCGGGTCATGTGCTCGCGCGCGGCCGGCCATGCCGCCTTGTCGCCGGCGGCGATCGCGTGGGCGTACCAGCGCATGCCGATCTCCGCGTTGCGGGTGCCGGTGAGGTGCCAGGCCGCGTCCAGCTGCTTCATCCGGTCCAGCGGCGGCGCGTCGGGCAGGCGGTCGAGGAAGTACATCCACTCCTGCGTGTTCCAGCCCCTGGCGTCGATCCGGCCGGCCTCCAGGCTGCCGTCGAGGAAGGCCGTGCGCTGGCTGTCGATGGCGTTGAAGCGGGCCGAGGTCGGCAGCGGTGCGTCGGCGGGAATGCCCGGCTGGTAGACCCAGGCCTTGACCTCGTCCCAGCTCATCTTGCCGGGGTATTTGTCGATCAGGTGGGGCTTGAGGTAGCCGAGCATCTGCTCGGTGGTGATGCTCTGGAAGGCGAAGTGGTGGAAGTAGCTTTTCAGGTAGGCGTCGAACGCCTCGCGGCCGAAGCGCTGCTCCAGCGTGCGCAGGAACCACGAGCCTTTGTCGTAGGCCACGTCGGACAGGGAGTCGTCGGCACCCACGCCGCGCGGGTCCGGCGCCAGCTTCTGCGCGTTGGTCGGCATGGTCTTGATGCCCTTCTGCAGCGCGCGCGCCGACAGCAGCGCTTCCTCGTCGGCCAGCGCCTTGCCGTAGACCGCCTCGGTGATGCGCCCCTGCACGTAGGTGGTAAAGCCCTCGTTGAGCCAGATGTCGCGCCAGGCGGCGCTGGTCACCAGGTTGCCCGACCACGAATGCGCCAGCTCATGGGAGACCAGCGAGACCAGGCTCTTGTCGCCCACCAGCACGGTCGGCGTGGCGAAGGTCATGTTGGGGTTTTCCATGCCGCCGTAGGGGAACGAGGGCGGCAGCACCAGGATGTCGTAGCGGCCCCACGCGTACGGGCCATACAGCGACTCGGTGGCGGCGATCAGCTTCTCGGTGTCCTCGAACTCGTGCGCGGCGCGCTCGACCACGCTCGGCTCGGCGTAGATCGCCGAGCGCGGGCCGGTGGCGCGCACCGCCAGGTCGCCGGCGCCGATCGCCAGCAGGTAGGAGGGGATCGGATGCGGCTGGTCGAACGCGTACTCGCCGTTGAGCGGGTGATCCGCGTCGTTGATCGCGCTCATCACCACGCGCACCGGCTTGGGTGCGTGCACGTGCGCGGTGTAGGTGAAGCGGATCGCCGGCGAGTCCTGCAGCGGCACCCACGAGCGGGCGTGGATCGACTCCGACTGCGAGAACATGAAAGGCAGCTTCTTGTCGGCGGTCTGCTGCGGGGTCAGCCACTGCAGGCCCGAGGCGTCGGGCGAGGTGGTGTAGACGATGCGCACCTTGCCCGGATGCTTCGGCGCGGCGATGGTCAGCTTGCTGCCCAGCTCCTTGTCGCGCGGGGCCAGCGCGTACTTCAGCGCGTGGCTGGCGCCGTTGGCGCCGATCGCCTGCACGCTGGCGATGGTCAGATCGCGGGTGTCCAGCACCAGCGACGCGGCGTCGGGATCCTTCCAGTCCAGGGTCAGCGTGGCGCGGCCGTCGAGCTGCTTGTGCGGAAAGTCCAGCGTCAGGTCCAGGTCCAGGTGGCTCACCCGCACCTTGTCCGGCTGCGCGTAGGAGTGCGGATCGGCGGCGTGGGCGGCCAGCGGCAGCAACAGGGCGCCGAGGGCCAGGACAGCGGGCATTCGCATGGGGCAACTCCAGGAAAACGGAACGCCGAGTATGCCATTGCCGACTCCGCCGCCGCCCGTGACGGAAGCCGGGGCAGGGCGTCCGGTCCGGTCCGACATGGATGTCGGCGGCGCAGGGTGGGCGTGCGGCCCGGCTTCGCGAAGGTGCGGCGGGCGGGCTGCGGTGTGCGTGCGGCCCGGCTTTGTGGAGGGACGGCGTAGGGTGGGCTTCAGCCCACCGGCTCTTCCGCTTTCGTGGCCGGGATGGTGGGCTGAAGCCCACCCTACGGGCTTCGGTGTGCGTGCGGCCGAGCCTCGCGAAGGTGCGGCGGGCGGGCTGCGGTGTGCGTGCGGCCCGGCTTTGTGGAGGCGACGCGCGTAGGGTGGGCTTCAGCCGCACCGGCTCTTCCGCTTTCGTGGCCGGGATGGTGGGCTGAAGCCCACCCTACGGGCTTCGGTGTGCGTGCGGCCGAGCCTCGCGAAGGTGCGGCGGGCGGGCTGCGGTGTGCGTGCGGCCCGGCTTTGCGGAGGGACGGCGTAGGGTGGGCTTCAGCCCACCGGCTCTTCCGCTTTCGTGGCCGGGATGGTGGGCTGAAGCCCACCCTACGGGCTTCGGTGTGCGTGCGGCCGAGCCTCGCGAAGGTGCGGCGGGCGGGCTGCGGTGTGCGTGCGGCCCGGCTTTGCGGAGGTGCGGCGTAGGGTGGGCTTCAGCCCACCGGCTCTTCCGCTTTGCGTGGCGGGCCGGCTCAAGCCTCGGCCCTGGCAGGCACGTGCCTCAGGGCAGCTCCTTCACCGCGTGCGGGTCGATCGCGTAGGGATGCACCGTGGCCAGAAACCCCGGCTGCGCCTGTACCCGTTCGATCCACGCTTGCAGGTGCGGATACGGCTCCAGCGGCAACCCGGCCTCTTCGGCGCGGCTGGCATAGGCGAACACGGACATGTCGGCCACGGTGTAGCGGTCGCCGACAAGGAACCGGTGGTGTTCCAGGTGTGCATCGAGCACCGACAGCGCGCGCACCGCCGCCTTGCGCTTGCCCTCCACCAGCACCGGCGGGCGTGCGGACAGCTTGCCGGTCAGCGTCCAGTGGCGCAGCGCACCGATCACCGACTCGATGCGCTCCTGTTCGAAGCACAGCCACTGCCATACCTTGGCCCGTCCGAAGGCGTCGGCGGGCAGGTACGGCGAACCGTCGGCCAGGTACATGAGGATCGCGTTCGACTCGGCCAGCGCCCGGCCGTCGTCCAACTGGATCGCCGGCACGGTGCCGGTGGGGCTGATGCGCCGAAACGCCGGCTGCTGGCCTTCGCCTTCGAAGATGCTCACCGCCACCGTGCGGTAGGGAATCTGCAGGTGATGGAGCAACTGGCGCACCTTCCAGGCGTTCTGGGAGGGCAGGTAATCGAGCAGGGTCAGCATGGCCGGCACCGTGGCGGAAAACGGCAGTGTCGACGCGCGCCGTCGCGGCCGCCATCCGCTTCTTGCGCTGGCCGATCAGGCGGGCGACAGGGCCCGGGCGGCGTTCCACATGGCGCGGGTCAGCGGTCGGTCCGCGTGGGGCGTCTGCAGCACGATCAGGGTCGTGGTGCTGATGCTCGGGTGCATTTTCAGGATCCGGTCCAGCACCGCTTCGAGATGTTCCACCGACATCGCCACCACGTGCAGCAGCGCCGAATCCTCGCCGGCCAGGCGGCGGCATTCGAGCACTTCGGGAATGTCCACCACCACGGTGCCGATGCGCGCGCAGATGCCGCCGTCACAGCGCAGCCGCACCATCGCGTCGATGGTGTAGCCGAGCCGGCGCGGGTTGACCGTGGCGCGATAGCCGGTGATCACGCCGGCCTCCTCCAGCCGCTTGACCCGCTCGGCCGCGGCCGGCGCGGACAGGCCGACCTTGCGACCGAGTTCGGCATAGCCCAGGCGCGCGTCCTGCTGCAGCGCTTCGAGCAGATGCCAGTCCTTGGTGTCCATTTCCGGTTTCGATTCCAAGGTGGCAGCGGTCATCATGCGGTCCATTCAAAGGCGATAGGCCCGAACTGTACTACCGATGCATATTCCGGCGCGCGGCGCACCGGACTAGCATGCCCACCTTCCCCCACTGGATCGCTCCCGCCATGACTGCTCCTGACCGCCTCGATGGCCGCGCGCTGGCCTATATCGGCGTTGCCTTGCTGACCTGGTCCTCGGCGTATGCCGCCATCGCCTATGCGCTGGCCTCGTTCACCCCGGGCCAGGTGGCGTTTGCCCGGCTGGCCATTGGCGCCGGCTGTTTCGGGGTGCTGCTGGCGGTGCGTCGGGCGCCGCTGCCGCAACGGCGCGACTGGCCGAAGCTGGCGCTGCTGGGCGTGGTCGGCCTCACCGTCTACCACCTGTGCCTCAACGCGGCCGAGCTGCGGATTGCCAGCGGCACCGCCGCGATCATCATCTCGCTGGCGCCGGCGGCCACCGCGGCGGTGTCGGCGGTGTGGATGGGCGAGCGGCTGCCGGCGCGGACGCTGGCCGGCCTGGGCGTGGCCCTGGTGGGTGTGGTGCTGGTGGTGCTGGCCAGCGGCAAGCAGGTGCGGTTCGAGCCGATGGCGGCGCTGGTGCTGGTCAGCGTGCTGGCCTCGGCGATCTTTTTCGTCGGGCAGAAACCGCTGTTCGCGCGCAGCAGCATGCTGGGCGTGACCGCGTTCACCTTCATCGCCGGCGCGCTCGGCGCGCTGCCGTTCGCCGCCGGCCTGCCGCACGCGCTGGCGCAGGCGCCGCGGTCGCACATGGCCGCGCTGCTGTGGCTGGGCATTGCCCCGACCTTCGTCGGCTACCTGGCCTGGAACGCGGCGTTGCGCAGGGCGTCCGCCTCGCAGGTATCGAGCTTCATCTATTTCTCGCCGCCGATCGCGGTACTGATCGGCTGGTTCTGGCTGGGCGAGCGCCCGGGTGCGTTGACCCTGGTCGGTGGCGTGGTCACGGTCGCCGGCGTGGCACTGGCCAACACCCGGCGGCGTGCAACGCCGGCACCGGCGATGGCCTGCGCGGTCGAGCGCAGGTAGGCGTCCTCGGTAGCCGCCTTTCGGAGCCGGGCAAGGCCGACGTCGGTGAGCCGCCGGCCACCGGCCAGAGCCGGCGCGATCCGCGAAGCGGCGGTGCTCAGGCGTCCTGTGCGGGCTGGGCGTCGCGGGCGGCGGCCCTGGCCTTCGCCTGCGCGCGAGCCTCGGCGCGCTGCCGGCGCCGGCGAACGATGCCAGGGAACAGGTGCGTGAGCACGGGAATCAGCAGCAGCACGAAATTGTTGTTGCCGGGCGAGTACCAGGCCAGCACCAGCGACAGCGTGGCCGCCACCGGCAGCGCCAGGGAGCGGGCCCGGATGCAGGCCACGTCCAGCGCGGTGACACCCGGCGCCAGGTGCGGCGGCCTCAGCGCGGCGGTGAACACCCACCGTTGCAGCAGGCCGGCCAGCAGCAGGGTGGCCGAGTAGAACATTTCCGGAACCCGTGCGAGCGCGTTGCTGCTCATCAGCGCGGTGGCGAACGGCATGAACGCCACCACCATCAGCAGCAACAGGTTGGGCGCCATCAGCCCGCTGCCGTAGCTGGCCACCATGCCGAACACGCGATGGTGCGCGGCCCACAGCGCGCCGATCACCAGGAAGCTCAGCACGAAGCCGAGGAAGCTCGGCTGCAGGTGCGCCAGCGCCTGCAGGTAGGCGGCGTCGTCGGTGGTGGCCAGGCGCGGCACGTGGATCTCGATCACCAGCAGGGTGATCGCGATGGCGAACACCGCGTCGGAGAAGAAGGTCAGACGTTCGAGCTGGGAGTTGCTGCCGCTCATGGAATCCCCTGCGGTGTGGTCGATCGGCCGGAGCGCCCGGAAGAGCGGACCGACAGGCTCCTAGAACTTGTACGCCCGGTGGATCGCCACCACGCCGTTGGTGAGATTGCGCACTTCGACCTTGCCGAAACCGGCGCGCTCCATCATGCCCTTGAGCGTGTCCTGGTCCGGATGCTTGCGGATCGACTCGGCCAGGTACTGGTAGCTGTCCGCGTCGCCGGCAAACAACCGGCCCAGCCGCGGCAGTACCTTGAACGAGTGGAAGTCGTACAGCTTGCCGAACAGCTCGCTGCGCACGCGCGAGAACTCCAGCACCAGCAGTCGGCCGCCGGGCTTGAGCACGCGGCAGATGTCGGCCAGTGCCTTCTCCTTGTCGGTGACGTTGCGCAGGCCGAAGGCCATCGTCACCGCGTCGAAGCTGTTGTCGGGAAACGGCAGCGCCTCGGCGTTGAGCTGCGCCCAGCGCAGCCCGGCGACCAGGCCGCGGTCGGTCAGCCGGTCGCGGCCGACGCCGAGCATGGCAGCGTTGATGTCGCCCACCACCACCTCGCCCGGTTCGCCCACCACCGGCTTGAGCAGCGCGGCGATATCCCCGGTACCGCCGGCCAGGTCGAGCACGCGGTCGCCCCGGCGCACGCCGCTGATCGCCACGAAGTGACGCTTCCACAGGCGGTGCACGCCGAACGACATCAGGTCGTTCATCAGGTCGTAGCTGCGCGCGACCGAGGTAAACACCTGGCCAACCAGCTTCTGCTTCTCGCCCACAGGCACGTCGCGGAAGCCGAAGTGGGTGGTCGGGCGTTCGCTGGAAGGGGGCTGATCGTTCATGCCCGAATCTTACAGGAGG
Source organism: uncultured Gammaproteobacteria bacterium (assembly GCA_963763305.1). Classification (GTDB taxonomy): domain Bacteria; phylum Pseudomonadota; class Gammaproteobacteria; order Xanthomonadales; family Rhodanobacteraceae; genus CAVXNP01. The sequence goes on along the minus strand of CAVXNP010000001.1, from coordinate 1,313,058 downwards.
TGCCTGCGGTGGACGTAGGGTAGGCGCAGGTCGGCCGTAGGGTGGGCTTCAGCCCACCAGCCTTCGCGCGGCGGCGGGCGTTGTGGCCTTGGGCCTCATGTGGGGGCGGGGTTTTTGGCGGGGCGGCTTTGTCGGCTTTTTCGCTTTGTGGGGATGGTGGGCTGAAGCCCACCCTACGGGGGCGGGCGCTTGCGGCCATGGCCTTCGTGTGGGGGCGGGGTTTTTGGCGGGGCGGCTTTGTCGGCTTTTTCGCTTTGTGGGGATGGTGGGCTGAAGCCCACCCTACGGGGGCGGGCGTTGGGCCTTGGCCCTCGTGTGGGGGCGGGGTCTTTGGCGGGGCGGCTTTGTCGGCTTTTTCGCTTTGTGGGGATGGTGGGCTGAAGCCCACCCTACGGGGCGGGCGTTGCGGCCTTGGCCTTCGTGTGGGGGCGGGGTTTTTGGCGGGGCGGCTTTGTCGGCTTTTTCGCTTTGTGGGGATGGTGGGCTGAAGCCCACCCTACGGGGGCGGGCGTTGCGGCCATGGCCTTCGTGTGGGGGCGGGGTTTTTGGCGGGGCGGCTTTGTCCGCTTTTTCGCTTTGTGGGGATGGTGGGCTGAAGCCCACCCTACGGGCGGGCGTTGCGGCCTTGGGCCTTCGTGTGGCGGCGGGGACGCCGCCACGCTGCCGCGATCAGTCGTGGCGCGACGGGTCCCCGGCGGCCTCGCGCGGTTCGGCGGTCGCGGCAGGGTGGTCGTGCAGCTGGTGCTCGCTGGTCACGTGGCGCCGATGCAGCGCGGCGCTGTCGCTGTCGTCGGGCAGGGCGCCGTCCTGCGCGGCTGGCGCCTGGGGCGTGTCGTCGGTTGTGGCCGGAGCATCCCTGTCGGCGTCGCCACCGGTGATCTTCAGGATCGAATGGCGCACCTCGCGCGACAGGATCACCCGCGCGTCGCGCACGATGTCGTCCAGCCGGCGGTCGTAGTCGAGCTTGCCGGCGTCGTCGGTCCAAACGATCTTCTGCTCGCGCAGCTTCTGGATGAAGCCGCGGAACAGCGCCTTGTCGAAGAACTCCGGCGCGGACATCTCGTTGAGCAGGCTCAGCCGCTGCGCGGTCAGCGTGCAGGCGTTCTCCAGCTCGCCGGCGGTGATCGTGTGCGGACCGTTCTTGGCCAGCGCGGCGATGGTGATGTAGTAGCGCTCGAACGCCTGGATCAGGCTGCGCGCAATGGTCTTGAGCTGGTAGGCCGCGTCGTCCTGGCCCGGTCCGCGCTCGAGCACGCGGCCGTCGCCGGTGGCCTCGAGCAGGCCGCGGCGGACGAAGAAATCGATGGTCGCCTGTAGCTGCGCGCCGAATTCGTCGGTGCTCCAGGGCAGGAACAGTTCGCCCTGGATGAACGGGTAGATGATCCGCCCCAGCCGCTGCACCGAGGCCCGCGACATGCGCCGGTTGTTGAGGAAACAGCACGACACCCAGGCCGCGGTGGCGGTCAGGTGCAGCACGTTGTTGCGGAAGTACGACAGCAGCACCGACTGTTCGTCGTCGGCCACCAGCACGTCGCCCAGCGGGTGCGTGACGCGGCGGATCCAGCCCATCTGCTCGCCATAGCCGACGATCGCCGCCGGCGCCATCGGGGTCAGCGTGACCCGGTCCGAATACGGCAGCTCCTGCACCAGCGCCTTGAGCAGCTCCAGCTGCGCGACCAGGTCGTTCTCGGCCATGGAGTGCTTGGGCGTGGCCAGCAGCGCCAGCGCCAGCAGGTTGATCGGATTGACGTCGGCGGCGCGGTTGATGTTCACCTGGATCCGCTCGGCCAGGTCGTCGACCACGCTGTTGAGCCACTCCGGCTTGGCTTCCGGGTCGGCACTGGCGGCCGTCCGCCAGTCCGCGTTGGCCGCGTCCAGCAGCGGGTTCAGTTCGATCGGTTCGCCGAAATTGATGGTCACCTGGCCGTAGCGCTGGCGCAGCACCTTCAGGCCCTTGATCAGGCCGATCAGCGATTCCTTTTCCTTCGGCTTGCCCGACAGCTCGCCGATGTAGGACTTGCCTTCCATCAGCTTCTCGTAGCCGATGTACACCGGCTGGAACAGCACCGGCCGGCGCGGCGCGCGCAGGAATGCACGCACGGTCATCGCCAGCAGGCCGGCGCGTGGTGCCAGCAGCCGGCCGGTGCGCGAGCGGCCGCCCTCGATGAAGTATTCCATCGGCACGCCGCGGTCGATCAACTGCGACATGTATTCCTTGAACACCACCGAGTACATGGCGTTGCCCTTGAAGCTGCGGCGCATGAAGAACGCGCCGCCACGGCGCAGGATCGGGCCGATCAGCGGCAGGTCCAGGTTCACGCCGGCGGCGATGTGCGGCACCACCACGCCGGACACGTGCAGCTGGTAGCTCATCAGCAGGTAGTCGGCATGGCTGCGGTGGCTGGGCACGTAGATCACCTCGTGCCCGGGCGCCACCGCGCGCGCCTTGTCGAAGTGGTGCATGGTGATGCCGTCGTACAGCTTGTTCCAGAAGTTCGAAAGCAGGAACGAGGCCGAGCGCACCACCGGGTGCGAGTAGTCCGCGGCGATCTCCAGCACCAGCTTCTGCGCCTTGCGCCAGGCCTTGGCGTAACTGGTCTTCTCCCGTGCGGCGGTGGCGGTGATCGCGGCGCGCACCGGTTCGGCGTTGAGTACCGAGTCGACCACGGTGCGCCGGTGCGACAGGTCCGGCCCGATCACCGCGGCGCGGATGCGGTGGAAATGGGTGCGCAACACGCGCGCCACCTTGCGTACCAGTCGTTCCGGCCGCGCGCCGGCGGCATCGGCCATCACGCTGCGCAGCGACACCGGCGAGGAGAAATGCACCACCGTGTCGCGGCCGTTCAGCAGCAGTGCCAGCATCCGCCGGAAGCGGCCGACCATCACCCAGTTTTCGGAAAACAGCACGCGGAACCAGCCGGTGTCGCGACTGGGGGCGCGGCCGACGTAGATCGACACCGGCACCACCTGGATATCGCGGTCGGGCCGGCCCTCCAGCGATCGCACCAGTTGGCGCAGCGGTTCGGACGGTCCCTGGCGCTGGTGGCGGCCCAGCTTCCAGCCGCCACGGCGCTCCAGCGCGAACACCGAGCGGCGCCGGCGGGTGCCGGTCAATGGCTGCATCGGGCTGGGCAGCCCCGCCTCGCGGCAGGCGCGGTCCAGGATCAGCAGGTCGGACAGGCCGTCGCGCTCGACCACATAGCAGATCTCGGCGGCTTCATGCAGCAGGGTGGCCGGTTCGGCCGGGTCGCGGCGCAGGCGCACCCAGGGTTCGAGCAGCTGGCCCACCAGGGTGAACCACCAGGGCGCGCGGCTGCGTGGGGAGGAGTCGGCAATCGTGTTGTGCATCCGCCCATTCTAGCTGGTGGCGCCGCCCGCGCAGGGGTACGCCTGCGCGGAGCCGCCTACCTTGTAGGAGCGGTTTCAACCGCGACGTCTTGTTGGCGGGATCCGGCTGGCGGCCGGCGGTCGCGGCTGAAGCCGCTCCTCAGGGGTGCCTGCGTGGAGCTGCTACCTTGTAGGAGCGGTTTCAACCGCGACGCTCTTGTTCTCCGTGGCGGGATCCGGCTGGCGGGTGGCGGTCGCGGCTGAAGCCGCTCCTGCAGGGGTAGGCCTGCGTGGAGCTGTCTACCTTGTAGGAGCGGTTTCAACCGCGACGCTCTTGTTCCCGTGGCGGGATCCGGCTGGCGGGTGGCGGTCGCGGCTGAAGCCGCTCCTGCAGGGGTGGGCCTGCGTGGAGCTGTCTACCTTGTAGGAGCGGTTTCAACCGCGACGCTCTTGTTCCCGTGGCGGGATCCGGCTGCAACCGGGTCTCGGGGAAGCGCCGTGGTGCCGGCCACAAAAGAAAAACCCCGCGAGAGAACTCGCGGGGTGGATTCCCGGCAGTGCCGGAAGGGAAATGGCCTTGGCCTGCGGTGTTCTGGAGGTCAGCAGGAGTCGGCGCGCCTAGCTTAGCGATTCGTTAAAGCTAAGGCAACACTTCATGTTATGTGCGTTAACTAACTGATTTGTCAGTGAGTAATCAGCGCATTGATCTTTTGCCGACGGCGCTCGTCGCGAGGCAGGGTCCAGTCGTTGTTGAACAACGCCGGCTCCCACGCGCCGTAGGTCGGGTTGGGCAGCACGAACCAGCGGCGGCCGATCCACTCCCGGTACGGCGCCAGCGCCTGCTGTCGCAGGTCTTCGGTATTGCCCAGCACCGTGACGAAGTCGCCCAGCTGGTCGCCGAACTGCATCAGCACGCGGTAGTGCTGGCCGATCAGCTGGCGCCGGCAGCCTTTCTCGCTGCCGACCTGCTCGCAACCGGGCACGAACGTGCCCAGCCCCAGGAACACCTGTGGCCCGGCCACCGGAAAGCCATCCTGGCGCAGGTTGTCCAGGGTCGCCTGGTCCAGGTCCTTGGCCCGGTTGGAGACGTAGAACACGGTGATGCCGTGGTCGGCGGCGAAGCGGGTGAAATCCAGCGCACCGGGTAGTGCGCGGGCCTTGCGCTCCTTGCACCAGGCGGCCCAGTCGGCCTCGTTGTACTCGCCGCCGCTGCGGATCAGCCGCGCCTGGTAGGGCGAGTTGTCCAGCACGGTCTCGTCGATGTCCAGCACCACCGCCGGCTTGAGCCCTTTCAGCGCGGTGGTGCGGTCGTCCTTGGCCAAGGCGTCCCAGTGCGGATCGTGCAATGCCTGGAGCAGTTGCTGCCGGGCATCGCGGTAGGTCTGCAGGTAGATCAGGTCGTGCTCGAGCGCGCGCTGGCTCCAGATCACCGCGTTGAGGTTGTCGTCCGCCGGTGTGCTGGCCGGGGTCGTGGGTGTGTGCGCCGCCGGGGCGACCTCGGTCGGTGTCGCCACGGGCGTGGGCGTGGTGGTGGCGCACCCGGCCAGCAGGGCGACCAGGGCGAGGGCGGCGGGAAGACGAGGCAGCATGGGTTTCCTGTAGTGGCTGACCGGGCAAGGCCGCAGTGTAGGCGATGCAGATGACGGTTGAGGATGTTCTGCACAGCTCTGCGCAGGCGGCATGCTGCCCGGCAGGTTCCGCCGGGTCGGGCGCTTTGACGACGCCCGGCCGGCTGTCCTGGCACCACCGCGCCATGTGCTGCGGGCCTTGCGGAGATCTGCGCGGCCTTTGTCTTCGAGCGTTTGCCGTCTGCGCAGAGCTGCCCGCGCCTCCTCGAGGGACGGGCGTCGGCCCCGGCCAGCGGCTGGGGCTGGCGAGCGGGCGCGGTGACTGACAGACTGACCGCCCCCTTCCCCTCAGAAACACCCGATGTCGCAACCGTTGCCTTCCCTGCAAGAGCCTTCGCGTGCGGTCAGCACCGCCAGCTACGTGCTGGCCGGCCTGGCGCTGCTGCTGGTGCTGTGGCTGCGCCTGTTGCCGGCCCTGCTGGCCGGGTTGCTGGTCTACGAGCTGGTGCAGACGGCCAGCCCGTTGCTGGAGCGGCGGTTGTCCGGCGATCGCGCGCGGGTGGTGGTGGTGGCGCTGCTGGGCGTCATCGTGGTCGGCCTGCTGCTGCTGCTGACGCTGGGTGCGATCAGCTTCATCCGGACCGAGATCGGCAACCCGCGGGCGCTGTGGGATACCCAGCTGATGCCGCTGGTGGAAAAGGCGCGCCAGCAGCTGCCGCCGGCCCTGGTCAGCTCGTTGCCGGACAGCGTGGACGAACTGCGGGTGATGGCCACCGAGCTGACCCGCAAGCATGCCGGCAGCCTGCAGCTGGTCGGCAAGGACACCGCCCGGGCGCTGGCGCACATTCTGGTCGGACTGGTGCTGGGCGCGATCGTGGCGCTGAGCCGCACCAAGCCGGTGTCGCAGCTGGGGCCACTGGCGGTGGCGCTGGGCCGGCGCACGCATCACCTGGCGGTGGCCTTCCACAACATCGTGTTCGCGCAGATCAAGATCTCGGTGATCAACACCGCGTTCACCGCGATCTTCCTGTTCGGTGCACTGCCGCTGTTCGGCGTGCATGTGCCGCTGGCCAAGACCCTGGTGGTGCTGACCTTCGTGGTCGGGCTGCTGCCGGTGATCGGCAACCTGATCTCCAACACCGCGGTGACCGTCGCCGCGCTGTCGGTGTCGCTGGGCGTGGGGGTGGCGGCGCTGGTGTTCCTGGTGCTGATCCACAAGCTCGAATACCTGCTCAACGCGCGCATCATCGGCACCCAGATCCGCGCCAGCGCCTGGGAACTGCTGATCGCGATGCTGCTGATGGAGGCGATCTTCGGCCTGCCCGGGCTGGTCGCCGGCCCGATCTACTACGCCTACCTCAAGAGCGAGCTGGAAGCACGGCGGCTGCTCTAGGGATGCTCTGATCAACCAGGCGCAGGCGTCACCGATGCTGTTTGTTCGCAGGGCACAGGGTGGCGATGAAGGCAGGGCGTCTGTCGAGGCGGCGCCCTGTGGACAAACAGAATCGGCCCCCACCGACCGAGAACCATGCAGAAAGGGGTGATGTTCGAAAGGCCGCCATGCTGCGCCGCGCGGCTTGAACAGACGGCCAGTCTGCCCGGCGCCGCACGACACACCCTGCCGGCCTTTTGAGCATCATGCCGCCTGCGTCTGGTTGATCAGACCATCCCTGGGGCGCACACCCGCGTGTCGGGACCATGGGCAGGCCGGACCCCGGCCCCGGTTGGCGCAGCAGCGGCCGGGTCCGGTCTTTCTTCACCGAACTGTCGTGCATATGAACGGGAACGGGCGTCTTTGGCGGCGTCACGTTAACCATGCGCGATGTTTGCGTTCCCGGGGCGATAAACGGATCGCCAGATGCCTCCTGCGGGCCTGACTTCAGGGACCCCGGGGAGGCTTGCAGGTCGCTCGTTGCGCGACCGTGGCGAGGTGCGCGGCCGGAGGCCCAGGCACCTCGGGCCCCCCTCCACGCCGCCGGATATATGCCATGTTCAAATCCACACTCGCCGCTGCCGTGTTGGCAGCACTGTCAGCCTGGACGCCCGTACGCGCGCAGGACGTGCCTCCCGCCCCGACGCCGGCTGCCGGCCAGGACGCAGCCAGCCAGGACGCCACCGGAAACGCCCCGGCCGCGCAGGAACAGACCAGCGCCAACCGCGACGCACAGCGTCGTGCGCAGAAGCTGGAGACCGTCACGGTGACCGGCTCGCTGATCCCGCAGACCCAGGTCGAGACGGCCACGCCGGTAACCACCATTACCGCCGAAGACATGCAGGTGCGCGGTTTCAACACCGTGGCCGAGGCGCTGCAGCAATCCTCATTCGCCACCGGCAGCGTGCAGGGCTCGCAGGCGTCGGGCGGGTTCACGCAGGGCGCGCAGACGCTGAGCCTGTTCGGCTTGCCGGTGGGTTTCGTCAAGTACCTGATCGACGGTCGGCCGATGGGCAACTTCCCGGGGCTGTACAACGGCAGCGACGCGTTCAACAACCTCAGCGGCATCCCGATGGACATGGTCGATCACATCGACATCCTGCCGGGCGGCCAATCCTCGCTCTACGGGTCGGACGCGATTGCCGGCGTGATCAACATCGTGCTGAAGAAACAGATCGACGCGCCTACGCTCGACGTCCGCTATGGCTGGCACCCCTCCGGCGGCGGTGGCGCCGATCGCCGGGTCAGCCTGGCCGACAGCTTCACCTTCGGCAAATTCAACGTGCTGGTGGGGGCCCAGTACCAGAGCACCCAGCCGATCTGGGGCTTCGACCGCCCGCTGACCAGCCAGTACTTCACCCGTGGCACCGGCCCGGCGACGGCGTCGCGTGACTTCCTGGTGTACAGCCCGTTCAGCGGTGCGTACTACTTCCAGGACCCGGCCAACTGCGCCAACCTCACCGGGCTGTTCCATGGCACCGAGGGGTTGCGCACGCGTACCGACGGACGCACCTACTGCGGCTCGTTCTATACCCCCGGTTACCGCACCCTGACCAACGACCAGGAGACGGCCAACCTCTATACCCACGCGACCTTCGACGTAAGCGACAACCTGCAGCTGTACGGCGACCTGCTGTACAACTACCAGGAGCAGCGCTACTCGATCGGCTCCGGCTACACCTGGTGGGGGACCGGCGTGGATTACGGCGCCTACTACGACCCGAGGCTGGACGACTTCGTCAACCTGCAGCGCGCGTTCGCGCCCGAGGAAGTGGGTGGCTTCAAGTCGATCATGGACCGGCAGTACGAGAACTCGTACATGCTCACGCTGGGCGCCAAGGGCACCTTCGGGCAGTCCTTCTGGGACTACGACCTGGCCTTCACCCACTCCGACGACCACCTGCTGTCCCGCAGCCTGCAGCGGCTGGCCGGCCCGATCGATGCGTACTTCGAGCAGAACGTGCTCGGTCCGCAGCAGGGGCTGGACCCCTACTACGGGGCCTACCCGGTTTCACGCCGGACTACGCGGCTTTCTACCAGCCGATGTCGCCGGCGGATTTCGCCAGCTTCACCGGCTTCACCGACACCCGCGCCAAGACCTGGGACAACATGCTGCGCGGCCAGCTGACCAACAGCTCGCTGTTCACCCTGCCCGGCGGGGACGCCGGCGTCGCAGTGGTGCTCGAAGGCGGCAACCAGGGGTGGTCCTACGTGCCCGACCCGCGCCTGCTCAACGGCGAGGTATGGGGCACCACCGACGTGCAGGGTGCCGGCAGCCGCACGCGCTATGCGGCCACCACCGAGTTCCGCCTGCCGGTGCTGAGCCAGGTCACGCTGGACGTGTCCGGGCGCTACGACAACTACAAGGTGGGGGGCGAGAACGTCAACCACAGCACCTACAACCTGGGTATCGAGTACCGGCCGTTTGATTCGTTGCTGCTGCGCGGGCGATATGGCACCGCCTTCAAGGCCCCGACCCTTGCCGACGAATTCCAGGGGAACAGCGGCTACTACAGTTTCGTGCCCGACTACCTCAACTGCGCCCGGCTCGGTTACGGGCCGTCGGATGTCGCCAATTGTCCCACCCCCTACGACAGCACCCAGTTCTTCGGACAGCAGTCCGGCAGCCCGTCGCTCAAGCCGATTACCGCGAAGGTGTGGAGCTATGGCGTGGTGTGGGCGCCGGTGGAGCGCATGTCGGTCAGTGCGGACTACCTGCACTACGACATCAACAACGAGGTCAATACCGAGAGCTCGGACAACCTGTCCCAGGTCGAATACCTGTGCGACATCGGCACCCTGGACATGACCTCGGCCACCTGCCAGAACGCCTTCAGCAAGATCGTCCGCGGCGTGTCCACCAACCCGGCCCTGCTCGGCCAGATCCAGGAGATCTCCACGCCCAAGGTGAACGTGTCCAACGAGCAGGTCAACGCGGTGGTGGCGAACTTCAGCTACGTCTTCGACGTCGGCCGGTTTGGCCAGCTGGCGGTGCAGACGTCCTACAGCGACGTGCTCAAGCACGCCTACCAGGCTTACCCGACCGACCCGATGCTGGACCTGCTGCGGCACCCGTACTACACCACCGACTTCAAGTCGAAGGTCAACGGCTCGCTGACCTGGACGCCGAACAAGCAGTGGAGCGGCACGGTGTACTTCAACCGCTATGGCAGCGCACCGAACTACCTGGCGACCATCACCGACGACTACAGCGACCGAGGGTGCCGGCCGCCTGCCACCGTGGATCCTGTACAACGTCAGTGTGACCTACAACCCGGTCGAGAACCTGGGCCTGTCGCTGCTGGTCGACAACGTGTTCAACAAGATGCCGCCGCCGGATGTCAGCTACCCGGGCACCTCGGACACGCCGTACAACACCAGCAACTACAACGTCTACGGACGGGCCATCTACCTGGAGGCGAACTACCGGTTCTGAGGTAACGACGGCCGGCGTCGGCGGGGCCGTGATGTCAGTCGGGCAGCGCGCATGCCGGCGTCGCGCAACAGGCCGCGCAGCGGTGCCAGTCTCGTTCGCATAGTTGCGCCAGCGGCCGATCGCGCCGCGGTGGATCGGCGAGCGCACCTGCACCGCACTGGCGGTGGCCACCGGCGCCCGGTTGCGCTCGAAGTGCAGGCAGTCGGCGTGCCAGGGCAGCCGGCAGTGTCGCAGGCAGCCGGCGCGATCTCGGCCTCCGGGCGCCGCACCAGCGCCTCGTAGCTCACCTCCAGGATGCGTCCCGGGAAGCACCCGGCTGCCAATGCGCCATCAGCGCAGTCGAACAGCACGTAGTAGCGGCCGGTGTCGAGCAGGTCGAACGAGTAGTCGTAGTAGCGGCGAGCTGCGGCGCGAACAGCTGGCGGAAATTGCCCAGGCAGGTGTCCAGCGGATCGCGTCGCAGGCAGATGATGCGTGCCTTGGGCAAGCGCGTGCGGCGATGAAGCCGGCATAGAGGAAGTTGTGCGGCAGCTTGTCGACGAAGCGCGGCGCGCCGCGGTGGCCGGGCAGGGTGCTGGCCAGGTACGCGCTGCCCAGCGCCGCGGGTCAGCTCCGCGCGAGCGCGGGCCACCGTATCGGGGTCCAGCAGCAGCGGCGTGCGGCTGCCGGAAGGCGCTTCAGCACCACCCCGAAGTTCAGCAGCTCGCCGGCGGCGTAGCACGGCGGATGCGCGGTGAGGATGCGCTCGACCAGCGTGGTGCCCGAACGCGGCATGCCGACCACGAAGATCGGGCGCCGGCGCTGGGATCGCCTCCGGCGGGGTCGGGCGCCGGTGTCGGGGAAGGCGCGCATCAGCGCCTCGAACAGCGCGCTGGTCGCGTTCGATGCGGTAGGCGCGCCCCGCGCCGCCGGCCGCCTTGCCGCGGCCAGACAGGCGAAGGCGCGGTCGATACTGGCCCAGGTCCTCGTATTCCTTGGCCAGCGCCAGGTTGCAGGATACAGCGCGGCGTCCGCATCGGCCGGCGCGCGCGGCCAGCAGCGACTGCAGGCGCGGCAGGTGGTTGTCGACCGGGCTCTGCCGTCTGCAGCTGGGCCAGGGTGAGGTGCGCCTGCCACAGGGTCGGGTCCAGCCCCAGGCAGGTCTCGAGCGTGCTGCTCGGCGCCGTCCAGGTCGCCGGTCGCGACCATGCGCGGTGGCCAGGTTGAAGTGGCTAGGTGGCCAGCCCGGCTGCCGCGCCACCGCCCGGCGAACGCGATCGGCCGCCTTGGCGTAGGCGTCGGCCTGGGTGTAGACCACGCCCAGTGTGTCGAGCGTCGCGGCGCGTCGGTCCGGGCCAGCGCCAGCTGCGTGGTCGGCCGCGGCCAGCGCCTCGCGATGCAGCACGCGCCAGCGCCAGCGCGACGCGCCAGTTGCGCGGCGAAGCCGGCGCTGCCGCGGCGCCGCACGGCGGCGATCGCGCAGGTGCCGCAGCGCATGGGGCAACTGCTGCAGCTCGCAGACAGGCGATGCCGGCGACGTAGTGCATGCCGGCGCTGGGCGCCGTCGGTCGAGCGCGCGCAGCGCCAGTGTCGCGCGCGCGCGGCCAGTCGCCGCGGTTGAACGCGGCGCCGGCCTGCTGCTGCAGCGTGCAGGGGGTCAGGCGCGCTCATCGGCGCCGCCGCGCGACGATCCGGCTCAGCTGCCGGCCAGCATCGCCTTGATCCTGGCCATGTGCGACTCGGCGGTCTCGCGCACTACTTCCTTGTCCGCTTCGGGATCCTTGCCCTGCCAGTGCAGGTCCGCCTGCGGCAGTTCCTGCAGGAAACGGCTGGGCTGGTTGGTGTGGATCTCGCCGTAACGCTTGGTGCGGGCCGACCAGGACAGCGTCAGCAATTCCTTGGCGCGGGTGATGCCCACGTACATCAGGCGCCGCTCTTCCTCGATGCGGCCCTCGTCGATGGCGCCCTCGTGCGGCAGGGTGCCGTCCTCGCAGCCGACGATGAAGACGAAGCGGAACTCCAGCCCCTTGGCCGCGTGCAGGGTCATCATGCGCACCGCGTTGCCCGGCTCGTCGCGGTCGGCGTGGCTGAGCAGGGCCAGCTGCGAGGCCAGGTCGCCGGCGCTGTTGCCGCCTTTCTGCATGGCGCGGAACCAGTCGGCCAGTTCCTTCAGGTTGGCCAGCTTGCGCTCGCGCACGGCGTTGTCGGTGGTGCTGGCGGCGATCTGCTCGGCGTAACGGGTGCGCTGCAGGATGGTCTCCACCAGCTCGGCGGCGCTCTGGTGCAGCGAGGCGCTGCGCAGTTCGTCCAGCAAGCGTGGCGAACGAGGCCAGCGCCGCGGCCGGGCGCGGGGTCAGCTGGCGCAAGACGCTGTCGCTGCGGATGGCGTCCAGCAGCGAGCTGTGCCGCGACTGCGCCATCTGTCCCAGCTTCTCCAGCGTGGTCGCGCCGATCTCGCGCTTGGGCACGTTGACCACGCGCAGGAACGCGGCGTCATCGCTGGGGTTGGTCAGCAGGCGCAGGTAGCACAGCAGGTCCTTGACCTCGGCGCGGTCCAGGAAGCTCAGCGCGCCGGTCAGGTGGTAGGGCACGCGCGCCAGGCGCAGCGCCTTCTCCAGCGGCCGCGCCTGGAAGTTGCCGCGGTACAGGATCGCGATGTCGTGCCAGCGCGCCTTGTGCTTCTCGGCCAGGGTGGTGGCGATCGCGGCCACGCGTTCGGCTTCGTGCTCGGCCTCCTTGCACTCGATCACCCGGATCGGCGCGCCCTCGGGGTGCTCGCTCCACAGCTTCTTTTCGTGCAGGTGCGGGTTGTTCGCGATCAGCGCGTTGGCCGCGCGCAGGATGCGCTTGCCGCAGCGGTAATTCTGCTCCAGCTTGATCACCCGCAGGTTGGGCCAGTCGCGGCCGAGCTGGTCGATGTTCTCCGGATTGGCGCCGCGCCAGGCGTAGATCGACTGGTCGTCGTCGCCCACGCAGGTGATCCCGCCGCGCTCGCCGGTGAGTGCCTTGAGCAGGCGGTACTGCGCGTCGTTGGTGTCCTGGTACTCGTCCACCAGCAGGTAGCGCAGGCGCTCGCGCCAGCCGTCGCGGCACTCGGCGTCGCTCTCCAGGATGCGCAGCGGCAGCCGGATCAGGTCGTCGAAGTCCACCGCGTTGAAGGCGGCCAGCCGCTGCTGGTACATCTCGTAGATGGTCGCCGCCTCCAGCTCGCGCGGGCTGCGTGCGGCGGCCAGCGCCTGTTCCGGCGACAGGCCTCTGTTCTTGGCCTGGCTGAGCAGGTTGCGCAGGCCGAACAGCACGTCGTTCTTCACGCCCTTGGGCGCCAGCTCCTTGACGATGGCGCCGCTGTCGTCCGCGTCCAGCACCGAAAAGCCGCGGCGCAATCCGGCCCGCTCGTGCTCGATCTGCAGGAAGCGCAGGCCCAGCGCGTGGAAGGTGGACACCGTCAGCGCCTGCGCATCGTCGTTGCTCACCAGCGCCGCCACGCGCTCGCGCATCTCGCGGGCGGCCTTGTTGGTAAACGTGATGGCGGCAATCTTCGACGGCGCCAGGCGCTTGCGGGCGATCAGCCAGGCGATCTTCTGGGTGATCACGCTGGTCTTGCCCGAGCCGGCGCCGGCCAGCACCAGCAGTGGGCTGTCGCAGTGTTCCACGGCAGCCAATTGTTGCGGATTGAGCATGGATCGAGGCGATGCGAAGGGCGGCGGCCGATGGTAGCAGAGCGTCCGCCCGCGGCCCGGACGAGGCCGTGTGACCGGCTTGGCGCTTGCGCCATAATCGCCGCCTGGGCAGGGGCAATCGGGCGACGGCAATGAGCGAACAGGCGATCGGCGCGGACGAATCGTGCGACGTGGCGGTGATCGGCGGCGGCCCGGCCGGCAGCACCATCGCCTGCGCTGCTGGCGCGCCGCGGCTATCGGCGTGGTGGCGCTGGAGAAGGCGCGCCATCCGCGCTTCCACATCGGCGAATCGCTGCTGCCGATGAACCTGCCGGTTTTCGAACGCCTCGGCGTGCTGGACCAGGTGCGCGCGATGGGCGTGTACAAGGCCGGCGCCGACTTCGAGGCCGACAACGAGCGCGGCTACAACACCTATGCCTTCGCCCGCGCCATCGGCAACAGTCCGCCGCACGCCTACCAGGTGCGCCGGCAGGACTTCGACAAGATGCTGTACGACCACGCACGCTCCTGCGGCGCCGATGCGCGCGAAGGGCACGAGGTGAAGCAGGTCGCGCAGCACGGTCCGCGCGCCTCGGTGCTGCAGGTGAGCACCGACGAGGGCCAAAGCTACCGACTCAACGCCCGCTACGTGGTCGACGCCAGCGGCCGCGATGCGTTGCTGGCCTCGCGCCGCAAGCTGCGGCGCAAGAACGACCAGCACCAGAGCGCGGCGATCTTCGGCCACTTCCGCGGCGCGGCACTGCGCCCGGGCGATGACGCCGGCAACATCAGCATCTACCGCTTCGAGCACGGCTGGATGTGGATGATCCCGCTGCCCGATGGCGTGATGAGCGTCGGTGCGGTGTGCCGGCCCGAATACCTCAAGCAGCGCAAGGGACGCACCACCGCGTTCCTGTTCGAGACACTGCAGCGCAATCCGGCGCTGTGGCAGCGGCTTGCGCAGGCGCAGCTGATCGATGACGAGGTGCGCGTCACCGGCAACTACTCCTACGATGCCACCCGCATGGGCGGCCCGGGCTGGGTGCTGGTCGGCGATGCGTTCGCGTTCCTGGACCCGGTGTTTTCGTCGGGCGTGTACCTGGCCATGAGCGGCGCCGAGCAGGCCGCCGAGGTGGTCGACCTGGCGCTGCGCGAACCACGCCGGGAAAAGGCACTGCTGCGTCGTCTGGAAAAGCGCCAGCGCGCCGGCATGGCGCGTTTCTCGTTCTTCATCTACCGCTTCAACGGCCCGGTGATGGCGCAGATGTTCCGCTGCCCGCGCAACACCTGGCAGCTGGAGCAGGGGGTGATTTCGATGCTCGCCGGCGACCTGTTCGACACGCCGCTGGTGCTGCGCAAGCTGCGCGTGTTCAAGCTGGTGTACCTGATCAGCATGCTGCGCGACTGGCGCCGCGCGCGGCAGGAGCGCCGCTACCGCTTGGCCCAGGCGCGTTCCGAATTCACCGGCGGCACGACGCCGCTGGACCAGGCCTGAGCTGCCGCGCCAGCGCGTCCCCGCGCGCCCTGTGGGAGCGGTTTCAACCGCGACGCTCTTGTCCCCGTGGCGGAATCCGGTCGGCGGGTAGCGGTCGCGGCTGAAGCCGCTCCTACAGGGGTGCGCCTGCGCGGCGCTGCCTGCCCTGTGGGAGCGGTTTCAACCGCGACGCTCCTGGTTCCTGTGTTGGGATCAGGTCGGCGGGTAGCGGTCGCGGCTGAAGCCGCTCCTACAGGGGTGCGCCTGCGCGGCGCTGCCTACCCTGCAGGAGCGGTTTCAACCGCGACGCTCTTGTCCCCGTGGCGGGATCCGGCCGGCGGGTAGCGGTCGCGGCTGAAGCCGCTCCTACAGGGGTGCGCCTGCGCGGTGCTGCCTACCTTGTAGGAGCGGTTTCAACCGCGACGCTCCTGGCCGCCCACCCAAGTCGGGCGGCCGCCGCGGAGCCTGTGCCAAACTACCGCGCCAGCGCGCGTCGCGCCCCAACTGTTCCCACCATGGCCAAGCTCTACTTCTATTACTCGGCAATGAATGCCGGCAAGACCACCACGCTGCTGCAGAGCGCGTACAACTATCACGAGCGCGGCATGCGCACGCTGATCCTGACCCCGGCGCTGGACAACCGTTTCGGCGAGGGCGTGGTCGCTTCGCGTATCGGCCTGAAGGCCAACGCGCGCCGCTTCGGTGGCGAGGCGGACCTGTTCGCCATGGTGCAGGCGGACATCGCCGCGCGCGGTCCGCTGCATTGCGTGTTCGTGGACGAGGCGCAGTTCCTGTCCAGGGCGCAGGTGTGGCAGATCAGCGACGTGGTCGACCGGCTCAACATCCCGGTGCTGGCCTATGGCCTGCGCACCGATTTCCGCGGCGAGCTGTTCGAGGGCAGCCGCTACCTGCTGGCCTGGGCCGACAACCTCGAAGAGATCAAGACCATCTGCCACAGCGGGCGCAAGGCGACCATGGTGGTGCGGGTGGACGAGCAGGGGCGCGCGGTCAGCGAGGGTCCGCAGGTTGAGATCGGCGGCAACGACCGCTATGTCTCGGTCAGCCGCGCCGAGTTCAAGAAGATCGCCGAGGGCGAGGGCCGGATCGAGCTGCAGCAGCCCATCTTGCCGCTGGGCGAATAGGCCTGCGCACACCCACAAGGATTTCGCACATGACCGAACAAGCCGACTCCACCAGCTGGCCGCGCCCGTACTGGCAGAGCCCGGGCGACGACGCGCTGCTGCAGTTCTACGTGTTCGGCAAGTTCGCCACCGACCTGGCCATTCCGGCGGCCCGCTACGACAGCCGCGGCCTGCCCGAGGGCATCGAGCTGCAGCGTTTCCAGAACGCGGTGCTGCGCCAGTGGGAAGGCTACCCGCTGGCCGGTGCGCTGGGCGCCCTGCTGAAGGACGACACGCCGGCGATCCACGAGCAGGCGCGCATCGCGCCGGAGGTGCTGGTGGTGCGCGGGCAGCGGCCCGACGGCGATTCGCTGGACTACCTGCGCGACACCCTGGGCGTGCTCGCCGCGCTGCTGGACGTGGGCGGCACGGTGGTGCTCGATCCGCAGATCCTGACCCTGTTCGACGCCGAGGGCTGGCGCCGGCACTACCTGGTCGATGGCGGCGCACCGCCGCGCAACCACGTGCTGATCCTGCGCCACCCCGAGGACGGCGACGACGCGGCCGACCGCTCGCGGGTGCGCACCCGCGGCATGCGCAAGTTCGGCCGTCCGGACATCGACCTGCGCCAGGTGCCGGACGGGCAGGCTGGCGCGGCCGGCGCGCTGTGCGAGCGGCTGGTCGAACTGCAGGCGCTGGGCGCGCATTTCGAAGCCGGCCAGACGCTGGACGTGGAAGGCCTGCCCGGCGCGCTGACCGCCGAACCCGGCGGCAGCCTGGACGACCCGCAGTTCAACAACACCCACGTCGCCTTCCTCTGGCCGGTGTAAGGCGGGCCATCCGGGCATGCGGCCACTGGACCTGCTGGCCCTGACCGGCGCCGCCGTGGTGCTGGCCGTGCTGCTGTGGCCGGCCCTGCGCCGGCGCCCGGGCTGGCGTGCCACGGTTACCCCGCTGGCCTCGATCATCGGCTCGGGCTTCCTGGTGGTGGGGCCGATCCTGGCGGCGGTCGCCGGCCCATGGGCCACGTGGGCGATGGCCGGACTGTGCGCACTGGCCTGGCTGTTCGGCATGGCGATCCGCTTCAACATCGTGCATGCCGAACCGCTGCGTCAGGGCGACAGCCATCCACGGCTGCAGGCGTTCGACCGGTTCTCCGAACTGGCGCTGGTGCTGGCCTACTTCATCTCGGTCAGCTACTACCTCAACCTGCTCGGTGCCTACCTGCTCAAGGGGCTCGGCGTGGTCGACCCGACCCTGGCTCGGATCGCCACCAGCGTGATCGTGCTGGCGCTGGGGGCGCTCGGCTATGTGCGCGGGTTCCGCGGCATCGAGCGGGTCGAGGTGCTGGCGGTCAGCTTCAAGCTGGCGGTGATCGCCGGCGTGCTGGCCGCGCTGGGCGCGGTGCTGCTGTGGACACCCCCAGCGCATGCACCGCTGGCGGTCGAAGCCGGCGGCGCGGGCCATGTGCTGCGGGTGCTGCTCGGCTGCGTGATCCTGGTGCAGGGCTTCGAGACCTCGCGCTTTCTGGGTCGCGAATACGATGCCGCCACGCGCATCCGCAGCATGCGCCGGGCGCAATTGCTGTCCACCGGAATCTATGTGCTGTTCATCGCGCTGGTACTGCCGCACATCCACGCCGGCACCGTCAACGCCGCCGCGGAGACGGCCATCATCGACATCGTCGGTCGCGTCGCCGGCGTGCTCGGCCCGCTGCTGGTGCTGGCGGCGCTGGCTTCGCAGCTGTCGGCGGCGGTGGCCGACATGGGCGGCGCCGGCGGCCTGCTGACCGAGCTCACCGGCGGGCGCGTGCCGGCGTCGATGGCCTACCTGGGCATCACCCTGGCCACGCTGGCGCTGACCTGGAGCGCGGACATCTTCGCCATCATCGCCTTCGCCAGCCGCGGTTTTGCCGCCTACTATCTGATGCAGTGCGTGCTGGCCGTTGCGCTGGCGCGAGGGCAGTGGTGGCGACAGTCGCTGTTCGCGCTGGGCGCGTTGCTGGCGCTGGCCGTGGTGGTGCTGGGGATCCCGGCCGGTTGACAGAGCCTGGCTTGCCGCAGCAAGCCTTCGGCCAGTCGGACGTAGCGGCGACCGGGGTAGGGTGGGCTTGAGCCCACCCGGCCAACGGAGCGCAAAAGTGGAGAAGCCGGTGGGCTCAAGCCCACATTGCGCAACGCCCGCGCCCCCATCGCCGCCGCGCGCACCGAGGCCTGCACCGGCACGGCCGCTCGTGCCCGCATCGCGGGCGGCGCGCGCGTTCCCTCACGCTTGCGACACGCCGCCGGCCGCCCCATATGCTGTGGATACGTCACACGGGAGCGCACGATGAGTCAGCAGGTGATCGGGGTCTACGGCATGGGCGTGATGGGCCGCAACCTGGCGCTGAACATCGAAAGCCGCGGGCATGCGGTGTCGGTCTGCAACTACGAGCCGGCGGTCACCGACCAGGTGGTGGCCGAGCACCCGGGGCGGCAGCTGGTGCCGTTCGCCACGCTGCCGCAATTCGTCGCCTCGCTGCAGCGGCCGCGGCGGGTGCTGCTGATGATCACCGCCGGCGACCCGGTCGATTCCACCCTGGCCAACCTGGTGCCGCTGCTGGAGCCGGGCGACATCGTGATGGACTGCGGCAACAGTTACTTCAAGGACACCATCCGGCGCGAGCGGCAGCTGCGCGAAAAGGGCATCGCCTTCATCGGTTGCGGTGTCTCCGGCGGCGAGGAAGGGGCGCTGCACGGTCCCTCGATCATGCCCGGTGGCCCGCGCCAGGCGTACGACGCGGTCGCCCCGATCCTTACCCAGATCGCTGCCCGCGCGCCCGACGGCGAACCCTGCGTGGCCTGGATGGGCACCGACGGCGCCGGCCACTACGTGAAGATGGTGCACAACGGCATCGAGTACGGCGACATGCAACTGATCGCCGAGAGCTACGCCATGCTCAAGCAGGTACTGGGCCTGTCCAACGCCGAGCTGTCGCAGGTGTACGCCGACTGGAACGAGGGGGAGCTGGACAGCTACCTGATCGAGATCACCTCGCGCATCTTCACCCGCAAGGATCCAGACACAGGCAACGATCTGGTCGACATGATCCTGGACCGCGCCGCGCAGAAGGGCACCGGTCGCTGGACCGGGCAGAGCGCACTGGAGCTGAACGTGCCGCTGCCGCTGATCACCGAGGCGGTGTACGCGCGCGGGCTGTCCATCCTCAAGAGCCAGCGGGTGGCCGCCGCCGAGCGCTTCCCGACGGCGGCGCGCGCGCCGTTCGACGGCGACCGCGAGGCCTTCGTCGAGGCGGTGCGGCGGGCGCTGTATCTGAGCAAGCTGATCTCCTACGCGCAGGGCTTCGCCCAGTTGCGGGCGGCGGCGGAGGTCTACCACTGGGACTTCGACTACGGCAGCATCGCCGGCATCTTCCGCGCCGGCTGCATTATCCGCGCGCGTTTCCTGGACAAGATCACCGCCGCCTACCGCGCCCATCCGAAGCTGGACAACCTGCTGCTGGATCCGTACTTCGACGACATCGCCACGCGCTACCAGGCGGCCCTGCGCGAGGTGGTCATGCGCGCGGTGCAGGCCGGCGTGCCGGTGCCGTGCTTTGCCTCGGCGATCGCCTACTTCGACGGCTACCGCAGCGCGCAGCTGCCGGCCAACCTGCTGCAGGCGCAGCGCGACTACTTCGGTGCGCACACGTTCGAGCGCATCGACCAGCCGGGCAACTTCCACGCCGAGTGGGAATCGCCGCCCGATGCCTGAGCTTCCCGAGGTCGAGACCACACGCCGCGGTATCGAGCCGCACGTGGTCGGCCGCGAAATCACCGCGGTCACCCTGCGCCGGCCGGACCTGCGCTGGCCGATTCCGTCCGAAGTAAGCGCGCTGTTGCCCGGACAGCGGATCGATGCGGTCGAGCGTCGCGCGAAATACCTGCTGCTGCACACCGCCGCCGGCAGTGCGCTGTTGCACCTGGGCATGAGCGGCATGCTGCGGGTGCTGCCGCCGGATGCCCCGCTGGGTCCCCACGACCACGTCGACATCGCGCTGGCGCCGATCCCGGGCAGCGGGCCGCGGGTGCTGCGCTTCACCGACCCGCGCCGGTTCGGCTGCCTGCTGTGGCAGGCACCGGGCGAGCGGCATCCGCTGCTGGCGCGGCTGGGCCCGGAGCCGCTCACCGACGATTTCGACGGCGACCTGCTGTGGCATCTGTCGCGCGGCAGGAGCGCAGCGGTGAAGCTGTTCCTGATGGACAACGCGGTGGTGGTCGGGGTGGGCAACATCTACGCCAGCGAAGCCTTGTTCGCCGCCGGCATCGATCCGCGCCGCGCGGCCGGCAAGGTCTCGCGCGCCCGCTATGCCCGCCTGGCCACCGAGGTCAAGCGCATCCTGGCCTGGGCGATCGAGCGCGGCGGTACCACCTTGCGCGACTTCCTCAACCCCGACGGCGCGCCTGGCTACTTCTTCCGCGAGCTCAACGTCTACGGCCGCGTCGGCGAACCGTGCCGCGTGTGCGTCACACCGATCCGGCAGGTGACCCTGGGCCAGCGCTCCACCTTCTGGTGCCCCACCTGCCAGCGCTGAGTCGGAGGCAAGAGCACCCGCCGTCGCCATGCCTTTGGCGCCGTGGCTCAGGGGCCAGACCTTTGTTCGGATGGGCCCCATGCCCCACGGTCGGCATCCTCGCGAACGCGGGGACCATCTTTCATTTTCCGCAAGATCAAGGTGGATTCCCGCGTTCGCGGGAATGACGCCCAGGTAAGCAGGCGGCATGTGGCTGCACCCCGGACGGCCAGGCTGCCCCACGTAAGCAGACGGCGTTTGGCTGCGCCCCGGACTGCCAGGCTGCCCCATGGTCGTCATCCTCGCGAACGCGGGGATCCATCCTGCTTTTTCCGCAAGATCAGGGTGGATTCCCGCCTTCGCGGGAATGACGCCCAGGTAAGCAGGCGGCATGTGGCTGCACCCCGGACGGCCAGGCTGCCCCACGTAAGCAGACGACGTTTGGCTGCGCCCCGGACTGCCAGGCTGCCCCATGGTCGTCATCCTCGCGAACGCGGGGATCCATCTTGCCCTGGGTGCGCGGCTGCGGGGGCGGTGATGGGTCGTTCCGCGGGGCCGTGGACCAACCCATGCTGCCCGGCTCTCACTGCCGGCATGCGCTGCGGGCGGAGGCGTTATGGCTGGCTGTCGTACGGCACGCCGCCGATCCAGGTCTGGTGCACCACCAGAGCATCGTCGAGCACCGCGAAGTCGGCGCGCTGGCCGGCCAGCATCCGGCCCTGCCGTTGCTCCAGGCCCAGCCAGGCGGCCGGGTAGGCGCTGGCCATGCGCGAGGCCTCGTCCAGCGACAGTCCCAGCCACTGAACCGCATGGCGCACCGCTGTGGCCATGTCCAGCGCGGACCCTGCCAGCACGCCTGCCTCGTTCCGGCAGACGCCGTCGCGCACGCGGATGGGCTGGCCGTTCAACATGTAGTCGGGCGTGTCGGCGCCCACCGGCGGCATCGCGTCGGTGACCAGCACGCACTTGCCGCGGGCCTTGGCGGCGATCGCCACGCGCAGGCTGGCCGGGTGCACGTGGTGGCCGTCCGCGATCAGCCCGCACCAGCTGTGCGGATCGTCCAGCGCGGCGCCGACCACGCCGGGCTCGCGGCTGCCCAGCGGCGTCATCGCGTTGAACAGATGGGTGAAGCCGCACAGGCCCGCGTCCAGCGCGGCGCGCGTGGTTGCGTAGTCGGCCGCGGTATGGCCGGCCACCACGCGGATGCCCGCCCTGGCCAGCTGGCGAAGGGTCGCGGCGGCGATCTGCTCGGGTGCCACGGTGAGCATCACCACGCCACGGTGTGGTGCGCTGAGCGCGGCAAGGTCGGCCTGGTCGATCGTGCGGAACAACGCCGCATCGTGGATGCCCTTGCGCGCGGTCGCCAGGAACGGGCCTTCCAGATGAATGCCCAGAATGCCCGGCACACCCTGCGCGATCGCCTCGTCCACCGCCGCCAGCGCCGCGTGCATCACCTCGGCGGTATCGGTGATCAGCGTGGGCAGCAGGCCGGTGGTACCGAAGCGCCGGTGCGCGGCGGCGATGCGGCGCAAGGTATCCACCGTGGGCGCGTCGTTGAAAAGCAGCCCGCCGCCGCCGTTGACCTGTACGTCGATGAAGCCGGGCAGCAGCAGTTGGCCGTGCAGGTCGTGCGGCACGGCGGCGGCCAGTCGCGGGTCGTCGCTGGCCACCAGCGCCAGGATCCGCTCACCCTGCACGAGTACTGCCCGGTCGGCGCGCAGGCCGTCCTCGGTCAGGATGCGACCGTTGACCAGGGCCAGCAGCGCGGGTGAGTCGATCATCAATGCGTCTCCGTAAGCTTGCGTGGATGCGGCGGGAACGACTGCATCGTAGCCGCGCGCCATGGCTGCGGGGCGCGATGACACGGTGTTGGCGACCCGGCATCGCAGGTTCGGCGCAGGCGCCAGCGCCCGTGCGCCCTGCGCAACCGGTCGGTCTGCGCGAGCGTACCCCGATCCGGTGTCGGGGACAGCCACGCCGGCGTGCACCGGGCGCCGCGTGGCGGATCGCCGTTGCTTTAGAGTCACCAGGCCACGTGGCAGCATGCACGCCAGCTTTCCGGGAATGCCTTCCATGATCGATATCGCGCCACGTCATCGCCCGCTGCGCCTGTTCCCGGGGTTGGCCGCACTGCTGCTGGGCGCGTGTACAGGCATGCCTGTCCGCTCGCCGCCGGCGCCGCTGTCGCTGATTCCGCAGGTGGCCGAGATGCAGCCACAGCCGGGCACGTACACCTTCAGCACCAGCACCTGGCTGGTGGTGCCACCTGACAATGCCTCTGTGCGACAGGTGGCCGAGCTGTTCGCCGCGCGGGTCAAGGCCAGTCGTGGACTGCGCCTGTCGATCGCCGAAGTGGGCGCGGCCACCGATGCGGTGCATCTGGAGATCGACCCGTCCGTGCGCGGCGAGGAGGCCTACCGGCTGGATGTCGAGCCGGACCAGATCCACATCCGTGCCTCCACGGCGCAGGGACTGTTCTACGGTTCGGTGACGTTGTGGCAGGCGCTCACCTCCGGTCCGGGCCTCACGGTACCGGCGATGCGGGTGAGCGATGCGCCCCGATTCGCCTGGCGCGGCCTGATGCTCGATTCCGTACGACACTTCCAGACGCCCGCGCAGATCCGCCTGCTGCTCGACCAGATGGCCGCGCACAAGCTCAACGTGCTGCACTGGCATCTCACCGACGACCAGGGCTGGCGCATCCAGATCAAGCAATATCCGGCGCTGACCCGGATCGGCGCCTGGCGCACGCCACCGGATGCCGGCCGGGATGGCGAGCCTAAGCGCTACGGTGGTTTCTACACCCAGGAGCAGATCCGCCAACTGGTGCGCTATGCCGCCGCGCGCTACATCACCATCGTGCCGGAGATCGACCTGCCCGGGCACGCGCAGGCCGCAGTGGCCGCCTATCCATGGCTGGGCGTCACCGGCACGCGCCCGCCGGTGTCGCCCGACTGGGGCGTGCACCGCTGGTTGTTCAACGCCCAGCCGAACACCATCACCTTCCTGGAAAACGTGCTGGACGAAGTGATGGCGCTGTTCCCGTCGCACGACATCCACCT
Source organism: uncultured Gammaproteobacteria bacterium (assembly GCA_963763305.1). Lineage (GTDB taxonomy): Bacteria > Pseudomonadota > Gammaproteobacteria > Xanthomonadales > Rhodanobacteraceae > CAVXNP01. Next base: position 1,289,448 of record CAVXNP010000001.1, on the reverse strand, counting down.
GGGTGGCGACGAGGCGGTCAAGGACCAGTGGCTGACATCGGGGCAAGCCCAGGCGCGCATCCACGCGCTGGGCCTGGCCGACGAGGAGCAGCTGCAGGGCTGGATGATCGGCCAGTTGGGCCGCTACCTGCAGGCGCACGGCCGGCAGATGATCGGTTGGGAGGACATCCTCGGCAGCGACGTGCCGAGCGACGCCGTGGTGATGTCGTGGCGGGCACCGAGGGCGCGGTGAAGGCGGCCGGGCAGGGGCACGACGTGGTGCTGTCGCCGTCGCCGCAGCTGTATTTCGACCAGCTGCAGAGCGACCGTCTGGACGAGACCACCGGCCGGGTGCCGGTGCAGAGCCTGGCCGACGTGTACGCGTTCGAGCCGATGCCGCCAGCGCTGGATCCGAAGCGGGCCGCGCACATACTCGGTGCCCAGGCCAGCGTCTGGACCGAGCACATGCCCAGCATGGCGCACATCGAGCACGCGGTGTTCCCGCGGCTGGATGCGCTGGCCGAGGCCGTCTGGACACCCCCGCAGCGGCGCGACTGGCGCAACTTTCTCGGCCGCCTGCCCGCGCAACTGGCGCGCTACCGCAGGGCCGGCATCGCGTATGCCGACAGCGCCTTCGCCGCGGACATCCAGGTCGACCGCGCCGCCGCGCTGGCCACCGGCCAGGCGGTGGTGACGCTGGCCGACCAGGCGGACTTCGGGCGCTTCCGCTACACCGTGGACGGCAGCCAGCCCGGACCGGACTCGCCGCCTTACACCGCGCCGTTCGCCGTGCCGCTGCCGGCCACCGTGCGTGCCCTGACCCTGGCGCCCGATGGCAGCGTGCTGGCCGCCACGCGCAGCCGCGTGCTGAGCCGTGCCCGGCTGCTGACCCGGTCCGGTGGCGAACTGGTCAACTGCCCCGGCAGCCCGTTGCGGCTGCGTGTGCAACCGCTGCCGGACGCCACCTCGCTGACGCCGGTCTACACGATCAACCTGTTCAACAGCTGCCAGATGTGGGAGCAGGCGCCGCTGGACGGGATCGATGGCATCCAGGTTGCGTTGGCGCGGCTGCCGCGCAATTACCAGCTGGGGCACCAGGCGTACCAGGTGGCGAAGTACCCGGCGGCCACCGCGCATGGCGAATTGCAGGTGCATGCCGACCAGTGCGACGGTCCGCTGCTTGCGCACTGGCCGTTGCCTGATCCGGCCAGTGCGCCGCGGCGCTTCGCGTTGCACGCGCCGCTGTCGCCCCCACCGGGTGCGCACGACCTGTGCATGGTGATCGCGGCGCCCAGCGACGGCCCCATCTACGCCTTCGACCGCGTCGCGCTGCAGGAGGCGCCGGCCCGGTGAACGCCAGGGCGCCGGCTGGCCGTAGGCCGGCCGCTTGGACGGTCGTAGGGTGGGCGAAGGGAGGGCGTAGGCGTGGCCATCGACCGCGCTGCCGCGGGAGCTTCAGGCACTTCGGTGCCTGCGCGGTCTGGGTCTTCCGGGCCGCGGGATTCAGGCTCCGGGATTCGGGATGCGGGATTGGGGATTGGGGATTGGGATTGGGGATACGGGATTCGGGATTCGGGATCGGCATGGATCGTCGGATCTGGCGGACCTCTGGAATCGGTCCTGGCCTTTAACCGCCTTGTTGGCTTGGTGGGCTCACCACGCCCAGCCCTACGGACGTGCACGCTGGCGACGCACTCTCCGGCAACGCCCAACCCGCGTAGGGTGGGCTTCAGCCCACCGGGCTTTGCGCTGACGTCGGGGCATGGTGGGCTGGCCCACCCTACGCACCGTGCACGCTGGCGACGCACTCTCCGGCAGCGCCCAACCCGCGTAGGGTGGGCTTCAGCCCACCGGTCTTCGCGCCGACGTCGGGGCCATGGTGGGCTGAAGCCCACCCTGCGGACCGTGCACGCTGGCGACGCACTCCCGGTAGCGCCCAACCCGCGTAGGGTGGGCTCAGCCCACCGGGCTTTGCGCTGACGTCGGTGCCATGGTGGGCCGCCCACCCTGCGCGTCAACGCGCACCCACGCACCCCGCGCACCCAGCGACCCAGCGTGTTCGGTACCCACGTACCGCGCGCACCCTGCGTGTTCCGCGTACCCGCGCACCCACGCGCGCCCCACTTGCCCGATGGCCCTTTGCCCACGCCGCATCGGCGGGCCGGACAGGCGGTGCCGCCAAGCTGTCGCAGCAGGGTGGGTATCATTCGGGCTGGTTCCCGCTTTCCGTGAGTCCGCCATGCCTTTGCGTCCCCCCGCTCCGCGGCCTGCCGATCTGCGCCGGCGCCCTGCTGTGCACCGTGCTGGCCGCCCCGCTGCAGGCCGCGCCGGCCGCCGACGGCAGCGCACCGATCACCGTGCCGGCGATCGCCCGGCCGCAGGGCGAAACCGCCCAGTGGTGGTTCCGCCACGGCGCGGCGCAGGCGGCCCGGGCCTCGGCGCAGGCGCACGCGGACGGCCAGCACGCGCGCAACGTGATCGTGTTCCTGGGTGACGGCATGAGCCTGCCGGACATCGCCGCGGCGCACATCCTGGCCGGCCAGCGCCAGGGCGTGGACGGCGAGAGCTACCGGCTCAGCTTCGAGCAGTTTCCGTTCAGCGCGCTCAGCCGCACCTACGAGACCGACCAGCAGACCCCCGACTCGGCCGGCACCATGACCGCAATCATGACCGGCGTGAAGACGCGCGCCGGGGTGATCGGCGTGTCGCAGAAACCGCTGCGGCAGGACTGCGCCGGCAGCCACGGACAGGAGCTGGTCACCGCGCTGGAACTGGCCGCCGAGGCCGGCATGGCCACCGGCGCGGTGACCACCACGCGGATCACCCATGCCACCCCGGCGGCCACCTACGGCCACGGGCCCGAGCGCAACTGGGAAGTGGACACCAAGCTCAGTGCGTCGGCGCGCGCGGCCGGATGCAAGGACTTCGCCGCGCAGCTGGTCGAATTTCCGGTGGCGCACGGACTGACCGTGGCGATGGGTGGCGGCCGCACCGAGTTCCTGCCCAAGGGCACGCCCGACCCGGAGTATCCGAACAAGAGCGGCCAGCGCCAGGATGGCCGCAACCTCATCGACGAATGGACGTCCAGCCATCCGGACGGCCACTATGTATGGAACGAGAAGCAGCTGAAGGCGCTGGACCTGGGCAAGACCCGTCGCCTGCTGGGCCTGTTCCAGCCCTCGCACATGAACTACGAGCACGAGCGGCCGCAGGACAAGGCCGGCGAGCCGAGCCTGGCGCAGATGACCACCACGGCGATCAAGGTGCTGCAGCACAACCCGAACGGCTTCTTCCTGATGGTCGAGGGCGGTCGCATCGATCACGCGCTGCACGCGGGCAACGCGTTCCGCGCGCTGGACGAGACCATCAGCCTGGCCGATGCGGTCGCCGCGGCGCAGAAGGTCACCAACCCGGCCGACACCCTGATCGTGGTCACCGCCGACCACAGCCACACCATGACCTTCGCCGGCTATCCGGAGCGCGGCAACCCGATCCTGGGCCTGGTGCGCGGGCGCACCAGCAGCTACGAGGAAGTGACCGAGGCGGGCAACGCGCACGACGCCACCGGCAAGCCGTACACCACGCTGGGCTTTGCCAGCGGGCCGGGCTACACCGGCGCCAGCGAGCAGCAGCCCGAGGGCCCCAAGCATTACCCGCACCAGCCGGAGCGCTACCAGGGCATCACGCACGGCCGGCCGGACCTGAACCAGGTCGACACCGCCGCGCCGGACTACCTGCAGGAAGCCACCGTGCCGCTGTCGGACGAAACCCATGGCGGCGAGGACGTGGCGATCTTCGCCAGCGGCCCCGGCGCGGCCGCCTTCCACGGCGAACTGGAGCAGAACACCATCTTCCACGTGATCGCCCAGCACACCCCGCGGATCCGCGCCCAGCTGTGCCGCCTGGGCAGCTGCAACGCCGCCGGCGTGCCGGTGGACCGGCCGCTGTACCAGGCCTGGAAGAAGGCCGGCGCGACGCGGTAGCCGGGCGCTGCGATGAGCCGCCCGCCCGCGTGGCCCTCGCGCAACGGCACGGTCCAGGTGATCGCGCATCGGGGCGCCAGCGCCCGGCTGCCCGAGCACACCCTGGCCGCGTACGCGCGGGCCATCGACGAGGGCGCCGACCTTATCGAGCCGGACCTGGTGATGACCGGCGACGGAGTACTGGTGGCGCGCCACGAGAGCCGTATCGACCAGACCACCGACGTGGCCGCGCGGCCGGAGTTCGCCCATCGGCGGCGTCGGCGCCGGATCGAGGACGAGACGGTCGAGGGCTGGTTCAGTGACGATTTCAGCCTGGCCGAGCTGCGCACGCTGCGTGCGCGCGAGCGCCTGCCGCAGCTGCGCGGCACCGCCCACGATGGCCGCTTCGCGGTGCCCTCGCTGGCGGAGATCATCACGCTGGTGTCAGCGGCGGCGCGAACGCGCGGGCGGCCGATCGGGCTGATCCCCGAGCTCAAGCACAGCACCCATTTCCGCGCGCTGGGGCTGCCGATGGAGGACGCGCTGCTGGCGGCGCTGGCGGCGCACCCGTACACGGCCGCCGCGCCGGTGACGATCCAGTCGTTCGAGATCGCCAACCTGCGCTACCTGCGCCAGCGGCTGGGTTCGGCGCGCGGCAACGTGCGCCTGCTGCAACTGCTGGACGACCCGGCGGCGCAGCCGTACGACCAGCGCGTGGCCGGCGGCGCCCTGCGCTATGCCGACCTGGCTACCCCGCAAGGATTGCGCGCGGTGGCCGGCTACGCCGATGCGATCGGCCCGCCGATCCGCACCATCATGCCGCTGGACGCACACGGCCGGCTGGGCTCGCCCACCGCGCTGGTGGCCGACGCGCATGCTGCCGGGCTGGACGTGCTGGCCTACACCTTCCGGCCGGAAAACCGGTTTCTGGCCGCCGAGTTTCGCCACGGCGAGCCGCACGAACGCCACGAGGCCGGCTCGATCGCCGAAATCCGCGCCTACCTTGCGCAGGGCATCGATGGCTTCTTCACCGATGACTCCGCGCTGGGGCGGCGCGCCGTCGACGCTGGCTGATCGCCGTCACCGAGCGGACACGCGCCGCGGCGTTGCAGCATGAGCCGGACCGGCGGCGTGACTATGATGGCCCGGGCCCCCTCCGCAGGCGTTCGCATGTCCACTTCGCCGGTTTCCCTCGCGCCACCCCGGCATCGTCCGCGACCGGAACTGGGCGCCGCGCTGGCGGCCCTCGCCGCGATCGCCGCCGCACTGCTGGCCCACGCCGATCCGCACAGCCGCTGGTGGCTGCTGCACTGGCTGGCCAAGCCGCTGGCCACCGTGCTGCTGCTGGCGCTGGCCTGGCGCACCGCCGTGCCGTTGTCGCCGCGCTACCGCAACCGTGTCTGTGCGGGCCTGGCGCTGGCGCTGGTCGGCGACGTGCTGCTGATGTGGCCGGGCGACCTGTTCGTGCCGGGCCTGCTGGCCTTCCTGCTGGGCCACCTGTGCTTCCTGGCCGCCTGGCTGGACGACAGCCGCTTCGCGGTGCGGCCGCTGAGCTGGCTGGGGTGCCTGCTGGCCGCGGCGGCGCTGGTGGCGCTGCTGTGGCGTGGCCTGGCGCCGCCGCTGCGGCCGGCGGTGATGATCTACGCGGCAACGCTTGCGACCATGGCCGGGCAGGCGCTGGGCCGGGCACGCTGGCACGCGGCGGTCGGCGATGCGCTGGCGCGCCCGGCGCGCTGGGCGGCGCTGGGCGCGCTGCTGTTCATGCTCAGCGACAGCCTGCTGGCGTGGGACCGCTTCGGCCAGCCGTTGCCGTGGGCGCCGCTGTGGATCCTGGGCACGTACTATCCTGCGTTGTGGGCGATCGCCCGCTCGGTCGGGCGCGACCGTGACACGGCGCGGAGGGCAGCGTGAACACGCAGGAACTCATCATCAGCTGGGCCACCCCGGTGTTCTTCGTGCTGATCGGGCTGGAGCTGCTGGTCGCGCACCGCCGCGGCCATGCCGCCTACGCCAGTGCCGACGCCATCAACAGCATCGGGCTGGGCGTGATCTCGCAGGTGGTGGGCGTGTTCGCCAAGCTGCTCAGCTTCGGCATCTACGGCTGGGTGGCGACCCATTGGGCGCCGTTCACGCTGCCGGCGGACAACCTGCTGGTGTGGCTGGGCGCGTTGCTGGCCTACGACTTCCTCTATTACTGGCTGCACCGCGCCGGCCACGAGGTAAACATCCTCTGGGCCGCGCACGTGGTGCATCACCAGAGCGAGCACTACAACCTGTCCACCGCGCTGCGCCAGACCGGCAGCGGCGTGCTGCTGGGCTGGCTGTTCTACCTGCCGATGGCGCTGCTGGGCGTGCCGCTGACGGTGTTCGTGATCGTGGCGCTGGTCGACCTGCTGTACCAGTTCTGGGTGCATACCGAGCAGATCGGGCGGCTGGGCTGGTTCGACCGGGTGTTCTGCTCGCCCTCCAACCACCGCGCCCACCACGCGGTGAACGATCGCTACCTGGACCGCAACTACGGCGGCATCCTGATCGTGTGGGACCGCCTGTTCGGCACCTTCGTCGAGGAAGACGACACCGACCCGCCGGTGTACGGCACCCGTGCTCCGCTGCGCAGCTGGAATCCGCTGTGGGCCAATGCCGAGGTGTACTGGGCGACAACCAAGGACATGTGGCACGCACGCCGCTGGAGCGACAAGCTGCGCGTGTGGCTCAAGCCGCCCGGCTGGCGTCCGGCGGACGTGGCCGAACGCTTCCCCAAGCCGGCCTTCGACATAAGGCGCGAACGCTATGCCCCACCGATGTCGCGCGCGCTCACCCTCTACTGTCTGGTGCAGTTCGCCCTGTTGCTGGGCATGGCCACGCACTTCCTCGGTCTCTCCGGCAAGGCCAGCCTGGTCGAGCTGCTCGGCTACGCCGCCTACCTGCTGATCGGCCTGACCGTGCTGGGCAGCCTGATGGAAGGCCACCGCGCGGCCCGTTGGCTGGAGGCCATGCGCTGCCTCGCGACAGCGATCGTCCCGATCGCGCTCGGGCGCTGGTTCGGCATGGACAAGCTCGATCCGCGCCTGGGCATTGTCGTACTGGTGATATTCGCCGCCAGTGCCGCTGCGATCGCGTGGCTGGGGCGGCGCAGCCCCACCGCCCCCGCATCCACCAGCGCCACCGGCATGGCCTGAAGAGGTGGCGCCAGCCCGTGTGCGAGCCGATCGCGCGCTTGTCATCCCGAACCAGGCCGCGGACGGAATTGCCGACCGGTCGCGTGAACGCTGACCGGGGCAGATACGGCAAGTGGATCGACGAGTGCCTGGTGCGGCCACCGCGACGACGCGTTTTCGGTCAAGGATGGCCTGATCAACCAGGCGCAGGCGTCACCGGTTCTGTTTGTTCGCAGGCCACAGGGGTGACGGTGTACGCGGGGAGGGCACATGGATGTGCCCGGCTCTGAGGAGCGAGGAAGGCAGACTGGCCGTCTGTCGAGGCGGCGCACCGCACGCGGGGAGTGACCATGGATGGTCACAGCTTTGAGGAGCGAGGAAGGTCTGTGGACAAACAGAACCGGCCCCGATCGACGGAATCCCATGCAGAAAAGGGTGATGCTCAAAAGGCCGCCATGCTGCGCCGCACGGCTTGAACAGACGGCCAGTCTGCCCGGCGGCGCATGACACACCCTGTCGGCCTTGTGAGCATCATGCCGCCTACGTCTGGTTGATCAGAGCATCCTTGAGGAGGCGGCCCATGCAACAATCGATTGCCCATATCGCGCTGATGGTTCGCGACTACGACGAAGCGCTCGATTTCTACACCGTGAGGCTGGGCTTCCGTGTCGTGGAAGACACGTTTCAACCGGAACAGGACAAGCGTTGGGTGGTGATCTCGCCGCCCGGCTCCTCGGGCACATCGCTATTGCTTGCTCGTGCCTCCGGGCCCGAGCAGGCGTCCTTCGTGGGCAACCAGGCAGGCGGACGGGTCTTCCTCTTCCTGCAGACGGATGATTTCTGGCGCGACTACCATCGCATGCGGGCCGCCGGTGTCACGTTCGTCCGGGAGCCGAGCCAGGCAGCTTACGGAACCGTGGCAGTGTTCGAGGACCTGTATGGCAACCGCTGGGATCTTTTGCAGTACAACGGCAGCACGCCATACCGGTTGCCGGCGGGGTGAAACGCGATTGCCGCCGACCCCGGAAGCGGCAGGCAGGGGACAGCACACGCCGGCTCGTCCTGTCCGTTGTGGCTCCGGACAGGGCCGGGCGAAGCGCGATGCCGATCCGATCGGCTCCGCAGGAGCACACGGCCACCGGCAAGGCGTCACTTGCGTCCAAACTCAGGAAGAACCATGAAGGCTCTGATCATTCTCGGCTCGCGCCGCAGGTCGTCGCCGCCGCAGCCGGCGAGGCTGGGCGAACGGGTCTGTTCCTTCCTGTCGGCGCGGGCGGGCGATCGGTTCGAGACGGCAGTCGTCGATCCGCTGGACTATCCGCCAAGCGACGTTTTCAAACCGGCCTTCGCCTATGCGCACGCGGCCAGGCCGCCGCAGCTGGCGCGCCTGGAGCAGCAGATCCGCGATGCGGATGCCTACCTGATGCTCAGCCCGGAGTACAACCATTCGATGAGCCCTGCGCTTGCCGACCTGCTGAACCACTTCCCCAGTTCGGCGTTCTCGTTCAAGCCCAGCCTGATCGCCACCTATTCCAGCGGCCAGTGGGGCGGTGCCCGCGCGGCCGTGCAGATGCGCACGTTCCTGTCGGAGCTGGGCTGTCTGCCGGTGTCCGCGATGTTGCACTTCCCGCAGGCAGACCAGGTGTTCCAGGCCAGCGGCCAGTTGAACCCCGGCCAGGATGAGGCACGTTGGGCAACCTACGCCGGCAGGGGTGTCGAGCAGCTGTACTGGTGGGCGGAAGCGGCTGCACGGCAGCGCGCGGTGCTTGATCCTTTCGGCGTATCGCCGGTATTTGCCCGGACGCCGGCCGAGCGAAATGCACCCGAGCCGTAACTCCGAGATGCCCCCGCCCCGTTCGTCGCCGCCTTGACGGTCGACGGTTTAACCGTCGGCGTCCCCGGGCGTGGCCTGCGGGAGGGCAGGCAGTGTCATCCGTCCCTGGTGGTTCCCACCGTTGGATGCCCTGTCTCCGGCGTTGCCCAGGCCCACCGGGCGGCGCCCTCGTGAGGTGGCCGGTTCATGCCACTGCAACGGGAATGGGAATGGGAATGCCGGAGCACGCGCGTCTGCGACGCCACGACCCCGAAGGCAACGTGGTGCAGTTTCGCGAGCGTGTGTGGTACCAGGGCGCTGCGGGCAACCGGAGCGCTTGCCGATGCCCGCGGATCGATCGGGCCGCGGCCCATCGAGCGCATGAGCTTCGGCCAGGCGCGTTCGGGATCTGACCGGCATGGCACTTGGCCCGCCAGGTTCCGTGGTTCATGATCCGCGCGGATCAGGCGCCATTCCGGCGCCAACCCCCGGCGGGTACGTGCGCGCACTGCGGCAGTACTGCACCGTCGCCCTCGCGGCCGGAAGGGAGCCATCCAGGATCCGGCCGCAGCGGGGCCGGGCGCGATCCCGGGACAGTGCCTGGAGCCATCGATGTCGTTGAAGGCCTATCTGCAGGAATACTTCGTGGACAAGCCCGCTTTTGCCCGGTTGGCGGGCGTGTCCGTCGAACGGCTCGACCAGCTCGTGGCCGCCGGCGCGATCCCGTGCGCCACATACACGTGCGACGGACGCTCTATCCGCTCGGCAGCATTTGGCACCATCGGCATCGCGGAGGCCGTGACCGGGGAGTACTTCCGGCCCGAGTGCGCACGGTGGGCCCGGCTTGCGGCGCAGTCGCCCGCGGGCATGGAACGATCCAGTGTGCTGCGCCAGCTTCAGAGCGAGCTTCGCGCCGCCTTGCAGGACCACTTCGCGGATCCGGCCGTGATCGAGGCCAGGGTCCAGGGCTACCTCCCGCACTTCTGGAACGGCACCTTCGGCCTCTGCGTCGCTGATCCGTCCAGCGGGGCGGGAATCGCCAGAAAGGAACTGCTCCAGGAAAGGCTTGCCGCCGTCACCGATGGCGGCAGCAATTCCTCGCCTGCCGGCATGTCGCCAGCGGAGCTGCTTGGGCTCATCGACAGCTACGCGGAGGCGGCAATGCCTTTCTCGCCTGCCGAGTATGAGCGCAGCAGCAGGAAGCGGCTGGTCGACGACCTGCGCCCGGTCGTGGCCAAGGCCTGACTGCTCGATCGGGTGGGTGCCTCCTGCCTTCGGCCGGGCAGGGCACGCGATCACGTCAGCGCCGCGGCGCGATGTTGCCCACCGCCGTCGGCGGCGAAGAAGCCCGGCCACATGGCACGGCCGAAGGCCGCGTCCGCGGCTCGTGGTACGTGCCCGACGGGCTTGCCGGCCGGGAGCCGGGGCGGATGGCGCTGTCAGCCGGAATGGCCGATGCACCACACGATTGCCGATTCCTCCCGGCGCAGGGCGTACGGTAGGCGTAGGGTGGGCTTGAGCCCACCCATCCTGCGACGCGTAGAGGCCGGCTTGCTCAAGTCCGCACTGCGTCATGTCCACCCGCTGCCACACTCCGATACCAGCCATGTCCCGCATCGCCAAAGCCTCCATGCTCTATGTTGCCCTGGTCTTCGGCGCGGGCTTTGTGCTGGCCCTGGTGCGGGTGCCGCTGCTGGTGCCGCGCCTGGGCGTGCGCTGGGCCGAGCTGGCGGAAATGCCGGTGATGCTGCTGGTGATCGTGTGGGCGGCGCGCTACGTGGTGCGCCGCTTCGGTCCGCTGGAGACGCCGGCCCGGATGGTCGTTGGAGTCGCTGCGCTGGGCTGGCTGGTGGGCGCGGAGCTGGTGCTGGCCCGCTGGCTGCAGGGGCTGTCGCCGCTTGAATACCTGGCCTCGCGCGATCCGGTGTCCGGCAGCGTCTATCTGGCCATGTTGCTGGTGTTTGCCGTGATGCCGGTCTTTATCGGGCGGTCCCGCCGCTAGCCCCCTGGTTGCCTGGAGGTCGCATGAAAGCTCGCTGGCTGTTGCATAAACTGGCCACGCTGGCGTTGTGGGTGGTTCTGGCCGGCGCCATCGCGGCGCTGCTACTGTTTCTGCGCGCGGCCATTCCGGCCATGCGTGTGGTGGCCAGTGGCGGCACTGCGCAACTGTGGTGGTTCGGCGGCGCAGGCTGTGTAATGGCTGCGGCCGGCATCGCCCTGGCCGCCGCTACTGGCTTGTGGCTGCTGCGTCGTCGGCGCAAGGCGAGATCGGTGTAGGGTCGGGCGCCTGCATCCTCCGCCATGGATGGTTGGCCATGGCACCCTCGGCTCCATCGTCCGGCCGTTTGCTCCTTGCAAGGAAGATGTCATGGAAAGAAACATCAAGGTGTTCCGCGCGCACCGGGCGCTGTCCTGGCTGTATCTGGTGTTCGTCGCGGCGTTCGCCTGCCTGTATTTTTTTGGGCCCCCGGTGGCATGGGCCGAGGTGGGGGTGCCGTTGCTGTTGTTCACCGCGCTGTTCCTGGCGCACCACGTCACCGCCCGCGGCGCGCGGCTGGGCAAGCCGTGGGCGCGGGTCAGCTCGATCGTCATCTCGGTGTTGCTGCTGCTCGGCTTTCCGATCGGCACGCTGATCGGGATCTACCTGCTGTTTAACACCTGGCGCCCATGGGAGCGTTCGCCGCAGCCGGACGCTGTCGCCGCCTGACCGCGCTGCCGGCGTCCTCCGCGCCGGCGCCGCATCCGGCCGGGTCGCGGCTTTGCGCAGGCCGGCCGCCCGAGCGCGCCGCGCGTGACCTGGCGCAGCCGGCCCGTGACCTCTGGCAGGGTTGGGGGCATGACCTTCGGCCCTACCATCGGATGGTTGTCATGTTGGCTGTCGCTCCTTGCGTGCGGACCATCGTGGCGGCCGGGCGCGCGACGTTTGCGCCGCCCGATGCCTTACAGGGGAGTTATCCGTGAACCCAGTTTCGACCCGCTCCAACCTGCTGGCGCTGTCGCTCGCTGCCGCGCTGTCGCTGACCGCGCCGCTGACGCACGCCGAGCAGGCGCCACCCAAGGACACGCCGCGTGCCGGCATGCTTACGGTCAAGGTCGACCTCACCGATGCGCCCAGGAAGATGTTCCGCGTGCACGAGACCATCCCGGTCACGCCCGGCCCGCTGACGCTGTACTACCCCAAGTGGATTCCCGGCGAGCATTCGCCTTCCGGCCCGATCGACAACGTGGCCGGGCTGTTCATCACCGCCAACGGGCAGAAGGTGCCGTGGCGGCGCGACCTGCGCGACATGTACACGCTGCACCTGCGGGTGCCCGACGGCGTCAGCGCGCTGAACGTGGACTTCCAGTTCCTCTCGCCCGGCGAGGGCGGCTCGTTCGGTGCCAGCCCCTCGTCCACGCCGGACCTGGTCGACCTGGAGTTCAACCAGGTGGCGTTCTACCCGGCCGGGCACTACACCCGGCAGATCCGGATCCAGCCGACGGTGGTGCTGCCGGCCGGCTGGAAGTTCGCCACCGCGATGGAAGTGGCCAGCCGCGACGGTGATACCACCGTGTTCAAGCCGCTGAGCTTCAACAACTTCGTCGACTCGCCGCTGATCGCCGGCAAGCACTTCAACCGGGTCGACCTGAACCCGGGCGACGCCGTGCCGGTGCATTTGAACGTGGTGGCCGACGAGGCGGACCAGGTCAAGCTCACCAACGCCCAGCTCAAGCAGCATCGCCAGCTGGTCGACCAGGCCGAGAAGCTGTTCGGCACCCACCATTACGATCACTACGACTTCCTGCTGACCCTGTCCGACCACACCGGCCACTTCGGCCTGGAGCACCACCAGTCCAGCGACGACCGGCTGCCGGCGGACATGCTCACCGACGGCAAGGCCTACACGCTGATGGCCAGCCTGATGCCGCACGAGTACGTGCATTCGTGGAACGGCAAGTTCCGCCGGCCGGCCAAGCTGTGGGCGCCGGATTTCAACACCACCGAGCAGGACGACCTGCTGTGGGTGTACGAGGGCCTCACCGACTACTGGGCCGGCGTGCTGACCGCGCGCTCGGGCCTGTGGACGCCGGAGCGCTATCGCGACTCGATGGCCTCCATTGCCGCGGCGATGTCTGCGCGCACCGGCCGCGCCTGGCGCTCGCTGCAGGACACCGCCGATGCCGCACCGCTGACCTATTACGGCGGTGGCGGCTGGGGCAATTTCCGCCGCGGTACCGACTTCTACCCCGAGGGCCAGCTGCTGTGGCTGGACGTGGACACGCGGATCCGCGAGCTGTCCCACGGCAAGCGTTCGCTGGATGATTTTGCCCATGCGTTCTTCGGCATGGACCCGGGCAGCTACGTCACGCGCACCTACACCTTCGACGACGTGATCGCCGCGCTTAACCAGGTGCAGCCGTACGACTGGAAGGGCTTCCTGCGCGAGCGGCTGGACTACACCGGCGACCAGCTGCCCGAGCACGGCATCGAGCGCGGCGGCTGGAAACTGGTCTACACCGACACGCCCAACGCCGAGGAAAAGGCCGCCCAGGGCATGCGCCACCACGTCAACCTGGCCTACTCGCTGGGGCTGTCGGCCACCGGCAGCGGGCATATCTACGACGTGCAGTGGGACGGGCCGGCGTTCAAGGCCGGACTGGTGCCCGGGCTGACCATCGTGGCCGTCAACGGCAAGGATTTTTCCACCGACGCGCTCACCGACGCGGTCAGCGCCGCCAAGGCCGGCACCGCGCCGATCGAGCTGCTGGTGAAGAACGACGCGCACTACAGCACCTACCGCATCGGCTACCACGGCGGCCTCAAGTACCCGCACCTGGTGCGCGCCAAGGGCAGCGACCTGCTTGGCGACATCGTCGCACCGCGCAAGTGATTCCCGAGGGCCGGCGCATCGCGCGCCGGCCGTTCCCCCCGACCCCCAGCATCCAGGAGATGCCGCTTTGAAAACCACCGTTCTCGCCACCGCCCTGCTTGCCGCCAGCCTCGGCGTGCTGGCCGCGCCCGTCCACGCGGACGACGTGCCGCCCGTGCAGGACACGCCGTATGCCCCCGGCACGCTGAAGATCCACGTCGACGCCACCGATGTCGCGCACCGCATTTTCCGCGTGCACGAGACCATCCCTGCCGCCGCCGGCCCGCTCACGCTGCTGTATCCGCAGTGGATTCCGGGCCACCATTCGCCGACCGGCCCGATCGACAAGTTCGCCGGCCTCACCGTCAAGGCCAACGGCAAGACCCTGCAGTGGACGCGTGATCCGCTCAACGTCTACGCCTTCCACGTGAACGTGCCCGAGGGCGCCAGCGCGGTCGACGTGGATTTCCAGTTCCTCAGCGCGCAGGACCACAGCCAGGGCCGGGTGATGATGACGCCCGAGATGCTCAGCCTGCAGTGGGACACCGTCTCGCTGTATCCGGCCGGCCACAACATCCGCAAGATCGACGCCGACGCCAGCGTCACCCTCCCTGCCGGCTGGGACGGTGCTACCGCGCTCGAGCTGCAATCGAAGGATGGCAACACCCTCAAGTACAAGACCATCAGCTACAACGCGCTGATCGACTCGCCGATGCTCGCCGGCAAGTACCACAAGCAGGTTGACCTGGCCCCGGGCGCCAAGACCCCGGTGCACATGGACCTGTTCGCCGACGCGCCGAAGTACCTCGAGTTCACCCCCGAGCAGATCAAGCCGCACCGCGAGCTGATCAAGCAGATGGACAAGCTCTACGGTGCGCACCACTACGGTCACTACACCTTCCTCACCTCGCTCAGCGACAAGCTCGGCGGCATCGGCCTGGAGCATCACCAGTCCAGCGAGGACGGCGTCAAGGCCGACTACTTCACCGAGTGGAAGAAGAACGCGCTGTCGCGCGACCTGTTCTCGCACGAGTACAACCACTCGTGGGACGGCAAATACCGTCGCGGCGCCGACCTCACCACGCCCAACTTCAACGTGCCCATGAGCAACACGCTGCTGTGGGTATACGAGGGCCAGACCCAGTTCTGGGGCATGGTCATGGCCGCCCGTGCCGACCTGTGGACCGACCAGCAGGCCCGCGACATGTTCGCCTACGCCGCGGCCCTCTACGACAAGGGCCGCCCGGGCCTGGCCAGCTGGCGCAACGTGCAGGACACCACCAACGACCCCACCATCGCGCAGCGCGCGCCGCTGCCGTACCGCAACTACCAGGCCAGCGAGGACTACTACGTCGCCGGCGCCATGATCTGGCTGGACGTGGACGCCAAGCTGCGTGAGCTCAGCGGTGACAAGAACAGCATCGACGACTTCGCCAAGGCCTTCTTCGGCATGAACAACGGCGACTGGAAGGTCAACACGTACACCTTCAAGGACGTGGTCAGCACGCTCAACAACATCAAGCCGTACGACTGGGCCTCGTTCCTGCGCACCCGTCTGGACGGCCACGGCCCGCTGATCGGAGGCATCGCCGCGCACGGCTGGAAGCTGGTCTACACCGACAAGCCCTCCGACGCCATCAAGGCGATCGAAGCCCGCCGCGGCAACGCCGACCTGACCTATTCGCTGGGTCTGTCGGTCGGCAAGGACGGCAGCATCGCCGACGTGCTGTGGGATGGCCCGGCGTTCAAGGCCGGCATCGGCCCGTCGATGAAGGTCGTCGCCGTCAACGGCACCGAGTACTCCGCCGACGCGCTCAAGGATGCCGTCACCGACGCGGCCAAGGACAAGAGCCAGCCGGTCGAACTGCTGCTGAAGAGCTTCGACAGCTACAAGACCGTGCGCATCGATTACCACGACGGCCTGAAGTACCCGCACCTGGAGCGCATCAAGGGCAAGCCCGACCACCTGGGCGACCTGCTCAAGGCGCGCTAAGCCCCAAGCAACAAGCCCCTCTCCCTGCGGGAGAGGGGTTGGGGAGAGGGTCCGGAGCTGGCCCCAGCCCCCAACCCCAGTAGGGTGGGCTTCAGCCCACCACCGCCCCACCACGCGCGGACACCGCCCCCCGCACTCCGCACGTCACGCGCCACGCCCGTGGCCCCGGCCCGACCGTTCCCACGCACCAACCGCCAGCCCAACCCGATCAACCGAGACGGCCACACCGCACCGCGCCATCGCAAATGTCACCCACCCCGTGGGCGCCCGCGATCAACTCCGCTATACTCCGCCACTGCCCCGGCCGGATCCCACCGCCGCGGCAGCCGCAGCACCCAAGCGCCTGTAGCTCAGCCGGATAGAGTAGTGGCTTCCGAAGCCATTGGTCGGGGGTTCGAATCCCTCCAGGCGCGCCATCTTCCCAATGAAACTATGCCGCGCACGTGTCGTGCGCTCAACCCGTGGCTGCGCGCAAATCTCTCACCCTCCGAACGTGGGAGCGGCTCCGGCGTAGGGTGGGCTTCAGCCCACCAGATCTCGGTTCTTGGGCTGTTGAGAGGTCGCTTTTCTGCTGCGTTGGCCTGGTGGGCTGAAGCCCACCCTACGGGGGTCTCCGTTGAGGGCGGCGGTGGCTCCCGTCTCTGTCGAGGTCCATTGTTCGATAGCGGCACGTCTGCACCCTCCGGGCCTGCGGTGGTCGTCAGTGGCGGCCCACCGCATGGCAAGTCGCTCGCACGCGCGTCACGGCCGTGATACGAGGTCCGCGGTAGAACGGACATTCCACAGCCTTGCGAGGACTCCTGCATGAGCAACGATCACGAGCAACGTCGCCCGGACACCCTTCCCGAACTTGACCGCAAGACCACGGGCAACTCGGTGAACTCCCGCAGCGGGGAGGTTGGAGAAAAGCTCGACGATGCCGCCCGCCGCATCGATCGCAAATACGGCGACGACCCGGATGTGGAAGAAACCCATCGCGGCGACCCGGTGGGATGATCCGGCGAGGGGGTTGCCTTGGTGCTCGATCGGGGCAGGCTCCGGCGAACTGCCATGGGAGAAGCTGCTGGCTGGGGATGCTTCCGCAGGTCCTGCTACATGGGTGACTGGCTTCTAGCCTGAGCAATCAGGCGCCAGAGGGCGGGTGCCGGCGCAGCTGGGTGAACTCGGAAAATTCCCATTTCCGGAAGGCCAGGATGGCGCAACAGCCGTCGCGCGTTTCCAGGGACAGCCGTGCGTCGGCCCTGGCCATTTCCTCGAACTCCTCCACCAACCGGGCCATGGCGGCCTGCATGCGGGCACGCGATCCTTCGGACAGGGTTGCGCCGACGACATGGAAGGCGTCGCCGATGCCGTCAAAGCGCTGTCCGAAAAACTCCGGAAGCACCCGCGACATGAAATAGCGGTGTACCGGACCGTCCTTGCGCCAGGAGAAATTGCGGGCGGTAAGTTTCTTGATGCGGTGGGGCGGGCGGTAGTCGATGATCTTCAATGCATCGAGCTTCAGCAGGGTCGACACCAGCTCGTTTTCATCCACCCGGAATGTGGCCATGATCTCGGCGAAGCGCCAGTTGTTGAGGATGAGGTACATCGTCAGCAGCAACTTGGGGTCGGCCACCAGTGAGGCCTCCTGCTGCCGGCTGAGCTCCGTGACCGCCTCCGGATGCGAGCGCTCACCCTGCACCAGGTCGTGGACGTTCAGGCCCAGCAGTTCACAGATGTCGTCCAGACGTTGCAGCGTGAAGCCGCCGCGGCTCAGGTTTCGCTTGATGGTCGGTTCGCTGACGCCGAGCCGGCGGGCCAGCTCGCGGTAGGTGATGCCGCGTCGGCGCAGCTCCGCGCGCACGGCTTGCACCAGAACGGTAGAGGCTGACATTCCGCGCTCCGTGATACCTGGTAATCGAAAGTATCATTTTTTGATACCTTGGGGCTCGCGAGACGCTTGCCCCGCAGCGCAGCCTTGGTGGATGGGTTGCCGGCGCGCAAGCTGCCTCGGACACCGGTCATGAGTGCCGGCCAACCTGGCACAGGGAACCATGCATGCTTGCGGTCCAGATTCTCGGCACGGGTGAATACCTGCCCCGGCGATGCGTGAGTTCCGCCGACCTGGAGGCGCGCTGGAACAAGCCCGCCGGCTGGATCGGTCGCCATGCCGGCATCGAGCGCCGTTACTACGCTGCGGACGATGAAACCACGTCCGTGATGGGCGCGCGCGCGGCGAAGGCGGCCCTTGCTGCCGCCGGTGTCGAGCCCGGCCAGCTGGACTGCATCGTGTCGGCCTGCAGCGTGCCCGAGCAGGCGATTCCCTGCTCGGCGGTACTCATCCAGCGCGAGCTGGGGCTGGGCGAGAGCGGCATTCCTGCCTTCGACATCAATGCGACCTGCCTCAGCTTCATGGCGGCGCTCGACACCATGAGCCTGGCCATCGCCGCGGGCCGGTACCAGCGCGTGCTGATCGTCTCCAGCGAGATCGCCACGGCCGGGTTGCCCGAGCACCATCCGGAGACCGCCATGCTGTTCGGCGACGGGGCTGGGGCCGTGGTGCTCGGCCGCGCGCCGGTGGGCAGCGATGCGGGCATCCTGGGCACCCATTTCGAAACCTATGGATCGGGCGCGGAGCTGTGCCAGGTGCGCGCCGGGGGTACGCGCATCCGCGTGCGTGACGACCTGGCTGCGTTTCTGGACGGGGCCGCCTTCGAGATGCGGGGAAAGCAGACCTATCGCATGGCAGCACAGCGCCTTCCGGCTTTCCTGGAGCGGCTGATCGCGCGGGCAGGCATGCCGCTGGAGCGGCTGGACCGGATCATTCCGCACCAGGCAAGCGGCAAGGCGCTGATGCATCTGGAGGCCTTGCTGAAACTGCCGGCGGGCAAGCTGGTCCGGACGCTGGCGCAGCGGGGCAACCAACTGGCGGCTTCCATCCCGGTTGCCTTGCACCATGCGGTGACCTCGGGCCAGGTCCAGCGCGGCGATGCGGTGGCTCTGGTGGGCTCGGGTGCGGGCCTGTCGCTCGCCGGCGCGGTGCTGGTGTACTGATGGCCGGCATTCTGGTTACCGGCGCCACGGGTTTCATTGGCGGGAATGTCGCCCGTGCGCTGGCTGCGGCCGGTCACCGTGTGCTGGCGACGGGGCGCGATCCGGTGCGGCTGGCCGCGGTGGCCGCCGCGTCGGGCGCCGCTGTTCCGGCGGACCTCGCCTGCGACCGGCTCGAGCCTCTGGTGACGGGGTGCGAGGTCGTCGTGCATTGCGCCGCCCTGTCGTCGCCCTGGGGCGAGCGAGCGATGTTCGAGCGAGCCAATGTGCTGGCCACCGAGCGTTTGCTGGCCGCGGCCAGCGCGCAGGGGGTCCGGCGCTTCGTGCATTTTTCTTCGCCGAGCATCTATTTCCGCCTGGCCGACCAGCGGAACATTCCCGAGCGGTTCGTGCCGCCCCGGCGCTGGATCAACGCCTATGCGCAAACGAAGTGGGCGTCCGAACTGCGGGTTCGCGATGCGCACCATGCCAGCATGACGCGGGTCATACTGCGGCCGCGCGCGGTGTTCGGCGAAGGGGATCGGGCCATCTTTCCGCGGATTCTGAGGCTGGCCGAGCGCGGCTGGTTCCCCTATGTGGGCGGCGGCCACGCGCAGATCGACGTGACCCACATCGCCAATGTGGTCGACGCCGTGCAGGCGGCGATCGAGCTGCCTCATACGCACGAGGCACAGGTGTTCAACATCAGCAATGGTGAGCCGATGGCGGTACGCGAGTTGTTGGCACGGCTGTTCGATGCGGCCGGTATGACGGTGCGGCCGGTGTATCTGCCGCGCACCGCCGCCCTGGTGCTTGGCGCCATGGCGGAAGCCGCGGCGCGGCTGCGGCCCGGGTCGCCGGAGCCCCGCCTGACGCGTTATGGCGTGGGCGTGCTCGGCTATTCGCAGACGCTCGACATCAGCAAGGCCCAACGTGTCCTGGGCTACCGGCCCCGGGTGTCGGTGGATGAAGGCATCCGCCGCTTTGCCCATTGGTGGCGCACCCATGACACGGCTTGAGTGGCGCTCGTACGAGGTGGGCCATTGCGTGCATCCGGCCTGCAGCGTGCGCACCGGCGATGGTGTGCAGCTGCGCCGCTTTCCGGCGCTGGCCTTTCTGATCGTGCATCCGGCAAAGGGCAGGGTGCTGTTCGATACCGGCTATTCCCCGCATTTCTTCGAGGCGACGCGTCATCTTCCAGAGCGGCTCTATCGGGTCGCCACGCCGCCACGCCTGCAGGCGGACCAGAGCCTGATCCGGCAGCTGGCGCGGGACGGCATCGGCTCAGCGGACATTGCCACGGTGGTGCTGTCGCATCTGCACGGCGACCATGTGGGTGGGTTGCACGACTTTCCAGACAGCCGGATCGTCTGCTCGCGCGAAGGCTGGCAGGACCTGCGCGATCGCGGCCGAATGTCCGCAGCGCTGCACGGACTGCTGCCCGGTTTGCTGCCGGAGGACCTGCCGGCGCGTGCGCAATGGATCGAAGACCTGCCGCGTGTGTCCCTGCCTGGCGCGTTCGCCGAGTTCGGTGCGGGCCACGACATCCTTGGCGACGCCAGCCTGCTTGCCGTGGCCTTGCCGGGCCATGCGGCTGGCCACTACGGGGTTCTTTTTCGCGACGCTGACGACGCGCCGGTGTTTCTTGTCGCCGATGCCGCGTGGTCGACGAGGGCGCTTGAGGACGGCATCCCGCCGCCGCGACTGGTCACCGACTGGTTGGGGGATACGGCCGCCTACCGCGCGACCCTGGCGCGGCTGAAGCGCTTGCGTCAGGTCTGCCCAGAAATGCGCATGATTCCGTCGCACTGCGGCGAGGGCACCAACCGATGAGCCGGTACGACGGGCTGGGCGTGCTTTTCCACTACCTGGCCGCGCAGCGCCGGCAGCGGCTTCGGCAGCGCGCTGCACTGCAGGCGCACCAGCAGCGCCAGTGGCAGGCGATGCGCCGCTGGCTAGTGCGCGCGTCCCCCTTCTACGCCGCTTACGCGAAGGTGCCGTTCGAGCAGTGGCCGGTGATGGACAAGGCCCGCTGGATGCGTCACTTCGACACGATCAACACGGCCGGCATCGCCCTGCCCCAGGCGTTCGACCTGGCCGAACGCGCCGAGCGCTCGAGGGATTTTCGCCCGGGCATCGGCGGCGTCGCGGTGGGCCTTTCCACCGGCACCTCGGGAGCCCGCGGCATTTTCCTCGCCAGTGGCGCGGAGCGGCGGCAATGGGCCGGCACCCTGCTGGCCAAGCTGTTGCCCGGCGGCCTGTTCGCCCCGGCCAGGGTAGCGCTGCTGTTGCGCGCTGGCAGCAATCTCTACGAAACGGTGAGCGGGTTGCGGCTGGAGTTTCGTTTCATCGATCTGGTGCAGCCTTTCGGGGACGTCTTACGGCAACTCGATGCGTTCGCGCCCACGATCCTGGTGGGGCCGTCGCAGGTACTGGCGCTGGTGGCGGCAGCCAGACAGTCGGGCGGAACGCGGCTGGATCCTGCGCGAGTGATCTCGGTCGCCGAGGTACTGGACCCGGTGGATCGCCGCCTTGTCGAGGCTACCTGGCCGGTCCGGGTCGAGCAGATCTACCAGGCGACCGAAGGCTTCCTGGGCCAGACCTGCCCGCACGGCGTGGTCCACCTCAACGAGGAAAACCTCATTGTCGAGCGCGAGTGGGTCGACCGCCCGGGTCGGCGCTTCGTGCCGATCATTACCGACCTCTATCGTCGGACCCAGCCGGTGATCCGCTACCGCCTGAACGACGTACTGGTGGAACGCGCGGTGCCGTGTCCGTGCGGATCGGACCACATCGCGCTGGACCGCATCGAAGGCAGGGAGGACGACATCGTGTGGCTGGATGGGAGGGACGAGGGCAAGCCGGTGCCGCTATGTGCCGACAGCCTCGTTCGCACCGTGCTCAATGCGGCCGGGGATGTCGAGGACTACCAGATCGACCAGGTCGCCCCGGCCCGCTTGCGGATCGCCCTTGCGCCCGCACCCGACGCCGGCGACAGGCAACGTGTTCGGGACGCGGTGTCGGCGCTGTGCCACACGCTGGGCGCGCGGCCGCCGACGCTCGAGTTCTGCGCGGTTCCGGCACGTTCGCTGCTCGACAAGCAACGCCGCGTTCGCCGGCTGAGTGAGCCAGGGACGCGCGGGCATGCCTAGTGTGCTGATCCTGGGCGCGCGCGCACCCGTCGCGCTGGACCATGCACGCCGGTTTGCCGCGCAGGGCTGGCGGGTCGTGGTGGGCGACAGCGCCGCCTGCCGCATGGCCGGTTGGTCACGCTCGGTGAGCGCGTGCCAGCGGCTGCCGTCCGGGCGATACGACCTGGTGGCATACGCCGCAGCGCTTCGGCAGCTGGTAGAGACGCAGCGCATCGACCTGGTGCTTCCTACCTGCGAGGAGGTGTTCTACCTGGCCCGCTGTCGCCCCTCGCTGCCTGCACGGGTGCGCGTGCTGGTGGATGATTTCGACAAGCTGGCGTGCGTCCACAGCAAGTGGCGGTTTCTGCAGCTTGCGCAGGGCTGCGGTGCGACGGTTCCGGAAAGCGGTCTGGTGGACGCGGTGGACGAGTGCACGCGCCTGGGCCGGTGAGGCGCCGGTGGTGATCAAGCCTGAGTTTTCGCGTTTCGGGGTGCATGTACGGCGGTATCCGGAAGGGATGCCGCCGGTGGTGCGCCCGTTCGAGGTCCCCGGGAAATGGGTGGTGCAGGCCTTCTGCCGGGGACGGGAATTGTGCTCGTACAGCGTGCTCGACCGCGGGCGGCTGTTGGCGCACGCATGCTACCGGCCGGCGTACCGCATCGGCGCCAGCTCCAGCTACGTGTTCGAGCCGTACCGGGCCGAGCGCGTTCGGGCCTTCGTGGAAGCCTTTGCGCAAAAGACGGCGTTTACCGGGCAGTTGTCGTTCGACTGGATCGAGGCCGCGGACGGCACCTGCCAGGTGCTCGAGTGCAACCCGCGCTCGGTCAGCGGGGTGCATCTGTTCGGCCTGCATGACCGGCTGCCGGCGGCATTGATGGGGGAGTCGATCGGTTGCGTTGAGCCGGCACCGGACCAATTGCGCATGATCGGTCCGGTGATGCTGGCCGCAGCGCTCTGGCCGCCGTTGCGAGGGAACCCACTGCGCGCGTGGTGGCGCGATTACACGCGAGCCGCAGACGTCATCGCCCGGCCCGGCGACGTGCTGCCGCTGTTCGGCGGCCTGGTCGACCTTGGCGCCACCGCGCTGAGCGCCTTCCGGCACGCATGTTCCCTGCGCCAGGCGGCGACCCAGGACATCGAATGGGACGGCGGGCCCATGGGCAGCGTATGAGCAACCTGCCGGACGTGTCGCTGGAGGCGTTCAACGCCAGGGCGGGGGCCTTCCTGGGGCTTCACCAAAACCGACCCACTCCGCCGTTCATTGCCAATCTGCAGACGACGGTCGACGTGGTTCGCGCGGGCTCGGCCCTGTTGCCGGTCACCGTGAACGAGCAGGAGGCTGGCAATGCCTGGATCTGTTCGCCCCATACCACCTATTGCAGCTATGCCAGGGAGGAGGTCGCCCGGATGGGACACCCCTGGCTTGCCAGGCCGTTGACGGGGCTGACCGGCATCGTCGGTTCCTGGCTGCGGCGTTGCGACATCGATCGGGCCGTCTTCATCAACAACTGGTTGGTCACGACCAACTGCTACCCGCGCCTGGCCGACGTGGACATGGATGCCGCGATCGAGGAAGCAAGATGCCGCTGGCCTGGACACGCCCTATGGTTTCGCTCGCTCAACGCCGTGCATCACCGGGACTGGTTGCGTGCACTGGTCGAGCGCGGGGGGGTGCTCCTGCCCAGTCGACAGGTCTACCTGTTCGAGGACATCCCGGCGCTGTCGCGCCACGCCAATTTCAGGCGCGACGCGGCCTTGCTGCGTGACGCCGGACGCCTGCGTTGCGAGCCGGTGCCCGACCACGCGGAAGACTTCGCCCGCGCCGAGGCACTGTATGCGGACCTGTACCTGCGCAAGTACTCGCGCTTCAACCCCGCATACGGCCAGGATCTCCTGCGCGCCTGGAGTCGGGCGGGGCTGCTGCGTCTTCATGGCTTGCGTGATCCCGATGGCGTGCTGCAAGGGGTCGTGGGCCTGTTCGGCTTTGGCAACCTGACCACCGCCCCGATCGTCGGCTACAACACCGGCCTGCCGCAGTCGTTGGGTCTGTACAGGCGGCTGATGGCCTGTGTGATGAGGGAGGCGGCGATGCAACGGCAAATGGTCAACCTGAGTGCCGGTGCGGCACACTTCAAACGCTTGCGGGGCGGGGTGCCGGCGACCGAGTACAGCGTCGTGCTGGTCGATCACGTGAGCCGGCGGACGCGCCATGCCATCCGCGCTTTGGGGCGGGTGGCTCGTGGCGTGGGCGTGCCGCTGATGAAAAGGTACCGATTGTGAGTGGCTGGCCTGCTCACCTGGACGGCCGCTGGTTTGCCGTGGCCTTGTCGTCGGCAGTCCGGCGCCGGCCGGTCCGGGTGCTGCTGCTGGGGCGACCCGTCGTGCTGGTTCGTCTCGATGGAGTGCGGATATCGGCGTATCAGGACCGCTGTCCACACCGGCATGCACCCTTGTCCAAGGGCCACGTGGTCGACGGCATGTTGCAGTGTCCCTACCACGGGTGGCGCTTCGACCAGCGCGGCTGTTTGCGGGGGATCCCCGGCGCACCGCCGGGCGCGCCTATTCCGCAGGTGTCGGTGACGGAAGTGCCCGTGCTGGAGCATGACGGGGTGGTCTGGGCGCGCTATCGGGACGGCGATGCGGCGCTTCCCGAGCGCGTCCGCGCGCTGGATTCCGCGGGACGCAAATTCCTGTGGCAGACGGTGTGGCAGGCCCACGTCGTCGACGCACTGGAAAACGTGCTCGACCCGCTGCACACGCATTTCGTACATGCCGGGCTGGTGCGTCGGGCTGGGGTGCGGCGCCAGACACGCGTAAGCCTGGTTCCGACGCCGGAGGGGTTCGTGGTGGACTACCAGGGCCAGGGCGCCCAGTCGGGCCTGGTGTACCGCTTGTTCGAGTCTCCGCGGGAGTCGGAACGGGCCTATTTCTGCGCTCCTGGAACCGCTCAGCTGGAGTATCGCTACCGCAACGGAAGCCGCGCCTGTATCTCGCTGCACTTCAGCCCGGAGTCGTCCGGTCGGACACGCCTGATTGGCGCGTTGCACGTGGAGGGGCGTCGCGTTGCGCCCTGGATGGTACGGGCGTTTCTGTGGCCGTTCATCCGCCGTGTCGCCCGGCAGGACCAGCGCATGCTCGCATGGCAAGCGGAAAACACCCGGGCATTCGTCGAGCGCAAGGACGTCATCACCCGTTTCGATCTGGTCCGCCGGCAGCTGCTGGCCAGTTGGAGCGAGCCGCGTGGCGATGCCGATAGCGGCGGTCAGACGACCGAGATTGTGCTTGATCTGTAGTGCCCGGTTCTTCACGAGCCGTCGCCGGGCATGCCCCCAATGGCTCCATGGTTGCGCCAGCAGGTCAGTGCGCTGGGCGATTGGGCTTGGCTTGTATGCCGACGCAAGGCGCGGCTATAGTTCCGACCCGTTAGCTCCCTTGGGGAACAGTCCGATGCGCCAGTAATGCCGCCGTCCTCGTGACGGCCTGTCCGCCTCCATCCGTCTGGATGGATCGACATTGGCATTTCTGGAGCTCCCATGACGGAACCCCTCCTGACGCTGCAGCGTGCAGCGTTCGCGTGGCCTGATGGCCAGCATCTTTTTTCCGGCCTCGACATCGAGCTCGATCATCGCCGCACGGGCCTGGTTGGTCGCAACGGCGTGGGCAAGAGCGTGCTTGCGCGCATGCTGGCCGGCCAGATCGCGCCCGTCAGCGGGCGATGCCTGCGCGCGGTCACGGTGCACTACGTACCGCAGCAGGTGGCCTGCCCCGCCGGCGCCACGGTGGCCACCATCGTCGGAGCGCAATCGCGGCTGGACGCGCTGGCCCGGATCGAGGCGGGCAGCGTTGCGGTGTCCGATTTCGAAACGGTTGGCGACCACTGGGATATCCGGCAGCGACTGACCGCGCAGCTGGAGCAGCAGGGTCTGGGCGACCTTGCGCTGGAACAGTCGGCCGCCAGTCTGAGCGGTGGCCAGCTGACCCGCCTGGCCCTGCTGGGCGCGTGGCTGGCCGACCCGGGCATGCTGGTGCTGGACGAACCGACCAACCACCTGGACGGCCCCGGTCGCGAGCGGCTGCTGGAGGCCCTGCACGCGTGGTCGAAGGGCCTGCTGGTGATCAGCCACGACCGCGAGTTGCTCCAGACCATGCAGCGCATCGTCGAGTTGTCGCCAGCTGGCCTGCGTGATTACGGGGGCGGCTACGCCTTTTATGCGAGGACCCGCGCACAAGAGCAGGAGCGGGCCCTGCAGGAGCTGGAGCACCGCAGAGCCGAGCGGCGGCGGGGCGAGGCGGACTTGCGCGAGAGGCAGGCGAACCTTGCCCGGCACCAGTCGCGCGCCGCACACGACGGGCGCGAAGCCAACCAGGCGGCCATTCTGCTGGGCGCCCGCAAGCGGCAAAGCCAGGTAAGCGCCGGAAAGCGCCAGCGCGAGCAGCAGGCGCGCAGGGATGAGCTGGCGCAAAGCGTGCGCGAGGCCGCGTCCAAGGTGGCGGCCGATCCCGGCGTCGCCTTGTTGACGCCGGCGCTGCCGGCGGCTGCACAGCAGCGCAAGGTTGCCGCGCTGGAAGACGTGCTGCTTCCGTACGGCCTGGACTGCCGCCTCGACCTGACCGTATGGGGGCGTCAGCGCATCGGCGTCACCGGGCCGAACGGCAGCGGAAAATCCACCTTGCTGAAAGTGCTTGCGGGCACGGCGCAGCCCGCAGCGGGGCAACGCACCGTCCACGTCCCTGTCGCCTTTCTCGATCAGCGACTGGACACACGCGACCCGGCGCTATCGCCCCTGCAGCAGTTGCTGGCGAGCAACCCCTCAGCCACCGAGTCGGCACTGCGTACCCGGCTCGCGCTGATCGGGCTGTGCGGGGAGGCGGCGCTGAAACCGATGGGCCAACTCAGTGGCGGCGAACGCCTCAAGGCAGCCCTGGCCTGCGCGTTGTATCGCTCCGACCCGGCCCAATTGCTGCTGCTGGACGAGCCGACCAATCACCTCGACCTGCGCTCGCTCGACGCGCTCGAACACATGCTGCTGCAGTACCAGGGCGCGCTGGTCATCGTGTCGCACGATCGGGTCTTTCTCGAACGGATCGCCCTCGATCACCGTATCGAGTTGACGCCGGGCGGATGCCACCTGGTGCCTTGGTGAGCGTGCTTGCGCCCAAGTTCGCGTGATCGTCGGCTTCTGCGGCGGGTGGCCCCTTGCGGTATCGATTGCCTGGTACTGCGCCGATACCAGCCCGTCAGGCGAGCGTGCCGAGCGCGCCGTTTGACGGCACTTCCTGAGGGTCGATCATGCCTCTTCGCTGGGTGCGGCGTAGATCAGGCAGTCGCCTTCCACGTGTGCGGCAGGGGTGAGTGAGGTCGCTGCAGCCCGCCTGGGCTGAGGATGTGGCAAGCGGTGCGGCCGCCGGCCAGCAGGTAGCTGGTGATGATGCTGCCGGTGGCAGCGCCACCCGACCACTTCGGAGAGCATTGGCGCGCAGCGCGGTGGGGGCCGCGCTCGGTAGTGCTCCGATGACGGCGCTTTCTCCGCGCGCCGCCGCGCACGGGCGGTCTCTTTGATCGACCCGGTCCGTATCGGCCCATGCCGGTGTCCAGGTGGCCGCGACTCTTCCGCCGGGCGCACGCAGGACCAGATCCAGCCAGCCCATTCATCGCTGGAGTGGCCAGGCCGGCGCCGGGCGTTGGAATGCCCTGGAGCAATGCCGCCCTGGAGCAGGCGCCGGTCGGGGATGACACCCAGCAAGACGTTTGCAAATATTTTCCGGCGCGCTTATAGATAAGCGGGGTTCGAAAAACAGGCGCTCTCGGCGTCCTTGCATCGAACGGGGAAAGGGGATCATCGAAAGGGTATCGGGCGGTGTCGCGATAGCGGCGCCCTGGGCGTCGTTGCGCCGCGTTTCAGTGCGCGTGCTTCTTCGATTTCGCAGGAATCCGGCCATACGCCTGCAAAAAGAACATGGCTTCATCGCACGCAGGACGAGCAACCGTCCAGCGAGGGCGCATCCGCGCGTCCGTTCGCTTTGGGCGGTTTTCACAGGCCGGGCGAAAGCACCGCGCCCTGGTGGCCAGTCCATCGGCTTGGCCGGCCCGACTGCGCTGCGCGTCCCACCGCCGCCATCGACCTCGATGGGGGCGTGACCACGGCCCTTCCGGGCGACCGGTGCATCCGCCCACGGGCGTGCGCCCGTCGGCAGGCCGGCGGGGTCCAATGCTGCAACCACAACAAGAAAGGGGAATCCGACCATGGAAGTCCGATCGACCATCCGGCACGCCGCCATTGCCGTGGCCATAGCCACCTGCCTGGCCGCATCCGCTGCAAGCGCAAGTGATGCATCCACCATCCAGATCAGTCCGACCGTGCCCGCCGACGTGCCCGGCGGCGCGCCCAACGCCACGCTTGCCCAGGCATCGCGCTTCGCCTGGGAGGAGTTCATCGCGCTGAACTGGCCCGCGACCGCGCAGTCCGGACAGGCCAACACGCGCGACATGCCCGACAGCCAGGCAAAGTTCGGCGATCCGGGCTACACCGGGCCGCTGGTGTGGCACACCTTCCGCAGCAAGGTGGAGATCTTCCCTGGCGTCGGCCTGCCGCCGGGCGCGGTCGCGAACACGCCCCCGGCGCAGCCGATGTACGACTGCAATTACGACGCGCTGCCCCAGTACAACTACGCCGATGGCCCGGCCACCGGTTCCAGCCCGCCGTGGATCAATCTGGACGAGAACAGCCAGATCGGGCTCGATCACATCTTTGCCGGCGTGGCCTCCGGTGGCGCGCTTCCGCTGGACAACCAGATCCTGTTCACGGCCAAGGCCAACCGGGCCGAGTTCGACTACGTCTGTCCCAAGGGCTGGTGGTCCAGTGCCACGGTGAAGCCGTTCCTGCAGGCCACCAGCGCCTATATCCAGCAGAACAAGACCGACCCGACGCCCGGCTCGAGCAATCTGGTGAGCTTCCCCACCGGGACCATCGAGATCAAGGCGGCATGGCGCCGGCTGGGAAAGAACGAGGACCCGAGCCGTTTCTACACGACCACGGCACGCTACTACGTCAAGGATGCCGCCGGTGGCGCAATCGCCTACATTGACGAACCGCTGGCGCTCGTCGGCCTGCACATCATCCAGAAGACGCCGTCCGCGCCGTACTTCGTCTTCGCCACGTTCGAACAGGCCGACAACATCCTCGACAGCACCGGCGCGCCGGTGGAGGACGCCGACGGCAACTACGTCGGCAGCGCGACGCACCCGCTGACGCCGCAGATCGACTCGATCAATGCAACCGCTGCGGCCGGGCAGTCCTTCACGTTCACCGAAGACGGTTTCGGCGATGCCGGCAAGCAGCTGAACTATTCCAACGTGCCGAACACCGGGCTGGTCACCGGCACGATCAAGGTCGAACGCCGCGAGCACCTGATTGCCCAGGACGTCATCGACGTCAACCAGGAAGCCCACGCCGCCATCGCGGCGTACGTGCAGAAGAACCTGCCCGCGGGCACCAGGACGCCATGGGCCTACTACAAGCTGGTGAGCGTACAGAGCAAGCCCATCGACAAGCCGACCCCGGGCGCCACCTATGACGGGCCCGACGCGTCGACCTACTACCAGGCCAACAGCACCATCGAGACCGACTACAACCTGCAGGTCTTCAGCGGCCAGTTCTACTCGTACGCACCGGAGCTCGCCGGCAACGAAGGCGGCACGCTCTCCAACACCATCACCGACTTCACCACCGCAGGCGCGCCGTTCAAGAACGTCGCCTACAGCGGTACGGCCTTCAACATGGGCGGCTGCATGGGATGCCACGGCAATGCGCAGCACGGCGGCTCGGATTTCAGCTTCATCCTTGCCGGCGGTCGCGACCTGCAGCCGGACACCGCCGGAACGTTCGAGCCGATCATCGTCAACAAGGTGACGCGGTACCTGAAGAAGAGCGAGTAACACGGCCGGGCCTCCGCGCCAATGCACTTGCCGGCAGGCCGGGGGCCTGCCGGCAAGGCACAAAAAGGGGGCGCTCCACACGGTTTCCCGAGGCCGGCGTACGCACGCGTGCGCCGGGCGCAGCCGTGCGCGCCATCTGACGGAGCGGTAGCCCCATGCGCCGCCGAACGCAGCGGATGGATGCCGCGGCCTCCCGCGGCTATGGATGAGGCCGGGTAGTTGCAGAAGGGGATCTGGGGGTTCCAACGGAGCGCTCCTGAGCGCCTGGCCAGGGTCCCATGTCGCCCGGAGCGTACGGGGCACTTGCAGGGTGGGCTTCAACCCACCGGGCTTTTGGGCGTTGCCCGGTAGTGGGCCCGGGTCCACCGGCCTTCCCACCTTGTCGGGTGGTGGGCTGAAGCCCACCCTACGCGGAGAGGACGCAGCGCGTCCGCTGATCGAGCTGGCCGCTTCAGGTCCGCTCAGCCCCGGCAGGCGCTTGTTCGGAAGCCACGGCCCGGGACAGGGCCGGATAGACAAGCGTGTTGCCGCGCGGCTGCGCAGCGGGCGTCAGTCGCGCCGCCTGGTCGGGGCCGGGGCCGAGGATGTGGCAGACCGTGCGGCCGGCGGCCAGCAGGTAGTCGGTGATGATGCGCCGGTGGCAGCGCCACCATACCGCTTCGGCGCACATCAGCGCGCAGTGCTGGCGGGCGCTGCGCTCGAGCAGTTCGCGCAGGCCGGCCTGGAAGGCTTCGCCCAGCGCGTAGTCGGCGTAGCGGCGGAAGCTGGCGTTCTGCCAGAACGAGTTGGGTGACGGCTCGTCCGCAGGCAGGCTGCGGCCGCGGCGACCGCCGAGCGCAGTCGCATGCCAATAGTCGATGCCGAGCGCGCCCAGCGCCGGGGCCAGGTTCTGCGCATCGTATTGCGGGTAGCGGCGCGACCCGGGTTGCCGCCGCACGTCCACCACGCAGTCGATCGCATGGGACTGCAGCAGCTGCGTGAACGCGTCGAACGGCCGGGTCGAATGGCCGATGGTATGGATGGCAGGCGGATCGCCGGTGGACTTGGACATGCCGCCATCATGCGCCGCCGGCCGTGAGCGCGCGATCGGGGCTGCGCCCAGTGCATCGCCGCGGTTCTCGATGACTGATCACGGCGTCTCGCCGCGTCGTCGCCGATCCCGGCGCGAGTCACGAAAGCGTCACATGCCGTCAAAAACTTGTTGGGTCCGCCCTTGATGGGGCGCGACATTGCGCGATAACGCGACAGTGCCGGTCGGCACAGCTCTTGCAGCGAGGCTGCGCGCAGTAGTCGGCGCCATCGAAGGCAGGCCGTCGCGCAGCTCCCCCTCGAGACTCTCAACCAGCCCGCAGACTGGCCGGTTGCGACGTCTTGCAATTCAAAGAAATGGAACGTACATGAACCGCATTTTCAGAATCGTATGGAACGCCGCCCTGCGGCAGTTTGTCGTGGCCTCCGAGCTGGTCCGTTCAAGGCGGGCATCCTCCGTCGGTGCGCCCGCGCGCCCGACCCACAGCATGGCCTGGAGGCGCGGGATGTTGTTCGCTGCCCTGGCCAGCGTAGTGCCCCTCAGTCATGCGCACACCACGTCGGTGGGCTACGTCGCGCCGCTCGGCTCCAGCGGCACCATCACCTTCTGGTACGGCACGTACCATCCTCTTTCGGGCGATGCACCGGGCACCTATGAGGGCTCGTTCCAGATCACCGGAGACAACGGTTTTTCGGCCTCCGCCGATTTTTCGCAGATCGTCGGCGCCGGCCAGATCGATACCAATCGCCCGGTCGGCCTGGAGGACGGCGTCAACAACTTCTATGCCGTGAGCAATTCGGGGACCGAGCTTTCGGCCACGCCCGGAAGCGACGGTCCGGCAAAGACCTGGGAGGGTGTGACGTTCTCCGGCTTGGCTCCGGGCACATACATCTACAGCTACGTGCCTGCCGCTGCGCCCACGGCCTTCTGGAGTCCGTACGCGCCCGTGCTGAGCAATACGCTTGTCGTCACGGCGGCCGACCTCAACGGGTTTCCGATGCTGCCGGGCGAGATCTATACCCAGAACGATCCGGAGCTCAACCAGGCCGGCTCGATCGTGTTCAACGGCGGCACCTACGCGCCCACCGCCGACACGAGCAACAGCCAACTGGTCACGATCCGCTCGGGTGGCGGAACCGTGGACACCACCGCCGGCGACGTGACCTTTACCGGCGGCGTCGATGGGACGGGCGGGTTGACCAAGACCGGCGACGGCACGCTCGTCCTCGACGGCCCGAGCAGCTATACCGGCGGCACGGTGGTCGATGGCGGCACGCTGCAGGGCGACAGCGGCAGCCTGCAGGGCGACATCACCAACAACGCGGCGGTCGACTTCGACCAGACCACCGACGGCGTCTACGACGGCAGCATGAGCGGCACCGGCGTGCTGGTGAAGAACGGCGCCGGCACGCTGGAGCTGACCGGAAGCAACACCTACAGCGGCGGCACCGTCGTCAACGGCGGCACGCTGCAGGGCGATACCGGCAGCCTGCAGGGCGACATCATCAACAACGCGGCGGTCGACTTCGACCAGACCACCGACGGCGCCTATGACGGCAGCATGAGCGGCACCGGCGTGCTGGTGAAGAACGGCGCCGGCACGCTGGAGCTGACCGGAAGCAACACCTACAACGGCGGCACCGTCGTCAACGGCGGCACGCTGCAGGGCGATACCGACAGTCTGCAGGGTGACATCGTCAACGCCGGCACGGTGGATTTCGACCAGACCACCGACGGCGTCTACGACGGCAGCATGAGCGGCACCGGCGTGCTGGTGAAGAACGGCGCCGGCACGCTGGAGCTGACCGGAAGCAACACCTACAGCGGCGGCACGTTCGTCAACGACGGCACGCTGCAGGGCGATACCGGCAGCCTGCAGGGCGACATCATCAACAACGCGGCGGTCGACTTCGACCAGACCACCGACGGCGCCTATGCCGGCAGCATGAGCGGCACCGGCGTGCTGGTGAAGAACGGCGCCGGCACGCTGGAGCTGACCGGAAGCAACACCTACAACGGCGGCACCGTCGTCAACGGCGGCACGCTGCAGGGCGATACCGGCAGTCTGCAGGGTGACATCGTCAACGCCGGCACAGTGGATTTCGACCAGACCACCGACGGCGTCTACGACGGCAGCATGAGCGGCACCGGCGCGCTGGTGAAGGACGGCGCCGGTACGCTGGAGCTGACCGGAAGCAATACCTACAGCGGCGGCACGTTCGTCAACGACGGCACGCTGCAGGGCGATACCGGCAGCCTGCAGGGCGACATCACCAACAACGCGGCGGTCGACTTCGACCAGACCACCGACGGCGCCTATGACGGCAGCATGAGCGGCACCGGCGTGCTGGTGAAGGACGGCGCCGGCACGCTGGAGCTGACCGGAAGCAATACCTACAGCGGCGGCACGTTCGTCAACGGCGGCACGCTGCAGGGCGATACCGGCAGCCTGCAGGGCGACATCGTCAACGCCGGCACGGTGGATTTCGACCAGACCACCGACGGCGTCTACGCCGGCAGCATGAGCGGCACCGGCGTGCTGGTGAAGAACGGCGCCGGCACGCTGGAGCTGACCGGAAGCAACACCTACAGCGGCGGCACGTTCGTCAACGGCGGCACGCTGCAGGGCGATACCGGCAGCCTGCAGGGCGACATCGTCAACGCCGGCACGGTGGATTTCGACCAGACCACCGACGGCGCCTATGCCGGCAGCATGAGCGGCACCGGCGTGCTGGTGAAGAACGGCGCCGGCACGCTGGAGCTGACCGGTAAGAATACCTACAGCGGCGGCACCGTTCGTCAACGGCGGCACGCTGCAGGGCGATACCGGCAGCCTGCAGGGCGACATCGTCAACGCCGGCACGGTGGATTTCGACCAGACCACCGACGGCGTCTACGACGGCAGCATGAGCGGCACCGGCGTGCTGGTGAAGGACGGCGCCGGCACGCTGGAGCTGACCGGAAGCAACACCTACAGCGGCGGCACGTTCGTCAACGGCGGCACGCTGCAGGGCGATACGGGCAGCCTGCAGGGCGACATCGTCAACGCCGGCACGGTGGATTTCGACCAGACCACCGACGGCGCCTATGCCGGCAGCATGAGCGGCACCGGCGCGCTGGTGAAGGACGGCGCCGGCACGCTGGAGCTGACCGGCACCAACACCTATGCCGGTGGCACCACCGTCAACGGTGGCTCGCTGCAGGTCAGCCGTGACGCCAGCCTGGGCGCTGTCTCCTCGGACCTCAGGCTCAACGGCGGCACGCTGCACGTGACGGGCAGCTTCGAGAGCGCGCGCGACATCACGCTGGCGGGCGGCAGCTTTACCACTGACGCGGGCGCCACCTTCACCAGCGACGGTGCGATCAGCAGCACCGGCGGCCTGGTCAAGAACGGCCAGGGCACCATGGTGGTGAACGGCGCCGCCGCGCAGCAGGGTGGCACCACCGTCAACGCCGGCACGTTGATCCTCAAGGGGACCAACACCTACAGCGGCGGCACCCTGCTCAACGGCGGCTCGCTGCAGGTGGCCAGTGACGCGAACCTGGGCAATGCGTCCAATGCCATCAGCTTCAACGGAGGCGATCTGACGGTGACGCGGTCGATGTCGACCGATCGGAACATGCTGATCGGAAGCGGCAATGCATCGATCACCACGCTCGACGGCGTGACGCTCACCGAAAACGGCGACATGAGCGGCACCGGCGGGCTGATCAAGCGCGGCGGCGGCACGCTGGTGGTCACCGGCGAGAACACGTTCACCGGCGGTGCGTTGATCGACGGCGGCGTGATCAAGATCGACAGCGGCTCGTCGCTGGGCACGGGGGTGATCGTGCTGCGCGGCGGTACCCTGCGGACGGTCGACACCCTGGGCACTGGACAGACCGTGCTGGTCAGCGGCAACTCCGGCGTGAACACTGACGCGGGCACGACCACCGAGCTGTCCGGACAGCTCCTTACCGACGGCAGCGCCGGCTGCTTCGTGAAGAGCGGCAGGGGCACGCTGAACATGACCGGTGCGGCCACGCTGGCCAACGGCACCTGTGTGCAGGAGGGCATGCTGCGAGCCAACGGGGCGCTGACCAGCCATGTGCAGGTCGACCAGCCGGGCACGCTGCGCGGCGTCGGCCTGATCGACGGGGCGATCGACGTGAAGGGTACGCTGGCACCGGGCAACTCGCCGGGCACGCTGTCGGTCACCGGCACGGTCACGATGCACGAAGGCAGTGCGCTGGAGATCGACATCGATGGGTATGGCACCGGAACCGGCAAGGGCAACTACTCGCGGCTGCTCATCGGCGGCACGTTTGCCGCAGCCGGGACGCTGGCGCCCACCCTGCGCGGGATCACCGGCGATGCGTCCAACGCGTTCACGCCGGAACTGGGTGACGTCTACCGGGTCGTTCAGGCGGACGGTGGCGTGCAGGGTACGTTCGATGGCTTGCAGCAGCCGGCGGCCGGGCTGGCGTCCAACAGCCGCTTCCAGGTGTTCTACGTCGGCGGCCACGCGATCGATCTGTACGTGACACCGGCGTCCTACGCCACCCTGCTTGGTGGCCAGGCCAACGCCAACACCGTCGGCCTGGGCCAGGCGGTGGACCGCATGGTCGCGGCACAGGATGCCGGCACCGACACCGTCGACCAGCACGACCTGCTGTTCGCCCTGGCGGGCCTGCGTGCCACACAGCTGCCGGCGATGATGCAGCAGCTGGCCGGCGAAGTGCATGCGCAGGAAGCGGCGATGGCACGCGAAGCGAGCCTGGGTCTGGCCGGCGACATGGCCGACCACATGGTGGAGGCCTCGGTGAACGGCGGTGAGCACGGCAGCCGTGCCTGGACCACCGTGTCGCAGGGGGGGTACCGCGCCTCTTCCGATGCGCAGGCGAGCGGCTTCCATACCCAGCAGAGTCGCGCCAGTGTGGGGCTGGATGCCTATCGCGGTGACGCCACCCTGTGGGGCGTGGGCCTGGCCCATACCGAGAGCCGGCTGCAGGACGTCCCGACGTCGGGCAGCGTCCGCGGCAACGGTGTGCTGCTCTATGGCGAGGTCAGCAGCGGCCGGGTGCGGGTCGACGGCACTGCGTCGTGGACGAAGGACGACTGGCGCACGCGCCGTGCCGATCCGCTGACTCCGGCGCAAAACCTGACCGCCCAGGCCGACGGCCACAGCATGGCCGCCAGCGTGACCGCCCGCCTGCCGATCCAGCACCGGGGCATGCATGTCGAGCCGTACGCCCAGGCCATCTGGCAGCGGGTCAGTCGGGACGGCTTTGCCGAAGCCGGCGACGCGCGGACGCAGCTGGCCGTGGGCAGCTACGGGGCGACCGGTACGCGGGTGCTCGCAGGCATCAACCTCGGGTCGGCGCAGCAGGATCCGCTGGCGACCGACGTGACGTTCCGGCTCGGCGCGGCGGTCGGTCACGACTTCGGCCGCACGCTCAAGCCCACGGTCGATGCCACGCTCGATGGCGAGACCTTCGCGCTGCATGCACCCGCGATGGGTCGCGATCTGCTCAAGCTCGACGCCAGTGGCACGCTGCGTCTGGCCAGGCAGACCTACCTCTACGGTGGCCTGAACTCCACTACCGGACGCGACCGTGCCAGCTATGGCGTCAACCTGGGCCTGCGCGTGCAGTTCTAGTCCGGCAACAACGGGAAGGAACCCAGGCCGCCACCGGAGCCATCCGGTGGCGGCCTTTTTGTATGCCGGCCACGCCGGCCCTCGTGGGCGCGAACGACGGTGCTGAGATCGCTCTACTTGGCGAGAGGCGGCATCCCCACATTTCGAGAAGCGCCGTGTTGGGTGCGCGACAAGTCGATAAGGCGGCGTGCTTGCAACGTGGCAGAAGACCCCGGGCAATGGGCATCGCGCGCGATGTCCGCGCGGTGCGGCTTTATCGCCGCAAAGGCGGCGATGC
Organism: uncultured Gammaproteobacteria bacterium; assembly: GCA_963763305.1. Classification (GTDB taxonomy): domain Bacteria; phylum Pseudomonadota; class Gammaproteobacteria; order Xanthomonadales; family Rhodanobacteraceae; genus CAVXNP01. The sequence goes on along the minus strand of CAVXNP010000001.1, from coordinate 1,252,670 downwards.
TTCGAGTGCCCGGTCCATCGCCTGGCCGACGGCCTCCGAGCGGTCGCTTTCGACCGGGGAAGCAGGGCGGACCAGGGTTCGTTGTGCAGTCGGCGGCAGGTCGCGGCTTTCACGGGCGCGTCGCCAGGTATTCCGACAATGGCGCCATTGCCTGCGACGCGCCCCATCGCGTGGGCTGACCATCGGAGAAGCCATGCAGAACCACGACATCCGCCTGCTCAACGACCTGGTGGCGACCACCATCGACAATGCGGACCGCTATGCCGAAGCGGCGCGGGAGGCACGCGACAGCCAGCTGGCGGTGCCGCTGCAGGCCTGCGCCGCCGAGCGACGCGAGGTGGCCTCGCGGCTGCGGCAGCAGGTCAGTGCGCTCGGTGGTGAACCGGAAGACGACGGCACCCTGGCCGGTACGGCGCAGCGGGTGGCGATGCATCTGCGCGATCGGCTGGGAAGCGGCGGCGACGAGGCGGTGCTGGCCGCGGCGGAGAAGGCGCAGCGCAGTATCGAGGCGGCGTTCGAGGACGCGATCAAGGACAACGGCATCACGCCGGACACGCAGGCAGTGCTCACCGAGAGCTACCGGCGGATCCGCGCCGGCGCCGCGCCGTGGCGCCACGGTGGGCCGGGACGGTCGGACGCCTGAGCAAAAAGAAGGCGGCCGGCAGGCCGCCTTTTTTCTCGCAAAGGTGCGCGAGCTTCCGGCGGAAGTGACGCAGCGAGCGCCGGAAGGCGCCCATCCGGATACGCGACTTCGTCGGCGGGGTCCTTATGGCCGTCCGCGAGCTCTGTATCGGGCTGACACGCATCGACGGTCATCCGCCATGAGGTCGCGAACGACTCCTGGTCGGGATCGCCCGGATGCGAAAATATGGCCTTTGTGGCCCGACATCGGCTCGATCCCATGCTGCTTTGCACCCGCATCCGGCCAACGCGCTGACGCTCGTGCTGAGTGGGCCAGGGCGCCCTAGAACGTGACGGTCAGGCTCATGCGTGCGCCTTGATCGGTGGCCTCGCTGGCGAACTGCCCCACGTAACTGGCATTGACGACGACGTGGGTGGCCACTTCGAACGCCACCCCCAGTTCGGTGGTGAACGCATGGTGCGCCGCCGGCACGCCGCTGATCGCGAAGCTGCCGCTGCCGCTGGCGAAACGCATCACGGTGGCCGGGGCCAGATCGCCCCAGGCCCGCTGCCAGCCCAGGCCGGCATGGCCATGGATGGTGCCGGCGTGGTCGAGTGCGAAGGTATCGCGCAGTCCCAGCGTGGCAAGGTTCACCGCCGCGTTGTTGTCGCCCACCAACAGGGCGGAGGCGCCGCCACGTTCGCTCACCGCCTCGTTGTGCACTCGCACCCGGGCCAGATTCACGAACGGCTCCAGCTGGTGGCCGGGGCTGACATCGAACGGGTAGCCGCCTTCGACGTAGGCCTGTGCTGTCCGGGCATGATGCTCGCCCCGCAGGCGCTCGTTGAATGCGCCGAACGCCACCGTGCGATGGGTGGTTATGTTCTGCCAGGCGTAAGCGGCGGCCCCGCGCAGCACGACCGCGCCAAAGCGAGCGCTGGCGTAAACGCCGGCCTCATCGCCGCCGCACGTGGGCGGAGGAGCCGACGTCGCGGGACTGGATCGAGCTCTGTCCGCGTCCGATCAGCGCGCCCAGCCGCACGTCCGCGCCAAGCGACCGGTCGGCACCGATCAGCAGACCGCTGCCGCTGGCGTTGATCGCGGGGGCATTGCCGTCGCTTGCATGATCGCCGCCATGATTCCATGCACTGCCCCAGACGCTGGTGCCATCGGCGGTACGGCCCTGGTCGGTATCGAACCCCAGCAGATGGCGGTTGGTGGTCTCGCGAAGATGGCGGCTGTCGTCGATCAGGGCGGTGGTGGTGCTGGCGTGGACAGCCCCGGCGAGCCGACCGAACGCCTGCCGCGCGGTGGGTGCATCAGTGGTGGTCAGCGCGACGTAGACAGAGTTGCCAAAGCCGAGTGAGTCGGCAACCGTGGCCAGGGCACCTTGATTGCCGGTTCCCGCCACGCTGGAAAAGCTGATGTCATTGCGTTGCAACGACAGGCTGACCGCGTTGGCATCGTAGCTCAACACCGGGGTGAGGAAGCTCAGGCTGGAGCTTGCCGACTCGAACTGGCCGCTTAGACCCCGGGCTCCCGTGAGTACGGTGTAGTTGGTCTGCGGCGCCCAGTTGCCGTTCTGCGCGAGTACCAGGGCGCTGCCGCCGAGGATGGAGACGGCGCCGTCAGCGGCGATCGCATCGACCTGTCCATCTGGCGTGGCGTCGATCTGGTAGCTGGAGCCGGGCCGGAACGTGGCATCGCCGAGGACGTGCAAGGTACCGATGGAATTTCCGGGCGTCACCGTGCCGGCAAGATCCAGCGCACCAATGCGCCCGATGCCACCGATGCTGGCGCCACCGGTCACGGTCACCATGCCAGCGAGGCTGGCGCCGGTATGGCTGTCGTCACCGACGACCAGCTTGCCGGTGTGTACCTGGACGGTACCGTTGAACGGATTGGCGCTGTTGAGCGTAAGCGTGCCGTTGCCTGCTTTGTTCAGCATGCCGTCGCCGGAGACGACCCCGGCGAAAGTGCCGTTCGTGGCTTGATCGAAAGTCAGCGTGGCGTTGTCGGCGATGTCGCCTTGCAGGCTGGTGGTGTCCCCCTGCAGGGTGCCGGCGCTGATGGTGGTGCCGCCGGTGTAGGTGTTGTGGCCGCTCAGGATCACGTTGCCACTGCCGAGTTTGTTCAGCGAGCCGCTGCCGGAAACCTCGCCGGCAAAGGTGCCGCTGGACGCCTGGTCGAAAGCCAGCGTGGCGTTGTCGATGATGTCGCCTTGCAGGCTGGTGGTGTCCCCCTGCAGGGTGCCGGCGCTGATGGTGGTGCCGCCGGTGTAGGTGTTGTGGCCGCTCAGGATCACGTTGCCGCTGCCGAGCTTCGTCAGTGTGCCGCTGCCGGAAACCGCGCCGGCAAAGGTGCCGTTGGAGGCCTGGTCGAAAGCCAGTGTGGCGTTGTCGACGATATCGCCTTGCAGGCTGGCGGTATCGCCCTGCAAGGTGCCGGCGCTGAGGGTGGTGCCACCGGTGTAGGTGTTCGCGCCGCTCAGGGTAAGCGTGCCGCTGCCGAGTTTGTTCAGCGCGCCGCTGCCCGAAACCGCGCCGGCAAAGGTGCCGTTGGACGCCTGGTCGAAAGCCAGCGTGGCGTTGTCGGCGATGTCGCCTTGCAGGCTGTTGGTGTCGCCTTGCAAGGTGCCGGCGTTGATGGTGGTGCCGCCGGTATAAGTGTTGGCGCCGCCCAGTGTGAGGGTGCCGCCGCCGAGCTTTTTCAGCGTGCCGCTGCCGGAAACCGCACCGGCGAAGGTGCCGTTTGTGGTCTGGTCGAAAGCCAGTGTGCCGTTGTCGACGATGTCGCCTTGCAGGCTGGTGCTGTCGCCCTGCAAGGTGCCGGCGCTGATGGTGGTTCCGCCCGTATAGGTGTTGGCGGCCGTGAGAATCAGGGTGCCGAGGTCGGTCTTGTTCAGGCCATCACCACCGGCGATTACCGCGCTGATGGTGACCGTCATGGTGGCACCGGCACTGCTGCCGTCGCCGACGCGAACGATCGGCTGGTTGCCGGCGCCGACCAACGTCAGCGTGTCTCCGGTCAGCAGGTACCCATCGCTGGCAAATTGCAGGCCGTTGGCGCTGACGGCGGAACCGGTGTTGTCCACGGTCACCGTGCCCGGCGTGCCGCCAAAGATGGCAAAGCCCGGCTGCGGCTGCATGGCCACGGTGATGCTGCCGCTGGCGTCGGTCCATACCGGCGCAGTGGTCGACCAGGTGCCACTGCCGCCACCGGTCGTGCTGCTGGCCAGGCCGTCGGCGTTCCAGAAGTTCAGGGTCAGGCCGCTGGTGTTGATCAGGTTGATCTGCTTGCTGCCGGTAAGCGTCTGGATGGTGTAAATGCCGCCAGGATTGCTCCCCAGACCGATGCCGCCGTTGCTTTGGCTCAGTGTGCCGCCGTAGCTGAAGAGGTTGTACACGCCGGCGCCGAAACCGCCGATGTCGGTGACGTTGAGGATCGCGCCGTTGAGCGTCAAGTCGCCGCCGACCACCATGCGGTCGCTCTGGCCGAAGCTGCTGAAATCAGCACCGGGGGCGCCGAACTCGTAGTCCAGCATGCTGCCCTGTGCGGCGGTGAAATCGCCGGCCACGTTCAACGTGCCGATGGAGTTGCCGGGTGCCAGATGGGCGCCGGCATCCAGCGTTACGTTGCCGCCGATGCTGCCGTGGCCACCCAGCCTGGCACCGCTGATGACGGCAACGTCACCGGTGATGAGTGCGCTGGAGTGGGCGTCGTCGCTGCCCACCACCAGCTTGCCCGCCTGCACCAGGGTGCCGCCGGCGTAGCTGTTGATGCCGTCCAGGGTCACGGTGCCGCTGCCGAGCTTTTTCAGCGAGCCGCTGCCGGAAACCGCGCCGGCAAAGGTGCCGCTGGACGCCTGGTCGAAAGCCAGCGTGGCGTTGTCGATGATGTCGCCTTGCAGGCTGGTGGTGTCCCCCTGCAGGGTGCCGGCGCTGATGGTGGTGCCGCCGGTGTAGGTGTTGTGGCCGCTCAGGATCACGTTGCCGCTGCCGAGCTTCGTCAGTGTGCCGCTGCCGGAAACCGCGCCGGCAAAGGTGCCGTCGGTGGTCTGATCGAAAGCCAGTGTGGCGTTGTCGACGATATCGCCTTGCAGGCTGGCGGTATCGCCCTGCAAGGTGCCGGCGCTGAGGGTGGTGCCACCGGTGTAGGTGTTCGCGCCGCTCAGGGTAAGCGTGCCGCTGCCGAGTTTGTTCAGCGCGCCGCTGCCCGAAACCGCGCCGAAAAAGGTGCCGTTGGACACCTGGTCGAAAGCCAGCGTGGCGTTGTCGACGATCTCGCCTTGCAGGCTGGCGGCGTCGCCCTGCAGGGTGCCGGCGCTGATGTTCCAGTCGGTGGGGGCATTGGCACTGCCGCTCAGGCTCCAGATGCTGGTACCGGTTTTCTCGAAAAATTCGAAACCCCGGTATTGCGCCGTGCTGCCGATGTGGCTGGCATCGAAGCTGCTGTCGCCGCTGCCGCCCAGGGCCAGCGTATCGCCGAAGCCGCTGCCGGTACCGCTGGTGCTGACCACGTTGCCGGTCAAGCTGTAACCGTTCTCCAGCGTCAGCGTGTTGCCACCTCCGGAAAAATCCACCGCTTCGGCGCGCGTGCTGCCGTCGGCGGACAGGCCGCCGGTGATACTGCCACCGGTGGTGATCGTGCCGCTGCCCGCGCTCACGACGCCTACGCCACCGAGGCCTGGGGCACCCGAGCCGGTGAAACCACCGCCGCCGGCTCCGCCGTTGCCGCCGCTTATCGCGCCGCTGTTGCTGAGCGAAAAAGAGACGCCGGTGACACCCGCCCCGCCGCTGCCGCCACTGCGGCCGCTGCCGATACCTGCGCCACCGCTGCCGCCGCTGCCACCGGCAATCGTCCCGTTGTTGCTGAGCGCCAGGAACTGGCCGCGGATACCCTCCCCGCCAACGCCGCCATTGCCACCGTTGCCGCCGCCGTTGCCGCCGTTGCCGCCTCGAATGGTCCCGCTGTTGCTGAGCCTAGAGCCGACTCCGTAGACACTCTCCCCTCCACTGCCGCCATCGCCACCGACGCCTCCACTGCCGCTATCGCCGTCGCCGCCGTTGCCGCCGGCGCCACCGTTCATCGTGCCGCTGTTGTTGAGCGTGGAGCCGCTTCCGATGACCAACGCTCCATAGCCCGCGTCGACAGCGAACCGGCCGTCTTGCCCGCGGCCGCCGTTGGGGCTGCTGACGGTACCCGCACTGCCATGGTTGCCGCTTCCACCTCGCAGAGTGGCAGCGAGCATCACATTGAGCGTGCTGGCGCCGGAGGCTGTGATCGCGTCACCGTCACCGGTGAGGCTGGCCGCAAGGCTACCGTCGCCCAGCTGCAAGGTGCCGCTTTGAAGCTGCCATCGTTGCGCGGAGCCGGTGCCGGTCAGCGTCCATGTGCTGGTGCCGTTCTTCCTGAGGGCTCTGAAGCCCTGATACTGCGTGCCGATCTGGCTGGTGTCGAAGCTGGCATTCTGGCTGCCACCCAGGGAGAGCGCATCGCCGCCGTTGGCTGAGCCACTGTGGCTGACCACGTTGCCGGTGAAACGGTAGCCGCTCTCCAGCGTCAGCGTGTTGCCGCCACCGGAAAAATCGACGGCGTTGGCGCGTGTCGCGCCATCGCTGGCCAGGCCTCCCCGGACGTGACCGCTGTTGGTGACCGAGCTGTTGCCCGTGCTTGCGATGCCTGCGCCGCCGGGACCATCGCTGCCGTTGAGGCCGAAGTCCCCCAAGCTGCCGGCATTGCCGCCGGCGCCGCCCACGCCGCTGATGCCACCGGCACCACCCGCACCGCCCACACCACCGTTTCCACCGGCAATGGTGCCGCTGTTGGTGAGCGTGAAGGCACTTCCACTGACTCCCGCACCGCTGACGCCGCTGTTGCCGCCATTCCCGCCGTTGCCGCCATCGCCACCGTTGCCGCTGCTTCCTCCGGCGCCGCCGTTGCCGCCGGAGCCGGCCAATCCGCCATTCCCGCCGAAGCCGCCATTGCCAGCGGAGCCCCCGGTGATGATGCCGCTGTTTGACAGCACGAAGGTGGTGCCGCTGACGCCCGCCCCGCCGTTGCCGCCGGCGTGGCCGTTGCCGCCGATGCTGCCATCTTTTCCGTTGCCGCCGTTGCCCGCATAGCCGCCAGGGCTGCCGAAGAGGTCCGGGCTGAGGCCGTTGCCGCCGGATCCCCCGTTGCCGCCGTTGCCACCGGAGCCACCATTGCCGCCGGCGCCGCCGTTGCCGCCGATGATGCTCTTGCTGTTGATGAGCGTGAAACCGGTCCCGCTGACTCCGGCGCCGCCATTGCCCGCGGCGGCGCCGGCGGCACCGATGTCGCTGACTCCGCCCTCGCCGCCATTGCCGCCGTTGGGGTGGCTGGCGCCACCGGCGGCCCCATTGCCGCCATTGCCGCCGTTGCCGCCGCTACCACCGCGACCTCCGTTGCCGCCGTTGCCGCCGATGATGCTGCCGCCATTGGTGAGCGTGAAGTTGACGCCACCGATACCCGCGCCGCCGCTGCCAGCGATTCCGCTGGCGGCGCCTTTGCCCCCGTGGCCGCCGTCGCCGCCCGAGATGTAGCTGGAGGACCCAGCGCGGCCGTCGCCGGCACCGCCCCCGCGGCCGCCATTGCCGCCGTTGCTGCCGGCGCCACCGGTGATGCTGCTGCCGGAGCCATTGGTGAGCGCGAAGCCGGTTCCACTGGCACCGGCTCCCCCGTAACCGCCGTTGCCACCATAGCCACCGTTGCTTCCTCGACCGCCATCGCCATAGCTGCCGTAGCCGACAAATGCGCCGGAGATCCCGTCGCCGCCAGAACCGCCGATGCCCCCGCTGCCGCCGGTGATGCTGATGGTGTTTGTTGCGCTCTGGGCGAACGTGTAGCCGGCACCTGCGGCGCCGTTGCCACCGTCGGTGCCGGGACTGGCCGAGATGCCGGGGGTAGCGGGCAGGCCCAGGATGCCGGGAGTTCCGTCGGCGCCGCAGATGTGTGTGGCATCGGGGGTGCACGTCGCCGCTGCTGCCGGCAGGGCCATGCTGGCGAGCGTCAGCACAAGCGCTATGGCGCAGGCCCGCGCCAGTGGATGCGGACGCCCGTATGGCCGTGTGTCGACGACGGTCGGGTTGCCGCCGCCCGATGAGTGGGCAAATTCGCAGGCGACCTGCACGATGCGCAGGGTACGATTCCAGACGAGGCGGTAGGTGCGGTTCATGTGCGGTCCCCCTGGACTGCGGTGCGGATGACGGTGTCAAGCGGCTCGCGCGCTTCGGCCGAGGCCGGCGCAGGGGCTGCTGTTCGAGGAGGTCGTCGACGGGCGGGCCGCCGGCGATCGGCTTATGCGGTATGGCGGCCGGCGCGGTGCTGCCGAGCGCCGACGCGGGCCCCGGGGCGGCGCCGTGGTTTGTGCGGGGCCCGGCAACGGATTCCCACCAAACCGGCGCCTGTGACGCTGCAACGGTGCCCGAGCTCGGAACATGGGCGCAGCTGGATGGTCCAGGGGCGCATGGCGACATGTGCTCCCTGCCTGCCGAAAGCCCCTTTCATCTCCCTCTGCACCCCCTCCTTACCGGCACTTCCGTTGGAGTCAGCGCCACATCCCGGGGGATGGCCACGGGTGCCCGGGCCATGGACGGCGACTGACGTGGACGTGACAGCTTTTTGCAACGGAAGACGGGCCGCAGATACCCGGGCGACCATGCATGCATGTCGTACCGCCTGGACGATACGTGGCGGGAAAGCGCCCGACTATCCGATTTCCGCAACAGGGGCAGTGCCGGCTCGCGTTAGTGCCGGACCGTGGCCAGTGCGTTCAGAGCCCGAGCGTCGCGGAGGGGGCTTCGTCGAATGCGCGCTTGTAGTCGGTGGAAAAGCGGCCCAGATGGAGGAAGCCATAGCGCATGGCGATCGCCGTCACCGTCGTTTCCTGCGGATCGGAGGCGAGCAGGGTCTCGCGCACGCGGTTCAAACGACACATGCGCAGATAGGCCAGCGGAGACATATGAACATAGGCGCGGAAGGCGTATTGAAGCGTGCGTTCGGACACGCCGACTGTTGCGCAGATATCGACGATGGTGGGTACATGATCGGCCGCCAGACGTTCTTCCACGAAGCTCCGGGCGGCCCGGCATATCTGGAACGCGCGCGCTCGCTCCAGGGAGGACACCTCTGATTCACTCGCTCCCGGCGAGACGGCTATCTGCAGGACATGTTGCAGCAGGACACCCTGAATGGCCGTGGTGTCGACCGGTTCGCCGCATCCGGCCAGTGTTTGGCTCGCCTTGAGGAATTGATCCACCAGACGATTGAAGCAGGCTTGCCCTGGTGTGCGGATCGACACCAGTTGCTGTGGTGGGCGCCCCCAATGCGCTGGATCAAGCGCTCCCGCTGCCCGGATGAATTCATCCTGGCTGAAACTGACATACGTGGTTTGGGCGCCGGCAGGCACGTAGATATCGAACTCGCAGTTTCCGGGCATGAAAAAAAGGGTCGGGCCGCCCGCGCGAAGTTCGGAGAAGCGGAACGCGGGATCGGGCGTGCAGCACGAAACGGTACACAGGTTCGGCGGCGTGACACCGAGCTTCTGCACCGCGACCTCCTGGTGTTCCCGGACGATCTGCTGGCTACCGAGATCGAGGCTGTCCACGTGCGCCAGGTGCTTGCCCCTGCCCAGCTGATAGCACTCCATCTGGATCCACGGTTGCATGGCGGCCTGGACAGCGGCCGCCTGGATCACCGCCGAGCGCATGTTGCCTGGTGAGGTGGCGATCGCGCCGCTATGGTCCTTCCGAGCCGCTGCTGGGGCACCGCAATCGGCGCCCGGCATGGGGATGATTGTTGAGTTCATCGCCGCCACGGCTTCATGGGCAACGGGCGCCAGTCGGACCGCTGATGGCGGTCGCGGACGTTCGATGGCCGCGAACGTCGGAGGCACCTGGTGCAACCCGGCGTGCGGGCTTTGGTGTCGAACACGCGGGCGTCATGTCCGACGCGCGGTGAAGTCGTGCGGGTGGTCCGGCTCGCCGGGGAACTCGTCAATGGCCGCGATCGCCCTGGCCGGCTCGGAGGCGAGCGTTTCGTACTGCAGCACGGTTGAGCTGGAGTACGGCAGACCCGGGATGAAGTTCAGTCGATACATGGTGCCCTCTTCAAGCACACGTCGCCGAAGCGCCGACAGCAAGCGCGCAGCTGGAAGGAAACCCGAACGACACTATCGAGAGGACGCGGGCCGATGCAGATGCGTCGGCGGTCGGATTTCCACTGGATCCCCCCTGTCGACCATACAGCGAAAGGCTCGCTGCGTGGTTCCAGCCCTCAAACCGTCCAGACAAGCGACCGCCCCGCGTGGTCGCTCGGTAGCGGCCGTCGGTGCCCGCCACGCATTTTTCGGCGTGGTGACGGTCGTCCGCCGGGCGATGAGAATGCCGGGACCTTAGGGTTCGGGACGGTTCGCCGCGCTGGCACGGCCCCCCGGAGTTCCCTGCAGCGCCACGGCACGCGTCGGTTCAAACGTTCGCCGCGTTGGGCGCCGACCTTGGCTGAGGCGGTGTGGCGCGGGGCGTGACAGTCGCCAGGCGGATCATCCAGACCCGCGACTGATCCGAGCCCGTCGCGCGCAGCCGCACGAGGAGGGAAAGTGTGCCGCAGAGCGGGGAGCCCGCCTGCCGATTTTGCGACCGCAGTCCTGCAAAAAAAGGCGGCCCGCAGGCCGCCTTTCTTCCTTCCAGCTCACTGCGCCGGGCAGTGCACGCGGGCTCAGTGGTGACGCAGCGAGCGCTGGAAGTCGTCGACCTGGCGCTCCGCCTCTTCGCGCTCGACGCCGTAACGCTCCTGCACGCGGCCGGCCAGGTACTTGGCATCGCCCTCGGCGACGGTGAGGTCGTCGTCGGTGAGCTTGCCCCATTCCTGCTTGATGTTGCCGCTGAGCTGTTTCCACTGGCCCTTGATGGTGTCTTCGTTCATGCGGTCCTCCGTTAGGGTCGCTGTGGACAACGCGGCGCGCTGTCTCGGGAACCATTGCAGCGGCTGGGGCGTTAACGGGCCGTGCCCGCGCGACGGTGCGGTTCAGCCAGCTGAAGCGCAGCCGGCTGGCGGGTGGCTGCCTGGCCGATACCTGACTGCATGCGTAGGGTGGGCTTCAGCCCACCAGGGCAGACGGCGCGGAAAAGGCGGGCGGCTGAGGCTTGCCCTGCATCGGAGCCGGTGGGCTGAAGCCCACCCTACGGGTTCCTGCATTGCCGGTGGATCAGGCCTTGATCTGGAAGGTCTCGGTGCTGACCGGCTTGCCGTCGATGGAGATTTCCACCTGGTACTTGCCTTGCGGCCAGTCGTTCGGGTTTTCCACGTGGAAGGTGGTGGTGGCCGGGCCTTCGGTGGCGATGGTCTGGCTGATCGTGGTGACCGGCTGGCCCTTGCCTTCGAGGTAGCGCCAGCGGGCGCTCAGGGTGCTGCCGTCGGTGCTGCCGTCGGTGACCACGCTGGCGTAGATGTCCGAGTCGGACGGGCTGAAGGTGGTAGTGGGGTGGGTCACCTTGTGGTTGTCCGCGACCTGGTCGCCCAGCTTGACGCTGTCGATGCGGAACGCGCCGGTGTCGGCGGTCGGCTGCGCCGCGGTGCTGGCGGCGGCCGGCATCGGCGCGCTGGAGATCGGGGCCAGGATGCTGGCGGTGGGCGTCGGCGCGCTGGTGGAGGGCACCGTGGGGCCAACCGGCACCGGCGTTTCGGTGGTGCTGATCGGGTTGGCCGGCGCGCTGGTGGTGGCGCTGTCGTCGTGCCTGTTGCAGGCGCCCAGCGACAAGGCGCCAACCACGGCGGCGGAAAGGACGGCAAGACGGACGAACGGCTTCATGGCAGCTCCGGGGCAAGGGGGAAGACGCCGGGATCGCGGTCCGGCGACGTACCTGCCTAGGCTAGGGCTCGCGGTCTGAAGGCCGGATTAGCGCCATGTGAAGCGCCGCGCACGGTTTAGCTCGCCGTTAGGAAGCGGCCCGCGCCGGGCGGTGCCTATTGGCGCGCGCCGCGGGGGTTGTCCGGCAGCTCGCCGGCGACATTGCTGCGGTAGGGGTTGATGTCCAGCCCGCCGCGGCGGGTGTAGCGGGCATACACGCTCAGTCGCTCGGGGTGGCAGGCGGCCATCAGGTCGGTGTGGATGCGCTCGACGCACTGCTCGTGGAATTCGTTGTGGTTGCGGAACGAGACCAGGTAGCGCAGCAGACCGGCCGGATCGATGCGGGCGCCGGTGTAGCGCACCTGCACGCTGCCCCAGTCCGGCTGCCCGGTCACCGGGCAGTTCGAGCGCAGCAGGTGCGACACCAGGGTCTGGCTGACCGGCTCGCCCGCGAGCGTGTGCAGGTGGGCGGCATTGGGCGGGCCGTAGTCGTCCACGGCCACGTCCAGGGTGTCGATCAGCTCGCCCTCGATGTCCACCGACCGGATGCAGTTGCGCACTGGCTTCGCGCAGCTGCCACCACGACCGGTGCGCCCGCGGCGGCGGACAGGTCGCGAACCAGCGTGGCGTGCAGTTCGGCGTGGTCGGCGATGCGCTCCTGCGAGAAGCCGTTGAGGTAGAGCTTGAACGACTTCGATTCGATGATGTTCGGCGAGTCGGCCGGCACGCGGAACTCGGCCAGCGCCACCACCGGCTTGCCGCGCGCATCCAGCCAGGACAGCTCGTACGCGTTCCAGATGTCCACGCCGTGGAACGGCAGCGGTTCGCCGACGCCGATCTCGGCGCGCTTGGCCGCGCGTGGGATAGGGAACAGCAACGCCGGGTCGTAGCGGTCGGCGTAGGGCGTGGTCTTGCCCAGTGGGGAATGTTCGGGGGTGCTCATGGCAGCAGTTTAGCGGCTGGTGGCGCTGTTGCCGCAGTGGCCGCGTCGGCCTGCCGTTGTCTCGATGCCGGACACGGGGGGTGAGGGTGGGCGCGGCGGGATCATGGTGGGCTGAAGCCCACCCTACGCAGGCTGCGGGTGCGGGGGCGCCTTGACCATGTGCATCATCGCTTCGGCGCAGCGGGTGCGGCGGCGACCTCGGGTGGGAACACCTCATCGATGGCGGCGCGTTCGGTGGTGGTCAGCTGCAGCTCAGCGTGCCCAGGCACTAGTCCAGGTGCTGGCGGCCGTGAACGGGCCTTGCGCCGGCAACCAGCGGCGTAGGGTGGGCTTCAGCCCACCGTTTTCGGGATGCGTGGCACGAGGGGCGGTGGTGGGCTGCGGCGGGATCATGGTGGGCTGAAGCCCCCTACGCGGGCTGCGGCTGCGCGGCCTTGACACCATTGCCTCATCGCTTCGGCCGCGTGCTGCAGCCGCGATCACGCCTGGCGGCCCATGAGCCGTTGTAGGGTGGGCTTCAGCCCACCGCTTTATGACGCGGGAAGGTGGGCTGAAGCCCACCCTACGCAGGCTGCGGGTGCGCGGGCGCCTTAGACGTTGACCATGTGCATCATCGCTTCGGCGTAGCGGGTGCCGGCGGCCACGTCCGGCGGAAATACGTCGTCGATGGCGGCGCGTTCGGTGGTGGTCAGTTGCAGCTCCATTGCGCCCAGATTCTCGTCCAGGCGCTGGCGGCTGCGGGTGCCGGGAATGGCCAGCACTTCGTCGCCCTGGGCCAGCACCCAGGCCAGTGCCAGTTGTGCGGGGGTACAGCCCTTGTCGTCGGCGATCTGCTTGACCCGCTCCACCAACTGCAGGTTGCGCTGGAAGTTCTCGCCCTGGAAGCGCGGGCTGTTGCGGCGGTAGTCATCGGCGTCGAAGTCGTCCGGCGAGCGGATCGCGCCGGTGAGGAAGCCGCGGCCCAGCGGCGAGTAGGCCACCAGGCTCACGCCCAGCTGGCGGCAGGTGGCGAGCATGCCGTTGGTTTCCGGGTCGCGCGTCCACAGCGAGTACTCGCTCTGCAGCGCGCTGATCGGGTGCACCTTGCAGGCGCGCGCCAGCGTGGCGCCGGAGGCCTCGGACAGGCCCAGGTAGCGCACCTTGCCCGCCTGCACCAGCTCGGCCATGGCGCCCACGGTTTCCTCGATCGGCACGTCCTTGTCCACGCGGTGCTGGTAGTACAGGTCGATGGTGTCGATGCCCAGTCGTTTCAGGCTGCCGTCGCAGGCTTGCCGCACGTACTCGGGCCGCCCGCTGACCCCGCGCCGGGTCGGGTCGGCCGGGTCGCGCACGATGCCGAACTTGGTGGCGACGAAGGCGTCGCCGCGGCGCCCCTTGATCGCCTTGCCGACCAGCTCCTCGTTGGTGTGCGGGCCGTACATGTCGGCGGTGTCGAGCAGGTTCACGCCGCGGTCGAGCGCGTGGTGAATGGTCTGGATGGACTGCGCGTCGTCGTGGCGGCCGTAGAAGTCGCTCATGCCCATGCAGCCCAGCCCCAGGGCTGATACCTGTGGCCCGTTGCGTCCGAGAGTGCGAGTCTGCATGGGGAACTCCTTCGATGGATGGGTGTGGATGGCTGCAACGCCCATCATGCACCCGGCCGCGTGCAAGCGCTGTCGCATCGTGCCGCGGCCGCGCGCGGGGCAATCAGGAGCCGCCGCTGGCGGCCACGCCCCACGGCTTGTCGCCCACCTTGATGGTGTCGACCGTGCGCATGCGGCCGGTATCGACCACGCTGACCGTGTTGGAGGGGCCGTCAGCGCTGTACAGCCGTTTGCCGTCGGCGGACAGGGCGATGCCCCAGGGCCGCGCGCCCACCTTGGCGCGGCCGCGGATCGTGCCGGTGGACAGGTCGACGGCCAGCACGGTGCCGCCGTGGCCGGTGCTGACGTAGGCGGTGCGCCCGTCCGGCGACAGCGCGATGCCCATCGGGCGCACGGCCGCGCCGGGCAGCTTGATGGTCTGCCGCACGCGGCCCTCGGCCGCGTCGACCACGGCCAGGCTGGCGCCGACTTCGGAGGGCACGTAGACGGTTTTGCCGTCGGGTGCGAAGCGGCAGTTGCGCGGGCGCGGGCCGACCTTGACGGTGTGCAGCACGGTATCGCTGCTGGCGTCGATCACCGCCACGCTGGCGTTGCTTTCGGAGGTGGCGCAGATGCGCCGTCCATCCGGGCTGACGCCCACGCCTTCGGGTTCGCCGCCCACCGCCAGTTGCGCGAGGATCCGGCCCGACGCGATGTCGAACACCGCCAGCTTGCCCGAATCCTCGCTGGCCACGTACAAGCGCTGGCCATGCGCGCCCAGGGCCAGCTGCTCCGGGTCGGTCAGCCCGCGCAGCACGCGCACCACCTTGCCCGAGGACAGGTCGACGATGCCGATGCCGTCGGCGGAACGGTCCGGCGGCGGCAGCTTGCTCTCGTCCACGCCGGGGCCGGCCGGGGGCGACCCGCTCAGCGCCACGAACAGGTGCTTGCCGTCCGCCGACAGCGCCAGCCCGCGCGGGCGTTTGCCCAGGGCGATGGTATGAATCACCTGATGGCTTTGCGCGTCGATGACGCTAAGCGTGCCGCCGGCTTCGTTGGTGGCGTAGATGCGGCTGTCGGTGGCGAAGGCCGGCATCACGGCCTGGCTCGCGAGTAACGTGGCGGCCACGGTCAGGGCGGCAAGCGCGCGCCGCGTGCCGGGCGAGGGTCGTGGTGACATGGCGATGGGTCTCCTGCGTTGGTGGCACTCGGACGGGAGCGCCGGTGAGGTGGGTCGGGAAACGGGCCGGCGAGCCGGGTTCGCCTGTGGGAGCGGCTTCAGCCGCGACGGCCGCGACGCGGGGGCCGTGGTGGCCGGTGGTTCTCACCGTGGCGCACGGTGTGCGCGTCGCGACTGAAGTCGCTCCCACAGGGGCTGGTGCTTGGTCGCTGCCACAGGGGGGCGGCGCCCGGGGGCGCTGCCACCAGATGCGTGGCGTGTGCGCGGGGGCGAACTGCCGACCGGGGCGTGGATGGATCCCACGCGCGCCGCGTGCCGGGCCAGGGTCGCGGGTGCATGGATGGGGCTCCTGCGGTGGTGGCGCTTGGACGGGAGCGCCGGTGAGGTGGTCGGGGAACACGCCGGCAAGCCGGGTTCGCCTGTGGGAGCGGCTTCAGCCGCGACGGCCGCGACGCGGGGGGCGCGGTGGGCCGGTGGCTCTACCGTGGCGCACGGTGTGCGCGTCGCGACTGAAGTCGCTCCCACAGGGGCTGGGGCTGGTCGCTGCCACAGGGGGGCGGCGCCCGGGGGCGCTGCCACCAGATGCGTGGCGTGTGCGCGGGGACGAACTGCCGACAGGGGTGTGGATGGATCCCATGTGCGCTGCGTGCCGGGCCAGGGTCGTGGTGACATGGCGATGGGTCTCCTGCGTTGGTGGCGCTTGGACGGGAGCGCCGGTGAGGTGGTCGGGGAACACGCCGGCAAGCCGGGTTCGCCTGTGGGAGCGGCTTCAGCCGCGATGGCCGCGACGCGGGGGGCGCGGTGGGCCGGTGGCTCTACCGTGGCGCACGGTGTGCGCGTCGCGACTGAAGTCGCTCCCACAGGGGGCTGGGGCTGGTCGCTGCCACAGGGGGTCGGCGCCCGGGGGCGCTGCCACCAGATGCGTGGCGTGTGCGCGGGGGCGAACTGCCGACCGGGGCGTGGATGGATCCCACGCGCGCCGCGTGCCGGGCGAGGGTCGTGGGGACATGGCGATGGGGCTCCTGCGGTGGTGGCGCTTGGACGGGAGCGCCGGTGAGGTGGTCGGGGAACACGCCGGCAAGCCGGGTTCGCCTGTGGGAGCGGCTTCAGCCGCGACGGCCGCGACGCGGGGCGCGGTGGGCCGGTGGCTCTACCGTGGCGCACGGTGTGCGCGTCGCGACTGAAGTCGCTCCCACAGGGAGGGCTGGGCTCAGTCGATCCCACAGGGGGCTGGCTCAGTCGATCCGCAGGGGCTGTGCCCGGGTGCTCCCACTGGGGTCTCGCGCGCAGGGGAACGTTTCGGGGTAATCGCTTCCGGGCTGGTGGTGCCCTCAGCGGCTCCACGCGTCGGGCCTTGCGCATCAATAGCCCTGGGCCGGTGGCGCCTCGCCGATCTTCTTGCCGTTGCGCCAGGTGTGGTAGCACAGCGGGTGGGTGTAGATCGAAGCGCCGTCGACGCTGCTGTAGGTGATGTCGTCCACAGTGGCGCCGCCGGGGGGATTGAGGCCGGCGGCGTCGCGCACGCGCTTGGCGATCTCCTGGTCGGCGCAGGGGGTGTCGCCGCTCAGGCCCAGCCCACCCAGCTTGGTCTTGTTGCGGTACAGCGGCAGGCCGCCGCCGAACACGATGACCCCGCCGCAGACCTCGCCCAGCGGTGCGTTCTCCGAGGGTGCGGTGAGGCAGGATGGTTTGTACGGGTCGCCGTGCGAGGCGCTGTACAGCGAGCGTCCGGGCTGCGCCATGGTGTACAGCCGCGCGGTGGACATCGGGGTCTTGTCGTTGCTGAACGCGTTGGCGGTGAACGCCTTGGCGATGGCGATGCCCTTGGAGCCGGGCCACGGCTTGGTCACGTCGTCGTCGGCGGCGGCCACTGCGCACAGCCGGCCTTCGCGGTCGACCACCGCAGCCCACTCGTGCCGGCCGCCGGCGAAACCGCCGACCTCGGCGTCGTTCGGCACCTTTTTCAGCCACTGCTTGAGCTGGTCAGCCGTGGGCAACTGGGCACAGCTGGCCGGCATGTTGTGGCCGGGCGCCTGCAGGTCCGGATCGGCGCCTTGCTGGGTGGTGGCGACCCCGGAGGCGGGTGCGTTCGCCGGGCTGCGGCTCTGGTCCCTGTCGTTGTCGCAACCGGCGGTGAGCAGCCCGAGGGCGACGACGGCGGCGAGTGGGGCGGCACGGTACATGGAAACCTCCGGTTATTTCAGGCTCTGCAGATAGATGGTCAGGTCGCGCAGCTGCTTGCCGGTAAGGCTCTGGATGTCCGGCATGCGCGCGCCGGGCTTGAGCGACTGGGCGTGCACGATCCACGCCTCCAGGTTGGCGGTGTTGTTGACCAGCATGCCGCCGGCAATGCGGGTGCGACTGCCGACGTGGGTCAGGTCCGGCCCCACTGCACCCTGCGCCGGGGTGCCGCGGATGGTGTGGCAGACCGCGCAGGGACCTTGCAGGAAAACCTCCTGGCCGTGCCGCTGCGCCGGCGTGGCAGGCGCGCGCGCCTCGGCCAGCTGGTTGGCCTTCCAGCGGGCGTAGTCGGCGGGGGTGTCGGCAAAGATGCGCAGCCGCATGTGCGCGTGCTGGGCACCGCAGAACTCGGCGCATTCGCCCTCGTAGATGCCCGGCTTGTCCGCCCGCAGGCGGATCCGGTTGACCATGCCCGGAACCAGGTCCACCTTGCCGTGCAGCTTGGGCACCCAGAACGAGTGGATCACGTCGCGCGTCTGCAGCTCGATGTTCACCGGTTGGCCCGCGGGGATGTGCAGCTCGGTCGGCGCGCGGAAATGCTGCGACACGTCCGGGTCCAGGTACTCGCCAGTGAACCACCATTGCTGGCCGGTGACCCGGATGCTCGGCTCCGGCTTCATCAGCTTGGCCATCGGGAAGTCGTTGAGCGTGCCCAGGGTGAACACGAACATCACGCTGAGGATCGAAGCGGGCACGATCAGGCCGCCGACCAGGATCCAGTTGATGCCTTCGTTGGAGTCCACCGGCGCGTGTTCGTCGAAGCTGCCGCGGCGGCGGCTCACCGCCGCGATCAGCAAGATCCACACGATCACGGTGACCGCGGAGAAGGCGATCAGCGCGGTCCAGCCCAGCCGGGCCAGCTGGTGCGCCGCGGTGCCTTCGGGAAACAGGAAGTTCTGTGGCCCCTGCTGGCAGCCGGCCAGCGCAAGCGCGGCCAGCGCCGGAGCCAGGCGGGCGATCGCGCGACGCATCGGCTCAGCGCCCCGGCGCATCGGGCTCGCCCGGCGTGCGCAGCGAATGGATGTAGGCCACCAGCTTCCAGGTCTGGTCCGGTGGCAATCGGGTGCCCCAGGCCGGCATGCCATGGGCGCGGCCGCGCGAGATCGAGTCGAACACGTCCTCGTCGTCGCCGCCGTAGATCCAGTCCTGGTCGCGCAGGCTCGGGCCCATGCCGCCGCCGGCGTGACCGCCATGGCAGCCGGCGCAGTTGTATTGCACGAACAGCTTGCGCCCTTCGTAGGTGGCCACCGGGTCGCCGGTGTAGGGGCCGCGCCTGGCCGGGGCGGCCTTGCCCGGGCCGGGTACCGGGCCGGTCGGCGTCTGCGGGGCGCTGCCGATGGCGGTGTCGCCGCTGCCCTGGTCGCTGCCGTGGCAGCCGGCCAGCGCGGCGCCGCCCAGGCATAGCGCGCCGATCAAGAGTGCCTGCCGTAGTGCGCGCGTCATGGTGCGCCTCCCGTGGTCGATGAAGCCTCACCGGCTACCTGCGGAATGCCGTAGCGGGTGAGCACGTGGTCGATGGCGTCGTGCCGCCGTGCGATGAAGTCGTTGAGCGTGTGCTGCAGCCGGGTGTCGCCGTGGCGCACCCCCATCGAGATGTCGAAGCGCATGGCCAGCGCCGGGTCGGTCTCGCCGTGCACCGGTTCGATCCGCAGCGGCGCCTTTTCCTGCTGCGCGAAGTAGCCGGCGAGCGGCCCCCAGGCAATCGCCACGTCGATGTCGTCCGTCGGCCACCGCGTCGATCAGCGAGCGGGTCGGCTCCGGCTTGGAGTAGTCGCCGTAGATGCTGTAGCCGACGAGGTTGTCGACGATGCCGCGGCGCGCCAGCGCCACCGCAGGCGGCACGTTGGCGTAGTCGTCGCCGACCGCGTGTACGCCGATGCGCAGCTGGCGCAGGCGCGGGTCGTCGAAGCTCGCTGATGTCGAGGTGGCGGTCGCGTCGCGGTCACGAACACGTAGGTGGAGCGGTAGTACGGCACGCGTGGTCTGCGCCATGCTCGTAGCCGCGTGGGCACGCCCATGACCACGTCGCACCGGCCGGCCTTGAGCGTGTTGCGCACGAAGCCGCGGCGCTGCGGGAACCAGGTGTAGACCAGCGTGCGATGCCAGGTCGTCGCGCGGCCAGCCGCGCCAGCGCGTTCTCGAAGCCCTCGCCGCGCGGCGTTGGAGAACGGCAGGTTGTTGGGGTCGGCGCAGACGCGCAGCGTGTCGGCCGGCGTCTGCCGGCGCCGCCGGCGCGGCGTCGCGTCCGGCCGCGTGCGCCGCCGGCGAGCGGCCAGCAGCGCCAGCAGCCAACCAGGCCAGGGGCCTAGAAACCGAAGACATAGAGCACGTTCCCCGGTGCCGGTGTACCTGCTTGATTTTCTTCATCGCGCCGACCACGCCCAGGCCGGCGGTAGGGTCGTCGGCCGAGATCGCTCGGGAAACGCGACCGCGCCCATCCAGCCGCCCACGCCCGAATAGACCGCCACGTACTGCTTGCCGTCCGGGCCGAGGTAGGTCATCGGGTTGCCGACGATGCCCGAGCCGATCTTGAACTTCCACAGCACGGCGCCGGTGCGCGCGTCGACCGCCTTGAACCAGCCGTCCATGGTGCCGTAGAAGACCACGTCGCCGCCGGTGGCCAGCACGCCGCTGTAGCACCGGCAAGTCGCGCTCCTTGATCGTCCACACCTTCTCGCGCGTGCGACCGGATCCCAGGCGACCAGCTCGCCCTGGAAGCCGCCCGGTCCCGGATACATCTTCACGTTGGCGCCCAGGTAGGGCGTGCCGGCGATGTAGTTGGCCTCGATCCCCTCGTAGTCCATGCAGGTGTTGTGCGCGGGGATGTAGAGCAGCCCGGTGCTGCGGCGAGAGCGCCGAGGGGATGAACTCCTTGGCCGCCGGTGGAGGAGGGGCAGATGTTCTTGGTGACCGTGCCCGAAGTGCGTGCGCTTCTCCGGGTTCATCGTCCGGCTTGCCGGTCTTCAGGTCGTAGCCGTTGGCCCAGTTGGTCGAGTCGACGAATTTCTCGGCCGAGAGCAGCTCGCCGGTCGTGCGGTCGAGCACGAAGACGAAGCCGGTGCGGCCGGGGTGGATCAGCAGCTTGCGCATGCGCCCGTCCCAGTGCATGTCGACCAGGATGTTCTCCATGATCTCGTCGTAGTCCCAGGCGTCGTGCGGGGACGATCTGGTAGGCCCACCTCGCCTGGCCGGTGTCGGCATCGCGCGCGATGATCGTGGATGGACCACTTGTTGTCGCCCGGCCGCAGGTCGGGGTTCCAGACGCCCGGATTGCCGGTGCCGTAGTAGATCAGGTTGGTCTCCGGGTCGTAGGAGATCCAGCCCCACACGGTGCGAGCCGCCCAGCTTCCACTGGTTCGGCGGCCAGGTCTTCACCCCCAGGTCCTTGCCCTGGTCCTTGGGATAGAACGGGTGGAAGTCCGGACCGATCAGCACGTCCTTGTCCGGGCCGGTGTTGTAGGCGCGCCAGACCTCCTTGCCGGTGTCCACGTCCAGCGCCTTGATCCAGCCGCGCACGCCCAGCTCGCCGCCGGAGTTGCCGACGATCACCTTGTCCTTGACCGACCAGCGGGGCCATGGTGATGGTCTCGCCGACGTTGATGTCGCCCACCTTGGTGCGCCAGACCTCCTTGCCGCGTCTTGGCGTCCACCGCCACCGCCTGCGCGTCCAGCGTGGCGTAGATGATCTTGCCGTCGGCGTAGGAGGCGCCGCGGTTGACCACGTCGCAGCAGGCGATGCCGACCGCCTGCGGGTTCGGATGCGGCTGGTAGATCCACTTCAGCGCGCCGCCGGGCTTGGTCAGGTCGACGGCGATCAGGTTGTTCGGGAACGGCGTGACGATGTACATCGTGTTGCCCACCACCAGCGGCTGGCCCTCGTGGCCGTGCGGAATGCCGGTGGACAGCGTGGTCGTGACCTTCAGGTTGCGCGACGTTGGCGGTGTTGATCTGGTCCAGCGGGCTGTAGCGGGTGTTGGCGCAGTCGCCGGCCGGCAGCGTCCATTCGCCGTTGGGCAAGCGGCGAGACCATCTTGCATCGGCGGCGGCGGCGACGGTGACCGTGCCGCCGGTGTGCCATTCGGCCGGCAGGCGTGGGCTGGATCGTCGGCATGGGCGACACCGCACGCGGCGGTGGCAAGCAGGCCGGCAGCGCAGGGCGAGGGTGCGTAGCAGTGTCATCGTTACCTCAAGGTGTACAGGTAGGCGGCGATGTCGCGGGCCTGCTGCTCGGACGCAGGCCGAGGTTGGGCATCGCGGTGCCCGGTTCCACCGCGGGCGGGTCGAGCAGCCAGCGCACCAGGTTGTCCGGGGTGTTGGGCAGTTCGCCGGCGATGTAGGTGCGGCGCGAGAAATAGATCAGCGGCGGCCCGACCATGCCGTTGGCGCCGTGCACGCCGGGGATGGTGTGGCAGGCGCCGCAGCGGTACTGCTTGATCAGCTGCGCGCCCTGGTCCGGATTGCCGTCCACGCGCAGCCCGGCGCCGCCGGTATCGCGGCCGCCCTCGCAGGCGGTCAGCAGCGCCAGCGGCAACAGCAGTGCGAGCCAGCGCGGCTTCATCGCATCGCCTCGCAGGCCGGCAGCATGTACGTACCCAGCGAGGCCCAGACCAGCGCGGCCAGCCCGATCGCACTGATGATGGTGCCCACGGCGCCCAGGTAGCGATCGACCAGCACCGGGTTGTCGCGGGCGGCGACGTCCTCGGAACGGTGCCACCCGCGCCAGCCGGCCCACAGCGCCGACAGCGCCACCAGCAGGGCGGCTACGTGCACCCCGGTCAGCCACCAGCGGGTGTGATCGATCACCGCGCTGGATACGGTGTGCGGATCGCACGGGGCGCTGGACAGGTACCAGCCGAACCACTCCTGCGCCGCCCAGGCGATCGGCGCGGCGACCACGCCGAACCAGAGCCAGCCGCGCGACGGCGGACGACGGGTCGTCGGCGGCGGCCATCACGGCATGCCCTCCAGGTTCGGCACCAGGTACAGCAGGGTGACGATGATCACCCACACCGCAGTCGACGAAGTGCCAGTACATGCCGGCGTTGTGCAATGGCCTTGTACGGGGGCTTCTCGGTGTGCTCCGGATGCGGCAGGAACAGCATGTACAGCAGCATCGACAGGCCCACCATCACGTGCAGCGCGTGAACCGGGTGATGGTGTAGAAGATCGAGCCGTAGGCGTCGGTCGCTCGGCACCAGGGTCTTCAGGTGGTCGCGTGTACTCGAGCGTCTGCACGAACAGGAACACGCCGCCCAGCACGCAGGTGCAGGCCACCGCCAGCTTGGCGTACAGCGCCTGGCCGCGCTTGCCCAGCTGCTCGCCGAACCACAGCACCACGCTGCTGCTGAGCAGGATCACCAGCATGATCCAGCGCCTTGCCCAGCTTGGGCGGGTCGTCCATCGGCCAGTGTCGGCTGGCCGGCGCCGAGGTAGAAGTAGGCGAAGAACAGGCCACGAACAGCATCGCCTCGGTGGCGATGAACAGCCACATGCTGCGCGTGCCGCGCCGCTCGTCCCAGGCCAGTTCCCCGATGCGCACATCGGCGGTGGCCTCATCGTGGACCACCGGTTCCTTGCCGACGATGACGACGGTCTCGCTCATGCGTGCTTCTCCGCTTCGGGCCACAGCCAGGCGGCCGCCGCCAGCACGCCCAGGATCGCCACGCACCAGCGCCCAGACCAGCGCCTTGAGCAGCAGCGCGGTGAACAGGCCGGTCAGCAGCAGCGCCAGGATCAGCGGCATCAGCGTGTCCTCGGGCATCTTGGCGATCGCCACCGGGCGCGCATCCAGCCGAGCTGGTGGAAAGCGTGTAGCGGCCGTGGTCGAGGACGGCGCTCGTCGCGCGGGTCGGCTCTTCGTCGTGCGCGTCCCACAGCGGGTGGCGCGATTGCGACCGTGGGGATGCGCTCGAACGCGTACACCGGCGGCGGCGAGGGCATCGACCATTCCAGCGTGTCGGCTGCCAGGGGTTCGGGGCCGGCGCGGCGTCCGCTGCGCAGGGACACGCACGAAGTTGCCCAGGCTGACCAGCAGGCCGATCACGAAGATCACGGCGCCGCCGGTGATGGTGGCGTTGATGCCGTCCCAGCCCATCGACGCATCGATAGGTGTAGATGCGCCGCGGCATGCCCATCAGCCCGGCCAGGTGCATCGGGAAGAAGCCGATGTTGAAGCCGACGAACATCATCCAGAAGCTCCAGCAGCCCGGCGCGCTCGTTCAGCAGCCGGCCGGTCATCTTCGGGAACCAGTAGTAGAGCGCGGCCATCACCGGGAACAGGTTGGCGCCGATCAGCACGTAGTGGATGTGCGCCACCACGAAGTAGGTGTCGGTGAGCTGCCAGTCGAACGGGATGACAGCCGGTGATCACGCCGTTCAGGCCGCCGATGATGAACACGCGCGATGAAGCCGATCGCGAAGCGCATCGGCGGTGGTCATCACCAGCTTGCCCGTGCCACATCGTGGCGATCCAGGCGAACACCTGGATGGTGCTGAACATCGAGATCGTCATGCTGGCCGCGGCGAAGAAGCTCATCGCGAGCTGGTTCATGCCGGTGGCGAACATGTGGTGCACCCACACGCCCATGCCGACCAGCCCGGTCAGCACGGTGGCGAGCGCCACGTAGATGTAGCCGCACGATCGGCCGCCGCGACATACACCGGGATGATCATCGAGATCATGCCGGTGGCCGGCAGGAAGATGATGTAGACCCAGGGATGGCCGAAGAACCAGAACAGGTGCTGCCACAGCAGCGGGCGAGCCGCCGTAGGCCGCGTCGAAGAAGTGCGTGCCCCAGTTGCGGTCGCAGTCAGCAGGAACACGCAGGCGGCGGTGAGCGCCGGCAGCGCCAGCACGATCAGCGACCGAGATGGTGCTGGTGCTGTACATGAACAGCGGCATCCGGTTGAGCGACATGCCCGGCGCGCGCAGGCGGAAGATGGTCACGAGGAAGTTGATCGCGCCGACCGTGGTGGAGATGGTCAGGAAGATCAGCGACAGCGCGTAGAAGTCCATGCCCAGCGCCGGGCGAGTACGGGCGCGGTCGGTGTACGGCACGTAGGCGAACCAGCCGGCGTGCGGCGCCTGCCCGATCGCCAGGCCCGCGTAGAGAAGCAGCCCGGACAGCAGGAAGGTCCAGTAGCTGAAGGCGTTGAGCCGCGGGCAGCGCCATGTCGCGCGAGCCGAGCATCAGCGGCACCAGGTAGTTGCCGAAGCCCGACAGGATCGGCGCGGCGTACCAGAAGATCATGGTCATGCCGTGCATCGTGTACAGCTGGTTGTACGCCTCCGGCGAGAGCAGGTGGCTGTCCGGATGGGACAGCTGCACGCGCATGCATCAGCGCCTCGACGCCGCCGACCAGCAGGAAGACGAAGGCGGTGACGATGTAGCGGATGCCGATGGTCTTGTGGTCGACCGTGGACAGCTTGCCGAGCAGTGTCGGGGGCGTTTCCCACAGTTTTTCAAGACGGGACAGAACCGCGCCATGCATCGAATCGATCTCCCATGATCACGCGCGCCCCCTCCTGCGCCACCGGATCGACGATAGACGTCCGTTCATGAAGCTGACGCGGTGGTGACGTGGCCGCTTTGTCACGGAAGCGCTGTACGCCTGAGTTCGGCTAACGAGCGTCAGCGGGGCGACGGCGTGGCCTTTGTCGGTCTACGGGGGGGGCGAGTCCGGCCGCCTCGTGTGCCGTGCAGCGCAGGCTGGGATCCAGCGCGATGCCCTAGCTTCCAGAGCTTTCGACGTCCTGCGGGCGCCGAGTCACTTTCTCTTGCTTGCCCACGCCCGCGCCTGGAGCGCGGGCGAACAGCGCAGCTGGCCCGCAGGGCGGAGGGCAGGATGCCCGGAGTAAGAGAAAGTAACCACTGCGCCGCAGGAGCGGCGCGAACGGCGAAGCCGGCCCGAAGGGCGGAAGGCAGGATGCCTGGAGTCAAGAGAAGGGCACCCTGCGTGTTCCCCTGCGAGCCTTGTCGTGGCGCCCCGCTCGACTGCGGAAGGCACAAGAGCTTTCGACGTCCTGCGGACGCCGAGTCACTTTCTCTTGCTTGCCCAAGAGAAAGTAACCAAAGAGAAGGGCACCCTGCGTCCATCGTCCCTCCGCGCCTGCGGCGCTGCGGGCACGCGGGTCGGGCCGGGCTTTTCGACAGGACCTCCTGTCCTGACGAAAAGGAACGGGCGTCCTGCCCGTTCCCCTGCGGGCCTTGTCGTCCCGCCCCGCTCGACTCCCGAAGGGACCTGGGTGACGGCTCGCTGCGCATCGCCTTGTGGAGCCGCTGCGTGCTTAGACGACTTGCGCTTTGCGCGGCGACCGAGCTTCCTTACCGTTTTCCCAGCGTAGGCTGGGATCCAGCGTCTTGCCCTTGCCTCCGGGGCTTTCGACGTCCTGCGGACGCCGAGTCACTTTCTCTTGCTTGCCCACGACCGCGCCTGGAGCGCGGGCGAACAGCGCAGCTGGCCCGCAGGGCGGAGGGCACGATGCCCGGAGTAAGAGAAAGTAACCACTGCGCCGCAGGAGCGGCGCGAACGGCGAAGCCGGCCCGAAGGGCGGAAGGCAGGATGCCTGGAGTCAAGAGAAGGGCACCCTGCGTGTTCCCCTGCGAGCCTTGTCGTGGCGCCCCGCTCGACTGCGGAAGGCACAAGAGCTTTCGACGTCCTGCGGACGCCGAGTCACTTTCTCTTGCTTGCCCAAGAGAAAGTAACCAAAGAGAAGGGCACCCTGCGTCCATCGTCCCTCCGCGCCTGCGGCGCTGCGGGCACGCGGGTCGGGCCGGGCTTTTCGACAGGACCTCCTGTCCTGACGAAAAGGAACGGGCGTCCTGCCCGTTCCCCTGCGGGCCTTGTCGTCCCGCCCCGCTCGACTCCCGAAGGGACCTGGGTGACGGCTCGCTGCGCATCGCCTTGTGGAGCCGCTGCGTGCTTAGACGACTTGCGCTTTGCGCGGCGACCGAGCTTCCTTACCGTTTTCCCAGCGTAGGCTGGGATCCAGCGTCTTGCCCTTGCCTCCGGGGCTTTCGACGTCCTGCGGACGCCGAGTCACTTTCTCTTGCTTGCCCACGACCGCGCCTGGAGCGCGGGCGAACAGCGCAGCTGGCCCGCAGGGCGGAGGGCAGGATGCCCGGAGTAAGAGAAAGTAACCACTGCGCCGCAGGAGCGGCGCGAACGGCGAAGCCGGCCCGAAGGGCGGAAGGCAGGATGCCTGGAGTAAAGAGAAGGGCACCCTGCGTCCATCGTCCCTCCGCGCCTGCGGCGCTGCGGGCACGCGGGTCGGGCCGGGCTTTTCGACAGGACCTCCGGCAACTGCTCCTGCGTTGCTCTACCTCGGACATCCATGTCCTCGCCTGTCCTGGCGAAAAGGAACGGGCGTCCTGCCCGTTCCCCTGCGGGCCTTGTCGTCCCGCCCCGCTCGACTCCCGAAGGGATTCGGTGACGGCTCGCTGCGCATCGCCTTGTGCAGCCACTGCGTGCTCGAGGGCTTGCGCTTTGCGCGGCGACCGAGCTCCCTTGCCGTCTTCCCAGCGCAGGCTGGGATACGGCGAGTCCTGAGGGCGTGGCCGGCCCTATCGGACGCCCTCGTCTTTCTAAGCAGCGACCAAGAGCGACAGCCAATCTTTGCTGCTCGTTCTAGCAAGCCCATGTCACCGGCTGCCCCCTCCCAGGTGCGCGTCGCCCAAGCCGTTGGAGCAGCGCCCGTCAGCGGCCGACAACAGTGGCGCTCGGGACTTACTCGCGGGGCAGGCCGCGCCGGGGTGCGGCGGTGCCCAGGGTCTCGGCGGTCAACGGTGCGCCGGCGGCCCGCAGGGCGGCGCGCTGTTCGGCCAGCGGCAGGCGCAGCATGGCATCCTCCAGCCGGGCCAGCGTTTGGAACGCCGGCTGCGCCTGCACCCGGTCCACCAGCGCTGCGGTCCGCGGCCAGCGGACCGGGTCGATGGCGAAACGCACGAAGGCGGCGGTGCGAAAGAAGCTGGCGATGCTGATGTCGGCGATCGACAGCGCGCCGAACACGAAGCCGTCGGCCGGCAACTGCTGCTCGAGGTAGTCCAGCGCCGCCGGGATCGCCTGTTCGCGCGCCTGCGCGACCACCGCCTCGTCGGTCGCCTCACCGAACACGTGCCGCTTGATCGCCAGCTGGTAGAACAGCCGCCAGATCAGCGCGTCGGCCAGCCGGGTGTCGGCGTATTCCTCCAGCCAGCGCGCGCGGGCGCGCTCGCGGATGTCGGCGGGGTACAGCGACGGGCTCGGCTGCCGGTCCTCCAGGTACTGGCAGATCACCGAGGAATCGTTCAGCACCAGGTCGCCGTCGATCAGCACCGGAATGCGACGGAGCGGGCTGAGCCGCTCGAACGCGTCGTTGCCGACGAACGGCGCGATCGGGTCGATCTCGTAGGCCAGCCCCTTGATCTCCAGGCACACCAGCACCTTGCGGACATAGGGCGAGACGTAGTTGCCAATGATCTTGAGCGGCTGCATGCGCGATTCCGACGGACGGCTCCGGCGAGCGTGGGCGGCCGCCGATCGCGCGTCAAGCCGCGTGCGCGTGGGGTAGGCGAAGGCTTAGCGTAGGGTGGGCTTCAGCCCACCGGCTTTCGGCTTGCTCGCTCCGTTGGCTTTTGGTGGGCTGAAGCCCACCCTGCAAAGGCCCGCTCGCGTTGAGCCCGCGGGCGCCAATACCTCTGGCAGGGGTCCGCCGCGGTCGGGCGCGATAGGATCAAGTGTTCAGCGGCGGTCGCGCCAGATCCGGGCCCGCCCCAATTTTCAACGCCACGGGAGTGCAGCATGGGTTCGATCATCCACAGTAGGCGACTGGTGGGAGCGCTGGTCATGACCGCGCTGGCCGGAACCGCCGCGGCAAGCGACGGCCAGGTAACGCGCGCGGACTACGCCCGGGCGGCCAGCTTCCTGGGCTACAACACCGCGCCGCTGGTCGACCATGCGGTGACCCGGGTGACCTGGCTGGACGACAGCCATTTCTGGTATGTCGACCACGACGCCCAGGGCGACCATTACCGCGTGATGGACGTGACCTCCGGCGCGCGTGACGCGTTCGACCAGACCAAGCTTGCCGCCGCGCTGGGTGCGGTGGTGGGCAAGCCGGTCAAGGCGGACAAGCTGGGCGTGGCCGATTTCACCGCGCTTCCGGACGGGCGCCTGGACATCCAGCTCAAGGGCAAGCACTACCTGTGCGACCTGCAGGCGGCCAAGCCGGTGTGCCTGGCCAAGACCGCCCCGAAGCAGGCCGGCGACGAGCCGGGCGTGCTGTCGCCGGACAAGACCACCGAGGCGTTCATCCGCGACTGGAACCTGTGGCTGCGCGATGTGGCCACCGGCAAGGAAACCCAGCTGACCACCGAC
The DNA here is from genome assembly GCA_963763305.1 of uncultured Gammaproteobacteria bacterium. GTDB lineage: Bacteria > Pseudomonadota > Gammaproteobacteria > Xanthomonadales > Rhodanobacteraceae > CAVXNP01. The sequence continues at coordinate 1,223,897 of CAVXNP010000001.1, read as the reverse complement.
GGCATCAAGGACTTCGGCTACGCCACCGACAACGCCGGCTGGAAGCACACCAACCACGCGATCCTGGAGTGGTCGCCCGATTCGAAGCGGATCGCCACCTTCCAGCAGGACCAGCGCAAGACCGGCGAGATGTACATGATCCGCACCAAGGTCGGTCATCCGGAGCTGATCCAGTGGAAGTACCCCCTGGTCGGCGACAAGCACGTGACCATGATCGAGCGGGTGATCATCGACGTGCCCAGCCACAAGGTGGTGCGCCTGAAGATGCCGCCGGACCAGCACCGCTCCAGCCTGTGCGACGACGTCAGCTGCGGTCCCGAGGGCGGCTGGGACGACGTGAAGTGGGCGCCGGACGGCAGCACGCTGGCGTTCGTCTCCACCTCGCGCGACCACAAGCACGAGTGGTTCCGCATCGCCAATGCGGCCACCGGCGCGGTGCGCACGGCCTTCGAGGAAAGCGTGCCGACCTACTACGAAAGCGGCAACGGCAAGGTCAACTGGGCCTACCTGCCGCAGACGCACGAGGCGGTGTGGTTCTCCGAGCGCAACAACTGGGGCAACCTGTACCTGTACGACCTGGACAGCGGCAAGCTCAAGCGCAAGATCACCAGCGGCGAAGGCAACGTCACCGAGGTGCTCAAGGTCGACCCGAAGACCCGCATGCTGTGGTTCCGCGGAGTCGGGCGCACCGCCGGGGTCAACCCGTACTATCAGCAGTTCTTCAAGGTCAGCCTGGATGGCGGCCAGCCGACCCTGCTGACGCCGGAGCCGGCCAACCACGAGATCATGCTGTCGCCTGACGGCGACGTGTTCGTCGACGCCTGGTCGACCCCGACCACCGCCCCGACCACGGTGCTGCGCCGTTCCAGCGACGGCCACGTGCTGGCGCCGGTGGCCAGGGCCGACATCAGCCGGCTGGCGGCCACCGGCTGGCAGCCACCGACCCCGTTCACGGTGAAGGCGCGCGACGGCAAGACCGACCTGTACGGCATGATGTTCAAGCCGACCCACTTCGACCCGTCGAAGAAGTACCCGATCGTCGACTACATCTATCCCGGTCCGCAGACCGGCTCGGTGCGCGGGCGCAACTTCCTGTCCGCGCGCGGCGACAACCAGGCGCTGGCCGAGCTGGGCTTCATCGTGGTGGCGATCGACGGCATGGGTACGCCGTGGCGTTCCAAGGCCTTCCACGATGCCTACTTCAAGAACATCGGCGACAACACGCTGCCCGACCAGGTGGCCGGTCTGAAGGAGCTGGGCAAGCGCTATTCGTGGATCGACCTGGACCGGGTCGGCATCTGGGGCCATTCCGGTGGTGGCAACGCCAGCACCGGCGGCATGTTCCGCTACCCGGACTTCTTCAAGGTCGGCTGGTCCGAGAGCGGCAACCACGACAACCGCAACTACGAGGACGACTGGGCCGAGAAGTGGCAGGGCCTGGAGGTCAAGGACAAGGACGGCAACAGCAACTACGACGAGCAGGCCAACCAGAACCACGCGGCCAACCTCAAGGGCCACCTGATGCTGGTGCACGGCACGATGGACGACAACGTGCCGCTGTCCAACACGCTGCTGGTGGTCGATGCGCTGATCAAGGCCAACAAGGACTTCGACCTGCTGCTGATCCCCAACGTCCACCACGGCTACGGCAAGACCGGCACGCTGTACGCCACCCGCCGGCGCTGGGATTACTTCGTGCACTACCTCGCCGGCCAGACGCCGCCGAAGGAGTTCGAGCTGACCATGCCGGAGGACTGAGGTCCGGCCGATGCGGCGAGCCGCCGTGCCGGTCCGGCATCGCGGCGTGACCGGCTGCATGGCGAGAAGTCATGCCGCCTTCGCACCGCTGCGGTGACTCGGACAATCGTGCCAGCCCGCCGCTCAGGCGGGCTGCGCGGCTGGCCCGAGCTGCCGGTGGCGCAGTGCCTCCAGCCCGGCGTAGGCCGGTTGCGCCCAGCGCTGCACGTGCATGCGCGTGGCTTCATCGGCGGCATGTTGCTTGTCCTGCCGGTCGGGGCGGAAGCGTTCGCCCGGGCGCTTGGCGTGATCCCGCGCGCCGGCCAGGGCGGTGGCCGCGTCATCGGCGGTGAGTGCGAACAGGTGGGCCAGCCGGCCACCCAGCGCCATCGGCAGTTCGTCGTAGTTGACCGCCCATCCGCCCAGTGCGTGGCAATGCGCCAGCCCTGCATCGAGCAGACGGCCGACGATCCGCGCCACGTATTCGGCCCGCGACAGACCGGTGGCCTGCTCGGCCGGCAAGGCGATCGGCGAGTGCCCGAGCATGCCCGGCACCACGTGCCGGCCGGGCATGCGCAACTGCGAAACCACGATCTCCAGCGGATCGCGGTACAGAAACAGCCACGGGGTCCGGGGAAAGCATTGCCGCAGCAGCGGAAGCTCGGCGATGTTCCATGCATCGAGCTTGACCACCAGGGCCCGTTCGCCGCCGGCCCGACGCTGTCCGCAGGCCGACAGAAGCGCGCGCAGGGCGGCCGGTTGGTCCGCGGCCACCGCCGGCTCGGGGTAATGCGCGCGCAACAGCGTGTCCAGCGCCGGCGGTTCGGACAGCACGATGTGGCTGGCCAGGCGCGCCAGCATCTGAGCCAGCAGGGTGGAGCCGCAGCGCGAGGCATGCAGCACGAACGCGGTCGGCGCCAGCCCCGGGCTGCGCGCGTGCCAGGCCAGCAGCGGTTCCAGTCCGGTGCGGCGGCCAAAGGCCTGGTTGAACGGTAGTTGCAGGATCGCCTCCACGCTGTCGTGGAAGAACGGCTCGCGCAGCGGTCGCGCATCGAACCTGCACCAGTCGACGGCGAGGTGGCCGGCGTCCTGCCCGATCCTGACCGGCAGCCAGCCCCGCCAGTCCACGGCGCAGCTCAGGCCAGCCATTGCCGTCTCCAGTCGCGGCGCGCCTGCGCCATCGCCGCGCGCAGATCCTCGCGGCTGAAAGCGTGGCCGCTGGTGGCCGCCAGAGCCAGCACCTGCTCCTCGAACGCATCGGCCTGCTCGAGCGCCGCCAGCTTGGCCTCCCAGGCCGGCTCGCGCTGCAACCAATCGCGAAAACCGGCCAGCGCCAGGCTGCCGCGGCTGGGCCCGCACGGCGGGGTGTCGGCCAGGCCGGCGCCGATCTGCGCGTCCAGCCAGGGCGAGGGGCGGCAATCGAGCACCAGGTGGATGCGCATGCTGCCGCCGTGGTTCTCCACCCGGTGCGGGCGGGACAGGTCCATGAACCAGCACTCGCCCGGCTGCATCGGTACCCGCTGTCCGTCCAGCAGGAAATCCACCTGGTCGTCGGTGACAATGGGAATGTGCAGGCGCCGGTCGGCGTCGGGCAGGCCCAGGTCGTCGTCGCGGTGCTCGCGGATGCAGCCGCCCGGTCCCAGCCGGAGCAGGCGCGCGCCACGCCGCTCGGTCGCAAACCGTTGCAGTTGTTCCTGCCAGAAGGCATTGCAGTGCTCGGTGGGGCGCACCGCGCCGCTGCCGGCCACCAGGGGCAGCGGTGCGTCCTCGTGCGCCAGCAGCGCCACGCCACTCCAGTCGCCCTGGTGATAGCCGCTGTTGAAATGCGGCATCCAGACGCCCTCGGGCAATGCCATGGCGGCCTGCCGCAGCGCCTCGGGGTCGAAGCGCAGCGGCAATCGGGCACAGGCGGGCAGGACGTGGCTCATGCGCGATCCGGATCGGGCGGGCACGACGATTCTAGGGCAGCGCGCCGGTACCGTGGCGGTCGTCGGACCGCCGGTCTTCGCCGGTGCACGGCGCCGGTCCCGGCCGTTGCGCGTCATGGCCGCATCAAGGAATGCGATGGCTGCGATCACCTCGATCCGACGATGCGCTGTCTATGGTCGCCCGGTACCTGCAACGACGGACATCGCCCATGGCTACCCAGAAGAACGCCTCCCGCACCGCCAGCAAGACTCCGGCGCGCAAGAGCGCCGCGCCCTCCGGCAACGGCACGGTCGCCAAGCAGCGCAAGATCCAGCGGCAGACCGATGCCACCGACGCCAGGCAGAAGAAGTCGGCCGCCAAGAGTGCCCCGGCGAAGAAGTCCGCGACGCCGAAGAAGCAGCCATCGACCAGTCCTCGCGCACGGCCGCAGAAAATGCCGGCGCAACACCTGCGCAAGCCGGGCAACGAATCGGAGCTGCAGCCGCGCCCGCAATACACCGCGGCCGAATACCGCGGCAGCGGCAAGCTCGAAGGCATGGCCGCGCTGATCACCGGGGCCGACTCGGGCATCGGTCGTGCGGTGGCGGTGCTGTATGCGCGCGAGGGTGCGGACGTGGCGATCGTCTATCTGGCCGAGGATGGCGATGCGCAGGAAACCCGGCAGCAGGTGGAAAAAGAAGGTGCCCGATGCCTGTTGATCCGCGGCGACGTGCGCGACGCGGAGTTCTGCCGCGAGGCGGTCGAGCAGGTGGTGGACGAGTTCGGCAAGCTGGACGTGCTGGTCAACAACGCCGCGTTCCAGGAGCATGCCGGCTCGCTCGAGGACATCACCGAAGAGCACTTCGACCTGACCATGCGCACCAACATCTACGGCTACTTCAACATGGCCAAGGCGGCGCTGCCGCATCTGCACGAAGGCAGCAGCATCGTGAACACCGGCTCGGAGACCGGCCTGTTCGGCAACTCGCACCTGCTCGACTACTCGGCCACCAAGGGCGCGATCCATGCCTTCACCATGTCGCTGGCCAGCAACCTGGTCTCGCGCGGGATCCGGGTCAACGCGGTGGCTCCGGGGCCGGTGTGGACGCCGCTGAATCCGGCCGACGCGCCGGCGAAGAAGGTGGCCAAGTTCGGCCAGAGCAATCCGATGGGACGCCCGGCCCAGCCGGAGGAGCTGTCGCCGGCCTACGTGTTCCTGGCCGCGCCCAGCTGCGCCAGCTACATCAACGGCGCGATCCTGCCGGTCATGGGCGGTCCCACTGGCTGAGCCAGCGCTGTGACGGCCGTGCCCGGAGAGCGGAAGCCCATGCGGGCAGCGGGTGCGGGTCGGCGGGATGGCCGGGGCCGATGGTGTGATCACGGCCGTCATTCCTGGCGCCCACTGAAGCGCTCAGTGTTCCGCAGGCCCGAAATGGCCGTTCTGGACCAAGCGTCGGCAGTGTTCGCGCCGCTCCGGCGATCGTGAGCGCCAGGCGGAGCGCTAGGACGTGCTGTCCGGTGGCAGGCCGGAAGCAAGGTGCTGGCGCAGCCAGTCGTCGACCCCGGCGGCGGGGATGGGGCGGGAGATGTAGTAGCCCTGCACTTCGTCGCAGGCCATGTCGCGTACGGCATCGAATACCATCCGGGTCTCGACCCCCTCGACCACCACCGCAAAGCCCAGGTCGTGGGCCAGGTCGGCCACCGAGCGCACGATCGCCGCGTCGTGCTGGTTGGCATGGATCGAGCGCACGAACGACTGGTCGATCTTCAGGCTGGTGGCGGGCATCTGCCGCAGCGAGGTGAGGTTGCTGTAGCCGGTGCCGAAGTCGTCGATGGCGATGCCCGCGCCCAGCGCGCGGATCGCCTCCAGGTGGCGGCGCGTGGCATCGCTGTGGTGCATCAGCGTGCTTTCGGTGAACTCCAGCTCCAGCCCGCGCGGATCCACGCCGTGGCGCACCGCTGCGGTCTCCAGCCGGGTCACCAGATCCGCTCCGAAATCGGCATTGGAAACGTTGATGGACAGGCCGATGTCATGGCCCCGGGCGCGCCAACGGGACAGTTGCGCGATGCTCTGGTCGAGCACCCATTCGGTCAGCGAACGCATCAGGCCCGAGCGCTCGGCCAGCCCGATGAACAGGCCCGGCGGGATGGTTCCGAGCGTGGGGTGGTTCCAGCGGGCCAGCGCCTCCACCGCCAGGCAGCGACCGGTGACCAGGCTGACCCGTGGCTGGTAGTGCAGGTGCAGTTCCGTGCCCTCGCTGAGCGCCGCGGCCAGCTCGGTCACCAGGAAGAACTCGCGCCGGTGTTCGTCGTCCTGGCTGCGCTCGTAGCGGGCCCAGCCGCGTACGCTTCGCTGGGCGGCGTGCGAGGCGCTCATCACCAGTCGCAGCGGGTCGCCGCCGTCGAGCTCGCGGATGTCCATGTCCAGCAGGCCCACGCCCGGCTGGATGGTCAAGGGGATGCCCAGGCAGTCGAAGGGCTGGCGCAGGCGCGCCACCAGTTCGTCCAGCCGCTCGCTCGAGATGCGTCCGCTGGTCCCCGGCAGCACCGCGGCAAAGCGGGTCACCCCGACCTGGTACAGGTGCGTGTCCGGCGGCATCCAGCGGCCGACCCGGTCGGCCACCACGCGGACCAGTTCTTCGGCGTAGGCATGACCCATCGCCCGCACGAAGGCATTGAAGCGTTCCACCGGGGCCAGCTCGATGGCGACCAGGGCGGCCAGCCGGTCGCCGTTGTGCTGGCGTGCGCGCAGGTCCTCGAAGAAGGCGTTGCGGTGGGGCAGGCCGGTGACCGGGTCGGTGCGACCGATATAGCTGCGCAACACCACCCCCGCCCCGGCCAGGGCGGCGGCGTCGCGCAGTGCGGTGCGCCCGGCTTCGTCCAGCTCCGCGCGCGCGTCACGACCCATCACGCACAGCGCACCGATCAGCTGGCCGTCGAGGGTGAACACCGGCTCGCTGGCGAAGAAGCGCACCGAGGGTGGTGTTTCGTCATCCAGCGGCGGCGTGCTGCCGAACAAGCGGTCGGCGCGTACGTCCAGCACCACCTGGCTGGCGCCGCTGCGGGCGGCATCGAGGTAGATCGGGTTGAGCAGGTGCGGCGCATGCGCATCGGCGGCGTCGGCGGCGAACCAGTACGCGGTGCCCCCGTTGAGGATCAGCGATACCAGTGACACGTCGAGCGAGCGCACCACCATCCGCGCAACCGCATCGAAGCCCGGGACGGCCAGGGCCGGTACCGTCGGTCCGCCCGCGCCCGGTGATGGCCGATCCGCTTCCGGAGGGCCGTGGCTGGATGAGACTTCCATGATCGTGCGCATGCCGCCCTCTCCCGGCTGGATCGGCGCCGTCACCGCCAACCTTGCCCGGCCAGCCTACCGCCGTGGCGTTGCCGGCCGCAAATCGCGCGGCGCTCAGGGCACGATGCTGAAATCGATCTCGACCGGGTATGCGCCTGCTGTGGGCGGTGGCGACGGCAAGGGCGCCCCGGCAAACCAGTCGGCCATGCAGCTTGCCACCGGCGTGGCCGGCTGGACCTCGATCCGGCTGGGCGTGCCGTCGGGCAGAACATCGGCCACCAGGGTGAATGGCGACTTGTCCGCCGGCGCATGCCGGCGCAGGCATTGTTTCAGGGCCGCGCTGGTGGGCTCGTTCAGCCGCTGCCACAGGCGGCGCTGGTAATCGGCGCCACCAGGCCCGGCCTCCACCACGCGGCCACGGGTGACCCGGTCGGCAAAATCGCTGCTGGTGGCCGCCTGGGGGTGGCCCAGCAGCAGGGCGAGGGCGAGCAGGGCAGGCATGGATCACTCCACGTGGTGGGCAGGGGATGACTGTAGCAGTGCCCGGCGCCCCTTCACTCGGGGCGGTGCGGCAGCGCCAGGTAGGCTTCGCTCTGCATCTCGATCAGGCGCGACTCGGTGCGGCCGAACTCGGCGCGCAGGCGCTGGCCGTCATACAGCTCGGTGATCGGGGCGGCGGCGGACAACACAAGCTTGACGTGGCGGTCGTAGAACTCGTCCACCAGCTGGATGAAGCGCTTGGCCGGGTCCTCGCTGTAGATGGAGAACTGCGGCACGTTGGAAATGATCACGGTGGGGCTGGTCCGGGCCAGCGCAATGTAATCGGCTACCGCCCGCGGGCCATCGCACAGCGCGTCGAACTCGAACCAGGTCACGCCCTCGGCACGGCGGCGCGCACGGATCGGTCGGCCGTTGATGGTCAGCTCGACGTCGCATTCGGGCTCGCTGTCCGCCTGGCTGGCAAAGGTGCGCGCCAGCGCGCGTTCGGCCTCGGCGCCCGGCGGGGTGTGATAGACCGGCGCCTGGGTCAGCGCGCGCAGCCGCCAGTCGCGCGCGGAATCCATCTCCAGCACGTGGCAGTGCCGCTGGATCAGCGCGATCGCCGGCAGGAAACGGGCCCGCTGCAGCCCCCCCTGGTAGAGGTTCGCCGGCGCCGTGTTGGAGGTGGTGACCAGGCTGACGCCGCGCTGGAACAGGGCGTCGAGCAGGTTGGCCAGGATCATCGCATCGCCGATGTCGGCGACCAGGAACTCGTCCAGGCACAGCACCCGGCAGCGTCCGGCCAGCCCGGCGGCCACCTCCGTCAGCGGGCTTTGCCGTTCGCCCAGCTCGCGCAGCTGCGCATGTACCTCGCCCATGAAGCGGTGGTAGTGCCGGCGCAGGACGACGCCGTGCGGCAGGCTGGCGGCGAACAGGTCCATCAGGAAGGTCTTGCCACGGCCGACGCTGCCCCACAGGTAGAGGCCCGGCACCGGTTCGGCCGCCTCGCTGCCCAGCAGGGACCTGATCCGACCGAACAGGCCGGCGGGCGGGGCGGTCGCGCACAGCGCCGCATGCATCCGGTCCAGCTCGGGAAGCACGGCCAGCTGGGCCGGGTCGGACTCCCAGCGGTGTGCGGCAATGCCTTCGTGATAGCGCGCGCTGGGCGCGATCGGGGTGGGCTCGCTCATCGTGCTGCGGGTCGTCCGGTGGTTTACCCGCGCGCCGGCGGCAGCCAGCCGCGCACGCCGTGCTTGACCGCGCCGCGCAGGTCCATCAGCCGACGATGGAAGAAATGGCTGGTCTCGGGCATGCGCACCAGTTCCGGTTGCACCGGCAGGCTGGCGATCCAGTCGAACACCGCCTGCGGCTCGACCACCTCGTCCGCCTCGCCCTGCACGATCAGCCAGGGGCAGGCGGGCAGCTCCATGCTCTGGAAATCCCAGCGGCCGGCCGGCGGCGCGACGCTGACCAGTGCATCGGCACGCAGCCGCGCTGCGTTGCGGATCGAAACGTAGCTGCCGAACGAGAAGCCGGCCAGCCACAGCGCGTCGTCGGGGCGTACCCGGCGTACCCAGGCCACCACCGCGGCCAGGTCCTCGCCTTCGCCGTTGCCTTCGTCATAGCTGCCTTCCGACGCGCCGGTGCCGCGGAAGTTGAAGCGCACCGTGTCCAGGCCCGACTCGCGCAGCGCGCGCTCGAGCATGGTCACCACCTTGTTGTGCATGGTGCCGCCATGCACCGGATGCGGGTGGCAGATCACCGCCACGCCGCGGCGTGCGTGAGCCGGCTCGGCACGGTCGCTGACGCACTCGAGCTTGCCGGCCGGGCCGTCCAGCGCGAAGCTGAGGCCCTGCTCGGGGAAAGTGGCGGGTTCGGCGGCGAGGGCGGACGTTTCCATCCGGCGATGATAACCGCCTGAATCGTTTATCGCCCGTCGCGGGGGCGCGAGAGATGCTCTGATCAATCAGGCGCAGGCGTCACCGATTCTGTTTGTTCGCAGGGCCCAGGGGTGGCGATGAAGCAGACCGGGCGTCTGTCGAGGCGGCGCCCCGCACGCGGGGAGTGACCATGGATGGTCACAGCTTTGAGGGGCGAGGAAGGCCTGTGGACAAACAGAATCGGCCCCCCCGACCGAGAACCATGCAGAAAGGGGTGATGCTCCAAAGGCCGCCATGCTGCGCCGCGCGGCTTGAACAGACGGCCAGTCTGCCCGGCGCCACACGACACACCCTGCCGGCCTCTTGAGCATTGCCGCCTACGTCTGGTTGATCAGACCATCCCCAGTGCAGCGTTGCACGCCTGGCGGCCCTTTCAGCGAGCCACTGGGCGGTCAGCTGTGGCGGTCGCCCGCGCTGGTGCAGATGGCCGCCCAGTGACTCGCCCGGAGGGAGCCTGCCGTCCGCCAGGGCCGCGTTGCAGCGCTTGCCAAGGGAACCACCCTTGGCGGCACACTACGCCTCGCCCTGACGCCTGCGGCAGGCCCTGAAAGGGCCGCCAGGCATGCAACACCGCACTGGGAGTTCCATGAATCATCTGGCACACGTGCTGTTGGCCGGTAACGACGAGGCCCTGCGCCTGGGCGGCCTGATGGGCGATTTCGTGCGTGGCCGGCCCGATCCGGCGCTGCCGCCGCGGGTCGTCGCCGGCATCCGGCTACACCGGGCGATCGACAGCTTCACCGACGCACACGACCAGGTGGCGGCGGCGCGCGCGTTGCTGGCGCCACCGTACCGGCGCTACGCCGGGATCCTGCTGGACATGTGGTTCGATCATCTGCTGGCGCGCGATTTCGAACGCTGGGGCGGGCAGCCGGTCGCGGATTACTCGGTGGCAGTGCGCGAGCTGCTGCAGCGGCACGAGCCGGTGCTGCCCGAAGGCCTGCGCCGATTTGCCCGCTACATGCAGCAGCAGGACCTGCCGGCCGGTTACGCCGACCCGGACGTGCTGGCGCATGCCCTGCGCGGCGTCGGGCAGCGTCTGAGCCGCAGCAACCCGCTGGCGTCCGCGCTGCCGGTGCTGCAGGCGGCCCAGGGCGACCTGCAACTGCGCTTCGAGCAGTTCTTCCCCGAGCTGCAGGTTTTCGCCGCCCGCTGGATCGCCGATTCGCTGCCAGTCGGGGAGACCGTCCCGCCGCGCTGAACGGCCCGCGCCGCCCGGAGTACCGGGTGCACGGCGGCGGTCGGAGCCGTCCGTCAGGCGTGGGCGGTGCAGCCCCGGGGAAGTCCCCGGTCGCAGCTGAAGCCGCTCCTGCTACTAGCGCGGGCGTCGGCTTGCCTGGGCTTTGCGCCTTTGTAGGAGCGACTTCAGTCGCGACAGCCGCAACCTGCGGGCCAGCCCCGGTCGCGGCTGAAGCCGCTCCTACACTTGCGCGGGGGCGTCGGATTTCGTGGGCTCTGCGCCCTTGTAGGAGCGACTTCAGTCGCGACAGCCGCAACCTACGGGCCAGCCCTGGTCGCGGCTGAAGCCGCTCCTACACTAGTGCGCGGGCATCGGTTTTACTCGGCTCCGCGCCCTTGCAGGAGCGACTTCAGTCGCGACAGCCGCAATCTACGGGCCAGCCCCGATCGCGGCTGAAGCCGCTCCTGCACGACACGAGCGCGGGCGTCGGGTTGCCTGGGCCGGATGGCGCGTCGGCGCCAAACGAAAAACGCCGCCCGGGGGCGGCGTTTCCGATGCGGCTGTGGCCGGCCGGACCTACTTGGCCTTGGCCACGATCCACTTGACGGTGGCGGCGACCTGCTCGTCGTTGAGCGACGGCATGCCACCCTTGGGCGGCATGAAATTGCCGTCCGGGCCGTGGTAACCGTTGATCGCGTGCTGCACCAGGGTGTCGATGCCCTGCGCGATGCGCGGCGCCCAGGCGGACTTGTCGCCCAGCTTCGGTGCGCCGGCCACGCCCGCGGTGTGGCAGCTGTGGCACAGGCCCTCGTAGATGACCTTGCCGTCGGTGCTGCCGCCAAAGGCGACATCGGCGGCGGCGGCCTTGGCGGCCGCTTCCTGCGCGGCGGCCATGGCGGCTCGGCCGGTATCGCCCGCATACACGGCGCCGGCCGGGGCCAGGCGCGCGGCAACCTGCCGCGGCTGATCCGGGTTGGTCTCCTTCGGCTCGCGGCTGTAGATCACGTAGGCCATGATCAGCAGCATCGCTGCCAGGACGTGCAGGCCGGCAATCAGCAGGCCGAACTGGCGCAGGAAGCTCTGGTCGGATTTGGTCAGGGAACCGCTCACGCAAGTACTCCAGTGGATGGACAGGCCGCCCGCTCGCGTCCGAGGCGAGTCCGGCGCAGGCAGACGGCGAATTATAGACGAACCGGGCGCGAAGTTTCAGGCCGCGTGAAGGAGCGCCGGACGGGCGCCCGCGCAAGGGCTGTGCCATCGGTCATGGGCCGCCTGTGTCAACCGGCATTGTTCAAGTCCGTTCCACTGCCCCTATGCTTCGTACCAACGTATGACCGTAGCCTTCATGCTGCGCTTGATGGCGGGCCGCCCCGACCCGTCTTTCACCCGGGAGTTTTTGCAAATGTCGCGTTTTTGGAAGATCGCGCTGGTCGTCGTTGTCGTCATCGTGCTCGCCACGGTCGGCATCGGCTTTTTCCACAAGCCTTCGGCCGCTGCCGGCAAGCCCGGTGCGCCGCAAGCCGCGGGGAAGGGCGCCGAAGATGGCAAGGACAAGCCGGTACCGGTCACGGTGGTGCCGGTGGCCCGCCAGAACGTGCCGGTGTATCTGACCGCGCTGGGTACCGTGCAGGCGCTCAACACGGTAACGGTGAACCCGCAGGTGACCGGCAAGCTGCTCAGCCTCGACTTCACCGAGGGCGCTCCGGTGCACAAGGGCGACGTGCTGGCACAGATCGACCCGCGCACGTTCCAGGCCGCCTACGACCAGGCGCTGGCACGCAAGCGACAGGACCAGGCGCAGCTGGCCACCGCGCGCAGCAACTACCAGCGCACCATCGACCCGAAGTACGCCCAGTATGTCTCCAAGGTCGATCAGGACACCCAGCGCAACCTGGTCTCGCAATACCAGGCGGCGGTCGCCTCGGACGACGCCGAGATCCGCAACGCCAGGGTGCAGCTGGACTACACCACGGTGCGCGCGCCGATCGACGGGTTGGCCGGCATCCGCGGCGTGGATCCGGGCAACATCGTCACCCCCAGCAGCAGCATCGTCACGCTGACCCAGCTGCATCCGATCAACGTGATGTTCACCCTGCCCGAGCAGAACCTGGACCTGGTCCGCCAGGCCGCCGCTGGTGGCAATGCGCTGGAAGTGGCCGCGCTGGACCGCGGCGATGCGCATACCATCTCCGGCGACGGCAAGCTGACCGTGATCGACAACCAGATCGACGTCAGCACCGGCACGTTCCGGCTGAAGTCCGAGTTTCCCAACAGCCAGAACGAGCTGTGGCCGGGCCAGTTCGTCAACGTGCGGATGAAGGTGCGCACGGTCAGCGGCGGGCTGGTGATTCCCGCGCAGGCCGTGCAGCGCGGCCCCGATGGTGACTACGTCTACGTGGTGCAGCAGGACAACACGGTCAAGATGCAGCCGGTGACGGTGGCAGGCGAGGTCGGCGACACCCGGGTGATGGTCGGCAAGGGTGTCACCCAGGGCGAACGCGTGGTCACCGAAGGCCAGTTCCGGCTCAAGCCCGGCAGCAAGGTCAATCCGCTCAAGCCCGGCGAGGTGCCCAAGGCGCCCACCGCGGCGGAGATGGCCAAGGAGAAGAAGAACGCCGCGGGCGGTCGCCGCGGGCGCTGACCATGACGCCTGTCCGGCCCTTGTCTCCAACCGGCCACGTCCACACGCGGCGTGGCCGGCGCCTCCCAGTTGTGCTGACCGCGGCTGATGCCGCCCCCAACGGTGATTGATCCCATGGGTTTTTCCACGCTCTTCATCCGTCGACCGATCGCCACCTCGCTGCTGATGGTGGCGGTACTGCTGCTCGGCATCCTGGGCTACCGCCAGTTGCCGGTGTCGGCGTTGCCGGAGATCGACGCACCCAGCCTGGTGGTCACCACCCAGTATCCGGGGGCCAGCGCCACCACCATGGCCGCGCTGGTGACCACGCCGCTGGAGCGCCAGTTCGGCCAGATCTCCGGACTCAGCATGATGAGTTCGGACTCGTCCGCCGGACTGTCCACCATCGTGCTGCAGTTCAACATGGACCGCGACATCGACATTGCCGCACAGGACGTGCAGTCGGCGATCAGCTCGGCCAAGGGCACGCTGCCGAACAACCTGCCGTACCCGCCGGTGTACAACCGGGTCAACCCGGCCGACGCGCCGATCCTCACCCTCAAGCTCACTTCCGACAGCCGGCAGCTGCGCGAGGTGAACGACCTGGCCGATTCGATCATCGCGCAGAAGCTGGCGCAGGTGCAGGGCGTGGGCCTGGTCTCGATCGCCGGCAACGTGCGGCCGGCGGTGCGGGTGCAGGTGAACCCCTCGCAGCTGTCCAACCTGGGGCTGACCCTGGAGGACGTGCGCGGCGCGCTGCAGGGCGCCAACGTCAATGCGCCCAAGGGCACCCTCAACGGCAAGACCCAGAGCTACTCGATCGGCACCAACGACCAGCTCTCCGACGCCAGCGAGTACAAGAAGACCATCATCAGCTACAAGAACGGCGCACCGGTGCGCCTGTCCGACGTCGCCCACGTGGTCAACGGAGTCGAGAACGACCAGCTGGCCGCATGGGCCGACGGCAAGCCGGCGGTGCTGCTTGACGTGCGCCGCCAGCCCGGCGCCAACATCGTGCAGACGGTGGAGCAGATCCGCGCGGTGCTGCCGCAATTGCGCAACGTGCTGCCGGCGGACGTGCACCTGGACGTGTTCGCCGACCGCACCATCACCATTCGCGCCTCGGTGCACGACGTGCAGTTCACCCTGATCCTCACCGTGTTCCTGGTGATCGGCGTGATCTTCGTGTTCCTGCGCCGGCTGTGGGCCACCATCATCCCGTCGGTGGCGGTGCCGCTGTCGTTGCTGGGCACCTTCGGCGTGATGGCGTTCACCGGCATGTCGCTGGACAACCTGTCGCTGATGGCGCTGACCGTGGCCACCGGTTTCGTGGTCGACGATGCGATCGTGATGATCGAGAACATCGTGCGCTACATCGAGCAGGGCAAGAGCGGCAAGGAAGCGGCCGAGATCGGCGCGAAGGAGATCGGCTTCACCGTGCTGTCGCTGACCGTGTCGCTGATCGCCGTGTTCCTGCCGCTGCTGCTGATGCCCGGCGTCACCGGCCGGCTGTTCCACGAGTTCGCCTGGGTGCTGACCATCGCGGTGGCCATCTCCATGCTGGTCTCGCTGACCCTCACGCCGATGATGTGCGCCTACCTGCTCAAGCCCGACCAGCTGCCGCCTGGCGAGGATGCGCACGATGCAGCTGCAGGCCGGCGGCAAGCGCGATCTGTGGACGCGGACGCTGGATCTGTATGGCAGCACGCTGGACTGGGTCATGGACCACAGCCGGCTGACCATGCTGGTGGCCGCCGCCGCGGTGGTGCTGACCGTGGTCCTGTACGTGGTGATTCCCAAGGGCCTGCTGCCCGAGCAGGATACCGGCCTGGTCACCGGCGTGGTGCAGGCGGACCAGAACGTCGCCTTTCCGCAGATGGAGCAGCACACCAAGGCGGTTGCCGATGCGCTGCGCGCGGATCCGGCGGTGGCCGGGGTGGCGGCGTTCATCGGCGCCGGCTCGATCAATCCCACCCTCAACCAGGGCCAGCTGAGCATCGTGCTGAAGGACCGCGGCGACCGCGCCGGCCTGGACCAGGTGCTGGCGCGGCTGCAGCAGGCGGTGGCCGACATTCCCGGCGTGGCGCTGTACCTGAAGCCGGTGCAGGACGTGACGCTGGACAGCCAGGTGTCGGCCACCGAGTACCAGTACTCGCTGTCGGAGGTCAATTCGGCCGAGCTGGCCAGGTACGCGCAGCAGATGACCCAGGCGATGCGTGCGCGACCGGAGCTGGCCGACGTCGACAACAACCTGGCCGACAGCGGCAATGCGCTGAAGCTGCAGATCGATCGCGAGAAGGCCAGCCGCCTGGGCGTGCCGGTGCAGAGCATCGACGACACGCTCTACGACGCCTTCGGCCAGCGCCAGATTTCGACCATCTTCACCCAGCTCAACCAGTACCGCGTGGTGCTGGAGGTGGCGCCGCAGTTCCGCACCAGCGCCGACCTGCTCAACAAGCTGACCGTGCGCGGCAACGGCAGCGGCGCGCTCACCGGCAGCAATGCCACCCAGCTGGGCCAGATGACCTCGGCCAACTCCGCCACGCCCGCAGGGATCGGCAACACCGGCAACGTCGGCTTCCAGATCGGCGGTGGCGGCACCATCCCGATCGCCTCGCTGGCCACCGCCACCTACACCAGCGCACCGCTGGTGGTCAGCCACCAGCAGCAGCTGCCGGCGGTGACCCTGTCGTTCAACCTGGCGCCGGGTTACTCGCTGTCGCAGGCGGTCGACGCGATCCACCAGGTCGAGCAGCAGCTGAACTTCCCGCCGCAGGTCCGCGGCCAGTTCGTCGGCAAGGCCGCCGAGTTCTCCAACAGCCTGGGCGACGAGGTATTGCTGCTGCTGGCGGCGATCGTGGTGATCTACATCGTGCTGGGCGTGCTCTACGAGAGCTACATCCACCCGCTGACGATCATTTCCACCCTGCCGCCGGCCGGCGTCGGTGCGTTGCTGGCGCTGATGATCTGCGGCATGAGCCTGTCGGTGGACGGCATCGTCGGCATCGTGCTGCTGATCGGCATCGTGAAGAAGAACGCGATCATGATGATCGACTTCGCGATCGAGGCGCGGCGCACCGGCATGGCCGCGCGCGAGGCGATCCGGCGTGCCTGCCTGCTGCGCTTCCGCCCGATCATGATGACCACCGCCGCGGCGATGCTGGGCGCGCTGCCGCTGGCGCTGGGCAACGGCATCGGTGCCGAGTTGCGGCGGCCGCTGGGCGTGTCGATCGTGGGTGGTCTGCTGCTGTCGCAGCTGGTCACGCTGTACACCACCCCGGTGATCTACCTGTACATGGAGCGGTTCTCCGAATGGCTGGCGGCGCGTCGCGAGCGGCGGGCGCTGGAGCGGGCGGACGCCGGTTCGGCCTGACCGACGGGGGTGGCTGCCGTTGGCGCGGCAGCGGCTCGCCGGGTGCGGCTCTGAAGGGGCTTTAATCGCCCCGCGGAGCGCACGGCTCGTTGCCGAATCGGCTGCTAGTTGAGGTGCTGGCGAAGGCCTGGTGGCTGCCGCGGCATTGCTTTGGTTCGCGTGGGCTGCGGCCTGATGAGCCGCTGCCGCGACCTGGCTCGCCTGCCGCGAGCTTTCGCCGCAGGCTTGCTGTCGCCATGCCGGGAGCGCTTGGTTACCCCCGCGAGGAACTGTTCGCTGGCGAGTCGGTCCTACGTTGCGGTGTTGCTAATGGCTTCGCAGCGTTGCTCCTCCATGGGCTGTGGCCCTTTTGACGTGCCTCCGCGACCGGGCTCGCCTGCCGCGGGCTTTCGCTAGCCTGCCGGCCAGCGAGCCACCTTTCTTTGCTGGCCCACGCCCGCGCTCGGAGCGCGGGTGAACAGCGCAGCTGGCCCGCAGGGCGGAGGGCAGGATGCCCGGAGTAAAGAAAGGTGACCCAAAGAAATGGCCTGGCGCAACACGATGGGATTAAAAGCCTTGGAGCGCTCGCTGCGCCTTGGGCGAGCTATCTCCTTCGCAAGCTTGCCGCCGCTATGCCGCGAGCGCTTGATTTTCCCCGCAAGGGACGGCTCGCTGGCGCATCGCCAGTGCGATGCAAGTCTGCATCTCGCTGACTCCTCGGCAAGGCGTCAAGTTCGGCGAAGAAACGAGTGCCCCTCGCGCTCCGAGCCACGGCGATACCTCCCTTGCCGCAGCTCCCGAGCGGCCGCGGAATAGCCGCGGCAAGTCTTGCCGATTAGGGAAGTACCCAGGCAAGGACGACGCCCACACGCTCTATGTCACATCGGGTGAGCCAGGCCATTTCTTTTGGTTACTTTTCTTCTCCGGGCATCCTGCCCTCCGCCCTCGGGCCAGCTGCGCTGTTCACCCACGCTCCGAGCGCGGGCGTGGGCCAGCAAAGAAAAGTGACTCGAGCGCCGGTAGGCGATCGAAAGCCCGCGGCAGGCGGGCCCGGTCGCGGAGGCGTCTCACAAGGGCCGTGGCCCATGGGAACGAAAGCACCGCGCACTATGGAGAGCGAGAGGCGCTGGGATGAAGGTGAGGCGCGAACGCTGGACCGACGGGAGCGACCGCGCGAGATGGCCCCGAAGCACGGGGCGCAGCGATCGGCCCTTGTGGAGGCAATCGAGCGCTCGCGGCAAAGCGGCGGCAAGCCAGTGAAGAACGCGGCGCGCCGCGGCAGGCGACTCCGTCGCACAGGCGCTCCCAAGCGCCCACCTCGTCACGGGTAGAATGCAAGCGCGCAAGCGCAACTCTCCCCCCCTCTCCGAATCAACCGATCCAGCCCTCGCGCGTTGACTCCTGAATGAATATTTCCGGCCCCTTCATCCGCCGCCCCATCGGCACCTCGCTGCTGGCCATCGGGGTGCTCATCGTGGGCGCGATCTGCTATGCGCTGCTGGGTGTCTCGGCGCTTCCGGAGATGCAGTTTCCGGTGATCTTCGTGCAGGCCAGCGAAGCCGGCGCCGACGCCAGCACCATGGCCTCGACCGTGGCCGCGCCGCTGGAACGGCACCTGGGCCAGGTGCCGGGCATCGACACCCTGCGCTCGCACAGCTCCGAAGGCGGCACCTTCGTCTTCATGATCTTCGACAACGGCACCGACCTCGATGCCGCCGCGCGGGACGTGCAATCGGCGATCAACGCCGCTGCGCCGGACCTGCCGGCGGGATTGAACGGGTCGCCCAGCTACCAGAAAGCCAACCCCAACGACGACCCCATCATCGCCTTCGCGCTGACCTCGAACACGCAGTCGCGCGCCGACCTGTACAACGTGGCCGACACGGTGCTGGCGCAGCGGGTGCGCCAGCTGCCGGGGGTGGCTTCGGTGGAGATTGCCGGCGCCGCCACGCCGGCGATCCGGGTCGACGTGGACCTGCACGCGCTCAGTGCCAAGCAGCTGACCCTGGACCAGCTGCGCAACGCGCTGGTGGCGGCCAACGTCACTTCCCCGCAGGGCTTCCTCAGCAACGGCACCACCGCCATCGCGATCACCGCCAACGACCAGCTGCACACGGCGCAGGAATTCGCCGGCCTGGTGATCGCCAGCCGCAACGGCGCGCCGGTGCGGCTGGCCGATGTGGCCCACGTCTATGCCGGCCAGGAGGATGCCTACCAGGCGGCCTGGTTCCAGGGCAAGCCGGCGGTGCTGATGTACGTGATGCGCAAGGCCGACGCCAACATCATCGCCACGGTCGACCGGGTCAAGGCGCAGGTGCCGGCGCTGCGCGGCTACCTCAGCCCCGGAACCACGCTCACGCCGTACTTCGACGGCACGCCGACCATCCGCGCCTCGCTGCACGAGGTGCAGGCGACGCTGTTCATCTCGCTGGCCATGGTGATGCTGACCATGGCGCTGTTCCTGCGCCGGATGGCACCCACGTTGATCGCCGGTCTTACCGTGCCGCTGTCGCTGGCCGGTGCGTTCGTGGTGATGTACGTGCTCGGCTACACCCTCAACAACCTGACCCTGCTGGCGCTGGTGATCGCCATCGGCTTCGTGGTGGACGACGCGATCGTGGTGATCGAGAACATCATCCGGCACATCGACGAGGGCATGCCCCGGATGCAGGCGACCCTGGCCGCGACCCGCGAGATCGGCTTCACCGTGGTCTCGATCACCGCCTCGCTGATCGCGGTGTTCATCCCGTTGCTGTTCGCCGGTGGCATCACCGGGATGTTCATGCACGAGTTCACCATGACCCTGGTGGCGGCGATTGCGATGTCGGCGCTGATCTCGCTCACCCTGACCCCGTCGCTGTGCGGCCTGTTCCTGGGCCGGCAGCGCGAGCGCCGTCCACAGCGCCCCTCGCGACTGGGCGCCGCGCTGGACCGCTTCCATGGCGGCATGCTGCGCGGCTACACCCGGGCGCTGGATTTCTCGCTGCGTCACGCGTTGGCACTGTCGCTGACGCCGTTGCTGCTGATCGTGGCGACGGTGTTGCTGTTCGGGGTGGTCAAGGCCGGCCTGTTTCCGCCACAGGACACCGGGCTGATCTGGGGTCGGGCCAGTTCCACCGCCACGGTCTCGTTCGAGCAGGCGATCCAGGGGCAGGCGCGGATCACCCGGATGCTGCTGGACGACCCGGACGTCAAGGCGGTCGGCTCCCGCCTGGGCAGCAGCCGCCACGGCACCAGCGGCTCGTTCAACATCGAGCTGAAGACGCATGCCGAGGGCCGCCGTGACGACACCTTCGCGGTGCTGGCGCGGCTGTCGGCCAAGGCTGACCGTTATCCGGATCTCAACGTGCGCCTGCGCCCGATCCAGGACCTGCCCAGCGACAGCGGCGGCAGCAGCCAGGGGGCGCAGTACCAGGTATCGCTGCAGGGCAACGACCTGCCGCAACTGCAGGCCTGGCTGCCGCGACTGGTCAACGAGCTGAAGAAGGATCCACGGCTGCGGGATGTCGGCAGCGACATCGACCAGGCGGGATTGCGCCAGAACGTGGTGATCGACCGCGACAAGGCCGCGCGGCTGGGCGTCTCGCTGGGCACCATCGATGGCGCGCTGTACAACGCCTTCGGCCAGCGCCAGGTATCGACGATCTATTCGGACATCAACCAGTACAAGGTGGTGATCGATGCGTTGCCCAGCCAGACCGCCACCCCGGCGGCGATCGATCGCATCCACGTGCGTTCGGACAGCGGGCGGATGATCCCGCTGTCCGCCCTGGCGAGGCAGGAGCCCGGCCTGGCGCCGGTCGAGATCACCCACGACAGCCAGTACACCAGCATGGACCTGAGCTTCAACCTGGCCGAAGGGGTCAGCATGGGCCAGGCGATGCAGATCATCCAGCACACCGTGGACAACATGCGCATGCCTGGCGACATCCGGCTCAGCATGGGCGGCAACTTCCGACGCTTCCAGCAATCGCAGAGCGGCATGCTGTGGCTGGTGCTGGCCGCGATCATCACCGTGTACATCGTGCTGGGCATGCTCTACGAGAGCCTGTTGCACCCGGTCACCATCCTGTCCACCCTGCCGGCCGCCGGCGTGGGTGCGCTGCTGGCGCTGTGGATCACCAGCACCGAGCTGTCGGTGGTGTCGCAGATTGCGCTGGTGCTGCTGATCGGCATCGTCAAGAAAAACGCGATCATGATGATCGATTTCGCCCTGGTGGCCGAGCGCGACCACGGCAAGAGTCCGCTGGAGGCCGTGCGCGAGGCCTGCGTAGTGCGGTTCCGGCCGATCATGATGACCACCATGGTGGCGATCCTGGCGGCATTGCCGATCGCGATCGGCCTGGGTGCCGGCTCGGAGCTGCGGCGACCGCTGGGTATCGCGCTGATCGGAGGCCTGCTGATCTCGCAGAGCCTGACGTTGCTCAGCACGCCGGCCCTGTATGTGGTGTTCTCCTGCCTGGCGGCACGACGCAAGGCCTGGTTCGCCCGGTTGCGTGATCGGCGTCGGCGCCGGCTGGCGAGCCCGGCCGGCTGAACAGGCACCGGCGATTCGTCGCGCCTCATCGTGAGACTGTCCGGACCGGGACCGGCGCACAGTCGCGCCGGTCCGGCCCTGCTAGAACTGCGGCCATGGCCTTGTTGGCAGGGCCGGACAGGGGCTTGGGCGCGGTCGCGGATCGGTAGCGGGGCTGGTCAGCCCGCTGTCGGAGGGTCCGGGCGGGTCAAGAAATGCCTCGATTGGCCGATTTCATCACCTGAGAGCGCAGGGGCGGGAGCAACCGGCATCCATGAAGGGCACGGCAGACCATGGCTATGCAACCTCCAGGGAGGGCGGCGAGGCAGCGTGCGCGGCATTGCAGGCCCCGGCGCGAACGCCATTGCGGTCAGGCGGGGCACGCATCGATCTGCCGCCCCCTTCAGATGCGGTGCGCCTGCTGGGACTGACCCGGTTGCTCGAAGCGAGCAACCCGAGTGAGGTGGCCCACGTCATCGTCGATACGGTCCGCATGGTCAGCGGTTGCGCGGAGGTCGATCTGTTCTGGTCGGCAGGCTCGAACGACGGCTGGGAGACCACCGCGGCGGTCCCGCCGGACCGCCCGCAACTGCAGCGGATGCACGCCCTGCTGGCAGGAGCGGATGCCTTCGAGGTCGATGCCGGCTGCCTGTGGTTGCGCCTGTCGATCGACGATGCGGCGGTGCTTCGGCTGCAACTGGTGCCCGGCTTGGTGGCCGCGGCGCTCGCGCGGGCGCTGGAGCCCTGTCTCGCACCGGCGGCAAGGCACCTGCGCCGTGCGCTGAAGCTGGCCCAACTGCACAACTCGCACAAGCAGCTGGAACGCTCCGAGACCTTGCAGCGCGCCCTGTTCGCGATCTCCGACCTGGCCGGGTCGGATCTGGACATGCCCGAGATGCTGCGCGGCATCCATGAGATCGTCAGCACGCTGATGTACGGGGAAAACTTCTTCATCGTGCGCAGCGATCCAGACCGACGCACGCTTCGGTTCCTGTACTACGCCGACGCCCTGGATACCGACGGTCCGGATACCGGCCGGGAGGAGTCGCTGGACGAGTGGCGCAACGGGCTGACCTGGCACGTGCTGGTCGGCGGCAAGGCCCTGATGGGCAGCCACGATGAGATACGGCGGCAGGTCCAGGGCACGGTGACCCCCAGCGGACCGGACAGCATCGACTGGCTGGGCGTGCCCATGCTGCGCAACGGCCGGGCACATGGCGCCCTGGTGGTGCAGAGCTACGAGCCGGGCATCGGTTTCTCCGCCGAGGACCGCGCCGTGCTGGCGTTCGTGGCCAACCACGTGCTGACCGCGCTGGAGCGCAAGCAGAGCAAGGACGAGCTGGAGCAACGGGTGCGTCAGCGCACGCTGGAACTGGCCCGGGCCAATCAGGGCCTGCAGCAGGAGGTGCTCGAGCGCCAGCGGGCCGAACGGCTGCAGGCCTCGCTGTTCCATATCGCGCAGCTGGCCACCGCCGACATCGACGAGAACGAGTTCTACCAGCGCACCCACGCGGTGGTGGGCGAGCTGATCAATGTCGAGAACTTCTTCATCGCACTGCTCTGCGACGATCGTCGCTCACTGGAATTTCCCTATTTCGTCGATGCCGGGGTCCGCAGCAAGCAGGGCAGGCCGCTGCGCCGGGGGCTCAGCGAATACGTCCTGCGGCACGGCAAGCCCTTGCTGGGTACGCACGACGAGATCGTGGCGCTGGCCGACCAGGGAGAGATCGAGCTCGAAGGCCTGGGCCGGCCGTCGGTGTGCTGGCTGGGTGTGCCGCTGC
Organism: uncultured Gammaproteobacteria bacterium; assembly: GCA_963763305.1. GTDB lineage: Bacteria > Pseudomonadota > Gammaproteobacteria > Xanthomonadales > Rhodanobacteraceae > CAVXNP01. Next base: position 1,201,085 of record CAVXNP010000001.1, on the reverse strand, counting down.
GCTTCGGTGAGGAGGTGATCGGCGTGGTGGTGGTGCAGAGCTATGACCAGTCGGTGCATTACGACCATGCCGATCAGGAGCTGCTCAGTTTTGCCGCGCTGCAGATCGCCAACAGCATCCAGCGGCGGCGCTCGGCCGTGTCGCTGCAACGTGCCTACGCCGAACTGGAGCAGCGCGTGCAGGAGCGTACGCAGGAGCTGCGCGCACAGATCCTGCAGCGCGAGCAGGTGCAGGAGCAGCTCAAGCACCAGGTCATGCACGATGCGCTCACCGGGTTGCCCAACCGTGGCTTTCTGCGCGATCGGCTGGAGCGGGTGCTGGCGCGGCTGCAGCGTGAGCCCGGGCGGCGCTGCGCCTTGCTCTACCTGGACCTGGATCGCTTCAAGGTCATCAACGACAGCCTCGGCCACCTCGCCGGCGATGCCTACCTGGTCGAGATCTCGCAGCGTCTGCTGCAGTGCGTGCGCGAGCCGGACGTAGTGGCGCGCCTGTCCGGCGACGAGTTCGCGATCCTGCTCGAGGATGTGCAGATTCCCGCCGCGGCGGCTGGCCGTGGCCCGGCGCATCCTGGATACCGTCGGACAGGCCTTCCAGCTGGACGGACGCGAGTTGCAGCCCTCGGCCAGCATCGGCATTGCCGTGGGCGACACGAGCTACCGCACTGCCGACGACCTGCTCCGCGACGCCGACATCGCGCTGTACCGGGCCAAGGAGCAGGGCCGCAACCGCTTCGAGATGTTCGACGAGACGCTGGCCAAGAACGTGGTCGACGTGCTGACCATGGAGGGTGAGCTGCGGCATGCACTGGCGCACGACGAGTTCGAACCCTACCTGCAGCCGGTGCGGCGGCTCGACAGCGGCGCGCTGGTCGGCTACGAGGCGCTGCTGCGCTGGAATCACCCCACCCGCGGCGAGCTGGGCCCGGACGACTTCGTGCGCATTGCGCAGGATTGCGGACTGATCGAGGCGATCGACTGGCGCATGTTCGAGCTCAGTTGCCGCAGCCTGCTCCGCCTGCCCGATACCCAGTCGTTCCTCACCATCAACGTCTCGGCATTGCATCTGCGCTACGTCGATTTCGACCTGCGCCTGATGCGCCTGCTCGAGGACACCGGTCTGCCGCCGCAGCGACTGATCGTGGAGGTGACCGAGGGCGCGCTGCTGGACAATCCGGACCTGGTGCGCGAAATGCTGGACCGGTTGCGCACGCGCGGGGTCGGCGCGGCGCTGGACGATTTCGGCACCGGCTATTCCTCGCTCAGCTATCTGCACTCGCTTCCCCTGCGAATCCTGAAGATCGACCGCGCCTTTGTGCACGCACTCGAAGGTGGCGTGCAGAACAGCACCACCACGGTGGTGGCGGCGATCCTGGCGTTGGCCAGTGCGCTGAACATCCAGGTGATCGCCGAGGGGATCGAGACCCCGGGGCAGCGCGATGCGCTGGTCGCCATGGGCTGCGAGTTCGGCCAGGGCTTCATGCTCGGCCGGCCCGCGCCGGTGCAGGCCTGGCTCGAGGGCCCGCCGCAGCCGGGCTGACCGGGCCTCAGGCGCGGGTCAGATCCAGCGCCACTGCCTCGGCCACGCGGATCCCGTCCACCGCGGCCGACAGGATGCCGCCGGCATAGCCGGCGCCTTCGCCGGCCGGGTACAGGCCGGCCACGTTGATGCTCTGCAGCGAGTCGTCGTGGCGCCTGATCCGTACCGGCGAGGAGGTGCGTGTTTCCACTGCGGTGAGGATCGCATCGTGCATGGCGTAGCCGCGCAGTTGCCGCTCGAACGCCGGCAGCGCCTCGCGGATCGCCTGCACGGCGAAGTCGGGCAGGGCGCTGGCAAGATCGGTCAGGTGCACGCCCGGCTGGTAGGAGGGGATGACCTCGCCCAGGGCCGAGGATGCGCGTCCGGCCAGGAAGTCGCCCACGCGCTGGGCCGGGGCGGTGTAGTCGCCGCCGCCCAGTTCGTAGGCGCGGCTTTCCCAGTGGCGCTGCAGCGCGATCCCCGCCAGCGGGCCGTCGCCGTACGCGGCATAGTCGGCCGGGCCGATGTCGCAGACGATCGCCGCGTTGGCGTTGCGTTCGTTGCGCGAGTACTGGCTCATCCCGTTGGTCACCACCCGCCCCGGTTCGCTGGTGGCGGCGACCACGGTGCCGCCCGGGCACATGCAGAAGCTGTACACCGAGCGACCGTGCCGGCCGTGGTGCACCAGCTTGTAGTCGGCCGCGCCCAGCAGCGGGTGGCCGGCCTGCGGGCCGAAACGGGCCTTGTCGATCACCGACTGCGGGTGCTCGATGCGAAAGCCGATCGAGAACGGCTTGGCTTCGATGTGCACGCCGGCAGCATGCAGCTTTTCGAAGGTGTCGCGGGCGCTGTGTCCGATCGCCAGTACGACGTGGTCGCTGCGGATCTGCTCGCCGTTTGCCAGCCGTACGCCGCGGATGTGCCGGGCTCCGTCCGGCGCGGTGTCGAACAGCCAGCCGTCGACCCGGCTGGAAAAGCGGATCTCGCCGCCAAGCGATTCGATCGTGGCGCGCATGTCCTCGACCATCGATACCAGGCGAAAGGTGCCGATATGCGGCTTGCTGACGTACAGGATCTCCTCCGGCGCGCCGGCCTTGACGAACTCCTCCAGCACCTTGCGGCCGTGGTGCTTCGGGTCGCGGATCTGGCTGTACAGCTTGCCGTCGGAGAAGGTGCCGGCGCCGCCCTCGCCGAACTGCACGTTGGATTCCTCGTGCAGATTGCGCTTGCGCCACAGGTCCCAGGTGTCCCGGGTACGCTCGCGCACCGCCTTGCCCCGATCCAGGATGATTGGCCGGAAGCCCATCTGCGCCAGCAGCAGGCCGGCGAACAGGCCGCACGGTCCGAACCCGATCACCAGCGGTCGCGGGTGTGTCGGCCGGGCCGGCGCATGCGTCACGAACCGGTAGCGGGTGTCCGGTGCGGGTCGCACATGGGTGTCGTCGGCGTGCTTGTGCAGCACCGTCGCCTCGTCCGCCAGTTCCACGTCCAGCGTGTAGATCAGGGCGATCGCGCCACGCCTGCGGGCGTCGTGAGCCCGCCGGAACACGCTGTAGCGTTTCAGCGCCGAGGCGGGGATCGCGAGCCGGGCGCAGATCGCTTCGGACAGCGCCGCCTCGGGATGGTCGAGCGGCAGCTTGATGTCGGTCAGTCGCAACATGCTCGGTTCCGGGCGCGGTAGCGCGATGGGAGCCGGCTATTGTCGATGGGTTGGCCGGGCGCGGACAAGCCGGACCCAAGGCAAGAGGGCCCGGGAAGCTCCCGGGCCCTCGAAAAGCGGCAGGCTGACGTAGAAGGGCAACTCAGGCGGCAAGCATGGTCAGAAACTGCTCGCCGGTCGCCTGTGGATGCAGCAGCAGGATGCGGTTGCCGGCGCGCCGGCTGGCCGCCGGGGTACAGCGCTCGCCGTCATCGGTGATCAGCGCCAGCGGCCAGGAGGGTTCTGCGTCGCTGCGGCGCAGCCAGGCCAGGCCATGCTGCGGGCCGCCGACAATGATGCACATGATGTTCTGTTGCATGGCGAGCGCTCGGGAACGAGTGGGTCTGTCCCGGGTCATGCAGTAGTCGCGCCAGGGTGGGCGGGCTCATGTGTTGTGCGTCACGTTTTGGGAAGCCGGCAGCGAAAACCGCGCCGCGGCCGGCGCGACCGCTGCCGCAGGCGCGACTCAGCTGGCGCCGATGAAGTCGACCTTGCCCAGATCGGCGCCGGCCTGGCGCAACAGCGCGTAGGCGGTGGTGCAATGGAAGAACAGATTGGGGACGACGAAGTGCAGCAGGTAGGCCTGGCCTTCGAAATCCAGCTCGCCATTGCGCATCTTCAGATGGATCGCCCGGGTCTCGCTGCCGTCGATCTGGCGTCGGGGTGAGGCTCTTCAGGTAGTCCAGCGCGCGGGCGATGCGGGCGTACAGCGCCTCCAGCGTGGTCTCGCTGTCTTCGAACGACGGCGGCTCCGCCCCGGCCAGGCGCGCGGCGCCACGGACCGCCATGTCGGTGGCGATCTGTACCTGCTTGACCAGCGGCAGCATGTCCGGGATCAGTCGGGTCTGCAGCAGCACCTCGTCGGTGACGCCCTTGGCCTGGGCGTGCGCGGCGCCCTTGCGCAGCACATGGTCGAGATTGCCGAGGGCGCGGACGAACACCGGGACCGAAGCCTGGTACATGGAAAGCGTCATGGAGAAACTCCATCGTGGGTGGGAGGGGCGGCCGCGACCGCCCAGCCACTCAAGTATGGCGCGGATGCGCGGTCGCGGCGCTGGTTGCGCCATCCCGCTGCGGCTGCTGGCGAAGCAACCGGCAACCTCCCGGACCTTCATCCCACACCCACCGGCTGGCACAGCCGGAACAGCACGATGTTGGGGAGGGATCAACCACTCGCTTGAGGTACCCCAGCGAAAACTTTCAGCCGGAAAGGGCCAGCGCGCGCCGCTTGGGTGCAGTTGCGTAGGGGCACCCCGACGTCCCTGCTGCAGGCCGCTGGCGAGGCGGTCGACAAGCACCCGGAGCTATCAATCCCACCGCCCATCGGCACGGCGACAACGAAGGGCACGATGTTGGGGATCGCCGTGCTTACCCCAACCTCCCGCAGCGGGCGGGCCGCGTAGCCGCGATGGTTGGGGTGAGCGTACGCGAACACCGACATCCCGCTGCGGCTGCTGGCGAAGCAACCGCCAAGCGGCCGGACCTTCATCCCACCACCCGCCGGCTGGCGACGACTGGAGGGCACGATGTGGGGGATCGGTGTGCTCACCGCCCAACCTGCTGCAGGATTCCGGGCGGGCCGCGTAGGCTCTCCTTGCGGCTGAGCGTAGGCGAACCCCAGCGCCGCTTCGGCTGGCAGCGGCGCGAAACCCGCAGCCAAGCACCCGGAGCTTCATCCCACCGCTCCCATCGGCACGGCGACAACGAAGGGCATGCATTTTGGGGGTCGCTGTGCGGACCCCAACTTACCGCAGAGGGCGAGCCGCCACGCTGGGGTCGATCGTACGCACGATCCCCGGATGCTGGGCTGGCCGGGCAGGATCGGCCTCAGCCCGGCGGTCGCGCCAGCTCACCCGGACTGAGCCAACCATCACGGTTGCGGTCGAGCCGATCGAACTGCCGTCGCAGGTCGGCCTGGAACGCTTCCAGTGTGCGCGGGACCTGATGCCGCGTGGGCGGCAGCTCGTCGCCCTCCAGCACCCCGTTGCCGTCGCGGTCGAGGAATGCGAAGCCGCGACTCATGTAATCGACGAATTCGGCGCGGTCGACGTGGCTTATCGCCATTGCGGTCGAACAGGCGAAGGTAGTCGGCCGGGTGGTTCTGGGCCAGCAACGCGAACGGCATCAGCAGCGCGGCCGCGGCGGCGGCTGGCCGCTTCAGCGGACGCCGCCGTGGATGCCGATGAACTGCAGGAATTCCATCCGCGTGCGCGCATCGTCGCGGAACGCGCCCAGCATCTGGCTGGTCACCATCGACACCCCGCGCTTGTGCACGCCGCGGGTGGTCATGCACTCGTGGCTGGCGTCCACCACCACCGCCACACCGGCGGGGTTCAGGTTTTCCTGGATGCATTGCGCGATCTGCGCGGTGAGCTTTTCCTGCACCTGGAAACGGCGCGCGTAGCCCTCGACCACCCGCGCCAGCTTGCTGATGCCGACCACGCGGTGGGTCGGCAGGTAGCCGACATGGGCGCGGCCGATGATCGGCGCCATGTGGTGCTCGCAGTGGCTCTCGAACTCGATGTCGCGCAACACCACCATCTCGTCGTAGCCAGCCACTTCCTTGAAGGTGCGGCGCAGGTACTCGGCCGGGTCCTCCTGGTAGCCGGCGAACCAGTCGCGATAGGCCTTCACCACGCGCTTGGGCGTGTCCAGCAGGCCTTCGCGCCGCGGGTCGTCACCGGCCCAGCGCAGCAGGGTGCGCACGGCCTCTTCGGCCTGTTCCCGGGTGACCTCGGGGGAGTTGTCCTGATCGCTCATGAGTCCATACCTTTGCAGCGGTTCGTACAGTTTACCGTTCACGTCAAGCGCGCGACGGTGGATCACCGCGGTGCGAGGCAGCGGCCGCAGGCCATGCACATCGCACGCCGGTTGAGACCGACCCACGCCCTTGATCCGGGGTAGATTGCCGCGCACAAGACGCCGACGCTCCGGCAGCGTGGGCTTCGGCCCGCCAGGGCCCACGAAGCGGCAAAGCCAAAGAGGCGGTGGGCTGAAGCCCACCCTGCGGCTACCCGTGCCCATCCCGGGTCGGCAGGAACGGCCGCCTTGCCCTCCTCGCACGAGCAACCTCGACTGTTCGCCAGAACGCAAGCTTCCTGCGTGGTGCCGTGAGACGTCCGAGCCGTTTGGCAAGCACGCTGGTGGGCTGAAGCCCACCCTGCCTCCGTCGGCCCTGCCGCTAGTCGGCCAGGCTGTCCACTTCGCCTTCGTCGGCGGTGCCGTCGTCCAGCGCGAGTGGGCCATCCAGCAGCGGCGCATCGCTGCTGGGGAGCGATTCAACGTCGCGCAGCCTGCGTTCGATCGCACGGGTGCGCACCCCGGTGGACTCGATGTGCTTGCCCGCTTCGTCGAGCTTCTTCTTGACCTTGTCCAGCACGTCTCCGAACTTGCCGAACTCGGTCTTCACCCCGCCCAGGATCTTCCATACCTCGGAGCTGCGCTTGGCGATGGCCAGGGTGCGGAAGCCCATCTGCAGGCTGTTGAGCAGGGCGCTCAGCGTGGTCGGGCCGGCGATGGTGACACGGTGCTCGCGCTGCAGCTGCTCGAACAGGCCGGGGCGGCGGATCACTTCGGCGTAGAGGCCTTCGGTGGGCAGGTACAGCACCGCGAAATCGGTGGTGTGCGGTGGCGCCACGTACTTGCCGGCGATCCGCTTGGCCTCCTCGCGCACGCACACCTCCAGCGCGCGCCCGGCGAGGATGGCCGCGTCGCTGTCGGCCGCTTCCTGCGCGTCGAGCAGGCGCTGGTAGTCCTCCACCGGAAACTTCGCATCGATCGGCAGGTAGACGTGATCGCCATGGTCCTGTCCGGGCATGCGTATGGCGAATTCGACCCGGTCGTTGCTGCCCGGGACGGTGACCACGTTGGAGGCGTATTGCTCGGCGGTGAGCATGTCCTCCAGCAACGCTGCCAGCTGCACCTCGCCGAAGATGCCGCGCCGTTTGACGTTGGTCAGCACCCGCTTGAGGTCGCCCACGCCGGTGGCCAGGTTCTGCATTTCGCCCAGGCCGCGCTGGACCGCCTCCAGCCGTTCGGAAACCAGCTTGAACGATTGGCCCAGGCGCGTTTCCAGGGTGCTTTGCAGTTTTTCGTCGACGGTGGCGCGCATCTGTTCCAGCTTGGCCGCGTTGTCGGCCTGCATGGCGCCGAGCTTGGCCTCCAGCGTGGCGCGTACCTCGGCCATGCGCTTGCCGTTGTCCTCGGTCAGGGCGGTCAGGCGCTGCTGCTGCTGCTCGCCGAAGCGGCCCAGCGTGGCGGTGGTTTCCTCGCGGCTCTTGCGCGCGTCCTCGGCCAGCCGCTGCGCCAGGCCCTGCAGCCCGGTGTCGGTGCGCTCGGTCAGCAGGTCCAGGCGCTGGCCGAACTGGGCGATGCGCTCGTGCTGCTGCGCGCTCATCGCGCCCAGCTGCTCCTGCAGCAGGCCGCGGAACTGCTCCAGCGTCTGCGCCAGCTCGTTGCGGCCGGCGCGCTGCTCCTGCGCCAGCGCCTCGCGCAGGTGGCGGTTGTCGTCCTTGAGTGCATCCAGGCGCGCGGTCAGGCCGGCGTCGCTGCGGCCGCGCAGCAGCGCCACCACTTGCAGCACCAGAATGGCGGCCAGAGCGATGAGGATAAGGATGGGCAGGATCGATACGGGCATGAGAAGGCAACACCAACCGGGACACCCGACAGTCTACGCGCTGGCGTCTCGTTTCCTGCGATGTGTGCCGTTGGTGGTGTTCCCGGAACGCCGCAGGCGCTGACGCAGGAAGCGCAGGGTATGCCGTTCCAGTTTGCGCAGGTCGGCCGTCAGGTCGGCCGAAATGGCGGTGTGCAGGCTGCCGTCGGCCCAGCCCTCGAACACCTGCGGGTGGATGTACGACTTGCGGCACACCGCCGGCGTGTTGCCCAGCGCCTGGGCCACCTGCCCGACCGCCCCGGCCAGGGCAGAGCGGCGCGCGCGTTCGCCGCCGCTCTCCGGCAGCGGTGTACCGGCCAGTACCCCTGAGGCATGCACGGTGCCGCCCCAGGTGCGGAAATCCTTGGCGCTGAAGCTCTCCCCGCAGCTGGCGTGAAGGTACTCGTTGACCATGCCCGAATCGACCGGCTGGCGCTGGCCGTCGTCGTCCCGGTACTGGAACAGGCGCTGGCCGGGCAACTGCTGGATGCGGCGCACGATGCGGGTCAGCCGTGCATCGTCCAGCTCGATCTCGCGGTCCTTGCCGCTCTTGCCGCGGAAGCTGAAATGCAGGCGCCCGCGGGCCGTGCGGACGTGGCGCGAGCGCAGCGTGGTCAGGCCGTAGCTGTGGTTGGCGCGCGCATAGCCCTCGTTGCCGACCCGGATCAGGGTCTCGTCCAGCAGCAGCACCAGCAGTGCCAGCACCTTCTCGCGCGGCAGGCCGGGCAGCTTCAGGTCCTGCCCGGCGCGCCGGCGCAGCTTCGGCAACGCCTCGCCGAAGGCGACCACCCGATCGAACTTGCCGTGGTCGCGCACCTCGCGCCAGCGCCGGTGGTAGCGGTACTGCTTGCGCCCGCGCGCATCGCGACCGGTCGCCTGCAGGTGGCCGCGCGGATCGGGGCAGATCCACACGTCGCGGTATGCCGGCGGCACCGCCAGCGCACGGATGCGTTGCAGTTGGTCGCGATCGCGGATCGGCTGTCCGTCCGCGTCGACGTAGCCGAACCCCTTGCCGCGGCGCAGCCGGCGGATGCCGGGGGCGTCGTCGTGCACGTAGACCAGACCGGCCTGGCGGACCTCGTCGCGCAGGGCGGGGGCGTCGCCGGAAGAGCTGCTCATGCGCCGAGTGTGCCGGCGACCGCGATCAAGGCGCCGTGCAGGCGCCATGGCGGGACCTTCGATACGGCCGCCGGGTAGTGGCGAGCGCATCCGCCGGGCGACTTACTCCACCCGGCAGAATACCGCCTTGAGGTAGCGCCCCTCGGGGACGTCGGTGCGGAACGGGTGGTCCGCGCCGGCGCCGCGCACGTCCAGGATCTGGATCGTGCGGCCGGCATTGAGCGCGACCCGGCGCAGCATTTCCAGGAAGTCGGCTTCGGCCACCAGGCCGGTGCACGAGCAGGTCAGCAGCAGCCCGCCGGGCGGGATCACGTCCAGCGCCAGCCGGTTCATCGCGAAGTACTTCTTCAGTGCGTCGAACACCTTGCTGCGGTCGCGCGTGAGCTTGGCCGGGTCGAGCACCACCGCATCGTAGCGCTCGCCGTGGACGGCGGCGGTGCGCAGCCAGTCGAAGATGTCGGCCTGCTCGAAGCGCACCGGCAGGTCGTTGGCGCTGGCGTTGGCGCGGGCGACCTCCAGAATGCCGGCATCCATGTCCACGCCGACCGCTTCGCGCGCGCCGCCGGCCATCGCATGCACGGCGAAGCCGCCGGCGTTGCAGCACAGGTCGAGTACGCGCCGGCCCCTGGCCAGCTGGCCGAAGCGCTGGCGGTTGTCGCGCTGGTCGGCGAAGAAGCCGGTCTTGTGGCCCGAGCCGGGCGCCGCATGGAAGCGCAGTTCGTGTTCGTGCACCTGCACCGCCGCCGGCGGCTCGGGACTGCGGCAGTCGAACGACTCCTGCTTCTGCACGTGGGTTTCGGCGAACCAGTACAGCCGGGCATCGGGGAAATGCTCAAGCAGCGCGGCGTGGATCGCCTCGCGGAATTTCCACATGCCGGCGGCGAAATACTCGATCACCAGGATGTCGGCATAGCGGTCCACCACCAGTCCGGACAGGCCGTCGCCCTCGCTGTGCACCACCCGCCAGGCGTCGCTGGCGCGATCGAGCTGCAGCAGCTGGCGGCGCAGCTGCACCGCCTCGGCGATCCGCGCGGCGACCCAGCCGGCGTCGATGTGCTCGTCCGGATCGGTGCAGAGCAGGCGCAGGGCGATCCGGGCGTGGCCGTTCCAGAAGCCGCGGCCGACAAAGCGGCCCCTGGCATCGTGCACCTCCACCACGCTGCCTGGCGGCAAGCGTTCCTGCGGCTTGACGACCTGGGCGGACCACACCCACGGATGGCCCGGCGCGCGGTCGGACTTGAGACGGATGACGGGCAGGGCGGAAGCGGAAGTATTCATCCGCCCATGATAGCGGCTGGGGGCGGTCAGCCGGCCTGGGTGACCGCCAGTTCGTTGCCATTGGGATCGAGAAAGTGGAAGCGACGGCCACCGGGGAAGGCGAAGATCGGACGCAGGATGCGGGCGCCGGCGGCGCTCACCGCGGCGAGCGCCGCTTCCAGATCGTCCACGTCGATCACCGGCAGCGGGGCGTCGGTCGCCTCGGTCGCGTCGCCCTGCAGCCCCACATCGACATCGCCGCTGGTGCTGGCTGCATAGGTGGGGCCGAAGTCGGTCAGCGACCAGCCGAACGCCTGCTGGTAGAAGGCCCGCGCGGCCGACAGGTTGGCGGCAGGAAGTTCGACGTAGTTGATGCGCGCCATGCTGGATCCTCATCAAGCCTGGGGGATGCCGCTCCGCGGGCGGAAGGGCGGTTCGTCTCATCGTACGCGGACGATCTTGCCGTCAGCGCAGTTTCAGCAGCAGCCAGCTCAGCAACGCCAGCAGGTTGACCCCCACCCGCGACACCGCCGGTCCGCCCAGTGCCAGCACGAAGCCCTGGCTGCCGATGTTCCAATCCAGCCAGGGGCGGGCCAGGTGAAACGTGGTGTAGATGTTGAGATAGCCGCCGGCGTGCAGCGCGTAGCTGAACACCGGCGTGGCGAGCAGCGGCAACTGCAGCAGCTGGGCCCAGCCGGACAGGCGCACACCGCGCTCGTGGCCCTCGACCAGCAACACCCCGGCCACCAGCACGAACGCGAACAGCGCCAGTCCCAGGGCCGTCTCCAGCACGGCGGCGGCCGAGCCGCCCGGCAGCAGCCGGCGGACCATCGCCACCGAACCGTACAGGCCGCCGGCGATCTGCAGGATGCCGATCAGACGAAAAACGAAACTGCGCATGTATCAGGTTCCAGATAGTTGGGTTTGCTGCACCGGTGCGGACCGGCGTGTCGCCAGAGACCGAGCGCAGATACTAGGCCATCCGGATCGCCGGAATACCGGACACTGTCGTGCTTGTGCTCATTCCACGTCGCTAGCCTTTCCCTGGCCCCTGCCCCTGGCCCCTGGCCCCTGGCCCCTGGCCCCTGGCCCCTCGCCCGCAGGATCCCCGCTCTACTCCAGCTCATCGGACAGTTCGTGCAGGTCGGCGATGTGCTGCTCCCACCAGCGCGGTTCCGCCGCGAACGGAAACGCGGCCGGGAACGCCGGGTCGTTCCAGCGCGCGGCGATCCAGCCGGCGTGGTGCAGCTGGCGCATCGCCCGCAACGCCGGCACCAGCGCCAGCTCGCCATGGTCGAAGTCGCGCATCGAACTGTAGCCGTCCAGCAGCGCCTGCATCGAGGGCTCGTCGTTGGCGAGCATCCACAGGTCCTGCACGGCGGGACCGGTGCGCGCATCGTCCAGGTCCACGAAGTGGGGGCCGTGGTCGGTCCAGAGCACGTTGCCGGGATGGCAATCGCCATGCAGGCGCAGCTGGCGGACCGCTCCGACCACGGCCTGGCGATGCGCGATCGCCGCGTCCAGCCGCGTTGCGGCGGCACGGTAGTTCGGCTGCAGCGATGCCGGCAACAGGCGCGAGGCGAGCACCGCCTGCATCGGCTCGAGCACCATGGTGGGGCGATCGAGTCTGCCGCGGTGGACGAAGCCGGTGCGCGCGCCCACGGTGTGGATGCGGGCCACCAGCCGGCCCAGCCATTCCAGTTGCTCGGTCGACTCCAGCGAGGGTGCGCGCCCGCCGCGGCGCGGGCTCAGGGCATAGCGGTAGCCGGCGTGGTGCAGCAGCGTGCGCCCGCCGATCGGCAACGGCGCCACCACCGGCAGCTCGGCCTCGGCCAGTTCCTGCGCAAAGGCGTGTTCCTCTTCGATTGCCGCGTCGCTCCAGCGGCCGGGCCGGTAGAACTTGGCGATCACCGGTGCGGCATCCTCGATGCCTACCTGCCACACGCGGTTCTCGTAGCTGTTCAGGGCCAGCAGCCGCCCATCCGGCCACAGCCCGCACGCGGTCACCGCGTCCAGGACGCAGTCCGGGGTGAGCCCGGCGTAGGGCTGTTCAGTGGGCATCGGCGCGCCGGGTGTCGGTCGACGCGGGGTGCGGGCGATCCATCAGCGCGGCCCGACCACGCGCGCCGGAACCACCGCCATGGTCAGCCGCGAGATGCACACCAGCGCGTCTTCATCGCTCACGATGCGGATCTCCCAGACCTGGGTGGAGCGGCCCAGGTGGACCGCCGTGGCGGTACCGGTGACGATGCCGCCGCGCACGCCGCGGACGTGGTTGGCGTTGATGTCCAGGCCGACCGCCAGTTCCACCGCCGGATCCAGCGTGAGCATGGCCGCCGTCGAGCCGAGCGTCTCGGCCAGCACCACCGAGGCGCCGCCATGCAGCAGTCCGTACGGCTGGTGGGTGCGATGGTCGACCGGCATGGTGCCGCGCAGCCAGTCCTCGCCGACCGCGGTCAGCTCGATGCCCAGCGTCTGCATCATGGTGTTGGCGCTCCATCCATTGATGCGCGCCAGGTCGGTGTCCTGCTTCCAGATCGCCATTGCTTGATACTCCTCGAACAAGCCCGCATTGTCGGTGCAGACCCATGCGGCGACAATGCACCGGTGTATACCGTCACCATCGATCATTCCGGCCGCCAGTTCGACGTGGCTCCCGGAGAAACCGTGCTGGAAGCGGCCCAACGCTCCGGTATCGCCCTGCCGTACTCGTGCCGTGCCGGCGTCTGCGGCAGCTGCAAGGCAATCCTGCTGCAGGGCCGGTGCGAGTATCCGCGCAACCCGCCGGTTGCGTTGAGTGGTACGTCGCCGAAGCAGCACGCAGTGCTGTTGTGCCAGGCGGTACCGACCACCGACCTGGTGATCGAGGCGCGCGAAGTGACCTCGGTGGAGCACCTGGCGCGACGGCAGCTGAACGTGACGGTGGCCCAGAAGCTGGCACTGGCGCCAGACGTGACCGGCTTGCGGTTGCTGCCGGCACCGGGCGAACCGGGCTTGAACCGGCTCGCCGGACAGTACCTGGACGTGTTGCTCGAGGACGGCAAGCGTCGCGCGTTCTCGATCGCCAACGGGCCGCAGCCGGACGGGTCGATCGAACTGCATGTGCGCCATGTCGCCGGTGGCGGCTTCACCTCGTGGGTGCACGACCAACTGCAGCCGGGCGACACCTTGCGGGTGGAGGGGCCGCTGGGCACCTTCGTGCCGCGCGAGGATTCGGAGCGGCCGATGATCTTCATGGCCGGTGGCACCGGTTTTGCGCCGGTCAAGGCGATCGTGGAGCACTTCCTGGCGTTGGGGACGCGCCGCCCGATGCACGTGTACTGGGGCGCGCGCAGCGCGGCCGACCTGTATCTGCGGCCGCTGGCCGAGGGCTGGGCGCGCGAGCATCCGAACCTGGACTTCCACGCGATCCTGTCCGACCCGGAACGCGACCAGGGTCAGGGCCTGCGCCTGGGGCTGGTGCACGAGGCGGTGCTGGAGGACCACCCGGACCTGTCCGGCTATGACGTCTACATGAGCGGGCCGCCGGCGATGATCGACGCCGGGCGCAAGCTGTTCGTCGACGCCGGCCTGCCGGAAAGCCAGTTGCACTACGACTCGTTCGAGTACGCCCCGGAAGTGCTGGCGCAGATTCTCGGTGGCCGCGCGGGCATCGGCGCCCACTAGGCCAGGGCGGCCGGTCAGGCGTGCGGCGGCGGGTGCAAGGTCACCGCGGGTAGGCGTAGGGTGGGCTTGAGCCCACCTGAGCCAACGAGGCAAAAAAGGCCGAAGAGCCGAAAGCTGGTGGGCTGAAGCCCACCCTACACACGAGCGTCCGGCACGTTGCGCGTTGCGCGTTGCACGTCTCACGTCCGCCGGCTTTGCCCGGAGTCGCGACATCCCCACCCCTGCCAGCTCGCGGTTGGGTCGCGCACCCGTTCCCGGTCGGGACGCCCGGTCGCGCGCTACTTGCTGCCCTTGGCGACCGGCATTTGCGCCTGCTGCCAGGCCAGCATGCCGCCACCGAGCGTATAGACCTTGCTGAAGCCGGCCTTGACCAGCCGCTGCGCGGCGCGCTGGGCGGTCTGGCCGGAGCGGCAGATCACCACCACCGGCAGTTCCCGCGCGCTGGCGAGGCTCTTGTTCTCCGGGTCGAACTGGCTCATGGCCACATGGCGCGCGCCGGGGATGTGCGCCTTCTCGAAATTGTCGCGCGGGGAAATGTCCACCAGCAGCGGACTTTCGCGGTTGATCAGCAGGGTCAGCCCGGCCGGGGTCAGCTCCTGGTACTTGCGGAACAGCCGCGCCAGTTCCATCGCCAGGATCGCCACCAGCAGGACCACGAACAACGCGGACAGGGCCAGGTGGTTGCCCAGGAAGGTGGGCAGCTTGTGCAGGAAATCATTCATTCGGCGATCCGACGCGCGCTGGGTGCGCGCTGAAACCAGCCATTATCCGGGAGCGGGCGCGTCGGCGCAAAGCCGGCTGCGCCCCACGCACGGTCAGCCACGCGCCGACCGGTCAGTCACTGGTGATGTCGGGCAGGCCGCTGGTCAGCCACCAGCGGTGCAGCTCCGGATCGTAGCGCCAGCTCTGCCGATCGAGCACGGTGCGCTGGACCTGGGTGTTCACGTTGACCAGGCCGACCTGCACCACCTGGCGCACCTCGTTCTCGCTCACCGGCACCGGGCCGGCGCCTTCGTCGTACTCGGTCACCCGCACCTGCTGGTAGCGGGCCATGTCCAGCGCGCTGGGCGGATGCGCCTTGCGCTCGGCCGGGTCGACGAACTGCATCGCGCTGGCGAAATCGCCCCAGCGGACCGTGTTGGCGTACGCGTACAGGGTGGTCTGCAGCGTGTGGCTGCGCTGGTCGGAGGCACAGCCGCCCAGCAGCATGGCGAGCAGTACGGTCGGGACGATCAAGAGTCGGCGCATGGCAGGTTCCCCCAGGGTGACGCCCCCATTCTGGCCCAAGCGGCGGTCCGGATCAGCCCCGCCGTTTGGCCACGAAGCGCGCAGCCAGCGTGGCGGCCGCTTCGCCGTCGCCGCCGGGGACCTGGCAGGCGACCTCGACACGCGCCTTGCCGCGTGCGGCCAGGGTGCCGAAGAACGGCTCCCACGAGGCGCCCTCGGCCAGCCGCGCCTCGCTGTGGAAGTCGCTCCAGACCGGCGCCAGGTAGCGCACGGTCGATTCGGCCACGAACACGTCGCAGTGCTCGCCGCGGCGCTGCAGCGCCAGTTCCACCCAGGCCCAGCCGGCCAGGGTCATCAGGCTGACCAGGCTGCCGCCGAAGGCACAGCCCTTGTCGTTGACGTTCGGCCCCAGCGGCACCGCCAGGCTGATCTGCTGGTCGTCGTAGTCGTGCAGGCGCAGGTCCATCGCGCGCGCCAGGGGGATCTCGGCGCGCATGAAGGCGGTCAGTTGCTGGGCCAGGAGAGTGGGATCGATCCGGGTCAAGGCTTCGGTTCCTGCGCATTTGGAGAAGGCTGCGGCACAGTGTAAGGGGTGATCGGTCATGTGCCTGTCGCGGTGTCGAAACGCTACACTCGGGCGATCCCCAGGAGATGTTCATCGCGTGCAATCGAGGCCTCACACCGAACCTTCCACCCACCGCCGGCGCCGGTCCGGTCAGGAGTTGGGTGGCCGGCCGGTGGTGATCACGCGACCGGTCGGCACCGCCGACACGCTGGTACGCCTGGTGCGTGCCGCCGGGGGCGTGCCGCTGTTGCTGCCGGGCCTGGCCCTGCGCGCGACCGGACCGGAGCAGAGCGTGCGCGAGCAGGTGCGCCAGGCGCTGGCCGATGAACTGGTGCTGTTCACCAGCCCGGCCGCCGTCCGCTTCGCCGCGCAACTGGTGCCGTTGCAGACCTCGGCGCAGGTGCTGGCGGTGGGGACGGGCACCGCTCGGGCCCTGCAGCGGCACGGGCTGGACGCCCAGGTGCCGGCCGTTCGGCAGGATAGCGAAGGCCTGCTCGGCATGCCGCTGCTGCAACAGGTGCAGGGGCGTGCTGTGGCGGTGGTGGGCGCAGCCGGTGGCCGTGGCCTGCTGCCGGCGCAGTTGCGCCTGCGCGGCGCCCGCCTGCGCGAGGTGCACGTGTACGCGCGCCAGCCGGCGCAACTGGACCGGCGCCACCTCGATCCGCTGCGCAATCTGCGCGGCGACGCCTGCGTGCTCTGGTCCAGCGGTGATGCGCTGGAAAACCTGCACCTGCAACTGCCCGATACCATCTGGGAGCGGTTGTGCGCGGCCGAGGTGGTGGTCAGCAGCGAGCGGTTGGCGACGCTGGCGCGACATGCCGGTTTCGGCGAGGCTGGGTCCGGACCGATACGGGTGGCCGCCTCGGCGCGCCCGCACGACCTGCTGGCTGCACTTGTGGCTCCCTGAAGGCGTCCCCGATCGCACGGCCTGTCTGCCCGGCGAACAGGCCGTCCCGTCACGTCCGCTGTACGGCGGCAGCGGCGTGCAGGCTGCTAGCATGCGCCCATGAGCCAAGACGACGCCCCCGCCAGCGTGACCGCCGACCGCCCCGCGACCGAGCCGGTCGCATCCCGTCCCGATGCCACCGCCGGCGGTCCGCCGCGTGGGTCCGCCCGCCACCCTCGCCCGTCACGTCCGCCCGGTCGCGGTGGTGCCGTCGCGCTGGCCCTGCTGCTGGCCCTGGTCGCCGTGGCGGCGGCCGGCTACGTCGGCTGGCGCCAGTGGCAACAGCGGCAGTCCGATGCCAGCGACGCTCGCGCACTGTCCACCCTGCAGGGGCGACTGGACAACCTGGCCGGCACCGTGGACGGCCTGAACAGTGAGCGGGGACTGCTGCGCCAGCGGCTGGGCGATGCCGCCCAGGTCAATCGTTCGCTGCGCGAGGAGGTGCTGGGCCAGGCCGAGCGCCTGCGCAACCTGGAGGACGCGGTCGACAACCTGTCGCAGAAGACACTGTCCGGCCACGACACCCTGCTGCTGGACGAGACCGAGGCGTTGCTGCGGATGGGCCAGCAGCGCTACGTGCTGTTCCACGACGCGCAAGGGGCGGCCACCGCCTACGCACTGGCCGAGCAGAGCCTGGCGCAGGTGGACGACGGCGCCTTTTCCGGACTGCGCCAGAGCATCGAGGCCGAGCGCGAGGCGCTGGCGAACAGCCGCACGATCGGCCAGGCCGCCGCGCTGGCGACGCTGCAGCGCCTGCGCGACCGGGTGGCCGGTCTGCCGCTGAAGTCCGGCGCCCCGGTGGACGCGGCGCAGCCGCAGGATGCCTGGTCGCGGGTCACCAGCGCGCTGTCCAGCGTGATCCGCGTGCAGCGTGACGACGACAGGATGCCCCTGGCGTTGACTGATGCGCGGCTGACCCGCGAACTGGTGGCGCTGGACCTGGCCCAGGCCGAGGCGGCGCTGCTGGCCTGGGACAACGCGGCGGCGGTGGACGCGCTGGAGCGGGCCGATGCCGGTCTGGCGGCGCATTTCGATGATGGAGACGAGGCCGTCCGCCAGGCGCGTGCGCGGATCGCCGCCGTGCGGGCGTCGCTGAAGCCGGCTACGCCGGTGCATCTGGGCGAAGCGCTGACCGAACTTCGCAATCTTCGCGCGGTGCACGCTCTGCAACCGGGCCGGGACGGCGCCTCTGCGGCCGGCGGCAAGCGCTCGCGTGGGCCGGCGCGTGCGGCCAGCAGCGGAGCGCAGCCGTGAGGGTGTGGCGATGGGTCCTGTTGCTGGTGCTGATCGCGGCGCTGGCGGCCTTCGGCTGGCACTGGGTGGCCGAGGACCCCGGCTATGTGCTGGTTCGCCTGCGCGGCTGGAAGGTGGAGACCAGCGTGGTCGCCGCGGTGGTCCTTTTGTTGCTGTCGTGGGCGGTGCTCGCCGGTCTCTGGCGACTTGTGCGCTGGCCGTTCGGCGCGGTTTCGCAGCGTCATCGCCGGGTCAGCCGGCAGCGGCTGGGCGCGGGCCTGGTGGCGCTGACCGAGGGCCGTCATGGCGATGCCGAGCGCGACCTGCAGCGGGCCGCGCGGCTACAGGCATTGCGCGGGCCGGCCTTGCTGGTGGCCGCCGAGGCGGCGTCCCGGCGGGGCGAACAGGCACGCGCGCTGGAGATGCTGGGCGAGGCCGGGCAGAACAGCCCCCGCGCTGCAAGGGTGTTGCGCGCCCGCGTGCTGCGCCGGGACGGCAAGCCGGCCGAGGCCCTGGCCCTGCTGTCGGCCGAGGCCGATGGCGGCCAGCTAAGCCCCGGCGGCTGGCGCGAGCTGGCGCTGGCGGCGCTGGCCTGCGACGAGCCGCTGCGCGCGTTGCCCGCGCTGGAGCCGCTGCACAAGAGTGGCTCGTTGGGTAGCCGCGGCTACGCCGCGCTGGAGGCGCGGGTACTCACGGCGGCGCTGGGCGCCGCCGCCGATGGCGCCGCGCTCAATGCGGTGTGGGCGCAACTGCCCAGGAGCCAGCGCCGGGTGCCGGCGGCGGTCGACGCCTATGCGCGCCGCGCCGCCGGTTTCGGCCTGTTGCTGCCGGCCAGGGACGAACTGGAGTCGGCGCTGCGGCGCGAGTGGTCGCCGCTGCTGGTGGAAACCTGGGGCGCGCTGGACGGTGACGACGTGGAGGCAAGGCTGCGCCGCGCCGAGGGCTGGCTGGACGCCCACCCGAACGACGCCAGCCTGCTGGCGGCGCTGGGACGGCTCTGCGTACGCCTGAAGCTCTGGGGCAAGGCCCGTCAGTACCTGGACCGCTCGCTGGCGCTGAGTCCCGGGGTGGCTGCCTGGGAAACGCTCGGCGATGCCTACACCGGCCAGGGCAATGCGCTGCTGGCGCAACGCTGCTACCGCAATGCGTTGGCGCTGACCCGCGGCGACAGCCCCCTGGCGTTGCCGGCCGACCAGCGCGCCGGAGCGGTGGATACCCGGCCGATGGCAATCGAGGAGCGCGACGCGCACGGCGTGCCGCGCCTGCGCGAGTAGCCTGGCGCCGGTCCTGCGCATCATGGATGCCGCGCAGGCCGCATCCGCGTGAAGCTTCAACGTGTCGGCCGGCGTGGTCCATGCGCGACTGCGCGGCGGTCGATCTGCGGCGGCCGGCGCGGCTTCTGCCTGGACCTCAGTAGCGCCAGGCGGTGCGATCGGCGCCCGCGGGGGCGTGCGCATCCAGGTAATCGGTCATCGTCTGCAGCAGCTGTGGCGGGCGCGGTCCCCAGCAGTGGGGCGCCATCGGCTGGTACACCACCGTCGCCTCGGCCGCAGGATCGCTGGTCTGCTTGAGGAAGGCGTCCATCCGGCGCACGCCCATGTTGAGATAGTAGGTATCCATGTCGCCGACGTAGATGTGCAGCTTGCCGCGCAACTTCGGCCCCAGCGTGGACCACTGCGTGGCCAGGATGTGGCGCAGGTCGTAGTGTGCCTTCCAGTAGGCGGCCACTTGGTGATCGATCGCGCCGGTGCGCTTGTCCCAGATCCGCTGCGGGTAGCCGTCGGCGCCGACCGGACCGAAGGTGGCCTCCCAGATGTCCCATTGCCCGCCCGAGCGCGAATGGCTGCCTTGTGCCAGTTCGTAGTGGTTCTCGTCCTTCATCATGGCGGTGATGTTGCCGTCGGTCTGGCGCGTGTCCGGACGCTCCACGCGGACCCAGCCCTTGTCCAGCCAGTAGGCATTGGCATCGTCGTAGATGTTGACCACCTGGTGATGGCGGAAGTCCAGCGAGTCCGGGCACATGGCGAAGCTGCCGCCGTAGTAGTCCGGGTGGAACACCTGCAGTGCCACGGCGATCCAGCCGCCGGTGGAGCCGCCGGTGAGCAGGCGTGCCCACGGCTGGCGAATGATCCGGAAGCGCTGCTCCAGCGCCGGCAGCAGTTCCTGCTGGATGGCGTCGCCGTAGGGTCCGTCGTTGGCCGAGTTCACCGCGTAGGAGTCGTCGTAGTACGGCGACGGGTGCTGCAGCGTGACCAGGATCACCCGCGGCGTGCCGTCGGCCAGCCAGTACTCGCGGAAGGCCGAGCCGGGGCGATCGAAACCCCACGGTGCATCGCGCGAGAAATGGCCCTGGTCATAGACCACCGGGTAGTGCACGTCCGGATGCTCGGCATACCCCCTGGGTAGCAGCACGGTGGCGCCGAGCGTCATCGGCCGTCCCCACCAGTGGCTGAGCAGCGTGCTGCGGAGGGTGAGATGCTTGACGTAGTCGGTGTCCTGCGGGGCGGGGATGGGTGCGATCGCGCGGTCGGCCGTGAGCCGGATCGGGGTCGACGCGGCCGGATCGAAATGCACCTTCACCGGCGCGCCGTACAGGTTGCCGGGCGAGTGCTTCCAGTCCTGCCCCTCGCCCTGGTCCATGTGCAGCCACACGGTATGCCCATCGGCGCGGTCGAAGCGGGTGTAGATGTTGACGAACGGCTGCATCCAGTAGTCGCCCGCGGGCAGCTGGCGCAGGCTCGCCAGCGGCGCGCCGAAGTCGTCGCCGTCGATGGTCGCCGGCTGCCCCGGTGCCAACTGCTCGATGTCGTGGCCGAACAACGGCACGCCGGTGACGTCGGTCTGCTCGATCGGCGGCTTGTCGTTGTCGCGGCTGATCGCCACGTAGACGCGCCCGGTGACTGGTTGCGCGTGGGCGCTGGCGCTGAAGCGCACCTCGATGCGTGGGCCACTGGCGGGCGCCGCGGTGGCGGACAGGCTGGCGCAGAGCAGGACCAGGGCGGGCAGGCAGCGGGCGAGGGGCGACGCGGACGGGTTCATCCGCGCATGCTGGCGCAGCGCTGCGGGCTGCGCAATGGCGCGCCGGCATGCGCTTACAACGTATCGGCCGCTGGCTCGGTCACTGGCGCGGGCTCCGATTGCAGTTGCTGGCGCCGGCGCAGGGCCGGAAACATCGCCATCCACAGGCCCACCACCAGCAGTGTGCCGACGCCACCGACCACGGTGGCGCCGACCGCACCCAGCCACGCCGCCAGCATGCCCGACTCGAATTCACCGAGCTGGTTGGAGGTGTTGATGAAGATCGAGTTGACCGCGCTGACCCGCCCGCGCATCGCGTCGGGTGTTTCCAGCTGCACCAGGGCGCCGCGGATCACCATGCTGACCATGTCGAACGCGCCCAGCCCGGCCAGTGCCAACAGCGACAGCCACAGTACCTGCGACAGTGCGAACACCAGCGTGGCCGCCCCGAAAGCGGCCACCGAGGCGAACATCACATGGCCCACCCGCCGCTGCAGTGGGTGCCGCGCCAGCCACAGCGACATACCCAGCGCGCCCACCGCCGGTGCGGCGCGCAGCAGGCCCAGCCCCCACGGGCCGGTGTGCAGGATGTCGCGGGCAAAGATCGGCAGCAGTGCGGTGGCGCCGCCCAGCAGCACTGCGAACAGGTCCAGCGAGATCACCCCCAGCACCACCGGGCGGGCGCGGATGAAATGGACCCCGGCGAACAGGGTCTGCAGCGTGGCCGGTTCGCGCCGTGGCGGCGTGCGCTCGTAACGCAGGCGAGCCATCAGCACCAGCGCAAGCAGGTAAAGCAGCGCGGAGACCGCATACACCACGTGCGCCCCGGCCACATACAGCAGTCCGCCCACCGCCGGTCCGGCGATCATCGCCATCTGGCCGGCGGCTGCGCTGCCGGCCATCGCCCGCGGCAGCTCGCGCTCGGGCACCAGCCCGGGCAGCAACGCCTGCAAGGTGGGGAATTCGAACGCTTTCGCCACGCCGATGGCGAACACCAGCGCCAGGATGCCCGCCTCGTCCAGCCAGCCCATCCAGCTGCCCGCGGCCAGCACCGCGATGGCCAGGCATTCGAGCACCTGGCAGGTCACCACGATCCGCCGGCGATCGAACTGGTCGGCCACGTGGCCGGCCGGCAACGCCAGCAGCACCGAGGGAATGAACTGCACCAGCCCGATCAGGCCCAGGTCCAGCGCCCGGCCGGTGATCGCATAGATCTGCCAGCCCACCGCCACCGAGAGCATCTGGAAGCCGAAACCCGAGGCGATGCGGGCGCCCCAGTAGTGGGCGTAGGCGCGGTGGCGGAACAGCGGCGTGGGTTGCATGCAGGAGAAGTGGCGGGGGAGGGGTCTGCGCAAGTCTACGTACAGGGCAAGTGCGCAGGAAGCGCCGAGGCATGGCGTTCCATCGGTGCTCGGTCGCACGTACGCACCTGCCTACCCGCGGGCGTGATGGTGGCCGGCAGGACTCGCGGATATGGCCGATGGCACATGCGGGAACGGCCGCGCCGGGCCAACAATGGCGCCGGCCGCCTCATGGAACGAATGCGATGACTGCCGACGACAAGCTCGCCCGCCTGGCCGGACTCCTCTATCTGCTGGTGGTGGTCACCGGCTTCTTCAGCCTGGCCTACGTGCCCGGCCGGCTGAGCGGGCACGGCGATCCGCACGCCACGTTGATGCACATCACGGCCCACCGGACCCTGTTCGCCGCCGGCATCCTCGGTTTCGTGCTGGAGCAGGTGCTGTTCCTGCCGTTGCCGCTGCTGCTTTTCCAGTTGTTGCGCCCGGCCGGCGGGCATGCCGCCTGGCTGATGGTGGCGTTGGCCGTGGTCAGCGTGCCGGTCGCCCTGGTGGCGGTGGTCCACCGGCTGGACGTGCTCGGCATGCTGCTGCAACCGGGCCCGTCGCCGTTGCTGGCCATGGCGCAACGCGAGGCAGCCGTGATGTTGGCACTGGCAAGCTATGGCCACGGCCTGCTGGTGGCGAGCCTGTTCTGGGGGCTGTGGTTGCTGCCGTTCGGTTACCTGGTGTTGCGCTGCGGCTGGCTGCCGCGGGCGCTTGGCGTGTTGTTGCTGCTTGGTGGCCTGGGTTATGTCGTGGACGTGGTTGCCAGTGTGATGGTCCCTGCTTATGCGGACGCTGGATGGGCGGCGTACGTGACCTTGCCGGCGGCGCTCGGTGAAATTGGCGCCGCCTTGTGGCTGCTTCTGGTTGGTCTGCGGCGGCCGCCCGTGGCCATGGCAGCAATGACGCCGGGGCGTGCCCGTGGATAAGCCCAAAAATCCGCGCGGGAGCCTGGAAGACATCCGGGTGCCGGTGAAGCTCAAGCTCAGTGGCCTGTGGGCCAGCCTGATGTTCTGCTACATCTACGGCGACTACTTCGGGCTGTACCGCCCCGGCACGCTGCGAAGCATGTTGCAGGGGCAGATGGGTCCGCTGGGCCCGGTCACGCAGGGCGTGCTGCTGGGGACCGCCGTTTTGATGGTGGTGCCCAGCCTGATGGTATTTCTCACCCTGATGTTTCGCCCCGCGCTGAGCCGCGTGGCGAACATCGCGCTCGGCCTGGCGTATGCCGCAGTGATGCTTCTTTCGATGCCCGGCGCCTGGGCGTTCTACCTGTTCCTGGGCTGCATCGAGGTGGCGCTGTCGCTGCTGATCGTCTGGTACGCCTGGAAGTGGCCGCGCGACTAGCCGCGCGCGCGCCGCGCTTGCCGCAGGCTGATGCCTCGGATCGATCGTGGCTCGCGCAGCGGCAAGGGCGAAGGAAGGCCGGAGGAGAACGGGCCATGCCCTTCGAACTTCGGCCTGCGGCCTACGCTCAGGACGAACGGGCTTTTTGTAATGCCGTTGCCGTTGGGTGAATGGGCATCAGCAGGCGCCATTGCCCTTGAGCAGAACGGCTTTTGGTGGGTCCACTGGCCTCGGGCGAAACCCACCATCTGCGCAGCGGTCCGGCGCCAAAACATTCGCGCTGAGCGTAGCCCGCGTAGCGGGTGAAGTCGAAGCGCCGCCCGTGGGCGTAATACCGGACCGGCTGTCCTTCGATTTCGACCCGGGCCCGGGTCGAACCGACCTGTGGCAGTTGCCGTTGCCCTTGGGCCCATGGCAGCTGCCCTCAGGAGTAGGCCCGCAGATCACAGCGGAGTCAGGTTGGCGTAGGCCGCCACCAGCCACTTGCTGCCGTTGTCCTCGAAGTTGATCTGCAGGCGGGTGTGCGCGCCACTGCCTTCGGCGCTCACCACCACCCCTTCGCCAAACTTGGCGTGGCTGACTCGCTGGCCCAGTTGCACCGGCAGCGCTTCCTCCAGCGAGGCGCTGCCGGCGTAGCGGTTGCCGCCGTACAGCGGGCGGCTGACCTGCACCCGCGGGCGCACCTCGTCGATCAGCTCGGCCGGCATCTCGCCCAGGAAGCGCGAGGGGCGAGCCAGCATCTCGGTGCCATGCATGCGGCGGGACTCGGCGTGGGTCACCAGCAGCCGTTCGCGGGCGCGGGTGATGCCCACGTAGGCCAGCCGGCGCTCCTCCTCCAGCCGGCCCTCGTCCTCGACCGAGCGCTGGCTGGGGAACAGGCCTTCTTCCATGCCGACCAGGAACACCAGCGGGAACTCCAGCCCCTTGGCCGAATGCAGCGTCATCAACTGCACGCAGTCGTCCCAGGCCTCGCCCTGGTGCTCGCCCGCTTCCAGCGTGGCGTGCGACAGGAAGGCGGACAACTCGCTCAGGCCCGCCTCGAGGTCCTCGGCACTGAGTTCGAAGCGACTGGCCACGTTGACCAACTCGTCCAGGTTCTCCACCCGTGCCTCGCCGTTGCCACGGCTGTCCTTCTCGTAGTGGTCGCGCAGGCCGCTGCGGGTGATCGCATGGTCGATCTGCTCGGCGAGGGTCAGGCCTTCGCCCCCCTCTTCCCGAGGGGAGAGGGGCGAGAAATCTCGCGCCATCTCCTCGATAAACGTCAGAAACGCCTTCACCGCGTTCTTCGCGCGCCCGGCCAGCGCCGAACCGCTGGCCAGCTCGACCAGCGCCGCTTCCCACATCGAGGTGTTGTCGCTGCGCGCGCGCTGGCGCAGCACGTCCAGGGTGCGCCCGCCGATGCCGCGCGGCGGGGTGTTCACCGCGCGCTCGAACGCCGCGTCGTCGTGGCGGTTGGCGGTCAGTCGCAGGTAGGCCAGCGCGTCCTTGACCTCGGCGCGGTCGAAGAAGCGCAGGCCGCCGTAGACGCGGTAGGGGATGTCGCGCTGGCTCAGTTGCTCCTCGAAGTTGCGCGACTGCGCGTTGGAGCGGTAAAGAATGGCGCAGTCCTTCGCGTTGCCGTGCTCGGCCACGTATTCGCGGATGCGGTCGATCACGTAACGCGCCTCGTCCTGCTCGTTGTAGGCCGCATACAGCGCGATCCGCTCGCCCTCGTCGCCGGCGGTCCACAGCTGCTTGCCCAGCCGCCCGCCGTTGCGTGCGATCACGCTGTTGGCCGCCTTGAGGATGGTCGAGGTGGACCGGTAGTTCTGCTCCAGCTTGATCGTGCGCGCGCCGGGGAAGTCCTTCAGGAACTGCTGCACGTTCTCGACCTTGGCGCCGCGCCAGCCGTAGATGGCCTGGTCGTCGTCGCCGACCACGAACACCTGGCCGGTGCTGCCGGCCAGCACGCGGATCCAGGCGTACTGCAGCGTGTTGGTGTCCTGGAACTCGTCGATCAGCAGGTAGCGCCAGCGCTGCTGGTAATGCTCCAGCACGGCCGGGTGCTTCAGCCACAGCTCGTGCGCGCGCAGCAGCAGTTCGGCGAAGTCGACCAGCCCGGCGCGCTGGCAGGCCTCCTCGTAGGCGAGGTAGATCTGCACGAAGGTGTGGGTGACCGGATGGTCGCGGTGCTCGATGTCGCGCGGACGCTTGCCCTCGTCCTTCCAGCTGTTGATCTGCCAGGCGGCCTGTCGCGGCGGGAATTTCGCGTCATCCAGGCCCAGTCCGGCCACCACCCGCTTGACCAGCCGCTGCTGGTCGTCCGAATCGAGGATCTGGAAGCCCTCGGCCAGGCCGGCCTCGCGCCAGTGCCGGCGCAGCAGGCGGTGGGCGATGCCATGGAAGGTGCCCACGGTGAGCCCCTGGGTGCCACCGGGGATCAGTCCGTCCAGCCGCGCGCGCATTTCGCCGGCGGCCTTGTTGGTGAAGGTGACCGCCAGGATCGCCCATGGCGGCACCCGCTCGACTTCGGTCAGCCAGCCGATGCGGTGGGTCAGTACGCGGGTCTTGCCCGAGCCGGCGCCGGCCAGCACCAGGTAGTGCCCGGGCGGGGCACACACGGCTTCTCGCTGGGCGTCGTTGAGCGAATCGATAAGGTGCGAAACATCCATCGCTCCTATTCTACCGGCCCGCCCTGCCGCGCGCGCCGAGGCCGGCCACACGCGAAAAGCTGCCACGCAAGGTGGCGGCTTTCGATCCCCGGTGAACCCCGACGCGGGCGTCGGTGCCGCGCGGACTGTGGTCAGCGCTTGCGGGCGATGCCGCCGACCACCAGCAGGCCACCGACCACGATCCCGGCGATGCCGAGCCATTGCGGGATGGCTTTCTGATGGGTGGCTTCGATCTTCGCCGGCCCCAGTTGCGCCAGCGTGTCGGTCTGCTTGTAGCTGCCGTTGCCCAGTGTGACCCAGATGCCGGCAACCAGCAGGATGATGCCGGCGATGATCAGACCTGCGCGCATGGAAGTTCTCCCGTGGGTGTCCCAGGCATCATACGGGAGCCCCTGGTACAGGCAAGGTCGAGGCCGGTGGAGCGCTGCCCACCTTGCTTCAGGCAAAAAAAGGCCCCGAAGGCTAGGGGGGACCTTCGGGGCCGGGGGTGGGAACGAAACCCAGGGGAGAGGTTCGTACCCGGGACCCGACCAGGGAGGTGGCGGGCCCATGGATGCCGTTGCGTGCATCCGAGTGATTGGAACGCCGCATGCCGGGAAAGTTGCACGGTTCCCGGAAACGGTTAGCGATCATTCAGCGTTTTCCTCGCCCGGTCGACCGGCCAATGCGGGGGGCAACGCTCTACCGTTCCCCGCGACCGAAGGGAGTCCCCGCCCTCAGTGCGCCTCGTCCCAGTTCGCCCCCACGCCGACCTCGACCAGCAGCGGCACGGCCAGCTCGGCGGCGCCCTGCATGCGCTCGGTGATCGCGGCGCGGACGGCGTCCACCGCGTCCTGGCGTACCTCGAACACCAGTTCGTCGTGCACCTGCATCAGCATGTGGATGTCGTCGCGGCCGTCGGTCCAGGCCGCCATGGCGATCATCGCGCGCTTGATGATGTCCGCGGCGCTGCCCTGCATCGGCGCGTTGACCGCGGCGCGCTCGGCGCCGGCGCGCAGGTTCTGGTTGCGCGCGCTGAGGTTTTCCAGATACAGCCGGCGGCCGAAGATCGTCTGCACGTAGCCGTCCCGATGGGCCTGCTCGCGGGTGGCGTCCATGAAGGCGCGCACGCCGTGGAAGCGCGCGAAGTAGCGCGCCATGTAGTCGCTGGCCTCGCCGCGGTCCACGCCCAGTTGGCGGGCCAGGCCGAACGCGCTCATGCCGTACATCAGGCCGAAGTTGATCGCCTTGGCCGCGCGCCGCTGACTGCTGCTGACCTCGTCCGGAGCGAGCCCGAACACCTCCGCGGCGGTGGCGCGGTGCACGTCGCCGCCCTGCTGGAACGCGCGCACCAGCGCCTCGTCGCCGGACAGGTGGGCCATGATGCGCAGCTCGATCTGCGAGTAGTCGGCCGCCACCACCACCCAGCCCGGCGGCGCCACGAAGGCCTGGCGGATGCGCCGGCCTTCCTCGGTGCGGATCGGAATGTTCTGCAGGTTCGGGTCGGACGAGGAGATCCGGCCGGTGGCCACCGAGCCCTGGTGGTAACAGGTGTGCACGCGACCGGTGCGCGGGTTGACCATGCCCGGCAATTTGTCGGTATAGGTCGAGCGCAGCTTGGCCATGCCGCGGTAGTCCAGGATCAGCCGCGGCAGTTCATGCTCCTCGGCGATCGCCTCCAGCGCTTCCTCGTTGGTGGAGGGCTGGCCCTTGGGCGTCTTCACCTTGGCCGGCAGACCCAGCTCGTCGAACAGGATCGCCTGCAGTTGCTTGGGCGAGTCCAGGCTGAACTCGCGCCCGGCCACCGCCCAGGCCTGCTGCTGCAGCTCCAGCATGCGCTTGCCCAGTTGCTGGCTCTGCGTGCGCAGCACGTCCACGTCGATCAGCACGCCGCGGCGCTCCATCGCGGCCAGCACCGGCACCAGCGGGATCTCGATCTCCTCGTACACGCGGCGCAACGCCGGCTCGCCTTGCAGCCGCGGCCACAGCGCCTCATGCAGGCGCAGGGTGATGTCCGCGTCCTCGGCGGCGTAGCGGCAGGCGGTATCCAGGTCGACGTCGGCGAAGCGGATCTGCTTGGCCCCCTTGCCGGCGACATCCTCGTACTTGACGGTGTCGTAGCCCAGGTACTTCTTCGCCAGCGAATCCATGTCGTGGCGGGTGGCGGTGGCGTTCCACACGTACGATTCGAGCATCGAGTCGTGCCGCAGCCCCTGCACGGCGATGCCGTAGTGCGACAGTACATTGATGTCGTACTTGGCGTGCTGGCCCAGCTTGGGCCGCTGCGGGTCCTCGAACACCGGCTTGAGCCGTGCCAGCACGGCGTCGCGGTCCAGTTGCACCGGCACGCCGGGATAGTCGTGGCGCAACGGTATGTAGCAGGCGTGACCCGACTGCACCGCCAGCGACACGCCGACCAGTTCCGCACGCATGGCGTCGATGCTGCTGGTTTCGGTGTCGAAGGCGATCAGCTCGGCTTTGTGCAGCCGGGCCAGCCAGGCGTCCAGCTGGGTGTCGGTGATGACCAACTCGTAGTCGCCGGCGCGCGCCTGGGTTGGATCGGGCGCGGCCTCGGCCATGGCGACCGTGGCCGTCACCGTGGCGCTGACCTCGGTTACCAAGACCGCGTCGGCGGCGCCTTCGGCGTCCAGGTCCTTCAGCGCGGCCTTGAACTCGTAGCGGGCGTACAGCTCGCGCAGCCGATCGGTGTCACGCTCGCGCAGGGTCAGGTCGCTGGCCGACAGGCTCAGCGGCACGTCGGTCTTGACCGTGACCAGTTCGCGCGACAGCGGCAGTTGCGGCAGTGCCTGGCGCAGGTTCTCGCCGATCTTGCCGCCGACCTCGCCGGCGTGGGCCATCACTTCGTCCAGCGATCCGTACTGGGCCAGCCACTTGGCGGCCGTCTTCGGGCCACACTTGGTCACGCCCGGCACGTTGTCGACGGTGTCGCCGGTGAGGCTGAGGAAGTCGATGATGCGCTCCGGCGGCACCCCGAATTTCTCGACCACCGCCGCGGGCGTCAGCACGCTCCCGCTCATGGTGTTGACCAGCGTGATGTGCTCGCTGACCAGCTGGGCAAGGTCCTTGTCGCTGGTGGAGATCTCCACCTGCACCCCCTGCGCCTCGGCCTGGCGCGCGATGGTGCCGATCACGTCGTCCGCCTCGACTCCGCTTTCGCACAGGATCGGAAAGCCCAGCGCCGCGACGATGTCCATCATCGGCTGTACCTGGCTGCGCAGGTCGTCGGGCATCGGCGGCCGGTTGGCCTTGTACTGCTCGTACATGGCGTTGCGGAAGGTCGGTCCGGGCGCATCGCAGACGAACGCCAGGTAGTCCGGCCGTGCCTTCAGCGTGGCGCGCAGCATGTTGACCACGCCGAACAGCGCGCCGGTGGGTTCGCCGTGGGCATTGGTCAGCGGCGGCAGGGCGTGGAATGCCCGGTACAGGTAGGACGAACCGTCGATCAGGATGAGCTTGGCCATAACGCACATTCTCGCACGAGCCCCCGCGACAATCCGGTTCACCAAACCGGTCCCGGGGCGCTGCTATGCTCGAAACCAAACAGAAGGAACCGCCATGAAAGCCCTTGTCAGCCTCGCTCTCGGTTTGCTCGTGTTGCCCGCTGCGTTTGCCCAGTCCAGCGGTCAGTCCGCACCCACCTCGGCGCCGCCGCCGCCGGGCATGAATGACCCGGGCGTGCAGTCGACCGCGCCGGCGGCGCTGCCCTCGATGAAGGCCGCTCCGCGCGACGCCCACGGCGACCAGCCGCCGGAGGTGAAGGTGCACCAGAGCGGCGACAACACGGTGCAGGAATATCTGCGCAACGGCCAGCTGTACATGGTGGTGGTCACGCCGAAGAACGGCGTGGCACAGACCTACATGGTCGACCCGCAGGGGCGGATGATCGACGAGCACGGCAAGAAGCCGGTGCGTCCGGCCATGTACAAGCTGCTCGAGTGGGGCAAGAGCAAGCCGGCCGCCGCCGACGACGACGGCGAGTAACGGGCTGCCGGACGCCATGAGCCTGCGCCACAGCTGGCTGCTGTTTGCGCTGGGTTCGGCGTTCTTCGCGGCGCTCACCGCGATCTTCGGCAAGCTGGGCGTGGCCGGGATCAATTCCAACCTGGCCACCTTCATCCGCACGCTGGTGATCCTGGCGGTGACCGCCGGCATCCTCAGCCTGCGCGGCGAGTGGGCGCGGCCGACCGGGCTGCCCGGCAGCAGCTGGCTGTTCCTGGTGCTCTCAGGGGTCGCCACCGGCCTGTCGTGGCTGTGCTACTACCGTGCGCTGCAGCTGGGGCCGGTCAGCAAGGTGGCGCCCATCGACAAGCTCAGCGTGGCCATGGTGATCGCGCTGGGGCTGTTGTTCCTGGGCGAGCGGCCCAGCCTGCCGCTGCTGGTCGGCGGCGCCCTGATTGTTGCCGGCGCGGTCGTTATCGCGGTGTTCTGACCCTGCGGCAAGCACCGGTGGGCTGAAGCCCACCCTACGCAGAGCGGGTGCCTGCGCGCGCCGTGGCGCTGCTTCGGCCTGACCCTTGTAGGGTGGGCTTCAGCCCACCAGCGGCCACCCGCGGCGCCTGATCGCTGCCGGCGATTCCATCGCGGTGTTCCGACCTGGCGGCAAGCACCGGTGGGCTGAAGCCCACCCTACGCAGAGCGGGTGCCTGCGCACGCCGCGGCGCTGCTTCGGCCTGACCCTTGTAGGGTGGGCTTCAGCCCACCAGCGGTCACCCGCGGCGCCTGATCGCTGCCGGCGATTCCATCGCGGTGTTCCGACCTGGCGGCAAGCACCGGTGGGCTGAAGCCCACCCTACGCAGAGCGGGTGCCTGCGCACGCCGCGGCGCTGCTTCGGCCTGGCCCTTGTAGGGTGGGCTTCAGCCCACCAGCGGTCACCCGCGGCGCCTGATCGCTGCCGGCGATTCCATCGCGGTGTTCCGACCCTGCGGCAAGCACCGGTGGGCTGAAGCCCACCCTACGCAGGGCGGGTGCCTGCGCACGCCGCGGCGCTGCTTCGGCCTGACCCTTGTAGGGTGGGCTTCAGCCCACCAGCGGCCACCCGCGGCGCCCGATCGTTGCCGGCGATTCCATCGCGCTGTTCCGACCCTGGCGGCAAGCACCGGTGGGCTGAAGCCCACCCTACGCAGAGCGGGTGCCTGCGCGCGCCGCGGCGCTGCTTCGGCCTGACCCTTGTAGGGTGGGCTTCAGCCCACCAGCGGCCACCCGCGGCGCCCGATCGTTGCCGGCGATTCCATCGCGCTGTTCCGACCCTGGCGGCAAGCACCGGTGGGCTGAAGCCCACCCTACGCAGAGCGGGTGCCTGCGCGCGCCGCGGCGCTGCTTCGGCCTGGCCCTTGTAGGGTGGGCTTCAGCCCACCAGCGGCCACCCGCGGCGCCCGATCGTTGCGGGCGATTCCATCGCGCTGTTCCGACCTGGCGGCAAGCACCGGTGGGCTGAAGCCCACCCTACGCAGAGCGGGTGCCTGCGCACGCCGCGGCGCTGCTTCGGCCTGACCCTTGTAGGGTGGGCTTCAGCCCACCAGCGGCCACCCGCGGCGCCCGATCGTTGCCGGCGATTCCATCGCGCTGTTCCGACCCTGCGGCAAGCACCGGTGGGCTGAAGCCCACCCTACGCAGGGCGGGTGCCTGCGCGCGCCGCGGCGCTGCTTCGGCCTGACCCTTGTAGGGTGGGCTTCAGCCCACCAGCGGCCACCCGCGGCGCCTGACCGTTGCGGGCGATTCCATCGCGCTGTTCCGACCCTGCGGCAAGCACCGGTGGGCTGAAGCCCACCCTGCGAAGAGAGACCTCTGCGCACGTCGGCGATGCTTTGGCCAGGCTGCGCTACCGCTGGCCGTCCAGTTCGGGGTAATGCCGGAAGATGCCGTCCTCGTTGAAGGGCAGCCGGCGCGGCGAGGTCAGGTAGGCGGCGATGCGCGGCCGCGCGGCCACCCGCTGCATCAGCGCGTACAGGTGCGGCCAGTCCGCCTGCTGGCGCGCCATGGCCTGCGGGAAGGCATAGCCCAAACCAGCCATCAGCTGGAACAGCGACAGGTCCACGTAGCTGAACTCGCGCAGCGGATGGCAGCGGCCGGCGCGCTCGAGCACCTGCTCGAAATGCCCCAGGTACTTCGGCAGCCGATACTGGCGGAAGTCGGCGGCGCGTCGCTGCGCCTCGGCCTGCTGATCCTGGTAATACAGGCGGCTGGCGATCGGGTGATGGGTGTCATGCACCTCGGCGACCACGTCGGCGATGGTCATCTGTAGCTGGTGTGCGTGGATACGTGCGGTTTCCCCCTCGGGCAGCAGGCCCAGCCTTGGCGCCAGATAGAGCAGGATGTTGGCGGTCTGCGCAATCACCAGCCGGCCCGCTTTCAGGAAGGGCGGGGCATACGGCAGCGCACCGGCCTCTTCGCCCTGCAGGAACGGCATGAGGGCCGCGTCGCCGTGCACCCGTGCCATGTCGCTGTAGTCTGCCCCGGCATCCTCCAGGGCCAGCCGCACGAACTCCCCGCGGCCCTGGATCCCGGACCAGTAGTACAGCTCGTAATGCATGGCGTCGTCTCCGTGGCGAGCAACCACACGTTACGCCGCGCGCGTGCAGCGCCGCGTGAGCGGCAGCAGCCGCAGGGCCGCTCCGGGCGGGGCGCCGCAGGCGCAGTGGCGGAAGTGGCTCAGTGGCGGAAGTGGCGCATGCCGGTGAAGACCATGGCCATGCCGTGCTCGTCGGCGGCAGCGATCACTTCGGCGTCGCGCATCGAACCACCGGGCTGGATCACCGCGGTGATGCCGGCGGCGGCGGCCGCATCGATGCCGTCGCGGAACGGGAAGAACGCATCGGAAGCCATCACCGAACCGGCCACCTCCAGCTTCTCGTCGGCGGCCTTGATGCCGGCGATGCGCGCGCTGTAGACGCGGCTCATCTGGCCGGCGCCGATGCCGATGGTCTGGCGGTTACGCGCGTACACGATGGCGTTGCTCTTGACGAACTTGGCCACCTTCCAGGCGAAGATCAGGTCGTCCACCTCGGTTGGTGTCGGCGCCTTGCGGGTCACTACCTTCAGGTCGGCCGGGCCGACCATGCCGGTATCGGCGCTCTGGATCAGCAGGCCCGAGCCGACCCGCTTGGAGTGGATACCCGGATGCGCCCCGAGCAGGTTGCCGTCGGCCGGCAGCGGGATCTGCAGCACCCGCACGTTGGCTTTCTTCGCGAACGCCTGCAGCGCTTCGTCGGCGTAGGCTGGCGCCAGCACCACTTCGACGAACTGGCGCTCGACGATCGCGCGCGCGGTGGCGCCGTCGACCTCGCGGTTGAACGCGATGATGCCGCCGAAGGCCGAGGTCGGGTCGGTCTGCCAGGCCAGCTCGTAGGCGCGGCCGATGCCCTCCAGGCTGACCGCCACACCGCAGGGGTTGGCGTGCTTGACGATCACGCAGGCCGGCTTGACGAAGCTGCGCACGCACTCCCAGGCGGCGTCGGCATCGGCGATGTTGTTGAACGACAGCTCCTTGCCCTGCAGCTGTTCGAAGGTGGCCAGCGTGCCCGGCGCGGGGTGCTGATCGCGATAGAACGCGGCCTGCTGGTGCGGGTTTTCCCCGTAGCGCAGGTCCATCACCTTGTTGAAGCGGGTGTTGATCTGTCCCGGGAAGGCTTCGTGCCCGGCGATCGTTTCGAACGCGGGATCGAGCTTCAGGCCGGAAAGGTAATCGCTGATCGCGCCGTCGTAGTTGGCCACGTTGTTGAACGCGGCCACCGCCAGCTTGAAGCGGGTCTGCCGGGCCAGCCCGCCGTGCTGCTCGATCTCGCCGATCGCTTCCTCGTACTGCGCCGGCGAGGTCAATACGCCGACGTCGCTCCAGTTCTTCGCCGCCGAACGCAGCATGGCCGGCCCGCCGATGTCGATGTTCTCGATCGCCTGTTCCAGGGTGCAGTCCGGGTTGGCCACGGTCTGCTCGAAGGGATACAGGTTGAGCACCAGCAGGTCGATCGGTGCGATCCCCCGCTCGGCCATCACCGCGTCGTCGGTGCCGCGTCGGCCGAGCAGACCGCCATGCACCAGCGGGTGCAGCGTCTTGACGCGGCCGTCCATGATTTCCGGAAAGCCGGTGACCTCGCTGACATCGGTGACCGCGATGCCGGCCTCGCGCAGCGCCCTGGCGCTACCGCCGGTCGACAGTAGCGCGACGCCTGCTGCGGCAAGGCGCCGGCCCAGGTCGATCAGCCCGGTCTTGTCGGAGACGCTGAGCAGGGCGCGGCGAACGGGTGTGACGGCGGCGGACATGGCGGCTTCCAGGGCGGGAAACCGGCGATTATAGCCGACTCGCCCGCATTGGCCCGGGTGCGTCTTCCTCTGGGTTGGCGGCCGTATGGACGGCCAAACGACCGGTCGGACTGCAGGATTCGGCGCGCGCGGGCCGGGTTATCAGAGCAGGCCGTGTGCGGCCAGCTTCTTGCGCAAGGTGGCGCGGTTGATGCCCAGCGCGGTGGCGGCACGGCTCTGGTTGCCGCCGTGGAAAGCCAGCACCTCGCGCAGCATCGGTCCTTCCACCTCGCGCAGCACCAGCGCATGCAGGCCCTCCTGGCAAGGCGTATCGCCGATGTCGTCCAGGTAACGGCGTACCGTGCGGCTGACGCATTCACCGAGCGTGCCGTGCAGCTGTTCGCTGCAGTTGTCGCCGGCCAGCACGTGGCTGACGGCTGCCTGCGACGCGGCACCCCGCAGCGAGGATTCCCTGGTGGCCTCGGTGGCTGGCAGTCGGACGGCGTTCACGGCATTTCCTCGCGGTACGTATCCGCGACCGTTGCCGTTCGCGGGATGTTCTTCCAAAAAAAATCGCTGTCGAGACAGCTGTTGCGCGTGACGTCGGTGACGCCGCGCGAAGCGTCCGAGTGTACCCGCGTAGGGCGGCAAGTTTAAGCCCTTGCTTTCGTCATTTTTCGTGCCATCGGCGCCGCTGCGGCGTAGCGCGCTCGCCCACCGCCGATGGCAGCGGGCTATTCGAAGCCGAACTCGTAGGCCACCGCGCTGTTGCCGGGATCACGCACCTCGATCAATACCGCCGCGGTCCCTCCGGAAGCCAAACCGTTGCGCAGCAGGTTGTCGTCACCGACGTACTCCCGCGGGCGCAGGCGACGCATCGCCACCCGGTCGCCCTGCGCATTGGAGAGGGTGAGGTCGAGCACAGGATAAGGCTGGGCAAAGGCGGCGTCGTTGCGGATGCTGGCGCTGATCATCAGCGCGCCGGGAACACTGGGGTGGGACTGGACGTCGCGCGCCACCAGTCGCAAGTGGCTTGGGTCGCGGACCAGCGGCAGGCGGCACCCCAGGGTCCGGCAGGTGTCGCGCAGCCATGCGCCAACGGCAGGGTCGGTGATCAGCTGGTCGCGCTTGGCCCATGCCAGCTGCGCGCCGAGCAGCAGCAAAAGCAGGCTGCAGGTGACCAGCCATGGCCAGCGTCGCTCGCCGCGGCGGCGCTTGCGCAGGAAGGTCGGCGTGGCCATCTCGGGCACCGGGGCGGCTGCTTCGACCACCGCAGGCGGGTCCGGTTGCGGACGGTACACGGCCAGCTCCAGCCGCGGTGTTGCGGCGCCGGCATCGTGCGCGGGCAGCACGCGAAAGGGCTCGGGCGGCAACTGGCTGCACAGGCTGGCCATCGCATCGAAACGCGCCTCGCAGTGACCGCACACCACCTCGCCCTGCGCCTGCGCAAGGGTCTGCGTTTCCAGCGAGAAAACGGTCAGGCAATCGGGGCACTGGGTGTACATGGCGGCATCGCGGTGAGCTGGGGGCAAGCTTAGCAGGGCGCCGCGGCGGCTTTGCCAGGCGCCCGGCGCTTGCCGTCAGCGTCGGTAGCCGCTGATGCGCACCCAGTCCTCGCGGGTGGTCACCAGCAGCTGGTCGAACCACTCCGCATAACGTTGCAGCAGTTCATCCTGCTGGCCCTGCAGGATGCCGGAGATGGCGAACGGCGCACCCGGTTTCGCCGCCGCGGCGAAGACCGGCGCCAGCTCGCCCAGCGGGCCGGCCAAAATGTTCGCCACGAACACGTCCGCCGGAGCGGTATCGGCGTTGAAATCCTGCGGCAGGTAGAGCGCCAGCCGGTCGGCGACGCCATTGCGTTCGGCGTTGTCGGCCGAGGCCAGCAGTGCCTGCGGATCGTTGTCCACGCCGGCCGCGCCGGCCGCACCGAGCTTCAGCGCGGCGATCGCCAGGATGCCCGAACCGCAGCCGAAATCGGTGACCTGCCGGCCAGACAGATCCAGCCCGTCGAGCCACTCCAGGCACAGCGCGGTGGTCGGATGGGTGCCACTGCCGAAGGCCAGGCCCGGATCCAGCCGCACCACCACGGCCGGATCGTCGGCGGGCGGCTCGATGTTCCATGGGTAGATCCACAGCCGCCGTCCGAACGGCATCGGCTTGAACTGGTCCATCCACACCCGCTCCCAGTCCTGGTCGGGCACCTCGTGAAGCTGCAGCTGGTCCGGCTCCATCCACGGCAGCAGTTCACCCAGCGCAGCGACCAGTCCGCGGCGATCGGTGTCCGCCTCGAACAGCGCCTGCACGGTGATGGTCGGCCACAGCGGCAGCTCGCCCACGCCCGGTTCGAAGATGGCCTGTTCGTCCGGCGTTTCGGCGTCCGCATCGCGCAGGGTCAGCGACAGGGCGCCAAGATCCTCCAGCGCCTGCTCGGCATGCGGCTGCCGTTCGGCGCGGACGGACAGGGATAGTTCGAGAAAAGGCATGTCGTCAACAGTTGTCGATGGCGGCCGCTATGGCCGCCATGGGGCTCCACGCCGATGCCGCAATGGCGGCATCGGCCCGTTCCGTGCGGGCAGGAGGTCGTCAGCCGCTCGCTGCGGCCCGTTCCTTCTGCTCCTCGGCCATGCGCTTTTCCAGGTAGTGGATGTTCTGGCCACCCTGCTGGAAGCCGCCGTCGGCCATGATCCGCTGCTGCAGCGGGATGTTGCACTTGACCCCTTCGATCACGGTCTCGGCCAGTGCCAGCCGCATGCGGCAGATCGCGGTCTCCCGATCCGGCCCGTGCACGATCAGCTTGCCGATCATCGAGTCGTAGTTCGGCGGGATGCGGTAGCCGTCGTACAGGTGGGTGTCCACGCGCACGCCCGGGCCGCCCGGTGCCTCGAAGCGCTTGACCGTGCCGGGGCTGGGCATGAAGGTGTCCGGATCCTCGGCATTCACCCGGCATTCGATGGCGTGCCCGCGGATGACGATGTCCTGCTGCCGCAACGACAGCTTCTCGCCGCCGGCGATCAGCAGCTGCTCGCGCACCAGGTCGACGCCGGTGATCAGTTCGGTCACCGGGTGCTCGACCTGGATGCGGGTGTTCATCTCGATGAAGTAGAACTTGCCGTTCTCGAACAGGAACTCGAAGGTGCCGGCGCCGCGGTAACCGATGCGCAGGCAGGCGTCGACGCAGACCTTGCCGATCTGCTCGCGCAGTTCGGGCGTGATGCCGGGTGCCGGCGCCTCTTCCACCACCTTCTGGTGGCGCCGCTGCATCGAGCAGTCGCGTTCGCCCAGGTGGATCGCGTTGCCCTGGCCGTCGGCCAGTACCTGGATTTCCACGTGACGCGGGTTCTCCAGGAATTTCTCCATGTACACCATGTCGTTGCCGAAAGCCGCCTTGGCTTCCTGTTTGGTCATGGTGATGGCATTGCCCAGGTGGGCCTCGGTGCGCACCACGCGCATGCCGCGACCGCCGCCGCCGCCGGCGGCCTTGATGATCACCGGATAGCCGATGTCGCGGGCGATCTTCAGGTTCTCGTCGACGTTTTCACCGAGCGGGCCGCCGGAACCGGGCACGCAGGGCACGCCGGCGGCCTTCATCGCCTTGATTGCCTCGACCTTGTCGCCCATCAGGCGGATCACGTCGGCGGTGGGGCCGATGAACATGAAGCCGGACTCCTCCACCTGCTCGGCGAAATCGGCGCGCTCGGAAAGGAAGCCGTAGCCGGGGTGGATCGCGCCGGCGTCGGTGATCTCCGCCGCGGCGATGATGCGGGGGATGTTGAGATAGCTGTCGACCGACGGTCCCGGCCCGATGCACACCGCTTCGTCGGCCAGGCCGACGTGCTTGAGGTTGCGATCCACGGTGGAGTGCACCGCCACGGTCTTGATGCCCAGGCTGTGGCAGGCGCGCAGGATGCGCAGGGCGATTTCGCCGCGATTGGCGATGACGACTTTATCTAGCATGGAAGCTCCAGGGAGCCGGGCCGGGCGAAGCACCGGTCCGGCTCGAAATGATTCAGCCGATCACGAACATCGGCTCGTCGAATTCGACCGGCTGGCCGTTCTCGACCAGGATCGCCTTGACCGTGCCGTCCTTGTCCGCCTCGATCTGGTTGAACATCTTCATCGCCTCGATGATGCCCAGCGTCTCGCCGGCCTTGACCGCCTGGCCGACCTGGACGAAGGCGGGCGCACCCGGCGTGGACGAGGCATAGAAGGTGCCGACCATCGGCGCCTTGACCACATGCCCGTCGGGGAGCGCGTCGTCCGCTGCGGCCGGCGCGGCCGCCGCGGCGGCCACCGGTGCGGCGGCGACCGGATGCACCAGCGTGGCCGGCGCAGCCGCCGGTGCGACCGGTCCGGCGTTCTTGGGCACACGCGACAGGCGCACGACCTCCTCGCCCTCCTTGATTTCCAGCTCGGCGAGGTTGGACTCCTCCAGCAGGTCGATCAGCTTCTTGATTTTGCGCAAATCCATGGGATCAGCCTTTCGGTAGCGCCATCGCGACAGGCGATGGCCGGTAAGGGAAAACAGCAATGAATGGGGGCGTCAGCCGGTACTGCGGCGCAGTCGTCCGATCGCCGCGTCCAGCGCCAGCAGGTAGCTGTCGCCACCGAAGCCGCAGATCACGCCGACGGCCAGGTCGGACAGGTACGAGTGCCGCCGGAACGACTCGCGCGCGTGGACGTTGCTCAGATGCACCTCGATGAACGGAATCGCCACCGCCGCCAGCGCATCACGCAGGGCGATGCTGGTGTGGGTCAGCGCGGCGGGGTTGATCAGGATCATCGCCACCTGCTCGCTCCGCGCCTGGTGCACCCGTTCGATCAGCGCATGCTCGGCATTGGACTGGAAGCTGGCCAGCTCCAAGCCGGCCGCTTGCGCCCGCTGCGCCAGGTCGTGATCGATCTGGGCCAGCGTGCGGGCCCCGTAGAGCTCTGGCTCGCGCGTGCCCAGCAGGTTGAGATTGGGTCCGTGCAGGACCAGCAGCTTCGCCACGCTCGTGCCTCGCGATGACCGGTTGCCCCGGCGGCGGCAAGTGTGAGCGCATCGGTGGATGTTGTCCAGTTCGACGCAGTTCGGCGATGTTTAACGGAGAAATAAGAAAATGACGATGCGCGCGCGTATGTCGGTGATGCGAGGCCCGCGGAGGCTGGCGGTCGAGGCGGATTGCAGCCCGGCCGGCTGAAGCCGGGCAGGCTTCTAGGGGGCGGTATCCGGCGCCAGCCAGTTGTCCAGCTGCGCCTGGTCCAGCTTGCCGATGTGGGTGGCCAGCACCTTGCCCTGGGCATCCAGCAGGACGCTGTAGGGCAGCACCTCGGCCACATCGCCGAGCTGGCGCAGGGTGCCGGGTTCGGCGGTCGAACCGAGCAGCACCGGATAGCTGACCGGGTGGGCCGCCAGGAAACGGTGCGCGGCCTTGGGCTGGTCGATGGCGATGCCGACCACCACCGCGCCGTGCTGGCCGAAGGTGGTCTGTGCCTGGCTCAGCGCCGGCATCTCCTCGCGGCAGGGCGCGCACCAGCTGGCCCAGGCATTGACCAGCACGCGGCGGCCCTTGTAGCTGGACAGGTGGTGCGGATGGCCGCCCAGGTCCTGCAGCACCAGATCGGGCAGGTGCTGGCCAACCAGGTCGATCGCCGGGTGCCGCTGCAGCGAGGCGCGCTGCAGCCAGCCGCCCGCGGCGGCGGCAAGCACCGCCAGGGCCAGGATCCACCAGCTGGCGCGGGTCATCATCGGTCGGCCGCTCCGGCCAGCGCGCGCCTGACGATGGATGCGGTCAGCACGGTCGGCAGCTTGTGTCCGCTGGCGCTGCCCGCCGGGAACATCACGTACAGCGGCACGCCGGGCGAGTGGTAGCGTTCCAGGAAGGCGGCGATGGTCGGGTTGACGTCGGTCCAGTCGCCCTTCATGTAGACCGTGCCGGTGCGCGCGAGCAGGGCGCGGAAAGCGTCGGTGTCCAGCACCGCATGCTCATTCGCCTTGCAGGTGACGCACCAGTCGGCGGTCATGTCGACGAACACCGGCGTGCCGGTCTTGCGAAGTGCGGCCAGCCGCTCGGGGCTGTAGGCGACCACGCCCTGCGCCATCGGCACGTTGCGAGCCGGCGGCGGGATCCGTGCCAGCGCCAGCAGCGGCACCACCACCGCCAGTGCCAGCACCACCACCATGGCCCGGCTCGGCGCGCCATGGCTGCGGCTGCGCTCGAACCACCACAGGGTCATCGCCAGCAGCACCGCGGCCACCAGCAGCAGGCCCACCGCGTCGGCGCCACGCTGGTTGGCCAGCACCCAGGCCAGCCACGCGGCGCTCAGATACATCGGAAACGCCAACACCTGCTTGAGCGTTTCCATCCAGCGCCCGGGACGCGGCAGCATCCGGCCCAGGCCGGGGATGAAGCCGATCAGCAGGAATGGCAGCGCCAGGCCCAGGCCCAGCGCCAGGAACACCAGCAGCGCGGCCAGCATCGGCGCGGCGAAGGCGTAGGCCAGTGCGGTGCCCATGAACGGGGCGGTGCACGGGCTGGCCACCACCACCGCCAGCACGCCGGTGAAGAAATCACCGGCCGGGCCCGAGCGTGAGGCCAGCGCCTGCCCGGTGTTGCCCAGCGACGCTCCGAACTGGACCATACCGGACATCGACAGTCCGACCGCCAGCATCACCAGCGCCAGCACCCCGACCAGCACCGGCTGCTGCAATTGCGTGCCCCAGCCCAGCGCATGGCCGGCCGAGCGCAGCGCCAGGATGCCTGTGCCCAGCACGGCAAACGCCACCAGCACGCCGCCGGTGTACGCCAATGCATGGCGGCGCGCGCTGGCACGGTCCACCCCGCTTTCGAGCAGGCCCACCGCCTTGATCGACAGTACCGGCAGCACGCATGGCATCAGGTTGAGGATCAGGCCACCGCCGAGCGCCAGCAGCACGGCCAGCAACAGGCTGCTGTGCGTGCTGTCGCTATCCGTCGTGGGTGGAGCGGCCGGGGACGCCGGCAGCGCCGTTGAGGTTGCCGACGAACCGCCTGGAAGCTCGATCTCCACCTGGCGGGTCATCACCGGGTAGCACACGCCGCCCTGCTGGCAGCCCTGGAAGCGGGCCTGCAGGGTGAGATGGTCCTGGCCGCCGGTGTCGCCGCGCAGCGGTACCGGCAGCTCCAACTGGCCGAAGTAGACGGTCACCTCGCCGAAGCGCTGGTCATGTTCGCGCGTGCCCGGCGGCCAGGCCGGCGTACCCAGCGAGAGACCGTCGGCATGCAACAGCGACAGGCGGGTCTGGTCGCGGTACAGGTAATAGCCCGGCGGCATGCTCCAGCGCAGCAGCAGGTGCTGGCGATCGCTGGCCAGCGCCTCGAAACGGAACGCCTGCTCCGCCGCCAGCGCGGTGGTGGTCACACCCGGTACCGAACGGACCGGCCCGCCGAGTTGTTTCAGTGCATCGCCCAGCGAACCGCGTGGAGCGGCCGGCGCGGCGCTGACGCTACCGGCGGGCAAGGGCAGATCCAGCTTCTGGGTGTGTGGCGGGTAGCAGATCTTCGGGTCGACCTCGTGGCAGCCCTGGTACTGCACGCTCACGCGCAGCCGCGTGGTGCCCGGCGCCACGGTATAGGGCACGCTGGCGTCCACGTTGTGGTGGTAGGTCTCCACGTCGCCCAGGTATTCGTCGTGGTGCTTCTTGCCGGCCGGCAGCGCCACGGGGCCCAGGCTGATGCCGTCGGCGGGGGTGAACTTCATCCGGCCGCGATACAGGTAGTAGTCCTGCGCGATCGTCCAATGAAGCCTGAGTAACCCCGGGGTATCGGCATCGGCACGCAGCTGATAGGCCTGGGTGACCGGCAGCAGGCCGTCGTCCTGCGCACGGGCGGTGCCCGGCAGCAGCGCCGGCAGGGCGAGTGCGCAGGCCATCAGCAGGCCGGCGCCAAGGCGTAGCGGATTGGTTTGCATCACGACTCCGGCAACGGGCACCCGGCGGGCGGGTGAATGTCCATTATGGCCCAGTCCCGTGGTGTGGGCCGAGGCGCGGGTCAGTCCTGGACATTCTGCCGCAGCCAGGCCAGATAGGGCGCGAAACCCTGGGTGATCGGCACTGCAATGAGCTCGGGCACCTCGTACGGGTGCAACTGCAGCAGCCGGGCCTGCATGGCTTCCAGACGCGCGGTGGTGGTCTTGATCAGCAGCAGCGTCTCGGTGTCGGTGGTCACCCGGCCCTCCCAGCGATAGGTGGAGCCGACCCCGTCGAGCTGGTTGACGCAGGCGGCCAGGCGCTCGTCCACCAACGCCCGGGCGAGCCTCCGGGCGCTGTCCGGGTCGGGACAGGTGCAGTAGCAGAGCAGGGCCGGTTCGGGTGCAGGGCTCATCAGGGCGGCTCAAGATAGCGTTTGTCCATCCTACGGGTCACCCGATGGCGGGCAAGCGAAGGTGCGGTCGTGCATCGAATTTGACCCGGTGCCCTTGAAAGGGGGCATCGCCCGCCCAATCTGCTGCTGGTCCCTGGCTCGAACCTCTTGCAGCGGCATGCTTTCGCCGTAAAATTGGCACTCACCTTCATAGAGTGCTAACAAGATCCGCGCCGGGTCTTCGATGCCTTGTCTCAACTCAACCGTTAGCTGGAGCTACCCATGAGCAAACTGCGTCCGTTGCACGATCGCGTCATCGTCAAGCGCCTGGAAGAGGAGCGCGTCTCCGCCGGCGGCATCGTCATCCCCGACAGCGCCACCGAGAAGCCGACCCGCGGCAAGGTGATCGCCGCCGGTACCGGTCGCATCCTCGAGGACGGCAACGTCCGCCCGATGAGCCTGAAGGAAGGCGACACCGTGCTGTTCGGCAAGTATGCCGGCCAGGAAATCAAGATCGATGGCGAAGAGCTGGTCTTCCTGAAGGAAGACGACATCGTGGCCGTGATCGAGGGCTGATCGGATCTCCCGGTGTGCGCTGAGGCTGCAGCGTTTGAGCTCGCCTCGCTGCATCCACCGGTGATCCTGTCGCTGCAGAACCCATTCCTATTTCAAAATTTTTGAGGCAAAAATTTTATGGCAGCTAAAGAAGTACGCTTCGGCGAAGACGCCCGCGCCCGCATCCTCAAGGGTGTGAACACCCTGGCCAATGCGGTCAAGGTCACCCTCGGCCCGAAGGGCCGCAACGTCGTGCTCGAGAAGAGCTTCGGCGCCCCCACGATCACCAAGGACGGCGTGTCCGTCGCCAAGGAGATCGAGCTGGCCGACAAGTACGAGAACATCGGCGCGCAGATCGTCAAGGAAGCCGCCTCC
Source organism: uncultured Gammaproteobacteria bacterium (assembly GCA_963763305.1). Classification (GTDB taxonomy): domain Bacteria; phylum Pseudomonadota; class Gammaproteobacteria; order Xanthomonadales; family Rhodanobacteraceae; genus CAVXNP01. The sequence goes on along the minus strand of CAVXNP010000001.1, from coordinate 1,157,358 downwards.
AAGACCTCCGACGTGGCCGGTGACGGCACCACCACCGCCACCGTGCTGGCGCAGGCGTTCATCCAGGAAGGCCTCAAGGCCGTCGCCGCCGGGATCAACCCGATGGATCTGAAGCGCGGCATCGACAAGGCGGTGATCGCCGCCGTCGGCGAGCTGAAGAACCTGTCCAAGCCGACCGCCGACGACAAGGCGATCGCCCAGGTCGGCACCATCTCGGCCAACTCCGATTCCAACATCGGCGACATCATCGCCACCGCGATGAAGAAGGTCGGCAAGGAAGGCGTGATCACGGTCGAGGAAGGCTCGGGCCTGGACAACGAGCTGGACGTGGTCGAGGGCATGCAGTTCGACCGCGGCTACCTGTCGCCGTACTTCATCAACAACCAGCAGAGCCAGCAGGTCGAGCTGGACGACCCGTACATCCTGATCCACGACAAGAAGGTCTCCAACGTGCGCGAGCTGCTGCCCGTGCTCGAGGCCGTCGCCAAGGCCGGCAAGCCGCTGCTGATCGTGGCCGAGGAAGTCGAGGGCGAGGCGCTGGCCACGCTGGTGGTCAACACCATCCGCGGCATCGTCAAGGTCGCCGCGGTCAAGGCGCCGGGCTTCGGTGACCGTCGCAAGGCGATCCTCGAGGACATCGCGATCCTCACCAACGGCCAGGTGATCTCCGAGGAAGTGGGCCTGTCGCTGGAGAAGACCACGATCAACGATCTGGGTCGCGCCAAGCGCGTGGTGATCACCAAGGAGAACACCACCATCATCGACGGCGCCGGCGAAGCCGAGCGGATCCAGTCGCGCATCGGCCAGATCAAGGCGCAGATCGAGGAGACCTCCTCCGACTACGACCGCGAGAAGCTGCAGGAGCGCGTGGCCAAGCTGGCCGGCGGCGTGGCCGTCATCAAGGTCGGTGCCGCCACCGAAGTGGAGATGAAGGAGAAGAAGGCCCGCGTCGAAGACGCCCTGCACGCCACCCGCGCAGCGGTCGAGGAAGGCGTGGTCCCGGGCGGCGGCGTCGCCCTGATCCGTGCGCTGAAGGCCGTCGAAGGCCTCAAGGGCGACAACCACGAGCAGGACCTGGGCATTGCGATCACCCGTCGCGCGCTCGAGGCTCCGCTGCGTGCGATCGTCGCCAATGCCGGCGAAGAGCCCTCGGTGATCCTGAACAAGGTCAAGGAAGGCACCGGCAACTTCGGCTACAACGCCGCGACCGGCGAGTTCGGCGACATGGTCGAGATGGGCATCCTGGATCCGACCAAGGTGACCCGCACCGCGCTGCAGCACGCCGCGTCGGTGGCTGGCCTGGCGATCACCACCGAGGCGATGGTGGCCGAGATCCCGAAGAAGGAAGACCACAGCCATGGTGCCGGCGATGACGGCGGCATGGGTGGCATGGGCGGCATGGGCGGCATGGGCTTCTAAGCTCCGCGCACGCTGTACCTGCGAAAAACCCCGCTTCGGCGGGGTTTTTTTATGGCGACCCCCGCAGCGCCGGCCCCTGCTCGAGCAGCTTGACCAGGTGCGCCAGCGCCGTTCGCATGTGGCCGCTCCCGGCAAGCGCGAGGCGGACCCCCGACACGGGCGGTCGCCGCGAGCCGGGTAGGGGCATGAATTCGCGGTCGGGTGTCACCGCGATGCCGCGCTGGCCGGCATGGAACGCGAAGCGCTCGCCATCCCAGCCGGGCGGCAGTGGCAGCCAGCCGTGCAGGCCGCACGCGGGGCCGCGATAGCCGAAGCGACCCAGCGCCGCGGCGGCCTGCTGCTGGCGGCTTGCCGCTTCCTTGCCGCGCGCCAGCGCCAGCGTCTCCAGCTGCCCGCGCTCGTGCCAATGGGCGAGGATGTCCACCAGCAGCGGCGAGGCCATCCATGTTGCCGCGCGCAGGTGTGCGGCGAACGCCGGGGCGATCGCCTCCGGGACCGCCACGACGGCGGTGCGCAGGGCGAACCCGGCGAGCTTGGAGCTGCCCACGATGCTTACGCACCGCTCGGGCGCAAGGCTCGCGATCGTGGGCGTGTGCCTGTCCAGCGGGCGCAGGTCGTCGTCCTCGATCAGCCAGAGGCGATGCTCCCGGGCGAGTGCGGCCAGATCCGCGCGGCGCTCCGGGCTCCAGTGGTATGCCAAGGGGTTGGAGCAGGTGGGCGAGGCGTACAGCGCCCGCACGCCCTGGCGGACGATGGCCGCTTCCAGCGACTCCGGCCGCGGGCCCTGCTCGTCGCATGCCAGGGGCGCCAGCCGCGTGCCGGTGAAGCGCGCGGCCATGATCAATCCCGGGTTGATCAGCGGTTCGCAGGCCACGGTGCCGTCGAAAGCCAGCGTACGCAGCGCCACCAGCAGGGCACTCTGCGCACCCGGTGCGGGCAGCACGTTGCGCGAGGCGGTCGGAATGCCAAGCACACCCAGCCAGTCGCCGAGCACCCGACCTTGCTCCGGGTCGTCCTCGCCCGGACGCTCCCGCTCGAGTAATTGTTGCGCCCGGCCCTTGCCCAGCCTGTCGAATGCGTCGCGAAGCAGGGCGCCGGCGTTGAGCTCACTGGGCGTGCGCGGAATGTTGTCCGCCAGGTTGTGGCGGGCGGTCCGGCTCGGCGTGAGGGTGACCTGCGCGGCGGCGTGCAGCGGGGCGACCCGGGTTGGGGCGCCGGGGCGGCCGGTCAGCAAACCTCGTCGCGCGGCCTCCTGATAGGCGCGTGTGACGGTCGCCGTGGCCACTCCCCACGCTCGCGCGGCGGCGCGATGCGACGGCACGATGTCGCCGGGGCGCAGGCGACCTTCGGCGATGTCCGCCTCCAGCGCCTGCAGGATTTTCAAGTGGATCGGCAGCGGCATGCGGCAGCGGCGAGTGCGTGACGCCGGTGATTGTGCCGGAGCGCTCAGGCGCCGGCGAGCGGCGAGGCCAGCATCGCGATCGACACCAGCAGCAGGCAGGCGCCGGAACCGAGCTGGCGCATCCTTGCCGCACGCGGCGAGGGCGCGAGCCGCCCGGCCAGCGCGGCCAGTGCGGCATACAGCGCCAGCACTGGCCACTCGATCAGGCCGCACAGCAGCGCCAGTGTCACGTACTGCGGCAGCAGCGGGTGCGAGGGCTGGATGAACATGGGGAGCAGGGCGCCAAAGAACACGATCGACTTCGGGTTGGCCAGCTGGCAGCCCAGGCCGTCGACGAAGCTGCAGTCGTCGTCAGCGCCCGTGGCGGCGGGCGCGCCAGTGTCGACCTGGCGCCACGCCTGCCTGATCGCGCACGCGCCCCGCCACGCCAGGAACAGCGCGCCGGCCACCTTGAGCGTGCCGAAGGCTCCCGGCCAGGCCTTCAGCAGCAGGCCCGTTCCGGCAGCGGACAGGCCGAGGTAGATGGCGTTGCCGAGCAGCACGCCGGCGGCGACGCGCAGGCCGGCGTGCATGCCGAAGGCCGCGGCGCGGCTGGCAGTCAGCAGCACCGCCGGACCAGGGGTGATGGCGAACAGCAGTTGCAACAGGGCGAAAGCGAGCAGCGCGTGGGCAGGCATGGGGGCGACTCCCGGTGTGAGGAGTGGCCATGCTCGATGCTGGAGCGCGCGGCAGCGCCGGTGTGCGCGAGAAAGGTGCCAACCGTCCTGGGACGGTTGCTGCGGTCAGCGACCGGCTCCGGCGACCGAAGTGGGCTGGTCCGTCGCGGCTGTGGCCTGCGAGCCCTGGCCGGCCAGGGCGGCGGGCGGCAGCAGCGGTTTGAGCTTTCCGTTCATGCGCAGCAGCGCCACGCTGGCCATGTCGTGGTCGACCTGCTGCACGGCCTGGTCGTCGGTGGCCGGCGGTGCACCCGGGGCCCGGGTCAGGCCGGCCAGTTGCGGAGCCACCACCTGGGTCAGCGCAAAGTACGCGTCATCACGGATGCCGGCCCGCTCCAGCAGGTGCCCGGGCAGCATCCACGAGGCCAGCGCGAGCGTCTGCGACTTGCCCGGGTCGCGCGGATCGACCATCAGCCACACCCCCGGCTCGCTGAGCATGCCGCGCCCGTCGACGAAGCCGGTGGCCTGGAAGGTGTTGGTCAGGGCGGGCAGGTGGTCACCGTAGAACAGCAGCAGGGTCGGACGCTCGCGCCGCGCCAGCAGCCTGGCCAGCCGGCCCAGCTCCTGGTCGGCATGCTGGATGTGATAGATGTAGGTCTGCAGCTCGCGTTTGTCCCTGCCGGACACGCCCGCTGGCACCGGAATGGCATCGCGGGCCGGGATGTCGGCCGGCTCGATGTCGTACGGGCCGTGCCCCTCGATGCTGATCGCGAACAGGAACTGTGGCGGCCCCGCGTCCTTGAGCTGGGTCATGATCTCGTCGGTCATCGCGCTGTCGGCCATGTACTTGCCGTCGGTGGCCGCGTCGGCGGGGAACTGCGCGCGCGAAACGAAACGGTCGAAACCGATCGCCTTGAAGGCGGAGATGCGGTTCCAGAACGCCGGATCGTTGCCGTGGATGGCAACCGTGGCGTAGCCATGGGAGCGCAGCGTGCGCACCATGCTGGGCACGACCTTGTTGTTCAGCTGCAGGTACGGAAACTGAAGGTCGTCGAAGTAGCGCAGCGACAACCCGGTCAGCACCTCGAACTCGGTGCGGATGGTACCGCCGCCAAAGGTGGGCACGTGCAGCGGGCCGCTCTGGCCGTGGCGGGCGAGGCGGTCCAGGTTCGGGGTCAGGTTGCTGTGCTCGTAGCCACGCAGGATCGCCGGGTCGAAGAACGACTCGCTCTGCACCACCACGATGTCCGGCAGCTCGCTCGACCCGGCCGCCCCCGGCTGCAGGCGCTGGCGCAACGCCTGGCTGGACTGGCTGAGCAATTGCATCGCCGCGGACGGATCGGCGGGATGGCCGCCATGGCCATACTGCAGGTGGAACATCATCAACGAACTGATCAGCCCCGAATGCGCCGTGGTCGAACTGGCCGACCACGGCTCCAGCCACAGGTGCCTGCCGTTGTAGACCTGGCTCCAGGCCGAGGCGCCGCCCAGCAGGCTGCCCAGGCCCAGCAGCAGCACGCCGCCGGCCACTGCGCGGCGGCGACCGGTACGGCGCGGCAGCAGCGCCGGTTCGTAGCGCCACAAGGCGACGATTGCGGCGATGCCGGCGATCATCGCCAGGTACGGCCACGGGCTGTGTGGCAGGTAACTGCTCAGGACATGGGTGCCGCCCTTGCCCAGCTGACCCACCATCTGGAAGTCCGCCGGCATCAGCGGAGTCCCCAGGTTGGCCACCTTCAACGCATTGACGCCGTAGACCAGCGCCTGCGCCAGGAACACCAGCAGGAACGAAAACGCCAGGCGCCGGGTCAGCGCCAGCAGCAGGCCCAGCGCCAGCAGCCCCGGCCAGGCGTTGGCCAGCGGGAACAGCGGCTGCACGAACAGCCGCCGCGGCGAGACACCCACGCCACCATCGAGCAGCCCGGTCAGCAGCACGAAGGCCACCAGGGCGAGCAGCAACAGCACGACCCGGCCGGTAGTGGACGAGCGCATCAGCTGCGTGGCGGATGATCGGGGCATGTTGGCGACTGTCATGGTCCGGGAGAGGAACTGTAATCGCACTGCCATGAACCGGGTGTTGCCCTTCGGGCGCCGGTTGCTCGCGGTTCATTCGGTGGCGGCTGCGGCACAATGGGCCGATGCATGCCCATGAATCAACCGCGCTGCGCGCCCTGGTGGACGACCGTTACGCCGAGCTGGGCGCGCGCTGTCGGGCCGCCGGTGTGCCCCTGCACGACGACGCCGGGGTGGCCGAGCGTATCCGCCGCACCCTGGCGGCCAGCGATTTTGCCTACGAGGTATGGCGGCGGCAGCCACAGTTGCTGGCGCCGGCCGGGCTCGAGCGTCTGCGTCTGGCAGGCGATGCCGGCACCCGCCTGGACATGTTGCGGCTGCCCGAGGACGAGGCCGCCACACTGGCCGTGTTGCGCCAGTTTCGCCACGCCGAAGCGTTGCGGCTGGTCTTCCGGGACGTCAACGGACTGGACGATCTGCCCGAGACATTGTCGGCCACCAGTGCGCTGTACGAGGGCCTGCTGCAGGTGGCGCTGGCATGGTCATCGCGCGCGCTGGCCGCGCGCTATGGCCACGCCCGCGACGCGCAGGGGCGACTGCAGCAACTGGTGGTGGTCGGCTTCGGCAAGCTCGGTGGGCGCGGAACTCAACTTTTCCTCGGACATCGACCTGGTACTGGCCTATCCCCAGGGCGGCGCCAGCGATGCCAAGCGGTCGCTGGACAACAGCGAGTACTTCGTGCGGCTGGGGCACCAGCTGGTGCGTCTGCTGCACGAACCCACGGTCGACGGCATCTGCGCCCGGGTCGACCTGCGCCTGCGTCCGTTCGGCAATGCCGGTCGCCTGGCGATGTCGTTCGCGGCGATGGAGCAGTACTACCAGAGCGAGGGGCGCGACTGGGAGCGCTACGCCTGGATCAAGGCGCGTCCGGTCGCCGGCGACCGTGCCGCCGGCAGGCAACTGCTGGAGTTGCTGCGCCCGTTCGTTTATCGCAAGTATCTCGATTACACCGCCTTCGCCGGGCTGCGCGAGATGAAGTCGCTGATCGATGCGGAGGTCGCGCGCAAGGACCTGGCCGACAACCTGAAGTTGGGCCCGGGCGGCATTCGCGAGATCGAGTTCATCGTGCAGCTGACCCAGCTGATTCGTGGCGGTCGCGAACCAAGCCTGCGGGTACGCGGGCTGCTGCCGGCGCTGACCGCATGCGAGGCGCGCGGGCACATCGGCGCGGCGCGGGCCCGCGCGTTGCGCGAGGCCTACCTCTTCCTGCGCCGGGTGGAGAACCGGGTGCAGATGCTGCGCGACGCGCAGACCCACGACATTCCGGCGGACGCGCTCAGCCGCGAGCGCATCGCGCTGGGCCTGGGACACCCGGACTGGTCGTCGCTGGAAGCCGAGCTGGCGCGTCACCGCGCCGCCGTCAGCGAGGAGTTCGCACAGGTGCTGATGCCCGACGGCGGTCGCACGGCCAGCGTGCCGATGGCTGATGCGTCCCTGTGGCTGCAGGCCGGCACCGGCACGCTGGCCGTCGACACGCTGGAGGCCAGCGGCTTTGTGCCCGGTCAGGAGCTGGCCGAGGCATTGCAAAAACTGCCGCAGGCCTCGGCGGTGCGCGCGATGTCGCCACGCACCCGCGAACAGCTGGATCGGCTGATGCCACACCTGATCGCCGCGGCCCGCGACAGCGGCGCGCCGGTGCCTGGCCTGCTGCGGCTGTGCCGGCTGGTGCAGGCGGTGGCCAGGCGGCCGTCCTACCTGTCCCTGCTCGAAGAGCAGCCGGCGGCGCGACAGCGGCTGGTGCGCTTGTTCGCGCAGAGCGCGTTCCTGGCCGAGCGGGTGATCGCTCACCCGTTGCTGCTGGACGACGTGCTCGATCCGCGGATCGACCAGCTGCCCCTCAAACGCATCGACATCAGCCAGGAGATCGCGCGCGTACTGGGCACGCTGGATGAACGCGAGGCCGAGGCCGAGCTCGAGCGCATCAACGAGTGCAAGGCCTCGCTGTCCTTTCGCCTGGGACTGGCCTTCAATGACGGCCGCGCCGATGCGGTGGCGACGGCCCGCCGCCTGGCCGCGCTGGCCGAATCGGTGGTGCTGGCGGTGACCGCGCTGGCCGAGCGCGAGCTGGCCTCGCAGCATGGCCGCTTGCCGGGCGAGGGCTCCGGCCTGGCGGTCCTCGGCTACGGCAGCCTGGGCGGGGAAGAACTCGGTTTCGCGTCGGACCTGGACCTGGTGTTTGTCTTCGATGGCCAGCGCGCACGTGCCCTGAGCGACGGTGCGCGGCCGATCGAGGGCGCGCGCTGGTACCAGCGGCTGGTGCAGCGGGTGGTGCACTGGCTGACCGTGCTGACTCGCGCCGGGCGCTTGTATGAGGTCGATACGCGGCTGCGCCCGGACGGTTCCAAGGGACTGCTGGTCAGCAGCCTGGAGGCCTTCGCCGCTTACCAGCAAAGCCGCGCCTGGACCTGGGAACACCAGGCGCTGTTGCGGGCGCGGCCGGTGGCCGGCGACCCGGCGCTGACCGGTTCGCTGGCGCAGGTCCGGCGGCAGGTGCTGGCGGTGCCCCGCGATGGCGCGGCGGTGCGCGAGGAGGTCAGCCGCATGCGCCGGCGCTGGCGCGCCGAACGCGACCGCTCCACGCCGGGGCGGCTGGATCTGAAGCAGGGCCATGGCGCGTTGCTGGACATCGAGTTCGCCCTGCAGGGTCTGGTGCTGGCCAACGCCGCGCAGCGACCGGGGTTGCTCGACAGCACGGTCAACGCCGGCCTGATCGAGGCCTGCCGCGACGCCGGTCTGCTGGATGCCGGGCAAGCGGAGCGGCTGGCCGGTGCGCATGCACTGTTGCTGCATCGGGCGCTGGTCTGCACGCTGGACCTGCGCTCGCGTATCGCCGAGCGTGATGCGGAGCTGGACGACTGTTGCGTGGGCGTGCGCGAGGTGACCGCGGCGCTGGGTTTCGCGTTCGAGCCGGAACTGCCCTGACCGGCCCCGGGAGCCTGGGCGGCGGAAGCCGTCCGCGCTGCCAGGGCCGCTGCACGGACCCGTCTTTTCGCCGCTTACTGGCCCATGGGATCACTGCACCGCCGAATCGACGAAAGGCGGCCCCGCAGATCGGAGCTTTCCCTCGATCGTTTCTGCCGGCCAGGCTCCTAGGGATGCGTCGGCCCGGCCGCCAGGCGCCGGCGCAACTGCGCGGCGATGGCTGCCGTTTCGCGCAACGCCGCGGCGCCGCGGGGTGGCTCGGCCCCCAGCGAGCCGAGCAGGTGCGACTGCGCCAGTGCCTGGTGGAAGCGGGCCAGTTTGGGTGGCAGCGGGGCGCATGCCAGGGTCTGTACCGGGCAGCCCACCGCGCAGGCCTCGCTGAGCATGTTGACCGAGTCCGGCGTGACGACCAGTCGATCGGCCCAGCCCAATACGCCCGGGTAGGGATTGGGGCCGTCCTGCACGCCCTTCCACACCAGCGTCGGCAGCCCCTTCAGCGCCAGTTCCAGGGCGTCGACCAGCGCCGGCGGCGTACGCCGGGAGGCCACCACCAGCACGCTGCCGCCTTCGCGGTCCCAATCCGCGCGCAGCCGCTGTGCCAGCGACCGGGCATAGTCGGCATCCAGGGCCAGGCCCTTGCGCGGGCCGCCCAGCAACACGCCCACGCGTGGCTGCGGCAGCTGGCCGAGGCGCGGAAAGCCGTCGCGGCCGTCGCGCAGCCAGGCGTCGTCGATCGGGTTGAGCGAGCCCAGCGCGGTCAGCACGTTGGGGCCGAGCAGCCGGTCATGGCGGGGAGCGATCACCGTATCCCAGTGCCGCGGCGGCAGCCTGGGATCGAGGATCTGCACGGTGTGGCAGCGCCCGCCGGCAAGTCGCCGCAGCCGTCGGGTGAACAGCGCAGAGGCCCGGCCGCAACCGATCGCGATGATCGGCCACGGCGGAGCGAACAGGTGGCGCTGCGCCGGCCGCAACGCCAGCGCGGCACATGGCAGCAGGCGCGGGGCCAGCCAGGACCACGGCGCGCGCGGCTCCAGCACCAGGTGGCGCACCGGCAGACCGAGCAGGCCGGCCAGCGCCAGCGCCTGGCGCTGGTTGCCGGCGGCGTGGTCGGTGATCACCCAGCATTCGCTCGAGACGGTGTTCACGGCAGCGATCGTGCCCGCATTGTTGCGCGGATCTGCACAGCCTGTTTCCCCTTTGTCGACCCCATCGGGGACGTTGGACCTTACACTGACAGATTGATGCGCCCGATGGCGCGCCGACCGGCAAAGGATAACCATGCACGAACTGCTTTCCGATACCGCCCTGGACCAGCTGTTCCGCAGCGCCCGCACCTACAACGCCTTCCTGCCGCGACAGGTGGAGGACGCCAAGCTGGAGCAGATGTACGAGCTGGCCCGGTTCGGCCCGACCAGCGCCAATTCGTCGCCGATGCGGGTGATATTCGTCAAATCGCCCGAAGCCAAGGCCAGGCTCGCACCGCTGATGTCCGACGGCAACCGGGCCAAGACCCAGGTCGCTCCTGTGACCGCGATCGTCGCCAGTGACCACGCCTTCTACGAGCATCTGCCCAAGCTGTTCCCGCATGCCGACGCCCGCAGCTGGTTCGTGGGCGACCAGGAGTTGATCGATACCACCGCCTTCCGCAATGCCACCCTGCAGGGCGCCTACCTGATCATGGCCGCCCGCGCGGTGGGCCTGGACTGCGGCCCGATGTCCGGCTTCGACAACGCCGGTGTGGACCAGGCGTTTTTCGCCGGTACCGCGATCAAGTCCAATTTCCTGATCAACATCGGCTACGGCGACGCCAGCCGGGACCTGTTTCCGCGCAGCCCGCGGCTGTCGTTCGCCGAAGCCTGCCAGATCCTCTGACCGCGGCAGCCCGCAGCCAGACCCTCGCCCCACCAGGAGATATCCCATGCGTGCATTGAAGTATCTCGCTGCCACCGCGCTGTTAGGTGTCGCAGCGTCGGTCCAGGCAGCACCGGTCACCTACCGGCTCGACCCCAACCACACCATGGTGCTGTTCAGCTGGAGCCACTTCGGCTTCTCCCATCCGACCGCCAATCTCGGGCTGGGCCGCGGCACGCTGGTGTTCGACCAGGCGCACCCGGAGAACTCGCGGGTCGAGGTCAGCCTGCCGCTGGCCAACCTCGATACCCACGTGCCGGCGCTGGACGAGCACCTGAAGAAGGCCGACTTCTTCAACGCGGAGGCGTACCCGGTGGTCACCTACAAGAGCACCCGGGTGGAACCGCTGGGCGGCCAGCGCTACCGCATCACCGGCGACCTCACCGTGCATGGCCAGACCCATCCGGTGGTGCTCCAGGCGACCTTGAACAAGGTCGGCAAGCATCCGATGAGCGGAGTGCAGTCAATCGGTTTCGATGCGACCGGAGAACTGCATCGCAAGGATTTCGGCGTGGGCGCCTACGTGCCCAACGTCAGCGACGAGATTGCCATCGCCATCACCACCGAGGGTTCGGTGCCCGAGAAGTCCGCCGAGTAACCGGCTTCCGGCCGCAGCAGGCCGCGTCCGCGGCCGTGGCCTGCTGCGTGCGCGGCGTCGGTCACTCCCTGACGCCTTCGTCCTTGAGCGACTGCAGCTGGTCCAGATCCACGCTGGCCACCGCCTGCTTCAATGCATCGATGTCCTGCGCCCGGCCGCTGGCCTTGATCGTGAAGCGCCGGGCGATCACCACGCTGTACTCGCCCGAGTGCGTCTGCTCGTCCCATTCCTCGTGGATCATCCGGCCGTCTTCGGAAAAGGTGCGCTGGTAGCCGTGCCCGGTCTGCTTTTCCTCCTCCGGCGCCATGGCGGCGGCCATCGCCATGAAACCGCGGGCCGAGCCGGTGTCGACCACCTCCAGCGCCAGGCCGTCGCCGTAACGGGCGCTGGCCTGGGAAATCTGCATGCCGATGGCGTTGTTGCGCCGGGCCGAGAGGCCGGTTCGCTTGAGTCCGTTCACCGTCTCGGGCAGGAACCCCTTGATCCGGTCCGGAGCGAGCGCTTCGACGCTGCCGGCTTCGCCGGCATGCTTGCCCAGGGCCGCCAGCTGGCCCAGCGCGCTGTCCTGATCGACGCTGACCTGGTCGCCGTCCCCATCCTGTCCGGTCGTGGCGTGATGGCCGTCCACGCGGAAACCGGCCATGCCACCGGCGATGCCGGTCGTTGCCATCACGCCGACCACCACCAGTCGCGCAAGCCACCCCAGCACGATGCCGAGGATGACGACCACCGCGGTGTAGCCGGCGGCCTTCCCGGTCGGGCACTTCATCGTGTCGGGCAGCCCCAGGTAGAGCAGGTAGATGGCGTAGACCATGCCGGCGAGCATGATCGGCCAGCCAAGCAGGGGCACGATCACGAAAATGCCCGCCACCCAGGTGGCGGTCCATGCGTAGGCCACCACCTTGAGCGCCTGCACCGGGTCCTTCTGGCCGCCGAAGGTGGGAGCCAGCGCATTGACGCACAGCGACACCAGGTAGATCACCACCAGGCCCAGCAGGTAGCCCAGCAGCATGGCGACGATCCCGCTGCCGATCGACTGGCGCAGGTGGATGCCCAGGCCGCCGTAGCCGATCAGGCTGCCCTTGATGAAGCCGGCCAGCGCCGGCAAGGCGGCCAGGATCAGGATGTAGCCGCTGTACAGGCTGCCGACAGTAGCCGGCTCGGCGGCGATCGCCGGCCATTCGGCCTTGGGCGTGGTGAGGATGTTCTTGACCCGCGCAACGATGTGTCCAGAGTCCATGGGGATTGCCTCGATGCAGACCCGGCGTCGCCACGGCGGCTGCAGGCTGCAGGTTCGCTACGCCCGGGTGACCACTTCATGTCGGCCGCGGCCCCTGGCCGCGGTTGCTGCCCCGATCGCTCGCCGCGACGCGACCGGGCGATCCAGCCTGCTACCATTCGCGACCCGATGTCCAGTCCTGGAGAGAGCCCCATGTCGCGCCCCACTGTCGAGGCCGATCCGATCCCGGCGAATGCCGCAAAGCGTTACGAAGTGACGCGGAAGGACCTTCCGTTGTCCTGCCCGACCCCCGCGATGATGCTGTGGAACTCGCATCCGAAGGTGTATCTGCCGATCGTCGAGGACGGCGGTGAGTCGGTTTGCCCCTACTGTGGCGCGCATTACGTGCTGCGCGACTGAACCGCTGCCCAGCGGCGATTCACCTCCGGGCCGCTGAGCCGCCCCTAGGCATGATCGCTGCTTGCCATATGGAATGAAGGCCATTACCCAAGAGCTCATGTCCGCCATGGTCCATACCACCCGGCGACTGACCGTCGTCCAGCTGGTCCCGGCCCTGGAGTCGGGTGGCGTCGAGCGCTCCACGCTGGAGGTGGCCGAAGCCCTGGTGGCGGCCGGCCATCGCTCGATCGTGGTATCGGCCGGTGGGCGCTTGGTGCAGCGGCTGCAGGCGCAGGGCAGCGAACACTTCACCCTGGATATCGGGGCCAAGTCGCTGGCCACGTTGACCCGGATCCCGGCCTTGCGTCGGCTGATCCGTCAGTTGCAGCCGGACATCGTGCACGCACGGTCGCGGCTGCCGGCCTGGATCGGCTGGTGGGCGCTGCGGGGCCTTTCGCCCGCGCCGCATTTCGTCACCACCGTGCATGGGCTCAACTCGCCGGGTCTCTACAGCGCCATCCTGCTGCGCGGCGAGCGGGTCATCGCCGTGTCGCAGACCATGCGCGACTACGCATTGAGCCACTACCGGTGGCTGGACCCGGCCCGGGTTCGGGTGATCCCGCGCGGCATTGATCCCCAGGCGTTTCCATACGGCCACCGCCCGGACGACGCCTGGCAGAAGGCGTTTTTCAGCCAGTACCCCCAACTGGCCGGGGCGCCGCTGCTGACCCTGCCGGCGCGCGGTACCCGCCTGAAGGGGCACCAGGATGCGATCGAGCTGGTCGCCGAGCTGAAGCGCCGCGATATCGACGTGCGGCTGTTGCTGCTGGGCGTGATCGAGTCCGGGCGCGAGGCCTACGTCGCCGAGTTGCGCGAGCTGGCCCGTGCCCGGGGGGTGGAGGAGCAGGTGGTGCTGACCCCGCCGCGCAACGATGTTTCGGATATCTATGCCGTGTCCGCCCTGGTGCTGCAGCTCTCGACCAAGCCCGAATCGTTCGGCCGTACCGTGATCGAGGCGCTGTCGCTGTGCCGGCCGGTGCTCGGCTACGCCCATGGCGGCGTCGGTGAGCTGCTGGCCGAGCTGTACCCGGCAGGTCGTGTGCCGGTGGGCGATCGCGAACGACTGGTGGAGCGCGCCGCCGAACTGCTGCGGGTAGCGCCGCCGATTCCGATGTTGCAGAGCTATCGCCTGTCCGACATGCAGCAGGCCACCCTGGCCCTGTACGGCGAACTGGTTGCCTGAACCGCACGGTGGCCCCGCGGCCGCCTCCTTGCGTTCATCGCCGTGCATGCGCAGACGTGCACGGCAACCGGCCAGACCGCCGCGGCCCTACAATCGGGGAACTGTCCACGGTCCTGGCCATGCCTCCATCCTCCCGTCGCGCCACTGCTTCGCCTGCCCCCTGGTGGCCGTTCTGGCTGGTCATCGCGTTGCTGCCGTTCGGGCGCAGCGCCGAGGCCGGCACCGCGTTCTGCCTGGTGGGCCTGCTGGTGCTGGGGTGGCGCCAGCGCGATCTGCTGGTCACCCACGGTGGCGCCCGGCTGCTGCTGGTCCTGCTGGCCTGCTACGTGGGTGCGGCCCTGCTCTCCGATTCCGATGCGCTGGTGCCGGGCAAAAGCTGGTCGAGTACCGCCGGCCTGCTGCGCTACCTGCCACTGGGGCTGTACGCCTGTCTGGCGATCCGCCGCGGTGCGCGGCTGCGCCAGTTGTACACCGCCGTGGCGGTGGTGGTGGCGTTGTGGTGTGTCGATGCCTGGGTGCAGGCGCTTACAGGCTGGAGCCTGGGTGGACCGGCGGAGGCCGAGCGCATCTCCGGCATCTTCGGCGCCGACAACCTGAAGCTCGGTCCCTCGGTCGCGGTGCTTTCGCCGTTCGTGCTGTGGGCAGCCGACCGGCGCTGGGGCTGGCGCGGGCTGTTGCTTGCCTTCGCGCTGGTGCTGGGTCCGGTGCTGCTGGCCGGTTCGCGCGCCGGCTGGGTGTGCCTGGCGCTGGTGGCGCTGCTGTTCGGCTGGCGCGCGGCCGGTTCGGCACGCCGCTTTGCCTTGCTCGGAGCGTGCGCGGCGTTGTTGCTGATCGGGGCCGGCGGACTGGCGTGGAAGCTCTCCGGCCGCTTCCACGAGCGCATGGAGCGCACGCTGCTGGTGCTCAACGGGTCCGGCGACGCGGTCAATACCGCGTTGAGCGGCCGGCTCGACATCTGGAGCGTCAGCGCGCGGATGATCGCCGCGCACCCGATCAACGGCGTCGGCGTGCGCGGTTTCCGGTACGCCTACCCCGACTATGCGCCGCCACAGGACCACTTCCTGGTGGCCGAGGCCTGCGGGGTGGGCGAGGGGGCCTGTCACGCGCACCAGGTCGTGCTGGAGGTCCTCAGCGAAACCGGCGTGCTCGGGCTGATGCTGTGGCTGGCAGGCACCTTCTGGGCGTTGCGTCGTTGGTGGCAGGCCGCGCCGCGCCGCCGCGAACAGGCCTTTCCGGCAAGCGTGGCCCTGGCTGCGATGCTGTTTCCGTTCAACACCCACTTCGCCTTCTATTCGGCCTGGTGGGGCCTGGTGTTTGCCTGGTTGCTGAGCCTGTGGTGCGCGGCGCTGTTCATGGAGGAAGACGATGAATCCGAAGCCGCCGCGTGAGGCGCTGTCGGTGGTGGTCACCAGCTTCAACAGTGCCGGTACCCTGGATGCCTGCCTGCGCTCGGTCGCCTGGGCCGACGAGCGGGTGGTGCTCGACTCCGGCTCGACCGACGCCACGGCCGCGATCGCCGGACACCATGGAGCGCGCTGGCACGTCCAGCCGTTCGCCGGCTACAGCGCGCAGAAGCAGGCGGCGATCGACCTGGCGCAGCATGACTGGGTGCTGTTGCTGGATTCGGACGAGGCGCTGGACGCCCGGGCCGGACCGCTGCTGCAGGCAGCGCTGGTGGCGCCGGCTCACGCCGGCTACCAGTTGTGGCGCCGCGAATGGATGTTCTGGCGCTGGCAATCGCCGCGCAGCCGATTGAACCATTACGTGCGGCTGTTCGACCGCCGGCGAGCCCGCATGAGCGGCCACGCGGTGCACGAGGCGGTCGCGGTGGAGGGCCCGGTGGGTGTGCTCGATGCGATGATCGATCACTTCGGCGAGCCGGACATCGCCGGCCGCGTGGACAAGGCCAACCGTTATTCCAGCCTGCAGCTGGCCGACCTGCGCCGGCGCCGGGTGCGCGGGTTGCGGTTGCGCATGGTTGGCTACCCGATGGTGGCTTTTCTGCGCTACTACCTCTGGCGTGGTCACTTCCGGGCCGGCTGGGCCGGCTTCGTGGCGGCACGGATCCACGCGTTCTACGCGTTCATGAAATACGCCAAGCTGTACGAGCTGGCCGAGCGGGAGCGTCGTCAGCCACCCCGGCACGGACCGCCCGGTCCGGCGGCGGACGAGCCGGCCTCAGTAGACCGCGGTTGACCCGGGCGGGCGTGTCTTGAAGCGCTTGTGCACCCACAGATACTGTTCCGGCGCCTCGCGCACCATCTGTTCGATGCAGCCATTGACCCGCGCGGTGTCCTCCGCCACGTCCCCGCCGGGCAGGTCCGCCAGCGGCGCGCCCAGGCGCATCGCGTAACCACCGTGCGGCAAGCGCCGGTGGAAGAACGGGATCACCACGGCGTGGCCGAGCCGGGCCAGATGATGGGTGGCGGTGATCGTCGCCGCGGGTACACCGAAGAACGGCACGAACACGCTTTCCTTGCTGCGCATGTCCTGGTCCGGCGCGTACCACACGGTGCCGCCGCTGCGCAGGTACCTGACCGTTCCGCGCAGGTCGTCCTTCTCGAACATGGCCGAGGCGTAGCGCAGCCGTGCGCGCAGCACTACCCACTCGAACACCGCCGAGTCCATGCGGCGGTACATGCCGGCAATGCGGATGCGTCGCGAGATCAGCCGTGCGCAAAGTTCCAGATGCGAAAAGTGGCCGCCCACCAGCAACACGCCCTTGCCCTGCTCGCGTGCGGCCTGCAGGTGTTGCAGCCCTTCGACCTCGACCGGTATGCGCCCGAGCGCACGGTCCGAGCCCATCCAGCCGAGGGCGAATTCGACCAGCATCAGGCCGATGTCGCGCAGGTGCGCATCAACCAGCGCCGCCTGTGCATCGGCGTCCAGCTCGGGAAAGCACAAGCGGATGTTCGCTTCGGCGACGCGTCGGCGCATCGACGGCACCCACTGCACCACGGCGCCGAGGCCACGGCCCAGCGCCAGCAGGACGCGGTAGGGCAGGCGCGCGATCAGGCCGATCAGGGCCACCCCGAGCCAGGCGGGCCAGTGGCGCGGAGCGAGCAGGGAGGCGGTGAAAGGGGGCTTGGTCATGCCGGGCATCCGGGCCATTGTACGGGCAGCGACGGAGCATGGGCGCACCGTCGCGGGGCGGCCGCCGGCACAGCGGCCCGGGCCGGGCTACGGCCGCCCCGCCGATGACCGGCTCTCGTATACTGGGGCGCCGAGCCACGCATCGCCCAAGGGCCCGTCTTTGCGCTATCTCTACACCCTAGCGATGTACCTGGTGACCCCGTTGATCGTGTTGCGGCTGCTGGCCCGCGGCATGCGCTACGGCAACTACCACCAACGCTGGCCCGAGCGATTCGGCGTGTTTCCTGCCCCGGGCTTTCGCGGCAGCCTGTGGGTGCATGCGGTCTCGGTGGGCGAGGTCAATGCCGCCGAGCCGCTGGTGAAGGCGCTGCGCGCGGCGTATCCGAACGCGCCGCTGGTGGTTACCACCGTAACCCCGACCGGGTCGGCGCGGGTCCACCAGCTGTTCGGCGACAACGTGTTCCACGTCTACCTGCCCTACGACCTGCCGTTCGCGGTGCGCCGCTTCCTGCGTCGGGTGCGACCGCGGCTGGCGTTGATCGTGGAAACCGAGATCTGGCCGAACCTGTATTTCGCCTGCGCCCGCCACGGCATCCCGCTGATGATCGTCAACGCGCGCCTGTCGCAGCGTTCCCTGCGCGGCTACAAGCCACTG
Organism: uncultured Gammaproteobacteria bacterium; assembly: GCA_963763305.1. Lineage (GTDB taxonomy): Bacteria > Pseudomonadota > Gammaproteobacteria > Xanthomonadales > Rhodanobacteraceae > CAVXNP01. The sequence goes on along the minus strand of CAVXNP010000001.1, from coordinate 1,139,768 downwards.
CACGGGCTGGTCCGCGCCGCACTGCGCTGCGTGCACCTGATCGCGGCGCAGTCGCGCAGCGATGCCGCGCGTTACCGCCTGCTCGGGGCGGACGCCGAGCAGGTCGTGGTCACCGGCAACCTCAAGTTCGATGTGCCGATGCCCGACGGCACGCTGGGAGAGGGGCTGGGCCTGCGCGAGCATTGGGGCCGTTCGCGACCGGTGTGGATCGCCGCCAGCACCCACGAGGGCGAGGAGCTGGCGATCCTGGAAGCCCACCTGGAGGTGCTCAGGCGGTTGCCCGATGCGCTGCTGCTGATCGCGCCGCGGCACCCGGAGCGGTTCCGCGCGGTGGAGCACTCGGTGCGCAGCCTGGGCTTTTCGGTGGCCACGCGCAGCGCCGATCAGCTGCCGTCTAGCCAGCAGGTATTCGTGATCGACGCGATGGGCGAGTTGATGCCGTTCTACGTGGCCGCCGAGCTGGCTTTCGTCGGCGGCAGCCTGGTGCCGATCGGCGGCCACAACGTGCTGGAGCCGGCCGCGCTCTCACGACCGGTGCTGGTCGGGCCGCACACATTCAACTTCGAGGAGGCGACGGTGACGCTGATCGAGGCCGGCGGTGCCTGCCGGGTTCGCGATGCGTCGCACCTTGGCCACGAGGTGCTCGACCTTCTGCGCGACGAAGAGCGGCGTCTGCACATGGGGGCGGTGGCCAGGCAGGTGTTCGACAGCGAGCGTGGCGCGGTCGGTCGCACCATGCGGCTGATCGACAAGCTGCTGCAGGAGTAGCCCCACTCGCACCGGGCATCGGGCCGGTACCGGCCGCGGCGAGCGGACGGCGGATGCGGCAACCGCCAGGGGATGCCTGGCGGTTCGATCGTTCACCCGATGCTCGCGGCAGCGCTACTTCAACAGCGCGTTGATCGCCTCGATATCCTTCACGTCGGCGGTGCCCGAAGCTTCCTTGAGCAGCAGCTTGTTCAGCACGAACTGGTGGCGCGTCTGCGAGTAGTTGCTCTGCGCCTGGGTCAGGTTCTGCTGGGCGATGAGCACCTCGACGATGGTGCGGGTGCCCACCTCGAAGCCGGCCTGACTGGCCGCGCGGGCGCTTTCGGCCGAGGTCACCGCCGCCTTGCTTGCTTCGACCTGGCTGATCCCGGCGAGCACCGAGCGGTAGTAGTTGCGGGTGTTGCGAATCACCTGGCGACGGGTGATCTCCAGCGAATCGGTGGCCGCATCGCGCTGGTAGATCGACTGGCGCACGCGCGACTGGGTCAGTCCGCCGGAGAAGATCGGCACCGACAGGGTCAGGCCGATGGTGGTGCCGTAGCGACCGTTGCCCAGGTTGGCTCCGGGCGAAAGCGAGCCGTGCTCAAGCCAGGTGCTGCTCTTGCCGCGGCTGACCTGGGCATTGATGGTCGGCAGATGGCCGGCGCGGGCGGCGTTGATGTAGTGATCGGCCGCCTCGACGCTGTAGCGCTGCGCCAGGATGTTCGGATTGGTCTGCAGCGCCTGCTTCACCCAGGCCGACTGGTCGGTGGGGGTCGGCGGCTGCAGCGGCAGGTCGTCGCGCAGCTTCTTCAGGTCGCCCACCGGCTTGCCGGTGATCTGCGACAGTGCCTCGCGGGCATCGTTGAGCGCGTTCTCGGCATCGATCGCCTGGGCCACCGCCAGGTCGTGCTGCGCCTTGGCGTCGTACACGTCGGTGATCGCCGACAGGCCCACGTCGAAGCGCTGCTGCGCCTGGTCAAGCTGGCGCTTGAACGACTCCTCGCTGGCCCTGGCGAAGCCCAGCGCATCCTCGCTGGTCAACACGTTGAAGTAGGCCTGGGTAACCCGGACGTACAGCTGCTGCAGGGCGGCGCGGTACAGCTCGTCCTGCTCGCTGGCCTGCGAATGGGCCGCCCGCAGGTCGGCGATCTTGCTCAGGTCCAGCACGGTCTGGTCGACCTGCGCCGAGATGCTGCGGGTGCGGCTGTAGCCCGGATCGGTGGTGTTCAGGCCCGAGTCGAACGCGCCGCTGCTGTCGCTCTGGCTCATCGACACGCCGGCGGAGATCTGCGGCAGCAGCAACGCGCGGTTCTGCGCGACACCTTCGCTCACCGACAGACGCGTGGCGTCGGCCTGCGCCAGCACCGGGTCGTGGGCGCGCGCTTCTCGGTATGCATCCAGCAGGTCCTCGCCGTGGCTGGGCAGTGCCACTGCCGACAGGGCCAGGGCGAGGGTAAGAAGCTTCAAACGCATGGTATCGCCTCGTTGGGTTCTTCGATCAGAAAACGAACGGGTGGGGTGGCGCGGCGTGCGCCAGGTAGGGAAGGTCGGTCTCCAGCACGGTCAGTTCGCGGTAGCCGCCCTGGCCGTCCTGAGTGATCAGCATCGCCTGCTGCGCCGGCGAGCGGCCGCGAACCGCGAACAGGCGGCCGCCGGGCTTGAGCCAGCCGAGGAACCGCGGCGGCACCTGGAATACCGCGCCAGTGACGACGATGGCATCGAAGCTGCCGGTCGGAGACCATTCCAGCACTGCTTCGCCGGTGGAAAGCTCCACGTTGTCGATGCCGGCCGCGGTCAGCCGTTCGCCGGCGGCGCGGGTAAAGTCGGCATGCTGGTCGACGCTGCTCACCTGCGCCGCCATCGCCGCCAGGCAGGCGGTGAGGAAGCCCGATCCGGTGCCGATCTCCAGCACCCGCTCGTGCGGCTTCAGATCCAGCGCCTGCAGCACGCGGCCCTCGAGCACCGGCTTCATCATCACTTCGCCGTGGCCGATCGGCAGACACAGGTCGGCGAAGGCAAGCTGGCGGTGCTCCGGCGCCACGAAATCCTCGCGGTGCACGCGCGCCAGTACCTGCAGCACGCGATCGTCGAGAACCTCCCAGGGACGTACCTGGTTCTCGACCATGTTCTGTCGTGCCTGTTCGAAGTTCATCGCCATCACAGCTCGCGTCCGTCGGATAAAAGGTGAAAAAGGATAAGCGCTGGGGCCCGATCGGACAATGACCAGCCTGCGGCCTCGACCTTGTTGCACGAAGTGCCGGAAGTCATCGCGTGTGGCTGACGGAAGTCATGTGTGGCGCGGTGTCCGCGGACACTCGCCGCTTTGCCGAGCTCCTCGTCGGCGCTCCTTGCGGGTGGAGCGATTGCTGTACATGGGCTCGGTATGGCATACCCCTTCCTCGCGCTGGAAAATAAGTAAACCGATGCGTATAATAAAGCGGTCGTCTGCATTTGTGAAGGTAGCCCCATGAATTCCGCCACCGCCAAGCTGCAAGGTCCCGGCCGCCCGAAGGACATGGGCAAGCGTGCGGCCATCCTGGAGGCGGCCAAGGGCCTGTTCATCCGCAATGCGTTCGGTGGCACCAGCATGGACGCGGTGGCCGCCGAGGCCGGCGTCTCCAAGCTCACCGTCTACAGTCATTTCGGCGACAAGGACAATCTGTTTCGCGAGGTGATCCGCGCGCGCATCCAGGACCTGCTGCCGGAGGAGACCTACCATTTCGACCCCTCCGCCGATATCGGTCAGACCCTGCTGCGCGTGGCCCTGACCCACGCGCGGCTGGACTGCAACGCGGAGACCGTGGGCACCTTCCGCGCCATCGTCAGCGATTGCCGCCAGGGCAATCCCCGCTACGGCAAGTTGATGTGGGAGGAGGGGGCCACGCGGACGCATGGCTTGATGGAACGTCTGCTGCAGCAGGCGGTTGACGCCGGGCAGCTGGATATCGACGACGTACCCCGGGCGTGCGTGCAGTTCCTGAGCCTGATCAAGGGCAACCTGATGATGCGGCAGATGTTCGGCTGCACTGGCTGTCCGGACAGCTACGCCGCCGAGATCGAGGCCACCGCCCGTGCCGGCGTGGCGATGTTCCTGCGCGCCTACCTGCCGCGCTGACCGGCCTCCGTCCGGCGACTGCTTCACCTTCTTTTCGCTGGCTGCGCGAGAGTCTGGGATGACTTTCGCGTCGGCAGCGTGTCGACGTCAGGCGACAGACGAAGGAGAAGCGCGATGGTGGCGAAACCGTTCCAGAGCGACATGCAGGCGATCCGTGAGCGCGCCCGGAAGCAGATCGACCAGGGAGCCCTGACCGCCGGCTATCGCGGCGACCGGGATACCGTGGTGCGCATCCTCAACGAAGCGCTGGCCACCGAAATCGTCTGCGTGCTGCGCTACAAGTACCACTACTACATGGCGTCCGGGTTGAACTCGCAGGCGGTGAAGGCGGAGTTCCTCGAGCATGCCACCCAGGAACAGGCCCATGCCGACGCCATCGCCGAGCGCATCACCCAGCTCGACGGCACACCCAACTTCCATCCCGAAGGACTGCTCACGCGCAGTCACGCCGACTATGTCGAGGGCGCCAACCTGCTCGAGATGATCAAGGAGGATCTGGTGGCCGAGCGCATCGCCATCGATACCTACCGTGACATCGTCAACTACATCGGCAACGACGACCCGACCACGCGCCGGCTGATGGAAGAGATCCTGGCGCAGGAGGAGGAGCACGCCGAGGACATGGCCTCGCTGCTCGACCAGCTCGGTGAATCGGGCCAGCCGCTGCGCTCAGGCACCCAGGGCGACCGTCCGTCGCAGCCGGCCCGGCACTGAGTCGCCTCTACCGCCGCGGCCCCGCGTGGATGGCGGTTGTGTAAGCTGGGGCGACCTTTTCCCGGAGCACATCGATGGACTCGCAGGCTTCTTCGCGTATCGGGCGGGCCGGCGGCATGGCGATCGCCATCGGCGTCGCAGTGCTGGTGGTCTTCATTGGCGCACTGATGTGGTGGTGGGATGCCGAGCCGCCAGCGCTGGATCCCTCCGCGACGACCCGGCACGAGCTGACCGAGGTCAATCGTCCACTGGACACGCCGCCACCGGTCGGTGCCACTACCACGGCCACACTGATCGGCTCGGTCCGGGTGCTGCTGGACAAGCGCGGCGGCTACCTGAGCAACGACAAGCTCCCGCCGGGAGTGCTGATGGACAACGTGCCGAACTGGGAGTTCGGCGTGCTGACCGCCTCGCGCGACCTGGTGCGGGCGCTGCGCAACGACTTCAGCCGCTCGCAGACCCAGTCCACCGAAGACAGGGATCTGGCTCTGGCCGATCCGTTGCTGTCCAGTCCCAACGACCGCTGGCTGTTGCCCAGCTCCGAAGGCCAGTACGACAAGGCGATCGGACATCTGGACGGCTATCTGGCACGGCTCGGCGACAATCGCCAGGGCGCCGGGCAATTCTACGCGCGGGCGGACAACCTGGCCGATTACCTGCAGGTGGTATCCAGTCGCCTGGGGTCGCTCTCGCAGCGATTGTCGGCCAGCGCCGGGCAGGAGCAACTGGCCCCTGCGACTGCGTCGATCGCACCGGCCGCGGCCGCCAGCAGCCCCGCTGCCCCAGCGGCCAGCAGCGATCGCCTGGTGCGTACGCCATGGACCCGGATCGACGACAACTTCTACGAGGCGCGGGGCTATACCTGGGCGCTGCTTGCCCAGCTCAGGGCGATGCGGCACGACTTTGCGCCGATCCTGCAGAACAAGAACGCCGATGCGAGCCTGCAGCAGGTGATCCGCGAGCTGGAGGAGGCGCAGCGGCCGTTGCACAGCCCCATGGTGCTCAACGGCTCGCCGTATGGCCTGTTCGCCAACCACTCGCTGGTGCTGGCCAATTACGTCTCACGCGCCAACGCGGCCATCATCGACCTGCGCGAGCTGCTCAAGCGCGGTTGAGTCATCCCGGGCGTGCGCCGGCTGCGGAGGTCGCACGCGCATTGGAACAACGCTCCAGAAAAAAGCGCGCCGCCGCAGCGACGCGCTTTTCCACGAGTCTCGAAGGAAATCGGGCTCAGGCCTGCTGCGAGGCCTTGTAGCGGGCGACGCCGGCGGTGATCTCGGCCTTGGCCTCCTCGGCGCCGACCCAGCCATCCACCTTGACCCACTTGCCCTTTTCCAGATCCTTGTAATGCTCGAAGAAGTGCCCGATGCGCTCGAGCCAGTGCTGCGACACGCCACTCATGTCGGTGATGTGCGCATAGCCGGGGAAGATCTTCGGCGCCGGCAGCACGATCAGCTTTTCATCGGCACCGGCTTCGTCGGTCATCTTCAGCATGCCCACGGGAATGCAGCGGATCACCGAGCCGGGAATCAGTGAAAGCGGCAGGATCACCAGCGCGTCCAGCGGATCGCCATCGCCGCCCAGGGTGCCCGGGACGTAGCCGTAGTTGCACGGGTAGCGCATCGGCGTGGACAGGATGCGGTCGACGAAGATCGCGCCGCTTTCCTTCTCCACCTCGTACTTGACCGGCTCGGCATCCTTGGGGATCTCGATGATCACGTTGATTTCGTGTGGCACGTCGCGGCCGGCGGAGACCAGATGCAGACCCATAGGGCTGTCCTTGAGATAGTCGGGGGAAAGAAGGCCCGCAAGGATACGGCAAACGCTGTTGCGGCGCAGCAAACCGCCGTTCAGGCGGAAGCCGCGCCGGCCGCGGTGCACCGGGCCCGGGCCCAGCGCCCGCGGCGACCTTTCAGCCACTCACGCCGGCGGATCGTAGTTGGCAGGCAGGTGACGCGGGTGTTGAAGTTGGCGAACACGCCGTCCGGGTTGTTGCGGAAAGCCCATACGTGCAGCTCGTAGAACGCGGGGATGGCGATAGCGGTTCGGCGCGCCGATCAGGTTCATGCGCCTGGCCGCGAAGCACCGGCGGCGTGTCATGCTCGCCCTGGCGTCCGCCAGACGTCGGAGAACATCATGTATTCCAGCGCCACCAGGTTCATCCCGCCCGTAGCGGTTGCGGCTCGTAGACCAGCGCCTCCGGATGGTCTGGATCCAGCTGGTCCGTCGCCGAGCAGGGCCGAGCGTTGACGTAGTGCACCCCCATGGCTCCGGGGCCGCCGTCGCTCACGCAGCCGGTGGCCAGGACGTACCCGTCGTCGATGGCGTTTTGCACGTTGACGTAGCGCAGCCCGGCCTGGCGTGCCTGCTGAACCAGGCGCGACGTCCCAGCCGGGGAAGAAATCGGGCCTGGCGGGGGCCACGCTTGCGCCCAGAGCGCTGTCGACAGATGCCGCGCCGAGCCGCAGCATCCAATGTCGCGTCAGAAACATGTCGGTTCTCCTATATCGCCGGATGGCATTGCGCATGGTGTCGTCGCTCCCCCGCGGTGGATACCCCGTCGGATTCCTGCTACCGTGATGGCATGGGCCATGCCCGTGCTGCCGCCATCGTTGAACGTCCGCCGGGAGGCCACCGGTGGGCTATGGCTCGTGGCGTCTCGCAGGCATTTCGGCCGACCCTCCAATGCTCGTCCAGTTGCCGTCTTCAGTTCGGTTGGACACGATCGCCGACCGCGCCAGATGCCGTCACGGAGGGCCGACCATGGATGTCCTGTCCGATGTCCTGCGCGCCGTGCGCATGACCGGTGCCGCTCTATTTCGACCTGCACTGCCACGCGCCCTGGGTCGCCGAAACGCCGCCCGCGCGCATGCATCCAGCGAGCAGCGTGATGCCCGGACTTCGAGCGCATCGTCCTGTTCCACCTGGTGCTCGATGGAGCGCCCTGCTGGGCCGGAAGCGGCCGGCCGGAAGGCGATCCGGTCCCGCGCGCGGACAGGCTCGAGGTGCAGGCGGCGCCAGGCGACATCGTGATCTGCACCGAGCGGCGTGGCGCACTACATGGGCTCGCAGCGACGGCATCCGCGCGTCACGTCGAATCGTCGACCTCTACTACAACCCGCGCGATGCGCAACTGCCCTTCGTGTACAGGGAGGTGGGCGGCGCCGGCGCCTGCACGCACATGTCCTGCGGCTATTTCGGATTCGACGCCAAGCCCGTTCAACCCGATCCTGGAAGCGCTTGCCGGGCATGTTCTCCGTGCGCTGCGAAGGGCCCGACGGCCAGCTCATCCGGCACCTGTTTCGTACGCGCCTTGGAGGAAACCCGAGCGGCCGCGCGCGGGCAGCGAGTCGATCCTGTCGCGGCTCAGCGAGTTGATGCTCCTGCAACGCGGTGCGGCAGCTACATTCGACCTGCGTTGCACGCCGGATTCCACCGGCTGGCTGGCGGGCCTGCGCGACCCGCAGGTGCGCGACGCGTTGCGGTTGATGCACGGCTATCCGACGCGGAGTCCTGGACCCTCGAAACGCTCGCTGGCGAAGTCGGCATGTCGCGTTCGGCCTTCGCCGCGCATTTCTCGCGGTTCATGCGGACTGCCGCCGATGCAGTACCTGTCGCAACTGGCGCCTGCAGCTGGCCTCCGGCCTGTTGGACCAGTCCCGGCATCAGCATCGAGCAGGTGGCCGACAGCGTCGGTTACGGATCGGCGGCGGCGTTCAACCGCGCCTTCAAGCGCCAGCGTCGGAGCTGCCGCCCGGCGCTGGCGGCAACGCAAGGCGTCGGCTCGGCGCGTCGCGCCATGGCGCTATCTGACGCGCGCGCGTCGCGTGCCGCTCATCGGCGTCTCAGTCCACGAACGGCCGCTCGCGCAGCCATTTGGTGGCGATCCACTTCTCGCCGCGGGTCACCGGCAGGCCGGCGTGCAGCGAGCTGGCGTCGCCGCTGTCGTAGGCGAAATAGACCGCCGAGCCGCGCAACGCGGTCACCGTGATGCCCAGATTGGGAAAGCCGGTGGCGCCGCCTTCCTCGGGCGTGTTCAGGTACATCACCACGCTGGCCACACGCTGGCCGCCGCGCCGGGTGATCGCCTCGTAGCCGGGCTGGCCCGGGTCGAACCAGTCGTAGTGCGGCAGGTATTCCTGGCCCGGCAGGTAATGCAGGATCTGCAGCCCTTCGCCGTGTTCCACCGGCAGATCGAACAGGTCGGCAATGCGCTGTTCGATGGTGCGTACCAGCGGCAGCTCTCCCAGTGCGAAGAACATGCCCTCGCTGGTGCGCGCCTCGTCGATCTGCTGCGAGCCATCGGTGGCGACGGTGCGTGCGCGCTGCAACCGTGGTCGCGCCAGCTCGATCAGTTGCTGGCACTCGTCCTCCGTCAGCAGGTTCTCCAGCACCCGCAACGGGGGCCGGTCCATGCTCAGGGCGATGCGTACTTCATGACCGTCCAGCAGCGCGCGCGGCGGTGCCGGGTGTCGCGTACGGCGACCCGGGGGACGAGCAGTGTCGGCGGTCAGGGCCGAAGTTGGCAGGTTCAGCACTTCGGCCACGATGCGGCGGCTGGCGCGCGCCTCGTAGCCGGATTCCTGCATCAAGCGGATCACCTCGGCCACCGCATGGCCGGCACGCGAGGTATCGAGGATCCATTGACGCAGTTCGGCGCGGACGGGCTGTTTCTTCATGGCTGGTGATCCGCGCCGCAGGTGGCGCGGAGTGAGTGAGCGGACCGCCTACTTTACGTGTTCCCACAGGTAGCTGTAAGCCAGGGCACTCATGAAGGCGGCCTGCTGGTTGTCCGCCGCCGCGCCGTGACCGCCTTCGATGTTCTCGTAGAAGCTCGCGTCATGACCCTGCGCCAGCATCCTGGCCGCCATCTTGCGCGCATGCACCGGGCCGACGCGGTCGTCGCGGGTGGAGGTGGTGAAAAGCACCGGCGGGTAATGCGCTCCGGCCCGGGTGTTCCGGTACGGCGAGAAGGTCTTGATCCAGGCCCATTCGGCCGGCTTGTCCGGGTCGCCGTACTCGGCCATCCACGAGGCACCGGCGGACAGGTGGGTGTAGCGCTTCATGTCCAGCAGCGCGACCTGGCTGACGATCGCGCCGTACAACTGCGGATACTGGGTCAGCATGTTGCCCATCAGCAGGCCGCCGTTGCTGCCACCCATCGCGGCCAGGTGCGCCGGCGAGGTGACCTTGCGCGCGATCAGGTCGCGCGAGACCGCGGCGAAATCCTCGTAGGCACGCGGGCGGTTGGCCTTGAGCGCGGCCTTGTGCCAACGCGGGCCGTATTCGCCGCCGCCACGGATGTTCGCGATGACGTAGACGCCGCCCTTCTCCAGCCAGGCGCGGCCGACGCTGCCGCTGTAGTTCGGCTGCAGCGATATCTCGAAACCGCCGTAGCCGTACTGCAGGGTGGGGTTTCTGCCATCGAGCTCGAGGTCCTTCGGCGCGATCTCGAAGTAGGGCACGCGGGTACCATCCTTCGACTGCACGAAATGCTGGCTGACCTGATACTTCGTCGCGTCGAAGAAGCTGGGGCTGTCCTTGAGCACCGTGGCCTCACCCTCACCCAGCACGCCGTAGTACAGCGTGGTCGGCTGCAGGAAGCCGGACACGGTCAGGAAGTACGCATCGCTGTCGTCGGCATCGACGCCGCCGGCTTCGATGTTGGACAGCGCCGGCGCGCCACCCAGCGGCTCGCGCTTCCAGTCGCCCGCCTGCGGGGTCAGCACCTCCAGCCGGTTGACCACGTCCTCCATCACGTTGACGATCAGGTGATGGCGGGTCCAGGAGTAGCCGTCCAGCGCGGTGGTGTCGGTCGGTTCGAACAGCACGGTCAGCGCGCGCTTGCCTGCCATGTAGGCATCGAAGTTCGCCGCAAGCAGTGAGCCGGCCTTGTAGGTGGTGCCATCCACGGTCCAGTCGCTGCGCGGCTCGATCAGCAGCCATTCGCGCTCGACGCTGGTTCGGGCGTCGGTCGGCACGTCGATCTTCTGCAGCGTGCCATCGGTACGGCGCAGATAGGTTTCGCTGTCGTAGAAGGCCAGCGCCCGCTCCACGAAGTCACGCTCGAAGCCGGGCGTGTGGTCGCGGTAGGCGGATACGGCCAGGTCGGTCGGCTTGCCCTCGTACACGGTGGTCGCGGCCGACAACGGCGTGCCGCGGGTCCACTGCTTGGCGATCCGCGGATAGCTGGACTGGGTCATCGATCCGGGACCGAAATCGGTGCCCACGTAGACATGGTCGCGGTCGATCCAGGCGACTTGCGTCTTGGCTTCGGGAACGAAGAAGCCGTCTTTCACGAAGGCCTTGTCGGTCAGGTCGAACTCGCGCACCACGTCGGCATCGGCACCGCCGCGCGAGAGCGAGACCAGGCATCGACGGTAGTCCGGCTTCAGGCATTGCGCGCCGTGCCAGACCCAGTTCTCGCCCTCGGCTCCAGCCAGCGCGTCCAGGTCGATCACGGTTTCCCAGGCCGGTTGCGGCTTGCGGTACTCGGCCAGCGTCGTGCGCCGCCACAGGCCCTTGGGATGGTCCTTGTCGCGCCAGAAGTTGTAGTACTGGTCGCCCAGCTTCTGCACGAACGGGATGCGGGCGTCCGAATCCAGCACTTCGAGCAGGCGTGTGTCCAGCTGCTTGAAGGCGGGGGTCTGGGCGTATTTCTCCACGGTGATCGCATTGTGCTGGCGTACCCAGTCCATCGGCTTGGCGCCGTCGATGTCCTCCAGCCACAGGTACGGATCGTCGGGGGCCTGCGTACCGGCAGGTGCGGGATCGTTTGCGTGTGCCATGCCGCCCAGTGTGACGCCAAGCGTCAGGGCGAGCCAGAGGAAGGATGTCTTCAAGGAGTCGCTCCGCCGCACGGGAAAGCTCCAGTGTGCGGGGAGCCACCGGTTTGTGCCCGTGACTAAAGTCAGGGGTACGGCGCCGGGTGGTGCGGGCTGGACGTAGGGGGGCGTAGGGTGGGCGTAGGGTGGGCTTCAGCCCACCAAAGCCAACGAAGCGGAAACGCAGAAGAGCCGGTGGGCTGAAGCCCACCCTACCCCACCTGGGCCTTGCCTTTGAAAGCCAGAGGCCCGCGGGTGCGGGCCTCTGGTTGTCGCTTCGATCATCGGGCCGCGCGCTAAAGCAGCGGAATCAACAACAACGCCACGATGTTGATGATCTTGATCAGCGGGTTCACCGCCGGGCCGGCGGTGTCCTTGTACGGATCGCCCACCGTGTCGCCGGTAACTGCGGCCTTGTGCGCCTCCGAACCCTTGCCGCCGTGGTGGCCGTCCTCGATGTACTTCTTGGCGTTGTCCCAGGCGCCGCCGCCGGTGGTCATGGAGATGGCCACGAACAGGCCGGTGACGATGGTGCCGATCAGTACACCGCCGAGCGCCTGCGCACCGGCCTCCGGGCCGCCCAGCCACTTGAAGCCGAATACCACGATCACCGGCACCAGCACTGGCAGCAGCGAGGGCACCAGCATCTCCTTGATCGCCGATTTGGTCAGCATGTCGACCGCGCGCGAGTAGTCCGGCTTGCCGCTGCCATCCATGATTCCGGGGATCTCGCGGAACTGGCGGCGTACCTCCACCACCACGGCGCCGGCTGCGCGGCCGACCGCTTCCATCGCCATCGCCCCGAACAGGTACGGGATCAGGCCGCCGATCAGCAGGCCGATGATCACGTAGTGGTTGGACAGGTCGAAGGCGATCACCGGCACGTTGAAGTGCTGGCTGAGGTTGTGCGTGTAGTCGGCGAACAGCACCAGCGCGGCCAGGCCGGCCGAACCGATGGCGTAGCCCTTGGTCACCGCCTTGGTGGTGTTGCCCACCGCATCCAGCGGATCGGTCACGCCGCGTACTTCCGGCGGCAGGTCGGCCATCTCGGCGATGCCGCCGGCGTTGTCGGTGATCGGGCCGTAGGCATCCAGCGCCACCACCATGCCGGTCATGCTGAGCATGGCCGTGGCGGCGATGGCGATGCCGTACAGGCCGCACAGCTGGTAGGCGCCCCAGATCGCCGCGCACACCGCCAGCACCGGCATCGCGGTCGACTTCATCGACACGCCCAGGCCGGCGATGATGTTGGTGCCGTGGCCGGTGGTGGAGGCCTGTGCGATGTGCCGAACCGGCCCGTATTCGGTGGCCGTGTAGTACTCGGTGATCACCACCATCGCGCCGGTCAGCACCAGTCCGATCAGGGTGCAGCCGTACAGGTCGCCGAAACTGAAGGCCGAGTCGGCCATCAACGAGGCGGTGATCGGCCAGAACGCGACCGCCGCCAGGATCGCCGACACCGCCACGCCCGCGTACAGCGCGTTCATGATCTTCGGCCCGCGCACCTTGACCACGAAGGTGCCGATCACCGAGGCCACGATCGAGGCGCCGCCCAGCAGCAGCGGGTAGAGCACGCCGTTGATGCCGGTGTCGGCGACCATCACGCCACCGAGCAGCATGGTGGCGATCAGGGTCACCGCGTAGGTCTCGAACAGGTCGGCGGCCATGCCGGCGCAGTCGCCGACGTTGTCGCCCACGTTGTCGGCGATCACCGCCGGGTTGCGCGGGTCGTCCTCGGGAATGCCGGCTTCGACCTTGCCGACCAGATCGGCGCCCACGTCGGCGCCCTTGGTGAAGATGCCGCCACCCAGGCGCGCGAAGATCGAGATCAGCGACGAGCCGAATGCCAGACCCACCAGCGCGTGCAGCGCCGGCATCGTCTCGAAGCCCATGTAGCGCAGGATCAGGTAGTAGCCGGCCACGCCGAGCAGGGCCAGGCCCACCACCAGCATGCCGGTGATCGCGCCGCCGCGGAAAGCCACCTTGAGCGCCGCGGCCAGTCCACCACGGGCCGCCTCGGCGGTACGCACATTGGCCTGTACCGACACGTTCATGCCGATGTAGCCGGTGGCTCCGGACAGCGTGGCACCGATGCCGAAACCGATCGCGGTAGCCCAGTCCAGTGCGAAACCGACGATCAACAGCAGCACCACGCCGACCCCGGCGATGGTGGTGTATTGACGGTTGAGGTAGGCGCGCGCGCCTTCCTGGATCGCCGCGGCGATCTCCCGCATTCGTTCATTGCCCGACGATTGCGCCATGATCCAGCGCACGGAAAACGCACCGTAAAGAATCGCTACCAGCGCACACCCCAGCACGATCCACACCCCATACTGCTGCAGCATCTGAGCCTCCCCATCAATGGTTACCGCTGATGCCGGCCACCTGGATCCCCTTGCCCCACGCAGCGCGGCGCTCGCCGTCGGAAAAGACCGGTTGAGCCCGAGTATAGGCAGAGGTCGTCACCGATCGTGTTGTGCGGCGCAGCGCACGGAAGCCGGTCGCCCGGCGGCAGCTGGCCGGCCCCTCCCCAGCGGCGGTCGGGCGCGCTATGGTGGGCCGATCTACCCGGAACGAAGCCCGCACGCATGAGCAGCGAAACCGCCAGCCCGTACCTGCGTCGCCTGGGTGTCTGGGACGCGGCCATGGTGGTCATCGGCGGGGTCATCGGCGCCGGCATCTTCCGCAACCCGGCCACCGTGGCCGAGCGCACCGGGTCGGGTACCCAGTTGCTGGTGCTGTGGGCGATCGGCGGCCTGCTCACCCTGGCCGGGGTGATGTGCTACGCCGAACTGGGCGCCCGCCGGCCGCAGGCGGGCGGCACCTACATTTACCTGCGCGAGGCCTTCGGCCAGCTGCCGGCCTTCCTGTTCGGCTGGACCATGGCGCTGATCAACTACCCCGGCAGCATCGCCGCGGTCGCCACCACGTTCGCCGACTACTTCTGCGCTGCGCTGGGCCTGCCGCCGGTATTCATCAAGCCGACCGCGGTGGGTGCGATCGGCTTCATCGTGGGGGTGAATCTGTTCGGCATCCGCGCCGGTTCGCTGGTGCAGAACATCTTCACCGTGCTCAAGCTGGCGGCCATCGCGCTGCTGGTGGTGGTCGGGCTGGTGCTGGCGCGTGGCCACCTGGGGCTGGCGCTGGCGGCGGACACGGCGCACCCGGTGCCCCAGGGTGCGCTGCTGGGCGCGCTGTTGCCGGTGCTGTTCGCCTACGGCGGGTTCCACTATCTCAACGATCTGGCCGGCGAGGTGCGCAACCCCCAGCGTACCCTGCCGCGGGCGCTGGGCATGGGCATGCTGGGCGTGGTCATCTGCTACCTGCTGGTCAACTTCGCCTACCTGGCCGGGCTCGGTCATGCCGGCCTGGCGGCCAGCCAGGCGCCCGCGGCGGACCTGATGCAGCGCCTGTTCGGACCAAGCGGCGCCACGGTCATTGCCGTCGGCATTGCCTGCTCCACCTTCGGCTACTGCAACATCGCCATCGCCGGCGGCGCGCGGGTGCTGCAGACCATGGGCGCCGACGGCATGTTCTTCAGCGCGGTGGGCCGGGTCGACCGGCGCAGCCGGGTCCCCCAGGTGGCCCTGGCCACGCTGGGCGTCTGGGCGATCGTGTTGACCCTGTCCGGTACCTTCGGGCAGCTGCTGGACTACACCACGGTCGGCGAGTGGCTGGCGCATGCGTTCGGCATCGCCACCCTGTTCTGGTACCGCCGCTACCTCAAGGACCAGCCCTCGCCCTATCGCGTGCCGCTGTACCCCTGGCTGCCGCTGGTGTTCGTGCTGACCGTGTTGGGGGTGATCGTCGCCACCGCGATCCACTCGCCGCAGGACGCGGGCATGAGCCTGCTGATCATCGCCCTGGGCGTGCCCGGCTACTACGGCTGGCGCTGGCTGGAGCGCCAGGCGGTGCTGTGAGCCGGGGTGCCGCAGCGCGTGCAGCCGACACCTGACGCTGCGCCGTGCCGGCGCGGCCAGCGCGGTCCGGCAGGCTGTTAGTCTGTCGCGGTGCCGGCGCGCGGCGGGGGCTGCCGATGGCGCGGTGGTCCACTCGACCACGACTAGGGGAAAGTCATGAGTTCTTCGTTGGCTGCACTGGCCGGCATGGGCATGTTCGCCCTGCTGGTGATGATCGTGGTGGGCGTGGCCGTCGCCGCGCTGGTCTCTACGCGGCCAACCTGTACCGCGTCGAAAGGATACAGGCGCCTGCGCGCTGGCGCAGGCGTACGTTGGACCGGCTGCAGGCATGGGCCTTCAACACGCTTGGGCGACTGGAGCGATCCGGCGCTGGGCCAGGCGCACCGGTTGGCGTACACACGCTCAATCGAGATTCGCGGAGGCTACGCCACCGTCTCCAGCGGCCACGACTATTGGGGCGCGATGCCCGATCCGTTCGATCCACGCTTCGCGCAGGCGACTGGGCGGGCGGTGCAGGGCGTGCGCGACGATCCCTGGCTGCTCTGACCGACGTGCCCTTCCCCGGCGTCGTCACGCGGTAGCCAGGGCAAACAAAGCTGCCGTTCTGGAACGCTGAGCCACCGGCAGGGCCAAAGCGCCTGCGATCCATGGACGCTCGAGCCTTGCATGCAAACACTCGCAGCAAAGACCTTGCCTATTCCTGCGGGTCATGCCACAACGCTACCTCGTCGAACCACAAGGCGGTCGCGGTGACGCGAACGACGCGCCTTTTCAGGGAAGAGTCATGAAACGCATATCGTTCTTGTGTCTGCTCGCGGGGGCAGGCGTGCTGGCTGCAAACGCCGCTCATGCCGAAGGAACATTCGTTCCGGCCGCTCAGCGTACCGACATGGTGTACGACGCTTCGCGCGACATCCTCTACATTGCGAACGGCGACCGGGTCCTGCGCTACCGCGTGGGCGACGCGACGTTCGAGGCACCCATTGTCCTGGGCGGGCAACTGGAAGGCATCGACCTGTCACCCGATGGGACCACCCTGGCAGTGGGGGATGATGCCAAGGACGCATCGATGTATTTGCAGGTTCACATGGTGAACCTCGATACGCTTCAAGACCATCCGGTCGAAAGGTACCCTGGCTACCTCGACAAGGGTACCTATTCGGTAGCGTTCCAGCGCAATGGGACATTGCTGGCGACGACGCAGGTGGACAGTGGTCAGGCGCTACTGTTCGGCGCGCTAGCCGAAGATCCTCTTCACCGGCGTGGCCGTGCCACGCTGGCTGCTGGCGGTGGCCTATCGGCTGGTGGTGGGCAACATGCCCTCGTACCTGCGGGCGCCGGGCGCGGTGCTGGTCACCTCGCTGGCCTCGGCGGTGGTGGCGGTGATCGTGCGCCTGGCGTTCCACGGCGGTGGCTCGCTGCTGGTGCTGGCCGCGCAGTTCGATCTCCGCTGTTCGCGCCGCTGGCGCAACGACCTCGCCGTCACCAGCAGCGGCAAGCGCACCGATCATTCCTCTCGCAGGGCACATCGGCAACGAGGGGCGCTCGCTACGAACTCTCTCTGCCCGGCGCACGCAAGTGTTCATCAACCATCCACCTCTCCCGCCCCTGGTGGTGAACTATTTCCTGCTGCCCGCGCCGGATCGGTCAGCCGATCGGGTTCGGCAAGGCCTGGCGTTCCACGGCGGTGGCTCGCCGCTGTGCTGGCCCGCGAGTTCCTGGTCGGCGCCGCGGTGGGACCTGCGTGGTGCAGCTGGTCTACCTGGTCGCCGCGTTGGTGCTGGCCTTCGTGCTGGGCCTGGTGATGGCCATGATGTTCGGCAGCATGCTCGGTGGCGTGCACTGAGCGGATCGGTCACGCGAAAAAGGCGGCCTGCGGGTCGCCCTTTTTTTACGCAGGCGGCTCAGGCCAGGCTGGTGGCGACGCCGAAGCCCACCGCCATCACCGCGGCCACCGCCATGCAGGCGCTGGCCGGGCGGATTCGGCGGGCATCCACGCGCGGGGTCAGTCGCCACAGCAATAGCGCACCGATCAGCATGTCGATCACCAGTGCCACGCGCAGCGCGCCGGAGGCGAGCAGCGGGGCATACGGCGGGCGGGTGTGGCCTTCGTGCAGCGCCACGCCGGCCACCAGCAGCAGGCCGGCCAGGCTCCACAGCAGGCAGGCCAGGTAGACGCGGTTGAACACCACGTTGCTGCGCTCGGCCCAGCGCAATAGCGGCCAGGCGATCAGGGAACACAGCAGGGCGAAGATCGAGCCGTAAAGGACCCACCACAGCAGGCTGCTGAGCAGGGTAAGCAATGTGGTCATGCGGATGCCTTGAAGCCGAGTTTGCGCAACAGCTTTTCCATCAGCCATGCGGGGCCGACCAGCAGGTAAGACAGGTCGGTGAGAAAGCTGGGGCGGCGGCCCTCGATCTGGTGGCCGACGAACTGTCCGACCCAGGCCACCACGAATACGCCCAGCGCCAGCCAGCGCAAGCGCGCCGGCCCGGCCTGCCCGAAGATCCAGTGGGTCAGGATGGCCAGCAGCGCCAGCGCCACCAGCAGTGCACCGCCGAGTCGGTGCGAGTGCTTCCAGTACCAGGCGAACGCCAGCACCATTGCGAACACCGCCCAGGCGCCCGGCTTGAGGTAGCCCGGCGGTACCGGCACCGTCCACAGCAGCGCCAGCACGCTCCAGACGATCAGCGGCACGCAGATCCAGTGCAGCAGCTGGTTGGTCGGATGGCGATGGTCGCCGCTGTAGCTGTCGAGCCAGTCCTGCATGGTGCGCATCGGGTTTCTCCGGTTGATCGCGGTGGCGCCGGCTCAGTCCAGCCGGATGCCGGCCAGTCGCTCCAGCGCCTCGGCGTACTTGGCCGCGGTGCCGGCGATGACCTCGGCCGGCACGCGCGGGCCCGGCGCAGTCTTGTTCCAGTCCAGCGTCTCCAGGTAGTCGCGTACGAACTGCTTGTCGTAGCTGGGCGGGCTGATTCCCACCCGGTACTGGTCGGCCGGCCAGAAGCGCGAGGAGTCCGGGCGTCAGCATCTCGTCCATCACGTACAGCGTGCCGTCTTCGTCGGTGCCGAATTCCAGCTTGGTGTCGGCGATGATGATGCCGCGCTCGGCGGCATACGCGGCGGCCCAGCGGTAGATCGCCAGGGTGGCGTCGCGCACCTGGCCGGCCAGCTCGGCGCCGACCGCATCGACCACCGCCTCGAAGCTGACGTTCTCGTCGTGATCGCCCACGGCGGCCTTGGTCGACGGCGTGAAGATCGGCTCGGGCAGCTGCTGCGCCTGCTGCAGGCCGGCCGGCAGCGCGATGCCGCAGACCGCGCCGGTGGCCTGGTAGTCCTTCCAGCCCGAGCCGATCAGGTAGCCGCGCGCGATCGCTTCCACCGGCACCGGCTTGAGCCGCCGTGCCACCACCGCGCGCTTTTCGTACAGGGCCAGGTCGGTGCCCGGTGGCAGCACCTCGGCCAGCGGCACGTCGAGCAGGTGGTTGGGCACCAGGTGCGCGGTACTGGGCGAACCAGAAGTTGGAGATCTGGGTCAGCATCTCGCCCTTGCCCGGAATCGGGTCGGGCAGCACCACGTCGAACGCGGACAGGCGGTCGGTGGCCACGATCAGCAGGCGCTGGCCGGGCAGGGCGTAGACGTCGCGCACCTTGCCGCGGTGGATCAGCTCCAGGCCGGGCAGGTTCGATTGCAGCAGGGTGGTGGGCACGGGCAGCTCGCCGGTTCGGGGACAATCGGCCCATTCTAACCGCTGCCGCCGGGTGTCCGCCGAGGTCCGGCCCGCGCCGCCGCCGCGGCGGCGTGCGGGCATCCTGGCGCGTGTCGCGGGCTGCCCTGGCAGGACCGATGGGCTGCCAAGGGTGCCCCGGTGCACTAGAATCACGCACTTTGCGGAATTTGGCGGGGATGGAACCCGCGCTGCTGGAATCCGCCGCCCTCCGCCCCCATCCGTTGCCGATGCGAACTCTACCGATCGTCGCCATCCTGGTTGCTTCCCTGTTCGCCCGCGCCGCCGTGGCCGGCGAATCGCCTGCCAAGCCCGCGCGGCTGGGCCTGTGCGCCGCCTGCCATGGCGAGACCGGCAAGGCGCAGATTCCCGGCGCGCCAAACCTGGCCGGCCAGCGGCTGGAATACCTGCGGATCGCACTGGCCGAATACCGTGACGGGCGCCGCAACATCCCCTTGATGCGCGCGGCGATCGGCCCGGTCAGCGAGGCCGAACTGGATGCGCTGGCACGCTGGTACAGCGCCCAGCCACCGGTACAGCCCGAGCCATGAACTTTTCCTGGACCCTGACCCTGGCTTTCGCCGGCCTGTTCCTGGGCCATGGCCTGCCCGGCGCGTTGGTCGGCGGCATCATCGGTTTCGTCATCGACAGCCTGCGCCAGAGCCAGCGCTATCGCGTCACTCCGGAGATCGGCGGCTTCATCGAGCCGTTGTTCGCCCTGCTCGGGGCGGTGGCCAAGTCCGATGGTCGCGTGTCGGAGGCGGAGATCGCCATTGCCGAGCGGCTGATGACCCGGATGGGCCTGACCAGCCAGCAGCGAACCGAGGCGGTCGCGGCGTTCAATCGCGGCAAGCAGCCGGAGTTCGACGTCACCCCGGCCATCGACGGGCTACGCCGCTGGGTCGGCATGCGCCGCGACCACGCCTTCCCCGTGCTCGACGTGGTGATCGAGACGGTACTGGCCGAGGGCAACCCGCCACCGGAAAAAATGGCATTGCTGCGCCAGCTGGCGTTCGCGCTGCGGATCAGCGACATGGAGCTGATGGCGCTGATGGCGATGAAGGGCTACGCCTGGAACGCCACCGGCCAGCGTGGCCGCGGTCCGGGTGCCGGCGGCTACGTGCCGCCGCACCGCAACACCAGCGGGCCGGACCCCTACACCGTGCTGGGCATCGCCCGCAGCGTCGACGATCGGGCGGTCAAGCGCGCCTACCGCAAGCTGATTTCCGAACATCACCCCGATCGGCTGGGCGACCTGCCGGAGGACATGCGCAAGCGCGCCGAGTCGCGGGCCAGCGAGATCAACGCGGCCTACGAACGGATCAAGACCGAGCGCGGGTTTACTTGAAGCTGAGTGGGCGACGTCGCGGGGGCGCCAGGGGCGAGGGCCATGGCAAACTGTCGGGCTCGCGTCCTTTGTAACCGCCACCTTCGGGTCGAGCGCCGTTGTCGCCCGCTCGCCGCTCTACAACCCCAGGCCCCGCCATGTCCAAGCAAGCCCCGATCATCGCCCCCTCCATCCTTTCCGCCGACTTCGCCCGGCTGGGCGAGGACACCGCCCGGGTGCTGCAGGACGGTGGCGACTGGGTGCATTTCGACGTGATGGACAACCACTACGTGCCCAATCTCACGATGGGCCCGATGGTACTCAAGGCGCTGCGCGACTACGGCATCACCGCCCCGATCGACGTGCACCTGATGGTCAAGCCGGTCGACCGCATCGCGCCGGACTTCGCCAAGGCCGGCGCCAGCCTGGTCAGCTTCCATCCGGAGGCGAGCGAGCACGTGGACCGCACCATCGGCCTGATCAAGGACGCCGGCTGCCAGGCCGGGCTGGTGTTCAACCCGGCCACGCCGCTGAACTGGCTCGACCATGTGCTGGACAAGCTGGACCTGGTGCTGATCATGTCGGTCAACCCGGGCTTCGGTGGGCAGAAGTTCATCCCCGCGGCGCTGGACAAGCTGCGCGAGGTGCGCCGCCGCATCGACGACAGCGGGCGGGCGATCCGGCTGGAGGTGGACGGCGGGGTCAGCGTGGACAATATCGGGCAGATCGCCGCCGCCGGTGCCGACACCTTCGTGGCCGGTTCGGCCATTTTCGGATCGCCCGACTATGCCCGGACGATATCGGCCATGCGCCAGGCGATCGGCTGAGCTCACGGATAAAGAAAATCCCGGCGCATCGCTACGCCGGGATAAGCGCCGTCGCCGACGCAATGAGGAGATCACCAGCGGTCACCGCAAAGGGCCGGGGGATCGTCACACCCGCCCGGCGCCCGCTCCACGGCAATGGATCGATGCCCGCCATCTCCTCGGACATGCGCCCGGGGAGTTTGGTTCCAGGCAAACCGTACATCTACCGGCCTCGACCATTGCTGGCGCAACGAGCCCAGGACCGGCGTGCGTAGGGTGGGCTTCAGCCCACCAGCGCTTTGGGCGCTTGGGCGCTTGGGCTCTTTGGCTCTTTGGCTCTTTGGCTTCGTTGGCTTCGTTGGCTTTGGTGGGCTGAAGCCCACCCTACGCCCACCCTACGCCTGGCTTGCGCTTGCCTTGCGCTTGCCTTGCGCCTTGGTGCCTACAACGGCAGCCAGTCGGGGTCCGGGCCTTCGATGGCGGACGAGGAACCGGCATTGCCCGTGACGGGGCCGGCGTACACGCTGGGATCGCGGTGATCGGTGCTGATGGCCAGATACACGGGTTTCTCCTGGTCAGTGGATGCTCATCACCAGGCCCAGCAGCAGTGCGCCGATGGCCACGGCCACGCGCAGCGGTTCGAAGCTGCGCAGCTCGGTGTTCGGGTCGGTGGGGTGGGCAGGGTCGGGTTGCGGCATGGTGGGGTCCTCCTTGGCACCCATCAAAGCGCCGGTCGGGGCCTGGCCGGGGACAAGGGCAGGGCGGAAACCGGGCGACATCGGGCAAAACGCGGGCAGCCGTCGCTGCCCGCTTGCATGGCGGACGGCCGCATAGCACGCTGCAAATCAATCACAGGAAGAGACACCGCCCATGGGACGTTCCATCGCCATCGTGGAAGACGAACCGTCCGATCCGCGCCAACTACGTCGAGGCGCTGGCCCGCTTCGGCTACGACGCGCGCGGCTACGGCTCGCGCCAGGAAGCTTCCACCGCTTTCGCGATGCGCCTGCCGGAACTGGTGATCATCGACATCGGCCTGGGCGACGAACCCGAGGGCGGCTTCGACCTGTGCCGCGAACTGCGCGCCAAGTCCGCCACGCTTGCCGATCATCTTCCTCACCGCGCGCGACTCGGACTTCGACGTGATCTCCGGCCTGCGCCTGGGCGCCGACGACTACCTGTCAGCAAGGACACCAGCCTGCACCAGCTGGCCGCGCGCATCGCGCGCGCTGTTCCGGCGCATCGAGTCGCTGAAGACGCCCGCGGCCAGCGAGACGGTGATCGAGCACGGCCCGCTGAAGCTGGAGTCCGAGCGCATGCGCATCACCTGGAACGGCGCAGAGATCCCGCTCACCGTGACCGAGTTCTGGATGGTGCACACGCTGGTGCGCTTCCCCGGCCACGTGAAGAACCGCGACCAGCTGATGCGCGAGGCCGAGCTGGTGGTGGACGACGCCACCATCACCTCGCACATCAAGCGCATCCGCAAGAAGTTCATCGCGGTGGCGCCGGACTTCGACGCCATCGAGACCGTGCATGGCGTGGGCTACCGATGGAAGCCCTGATTTGCGGGCGCCGGGGACCCGGGGTGCCGGCGCCGCACACCTGGGCCAGGCGTGCGCGCTACGCCGGTGGCCGCGAGG
Organism: uncultured Gammaproteobacteria bacterium; assembly: GCA_963763305.1. Classification (GTDB taxonomy): domain Bacteria; phylum Pseudomonadota; class Gammaproteobacteria; order Xanthomonadales; family Rhodanobacteraceae; genus CAVXNP01. The sequence goes on along the minus strand of CAVXNP010000001.1, from coordinate 1,116,940 downwards.
CGAAGCCGGGCAAGTGTCGAGCTATTGATTTGGACCGCTCCCGGTTGCCCGTTCCCCGCTTCCCGCCCCCATGACCCTCCGCCGGAAGCTGCTGCTGGTGGCCCTTTGCACGCTGGCGCTGCCGGTCGCCGGCTGGCTTTACGTGCGGCAGATGGAGACGCTGCTGCGCGAGGGCCAGGCGCAGGCACTGACCGCGTCGGCGCGGGCGGTGGCGCGCAGCCTGGTGGTCACCGACGCGCCGCTGCCGCAGGGTCCGCAGGGGCTGGTATGTCGAGCAGCCACTGACGCCGATCACCATCGACGGCTACGCCGACGACTGGGCGCCGCTGACCCCATGGAGCCAGCCGCTGGGCAGCGAGGGTCAGGTGCTGCTGGCCGAAGACGCGGGCGGGTTGTACCTGTACGTGCAGGTTCGTACCACGCGCCGGGTACGCGCCGATGCCAGTGACGCCGACGCATTGCGAGCCGATCACCTGGTGCTCAGCCTGCAGCGCGACGGCCGCCGTCAGCGCTACCTGCTGGCCAGCGCCGCTCCCGGCGCGTTCGTAGCCCGATCGCTGGATCCACCGCTACCGGGTTTTCCCGACCCGCTGCCGGCGCAGTGGCAGGAGGACGGCAGCGGCTACCGGGTGGAATTGCGGCTGCCGCCCGGCCTGGCGCTGGACCGGTTGGGTCTGGGCGTCCATGCCGGGGGCATGGTCCGGGGCGATCCGCTGGCCGTGGTCAGTCGCCCGTTGTGGCGCTACTCCGCCGGCCTGGCGCAGGAACTGGGTCGACTGGCGCCCGACGGCGTGCGTGCGCGGCTACTGGCGCCCTCAGGCTGGCTGCTGGCGCAAAGCGGCCAGCTGGGCAATGCCACCGGGCAGCGGCCCGGCTGGTTTGCCTCGCTGGTCTACCGCTCGTTGCTGTCCGGCCGGCTGGCACCGGCGGCACTATGGGCGCAGGACGTGCCCCGGCTGGACCTGCCCGAGGTGGCCAGCGCCCGGCGCGGACACCCGGAGGCGGTCTGGCGCGAGGCCGAAGCCCGCGGCAGCGTGGTCCTGGCCGCGGCGGTGCCGGTGGGACCGGCCGACCAGCCCCGCGCGGTGCTGCTGCTGGAGCAGTCCAGCCGCGCCGTGCCGCTGCTGGCCAACCGCGCGCTGTTCGGCCTGCTGCTGACCAGTTTTGCGGTGCTGCTGGTGGCCGGCGGCATCCTGCTGGCCTTCGCCACCCGGCTCAGCCTGCGACTGGGGCGGCTGCGCGACGCGGCCGAGCGCGCGCAACTGGCCGAGGGCCATCTGGAAGGCCTGTTCAGCCAGGGGCGGTTCCCGCTGACCGGCGCGCCGGACGAGATCGGCGACCTGGCGCGCAGTTTCGAGCGCCTGTTCGAGGTGGTCGGCGGCTACACCGGCTACCTGCGCACGCTCGCCTCCAAGCTGTCGCACGAACTCAACACGCCGCTCGCGATCGTCAAATCCTCGCTGGACAACCTGGAGCACGCGCTGCAGACGCACGCGCCGATTCCACCCGACGCTCAGCCATACCTGGACCGCGCCCGCGACGGCGTTGCCCGCCTGGGCACGCTGGTACGGGCGATGAGCGAGGCGGGCCGGATGGAGCGCGCGATCGCCGCGGCCGACGCCGAGGATATCGATCTGCGCGAGGTGGTCGGCGGCTGTGCCGAGGCCTACCGGCCGCTGGCCGGCGGGCGCCGGCTCGAGTGCGAGCTTCCGCCCGACCCGCTGCCGATGCACTGTGCCCCGGAGCTGATCGCCCAGGCGCTGGACAAGCTGTTCGACAACGCGCTCTCGTTCACCCCCGCCGACGGCTGGCTACGCCTGAGTCTGCACGCGCACCCCGACGGCGCGCGGATCGAACTGGCCAATCAGGGGCCGGCGCTGCCCGAAGCGATGGCCGGGCGCCTGTTCGACTCGCTGGTCAGCCTGCGCGACAAGGCCACCCCCGGCGATGCCCCGCACCTGGGCCTGGGCCTGTACGTGGTGCGGCTGGTGGCCGAACGCCATGGTGGCGTGGCCGAAGCGCGCAACCTGCCCGACGGCAGCGGCGTGGCCTTCAGCCTGGTGTTGCGCCAGATGCCGCGATCGCGTCTGTAGCGACGCAGAGAATGGCCGCCGCGGCGCGGTCGCGGGCGACCGTTCAGCGACAGTCGGGGGGCAGATATTGCGAACGGATGTCCGGACTCTGGCAACTCCACACGATCGCGCCACCCTGCGGGTGGGCCTCCATCACCAGATGCTTGCCGCGGATGGCACGCGGGGCACGGGGCGCGAACTGCACCAGCAGCCTGGCGCCATCGTTTATCGGTTCGACCTGGAAACCCGCCACGATTCCCTGTGCGTAGGCCGCCGGAGGTCGCATGCCGGCCTGGTGGTTGTTTTCGGGCCAGCGCCCCAGATGGGCGGTCGCGCGGCTGATCTGGTCCTGCATTCCGCGGGCCTGCGCCACGACCGCGCCCACTTGCACGCGCGTGGTGTAGTCGCGGTAGGCGGGAATCGCGATGGCCGCGAGGATGCCCAGCACCAGGGGTACCGTCCACAACAGCCAGAAGACGCCCTTCGGGGGAGCGGGCGCGGTCTGCCCGGTCTGCTTCCAGCGGGCCAGCCAGGTCATCTGGCCCTGCAGGTAGAAGGTGGTGAAGAAGAACAGCGTGGCGCCCCGGATCTTGCAGTGCGCATCGGTGTCGGCCATGGCCCGCTCCACCGAGCCCGCCATGGAGAAGTAGGCCGTGATGAACACCACCAGGAAACCGAAGTGGACCAGCATGGCGAAGCCGGACGGTCCGGCCGGCCCATTGCCGAGAAGCGAGACGGCAAAGTTTGCGACGAAGCCGATGGCAAGCATCATCCGGGCATGGCTGTTCGGGTCGATCTTGCGCACCCAGCTGGCCTGGATGAACGGCCAGATGATGCCGAAGATGCCAAGCGTCACCAGGTACAGAAGCAACACCCATCCCCAATGCAGCGACGGCGGGGGTGGCAGCTCGGCGCGTTGCCTGCGCGCTTCCATGTAAGGTGCGTCCCGCCCGTCGCGACGCTCGTCCGGCCTGTCGCGAAGGGTGCCGCCGGGATCATCCGTTGGCCGGGAAGGCGGCGTGGGCGGTACCGGTGGCAATCGCCGGGCTTCAGGTGCGTGTCGCAACAACTGGCCCAGCGGGACCCACTCCGGCATCCCGGCACGCCAGGCCAGTGCGTCGGCTGCAAGCTTGCCTTGCGCCAGCCACTGGCGCAGGTCGTCTACTTCGTACGGGCCATAGCGGGTACCGTCCTGGCCGATCCATACCGCGTCGTTTGCGTCCATGCCTTTCCCTGGGTGTGCTGCCGAGGCTGTCCGGCCCTGTCGCCGCGCAGCCTCCCATGCAAGCCGGCAACCAGCTTGCGCCATGTTCGTCAGGGGTCCTCCGCGGGTGCCGCCCCGTCATCCGCGGTCGCGCAGACGCAACCCGGCCGGCCGCGACTGTCCGCGGTCGAACAAGCGATGGCAGGCCGTTTCCGGTTTCCCCCTGACGCGACCGATGGTAGCCGAAGGCGGGGCCAACAGGCAGCGCGTTGAACGAGGGGACGGGCGGACGCCAGACCGATGGGGGTTGCATGGGTCGCTTCGGTGCCTCCCGGCCGGGGACCGGCGTTCGCGTCGAGTGCTGCGACGGCTGAAACGCCCGGAGGAGGGGGGCGCTGGGCGCGCCAGTCGAGGCCTGGCGTTCGTTGAGCTGTTGCGTGCCCGGCCCGCGCTGCGGTCGCCGGTCAAGGACTGCTATCGTTCGCTGTCCGTTCCCGACGAAAGACCCGCCCGTGATCTCCCGAGACCAATTCGACGCGCTGGTGGCCGCCGGCCATACGCGCATCCCGCTGGTGCGCGAGGTGTTCTCCGACCTCGATACGCCGCTGTCGGTGTACCTGAAGCTGGCCGATGGCCCGTACACCTTCCTGTTCGAATCGGTCGAGGGCGGCGCCACCTGGGGACGCTACTCGATCATCGGCCTGCCGGCGCGGCGGGTGTATCGCCTGCGTGGGCATGAGCTGGAAGTGGAGGACGCCGGCGAGGTCACCGAGCGCCGCCACCTGGACGATCCGCTGGGCGAGATCGAAAAGCTGCGCCAGCAGTACGACGTGCCGCGGCTGCCGGAGCTGCCGGCGTTCACCGGCGGCCTGGTCGGCTACTTCGGCTTCGAGACGATCGGCTACATCGAGCCGCGGCTGGCGCAGTGGGACCGCGCCGACGAGCTGGGCACACCGGACGTGCTGCTGATGCTGGCCGAGGAAGTGGCGGTGTTCGACAACCTCAAGGGCCGGCTCTACCTGATCGTGCACGCCGACCCGTCGCAGCCGCAGGCCTACGCCGATGCGCAGCGCCGGCTCGACGCGCTGGTCTACCGGCTGCGCCAGGGCGGCGCCTCCTACCCGCAGCTGACCCAGTCGGTGGCGCTGGACGAGAGCGACTTCACCTCCACCTTCACCAAGGCCGAGTTCGAGGCGATGGTGGAGAAGGCGAAGGAATACATCCGCGCCGGCGACATCTTCCAGGTGGTGCCCTCGCAGCGGCTGAGCGTGGGTTTCCACGCGCGGCCGGTGGACGTCTACCGCGCGCTGCGTGCGCTGAACCCCTCGCCGTACATGTACTTCGTCGACCTGGGCAACACCCAGATCGTCGGCTCCTCGCCGGAGATCCTGGCCCGTCTGAAGGACGGCAAGGTGGTGGTGCGGCCGCTGGCTGGCACGCGCAAGCGAGGCGTCACCGAAGCCGAGGACCAGGCGCTGGAGGCCGAGCTGCTGGCTGACCCCAAGGAGCGCGCCGAGCACGTGATGCTGATCGACCTGGGCCGCAACGACATCGGGCGGATCAGCGAAACCGGCAGCGTGGAGGTGAGCGAGTCGTTCGTGATCGAGCGCTACTCGCACGTGATGCACATCGTCTCGCAGGTGCAGGGCACGGCCAAACCGAACCTCAGCTACATGGACGTGCTCAAGGCCACGTTTCCGGCCGGCACGCTGTCCGGGCGCGCCCAAGATCCGCGCGCTGGAGATCATCCAGGAACTGGAACCGTCCAAGCGCAACATCTACGCCGGCGCGATCGGCTGGATCGGCTGGTGGGGCGACGCCGATACCGCCATCGCCATCCGCACCGCGGTGATCCAGGACGGCCGCCTGCACGTGCAGGCCGGCGCCGGCATCGTCTACGACTCCGACCCCGCCGCCGAGTGGGAAGAAACCATGAACAAGGGGCGCGCGCTGTTCCGCGCGGTGGCGCAGGCGGCCAAGGGGCTGTGAGGCGCCTGGCGGCCGCACTCGCCGGGGTGCTGTGGCTGGGCGCGCCACGGCTTTGGCCGGGCAGGCCGCGCCGGCCTGGCCCGACACCGCGCTGGCACGCACCCAGGCACTGGCGCTGATCGAGACGCTCAATGCCGACCTGCTCAGCCATCCCAGCGCCACGCTGACGCTGGAGCGCTGGTGCGCCGATCACCACCTCGCGTCGCCGGCGACGGTGACCGCCCGCCGCGTGCGCGGGCAGGACAAGCCCCTGCCTGCCGCCCTGCGCAGCGCGTTGGGCCTGGACGCGGATACCCCGGTGAAGTATCGCCGGGTGCAACTGATCTGCGGCCGGCACGTGCTGTCAGAGGCGGACAACTGGTACCGCCCCGACCGCCTGACCCCCGCGATGAACCGCACCCTGGACACCACCGACGCACCTTTCGGCAAGGTGGTGCGGTCGCTGCATTTCCAGCGCAGGACGCAGTCGGCCCGGTTGCTGTGGCGGCCCTTGCCGGACGGTTGGGAGATGCAGCGCACGGCACTCGCGACCGGTGGCCGTACGCTGGCGATCCCGCATCAGTTGCTGCAGCATCACGCGCTGCTCTACGACGGCCAGGGCCGCCCGTTCAGCGCCCTGGTGGAGACCTACACCGGGCAGGTGCTGGCGTTTCCCGCACCGTCGGTCCCGGCAGCGCCCCGGTAAGGCGGCGTCGCGGCGCCTGAGATCGACAGCCGGCTATCATCGGACGATGCCCAACGCGACCATCGATGAATTGACCCGTGGCCTGCTGGTCTACCGGGCCAGCCGGCTCGAAGCCCTGCTCGATCCGCTGCTGGTCCTGCTCGACCAGGTACCGCCGGCCGACGTACTGGCCCCGCAGACGGTGATCGCGGCGCATCCGGGCATGCGGCACTGGCTGGCTGGCGCGCTGGCGCGTCGGCGCGGCCCCGGCGGCATCGTGGCCAACCTGCGCATCAGCCTGCCCAGCAGCTGGCTGGACGAGCTGGCGCTGAGCGCGCTTGGCAGCGGCGCGGTGGCGCTGACGCCGTATCGGCGCGATCGCCTGCGCTGGCGCATCCACGAACACCTGCCCGCGGTCGAGGATGCGCCGGTGCGCGCCTACCTTGCCGGCGGCGACGCGGCGCGCCGGCGCTACCAGCTGGCCGACCGGCTGGCGCGGCTGTACACCCAGTACCTGGTGTACCGGCCGGACTGGCTGGCGGCGTGGGAGCGCGGCCGCGACGACGTGCCCGAGCCGACCTTCATGGCACCGCTGTGGCGCCGGTTACGCGCGGATATCGGCGTGCCGCACCGCGGCGAGCGGGTCGAGGCACTGGTCCGCGACCTGTCCCGCCGGCCGCAGCGCCAGGCCAGCAATGAGCCGCTGCATATCTTCGGGGTCAGTCACCTGGCGCCGGCCGAACTGGCGCTGTTGCGGGCGGTGGCACAGGTGCGTCCGGTGGTGCTGTACGTGCCCGACCCGTGCCGCGACTACTGGGCCGGCCTGCGCGGCGAGCGCGAGCAGCTGCGCGAACAGGCGCGACGGGTGGATTTCAGCGAGGCCTCCGAGCAGGAATTCCTGCAGATGGGCCATCCGCTGCTGGCCAGCTGGGGCCGCATGGGCCAGCACTTCATGCTCAACCTGCAGGCGTTCGACGACGCGATCGCGATGGACGTGCGCCACTGGCAGGACGAGGCGCCGCTGCCGGGCGAGGGTGACGGCCTGCTGCAGCGCCTGCAGGAAAGCATGCGCCAGCTCGACCCGGCCCTGATCGTGCCGCTGCGCGACGGTTCTGCCGCGGCGCTGGCCGACCGCTCGCTGCGCGTGCACCTGTGCCACACCCGCCTGCGCGAGCTGGAAGTGCTGCGCGACGCGCTGCTGATGGAGCTGGCCCAGCGGCCGGACCTGAAGCCTTCGGACATCGTGGTGATGGCGCCGGACATCGCCGCCTACGTGCCCCTGCTGCCGGCAGTGTTCGGCGAGGCCGGCCGGCACCAGGGCCCGCTGCCCTACCACCTGGCCGACGTGGCAGTGGCGCGCACGCATCCGATGCTGGATGCATTCAGCCGATTGCTCTCGGTGCCGGAGTCGCGCCTGACCGCGCCCGAGTTGCTGGACCTGATGCAGGTGCCGGAAGTCGCGCGCGCCCTGAATCTGGACCAGGGCGAGCTGGACACGCTGACCCGCTGGCTGCGGCAGAGCCGCGTCGCCTGGGCGCTGGACGGGCCCTTCCGCGAAGGTTTCGGCGTGCCCGGCATCGACGACTACACCTTCGCCTGGGGCATGGACCGGATGCTCGCCGGCTACGTGCTGGGCGACGAAGGCATGGACGACACCGGCGCCGGCTGGGCGCTGCCCGATGGCGAGGTGTGGCCGGTGGAGGGCGTGCACGGCCCGCAGGCCGCGGTACTCGGGGCGCTGGACCGGCTGCTGCTGGCGCTGGCCGAGCTGCACCGTGACGCGTCCGAGCCGCGCACCGCCTCGGCCTGGGCCACCCGGCTGGAGCGCCTGCTCGATACCCTGTTCCGGATCGACCCGCGCGACCACGAGGCGGTCGAGGCGCGCTCGCTGCTGCGCCGCTTCCTGCAGGCGACCAAGGTGGAGACCGCCGACTGCGGGCTCGACCCGCTGCTGGAATTTCCGGTGGTGCGCGAGGTGCTGCGCGAGCGCCTGGCCGCAGCGCCGGAGCGCCAGCGCTTCCTGCTCGGCGGGGTCACCTTCTGCGGCATGGTCCCGCAGCGTGCGATTCCGTTCCGGGTGATCGCGGTGCTCGGCCTGAACGACGGCGAGTTCCCGCGTACGGTGGGCGACGCCGGGCTGGACCTGATGCAGCGGCACCGCCGGCTGGGCGACCGCGACGTGCGCAACGACGACCGCTACCTGTTCCTGGAAACGGTGATGGCCGCGCGCGAGGTATTGCACCTGTCCTACCTCGGCGAGGGCGTGCGCGACGGCAAGCCGCGCAACCCGGCCGCGCCGCTGGCCGAGCTGCTCGGCCTGCTGGACGAGCAGGCCGGCCTGCGCGGTACCGATCCGGATATCGACGAGCAGCCGCTACCGCAAGGCCAGGACCGGGTGATCCAACGGCCCTGGCGCATCCGGCATCCGCTGCAGCCGTTCGACGCGCGCTACTTCGACGGCAGCGATCCGCGCCTGTTCTCGTTCGATGCGGGCTTCGCCGGCATGGTGCGCGGTGAACCCGCGCTGCCGTTCCTGGATGCGGTGGACGGCGGGGCAGACATGCCCGCCGGTCCAGTCCCGCTGCGCGACGTGCAGGCGTACTTTCGCGATCCGGCGCGGCAGGTGCTGGCGCAGCAGCTCAACATCCGGCTGGATGCGCTGGACGACGATCGCCTGCAGGAGCGCGAGCCCCTGCAGGCGGGCTTCAGCGCGCTGGACCAGGTCGCCAGGCGGCTGTTCTTCGATGCACTGGAGCGTGGCGTGTTCGTGCTGCCGGAGCAGGCGCCGGCCTGGCTGCGCCTCAGTGGCGCATTGCCCAGCGGCCGCCTGGGCGTGGACGCCTGGACGGCCGAACGCGGCGCGGTGCAGGCGCTGCTCGATGCCGCCCGGATGCACCTGCTGTTTGCCGGCGCACCCCCGCAGCGCCAGCCGCTCGCGCTGTCGCTGCCGATTGGGGAGGCACGGGTGGAAGGCACGCTGGAGCGCGTGTTCACCACTGGCCAGGCGCTGTGGGTGTTCGAGGCCTGGCCGGGCAAACAGACCAGCGAGCTGACTTTCCGCGAGCGTGTGCCGCTGTTCCTGGAGTGGGCGCTGCTGCGGTTGGCCGCCGATCCGGCCGTGCCGGTGCGCGTGGGCGTGCTCACCGCCGACGACGGCGCCGAGGTCGAGGCTCCCTTCCACGCCTGGGCCGACGCGCTGGAAGCGCACTTCGCCGCGGACGACCTGGCTGCCGCCGACGCCATGCGCGATGCATTGGCCGACCGCGTGGAGGCGCTGCTGGCGATCTGGCAGCAGGCGCAGCAGCGCCCCGGCCGCTACTTTCCGCGCACCAGCTGGGCCGCGCTGGACGAGAAGGACGATGCCGCGCGGCTGGCCTGGGAGGGCGGCTTCAACACTGGCGAGCGCGACTACGCGCCCGGCTACGCACGCCTGCTGGCGGGCGAGGCGAACTTCCACGCCGGGCAGGCCGACCACGTGGCGCTGCAGTCACTGGCGCGCGATCTGGCGGTGCTGATCGACCCGGCCACGCTGCTGCAGGTATCCGCATGAGCGGCACCGCCGAACACGCACCCGCGCTGGACTGGGCCGGGCTGGACCTGGCCGGCGACGGTCGCACGCTGATCGAGGCCAGCGCCGGCACCGGCAAGACCTGGACCATCGCGGTGCTGTACCTGCGCCTGTTGCTCGAACAGGGCCTGAGTCCGCGCCAGGTCATCGTCACCACCTTCACCGACGCGGCCGCACAGGAGCTGCGCGAGCGGCTGCGCGGCAAGCTGGTGTGGGGCGAGATGGCCGCGGAAGCATGGCTGGCCGGAGAGCGCCGCCAGGCGGAGGCACCGGACCTGGCCTGGCTGCTGGCGCGCTGGAGCAGCGACGCGCAGGCGCAGCGCGACCGGCTGCGCCTGCAGCTGGCCAAGGCCGAGCTCGACATGGCTCCGGTCGGCACCCTCCATAGCCTGTGCCGGCGCGTGCTTGGCGACTATCCGTTCGAGAGCGGCAGCGGCTTCCAGCTGGGCGAAATGGTCTCGTCCGAGGCGCTTGCTGGACGAGTGGTCGGCCGACTTGTGGCGCCAGTTGCAGCAGGGCGAGCAGGCATTTCCGGCGGCCCCGCCGTCGCTGGCCGCGCTGCGCCGGCTGCTCAAGGCCTACCTGCAGCCGGGGGTGGCCTTGTGGGCGCCGGACGGCGAACAGCTTGACGCTGCACTGCCGACCGCGCACGCGGACATGCTGGAAAGCTTTGCCGCGGAGAAGTCGCACTTCCTGCCACGCAAGACCGCACTGAAGAACGCGCTGCTGGCACTGGCCGGCTGGCTGCGGCAGCGCGACGCATTGCCCAAGGCCTCGGTCCTGGCCAACCTGATCGCCGCCGAAAGCATGGCGGCCGAGCAGTTGCAGCCGCAGGCGTTCGAGCGGGCCGGAACGCAACAGCTGCTGACGTTCGCGGTGCGCGCCGGGCGCCTGCTGGAGTACGCCGCCCAGGCGGCCCACGTGCAGGCCTGGACCGCCTGGCTCGACCAGGTGCGCGCCTGGCGCCAGCTGCGCCTGGCCGCCCGCGGCCAGCTGACCTTCGACGAGCTGATCGACCGTGTCGGTTGCGCGCTGCAGCGCCCCGACCGGATCCTCGCCGATCGGCTGCACGCGGCCTGGCCGGTGGCGCTGGTGGACGAGTTCCAGGACACCGACGGCCAGCAGTACGACATCCTGCGCGCGATCTACAGTGACGCGGGTGGCGCCGCCCGCGGCCGGCTGGTGATGATCGGCGACCCCAAGCAGGCGATCTACCGCTTCCGCGGCGGCGACATCCAGACCTACCTGCGAGCGGCAGCCGCCGCCGACCAGGTGCTGCGGCTGGATACCAACTTCCGTTCCTCGCGCGCGCTGGTGGCCGCGCTGAACCAGTTCTACGACGCGGCAGGCCCGGTGCTGAGCGCCGCCGACGACGGCCCGATCCGCTACGAGCCGGTGCGCGCCAGCGGTCGCCGCGATGGCGAGGTTTACCGCGTCGATGGCGAACCGCTGGCGCAGCCGCTGCAGCTGCACCTGAACACGCAGTATCCGGCCAGCGTGCCGGCGCGCTCGCGCGATGCGTTGGCCGCGTGCGCGCGGCAGATTGCCGAACTGTTGCAGTCGGGCCGGCACCGCATCGGCGAGGCGCCGGTGCGGCCTGGCGACATTGCCGTGCTGCTGCCGGGCAATCAGGACGTGGTCGACCTGCGCGTGCTGCTGCAGCGCCATGGCGTGCCCTGCGTCGGTGCCGGTCGCTCCAGCGTGTTCGCGCTGGACGTGGCTCGCGAGCTGCAGATCGTGCTGTACGCCATCGACCACGCCAGCGACGAAGGCGCCGTGCGCGCGGCGCTGGCCACCCGGCTGTACGGCATGTCGTTCGGCGCACTCAAGGCGTTGCGCGAGCAACCGGAGGCGTGGCTGGAGTACGAGCAGCAGTTCCAGCAATGGCGGCTGCGCTGGCAGCGCGAAGGCGTGTTGGCGGTGGTGCGCGCGTTGATCGATCGCGCCGCCCCGATGCTGCTGGCTGGCGAGGACGGCGAGCGGATGCTCACCGACCTGCGCCACCTGGGCGAGCTGCTGCAGGCGCAATCCGAGCAGATGCCCGGCAATGAACAGCTGCTGGCCTGGTTTGCCCGCCAGCGCGACGGCGAAGCACCCGGCGGCGACGCAGCCGACGAACAACAGCTGCGGATCGAGTCGGACGCGCACCGGGTGCGCCTGATGACGCTGCACGCCAGCAAGGGGCTGGAGTTTCCGATCGTGTTCCTGCCCCTGATGTGGGACCACTGCCGCAGCGGCATGGACACCATCCCGGTGATCGACGAGTCCTTGTGCGGGAAGCGGGTGATCGGCTTCGGCAAGGCGGCCAAGGCGCAATACGACCGCGAAGGCCAGGACGAGCGTTTCCGCGTGCTGTACGTGGCGCTCACCCGCGCCGTCCACGCCTGCCACGTCTATGTGCTGCCGCCGGACCGTCCGGCGCAGGCCAACGGCAAAAAGCCCGCGGAGGATCCGGTGCGCGCGCCGCTGGATGTGTCGATCGAGCGGCTGCAGGCGCATCTCGCCGCTGGCCTGGATCTGGCGACCGACGCGCCACAACTGGCCTGGTTCGATGACGGCTGGCCGTGGCAGGCCGGGCGGCGGTTCACCGACGAGCCCGGGCAGCCGGTGCGTGCGGTCCTGCCGCTGCCGCCAGCGCACCCGGATGCCCGCGTCTACAGCTTTTCCACGCTCGTCCGGGGCGCTCATGCCGGCACGCTGGAGGATTCCGCCGCCAGCGACGAATCACCTGCCAGCGATGCCGTCGACGAGGGGCTCGACGCGGTGGCGCCGATACCGGCGCCGGTCCATCCGGAGCTGGCCGCGCTGGCGCCGATCCGCGGTGCCGACATCGGCAATGCGCTGCATGCGATGTTCGAGCACCGGGTGATCGGCGAGCCGATGGCCCGTCAGCTCGACCTGATCGACCGCGAGCTGCGCGAGTTCGGCGTGCCGATCGAGGAGCGCGAGCGCGACGCGGTGATTCAGCGGCTGGCGCAGCGGCTGCAGGCCAACCTGGACGCGCCGCTGCTGCCCGGGCTCACGCTTGGCAGCCTGCCGCCAGCGCGTCAGCTGGCCGAGATGGAATTCCACTACGTGCTCGACGAGGCCTCGGTGGCCGTGTTGCGCCAGGCCTGTGCGCGCCATGGCGAGCCGTCACTGGTGCCGTTCACCACCATCAACCAGCTGCGCGGCCGGATGACCGGCAAGATCGACCTGATCGTCGAACACGATGGCCGCTATTGCGTGCTCGACTACAAGAGCAATTACCTGGGCGATGGTCTGGAGGGCTACATGCCGGCCGTTCTGGACGCGGCGATGGACAGCCACCAATACCGCTTCCAGGCGCTGCTCTACACCGTGGCGGTGGACCGCATGTTGCGCCAGCGCTTGCCGGGCTATCGCCGTGCCGAACACCTGGGCGAGGCGATCTACCTGTTCGTGCGCGCGGTGGGGCTGGCACCCGAAGCGGGCATCTGGCGGCATCGCTTCGACGACGCCCTGGTTGCCGCGGCGGACGCCGCGCTGGCCGGTGCTGCGCCGGAGGTGACCGCATGAGTGCCTATCGCTTCGCAGCCTCGCCACTGGAACTGGCGGACACGCCGTGGCGCCCGCTCGACCGCGCGCTACTGCGCTGGACGCTTGGGCACGGTGGTTCGCCGCTGCTGGCACGCGTGGCCGCCTGGGCCAGCTTCGCCGACGGCGAGGGTGACACCGCGCTGCCGCTGGCCGGCGCGGAGGCTGGCCGTCACGGCATGCCGCTGCTGGATGACGACGCGCTCGTCGCGCTGCGCGCCGAGGCGCTGGTCAGCGACGGCAGTACGCCGTCGCCGTTCGTGCTCGACGTCAACGGTCGCTTCTACCTGTGGCGCAACCACCGGCACGAGGCGGTGGTTGCGGCGCGGGTGCGCCAGCGTCGCGCGGCGGCGACCGGGTCGGGCGTGGACCAGGCACTGCTGGACGTGCTGTTCCAGGGCGAACGCTCCGACGCGGTGCTACGCCAGCGCGAGGCGGTGGCAGCGGTCGCCGGACGCAAGCTGTTCGTGCTGACCGGCGGGCCCGGCACCGGCAAGACCACCACCGTGTTGCGCATGCTGCTGGCACTGCAGCGACAGGCGGGAACGGCGAGCCCGACGATCCTGGTGGGCGCGCCCACCGGCAAGGCCGCGCAGCGGCTGGTGCAGTCGCTGCGGCAAGGCAAGCGGGCGCTGGCCGCGCAGCTGGACGACTCGTGGACACCGCAACTGGCGGCCATCCCCGATACCGAGGCCCTGACCCTGCATCGCCTGCTCGGCTTCGACCCGCGGCGCAACCGGTTCACCCGCGACGCCAGCCACCCGATCGCGGCTGACATCGTGGTGGTGGATGAGGCTTCGATGGTCGACCTGGCCATGCTGCGCGCGCTGCTGGACGCGGTGCGCCCCGATGCCACGCTGATCCTGGTCGGCGATGCCGACCAGCTCACCTCGGTGGCCGCCGGCTCGGTACTGATGGACCTGGTTGGCGCACTGGAGGGACAGGGCGCCCCCGATATCGTGCGACTGGAACACAGCTTCCGCGCCGAGCGCCAGCTGGTGCCGATCAACCAGGCGGTGCGCCAGGGTGACGGTGCCGCTCTGCGCGAGGCGGTCGATGCAGCCGGCGGGGACGCGCGCTGGCGCGAGGTCGCCGATGGCGAAGGGCTGCGTCGCGCGCTTGCCGGCTGGTGCGAGTCGCTGGCGCAGTTGCCGATCCGTCCGGTAGTGCCGCCACGCACCGAAGCTGCGACGTCGGCCCGGGCGATGGTGGCAGTACAGGCGCTGCAGGCGCTGGCGCGACGGCAGTTGCTGTCGGCCCTGCGCGAGGACGGGTTCGGCGCGCTCGCGATCAATGCGTGGATCGAGCAGCGGCTCAAGCAGGCCTGGCAGGAGTCTCCGGATCGCGTGTGGTACGCCGGCCGCGCGGTACTGGTCACCCGCAATGACTACGCCGCACGGCTGTACAACGGCGACGTCGGTCTGTGCCTGGCCGAGGCGGACGGCTCGCTGCGGGTATGGTTCGAGACAGTGGACGAGAACGGCGAGGTCAGCGCGCGCAGCTTCGCGCCGGGTACCTTGCCGCCGCACGAAGGCGGCTTCGCCATCACCGTGCACAAGAGCCAGGGTTCCGAATACGACCTGGCCGCGGTGCTGCTGCCACCGGACCCGCAGCACCGGCTGCTGTCGCGCCAGCTGCTCTACACCGGCCTGTCGCGCGCCCGGCGCCAGGTCGAACTGTGGGGCACGCCGGCGTCCGTGGCAGCGGCGCTGGCGCAGCCGGTGCAACGGGTCGGAGGGTTGGCGGAACGGCTGCGCGCGGCCGCCACCGACTGAGGCGGCCACCGGCGGTCGACGCGGCTACAATCACACCGGACAACCCGTCACCTGGCGGGCGTCGCTGCACGACCCCGCGCCAGGGAACTCGAGAGAACGCGCATGCTGCTGATGATCGACAACTACGACAGTTTCACCTTCAACCTGGTGCAGTACCTGGGCGAGCTGGGGCAGGAGGTGAAGGTGGTGCGCAACGACGCGCTGGACGTGGCCGGCATCCGCGCGCTGAAGCCGTCGCACATCATGATCTCGCCGGGGCCGGGCACGCCCGACGACGCCGGCGTGTCGCTGGCGCTGATCGAGCAGCTGGGCGGCGCAGGTGCCGATCTTCGGCGTGTGCCTGGGCCACCAGGCGATCGGCCAGGCCTTCGGCGGCAAGGTGGTCCGCGCCAAGCAGATCATGCACGGCAAGACCTCGCCGGTGCGCCACCGCGGCCAGGGCGTGTTCGCCGGCCTGCCGGACCCGTTCGAGGCCACGCGCTACCATTCGCTGGTGGTGGCAGCAGGACATCGCTGCCCGACTGCCTGGAGGTGACCGCCTGGACCGAGCACCCGGACGGCAGCCTGGACGAGATCATGGGCCTGCGCCACAAGACGCTGCCGGTCGAGGGCGTGCAGTTCCATCCCGAGTCGATCCTGACCCAGCACGGCCACGACCTGCTGCGCAATTTCCTCGGGCTAGCCGCTGCCGAAGGCCGGCCTGACATCGAGCGCGAGTTCACGATCATGCCATTCACCGCGCAGCGAGGCGCTGCAACGCACCATCGAGCATCGCGAGATCTTCCACGACGAGATGATCGACCTGATGCGCCAGATCATGGCGCGGCGAGGTCAGCCCGCTGATGACCGCGGCGATCATCACCGGCCTGCGCGTGAAGAAGGAGACCATCGGCGAGATCACCGGCGCGGCGCGGGTGATGCGCGAGTTGGCCACGCCGGTGCCGGCGCGCGGCGCACGAGCACCTGGTCGACATCGTCGGCACCGGCGGCGACGGCGCCTCGCAGCTTCAACATCTCCACCGCCGCGATGTTCGTGGCCGCGGCGGCGGGCGCGCAAGGTGGCCAAGCACGGCGGGCGCAGCGTGTCGTCCAAGTCCGGCAGCGCCGACGTGCTGGAGGCGCTGGGCGCGCACATCGACCTGACGCCGAAGCAGGTCGCCGAGTGCATGGACGCAGACCGGCATCGGCTTCATGTTCGCGCCCAACCACCATCCGGCGATGAAGGCGGTGGCGCCGGTGCGCAAGGAAATGGGCGTGCGCACGCTGTTCAACATCCTCGGGCCGCTGACCAACCCGGCCGGCGCGCCGAACATCCTGATGGGCGTGTTCCATCGCGGACCTGGTCGGCATCCAGGTGCGCGTGCTGCGAGCGCCTGGGCGCCGAGCAGCGCGATGGTGGTGTGCGGGCCGCGACGGCATGGACGAGATCTCGCTGGGCGCGGCCACGCTGGTGGGCGAGCTGCGCGACGGCGCAGATCCGCGAATACGAGATCGAGCCGGAGGACTTCGGCCTGGCGATGGCCTCCAGCCGCAACCTGCGGGTGGAGGACGCGGACGCATCGATGGCGCATGCTGCTGCAGGCTCTGCAGGCGGGCAGGCCGGGCGTGGCGCGCGACATCGTCTGCCTCAACGCCGGCGCGGCGCTGTACGTGGCCGGCGTGCGCGGCGACATCGCCGAGGGCATCGAGCGGGCGCGCAAGGCGATCGCGAGCAGGCGACGCGCTGGCCAAGATGGAGGAGTTCGTCGCCGCGACGCGGCGTTAGCCAGGCTGCTCGGGTTGCGCCACTGGCGCTGTGCACCGTTAAGCTTTCACCCGATCGCCCCGCCTGTTCCGATTGCGCTCATGTCCGACATCCTGCAACGCATCCTGCCCGCAAGACCGAGGAAATCGCCGAGCGCGAGCGCGGCGCTGCCGCTGGCCGAGCTCTGGCCGCGCGCTGCGCCGACCTGCCGCGCACGCGCGGTTTCGCCGCGGCGATCGAGGCCAGCATCGACGCCGGCCGCCCGGCGGTCATCGCCGAGGTCAAGAAGGCCAGCCCCAGCAAGGGCGTGATCCGCGACGACTTCCAGCCGGCCGACATCGCGCGCAGCTACGCAGGCGGCCGGCGCGGCCTGCCTGTCGGTGCTGACCGACCGGGACTTCTTCCAGGGCAGCGAGGCGTACCTGCAGCAGGCGCGCGCGCGGCGTGCTCGCTGCCGGTGCTGCGCAAGGACTTCATCGTCGATCCGTACCAGGTTTACGAGACCGCGGGTGATCGGCGCCGACTGCATCCTGCTGATCGTCGCGGCGCTGGACGACGCGCGCCTGCTGGAACTGTCGCTGCTGGCCGCGGAGCTGGACATGGACGTGCTGGTGCGAAGTGCACGACGTGGAGGAACTGGATCGCGCGTTGGCGCTGCCGGCGCCACTGATCGGCGTCAACAACCGCAACCTGCGGACCTTCCAGACCTTCACTCGATACCTCGATCGACCTGCTCGATCTGGTCGCCCTGGGCCGGATCCTGGTCACCGAGTGCGGCATCCGCTCGCCGGCGGACGTCGAGCGCCTGCGCGAGGCAGGCATCGATGCCTTCCTGGTCGGCGAGACCTTCATGCGCGCGGACGACCCTGGCGCCGCGCTGAAGCGGCTGTTCGTCACTGGACTGAGCCGATGGCAAGCGAGGAATCGGGCGGGCTCGCCCGACGCACCGGCCGTGGCCGGGCAGGCGCCGCGCACGGTGCTGTTCGATTTTGATGGAGTGCTGATGCATGGCGACGCATTCGCCTTGTTCATCCGCCACCGTTATGCAGCGTTGCCGCGCAAGCTGCTGGCGCTGCTGATATCGCCGTGGCTGCTGCTGCGGTGGCCTTTCTCGCGAGCCCTGCCGCTGCGCAGCCTGGTGCATCTGGGTCTGGCGGGGCTGGATGAGGCGCGCTACCGCGCCGTGATGGAGGCGTTCGCCGATCCGTTGGCGCGTCGTCCGGGCCAGTTCTGCCGCGACGGGCTGCAGGCGCTGCGACGGCACCAGGCGGCCGGCGACCGGGTGATCGTGGTGACCGGATGCGAGCAGCCTGCTGGTAACGCGGCTGCTCGACCAGTTGGGGCTGGGCCAGGTGGAAGTGCTGGCCTCCGCGCTGGCGCCGGGCCGCCTGGGCATGCGCGTGCGTCTGCACAACATCGGGCATGCCAAGCTGCGATCGCTGGCCGGACAAGGTATCGAGCGCTGGGACATAGCCTACGGCGATTCGGTGTACGACATCCCCATGCTCAAGGGAGCGGCCGAGGCGGTGCTGGTCAACGCCACGCCAAAGCTGTGCAAGCGGGTGGAGCAGGCACTTGGGCGCACCACTACGCGTGTGAGCTGGCGCTGAGCCTGAAGAGGACGCCCGCGGCGGCGTGCTTGGACCGGCCGCGGCGGGTGATGCCTGCCCGCCATGTTCGGGGCTCATGGGGGCGTATGCTTGCCGCCCCGATCAGCGCCGCAGCGCAAGAGACCACCCGCCGCCAGGACCCGTATCGGTCGGTCAGGGGTCAGCGGGTGCCGCGCACCACGATGGTCTTGCCCGAGACGTCGATCATGCGCTGCTCCTCGAGTTGCTTGAGCACGCGGCCGACCATCTCGCGCGAGCAACCGACGATGCGGCTGACTTCCTGACGCGAGATGCGGATCTGGGTGCCGTCCGGGATGGGTCATCGCGTCCGGCTCCTGGCACAGGTCCAGCAGCGTGCGCGAAATCCGGTTGGTGACGTCCATGAAGGCCATGCGGCTGACCTGGCGCGAGGTGCGCAGCAGACGGTTGGTCAGCTGCGACGCCGATCGAGAACAGGATCTTCGGGCATTCCTCGCGCAGCGGGCCTTCCATCAGCTGGAACAGCCGCTCGTAGCTGATCTCGGCCATCTCGCAAGGGGTGCGCGTGCGCACCATCGATTCGCGCTGGGCCTGCTCCACGAACAGGCCCATTTCGCCGATGAACTGGCCGCGGCTGATGTAGGCCAGGATCAGTTCGCGCCCCTGTTCGTCTTCGGAGCACACCGTCACCGAGCCATCGATCACGTAGTACAGGGTGTTGGCCGGATCGCCCGGGCGGATGATGGCGGTCTTGCCCGGGTAGCGCCGGCGGTGGCACAGCGCCAGGAAACGTTCCATCGATGCCGGGTCCGGGGCGAAGCCGAGCGGAGCCTGCGAGCGTTCGAAGGCCTGCTGGAGTTGGTATTTGAGTTGCGCCACGGGGTTCCCCCATCTAGTTATTGTCAGGCGTCGCGCCTCTGCGCTAACCATACTATGCGTTGCGCCCGGGCATCAAAAGTAAATTCGTGCGCCGCCGACCCGCCGCGGGCGGTTCTGTTTTTCGGGTTTTTGCCGCATACTTCGTGGTCTTTCGGCCGCGACGCTCATGTCGCGTGCCATCCAGGGGCGTCCGGGATAAGGGTCTCGCGCGTCTCGTCCTTACGCGGGGACCCTTGCTGCTAACCCGCCTCATCTGCTGACCGCATCCGGTCATGGAGAGTCGCCGTGGTGAAACCGCTCCCGCGCCTGCGCCTGCAGGGCTTCAACAATCTGACCAAGGCCCTGAGCTTCAATATCTACGACATCTGCTACGCGGTGTCCGAAGACCAGCGCCAGCGCTACATCGAATACATCGACGAAGCAGTACGACGCCGACCGCCTGACCCAGATCCTCACCGACGTGGCCGAGATCATCGGCGCCAACATCCTGAACATCGCACGCCAGGACTACGACCCGCAGGGCGCCTCGGTCACCATCCTGATCTCCGAGGAGCCGGTGGTGGAGAAGCTCGGCCGCGACTCGATCGCCGGCGCGGTGGTGGCGCACCTGGACAAGAGCCACATCACCGTCCATACCTATCCGGAAACGCATCCGCACAACGGCATCGCGACCTTCCGCGCGGACATCGACGTGGCCACCTGCGGCGTGATCTCGCCGCTGAAGGCGCTCAACTACCTGATCGACAGCTTCGAGTCGGACATCGTGATCATGCGACTACCGGGTGCGCGGCTTCACCCGCGACGTGAAGGGCAAGAAGCACTTCATCGACCACAAGATCAATTCGATCCAGGACTACCTGGCGCGGCACATCCGCCAGAAGTACGAGATGTTCGACGTCAACGTGTACCAGGAGAACATCTTCCACACCAAGATGCACATCAAGGACTTCGACCTGGACACCTACCTGTTCGAGGCCCATGCCGACGATCTGTCGTTCAAGGAGCGTCAGCGCATCGAGTCGCTGCTCAAGCGCGAGATCGAGGAACTGTTCCACGGCCGCAACCTGATGTGACCAAGCAGACCCCGCCGCCCGGCGGGGTTCGCTTTTGGGGTCGGCAACGTCTCTCGGGGTCCGGCGCGCTTGGTTGTTCTTGCCGCCTCAGATCCGGTAGGCGACGGTCTTCATCACCAGCGAACTCAACCGCATCAAGCCGGGGATCGGAAACGGCAGTTCGATCCCGCCGCGCGCCCTGGCGTTGTCGGCGTGGCGGATCTCGTCTGCCTGCATCTGCTCGAGCACGGCGCGCGAGCGCCCGTCCGTGGCCGGCAGTCGCTGCAGGTGCTCGGCCAGGTGGGCCTCGACCTGGCGCTCGGTCTCCACCACGAAGCCAAGGCTGACCGGGTCGCTGACCGCAGGCAGCCGCCGCGCCGATGGCGTAGCTGCCGACGTACCACAGCGGATTGAGCAGGCTGGGCCGGCTGTCCAGTTCGCGCAGGCGTTCGGCGCACCAGGCCAGGTGGTCGGTTTCCTCGGCGGCAGCGTGCAGCAGGTGGCTTCGGGTTTCCTCGCTCGCGCGCCAGCACCGCCTGGCCGTTGTACAGCGCCTGGGCGCATACCTCGCCGGTGTGGTTGATCCGCATCAGCCCGGCCACATGGCGCTGCTCGGCCGCATCCAGGGCTGCCTCCGGCAAGGCCAGCCGCCGGCGAGGGGCGCCGCGCGACCGGCGTGCCGGCGACGGTCTCCAGGGCGCGTTCGACGCCGGCCAGCAGGCGGTCGAGTGGGGTCAGACTACGGACTTGCTGCATGGATCGCGCTCCGGAAGCTCAAGTGGGGTCCAGCTGGCCTGCCAGCAGGACCAGCGGATGTGCCGTGGCCAGCGTGGAGCCCTGCTCGGCCAGCCCCGCAGCCAGGTGCAGGCGGCAACCGATATTGGACGACAACAGCCGCTCGGCCGCCAGCGGTTCGATCTGCTGCAGGACGGCCTGGCGCAGTCGCGCGGCGCGCTCCGGAAACTCCAGCATGTGGCTGCCGGCGGCGCCGCAGCAGTGCCGGGCGCGGGCAATCGTCAGCACCTCCAGCTCCGGTACCCGACGCAGCAGCGCCAGCAGTGCCGCCTCGCTCCGCGCCACGTTGATCTGTGTGCAGGGCAGGTGCAGCGCGACACGTTGCCGCAGCGGACGAAAGCGCAGGTGGCCAGCGTGCTCTGCCAGCAGAGCGTAGGCGTCGCTCACCTGGACCGAGGGAAGTCGCGCGCGCAGGGTGCCCAGGCAGCCGGGCGTGACGGTGACCAGCCGTTGCGCGCCGCAGGCTCGCCAGGCCTCGCGCACCCGCATGGCCGCGTGCTCCGCCTGCAATGGCTTGCCGCCATGCGCATCCATGGCGCCGCAACAGAACGCCGGCAGTACTGCGATGCGGAAGCCGGCGGCGCGGAGCAGGGTGACGGCGGCCTGTTGCGCCTGGGCATCCTCGACGCTTGCAACGCAACCGGGAAACAGCGCCAGTTGCGTCGACGATCGATCGCCACGGGCCGGAGCGGCCGGACCGGCGGCAGGCAGCAGCGCCAGCGCGCTGCGCCAGGCCGGTCCCAGCCATGACCTGGCCCAGCCCGGACCGGGCAACAGCCGTGCCGCTGCGCGAAGCCGGCGCAGCAGTGCCGGGTGCTTGAGCAGCGCGAGCAGGCCGTGTGGTCGTCCAGGCGGCGGCCCCAACAGGGCGCGGGTCTGCAGCAGCAGTTCGTCATACTGCACCTGCGCCGGGCACACCCGCTGGCAGTTCAGGCAGCCCAGGCAATGGTCCAGGTGCTGGCGCAGCGCGGCGGTGGGCTCGGCATCGCCGCGGGCCAGCGCCGCGGCGATGGCAATCCGCCCGCGCGGCGACTCGGCTTCGTTGCCGTCCAGGCCGTAGGTAGGGCACACCGGCAGGCACAGCCCGCATTGCACGCACTGGTCGGCCAGTTCGGCGATGCGTACGGGGGGCTTCTCAAGCGGCATGGTGGTCATGCTATCATTGCCAGCTCACAGTCCGCCGGCCGGTGGACTTGCACGATCGATGATGGCTCCGCTATCATCTCGCGCCTTTGTTTCACCGTTTACGCGTACCGCCTTCACTGGCGGCAAACCAGGTATTCTTCAAGATGAAAACGTTCAGCGCCAAGCCTGAAAGCGTCAAGCGCGACTGGTTCGTGGTCGATGCCACGGGCAAGACGCTCGGTCGTCTGTCGACCGAGATCGCGCGTCGCCTGCGCGGCAAGCACAAGCCGGAGTTCACCCCGCACGTGGATACCGGCGACTATATCGTCGTGGTCAACGCGGATAAGGTGGCCGTCACCGGCGCCAAGCTGGACGACAAGATGTACCACCGCTTCACCGGCTACGTCGGCAACCTGAAGACCACCAATCTCCGGGATCTGCTGGCCACGCATCCGGAGCGCGTGATCGAGATCGCCGTCAAGGGCATGCTGCCGAAGAACCCGCTGGGCCGCGCGATGTACCGCAAGCTCAAGGTCTACGGCGGCGCCGAGCATCCGCATACCGCACAGCAGCCGCAGGCGCTGGAGATTTAATACGCAGTTCCTGCGTGTAGAAGCGGCCATACGTGGCCGCACTATTCAATAAGATCAGGCAACCTCATGGCGATTCAACAGAATTATGGCACTGGCCGTCGCAAGTCCGCCGCCGCCCGCGTGTTCCTGCGCAAGGGCAACGGCGCGATCGTCGTCAACGGCAAGACGCTCGACCAGTTCTTCGGTCGCGAGACCTCGCGCATGATCGTGCGCCAGCCGCTGGAGCTGACCGAAAACACCGAGAAGTTCGATATCCTGGTGACGGTCGCCGGCGGTGGCATCACCGGCCAGGCCGGCGCGATCCGCCTGGGCATCGCCCGCGCGCTGATCGAGTACGACGAAGCCCTGAAGTCGCCGCTGCGTAAGGCCGGCTTCGTGACCCGCGACGCCCGCGAGGTCGAGCGCAAGAAGGTCGGTCTGCACAAGGCCCGCCGCGCCACCCAGTTCTCGAAGCGCTGATCCATCGCGCTTCGACGTACGCTGCAGCAAGGTCGAGCGCAGCGTTCCGCGGGTTTTGGGAGATCGTCTAATGGTAGGACAGCAGACTCTGACTCTGTTTATCTAGGTTCGAATCCTAGTCTCCCAGCCAAAAATAGAAAGCCCGCCCTTGTGGCGGGGTTTTTATTTTTTGTTCGGGGTACAGGAAGGCGAGCCTCGTTCGACAATTTCGCCGGGAACAAATTTGGACGGCCGCAGGCCGGCCCCGCGAAGCGGGGTGAGGCCCAGGGATGGGCCGAACAATCCTGTCTCCCAGCCAAAAATAGAAAGCCCGCCCTTGTGGCGGGCTTTTTATTTCGCTTGGGGGTACAGGAGGCGAACCACGAAACCCGGGGCTCCCGCTCCTGGTCCTCACGGGCCATCGGCTGCGACGATGTTTGCTCCGGCTCGTGTTGCCGCAGTCCCTACAGCCGGCGGAACATCCGCCGATAACCCTGCGCGCCATCCGGGAACCGGATGGGTCGCGTCCATCTGGGCTCGTGTAGGTCCGCAGGCTCAAATTGAGACCTTCCGCACGTGTCCAAATCCACCTGTTAGCAAGTTTGGATGACGCTTGCGCTACTATTCGGAGCAGGCAGCGAGCGCGGAGGGCGCTTCACTACGGCTTCACGCTGGTTTGGGTGTTATTGCGGGTTTGGCTCAGGCTAGGCGTGTGCGCTCGTTTTGGGCGGATGCAAGACGCAACCGACTTCGGGGGTAGGCAATGCGGGACATGACAGGGGGCAAGGTCTGGTTGAGGCGCGTGATGGTTGCCGTCGGGTATGCGGCTGGCTACCTGTTGCTGCGGGAATACTCGAACTCGCATTGGGCCCTCTACAGTGGCCTTCGGCTTTCGTTGCTGTTGTTGGTGCCATACCGCTATTGGTCAGCGCTAGTAGTCGGTGAATTGATCCCCTTGAGCTATGTCAGCTACCAGTGCCTCGACTCTTTTGGTTGGGCTTGGTCTGCTGCGATGCTTGTGCCTCCGATAGGTGTTGCGATGCCGGTGGTTCACTGGTTCCGCAGCCGTCAGAAAATTTTTGTTGCGAAGGCCGCCACGGACATAAACATGCTGCTGATGTGTGCATTGTTGCTGTCCGTGCTCTGGGCGCTGGTGAACATGGCAGCGTTCTGGTTGGGGGCCACCCCCCCCGGCGCGCCTCCCGATCAGTACGGCCCCGTCCTCGGTCGTTTTTTCCTCGGCGGCTACCTAGGTATTCTGACGGTCGTACCCATCGTTCTCTTGGTCAGGGAAGAGCTCCAGTTAGTTACGGCAAGGCAACTCTGGCCGCGCCTCGCGGGTAGCCGCCTTGCGCTAGAGACCGTGTCGCTAGTGCTGCCGTCCTTGGCGTTGTTGGTGTGGATGGCGACAAGCGCGTCTGGCGATGCAGGTCAGGTCGCACGCGTGGCCATGTTCCTACCCGTCGCTTGGCTGGCGCTGCGTCATGGCTGGCGGGGCGCTGCTATTGGTGGTGGAGCGGCAAGTGTGGCGGTAGCGCTCACTACGCCTGCGATTTACGATAGCGGGACGTTGCAGGCTCAGGTGTTCATTGCATTTACAATCACTACGATGCTGTTGCTCGGCGGCCGCATCGCGTCCCTGAAAGACTGGGATCGAAGCGATCGCATGGACACGCGGCTGGCGCTCGCCATGGCTCAACGGACTGTGCACTTAGGGGAGATGCAGCTACGGCAGACATCCATCGCCATTGAGCAGCTAAGTCATACAGTCCGTGCGACCCAAGAACAGTTGCTCCGTCGGCTCCGTTTTTTGGTGCCCTCCACGGATGACCGCGGATACTACCGGCAAGCGGTGGTCACCCAGCACCAGATGTACAGGCTTGCGGATACGGTTTATCCATTGAACTGGGGGGAGCGAGGGTTGCCTGCGGCTTTGCGCGAGGGGTCCATTCCGCGCTCCTTGGATGAAGCAGGTATAGGTTATTGGTGCGACATTCGTGGCAGGGGCTTGAGCATGCTTTCCTCGGGATTGCATCTGACCCTGTACCGGCTCGCGTGCGAGGCTATTGCTCATGTGTGCGCAGAACGCAACGTCGGCAGGATAGATGTTCGGCTCCGGGGCGGACTAACGCATGGTCGGCAGTGGGCGGTATTGCGCGTGGATGGCTACTTCGAAGGGTATTCCGGCCAAGTGAACTGGGATGGGTTGTTGCCGCTTCTCGGCGGGACCGGAATCGGCATCGCTGCGATCCAGGATCGTGCCAAGGTATTCGAGGGGCGGGCTCGGAGCCGTTCGATGCGCCATAGTCGTCGCGTTAGCCTGATGGTTCTTGAAGCTCGGGACACTGTTTCGGATTGCTAGGGTGCGACAGCTAGGAGAAAAAGAAAAACCGCCCTCGGGCGGTTTCTCTTTTTTAACAATGGAAGTGAACCACGCCCTACTGGATGTGTGCACTGCACTGTTCGAGATCTTCACACGGCGTCGCCGCAGTGCTGAACATCATGGTGCCGTCTGACAACGGAACAGCGGTGACGGTGACGCTGTCGTCCTTGTAGATCGTTTCCTGATAACCACCTGGGTCTACCGGTGCAGTGGTATCCGCATTCTGCTGCGGGGTGGCGATGCGCTGGGCGTCGCGGCCCATCGGCAGCACCATGAACTGGCCGCCGGCGGTGGCGAAGGCGCCGCGGACATTGCCGTTGGTGTCGTTGACCTGCACGAAGCGGACACCGTTGCGGGTGAACAGATAAACGTGCCAATGCGGGCTGGAGCTGACGTCCGTGGCGTTCGGCCAGGCTTGCCCGAGCCCGAATGCCGTCGTTTCGGTGGCGAATACCGGGGCCGACAGTGCAACCGTCAGACCGGCGACCGCAGTAGCGCGTGCCAGGAATTTCAACATGGCCAGGTCCCCTCAATTGATTGAATTGCTCATCGTGAGCGTCACCAATATAACAGCGGCGAAAGTTATTTCCTTGCGAAAACGCTGACTGTTTGCAAAATACGCGGTGGCTTCACACTTTCCGGCGGGAGACGTACTGCCGGGTGATGGAGGGTCGCAGGCGCGGTGCCGTCTGCGCGCCGTGGATCGCGTGCGCCTCCCGCAGCGTGGCGGGCGGTTTTTTTGCTAATCTTTCGGGTTCTCACACGCTTTGGTCGGGCGCAGAGCGAGGTTTGCCGTGCGGAAGCGATGGGCGCGATGAAGCTGAATCCGGGCAGAGTGCGCTGCGCGGGGACGACGTGCCCGTGAAGGTCGCTGTGGTAGGTGTAAACGGTTACGCGCCTTGTGCGCGCTTTCGGAAGGTGGAATCCATTGGTGCAAGAGGCAAACAAGCAGGCTTCCCTTGGTGTCGAGGGGCTCGATGACGTGCTCGATGGTGGCTTGGCCCGGGGCCGGCTGTACCTGCTCGAGGGCAGCCCGGGCACCGGCAAGACCACGATAGGCCTGCAGTTCCTGATGGCCGGGCTGGCGGCGGGCGAGCGCGCGCTCTACATCACCCTGTCTGAAACCGAGGATGAGTTGCGTGGTAGCGCCGCATCGCATGGCTGGTCGCTGGAGGGTCTGGACGTATTTGAACTGGTGCCGCCTGAGAACCTGCTCGACGAAGAGCAGCAGCAGAGCCTGCTCTACTCCTCCGACCTGGAATTGGGCGAGACTACCAGCCGCATTTTTGCCGCCTTCGAGCGCGTGCGCCCGGACCGGGTGGTACTGGACAGCCTTTCGGAGATCCGGCTGCTGGCGCAGAGCTCTTTGCGTTACCGCCGGCAGATTCTGGCCCTGAAGCATTATTTTGCGCGCCAGCACTGTACCGTGCTGATGCTGGACGACCTGACCAGCGACACCAACGACAAGACCGTGCACAGCGTGGCGCATGGGGTGATCCGGCTGGAGGAGCTTTCGCCGGACTATGGCGCCGAGCGCCGGCGCCTGCGTGTCATCAAGTACCGCGGCCGCAAATTTCGCGGCGGGTTCCACGACTTTCTCATTCAGTCCGGCGGGGTGGAGGTTTTCCCGCGACTGATCGCGGGTGAACATCGAGCCGACTATTCGCGCGACGTGCTCGGATGTGACTCGCCGGAATTGAACTCGTTGCTGGGCGGGGGCATCGAGAGAGGTTCGAGTGTGTTGATCCTTGGGCCGTCGGGCACCGGCAAATCCCTGCTTACGCTCACCTTTATCGCCAGCGCCATCGCGCGGGGCGAACGCGCCGCGTTGTTCATCTTCGACGAGGAGGTCGGGCTTCTGTTCAAGCGTGCGCTCGGCCTGGGCATTGACCTGCAGTCCATGGTGGATGCCGGTCAGCTGGTGGTGGAGCAGGTGGATGCCGCGCAGCTGACGCCCGGCGAGTTCACCGCACGGGTTCGCAGGCACGTCAACGAAAACGGTGCCCGCACCGTGGTCATCGACAGCCTCAATGGCTACCAGGCGGCGATGCCGGAGGAGCAGGCGCTGGTCCTGCACATCCACGAACTGCTGCAGTATCTCAATCGACGCGGTGCGACCACGTTCCTGACCGTGGCGCAGCACGGGCTCGTCGGCGACATGCGCTCGCCGGTGGATGTGACCTACCTCGCTGACACCGTGGTGCTGTTGCGTTACTTCGAGGCGTCCGGCCGGGTGCGGCGGGCCATCTCGGTGATCAAGAAGCGCACCGGTGCCCACGAGGACACGATTCGCGAGTACCGCATCGGCGCAGGCGGCTTTCGTCTCGGCGAGCCGCTGACCGAGTTCCAGGGCGTGCTTCGCGGTGTCCCGACCCTGCATGGCAATGACGCCGCGCCACGGCTGCTGCCAGACGACCCGGCGTGATACCCGTTCTGTCAGAGCGGGCGCTGATCCTCGCTCCGCGGGGGCGCGACGCCCAGGTGGCGGCGGCTATCCTGGCCGAGGCCAGGCTGCGGCCGGGCCCATGTGGCACGCTGGAATCGCTGGTTGCGGCGATGGATGCCGGTGCCGGTTTCGCCCTGGTGACCGAGGAGGCGCTGCTGCAGGCCGACCTCCATCCGCTGGTGAACTGGCTGGCCGCGCAGCCGAAGTGGTCGGACTTTCCCTTCATCCTGCTGACCGAGCGCGGGGGCGGCATCGAGCGCAATCCGGCGGCCGCCAGGCTGCTTGCGGCGCTGGGGAACGTCACCTTTCTTGAGCGACCGTTCCATCCGACCACCCTGGTCAGTCTGGCCCAAGCCGCATTGCGCGGGCGTCGCCGCCAGTATGAGGCGCGCGCGCGCCTGGCTGCGCTGCATGACAGCGAACAACGCTTTCGTGCGGCGATCAGCGCGGTGCAGGGCGTACTGTGGACCAACAATGCCCAGGGCCTGATGGAGGGCGACCAGCCCGGCTGGATGGCGCTGACGGGCCAGCGGAACGAGGAATATCGAGGCTTCGGCTGGCTCGACGCAATCCATCCGGACGATCGCGAAGCCACGGTGCGGGCCTGGCAGCAGGCACTGGCCGAGGGATGCATGTTCCAGTTCGAGCACCGCCTTCGTCGCATCGATAGGCAGTGGCGAATCTTCAGCGTCCGCGCCATTCCGACCTTCGACCGTGAAGGCGAGATTCGCGAGTGGGTGGGGGTGCATACCGACGTTACCGGGCAACGATCCACCGAGCAGTCGCTGCGCGACCTCACCGCCACGCTCGAGCAACGCGTGCTGGAGGAGGCCGCGGCACGCGAGGATGCCCTGGCCAAGCTGCACGAGGCACAGAAGCTCGAGACCATCGGACAACTTACCGGCGGGGTGGCACACGACTTCAACAACCTCCTGATGCCGATCACCGGTGCGCTCGATTTGCTGCAACGGCGCTACGCCGAAGCCGACGCCCGCGCCGGGCGACTGATCGCCGGGGCGCTGCAGTCTGCCGAGCGGGCGAAGACGCTGGTGCAGCGGCTGCTCGGCTTCGCACGGCGACAGACCCTGGAGACCCAGCCGGTCGATCTGGTCGAACTGCTCAGCGGCATGAGTGACCTGATCTCCAGTTCGGTCGGCCCCACGGTGGAACTGCGTACGGCCTACGCGCGGGGCCTGCCGCAGGCGCTGGTCGACCCCAACCAGCTGGAACTGGCCGTGCTCAACCTGTGCGTGAACGCACGTGACGCAATGCCCCATGGGGGCGTGCTGACCCTCACCGCCGATACGGTGAGCGCCGATGCCTCCGACACAGCACTGGCGCTGGGCACCTACCTGCGCGTCTCCACCATCGACACCGGTGTGGGTATGGATGCGA
This sequence comes from uncultured Gammaproteobacteria bacterium, assembly GCA_963763305.1. Taxonomy (GTDB): domain Bacteria; phylum Pseudomonadota; class Gammaproteobacteria; order Xanthomonadales; family Rhodanobacteraceae; genus CAVXNP01. Next base: position 1,087,674 of record CAVXNP010000001.1, on the reverse strand, counting down.
AGACGCTGGCACGAGCGGTCGAGCCGTTCTTCTCGACCAAGGACACCGGACGTGGCACCGGTCTTGGCCTGTCGATGGTGCACGGGTTGGCCGCCCAGCTCGGGGGGCGCTTCTGCATCTCCAGCACTCCCGGCGAGGGTACCCGTGCGGACCTGTGGTTACCGGTGTTCAGCGGGTGCCCGGCGACGGGGCGTGTGGAAGTGGAGCAGGCCAGGGTGGTGGCCACCAGCCGGCCGCTGGCGGTGCTGCTGGTCGACGACGAGGAACTGGTGCGCGACGGCACCGCGGCGATGTTGCGGGATCTCGGGCACCGGGTCACCGAGGCCAGCGGTGGCGCCGAAGCGCTCGAAAAGGTCGGTGCCGGCCTCAGAGTGGATGTGGTCGTTTCCGACTACAAGATGCCGCGCATGGACGGCGCGGAACTGGCACGCCGCCTGCGCAAGGCGCGACCGGAGATGCCGGTACTCCTGATCACGGGCTACAGCGGACGCTCGGACGAGGCAGCCGGGCTGCCGCGTCTGGCCAAGCCGTTCCGGCAGCACGATATCGCCAACGCACTGGCCGAGATCGTGGAGCCTGGCAGGTGCTCCGCCCGCACCGCCTGAGCCGGGCGCAACACCGCGCCGCCCAGGTTCCTAGATCTCGCGGTCGCCCACCAGCACCACGTCGGCCGGTCGCCGCGCGAACAGGCCGACGGTGACCACGCCCGGGATCTGGTTGAGCTCGGTCTCCAGGCCTACCGGGTCGCTGATCTGCCAGTGGTGCACGTCGATGATCCAGTTGCCGTTGTCGGTGACCACGCCGTCGCGCCATACCGGCTGGCCGCCGCGCTTGACGATCTCGCGGGCGACCAGGCTGCGTGCCATCGGGATTACCTCGATTGGCAGGGGAAAACGACCGAGCAGGTCCACCTGCTTGGTCGAATCGATGATGCAGACGAACTTGTCGCTGGCCTCGGCCACGATTTTCTCGCGGGTCAGCGCGGCGCCACCGCCCTTGATCAGGCGCTTGTGCCGATCGCATTCGTCGGCGCCGTCGACGTAGAGCGCCAGCGGCCCGGCGCTGTTGAGGTCGAGCACCGGAATGCCCAGCTTCTTCAGCTGTGCGGTGGATTGCTCGGAGCTGGAGACGGCCCCCTGGATGCGGTCCTTGAGGTCGGCCAGCGCGTCGATGAAGAAGGCGACGGTGGAGCCGGTGCCCACGCCGACGATGCTGCCGTCCTCGACGAAGCGGATGGCGGCTTCGCCGGCCTGGCGTTTTTCGTTGCTGCTCATGGGCGATGTATCCGTGAAGGTGGGTGAAAGTGGGCGGGCCGGGCGCGCGTGTTGGTCCGCGCGCTACTCGAGTGCCAGAATGAAGTCCCAGTCGTCCGCACTGACTGGCATCACCGACAGGCGGTTGCCCTTGCGCAGCAGCGGCATGTCGACCAGCGCCGGTTGCCCCTGCAATTCCTTCAGCGTAATGGTGCGCTTGAGCTTGCGTACGAACTTCACGTCGACCAGCATCCAGCGTGGTGCGTCCTGGGAACTGGATGGGTCGTAATACTTGCTGTCCGGGTCGAACTGGCTGGGGTCGGGATAGGCAGCGGTCGCTACCGCGGCAATGCCCACGATGCCCGGCTCGGCGCAGTTGGAGTGGTAGAAGAACACCCGATCGCCTACCTGCATGCCGTCGCGCATGAAGTTGCGCGCCTGGTAGTTGCGCACGCCGTCCCATGGTTCGCGCTTCCTGCGCTTGAGATCGTCGATCGAAAAAGCGTCCGGCTCGGATTTCATCAGCCAGTGCGCGGTGCGCCCGGTGGTCATGCGGTCGGCTCCTGGTTGGCCGTGGTGCAATCGATCAACTCGCGGTCGGTGGCGATGTAATCCAGTGGCACATCCCAGGCCTGCACATCGATCGCCCCGATTTCCTGAAAGTCGTAGGCGATGCCAACCAGCAGCGGCTCGGTTGGCCGCACCTGGTCGCTGAGGAAGGCAAAACTGCGGTCGTACCAGCCCCCGCCGTAGCCGAGCCGATGGCCATGGCGGTCAAACGCCAGCAACGGCACCATCACCAGGTCCAGTTGGAACGGCGCCAGCCATTCCCCCGGGGCCACCGGCTCGGGAATGCCGTAGCGGTTGGGCTGGACCGGGTCGCCGGCCTGCCAGGGCGCAAAGCGCAGTTGCTTGTCCTCGCCCAGCATCGGCAGCAGAAATTGCTGGCCGCGGGCTGTCAGCGGCGGGATCACCAGGTTCAGCGGCAACTCGCCATCAAAAGCCCAGTAGCCGGCCACGCGTGCGTCGGTGTGGTATTCGGGAAGCTGTTCCAGGCTGCGGCGCAGGCCAAGCGCCGCGGCCATGCGGGCTGCCGGCGGCAGGGAGCGGCGGCGTTCGGCCAGTTGCTGGCGCAGTCGGCGGCGTTCGGCGTTGGCGTCCACGTCTGAGCGTCTCCGCTGAAGGCGACCCCGCACGACGGTCCGCTGAGGGCGCGCGTGTCGGGCGATCACAAGCCGGTGTCCACAAGCCCGGTCGACGTCGATCAACGCCGGCCGGTGCGGGAAGGGGTGGCGTCAACCGCGATGCCGCTGCCCACCGAACGACCTTGATCCAATTGGATCAGGTGGGAGGGCTACACGGTCTTACAGGCTTTCCGCACATGGCGGACATGCTCAACAACCGTGTGAAGCCGACCCGGGGCCGTATGTAGGAACAAGGCAAATGTAAAGTGTGCTGGCGCACACCGCAGAAGCCGCCGGGGCCTATTTTACCGGCGCCTCGAGCGCCGCATCAAGCTTGCGTCGCAGCGCGGCGAGCCCCTCGGTCAGGCTGCGTTCCTGACCGTCGTGCTGCTTGCGCAGTGCCAGCAGCTCGTGGGTGACGCTGATCGCCGCCAGCACCGCCAGCCGGTCGAACCCCGGCGCCTTGGCGTTGGCGCGCAGTTCGCGCATCTTGCGGTCGAGGAAGCCGGCCGCCTCCATCAGCCCCTCGCGCTCTTCGGGTGCGCAGGCGATCAGGAACTCGCGGTCGACCAGGCGCAGGGTCACCGGTTCGCTGGCGGGTTTGTCGCTCAACTGTTGTTCTCCAGCGATTTGAGGCGCTGGATCATGGCCTCGACCCGGCCCCGCGCCTGCTCGTTGCGGGCCATCAGCCCGGCCCGTTCGTTGGCCAGTTGCTCCTGGCTGTGTCGCAGGCTGCGGTTTTCCTCGTTAAGACGCCGCACCGTCTCCAGCAGTTGATCAAGCCGCTGGGTCAGGGCCTCTAGCTCGTGCTGGAAAGTATCGGGCGCGCTCATGGGCAAAACTATAGCAGGGCAGCGCGGCAAATCCGTGCGCTTTTCCGCGTGTCGGCACGGCACCCCCGAGGCTGCATTAGACTGGGCGCCCCGCTTTTTCCGGAGACCGCCATGAGCGCCACCGAACCCCTCGGCTATGACGAGCTGGATGCCGCCCTGGTGCGCCTGCGTCTGGGTACCGACGCCAGCGAGCTGCATGGTTCGCTGAGCGGTTATCTGGCAGGCGGGGGGGTGCTGGGCGGGCAGTCCCTGCTGCGCGCCCTGCAGCTTGACGAGGAGGCGGCCGAGCCGTCACCGGCCGATCGCTCGATGCTCGACCGACTGGCGCGCGACTGCCTGGCTGAACTGGTCGACCCGGAGCTGGGTTTCGAGCCGGTGTTGCCGGCCGACGACCGGCCGCTGACCGAGCGCGCCGATGCGCTGGTCGAATGGTGCCGGGGCTTTCTCGGTGGCTTCGGGTTGGCCGGCGCGGGTGCCCACGCCGAGATGTCGGCCGAAGCACAGGAGATCCTGCGCGACCTGGGCACCATCGCCGCTTCCGCATTCGAGTTCGGCGACGAGGGCGAGGACGAGGATGCGCTGATCGAGGTCCACGAATTCGTGCGGATGGGCGCCATGCTGCTGTTCGCCGAATGCCACAGCAGTGGCACGTCGGCCAACGACACCGTGCATTGAGTCGCCCCGCTTGAGCATCGGCAACGCCGAATTCGCGCGGCGCCGCCGCCAGCTGATGAAGATGGCTGGCCCCGAGGCGGCCCTGCTGGTGGCCAGCGCGCCCGAGCGCATGCGCAACGCGGACGCGGCCTGGCCGTACCGGCAGGATTCGGACTTCCACTATCTGTGCGGTTTTCCCGAGCCCGAGGCGGTGCTGGCGCTGCTGCCGGGCCGCAAGCACGGCGAGGTGGTGCTGTTCTGCCGCGAGCGTGATGCCGGGCACGAGCGCTGGCATGGCGAGGTGGCCGGTACCGAGCGTGCGGTGCAGCGGCACGGGCTGGACGACGCCTTTCCCATCGAGGACATCGACGAGATCCTTCCCGGCATGATCGAGGGCCGCGCCCGGGTCTATTGCCACTTCGGTCGCGAGCCGGATTTCGACGCCCGGCTGATGGGCTGGGTGCGTCGCCTTCGCCAGTTGCGTGGCGGCGGCGTGGTGCCGAAGGAGTTCGTCGCGCTGGGCCATTTGCTGCACGACCTGCGATTGTTCAAGTCACGGGCAGAGCTGGCCCTGATGCGCCAGGCGGCGAGCATCGCTGCCGAGGCGCACCTGGCGGCAATGTCGGTGGCACGGCCCGGCCGGCACGAGTACGAGGTCGAGGCGGCGTTGCTGCACACCATGCGCAGTCGCGGCGCGGTCGCCTCGTTTCCCCCGATCGTGGCCGGCGGCGCCAATGCCTGCACCATGCATTACCAGGCCAACCGCGCCCTGCTCAACGAGGGCGACCTGCTGCTGGTCGACGCCGGCGCCGAGGTCGAATGCTATGCCTCGGACATCAGCCGCACCTACCCGGTCAGTGGCCGCTACAGCCGTGAGCAGCGCGCGCTGTACGAAGTGGTGCTGACCGCGCAGGAGGCGGCGATCGACGCGGTGCGGCCGGGGCTGCCCTTCGACGCGGCGCACCGTGCCGCGGTGCGGGTGATCACCGAGGGGCTGTGCCAGCTCAAGCTGCTCAAGGGCAGCGTGGACCGGGCCATCGAACAGGGCAGCTACAAGGCGTTCTTTCCGGTCAAGACCGGCCACTGGCTGGGCCTGGACGTGCATGACGTGGGTGACTACCGCATCGATGGTCAGCCGCGCGAGCTGGAGCCGGGCATGGTGGTCACGGTGGAGCCGGGCATCTACGTGCCGCCGGACCTGCCCGGGGTGGATGCGCGCTGGCGCGGCATCGGCATCCGCATCGAGGACGACGTGGTGGTCACCCGCGACGGCCACGAAGTACTGACCGCCGCCGTGCCCCGCCAAGCCGAGGCGATCGAGCAACTGCTGCAAAAGCGCTGATCGGCGCTGCGGTGGCCGGCTTCAGGTGAGTTCATCCGGCAGCTGCGAATCGCCCTGCTGCCGGTGCGCCTTGTCGCTGGCGTGCACCTCGTACCACATCGCATTGAGGATGGCGAAGCTGCAGGCCAGCCCCAGCCCCAGGATCCACGAGAAATACCACATGGCAAGACTCCTTCAGTAGGTCGGGCCGGCATGGCGGACGTGCTCCAGGGTGACGCGCCCGCGCATCACGCGGAACACCCACCCGGTGTAGAGCAGGATCAGTGGCAGGAACACCACCGTGGCCCCGAGCATCAGCAGGAGTGTGCCGCGGCTGGAGGAGGCGTCCCAAACGGTCAGGCTGGAGCCCGGGTCCAGGCTGGATGGCAGCAGGAACGGGAACAGCGCCAGGCCGGCGGACAGGATCGTCCCGGCCACCATCATCGCGCTCCCCAACAGGCCGCCCAGGCCCTGCCGACCCACCTGCCACTGCAGTTGCAGCGCGCCGGCAAAGGCCAGCACCGGCGCGGCCCAGAACCAGGGGTGCTGCAGGTAGCTGGCGAACCAGTGGCCTCCCACCGTCACCTGCTTGAACAACGGGTTGGACGGCCCGTCACCAACCACCAGGCCGGAAATGGCATAGCCGGGCAGTCCCCAGGCCAGCCACGCGCCCGCGGCGATGTACAGGAGCGTCCAGACCAGGGTCAGCCAGCGCGCCACACGCACCGCGCGGGTAGCCAGCAGCACGTCCGCCTTGCCGGCAGCCCAGGTGGCGCCGTGGGTCAGCAGCATGCTCAGGCTGATCAGGCCGGCCAGCAGCGCAAACGGGTGAAGCAGCTGGAAAAAGCCACCGTCCCAGGTCATTCGCAGGTCCGCATCGAAGCGGAACGGCAGGCCCAGGAACAGGTTGCCGAATGCCACCCCGGCCAGCAGCGGCACCGCCAGGCCCGAGCCGGTCAGCACCCCGTCCCACAGGTTGCGCCAGCGTGCACTGGGCATCTTGGCGCGGAAGTTGAAGCCGACCGGACGCAGGATGAAGGCCAGCAGTACCAGTGCCATGGCCAGGTACAGGCCGGAGAAGGCAGCTGCGTACAACATGGGCCAGGCGGCGAAGATGGCTCCACCGCCGAGGATGAACCAGACCTGGTTGCCCTCCCAGGTCGGCTCGACCGTTTCGAGCAGCACCTGGCGCTCCTCGCTGGTCCGGCCCAGCACCGGCAGCAGGCCGGCCAGGCCGAAGTCGTAGCCGTCGGTCAGGGCGAAGGCGATCAGCAGGATGCCCAGCAGCGCCCACCAGATCACACGCAGCGTTTCGAGATCGAACATGGCGAGCTCCTAGTCTTCCAGGGCGGGGCGTTGCGAAGGGGCGCGTCCGCGTACCGGCCAGATGCCCAGCCCGTCCGGACCCTTGCGGGCGTACTTCACCATCAATACAGCGTCGACCACCGCCAGCGCGGTGTAGAACAGCACGAAGCCGGCCAGCGAGGTCCACACCTGGCCGCTGGTTACCGAGGACACCCCCAGCGAGGTCGGCAGGATGCCCTCGATGGCCCAGGGCTGCCGACCGTATTCAGCCACGATCCAGCCCAGCTCGGCGGCCAGCCAGGGCAGTGGCAGGCTCCACAGGGCCAGCTTCAGGTACCAGCGCCGGCGGTCCAGCCGTCGTCGGCTGGCCTGCCAGAACGAGAAGGCGAACAGCGCGATGAAGTAGAAGCCGCAGGCGACCATCACCCGGAACGACCAGAACAGCACCGGCACGTTCGGAATGGTCGAGTCAGCGGCCTTCTGGATGTCCGCGGGCGTGGCCTGGCGGGGGTCGTCGATGAAGCGCTTGAGCAGCAGCGCGTAGCCCAGGTCGTGATCGTCGCGGGCCAGGATCGCGCGCGCCTGCGCGTTGTTGTGGTCTTCGCGCAGTACCAGCATCGCATCGTAGGCGCGGATGCCGTTGCCGATCTTGGCCTTGGTGCTGTCCACCAGCTCGGCGATGCCGGGAATGGTCTGGTCGACCGAGCGGGTGCCGATCAGGCCCATCACCCACGGTACCTGCAGCGCGTAGTGGGTGGTCTTGTTGGCCACGTCGGGGATGCCGAACACGGTGAACGAGGCCGGCGCCGGCTCGGTGTGCCACATGGCCTCGATCGCGGCCATCTTCATCTTCTGGTTTTCCGACACCGTGTAACCGGACTCGTCGCCCAGCACCACTACGCTCAGCGCCGCGGCCAGGCCAAAGCTGGCGGCCACGGTCATCGAGCGCTTGGCAAATTCCAGGTTGCGTCCGCGCAGCAGGTACCAGGCGCTGATGGAGAGTACGAACATCGCGCCGGTGACGTAGCCGGCGCTGACCGTGTGCACGAACTTGGCCTGCGCCACCGGATTGAAGAACACCTCGCTGAAGGAGGTCACCTCCATGCGCATGGTCTGCGGGTTGAAGGCCGCGCCCACCGGGTTCTGCATCCAGGCGTTGGCAATCAGGATCCACAGTGCCGACAGGCTGGTGGCCAGCGCCAGGAACCAGGTCACCAGCAGGTGCTTGATCGGCGAGACCCGCTCCCAGCCCATGAAGAACACACCGATCAGCGTGCCTTCGAGGAAGAACGCCATCAGGCCCTCGATCGCCAGCGGCGTGCCGAACACGTCGCCGACGTAGTGCGCGTAGTAGGCCCAGTTCATGCCGAACTGGAACTCCATGGTGATGCCGGTGGCCACGCCCATGGCGAAGTTGATGCCGAACAGCACGCCCCAGAACTGCACCATGCGCTTCCATACTTCACGCCCGGTCATCACGTAGACGCTTTCCATGATGGCCAGCATCCACACCAGGCCCAGGGTGAGCGGGACGAACAGGAAGTGGTACAGCGCGGTCAGCGCGAACTGCAGGCGCGACAGCGTGACGACATCGGCAGCGATGATCATGGGCGGTCTTCCGTTGGCGCATGGGAGGCGGGGGCGAGCCGAAGGCTGATCGCTTCCGGGCTGGCGTCAGGCTTCGGGTGGGGCGCAAAAACCAGCCACCACAGCAGCGACAGCAGTACGATCTTCAGGCCCACCAGCCCCAGCAACTCGCCCCCGAGCCGACGCAGCGGCCGCTGCGGTGGCGTGTGTGTGACTGGGGGGCGAACCGGGAGGCTGGGCATCGGGCGAATCCGGCATGGGCTCCGGACCAGCATACGCGCCTACCGGAGGCGGCGCCTGTGGAAAAACGCCACAGGCCGGGTGCCCAGGAGCAGCCCGACCCGGGGGCCGGCGTGGGCGTCAGGCCTGCCGCGCGGCTATACCGCGGCGAACGCGTCGCGGGTGAGGTTTTCCGGCTCGCTCGTGGTGCAAAGCACGTCGTCTTCGATGCGAATGCCGCCGTAGGGGCGGAACGCGGCGATCCGGTCCCAGTCGATCTCGGCGGCAAAGGGCTTGTCACGCAGTTCGGCCAGCAGCATCTCGATGAAGTACAGGCCCGGCTCGATGGTCACCACCATCGAGGCCTCCAGCTTGCGCGTCATGCGCAGGAACGGGTGGCCCTCCGGGCGGGGAACCGTTTCGCCCTTCTCGTTGCGGGAGAAGCCGCCGACGTCGTGTACCTGCAGGCCGATCGAGTGGCCCAGCCCGTGGGGGAAGAACGCTCGGGTGACGCCATGTTGCACGGCCGCCTCGGCGCTCATGCGGGTGAAGCCGAACTGCTTGAGGATGCCGCCCAGCTGCTGGTGGGCATGCAGATGCAGGTCGGCATAGTTGCGCCCGTCACGCACCATGGCGACCTGCTCGCGCTGGGCTGCATCCATGGCGTCGATCAGCGCCTGGAACTCGTCGGCGCCGGCAGCTGCGTAGGTGCGGGTGATATCACTCGCATAGCCGCTGGCGCTGGCGCCGGCGTCGATCAGCAGCGAGCGCGGCGGCTGCGGCCGGCTGCGACCGAAGTCCATGTAATGCAGCACCGCGCCGTGCTCGTTGAGCGCCACGATCGCGCCATACGGCAGCTCGGACTCGGTCTGTCCGGCCGCGGCCAGGAACGCCTGGTGGATGCCCAGTTCACTCTCGCCGGCGCGGAAGGCCCGCTCGGCGGCGCGGTGGGCCCGGGTGCCGATGCGGTTGGCCTCGCGCATCAGCTCCAGCTCGTAGCCGGTCTTGTAGGCGCGGTGGTAGTGCAGGTATTCGAGCACGGCCGGCGGGTTGTTGAACGTCACCGCCGCCAGCTCGGGCCCCGCCTCGCCGATCACCGCGCTGTGGCCCTTGGGCAACTGTGCAAGCGCCTCCTCGACGGTGCGAACGATCACGATGTCGAAGCCGTCCACCCAGTAACCGCTGGGCGCATCAGGCACCACGTGCCAGTAGTCGCGCGGCTGCAGGAAGATCAGCCGCGGCTTGGCGCCGGGCGTGTGCACCAGCCAGCTGCCTGGCGCGCTGATCAGCGGCAGCCAGTGCTTGAAGTGCGGGTTGACCGCAAACGGGTAGTGCATGTCGTCGAGGAACTTGACCGCCGGCACGCCGGCGGCGATCACCAGGTGATCGAAGCCACCTGCGGCCAGGGCGCGTTCGCTGCGTCCGCACAAGGTGGCCAGGTGTTCGGGATAGAGTGAGGCAAGCCGGTGATTCATGCGCGCTCCTGTGTGGGTGATCGGCTGGGGCAGGCGGCTGGCGGGGAACAGCCAGCGGCGCGTGACGGCCGCCGGGTGTGCGGCCTGCTGCCGGGTCTCCGATGATGGCTGGCATGGCGCGGCGCGCCAAGCCCACTCAACCGGTAGCCTGCAGCCATTGGCCCAGTCGTCTGGCGCTCTCTTCGTCGATGGCGACGATCCGGAAGCCCGCCCAGACCCGCCCGGGGGTGGCTGCCGGTTCGTGCCACTGTTCCTGCACGCCGACCTCGATCTGCTGCCGTTCCTTGCCGGCGGCGGGCAGCGGCAGGCGCAACTGGTAGATCGCCTCGCTGCGTGGCGCGCGGGGACTGATCAGCAGCATGCCGGTGGCCGAAAGGTTGCCGAGTTCTCCGAACGGCTCACCGGTGATCACATCGACCACTACCGAAGTGGCGGTGACGCGCTTGCGTTGCGCGCGACGCTGCTCGGCGCTGCCGCGGGATGCATTCATGGGCGAGCTCCGTCGGGTTGCGGTCGGGCGCTTTGGCGCAGGCTTCCGCTCAACGCCTGCCAGGCGCGGTCGAGCAGGCTGTTGTCCTGTCGCTGCATTTCACGGGCGCGGCCGTCCTCCAGCCTTGCTGTGATCTCGGGCAGGGTGAACTCTTCCGCGCGCAGTCCGCGTCGGTTCACGAACAGGCTGCGACCGGACACCGGGGAAAACCAGGCCAGCCGGCGCGGGTTGCAGCGCCCGGTCTTCGGGTCGGTGATCTCGAACCAGGTGCCGTAGGGCAGTTCCCGCAGTCGCTGCTGGACGCGTTTTTCGCCCGCGCTGGGCTCCGCTCGGGGTGCCCGTGCCCGCGCCCGGCCCGGCACGGGCGTCGCGCTATCGGGAGTCGGCGCCTCGCCGGCCGCCTGCGCCGCGGCGGCGGCTGCGTTGCCCCCCAGCCGCTGCCGCTGCTTCATGCGCAACGCCAGTTCGGTGCCGCTGGGGTGGTCCTGTCCACTGTCCTGGCCGCGGGCGCCGAGGAGGCGTTGCGCGACCTGGGTGGCCTCCTCGCCATGCATGCCTATCTGCTGGAGGCTCGACTCCACCTCTTCCTGCAGGCGTTGGCCATTGCCGGCAGGCAACAGGCCCAGCAGTTGGTCGGTGATGACCAGCCGCGTGGCAAAGCTCTCGCTTTGCTCACCGTGCCGGAGCAGGGTCAGGGCAAGCACATCGGACCACGTCCGATCGAGCATGGTGCGCAGCAGGGCCCGTGGTGGCGCCTTCTCGAACCGCTCGGCCATCAGCTCGGCCGCCCGGCTGCGTGCCTGCTGCAGCCGCTCGCGACCCTTCATGGCTTCGACCTGCCGGCGCTCCGCAATCTGCGCCTTGCGCCGCACCGTTTCCATGTGCTGGTCGATGTCCTCGTTGAGGCGGGTGTACAGGACCTCGCTCGGCGCTTCGGATCCAGCACGTTCGACCACGGTTTCCAGCTTGGCCTGCAGCGCCTGGTCGGTCTCGCCGCCGTTGCCGTCGTCAAGCCAGTCGTGCGCCACCTCGGTCACCTTGCCCAGCAATTGCCGGGCCGGATGCTCCGTCCTTTCGAAGAAGCCGCGGTCGCTGACCGCCACGCGGAGCAGGGGTACCTGGAGGTTGCCAAGCAGCGACCGGGCGCTGCCATCTTCCTGCAGCTGCCGCGCCATCTGCTCGAACAGCATCGCCACGAGTTCGACCGTGTCGCTCTGCTCGTCGCTGAGGCTGGCCGGCGAAGCCCCGCGCGGGAGATCGGCGTTGAGCTGGCTGAGCAGTTCCTCGCGCAGGCGCTGGGCGCTGCGCAGTTCCTTGCCGACCTGGTCGCTGACCCGCGACATGTGCTGCTGCAGCGCCGCCAGAGCGGTCTGCAACTCGTCGCTGCTGGCGATGCGCGCCGCTGGCGCGGGCTGCTCGGCGACCGGGCTGCGTCGCTGGGCGAGCATTTCCCGCAGGCTGTCCAGCACCGCAATGGGCTCGTTGCGGTCCGAGGCGCGTCGACCGGCCGGCTTGCGCTCGTCGGCGGGCGCGTCTTCGGCGGGCGCCCGGCGGGCGGTCGCCCGCGGTACGGGAAACGCACGCAAGCCGGGCAGGATGCCGGCGGCGAGGAGGTGGTCGTTGACCAGCTCGTAGAGCGGCCCGAGCATCTGCATCAGGCTGCCTTCGAGGCTCTGCATCAGGATCAGTTCGTGCTCATTGGGGAGCTTCAACGCCGTGCAGCCTTCGCTGAAGGCTCTGGCCATGACCTGCGGCGCCAGCGGCATGGACTCCCCGTCCAACGGTGGCGAACCCACCAGCACCGCAAACCGGTAGCCCAGTTCCACCAGGACGGGGCCGCCCTTGGCCTCGCTGCGCGCGACCAGCTGGTCCAGCACGGCCGTCAGTTCATGCTGCTGGGGATCGAGCAGGCTGAGCGGCTGGTGTACCGAGGGGGCGCCCTTGGGCGCGGGCACCCCCAGTTGCGAGACCGCTTGTTCCAGGCTGCGCAGGAAACGCTCGACGAAGGCGGGTGCGTCTTCCTTCAAACGCTGGCGGCTGGCAAAAAGACGCTCCTGCTCCAGGTGGCTGTGGCTCTGTTCGGCCTTGGCGTGCAGGCGTTGGTCGAAATCCAGCAGGCAACGCCGCAACGGTTCGTGCAGCCATTGCGTGCAGATGCCATGCACCTCGCCCACCAGTTGGCGGGTGCGGGCCGGCCACGCCGAAGCGGGGGCGCCCGATGCCCGGTTCCCTGATTGGGGAGTGCCCTTTTTCACGACGTCCATGGTGACCCCCGGCGACCAGCAGGCTCCAGTCTATGCCGGTTCCGCGCGTGCTGTCGCGCCCGGATCGGTTCAGTCCAGGAAAAGCCCGATCACGTCATTGAGGAAGCGCTGCCCCAGGGGGGTGGCAACCAGCCGCCCGGTATCTTCCGCCGCCAGCCAGCCGCGTTCGCGGCCGACTTCCAGCGCGCCCCGGATGCGCTCCAGCGGGCACCCGGTGCGTTCGGCGAAGCTGGCCACGGGGACGCCCTCGACCAGCCTGAGCGCATTGAGCATGAATTCGAACGGGAGCTCGTCCGGGCTCACCGGGTTGTCGCCGCCGATTCTTGCCGGACCTGCCACTGCGTCCATGTAGGCGCGTGGATGGCGCGTTTTCCAGCGCCTCAGTACCTTGGCCCGCGCGACGTCGGTGAGTTTGCCGTGGGCGCCGGCGCCGATGCCCAGGTAGTCGCCGAAGCGCCAGTAGTTGAGGTTGTGCCGGCAGCGCCGGCCCGGCTGTGCGTAGGCGGAGATCTCGTATTGGCCGTAGCCGGCCTCGGCCAGTCGCTGCTCGCACGCTTCCTGCATCGCCCAGGCATGGTCGTCGTCCGGCAGTGGCGGCGGGTTGGCGGCGAAGGCGGTGTTCGGCTCCAGCGTCAGCTGGTAATGCGAGACGTGGGTCGGCTGCAGCGCCAGCGCCCGCTCGACATCGGCCAAGGCCCCGGCCAGGGTCTGCTGGGGCAGGGCATACATCAGGTCCAGATTGAGATTGGCGTAGCCGGCGTCCTGCGCGGACTTCACCGCCGCCTCGGCTTCGGCGGCGGAGTGGATGCGGCCCAGTCGCCGCAGCTTGTCGTCGTCGAAGCTCTGGATGCCGAACGACAGGCGATTCACGCCCGCCGCCAGGTAGCCATCGAAGCGGCCGTGCTCGACCGTGCCCGGGTTGGTCTCCAGGGTGATCTCGGCGTCCTCGGCAAAGGGCAGCTGCTCACGCGCGCCGTCCAGGAAGCGGGCCACCAGCTCCGGCGCGAACAGGCTCGGCGTGCCGCCGCCGAAGAACACGCTGACCACCGGCCGGCCAGCCAGCGCCGAGCCGAAGTCGCGCAGGTCCGCGGCCAGGTCGGCCAGCAGCAGCTCCACGTACTCGGCGTAGGGCGGCGGTTGCTCGCGCAGGCCGTGCGAGTTGAAGTCGCAATAGGGGCACTTCTTCACGCACCACGGCATGTGCACGTAGAGCGAGAGTGGCGGGGCGGTCAGCGCCATGGCTCGATCACTCGCCGGTGTGCAGCTCGGTCAGCTGCACATGCAGCCTGGCCAGTGCCTGGCCGCGGTGGCTCAGCCGGTTCTTCAGAGCCGGGTCCAGCTCCGCGGCGCTGTGCTGTTGTCCCTCGGGCAGGAACAACGGGTCGTAGCCAAACCCCTGCGCACCCTGGGGCGCCTCCAGCACCCGGCCATGCCAGCGGCCTTCGGCGATCAGCGGGGCCGGGTCGTCGGCGTGCTGCAGCAGCACCAGGGCACAGATGAAGAAGGCGCCGCGCTGGGTCGATGGCACATTGGCCAGGTCGCGCAGAAGCTTGGCGTTGTTGGCCGCGGCATCGCCATGGGTGCCGGCGTAGCGGGCCGAATAAAGCCCCGGCGCACCGTGCAGGTGCGCCACGCACAGCCCCGAATCATCCGCCAGCGCGGGCAGCCCGGTGACGCGTGACGCATGCCGGGCCTTGAGCAACGCGTTCTCCACGAAGCTCAGTCCATTCTCCTCGGCATCGTCCACGCCCAGGCTGGCCTGCGGCACGACTTCGAAGCCGGTATCGGCCAGCAGTGCGTTGAACTCGGCCAGCTTGCCGCGGTTGCTGCTGGCCAGCACCAGCCGTCTCACGGCGCCATACCCAGGGCAGCGCGCTGCGCGGTCACCAGCTCGCCAATGCCCTTTTCGGCCAGCGCCAGCATGGCGTCCATCTCGTCGCGGCGGAAAGCGTGCCCTTCGGCGGTGCCCTGCACCTCGATCATGCCGCCGCCGTCATTCATCACCACGTTCATGTCGGTGTCGCAGTCCGAATCCTCGGCGTAGTCCAGGTCCAGCACCGGCACGCCCTTGTAGATGCCGACCGAGACCGCCGCGATCGCGCCGATCACCGGATTGCGCTTGAGCTTCTCGCGCTGCATCAGCACGTTGACCGCGTCGACCAGCGCCACGTAGGCACCGGTGATCGCGGCGGTGCGGGTGCCGCCGTCGGCCTGCAGCACGTCGCAGTCCAGGGTGATCACCCGCTCTCCCAGTGCCTGGCGGTTGATGCACGCACGCAGGCTGCGGCCGATCAGGCGCTGGATCTCCATGGTGCGGCCGCCCTGGCCGCCGCGCGCGGCTTCGCGCTGCATGCGGGTGTGGGTGGCTCGCGGCAGCATGCCGTATTCGGCGGTGATCCAGCCCTCGCCCTTGCCACGCAGCCACGGTGGCACGCGGTCCTCGATACTGGCAGTGCACAACACGCGCGTTTCGCCGAAGCTCACCAGCACCGAACCTTCGGCGTGGCGGGTGTACTGGCGCTCGATGCTGACCGGGCGCAATTGATCGCTGGTGCGGCCGCTGGGGCGGCCGCTGGAGGTAACGGGGGAAGGCATGGCGTGGACCGGTTGGGCAGCGCGGGATCGGAGAGTTTACCATTGCGATCCCTTTCCCACTGGCCAAGCCTTCCATGATCCGCAGCATGACCGCGTATGCATCCGCCGAGGTTCCCGGCCCGGCCGGCACGATCGGTTGCGAGCTGCGCACGGTGAACCATCGCTATCTGGAAGTCAGCCCACGGTTGCCGGAGGAATTGCGCGCTCAGGAGTCGGCCTTGCGTGAGCGCGTCGCCAAGGCGTTGTCGCGCGGCAAGGTCGACGTAACCGTGCGCCTGCGTCCGGCGGAGGGCGGTGATCGCCCGATGCAGGTGGACGATGCGCTGCTGGAACGGCTCGCCACACTGGCCAAGACTCTGACGTCGCGTTTCCCCGGCATGCAGGTGCAGTTCACCGAGCTGCTGCGCTACCCGGGCGTGTTGCAGCAGGCCGAGGTAGCCCCGGAAGCACAGCAGCAGGCGTTGTTCCGGGCGCTCGACGCCGCCCTGGACGCGTTGACCGCCACCCGCGAGCGCGAAGGCGAGAAGCTGGCGGCGATCCTGCGCGACAAGCTCGATGCGATCGAGCGCGTACTGGCCGACGTGCGCCAGTGGATGCCGGACATCCGCGCGGGCCTGCGCACCCGGCTGGAATCACGCCTGGCCGACCTGAAGCAGCCGGCCGACCCGGGCCGGCTGGAGCAGGAACTGGTGCTGCAGATCACCCGCATCGACGTGGACGAGGAGCTGGACCGGCTGGCCACGCACATCGGCGAAACCCGCCGGGTGCTGGGCCTGAATGAGCCGGTCGGCCGCCGGCTGGACTTCCTGATGCAGGAGTTCAACCGCGAAGCCAATACCCTGGGCTCCAAATCGATCGACGCCCGCAGCACCAACGCCGCGGTGGAGCTCAAGGTGCTGATCGAGCAGATGCGCGAGCAGGTGCAGAACATCGAATAGCGCGGGGCAGGGCTGCTGCCGTCGGCCCGACTGCCCCGGCCTGGCTGCTGCCGTTGGTCGGCCTTGCGCCGGCACCCTTCCGCACGGTGGCAACCCAGTCACGGCGGGGTATCGGTGCGCAAAATTACGGGTGACCGTGTCGCGCGCGCCTGGCGGCCGCGCTCGCCGAACAATCCTCCACGGTGGCTTGAGCCCCGAGCTGCTTTCCTTGCTGCCATCGATTGTACGGAGGAAGCGACATGGGCGAACGACTCAAGGGCAAGGTGGCGGTGGTCACTGGTTCGGACTCGGGCATGGGCCAGGCAATCGCGCGGGAGTTCGCGTCCGAAGGTGCCGATGTGGGGGTGACCTTCCTGCACGACCGCGAAGGGGCCCTGGCCACCGCCGAGGCGGTGCGTGCCTGTGGCCGGCGTGTCGAGGTGTTTCATCTGGACCAGCGCGATCCCGGCCAGGTCGCGCAGCTGTTCGGGGAGGTTGCCGAAGGTCTGGGAACGCCGGATATCCTGGTCAACGACGCCGGGGTGGACTCCACCGGCAAGCAGGTGGCGGACATGTCGATCGAGCAATGGGACAACGAGCTGCGCACCAACGTGTACGGCCCGTTCTATTGCTGCCAGCAGTTCATCCGGCAGCGCCGCGAGGCCGGCGGTCGCGGCAAGATCATCAACATTACCTCGGTGCACCAGGAGATCCCGCGCGTGGGTGCGGCCGGCTACGATTCGGCCAAGGGTGCGCTACGCAACCTGACCCGCACGCTGGCGCTGGAGCTGGCGCCCGACCGCATCAACGTCAACAACATTGCCCCCGGCATGGTGCTGACACCGATGAACCAGCAGGCGGTGGATGACCCGAAGGTGCGCGAGAAGCAGGTGCAGAGCATCCCGTGGAAACGTGCCGCCAAGCCCGAGGAAATCGCGCACCTGGCGGTCTACCTGGCCTCGGAGGAGGCCGACTACGCCACCGGCCAGACCTTCACGCTGGACGGCGGCCTGATGATGAACATGGGGCAGGGCGCCTAGGAGCCTGTCGGACTTTGGTCGGCCGGGCTGCAAATGCGGCCGCGCGATCCATGTTTCCGCCGTTTCCTGGCCCGTGGAACCCCTATGGGCCGGCGAATCGTTGAAAATCTGTCTTCGCATCAGATTTTCGCCTCGACCGCCAAGGCCCGACAGGCTCCTGGCATCCTTCGCCAGCCCGGCTGGGTGGCTGGAGCGGGCGCCGGGCGAAGTCCCGCTATACTTCGCCGGATGAATATTGCTGCCCTTCACCGTCCCGCTTCCATCTGCAGCTGTGCGCGGTGGGTGCGGGCATGAGCGTGCACACCGGCGTGCTCCAGGGCACCTTGTTCATCGTGGCCGCGCCCTCCGGGGCGGGCAAGTCGACCCTGGTCAATGCGCTGCTGGCGCGTGAACCGGCGATCTCGCTGTCGGTCTCCCACACCACCCGCCAGCCGCGGTTGGGCGAGGCCAGCGGCACTCATTACCACTTTGTCGAGCGCGCCGTGTTCGAGGCGGAGGTGGCTGCCGGGATCTTCCTGGAGCACGCCGAAGTACACGGCAACCTGTACGGCACCTCGCGCAACACGGTGCAGGCGCTGCTGGGGCAGGGTCGGGACGTGCTGCTGGAAATCGACTGGCAGGGCGCGCGCCAGGTGCGCGCGGGCAAGCCCGACTGCGTCAGCGTGTTCATCCTGCCGCCATCGCGGGCCGAGCTGGAGCGCCGCCTGCGCGGCCGCGGCTCGGACAGCGAGGAGGTGATCGCGCGGCGCCTGCGCAACTCGCGCGAGGAGATCAGCCACGCCGGGGAGTTCGACTACATCCTGGTCAACGATGATTTCGAGGTGGCGCTGGGCGGGCTGCAGGCGATCGTCCATGCGGTGCGCCAGCGCAGCACGCTGCAGTGGCAACGGCACGCCCGTCTGATCGATGAACTGCTGGCCTGAGCCGGGACGCCGCTGCATGGTCTTCGCTGCGCTCTTCGGCTACCTTGATCGTTCCTCTTGCGCCCGCCTGACGCCATGACCGAATCCGTTCGCGCCGATGCCACCGATCCGATGGTGGTGCGCATCCGCGGCCTGACCACCGTACTCAACGGCAAGACCGTGTTCGACGGACTGGACCTGGACATCCCGCGCGGCAAGGTGACCGCGATCATGGGTCCCAGCGGGACCGGCAAGACCACCCTGCTCAAGCACATCACCGGGCAGATGCGCGCCGACCGCGGACAGATCCTGGTGGAGGGGCGCAACGTGGGCGAGCTCGCCCGCGACGAGCTGTACAAGCTGCGCGAAGGCATCGGTTACCTGTTCCAGAATTCCGCGCTGCTGACCGACTTCGACGTGTTCGAGAACGTGGCCTTTCCGTTGCGCCAGCATACCCGCCTGCCGGAGGTGCTGATCCGCAACCTGGTGCTGCTGAAGCTGCAGGCGGTCGGGCTGCGCGGCGCGGCGCGGCTGATGCCGCACGAGGTGTCCGGCGGCATGGCGCGCCGGGTCGCATTGGCACGGGCGATCGTGTTCGACCCGATGCTGATCCTCTACGACGAGCCGTTCGTGGGGCTGGACCCGGTGGCGCTGAACCAGATCCTCAAGCTGATCGGAACGCTCAACCAGACCCTGGGCATCACCAGCGTGATGGTGTCGCACGAGCTGTCCGCGGTGCAGGAAGTGGCCGACCACGTGCTGCTGCTGGCCAACGGCAAGGTGGTGGCGCAGGGCGATCCGAAGACCATCGCCGAGGATGGCTCGCCCTGGACCCGGCAGTTCTTCGGTGGCCAGGCGGATGGCCCGGTGCCGTTCCAGTATCCGGCCGGCGACTTCGCGGCGGAGTTGGGTCTGTCGAAGGGGGAGCGCGCATGAACGCCCGGACATCTTCCAATGGCAGCGCCGTGGTCCACGCGCTGGCACAGATCGGCGCCTGCGGCCTTTTCCTGCTGACCTTGTTGGCGGGCGTGCCGCGCAGCCTGCGCTACATCCGCGAGACCGTGCGGCAGTTGTGGTTCGTCGGCGCCATGAGCCTGACCATCATCATGGTCTGCGGACTGTTCGTGGGCATGGTGCTGATGCTGCAGCTGTACCACGTGCTGTCGATCTTCGGCGGCACCTCGGCCAGTGGCATGGTGGTGGCGCTGTCGGTTTACCGCGAGCTGGGCCCGGTGGTGACCGCGCTGCTGTTCGCCGGCCGGGCCGGGACCGCGGTGACTGCCGAGATCGGCCTGATGCGCGCCACCGACCAGATCTCGGCGATGGAGATGATGGCGGTCGATCCGATCGCCTACGTCGCCACGCCGCGCTTCCTGGCCGGGCTGATCGCGATGCCGCTGCTGGCCTGCGTGTTCTGCGCGATGGCGGTGTTCGGCGGGCACCTGGTCGGGGTGACCTGGCTGGGCATCGACAATGGCACGTTCTGGTCGAACATGACCGCGGTGGTGGAACTGCGCACCGACATCGTCAACGGGGTGCTGTTCAAGAGCCTGGCCTTTGGCGCGGTGGTATCGCTGATCGCGGTGTACCAGGGCTTCGCCACGGCGCCCACCAGCGAGGGCGTGGCGCACGCGACCACGCGCACCGTGGTGGCGTCCTCGATTGCCATCCTGGCGCTGGATTTCGTCCTGACTGCCTTCCTCATGTGACCTGCCGATGACCACCGTGTATCCCTCTTCGCCGTTCTGTCTTTCTTCGAGCCACACTCCCATGAGGATCGTGCCGTGAGCCAACCGAGAAGTTCCTACGCCATCGGCACGGGCCTGTTCATCGTGCTGGGCTTTGCCGCGCTGGCCTACCTGGCGACCCAGACCACCTCGGTAGCCAACGTGCACCAGGGCGACAGCTACGTGGTGGACGCGCATTTCGCCAACGTCGGGCAGCTCAAGGAGCGCGCGCCGGTGAAGGTGGCCGGGGTGCGTATCGGCCAGGTCGAGTCGATCGCGCTGGACCCGCATGGCGAGGCGGCGGACGTGAAGCTGTCGATCGACCGACGCTACAACGCCATACCCAGCGACTCGGTCGCCAACATCTACACCAGCGGCCTGCTCGGCGACCAGTACATCGGCATAGCCTACGGCCGCTCGGACAAGCCGCTGGCCGACGGCGGCACGCTGGCACTGACCCGGCCGGCGCAGCAGCTGGAGGAGATGCTGGGCAAGTTCTTCGGCGCCGGCGGTGCGGCCGATCATCTGGGCGGCACCTACCGCGTGAAGGCACGGTTCAGCAATGTGGGCTCACTGTCCGTGGGCGCGCCAGTGAAGATGGCCGGCGTGGCGATCGGCAGCGTGGCCGCGGTGCAGGTCGACCCGGTGAAGCTCGATGCCGAGGTCTGGCTGGCGATCGACAAGAAATACGACCAGATCCCGGACGACTCGGCCGCCGCCGTGTTCACCAGCGGTTTGATCGGCACCCAGTACGTTGCGATCCAGCCCGGCGGTTCCCCGGAGATGCTGGCCAATGGCGACGAGATGATCCTGACCCAGTCCGCGATGCAGCTTGAAGACCTGATCGGCAAGTTCCTCGTCAACGGTTCGCCCTCGGACAAGAAGCCGGGTGACGCGCCTTCCACCGACCACACCACCGGCAATCGATGATGCCGGTGCCAAGGAGTTCAATCATGTTGCGCAACCTGGCTCTTGCCACCGCTGTGGCCTGCGGCGGACTGTTCGTTGCCCCGGTGCTGGCCCAGGACGCGGCCGCTTCGGCGAGCGCGTCCCAGCAGACACCCGAGCAGGTGGTCCAGACCATCACGCACGACCTGGACCAGGCCATTGCCGGTCATCGCGAGCAGTTGCGCGGCGACAAGGAAAAGCTGATCTCGGTGATCGACGACGTGTTCCTGCCGCATTTCGACATCGACTACGCCTCGATCCTGGTGCTCGGTCGGCATGCCCGCGAGGCCACGCCGCAGCAGCGTGAGCGTTTCGCCCGCGCGTTCTACAACTCGATCACCCACCGCTACGCGGAGGGTCTGCTCAACTACACCAAGGGTGCGGTGCAGGTGCTTCCGTTCAATGGCGACCTCAACGACAAGCGCACCGTGGTGCGCACCCAGGTCGTGCTGGACGACGGCAAGAAGCTTTCGGTCGACTACGCCTTTCGCAAGAGCCGCAGCGGCGACTGGAAGGCCTATGACGTGATCATCGAAGGTATCTCCTACGTCACCAACTACCGCAACCAGGTCGACGCCGAAGTACGCAAGGTGGGCATCGACAAGCTGATCACCAACCTGGAGACGCAGGGCGAGAACGCGCTGCAGCAGCTGGAGCAGGACAACAAGGCGCCATGAGTGCACCGTTCGAGCTGCGGCGTGAGGCCGATGGCGCACTGGCAGCCAGCGGTGAGCTGACGTTCGAGACCGCGGCGCGGGCCTTGCGCGAGATCACCGAGGCGCTGGCCGGACAGCCGGCGAAATCCATCGATCTGGGTGGAATATCACACAGCGACAGCGCCGGCCTGGCGTGCATTCTGGCCGCCCAGGCCGAAGCGCTGAAGCAGGGACGGACGCTCGCCGTGCACCGTCTTCCCGAAGGCATGCGCGCACTGGCGAAGGTCTGCGAAGTGGAGTCGATGGTCGGCTGAACCGCGCGGGCAGCCGTGTCTCGCGGCCAGCCCCGGCTGCGCCGGAAAAGGGCCCTTGCGGCCCTTTTCTTTGTGCCCGGCACCGAGTCCGTGGCTTCATGCTGAGCCGCCAGCGGCTCCCGACGCCTGTCACGGGTGCCTCCGATCGACGCGCTTCCGGGTGCCCGGGGTGGCAGGTTGGTCCCCGCAAGCGCCGTTGCCGCGACGCGACAGCAAACCCGCTAGTGGGCGGCAGGCTGCGGCGAGGATGCTGCCGGTGCGGGTGCTGCCGGGGGGTGGTCGTTTTCCCAGCTGTGCTGCTCGTCGAGCAGTTGCTCGGGGTCGAAGCCGTCCTCGTCCAGCCCCTGCATGCGCTCGATGATTTCCGCCGGCGGGTTGCCGTCGTAGATCTGGTAGAGCCGCCGCTGGCGGTAGGCGTCGCGCACGAACACGTAGGGATCGTAAGCCGACTGCAGGAAGCTCTCCGCGTCGATGCCGCGTGAGCGCAGCGTCACCAGGTACAACATCTGCGGAACGAACTGCTGGCCGTACTCGAAGTGGTTGTTGTGCGCATACAGCGACAATGGGTCGAAGAAGTAGCTGTCCACCGGCAAGCGCCAGATGTCGCGGGTGGTGGACGGGCCGACCAGCGGCAGCACCAGGTAATCGCCCTCCGGGAAACCCCAGCGCGCCAGGGTGACGCCGAAATCGTTGTCCTCCAGCGGTATGCCCAGTTGGCTGGCGGGATCGAAGAAGCCGCCCAGGCCCAGCGTCAGGTTGACCAGAAAGCGGCCGGTGCTCTGCACGGCCTGCTTGGGCCGGGCCTGCAGCAGGTCGTTGGCCACGGTGATCGGCATGCGGATGTTGGTGAAGAAATCGCTGACCGATCGCCGCACGGGCGGGTTGGTGACCTTGCGGTAGCCCACCGCCACCGGGCGGATCACCGCCTTGTCCAACGCGTCATTGAAGGCGTACACCTTGCGGTTGTACTTCTCCAGCGGATCGTCCGTGCGCGGCTTCGCGATAGCGCAGCCGGCCAGCAGGACCATTGCAGCCAGTGGCAGGCAGCGTTTCAGCGGAAGAGGAAGTGCGAATGGCATCGGTCCGGGATCGGTGTGCAACGTAAGCGTTGCGTTTAGTGTACCGTCTGGTTTTATATTGTGTACAGCTTTCGGCGGTCTTTCGCGGACGCGTGCATGCAGGGTGGGCTGGCGAACCGCGCATGATACGCGCAATGCGCATTGCCAGCCAAGCGGCGCATGGCTACACTGCCGGTACTTGTAAGTATCTTTACCCGTTGAGGATTTCGCATGGCCCGCATTACCGTGGAAGACTGCCTCGAGGTGGTCGACAACCGCTTCGAACTGGTGTTGATGGCGACCAAGCGCGCCCGCCAGCTCGAGAAGGGCGCCGAACCGGCGGTCAATCCCGATCACGACAAGCCCACTGTGTTGGCGCTGCGCGAGATCGCGGATCGCCGCATCGACCAGGCCACCATCGACGAGATCGATCGGGCCGAGCGCGAGCGTGCCGAACGCGAGGCGCTGGAATGGGCCGCCGCCGAGGTGGATGACGACCTGTCCAAGGTCGGCGACGAGTGATGTGCCCGGGCGGCTGTCCGACGCACAGTCGCCTTGCCGGCCTGTCTGCCGGCGTCCTGGCCGCGCGCAAGGGATTGCCCCGCACGCCGGCCGCCTGAAGGGTCGCCCATGCCGACGGCCCCGCACCCCGCTCCCGTGGATTCCTCTTTGCTGCCTCCGTATGTGCTGGCGCTGAAAGAGCGCGTGGCGTATCTGCCCGAAGCGCAGGTCGCTCGCGTACTGCATGCGTACGAGGTCGGTGCGCATGCGCACCGGGGCCAGGAGCGCAAGAGCGGCGAGCCCTACATCACCCATCCGGTGGCAGTCGCCGGTATCCTGGCTGAGCTGGGCCTGGATGCCGAGACGATCATCGCGGCCATCCTGCATGACACGCTGGAGGACACCGCGCTGGATCGCGCCGAGCTGGCGACCCATTTTGGCGAGGTGGTGGCCGAACTGGTCGACGGTGTCACCAAGCTGGACAAGATGCGCTTCAGCAACCGGCAGGAGGCCGACGCGGAGAGCTTCCG
Organism: uncultured Gammaproteobacteria bacterium; assembly: GCA_963763305.1. Taxonomy (GTDB): domain Bacteria; phylum Pseudomonadota; class Gammaproteobacteria; order Xanthomonadales; family Rhodanobacteraceae; genus CAVXNP01. The sequence continues at coordinate 1,063,901 of CAVXNP010000001.1, read as the reverse complement.
CAAGATGCTGCTGGCGATGGCCCGCGACATCCGCGTGATCCTGATCAAGCTGGCCGATCGCCTGCACAACATGCGCACGCTCGGCTCCAAGGACGCGTCCTCGCGCCGGCGGATCGCCCGCGAGACGCTGGAGATCTACGCGCCGATCGCGCAGCGTTTGGGCATGAACAAGTTCAAGGCCGAGCTGCAGGACCTGGGCTTCCGCGCGTTGTATCCGGACCGCTATCGCGTCATCAGCGAGCGTATCCGTGCCGCGCTGGGCAACCGCCGCGAGGCGATGATCAAGATCGAGGCGGCGCTGACCGCTCGGCTGGCCGCCGAGCAGTTGCCGGCGCGGGTGGTCGGGCGAATCAAGTCGCCCTGGAGCATCTATTCGAAGATGCGCGGCGAGCACAAGAGCTTCGCGCAGCTGATGGACGTCTACGGCTTTCGGGTGGTGGTCGACAGCGCGATGGCCTGCTACATGGCCCTGGGCGTGGTGCACGCGCTGTACAAGCCGGTCGATCGCCGTTTCAAGGACTTCATAGCCATCTCCAAGGCGAACGGATACCAGTCGCTGCACACCGTGCTGCTGGGTCCGTTCGGCGCGCCCATCGAAGTGCAGATCCGCACGTCCGAGATGGACTCGGTCGCCGAGCGCGGTGTGGCGGCGCATTGGGCCTACAAGACCGATTCGGGTCCGGCCAACAGTGCCCAGGCGCGGGCGCGCGAGTGGCTCTCGTCACTGGCCGACAGCCAGGCGCACACCGCGTCGTCCTCGGAGTTCATCGAAAACGTCAAGATCGACCTGTTCCCCGACGAGGTCTACCTGTTCACGCCGCGCGGCGACATCCTGTCGCTGCCGCGCAATGCCACCGCGCTGGATTTCGCCTTCGCGGTGCATACCGATGTGGGCGATCACGCGGTCGCCGCGCGCATCGACAAGAAGCTGTTGCCGCTGCGCACGCGGCTCGAATCCGGGCAACTGGTGGAGATCATCACCGCGCCGTCGGCGATGCCCAATCCGGCCTGGCTGGAATTCGTGGTCACCGGCAAGGCGCGCACCGCGATCAGGCAGTACCTGAAGCACCTGCAGCACGAGGATGCGGTGGACTTCGGCCATCGCATGCTCGATCGTGCGCTGGATGCCCGCGGCACCAGCCTTGATGCCATTCCACCGGCAGTGCTGGAGCGCTTTCTGGAGGAATCCAAGCTGCGCCGGCTGGAGGAATTGCTCGCCGACATTGCACTGGGCAACCGCATGCCGGACATGGTCGCCAACCAGTTGCTGGCCTCCCGCCGCGCGGCAGCCGGTGAGTCCGGCGCCGCGCCGACGGTGGCGCCGAGCAGCGAAAAGATCCGCATCACCGGCGCCGAGCGTGGCGTGCTGAGCTTCGGCAATTGCTGTCATCCGCTGCCGGGTGACGAGATCATCGGCTACCTGTCCTCGGGCAAGGGAATCGTGGTTCACCGGGTCGAATGTCCGAACGTGGCCGAGCTGCGCAAGATGCCCGAGCGATGCGTGGCGATCGAGTGGGATCGCGGGGTGCAGGGCGACTACCGCGCCGAGCTGCGGATCGAGGTGATCAACCGGCCGGGCGTGCTGGCCACGGTGGCCGCGGCGATCGCGGCGGGGGACTCCAACATCGAGAACGTCGAGTACGTCGAGCGCGACGCCGCCGCGGCGACCTTGCTGTTCGCCATGGAGGTACGGAACCGCAAGCACCTGGCCGATGTGATCCGCCGGGTGCGCCGCACCGGCGTGGTCAGCGGCGCCTATCGCTATCCGCTGTAAGGGCGAGGGGCGAGCGTACTGCCCACGCTGTCGCAAACACATACCGGCCCCGTTTCGCGCGATATCCGCACTCGCGAACCGCCGCCTATCCGGCTCGCCCCTCGCCCCTCGCCCCGGCTCTTATCGCCCGCCCCTCGCCCTCGGTACACTTGGTTTCCTCCCCAACCAGGGCACGTCCATGTCACGCAGCATCGTCGCCACCGACCAGGCGCCCGCCGCCATTGGTCCCTATTCGCAGGCCGTGCGCCACGGCCAGACTGTCTATTTTTCCGGCCAGATCCCGCTCGATCCGGCCAGCGGTGCCCTGATCGAGGGTGACATCAGCGCACAGACCCGGCGGGTGTTCGACAATCTCGCCGCGGTGGCGGGTGCTGCCGGCGGCTCGCTGGCGCAGGTCGTGCGCATTGGCATCTATGTCACCGACCTGGGCAACTTCCAGGCGGTCAATGCGGTGATGGCCGAGTATTTCCAGCCGCCATACCCGGCCCGTTCCACGATCGAAGTGTCGGCACTGCCAAAGGCAGCGCAAGTGGAAGTGGATGCGGTGATGGTGCTCGACTGAAGCCGATGGAGTCGCCATTGGCCTACAACGCGCGATGGCGAGCCTGCACGACACGGCAGGCTATCGGACCTGGCGGCGGACGTCCTCTTCCCGGTTAGGCTGGAAGCCCGGCGGCAGGATCGCAGGTGCTGCGATGTTCGCGCCTGGCAGGCGGCCACGCGCGCCGCGGGATCCGGCTTCCGCTTTCATGCCGCGTCGCTTCGGCTATCTTCCCGGAAAGTCCGGTGCATGGCTGGCCGGCCCGTTCCGATACCAGGCTTGATCCGATGGCTGTCTCTTCCACCAGCGCCAAAAGCACCACGGCCGATCCCGGGCTGGCTCCGGTCTCGACCCTGCCCGGGATCGGGCCGGCGCTGGCCGCATCGCTGGCCCGGTTGGGCGTGGAACGGGTGCAGGACCTGTGGTTTCACCTGCCGCTGCGTTACGAGGACAAGACACGGGTGACCGCGATCGGCGATCTGCGCCCGGGCGACCGGGCCCAGGTCGAGGGCGTGGTGGAGGCAGTCGAAGGCGGTTTTCGCTACCGGCCGCAGCTGAAGGTGGCGATCGGCGACGCCTCCTCCGCGACCTTGCTGCTGCGTTTTTTCCATTTCCGTCGCGCCCAGGTCGAACAACTGCAGCCAGGCACCCGGGTGTTGTGCTACGGCGAGGTGCGGCTGGGCACGCAGGGGCTGGAAATGGTCCATCCGACCTATCAGCGGATGGCGGTCGGCGATACGGTCTGTGTGGACGAACGACTCACCCCGGTCTACCCGACCACCGAGGGGCTGGGTCAGAAGCGGCTGGCCGGTGCGGTGGGCAAGGCGCTGGCCTTGCTGCCGCCGGACCGCGTCCTTGAATTGATTCCGCCGGAGCTGTGCAGCCGGTTCGGCCTGACCTCGCTGCGCGAGGCGCTGCTGTACGTGCATCGTCCGCCGGCAGACGCGGCGGTGGCCCAGTTGACCCTGGGCACTCACCCGGCCCAGCAGCGGCTTGCGTTCGAAGAGTTGCTGACCCGGCACCTCAGCCTGAAGCGGATCCGCGCGGTCGTGCGCAGCCGTCGGGCGCCGCGGCTGAAGCGGCAGGGGCTGCTGCGTGGCCAACTGCTGCAGGCGCTGCCCTTCGCACTGACCGGTGCACAGCAGCGTGTCGTGGCCGAAGTGGAGGATGACCTGGCGCAGGCCAGGCCGATGCTACGGCTGGTGCAGGGGGATGTGGGCAGCGGCAAGACCGTGGTCGCCGCGCTGGCGGCAGTGGCCGCGGTGGAGGCTGGCTACCAGGTCGCTCTGGTGGCGCCGACCGAGCTGCTGGCCGAGCAGCACCTGCGCAGCTTCCGCAGCTGGCTGGAGCCGCTGGGCATCGCCATCGAATGGCTGGCCGGCAAGGTGCAGGGAAGGGCGCGCCAACAGGCGCTGCAGCGGGTGGCCGAGGGTGCGCCGGTGGTGATCGGCACCCACGCGCTGATGCAGGAGGGCGTGGCTTTTGCCCGACTCGGGCTGGTGATCATCGACGAGCAGCATCGCTTTGGCGTGGACCAGCGCCTGGCTCTGCGCGACAAGGGGCTGGTGCCGGCGGCCCAGGGCGGCCTGGCGCCGGTCGGCTCTCGACGTCAGGCCGATCTGGACCAGGTACCCCACCAATTGGTGCTGACCGCCACCCCGATCCCCAGGACCCTGGCGATGAGCGCCTATGCGGATCTGGATGTTTCTTCCATCGATGAGCTTCCGCCGGGGCGTACGCCGGTACAGACGATCGCCATCTCCAATGCGCGCCGGACCGAGGTGATCGAGCGCATTCTTGCTGCCTGTGAAGAAGGTCGTCAGGTGTACTGGGTCTGCACGTTGATCGAGGAGTCCGAGCAACTGCGCGCGCAAGCGGCCGAGGTGGCGCACGTGGAGCTGTCCGCCGCCTTGCCCGGCGTGCAGGTGGGGCTGATCCATGGACGCATGCGACCAAAGCAGAAGCAGGCGGTGATGGATGCCTTCAAGGCTGGCGAACTGGCGGTGCTGGTGGCCACCACGGTGATCGAGGTGGGCGTGGACGTGCCCAACGCCAGCGTGATGGTGATCGAGAACTGCGAACGGCTGGGATTGGCGCAACTGCACCAGCTGCGGGGGCGGGTCGGGCGGGGTGCGGTCGCCTCCAATTGCGTACTGCTGTACCAGCCGCCCCTGGGCCAGCTGGCGCGGGCGCGCTTGCAGGTGATGCGCGAAACCGGGGATGGCTTTCGCATCGCCGAAAAAGACCTGGAGCTGCGCGGGCCGGGCGAGGTGCTGGGCACCCGCCAGACCGGCCAGTTGAGCTTCCGCGTTGCCGACCTGGCCCGCGACGCGGCACTGCTGCCGGCGGTGCAGCAGGTTGGCGAGTGCATGCTTGCCGAGCACGCGGCCGGGGCGGAGCGGCTGATCCAGCGCTGGATCGGCAGCGCCGCGCGCTACGTGCACGCCTGAGCGGCAACGGAAGGCGGGCTGCGCGTTCGCGGTGCCGGCCTTGCCGGCGGGCGTGTGCCCGGTTACGGAGCGGGGCGCGCATCCCATACACTCGGACGTTTCGATAGCCAGCGAGCCCCGATGAGCCGACCGCAACTTCTGATCGACACCGACCCCGGCGTGGACGACGCGCTTGCGATCCTGATGGCGCATGCCCATGCCGACGTGGCCGGGCTGAGTATCGCCGCCGGCAACGTGGGCCTGGCCCATACCGTGCGCAATGCCTGCACCCTGGTCGACCTGCTGGGTGCGGCTACGCCGGTGTTCCCCGGCTGCGCCACGCCGCTGGTAAGGATGCCCGCCGAGGACGCGGCCTTCGTGCATGGCCAGGACGGTCTCGGTGATGTCGGCTTTCCGCAGCCACAGGCGCTGGCGGCGGCCGAGTCTGCCGCCGAAGCGCTGCTGCGGCTGACCCGGGAACGGCCCGGCGAGCTGACCCTGGTCGCGCTGGCGCCGTTGACCAACCTGGCGTTGGCGTTGCGGCTCGACCCGACCTTGCCGCAGCGGGTTGCCCGGCTGGTGATCATGGGTGGTGCCGTCAACGGCCACGGCAACACCGGCATCTGCCCGGCGGAGTTCAATATCGGCTTCGATCCGGAGGCGGCCCACGTGGTGTTCGACGCATTCGGCCAGTTCGACCTGGTCGACTGGGAGCTGACCCTACGCCATGCCTTCGACGAGGCCGAGTTCGACCGCTGGCTGCAGCGCGGAGACAAGCGCGCCCGGTTCTATCGGCAAATCGCCGAGGTGGCCCGCGACAGCAACCGGCGCCGCGGGCGCCGCGGCATCGTCGCCGCCGACGCGCTGGCCATGGCGGTGGCGATCGATCCGGCGGTCATCACCCGCAGCGAGCGCCGTTACGTGGCGGTCGAACTGGACGGCGGGCTGACCCGGGGCGCAACGGTGGTCGACTGGGACGGGCGCCTGGGTCGGCCGGCCAATGCCAATGTGGTGCTGGAGCTGGACCATGCCCGTTTCGGGGCGCTGGTGCGCGCAGCGCTGGGCGCCGGGGAAGTTGCTTGATCGGGCTGGCGATGGGGCCTGTGACGCTGGTTGACCCGGGCGCGATTGCGTTTGTACAATGCCGCTCTTGTCTCCAGCAGCTTTGAGCCCGTCATGAAGCCCGATATCCATCCGAACTATCGCCAGGTGGTGTTCCAGGACCTGTCGTCCGATTTTGCGTTCCTGACGCGTTCGACGATCTCGACCAAGGAAACCGTCAAGTGGGAAGACGGCAACGAGTACCCGCTGGTCAAGGTGGATATCTCCAGCCATTCGCACCCGTTCTACACCGGCAAGCAGAAGACGCTGGACGTGGGTGGCCGGGTCGACAAGTTCCGTCGCCGCTACGCACAGAAGTAATACATGGCGCGCCCTGCGCGCGCCACTGCAGCTTTTCGAACGAGGGGTGGGCTTTGGGTCCGCCCCTCGTTTTTTGCTGCGCGCCGTCGGACCATTCGCCTGCGGATGTGGCTGGCGTTTGTGCGATAATGCGTCGGTTGCGCATTGCGGCTTTCCCCGGCCCGATGCCCCCATTCCCTCACCGGATGGCTCCGAGTTTCGCGGTTGCCCCCGGTGGTGACATACGCGCAGGAGGTTTTTCCGTGTCCGATACCAAGACCGTCAAGCTGGTTGACCAGGCTGACAATCGCACCAGCGAGCTGCCGCTCCTCAGTGGCACCCTGGGCCCGGCCTGCATCGACATAGGCACGTTGTACAAGGACACCGGCCACTTCACCTACGATCCGGGCTTCGGCAGCACCGCCAGCACCAAGAGCGCGATCACCTACATCGATGGCGACCAGGGCGTGCTGCTCTATCGCGGCTATCCGATCGAGCAGCTGGCCGAGCATTCGAGCTTTCTGGAAGTGTCCTATCTGCTGCTCAACGGCGAGCTGCCGAGCGCCAGCGAGTTCAAGGGCTTCGAGCACCAGATCACGCATCACACGATGATGCACGAGTCGCTGAAGAACTTCTTCCAGGGCTTCCACCACGACGCCCATCCGATGGCCATGCTGGCCGCGTCGGTGGCGTCCCTGTCGGCGTTCTACCACGACAATCTCGATGTCAACGACCCGGCCGATCGCAAGCTGGCGGCGATCCGCCTGATCGCCAAGATGCCGACTATCGCCGCGGCCTGCTATCGGTACTCGATTGGCTGGCCGTTGCGTTACCCGCGCAACAACGTCGAGTATGTCGAGCGCTTCCTGCACATGATGTTCGAAGTGCCCAGCGAGCCGTTGCAGCTGAACCCGGTAGCGGCCAAGGCGCTGGACCTGCTGTTCATCCTGCATGCCGACCACGAGCAGAACGCGTCGACCTCGACCGTGCGGCTGGTCGGCTCCACCGGCGCCAACCCGTACGCGTCGGTCGCCGCCGGCATCACCGCCCTGTGGGGCCCGGCGCATGGCGGCGCCAACGAGGCGGTGCTCAAGCAGTTGGAGGAGATCGGCTCACCTGACCGGGTCGAGACCGCGATCAACCGCGCCAAGGACAAGAACGACAGCTTCCGGCTGATGGGCTTCGGCCACCGCGTCTACAAGAACTTCGATCCGCGCGCGAAGATCATCCGCGAGATGTGCCACAAGGTACTGGCCGAGCTGGGGGTCAAGGATCCACTGCTGGACGTGGCCATGAAACTGGAGGAGGCGGCGCTGAAGGACGACTACTTCGTCGAGCGCAAGCTGTATCCGAACGTCGACTTCTACTCGGGCATCATCTACAAGGCGCTGGGCATCCCCACCGAGATGTTCACGGTCATGTTCGCCATTGCCCGCACGGCCGGCTGGATCGCCCACTGGATCGAACAGCACGAGACGCCGGGGGCGCGCATTGGTCGTCCGCGCCAGATCTATACCGGCTCGGACGTGCGCAACTACGTACCCGCCGACAAGCGCTGATCCGTATCGTGCTTTCAGCGAACGCCCCGGTTCCGCCGGGGCGTTTTTTTGTGCCGTGCCGTCACCAGGCGGTGCCGGTGTCCTCATCCAGCAGGTTTTCAAGCGCCGACAGCGAGGCGCGCTTCATCGGCTTTTCGTCGATGCGATCCAGCGGTGCCTGGCGCAGGTCGGCGCGCGGCATCACGGTCAGGTCGAATGCCAGCCCGTCGGCGGCGAACAGCAGCACCGGGTAGTCGGCCTGATCCTCGCGGGTGCGCCGCAGACGCCGGGTCTGGATCTGCACCGGTACGCCATGCTCGCGCAGGAACAGGGTCACCGCCTCGGGGTCGTCGCTGAACAGATGCAGGCAGACCGCCGAGTGCGCATCGGCGGTGCCCTCCAGCACGGCACCGACCAGACGGGGCTGAAAGCGGGCCAGGAAGCGCATTGCTTCGACCGCCGCCTCGCGCCGCTGCAGCAACTGCTGTGGCTGGCTGTCCGCGTCGAACAGGCGTTGGCGTTCGCGCAACGCCTGCTCGATCTCGTTGTTGCGGGGCAAGGCCTGGGCGTCATGCACGCCCAGCCGCTCGGCAGCCTTGGTCTTGGCGTGGTGGAAGTCGCGAATGCCGTGCTCGCTCATCAGTCGCGCCGCTTCCTGGGCGACCCGGATCCGATTGCGCTGCATGCGGTCCTGTGCGTGCAGCCGATGGTGTTCGCCGCGTGCCATTGCCTCACTCCTGCGTTGCCCGGACACGGCAACAGTCTACTGCGCCAGCGTGGCGATCTTTCGGGCGCTTTCCGCAGGACGTTCAGGCCGACGGCGCGCTGCCGCGCCGGCCAGGGGGGGGGCGGGTTCGACGGTCGCCGCGGCCGGGAGGCCGCGGGTCGGAAGCCCTGTGCTGGCAGGCGGCGACAGTCGCCCCCGCCACTCGGCGGGGGAGGGGCTCAGAAAATGTCGTACGCGTGCTGTTGCTGATCGTTCTGCTGCTGGGCGGCCTGCGCCCGCAACCGGTCGACATCCTCGACCTTGAAGATTTCGCTCATGCTGTCCGGGTCGTCCGGAGTGGAGGGAAGGCCGCTGGTGCGGTTGATCTGCACCGTGGCGATGCCCGGCGGCATCGGCAGCGAGGCCGATGGCTGGTCCTTGAGTGCCGCCCCCATGAAGTCCATCCAGATCGGCAACGCCGCCTTTGCGCCGAATTCGCCCCGGCCGAGCGAGCTGAAGTTGTCGAAACCCACCCACACCGCGGTGGAAAGGTCGCCGTTGAAGCCCACGAACCACGCGTCCCGGTGATCGTTGGTGGTACCGGTCTTGCCGGCCAGGTCGTCGCGACCGAGCGCGCGCGCGGCGGCGCCGGTGCCGTGGAGGATCACGTCCTTCATCAACGAGGTCATCAGGTAGTCGTTGCGCACGTCGATCACGTGGGGGGCGAGCACCGGCGGCTGGTCGCCGTCGTGCGCATCGGCCGGAAGCACCGCACCGCCCAGGTCGGCCAGGGTGCTGCCGGAGGCTGGCTGGCTGGCTGGTGCGCTACCGGCCACGCTGTTCGCCGGCGATGGACTCATGTCCGCCGGCGGCGGACCGGGTTCGTCATTGGCCAGCAGCCGTTCCTTGCAGGTGCGGCAGGCGCGGGCCGGGTTGGCGACGTAGACCGGCTGGTTGCTGCGATCGTCGATTTCGCTGATGAAGTAAGGCGTGACCAGGTAGCCGCCGTTGGCGAATACGGCGTAGCCACGGGCCATGCTCATCGGTGACACCGAAGCGGTACCCAGCGCCATCGACAGGTTGTTCGGCAGCGCATCCAGCGAAAAGCCGAAGCGGGTGGCGTAGTTGCGCGCATAGTCCACGGTGATGGCCTGCAGCAGACGCACCGAAACCAGGTTCTTCGATTCAACCAGCGCCTGCCGCAGGCGCATCGGGCCGTCGAACTTGCCGTCGTCGTTGGACGGGGCCCATATGCCGTTCTTCTTGGACGGGTCAGGCAGCACCAGCGGCGCGTCGTTGACGATGGAGGCGGGGGTGAAGCCGCGATTGAACGCCGCGCTGTAGAAGTAGGGCTTGAAGCTGGAGCCGGGCTGGCGCGCCGCCATCACCGCGCGGTTGAACTTGCTGCGGGTGAAGTTGAAGCCGCCGAGCAGGGCCTGGACCGCGCCATCCTCGGGGCGCAGGGAGACCAGGGCGGCCTGTGCCGCCGGCACCTGGGTCAGCTGCCAGACGCCCTTGTCGTCCTGATCCAGCCGCACGATGTCGCCCCGCTTGAGCACCGCATCCACCGATGTCGGCGCGGGCCCCATGCGCGACTCGCTGATGTATGGCCGTGCCCAGTGGACCTGTTCCAGGCCGAGGCTGACGGTCTTGCCGCCGTCCAGGTACACCTGCGCGGCCTCCGCCGAGCTGGCCAGGACCAGGCCGGGCAGCATCTGTCCGAGGTCGGTATAGCCGGCCAGCGCGCGCTCGTAGTCCTCGGTCGTGGCGTTGGCAGCCAGTTCCTTGTGCGCTTCGGGTCCCCGCCAGCCATGCCGATGGTCGTATGCCACCAGACCCTGGTGCAGTGCACGTGCAGCCTCGCGCTGGCGGTCACTGCGCACGGTGGTGTGCACCACGTAGCCTTCGGTCAGTGCGTCGTTGCCCAGCCGGTCGAGTACCTGCAGCCGCACCATTTCGGCGAGATAGGGCGCATGTACCTCGATCGGCTGCTCGTGTGCGAAGGCGTGATTGGGCTCGGCGATGGCCTGGGTGTATTCGGCCTTGCTGATGTAGCCGTTGGAGAGCATCTGGCCGATCACCCAGTTGCGGCGGGCGATCATGCGGGCGGGGCTGTTGATCGGATTGACCAGCGAAGGCAGCTGGAAGGTGGAAGCGATCGTGGCGCACTCGGCCACGGTCAGCTGGTCCAGGGTCTTGCCGTAGTAGTACTCAGCCGCCGCCGCCACGCCGTAGGCGCGGTGGCCCAGGAACATCTTGTTGAGATACAGCTCGAGAATCTGATCCTTGCCCAGGGCCTTCTCCATGCGCAGGGCGATGAAGATCTCGGTGAGCTTGCGCGAGTACAGCTTCTCCGGGCTGAGGAAGAAGTTGCGCGCCACCTGCTGGGTGATCGTCGAACCGCCGCCGCCCTTGTCGCCGCCGGAGATGATCACGTGCCAGCCGGCGCGGACGATGCCGTGCCAGTCGAACCCGGGGTGGTGATAGAAGTCCGCATCCTCGGCCGACAGCACCGCGTGCTTGAGCCGGTCGGGCACCTTGTCGATGTCCACCGGAATGCGCCGGGTCTCGCCGAAAGTGGCAATCAGCTTGCCGTCCGCGCTGAGGACGCGCAGCGGCACCTGCATGTGGAAGTCCTTCAGCACCGCTACCGAGGGCAGGCGCGGAGCGATCAGCCAGTAGGCGATGCCGAGGCCGAGTGCGGCCAGCAGCAGGCCCGAGAAAGCCAGGATCAGGCCCCAGCGCAGCAGACGCTTGAAAATTGCCATATCGAACTTGCGAGACCTGTGTCAAAACAGACCAGAGTATAGATGTAGCAGTATGCATGCCGGTCGGACCGGGTGAATGAGCAGCTCCGTCGAAGGTTGCAAATGTGGCCCGGATCACGGGATCGGTTGAGAAAGTGCGTGTAGGCCGTTGCCTTTACGTTAATTTTTAGATTTAATGCCTCTGCGCATCCGCCAGTATCTGGACCGGGCGTCAGGGGCAAGGGGGAAAACCGTGGGTCTCTTTACACCCAAGAAGCCGCAGTTGATCGGCGTCGACATCAGTTCGACCGCGGTCAAGTTGCTGCAGCTAAGCCAAGCCGGCGGTCGCTATCGCGTCGAGCATTACGCGGTCGAGCCGCTGCCCCCCAATGCGGTGGTCGAAAAGAACATCGTCGAGGTCGATGCGGTGGGCGAGGCCATCCGCCGGGCGCTGGCCCGGTCCGGCTCCAAGCTCAAGCACGCTGCGGCCGCGGTGGCCGGCTCGGCGGTGATCACCCGGGTCGTGCCCATGTCCGCCGACCTGTCCGAGGATGATCTCGAAGGACAGATCCAGGTCGAGGCCAACCAGTACATCCCGTATCCGATCGAAGAGGTCAGCCTGGACTTCGAGGTACTCGGGCCGGTTCGGGACAACCCTGACATGAACAGCATCCTGCTGGCCGCCTCGCGCAGCGAGAACGTCGACATGCGCGTCGCCGCGCTGGAACTGGGCGGGCTGACTGCCAGTGTCGTCGACGTCGAGGCGTTCGCGATGGAAAACGCGTTCGCCATGCTGGCCGACCAGCTCAACGTCGGCCGCGATGCGCTGGTGGCGGTGGTCGACATCGGCGCCACGATGACCACGCTGTCGGTGCTGCGCAATCAGCGCACCATCTATTCACGCGAACAGGTCTTCGGGGGCAAGCAGCTGACCGACGAGATCATGCGCCGCTACGGGCTTTCCTACGAGGAGGCCGGGCGCGCCAAGCGCAAGGGTGGCCTGCCCGAGTCCTACGAGACCGAGGCGCTGGAACCGTTCAAGGAGTCGCTGGTCCAGCAGATCAGCCGCCTGCTGCAATTCTTTTTCGCCGGCAGTGAGTACAGCAAGGTCGACCAGGTGGTCCTGGCCGGCGGCTGCGCATCCATCGAGGGTCTTGGCGGCATGCTCGAAGAGCAACTGGGGGTCCACTGCGTGGTGGCCAACCCCCTGGCGCGGATGTCATTGTCGCCTCGCGTGCAGCCTCAGATGCTGGCGCAGGATGCCCCCGCGCTGATGATCGCGGTCGGACTCGCCATGAGGAGCTTCGACTGATGGCACGCATCAACCTCCTCCCCTGGCGCCTGGAGCGCCGCAAGCAGCGCGAGCGCGAGTTCTACATGCAGTTGGGTGCCACTTTCGTGGCCGCCTTGCTGGTGGTGTTCGCGTGGGCGTCGTGGATGGGCATGCGGATCGACAACCAGAACGATCGCAACGCCTATCTGCAAGCGGAAATCAAGCAGCTGGACGTGCGCCTGTCCAGGATCAAGGATCTGGACAAGGTGCGCGGCAGGCTGCTCGCCCGCAAAGACATCATCGAGCAGCTGCAAGCCAACCGTGCGCAAATGGTGCATCTGTTCGACGAACTGGTTAAGACCATCCCGAACAGCGCCCGCTTGACCGGTCTGACCCAGACCAGCGAATCCATGAAGCTCACCGGCGTGGCGCAGTCCAACGCCAGCGTGGCCGAGTACATGCGCCATATCGAAGCGTCGCCGTGGATGGGTCGCGCCAGCCTGGGCAAGACGCAGAACAGCCACGACGCCTCGCGCATGCCGTACAGCTTCAACCTGCAGGTGCAACTGAACCATCCGAAGGCGGAAGACCTGGAAGAGGCGAGCCCCGAACTGCCGCCCGCAACCGCAGCCTCGGCGCCGGCCAAGCCGGTCACTGCAAATCAGACTGCCGAGATGCGCGTATCCGGCACGCCCGTGGGTCCAGCCGGTGCCGCTGAGGGCCAGGCCCCGCCGGCCGGCAAGCAAACGGCCCCGGTGGCGACCAAGGGGGGGGCGCACTGATGAGTTTCTTCGACGATCTTCGCAGTCTCGATCGCAACAACGTCGGCGGTTGGCCCAGCTCGGTCAAATGGTTCTTCACGGCGCTGCTGTTCGCCGCCGTGGTTCTCGGCGGCTGGTACTTCTACGTGAGCGACCAGCAGGACGAGTTGGCCCAGGTGGTACAGACCGAGGACGGGCTGAAGAAGGAATTTGCCACCAAGCAGGCCAAGTCGGTCAACCTGGAGGCGCTGCAGCACCAGCTGGACGAAATGCAGGACATGCTGCGCCAGTTGCTGCGTCAGCTGCCCAGCCGCACCGAAATGCCCGAGTTGCTGGTCGATATCTCGCAGACGGCACTGTCGGCCGGCCTGGAAACCGACCTGTTCGAGCCGGGTGCCGAAAAGACCCGCGACTTCTATGCGGAGCAGCCGATCAATCTGCGCATGGTTGGCACCTACCATCAGTTCGGCACGTTCATCAGCGGAGTGGCTTCGTTGCCGCGCGTGGTCATTCTCACGATGCACGATGTCTCGCTGCGGCCTTTGCACCCCGCGGGCAAGAGCGGTGAACCGAGCGATGGCCGCTTGATCCTTACCGGCACGGTAAAGACCTATCGTTACCTCGAGGACGAAGAGACCGGCGACGGATCCACCTCGCGCAAGGGGAGCGGCCGCAAATGAGGACGATTTCAATGACCTGGTCCGCTTTGGCGCGGGGCCTGCTGGCAGTGGCGACCGTGTCGATGCTGGCCGGTTGCACCCGCGGCACCTCGGATCTCCACGAGTGGGTCGCGCACGAAAAGGCCAAGAAGGGCCCGCCGATCCCGCCGCTGCCGGTGATCAAGACCTTCGAGACCTTCCTGTATGCCGACCAGGACAAGCGCGATCCGTTCAGCCCGAGCACGACCGAGTTGCAGCCAAACAGCGCCGCATCCGGCCCGCGCCCGGACCAGGACCGGGCCAAGCAGCCGCTGGAGATGTTCGCGCTCGACAGTTTGAAGATGGTCGGGACGGTCGGCACCGGAGCCGGCCTGGAAGTCCTGATCAAGGATCCGGGCGGTGTGCTTCATCGGGTCCACAACAATGATTATCTGGGGCAGAACTACGGTCGCGTCACCGCCATCAGCGATGACCACATCGACCTGGTCGAGCTGGTTTCCAACGGCAATGGTGGTTGGATGGAACGTCCGGCCAGCATCGCGCTCGGCGAGAGATAGGAATACAGGGGCTGATGCAATGAGCAACCAAATGAAACCTGTTCGAGGCCGTGCCATGCGCCAAGCGAGCCGTTACCTGCTGCTGGGCTTGCTGACCCTGGGCACGTCCTGGGCGGGCGTGGCCATGGCGGCGAGCACCACCCTGAAGGGCATCAGCTACGACACCCTGCCGGGCGGTCGGGTGGAGCTGCACCTGAACTTCGCCAACGGGCCGGTGCCACAGCCGCGCATCTTCACCACGGGCACCCCGCCGCGCATTGCCATCGACTTCGCCGATACGGCCAATGCAGCGCCGCGGCACATCGACATCGGCAAGGGTTCGGCCGCGGGGGTTTCCGCGGTGGCGGCCGGCAACCGCACCCGGGTGGTGGTGGAGCTCAACCGCGAGGCCTCCTACCGCACGCGCGTCGATGGCGACAGCCTGGTGGTGACGGTCAACAACGGCACCGACGCACAAAGCGTGACCACGGCGGCCACGATCGACCCGACCAAGGCGCTGCCGTCGGCCGCCAGTGGTCCGGCGGTTTCCAACATCGATTTCCGGCGCGGTCCCAATGGCGAGGGGCGCGTGCTGGTCAATTTCAGCGGCGCCGGTGCTCACGCGAATATGCGGCGGGAGGGCGACAATGTCGTGGTCAGTCTTGATCACGCCAACGTGCCGGCCGCTCTCGAAAAGCGCCTGGATGTGCTGGACTTCGCCACACCGGTGCAGTCGATCAGCACCACTGCCGGCAAGTTCGGCGGCGGCACGATGAACATCGCCATCAAGGGCGACGTGGAGACCTCCTCCTACCAGACCGCCGATCAGTACGTGGTCGAGATCGCCCCCAAGAAAAAGGGTGTTGCCGAGGACAAGCTGGGCAAGTCGCACGAGCCGGTCTACACCGGCGATCGCGTCACCTTCAACTTCCAGGACATTCCGGTGCGTTCGGCGCTGGCGGTGATGGCTGACATCTCGGGCCTGAACCTGGTGGCTTCGGACAGCGTCGGCGGCAGTGTCACGCTGCGGCTGGTCAACGTGCCCTGGGACCAGGCGCTGGATGTCGTGCTGCGGGCCAAGGGCCTGGACAAGCGTCGTAACGGCAACGTCATCTGGATCGCGCCACAGCGCGAGTTGGCCAGCTACGAGGAGCATGTTGCCGAGGCGCGCCTGAAGGCCGAGGACAACGCCGAACTGATCACCGACTACGTGCCGATCAGCTATGGCAAGGCCTCGAGCATCGCCCAGCTGCTGACCTCCGGTAGCAAGGGCGGCGCGGGCGCTGGCGGTGGCAAGCGTGGCTTCCTTTCTTCCCGTGGCAGCGTCTCGTTCGACGAGCGCACCAATACGCTGCTGATCAACGACACCCCGGACAAGGTACGCCAGTTGCGCCAGCTGATCGCCGTGCTGGACAAGCCGGTGCAGCAGGTTCTGATCGAGTCGCGCATCGTGGTGGCCACCGACGACTTCACCCGGGAGCTGGGCGCCAAGTTCGGTATCGGCGGGCGGCAGACCAACCCCAGCGGGCAGGTTCTGCAGACCGGAAGCACCCTGGGATCGCCCATCGGCAGCAACGCCGCGCCCGGTACCGTGGGCTCCGGCGGCCTGAATGTGAACCTGCCCGCCAGTGGCGGTGGCAGCTTCGGCCTGGCCATCCTGGGTGCCAACTACGCGATCGATCTGGAGTTGTCCGCGGCCCAGACCGAGGGGCGCGGCGAGGTCATCTCCAGCCCGCGCGTGATCACGGCAAACCAGCAGGAGGCGGTGATCCGCCAGGGTCAGCAGATCGGCTACGTCACCTACCAGAACAGCGCCACCGGCTCGGCTGGCAGCGGTACCGCCACGGTCCAGTTCAAGGACGCGGTGCTGGAGCTGAAGGTGACTCCGACGATCACTGCCGACAACCGCGTGTACCTGAGCATCAACGTCAAGAAGGACGCGCTGGCCAAGTTCATCGACGCACCCGGCAGCGGTCAGGTTCCGCAGATCGACACGCGCGAGCTGAATACCTCGGTGCTGGTCGACAACGGGCAGACGGTGGTGCTGGGTGGCATCTACGAGATCACCAAGATCGAACAGCCTGACCAAGGTTCCCGGCCTGGGCGACATCCCCGGAATCGGCGCATTGTTCCGCAAGACCTCGCGGACCAACAACAAGGCCGAGCTGCTGATCTTCGTGACCCCCCGCATCCTCAGCGACACATTGCAATAGGACTTCAGGCAGGGGCGGACCTGGGGCGGCTTCGGCCGCCCTTCGTCTTTTTGCGGGGGTGGTTAGGGTTCGCTGCGAACGGGGGCTAAACTTCCACGGATCCAGGTGGTCTCAAGTACCGCTCGCCCGAAAGGAACCCCGATGGACATGCCTGAAACCACAGCTACCCCCAATCGCCTGCAGCAGGCGTTCGGCGAACTGCGTGATGAGCTGCAGCGGGAGATCATCGGCCAACCCCATCTTGTCGACTGCCTGCTGATTGCCCTGCTGGCCGATGGCCACCTGCTGGTCGAGGGAGCTCCCGGGCTGGCCAAGACCACGGCGGTCAAGGCGCTGGCCGCGCGCATCGATGCGGACTTCCACCGGGTGCAGTTCACCCCGGATCTTCTCCCCGCGGACCTGACCGGTACCGACGTATTCCGCCCGCAGAGCGGCAGCTTCGAGTTCGAACGCGGCCCGCTGTTCCACAACATCGTGCTGGCGGACGAAATCAATCGCGCGCCGGCCAAGGTGCAGTCGGCGCTGCTCGAGGCGATGGCCGAGCGGCAGATCACCGTGGGTCGAAGCACCTGGCATCTGCCGGATCTGTTCCTGGTCATGGCCACGCAGAACCCGATCGAGCAGGAAGGCACCTTCACCCTGCCCGAGGCGCAGCTCGACCGCTTCGTCATGCACGTGACCATCGGCTATCCGGATGCGGCTTCCGAGCTGGCCATCCTGCGCCTGGCGCGGGAACAGGCACGCCAGGCGCTGCATCCGGGTGTCCGTCCGCGCGCCTTGCTGTCACCTCAGGACGTGTTCGCCGCCCGCGACGATGCGCTGGGCGTGCATGTTGCACCGGCGCTGGAGGACTACCTCACCCAACTGGTGCTCGCTTCGCGTGAAGCCGGTCGCTATGGGGCCGAGCTTGCGCGCTGGATCGCCTGGGGGGCCAGCCCCCGCGCCACCATCGCGCTGGACCGCTGCGCACGGGCGCACGCGTGGCTGGCCGGACGTGACTACGCACTGCCCGAGGACGTGCATGGGGTCGTGCACGAGGTCCTGCGTCACCGGGTGCTTCTCAGTTATGAGGCGGAAGCCGAAGGCGTTCGCAGCGACCAGGTGATCGACCGTCTGCTGGACCTCGTGCCGTTGCCGTGATGGCCGCGGAACGGCCCCTCGATGATGGGTCTGGCCGGGCGAGCGTGTCGCTGCCCGAGCTGGTCGGGCTGCGCGCACGCGTGGCGCGATTGCGGCTGCCACCGCGCGACAGCCGTGCAGCGCCTGCCGGGCAGCAGGCCAGCCGCCTGTTCGGTCGGGGCATGGACTACGCCGAGTCGCGCGTGTACCAGGCCGGCGACGACGTCCGGCGGATGGATTGGCGGCTGACCGCGCGCAGCGGCAAGTTGCACACCAAGCTGTTCCAGGAGGAGCGCGAGGGGCGCCTGCTGGTCCTGTTGGACACCCATCCGAGCATGCGCTTCGGTACCCGCGTGCGGTTCAAGTCGGTGCAGGCAGCGCGCGCCGCGGCCGTCGCCGCGTGGTATGCGGCGCGCGCGGGAGAGCGCGTCGGCGCACTCGCCTTCGGGCCCGGCCGGCAATTGCTGCGCCCGCGCCAGGGCTCGCACGGTGCGCTGGCTTTGTGTGGAGCACTGGCGGCCT
This sequence comes from uncultured Gammaproteobacteria bacterium, assembly GCA_963763305.1. Taxonomy (GTDB): domain Bacteria; phylum Pseudomonadota; class Gammaproteobacteria; order Xanthomonadales; family Rhodanobacteraceae; genus CAVXNP01. Next base: position 1,045,682 of record CAVXNP010000001.1, on the reverse strand, counting down.
GGGACCAGTCGGTGGCGGACATCGCGGATCCGGCGGAGGCCGAACCACTGTCTGCGGCAATCTCGCGCGCGAGCCGCCTGATTCGCGGCGCCAGTCGTGTCCTTGTCATCAGCGATGGTGGCAGTTGTGACGCTGCGGCCGTCGACCGGCTGCGTCATCTGGCACGGCAGGCACAGGTGGGCGTGCTGGTGGTCGCCGATCCGCTCGAACTGGGCATGCCGCCAGCGGGACGTTACCCGCTCGAACACGACGGCCAGCGCCGGGAGGTGGATCTTCACGCGGCGCGGCAGCGGCTGCAGTTCCAGCAGGCGCTCGGTGCCGGGGTCAGCCGACTGGGCGTGGCGGCCCAGGAAGCAGGGCTGCGCTGGCGCACGCTGGACACCCGTGCCGATCCGCTTGACGCAGTGCTGGCGGTGCTTGGTACGCGGGGGCGGCGATGAGCGCAATGTTCATGGTGGCGCCCCCCTCCGGTCCGCACTTGAGGGACATCCATTTGCCGCCGGAGCCGTCCTGGTGGCCGCCCGCACCAGGTTGGTGGATGCTTGCCGTGCTGGTGTTGCTGCTCGCTGGAACCTTGCTGTGGTACTGGCGTCGGCGGCGGCGTCTGGGGCGGCGGATCGCCGTGGCGATGGCCGAAATCGACATGCTGGCCGGTCAGCACGCAATCGACGGAGACAACGGCGCGTTGGCGGCAGGCCTGCACCAGTTGCTGCGGCGGGCCGCACGGCGGCGCGACCCGGCGTCGGTGCATCTGCGCGGCGCTGCCTGGCGCCAGCTGCTCGAACAGGTGCCCACCGACGCACAGACCGTCGCCGGCTTGCTGCAACTGGAGGAGGCGCTCTACCAGCCGAAGCGGCTGGAGCCGAGCGTCGCACTGCGGGCGACCCGGCGCTGGCTGGGTGCGGCGCTGCGCCAACCGGGAGCCGGACATGCCTGAGTTCGCCTGGCCCTGGGTCGTCCTGTTGCTGCCGCTGCCATGGCTGGTCCACCGCTGGCTACGCCCGGCCGCGCCCGACCAGGCCCTGCACCTTCCCTATCGCGACCTTCCGCTGGAGCACATCGCTACGGCGACGGTGCGACGGGCCTCGCTGTGGCTGTTGCTGCTTGCGTGGGCCTGCCTGCTGCTGGCGGCGGCGCGACCGCAGTGGGTCGGTCCGCCGCAGGCCGAGCAGCGCAGTGGGCGCGCCATGCTGCTGGCGATCGACCTGTCCGGCAGCATGCGCAACGAGGACATGCAGTTGGCCGGCCAGCCGGTCAGCCGCTTCGGCGCAGTGGAGGAAATCGCCAGCGACTTCATCGGGCGGCGCGACGGCGACGAGCTGGGCCTGGTTCTGTTCGGCACGCGTGCCTTCCTGGTGACGCCGCTGACCTACGACCTGAGCGCGGTACGGGCACAGCTCAAGGGGGCCGTGGTCGGGCTGGCCGGTACCGAGACGGCGATCGGCGATGCGATCGCCGTCGCAGTCAAGCGCTTGTCCGCGCTGCCGGTGCAGGCACGTGTACTGGTGCTGCTCACCGATGGCGTCAACAACGCCGGCAGTATCAGCCCGCGCCAGGCCGCCGCCGCGGCCAAGGCCGCCGGGGTGCGCATCTACACCATCGGCGTGGGGGCGACGCGGATGGCGGTACCGGATTTCTTCGGCATGCGGCTGGTTGATCCTTCGGCCGACCTGGACGCGGCCATGCTCAAGACGATTGCCGAGCAGAGCGGCGGGCGGTTCTTCCGCGCCACGGACACGGCGGAGCTGGCCGATGCCTACCGCAGCATCGACGCCCTCGAGCCCATGCCGCAGCACGGCAAGCCGTTGCGCCCGCGGCATGAATTGTTCCGCTGGCCTTTGCTCGCGGGTGGGTTGTTGTTGTTGCTGGCCATGTTGCCGCGCGGTGCACGCATACGCACCGAGGGTGGCGCATGAGTACGGCATGGTCGGCCTTCCACTTCCTCCGCCCGGGCTGGTTGTGGCTCCTGCTGGTGTTGCCGCTGCTGGCGTGGCTGGCCTGGAGGCGCCATCCGGCGCAGTCGGCACTGCGGCGGCTGGTCGATGCCGAGCTGCTGCCCTGGTTGCTGCAGGGGCGCCCACGCAATCGCTGGCTGCCGGTGGCGCTGATCGGTGGCGGCTGGCTGCTGGCGGTGCTGGCGTTGGCCGGCCCGAGCTGGAGTCGCATGGCGCAGCCGTTGTATGCGAGCCGTTCGGCCCAGGTGGTGGCGCTGTCCCTGTCCAGTCGCATGCTGGTCAGGGATGTCGCGCCCAGCCGGCTGGATCGCGCCAGGTACAAGGCGCGTGACCTGCTCGCGGCCAATCCCGACGGTCTCAACGCACTCGTGGCCTATGCCGGCGAGGCTTTCGTGGTGGCGCCATTGACCTCCGATGCGCACAGCCTGGACGAGCTGCTCAGCGCACTGGCGCCGGACACCATGCCGATCGACGGCGACGATGCCGCTGCCGCGATCGCCCGCGGGGCGGCGCTGATCCGCGACGCCAAGGTCGGCGGCGGGTCGCTGGTGCTGGTCACCGACCATGTTCCCGCGGACGCGCTGGCGGCCGCGCGGCAGGCGCGGTCCGAGGGCGTGCGGGTTTCGGTGTTGGGCGTGGGCACATCCGCTGGCGCGGTGGGAGAGTCGACCGGCGGCGGGGTGCGCGTGGCCGGCCGCGACGACGACAGCCTCGCCGCGTTGGCCGCCGCCGGCGGCGGGCGCTACGTTCCCATGCGCGACGATGGACAGGACATTGCCGCCTTGCGCGGCGAACTGCGGCGCACCCGCGGACACGCGGTCAGCGGCAGCCGGGACGAGCAGTGGCAGGATCGCGGCCCATGGCTGGTGCTGCTGCTGTTGCCGCTGGCGGCGATGGCCTTCAGGCGGGGCTGGCTGCTGATGCTGGCGCTGGTGTTGCTGCCATTGCTTCCGGGTCGCGCGATGGCCGCCAGCTGGAGCGACCTGTGGCGTCGCCCCGATCAGCAGGCTGCCCAGGCGCTGCGACATGGGCGTGCCAGGCAGGCCCAGCAACTGGCGCACGACCCGGCCTGGCGTGGTGCGGCCGCTTACCGGGCGGGCGACTACGACGCCGCGATCAAGGCGTTGGCGCCGCTCGATGGCGCCCAGGCTCAATACAACCTTGGCAATGCGTTGGCGAAGGCGGGCCACTACCGCAAGGCCCTTGATGCCTACGACCGTGCCTTGGCGGCCGATCCGGGCGATGCCGACGCCATTGCCAACCGCAAGGCGGTGAGTGACTGGCTGCGCCGCCAGCCGTCGCCGCAGCAGGACCAGGGCGACCAGGGGAAGACCCAGGGCAAGTCGACCCAGCAAGGCCCGCCGAAGGGCCAATCCGGAGGCAGGGATTCGTCATCGCCGCAGCAGCCGGGCCAGGATGGCCAGGCGCAGCAGGAAAAAAGGGACTCATCGCCAGCCGGGCGATACCGACCATGACAAGTCAGGCGGGAAGGGCCGGGCGCAACAACCGACGCCGCAGAGTGCCGAGCAGAAGGCGCGCGCGGCCAGGGCCGGCCAGGCCCTGAAGCAGCAGATGGATCGCGCGCTGGCCAGGCAGCGGGCCAAGCCTGCCAAGGGGCCGCATCAGCTGGGTGTGCTCGAGGCAGACGACCCGCAGTCGAAGCTGCCGGCCGAGCTGCGCCAGGCGCTGCAGCGCGTGCCGGACGATCCGGGCGCGCTGCTGCGCCGCAAGTTCGAGATCGAATACCGCCAGCGGCATCATCGCCTCACCTTCGGCGGGGAGCAGCCATGAGTACTCCACGCAGGGTCCGCTCCCGCTGGCTGTGGGTGTTGCTCTGCCTGATGCCGCTGCTGGCACAGGCCAAGGTGCAGGCCTCGCTGGATAGAAGCAGCGTGCCGCTTGGCCAGACGGTGACACTGAACCTGCGGGTCGAGGATCCAAGCGGTAGCCAGGCGCCGGATCTGGCGCCGCTGGCCGGGGATTTCACCATCCTCGGGATGTCCAGCAACAACAGCATCAGTATCGTCAACGGGCGGCGCAGCAACCAGCTCAGTTACGGCATCGCGTTGCGGCCGAACCGGCTGGGCCACCTGACCATTCCCGCACTGGCGGTCGGTGGCGAACGTACCGACCCCTTGCAACTGGAGGTTACCGCCGCCGCGGCGGCCGGGTCGGCCGCGCGAGCAAAGGTGTTCGTCGAGGCCAGCGCCGAGCCGGGCCAGGTGCGCGTCGGCGAGCAGCTGCTGCTGATCGTGCGACTTCATTACAGTGGCGCGCTGAGCAGCGCTTCACTGTCCCCCCCACAGGTGCCGGGAACCGAGATCAGTCGCCTTGGCGACGACCTCAACTACGACGTCCAGCAGAACGGGCGGACCTACCACGTGATCGAGCAGCGTTTCGCGGTGGTCCCGCGTCACGCCGGGAAGCTGGATATCGCCCCGTTCCAGTTCCAGGGAGAAATGGTCGACCCGACCGACCCGGACAGTTTCTTCGGCATGGGTACTCCGGTTACCGCCGCCTCCGAGGCGGTCAGCGTGAAGGTGTTGCCGCCACCGGCGGACTGGGGCGCCAGCGCCTGGCTGCCGGCGCGCGAGCTGACCCTCGACCTCGAGGGCCTGCCCGCGGACGGCAAGGTGGCCGTGGGCCAGCCGCTGGACCTGACCATGACCATGCAGGCGCGGGGTCTGCCTTATGAGGCGCTGCCGGAACTGAGTCTGCCCGAGGTGAAGGGAGCCAAGGTGTATCCGGACAAGCCGGTGACCGCGACCACGGCCAGTGGCTCGTGGATGATCGGTCGGCGCCAGCGCTCCTTCGCGGTGGTGCCGGATCGGCCCGGCACGCTGGTGCTGCCCGCGACCACGGTGAAATGGTGGAACGTGCAGACCGGCAAGGCGCAGTTCGCCACGATTGCCGAGCACCGCCTGACGGTACTGCCGGCGCATGGAGGCGGTGCCGCTGCGGCATCCAGCGCGGGCAGCGCGCCGCCGGCGGCCGGTGTGCCGGCCGAACCTGCCGCTGCCGCCGATGATCGAGCCATCACGCCGGGCATGACCGCGCTCGCGGCGGTCGTGCTGGTGGTGTTGGCTCTACTGACCGGCGGCTGGCTGGGATGGCGGTGGTGGCGTTCGCGCCGCACGGCCGCTGCCTCCGGGGGTTCCCATGCTGCCGCCACGTCGTCTCCGGTGTTGTCCGCCAGGGCATGCCGCGGCTCCTTCATGGCCGTTGCCAGCACGGGTCCGGCGGCCGAGCAGGCGGCCAGGTTGCTTGAGTGGGCGCGGGCCGAACGCCCGGGTCTTGCCAACCTGGGCCAGGTGGCCTCGGCGCTGGCCTCCGGGCCGCAGCGCGCCGCCATCGCGGAACTGCAGCGCCGCCGTTATGACGAGCGCCACGAGCCCGGTCCGTTGTCGCTGGGGCGGGTGTTTGCCGGCGGTTTCGCCTGGCGTACCGATGCGCCCCCGGTGCACGACGGCGCGCTGCCTCCGCTGTATCCGTTCAAGCTTCGCTGAAGACCTTCCGCCACACCGCCGTCATCGCCGGCTCGTGGCAACACAGCCGGAGGTCCCGCGGCAACTGCCTGGGATCCAGCTGCCTCAGCGTGCGCCGTGCGACGGCGGCCGCGTGCGCCGGGGGAAAACCGTAGACACCGCAGCTTATCGCGGGAAAGGCGACCGATCGCAGGCCATGCTGCAGCGCCAGCAGCAAGGTGTTGCGATAGCACTCGGCGAGGTGTCGGGCCTCGTCATGCCCGCCACCGCGCCACACCGGTCCGACCGTGTGGATCACGAAGCGCGCCGCCAGTTCGAAGCCGGGTGTCAGCCGCGCCTGGCCAGTCGGGCAGCGGATGCCCGGAGCAACCTCGGGCAAGGCCAGGCAGGCCCGCAGCAATTGCGGCCCGGCGGCCTGGTGGATTGCGCCATCCACACCGCCGCCACCGAGCAGGGACGGATGGGCGGCATTGACGATGGCATCGGTGTCCTGCCTGGTCAGGTCGGCAGTGACGATGGTGATCGACGTGGTCATGGCCTGTACTGCGGCGGCACCGTATGCTTCGGTATGACGAAAGCTGGAGGCACTACCGATCATGGTCAAGCCCGAAGATGTCCCGTTCGGTTACCTGCTGAGCGACGTGACCCTGCTGTTCCGCAAGCATTTCGACCGCCGCGCGGTGCGCTTCGGGCTGACCCGTGCGCAATGGCGCGCCATCAAGATGCTGCATCATCGCGAGGACTTGCGGCAGAACGAGCTGGCCGAATTCCTGGAGATGGAGCCGATCGCCGTGGGCCGGGTGATCGACCGGTTGCAGGCAGCCGGCTTCGTCGAGCGCAGGCCGGACCCGCGCGACCGGCGGGCCTGGCGGCTGCATCTGACCGAGCAGGCGCACCGGGTGATGGACGACATGCAGGAGATCAGCCGGGGCCTTCGCCGTGATGCGACCCAGGGCATCAGCGCGCAGGACCTGGAGCAGGCATTGGCGGTGATCGGCCGGATCAAGGACAACCTGCAGGCGTTGGAGCAGGAGGATGCCGGCGCAATCTGAGCGCCGCGCCCGGTCCCTGCCTGCTTCACGGCGCGGCCGCTACACTGTCGGCAGTGTTTCCAGCCAGGAGCGGCCCATGCGCGCTTTTTCATTCTTCCGGCAGACGTTCCTGCTCGCCGCCCTTGCCTCGACCGGGGCGTGCGCGATCCAGGCCGACGAGCCGGCGAATCTGGACGACGCCGCGTTGCAGGCCTATGCATCCAGGCCCTGGGACAAGGCGCAGCTGATGGGCACCACAGTACCGCTGGGACGCCACAACGGCGCTCCGGTGGTCGCCGATTTCCGCTGCGGCGACGTCTGCCCGCAGTACACCGTGCGCATCATTCACTACGACCTGCCCGAGGGCACCAGTTGCCAGAGTGTGGACGGAGTCGAACGCAGCGTGGCCGTACCGATGGCGATCGCGGTCATGCAGAAGTCATTCTGCTTCCCGCGGGTACTGGTCGAGTCCGGACAGAACTACAAGTCCGACCAGCACACCAGCCACTGAAGCGACTTTGCCGCTGGCACCTTGATGGTGCCAGCGGCGGAGCGGGCTACTCGTCGGCACCGTCGTCTGCGAATGCGCCGGGCGCCGAGCCGAAGTCGCCATTGGCCTGCGCAGCCATGTAGCTGAAAACGGCATACACCGCCACGTTCTGCGCCAGGTCATCCGGATCGATCTTGTCCAGCGTGTCGTTGGCCGTGTGGTGGTAGTCGAAGTAGTCGGTGCCATCCTGGGTCAGCGACAGCGCGGCCATGCCCTTGCCGTGCATCTGCGACAGATCCGAACCGCCGCCGCCCGGACGCGACGCGTCGTAGGCCACGTCCAGCGGCGCCAGCACCTTGGCGATTTGCCCGATCGCGCCACGCGCTTCGGGCTTCACGCTCGCGCTCATGCGCCAGATCCTGCCCGAGCCGAAGTCCGACTCGGTGCCTAGCTGGAATCGCGCCACTTCAGCGGCGTGCTTTTCGGCATAGGCGCGACCGCCCCACAGCCCCATTTCCTCATTGGCGAAGGCGATCACGCGGATGGTGCGGTCCGGCCGCTGGGGCAGGTCATGGATCAGTTTCGCCGCCGCCATCGCGATCGCCACGCCGGCGCCGTCGTCGATCGCCCCGGTACCCGGATCCCAGGAGTCCAGGTGGCCGCCGATCGCCACCACCTGCTCCGGATGCCTGCCGCCGGTGATCTCGCCGATCACGTTGGCGCCGGTGTACTGGCCGGTGATGCCGCAGTCCAGGTTCATCTTCACGCGCACCGGCTTGCCGTAGGCGAGCACTCGCTCGAGCTGATCCGCATCGGGATTGGACAGGGCCGCCGCCGGGATCGCCTTGGCCGGGTCGCGGAAACCGGTCACCCCGGTATGCGGGGTGCGGCTGTGTGCATCGGTGCCGGCCGAGCGCAGCAGGTAGCCGACGGCTCCCTTCGCCTGCGCGATCACCGGACCCTGCACGCGCACCGGCGAACCGGTGCCGTAATCCTGACCGTTCTCGTGCCGGTGCATGCGATAGCCGACATAGACGATCCGGCCCTTGATCTGCGAAGCATCGGCTGCCTTGAGCGCATCGAGGCTGTCGAACTTCACCACGTCGGCGGTCAGGCCGCCGGCCGGCGTGGCCGGCGAGTAGCCCAGTGCGATCACGCTCAGTGGCTGCGGGAACGGCGCCACGATGGCGGCGCTTTCGCTACGACGCTCCCACTTGGGAAAGCTGACCGGTTCGGTGTAGACCTTGTCGAAGCCGAGCGCCTTGAACTTGGCGACCGCCCAGTCGCGTGCACGCTGGTCGGCCGGGCTTCCGGCCAGGCGCGGCCCTACTTCGGTGGTCAGCGATTGGACGATGCGATAGCCGGTATCGTCCTGCAGGGCGCGGTCGCGCAAATGCGCCGCGGTCCGGACAGCCGCCTCCGGGATGGTCGTGGGGGAAGCGGCCTGGGCGAGGCCGGTGGCCAGAAGCAGGCTCGCTGCGAGCAGGCGCAGGGGGACGCGATGCATGGAGAACTCCGCGGTGGGTGATCGTCGATTATTGGTGGTGCTGGCCGTGTTCGCTTAGGCCGGAAGTCATGGCGGCGTGGATGGCGCGTGCGAGCCGGCCATCCACGCGGGCGCGATGTCGGCCGGGCTCCCCGTGGCGCCGAAGCTGCTGCCGCTACGGTTGCCGGTCCAGGCCGGACGGCGGGTTCGGCTGGCCGGCCTTGAGCAGGTCGCGAATCTCGGTCAGTAGACGCACGTCCGGCGGGATGGCGGCCGGTTCGGGTGCCTTGGCCGGTTCGTCCTCGTGCTTGCGCGCCAGCCGGTTCATGGCGCTGACCAGCATGAAGATGGCGAAGGCCACGATGACGAACTGGATCACGGTGTTGAGGAAAGCGCCGTACTGGATTGCCACCTCGCTGATCTTGTGCGCCGGATCGCTGAGGTTGGCCGGTCGCAGCACCCAGCGCAGCCGCGAGAAGTCCACGCCACCGATCAGCCAGCCGATCGGCGGCATGATCACGTCGTTGACCAGTGAGGTGACGATCTTGCCGAAGGCGCCGCCGATCACCACGCCTACGGCCAGGTCGACCACGTTGCCACGCATGGCGAACGTCTTGAATTCCTGCAACATGCCCATGCCGGTCTCCTAGGGAAGGGGGTGATCAGCGTGGACTCTAACGCAGTACGGGCCGGGCGGATATCGAGCGCCGGCGGCGGTCGTCTAGACGATGCGCCCATCCAGCTCGGCGATTCCCTGCAGCGCGGCATGGAAGCGATCGCCCGGATGCAGCGCGGCCACGCCGGCAGGCGTGCCGGTAAAGATCAGGTCACCCGGCTGCAATTCGAACAGGGTCGACAGCGTGGCAATGATCTGCGGCACGGTGTGCAGCATCTGGCCCAGGCGTGCCTGTTGACGCACGGTGCCGTTCACGCTGAGGCTGAGCAGGGTCTCCGGATCGGGCCTGCCCTGGTCCACCGGGCGCAATGCCGAGACCGGCGCCGAACGATCGAAAGCCTTGGCCACTTCCCAGGGATGGCTGCGCGATTTGGCGGCGGCCTGCAGGTCGCGCCGCGTCAGATCCAGCCCCACCGCGTGTCCCCATACGCAGGCAGCCGCTGCCTGTGGGGTCAGGTCGCGACCACCGGCGCCCAGTGCCACCACCATCTCCACCTCGTGATGGAGATCGCCGGTGGCCTGCGGATACGGAATATCGGCGCCATCACTGACGATTGCGTCGGCCGGTTTGCAGAAGAACAACGGGGCGTCGCGGTCCACCGCCGCCCCCATTTCGCGCGCGTGCTCGGCGTAGTTGCGGCCGATGCAGAAGATCCGGCGCACCGGGAAGCGTCGGGTGTCGCCCATTACCGGCAACGAGGGCTGGACAGGGGGATCAATCACGTAGTGCATGGCCGCTGCGCAGGCTGTTCGGGGAGATCAAGTGTAGCGCTTCGTCGCTGCTGGCTCCCGGCCAGGAGCGTGTCCGCAGGGGGATGCAACCGATAAGTGTCGCGGCAGCAGACGCAACCCCCGGATGGCCGCATCATGGCCGCGCCGGGATGACACCTGTCACAGGCGATGGTTGATGCTGGTCCCTAGGGTGCAGCAGGCGCATCAGGCGATGATGGAGTTATCGGGGCGCATGCCAGCAGGCCAGTCGGTGGCCAAGGAGCGAAGGTGTGGATAACGGGGACTTGTTGGGCGCGCTGAAGATCGATCGCAGTCAGCGCGAGGACATCGGCAAAGCCACGCCGCGCTGGCCCTGGTGGATCGGCGCGGCGGTCGTCGTGGCACTGCTTGCCGCGGCGGGATGGTGGATGCTCGGTCAGCGACCGGTTGCAGTGCGAACGGCGATCGCGACGTCGCCCTCGAATGCCGGCCAGGCCGGCGCGGTGCTGCAGGCGACCGGCTACATCACCGCACGACGGCAAGCCACGGTATCGGCGCAGATCACCGGCACCCTGACCGAGGTACTGATCGAGGAAGGTGACCACGTCGAGCGCGGGCAGGTGTTGGCGCGACTCGAAGACAGCGGCTACCGCGCCAACCTGGATGCCGCGAAAGCCGCTGTGCAGGCCGCGCGAGCGCAGGGGGCGCAACTGCAGGCGCAACTGGGGCAGGCGCGGAACGAGGCCGACCGCGCCACCGCGCTGGCCGATCGCGGCCTGCTCTCGCACCAGGCTGCCGAGCAGGCGAACACGACGGTCGATGTCTACACCGCACAGCTCAATGCGCAGCGCCAGCAGGAGAGGGTGGCCCAGGCCCAGGCCGCGCTGGCCCAGGTCAACTACGACTACACCGTGGTACGTGCACCGTTCGCCGGCGTGGTCACCGACAAGGCCGCGCAGATCGGCGAGATCGTCTCGCCGTTATCCGCGGGCGGCGGCTTCACACGCACCGGTGTGGGCACCATTGTCGACATGGATTCGCTGGAAGTGGACGTGGACGTCAACGAGGCCTACATCGGCCGGGTCCAGCCACGCATGCCCGCCGAGGCGGTACTGGACGCCTATCCGGACTGGAAGATCCCGGCCCACGTGATCGCCATCGTGCCCGCCGCCGACCGGGGCAAGGCCACCATCAAGGTGCGCGTGGCGCTGGAGCAGACCGATGCCCGCATCGTGCCCGACATGGGGGTACGCGTTTCGTTCCTGGAGCAGCGCGCCAAGCCCACGACGCAGGCGCCGCGGGGCGTGCTGCTACCGCCTGCCGCGGTGGTTCGGCGCCGGGGACAGGAGGTGGTGTTCGTGCTGCAGGAGGGCAAGGTCCGCCAGCGCAACGTCAGCACCACCGGCTTTGGTGATCAGCGCCTGGTGCCCTCGGGCCTGCAGGCCGGCGACACCGTGGTGCTGGCGCCGCCAGCCGCACTTGCCGACGGCGCGGCGGTGACCGTCGAGAAGTAGGCCGGCCAGACGAAGCACCACGACAGGTCAGGGCGACGGGCTCCCCCGCCGCGCCCCGACTGCAAGCGCGGGCGGCGATCTGCCTGTCCGGTCGTCGCAACAGTTCGCACACATTATCGAGCCAACGGAGAGCTGCCATGGCCAACCTGATAGAGATTCGCGACCTTGCCAAGGTCTACGTCCGCGGCAAGCAGAAGGTGGAAGTGCTGCACCACATCGACCTGGACATCGCCCAGGGGGAATTCCTGGCGCTGATGGGCCCTTCCGGTTCGGGGAAAACCACGCTGCTGAATTTGATCGGCGGACTGGACACCCCCACCGCTGGCAGCATCGGCGTCGGCGGCCAGCGCATCGACCAGCTTGGCGCCGGCGCGTTGGCGAAGTGGCGTGCGGCCAACGTCGGCTTCATCTTCCAGTTCTACAACCTGATGCCGATGCTGTCGGCCCAGCGCAATGTCGAACTGCCGTTGCTGCTGACCCGCCTGTCGGCGGCGCAGCGGCGCCAGCGTGCGGCGATTGCGCTGAAGCTGGTCGGCCTGGACGATCGGGCCTCGCACAAGCCGGCCGAGCTGTCCGGTGGGCAGCAGCAGCGCGTGGCGATCGCCCGCGCGATCGTTTCCGATCCCACCCTGCTGGTCTGCGACGAGCCCACCGGCGACCTGGACCGCCAGTCGGCCGAAGGCGTGCTGGGGCTGCTCCGCACGCTCAATCGCGAGCACGGCAAGACCATCGTGATGGTCACCCACGACCCCAAGGCCGCCGAGTACGCCAACCACACGCTGCATCTGGACAAGGGCGCGTTGGTCGAGCAGGCGCTGGCGTGATGGCCGCGCCCCGGCTCGACCTTGCCGAGAGGAACCTGCCATGAAGTACCTTCACCTGATCTGGGCGGCGCTGTTCCGCCGCAAGACCCGCACCATCCTCACCCTGGTGTCGATCATTGCCGCATTCGTGCTGTTCGGCATGCTCGACGCGGTGCGCGTGGCATTCAGCGCCGGCGGCAGCGTCGAGGGCGCCGGCCGCCTGATCGTCAATTCGCGGATGTCGATGCAGCAACCCTTGCCGCAAAGCCTGGGCCAGCGCATCGCCCAGGTGCCGGGCGTGGTGGACGTGGCCTCGGCCAACTGGTTCGGCGGGGTCTACCAGGACCAGCGCAACCAGGTGGTCAGCTTCGCGGTCAGCCCGAGCTACCTGGACCTGTACCCGGAACTGTCGTTGCCGGCCGAACAGCGCCAGGCATGGGACCGCACGCGCACCGGTGCCATCGTCGGCGCGGCGCTGGCCAAACGGTTCGGCTGGAAAGTCGGCGACAAGATCCCGCTGCAGTCGACGATCTTCCCCTCGCGCGCCTCCGGCAGCAATACCTGGACTTTCGACGTTGCGGGCATTTTCCACGCCAGGGACCCCAAGGCTGCCGGTCGCGAGCAGATGCTGATGTTCCACTGGAAATACTTCGACGAGAACAACGCTTTCGGCAGCGGTACCGTGCATTGGTACATCGTCAAGGTGGGCGATCCGTCCCATGCCGACGCGGTCGCCGGACAGATCGACGCCATCTCGGCCAACTCCGACCACGAGACCAAGGCGCAGACCGAGCAGGCGTTCCAGGCCTCGTTCCTGAAGCAGATGGTCAATATCGGCCTGATCGTGATGTCGATCATGGGCGCGGTGTTCTTCACCCTGTTGCTGCTGACCGGAAACACCATGATGCAGGCGGTACGCGAACGCACCGGCGAGTTGGCGGTGCTGAAGACGATCGGCTTCTCCAGCCGCAGCGTGCAGGCGATGGTGCTGGCCGAAAGCGTGCTGTTGCTGCTGCTTGGCGGGGTGCTGGGGCTGGGGCTGGTGGCAGTGATCGTGCCGGCCCTTGGCGTGGCCAGTGGCGGCATGATCCCGGTCCAGGGGCTCGGTGGCGCGACCTGGGCACGCGGCCTGGGTCTGATGCTGGTGATCGGGCTGGTGGTGGGCTGGCTGCCATCGTGGCGCGCGATGCGCCTGAATATCGTGGACGCCTTGAGCGGACGCTGAGGGAGAACGAAATGAAGCGATTGCTTGCCAACCTCGGGCTTTGCCTGCTGCTGGTCGCCGCCGTGGTCTGCTGGACCCTGTTGCCCTGGCTGGGGATAGCCGTCCTGGCGCTGTTGTTCATCGCGTGGCTGGCGCTGTTCCGCAGCGGACGACAGACCGCTTCGGTCACCGCCGTGGGCGTCAGTACGCTCCGCCAGCGGCTGGGCTCATCCTCGGTGATCGTGATCGGCATCGCCGGGGTAGTCGGCGTGCTGGTGGCGCTGCTGGCGATGGGCGAGGGACTGACGGCCACTCTGCAAAGCGGCGGCCGGGACGACACCGCGATCGTGATGCGCGGTGGTGCCGTGGCCGAGAGCGCCTCGGTGATCACCCACGATGACGTGCTGGCCATCGAGCAGGCACCGGGGATCGCCCAGAGCGACGGCAAGCCGCTGATATCGGCCGAGCTGGTGGTCGCCGCGAGCGTGCCGACCAAGGACTCCGGTGACGACGCCAACGCACAGTTGCGTGGAGTCGACTCCGCCGCCTGGGCGATGCGCCCGGATCTGAAAATCATCCAGGGGCGCCGGTTCCAGTCCGGCCTGCGCGAGCTGATCGTGGGCCAGGGGGCGGCCGGCCAGTTCCGTGGCATGGAGGTGGGCGACACCGTCAAGCTGGGCAACCAGCCGTGGAAAGTGGTCGGCGTGTTCGCCTCCGGCGACGCCTACGATTCGGAGCTTTGGGCCGATCGCCAGGTGGTGGCCAGCGCCTATGGGCGCGGCAGCAGCGCCCAGTCGGTGCTGGCCAGGCTGCACGATGCGCAGGCGTTCGGGCCGTTCAAGGCGGCACTGGCTTCTGACCCGCGGCTGCGGGTGGACGCGAGTACCACCACGGACTATTTCACCAAGCAGTCGGCCGGTCTGGCCAAGGTGATCCATGCGATCGGGCTGACCGTTGGCGTGATCATGGCGATCGGCGCGATCTTCGGCGCGCTCAACTGCATGTTCGCCGCAGTGGCCGCACGGGCCCGGGAGATCGCCACCCTGCGTGCGATCGGCTTTCGCGGCGCACCGGTGGTGGTCTCGGTCATGATCGAGACGATGCTGCTTGCGCTGTTGGGTGGCCTGCTTGGTGCGCTGGTCGTATGGCTGGTGTTCAACGGCTACTCCGCCTCGACTCTTAACGGCTTGACCCAGGTGATGTTCCGCTTCCAGGTAAGCCCGCAGCTGATCGGGACAGGCTTGAAGTGGGCGCTGGCGATCGGCTTCGTGGGCGGACTGTTTCCAGCCATGCGGGCCGCGCGACTGCCGATCACCACCGCGCTGCGCGAATCGTGAAGCCGCGCCGCCACTGTCGCCCATGCGGAAGTGGCGGCGCGCTGTTCCAGCCTGTGGTTCCCGGCTGGCCGGAGGGCGATCAGCCCGATTGCCGGCGCTGCCGGGCAAGGGTGATCACGCCGACGCCCATCAGGATGATCGCCATCCCGGCCAGATCGAACGGCCCTACCGTCTCGCCGGCCAGCAGCAGGCCGAACAGCACCGCCACCGGCGGGTTCACATAGGCATAGCTGGTGGCCAGCGCCGGCCGCGCGTGCCTGAGTACGTACAGGTAGGCGCTGAAGGCAATGATCGATCCGAATACGGCCAGGTACACCGCCGCCGCGGTGGCGCGCAGGGTGGGATGGGCCGGCAGGTGCTCGCCACCGGCGAAACCGACCGCGAGCAGGGCCACGCTGGCGCAAAGCATTTGCGCGGCGGTGTTCATCGGGCCGGCCGGCATGTCCTGGCGGCGGCTCCAGGCCGAGCCGAAGGCCCAGCACATCGCCGCGGTCAGGAGGGCGATCGCACCCAGACGTGAGCCGGACAGGCCGCTGCCCAGGTTGAGCACGATCACGCCGACGAAGCCGACCAGCAGGCCCAGCGTCTCGCGGCGGTTTGGCCACTGGCCGTACATGCCGGAAAACACCGCAGCGAACAACGGCATGCTGGCCACCGCGACCGCGGCGATGCCGGAACTGACCCGCTCTTCGGCAAAGCACACCAGTCCGTTGCCGAAGCCGAGCAGAAGCACGCCGGTGAAGGCGGCGTTGCGCCATTGCCGCCGGGTCGGCGAGGCGATACCGCGCCAGCGCAGGAAACCGTACATCGCGCAGCCGGCGGCCAGAAAGCGCACCCCGGCCAGCAGGAACGGCGGGTAGCTCTCCAGCGCGAAGCGGATGCCCAGATAGGTCGAGCCCCAGATCACGTACAGCGCCAGCAGCGCCAGCGGGATCATCACGCGCGGGTTGTCCAGCGCGCGCACCGGCGCGCCAGCGAGGGGGGCAGTCGTGTCGTTCATGTTTCGGGGTCCGGGGGGAGCGGTGCCGGTCGGCAACGCGCTGCATAGTCTAAGCAAAGCGCAGCGTAATCGGGCGGGCATCGGGTCGGTAGCGAGCGTTTCCGAAAGCTGGGTTGAGTGCGCTTCAAGCCGGCCCGGGCTGGCCCGCGTGGCGCGCTTCGTCCTGCAGCAATGCGTACTTGCGCTGCAGGCCCCAGCGCCAACCGCCGGGCGAACCGTCCTCGCGGATCACCCGATGGCAGGGCACGATCAGCGCCAGCCGGTTGCGGCCGCAGGCGTTGCCCACGGCGCGCGCCGCACCGGGTTGCCCCAGTTCCGCGGCCAACTGCCCGTAGCTGCGGGTCTGGCCGGCGGGAATCCGGGTCAGCGCCTGCCACACGCGCCACTGGAACGCGGTTGCCCGGATATCCAGCGGGGGCATGGCCGGCCGCGGTCCGCAGTCCCAACCCAGCTGGTGGGTGACCCGGCCGATCACCGCGTCCAACCACTCCTCGCGGCCGGCATCGACCCGCTCGCGGCGGGCATGGGGAAACTCGTCGGCCAGGCCACGCTCGAGCTCGACATCGTCGCCGCCCAGGGTCACCGCACAGATTCCGCGGCTGGTGGTGGCCACCAGCAGCCGGCCGAGCGAGGTGTCGGTGGTGGTGTAGCGGATGCTGGCGCCCGCTCCGCCAGCGCGATAGCTGGCCGGGGTCATGCCGAGCAGGCGATTGCTGTGTTCGTAGACGCGGCTGCCGGAGCCGAAGCCAGCCTCGTAGACAGCTTCGGTGACCGCGACGCCCTCGCGCAGCGCGTGCTTGAGCTGGCCGAAGCGCCGCGCGCGGTGGTACTCGGCCGGGCTCATTCCGAACCGACGCCGGAACGCCCGCTGCAGATGAGCCGGGCTGAGGGAGACAGCGCGGGCCAATGCTTCCAGCGACGGGACGCCATCGGCCTGGTCAAGCAGATCCCGGACCCGCTCCAGCGCGGACTCGGTGTCGGAACGGCGGGCATTCATGGCGCACATCCACTTCGGAGCATGCCCGCAGGATGCCGCGGATGGCCACAGCGGGCCATCCGCTTCTTGTGCGGTGGTGGCCGGTCAGTGCGTGACGTGGCGGTGCTGGTGAATCACCACGAAATCGCCCTCGAGCACTTCCGGGCGGTGCCCGGGCCGCGACGACGTCGCGTTGCCGGCGGCACGGGCACGCTTCCACTGGCGCACCGCCAGCAGGATGCCGCCGCCAACCAGCAGGACACCCGCCACGACCAGGCCGAACACCATCAGCACTCCCACCACGGCCAGTCCCAGCAGCAGGGACAAGGCACGGGCCAGCGGGTGGCGGGGACGTTGCAGGGAGCCAATGACGAAGCGCATGTTAAAAATCCGTGTGGTAAAATCAACGACTTACGCGTGCAACGATGGGGCCTCGACGCCTCCAAGACAAGTGCCGATGGATACAGCTGACGATATGGCCCCGCTGCAGGCCTTGTGCCGACTCGAGCAGACGACCGATGGCGAAGCGATCGCGGTCGATGCCTGCGTCGATGGGGAGAGCGAGAGCGTGATCGTGTGGCGTCGCGGCGATGCCGTGCGCGCCTGGATCAACGTCTGTCCGCATGCCGGCCGCCGCCTGGACTGGGCTCCAGGCAAGTTCCTGGTCAGTGGCGATACGCTGATCTGCGCAGCGCATGGGGCGAGCTTCCGTACCGACGACGGTCTGTGCGTTGGTGGTCCCTGCCGCGGCGCGCATCTGCGCGCGTTGCCGGTGCGAATACACCAAGGCGCGGTCTGTACCGTCGCCTCACCCACCGCTGGCAGTTCACAAAACCACCCGGCGGGAAAATAGGCAGGCGCACTCCGGAGGCCTGGAGCCGCCAGTTCGCCGATGCGACTGGCATGTCCAGAGGAAAAGGCAACGTGATCCGTGGATGTGGTCGGGCTCGTGCAGAGCTGACCAGCCCCGGCACCTCCCTGTGCCCGCTGCCCGTCCTGGGCGGTGCGTCTGACGCGGCGGCAGGAAGGCGTCTGCGGCCGGCCGAAATCCCTGCACCCTCTGGCGGCCTGTGGAAGGCCTGACGTTGTCGGGCCTTCCGTTCAGGCGATTGGCAGTGCGATCAGTTGCCGTTGCCCAGGCGCTGGTTGGTCAGCGCGGCCTGGCTGACCAGACCCGACAGCGGCAGCAACTGGCTCAGCACACGATTCCAGCTGGTGATACCGGAGGGGCCGACCCACACCACGTCGCCGGGACGGACGGTGAAGTTGTCCGCCAGAGCGTACGCCGAAGGCGAGCGCGCGTTGAGGTGGTAGACCGTGGCGGGTTCCTTTTGCAGGTCCTTGACGCCTCGGATCACGTAGACCGCCCTGGCGTTGGCCGTCACCGGATTGATGCCGCCGGCGCGCCCGAGTACCTGGGTCAGGTTGAGGTCGCCGGTCTTGTAGGTCACCGACATCGGACGCAGCACCTCACCCAGCACATACACCTCGCGCTGGTCGTTGTAGGGCAGGAACAGCCGATCGCCCGGCTTGAGGTAGATGTCCTGGGTGACGTCGGTGCCGAGCTGGTTCAGATCGAGATGGTAATTGTGGCCGTCACGGGTGAGGATCAGGTCCGACAGGTCCGCCTGCTCGGTGTTGATGCCGGCATTGCCGATGGCCTGTGCCAGAGTCATTGGCACCGCCGTGACCGGCTGCACCTCGGTCTTGGTGAACGCACCCGCGAGAGTGACCAGGTGACTGTTGTAGCCGACCACGCCGACATCCACCTGCGGTGAGGGAATGAACTTGGACAGGCGGCTGGTCAGCTCCTTGCGCAGCTGTTCGATCGACATTCCGGCGGCCTGCACCGTACCGACGTAGGGATAGAAGAGCGTGCCATCGGGGCGGACCAGACGGCCGTTGGCCACGGTCTGCTGCTGCGATCCGGCTGGCGAAGTCAGTTCCGGGTGATCCCATACGGTGATGTAGAGCGTGTCGCCCGGCCCCACCTCATAGGGTTGCGGTTGATACTGGAGCAGTTCCTGGGGAACGGTATCAGCCGATACCGCGGTCTGGTTCTGGGCCAGCGTCTGCGCATCGATCTGCACCAGTTGCACATGGCTGTTGCCATCCTGCAGGGCATCGACGTCCATGTGTTGCCCAGGCGCAATGGCACAGCCGTGCAGCAGGGCCAGCGATGCGACGAATGTGACAGCGGGAAGTAGTTTCATCTCGTGCAGCCTTCTTGTTGAGCCCGCTAGGGGCAAAGGAACCCGGACCGGAACCCTCCGGCACGGGACACGAACCATCGCGTCAGCTAGCGCCGGGCCGCCCCGGCAGGGGCGCCTCCTGCGATGACAAGCGACATGCCGATACGTCCGGCGAGGAGCGGAACGGGTGCCGCCGCGCGACTCGCCCGGCCAGGTGCAGCGTCGTCATGCGTGTCCGCCCCGCCGGCATCGGCGGCGATAAACGGAATGCGCGGCGCAATGCTCATCTGGCGGCGGCTCCTCGCGCGAGGTGAATGGGACCCATCTCGTACTGATCGTCTCGAATCGGCACGGACGTAAAGACGCCCTTAAGGAACGTCATCGGGGGTGAATCTGCCGTAGAGAAAAAACCGCAACTTCCTTCACTGCGGTGAACGCCGAATGCGACCTCGACTTCACGCTTTCAATGCACGGTCAGTTCCGAGAATGACCCGCCACGGCAGGTCCCGTAACAGTCGAGTCTGCTCGCGGCGAAAGCAGCGGGCGCCACGAGGCGACCTGCAGGAAAAAGTTCTTACCGAGTGAGGCCGTTCGGCGGCTCTGTTTCTTTCTCTTTGCGGAGTCGTCCGAAGGGTGTTCAAACGAATACTGGTCATTTGCATCGGCAACATCTGTCGGAGTCCGACAGCGGAATATCTGTTTCGTCAGCAACTCGCCGGCCGCGACATCCAGGTCGGCAGCGCGGGGCTTGGTGCGTTGGCCGGCAAGCCGATGGATCCGACGGCACTGCGGCTGTTGCAGGAACGCGGCATCGACGCGAGCGGGCATGTGGCCCGGCAGGTCGAAACGCAGTTGTTGCGCGATGCGGACCTGGTGCTGGTGATGGAGCGACGCCATGCGGCGGCCGTTCATCGCTTCGCACCAGAAGCAGGGGGCAAGGTTTTTCTGCTCGACAAGTGGGTGGGGGGAAGCGGGATCCGGGACCCCTACCGCAAGGCGCCAGAGGCGTTCGAGCATGCCTATTCCCTGATTGAGCGTGGCGTGGCCAGCTGGCTTCGCTACTTGTGATTTTCAAACCCAGCAAAGAATCGGATGCCATGGCTACCACCCAGCAGAATCCCTCGCAGCGCGACGACGAAATCGACCTCCGCGCATTGCTCGGTACGTTGATGGGCCGCAAGTGGCTGATCATCGCGGTGACCGGCGTCTTCTTCGTGGTCAGCGTGCTCTACGCAATGCTGGCAACACCGGTGTACCAGGCCAGTGCCGTGGTCCAGGTGGAGAAGAAGGTGCCCAGCCTTCCGGGTCTGGACGACCTGACCGAGTCACTCGGCGCCACCACCTCGCAGGCGGTCACCGAGATCGCCCTGATCACCTCTCGCACGGTACTTGGCCAGGCGGTGCAGAACCTGAAGCTGGACGTCACCACCGAGCCGCAGCGCTTCCCCCTGATCGGCGGCTACCTGGCGCGCCATTTCAATCCGGACAAGCCCGGTGAGGTCGCCGCTCCGCTGGCGGGGTTGAGTCGGTACGACTGGGGCGGCTCGCAACTGGACATCTTCCAGCTGGACCTTCCGTCGGGCCTGCTCGGCAAGCCGCTGGTGCTGGTGGCTGGCGAGAACGGCGCCTATACGCTGCTGGACGGCGACGACAATGAACTGCTGCACGGTCGGGTCGGTCAGACCCGCTCGTCCGATGGCATCACCATTCAGGTGCAGACCCTCCGCGCCAACCCTGGCACGCGTTTCGACGTGCGTCGCAATGCCCACCTGGCCACCGTCAACCAGCTGCAAAGCGATCTGGGCGCAGTCGAACAGGGCAAGGATTCGGGCATTATCGAGCTGACCTACCAGAACGAGGATCCGATGCTGGCGGCGGCGCTGCTGGACCAGGTCAGCGACCTCTACGTGCGCCAGAACGTGGACCGGAACTCGGCCGAGGCGGCCAACAGCCTGAAGTTCGTCAAGGAGCAATTGCCCCGCGTGCGGATGGAGCTGGAGCAGGCGCAGCAGGCGATGAACGCCTTCCAGATGGGTGCCCATTCGGTCGACATAAGCCTGCAGACAAAGGGCCTGCTTGATCAGATCGTGACGCTGGAAGGCAACATCCAGCAACTGGAAATGCAGCGGACGCAGATGGAGCATCACTTCACGCCGCAGCATCCCGCCTACAAGGCGCTGCAGCAGCAGATCGGCCAGTTGCAGGCACAGAAGGGGCGGCTGGAGAAGCAGGTCGGCAAGTTGCCCGGTACCCAGCAGCAGCTGCTGAAGCTTACTCGTGACGTGCAGGTCAGCAACCAGACCTATACCAGCCTGCTGAACCAGGCGCAGCAGCTGGATATCGCACGCGCCGGTACCGTGGGCAACGTCCGCGTGATCGATCGGGCGGCGGTCAACGCACGGCCGGTATGGCCGCGGCGGAGCATGATCGTGCTGATCGGCACCTTCATCGGATGCATGCTGGCCGTCGGGTTCATCTTCCTGCAGCAGTTGCTCAACCGCGGCGTGGAAGATCCGGCCGTGATCGAGCAGCTTGGCCTGCCGGTCTACGCCTCGATTCCGCTCAGCGATGCCGAGTGCGCAATCACCAGCCGCGGTAGCCGCCGACGCGGCGAGGACCGGCAGCGGCTGCTGGCACTCAGTGCGCCGGAGGATCTGGCCACCGAGGCGCTGCGCAGCCTGCGTACCAGCCTGCATTTCGCCCGGCTGGAAGCCAAGAACAATCTGCTGATGATCTCCGGCCCGAGCCCGGGCGTGGGCAAGAGCTTCGTCGGGTCGAACCTGGCCGTGGTGATAGCCCAGGCCGGCCTGCGCGTGCTGCTGATCGATGGCGACATGCGCAAGGGCGGCCTGCATTCGGTACTCGGCGGAACCGCCGAGAACGGCCTGTCCGAGCTGATTTCCGGACAGACAAACCTGCAGACGGCCGTGCGCACCGTACGCGGCGCCAGCAACCTGTCGTTCATTGCCCGCGGCAAGGTTCCGCCGAACCCGTCCGAGCTGCTGATGCACAGCAACTTCACCGCCCTGCTGACACGGCTGATGCCGCGCTACGACCTGGTGATCATCGACACCCCCCCGATTCTCGCGGTAACCGACGCCGCCGTGATCGGCCATCACGCAGGCACCAGCCTGCTGGTGGTGCGGTTCGGTCTCAATCAGGCACGCGAGATCGCCCTGGCCAAGCAGCGCTTCGAGCAGAACGGCATTGCGTTGAAGGGCGCCATCTTCAACGTGGTGGAGAAGCGCAGCGCCGGCTACTACGCCTACAGCTACTACGAGTACGCCTCGGCCAAGGCCTGATCCAAGGCTCAGCCCCCACACACTGCAGCGAAGCGGACCCGTTCCGTCTGCGAAACAAAGAAAGGAAATCCGCATGACCTTGAAAGTCACCCTGTTCGGCACCGGTTACGTGGGATTGGTCACCGGCGCCTGCCTGGCGGAGATGGGCAATCAGGTGGTCTGTGTCGACATCGATGCGGCAAAGGTGGCCCAGCTCGCGCGGGGCGATGTGCCGATCTACGAGCCACGGCTGGCGCCGATGGTCGAACGCAACCACGCCAGCCGCCGGCTGACATTCACCACGGAGGCGGGTCCTGCGGTGACGCATGGCGACGTGATCTTCATCGCCGTGGGCACGCCGCCGGACGAGGATGGCAGCGCGGACCTGCGTTACGTGCTGGAAGTTGCGCGAAGCATCGGCGCCCACCTCAACCGCTACGCGGTGGTCGTCAACAAGTCCACCGTGCCGGTAGGCACCGCCGACAAGGTGCGCGCCACCATCGCCCAGGCGCTGGCTGAGCGCGGCACGGTGATTCCGTTCGACGTGGTCTCCAACCCCGAGTTTCTGAAGGAAGGCGACGCGGTCGAGGACTGTCTGCGGCCGGACCGGATCATTCTCGGGAGCTCCAGCGAGCGTGCGATCGAGGTGCTGCGCCGCCTGTATGCCCCGTTCAACCGCAACCACGACCGCGTGGTGGTGATGGACGAGCGCTCGGCCGAGCTGACCAAGTACGCGGCCAACGCCATGCTGGCGACCAAGATCAGCTTCATGAACGAAATCGCCAACATCGCCGAACGGGTCGGTGCAGACATCGAGCAGGTGCGTCGTGGCATCGGCTCGGACCCTCGCATCGGCTACAGCTTCATCTACCCGGGAGCAGGCTATGGTGGCTCGTGCTTCCCCAAGGACGTCAAGGCGCTGGAGCGTACCGCGCGTTCGGTCGACTACCCGGCGCAGCTGCTGGGTGCGGTGGAGGCGGTCAACGCCGCGCAGAAGGGCAAGCTGTTCGAGCTGATCAGTCGCCACTTCGGCGGCGAGCTGAAGGGCAGGACGGTGGCGCTGTGGGGGCTGGCGTTCAAGCCGAACACCGACGACATGCGCGAAGCATCCAGCCGACGGCTGATGGAGCAGCTGTGGGCAGCGGGCGCGAAGGTACGTGCGTTCGATCCGGAGGCGAGCGGCGAGACCCGGCGCATCTACGGCGAGCGGGACGACCTGTCGTTGTGCGACGACGCCTACGCGGCGGTGCAGGGTGCCGATGTTCTGGCGATTGTGACCGAGTGGAAGGCGTTCCGCGCACCGGACTTCAACCGCCTGCGTGAGGAGCTCGGGGAACCGGCGATCTTCGACGGGCGGAACCTGTACGACCCGGAAAGCGTGGAGGCGGCTGGCTTGGCGTACTACGGCATTGGGCGGGGGCGTTCCCTTGCGTCGGCGGAGGTTGCGGCGGTGGCGCCACTGAGGCCGGCGGCGACCGCCTGAGGCGCGCCGCCCGCTACACGAGCCAAGCGGCGCCGAACGAGTGCCGCTTGCTCCGCCGCTGCCATACGCCCGGCGCCAGCCACCCAGCACCCCATGCCAGGACGCTACCGTGAAACGTTTTTACCTCTCTGGACAGCGATCTTTCAGCAATCGAGGTTGCGAAGCGATCGTGCGCAGCACGATCGCGCTGCTGAAGGAACAATTCGGTGACGTGGAAGTGCTCGTGCCCTCGATCAACATCGAGCGTGACAGGGCGCAATGGCCGGAGGCCTCCAGCTTTGGCGCTCGCCTGGTGCGTGCCTACCTGCCGCCTCCGGCCCGCTATTGGGTGCAGTTGCAGAGCCTGCCGTTGCCTCTGATCAAGCGCGCCGGCTGGCCGTTCCCGATGCCCGGCTGGCTGCGTCGCCAGCTGGAGACCGTGGATGCCGTGCTGGCTGTGGGGGGCGACAACTATTCACTCGATTACCGCATTCCCACGCCGATCATGAGCGTGGACAGCTGGGCCATGGACATGGGCAAGCCAGTGATGTTGTGGGGGGCGTCGGTAGGACCTTTCGAGCGTGAGCCGGAGTTTGTGGAGCTGGTGACACGGCACCTCGCACGCATGCAGTTCGTCGGCGCCGGCGAGTCGATCAGCCACGACTACCTGGTCCACAAGCTCGGCCTGCGCAACGTGATCCGCATGGCCGACCCTTCCTTCGTCCTGGGCAAGGAACCGGTCGACCTCAAGCCGTTCTGGCCGCGCGGGGACGGCAGCGTGCTCGGGCTCAACGTGAGTCGGCTCATCGAGCGCTACAAGCGCCTCGAAACCAACGTCCTACGCGGGAACTGGAGGCATTCATTCGGCAGGCCGTCGATGAGCATCAGCTCGGCGTACTGCTGATCCCGCACGCCGATCCCCTGCGCGAGGCGACCCACGGTGGCGACGCCGAGTACATGGCGCCGTTGCTGGAGCAGCTGGCCGACCTGGGCGACGCCGTGAAGATGATGCCCAACTCGTTCAATGCCGCACAGACCAAGTACGTCATCAGCTACCTGCGGTTCTTCATCGGTGCGCGCATGCACGCGATCATCGCCGCACTGTCCACCGGCGTTCCGACGGTATCGATCGCCTACAGCGTCAAGGCGTGCGGCATCAATCGCGACATGCTCGGCAATCAGGAAATGGTGCTGCAGACAAGCGACCTTTCCTCGGCCACCCTGCAGGGGTGCCTGGAGTGGCTGGTGCAGGGAGAGGACGCCCTGCGCAGCCTGCTCGAACGACGCACGACCGAATGGCAGGTGGCGGCGCGGGCCGCGGCCGCCCGAATCTTCGACTGTTTGTGCTGAATCCGGAAGCCATCATGCAAATCCGTACTGCAGACACTTTGGCGCGTCCAGAAGTCGACCCGGTCACCGCTCATGTCGCGCCGGTGAGCGTGGTGGTGCCCTGCTATCGCTGTGCCGACACCATCGGGCCGGCGGTGGCATCGATCGCCGCACAATTGCTGCCGCCGGCAGAGGTGCTGCTGGTCGACGACTGCAGCGGCGACCGCACGCTCGATCGCCTGCACGAGGTGGCCGGACGCTATCCGGACGGCTGGGTCAGGGTGTTCTCGCTGCCGACCAACGGCGGTCCAAGCAGTGCGCGCAACCTGGGGTGGGAGCACGCCCGCCAGCCCTACATCGCGCTGCTGGATGCCGACGATACCTGGCACCCGGAGAAGCTTTCGATCCAGATGGGAGTGCTGGCCGACGACCCGGCTATTGCCCTGCTGGCCCATGCCATGAACGTGCAGTAACGTACCGACCCGCCGCCGGTGGTGCGCCATCCTGTCGCGGTGCACACGATTGCTCCGAAATTGCCGCTCATGGGCAGTCCGTTTCCGACCGCCTCGATGGTACTGCGGCGCGACTTGCCATTCCGCTTCGACGAGCGTCGCCGTCGCGCGGAGGACTTCATGCTGTGGGCGCAGATCCTTCTTTCCGGTTACCGCTGCGTGCGGATCGATCCGGTGCTTGCGTCCTGGCACAAGCCGCCGTTTGGCGCTGGTGGACTGAGCGGAGACATGGACGCGATGTACCTTGCGTCGATCGACGTCCGCCGCACGCTGCACGAGCAGGGGCTGCTCAGCGGCACGCGGATGCGCGTCGCCGGCATGCTCGGCGTGGCCCGCTACGCACGCCGGCGCGTGATTACCTATGCGCGGCGCTTCTCCGGCGGTTCGCGCGCAACCCCTGCCGACCAGGCGAGCTGACCCATGACAACGACCCCTTCGCTTGCCCTGAACGGCTCTGCGGTGGACAACAACGCCCGAATCCTGCTCGGGCTGATGTTCGTCGCAGCAGCCATCATTCTCGTCGACCTGGCGGTTGGCACGCGTGGCATAAACGTGGGCACCGACACGTCCGTGTACGCCGCCTTTTTCGAGAGCCTGAGCCATCGCGGCGAAGTAGCGAGCCGGTTCGAGCCGGTCTTCTATTACCTCAGCCTGACGCTCGCCAGCATCGGCCTGAGCTTTACTGCCTACGAGAGCTTGCTGTTCCTCGTGATGATAGGAACCGTCGTGGTGGCGACCCGGCGCTACCACGCCTACCTGATGAGCGAGACACGCTACATGACCTTCCTGGTCGCCTCGCTGCTGTTTCTGTTCATTTCGCCGGTCATGTCCAACGCAACGATCAACGTCGTGCGTCAGGGGCTGGCCTCGCTGCTTGTGTTCACGTCGCTGCTGGCGTTCTACCAGCGCCAGTGGCGAGGGTTCGTGGTGTGGGGCCTGCTGGCTACGGGCTTCCACTATTCGTCGGTGTTGTATCTGTTGTTCGCACCGGTGCTGCTGCTCACGCCCCGGATGCAGCGCGCGGCGGGTATCGCGGCTTTTCTCGCCTACAGCAGCGGGCTGACCATGCTGCTGGTGCGGGCGCTGGTGCCCGGAATCTACGCCATGGTGATGGCCTATGACGCAGGTTCCACCTATCGGTCGGGTGTGAGGCTCGACTTCGCCGTGTTTTCGTTGTTCTGGTATCTGCTTCCGTTCATGGTGGCACCGCTGGTGCGCGAGCCGGTACGTGAGCGGATCAACCGGAGCACGGCGGTGTACCTGGTGCTGATGCTGCCGTTCTTCGCGGTCGGTTGGGGTAATTTCTCCAATCGCTATCTGCTGCCTGCATGGCTATCGGTTTCGCTGATCCTCGCGGCGATCTGCTGCGACAGCCGGTTTTCGCCGCTGCGGAACCCGGTTCTGTTGCGCGTGGGGCTGGTCGCCGCATCCGGCGTGTTCTGCTACTACGTCACGCACGGAGTGGTGCTGTGACGCGACCGTCGCAGTCGTCGAACCTCACCCCGGGCGCGCGCGCCGTGCCGGCCGCAGGCAAGCAAGCTGGCGTCGCCGAATTGTCACCTGAGCACAGGGCTGGCTGCAGCCGGCGTCCGTCCGGAAGTCGGCCCGATTCGGCCGAATACGCTGCGGCCGGACCCGCATATGCGACGCCATTTCACCCGCCATTTGCGCAGTCGCTGGTATCTGTTGCGACGGTCCGCCCGACGAGGGAGAACGCGCCATGAGGTCGACTCCTGCAATGCCGGGTCCAGCCACCTGCCCGCCGCCACCGGGGCCAGCAAACGAAACCGATACCATGCCCGTTTCCCCTGTTGCACTGCGGGACGTCAGTCCTCGCATCAAGCTAAGCACGTCGCCGTACCGCGGCGAGGTGGATTTCACGCCGCTCCGGGAGGTTGGGGGCGGGCAGCTGGATCCGGTTTCGATCGCCGATCTGTTGCGCAATGCTTTCGTCTATCCCCCTCATTCGATCTACCGGGACGTCAAGGTGGCCGCCCTGGGTTTCGATCCCGAGCTTGATCTGCATGGAGCGCCCGAATATCGCTTCGCCTACAGATCGTCGCCGGCACCAGCGCGTCCTGCCGAGCAGGATGTGGACGAGGACAAGTTGCTTCAGTCGTACCACCGGCTGCTTTGCGAGGCGGTTACGAGATCGACTGCAGGCATGAGCGCGCCCTGGCTGCTGCAGAGCGGAGGCAAGGATTCCACTTCACTGGCGATCGCAGTAGCCGAAACCCGGCCCGACACGTGTTGCCTGACGTACCTTGGCGGGCGCGAGGAAGACGAGGTGGCCTCGGCGCGTGCCGTTGCGCGCCAACTCGGGCTTCGCCACGAAGCGCTGGTGTGCAAGCCTGCGCGCGCCTACGACCGTTATCTGGCGATGGTGCCTCGCCTGCCATTGTTGTCGGCCGACTTCGCCCTGCTGTCGTATGCCGATCTCAGCACCGAGGTCGCACAGGTCGGCGGCGACGGCATCATCGACGGGCTTGGCTCGGACATCTACTTCGGAACGCCGGTGGATGCACGCCGGCGCATGCTGTTCGGGATGGCGCGAGGGCTGCGGCTTCCACCAGCACTTTTCCAGGCCGGTCCCGTCAGCCGCAGTTTCATCGCATGTTTTCTCCTGGCAACGCTGGGAATGGACCGGTTCGAGCGCTACTTCCCCGGCTCGCGCTTCAACGACGCCGAGGTTGATCGCCTGCTCGGTCGTCCGGTAGCGGCGCAGTCTCGCCAGCGTCTTCGCGTATTCCAGGAAGAGCTGGCAGAAGCCCGCACGACCGAAGCGCGCAAGCGGGTCACGCTGGCCATCGCCGAGGCGGCAGCGGGATTCCCGAAGGGGCAGTACACGACCAGCGCGCTGGGCTTGCGCCAGGCCTACCCCTTCTGCGATGGGCAGTTGAGCGAGTGGGTGTATCGCGAAGTGCCCGATGCGCACCTGATTGACCGCGAAGGGCAGAACAAGCCGCTGGTGCGCAAGCATATCGCGCGCCATTTCGGCGAGCTGCCCTACGTCAGCGCCAAGGGGTGCTTCCGCTTCGACTTGTGCGGGCTGGCAGCGGAGCGCTTCGATCAGGTGTATGCCTTCGCGGTAGAGGCGGAGGCCATGCTTCCCGGTGCGGCCCCTTGGCTGCGGGCGCATCGCGGCCGCATGGGCAACAAGTTCTTCGCCTCCAAGTTCTATCTGCTCGCTATCACCTTGCCGTGGCTGCTCAGTCGCGCCGGTCCCGCGACACCGATGGCGGGGAGGGAGCCATGAGCGGGACCGACCCGGTCGCGCGCCGCGTATTCCTGCGCCGTACGCTGGCGGTCACCGCAGCCGCACTGCTGACGCCGCTGGCGCGAGCCGTGACTGCAGGCACGATCATCAACGTGCGCGACAAAGGCGCTCGCGGGGACGGCAGAAGCGACGATACCTCCGCTTTCCAGGAAGCCATCAATGCGCTTCCGGCCACGGGCGGCACCGTACGCGTGCCCGCGGGCAAGTACATGATCGATGCCGCCCGCGCGGTCATCCTCCGCTCCAATGTCCGGCTGGAGATGGCCGTGGACGCGAGCTTGATCGCCTTGCCCAATGCACTCAAGCGCTACCACGTCGTCAAGGTCTGGCGGGTGGAAAACGTACAGATCGTCGGTGGCCGGATCGTGGGTGAGCGCGACCAGCACAGGGGCAGCAAGGGGGAGTGGGGCTACGGCCTCAACATCCAGGCCTCACGCAATGTGACCGTAACCGGGACCCGTATCTCCGACTGCTGGGGCGACGGTATCTGGATCGGCGCATTCGGAAGGGGCGCGAATGCGGATCTGTCCACCGACGTTACGCTGCAAAACGTGGTGTGCAGCAACAACCGGCGGCAGGGCCTGTCGCTGGGTCCGTGCAAGCGCGTGCGGATTCTCGATAGTACCTTCACCGGTACGCATGGAACTGCGCCGGAATCGGGTATCGACCTGGAACCGATGGGGCAGGGGAACGACCCGCGACGTCCTCATCCAGCGCTGCACGATGGCGGGCAACAAAGGCTGCGGCGTGGAGATCCACCATAGCGTGTCGGGCGCTGGTCATCCGCCAATGCACGATCCGCGACAACGCTGGCTATGGGGTGCTGGCGGTGCAGATGAACGACCTGTGGGTCGATGACAACACCATCACCGGCAATGGCTTGAACGGGGTCAAGCTCGGCGGCCACACCAGTGACGTGAAAGTCACTGGCAACACCTTATCGTCCAACAGCACGCGCTCGCTTCGCCGCAAGCTCAAGGCGCTGATCTCCGATCAGGCGGGAGGCCCGCACCCGGCGCAGCTGCTCGTCGGCGAGAAGACTTCGAACGTGCGCGTCTCGGGCAATTCGTTCTAGCGCAACGATGCGTGGTCCGAGGCGGCCAAAGCAAAAGGATTCAGCGATGAAATTCGTCTTCTACGCCAACACCGACTGGTATCTGTACAACTTCCGTCTGTCGACGGCGCAGCAACTGCAGGCTGACGGCCACGAGGTGGTGATGCTGTCGCCACCGGGCCCGTTCGGGCCGCGTTTTGCCGCTCACGGCTTTCGCTGGATCACCCTGCCGATGGACAGGGCCAGCCTGAACCCGATTCGCGAGGCGGTGACGCTCAGGCACCTGGTGCGAATCCTGGGCCGAGAGAAGCCGGATCTGCTGCACAATTTCACCGTCAAATGCGCGGTGTACGGCGGCGCAGCCGCGCGTATGGCCGGCGTGCCCGCTACGGTCAATGCGGTGGCGGGGATGGGTTACGTATTTACCAGCAACAGCATCAAGGCACGCTGCCTGCGTCCACTGGTGCAAGCGCTGATGCGTGGAACGCTCGACCATAGACGCTGCGTTGCTGATCCTCCAGAATCCCGATGACGCGGATATCTTCCGTCGCTCGCGGCTCGTCTCGAGTGATCGGATCCATGTCATCCGCAGTTCTGGCGTGGACACGTCGCGCTTCAGGCCCACCTCGATGTCAGTCCGTAACGGACGCCTGCGCGTGTTGTTGGCCGCCCGCCTGCTGTGGGAGAAGGGGATCGGCGAATACGTGGAGGCCGCCAGGCAGCTCAGGGCGCAGGGCCGACAGATCGAATTCCTGCTTGCAGGGGTCCCCGATCCGGGCAACCCCCGCTCGGTGAAGGAGGAGCAGGTCAGGCGCTGGGCCGACGATGGCACGATCACCTGGTTGGGGCATGTCGAGGACATGCCGGCGTTGCTTGGCACCATCGATGTCATGGCCCTGCCGAGCTATTACCGCGAGGGCGTGCCGAAGAGCCTGATCGAGGCTGCTGCGGCAGGCATCGCACTGATCACCACCGACCAGCCGGGCTGTCGCGAGGTGGTGACGTCGCACGGCGAGGACGGGTTGGTGGTGCCGGCGCGCGATGCCGCTGCGCTGGCCGACCTGATCGCGCGGCTCGACGACGATCGGGAGCTTCTGCGGCGACTTGGTGCAAGGGCGCACGAGAAGGCCCTGGGCGAGTTCGACGAGCGTGCAGTCATCCAGCACACGCTGGACGTGTACAGGCGACTGCTCGGTACGGACGCGCCGCGCGGTTCGCTGGCCGGCTCGGTTTCGTGACATCGGTCGGCAAGAAGGAAGCACCGACCAGACAGAAAAAAGCGCCGGGCAGATATCTGCCCGGCGCCAGGTCTTGCGTTGATGCGGCAGCCGCGTGGCTGCTCGTGCGGTTCTGATTACCTCTTGGGCGTAAGCGTGTTGCGGGACAAAGAGATCGAGTAGGTCTTCTTGCGGACCTGGATGTCGCGGTTGCTGCCGCCGCCGCTGCGCGTGGGCGAGATGTAACGGGTGCTGTTGTATTGAAGCGTGTTGTTGTGGATGGACGAATTGTGCGTCCTTCCGCTTATGCCCACGCCCGCCAGTCCGTTCCGTGCGGCGTGATTGCCGCCGACGTTCAGCTGTTTGGCGCCAATGGCCAGCATGCCGAAGCCGCGGTTGCCGGTAAGGTTGTTGTGGTTGATGGCAATGCCGGAGATGTTGTAGTGCAGCTCGATGCCGTTGCCGTGGTTGCCAGAGAATGTGTTCTTCTCCAGGCGCACGGTGTCGACCGGGCCCTGATCCTGCGGCTCGATGTCGATGCCCGCCTCGGGAAGCGTGCCCTGGGTGTTCTTGAAGGTGCTGTTGACGATGTAGACGTGCTGGGACGGGCCGATGGAAAGGCCCTGGCGACGGTTGTGCGACGAGGTCACATGGTTGAGCGTCACGTAGTTCGAGCGGTTGAGGCGGCGGCCCTTGCCGATGGCGCCGATCCACATGCCGTCGCCCCAGAATTCGGACAACGATACGTTATGGACAAATACATTCCGGGAACCGGAGATGTTGATGCCGTAGCCCCACTCGCCGGAGCTTCCCCTGTGCCTGGCGCGGTCACCGGTCATCCGGCCGCCGACGATCTCGACGTTGTTGACGTTTCTTACCTTGACGACCCAGTAACGGCTGGCGCCATTGGGAATCACCCGCAGTTCGGCACTTGGGTCGAGCTTCAACCGGGTATGCGAACGCAGGGTGAGGGGCTTCAGTGCGTTGATCATGTAGCGACCGGCCGGGATGTAGACCGTGCCGCCGCCGGAGGGCAGGGCGTCGATGGCGGCCTGGATGGCGGCGGTGTCGTTGTGACGACCGTTGCCACGGGCGCCCTTGTTCTTGACGTTGATGGTGCGCGAACCGATCGATACGTGCGGTGTCGCGTTCCACCAGGAGGAGGCAGCAGCAGGAAGTGCCACGGCAGACAGTGCCAGCGACGCGACAGCCATCATCAAGGGCTTCTTGCGGAATGTGTGCTTGGTGGTGGTCGGCTGCGCCGGGAACAGGTTGTCGTGTTGGTTCAACATCAGGGGGTTGGTTCCTCTCGTCACGTGGATGTGACACAAACCATGCATGACCTTCAGCTTTGCTAACAAGCTCGACCATTGCGATTTGTTCATGTTGCCGTGAAAAAGATGTAAGCACGGCCCATACAAAAGTGACGCCCGACGGCCGCCTTTGATCGCGCGCTCAGGCCACTGTCAGCACACGTGGACGAGCGGGGCATTCGTGTCCTCTCGCGCCGATGCGCAGAGCGCTGCGAGGCCTTGGGACCGACCGGTACGAGGAAGGGCCGCCCACCGGGGACATCAACGCTGTTGCGCGGGCACCTCGGCGATGGTGGGCTCCATCACTCGATGATCACGCCCATCGCTGACACGAGCGGCGCTGACGCGCGGAAGCGTTGCGCGCGGGCTTGACGCGGGCAGCGGGTCAGGTGCGTCCTCCGTGAGCGGGCTGGCGGTGCTCCATCGCCGGCGAGGCTTCGTGGCACGCCAGGACAAAAAGGCGCTGGGGCAGGTGACTGCCCCAGCGCCGGTTCTTGTGTTCACGCGACAGCCGGATGGCTGCCCGCGGCGCGCCTGCTAGCCCTTGGGGCTGAGCGTGTTGTTGGACTGGGTGATGGCGTAGGTTTTCTTGCCGATCTGGATGTCGCGGCTGGTCCCGCCACCGCTGCGACTGGGGGAAATGTAGCGGGTGCTGTTGTATTGGAGCGTGTTGTTGTGTGCGGACGAGTTGTGCGTCTTTCCGCTCATGCCCACGCCGGCGAGCCCATTGCGCGTGGCATGGTTGCCTCCCACGTCCAGTTGCGCCGGGCCAATGGCCAGCATGCCGAAGCCACGGTTGCCCGTGAGGGTGTTACCCGTTATGGCGATGCCCGATACGTTGTAGTGCAGCTCGATGCCGTTGCCGTTGTTGCCCGAGAACGTGTTGTTCTCCAGGCGCACGGTGTCGACCGGACCCTGGTCCTGCGGCTCGATGTCGATGCCCGCCTCCGGCAACGTGCCCTGGGTATTCTTGAAGGTGCTGTTGACGATGTAGACGTGCTGGGCCGGACCGATCGACAGGCCCTGGCGTCGGTTATGCGACGAGGTCACATTGTCGACCGTCACGTAGTTCGAGCGGTTGAGCCGGCTGCCCTTTCCGGTAGCGCCAATCCACATGCCGTCACCCCAGAATTCCGACAACGACACGTTGTGGACGAGCACGTTCCGCGAACCGGAGATGTTGATGCCGTAGCCCCATTCGCCGGAGCTGCCCTTGTGTCTGGCGCGGTCACCCGTGATCTTGCCGCCGACGATCTCGACGTTGCTGGCATTCGTTACCTTGACGACCCAGTAGCGGCTCGCGCCATTGGGGATCACTGCCAGCTCGGCAGTCGGGTCGAGCTTCAACCGGGTATGCGAATGCAGGGTCAGCGGCTTCAGTGCATTGATCATGTAGCGACCGGCCGGGATGTAGACGGTGCCACCGGCGGTGGGCAGCGCGTTGATGGCGGCCTGGATGGCGGCGGTGTCGTCATGCGAACCGTTGCCAAGCGCGCCCTTGTTCTTGACATTGATGGTGGTCGATCCAACCGAGATATTCGGGGTCGCGTCCCACCAGGAAGCGGCGGCGGCAGGGAGTGCCACGGCAGACAGGGCCAGCGACGCCGCAATCATCAGGGTCTTCGTGCGAAAGGCGCGCTTGGCGGTGGCCCGCTGTGCCGGAAACTGGTTGTCGTGTGGATTGATCATCAGGGGGTTGGCTCGTTCGTCAGGGTTGGAGTGACGCGGAGAATGCATGCCCTTCACGCAAGCTAACAAGCTCAGCCATTGGGTTCCGTTCATGTGCAGGTGAAATATCCGTAATTCGCCATGCGCACGACGGCGGGCCAAAGGGATCGGGATGCTCGGTTCCGCCTGCGGCACCTGCGATGACCAAAGGGCGGAGCGTGTCCTCCGCCGGACCACCTCGGCACGGCAGCCCCATCGGCGTGCGGATCGTTGCCTGGTGGCGTGGCTTCAAGTCGGACAGGGGCAAGAGGGCACGCAGGGGGTCGCGAAGAAGCGCGGGCGACGCGGTAATGGTGCACACGGTTGCGGGGCTGGTGAGTCATCGCACTGGCGGCTGACACAGAGGGGCACGCCCGAAGGGAACCGTGACGAATGACACCGGGGAATCTGGCGTCATTTGGGCCGGGGTCGATGCCCATCATCGGCACGCTGCCTATACCCGGCTTTCACCACCGTGGCTGTCCACTGAACGGCGCCGATCGATGGTTGAAGCGGCGCTACCGGTACCGGCACTGGCCGTACCGAAGTTGGAATTACCTGCATGAGGTCTCGCCGGCTCCGTGCGCGCGGAGCCGGGAAGCCCGCGTGTCGATCTGCGAGGCCAGGAGGACATCATGATTTCGAGAAGGCGTTTTCTTCAGTCGACGGCTTCGATCGCTTTGTTGCCACTGGTGCCGGGGCTGGTCAGGTCGGCCGACTCGAGCCTGCGGATCCGGCCCAGCTGGCCCACGTTCTGCACCTCACCCTCGTTCGCCTCGTTTGTCGATGCAGTCGGCAAGATGCGCGCGAACCGCGACACCACCAGCCCGCTGAGCTGGGGCTACTGGGTCCACGTCCACGAGAACTTCTGCCCGCACGGCAAGCCGTACTTTCTCGCCTGGCACCGCGGTTTCATCTACAGCTTCGAGAGTTGCCTGCGAGAGGTGTCCGGTGACAGCAGCCTGGTACTGCCGTACTGGGATTACTACACCGATCCGAAGGTGCCGCAGGAGTTCCTCGATACATCGTCGCCGCTGTGGCGCAAAGAGCGCACCGGTGACGATGTATCCGGCGCACTCAGTCTGGATCCCTTTGCCGATACGGTCACCAACTTCAAGCGCGGGGCGGTGAACGCATTCGAGACGGCCCTGGAAACCCAGCCCCACAATCCGGTCCACAACCTGATTGGCGGCGCGATGGGAGACGTCGCCATCTCGCCGAGGGATCCGCTGTTCTGGGTGCACCACGCGAACATCGACAGGCTGTGGCTCGCCTGGGTCATGGCGGGCGACGGAAGGCGCATGCCCAGCTGGTACAAGCCGTACTGGCAGGGTGACTTCGGATATGGCGACGCCATGCCGACGATCCCGCGCGTCTGGACGAGGGTGCCTTCAAATCACCTGCAGTACGCGTACGACGACCAGAACATGCCCTCGGCGATTCCAGTGCCCGAGCCGCCACCGGCGAGTTCGACGCCCTCGACACCGACCGCCTCGACATTATCCTCGCTCGCACGGATCGGTGCGCTACCCCTCAAGCCGGCGAGCGCGGGTGGCACGTCCCTGGGTGCATCGATGCCGTTCGTGCTGGACGAGCGCTCCGTCAGCGTTGACGTGGCTCTGTCCGGGCAGGACGCCAATCGGGTGCGCTCACTGTTGCTCGAGCCCCAGGCTGCGACCTCGTCGTCGCCGGACCCGCTTCGCCTGGTTCTGGACGGTGTTCGGCTCACCGCCTTGGGCTCCAAGGGCGGCCACTTCTACAAGATCTACGTCAACCTGCCCGATCGCGCGGGCCTGAACCAGCCGGAGCGCACGTACCTGCTGGGCATGATCGGCGCCTTCGAGATCGGCGTGGCCCAGATGCGGGTAGCGATGCAGGGCAAGGGCATGCAGGCGATGCGCGCGGGACAGCCCAAGCCGGATGTCCAATTCGTATTCCCCCTGACCGAGGCGTTGAAGCGTATCTGGCCGACCCAGCTGGACACCCTCAGCATCTCCTTCGTGCGTGTGGATGGCCGCAGCCATCCGAAGAAGGGCGACACCATCAAGGTCAGGGACCTGCGAGTAGAGGCTGCCACGTGAGGTAGCCATCGTACTGATGCAGGGTCAAGCAGCCGGCGGATTGTGCCGGCCGACAAGGGCGCCGCAGCGATGCGGCGCCCTTGTCGTATGGGGCCGCGGCGTCGGGAAACGGGCGGTTCCACACCGCGCTTCATGTCTCGCACGAGTCGCTCTGCGACGGTGCTCCTTCGCGCCTGTGTGCCACCTCCCACCCCTTGTGTGACGCATGTCTCGGCGGTCCTGTCGGGTGCGGGCGGTCTCTGCGCAGGTTTTGCCAACGTGGTCATGGATCAACCACTTGGAGCCACTGTCCAGCTTGCTTGGGTACGTGAAGGTGGCGCAATTTGTACGTGAGCTTCGCGTGACGGAGCCCCTCCCGACCAAAGACCCGAGACCCCTTCTAAAGATGAACAATCTCTCCAACAATCAAAATGTTGCAGCATCGCGTCCCGCCACTGGATCCGTCCGGAGCTTTGTGAAGAAGCCGTGGACGCTGGCTTTCGCTGCGCTGGCCCTTTCCTCGATGGCCGCTCCGTCGTTCGCTGCCGACTGGTGGAGTTCCATGCCCCGTCCGGTCATCGGCCAGAGCGCCAGGGTCAACGTGCGCAACATGGGCGCCATGGGAAATGGGACCCACGACGATACGGCCGCCATCCAGGCCGCGATCGACTCGCTGCCGGCCAGCGGCGGAACGGTGTACGTCCCTGCCGGTCATTACATGATCAACGCCACCAAGGCAATCAAGATGCGCTCGCATACGCGCCTGTTGATGGACAAGATGGCCACGCTGGAAGTCATCCCCAATAGCGCAGGCCGCTACTGGGTCATCAAGGTGTGGGGCGTGAGCGACGTGCGCGTCGTCGGTGGCAACCTCGTCGGCGACCGCGTGAAGCACAGGGGAACCAGCGGCGAGTGGGGCTATGGCATCAACGTGGTTGCCTCGAAGAACGTCATCCTCAAGAACGTCAACCTGTCGAACTTCTGGGGCGACGGGATCTGGATCGGCGCCAAGACGTACAACAAGGTCCACGTGCGCTCGGACTACGTGACCGTGACCGGCATTGTTTCCAGCAACAACCGTCGCCAGGGCCTGTCGATCGGTCCGGCCCAGCACGTCTACATCGTCAACAGCACCTTCCAGAATACCAATGGCACGCTGCCGGAGGCGGGCATCGACATCGAGCCGATGACCGAGGGTCTGACCAACACGATCCGCCTGGAGAACAACACCTTCGCCAACAACAACGGCAATGGCATCGAGCTCCACGCCAACATTTCGGACATCGCCATTGTCGGCAACACGATGACCGGCAACCGCGGCTTCGGCGTGCTTGGCGTCTCCGCTCCGTACGTGACCGTGACCGGCAACCACGCAACCCTGAATGGTCTCGCAGGCGTGCGCCCCAGCGGCAAGTCGCATAACTGGTCGATCACCGGCAACACCCTGAAGTACAACAGCACCCGCTACATCTCGCCGAGCAACAACGGCGGCGCGTTGAACCGCGATCTGCAGTTTGGCAAGAACACCTACTCCATCTCGGTGTCCAACAACGTTTATTCCAACTCCAAGTACAACTCCTTCACCAAGTAACCCGTCGTCGGTTTGGTTCTCCCCGGGGCAGCTTTGGCTGCCCCTTTTCTTTGTCCGCGCAAGGATGCTGCTGTCCCGTCGGCCCTCCCGAAAGCGCCAGCGGCGTCGCGGCTCGGTTCCCCGCGGACGGTCCACCGCTCGTCGGAGATTGCGCTTGCAGGGCAGGGGACCGGATCAAGCCCGTCGCCTATTGACGGCGTCTTGATCCCGCCCGGTCAATCCTTGGTCGCTGACCTTGCGAGGGTGGGGGAATCATGATGCATGGGCATGAGGCTCAAGCGGTCCTGGAGGGGTGTGTTCAGATCAAGGAACCGTCGTTGAAGAAACCCGCGCCGGTAAGCGTGGTCGTTCCCTGCTTTCGCTGCACAGCGACCATAGACGACGCCATTGCATCGATCGCCTCCCAGACGCTGCGGCCCGCCGAAGTGCTGCTGGTGGATGACGCCAGCGGGGACGATACGGTCGATGCGCTGAACCGCGTGGCAGCCGCTTACGGCACCGACTGGATCAAGGTGATCGTGCTTCCGGTCAATCGCGGTCCTTCGCACGCGCGCAATACAGGCTGGCAGCAGGCGAAACAGCCCTATATCGCCTTTCTCGACGCAGACGACAGCTGGGGACCGCGCAAGCTGGAGCTGCAGATGGCCGCTCTGGTTGAGGATCCCGCCATTGCGCTCATCTCGCATCGGATGGTGGTAAGGCCGCGAGGTACCGTGGTCCCCTCGCCGCAAACCCCGGTGGGTATCGAGATCGTTGGTCGCGGGACATTGTTGGTGCGCAACCCGTTTCCGACCGCCTCGGTGGTGTTGCGCCGCGATTTGCCGTTCCGCTTCGACGAGAACTTCAGGCGTTCGGAGGATTATCTGTTGTGGTCCCAGATCGTCCTGTCCGGGTACCGCTGTGCCAAGATCGACCAGGTTCTGGCCATATGGAACAAGCGGGAGGAGGGCGCAGTGGGGCTCAGTGACGACTCTGCCGCGATCCACCGCGGCAGGCGCGACCTTCGGCGCAAGCTGGTGCGGGAAGGGCTGCTCAGCAAGCATGAGTATGTTTTGGCCAGCACCATCGGCCTGGTGAACGGCATGCGTCAGAACTTCTTCCGCAAGCTGCGTCGGAGGTATAGGCGGCCTGCGTAACGGCCCCGGCCCCTCATTACGCTCGGCGTCGGGGTGGCGCCGGCGTTGCGGACAAGGCCGCACCGGGTACTGACATGGTAGGTGACCCAAGCGGCTGGTATCGGTCGTTGATGATCTTTCGCAGGTTCGCCGTCTGCCTCTGCGGTTATCCCCGCCGGACCATGCCGGCGAGTTTTTGCGCGACCGTCGCGTCGTCCGGGGCCGCTGACGTTTCGTCCACGTTCATTTTGGAAAAATGTTCAATCTCCGCCGCGCAGCCGGCCATGGTTGCCCTCGACGCGCGCCCCCGCCCCTGGCGGTCAAGTTAGGACGACTGCCATTGATCATCTCCCACAAACACAAATTCATTTTCCTCAAGACCAACAAGACCGCGGGGACGTCGATCGAGATCGCGCTTTCCAGGTTCTGCGGTCCGGAAGACGTCATTACGCCCATCTCGCCGGTCGATGAGGAAACCAGGAAATCGCTTGGCTATCGCGGGCCGCAGAACTACCTGGCGAGCTGGCGCGACTATGGTCTGCAAGACATTGCCATGCTGTTGCTCAGAGGCAAGCGCAAGAACCGCTATTTCAACCACATCACGGGGCGCGATGTGCGCCGGTTCGTGGGCAGAGATGTCTGGGACGGTTATTACAAATTCTGCTTCGAGCGTAACCCGTATGATCGCCTGCTCTCGCACTACTACTGGTGCAACCGGGACAAGCCGCGCCCGTCACTGTCGAGTTTCATCCATTCATCCAGGGCGCTCAGCCTCAAGCGCCGGGGCTGCGAGGTGTACACGCTGGATGGCAGGGTCGCCGTGGACCGAATCTGTCGCTTTGAAGCGATCGACGAAGAGCTTGAAGAGGTCAGGAAGATCATCGGGCTGCCGGAGCCTCTGGTGCTGCCCCGTGCCAAATCCAGGCACCGTCCCGACAGCCGGGGTTACCGCGAAGTGTTGGGAGAAGATGAACGCAACTGGGTCGCGCAGACGTTCGGCGAGGAGATGCGTCTGCTCGGGTACCACTTCCTGGCCGCCCTGTCGTGCTATGCCGCTCTGGCCGGGTCGTGGCTGGTGGACGCGATTGTCGCGTGACCCTCCGCGATGGCGGCTGCGACCCTGGCGTGGCGAAGCGCTGGAAGCCCCGGGTCCAACGCCTTGGACGTCGCTTTCACGCCAGCACGTCGATGATTGGCCGCCGTGGGATATGTCCGCTTGTCCCGCGGCCAGCGTCCGCCCACGTCGAACTATGGCTGGACTGTCCAGGTACGCCGTCATCCGGACCCTGAACAGGCCGTGCCGTTGCTCGGCTGTTGAAACCAATACAGGGGAAGGTCTGGCTTGATGGACGCGATCGACCGTGTGAACACAGACCCGCAAGAAATCCTCATGAACCTCAGTGTGGTGATCCCCTCGTACCGCTCCGAGCGATGCGTGGCGCGTGCCATTCGCTCGGCGGTAGCCGAGGGCGTTGCCAAGGACAACGTCATCGTGGTCGAGGATGGCGTACTCGATGGCACCTCGCAGGTGGTCCAGGCCACGGGCGCGCGGCTGGTTTCGCTGCAGCGCAATGGCGGCGCACCCCATGCTCGCAACCGGGGGCTGGCCGAGGTCGGCACCAAATACGTGATGTTCCTCGACGCGGACGATTACGTGGAAAACGGCTTGTTGGCGGGGCTTCTCGCTGTGCTCGAGCGCGATGGAGCCGATGTGGCGATCGGTCCGTGGGTTTACCACGGCGATGGCCGCGAGCGCGGTGTGCTGCGCCAGCCGCCGGAGCTGGACAATGCACAACGGATCTTCCACTGGGTGATAGATGCCTTCTTCCCTCCCTGCTGCATTGCCTGGCGCACTGAAGCCGTTCGCGGGATCGGGGGATGGGACGAGCGACTGCGCAAGGACCAGGACGGCGAATTGATGATCCGCGCGCTCGTGCGGGGGCTCAAGATCGCCATCTCAAGCGAGGGCAATGGCGTGTACTGGCAGCATGATTCCCCGCATCGCGTCACGCGGGCGGACATCGATGACGTGATGTACGCCGCCGACGTGGTGTTCGAGCAGATCGAAGACTGGGTCCGCTCTCGCATGGCGCGCGGCGAGGGTGACGGCGAGCGGGTTGCGCTGGGTCGCATTTGTTGCAAGACCGCATGGGTCGCCTACGCTTACGGTGACAGCGCCGCAGGAGCGCAATGGAGCGCAAGGGCCCGCGCACTCGGCTTTCGCAAACGGGGCTACAACTATCGCAGCGCCCTCCTGGCCTCGTTTCTGGGCATCCGTATCTCCTCGCGGATCAAGGCAAACACCCGTCTTGTCTACCGCCGGATCGCGCAGCGATAGACCCAAGCCTGCCCCGCAGCGACGCTTCGTCGCACCGCCCCCGGATACACCGTCGGTTCACGCCGTTCCGTCCAACGTTGGCGATCGGACCGACCGGTCGAGTCTGCTTTCTGGCCCCGAATCACCATGACAGATACGCACGTTAGCGCCCGCCACCGGCTGTTCGAAACCGACCACCTGCAACGCGACTTGCGCGGGCGCAGCGTGCGTGGCGCAGCCGTGACCATTTTCAGCCAGGGAGCCCGGTTCCTTCTGCAGATAGGCGGCATGGCGGTGCTGGCGCGGCTGCTGCTGCCGGCGGATTTCGGCGTGTATGGCAAGACCATCGCGCTTACCGGCTTCATCACCGTGATACAGACCGGTGGCCTGTCCTTGGCGACCGTGCAGCAGGCGCAGATCAGTCACGGGCAGGTCAGCACGCTGTTCTGGCTGAACGTTGCCCTGGGGGTGACTGCCGCAAGCCTGGTCGCCTCACTCAGTCCGGCGATGGCATGGTTCTACCA
The DNA here is from genome assembly GCA_963763305.1 of uncultured Gammaproteobacteria bacterium. GTDB lineage: Bacteria > Pseudomonadota > Gammaproteobacteria > Xanthomonadales > Rhodanobacteraceae > CAVXNP01. The sequence goes on along the minus strand of CAVXNP010000001.1, from coordinate 1,004,063 downwards.
CGATCCGCGGGTGCTCTGGATCGGGCTGGCCATGGCGGGTGTGGTCCTCATCAGCAGCCTGGGCGTGCAGCACCGGGCACTGCTTCAACGACAGATGCGGTTCGCCCAGAAGGCCGGCGGCGACGTGTTGGCGCTGCTGGCAGGCTTCGTCGCAGCGGTGGTCGCCGCGCGCTTTGGTGCCGGCTACTGGTCCTTCGTCGTGCAGCAGTATGCTTCCGCGACTGTCACGTTGCTGATGCTCTTCGGATTCTGCCGCTGGCTTCCCGGTTTGCCGCGCCGTGGCAGCGGGGTACGCCCGATGGTGAAGATCGGCGCCAATCAGAGCGCCTCCAGCGTGCTCAATTTCGCCAATCACAACGTGGACAACGTGCTCATCGGCCGCTATGTGTCCGACGCCGCGCTGGGCTTCTACTCGCTGGCCTACCGCCTGCTCATGCTTCCCATCCAGCAGATCAATGCGCCGCTGTCGTCGGTGATGTTGCCGGCATTGAGCCGGCTGCAGCACCAGCCAAAACGGTTTGCCCGCTTCTACTACCGGGCGCTGGGCGCGATCGTGTTCGTGGCCATGCCCGTGGTGTGCTTTCTGCTCGTGGACGCGCGGTCGGTGATCGAGCTTGCGCTGGGCTCGAAGTGGCTGCCTGCCGTGCCGATTTTCGAGGCACTGGGGGTGGCGGCATTCATTGGTACCTTCAACATCGCCGGCAACTGGGTGTATGCGTCCTTGGGCCGCACCGATCGCAGGCTCCTCTGGCAGGCTATCGCAACGCCGGTGACGCTGGTCGCGTTCTTCGTGGGGCTGCCCTGGGGTGCCCTGGGTGTCGCAGTCTCTTACAGTGTCACCCGGGTCCTGCTGGTCGTACCTTCGCTCCACAATGCCTACAGAGGTACCCCCGTCGACCTGCGCACCACGGCCCGGACGCTGGCACGCCCTGCCGCGGCCTCGATAGGCGCCGCCGTCGTACTGTGGACGATCCACTCGGCGACCGCGTCCTGGCCGGTGAAATGGGTCGTCCTGGATGCATTGATTTACGCGTGCGTGTACTTGGCAGCGTGGGTTGCCGACTCTGGTGGGCGCGCGCACTTGCGCGACCTGATAGCAGTGCTCGAGGACTTGCGCACGCGCAAGCGCTGAGCCCGGCGGCTGGGGCGTGGAGGCCGCCTTTCGCATCGATTGCCCTGGGCGCGAAGTTCTGGCGCTGCAGCGCGCCGGGCGAGGCGGGTACGCTCCGCTCCAGGTACAAGCGTGGCAGGGACGCCATTCGAACATGATGCCAGGCATGAACATATGGGGGAGGTCTGACGGATGGTCCGGTCCGGTCCGGCACTGTGGCTTGCGGATTCTGCGTGACGGGGGAACGCGGGCGTGCGTGGCCGGCTATCCCGTCCTTGATGATTTCCCCGAAGAAGTCGACGGGGCCTATGCCGGTCCGCCAAAGTCCGAGCTTCCCTTTCGGTCGCCCAGGGTTTGCAGGCCTGTACAACGAGCGCGGTCGAGAGCCCTTGGATGGGCCCGATTCACCCTGTTGCGACAAGTCGCGTGGCAACGTCGCTTCCTTCCAAGCGAGCACGGGGATAGCAGGATTCCGGAACAAGGGCCTGCCCATCCACTGCCTGCGAATTTCACGATGGTGTCGGTAACCGGGCTATCGGTGGCCTGCAGCAAAAGTGGTGCCGCACAACAGTAAATCGACCTTTGCCAGTCGAGCATGCGAAACCCAGGTCGCTGCCCATGAGGAGCACGGTGCCTGGCACTACGACCCAAGGAGGAAGCAAGGTGACCGCTAAAGTATTCTGTATTGGTTTCCACAAGACGGGAACCACCAGCCTGGCTGTGGCGTTGCAGGCACTTGGGTATCGGGTGACCGGTCCTAACGGAGTGAGGGATCCGGCCATCGCGGCCAACGTGCACAAGATGGCCCACGATCTCGTCGGCAAATACGATGCGTTTCAGGACAACCCGTGGCCGATCCTTTACAAGGAGCTCGACGAGCGCTACCCGGGAAGCAAATTCATCCTGACCATGCGCGAAACAAGGTCTTGGATAAACAGCCAGGTGAAGCACTTCGGGCCCAGGGAAACCCCGATGCGCAAATGGATATATGGCGTCGGTTGCCCGGCCGGCAACGAAGACATCTATACCCGGCGTTTCGACGCACACAACCGCGAAGTGCTGAGCCATTTCAGCAACCGCCCCGGAGACCTGCTGGTGCTGGAGCTTTCCAAGGGCGACGGATGGGAAAAGTTGAGCCCGTTCCTTGGCAAGCCCATTCCCGACATGCCGTTCCCGCATGCCAACAAGGCCGCTGACCGTGACAGGCCGCTGATTGCGAAGCTGTTGAACAAGGGCAGGAACCGGATTGCCCAGATGGGTGTGCGCTGACGCCTTCCCCTGGCCGGACAGACACCCCCGGGCAAGGGGAAGGCGTCAGGACGCAGACAGCGCATCAACGGTGGAGAAACCCCGGTGCTTCCACGCCCACCTTGGCCATGTCCCGGGTGCGGCGTCGGCTGAGACCGGTCGCGGCGCCCTGCGCTATGGCCATCTGAAGGCACACCGATCCGTGTCCGCAGAGCGTGGATCCCGCACGTCGCAAGGCTCTCGAGCGGTGGCTCCCATCGGCCATGGGCAGGACTGCCGGTGGGTCCGCCGGCCCGCCCGGCGATCATCCTCCCAGAGCATCGGCACGCTTGGGGTTGCCCGATCCGTGCATGGCGAGGGCGGCGGCGGGGCTCCACTTCACGCTCACGGCCAGCACGGGTGCCGGCCTTGCGCGACCTGGATACGCTCCCGGGCGCGCCGTGCGAAGCCGCACCGGGCTCGGTGTGCGGCGTGCGGCCGAGCGGACTTCGGGCGCGGGCGCTGTCGCGCGTACCGCTTTGAAGGGTCTCGGCGCATCAAAAGCTATGCCGGATTTTCGGGCCATCCGAATCGGGCCCCCAGTTCCTTGTCCCAGGATCGCGGAGCAAAGACGTACGCGCCCGCGCCCGGCGTAACCGTCAACTCGCCGACATAGATCCTGCCGTGGTGAAGATAGAAGTCGACCCGGAGATAGCCAAACGGCTCGGCAAGCTGTTTTGCAAGGGACAGCATCTCGTTCAGCGCCTGTGGCTTTTCGATCCTGTAACGACCTTCCCGCGCAAGACCGAGCTCCATTCTGAAAGGTGGCTGCGACCAGTCCTCCAGGTACAGTTGTTGCTCCAGGTCCCGAAAACGGCCATAAAGGTGCTGTATGAAGACGAAGGGCTCGTGCCCCGGCGAATTGAAAACGTTGAACTTGTAGTCATCCGGCGCAGCGTCCCCGCTCAGCAGGAGCTCCTCGAACAATATCCTGGGCGGAATCGAGAGGTAGTGCTTTTCCCTGCTCCTGGATGCGGAGCGGGACGCCAGCCAGCTGGTCGCCAGTTCGGCCAGTTGTGAAAGATCCTCCTGGCTTTTGTCGCGGACTATCTTGACCTGCCCGAAGCCGTTGCTGGTTTTCATCACGAAGGATGAGGGCAGCGCATCGAACGTTTCCGGCGTCACCTTGTCACAGGAGAAGTAGGCCGGTACCAGGTACTGTTGGCCAATCCTCTCGGCGATATAGGTTCTCGCCGCGACCTTGTCCGCCAGTGTCGAAAAGACCGGCGACGGATAGCGCATCCTGTGAAAGATCTTTTCCGAAAACCGCTTGGGGTTTCGGAAGTTGCAGAATCTTCCGTGGATCAGCAGGGATTTGTACTGGTAAAACGCCGCGTCCGGAAGCGAATTAAGCCTGCGTTTGACAGCCCGTTTTGATCTTGATGCGAGCATTTCCATAACGATCTATTCCTTCGGTTGAGGACATCCCGTCGATGGAGCAGCGCGGATGACAGGCTGGTGCAGTCCGGCTGCGGCGATGGAGGATATTCTTGCGCCTGCGGTGATGGGATGAATACCTCAGGACGCTTTCGTCGCGTCCTTTAAGGGAGGGCTTCCCGCCAACCTGCGGCGGCCCTGGGGTTCCCACATGCCGCTTGTTGCGGTCCGTGCGCTGGCGTCATGCGAACCGTTGGATGCCCGCTCCTGCGCGGCGGAGCCCGTTGAATGGCACGTCACCTGATCGACAGGCCACCCTCGTCGCAACTGCATGCCGGAACCGGCACCTTTGGTGGTCACGGTCTTGCGCTCGGAGCGGTATATGCGAATTTTTCCACGATGAAACTGTCCCGGTTGCCGACGAGCTTTTCCGTTTCGTCGTCGTAGTAGTAGCGGGCAGTGCGCTTTTTGGACGAGGTGTTGGTTTTCGGGCGCGCCGTGAGGCTCGACGAAACCTGTGGCGGGAGCGTGATATCTGCAAGCGTCAGCGCTTCGAGCAGATCCTTCTCCAGGCTTTCATTCCTGATGAAATAGTCGATGAAGCAATGCTTTCGTTCATGATCCGAAAGCTGGTCCGGTGAAGTTACGCTCCTGAGCTTGCCAAGATCGTTTTTCCTGCACGTGAACAATCGCATGTAGCGGTAGGTCAGCAGCCCCGCAAAACGGTTCATTGGGGCGCTCCAGTAGCCTTCGCCAATGTCGCGCCAATATGTCTGGTCGTGCAGCATGTGCAACCACGCCCTGAATGCGCCTGGGTCGTTGATATCCCTGAATGTGCGCTTCCACTGGCCTGCATGCCAGTTGGGGCGGCTTCCGAGGACCGCGCGCATTACCGAATAGGGGTCTTGCTTCCAGCCAAGGTCCCTGACCCTGATCCCCGTTGTACTCAGGTTCTTGAAAAGGTCGCCCCGGCCGTCACAGCAATAGGCCCATAGCGAGACATGCCAGTCCCACGGGTCCCTGACGGAGCCGAGAAAAAAGCGGTCACCGGTGAACAACTCCGCGCCAGCCTGGTTGTGGCGCATGATGAGCTTGCCGCCGACGATTTCCCTGAGCAGGTTGCGGATGTGCGTGCAACCGGTCTTTTGCAGCTCGAGAAAGATGACCCTGTCGGAAACGAACATGTGGACTCCGTTTTTTGAAATCATTGCCTGCTGGAAATCCATCGACCGACGCACTTGTCGGTGAGGACGGCCAGCCGGGTGCGTGTCTTGGCAAGCGGTGTTGCTGCCCGGCGGTCGAGCGCGACCGGACGGGCTGCGGTGGGACGTTGCCATTAGGGTTGTCGCAAGTGGGTGAACCGTTGAATCCGCTTGCCGCTGTCGGCAGGGATGCATGCGCGGAGAACGCCCGGACCGGCCATTCAGCCGAGTACGTGTGTGGACGAGACTGCGGCGGCAGGGGCGACCAGCCCCTTTCCAAGGGAACGGGCGCGGTGCCCGAGCGCAGCCCGTTCGAGGCGAGCCGGCCGATGCAGCCCCTGCGGCGTCGCCCGCCCGGGCGGGGCCGCAGGGCAGCCACGGCTTGATCAGCGACCGTTGCGCGCGTTGGTTGCTCATCGGCGTGTTGTCCGGCCCGGGGCAACGCGCCCGATGCCTGAGCCAGCGGATTCACCTGGCTGCGACAATCGCGATGGCACCGTCGCGTCGTTGCGCAGCGCCCTTCTCACGGGTGAAATCGGCGGTTAACCGGATGCGCGAAGCAGGATGGCGCTTTGCCTCGTCTGGCGCGAGCCATTCCCCGCGCAACCTACCTCAGACGGAGCCAAGATGTTTGTATCCGACAGGATCGTTTTCGTGGAACTGCAGAAGACCGGGTGCACGCACATCCGCAAATTGCTCAAGGAGATCGTCGGCGGAGAGCTCATCGACAAGCACAACCAGGTCGACTCCGGCCTGTTTTCCGGCGGGCGCTTTTTTCTGGGCTCGGTCAGGAATCCATGGGACTGGTACGTGTCGAACTGGGCCTATGGTTGCGACGGGAAGGGCTCGGTTTTCCACAATGTCACGACGGAAGGATGGCGCGGCAGGGGGCGGGGCTGGAGAAGGCACCCCTACCAGACGCTTGCGGATTTCCTGCAGAGCCGGCCCAACAAGCATTCCAGGGAGTGGCAGCGCACCTATCGTGATGCCAATGACCCGGGCGCCTTCAGGCAATGGCTTCATATGCTTCACGACGAAACCTACTGGCCCGATCTGGGCGAGGCTTATTGGAGGTTTCCGTCCAACCGGTTTGCCGGTCTGCTGACGTATCGCTACATGAAGTTGTTCACATGCAAGAAGGGTGGGATGGGCGCCTTGAGGGCCGTCTCCACGCAGGAGCAGCTCGCCGAACACGAGCGCAAGTGCTGCTTCATTGATTATTTCGTCAGGAACGAACTGCTCGAGGCCGACTTGCTCGAGGCATTGAAGCTCGCCAACATCCCGGTTCCGCAGCGTACGGCAGACGAGATCATGGTGCGCCCGAAAACCAACATGTCGTCGAAGAAGCATGCCGCGCGGCATTACTACGACAGCGAGTCGGAGAAGCTGGTTGGCGACCGCGAAAGGTTCATCGTCGAGAAGTTCGGTTATCTCGCTCCAAGCGCCAGGGCTGACGATCGGCAGGCCGAAGCACCGGCGGCGTGAGCTGCAGGATGACCGGGCAGCGCGAGCCGCCGACGTGGCTGAAGTGTCCGCCGGCTGAGGTCAGGTCCAGGGCCGCGCCGACGTGATCCCGCCCGGACGCAGGCCACCCTCAGGCCACCTGCAGCTGTCGACGCCCATTCATGCGCCCGATACGCGGAACTTACATCGCTTCGACGCAGCCGTTGAAACAATTGCCCAGCTCGCCGGCAATTCAAACGGATTGCCCCGCTGTCCCTGTCCGGGTGTGTGTGGGCAAGCGGGGTCGCCAGCGCCCAGGGGCCTCCGCACGACTTTTCGCAAGATCGGCGCTGTTCCCGGCCGATCGCGCGCAGACCGTGTGCGGGGGATATTGTTCCGCAATCGAAGACATCTATTGACTCCTTTCACGGACGCCTGTTCAAGATGTGACGTTACACCGTTGCCTTTTGGCGCCCCAACGCAACAGGACTACCCATGCCCTCGGCTGCCACGCTCCACCAAAGCGCTACACCGTCCCGCGACCAAGCAGCGGGCGATGATCTCCAGCACCTTGCTGCTTCCTCCCACCTGAAGCGTCTTGAGACCGAAAGCATCCACATCATGCGCGAGGTGGCGGCCGAGTTCGCCAACCCGGTGATGCTCTACTCGGTCGGCAAGGACTCGTCCGTCCTGCTGCATCTGCTGCAGAAGGCGTTTTATCCGGCGCCTCCGCCGATTCCGCTGATGCATGTGGACACCACGTGGAAATTCCGCGAGATGATCGCTTTTCGCGACCGCCGCGTACGCGAAGTCGGCTGCCGCCTGATCGCCTATACCAACGAGGAGGGGCGCGCGCAGGGGGTCGGACCTTTCACCCATGGTGCGAGCGTGCATACCGACATCATGAAGACCCAGGCGCTGAAACAGGCGCTGGACAAGTACAAGTTCGACGCCGCCATCGGCGGGGCGCGCCGCGACGAGGAGAAGTCGCGCGCGAAGGAACGCGTGTTCTCCTTCCGCAACGCCCAACACCGCTGGGACCCCAAGCGCCAGCGTCCGGAGCTGTGGGACTTGTACAACGCGCGTATCCACAAGGGTGAGAGCGTGCGCGTGTTTCCACTGTCGAACTGGACCGAGCTGGACATCTGGCTCTACATCTATCGCGAGAATATCGAGGTGCCGTCGCTGTACCTGGCCGCCGAGCGCCCGGTGGTCGAGCGCGATGGCGCGCTGATCATGGTCGATGACGACCGCATGCCGCTCAATCCGGGGGAGAAGCCGCAGATGCGCAAGGTGCGGTTCCGCACCCTGGGCTGCTACCCGCTGACCGGAGCGATCGAGTCCGACGCGGACACGCTGCCGGCGGTGATCCAGGAGATGCTGGTCGCGCGCACCTCCGAACGCCAGGGTCGGGTCATCGATCATGACCCATCCGCCTCCATGGAAAAGAAGAAGCAGGAGGGTTATTTCTGATGGGCATGGACCAGGGCGCAATAGGCGCCATCGACGCCTACCTGCAGCAGCACGAGAGCAAGAGCCTGCTGCGTTTGATCACTTGCGGCAGCGTGGACGACGGCAAGAGCACGTTGCTCGGCCGGTTACTCTACGACACAAAGCTGCTGTTCGACGACCAGCTCTCCTCACTGGAGGGCGACAGCGTGCGCCACGGCACGCAAAATGGCGAGCTTGACTTTGCCCTGCTGGTCGACGGTCTTTCGGCCGAGCGCGAGCAGGGAATCACCATCGACGTGGCCTATCGGTTTTTCAGCACCGACCGGCGCAAGTTCATCGTCGCCGACTGCCCGGGGCACGAGCAATACACGCGCAACATGGCCACCGGCGCTTCCACGGCGGAGCTTGCGGTGGTGCTGATCGACGCGCGCAAGGGCGTTCTCACGCAGACGCGTCGCCATACCTACATCTGCGGCCTGCTGGGCATCCGCCACGTGTTGCTGGCAGTGAACAAGATGGACCTGGTCGACTATGACGCGGCGACCTTCGAGCGAATCAGCGCGGAGTACCGCGAACTGGCCGACCACATGGGCATAGCCAAGGTCACGGCGATTCCGCTCTCTGCGCTGCGTGGCGAGAACGTCTCCAGCCGCTCTCAGACGATGCCCTGGTACGACGGCCCCAGTCTGCTCGAGCACCTGGAGACGGTGCGCATCGAGAAGGTTGCCAGCGAACTGGGGTTCCGCCTGCCGGTACAGTGGGTCTGCCGCCCGGATCAGAGCTTCCGCGGCTATGCCGGAGAGGTTGCTGCCGGCTCCATCGCCCCGGGCGACGAGGTCGTGGTACTGCCCAGTGGTGCCCGCTCGAAAGTGGCGCGAATCGTTACCGCCGACGGCGATCTGGAGCAGGCTACCAAAGGAGACGCGATAACGCTCACCCTCGACGACGAGCGTGACATCAGTCGTGGCGACGTGATCGCCGCAGCGGCCAACCCACCCCAGGTGGCCGACCAGTTTGCCGCCCACCTGCTATGGATGGAAGGCTCGGCGCTGCTGCCCGGCCGCTCGTACTGGCTGAAGATCGGTGCGCGCACGGTCAGTGCGCAGGTCACCGAAATCAAGCATCGGGTCGATGTCAATACGCAGGAAAAGCGGGCGGCCAAGCGGCTGGAGATGAACGAGGTCGGCTACTGCAACCTGAGCCTGGACCACGCCATTGCCTTCGAGCCATACGAGCGCTGCCGCGAGCTTGGCGGGTTCATCCTGATCGACCGCACCACCAACGCCACGGTGGCGGCCGGCACCCTGAACTTTGCGTTGCGCCGCGCCGACAACATCCACTGGCAGCACACCGACGTCGACCGCATCGCCCGCGCCCGCATCAAGGGGCAGACGCCGGGGTGCGTGTGGTTCACGGGGTTGTCCGGATCGGGCAAGTCGACGATCGCCAACCTGGCCGAGAAGCGCCTGCACGCAATGGGCTACCACACCTACATGCTCGACGGCGACAACGTCCGCCATGGGCTGAGCCGGGATCTGGGCTTCACCGAGGAAGACCGTGTGGAGAATATCCGCCGCGTCGCCGAGGTGGCCAAGCTGATGGTCGATGCCGGGCTGATCGTCCTGGTCTCCTTCATCAGCCCCTTCCGTAGCGAACGACGAATGGCGCGCGGGCTGTTCCGGGACGGCGAGTTCCACGAGGTGTTTGTCGACACCCCGCTGGAAGTCTGCGCGAAGCGTGATCCAAAAGGGCTGTATGCAAAGGCACGCGCCGGCCAGATCCAGAACTTCACCGGCATCGATTCGCCCTATGAGGTGCCGGAGGACGCGGAGCTCCACCTGAGGACGGCTGGTGTGCCGGTGGACGAGCTCGCGCAGCAGGTGATCGCCCGCATGCTGACTGATTGACGCGCGAGCGCGGTCTGCGGCGATAGCCCCGCCCGGACGCGGGCCGCACAAAGCCGGCGGCAAAACGCCGGCTCCCACCCCGGCCGCCAGGCAGCACCCGGCGGCCGGGACAAGTCGTTCCCGGCCCGGCGGCGCAGTGGGAGCCCGCTCCCCGCAATCGGGCTCTGCGTCGGATGCCGGGCGTCGCGTCCCAGGCATCCGGCGAGCATTGGCGCTGCGCGGCGTCCGGATGAGCGCGTACACGTGCGACTTTGCGGCGGCTTCCCCTTACCCTTGATCCCCGGGCATCAAAGCCCTGCCGTCACGCGAGCCCGCTGCACTTGCAGATCGGTGTTGCGGTGGCCGTGCCTGAGTTCATGCTTGCCGAGCTGAACGTGCGGCACGATCTGTCCTCTCCCCTCCTGCCAGACGGTTTTCGCCCGGGTGGCGCGGCAGATACCTTCAAAGGCCCGTCGGCGAGCCGGCTGCGTCGCCTCCCGTCACTGCTTCGGCGCGGGCCCGTGTCCCATGGAGCGCGCGTGCCTTCTCGGCGCCGGGCATGTGAGCCTGCTCCCGTTCGCAGCCGTACAAACCGTCGATGAGGTGTGGGCTGCGGGGCGAGGATCGAGCATTGGGTGAGACTGCTCTTGCCGCCAGCGAGGGGACTGGGTGCGGCCGTTTGAACGAAGGCGCGACCGAACGCCGATGCCATGCGTGCTACTCGGCGGTTCTGGCCACGGACGAGATGTGCGTGGTCTCCGCAGGCGTGGGGGGCAGGTTGCCGGGGAGCGGGTTCTCTGGCCACCCGAATCGTTCTCCCAGAAGAACGTCCCATTCCGGGGGATCGAGCTTGTAGCGCCCGGCTCCGGGCGTGACGGTCAGCTCGCCGACATAGACGCGGTCGTCGTGCACGTAGAAATCGACCCTGAGGTAGCCCAGGGGCGCGGACAGCTTGCGTGCCACGTCCAGCATCTCGTCCAGTCGCGGTGGCCTCGGAGTGGGTCCACGATGGCATTTCTGGCGCGCGAGGCCGAACGGGGCCGGCGTCCAATCGGCCATGAAAAGCTCCTGGGTCAGCTGATCGAAGCGGCCGCGCATGTACTGGATGAAAACGAATGGCTCGGCACCACCTGCCGGATTGAAGACGCTGAACTTGTAGTCGTCCGGCGGCTTGCCGTCATTGAGTAGTGCTTGCTCGAAAAGGATGCTCGGAGGGATCGCACGATAATGTTTCTCGCGCATCCGCATCGGGAACTCGGCATCGAGCCAGCCATTGGCCAGGTCCGCCAGAGCCTGCGGATCCTCGCTGCTCTTGTCGCGCACGATCCGGACCTGACCGACGCTGTGGTTCGACTTCATGACGAACGTGTCGGGCAGGTGGCTGAATGTCGCAGCAGTTACCCGCTTGCAGTCATGGTAGAGCGGAACCAGGTATTGGCTTCCTGCCTTTTCGGCTATATAGGAGCGTGCCGCCATCTTGTCGGCCATTCGCGAGAACAGCGGACTGGGATAACGCATGCGGTGGAATATCTTTTCGGAAAACCGGGTGGGGCGGGCGAAGTTGCACAATCGGTGGTGCGCAGCAGCATACTTGTACTGGTAGAACACCTGGTCCGGGAGGAAGGAAAGCACGCCGGCCAGCTTGTCGCGGATACTTGGGGTATCGGTGTTTTTCATATACGCCTTGTAGTGGATCAAATGGTCCCCGGCTGTAGAGGTCTCCATCGCGCATCACACAGGATCACATCAGGGAAGAAGGTTATCGTTACGATAATCAACGTCACGTTGAGTGATGGGCCTGCCACCCAGAACCCAATACGCGCGTGCTACAAGGGATGCTCTGATCAACTAGACGCAGGCGGCATCACCCCTTTCTGCATATGATTCAGACGATTGGGGCCGATTCTGTTTGTCCGCAGGCCTTCCTCGCCTCTCAAGGCTGTGATCATCCATGGTCGCTGCCCGCGTGCGGTGCGCGGCCTCGACAGACAGCCAGTCTGCCTTCACCGCCGCCCCTGTGGCCTGCGAACAAACAGAACCGGTGACGCCTGCGCCCAGTCGATCAGAGCATTCCAGGGCTCCGGTTCTGACACCAGGGGCTGGCAGCAAAACATCGCACGCGTCAGCTGACGGGGCGGAAAAGCTGCCTGGCATGGATCAGTGAAACCAGGACGGCGGCGTCATGCCGGCCCCTGTGGGCCTTTTGTCGCGCGGACCTTGGTCACTACCATGAGCCGGGCGTGCGTTCCCATCCCGGCAGGACGGCAACGTCGTCGTTTGCAGCCCTGGCGCCTCCCGCACCGGCTTGGCTGCCGCAACTGCACACGGCCCCCCACGCGGCCGCGTCTGCATCCCCTGGTGGCTACCTGGACGGCTTGCAGCGGATTTTCCCGCAGACGCGCATCGCGGCATCACGGGCGGGCTCGGGTACGGCAGGCACGCACCACAGCGGGGCGGAAGCCTGCGCGGCTGTCCGGACGGAGATGGGTCGGCCTCCGCGCCAACGGTCAGTCCGCCACCTTACTGCCCCTGTCGCTGAGGACGGCACCTGGCCTTTGACGCAAGGGCAGCGGGTATATGGCTTGGCTGGTAGGAGGAGGTCCGCAAGGCTGGTAGGGAAACGATCAGCCGCCGAAGGGGGGCTGGCTGGCCCGCAGGATCGGAGCCTGCCTGTCGAGCTCCGAGGCGCGGTCATTTCCTCCGCAGGGTGTTTTGCCTGCGGGCCCGTACGCTGGCCGAACCCTACTTGGTGGCGGCCCCACGCTTGGCGCCGCCCATGCTCTTCTTGAATGCAACGCTGTTCTGCGTCGGATGAAGTCGCACGACGTTATGCGGGAACTTCTGCCGCGACCGCGGCGCCACCGGACGGGGTGCAGCCGGGCGTGCTGCCGGCGTGCGCTGGCGTGTCCACAGATGGTTGGTCACCATCACATAGGTTGCCGCCAGCAGACTGAACGACAGCAGGTTGCTGCCCGGGGCGAGGTCGCCGGTGAGCGAGCCGACAAAGGCCAGCATGATCGCCAGGCCCACCAGCGCCACCAGCGTGGTACGCGGCCCCAGCCCGGAATTGAGGAGCAGGTGGTGGATGTGCCCCCGGTCCGGCTTGAACGGCGAAGTGCCTTCGCGAACCCGGCGCACCATCACCGACAGCGTGTCCAGTACCGGCAGCGCCACGCACCACAGTACGTCCACGGTGGACAGCTGCGAGTCCAGCGAGGACTGCTGGCTGAGCCGGATCAGCGTCCAGGCAAGCAGGTAGCCGACCATCATGCTGCCGGCGTCGCCGAGGAAGATCTTGCGACCGACCAGGCCCAGGTTGGCGGCCAGGTAGGGGATCAGGGCGCACATCAGCAGCACCAGAAGAATCACCCGGTCCCACCGCAGCGAGCCGTCGAACATGATGATCGCGCCAATGCTGACCAGCGCCAGCGAGCCGGCCAGACCGTCGATACCGTCCATCATGTTGAATGCGTTGAGCAGGCCGATCACGGCCACCACGGTCACCGGGATGCCCAGCACGCCCAGGTCCAGCTGGTAGCCGAAGACGTGCCCGAGCGTGTGGATGTACAGGCCGGTGCTGGCCACCATGGTCAGTACCGCGGCGGTCTGCACCAGCAGCCGCCCCCGTACGCTCAGGTCGAAGCGGTCATCCAGTGCACCGACCAGCGCCAGTACGCAGGCGGTGCCCAGCAACACGTTGGTGAAAAGCCCGAAGCCGCCGTAGACCGCCGAGCCGACCAGCACACCTACCAGGGCCGCCAGGCCGCCGATCAATGGAATGTTGCCGACGTGGCACTTGCGGTCGGTGGGGCGGTCAACCAGCCCGAGCGGCTGGGCATAGCGTTGAAGCAGGGCGATCGCCACGGTGGACGAAGTCGCTGCCATGACGCAGGCGAGGGCAATTCGGAAGTACGGCATAGGTGTATCCCACAATCGTCCTGATTTGACCGTGCCTTCGAGGATCGAACCCCTCTAGGGCAAAGCTGCCGCCTGTGGGCTTTTTGCTCACATGCGACATGACAATGGATGAATCCCCGTTCCCAGTTCCGATGACCTCCCGGACGAGAGAAAGGCTACGGCGATTGCCGTGCAGCCGGTGTCAAGGTTTCGGCGGTCGCCGCGGAGAGGCGTGCGCCGCGCCGGGCCAGCCAGCTCGACAGTGGCTTGCGGCGGAAGCGTTGCCGTGGCGCGCCCTGGCGGCCCGCAGCGCCGGGTTGCGCGAGGGCGGGGCGCGGCGAGGGAGCTTTGCGTGGGTCAACCCGGTCGAGCCCGGCCGGGTGTGCCCGCGTCAGCGGAACATCAGGTTGATGATGATCAGGGTCACCAGCAGGATGGTCAGGGTCAGCGGTATGCCGACGCGGAGGAAGTCCTTGCTGCGGTAACCGCCGGGGCCGGCGACCATCATCAGCGCCGGGTGGCCGGAGCTGATCAGGAAGGTATTGGACGAGGACACCGCCACGATCAGCGCATAGGCGGAGGGATTGCCGCCGGTAGCCACCGCCACGCTGATGGCGATGGGCACCATCATCACCGTGGCGCCCACGTTTGACATCACCTGCGAGAACAGCAGCGTGAGCACGGCCAGCGACAGCTGCAGCACCCACGGCGCTGCGTGGCCCAGGTAGACGAGCACTTCCTGCGCCAGCCAGGCGGCGGTGCCGGTGGCGTCCATCGACCAGCCCAGCGGAATCAGGCAGGCGGTGACGAAGATCGTCTTCCAGTTGACCGCCTTGTAGGCCTCGTCCATGTTCAGCACGCCGGTCAGCAGCATGCCGATCGCGCCGGTCATCATCGCCACCGACAGATCCAGGTTGGTGAACAGGGCCAGGCACTTGGCCAGCAGGAAGAAACCCACCGCCTGCCAGATCTTGCCCGGGCGCTGCTCCTCCTTGGGTACGTCGGTGACCACCACCAGGTCCTTGTCCTCCGAGGCCTGCTCCAGGTCGCGCCAGCTCGAATGCAGCACCAGCGTGTCGCCGGCGCGCAGGCTTACCGCGCGCAGGTCCTCACGCAGGATCTGGTCGCCGCGGTGCACCGCCAGCACCGAGATGCCGTGCCGCTTGCGCAGCCGCAGGCTGCCGATGGTCTGCTTGATGAAGCGCGAACTGGGCGGGATGACCGCCTCGGAGATGCCGGCACGGCTGGGGTTGAACAGGTCGCCGAGCTGACGCATCCGCGGCGACAGCCGGCACAGCTGGTTGTTGGCGAAGCGGCCGACCAGTTCGCGCGGACCCAGCACGCCAAGCACCGAGCCGACCCAGATCACGTGGTCCACCGGGGGCGCCATGCGCGAGTCGTTGCCGCTCTTGATCGCCAGGATCAGTGGCGCGCCGTGCAGTTGCTCCGCTTCGCCGATGCTCATGCCGACCAGCGGGCTTTCCGCGGTCACGGTCAGTTCGGCGGTGTCGCCGCCGATCCCGTAGGTCTCGGCGAAATAGCTTTCGGTGCGGCCCGGCGTCACCTTCAGCCGGTCGTCCTCGCGGTCGGGCAGCAGCCGGCGGCCGGCCAGGTAGAAGAACAGCACGCCCACCACCGCCAGCGCCAGGCCGACCGGCGTCACGCTGAACAGGCCGAACTTGGGGATGGTGTGTGCACCCGGCGGCAGGTTGGCGTTGGCGCTGGCGATCAGGTCGTTCAGGACGATCAGCGGCGAGTTGGCGATCAGCGTGGTGTTGGTCGCCGCCAGGATGCAGAACGCCATCGGCAGCAACAGCCGTGAGATCGGCACACCGGTGCGAGCGGACAGCCGGCTGACCACCGGAATCATCAGCGCGGCCAGCGCCTGGCTGGGAATGACCGCGCTGAACAGGCTCACCACCGAGTTGATCACCACGCCCAGCCGCGACTCCTTGCCGCGGGCCATGCGCATCACGAATTGCGCCGTGAGGGCGAGTACTCCGGCACGGTCCAGTCCCGCGCCCATGATCATGATCGCGATGATCGCGATTACCGCGTTGCCGGCAAAACCGTTGAATACCCGATCGGACGGGATCAGCCCGGTCAGCCCGATCACCACCACCACCAGCAACGCCACCATGTCGGCGCGGATCCACTCCAGCACCAGCATCAGCATGGTGAAGCCCACCAGCGCAAGCACCAGGATCATTTCGGGGCTGAGCGAAAGGCCCACTAGCCGGCGTCCCCGGGGAACCGCGGAACATGCTCGATACCGTTGTGCAGTGGATGCCTCACGCTGCGGCGACTCGTCCCTGTTTTTCGAGAGTATAAGCGGCCTGCCTGACCGGCAGGGTGAAACCCGCGCGCATGGCAGCGGCCGCTGGCACCGGTCTCAGTCGCGGCGGAAGAGCAGGTCGTGTACCCCGTGGCCCAGGCGCAGCCCGCGACGCTCGAAGTGGGTCTCGATGCGCCATTCCGGCTTGGCCGCGTACTGGCCTGTGCCGGCCTGGTTGTGCCAGCCGGGCGCGTCCTCCATCACCTGCAGCATGTGTTCGGCATAGGGCGCCCAGTCGGTGGCCAGGTGGAGCAGGCCATGCGGCGCCATCCGCGAGGCCAGCAGCTGCACGAACTCCGGCTGGACGATGCGGCGCTTGTGGTGGCGCTTCTTGTGCCACGGGTCGGGGAACCAGATGCGCACCTCGGCCAGCGAAGCCGGAGCGATCTCGTGCTGCAGCACTTCGACCGCATCGTGCTTGTAGATGCGCACGTTGCGCGCATCGCGCGCGGCCAGGGCGTTCATCAGGCGGCCCACGCCGGGGCCGTGCACTTCCACCCCGATGTAGTCGCGTGCCGGATCGTGCTCGCTGGCCCAGGCCAGCGCCTCGCCGTTGCCGAAGCCGATCTCGAGCACGCGGGGAGCCTGCCGGCCGAACAGCATGTCGAGGTCGCGCACGTCGCCGTGGTAATCGATGCCGAAGCGCTCCCACCACGCGTCGAAGGCCCGTTGCTGGGCCGGCGTCATGCGGCCCTCGCGCAGCACGAAGCTGCGGATGCGACGCATGTGTTCAGGGATCGGGGCGGCGTCGTGTACGTCGTCGGTCATGGTGGTCGTCGGGTGGTCGTCGGGCGTCTTGCAAGGGGCGCGGCCGGCAGCACCCGGCTACGGGGCGCTTGGCATCGGCGGAACGGCAGGCGACCGAGGGCCACCTGCCGTCATTGTAGCGCCAGGTGGCTGCGCACACCGATCCCGCAGGGCCGGCGCGCTTGCGTGACCCGGCGTGGCTAGCGGTCCTCGCGCTGCCGGTCAAGCTGCCTGGGCGATCGATGCCGCGACGCCTGCGGGCTCGCCGCAGCGGCCCGGGTGGCATGCGCCGCCTCGGTGCGCACCGGTGCCGGCCTGGCGCGGGGCGTCGCCAGCTGGCGCGGGGAGGGCGGTGCCTGGCGGCGCGCCTGGTAGACACCGGCTTGCGCTGGCGCAGCGCGAGGATGCGCGCCTTCGAAGCGCGGCTGCGGACGGGCGGGCCGCAGCGCCGGTTGCGCTGCCCGTGCCGGCGGCGGCATGGCCTCGGCGTGTCGCGCAAAGCGTGGACGCGCGTCGGCTGCGCGCGCTGCCGACGCAAACGGACGGTCGGAGCGGGTGATGGTTCGTGGTGGCCGCGGCCGCCCCACGGACGCGTCGATGAAGCCGGTCCCCGGCTGCGTGCTGCTGCGGGGTCCGGCCGTATCCGGGATCCGGGGGGCCGCTCGCGCCGCTGCGCGGTCAGCTACGCGTGGGGCGAAGCGCGCCGAGCGAAGCGCGCCGGTCGTTCGTGGATCGGGCAACTCCTGGCCGCGCGCAGTCACCTCCGGCAGTGCCGGGCGCGATCGGGACCATCGATCCTGCATGGCGCTGGTCTGGCCGGCTCGAGCCTGGCGGGCGGGAGCCGGTCGTGGGTCCGCACTGATCGCGCGCGGCCGACCCGCTCGCGGCTGCGCGAAGGTGACCCGCCGCATGCCCGGCACGACCGGTGGCGCGTGACGCGTGATCACCGCGCGTTCGAACCCCGCCGCGGCCACGCGGTGCCCGGTGCGGTCCGGCGCGCCCGCGCCGCGGTGGGCGGGACGCGGCGCCGGCATCCGGCCCAGTGCGGGCGCATCGTGCAGTTGGCGCGGTGCCAGCTGCAGGCGGCTGCGGCCGACCGGGCGGGCCTCGGCGAAGCGGCTCGCGGAGACCGCGGTCACGCCGCGCGCATCGTGATGTGCATAGCGTTCGGCGCGAACCGGCGGCGGCAGGCCGCGGCGGTGGCGGTCGTAGTGGCGGTGCAGCCGGCGCTCCATGTCGTCATGGTCGTGATGGTGATGCCGCGAGAAGCGGATGTTGGTCACGTTGATGCGGGTGAAGTAGTTGAAGCTGCCGCCGTACCAGGGGTCGTAGATTTCCCCCGGTCCGAGCGGGAACCAGCCGACCGGCGCGTTTCCGGGCGAGAGGTTCCAGCCGCTGCCGCCGATGAACACCACCAGCGCCGGTGCGTAGACCGGCCGGATCGCCACCGGACCGGGTACCCAGCACCAGCGATCGCGCACGAAGGCCCAGCGCCCGTAGTGGTAGGGCGCAAAGCCCCAGGGCGAGTCGTCCACCCAGGTCCAGCCCCAGGGACGGATGTAGGACCAGTGGCCCTCGCGGTAGGGAGCCCAGTCGCCGGCCACGTCCCGCGGATACCACACGCGGCCGTAGTCCGGATCGCTGCGCCAATCGCCATAGCGGTCCAGATCCTGGTAGCCGATCACGTCCTCGGAAACGTACTGGCCACTGCTTGACACCTGATAGCGCCGGTCGCGATCGGCGCTCCAGGCATCGAATGCATCGTCGCCGGCCAGGTCCGTCAGCACCACGGTGTTCAGGCTGGCGTCGTCGAAGCGGTAGCTGCGCCCGGCGACCAGCCGCCGTTCGGCGCCCTGCTCGCCATACGCCGTGGCGGCGCCGGCGCGCGCGGTGACCCGCGTGCCGGTGCCGTCGGCATCGACGTCGATCCGGAAGCTTCCGGGCTGGTCCAGCACGAGCGCCAGCGTGGGGGTGTCGATCTCATAGCTCTGCCCGGCGTCCAGACGGCGCACGGTGATGGCCAGCGTGCCCTGGGTCAGCTCGACCTGGGCCAGCGCGTCGTCCAGCCTGAGGAAACCGACGTCTGTGCTGCCGTCGATGCGCAGCACCGCTCCATCGAGTTCCAGTTCGGCCCGTGCATCCGGGGCGGCGGCGAGCCGGTCACCCTCGGTCAGCGGGCGATTCACCCCGGCATCGCTCCAGTCCTGCGCGCCGGCCGGGAGCAGGCCGACATCGCCGGCCACGTAGGACAGCCGGGCGACCCGGTCGGGCGGGTCGTCGGGTGTCGCCTGCGCATGCGCCAGTCCAGCCATTCCCAGGAATGCGGCTGCCGCCAGCGTGCGCCAGCGGTGCAACCAGGCGAGCGACGGTGCGGATGGATCGGCCATGGCGGTTCTCCTCGGAGCCCGGGCGTTGGTCCGGCAACGCGGCAGGCGCCCGGACGATGACGCTACCGATTATGCGATGGCCGGTCGACGGGATAGCCTCCCGGCGGTGCCACGGTGGCTTCCGGTTCAGTCGGCGGCCATCTGCGGTTCAGCGGGCACGACCGGACGATTCCAAAATACCTCGCTCCCGGGTTACCATCCGCGCCGAACGCGGGTGTAGCTCAATGGTAGAGCTGTAGCTTCCCAAGCTACTGACGAGGGTTCGATTCCCTTCACCCGCTCCAGTCTCCTGCTTTGCGCCGGCCCGTTCCTCCTCGACCAAAGCTCCCGGACCCGCATGACCGACGTGATCACCCTCGGCTGGCGGGAGTACCTGGCGCTGCCCCAGTTGGGCATCGGCCTGCTCAAGGCCAAGCTCGATACCGGCGCCCGTACCAGCTCGCTGCATGTGGACAGCCTCGAACCGTTCACGCGGGACGGGGCGCAATGGGTGCGCTTCATGGTCAGCACCGGGCGACGCCGGCACGCGATCGGCCAGCCCTGCGAGGCGCAGGCGGTGGATCGCCGCGTGGTTACCGATACCGGTGGCCGTCGGACCGCGCGCTGGTTCATCCGCGCGGGGGTACTGCTGGGCGTGCACCCGCTGGATATCGACATCAACCTCACCGATCGCGGGCATATGCTGTTTCCCATGCTGCTCGGTCGCAGCGCGCTGGCTGGTCGTTTCGCCGTCGACCCGGCGCTTTCCTACACGCAGCCACGCCCGCTGCCGTCCGCTCCGGAGTTCCGATGAAGATCGCCATCCTGTCGCGCAACACGCGGCTGTACTCGACCCGGCGCCTGGTCGAGGCCGCGCGCGCGCGCGACCACACCGTGCGCGTACTCGATCCGCTGCGTTGCTACGTGCGGATCGCTCCCGGCGACGTGGCCATCCGCTACAAGGGCAAGCCGGTACGCGACATCGACTGCGTGATCCCGCGGATCGGCACCTCAAGCACCTTCTACGGCACCGCGGTATTGCGCCAGCTGGAAATGGCAGGGGTGTACACGCCCAATCCGTCCGATGCGGTGTTGCGCGCGCGCGACAAGCTGCGCTGCCTGCAGATCCTGGCCGCCGAAGGCCTGGACATGCCGGTGACGGTGTTCGGCGACAACCCGGACGACACCAACGACGTGCTGGCGATGCTGGGCGACCCGCCGCACGTGATCAAGCTCAACGAGGGCAGCCAGGGCACCGGCGTGGTGCTGGCCGAGAAACGCAGTGCCTCGCAAAGCGTGGTCGAGGCCTTCCGTGGGCTGTATGCGAACTTCCTGGTGCAGGAGTTCATCGGCGAGGCCAACGGCAGCGACCTGCGCTGCCTGGTGGTGGGCGACAAGGTGGTCGCGGCGATGCAGCGCGACGCCAGCGCGGGCGAGTTTCGCGCCAACCTGCACCGCGGTGGCCAGGCCCGGAAGGCAATCCTCAGTACCGAGGAACGGCGTATCGCCGTGCGTGCGGCCCAGGCGCTGGGATTGGGCGTGGCGGGCGTGGACCTGTTGCGCTCCAATCGCGGGCCGCTGCTGCTGGAGGTGAACGCCTCGCCGGGCCTGGAAGGGATCGAGGCGGCGACCGGGGTGGACGTGGCCGGCGCCATCATCGAGCTGCTCCAGGCGCAGGCCGGACCGCGCCTGGACGAGCTGGCGACTCGCCGCCGCGGGCCGCGCCCGGCGCGGGTTAACCGGCCCGTGAGCGCGGGTTAACCGGGCCGTAACCTCGCGCCACCTATAACCCTCCCACTGTTTATTTGCGGCCTTCGGTGCGTGGTGCCGGTGGTCGCGAGTGATGGTATCGGGGCAGTACTTGGGCCCAGGTGTGGCGGCGAAAGTCGTCTCCCTGGGCCTTTTTCTTGCCTGCCCGGGGCATCGTTCAGCCTGGTGCAGGCCTGGCGGCGCCGCCCTCACGTCAAGCTTGTTAAGCTTGCAGCACCAGCCGGCCCGTGCGCCGGCTGCGCAGGAGCAACAAATGCGCGTTCTGGTCATCGAAGACAACAGCGATATCGCCACCAATATCGGCGACTATCTGGAAGACCGCGGCCACGTGGTGGATTTCGCCGGCGACGGCGTGACCGGGCTGCACCTGGCGGTGGTGCACGATTTCGACGTGATCGTGCTGGACCTGACCCTGCCGGGCATGGACGGGCTGGACGTGGCGCGCAAGCTGCGCCACGAGGCGCACAAACAGACCCCGGTGCTGATGCTGACCGCGCGCGATGCGCTGGAGCAGAAGCTGACCGGTTTCGAGTCCGGCGCCGACGACTACATGACCAAGCCGTTCGCCCTGCAGGAGCTGGCCGCCCGGCTGGAAGTGCTGGCGCGCCGCGGCAAGGGCCCGCAGAGCCGCGTGCTGAAGGTGGCCGACCTCACCTACAACCTGGACACCCTGACGGTGAACCGCGAGGGCAAGTCGATCCAGCTCAACCCGATCGGCCTGAAGCTGCTGCAGGCGCTGATGGAGGCCAGCCCCTCGGTGGTCACCCGACAGGACCTGGAACAGCGCGTGTGGGGCGAGGAACTGCCCGACAGCGATTCGCTGCGGGTGCACATCCACGGCCTGCGCGCGGCCATCGACAAGCCGTTCGGCAAGCCGTTGATCCATACGCGCCACGGTATCGGCTATCGCATGGTCGAGCCGGATGCAATCCAGGCGTAAGCTGCGGTTCCGCCTGATCGTCTCCTTCGCGCTGTTCGGCTTCGGCCTCAGCGCGCTGTTTGCGTTCGCCGCACTGAACATCCGCACGCGGGTGGAGAACCAGCTGGTGACCGCCACCCTGATCGACGAGGTCGGCAATCTCAACCGGCAAGTGCATGAGCATCCTGACCGGCAGCCCCGGTTCAGCATTGTCGAGGCGTGGACGTGGAGCGACCGCACCATCTACAAGGCGCCGCTTCCGTGGCAGAGCCTCAGCAATGGTGTGCACGACATCAGCGAGCGTGGTGACGACGGGCAGGTGCACCACTTCAAGTTGGCGGTGCAGCACAAGGATGGGATCTACAGCTTCCTGCGCTATGACGTCTCTCGAGACGAACTGGGCAAGCAGCAGTTACTGATCAGCGTGATCGGCGCGGTATTCCTGTTCGGCCTGCTGTCGCTGGTACTGGGCCTTTGGTTGTCACGCAAGGTGCTCAAACCGGTCAGCGACCTGGCCCGGCGCCTGCGCAATTTCCGCCGCGACGGCAAGGCCGAGCCGCTGGCGCCGCACTTTGCCGACGACGAGGTGGGCGAGCTGGCGCAGGCGCTGGACGAGTACTCGGCCCGGCTGACCGCCATGGTCGAGCGCGATCGCGAGTTCAACTCGGACGTCAGCCACGAACTGCGCACGCCGCTGGCGGTGATCGCCAGCACCACCGAGTTGCTGCAGGGCTCGCCCGATCTCACCGACAAGCTGCGCGAGCGGCTCAAGCGCATCGAGCGCGCCTCGCGCCAGGCCACCGAGCTGATCGAGGCGTTGCTGCTGCTGTCGCGCGCCGAGCGCCGCGGTCCCACCCGCGGCGAGACCACCGAGGTGGCCAAGGTGGCCGCCGACGTGATCGACAGCCAGCGCCCGCAGATGCGCGACAAGCCGCTGGACATCGGGCTGGAGGTCAGCGAGCCGGTCTACGTCAACGCGCCTGCCTCGGTGTTGTCGGTGGCGCTGACCAACCTGATCGGCAACGCCATCAAGTACACCCTCGCCGGCAGCGTCCAGGTGGTGGTGGGGCAGGAGCGGGTGGAAGTGATCGACACCGGCCCCGGGATCAAGCCGGAGGACGCCGAGCGCCTGTTCCAGCGGGGCGTGCGCGGCGAGGGCGCCGGCGGCAGCGGCGCCGGCCTGGGTCTGGCCATCGTGCGCCGATTGTGTGAACTCTACGGCTGGGACGTCTCGATGCGCCCCCGCAGCGACACAAATGGCGCCATCGCCACGATCGTGTTTGGGTAGGGCGAGGGGGAGAAGCGAGGGGCGAGGGGCGAGGGGCGAGAGCTCCGCTCGTCACGCCTGGCTGCCCCCGGGTGCCTGCTCCGCCTTCGCCTCTTGTCCGAACAACTCTCGGGCGCATGCTCCCCGGTCCCCGGTCCCCGGTCCCCGGTCCCCGGTCCCCGCGAGCTCTACTCGCCCCTCGCCCCTAATCCCTCGCCCCTGCTCTCCTCACACCTGCTCCAGCCAGCCCCACTGGTCGTTGGTGCGCCCGTCGAACAGGCCGAAGAACAGTTCCTGCAGGCGACGGGTGACCCCACCGGCCTTGCCGGTGCCCACCTGCTTGCCATCGACCGAGCGGATCGGGGTGATCTCCGCGGCGGTGCCGCACATCAGCAATTCGTCGCACAGGTACAGGTATTCGCGCGGCAGGTCGCGCTCGACCACCTCGATACCGTCTTCGCGCGCCAGCGTGATCAGGGTATTGCGGGTGATGCCGGTGAGGATCGAGGCGCTGGCCGGGGTGGTGTGCAGCACGCCGTCGAAGACCAGGAACAGGTTCTCGCCGGCGCCTTCGCTGAGCAGGCCGGTGGAGGCCAGCGCGATACCCTCGCCGAAGCCCAGGCGGCGCGCCTCGCGCGCGATCAGCTGGCCGGAAAGGTAGTTGCCACCGGCCTTGGCGCCCGCCGGAATCGTATTGGGCGCGAACCGCTGCCAGCTGGACACGCAGGCGTCGATGCCGCTTTCCAGCGCCTCCGGCCCCAGATACGGGCCCATCGGCCAGGCGGCCACGGCGACGTCGATGGGGGTGTCGGCGGACAACCCGAAGCCGCCCAGTCCGCGGTAGGCCACCGGACGCAGGTAGGCCGCACCCAGGCCGTTCTTCCTGATCACCTCGCGGCAGGCGGCGGCCAGTTGTTCGGACGAGTACGGCAGCACCATGTCGTAGATCTTGGCCGACTGGTACAGCCGGTTGAGATGGTCGGTGAGGCGGAAGATCGCCGCGCCATCGGGCGTGGCATAGCTGCGGATGCCTTCGAATACCGACGAGCCATAGTGCAGCGCGTGCGACATCACGTGGGTCGTGGCTTCGCGCCACGGCTTGATCTCGCCGTTCTGCCAGATCCATTCGGGGTATTGCTGGGCCATGATGGTTCTCTCCTGGGGACCGCCCATGATAACCGCGCGGCTCAGTCGTTGCTGCGCAGCCACAGGCAGCCGGCCCGCCGGACCATGTCGAAACGCAGCTCGCGCGGCCGTCCGCTGCCGTCGTTGCCGGCGGTGTGCAGGACCAGCGTGCCCTCATCGGGGCTGGGCAGTCCGCTGCGCGCCGCGGCCAGCGGCGGGGAGCGGGCGGTGGCACCCGGGCCGGTCGGCGTTGTTCGGGCGAGGTCACCGGAGGCGCCGGCCTGGATATCCAGCAGCGGCTGTTCCATCGCATCTGCCAGTTGGCCGATCGCAGCGACCACCGCTTCCTGGTCATGGCCGTCCCACAGCATCAGTCCGGCCAACCGGTTGGCGTTGCGGTGGGCGAAAGCGTCCACCACGGCCTGCCGCAAGTCGGCCGCGGTGGCGGCGCACAGTGCCTCGGGGGCATCGCCGGCCGGAGCGTGGGGCAGCGGCAGGTGGCTGTCCGTCACTGGCGTGGCATTCAGCGAGGCGCAGGGCTGGTCGGTGAAGACCGGGTTGCCATGCATCCCGACGCAACGGTGGATGACAGTCTGCGCGGCGGCCTGGCCGGGCCAGGCCAGCGCAATCAGGAGCAGCACGGTGAGGCTTCGCGACATCCCCGGAGCATAGACCGTACCGGTACTCAGAGTTGCGAAAGCACCGCCTGGGTCGCGCGTGCACGGTTCAGGGTGTAGAAGTGCAGCGCCGGTGCGCCGCCCTGCAGAAGCCGCCGGCACAGCTGGGCCACCACCTCGGCACCCAGTGCGCGCACCGATTCGGCATCGTCGCCGTGCGCCTGCATCCGCTTGACGATCCAGCGCGGGATCTCCGCGCCGCACTGGTCGGAGAAGCGCTTGAGCTGGCTGAAGTTGGAGATCGGCATGATGCCCGGCACGATCGGTACCTCCACGCCCAGCCGCCGCACGTCGTCGACGAAGCGGAAGTAGGCATCCGGGTTGAAGAAGTACTGGGTGATTGCGCCATCCGCGCCGGCATCGATCTTGGCCTTGAAGTGCTGCAGGTCGCGCAGCGCGTCGTCGGCCTGCGGATGGGTCTCCGGATAGGCCGCCACCTCGATGTGGAAGTGGTCGCCGCTGTGTTCGCGGATGAAACGCACCAGTTCGGCGGCATAGCGGAAGTCGCCCGCGCTGGCCATGCCCGAGGGCAGGTCGCCACGCAGCGCCACGATCCGGCGGTAGCCGGCCGCCCGGTAGCCATCGAGCAGTTCGGCCAGCTCGGCCCGGGTGCCGCCCATGCACGACAGGTGCGGCGCCACCGGCAGGCGGTGCTCGTGGTGCAGGCGGGCTACCGCATCGCCGGTGTAGCTGAGGGTGGAGCCGCCAGCTCCGAAGGTCACCGAGACGTACTCCGGCTGGTGCGCCCCCAGCTGGCGCGCCGCGCGATCGAGCTGCGCCCGTTGCTCGTCGGTCTTGGGCGGGAAGAATTCGAAGCTGATCGGTGGCATGACTCGGGTTCCAGGCCAGGGAGGTGCAGTATATATCTCTTGCTCGCGATAGAAAGATATTAAAGCGCCTATCTGTACCGTGCGGCCAATTTGACCGGCGTCAACTTGGCGTTCGACGCGATGTGCAAAATCCGTGCACGCCAAGTCATGGGAGCGTGTCGGTGGGAAACTACAACGATAGGGTCGTGCGGCAGTTCGCCGTGATGACCGTGGCCTGGGGCATCGTCGGTATGCTGGTCGGCGTGCTGATCGCCGCACAGCTGTACTGGCCGGCGCTGAACTTCGACGTACCGTGGCTGAGCTTCGGCCGGCTGCGACCGCTGCACACCAACGCGGTGATCTTCGCCTTTGGTGGCAGCGCGCTGTTCGCCACCAGCCTGTATACGGTGCAGCGTACCTGCCACGTGCGGCTGCTTTCGGACAAGCTCGCCGCGTTCGTGTTCTGGGGCTGGCAGCTGATCATCGTGGCGGCCGCGGTCAGCCTGCCGCTGGGCTACACCCAGGGCAAGGAATACGCCGAGCTGGAATGGCCGATCGACATCGCCATCGCGATCGTGTGGGTGGCCTATGCGGTGCTGTTCTTCGGCACCATCGCCAAGCGCAAGGTCAAGCACATCTACGTCGCCAACTGGTTCTACGGCGCGTACATCATCACCATCGCCCTGCTGCACATCGTCAACAACCTGTCCATTCCGGGCGGCTGGTTCAAGTCCTACTCGGTGTACTCCGGATCGGTCGATGCGATGGTGCAGTGGTGGTACGGCCACAACGCGGTGGGCTTTTTCCTGACCACCGCGTTCCTCGGCATGATGTACTACTTCGTGCCCAAGCAGGCCGGCCGTCCGATCTACTCCTACCGGCTGTCGATCGTGCACTTCTGGGCACTGATCGCCATCTACATGTGGGCCGGCCCGCACCACCTGCAATACACCGCGCTGCCGGACTGGGCGCAGTCGCTGGGCATGGTGTTCTCGCTGATCCTGCTGGCGCCCTCCTGGGGCGGCGCGATCAACGGCATCCTGACCCTGTCCGGCGTCTGGTACAAGCTGCGTACCGACCCGATCCTGAAGTTCCTCATCGTCTCGCTCTCGTTCTACATGATGAGCACGTTCGAGGGGCCGATGATGTCGATCAAGACGGTCAACTCGCTCAGCCACTACACCGACTGGACCATCGGCCACGTGCATTCGGGCGCGCTGGGCTGGGTGGCGATGATCTCGATCGGCTCGATCTACGCGATGCTGCCGCGGCTGCTCAACCTGCCGCAGATGTACTCGGTCAAGCTGATCGACACCCACTTCTGGATGCACACCATCGGCGTGGTGGTCTACATCGTGGCGATGTGGATTGCCGGCGTGATGCAGGGCCTGATGTGGCGCGCCACCGACCCGGACAACGGCACCCTGGTGTACTCGTTCGTCGAGGCGCTCAACGCCACCAAGCCTTACTACCTGTTCCGCCTGGGCGGCGGCCTGATCGTGCTCGCCGGCATGTTCGTGATGGCCTGGAACGTGTTCAAGACCTACCAGCTGGCGGCCAACGCCATCGTCGCGCAGCCGGTGCTGCCGGCCGACGCCGCCGATGCACGGGCCTGAGGAAACGGACATGACCCAGACGCACATGCACGACAAGATCGAAAAGAACATTGCCCTGATGGGCATCCTGATCGCGGTGGCGGTGTCCTTCGGCGGCCTGGCCGAGATCGTCCCGCTGATGTTCCAGGCCGAGACCATCAAGCCGCTGCCGGGGGTCAAGCCGTACCCGGCCCTGCAGCTGGCCGGACGCGACATCTACGTGCGCGAAGGTTGCTACAACTGCCATTCGCAGATGGTGCGCACGCTGCGCTTCGAGACCGAACGCTACGGCCACTACTCGCTGGCCGGCGAGTCGGTCTACGACCACCCGTTCCAGTGGGGCAGCAAGCGCACCGGCCCGGACCTGGCGCGGGTCGGTCTGCGCGGCTATTCCGATGACTGGCACCGGGCGCACCTGAACAACCCGCGCGACGTGGTGCCCGAGTCGAACATGCCGGCCTATTCATGGTTGAGCCACAACACCCTCGATGGCGACGAGGTGGCACGTCACATGAAGGCGTTGCAGCGCATCGGCGTGCCCTACAGCGACGCCGAGGTCGCCCAGGCGCCGGAGGCGGTCAAGGGCAAGACCGAGCAGGACGCGGTGGTCGCCTACCTGCAGGGCCTGGGCACGCACCTGACGGCGGCCGACGACAACGCACAACACGGGAACGACTGACATGGTGTCCGGACTGATTACCGCCGTACTGCTGGTGCTGTTCGTCACCGGCTGGATCTGGATCTGGCTGCCCCGTCACAAGGCCGCGCTGGACGCCGCCGCACAGATGCCGCTCGAAAACGAAGGGGAGGAGACGCCATGATGACCCTGGGATGGACCTGGTACGTGGTCATTCTGGTGGTGCTGAACATCGCCGGCTGCGTGTGGCTGCTGATGGCCAACGTGCGGCGCCGGCCCGGCGATCCGGCGCCGGAGGACACCAGTCATGTCTGGGACGGCGACATTACCGAGTACAACAAGCCGCTGCCGCGGTGGTGGATCAACCTGTTCTACATCACCATCGTGTTCAGCATCGGCTACCTGGCGTGGTACGGCGTGGGCCGGTTCAAGGGCTACGGCCACTGGAGCTCCCGCTCGGAGTGGGCACTGGACAAGGCCGCCGAGGATGCGCGGCTGGAAGACACCTTGCGGCTGTACGCCGGCAAGCCGATCGACGTGCTGGCCCGTGATCCGGGAGCAGTGGCCATCGGCCGCACGATCTTCGCCAACAATTGCGCCGCCTGCCACGGCTCCACCGGCCTGGGTGCCAAGGGCTTCCCCAACCTGGCCGACAACGCCTGGTACTGGGGCGGCTCGCCGGAGCAGGTGCTCGAAACCATCCGCAACGGGCGCAACGCGGTGATGCCGGCCTGGGGCACGGTGCTCACCGCGCAGGGTGGACCGCTGGCGGTGGACGACATGGTCGCCTATGTACAGTCGCTGTCCCGGCCCGGCGCGTCCGCGGACCCCGCGGCCGATGCCGCGGCCGCGCGGGGCAAGGCGCAGTTCGACACCCTTTGCATCGCCTGCCATGGGCCGGATGGCAAGGGCAACCCGATGCTGGGCGCGCGCGATCTCACCACCGCGCATTGGCTCTACGGTGGCAGCAAGGCGGCGCTGCACCAGACCATTGCCGAGGGTCGCAATGGCGTCATGCCCGCGTGGGAGCCGGTGCTCGGCGAGACGCGGGTGCGACTGGTCGGCGCGTACGTGTGGACGCTGTCGCGGCATGACCAGGCCGCGGCATCCGGGGCGGCTCCGTGAACCGGCTGGCGGAAGGGCAACCCTCCGCCCCGGCGCGCCGGCTGCTGCGGCGTGCCGGCGCCATCCTCTGGCCGAGCTTTTTCGCCGCCGGGGTGATGACCATGGTGTTCTTCGCCGTACGTCGACCCGCTGCTGCTGCAGGACATGACTTTTCCCACGCTCCACCTGGGCCGTGAACTGGGCTACACGCTGGGTTTCTTCGCCGCGTGGCTCGGGACTGCCTCGTCCAGCCTGTTCACCTGGCTGTTGCTGCGGCCGCGCAAGGCCTTTCGTCACAGCCTGGTGGCACCGGATCGTCAGCCATGACCCAGCGCATACCCCTGAAACTGGTCGAGGACGGCGCCGACTCGTACTACGTCAGCGAGCGCAAGGTCTATCCGCGCGAGGTGTCCGGCCGCTTCAACCGCCTGCGGGTGGCGGCGGTGCTCTGGCTGCTGGGCATGTTCTACGTGTTCCCGTGGCTGCGCTGGGACGGCCGCCAGGCGGTGCTGTTCGACCTGCCGGCGCGCCAGTTCCACATCTTCGGGCTGTTCTTCCTGCCGCAGGACTTCCTGTTCCTGGCGATGCTGCTGATGATCGCGGCGCTGGCGCTGTTCTTCTTCACCGCGCTGGGCGGACGGCTGTGGTGCGGCTACGCCTGCCCGCAGACCGTGTGGACCGAGGTGTCGCTGTGGATCGAGCGCTGGGTCGAGGGTGACCGCAACAAGCGGATCAAGCTGGACGCAGCCCCGTGGAACCGCGAAAAGATCCTGCGCAAGGGCACCCGGCACCTGCTTTGGGCGTTGTTCTGCCTGTGGACCGGCTTCACCTTCGTCGGCTTCTTCAGCCCGATCGTCGACCTGGCCCATCGGGTGCCGTTCGGGCTGGGCGGCTGGGAAGCGTTCTGGATCGTGTTCTACGCCTTCGCCACCTGGGGCAACGCCGGCTTCCTGCGCCAGCAGGTGTGCAAGTACATGTGCCCGTACGCACGCTTCCAGAGCGCCATGTTCGACCGCAACACGCTGATCATCGCGTACGATCCGATGCGCGGCGAGCCGCGCGGATCGCGCAAGCGCGGCATGCCCAGCGTGCTCCAGCGCGCCCGCGGCCTGCTCGACAAGGTGCTGGCCTACGACTACGTGTTCCGCGCCAGCCGGCACCCGTCGGCGGCGGACAATCGCACCCACGCCACCGGCACCATCACGCTCAGCGGCCCGGGAGTGAAGGTCGAGCCGTTGCCCAAGTTCGCCGCCGAGGAGCTGGGCGACTGCATCGACTGCACCATCTGCGTGCAGGTCTGCCCCACCGGCATCGACATCCGCAACGGGCTGCAGTACGAGTGCATCGCCTGTGGCGCCTGCATCGATGCCTGCGACGAGGTGATGGACAAGGTCGGCTACCCGCGCGGGCTGATCCGCTACGCCACCCAGAACGCCATCGACGGCGCGCCGTCCCGCGTGCTGCGCCCGCGCATCGCGGTCTACGGTGCGTTGCTGCTGGTGCTCGCATCGGCGTGGGGCTGGGGGGTGACCCACCGCAGTCCGTTGCTGGCCGAGGCGCTGCGCGACCGCAACGCGATGTACGCGCAGGCCGAGGACGGTCGCGTCGAGAACACCTACACCATCAAGCTGGTCAACAAGACCCGGCAGACGCACCGCTACCGCATCGAGGTCACCAGCGGGGCGGACCTGCAGGACGTCACCCTGCGTGGCGGCGTGCACCAGGTGCAGGCGCGCAGCGGCCAGGTGCTGTCCGTGCCGCTGACCGTGGCCGCGTCCTCCGAAACCACCGGCCGCCATGGGGTGCACTTCACCGTGAGCGGGGTCGACACCCCGGGCAGCGTGACCATCGACAGCAGCTTCTTCGGACCTTCGCCATGAACACGACCCGCAGCGCCTGGCGCGAACCCATGGTGTGGATGTTGATCGGCCTGCCGCTGGCCTCGGTGGCGATCGGCTTCGCCCTGCTGTTCGCCGCGGTACGCAATGGCGGCCCGGCGATCGACTCGCCCGACCAGGTCACTCGCCTTGGTCGGCTGCAATTGGCTGCGGTTCACGCGTCATCGCAAGCGTCCGATGGCTCGCCGATGGAGCTGATTCTTCGTCACAGTGACGGCATGATCGAAGCGGTGCCCACCGACGCGCGCATCGCCCGCGGCGGCGACCTGACGGTCACGCTCACCGCGCAGGACGCATCGGCCGAGGTGCTGATCCTGCACCTGAAGCCCAGCGAGCTGGGCTGGCGCGGCGCCGGCACGGTGGCGGGCGGACGCAACTGGCGGATCGAGGTCGCCTCCGATCGCGCCAGCTGGCACCTGCATGGCCGCTGGCCGGCGCGCGCACGGTTCGCGCGCCTGGCGCCCTAGGCGCCCCGGCCCGGGCCATGGACCAGCACGTCAACGACCTCTGCTACCACTGCGGCGAGCCCCTGCCGCCCAGCCCGGTGCCCGCCAAGCTCGCCGGGGAAAGCCGGTGGTTCTGCTGCCACGGCTGCGCCACCGCGGCGCGGTGGATCGGCCAGGCCGATCTTGCCGACTACTACCGTCTGCGCAGCGAGGCCGGCGCACGCGTCGATGCCGAGGCGCCGGACCTGCACGCGTGGGACGACCCCGGGGTGCTGGACGAACATGCCGTGTCGGTGAACGGCGGGCGCGAGATCACACTTCTTACCGACGGCATGCGCTGCGCCGCCTGCGCCTGGTTGATCGATCGCGCGCTGGAGCGCACGCCGGGCGTGCTCGAGGCCGGCGCCAATGCGGTCACCGGTCGTATCCGCATCGCCTGGGATCCGGCGCGTACGCGGTTGTCGGTGGTGCTGGGGCAGCTGGCGATGCTCGGCTACCGCCCGTATCTCGCCGGTGACCCTGCCGCGGAGCGCCAGCGCGTGGCCGAGCGCCGGCAATGGCTGCTGCGGCTGGGCGTGGCTGGGCTGGGCGCGATGCAGACGATGATGCTGTCGGAGGCCTCGTACCTGGATTTCGCCAACGCCATGAGCGTGCCCACCCGCGACCTGTTTCGCTGGTTCACGTTGCTGGTGTGCACGCCGGTGGTGCTGTATTCGGGCTGGCCGTTCATCGCGGGCGCCTGGCACAGCCTGAAGCGGCGACAGCTGGGCATGGACGTGCTGGTGGCCAGTTCGGTGCTGCTGGCCTATCTCGCCAGCGCGGTCGCCACGGTGCGTGGCGGTCCGCACGTATGGTTCGACGCGGCGGCCATGTTCGTGTTCCTGCTGCTGGGGGCGCGCCTGCTGGAACAGCGGGCGCGGCGCGTGGCCAGTGCCCAGGTCGACACGCTGGCGCGGGCACGGCCGGTGCTGGCGGTGCGCGAGCGCAGCGACGGCACGCGCGAATCGGTGCCGCTGTCGGCGCTGCGGGTGGGCGACATCGCCTGCGTGGCGGTGGGCGAGGCGGTGCCTGCCGATGGCGAGCTGCTCGACGATCAGGCGCTGTTCGAGGAGGCGCTGCTGACTGGCGAGTCGCGTCCGGTCAGCAAGCGGGCCGGTGCGGTGGTCTACGCCGGAACGCACTGTCGGCACACTCCGGCGCGGCTGCGGATCAGCGGCACCGGCCCGGCCACGCGCCTGTCGCAGCTGACCCGCATGGTGGAGCAGGCGCAGGCACAGCGGCCGCCGCTGGCGCAGTGGGCCGACCGCATCGGCACCGTGTTCGTCGCTGGCGTATTGCTGGCCGCCGGGGCGGTGTATGTGGGGTGGCGTGTGACCGCGCCGGAGCGTGCCTTCGAGGTGGCGTTGTCGCTGCTGGTGGTCAGTTGCCCGTGTGCACTGTCGCTGGCGGTACCGGCCGCGCTGGCGGCGGTCAGCGGCGCGCTGGCGCGACGCGGCATCCTGCCGGTGCGGGCCGGCGCGCTGGACCGGCTGGCCCGGGTCACCGACGTCGTGTTCGACAAGACCGGCACACTTACCCGGATCCAGCCCGTGCTCGACCAGGTGCAGGTATTCGACGACGTCGACGAGGCGCATGCCTGTGCCATCGCGGCGGCGCTGGAGCGCGACAGCCGGCATCCGATCGCCGCCGCGTTCGCCGGTGCGTCCGACGCGTTGGCGGTCGAGCAGGCCAGGGTGGTAGCCGGGCACGGGGTGTGCGGCTTCATTGATGGGCGGCCCTGGCGTCTGGGCACCGCCGCGTTCGCCATCGGTCGTGCCGACGACGACCAGCTGTGGCTGGGCGACGGCGCGCGTGCATGGGCGCGCTTCACCCTGCGCGAAGCGGTTCGCGACGATGCCGCCGAGACGGTGCGTGCGCTGAAGGCGCAGGGCCTGGTGGTGCACCTGGCCAGCGGCGACGGCCCCGCCGCGGTCGATCGGCTTGCGAGTTCGCTGGAGATCGCCGATGCCAGCGCCCGCCAGCGTCCGGAAGACAAGCTCGCGCTGGTGCGGCGGTTGCAGGCGCAGGGACGCACGGTGGCGATGGTGGGCGACGGCCTCAACGACGCGCCGGTGCTGGCCGGCGCCGACGTATCGCTGGCAATGAGCGAGGGGTCGTCGCTGGCCCAGCACGCGGCCGACCTGGTGCTCACTGCGCCGGAGCTGATGCGGGTGCCCGCGGCGGTGGCGCTGGCCCGGCGCACGCGCCGGATCGTCGGGCAGAACGTGGCCTGGGCGGTCGGCTACAACCTGGTGGCGCTGCCGTTGGCGGCGAGCGGCCACGTCACGCCCGGCTGGGCCGCGCTGGGGATGGCGCTGTCCTCGCTGGTGGTCACCCTCAATGCGCTGCGGCTGACGCGTGCGCCCCGTCCGGAGCCGCGGCCATGACCATCCTGCTGATGCTGATTCCGTTGAGCCTGGTGCTGCTCGCTGCCGCCATCGGCGCGTTCGTGTGGGCGGTGCGCAAGGGCCAGTTCGATGACCTCGATACGCCGGCACTGGACATCCTGCACGACGACGCGCCCCCGGCGCAGGAACGGCCACACGACGATGCTCGATAGCCTCACCCTGACCGCCGCCCTGCTCAGCGGCCTGCTCGGCGGTGCGCACTGCGCGGCGATGTGCGGCGGCATCGCCACCGGCTTCTCGGCGCGGGGGCCGCAGTCCGGCTGGGCAGGTGCGCTGCAACTGAACCTGGGACGGGTCGGCGGCTACGTGCTGGCCGGCGCCGTGGTCGGTGGCCTGGGCGATGGTCTGCTGCGCGTCTTCGAATGGCACGCGCTGGCGGTGGCGATGCGCATGCTGGTCGGTCTGGTGCTGGTACTGGCCGGGTTGCGTCTGCTGGACCGGCGCGGCCGTTTCAATGCGCTGTCACGCCCCGGCGCCCATGTGTGGCGCGGGCTGCAGCCGTTGCTGCGGCCGCTGCTGCCGGCGAACACCGCGCCGCGCCGGCTGGCCGCCGGCCTGTTGTGGGGCTGGCTGCCCTGCGGCCTGAGTACCACACTGCTGGTGGCTGCGTGGATGCAGGCCAGCGCCCGCGACGGCGCACTGACCATGGCCGCGTTCGGCCTGGGCACGTTGCCGGTGATGCTGTCGCTGACCTGGTCCGGCGCGCGGATCGGGCGCTGGCTGCAGCGCCCCGGGATCCGCCACGGCGCCGGCTCGCTGGTGCTGGCCGCCGGCGTGCTGACCATGGCCGCGCCCTGGCTGATGCAGGTGCCCGCGCTGCACGGGATGCTTGGTGCGCTTGGCTGTGGGCCGCGCACGTTCTGACCGTGCCCGGCCAGGCTCTCAAGAAGCGGAGCGCAAAAAGAAGAAGAGGCGCATCGCTGCGCCCCTTCGTGGTCCTACCTTACGGCCATGCGCGGCCGGGGCGGGCTCAGTAGCGGTAATGCTCCGGCTTGTACGGACCTTCCACCGGCACGCCGAGGTAGGCGGCCTGGCCGGCGGTGAGGGTGGTCAGCTTCACGCCGATCTTCTCCAGGTGCAGGCGGGCCACTTCCTCGTCCAGCTTCTTGGGCAGGATGTAGACCTTCTTCTCGTAGCTGTCCTTGTTCGTCCACAGCTCGATCTGCGCCAGGGTCTGGTTGGCGAACGAGTTGGACATGACGAAGCTCGGGTGGCCGGTGGCGCAGCCGAGGTTGACCAGCCGGCCTTCGGCCAGCAGGAAGATCGCCCGGCCGTTGGGGAACACGAACTTGTCCACCTGCGGCTTGATGTTGATCCGCTCCACGCCCGGCATGGTCTTGAGCGCGTCCACCTGGATCTCGTTGTCGAAGTGGCCGATGTTGCAGACGATGGCCTGATCCTTCATGCCCTTCATGTGTTCCAGCGTCAGCACGTCCTTGTTGCCGGTGGTGGTGACGTAGATGTCACCGCGGCCCAGGGTGCTTTCGACGGTGTTGACCTCGAAGCCTTCCATCGCCGCCTGCAGCGCGTTGATCGGGTCGATCTCGGTAACCACCACGCGCGAGCCATAGGCGCGCAGGCTATGGGCGCAGCCCTTGCCGACGTCGCCGTAGCCGCAGACCACCGCGACCTTGCCCGCCAGCATCACGTCCATCGCGCGCTTGAGGCCATCGGCCAGCGATTCGCGGCAGCCGTACAGGTTGTCGAACTTGCTCTTGGTGACCGAGTCGTTGACGTTGATCGCCGGGATCAGCAGCTTGCCGGCTTCGGCCAGCTGGTACAGACGATGCACGCCGGTGGTGGTTTCCTCGGAGACGCCCTTGAAGTCCTTGACTACGGTGTGCCAGAAGCCCGGGCGCTCGGCGTGCACGCGCTTGAGCAGGTTCTTGATCACCTGCTCCTCGTGCGATTCGGCCTTGCCCTCGACCCAGTCCGAGCCGTTCTCCAGCTCGTAGCCCTTGTGGATCAGCAGGGTGACGTCGCCGCCATCGTCCACCACCAGCTGCGGGCCGAGGAAGCCGCCCTTGCCGTCGGGGAAGCTCAGCGCGTCGAGCGTGCAGTCCCAATACTCTTCCAGCGTCTCGCCCTTCCAGGCGAACACCGGGGTGCCGGTGGCGGCGATTGCGGCAGCGGCGTGGTCCTGGGTGGAGAAGATGTTGCACGAGGCCCAGCGCACGTCGGCGCCGATGTCCTTCAGGGTCTCGATCAGCACCGCAGTCTGGATCGTCATGTGCAGCGAGCCGGTCACGCGCACGCCCTTGAGCGGCGCGCTGGGCGCGTATTTCTTGCGGATCGACATCAGGCCGGGCATCTCGTGCTCGGCAATGTCCAGCTCCTTGCGGCCGAAATCGGCCAGGGAGATGTCGGCGATCTTGTAGTCGTGTGCGGGTGCGTCTTTGCTGACGGCGTTCATGGATGTGGCTCCAGAGTCTTGTTGAAAAGGCGGCCAGTGGCCGTTTCTTCGCGAAGGATTCGCTTTTGGGGCGAGCGCCGTTGCTGCTGTTGCCACACCGAGCCTGGCCGTTGTGACGCCTGCTGGTGCAGACGCAGGCGGTGGGGACCGCCATGCACAAGGGTCGCAGCGCTCCTCGGCGAGCAAGACCACCATTGTAGCGGGATCAGGCCACGGGCGCCGCATAACGTCCGCTTGCTGAGGCGATTGCTACGCTTGGACGTTGACTTGCCAAGGAGGTACCCATGCCGACCCATGCCCGCGAGATCGATCTTCTGCCACACGACGCCCCGCTGCGCGAGGACGTGGGCCGGCTTGGCACCATGGTGGGCCAGATGCTGGCCGAACAGGGTGGGCAGGCGTTCTTCGAGCGGGTCGAGTCGGTACGCCAGGCGGCCATCCGGCGCCGGCAGGACGATCAATCGGTGGAAGTGCTGTCCGGGTCGCTGGCCGGCCTGGCCGCCGACGACGCCGAGGCGCTGGCCCGCGCCTTCGCCAGCTATTTCCAGGCGGTCAACATCGCCGAGCGGGTCCATCGCATCCGCCGTCGTCGCGACTACCAGCGCACCGGCGACGCGCCCCAGCCCGAATCGCTGCTGGACGTGCTGACCGGCCTGAAGGCGCAGGGCGTGCAGGCCGACGAACTGGTGTCGTGGCTGGAACGGTTGCAGGTGGAGCCGGTGTTCACCGCGCATCCGACCGAAGCGGTGCGCCGCTCGCTGCTGGAGAAGGAGCAGGCGATCGTGCGGGCACTGGTCGACGACTTCGATCCCAGCCGCACCCCGCAGGAGCGCAGCGAGGACGACGACCGCATCTTCATGGCGCTGTCCTCCGGCTGGCAGACCGCCGAGGCCTCGCCGGTCCGCCCCACCGTGCAGGACGAGCACCACCACGTGGGTTTCTACATCGCCAACCCGATCTATCGCATCGTGCCGACGCTGTACGAAGCGCTGGCCGAGGCGCTGCGGGCGGTCTACGACGTGCAGGTACCGCTGCCGCGGCTGCTGTCGTTCGCCACCTGGGTCGGCGGCGACATGGACGGCAATCCGAACGTGGGCGCCGACACCATCGCCGCCAGCCTGGCCACCCAGCGTGCCCATGTGATCGAGCATTACGTGGACGACGTGGCGGTGCTGGCGCGACTGCTCAGCCAGACCGTGCCGCGGGTGGCGGTGGACCCGGGCGTGCTGGAGCGCCTGGACGACTACAAGGCGCGCTTCCCCCAGGCGGCCGCGCAGGTGCGCCCGCGGCATGCCGACATGCCCTACCGCAGCCTGCTGACGGTGATCGGCGCGCGGCTGCAGGCGACCCACCAGGACGACCACCCGGAGTGCTACCGTTCGGCCGCCGAACTGCTCGACGACCTGGAGCTGATCGGTACCAGCCTGGCCAACCACCGCGGGCTGCATGCGGGCGCCTACGCGGTGCAGCGGGTGATCCGTCGCGTGCGCACCTTCGGTTTTCACCTGGCGCGGCTGGACGTGCGCCAGGATTCGGCCGTGCACGACGACGCGCTTGCCGCGCTGCTGGGCCAGCCGGCATGGAACGACATGCTGCCGGAGCAGCGCGTGCAGCAGTTGCATGCCTGCGCCAGCGGCAACCGCCAGCTGGCCGACGTGGCGGACGACAACGCCAGCCGCATGAAGGCCGTGTTCGAGGCGCTTGGGCAGGCACGCCACCGCTACGGCAGCGAGGCGATCGGTCTGTACATCATCTCGATGGCGCGCACCGCGGCCGACGTGCTGGCGGTGCTGGCGCTGGCGCGCTACGGCGGCCTGGTGGTCGACGGCCAGGTGCCGCTGGACGTGGCCCCGCTGTTCGAGACGGTGGATGACCTCAAGAACGCGCCGGCGACCTTGCGCGCGCTGCTGGATGACCCGGTCTATCGCGAGCACCTGCGCCAGCGTGGCGACCGCCAGTGGGTGATGCTGGGTTACTCCGACAGCGGCAAGGACGGCGGCACGCTGGCCTCGCGCTGGGGCCTGCAGCGGGCGCAGGTGGAACTGCTGCAGATCGCCCACGCGGCCGGTATCTCGCTGGCCTTCTTCCATGGCCGTGGCGGCTCGGCCAGCCGCGGTGGCGCCCGCATCACACCGGCACTGATGTCGTCCCCGCGCGGTTCGGTGGCCGGCGTGCTGCGACTGACCGAGCAGGGTGAGGTCATCCATCGCAAGTACGGCATCCGCGCGCTGGCGCTGCGCAACCTGGAGCAGACCGTGGGCGCGGTGTTGCGCGCCAGCCTGCGCCCGCGCCAGGACGAGCCGCGCGAAGAGCTGTGGCGCGAGCGCATGCACACGATTGCCGCGGCCAGCCGCCGGCACTACCGCGCGCTGGTCGAGCGCGACGGCTTCGTGGACTACTTCCGCAGCGCCACGCCGATCGATGTGATCGAGCGGATGACCCTGGGCTCGCGCCCGGCGCGCCGCCGCAGCATGCGCGGCGTGCAGGACCTGCGTGCGATCCCCTGGGTGTTCTCCTGGACCCAGTGCCGCTCGATCCTCACCGGCTGGTACGGCCTGGGCACCGCGCTGGAGGCCGGCGCCGCCGAGTTCGGCGAGCAGGCGCTGGTGGAAATGGCCGGCGACTGGCCGTTCTTCAGCAACATGCTCGACGACGTGGAGATGGTGCTGGCCAAGTGCGATCTGGGCATCGCCGAGGCGTTTTCGGCACTGTCCGGCCCACTGCATGCGCCGTTCTTCGCGCTGATCGACGAGGAGTTCGCGCGCACCCGCCACTGGCTGCTGCGCATGAAACAGCAGGACACGCTGCTGCAGCGACACACCCGGCTGGCCGAGTCGATCCGCCTGCGCAACCCGTACGTCGACCCGATGAGCCTGTTGCAGGTCGACCTGCTGCAACGCTGGCGCGCCGGCGACCGCCAGGACGAGGCGCTGCTGCGGGCACTTGTGGCGTGCGTCAACGGTGTCTCGCAGGGGTTGCAGAACACCGGTTGAGTCGGCCGCCGCCATACCGCTCCCGTAGGAGCGGCTTCAGCCGCGATCGCACCGGTGCCTGCTCTGCTCGTACGATCCGGCCCTGGCGGATCGCCTGCCACGGTCTGCCACGGCCTGCCGTCACGCTAGTTCTTGTAGGAGCGGCTTCAGCCGCGACCGCGCACGCGCCAGCGAGCGCCGTTGGTCCGCTCTCCCGCATGAGAAGGGGCCGCTGCCGCGGCCATCGCGGCTGAAGCCGCTCCTACATGGGCTGTAGCTGCGTGCGGTGCTGAGATGTCGCGTCCGAGATGTACGGGCGCCAGGACGAGGCGCTGCCGCGCGCTGGTGGCCTGCGTACGGCGTCTCGCAGGGGTTGCAGAACAGTGGTTGAGTCGGCCGCCGCCATATCGCTCTCGTAGGAGCGGCTTCAGCCGCGACCGCCCCCGTGCCTGCTCCGGCCCGTACGACCCGGTCCTGCCGGATCGCTGCCGGCCTGCCGTCACGCTTTTTTGTAGGAGCGGCTTCAGCCGCGACCGCGCACGCACGTGCGCCAGCGAGCGCCGTTGGTTCGCCTTCTCGCTCGAGACGAGGCCGCTACCGCGGCCATCGCGGCTGAAGCCGCTCCTACATGGGCCGTAGCTGCATGGGCTGCCGCATGTGTCGCGTCCGCGATGTACGGGATCGGCGCGGGTGCCCGAAACCGGACAGCTCGCGGAGCCTTCTCCCACACCCAAGGAAGGCCGCAAGCCGCCGTTGCGCTGGTCTG
Source organism: uncultured Gammaproteobacteria bacterium (assembly GCA_963763305.1). GTDB lineage: Bacteria > Pseudomonadota > Gammaproteobacteria > Xanthomonadales > Rhodanobacteraceae > CAVXNP01. Next base: position 964,115 of record CAVXNP010000001.1, on the reverse strand, counting down.
CGGCGATGTCCCTGGCTGGCACGGCATTTGCCAAGCGCCCTGCATGGACATCGCCAACACCACGATCAAGCTGCGCAGGCAGCGCCGCACCCGCTGGATCATCGCCATCGGGGTGCTTGCGGTGGGGGCGCTGGGCGTGGCCCTTGCGCGGCTGGGCCCGGCGCTGCCGACCGCCGACCGGGCCAGCCTGTGGATCGACACCGTGCAACAGGGCCCGATGCTGCGCGAGGTACGCGCCACCGGCACGCTGGTGCCGCGCAACAGCCGCTGGCTGGCCGCCGCCACCGCCGCCCAGGTCGAGCGGATCCTGGTCTGGCCCGGCGCCAAAGTGGAGCCGGACACGCTGCTGATGAAGCTGTCCAACCCGGAGGTCGAAGACGCCCTGCGCAATGCGCAGGCGCAAGTGGCCGCGGCGCAAGCCGACGTTGCGGCCAAGCGCGCCGAGCTGCAATCGCAATTGCTCGACGAGCAGCTCGGCCCTGGCCCAGGCGCGCTCCGACTACGCCTCGGCCAAGGTGCTGGCCGAGGCCAATGCCAAGGCCGCCGCGCAGCAGTTGATCCCGCGGGTGCAGTACGAACAGGGCCAGATCGCGCTGACCCAGCTCAAGAGCCGCATGCAGATCGAGCAGCAACGGGTGGACGCCTTCGCCGGCACCATCCGCGCGCAGATGGACGCGGTACAGGCCAGGCTGCGGCAGCAGCAGAGCACGCTGCAACTGCGCCGACGCCAGGCTGACGCGCTGGACGTGAAGGCCGGCATCGCCGGCGTGTTGCAGGAGGTGCCGGTGCAGGAAGGCGCGCGAGTGGGCGAGGGCACCAGCATTGCCCGCGTGGCACGGGTGGATGTGCTGATCGCACGCCTGCAGGTGCCCGAAGTGCAGGCCAAAGACGTCGCCATCGGCATGCCGGTCAGCGTCGATACGCATAACGGCACGGTGGACGGTGCGGTCGAGCGCATCGACCCGGCCGTGCGCGACGGCAGCGTGCAGGTGGACGTCCGCCTGACCGGCCCGCTGCCTGACGGTGCGCGGCCGGACCTGTCCGTCGATGGCCGGATCCGGGTCGCCCGGCTGGACGACGTGCTCTCGGTGGGGCGCCCGGCGCTGGCCAAGGCCGACGCCGACATCGGCCTGTTCCGCTTCGAACCGGGCACCGACACCGCGGTGCGCGTGCCGGTACGCCTGGGCCAGGCCTCGGTGGACCGGGTGCAGATCCTGCGCGGCCTGCACCCCGGCGACAAGGTGATCCTGTCCGACACCAGCCAGTGGGACAGGTACGACCGGCTTCGCGTTGAATGATCCGCACCGTAACCTCATCCGGCCGCTCGGCCGCCTTCGCCCGGAACCCGAAGGGCACACCCGCTTTCCAGGAGATGGACCGACTCATGAACCCAACCGCATCCGTCATCACCCTCAGCGACATCCGCAAGGTATTCCAGACCGACGAGGTGGAGACCCACGCGCTCACCGACGTGCATCTGGACATCCGCCGCGGCGAGTACGTGTCGATCTCCGGCCCCTCCGGCTGCGGCAAGACCACGCTGCTGTCGATCCTGGGCCTGCTCGACACCGCCAGCGCCGGCCGCTACGTGCTCAACGGCCACGACGTGGCCGGCCTCAACGCCGCCGCCCGCGCACGCATTCGCAACGCCGAGATCGGCTTCATCTTCCAGGCGTTCAACCTGATCGGCGACCTGTCGGTGCAGGAGAACGTGGAGTTGCCGCTGACTTACCGCAGCGGCATCGATGCCTCGCAGCGCCGGCGAGCGCGTGCGCGAGGCACTTGAGCGCGTGGGCATGGCCCATCGCATGCGGCATTACCCGGCACAGCTTTCCGGTGGTCAGCAGCAGCGCGTGGCGGTAGCGCGGGCCCTGGTCGGCAAGCCGGCGATCCTCCTGGCGGACGAGCCCACCGGCAACCTCGACTCGCGCAACGGCGAGGCGGTGATGGCGCTGCTTGACGAGTTGCACCAGGGCGGCGCGACCATCTGCATGGTCACCCATGACGCGCGCTACGCCGAACTGGCCCAGCGCAAGATCCGCCTGTTCGATGGCCGCGTGGTCGACGAGGAAACCTTCGACCGCCTGCGCCGCGAAGACGAGCAACGCCTGGATGCGCTGATCGGCAGCCGCCTGGAGATCGGCGCATGAATGTCTGGCTCGCCGAGATCTGGCGGGCCTGGCGCGCCAGCCTGCGGCGGCCGGGCTTCCTGCTGCTGGCCAGCGGCGTGCTGGCGCTTGGCGTCGGCTCCACCGTGGCGGTGTTCTCGCTGATAGACGACGTGCTGATGCGTCCACTGCCCTATGCCCAGCCCCAGCGGCTGGTGGCGCTGGGCAGCGACGGTGGTGACGGCCAGTCGATTTCGCCGCGCGGCTACCAGCACTTGTCGGGCTTGTCCGGTGTGGCCTCCATGGGGCTGGTCGAAGGCGTCTCGCCGCCAGTCAACGTAGCCGGTGGCGGGGCGCCCGAACGGGTGGGTGGCATGCGGGTGGACCGCGGCCTGTTGCCCACCCTGGGCGTGCAACTCCAGGTGGGGCGCAATTTCTCGGCGGAAGAAGACCGGCCACATGGTCCGGCGGTGGCCATTCTTGGCTATGGCTTCTGGCAGCGGCGCTATGCGGCCAACCCCGAGGTCATCGGCGACCGCATCCTGATCGAGGGCGTGCCGCACACCATCATCGGCGTGTTGCCCCCGCGGTTCAACCTGCAGCAGGGCTGCGACCTGATGTTGCCGTTGGCGTTGCCGGCCCACAGCCGCGAAGACGGACCGAATTACCGGGCCATTGCGCGGCTGTCTCCGGGCGCCACGGTGGGCGGCGTATCGGCACAGGTCCAGGCGCGCCTGCATGCGCTGGCGGCGAGCGATGGCGATACCTATGCGCAGCACCTTCGCTTCACCGCCGGCAGCCTCAGGTCGGCCTTGCGCTCGGACCGGGTGCTTCTGCTGCCGTTGTTCGTCGCGTGTGCGCTGTTCGTGTTGCTGATTGCGCTGGTCAACCTGACCAACCTGATGCTCATGCGCGCATTGAGCCGCCGGCACGAGGCGGCGGTGCGCCATGCGCTGGGCGCGCCGCGGGCGCGTCTGGCCCTGCCAGCACTGGCCGACGGCCTGCTGGTCGGGCTGGGTGGGGCGGTGGCAGGCCTGGCCCTGGCGGCACTGGGGTTGGCGCTGTTCCAGCATGTGGTGCCCTCCGAATGGTTGCAGGGCAACCGGCTTGACGTTGACGGATCAGGATGGCTGCTGGCCCTGGGCATGGGCTTGTTCGGCGCGTTGGTGCCCGCCCTGCTGGGCCTGTGGCGCAGCGGCGCGACTGGTGCGGGCGAGTTGCGCCAAGGTGGCCGCAACGGCACCAGCCGGCAGGGTGGACGCCTTGGGCGCGTGCTGGTGGTGGCGCAGATGGCGCTGGCCGCGGCGCTGCTGTGCCTGGCGGCCGTGTTCCTGCACGGGCTGTACGCCGCGGCTCGTGCGCCCCTGGGATTCTCGGCGCGCGGCGTGCTGGCGTTTGAACTGGCACCGGTGCGGGCCGATTACCCCGATGCAGCTGCGGTGCAGGCGCTGAGCCGGCGCGTGCTGGACCGGTTGCGCACGGTACCGGGCGTGGATAGCGCCGCAGCGGCCACCAATTTGCCGATCGGTCGCTGGTTCAATTTCGGCGGCTTCCACATTGGCGACGGCGACAGTTTCAGCACTGAAGTACGCGGCGTAGAGCCGGGCTTTTTCGCGACCTTCGGTATCGCCGTGCGGGCCGGCCGCCCATTCCAGCGCACGGACGTGCGCGGTGGCGAAGCGGTAATCATGGTCAGCGAGTCCTTTGCCAGGAAATACTTCGGCGGCCACGCGCTGGGCCAGGTGGTCGATGTTCCAGCGGACCACGACCGGCGTGTCCCTGCGCGGGTGATCGGCGTGGTGGCGGACACGCACCAGTTCAGCGCGCTGCAGCCGGCGCCGCCGATCCTCTATATGCCGTTGGCGCAGATGCCGGACTGGGCCATGCGCATGTTCCGTGGCTGGTTCCCGCTGCGCTTTGCCCTCCGCGTGCGTGGTGCGCCCAATGACTACCGGGCCGCCGCGCATGCGGCGGTAACCGACGTGGCACCGACGCAACCGATCGGCCATCTGCGTCCGTTGCAGCAGGACGTGGATGAAAGCACCAGCGACGTTCGGCTCGACCTTCTGCTGATCGGCACGTTTGCACTGCTGGCGGTGTTGCTGGCTGCCGCGGGCATGTATTCGGTCATGGCAATGGCCGTCTCCGCACGCGAGCAGGAGTTCGGCGTGCGCATGGCGCTGGGCGCGTCGTCGTCCCGGCTGTTGCGGCTGGTACTTGGCGGTGGACTGGCCCAGGCCGCCGTGGGACTCGCCTGCGGCCTGGGCCTGGCGCTGCTGTTGTCGGGGAGCCTGGGCGCGCTGCTCCAGGTGCTCGGAGGTGAGAACACGATCGACCCACTGGCCATGGTCATGGTGTGCCGCGGTACTCGCCGCAGCAGGCCTGTCGGCATGCCTGCTGCCTGCCCTGCGTGCCGCCCGGGTGGCACCGATGCGCGTGCTGCGGGGCGAATGATGAGGGCGGTAATCGATGGCCAGGCAGCACATACGCCGTGCGGAGCGGCACCCAAGGGAGTCTGTCCATGAATATCTGGCTCACGGAGATGTGGCGCGCCTGGCGCGCCAGCCTGCGCCGACCCGGCTTCCTGCTGCTGGCCTCCGGCGTGCTGGCGCTGGGCATCGGCGCCAGCGTGGCGGTGTTCACGCTGATCGACAGCACGCTGCTGCGGCCGTTGCCGTTGCCGCAGGCCTCACGGCTGGTGGTGCTGGGAAAGATCCATGGGACGGCCAGGTCGGCGGCATTTCACCGCACGAGTACCAGTACCTGAGGGCACTCCCGGGCGTCCGACGTCGCTGGGCTGGTCGCAGTCCGGCATCGGTGGCGAACATGGCCGGCGCGGGCGCGCCGGCGCAGGTGCCGGTGATCTACGCCGACCGCGGCCTGTTGCCAACGCTGGGCCTGCGGCCGGTGCTGGGACGCAACTTCAGCCGCGCGGAGGACCGCCCGAACGGGCCGAAGGTGGTGATGCTCAGCTATGGGTTGTGGCAAGCACGCTTATGGCGGCGACGCCGAGCGTGATCGGGCGCCGCTGCAGGTCGAAGGTGCGCCGGCCACCATCATTGGCGTGCTGCCGGCCAGCCTTCCACCGTCGCTGGTTTCGGGGCCAGCGGCGGCGTCCGTCGGTATCATGCTGCCGATGGCCTTGCCGGCTGGCCAGCCACGATTACAACCACGACGGCCACTTGGCGATCGCGCGGCTGGCCGAGGGCGCGAGCCTCGCGGCGGTCGCGGCGCAGGCCGATGCGCGCGAGCGCACGATGTACCGGGACATGGCGATGGGCGGCAACTGGAAGCAGCCGCGGTTCGGCGCCGTGCCCGCTGGCCTCGGTCATGCAGCGCGACGCGCGGCCGGTGCTGATGCTGTTCCTGGCCAGCGCGGCGCTGGTGCTGTCTGATCGCGCTGGTCAACCTGACCAACCTGATGCTGCTGCGTGCGCTGTCGCGCAATCACGATGCCGCGGTGCGCAGCGCGCTGGGCGCGCCGCTGCTGCGATTGATGCTGCCCGCGCTGGGCGAAGGGTTGCTGGTCGGCGGCTGCGGCGCCCTGTTGGGCATGGCTGCTGGCCATCTGCGGCGCTGGCCATGTTGCAGGGCTTCATCCCCGCCGAGTGGCTGCATGGGCGGCCACGATGCACATCGGCATCGGCTGCATGGGCGCTGGCGTTGGCCGTGGGCTTGCTCGGGCGCGTTGCTGGCCGCGGTGCTGGGGCTGTGGCGCAGTCGCCACGGCGACCGCCGTGGACGAGTTGCGCGAGGGCGGGCGCAGCGGCATGGGTGTGCGCAGCGGCCGCTTGGACAGCGTGCTGGTGGTGGCGCAGGTGGCGCTGGCCGCGGTCCTGCTGTGCGCGGCCGGCGTGTTCATGCATGCGCTGTACGACGGCATCGCGGTTGCAGCTGGGCTTTACCGACGACCACATGCTGACCTTCGAGCTGGCGCCGGTGAAGGCGCACTATCCGGATGACTGCGTCGGTGCGGGAACTGTCGCAGCGGCTGGTCGCAGCGGCTGCGCGCCGTACCTGGTGTCACCGACGCCGCGGTGACCACCAACCTGCCCACCAGCGACGACGGCCTTCGGTCAGTTCAACAATGGCATGCACTACGCCGGCAGGAAACGAGTTCAGGTCCAGTTGCATGGCGTCGGGCCGGGCTTCTTCAGCCTGTTCGGTATCGCCCGGCACCAGGGGCGCGGCTTCACCGCGCGACGACATCGCCGGCAGCGAGCGGTGGCGGTGGTCAGCCAGGACCTGGCCGACGGGTACTACGGCGGCCATGCGCTCGGGCAGGATCGATCAGGGTCGAAGTGCTGACGGTCGCACCGTTGCCGGCGCGGATCGTCGGAGTGGTCGGCGCCACCTACCAGCGCGGACCGCTGCAGCCCAAGCAGCCGGTGGTCTACGTGCCGCTGGCGCAGATGCCGCAGCCGATCATGGCGATATTCCGCGACCTCGAGCCACTGCGCTTCGCCTTGCGCGGCCACGGTACCCGGCCGACTGGCGCGCGGGCGTGCGCGAGGCCGTTGGCAGAGATCGCCCCCGGGCAACCGATCGCCCACCTGCGCACGCATGCGCAGCATCGTCGAGCAGACCACCGCGCAGCGCGCGGCTCAGCCTGCTGATGATCGGCCTGTTCGCGGCCGTGGCGCTGCTGCTGGCGGTGGCCGGCCTGTATGCGGTGATGGCCGTGGCGGTGGCGGCGCGCGAGCGCGAGTTCGGCGTGCGCCTGGCGCTGGGCGCTACGCCGCGACGCCTGTGCGCCTGGTCATGCGCGGCGGCTTGGCCAGATCGCCATCGGCCTGGTGCTTGGGCGTGGCTGCCGCACTGGGCGTATCGCATGCGCTGTCCATGTTGCTGGTGTCGGTGCTTGGAAGCGCGAAGGGTTTCGATGCAGTCGCGGTGGCGGGCGTTTGCTTGGTGCTGCTGGCCGCCGGTTTGCTGGCCTGCCTGCCGCCGGCGATTCGTGCCGGCCGTGTGCAGCCGATGTGCGCGTTGCGCGGGGAGTAGGGAAATGTTTGTACGCGAAATTGGTGGTGCCTGGCGCCGGTTGGCGGCGCGGCCTGGTTATGTCGCCCTGTCGGTATGCATCCTGGGCGTGGGTCTTGGCCTGGTGCTGTTCCTTTTCAGTATCGTCAACTCACTGATCCTGCAGCCGTTGCCCTTCGCTCATGCGGACCGGCTGATGGCGGTGGGCGAACCGGCCTCCCACGGTATCGAAGGCATCGACAGCAGCCAGTACCTGCAACTCCAGGGCAAGTTGCGCAGCGTCGATCTCATCGGTGCCTACGACAACGCGGGCGTGAATCTCGACGGCGGCAGCGGCGCCACCTATTACCCGGGGTGCGTGTTGACGGCCTCGATGATGAAGATGCTGGAGGTGCAGCCATTGCTGGGGCGCGGCTTTGAAGCGGCGGACGATCAACCCGGTGCGCCGCGGGTCGTGTTGCTGGGCGAGGCGTTGTGGCGGAACGCATTGCACGCCGATCCGCATGTCATCGGGCGGGCCGTGCGGGTCAATGGCGAATGGGCAACCGTGGTGGGAGTGATGCCGGCGAGCTTCCGCTTTCCGGCCCGTTCGCAGGCCTGGCTGCCGCTGCGCATGGCCGTCGGCGAACACACGTACGTTGATGCCGTGGCCAGGCTGGCGCCGGGCCGGCAGTTGGGCCAGGCGCGCGCAGAGCTTGACGCCTGGGCCGGTCGCCTGCAGCGCGCACTGCCGCCTGGAGCAGCAATGCAGGCAGCTGGTTATCGGGCCGATGTCGCTGACTTTCGTACCCACCGACATGCGCCGCTGGGTGTGGTTGATGTTCGGCGCCGGTGTGCTGGTCCTGCTGCTGGCGTGCATCAATGTGGCCAACCTGCAACTGGTGCAGACGCTTGCAGCGCCGCCATGAAATGGCTCTTCGCAGCGCGCTGGGCTGCAGTCGTGCGCGGCTGCTGGTCGGTGCGCTCGCCGAGAGCCTTTTGTTGAGCGCGGCGGCGTTGGCGCTGGCCTTCCCGATCTTGCGGGCGGGCGGCTATTGGCTCCATGCGACGTGGACCGCCAGTCATCCGGACTCTGTGGCCCTGCACCACGGCATTGATGGCATGGTCGTCGTCTTCGGCATGCTGGCGGCGGTGCTGAGTACCGTATTGGCCGGCGGCATTCCGGCGTGGCGCGCGTCACGGGTCGACCTGCAGGACGCGCTGCGCGATGGCAGCAAGGGTTCGGGTGCCGGATTTGCGCGTGTGGCCAGGACCATGGTGGTGATGGAGGTGGCGCTGACGGTAGTGCTGCTGGTAGGCGCCGGTACGTTCGTGCTGGCGCTGGAAAAACTGCTGGCGCAGCCGGCGGTGGGCGCCATGCATGCCGACCAGGTGCTCACGGCACACGTCGCCTTTCCGGTCTCGACGTATCGCGACGACCCGCAGCGTATCCAGTTCTTCGATCGCGTAGTCGAGCGCCTGCGTCAGGATCCTGCAGCGGTCGAGGCCACTGCGTCGGACACCATCCCCAGCGCGACGCTGGGCAGCCATGAAGACGTGTCACTCCCCGGTCAGCCGGAACCCTCGGAGGGTTGGCCGCGGGTGCAGATGGGCATCGTCGGCCCGCACTTTCTCGACACCTACGACGTTCGGCTACTGCGCGGCCGCTTCTTCGATGCCCGTGACCAGGCGCAGAGTCGGCCGGTGGTGGTGATCGACGGCAAGATGGCCGCGCAGATGTGGCCGCACGGCGACGCGCTGAACCGCAAACTGGTTCTGTATCCGGGCAAAAGGTGGGCCGCAGACGGTGACGGTGGTCGGCGTGATCGAACCCTTGCAGCTGGACAGCGCGCTGGAGCGATCCGTGCCTGGGATGCTGATGCCGTTGCGGCAATCAGCCGGCGCCGGGCCGCTGCATAGCGTGGGTCTGGCCGTGCGCACGCATGCCGACGCGGCTGGCTACCTACCGCGCCTGACCCAGGTCGTGCACGAGGTGGATCCGCAAGTGGCCGTCTATTCGGTAAACAGCCAGGCGCAGGTCATGGCCGTGCAACGTGCCGGTTTCGTCGTGATGACCGATGTGTTCACCGCTCTGGGGTTGGTGGCCTTGGTTCTGGCTGCTGCTGGCCTGTATGGGGTGCTGGCATTTTCGGTGGAACAGCGCACCCGCGAGATCGGCATCCGTCGCGCCATCGGCGCGGGCCACACTGCAATCGTGGGTCAGGTATGCCGGCAACTGGGCTGGCAGTTCGGTATCGGTCTAGGCATCGGGGTCGCGTTGGCGCTGCCCTGGTCCGGCGTGCTCGCCGACCCGAATCTTCTACGCGGGCGCACGACCCGGCCGTGTTCCTGCCGGTATTCGTTCTGGTGGTGACCACGCGCGCTGGCGGCAACACTGCTGCCGCTGCGGCGGGCGCTGAAGGTCGATCCTGCGGTGGCCCTGCGCCATGAGTGAAATGGAAGGCGCTCTAGCGCTGACGAAGGGCGACCTTGCGTGCGCATCGACCGAAACGGAAATCCGTTCATGAAAAGTCCGTGGCATCTCTTGTCCGTCCTTCTCCTGCTCTCCACGGCCGCCCACGCGGTGGTCATCCGTAGTGATGTTCCGGACGCCAAGTACGTGGTTTCCGGGCGTGCGCTGCCTGCGCTGGCCGACCTGCCCTATGAAGGGCATGGCACCTTGATTGCAAAGCGCTGGGTTGTCACCGCTGCGCATGCCGTGGCGATGATGCGGACGATGCCGGACGCCCGTTACGTGACACTCGCTGGCATCCGCAGAAAAGTCTCGCGCATCGTCGTCCACCCCGATTACCCCACAAGTGCGGCGAACTGGAATCGACTGATGCAGCACATGGCATCGGGAGATGCAGCGGAGTGGATGGAACGCTATGCCTCGATCCGTGCGGGCCTGCATGATATTGCCCTGCTTGAACTGGCCGAGCCGGTCGAGGACGTCATGCCCGTTCGCATCAATCTGGGACATGACGAGCCTGGGCGGGTGTCCGGGGTTTTCGGAAAAGGAGCCACCGGCACCAGCGTCACCGGAACCGGCCCCCATGCACCGCACCGGACCGAACGAGCCGGCAGGCCCTACACTGGCACCGGCGCCATAGTCTGGTTTCCGGCCGGAGGCACGTGGCGCAGTGCGGATGCGGCCCTCGTCCGCCACCGGGGCGCGCCAATCGGGCGCTGCCTCGAAAACAAGCCTGCCGCACGAAATAGGGAGCCCGCATGACGCGCGAAACACCTGCCAACGTATTGCTGGCCGACGACCAGGCCGACGTGCGCGAGGCGCTGCGCACTGCTGCTGAAGTCCGAGGGCATCGCCAGCGTGGGCGTGGACGGCCCGGCGGCGGCGCTGGAGGCGGCGCGCCGGCGCGAGTTCGCCTGCGCGCTGATCGATCTGAACTACACCCGCGACACCACCTCCGGCGAGGAGGGGCTGGAGCTGCTGGCGCAGCTGCGCCAGCGTGCGCCGGAGCTGCCGGTGGTGGTGATGACCGCCTGGGGCAACGTGCCGCTGGCGGTGGAGGCGGTGCGGCGCGGCGCGGCCGACTTCATCGAGAAGCCGTGGGACAACGCGCGCCTGCTCGGTGTGCTGCGCGCGCAGATCGGCGCTGGCCGGCAGCGCCCGGCGGCAGCGCCTGCTGGAGGCCGAGAACGCGCTGCTGCGCGGCGAGGCCGACGCCGGCCTGGTGGCCGAGTCGCCGGCGATGCAGCGCGTGCTGTCGATGCTCGAGCGGATCGCCCCCAGCGATGCCAACGTGCTGGTGCTGGGCGAGAACGGCACCGGCAAGGGCGTGATCGCGCAGCTGCTGCACCAGCGCTCGGCGCGCGCGCGCAGCGCTCGCTGGTCAAGGTGAACATGGGCGCGATCGCCGAGAGCGTGTTCGAGTCGGAGATGTTCGGCCATGTGCGCGGCGCCTACACCGACGCCAAGGGCGAGCGCATCGGCCGCTTCGAGCTGGCCGACGGCGGCACGCTGTTCCTGGACGAGGTCGGCAACGTGCCGGCCACCGCAGCAACCGAAGCTGCTGCGCGTGCTGGAGGACGGCGAGTTCGAGCGGCTGGGCTCCTCGCGCACCCAGCGCACCGACGTGCGGCTGGTGGCTCGGCCACCAATGCCGACCTGCAGGCCGAGGTCGCGGCCGGGCGCTTCCGCCGCGACCTGCTGTACCGGCTCAACACGCTGGAACTGCGCCTGCCGCCGTTGCGCGAGCGCGCGCGAGGACATCCTGCCGCTGGCGCGCGGCTTCCTGGCACGCAGCGCCGCAGCGCTACGGTCGCAGCGGCCTGCACCTGGCCGCGTCGGCCGAGCGGGCGTTGCTGGCCTGGCACTGGCCGGGCAACGTGCGCGAGCTGCAGCACCTGATGGAGCGTGCGGCATTGCTGGCCGAGCAGCGACCAGATCGATGCCGCGGCGCTGAATTTCGGCGGCCCGCCCGAGCCGGCGACGCGGCGTTGCCGGACGATGACCCTGGAGCAGGCCGAGGCCTGGCTGGTCAAGCGGGCGCTGGAGCGTCACGACGGCAATCTGCAGCATGCGGCCGATGCGCTGGGCATCACCCGCCAGTCGTTGTACCGGCGGCTGGAGAAGCACGACCTGCGCGACGGCGTCGATGCCGACTGAGCCGCCGGCGCCGGCGGCGGGCGCATGCCGCGCTACGAGCGGCGCGTGCTGCTGGGCAGCCGTGGCGGTGACCGCTGCCGGCCTGGCTCGCGGTGATCGCTCTGGTGGCACGGCTGGCTGGACGGCCCGCTGCGCTGGCTTGTTCCGGCGGCCATGCTGCTGGCGTCGGCCATGTTGCTGCGCTGGCACGCACCGGCGCCTGATCTTTCCGCTGTACACGCCTGTCCAGCCTGCTCGAAGCGCTGCGGCAGGGCGACTACAGCCTGCGCGGCGTGCACGGCGGCGTGCTGGGCGACCTGGTGCACGACATCAACGCGCTGGCCGAACAACTGCAGCGCGAGCGCCTGCAGTTCGAGGAATCGACCCACCTGCTGGGCAAGACCCTGGCCGCGCTGGACAGTGCCGTGTTCGTGCTCGACGGCCAACTGCGCCTGCGCCTGATGAACCCGGCCGGGCAGCGGCTTGCTGGATGCACCGGCGGGCGATCGCCTGTTCGGCCTGAGCGCCGCCGAGCTGGGCCTGGCCAGACTGCTGGATGGCCCGTCGGACCAGCTGCTGACGCACACCTTCCCGCAGCGCAGCGGCCGCTTCCAGGTCCGCCACGCGGCGCTGCGCAGCGGCGGCCGCGGCGGCCGCCTGCTGGTGATCAACGACGTCGGCCGGGTGCTGCGCGAAGAGGAGCGGCAGGCCTGGCAACGGCTGCTGCGCGTGCTCGGCCACGAGGTCAACAACTCGCTGGCGCCGATCCAGTCGATGGCCGGCACGCTGGCCTCGCTGGCCGCGCGCGAGACCGCTGCCGGCGGACTGGCGCGAGGACTTCCGCGACGGGCTGCAGCTGATCGGCAACCGCTCCGCGGCGCTGGCCCGGTTCCTGGCCGGCTACAGCACGCTGGCGCGCTGCCGCCACCGCAACGGCGCGCGTGGACCTGGCCGCGCTGGTGGGCAAGGTGGCGCGGCTGGAGCAGCGGCTGCCGGTGCAGGTCGAGGCGGGCGAGCCAGCTGCGCGTGCGGCCGACGCCGATCAGCTGGAGCAGGCGCTGATCAACCTGGTGCGCAATGCGGTCGAGGCCGGCCGTGCCAGGGCAGGGCGAGGTGCGCGTTGCGCTGGCGCCGGCGACGGCGAGCGCGTGTGCGTGGAGGTGATCGACGACGGCCCCGGGCCGCCGCCGCAGCGACAACCTGTTCGTGCCGTTCTTCACCACCAAGCCGGGCGGTTCGGGTATCGGCCTGGCGCTGGTCCGGCAGATCGCCGAGGCGCACGACGGCGGCGTGCCTGGCCGCCGCGGGCCGACGGTCCCGGGCGCGGTGGCACAGCTGTGGTTGCCGCTGGAGCCGGTCGCCCGCCCGGCTAACTCGGGCGCAGTGACCGCTGTTCACGCGACTCTGCGGTATCGCCTGGAGGGTCAGCCCGGCGCAGGGCAGCCAGGCGCTCGGCGCGCGGCAGCCGCTTCCAGGCCAGTTCCAGCTTCAGCGCGGCGGACTGTCGGCCCTCCACCCAGGACCCAGCCGAGCAGGGCGCTCGGCGGATTGGAACGGGTGAAGCGCGCGCCTTTGCCGGCCAGGTGCTTGGCGTAGCGGGCCTGCGGGTCGCGCGCGATGCCGGTATAGACGCGGCCGTCGGCGCACTGGATCAGGTAGACCGCCCAGGCGTCGGCCAACCCGCTCGGTGCGCTCAACGCTTCACGCCCACTCGGTCAGGTTTTCCACCTCGCACAGGCGCTTCCACGACGCACGCGCCTTCAGGCGGGTGGCCAGTGCGGCCAGGTGCGGCCAGTCGGTGGCCGGGCGGGGCATGTTGCGCGACCAGCGCATCAGCATCAGCGCGTACAGGTCGACCACGCTGAACCCTTCGCGCAGCATGTGCGGCCCGTGCGTGGCCAGGTGCGCGTTGATCCGGGTCCAGCACGCCTCGATGCCGATGCGGGCCGCTTCCTTGATGGTCTCGGCGCCGTCGGGCAGGCGCTCGCCGGCGTAGAACCACTGGCGGAACAGCGGCTGCACCGCGTGGGCCAGGTACAGCATCCACTGCAGGTAGTCGGCCCGGCCCGGCTCGCCCGGCGCCGGTGCCAATCCAGCTTCCGGGTGACGCTCGGCGAGCAGCATGGCCAGCGCGGCGGCCTCGCCGTGCGGCTGGCCATCGATCACCAGCGTCGGTACCACCCCGCTAGGGTTGAGGGCCAGGTACTCGGCGCGGCGCTGCGCGCCGGTTTCGACATCCACCAGCACCAGGGCGTGCGCCGCGCCGCATTCGAGCAGGGTCAGGTGCACCAGCATGCTGGCGGTGCCGGGGCTGTAATAGAGCGTGTACATGGGGGTCATCCTGCGGGCGATGGACGCATCATAAAGCCGTTGTAACCGGATCAGGATCAGGGTCAGGCGCGGCGCGTGCCTCCCGCGGAGACGGCAACGTCGCGCCGCGTGACGTTGCCGTCGTGCCTCACACCTCCAGGTGATCCTGCGGCCTGGCCACCAGCGCGTACAGCGCCGGCATCAGGAACACGCTGATCAGCAGGCGGGTGAACAGGCCGCTGACGATCACCAGTGCGAACGGCCGCTGGGTGTCGGTACCCACGCCCGTGGCCAATGCCGCCGGCAGCAAGCCGAGCGCGGCGACCAGCGCGGTCATCATGATCGGGCGCAGCCGCAGGATCGCGCCTTCGCGGATCGCCTCGGTCGCCGGCATGCCGCCCTGGCGAAGTTCGTTGACGTAGGAGATGTACACCACCGCGGTCTGCACCGACACGCCGAACAGCGCCAGGAAGCCGATGCCCGAGGACACCGAGAACGGCGTGCCAGTCAGCCACAGCGCCGCCAGGCCGCCGATCGGCGCGGACAGCACCACGCCCACGATGGTGATCAGCGGGAACTTGAAGTTGCCGTACAGGGCAAACAGCAGCAGGAAGATCAGGCCGACGGTGACCGGCACGATCACCTGCAACTGCCCGCGCGAGGCCACGTACTCAGCGTACTCGCCACCCCAGTCGGCGCGGTAGCCGCGCGGCAGGTCCACCTTCTTGCCCACCTGCGCGATGGCGTCGTTGACCGCGCCGGCCAGGTCGCGGCCCTGCACCGAGAACTGCACGCCGATGTAGCGCGACTGGTCCTCGCGATAGATGAACGAGGCGCCGTTGCTGACGCGGATGTCGGCCAGGCTCTTCAGCGGGATCTGCTGGCCGGCCGGCGTGGCGACCAGGATGTTGCCGATCGCCTGCGGGTCGTTGCGCCAGGCTTTCTGCAGCCGCACCACCAGGTCGAACTGCTTCTCGCCCTGCACCACCGAGGTGGCCACGCTGCCGCCGATGGCGGTCTCGATCAGCTGGTTGATGTCGGCCACGTTGATGCCGTAGCGGGCGATCGCGGCGCGGTCGATGGCGATGGTCAGGCTGGGTTGGCCCAGCTCCTGCACCAGGGTCACGTCACGAATGCCGCGGACGTTCTGGAGCACCTGCTTGATCGCCTTGCCCTTGGCCTCCAGGGTTTTCAGGTCCGGCCCGAACACCTTGACCGCCAGGGCGCTCTTCAGACCCGTCTCGGCCTCGTCCACCGCATCCTCGGCCGGCTGGGTGTAGTTGAAGACGATGCCGGGAAAGGCCTTGAGCTTGGCGTTCATTGCCTCGATCAACTGTGCCTTGCTGTGGTACGCGCCCTGCCACTGGTCGTACGGTTTCAGGCCGACATAGAACTCGGCGTTGAAGAAGCCGGTCGGGTCGGTGCCGTCGTCCGGACGGCCGTGCTCGGAGGCCACCATGGTCACTTCCGGGAACGAGCGCAGCACCTGGCGGATCTTCGGCACGATCTGCGAGGACTCGTCGAAGGAGATGGTGTAGGGCATGGTCGCGCGCACCCACAGCGCACCCTCGTCCAGGTGCGGCATGAACTCGGCACCGATACCGGGCACCAGCAGCAGCGACAACGCCAGCAGCAGCGCCGAAGCACCCACGGTGGCGCGCGGGCGCGCCAGGCAGCGGTCCAGACCGCGCGCATAGACGCGCTTGATCGCCTCGAAGGCCCGGTTGCGCCGTTCGCGCACGCCCTTGCGCATCAGCCAGGAACACAGCACCGGCAGCACCGTAAGGGTGACCGCCAGCGCGCCGATCAGCGCGAAGATCATGGTGTCGGCCATCGGCTTGAACAGCGTGCCGGACGGGCCCGACAGCACGTAGATCGGCAGGAAGCTGACCACGATCACCGCCACCGCGTAGACCAGCGGACGGTCGACTTCGGCCGCCGCCTCGCGGATCACCGCGCGCACGTCGAACGGCTGGCCCTCGCGCAGCGCGATCCGGCGGAATACGTTCTCCACCATCACCACCGACGCATCGACCAGGATGCCGAAGTCGATCGCGCCGATCGACAGCAGGTTGGCCGAGGCGCCCTGCAGGTCCAGGCAGACGAAGGCGAACAGCAGCGCCAGCGGAATGGTGGTGGCGACGATCAAGCCGGCGCGCACGTCGTACAGGAAGAAGATCAGCACCACCACGACCAGCAGCATGCCGCGGATCAGGTTGTCGCGAACGGTGTCGGTGGTGTTGGCGATCAGCTGGCTGCGGTCGTAGTACGGCACGATCCGCACGTCCTTGGGCAGCACGTGGTCGTTGAGTTCGGCGGCCTTGGCCTCGACCCGCTTGAGTACGTCCTGGGTCTTCTCACCGGTGCGCAGGAAGATCACGCCCTCGACCGCGTCGTCCTGGTCGTTGAAGCCGAACTGGCCCAGCCGGGGCGCCAGGCCGGTGGTGACCTCGGCGACGTCCTTGACCCGCACCGGTGTGCCATTGTGGCTGGCCAGCGCGACGTTGCCGATGTCCTGCAGCGTCTGCAGCCGCCCTTCGCCGCGCACGTAGTAGAACTGGCCGCCTTCGGAGTAGAAGCCACCGCCGGCGTTGCTGTTGTTGGCCGCCAGCGCGTCCTGTACCTGGCTGGCGGTCAGGCCGACCGCGGCCAGCTTGAGCGGGTCGAGATTGACCTGGTACTGCAGCGTGCCGCCGCCGAAGCCCGAGTCGTCGGCCACGCCCGGCACCGAGCGGAAGGCCGGCTCGACGGTCCAGTCCTCGATCGTCTTCAGCTCGGTGGGCGAGCGGTCCGGGCTTTGCAGCACGTAGCGGTAGATCAACCCCGAGGGCGAGGACAGCGGGCCCATGTCGGGCGTGACGCCGTCGGGCAGACCCAGGTCGCCGAGGCGGTTGAACACCTGCTGGCGGGCAAAGTAGTTGTCGGTGCCGTCGGCGAAGGTGATGTCCACCTCGCTCAGCCCGTACAGCGAGACCGAACGGGTCACCGTGGCCTGCGGCAGGCCGGTCAGGCCCCGCTCCACCGGGATGGTGACCAGCCGCTCGACTTCCTCCGCCGCGTGGCCGGGCCACTGCATCGCCAGCGACACGCCCGGCGGCGCCAGGTCCGGGTACGCATCCACCGGGAGCCGCCGCAGCGAGTGCCAGCCGATGCCCACCAGCACCAGCGTCAGCAGCAGGATCAACCCGCGCTGGGCCAGCGAGCCATGAACGATGCGGTTGATCAACGAGACGGAGCCGCGGCCGTTCTCGGGTGCGGGCGCGCTCATTGGCTCTGCATGAACTGGAGGAACAGGCCACCGTCGGCAACCACCTGCTCGCCCGGCTTCAGCCCGGCGGACACCACGTAGTTCTTGCCTTCGCGCTCGCCCAGCGTGATGTGGCGGCGGGTGAAGCTGCCATCGTGCAAGGTGACGAACACGAACGGCAGGTTGGCCTCGTCGCGCTGCACCGCGCCCACCGGCACCCACAGCGCAGGCTGCGCCTTGGCCGCATGGATGCGCACCTGCACGTACATCTGCTTGCGCAGCGCGGTGGCCGCGTGGCTGACCGTCACCCGTGCCGGGGTCAGGCCGGTGTCCGGGTCGATCTCGGCGGCGACGTAGGTGACCTGGCCGGGCACGGTCCGTGCCGCCCGGGGTGACCACCTCGGCCGGGTCGCCCACCTGCACGCGCGCCAGCTCATCGGTGGAAAGCTGCGCCATCACCCACAGGTGCGACAGGTCGGCCAGCACGAAGCAGGCGGTGTCGCCGGCCTGCAGCAGCTGGCCCGGGCCGATTTGCCGCTGCACGACGGTGCCGTCGATCGGCGCGCGGATGATCGCTTCGGTGGGAAGCGATGTGCCGTCGCGGATCGACGCCAGGGTGGCCCGGTCCACGTGCATCGCTTGCAATGCCTGCGACGCGGCGGCGCGGTCGGCCTCGGCGCTGGCTGCGTCGCTGTCCGCCTGCGCGGCCTCGCGGGGCGAGACGCCGTCGTGCTTGACCAGGTCGTCGGTCATCTTCGCCACCCGGTCGGCGTTGTTTGCCGCGACCACCGCCTTGCGGTAGGCACCGACCGCGTCGGCGTAGTCGGACGAGCGCACTGCCGCCAGCGGCTGGCCTGCATGCACGCTGTCGCCGGGGGCGACCAGCAGCCGCGTGACCGGCCCGGAGAACGGTGCCAGCACGGTGGTGGAGCGGGTGGCGTCGAAGTCGACCCGGCCCGGTGCCTGCGTGGTGACATGCACGTCGCGCTGCGTCACGGTGATCAGCTTCAGATGTGCGCGCTGGTCGGCAGTCAGCGTTACGCCTTGGGCGGTCGGCTTGGGTGCGGCGGCCTGTTCCGGTGGCGAACATCCGGCCAGGGCCATGAGTGTGGCCAGGGCGGCGGCGCACCGCGGGCTTCGGCGCCATGCGCCGGTCACGTGTCGGGCGGGCATCAGTGTTCCTTTCCGGAGGTCGAAGCGGAGTCGTGCCACCAGCCGCCGCCGAGCGCCTGGAACAGCGCCGCGGTATCGGCGTAGCGGGCGGCCTGGGCCTGCACCAGGGCGATGCGCGCCTGCTGGTAGGTCTGTTCGGCGTTGAGCAGCGTGAGCATGTTGGCGTAGCCGTCCTTCCACTGGCGCCGGGACAGATCCAGCGCGGTCCGGGCGGCGGCCGCGGCGGTGGCGGCGGAATGCAGCGCCTGCGCGTCCTGCTCGATCGCGGTAAGCGTGTCGGCGACATCCTGGAATGCGGTGAGCACGGTGCTGCGGTACTGCGCGGCGGCCTGGCGGTAGGTCGCCTCGGCCGCGCGCTGCTGGTGACGCAACGCGCCGCCCTGCAGGATCGGCGCGGCCAGGTCCGCACCGATGTTCCAGAAGCCGGTGCCCGCCTGGTTCAACCCGCCGGCGGTGAGCGCGGTCCGGCCGACCGTGGCACTGAGCGACAGGTTGGGCAGGCGTGCCGCGGTGGCCACCCCGATGTCGGCGCTGGCGGCATGCAGGGCCGCTTCGGCCTGCAGTACATCCGGGCGCTGTTCGACCAGCTGCGCGGGCAGCGACAGCGGCAAGGCGGTCGGCAGGTGCAGCGCATCCAGACGGAAGTCGGTGTCCACGCCCTCGGCCGGCGTCTGCCCGGCCAGCACGGCGAGCAGGTGTTCCTGCTGGCGCAGCTGCTTGACCAGGTCCGGTCGACCCGCCTGCACCTGGGCCAGTTGCGCGGTCTGCGCGGAAAGATCCAGTTTGCCGGCGTAGCCGACCCGGTACTGCCGCTGCAGAATGTCGAGCATGTGCCGGTTGATCGCCAGCAGCTCGTCGGTGGCCTGCAACTGGGTGCGCAGCGAGGCGGCCTGCACCGCGGCCAGCACCACGTTGCTGCTCAGCGTGATGCGCGCGGCATCGAGCTGGTAGGCGGTGGCCTGTTCCTGCGCGGCCAGCGATTCGTTGGCGCGCCGGTTGGCGCCGAACACGTCCAGGGTGTAGCCGACGCTGACCTGCGGGGTGAACAGGTTGTACAGGTAGGCGTTGTTGCTGGGCACCGGCGCCAGTGCGCCGGCGGGGTCCTTTTCCCGGCTGGCGGCCAGCTCGGCCGTCACGCTTGGCCAGTTCCCTCCGCGACCGGCGAGGGTGCCTTCGTGAGCGGCGGTCAGTGCTTCACGCGCGGCGGCAAGATCCGGGTTGTGTGCCAGTGCCTGGCGCACCAGCGTGTCGAGTGCCGGCGACTGGAACAGCGTCCACCAGTCGGCCGGGATGTCGCGCCCGGGCTCGATCCGTTGCGCCGCGCCGCCGGTCACCGGCGTGCTGGCTGTGCTGCTGGCCAGGGGATGCGTGTCGTAGTGGTTGCCGGTGGGTGCGGCTGGACGCTGGAAGTCCGGTCCCACGGTGCAGCCGGCCAGTGCGGCCACCGTCAACAGGCTGGCCACCCGCCACCTCGCGCGCCCTTGTGGCTTGCCCCGAGGGATCGCGCCAGGGCGTGGTGATGCAGTTCGGGAGGGGCGCATGCCAGCTCTTCGGCGACCGGAAAGACAGGATGATATAACGTAACAATGCCGACGCAGCCATGCCAGAAGTCATGGCCGCAGCCACCGTGGAGAGGCGTTCCCCCGCAGTACGACACCCTCCGTCGCAGAAGGGCACGGCGCGGCGCGACAGTCGCTGTCAAGGAGGCCCACCAAGCAGGCATTCGTGGCGCCGTACGAAGGCCTCGACCTTTGCTCGTCATCCCAGCGAAGGCGGGGATCCAGCGTCTTGAGCTCCGGGCCCGGAGGCACTGGGTGCCTGCCTGCCGATCAGGCTCAGCCTTCGAGTGCTTCCCAGCGCTGGTAGGCCTGGTCCAGCTCCGCTTGCAGCGCAGCCAGTGCCTCGTTGGCCTGCACGATCGCGGCGCTGTCCTGCTGGAAGAAGGCCGGTTCGTTCATCGCCTCGGTGCGGCTGGCGATAGCCGCCTCCAGTTGCTCGATGCGTTTGGGCAGCTGCTCCAGTTCGTGCTGCTCCTTGAAGCTGCGCTTGGCTTTGGGTGCGGCCGGTGGCGGTGCCGGCTGGCTGGCCGGCTTGGCAACCTGGCCGGTGGCGGTGCGTGCGGGCGTGGCACCGGACGGGCGCTGGCGCAGCCAGTCGCTGTAACCGCCCACGTATTCGCCGATCCGCCCTTCGCCTTCGAGCACCAGGGTGCTGGACACCACGTTGTCCAGGAACGCGCGATCGTGCGAGACCAGCAGCAGGGTGCCGTGGTACTCGGTGAGCAGGTCTTCCAGCAGTTCCAGCGTTTCCACGTCCAGATCGTTGGTCGGTTCGTCCATCACCAGCAGGTTGGACGGCTGCGCGAACAGCTTGGCCAGCAGCAACCGGTTGCGTTCGCCGCCGGACAGGCGGGTGATCGGCGCGCGCGCGCGCTCGGGCGAGAACAGGAAGTCCTGCAGGTAGCCGATGACGTGCTTGCGGCTGCCGTTGAGCTCGATGAACTCGCGTCCTTCGGCGACGTTGTCCAGCGCATTGAGCGCGTCGTTGAGCTGCAGCCGGTGCTGGTCGAAGTAGGCGATCTGGATGCCGGTGCCCAGGGTCGCCTCGCCGCGCTGCGGCTTCAGTTCGCCCAGCATGATCTTGAGCAGGGTGCTCTTGCCGGCACCGTTGGGGCCGATGATGCCGACCCGGTCGCCGCGCATGATGGTGGTGGACAAGTCCTCGATCAGCACGCGCCCGCCGTAGGCCTGGTGCACGTGCTCCAGGTCGATCACCTTCTTGCCCGAGGCCTGTGCGTTGGCCGCAGTCATCTTCACGTTGCCGCTGAGGTTGCGCCGCTCGGCGCGCTCGTTGCGCAGCGCCTTCAGCGCGCGCACGCGGCCTTCGTTGCGGGTGCGCCGTGCCTTGATGCCCTGGCGGATCCACACTTCTTCCTGCGCCAGCTTCTTGTCGAACAGCGCGTTGGCCTGGCTTTCGGCATGCAGGCGCTCCTCGCGTCGGCGCAGGTAGTTGTCGTAGTCGCCCGGCCAGTCGGTCAGCGCGCCGCGGTCGATCTCCACGATGCGGGTGGCCAGGGCGCGCAGGAAGCTGCGGTCATGGGTGACGAACAGGATGCTGCCGGGGAACTGCTTGAGGAAACCTTCCAGCCAGCCGATCGCCTCGATGTCCAGGTGGTTGGTCGGCTCGTCCAGCAGCAACACGTCGGGCTTGCGCACCAGCGCCTGGGCCAGCAGCACGCGGCGCTTCATGCCGCCGGAGAGCGCGGCGAAGTCGGTCTCGCCGGGCAGCTCCAGCTGGGTCAGCACGTCGTCCACCCGGCGATCCAGGTCCCAGCCGTGCTGCGCCTCGATCTGGTGCTGCACGTCGCCGAGCGCGTCGAAATCGCCCTCGGCCAGCAGATGGTGGTAGCGCGCCAGCAGCCGGCCCGAGGTCGCCCAGGCCTTCGGCGACCACGTCGAACACGGTGCCTTCGGTGCCCTGCGGCACCTCCTGCGCCATGCGCGCGATGACCACGCCGTTCTGCACGCGCACTTCGCCATCGTCCGGGTGCAGCTCGCCGGCGATCAGTTTCATCAGGGTGGACTTGCCTTCGCCGTTGCGGCCGACGATGCAGACACGCTCGTTCGCCTCGATCGACAGGTCGACGTGTTCGAGCAGGAGGGGGCCGCCGATGCTGAAGTCGACGCGTTGCAATTGGATCAGGGACATCCGCCCATTGTAGCGGGGCACGAGCGGTTGCAACCGCAATCGACCGCGCGAACGCCGTTCGGTGCCTGCCAGTGACCGGTGCGGGCGAGCGGGCGCGGCTGCATGCGGTGTCCGTACCCGACCATCCGGTGGGCCAGCGAAGGGGGAGATGGGCTCATGCACGACACGCATCGGGCCGGCGCGGGCCACCGGCGCGCACGCGTTTCCCGTGCACACGAAAAAGGCCGCCCGAAGGCGGCCTCTCGCGTCACCCGCGGTGCGGGTTACTTCAGCTTGGCGGCCTTGCGCAGCACTTCTGCCTTGTCGGTCTTTTCCCACGAGAAAGTGGTGTAGGCGTTGCCGTTGGCGTCGGTCAGCTGCTGCGGGTTACGGCCGAAGTGGCCGTAGCTGGCGGTCTGCTGGTACATCGGGTGGATCAGGTCGAGCATCTGCAGGATGCCGTACGGGCGCAGGTCGAAGTGCGTGCGGATCAGCTTCTCGATCTGCTCCTCGGGGATCTTGCCGGTGCCGAAGGTGGTCACCGAGATCGAGGTCGGATGCGCGACGCCGATGGCGTAGCTGACCTGCACTTCGCAGCGGTCGGCAATGCCGGCGGCGACGATGTTCTTGGCCACGTAGCGCGCGGCATAGGCGGCCGAACGGTCGACCTTGGACGGGTCCTTGCCGGAGAACGCGCCGCCGCCGTGGCGGGCCCAGCCGCCGTAGGTGTCGACGATGATCTTGCGGCCGGTCAGGCCGCAGTCGCCGACCGGGCCGCCGATCACGAACTTGCCGGTCGGGTTGATGTGGAACTTGGTGCCCTTGTGCAACCACTTGGCCGGCAGCACCGGCTTGAGGATGTACTCGCGCACCGCCTCGATCAGGTCCTTCTGCTTGATGCCCGGGTCGTGCTGGGTCGACAGCACCACCGCGTCGATCGCCACCGCCTTGTCGTTCTCGTAGCGCAGGGTGACCTGGCTCTTGGCGTCCGGGCGCAGCCACGGCAGCGGCGAGTTCTTCTGCTTGCGCACCTTCGCCTGCTGCTCGACCAGCCGGTGCGAGAAGTGGATCGCCGCCGGCATGAAGGTCTTGGTCTCGTTGGTGGCGTAGCCGAACATCAGGCCCTGGTCGCCAGCGCCCTGTTCCTCGGGCTTCTTGCGGTCCACGCCGCGGTTGATGTCCGGCGACTGCTTGCCGATCAGGTTGAGCACGCCGCAGGTGGCGCCGTCGAAGCCGACTTCGCTGGAGTTGTAGCCGATGTCCAGGATCACCTTGCGGGTGAGCGCCTCCAGGTCGATCCAGGCGCTGGTGGTGATCTCGCCGGCGACGATCGCCACGCCGGTCTTGACCATGGTCTCGCAGGCCACGCGGGCACGCGGGTCCTGCGCCAGGATCGCGTCCAGCACGGCGTCGGAAATCTGGTCGGCGACCTTGTCCGGATGGCCTTCGGAGACCGACTCGGAAGTGAAGAGGTGGCTGCTCATCGTGGGTTATATCCTTCCTTGCGGATAGAGAGATGAAAGAGGCGGGGCATGATACACCGGCTTGGCTGAATGTGCAGTGGGGTGCGTGCCGTCAATCGCCCGGCATGATCGGACCGGTGGTGTAGCCAGCGTCCCCGGAACTGCGGCCGGCGCGCCGGTCGATCACGGCCGGGTCCCCGGCCGCCGCCCTCGCCGGATCCGGCCGGTCGGCCGCGCTGGGATGGCCGCCGGCACGGCACGGTCGAGGGTGCGGCCGTATCAGGGGGTGGCACTGCTGCCGAAATAGCGCTTGAGCCGGTCGTTCCAGTCGCCGCGGTTGATCCGCTCCAGCAGCGAGGTGTCGATCGGTTCGCGCAGGGGGCTGCGGCTGGGCAGGGCGAAGGCATAGTCCTGTCGTTCCAGCACCAGCGGCACCACCTGCAACTGCCGGCGGTAGCGCTGGCCGATCTCGTAGCGCAGCAGCGGCGCGTCATAGACCACCGCGCCGGTATCGCCGGCGGCCAGCGATGCCAGCGCACTGTCCAGGTCCCTGGCCGGGTGATAATCGATGTGCCGGCGCTCCAGCCAGGCCGCGCTGGTGCTGCCGGGAACGCTGGTCACCTGCAACGTGGCCAGGTCGTCGACGTTGTGGATGCGCTGGCTGAGCTGGCCGACGGTCAGCGCGCTGGTGATCGAGGCGGTGAAGAACGACACCACGATCAGGGCGGTGAGCATCCAGGCCATGCCGATCAGCCGCCCGGGAATCGTGCGCGGCGCCACGTCGCCATAGCCGACCGTGGTCATGGTCACCATCGCCCACCAGAAGCCGGAGAAGATCCCGCGGCCGCGTCCGCCGCCGAACTGGTCGGGGTTATGGTGGCGCTCGACCAGCCAGACCAGCAAGCCGATCGCCAGCAACACCAGGCTCAACGTGGCGATGACCTTGAGAAACTCGGGTGATACCAGTGCCCGTGCCACCGCCATCCAGCCGGCGCTCTGCTCGGTATGCACGGCGATGCCCAGACCGGAGCTGGTCAGCGGATGGGAGAAATCCATGCGGTGTTCGCGCGCGGCGGTGGCGGTGATCGCGCCCACGCCCACGTCCACCTCACCCCTGGCCACGGCGTCGAGCAGGCCTTCCAGATCGTAGGCGCGGTAGTGGTAGGTCCAGCCGTGATCGGCGGCCGCTTCCTGCCACAGGTCGATGGCCAGGCCGCGGTAGTGGTCGCCCTCGGCGATCACGAACGGCGGCGCCACCTTCACGCCCACCGTGAGCGCCTGGCGCGCTGGACCGGCGCTGCTGCCGGGCGCGGCGGGCGGGCTGGCGTCGTCGATGCGGCGGGCGTGCGACAGGCCGCAGGACAGGACAAGGCAGAGCAGCAACAGCCATCGCAGGCTCGGTTTCATCCGTGGCTCCTTGCGGGAGAGGGGGTGAGGGCCGGCCATCGAGCATACATGGCTGCCCCCGTGGTCCGCTGGCCGGGCGCGGCAGGGCGTGCCGGACGGACCGGCGGCGGACGGGCACTGGCCAGCGAGCCGTGCGCAGTCAGGCGGCGGCGCGCAGCCCGGATTGCAGCGCCTGGAAATACTCCGCGGTGAGCCGAAGCTGCTCGTCCGCAGCCTGGGCGCGGTTGACCACCTGGCGGAAGGCGGCATTCTCCGGCCGGTCCCTGGCGTACCAGCCCAGGTGTTTGCGCGCGATGCGCACTCCGGCCTGCTCGCCGTAGAACCGGTAGAGATGCTGCAGGTGGCCGAGCAGGATCGCCGCCACCTCCGCTGGGGCGGGCTCGGGCAGCATCTGTCCGGTGGCCAGGTAGTGCGCCACCTCGCGGAAGATCCACGGCCGGCCCTGCGCACCGCGGCCGATCATCACCGCGTCGGCGCCGGTGAGCCTGCAGTACGCGCCGGGCCTGCTGCGGCGTGGTGATGTCCCCGTTGGCCAACACCGGGATACCGATCGCCGCCTTCACCGCGGCGATGGTGTCGTATTCGGCCTCGCCCTCGTACTTGTCCGCGCGGGTGCGCCCGTGCACGGACAGCGCGGCGATGCCGTTGTCTTCGGCAATGCGGGCGATGCTCAGGGCGTTGCGGTGGTCGCGATCCCAGCCGGTGCGGATCTTCAGCGTCACCGGCACCTCCACCGCATCCACCACCGCCTTGACGATGCGCGCCACCAGCGGCTCGTCCTGCAGCAGCGCCGATCCGGACCAGACGTTGCACACTTTCTTCGCCGGACAGCCCATGTTGATGTCGATCAGCTGCGCGCCGTTGGCCACGTTGAAGCGCGCCGCCTCGGCCAGCATGGCCGGGTCGTAGCCGGCGATCTGCACGCTGACCGGCTCCGGCTCGCCGTCGTGGTCCATCCGCATGCAGCGACTTGCGCGTGTGCCACAGGCGCGGGTCGGCGGTGGTCATCTCGGACACGGCCAGGCCCGCGCCCAGCCGTTTGCACAGCAGGCGGAACGGCTTGTCGGTGACGCCCGCCATCGGGGCGAGCACCACCGGCGGGTCGATGCGGTAGGGGCCGATCTGCATGGGGGCATTGTAACCGGCGCGGCGGCCGGCGCCGTTTCAGCCGTGCAGCGGCAGCGGCCGCAGCACTTCGGGCTCGTGCTTGTGCTTGAACAGCACGGCGAAGGCGATTGCGACCACCAGCGCGTACAGCGCGAAGGTGATCCAGATGCCGTGCCAGTCCTTGCTGCCGTCGGCATAGGTGAACCAGCGGTCGATGATCACGCCGCTGAGCGAGCTGCCCAGCACCGCGCCCACGCCATTGGTCATCAGCATGAACAGGCCCTGCGCGCTGGCGCGGATGGCAGGGTCGCTCTGGCCCTCGACGAACAGCGAGCCGGAGATGTTGAAGAAGTCGAAGGCCATGCCGTAGACGATGCAGGACAACACGATCATCCACAGCCCCGAGCCGGGGTCGCCGTAGGCGAACAGGCCGAAGCGCAGGGTCCAGGCCAGCATGCTGACCAGCATCACGGTCTTGATGCCGAAGCGCTTCAAGAAGAACGGAATGGCCAGGATGAACAGCGTTTCGGACACCTGCGAGATCGACATGATGATCGCGGGGTAACGCACCGTGAGCGTGTCCTTGTACGCGTCGACAGTGGCGAAGTCGTGCAGGAAGGTGTCGCCGTAGGCGTTGGTCAGCTGCAGCGCCGCGCCCAGCAGCATCGCGAAGATGAAGAAGATGGCCATCTTGGCGTTCTTGAACAGGCGCAGCGAGGTGAGGCCGAACGTGTCCAGCCACGAGGCCGGCGCGGTGCGGCCCAGTCGCGGCGGGCAGTCGGGCAGGGTGAAGGCATACAGACCCAGCAGCAAGGCGGCGGCCGCGGCCACGTAGAACTGACCGCCGGAGGTTTCCAGGTGCAGCAGGCTGACCGTCCACATCGCCACGATGAAACCCACCGTGCCCCACACGCGGATCGGCGGGAATACCCGCACCACGTCCGCGCCGTCGGCGATCAGCGCGTTGTAGGCCACCGCGATCGCCAGCGAGATCGTGGGCATGTAGAACATCATGTTCAGCAGCATTACCCAGAACAGCGTGCCCGGGTTGTCGATGGTTGGCACGATGAACAGCACGATCGCGCCGCCGATGTGCAGCAGGCCATACAACTTCTGCGCACTGATCCACTTGTCCGCCACCACGCCCATCAGCGAGGGCATGAACAGCGAGGCGATGCCCATGGTGGAGAAGATCGCGCCGAACTGGGCGCCGGACCAGTGGCGGTACTGGAACCAGTACGCGCCGATCGTGATCAGCCACGAACCCCACACGAAGAACTGCAGGAAATTCATGGCGGTGAGGCGGAACTTGATGCTCATGGCGGTGGCAGGATCCGGTCGTATGACGGCGGCAAGGCGCGGCCAGCAAAAGGTATGGCGTTGCGCACCCGCACCCGGTGCCGGCCGGATGACCGGTGCCGCAACCTGGTGTGGGTGACGCCCCCGTCCGGCCCGCGCATGGGCGCCGTGCCGGAATCGGCAGCGTAGACGAGCCGGCCGTGCGACGGCAAGCTGCGTTCGTGCCCGGATGCGTACACTGCCGGGGTATCGGTCCGCCCGGCTCGTCACGCGGCCCGGCGAGCATCACGGAGTGCGCATGAACCTGTTTCTCACCATCGCGGTGGTCCACCTGGTGGCTCTGGCCAGCCCGGGGCCGGACTTCCTGTTCGTGTCGCAGACCGCGATCAGCCGCTCCCGCCGCCAGGCGCTGTTCGGTGTGCTCGGCGTCGCCCTGGGCATCGCCTGCTGGGCCGCGCTGGCGCTATTGGGCCTGCAACTGCTGTTGCAGCAGCTGGTGTGGCTGCAACGGTTACTGACGCTGGCCGGTGGCGGCTATCTGGTGTGGCTGGGTATTCAACTGCTGCGCAGCGCGAGTCGGCCGGCGACCCCGGCCACGGCCGCGCCGGCCGTGCCGCAGCGTACCGACCTGGGCTCGCTGCGCGTGGGCCTGTTCACCAACCTGGCCAACCCCAAGGCGCTGGTCTATTTCGGCAGCGTGTTTTCCGCCTTCCTCGGCGGCAACCTGCAACCGGGCGCGCGCTGGGGTCTGTGGGCGCTGGTGAGCATCGAATCCCTGCTGTGGTTCGGCCTGGTCGCCACGTTGTTCGCCTTGCCGGCCATGCGCCGGGGCTACCTGCATCTGGCGCGGTGGATCGATGGCTTCGCGGGTGGGGTGTTCGTGGCGTTCGGGTTGCGCCTGGTGTTGGTGAGGGGGGAGGGGTGAGGGGCGAGGGGCGAGGGCGAAGCTAGAGCGTTGTGCGCCGGGTCGACTGCCCCGGCCCACCAAGCGCCTCGGCAACCTTTTCCCGCAGGACCGGCAGCAGCTCGCGCTCGAACCACGGGTGATGCTTGAGCCAGGCCTGGTTGCGCGGGCTCGGGTGCGGCAACGGCAGCCGGTCGTGGGCCAGGTGCTCGCGCCAGTCCAGCATGGTTCCGGTAAGGCTGGCGCCGGCATCGGCGCCGAGCATGCCGACCTGGGCATGACGTCCCACCAGCAGGGTCAGCCGCACCCGGGTGAGCAACGCCAGCAGCGGTGCCTGCCATGCGGGTGCGCATTCCGGGCGCGGCGGCAGATCGCCGCTGCGGCCGGTGCCGGGAAAGCAGAAGCCCATCGGCACCAGCGCAATGCGCCGCGCGTCGTAGAAGGTGACCCGATCGATACCCAACCAGTCGCGCAGGCGATCGCCGCTGGCATCGTCGAACGGAATGCCGCTGGCGTGCACCCGGCGCCCCGGCGCCTGGCTGACGATCAACAGCCGCGCCGCGCTGGAAGCCTGCAATACCGGGCGTACTCCATGCGGCAGGTGGGCGCTGCACAGCTGGCAACCACGGATCCGTACCAGCAGCTGTTCGAGGGATTCGGACATCGTGCGTTCGTGAGTTCAGGGACAGGCGAGCCTGGCCGATCGCGTGTCAAGGCAGCAGCTTGCCGGGGTTGAGAATGCCGTCGGGGTCGAAGGCCTGCTTGATCCGACGCATCAGGTCCAGGCTCTCGCCCGACAGCGCCAGCGGCATGAACTCGCGCTTGGCCAGGCCGATCCCGTGTTCGCCCGACAGCGTGCCCTCCAGCTCGATCACCAGCGCGAACAGCTCCGCCAGGCATGCGGTGCAACGCGTCCGTTCCGCCTCGTCGCGCGGCAGCAGGTTCACGTGCAGGTTGCCGTTGCCGGCGTGGCCGAAGGTGACGATCATCACCGCGTGGCGCGCGGCCAGCTGGCGCACCCCGGCGACCAGTTCCGGCAGGCGGCTGACCGGCACCACCACGTCCTCGTTGATCTTGTTTGGGCAGATGGTGCGCTGGGCGGGCGACAAGGCCTTGCGTGCCGACCACAGCGCGCGCGCCTCCTCCGCCGTTTGCGCCACGTGCAGCTGTTCCAGTCCGTCGCCACGCGCGGCGGCGGCCACGGCGTCGACGGCGGTCGCCAGCGTGTCCGGCTCGCCGTCAACCTCGATCATCAGCAACGCGCCGGCCAGCGGCACGCTGTCGCCACCGTGGGCATGGGCCAGTTGCAGGGCCACGTCGTCGATGAACTCCAGCGCGCACGGGGTGACCGGTTGCGCCATGATCCGCGCCACCGCACGCGCCGCGCTTTCGACGTCGCGGTAGGTCGCGCGCAGGGTGCGCAGGCCCGAGGGCTTCGGGGTGAGTTTCAGGGTCGCCTCGGTGATCAACGCCAGGGTGCCCTCCGAGCCGATCAGCAGGCGGGTCAGGTCGTAGCCAGTGGCGCCCTTGCTGGTATAGGTGCCGCAGCGAAAGCCCGCGCCCGCGCCGCTGACCGCGCGCAGCCCCAGCGTGTTTTCCCGCGGCGTGCCGTATTTCACCGCGCGCGGGCCGGCCGAGTTGCAGGCCAGGTTGCCGCCGATGCTGCACCAGGGCGAGGAGGTCGGGTCCGGCGGCCAGAAGAAGCCATGCGGCACCAGCGCCTGCTGCAGGTCGCCGTTGAGCACGCCCGGCTGGACCACCGCCAGGCGGTTGGCCGGGTCGATTCGCAGGATCCGGTTCATGCGCTCGAAGCTGGCGACGATTCCGCCGTGGGTGGGCACGGTGGCGCCGGTGGTGTTGCTGCCTCGGCCGCGCGCAACCAGCGGCACGCGATGCTCGCGGCAGGTGGCCACCAGTGTCTGGACCTGCTCATGCGAGGTGGGGAACACCACCGCGTCGGGGCGCGCGTTGAGGCGGGAGTTGTCATACGCGTAGGCCAGCCGCTCGGCCTCGTCGGTGGACATCGCGTCTTCCCCGAAGGTGGCGTGCAGCTCGTCGAGCAGGGGAGCGGGAAGCGACATTGCGAACGTTGCCTCACGTGGTTGGGTGGGTCGACGCCTGGTGCAAGGTGGGCGTAGGGCCAGCGTAGGGTGGGCTTCAGCCCGCCAAGCCCACGGAGCACAAAAGCGGAAGAGCCGGTGGGCTGAAGCCCACCCTACGCCCACCTGCGCCACCGACACCCGCGCGCATGGGCGCCATCACTCTACCTCGAACGCGCCGCGCAGCCAGCGCATGCGAGCCTGTTCGGCCGGCCCGTCGTAGCTGACCACGTCGAAGCGGCAGGGCCGCTGCGCGTGTTGCGGGTGCGCCGCCAGCCAAAGCTGAGCGGTGCGGATGAGCTTCTCCTGCTTGGTCCGGGTCACCGATGCGATGGCGTCGCCGTGGCCGGCGCGCACGCGATAGCGCACTTCCACAAAGACAATGGTGTCCTGGTGCCGCATGACCAGGTCCAGCTCGCCGTGGCGGGTGTTGAAATTCTGCGCCAGGAGCTTCAATCCAGCGCGTTCCAGCTCGCGGCAGGCGCGCCGCTCGAAGTCGGCGCCGGCCGCACGCATCAGTCGGGCGAAGATGTCGCCGCGGCAGGCAGCCCGGCGGAGCTGGCCGGGGCCGGCAACAGCACAGGTGCGCCCGGCGATGGTGGCGCGGCCGAGGGAACGTCGTCCATTTGCAGGCTGCCGCCGAGTGGACGCGCCAGCCCGTTGTCGAAGCGTGCCCATACCAGCACCCGGCGCACCCGCCCGAACTGATCGGCGGTGAGCTGGCCGCTGGCGCCTGGCAGGTAGCTGCCGACATGATCGCGCAGCCAGTCCAGGTAGGGCAGCAGGTTCCAGGCGTCCATCCCGAACGCGAACAGGCGGGCTGCCGGCCCGCGTGCGGCGGGCAGTTGCGCAGTGATCGCGTCGTGGGGCGGTAGCCCCGGCTGGGCGTCGAACAGCCAGGGGGCGTCGCAGAACTCGACGCCATCCAGGTCGCGATTGGCCCCGGCGTCGTCCACCCCGGCGTAGATGTGCGAGGTGCCGAATACCGGCAGTTCGACGCGGGCCAGCTGCAACTGCGGAAGCAGCAGCCGCGCCTGCTGCGGACGCATGCTGATGAAGATGCCGGTATCGGGGGCGGACGGATCCATCGCCAGGCCCGCGATAGCGTCAGCGTAGTTCACCGCGCCGGGCGCCAGAGTGGCCATGCCCGCTACCTGACCGCCGCGCGCCTCCAGTTCGGACTTGAATGCCCCCGCCGCGCGCTGGGCGAAATCCTCGTCGGCGATGATCACGTAGGCGCTGTGCAGTCCGCGTTCGACCATGTGATCGGCCGCCTGGGCACCTTCGCTCTCGGGCATCAGTCCGAACTCGGTGGCGTTGCTGCCGGGCATGCTGCCGTCGTCCGGATGATTCAGCGCCAGGATCGGCACCGGCAGTTGCGACTGGTCGAACAAGGCGGTGACCTCCTTCCGGGTCAGCGGGCCCACCACCAGGCGGGCGCCATCGTCCACCGCCTGTCGGTACGCCTTCAGCGCGCCAGCCGCATCGCCGCCGCTGTCGTAGATGCGCACCGCGGCGCGCGCAGTATGGTTGCGGGTGGCGTCCGCGTAGGCGGCGAAAAATCCCTCGCGGATCGCCGTACTGGCGCCGGCGAAGCGCGGCCCGGCGGGCAGCAGCAGGGCCACGTTGGCGGGCATCAGATAACCTTCGCGGACGTTCGCACCCGGCCCCTGCACCAGCGTGCCCACCGGCTGCGCCAGCTTCGGCTGCGGGCGCGCCACGCTGACCCCGAGCTGGCTCAGTGCCTCGTTGGTCCAGGCCAGCATCGGGTCGTCGGCGGGCATCGCGGCGGCGCGCTGCTGAAGCGGGCCGGCGCCCAGCTGACGCAGCAGGTCGACGATCTGCTTGCGGTTCTGGCCACGATCCAGGCCACTGAGCTGCTCGTCCATGACTACCCGCGTGCGCGCCGCGCCCCACAGGTCGCCCATGCGCTCCATTGCGCGCGCACGCAACTCCAGCAGCCGCAGGTGCAGCGAGGGCGGAACGGCCAGGGTAGGCTGGGTGGTCAGTTGCAGAGCCCGCGCGGGATCGTTGCGGGCCAGTGCCAGTTCGGCGCGAAGCAGGTCGTAACGCGCGATGTCGTCCCCGCGCAGGCGCTCGCGCCGGATGCTGTCCAGTACCGGTGCGGCACGTTCCAGCTCGCCCTCCTCGCGATATACGTCGGCGGCCAGCAGGCGGTAGTGGTCCGGATCCCCGGATTGCTGTGCGAGGTCCAGATAGGCCTGCGCGGCCTGGTCGAAGTGACCCAGCCGGGCCAGTTCGGCCGCGCTCTGTTCGGCAGCGCGCTCGGCCGGTGAGCGGGTGGTCGCGCTGGGTACGCAGCCGCCGATGCCTAGAAACAGCAAACCCAGCAACATCGGCAAGGCGATCCGGGCGGCGCGAGACAGGGGCATGCGTTGTACCTTGGTCGTCATCCACATGGTGAGCGATCATAGCCGATCGTGTCGCCCACCCTCGCGGCGAACTGGAGTGCCTGCGCATGACCTGTGTCCAGACCGGCTGCCTGTGGGTGGTGGCTACCCCCATTGGCCATCGCGACGATTTCTCCGCACGCGCGGTGCAGACCTTGCGCGGAGCGGCCGTGATCGCCGCCGAGGACACCCGCCACAGCCGGCCGCTGCTGCTGCACCACAACATCGCCACGCCCTTGCTGGCGTTGCACGAGCACAATGAGCGCGACGCGGTGGACGCCCTGGTGCGGCGCATGCAGGCGGGCGAATCGGTGGCGCTTATTTCCGATGCCGGGACGCCACTGATCAGCGATCCGGGCTTCCGGCTGGTGCGCGCGGCGCGTGCAGCCGGCATCCGTTGCGTGCCGGTACCCGGTGCGTGCGCCGCGATTGCGGCGCTGTCGGTGGCCGGCCTGCCCAGTGACCGCTTTGTCTTCGAGGGCTTCCTGCCACCGAAGGCGGCGGCGCGTCGGAGCCGGTTGCAGGAGCTGGCCGGCGAGTCGCGCACGCTGATCTTCTACGAATCCTCGCACCGCGTGGCCGAGAGCCTGGCCGACATGCGCGATGTGCTTGGCGCCGAGCGCGAGGCGGTGCTGGCGCGGGAGCTGACCAAGCTGTTCGAAACCGTGCTGGGTGAGCCACTGGAGGCGCTGGCTGCGCGGGTGGCGTCCGACCCGGACCAGCAGCGCGGCGAGAGCGTGGTGCTGGTGGCCGGTCGCGGCGAAGAGGTGGATGCGCGACTGGCCGAAGGGCAGCGGGTCTTTGCCATCCTGCGCGAGGAACTGCCGCCGGCCAAGGCCGCCAAGCTGGCCGCGGCGATCAGTGGCGCGCCGCGCAAGGCGCTTTATGAGAGGGGCGAGGGACGAGGGGCGAGTAGCTAGGGAAAAGCGCGAGGCTTACCTCGCGCGCCCCTCGCCCCTCGCCCCTCGCCCCTGCTCTATACTCTCCCCCGGAGTCGGCCGGACAGTCGCGTCGCACGCAAGTGCATCGAGGAAAGTCCGGGCTCCACAGGGCAGAGTGCCAGGTAACTCCTGGGCAGCGCGAGCTGACGGCCAGTGCAACAGAGAGCAGACCGCCGATGGCCCCGCAAGGGGATCAGGTAAGGGTGAAAGGGTGCGGTAAGAGCGCACCGCGTACGGGGACAACGTCGTACGGCACGGTAAACCCCACTCGGAGCAAGACCAAATAGGGGAACGATAACGCGGCCCGCGTTGTTCCCGGGTAGGTTGCTGGAGCCAGGCGGCGACGCCTGGCCGAGAGGAATGACTGTCGCGTCGCAAGACGTACAGAACCCGGCTTACAGGCCGACTCCACCTTTTCCCGGACCCACCGGCCGCCCGCGTCGCCACTGGCGCGGGCGGGTGGTGCGCCCGCTTGCGTGAACGGCGGGTTCATCCCGGCACCGGCCGCGGCGTCTGGAGGGGCGGCGGGTGGCCCGGCGAGCGCCCAAGCGCTGTACAGAAAATCCCTAGCTTTCAAGGACCTTGCAACACATCCTCGAAAGCACCGCAATTACCGCCAGACCTTCGCCTTTCTCCTTGATTTCACAAGCGAAATTTCCTTGACAGTCTCATGAGGCGAGACTATCGTGGGTTTCGGTGTGAAATCGTGGGTTTTTGTGGAGTCTCAGGTGTTTCAAGGCGAAACCGCCATCACCATCGACGACAAGGGCCGCCTGACCATCCCGACCGCGTATCGGGAGCAGGTGGCGGGCGAGTGCGCCAATCGTCTGGTGATCACCTACAACCCCTTCGAGCCCGGCTGTCTCTGGTTGTTCCCCTATGCCGAGTGGGAGCCGGTGCGCGACCAGGTCAATGCGCTGTCCAAGGTCAAGACCGCCCACCGCGACATGCAGATGAAGCTGGTCGGCGCCGCCTCGATCGTCGAGCCCGATAGCGCCGCCCGCATCCTGCTTGCCGGCCAGCCAGCGGGCCACCACCGGCATCGAGAAGAAGGCGGTGCTGCTGGGCATGGGCAACAAGTTCGAGCTGTGGAGCGAGCAGGCACACCTGATGAAGATCCGCCAGACCATCGGCGAAAGCGACATCACCGAAGACATGGCAGACCTGCGCCTGTAAGGGGCGCGGATATCAAACGAGCGAGACGGGAGCGGGAGTGCGCATGGCACAGGGCCGGAAGACAGATTCAGGCTCCGGGCTGCTGCGGCATATCCCGGTGATGCTGGAAGAAGCGGTGGAGGGCCTTGCCGTGCAGGCAGGCGGGCGTTATCTGGATGGCACCTTCGGTCGCGGCGGTCACGCCCGCGCCGTGCTGTCCCGACTCGGGCCGCAAGGCCGTCTGTTGCTGATGGACCGTGACCCGACCGCGATCGCCGCGGCGCGGGCCGAGTTCGCTGACGAGCCGCGCGTGGCCATCCGCCACGACAACTTCGCTGCCCTGGCCGATTGGGACGAGACCGCGCCGGGGCTGGACGGCGTGCTGCTGGACCTGGGCGTGTCCTCGCCGCAGCTGGACGAGGCCGCGCGCGGCTTCAGCTTCATGGCCGATGCGCCGCTGGACATGCGCATGGACACCACCCGCGGCGAGAGCGCCGCCGAATTCCTGGCCCGCGCCAGCGAGCGCGAGATCGCCGAAGTGCTGTGGCAATTCGGCGAGGAGCGCCACGGCCGCCGGATCGCCCGCGCCATCGTGGCGGATCGCGACACCACTCCGTTCACCCGCACCGGCCAGCTGGCCGCGCTGATCGAGCGCGTGGTGGGTCGGCGCGAACCGGGCAAGCATCCGGCCACGCGCAGCTTCCAGGCGCTGCGGATCCAGGTCAACGGCGAACTGGATGCATTGCGCGAGGGTCTGGCCGCCGCGCTGGAATGCCTCAAGCCCGGTGGCCGGCTGTCGATCATCAGCTTTCATTCGCTGGAGGACCGCGCGGTCAAGCTGTTCATCCGCGATCATGCCGGCCGTGTGCAGGGCAGCCGGCGCGGTCCGCCGGTGGCTGCCGCGCCGGCGCGGCTGGCGGCCGTGGGCAAGGCGCGGTTCCCGTCCGACGCGGAACTGGCCGCCAACCCGCGTGCCCGCTCGGCGGTGCTGCGCGTGGCCGAAAAACTCGCCACCGGAGGGCACGCATGAAGGCGATCGGCGCCCTCGGCCTGTTGCTGCTCCTGCTGGCGGTGCTGGTCAGCGCCATCGGCGTGGTGTGGACGCGCCACCAGAGCCGGGTGCTGTTCGTGCAGCTGACCTCGCTGCAGAACCAGCGTGACGAGCTGGGCATTGAATACGGCCGGCTGGAACTGGAGCAGGCGACCTGGGCGGAGCCCCGCCGCATCGACAGCGAGGCGCGCGAGAAACTGGGCATGGTCGCGCCGCAGCCACAGGACATCCAGTTGGTGCGCCGATGAGCCCGCGCCAACGCACCGCTGCTGCCGCTGCCGGCCATCGCCGCGCGGGTGGGCCCAGTGCGCGCCGGCGCATGGTGGTGGTGGTCAGCGTACTGATGCTGGCCTCGCTGGGCCTGGTTGCGCGCGCGTTCGACCTGCAGGTGGTGCGCAAGCAGTTCTACCAGGAGCAGGGTGACGCGCGCTTCCTGCGGGAGGTCCCGATCGCGGTATCCCGCGGCACCATCTTCGACCGCAACGGCGAGCCGCTGGCGGTTTCCACGCCGATGGTCTCGATCTATGCGGTGCCCTCGCAGGTGCTCGAGAACGCCGATCGCATCCCCGCGCTGGCGCGGGCGCTGGGGGTCGATGCGGGCGACCTCAAGCAGCGCCTGACCGAACGCGCCGATCGCGAGTTCGTGTACCTGCGTCGCCAGATGAGCCCGGAGGCAGCCCAGGCCGTGCTGGCGCTGCAGGTCCCGGGGATCAACAGCCAGCGTGAATATCGGCGCTACTACCCGTCGGGCGAAGTCACCGCGCATGTGCTCGGCTTCACCAACATCGACGACCACGGCCAGGAAGGGCTGGAGCTGGCCTTCGACGAGTGGCTTTCAGGCAAGCCGGGCCTGAAGCGGGTGATCCGTGACCGCATGGGCCACATCGTGGAGGACGTCGAGCAGGTGCGTGAGCCCAAGCCAGGCAAGAACCTCACGCTGAGCATCGACCGCCGCATCCAGTTCCTGGCCTACAGCGAACTGAAGGCCACGATCGACAAGTTCGAGGCCAAGTCCGGATCGATGGTGATCCTGGACGTGCGCACCGGCGAAGTGCTGGCGATGGTCAACCTGCCCAGCTACAACCCCAACGACATCGGCCACAGCCGACCGGCGCAGCGGCGCAACCGGGCGATGACCGACGTGGTCGAACCGGGCTCCACCATGAAGTCGTTCATGGTGGCCGCGGCGCTGGCCAGCGGCAAGTACAGCCCGACCGCACCGACCCTGGATACCGGCGACGGCCACTGGATGTTCGCCGGTCACGAGATCCGGGACGACGATCCGAACGGCGTGCTCACACCCACTGGCGTGATCACCCGCTCCAGCAACATCGGCGCGGCCAAGATCGCGCTGTCGCTGGACACCGGGCTGATGTACGACACCTATCGTGCGTTCGGCTTTGGCAACAGCACCGGCAGCGGCTTTCCCGGCGAGTCCTCCGGCTACTTGCAGATCGGCCGGGACTGGCGCCCGTTCGAGAAGGCGACCATGGCCTACGGCTACGGTTTCAGCGTCACTGCGCTGCAGCTGGCCCATGCCTACGCCACGCTCGCCGATGGCGGCGTCATGCACAGCCCGACCTTCGTCAAGGGCGCGGACAGCGAATCCAGGGCCATCGTCTCGCCGCAGGTGGCGCACCAGCTGGTGAGCATGCTCGAGACGGTGACCGCACCCGGTGGCACTGCGCAGAGCGCGGACATCGCCAACTACAGCGTGGCCGGCAAGACCGGTACCGCCCACCGGGCCGAGGACGGCGGCTATGCCAAGCACAGCTACAACTCGCTGTTCGCCGGCATGGTGCCGGCCAGCGACCCGCGGCTGGTCGGCGTGGTGATCGTCAACGATCCGACCAAGGGCGGCTACTTCGGTACCGCGGTGGCGGCGCCGGTCTTCAGCGGGTGATGAACGGCGCGCTGCGCCTGCTGGACATCCCGCCGGACAATATCGGGCGCTGGTATGTCGGTGGACCATTGCAGACCCCCGACGGGCTGACCGGCGGGCGCTCGGGCCAGGCGATCTCCGGCGGGGGCGCCATGACCGAAGCCACCCTGGCCCGGCTGCTCGCCGGGCTCGCCCAGTCCGATGGCTGCGGCGATATCGTCGTTTCGGGGATGACCCTCGACTCGCGCCAAGTGCGGCCCGGCGACCTGTTCGTCGCCCTGGCCGGCACCCGCGAGCACGGCATCGGCTTTGCCGCCGACGCGGTGCGCCGGGGCGCCCGTCGGTGCTCGCCGAGGCGCCGGCGACCGCGACGTCGAGCTGGACGTGCCCCTGCTGTGGGTCGAGCGGCTGCATGCGCGGGTGGGCGAGATCGCCGCGCGTTTCTACGGCCAGCCGGCGCGCGCGCTGCGTGTGATCGGGGTTACCGGCACCAACGGCAAGACCTCCACCGTGCAGATGCTGGCGCAGGCGCTGACGCTCCTGGGCCACCGCCCGGCCACCATCGGTACGCTGGGCGCTGGCCTGTACGGCCAGCTGGACCCGGGCGAGCGCACCACGCCGGATGCGGTCAACGTGCAGCCGCTGCTGGCCGAATTCCGCGATGCCGGCGCCAGCTCACGTGGCCATGGAGGTGTCTTCGCACGCGCTGGAGCAGGGGCGCGTGGCGGCGGTCCAGTTCGAGCTGGCCGCGTTCACCAACCTCACCCGTGACCATCTGGACTACCACGGCAGCATGGAGGCCTACGGCGCGGCCAAGGCACGCCTGTTCGAGTGGCCGGGCCTGCAGTGCGGCGGTGATCAACGTCGACGACCCATTCGGCCGCGACCCTGGCCGAGCGCCTGCCCGTGGACCTGACGCGGCTGCGCGTGAGCGTGGGCGGCGACGCCAGGCCGGATCACCGGCCGACGCGATCCGCACCTCCGCCGAAGGGCTGCGTCTTCGACCTGCGTCACGCCCTGGGGCGACCGCCACGGTGCGCAGCCCGCTGCTCGGTCGCTTCAACGTCGCCAACCTGCTGCGCGGTGGCGGCCTGCCTGGGCGCGCTGGGCGAGCCGCTTCGACCGGATCGCCGCCGCGCTCGGCGTCGCTGCGACCGGTCCACGGGCGCATGAGCCGGCTCGGCGGCGACGCGGGCATGCCGCTGGTGGTGGTCGACTACGCGCATACCCCCGACGCGCTGGAGCAGGCGATCGACACGCTGCGCGCGCACTGCGCGGGCCGGCTGATCTGCGTGTTCGGTTGCGGCGGCGAGCGCGATGCGGGCAAGCGGCCGCAGATGGGGGCGATCGCCGAGCGGCTGGCCGACCTGGCGATCGTCACCGACGACAACCCGCGCGGCGAGGACGGCGACGCCATCGTGGCGCAGATCCTGGCCGGCATGCCCGCCGACTCGGCACGGGTCGAGCGCGACCGCGCCGCGGCCATCGCCCTGGCGATCGGCCTGGCCGGCCCGGGCGACGTCGTGCTGATCGCCGGCAAGGGCCACGAGACCTATCAGGAAGGCGCGCTGGCAGGCGGCGCCTTCGACGACCTGGCGGTGGCGCGCGGCGACCTGGAGGCGCGGCCGATGGAGAGCGCGCATGATGAGCCTGGGCATGATCGCCGTGTGGACCGGGGGCCGCCTGCACGGCGCCGACGTGGAGGTGCACGGCGTGAGCACCGACACCCGCACGCCTGAAGCCGGGCCAGCTGTTCGTGGCCCTGGCCGGCGAGCGGTCGACGGCCACGAGTTTGCCGCCGCCGCGGCGGCGGCCGGCGCCGCGGCGCTGGTGGTCACGCGCAAGCTGGACGTCGACATGCCGCAGGTGGTGGTCGGCGACACCCAGCTCGCCCTGGGCGACCTGGCCAGCGCGGTGCGCGCGCAGCGCAACGTGCGGGTGATCGGCATCACCGGCTCCAACGGCAAGACCACGGTCAAGACGCTGACCGCGTCGATCCTCGCGCGGCATGGCCGCACCCACGTCAACGCCGGCAACTACAACAACGAGATCGGCCTGCCGCTGACCCTGCTGGCAATGCCGGCGGACACCGAATACGCGGTGCTGGAGATGGGCGCGGGCAAGCCGGGCGACATCGCCTACCTGGCCGCCATCGCGCGGCCCGATATCGGCCTCGTCAACACCATCGCGCCGGCGCACCTTGAGCGCATGGGCAGCCTGGAAGGCGTCGCCGAGACCAAGGGGGCGCTGTACCAGGCGCTGCCGGCCGACGGCGTGGCGATCATCAATGCCGACGACGCCTTCGCCGGCTTCTTCGGCGGGCTGGCCGGATCGCGGCGCGTCGCTGCGCTTCGGCGCTGGACAGCGCCGCCGACGTCGGCGCGCGATTGCTCGACAGCGACTGGACAGCTCGCGCTTCGTGCTCTGCACGGCGCAGCGGCGATGCCGAGCTCGACCTGCCGCTGGGCGGGCGCCACAACGTGGCCAACGCGCTGGCCGCGGCCAGCCATCGCGCTGGCGCTGGACGTGCCGCTGGCGACCATCGTGCGGGCCTGGAGCAGGCGCCCGGCGTGGCCGGGCGGCTGCGCGCCAGACCATGCCGGGCGGCTGGACGCTGATCGACGACAGCTACAACGCCAACCCCGGCTCGGTCGCCGCGGCCATCGACACGCTGGCGCTGGCCGGTGGCGAGCGCTGGCTGGTGCTCGGCGACATGGCCGAACTGGGCGCCGACGCCGCGCGCGCTGCACGCCGGGATCGGCAGCAGGCTCGCGAGCGCGGGTATCGATCGGCTGTTCGCCGTGGGGCCGCTTGCCGCTGCAGCGGCCGAGGCCTTCGGCGAGCGCGCCGAGCATTTCGCGGACAAGGCGCGCTGGCCGATGCGCTGCGGCGCCGAGCTGCACGCGGGCGTCACCTGCCTGGTCAAGGGTTCGCGCTCGGCCGGCATGGAGCACGTGGTCGCGGCACTGCGAGCGGACGGACAGTCACGGGGGGCGCGTCATGCTGCTTGAACTGGCCGACTGGATGGCGCGGCACTTCAGCGCGCTGCATCTGTTCCAGTACATCACCTTCCGCACCATCATGAGCGCGCTGACCGCGCTGGCGGTGTCGCTGCTGATCGGTCCGGTGCTGATCCGCAAGCTCGCAATGCTCAAGGCCGGCCAGGTGGTGCGCAGCGACGGTCCGCAGACGCACCTGATCAAGGCCGGCACGCCGACCATGGGCGGCGTGCTGATCCTGCTGGCGGTGATCGTGGCGACCCTGCTGTGGGCCGACCTGCACAACCGCTACGTGTGGGTGGTGCTGGCGGTGCTGCTGGCCTTCGGCGCGATCGGCTTCTACGACGACTACCGCAAGCTGGTGCTGAAGGACAGCCGCGGCCTGCCGGCGCGCTGGAAGTACTTGCTGCAGTCGGTGTTCGGCCTGGCCGCGGCGCTGTTCCTGTACCGGACCGCCACGTTCCCGGCCGAGACCGCGCTGTACGTGCCGCTGTTCAAGCAGGTGGCGCTGCCGCTGGGGCTGTTCTTCGTGGTGATCGCCTACTTCATGATCGTCGGCTTCTCCAACGCGGTGAACCTCACCGATGGCCTGGACGGCCTGGCGATCATGCCGACCGTGCTGGTCGTCCGGCGCGCTGGGCGTCTTCGCCTACCTGGCCGGCAACACGGTGTTCTCCGAGTACCTGGGCATCCCCTCGATTCCGGGGGCGGGCGAGCTGTCGATCTTCTGCGGTGCGCTGGCCGGCGCGGGGCTCGGGCTTCCTGTGGTTCAACACCTATCCGGCGCAGGTGTTCATGGGCGACGTCGGCGCGCTGGCCATCGGCGCGGCACTGGCGGCGATCGCGGTGATCGTGCGCCAGGAAATCGTGCTGCTGGTGATGGGCGGCGTGTTCGTGATGGAGACGGTCTCGGTGATGC
The DNA here is from genome assembly GCA_963763305.1 of uncultured Gammaproteobacteria bacterium. Classification (GTDB taxonomy): domain Bacteria; phylum Pseudomonadota; class Gammaproteobacteria; order Xanthomonadales; family Rhodanobacteraceae; genus CAVXNP01. Next base: position 922,385 of record CAVXNP010000001.1, on the reverse strand, counting down.
TGCAGGTGGCCAGCTTCAAGCTCACCGGCAAGCGCATCTTCCGCATGGCGCCGATCCACCATCACTTCGAACTCAAGGGCTGGCCGGAGCCGCGCGTGATCGTGCGCTTCTGGATCATCTCGGTGGTGCTGGTGCTGATCGGCCTTGCCACGTTGAAGGTGCGCTGATCATGTTCGATGCGCTCCGACAGAACCAGGCCCGGCGCCGCAGCGGCCACGCGGCCGCTACGACCTGCCGCTGCTGCTGGCGCTCGTCGGGCTGGCCAGCCTCGGCCTGGTGATGGTCGCCTCCAGCTCGATCGCGGTGGCCGACAGCCAGCACATCGGCGCCGTTCTACTACCTCAAGCGCCACTGCTGTTTCTGGCGCTGGGGCTGATCCTGGCCGGCGTGGCGATGCACGCGGAGCTGAAGCTGCTGGAGAAGTTCTCCATGCCGCTGCTGCTGCTGGCAGGGCTGGCGCTGCTGGCGGTGTTCGTGCCGGGCATCGGCATGCGCATCAACGGCGCGCGCCGCTGGCTCAACCTGCTGGTGACCAGCTTCCAGCCGGTCGAGGCGGTCAAGCTGATCCTGATCGTGTACGTGGCCAGCTACCTGGTGCGCCACCGCGAGAGCGTGGAAACCCGGTTCTGGGGGCTGCTGAGGCCGATCATCGTGGCCGGCCTGATGGTGATCATGCTGCTGCTGCAGCCGGACTTCGGCTCGGCCGCGCTGATCATCGCGGTCACCATCGGCATGGTCTGGCTGGGCGGCGCGCGCCCGCGCTACCTGTTCCTGATGGGCCTGCCGCTGATGCCGGCGCTGGTCGTCGCCGCCACCAGCGAGAGCTACCGCGTGAAGCGGCTGACCTCGTTCATGGACCCGTGGAAGGACCCGTTCAACGACGGCTTCCAGCTGACCCAGTCGCTGATCGCGATCGGGCGCGGCGAATGGACCGGCGTGGGCCTGGGTGCGAGCGTGCAGAAGCTGTTCTACCTGCCCGAGGCGCACACCGATTTCATCCTGGCGGTGATCGGCGAGGAGCTGGGGCTGGTCGGCATCGTGCTGGTGCTCGGCCTGTTCGCGCTGCTGGTCGGGCGCGGCCTGTACCTGGGCCTGCGCGGGGTCGAGCTGGGCCAGCATTTCGCCGGCTACGTGGCCTTCGGCATCTCGCTGATGCTGGCGCTGCAGGCGATGGTGTCGATCGGCGTGAACCTGGGCGTGCTGCCGACCAAGGGCCTGACCCTGCCGCTGATCAGCTCCGGCGGCTCGTGCGTGCTGATGACCTGCGCCATGGCCGGCGTGCTGCTGCGCGCCAGCTACGAGATCAACCGCGCGCTGGACGCGCGCAAGAGCACCAGCCGGGTCGCCAGCGTGGCATTGGGCGAGGTCGCGGCCAATCCGCGCGAGCGCGAGGCGGTGGCCGCATGAATACGCGCTCCACAGCCCGTCATCCGGTCCTGATCATGGCCGGCGGCACCGGCGGCCACATCTTCCCCGGCCTGGCCGTGGCCGAGGCACTGCGCGCGCAGGGCGTGCCGGTGGTGTGGCTGGGCGCCGACGGCGGCCTGGAGACGCGGCTGGTGCCGGCGCACGGCATCGAACTGCACACCGTGCGAGTCGGCGGCCTGCGCGGCAAGGGCTGAAGACCCGCGTGCTGGCACCGCTGATGCTGGCGCGCGCGTTGCTGGCGTCGCTGCGGATCCTGCGCCGGCTGCGCCCGCGCAGCGTGCTGTCGATGGGCGGCTACGTGGCCGGCCCCGGCGGCCTGGCCGCGCGGCTGCTCGCGTTGCCCGCTGCTGGTGCACGAACAGAACCGCGTGCCGGCTTCACCAACCGCATGCTGGCCGGCTGGGCCGCCCGCGTGCTGGCCGGTTTCGCCGACGCGCTTCCCGGCGCGCGAGTGGGTCGGCAATCCGGTGCGCGCGGCCATCGCCGCGCTGCCGCCGCCGGCCGAGCGCTTGGCCGGGCGCGGCGGGCGTCCGCGCCTGCTGGTGCTGGGCGGCAGCCAGGGCGCGCGCGCGCTGAACCTGGCCCTGCCGCAGGCGCTGGCGCGATGCCGGCGCAGGAGCGTCCGGAGGTGCTGCACCAGTGCGGCAGCCGCGGTCTCGATGAAGCGCGGCGCGCCTATGCCGAGGCCGGCGTCGAGGCCGAGGTCGTGCCGTTCATCGAGGACATGGCCGGCGCCTACGCCTGGGCCGACCTGGCCGTGTGCCGCGCCGGCGCGCTGACCCTGGCCGAACTGGCCGCGGCCGGGCTGGGCGCGGTGCTGGTGCCGTTCCCGCATGCGGTCGACGACCACCAGACCCGCAACGCCGAGGCGCTGTTCGAAGCCGGCGCCGCCGAACTGATACAGGAGTCCGCTCTGGACGTACACGCACTGGGGCAGCGCCTGCACGCGCTGCTGGACGATCGCGCGCGCCTGCTGGCGATGGCCGACGCCGCGCGCAGCCTGGCCAAGCCGGACGCCGCCGCCCGATCGCCGACGCCTGCCTGGAGGTGGCCGCATGACCATCGAGCGGCTGCTCGGCCCACGAGGACCTCATGAGCACGTTCCGCCGCGTGCATTTCATCGGCATCGGCGGCGTCGGCATGAGCGGCATCGCCGAAGTGCTGCACAACCTGGGCTACGCGGTGTCCGGCTCCGACCGTGCCTTGTCGCCGACGGCGCAGCGCCTGCGCGACCTGGGCATCGACGTGCATGTCGGGCACCGCGCCGAACAGTGGCCGATGCCGACGTGGTGGTGACCTCCAGCGCCATCGGCAAGGACAACCCGGAGCTGGTCGCGGCGCGCGACCGCGCGCATTCCGGTGGTGCCGCGCGCGGAGATGCTGGGCGAGCTGATGCGCTTCCGTCGCGGCATCGCGATTGCCGGCACGCATGGCAAGACCACCACCACCAGCCTGGTCGCCAGCGTGCTGGCCGAGGCCGGCTACGACCCGACCTTCGTGATCGGCGGCCAGCTCAACGCGGCCGGCGCCAACGCGCGCCTGGGCACCGGGCAGTACCTGGTGGCCGAGGCCGACGAGTCGGACGGCTCGTTCCTGATGCTGTCGCCGATGATCGCGGTGGTCACCAACATCGACGCCGACCACCTGGAGAACTACGGCGGCGACTTCGCCCAGGTGAACAAGGCGTTCGCCGACTTCCTGCACCGGCTGCCGTTCTACGGCCTGGCGGTGCTGTGCATCGACGACCCGGAAGTGGCCGAGCTGGGCCGGCAGATTCCGCGCCGGGTGATGACCTACGGCATCGACGATTCGCGCGGCCCGTCGCAGGATGCCGACGTGCGCGCGTCGAACGTGCGCCAGCACGGCTTCGAGATGCACTTCGATCTGCATCTGCCGGGGCGCGACGAGCCCCTGCCGGTGTCGCTGAACCTGCCGGGGCGGCACAACGTGCTCAACGCGCTGGCCGCCGCGCGATCGGCTGGCAGCTGGGCGTGGAGGCCGAGGCGATCGCCCGCGCGCTGGCGCACTTCGCAGGGCGTCGGTCGGCGCTTCCACGCTCGCGGCGAGCTGGCCCTGGACCAGGGCAGCGTGCTGCTGATCGACGATTACGGCCACCACCCGAGCGAGCTCGCGGCGGTGTTCGACGCGGTGCGCGGCGGCTGGCCGGAGCGGCGCCTGGTGGTGGCCTTCCAGCCGCACCGCTACAGCCGCACGCGCGACCTGATGGACGACTTCGCCAAGGTGCTGGCCGAGGCCGACGTGCTGGTGCTGACCGAGGTCTATCCGGCCGGCGAAGCGCCGATTGCCGGTGCCGACGGCCGCGCCCTGGCCGCGGCCGTCCGCGCGCGCGGCAAGGTCGATCCGGTGCTGGTCGAGCACCCGCGCGAATTCGCCGAGGCCTTGCCGGCGCTGCTGCGCGACGGCGACGTGCTGCTGCTGCTGGGCGCCGGCGACATCGGCGCTGCCGCCGCCGCGCTGGGACGTGTCGGCGAGCTGAAGACCGGAGGAACCCATGACCCCTCGCAACACGAGACGTGCAAACGCAGTGTCGCGATCCGGCGCGCTTCGGCCGCGTGGCGGTGGTCATGGGCGGCAGCTCGGCCGAGCGCGAGGTGTCGCTGGATTCCGGCCGCAACGTGCTCGAGGCGCTGCCAGCCGCGGGATCGACGCGCACGCGCATCGACGGCATTCCGGCGCTGCTGGACGCGCTGCGTGCCGGCCACTTCGCGCGCGTGTTCAACATCCTGCACGGTCAGCACGGCGGCGGCGAGGACGGCGAGCTGCAGGGCGCGCTGGATTCGCTGGGCGTGCCGTACACCGGCTCGGGCGTGCTCGGCTCGGCGCTGTCGATGGACAAGATCCGCGCCAAGCAGGTGTGGCAATCGCTGGGCCTGCCGACGCCCGCTTCGTGGCCGCTGCCGCGCGGCGGCGACGTGCATGCCGCAGCGCGCGAAGCTCGGCTTTCCGCTGATCGTCAAGCCGGCCTGCGAAGGTTCCAGCGTGGGCGTCACCCGCGTGTTCGAGGCCGCGCAGCTGGACCAGGCGGTGGCGCTGGCCGCGCGCTACCCCGGCGACCTGCTGGTCGAGCACCTGATCGAGGGCGACGAGCTGACCGTGGCAATCCTCGGTCGGCAGGTGCTGCCGTGGATCCGCATCGTGCCCAAGGGCGCCTTCTACGACTACCACGCCAAGTACGTGGCCGAGGACACGCAGTACCTCTGCCCGGGCCTGGAGGGCGAGGCCGAGGCCGAGCTGCGCCAGCTGGCGCTGCGCGCCTTCGATGCGCTGGCCTGCCAGGGCTGGGGCCGCGTCGACGTGATGCGCGACCGCCAGGGCCGCAACTGGCTGCTGGAGGTCAACACCGCGCCGGGCATGACCACGCATTCGCTGGTGCCCAAGGCCGCCGCGGCCGCCGGAATCGACTTCGCGACCTTGTGCTGGCGCATCCTCGAGACCAGTTTCGCCCGCGCACCGGCGCCAGGCGCCACCGGGGAGGCACCATGAAGGGAGCGATCCGCCTGCTGGCCTGGTGCTGGCGGTGGCGCTGGTGGTGCTGCCGGTGGTCGGCCTGCTGCGCGGCTGGTTCGCCGCCGACCGCTGGCCGATGCGCAGCTCACGTGCAGGCGCCGTTCAAGCATGTCAGCGCCGAGCAGATCCGCGCCGCGGTCAAGCCTCGCCTGGGCAAGGGCTTCTTCGCACTGGACCTGGACGCTGTGCAGCAGGCGGTGGCGGCGCTGCCGTGGGTGGATTCGGTCGAGGCGCGCAAGCTCTGGCCGGACACGCTGGTGCTGCGCGTCAACGAACGCCAGCCGTTTGCGCGCTGGAACGGCGATCGCCTGATCAGTCGCCACGGCAGCTGTTCGACGCCCCCGACGCTGCGGCCGTGCCCGGCCTGCCGCGCTCAGCGGCCCGGATGCGCACCTGGCCGACGTGGTCGACTTCTATGCGCAGGCGCGCAAGGCCTTCGCCGCGCGTGGCGTGCACATCAGCGGCGTGGCGCTGAGCGAGCGCGGCAGCTGGAGCCTGGCCACCGCCAGCGGCGCCCAGATCGTGATGGGCGACCGCGATCAGGCTGCACGGCGGCTGCACCGCTTCCTTGATGTCTACCCGCAGGTGACCGCTGGCCACGCCGACGCGTTCGCCCATGTCGACCTGCGCTACGCCAACGGCTTTGCCGTGCGCTGGCCACCCGCGGCGAACGCCAACGCCGGAGCCACGCCCCGCACATGAGCATCTTTCTATGAAGCCACGCAACGACAAACAACTGGTCGTCGGCCTGGACATCGGCACCTCCAAGGTGGTGGCCATCGTCGGCGAGTACGAGCCGGGCGAGCCGATCGAGGTGATCGGCATCGGCTCGCACGTCTCGCGCGGGCTCAAGCGCGGCTCGGTGGTGGACATCGAATCGACCGTGCACTCGATCCAGCGCGCGGTCGAGGAAGCCGAGCTGATGGCCGGCTGCGACATCCGCTCGGTGTACGCCTCGATCTCCGGCAGCCACCTGGAGACACGCAACTCGCACGGCACCGCGGCGATCCGCGACCGCGAAGTCACGCCCGGCGACCTGGAGCAGGTGCTGGAGGCGGCCAGCGCGGTGGCGATCCCGGCCGACCGCAAGGTGCTCTACAAGGAGCCGCAGGAATACCGCATCGACGGCCAGGACGGCATCCGCCAGCCGGTCGGCATGAGCGGCGTGCGCCTGGAGGCCAGCGTGCACCTGGTCACCGGCGCGGCGGCGGCGGTGCAGAACATCACCAAGTGCATCCAGCGCTGCGGCCTGTCGGTGGACGAGCTGGTGCCCTCGGCGGTGGCCAGCGCCAAGTCGGTGCTGACCGACGACGAGCGCGAGCTGGGCGTGTGCCTGGTCGACATCGGCGCCGGCACCACCGACATCGCCATCTACACCCAGGGCGCGATCCGCCACACCAAGTCGCTGCCGGTCGGCGGCGACCAGGTCACCAACGACATCGCCTACGGCGTGCACACGCCGACCGCGCATGCCGAGGAAATCAAGATCAAGTACGCCTGCGCGCTGGCCCAGCTGGCGCACGCCGAGGAAACCATCCAGGTGCCCAGCGTCGGCGACCGCCCGCCGCGCCGGCTGGCGCGGCAGTCGCTGGCGCAGTGGGTGCAGGCGCGCTACGAGGAAATCTTCGAGATGGTGCAGGACGAGCTGCGCCGCTCCGGCTACGAGAGCCTGGTCGCCGCCGGCGTGGTGCTGACCGGCGGCGCCGCGCGGATGGAAGGTGCGCTGGAGCTGGCCGAGGAGATCTTCCACAAGATGGTGCGCGTCGGGGTGCCGCAGCACGTCAGCGGGCTGGGCGAGGTCATCGCCAACCCGATGCATTCCACCGGCGTGGGCCTGCTGCTGCACGGCGCGCGCGCCGGTGGCGCGCGGGCGACCGGGCCGGTCGGCGGCACCTGGGCGGCCTGCTGGACAAGGTGCGCAACTGGGTCACCCGCAATTTCTAGCGTCTACGGTCCGCAGGAGGCGGGCCACGGGCGAATGGAGGTTCGTCCACCACCTGGGGCAAGGGCAGGAGCCTGCGCCACGGTTACAACAATGAGTGCTTTTTTGGAGGACGGGAAATGTTTGAACTGGTCGAAAAACTGGCACCGAATGCGGTCATCAAGGTGATCGGCGTGGGCGGCGGCGGCGGCAACGCCGTGGCGCACATGGTCAATTCCAACATCGAGGGCGTGGAGTTCATCTGCGCCAACACCGACGCGCAGGCGATGAAGAGCTGCGGCTCGCGCACCCACCTGCAGCTCGGCGGCAACGTGACCAAGGGCCTGGGCGCCGGCGCCAACCCGGAGGTCGGCCGGCAGGCGGCGCTGGAGGACCGCGAGCGCATCGAGGAAATGCTCGAAGGCGCCGACATGGTGTTCATCACCGCCGGCATGGGCGGCGGCACCGGCACCGGCGCGGCGCCGGTGGTGGCGCAGCTGGCCAAGGAGAAGGGCATCCTGACCGTGGCGGTGGTCACCAAGCCGTTCCCGTTCGAGGGCCGCCGGCGCATGCAGGTGGCGCTGAAGGGCATCGAGGATCTGTCCCAGCACGTCGATTCGCTGATCACCGTGCCGAACGAGAAGCTGCTCACGGTGCTCGGTCGCGACGTCACCCTGCTCAACGCGTTCAAGGCCGCCAACGACGTGCTGCAGGGCGCGGTGCAGGGCATTGCCGACCTGATCACCGCGCCCGGCCTGATCAACGTCGACTTTGCCGACGTGCGCACGGTGATGTCCGAGATGGGCATGGCGATGATGGGTTCGGGCACCGCCCGTGGCGACGACCGCGCCCAGGCGGCGGCCGAGGCGGCGATCAACAACCCGCTGCTGGAGGACGTCAACCTCTCCGGCGCCTGCGGCATCCTGGTCAACGTCACCGCCGGGCCCAACCTGACCATGCGCGAGTTCGACGAGATCGGCCGGGTCATCCACGACTTCGCCAGCGAGGACGCCACCGTGGTGATCGGCACCTCGCTGGATCCGGAGATGAAGGACGACGTGCGCGTGACCGTGGTCGCCACCGGCCTGAACCGCGCCGCCGCGGCGCGCCAGCCGTTGCGCCCGGTCGCGACCCAGCAGGTGGAGATGCGCCAGCGGCCCCGCCCGGTTGTGCTGCGTACAGGTACCGGCAACGAGGTGGTCGACTACGCCCAGCCGGAGGTCGCCACCGCGCCGGCACCGCGCGCAGCGAGGCGCCGGCCAAGAGCGAGCCGGGCTTCGACTACCTGGACATCCCGGCGTTCCTGCGCCGCCAGGCCGACTGAACCGGGTCCGGCACCCTTGTGATGGATGCGAACCGTTCGCATGTCCTGATGGCAGTACGGTAGGCCGGAGGACAGATGCGGTGGGCCGCCGGTGCGGCGGCCTGACGTGAAGGCCATGTGTCCCGATGGACGCGTGACCGGCTGGCACGGACGCCGGCCAGTGCGATGCCTTGCACCGACTTCCGTCCCGGTGCAAGGTGTCGTGCCAGGGACGAAAGCCGCGCAACCGGCCGCAACAGCGCGGTTCGTGACACGCTTCACGGATGAAGGAAACATGAAGGACAGGAAAGACTGTACGGTATGGTTTGCTTTTTGCCAGGTTAAAACTGTGTTAGCATCCGTCCCCCAACAGGTTGCTGCCTACACTCGGTAGAACAACAATGATCAAGCAGCGCACGCTCAAGAACGTCATCCGCGCGACGGGCGTTGGCCTGCACACCGGCGACAAGGTCTACATGACCCTGCGGCCGGCTGCACCCAACACCGGCATCGTGTTTCGCCGCACCGATCTGAACCCGCCCGTGGACATCCACGCGCGCCGGATCATGTCGGCGACACCCGCCTGTCCACCACGCTGATCAACGGCGACGTGCGCGTCGCCACGGTCGAGCACCTGCTCTCGGCGATGGCCGGCCTGGGCATCGACAACGCCTACGTCGACCTGTCCGCGCCGGAAGTGCCGATCATGGACGGCAGCGCCGGTCCCTTCGTGTTCCTGCTGCAGTCGGCCGGGATCGAAGAGCAGCCGGCGGCCAAGCGCTTCATCCGCATCAAGAAGCCGGTCAAGGTGCAGGACGGCGACAAGTGGGCCAGCTTCGAGCCGTTCGAAGGCTTCAAGGTCGGTTTCGCGATCGACTTCAATCATCCGATCATCTCCAAGCGCACCTCGCGCGCCGAGATCGATTTCTCCACCACCTCCTTCGTCAAGGAAGTCAGTCGCGCGCGCACCTTCGGTTTCATGCGCGACATCGAGATGCTGCGCGAGCACAACCTGGCGCTGGGCGGTTCGATGGACAACGCGGTGGTGCTCGATGACTACCGGGTGCTCAACGAAGACGGCCTGCGTTACGAGGACGAGTTCGTCAAGCACAAGATCCTCGATGCCATCGGCGACCTGTACCTGCTCGGCCACAGCCTGATCGGCGCGTACGATGCGCACAAGTCCGGGCACGAGCTGAACAACAAGCTGCTGCGCACGCTGATGGCCGATGCCAGCGCCTGGGAAGAAGTCAGCTTCCGGACGATCCGGCGGTGTCGCCGATCTCCTACGCGCACCCCGCCCAGGCGATCTGACCCCCGACCGCCCATAACGCAAAAAGGCCGCGCCCGCCGGGTGCGGCCTTTTTGCGTTATGGGCGGTCCGTCACTAAAAACGCAGATTTTCTTCACGGTATCGGCACACGTGGGGTGCCTGCGCGCGCGCGCCGTGCTATAAACGGATCACTCCCGACGCTGGGAGTGGGGGAAAACGGTGTCTTTACAGGCACTTCGCCGACCGATGTATACCCCGGTCAGGCGGCAGGGATACCAGCGGTTTCGGCGATGGACGCCAGCTCAAGGAACAAGGCCCGCAATTCGGGGTCTGTGATTGACGCTGCGGCGGCTCGAAGGTGGACGGCTGCGGCAGGCGAAAGCGGTTTTGACCGATCCGGAAGCGTTGCGTCCGGTAGGGGGGGAGCCACTTTCACGGTGACCGAACTGGCGCAGGTGCCGATGGCGCCTGCGGTGGCAAGTATCTGCGTCTGCATAAGGCGCAGCCGCGAAGCCCACGCCGGCGAGGTTGCCAGAAAGACGAGGCGGCCGTTGCGCAGGTGGGCAAACCGTACCTGCTCGCGCAAGGGTGATGGCAACGTCTGGCGCAGGGCGCGATCCAGCGCATCCAGCTCGCCGGCCTTCCGGGCCAGCGTAGCGAAGGAGCTGCATTCGGCGAGGGATTTCGGTCCCAGGCTCTTGCGGCGGGATGCAGGTGGTACGGCGCGTTGCATTGGGCCGACTTCTTCAGACGTGTAGAGCAAATGCAGATCATACTCGTGTCCCGCAGCAAGAAAGTGCCCCGGACCCTGGACCTGGCCAGTCCCTCGCTGCGCCTGCGCCTTGCGGCCCTCAGCCTGGCGGCAGTATGCGCCTGTGGCGTTCTGGGAGCGGCGGTGGCATTGGGCGTTTCCAGTCCGCGCGATCGCACCCTGGCGCAGGTTCGCCACCTGCAGCAGCAGTTGTCGCAGCAGAAGGACCAGCTGGACGGAGTGCGCATGGACTCGCAGCGCGAACTTGACGCGCTGGCCGTGAAACTGGGTCAGCTGCAGGCGCAGTCCACCCGCCTCAATGCGCTGGGCGAGCGGCTGACACAGGTCGGCAAGCTGGACGACGGCGAATTCAATTTCGACCAGCAGCCGCCGGTCGGCGGCCAGGAAGACGCTTCGGGCGGTGCCTACGCCCTCCCGCAGACGCTGGACGCCAGCATCCGGCAACTGGGCAGCCAGTTCGATAACCAGCAGGTGCAGTTGTCCGCTCTGCAGAGCCTGTTGCTGGACGCCAAGATCGACGCCAACCTCAAGCCCACCGGCATGCCCGCCCAGGGCTATATCTCTTCCTACTTCGGCGTGCGACCGGACCCCTTCGACGGCCACAGCGCTCGCCACACCGGCATCGACATCGCCGTTCCGATGAGCACGCCGGTCCATGCGGTAGCCGAGGGCATGGTCACCTACGCCGGCCGCCGCAGCGGCTACGGCAACGTGGTCGAGATCGATCATGGCAACGGCTACATGACGCGCTACGCGCACAACCGCAAGCTGCTGGTGCACCCAGGCCAGCGCGTCCGCGTCGGCCAGGAGATCTCGCTGGCCGGATCCACCGGCCGGTCCACCGGGCCGCACGTGCACTTCGAGGTCTGGTACAAGGGCCGCGTGGTCAATCCGCTGGCGTTTGCGCGCAGTCACCGGTAAGGCGAGCTGGGGCGAGGGGCGAGGAAAAAGCGCAAAGGCGCGCTTCGCATTGGGCCTCATCTATTCAGCGCAGCTGAAGAGGGATGGTTGCAGTGGCGCGGCTGTCCTCGCTCCCCCTTGGCGGTAACGCGCGTCAGGGCGTAACGATCAATATCCGTCGTCGCAGCCTCCGGTATTGCCTTACGGCCGCCCCTCGCCCCTCGCCCCTCGTCCCTCGTCCCTCGTCCCGTCCCGGCGCCAGCGCCCCCTTGAATCCTCCGCCCCTCGCCGCCATCCCGGTCGATCGGGCGCGGTGTAGTACCATGTCCGTTTCGCCCGCGCGTGTGCGGGCCTTACGTACTCATTGACGGAAGATCATGTTCAATCGTGCCCTGACGAGCCTTTTCGGTAGCCGCAACGAGCGCGTGCTGCGCCAGCTTTCCAAGACGGTCACGCGCATCAATGCCCTGGAGCCGGAGTTCGAGAAGCTCAGCGACGAGGCCTTGCGCGAAAAGACCGACGAGTTCAGGAAGCGCGTGGCCGATGGCGAGGCCCTCGATGCATTGCTGCCGGAGGCGTTCGCGGTCGTGCGCGAGGCGTCCCGGCGGGTGCTGGGCCTGCGCCACTACGACGTGCAGATGATCGGCGGCATGGTGCTGCACATGGGCAAGATCGCCGAGATGCGCACCGGCGAGGGCAAGACCCTGGTCGGCACGCTGCCGGTGTACCTCAATGCGCTCGAGGGCAAGGGCGTGCACGTGGTCACCGTCAACGACTACCTGGCGCGCCGCGACTCGGCCCAGATGGGCAAGCTGTACAACTTCCTGGGTCTGAGCGTGGGTGTGGTCTACCCGGGCATGGACCATGCCGACAAGAGCGCCGCCTACGCGGCCGACATCACCTACGGCACCAACAACGAATTCGGCTTCGACTACCTGCGCGACAACATGGCGCTCTCCAAGGACCAGCGCTACCAGCGCGGCCTGCACTACGCGATCGTCGACGAGGTCGACTCGATCCTGATCGACGAGGCGCGCACGCCGCTGATCATTTCCGGCCCGGCCGAGGATTCCCCGGACCTGTACATCGCCCTGAACCGGATCGTGCCGAACATGGTGCGGCAGAAGACCGAGGACGGCGAGGGCGACTACTGGGTCGACGAGAAGCAGAAGCAGGTGCACATGTCCGAGGCGGGCATGCAGCATGCCGAGCAGCTGCTGCGCGATGCCGGCGTGATCGATGCCGACAGCGGCCTGTACGACTCGAAGAACCTGGCCGTGGTGCACCACCTCAATGCCGCGCTGCGCGCCAACGGCATCTACCAGCGTGACGTCGACTACATCGTGCGCGACGGCGAGGTGATCATCGTCGACGAATTCACCGGCCGCACCCTGGCCGGTCGCCGCTGGTCCGACGGCCTGCACCAGGCGGTGGAGGCCAAGGAAGGCGTGCCGATCCAGCGCGAGAACCAGACGCTGGCGACGGTGACCTTCCAGAACCTGTTCCGCATGTACAAGAAGCTGGCCGGCATGACCGGTACGGCCGATACCGAAGCGTACGAGTTCCAGAGCATCTACGGGCTGGAGGTGGTGGTGATCCCCACCCACAAGCCGATGATCCGCAAGGACAACCCGGACATGGTGTTCCTGGGCCAGGCCGCCAAGTACAAGGCGGTGGTCGCGGACATCCAGGATTGCCACAAGCGCGGCCAGCCGGTGCTGGTCGGCACCACCTCGATCGAGGTGTCCGAACTGCTCTCGGGCCTGCTCAAGCAGAGCAAGGTGCCGCACGAGGTGCTCAACGCCAAGCAGCACGAGCGCGAGGCGCACATCGTGGCGCAGGCCGGTGCGCCAGGCCAGGTCACCATCGCCACCAACATGGCCGGCCGCGGCACCGACATCGTGCTGGGCGGCAGCCTCGAGGCAGCCCTGGCCGAATTGCCTGCCGATGCCAGCGAGGTCGATCGCCAGCGGGTCAAGAGCGACTGGAAGAAGCGTCACGACCAGGTGCTGGCTGCTGGTGGCCTGCATATCATCGGCACCGAGCGCCACGAATCGCGCCGCATCGACAACCAGCTGCGCGGTCGCTCCGGTCGCCAGGGCGACCCTGGTTCCTCGCGCTTCTACCTGTCGCTGGAAGACAACCTGCTGCGCATCTTCGGCGGCGAGGGGCTGGTGCGCTGGATGAAGCGCTTCGGCATGAAGGAGGACGATGCGCTGGAGGACCGCATGGTCAGTCGGCAGATCGAAAAGGCGCAGCGCAAGGTCGAGCAGCACAACTTCGACATCCGCAAGCATCTGCTCGAGTTCGACGACGTCGCCAACGAACAGCGCAAGGTGATCTACACCCAGCGCGACGAGTTGCTGGAAGGCGAGGACGTGTCGGCCACGATCGGCGACATCCGCGAGGACGTGGTCCAGGCTCTGGTGTACCAGCACGTGCCGGCCGACAGCATCGACGAGCAGTGGGACATCGCCGGGCTGGACCGCGAGCTGGCGAGCGAGTTCGGCACGTCGATCGAGCTCAAGGGCTGGGTCGAGCAGCAGCACGAGCTCGACGCGGCGGCGATCCTGGAACATGTGCGCGAGAAGGTGAATGAGGCGTTCGAGGCGAAGGAGGCGCAGATCGGCGCCGACACCATGCGCCAGCTCGAGAAGCACGTCATGCTGACCGTGGTGGACAACGCCTGGAAGGAGCACCTGGCCAGCATGGATTACCTGCGCCAGGGCATCTACCTGCGCGGCTACGCACAGCAGGATCCGAAGCAGGCGTTCAAGCGCGAATCGTTCGAACTGTTCTCCGACATGCTGCAGCGGATCAAGTCCGAAGTGGTGCAGATGCTGGCGCGGATCCGCATCCGCAGCGAAGAGGAAGTCGCCGCGATGGAGGCCGAGCAGCAGCGCATGGCGGAGCGGTTGCAGAAGCAGATGCTGGCCAGCGGCGGTGGCGCCCCGGGTGCTGCAGCCGACGAGGACAGCGCGCGGGCAGCCGGGGCTGGCGCCGTGGTGGCGGCCAGCGGCCCCAAGGTGGGTCGGAACGACGCGTGCCCGTGCGGCTCGGGCAAGAAGTACAAGCATTGCCACGGCCAGCTGGCCTGACGAACAGGGGCGAGTAGCGCGTAGCGAGGGCGCCTCGAGCCCTGCGCTTCTGTGTTAGCCCCTTTGCGAACGCGTCGGTCCCCTGTAGGAGTGCACCCCGTGCGCGACCGCGCACCACCGGTGGCACCGCGGTCGCCTACAGGGTTGAGGGCTGCCTGGAGGAAGCCGCGTGGCGGGTACTTCGCCCAAGCACCCTCTCGCTCCCCTTCCGTCGTTCCTGATTCAATCGCCGCCGCCGGGCTGGCGTTTGCGGTCCGGCTCGGCGTCGACGGTGGTGTAGACAGGCTCCTCACTGTCCAGCCGCAGCGCGGTCAGTTGACCGCCCCAGACGCAGCCGGTGTCGATCGCGTACACGCCCAGGCCGGCGAAGCGCCCCAGCGCTGACCAGTGTCCACAGACGATGCGCGTGTCGCGCCGGCGCATGCCCGGGGCGGCGAACCAGGGGTACAAGCCGGGCTTTTGTGTCCCCGGCAGGCCCTTGGCGTCGAAGTCGATCCGACCGTCACATCGCAGTAGCGCATGCGGGTCAACATGTTGATGGAAGCGCGGAAGCGCTCCACTCCCTGCAGCCGGGCCGACCAGGTGGCCGGGCGATTGCCGAACAGGTTGCGCAGCAGTCGCGGGTGCCGCGGGCTGGACAGTTCGCGCTCGACCTCCTGTGCCGCGCGCTGGGCCTGGCGCAGCGTCCAGCCGGGCGCCAGGCCCGCATGCACCATGGTCCACCCCAGTTGCTCGTCGTGATGCAGCAGCTTCTGGCTGCGCAGCCATTCGAACAGCACCGGCGCATCGTCGGCAAACAGCACCTCGCGCAGTTCCGGGTTGACCCGTGCCTGCGCGTCCGGCTTGCGCTGGGCGATCGACAGCAGGCTCAGGTCATGGTTGCCCAGTGTCACCACCGTGCACTCGCGCAGTTGATGGATCAGGCGCAGCGTTTCGCAGCGACTGTCCGCCACGGTTGACCAGGTCGCCGCAGAACCACAGGCGATCCTGCGCGGGGTCGAACTTGACCACTTGTCCAGCAGGCGTTGAAGCTCGGGGTAGCAGCCCTGCACGTCGCCGATTGCATAGGTTGCCATTCAGTGCCTGTCCATCAGCGCGGGTCCTTGCCGTCGTCCACCCATCAGTGAAGCGTACGGGGTATCGACAGCGTGAACGCCGGGATGGGCGCGTCGAACTGTGTGCCGTCGTCGGCGAGCATCTGGTAGCTGCCGGCCATGGTGCCCACTGCCGTTTCCAGTACGGCGCCAGAGGTGTACTGGTAGTCGTCGCCGGGCCGCATCCACGGCTGCTCGCCGATCACGCCTTCGCCTTCGACTTCCTCGACCTTGCCGTTGGCGTCGGTGATCACCCAGTGGCGGCCAAGCAGGCGCGCGCCAACACCGCCGGCATTGCGCAGGGTCACGGTATAGGCGAATACATAACGGTTGTCGTCGGGCTTGGACTGGTCGGCGACGAAGCGCGTTTCGACCTGCACGTCGATCGTGTAGGAGGCTTTTTCGGTCATCCGCAGATTGTACGGCCTGACGATGGGTTGCGGACACGCGATCGTGCGGATGCTTGCGCTGTCGGGGCGCGCCTCAGGGACTTCCGTCGAGCTTCGCCAGGCGCACGAAATCCATCGGCGCCAGTGTCTCGGCGCGGGCTCTGGGGTCGATCCCGGCGCGCTCGATGGTCGCGCTGTCCATCACCTGCTTCAGTCCGTTGGAAAGGGTCTTGCGCCGCTGGCCGAATGCGGCGCGCACGATCGCGCGCAGGCGGGCCGGGTCGGCGTCGTGACGCTCGCTGGCCGCGCAGCGGTACCAGTCGCACCACGGCCGAGTCCACCTTCGGCGGCGGTCGGAACGCGCCGGGCGGGACGGTGAACAGCGGCTCGACCCGGCAGGCCAGCTGCAGCATCACCGACAGGCGGCCGTAGACCTTGCTGCCCGGTTCGGCGGCCATGCGGTCGACCACTTCCTTCTGCAGCATGAAGTGCATGTCCGCGATGGCGTCGGCGTGCTCCACGCAGTGGAACAGGATCGGGCTGGAGATGTAGTAGGGCAGGTTGCCGGCGATCCGCAGTCGCGTGGATCCCAGTGCGGCCGCCAGCCCGGTGAAGTCCACCTTCAGCACATCGGCATGGATCACCGTCAGCTGGCCGACGGATGCTGCTCGCGCCTGCAAGTCCGGGATCAGGTCGGTATCCAGCTCGATCGCGGTCAACTTGCCCGCGGCCGCCAGCAAGGGCAGCGTCAGCGCGCCCTCGCCGGGGCCGATCTCGACCATGCGATCGTCCGGCTTCGGCGAGATGGCGCTGACGATGCGCTCGATGTAGCGCCGGTCATGCAGGAAGTGCTGGCCGAAGCTCTTCTTGGGGCGGGCGTTCATGGCGGTTCCAGGCGTCAGTGCGCGCCGGCAATGGAGGAGGATGTCGCGCCGGCGATCAGCCGCAACGCCATGTGCGCTGCCGCGATCAGGCTGGACGCGTCGGCCTTGCCGCTGCCGGCAAGGTCCAGCGCGGTGCCGTGGTCCACCGAGGTGCGGATGAACGGCAGCCCCAGGGTCAGGTTCACGGTGCGGTCGAACGCTTCGCTCTTGAGCACCGGCAGTGCCTGGTCGTGGTACATCGCCAACCACGGCGTCGTAGCTGCTGCGCAGCGCGGGCACGAAGGCGGTATCGGCCGGCAGCGGGCCGAGCAGCCGCATCCCCTCGGCACGCAGGCGCTCGAGCACGGGGATGATGGTGTCCAGCTCCTCCCGGCCCAGGTGGCCACCCTCGCCGGCATGCGGATTGAGGCCGAGCACGGCGATGCGGGGGTCGGCCAGGCCGAACTTCGCGCGCAGTTCGCGCTGCACGATCCTGAGCGTGTCCTCCAGCGCGGTTGCGGTAAGCGCGGCCGGTACGGCCTGCAAGGGCAGGTGGGTGGTGACCAGCGCCACCCGCAGCTCGGGGCTGGCCAGCATCATCACCACGCGCGCCCGGGCGCGTTCGGCAAAAAACTCGGTGTGGCCGCTGAAGCGGATGCCGGCGTCGTTGATCGAGGCCTTCTGCAGCGGTGCGGTCACCACCGCGCCGTAGTGACCTGCCATGCAGCCATCGGCCGCCTCGGCCAGCGTCGCCAGGATGTGCGTGGCGTTGCGCGGATCGGGGTGGCCGGGTTGCTCGACCACCGCCAGCGGCACATGGCGTACGCGCAGCGTCCCCGCCACCCGCTCAGTCGGTGCCCCGCCGTCGTCATCCACCAGGCGCACGCTCAGGCCACAACGGTCCGCAGCGCGCTGCAACAGGTGGCGATCGGTAATCGCCACCAGATCGGCCGCCAGCGGCGTGGCGGCAAGCTTGATCAGCAGTTCCGGCCCGATGCCGGCAGGCTCGCCGGCGGTCAGCGCGAGCCGGGGCAGGGGCGAGCGGTCGGCAGCCGTATCAGGAGGCCTGGTCGGCAGCATCGGGATCGCGCAGCTCCGGCACCAGGATGCGCACGTAGGCGTTGGAGCGCAGGTCGCGCAGGAAGTCCTCGTAGGCCTGCTCGGCCTTGCGGTTGCCGATCGCCTGGCGGGCCTGTTCGCGCTGCAGCTGTTCGGTGACGATCGCTCTGGCGACGCCCCTCGAGCTGCACGATGTGCCAGCCGGCCTGGCTCTGGAACGGCTGGGAGACCTCGCCTTCCTTGAGCCCCGCCAGTTGCTGCGCGATCTCGCTGCCCCAGGCCTGCGGCTGGAACCAGCCCATCTCGCCACCGGCGTTGGCCGTGGTGGGATCGTCGGACTGTTCCTTGGCCAGCTTGGCGAAATCCTCGTGCTTGTCGACGAGCCGTTGGTACAGGTCGCGGGCTTTCTGTTCGGCCTGGGCCGGTGTAACCAGTTCGCTCGGCTTGATCAGGATCTGTCGCGCGCGGACCTCGTCGGCCATCTGCTTGCCCGGCTGGCGCTCGGCCACCAGCTTCAGGATGTGGAAGCCGGTGGGGCCGCGCAGTGCCGCACTGACCTGGCCCGGCTTCAGCGCCGCCACGGTGTCGACGAAGGCTGGCGGCACCTCGTCCAGATGACGCCAGCCCAGGTCGCCGCCCTCGAGCGCATCCTGGGCGTCGGAGTAGCGGATCGCCGCGGCGTTGAAATCCATGCCGCCGCGGATCGCCGCCAGCGCCTGGGTCGCCTTCTCCTGCGCTGCCTGGATGTCCCGGGCGCTGCCGCCCGAAGGGATCGAGACCTGGATGTGCGCCAGGTGCACCTCGCCGGCCTTGTAGGTCGGGCTGCTGAGCAGATTGTTGATCTCGCTGTCGCTGATGTTGACCGAATCGCGGACCACGCTCTCGTGCAGCCGCTGCACCATGATCTGCTGGGCCAGCTCGTCGCGGAACGCGGCGAAGCTCAGGCCGCTCTGCTGCACGGCGCTCCGTAATTGCTCGGGACTCATCTTGTTCTGCTGCGCCACTCCGGCGACCGCCTGGTCGATGTCGGCGTTGGCGACCCGCACGCCCTGCTCCTGGGCCTTGGCTACCTGCAGCTTCATCAGGATCAGACGCTCCAGCACCTGTCGCCGCAACACATTTTCCGGCGGCAGCTGGCCCGGCTGGTTCGCGTACTGCTGCCTGACCGCCTGCACCTTTTCGTTCAATTCGCTCTGCAGCACCACATCCTCGTCCACCACTGCGACGATCCGGTCCAGCGGTTGCACGCCCTGGGGCGTCTGAGACGCCGGCGCCGCCTGGGGCAGCAGCTGGGCCTGGGCCGGAAGGGCGGTCGATGCGGCGAGCGCCAGCAGGAACAGCGCGAACGGGTGCTTCATCAGAGGGTGCCTTGGATCGCGACGGTCGCGATGGTTGGCGATACAAGTGGTTGTATCGCGGGATTTATTGATAGCCGAGAATACCACGGCGCAGCACGTCCTCGGTCTGGCCGTTGAGGGCGCCGAGCCCCTTGAATTCCAGCTCGAACATGATCGCGTTGTTGGTGGGCGGCGCTCCAGTGACGCCGGAGTAGGTGTCCACGTAATGCCGCCCGACCACGCGAACGGCGACACAGCAACTGTCGTACTCGACACCGGCAAGTGCTTCGACCGTACGTCGGTCTCTTACCGAATACGTCCAGCGGCCCATGAGCCGCCAGCGCTCCGAGACCGGATAGACCGCGGAGGCGTCGTATTGTTCCAGGCGCCCACGTCGATAACGGTAGGAGAAATTGAAAATGCCATCGACACCGATGCGACGTTGCAGCTGAACGGCGCCCAGATCCGTCCGGCGCGTGTTCGGGCTCCACTGGTAACTGCTCGATAGCCGCCAACGGTCGTCCAGTTGGACGCTGAGCTGAGCGACGTAGTCGGACCCGGTCCAGTCGGTGACAGCCCCGCCAGGCATTTGCACCCGCTGCGGCTTGAAGTAACGGATCTGCCCGAAACTGGCGGACAGCCGTTCCACGCCGCTATCGTCGAGCAGGCGGGTGGTGACCGCCGCGGTCAGGTTGTTCGCGTCCATCTGGCGATCCGCTCCGGAAAAGCGGTTGGACGAGAACAGCTGCCAGTAGTCGAAACTCACCACACGCGTATCGAATACCGGCAGATCGCTCTGATCGCGGTAAGGCACGTACAGGTAGTACAGCCTTGGCTCCAGAGTCTGGGTGTACGACTGGCCGAACAGCGAGGTATGCCGATCGAACACCAGTCCGCTGTCGATACTGGCGATCGGCAGGCCTCGGGCCGGCGTACGCTGGTCGAAGGGCGAGGTCTGCCCCGCTCGCAGACGGCCGCCATAGCCATACTGGTCGTAGCTGGCATCCAGTTGATAGGCGGTGTAGCGATATGTCAGCTTGGGCTGCACGAACCAGGCGGCGCCACGGAAATCTGCGGCGAGGTACGGCGCCATATCGATGCGCTGACCCTCGATGACGTCGTCCTTGCGGAATGCCACCGCTTCGGCCGATCCGCCGACCTCGAGCCACCCGGAGAGCGGCACATCAAACGCGAAGGTTGCCCTCGGCCAGCGCTTGTAGGGAACCGCTGTATCGGGCAGGTACGGAGCTGAGTTCTGGTAGGTGTCCGCCCCGAAAGATGCAGACCACCAGTTGCCACCGCCACGCACATAGGCTCTGGACGAGAGCCGGCTGACCGAAGAGCTGTAGAGGTCATTGCTGAAGTCGCGCAGATAGTTTCGGTCGGACACGCGGTTGATGGCCATGTCGAACGACCAGGGTCCCGGCAGGTTGGTCCGGTCGCTGTACCGGATCAGGTAGCGGTCCTTGCCCTTGGTGGAATCGGCAAGTGCCCCGGTGCTGTCACCGTGATCGTTTGCCAGGTAATCGACGTTGAGCTGGCCGCGGCTGCCCCAACCCAGGTAGCGGAACTCGCCCGCCAGCATCGTCCCGCGCGCGCTGTAGAAGCGCGGCTCCAGCGTGGCGTCGTAGTTCGGCGCCAGGTTGAGGTAGTACGGAATGGCGAACATCCATCCCGAGCGGCTGGTGTTGCCGAAGGTCGGATACAGGAAACCGCTCTTGCGCCGATCGTCCACCGGAAAGGTGAAATAAGGCAGGTACAGGAACGGGACGTCGGCAAAGCGCATGGTCGCGCCGCGGGCCACGCCCACGCCGCTGGCCTGGTCGATGGTCAGCTCTTTCGCACGGACTTCCCACAGATGATGGCCCACATCGCAGGTGGAATAGCTCACCCGCTGGTAGCGGCTGCGCTGGGCATCCAGCAACTCGCCGCGGTCGGCACTGCCGTTGCCGTGCGAGGCCAGCATCTGGTAGCGCACGTCGCTGGCGACTCCGCGGTTGGCCTCGGTATTGCCCTGCATGCGCTCGGCGGCGAGCAACTGGCCGGCATCCTGGTATCGAACGTTGCCGCGCGCGTCGTAGTCGGTGTTTCGATCGTTGTATCGGGCGCGGTCGGCACGCAGCAACTGGTCGGCACGCTGGATGCGCACGCTGCCCGCCAGCGTGTAGACACTCTGGCTGGAGCTGTCCACGTGTGCCGCTTCGACATCGGTCGGGGCGGTGGCGCGCAGGCCCGGGTCGGTGGGCAGCGTGGGGTCGTAGAACGACAGCAGGGCATTGGGCCGGCACAGCGCAAAGCTCTGCGGGCGCGGCGGGCACTGGAAGGCGCCCAGCGGGCAGGCGCTTACGGCGGTGCCCGGGGAGCTGACCGGTGGCGCCGCTGCGGCGGTGGCCGCCAGAGCACCCAGCGGCCCGTTGCACAGGGCCGCGGCCGCGGCCATGGCCAGAAGCCGGCGTGGGGGTAGGTGGCGCAAGGGCAGGGGGCGCTGGATCACGGGCACGTTCTGGCGGCGATGAAGCTCGTAAAACTAGCAGAAAGCCCCGCTTTCCGGCAGGCGCGCGCGGGTACTCACCGGCGGTCGCGGTGCTTCAGCCTGCCAGTGCGGCGACGTGGGCGGCCGCGCTGGCCTTCAACGCCGCCAGGTGATACCCGCCCTCCAGGGTGGAGACCAGACGGCCACCGGCGTGCCTGCGAGCCAGCGCCACCAGTTCGGTGGTAATCCAGGCGTAATCGTCGGTTTCCAGTTGCAGGCCGGCGAGCGGGTCGCTGCGGTGCGCGTCGAAGCCGGCCGATACCAAGATCAGCTGGGGCTTGAATGCATCCATCCGCGGCAGCAGGTGCCGGCTCCAGGCATCGCGGAACGGAGCCGAACCGGAACCGTCGGCCAGCGGCATGTTGGCCAGGTTGCCGACCCCCAGTTCATCGGCGTTGCCCGACCCCGGGTACAGCGGCGACTGGTGGCTGGACGCGAACAGTACCCGCGGTTCGCGCTCGAAGATGTCCTGGGTGCCGTTGCCGTGGTGCACGTCGAAGTCGGCAATGGCAACGCGTTGCAGGCCGTGCGCGTGGAGCGCGTGGGCCGCCGCCACCGCCACGTTGTTGAAAAGGCAGAAGCCCATGGGCCGGTTCGCGTCGGCGTGGTGCCCGGGCGGGCGCACCGCGCAGAAGGCGCGTCCGGTTGATCCTCCGACCACCGCGTCGACCGCCGCGACCAGGGCGCCGGCCGCGCGCAGCGCCGCCTCGGCTGACCCGGCCGACATCACCGTGTCCTCGTCCAGCCGGCGCGTGCCGGGGCCCACCGTGCCGGCCAGGATGTGGTCGATGTGCGCCGCGGTATGCACCCGCAGCAGTTGTTCGCGCGTGGCCCGCGGTGCCTCGACCCGGTCCAGTGCTGCAAACCGGTCGTGGTCGAGCGCCTCCAGCACGGCAACCAATCGGGCCGGCGCCTCCGGGTGGCCGGAGCCGGGATCGTGCCGCAGGCAGGCCGGATGGGTGTACAGCCGCAGCATGCGGGGCCGGTCTCAGTCGGCCTTGGGCCGCGGGCGCCGCTCGTGCTGCCACAGGACCTCGCCGTGCCCGCTGTCGCGCGCCAGCACGCGGGCAGCCACGAACAGCAGGTCGGACAGGCGGTTCAGATAGCGCTGCGGCTGCGGCCGGACCGCCTCGGCCCGGGCCAGCGAAATCACCTCGCGCTCGGCGCGCCGGCATACCGTGCGTGCCAGGTGGCAGCAGGAGGCGGCCATCCCCCCGCCGGGCAGGAT
This sequence comes from uncultured Gammaproteobacteria bacterium, assembly GCA_963763305.1. GTDB lineage: Bacteria > Pseudomonadota > Gammaproteobacteria > Xanthomonadales > Rhodanobacteraceae > CAVXNP01. The sequence goes on along the minus strand of CAVXNP010000001.1, from coordinate 899,659 downwards.
GAATTCCTTCAGTGCCGGCAGCGGCTCGTTGAGTTCATCCAGCACCGATTCCAGGCGGGCGATGTCGTCGTCCTGGACCATGGCCATGCCTGGAATGCACAGCTCGCCGCCGAGGTCGAACAGATCGTGCTGCACCTGCAGCAGCGCCTCGCGAAGGGCGTCGCTGACGCCCGCGCCAGCGAGCACCATGCCAATGGTGCAATTGAGCTCGTCCACGGTGCCGTAGGCGGTCACACGCAGCGAATCCTTGGGCACCCGCGAGCCGTCGCCCAGACCGGTGCTGCCGTCGTCGCCGGTACGGGTGTAGATCTTCGAGAGCCGGTTACCCATCAGTGCTGAAGCTGGTCCGCGCGCTGCATGCCACGCGCCAGCTGCACCGCCAGCACGTGCACCAACGCGCCCAGGCCGACATACATCGCGGTGACCTGCAGGAACGGCAGGTACCAGTCGCCCAGGTTGACCATCCACGCGCCCAGGCTGCGTGGCGCCGGCACGCTGTCGCTGAGCCAGTAGAAGCTGCCATTGGAGATCAGGTAGCACAGGTTCTCACTCAGCAGCAGCGCCGCCGCCCCCAGACCGAGCGTGGATCGGTTCAGGGCCGGCCGGCGGCTGGCCAGCCAGCTGCCGCCCAGCCACAGCGCACCGTAGGAGGGCAGCAGGAACCAGTAGGCCGGCGACACGCAGTAATGCTCCCAGAAGCCCAGCCCCTGGCCGGAGATCACCAGGTAGTCGACCAGCACGGCCTCGGCCATCAGCAGCGGAAAAGCCCAGCGCCCGGTGCCGCGCAGCCAGAGGCCGGCCAGGAAGAACACCGCCCAGGAGGCGTCCGGGAATGCTTCGAAGTGATGCAGGCCAATGCTGCCGCGGGTAACGCCCATCACCAGGGCGAGAACGAGAAAGATGCCGAGGCGCCGGGTCTGTGTGGTTGCCATGTGCTGCTCCGTGGGTGAAGGCGGCCGAAGAGACCGACAAGTCTAGTGTACTGCCCGACGCATGGCAGCCCTCCGGATGGGTCGGATGTCCGGCGACCGGGTTGGCAGGTGGACGCCACGCCCCGGCATCTTGCGGCGGAACCTGTCGAGGCGGGGTGGTCACCGCCGCGGCGGCGGGGCGTCGTCGGTCAATGGAGCACCCACCGTGCGATCGGCCGTATCATCGGCACATGATCACCAGCGAACCTTCCCCACGCTCCATCCTGATCGTCGGCGGCGGCCTGGTCGGCGCCAGCCTGGCGATCGCGCTGGATGCGGCCGGTATTCCCGCCACCCTGGTCGAGTCCGCGCCGCCTCGCGCCGAGGCGCAGCCCAGCTACGACGAGCGCAACCTGGCGCTGGCCCGGGCCAGCGTGAACGCACTGCGTCGACTGGGCGTGTGGCAGCACACCGGATCGTCCGGTACGGCGATCGAGCACATCCACGTCAGCCGGGCGGGCGAGTTCGGCAGCGTACGGCTGCATGCGCGTGACGAAGGGTTCGACGCGCTGGGCTGGACGCTGCCGGCGAGGGAACTCGGACGTGCCCTGCTGCGGCGGCTGGACCAGTGCACACAGCTGGGTCGGCTGGCCCCGGCCACCCTGCAGGGGCTGCAGGCGCATGCCGGCGGATGGCGCGCACAGGTGGAGTGCGATGGAAAGGTAGTGACCGTGGACACGCCGCTGCTGGTCGGCGCAGACGGCAGCGATTCCTTTGTCCGCGATCAACTGGGCATCGAGGCCGACACCTACGATTATCGGCAGAGTCTGTTCGTGTGCACCGTGACGCCGGAGCGCGCGCATGCCGGTCGCGCCTATGAGCGCTTTGCCGACGAGGGGCCGACCGCGCTGCTGCCGCTTGCCGAGGGGCGCTGCGGGCTGGTGCTGACGGTGCCGACCACCGAGGCGCAGGCGGTCGCGGCGCTCGATGACGAGGGCTACCTGCAACTGGCCCAGCAGCGCTTCGGCTGGCGGCTGGGCCACCTGCGGCGACCCGGCCGTCGCTTTGCCTATCCCATCCGGCGGGTGGCCGCATCGCGCCTGGTCGGCCCACGCGCGGTGCTGGTGGGCAATGCCGCGCAGACCATCCATCCGATCGGTGCGCAGGGCTTCAACCTGGGTCTGCGCGATGCACTGACCCTGGCCGAGAAGGTAGCCGGTGTGGTCGACCCGGGCGAGCCCGCCCTGCTGGCCGACTATGCCGCGCGACGGGCGGCCGATCGCGAGGGCACCATGGCGATGAGCCATGGCCTGGTACGGCTGGCCTGCCTGTCGCAGCCGCTGCTGGGGCCACTGCGCTCGCTTGCACTGCTGGCCGCCGACCGGGTGTCGCCATTACGGCATGCGGTGGCCCGGCGCGGCATGGGGTTTGGTGGCGAGCCGCCGCAGTCTGCGCTGGAGCCGGTGCCATGAGTGGGACATCCGTTCCGCGCCGGCGCGGGCCGGGACTGGACATTGCTGTGGTCGGCGGCGGCATGGTGGGCGCTGCCGCAGCGCTGGCGCTGGCGCGGGCTGGCTTTGCCACGGCTTTGCTTGAGGCGCGCGAGCCGCCGCCGTGGCAGGTTGGACACGAGGTCGACCTGCGCGTGGTGGGCCTGGCGCCCTCGTCGATCCGCTTGCTGGACGAACTTGGCGTGTGGAGTGCGATTCGCGACGCGCGCAGCTCGCCCTACCGGCACATGCATGTGTGGGATGAGGGCAGCGGCGCATCGATCGATTTCGACGCGAGCGATGAGGGGCGCGAGTCGCTCGGCAGCATCGTGGAGAACAACCTGGTGCAGTGGGCCCTGTGGCAGGCGTTACAGGGCGCGGGTGTGCAACGGCTTTGTCCGGCCTCGGTACAGGGTTTTGAGCCGTGTCGGGACCGCATCACCCTGCAACTGGCCGACGGCGCGCAGGACAGCGTGGATGCGCGCCTGCTGGTGGCCGCCGACGGAGCCGATTCGCCGCTGCGACGGCTCGCTGGTATCGACACCGGCGGCCGTGACTACGGTCAGCGCGCGGTGGTCGCCCACGTGCGCACCGAGCGCGCGCACGCGCATACCGCGTGGCAGCGCTTCCTGCCCGGCGGCCCGCTGGCCTTGTTGCCGCTGGCCGACGGACGCAGCTCGATCGTCTGGTCGCTGCCGCAGGAGCAGGCCGACCGCATCCTGGCGCTGGACGATGTCGCTTTCTGCGACGCGTTGGGTGTGGCCAGCGACTTTCGCCTCGGACGCGTGCTTGAAAGCACGCCGCGCGCATCGTTCCCGTTGCGCCTGCGGCTGGCCGAGCGCTACCAGGCCGAGCGGATGGTGTTGCTGGGCGATGCGGCCCACGCAGTGCATCCGCTGGCCGGCCAGGGCGTGAACCTGGGGCTGCGTGACGTGGTCGAGCTGCGCGACACGCTGGTGGCAGCGCGCGAGGCCGGCCATGACCTGGCCGCCGCCCACGTGCTGCGCCGCTACGCGCGTCGGCGTCGCAGTGCCGACGCACTCGACGCCTGGGGCTTCGACGCGCTGGCGCGGATCTATGACTGGCGCTCGGCACCGCTGGTAGCCGCTCGCGGTATCGGGCTGAAGCTGGTGAACCGGCTAGCACCTGTCAAGCGCCGGCTCGCACGGCATGCTGCCGGGATCTAGTTCGACATCGCTCTCACACCACTGGAGGTTCGGTCATGCGTACCCGACGCTTTTGCAGCGCACTCGTGCTGGCCCTTGTCGCGTTTTCCGCGCAGGCACGCATGGTTCATCGTGCGGTCACCTGGACCGACCACGGCACGCATTTCGACAGCGTCCTGGTGTATGACGACGCGGTTTCGAGCAAGCGCCCCGGCCTGGTGATGGTGCCGAACTGGTATGGCGTCAACGACGCGGCGGTGGCCAAGGCCGAGCGGCTCGCCGGCACGCGCTACGTGATCCTGGTCACCGACATGTATGGTCGCGGGGTCCGCCCGGGCAACGACGAGCAGGCCAAGACGGCGACCGGGCCGTTGTACGCCGACCGCAGCGTGATGCGTCGGCGCATCAACCAGGCCCTGGCCCAGCTCAAGGCGCAGGCCGGCATGGCGCCGATCGACCTGGACCGGCTGGCCGCCATCGGCTTCTGTTTCGGTGGCACCGCGGTGCTCGACCTGGCCCGCAGCGGGGCAGACATCGCCGCGGTGGTGGCGTTCCATGGCGGCCTGACCACGGACGATCCGGCGCTGGCGAGCAAGATCAAGGCCAGCGTGCTGGCCATGAACGGGGCCGACGACAGCTACACCATGCCCGATGCGGGCAAGTTCATGGACGAAATGCGCCGTTCGCCGGCGCCGTGGGAATTCGTGGTGATCGGGCATGCGGTGCATTGCTTCACCGAACGCGGCGAGAACTCACCCGGTTGCCGCTACGACGAGCGCGCCGCCACGCGCAGCTATCGGCTGATGCACGACTGGCTGGATGCCGCCTTCGACCGATCGCGCCACTGAGCCGGGCGCACACGAGAACGTCAGCGCAGTCTCAACACGCGCGCTGTACCGCGTAGTCGGCCAGCGCGGCCAGCGCCTCGCGCCAGGGCGAGTCCGGCAGCACCGCCAGTGCGTCGCGGGCGGCCCGTGCATGCGCGGTCGCCCGCTGGTGGGTGCGTTCGAGCGCGCCTGAATCGCGGATCGCACCGATGATGTGTTCGAGCGAGTCCAGCCCGCCATGCTCGATCGCATGGCGCAAGGAGCGGACCTGGGCCGGATCGGCCTTCTGCAGCGCGTAGATGACCGGCAGCGTGGGCTTGCCCTCGGCCAGGTCGTCGCCGATGTTCTTGCCCAGGGTGTCGGCGTCGCTGACGTAGTCGAGCAGGTCGTCGGCGATCTGGAAGGCGTAGCCCAGTTCCATGCCGTAGCGGCGCAGCGCGTTCACCTGCTGCTCGGGCAGGCCACCAAGCAAGCCGCCCAGCTCGGTGGCTGCGGCGAACAGCACCGCGGTCTTGCGCTCGATCACCGCCAGGTAGGCTGCTTCGTCCACGTCGGCATTGCCGATGTTCAGCAACTGCAGCACCTCGCCCTCGGCGATGGTGTTGGTGGTATCGGCCAGGATGCGCATGATGCGCATGTCGTCCAGTTCCACCATCAGCTGGAACGAGCGCGAGTAGAGAAAATCGCCGACCAGCACGCTGGCCGCGTTGCCCCACAGCGCGTTGGCCGTCTTGCGGCCGCGGCGCAGGTCCGATTCGTCAACCACGTCGTCGTGCAGCAGGGTCGAGGTGTGGATGAACTCGATCACCGCGGCCAGCTTGATCTGCTGCTCGCCGCGGTAGCCGGCGGCGCCAGCCGCCAGTACGTGCAGCATCGGGCGCAGGCGCTTGCCGCCGCTGGCGATGATGTGGTCGGCGATGCGGTTGATCAGCACCACGTCCGAGGCCAGCCGCTGGCGGATCAGCGCGTCCACGCGCTGCATGTCCGCGGCGGCAAGGTCGCGCACGCGGCTGAAGGGGTCGGTGGGACTGAGGGCGTCGGCGGACATCGTGTTCATCAATGCTCTGCGGTCTCGGAACGCCAAGTATAGGGGGCCGGCCGCGCCGCCGCTGCCTTTGGGGTGCCGGCTGCGACAGGCTGCCGCCGCGACGCGGCCAGCGCAGGCCCTATAATGGACGGATGCCTATTATCCAGCGGTTGCCGGCATGAGCCGGCTCACCTCGCTCGAGCGCCGCAGTGCGCTGACCCTCGCCTGCGTGATCAGCCTGCGGCTGTTCGGGCTGTTCCTGATCATGCCGGTGTTCTCGCTGTATGCGAAGCAGATGCCTGACGCCAGCGATCTGCTGATCGGCATGGCACTGGGTGTGTACGGCCTGGGCCAGGTGCTGCTGCAGATTCCGCTGGGTCTGCTGTCGGACCGGATCGGCCGCAAGCCGGCGATCACCCTGGGCTTGCTGATCTTCGCCGCCGGCGGGCTGGTGGCTGCCCTCTCGCACACGCTGGTCGGCATCGTGATCGGCCGCGCCCTGCAGGGCATGGGCGCGGTGGCCGGCGCCGGCACCGCGCTGGCCGCCGACCTCACCCGTGAAGAGAACCGCGGCAAGGTGATGGGGATCATCGGCGTGTCGATCGGGATGGCGTTCCTGCTGGCGCTGATCCTGGGTCCGCCGCTGGAGGCGGTGCACGGCCTGTCGGGTTTGTTCACGGCCACCTCGGTGCTGGCGCTGGCGTCGCTGGCTCTGCTTTGGCTGATCGTGCCCACGCCGGAGCGGCCCAGGGCGCCGGCCGCGGCCGGCCTCGGCCACGTGCTGGGGATGATCCGCGACGGCCGGATGCTGGTGCTCAACGGGTCGGTGTTCTTCCTGCACATGCTGCTGACCGCCGCCTTCGTCGGTCTGCCGCTGATGCTGGCAGACAAGCTGCACCTGCCGGTGAGCCGGCACTGGGAGCTGTACCTGCCGGTGATGACCATCGCCGCGCTGGTGATGGGCGCCAGCCTGCACCACATGAAGGAGATCGGGCAGAGCCTGCGGATCGTGATGGTCTGCGTGGTCACCATCGGCCTGTCGCTGCTGGGATTTGCCTTTTCCGGCAACCACCTGGCCCTGCTCGGGCTGGCTGCGGCGGCGTTTTTCTCGGCCTTCAACCTGCTCGAGGCGGCCCTGCCCAGCCTGGTTTCACGGCTGGCCCCGGTGCACCTGCGCGGGGCGGCGATGGGCGCCTACTCCACCAGCCAGTTTATCGGTGCGTTCGTCGGGGGCGCCATTGGCGGCATCGCCCTGCGTTACGGAACGAGCGTGATCTTCCTGTGCGCCGCGGCGATGACCGTGCTGTGGCTGCCGCTGGTGGCGCTCGGGGCGCGCCGCATCGCCGCTTCGGACGCGGCCGTGGGCGAGCCGGCCTGAGCCTGTCGTCCGCGGCGCGCGAACCATGGCGGCCCGGTCGCACAGCCGGCGTCGGCCCCGGCGCCACCGTCGAGGCCGGGCGGCCGGCTATGATAGGCAACCTGCGGCCGGTCGACCTGAGCGGTCGGCCGCATCCATACACGCACCGGCAACTGCTGCCGGAGGCCAGTTAAGCGAGGAACAGACATGGCACGGGGCATCAACAAGGTCATCATCGTCGGCAACCTGGGTAATGATCCGGAGACGCGCTACACCGCCGGTGGTACGGCGATCACCACCCTGAGCGTGGCCACGTCCGAGAGCTGGACCGACAAGCAGAGCGGTGAAAAGCAGGAGCGCACCGAGTGGCATCGGGTAAAGATGTTCGGTCGGCTGGCCGAGATTGCCGGCGAATACCTGAAGAAGGGGCGCCAGGTCTACATCGAAGGCTCGTTGCGCACCGACAAGTACACCGACAAGGCCGGCGTGGAGAAATATTCCACCGACATCATCGCCAACGAGATGCAGATGCTCGGCGGTGGCGAAGGCGGGGCTGGCGGTGGTGGTGGCTTCCAGCGCGAGCGCCCGTCGGGCGGTGGCCAGCGCTCGCAGGGTGGCGCTCCGCGTGGTGGCGACTACGGCAATGACCGTGCGCCGGCGCCGCCCGCCGATGCCGGCGGCGGTTTCGACGACGACGACATCCCGTTCTGATCCGGCCTGCCTTGGCAGTAACCCGAAAGCCCGCCGCCGTGCGGGCTTTTTAGCGCCAGCGGCCAGTGCACGATCGGTGTACTGCCAGGGGCGCGCAAGGGACACCTCGATTCAATTCTCCGCAGCGAGGGGCAGCCACCCTTCGGCACGCTGCATTGCAGCGCCCTGATGTCCCTGCGATAGTCCCACGTCGGGCCTGTGGCGGGAGTACGTTGCGCTTCCGCTACAGGCCGTTTGCATCGTGCTCTGGAAGCGGCCGCGCCATCAGCGCTCGATCACATGGCTTGTGATTTCCTCATCCATTTCCGGCGAAGGGGGTACGGGGTACGCATGACTACCGATGCTGGGGACAAGGGGCAGCTGATCGCGGTGGCGATCGGTGCCTCGGCAGGAGGGGTCGAAGCGCTGGAGGCGTTTTTCGATCATATGGACGATCACTGTGGTGCGGCGTTCCTGGTGGCGATGCACCTGAGCCCCGGCCACGAGAGCCACCTGACGGAGATACTGCGCAGGCACACCGCGCTGCCGGTACGGACCGCCTCCCAGGGCATGGCGCTGGAACCCGGTATGGTGTTCGTGCTGCCGCCGGGCCAGGCCATGACGGTCGAGGACGGCATCGTGCAGCTGCAGCCGACCCCGCGCGGGCATCGCCTGGCCAAGGCGATCGACCAGTTGTTCGGCTCGGTCGCCTGCAACTTCGGCGATCGGGCCATGGGTGTGGTGCTGTCGGGCACCGGCTCGGACGGTGCGCTGGGCGCGCGGGCGATCAAGGAGCGTGGCGGGATCACCCTGGCGCAGGGCGCAGATGGCTCGGCACCGATGTTCTCCGGCATGCCCGAGAGCGCGGTGGCAGCGCGGGCGATCGACCTGCAGCTGCCGGTGGAGGCGATCGGGCCGAAGCTGTGCGAGATCATCGGGTCGCTGCGCCGTAGCGCAAGCCCGGAGGCAGTCGCCGCCAAGGCCACGGCGGCGCTGCGTCAGCGCATCTGCGAGTTGCTTGAAGCAGCAGGTCGGGCATGACTTCAGCGGCTACAAGCCGAGCACCTTCATGCGTCGGGTGCATCGGCGCATGCATGTGCTGCGATTCGATGAGGTGGAAGCCTATGCCGAGCTGCTTGATGGCACGCCCGGCGAGGTGCAGGCGTTGTTCCGCGATCTGCTGATCAGCGTGACCAGCTTTTTCCGCGACCGCGAGGCTTTCGAGTACCTGGAAAAGCAGGTCGTGCCGCAGCTGTTCAAGGACAAGGGTGCCAACCAGCAGGTGCGCGTGTGGGTTCCCGGCTGCGCCACCGGCGAGGAGGCCTATTCGCTGGCGATGCTGCTGCTGGAGTACCAGCGGCAACTGGGGCATGCCGGTCCCAGCCTGCGCATATTCGCCACCGACATCGACGAGGCCGCGCTGGGCATTGCCCGCGCGGGGCGCTACCCGGCGGCGCTGCTCGATGCAGTGCCAGCCGGATTGCGCGAGCGTTTTTTCGTCGTCGACCAGGGCCACCACGTAGTCAGCAAGGAGCTGCGGGAGATCTGCACGTTCTCCGCGCACAACGTGCTGCGGGATCCACCGTTCTCGCGGATGGACCTGGTGTCCTGCCGCAACCTGCTGATCTACCTGGGGCAGGATTTCCAGGACCAGGTGATGCCGATTTTCCACTATGCGTTGCGCCCGGACGGATTCCTGTTCGTGGGCGTGGCCGAGGGCGCGGCGCGCCACGAGGACCTGTTCACCCCGGTCAACAAGCGTCACCGCATCTATCGCCGCCTGCCCACTCCGCCCGGGCACCGCGTGGTATCGGCCATGACCACGCCGGCCAGCAGCAGCCAGCCGGCCGCGCGGCACGAGGTGCCGGCGCTGCCGATGACCGGCGGCAGCCTGCGCCGGCAGATCGAGACGCGCATCCTGCAGGCGCATGCGCCGGCCTATGTACTGGTCAACGCCCAGGGCGAGGCGCTGTTCTATTCGGCCCGCACCGGGCCGTACCTGGAATTCGCCGCCGGTGCACCGAACCGGCAACTGCTGCTGACTGCCCGACAGGAACTGCGCAACGGCTTGCGCCGTGCGTTGCAGCAGGCGGTGGACACACAGCAGGTGGTCGACCTGCCCGAGACGCTGCTGCCGCGTGACGACGGCCTGCGCCGGGTACAGGTTTGCGTGGAGCCGTTCCGCGGCAGCGACACACCGTTGTACCTGGTGCTGTTCTCGGACGTGGGCTCGGCGATGTTGCCGGCAGGGGCCGATACGGCAGACCAGCCGGCTGCCGGCGAGCAGCTCAGGCAGGACCTGGCGCACACCCGCGAGCAACTGCTGTCGACCTCGGCCGAGTTCGAGACCGCGATCGAGGAGCTGCGTGTCGCCAACGAGGACCTGATGTCCACCAACGAGGAACTGCAGTCCTCCAACGAGGAGCTGGAAACCTCCAAGGAAGAGTTGCAGTCGCTCAACGAGGAACTGCAGAACGTCAACCAGGAACTGGCGCACAACGTCGATGCGCTGGACCAGGCCAACGCCGACCTGCGTGGCCTGATGGAAAGCATGCAGATACCGACGATCTTTCTTGATCGCCATCTGGCCATTCGCAACTACACCGAGGCCGCCGCCAGCATCTTCAAACTGATCCGCACCGACCGTGGTCGCCTGATCACCGATCTGGCGCATCGGCTTGGCCAGGTCGACCTTGCCGCCGACCTGCACCGGGTGCTGGACTCCGGCCAGCCGCTGGAGCGGCCGGTCAGTCGGGACGACGGCAAGGTGCACTACCTGATGTGCTTGCAGCCATGTAGCGGCAGCCAGGAGGAGAGCTCCGGCGTGGTGCTGACGTTCCACGACGTCACCCAGCTGGTGAGTGCCAACCAGCGGCACCGGGTGATGATCGGCGAACTCAACCATCGGGTGCGCAACATGCTCTCGGTGGTCAGTGCCGTGGCCATGCAGACGCTGGCCAAGGAGGTCGAGCCACCGGTACTGGACAGCTATCTGGGCCGGCTCCATGCCATGGCGCGCACCTACAAGCTGCTGACCGAGGCGGCCTGGTCGCAGATGTCCCTGCGCGCCCTGCTGAGCGAGGAGCTGGCGGCCGTGGCCGGCCCGTCGCGCTGCCAGCTGCAGGGGCCGGAGGTACAGCTTTGCCCGCGAGCGGCGATCGCGCTGGGGATGATCATCCACGAGCTGGCGACCAACGCGCTCAAGTACGGCAGCCTGTCCAACGAACAGGGCACGCTGGACATCCAGTGGAGCATCCACCAGAGCCAGCCCTGCGTGGAGCTGCACTGGCGCGAGATCGGCGGACCGACGGTGCAGCCGCCGCAGCGACGCGGATTCGGCAGTTTCGTGATCGAGCGGCAGCTGGCCTACGAACTGGATGGCCGCAGCCAGCTGGAGTTCGATCCGGACGGCCTGCGTGTGACGCTGACCATTCCGAGCAACGAGCTGCAGCGCGCGGACGAAGAGACGTGACCGGCCGCAGTCAGGACGGCCCGGTGGTGCTGGTGGTGGAGGACGAGTTGCTGATCGCCGCCAGCCTGGAGCTGGCGCTGGAATTGCGCGGCTATTGCCTGCTCGGCCCCACCCCTACCGTGGCTGGCGCCCTCGAGCTGCTCGAGCACACCCGCCCGGACGTGGCCCTGATCGACTACCGGCTTTCCCGATCCACCACCGAACCGCTGCTGGAGGTGTTCGACCGCAGCGGGATCCCGGTGTGCGTGCTGACCGGCTTCGGTCGCGAGCAACTGCCGGCCAGCTACGCGCACCGGCCGATCCTGGAAAAGCCGTTCGGCCTGAATCATCTGATGCGGGTGCTGGGCAGCATTGCCCCGCCGCCGTCGGCTCCGTCGCCATCGCCGCCGCCGTCCACGCCGTCGTCATCACCGTCGTCATCACCGTCACCAGGCGCGGGGCCCTGAGGGCCGCGGGCGCGGCTCCGGCGCGGTCCTGTACGCGGCCGTGCCCGGTCATTGGCATTCCCTGCACGCCCGCGGTGGCTACCATCGAAGCCCGCCACATCAGGGAAGCGCCATGGCACGTCCGATCTGGACCGGCACCTTGTCGTTCGGCCTGCTCAATGTCCCGATCCGGCTGATGACCGCCGAGCGCAAGGCCGACCTGCATTTCCGCATGCTCGACCAGCGCAACAACCAGCCGGTGCGCTACGAGCGCGTGAACGCCGAGTCCGGCGAGGAAGTGCCCTGGAAAGAGATCGTCAAGGCGTTCGAGTACAAGAAGGGCAGCTACGTGGTGCTGGAGGAATCCGACCTGCGCGAGGCCGCCAGCGATGCACGCGAGACGGTGGAGATCGACACCTTCGTCGATGCCAGCGAGATCACCCCGTCGTATTTCGAGAAGCCGTACTTCCTGGTGCCGGCAAAGAAGGCAGAGAAAGGCTACGTGCTGTTGCGCGAAACGCTGAAGAAGACCGGTCGCATCGGCATTGCGCGGGTGGTCATCCGTACCCGCGAATATCTGGCCGCGGTGATGCCGCAGGACGACGCGCTGATGCTGTTCCTGCTGCGCTACCCGCAGGAGCTGGTTGCCGCGGACGAGTACGCCTTGCCAGAGCGGCCGATGGAGGACTACCGCATCAGTGATCGCGAACTGGACATGGCCAGCGAACTGATCCAGTCGATGTCGGGCGAATGGAGGCCGCAGGATTACCGCGACGAGTTCCGCGAGAAACTCAGCCGGGTGATCGAGAAGCGGCTGGCCAGCAAGGGCGTTACCGCCAATGTCGACGAGGAGGAGCCGGTGGCCGAGAACGCCACCACCAACGTGGTCGACTTCATGGCACTGCTGAAGAAAAGCATCGACAGCAAGCAACGCACGCCGGCGGCGACCAAGGGCGCCAAGTCCGTCGGCAACGGGCCGGGCAAGTCCGGACGCGCCAGCAAGAAGAGCGCGAGCAAGAAAACCGCAAGCAAGAAGACCGCCAGCAAGAAGACCGCCAAGAAGAGCACGGCCAGCCGTAGCGCCAAGGGGCGCAAGACCGGGTAGGCCGCGTGGTTGTCCGATAGCGCGTGGCGCGTCATCGGTGGCAGCCACGCACGAGCGCAGGGGGAGTGCCCATGCAACATCCCGCACCGTCGCAGCACCCCGCGCCCGCCGCGGCGTGATCGTCCGGATGCCGCCATGGTGACCATCACCCACCCGGAGCGGCTCATCTACCCCGGCGCCGACCTGAGCAAGGGCGAGCTGGCCGCCTACTACACGGCGGTCGCGCGCTGGATCCTGCCCGAGCTGGTGGAGCGGCCGGTGTCGCTGCTGCGCTGTCCGGGCGGGGTCGGCAAGACGTGTTTCTTCCAGAAGCACCATGCGGCCAAGCTGGGCGACAGCGTGTATCCGGTCACCCTGCAGGAAAAGCAGGGCGAGGACGACTACGTCTACATCCGCGACCTGCGCGGCCTGCTGCAACTGGTGCAGATGAATACGCTGGAGTTGCACCCGTGGGGCGCGCGGGTGGACCGGCCCGACCGGCCGGACCGGATCGTGTTCGACCTGGATCCGGCGCCGGGTGTGCCGTGGGCCGCGGTGGTTGCGGCCGCCCGCGAGATACGCGCCCGGCTGCAGGCGATGGACCTGCGCAGTTTCGTACGCACCAGCGGCGGCAAGGGCCTGCACGTGGTGCTGCCATTCCGCCGCGGGCCGGACTGGCCAACCGCCAAGCGTTTCGCCCAGACCCTGGCCGATGCCATGGTCGAGGCCGACCCCGATCGCTACGTGGCGACCGCAAGCAAGGCCAGGCGCGAAGGCAGGATCTTCATCGACTGGCTGCGCAACGCGCGTGGCGCCACCAGCGTGTGCAGCTGGTCGTCGCGCGCCCGGCCGGGCGCGCCGGTGGCGATGCCGCTGCGTTGGGAGGAGCTGGGACGCGTCGCCAGCGGCGATGCCTACGACCTGCGCAAGGCACAGCGGCGGGCGGCTCGGCTCAGGCGCGACCCCTGGGAGGGCATCGCCGGGCTGGACCAGCGCCTGCCCGGGTGAGGCCCCGGCGCCAGCGGCGCCGGGTGACATCGATGCCGGCAGCGCCGGCTTGGCTCAGTCCACCGTGATCCTGTCGTTGTTGCGGTTGGCTTCGGGCAGCGCATGGTCCGGATCGAGCACGGCGTCGACCACCTTGCGCGTGCCGGCCACCCGGACCACGTAGCTGCGATGCTGCTGCCAGGTCTCCACCGGGATGCGCACGTCCTGGTGGCTGCCATCGGCATAGCTCACGCGCAACGTGGTCGGCAGCACCAGGCGGTCGAGGTTGGCCACGGTGACCTCGGCGCCGTGGCTCCAGTCGCCGTCGATCGGCGCCACCTTCTGCAGCGCCATGTCGAATTGCCACTGGTGCCGGTACCAGCCGCGCCAGAACCAGCCCAGGTCTTCGCCGGCGTCGCTTTCCATGAAGCGGAAGAAGTCCGAGGGGCTGGGGTGGTGGTAGGCCCAGGTGTCGATGTAGCGCCGGAATGCCGCGTCGAAGCGCTCGGGTCCCAGGATCTGCTCGCGCAGCAGCACCAGCCCGAACGCCGACTTGAAGTAGCTGACCGGATGGCGGTACTTCTCGGCGGTCATGTCCGCGCCGTTGAGCAGGGCCGGCGCGTCCGGGTCGGCCAGCACCCTGGCGATCTCGTCGGCCGGATTGCCACCGCCGGGGGCGTACTCGCTGTCGCGCTTGGGGGCGAACTGGCCGTGGTGGTAGGCATCGGCCTCGCCGATGTCGATGAAGGTGTTGAAACCCTCGTCCATCCAGGCGTCGCGGCGCTCGTTGGAGCCGACGATCATCGGGAACCAGCTGTGCCCGATCTCGTGCGCGATCAGCATGTGCAGGGCCTTGCCCCTGGCTTTCTTGTGGTCGAAGGTGATGCCCGGGTATTCCATGCCGCCGGCGGTGCCCGCCTCGTTGATCGCCACCGGCCAGGGGTAGGCAAACCAGCGGCGGGAGAAGTACTCGGTGGAAGCCTTGAGGTACTCGGTGGCCTTGCCCCAGGCATCCGGGCCGGCGCTTTCGACCGGGTACAGCGACATCGCCAGCGCCTGGCGGTCGCCGGGCAGGTTGATCCGGGCGGCGTCCCACACGTAGGCGCGCGAGGCGCCGAAGGCCACGTCACGGCTGTCGTGCATGCGGAAGTGCCAGGTCAGCGTGCCGCTTTGCTTGGGCCGGCTCGAAGGCTGGTTCACCTCGTCCGGGCGGCGGATCATCACCGTGGCATCGCTGTGGCGGGCCTGCGCCAGCCGCTGCTGCTGGGTGCGGGTGAGCACCTCCTGCGGGTTCACCAGTTCGCCGGAGCCGCCCACGATCATGTCCCAGGGCACCGTCACCCGGTAGTCGAAGTCGCCGTATTCGAGGTAGAACTCGCTGTTGAGATAGGGCGCCGTATCCCAGCCGCGCAGGTCGTCGTAGACCGCCATGCGCGGGTACCACTGGGCGATCTCGAAGATCTCGCCGTTCTTGCTCGGGTTGACGTCGGTGCGCCCGCCGAACTCGCCCGGCACGGTGTAGTGCCAGCGTACGTGCAGGCGCAATTGACCGCCATTGCCCTTCAATGCATTGGGCAGCTGCACCTGCATGCGGGTATCGCTCTCCAGCCAGGCTGCCGGCTGCAGCTTGCCATCGGGCCCTTCCACGGCGACCGCATCGATGCGGTAGCCGTCGGTGAACTCGGTGGGAAAGCGGCTGGTGAAGGCGCCGCGGGCATCGCGGCGGTAGCGGTTCTGATCGACCTGCAGCCACAGCACGTCCAGTGCATCGGGACTGTGGTTGGTGTAGCTGATCACCTCGCTGCCGCTGAGCCTGCGCGAGGCCGGATCCAGCGTCGCTTCGATGCTGTAGTCGGCGCGGTTCTGCCAGAACATCGGCCCGGGTTTGCCGCTGGCCGAACGGTAGCCGTTGGCCGGCTGCGGGTAATGGAATGGCGCGAAGGTCTGCAGTGGGTCGTAGCGCGGCGCCGGTGGCTCCGCGGCCAGGATCGGCGCGGCCGCGCCCAGCGCGAGCAGCCAGGCGAGACGGCGGAAGGTTGGCGGCAGGTTCATCGATGGCCCCTTGGATGGTCGGGTGGGAAGGTGGTACGGCTCACGGCCGGCCGCCGGCGCGAATCAAGGCCAGCACTTCGTGGCAGGCGCCCATGGTGTGGTAGTCGGTCTTGCCGGCCGGGCTCTTGCAATCGTCCAGCTTGCGGTTGTCGCGGGCCAGGATGCGGTACCAGGCGCCGTGCTCGTGGTCGACGAAGTGGCGCCAGGCATAGCGCCACAGCTTCGCATACCAGCGGTCGTAGGCTTCCTCGCCGGTGCGCGCATGCAGCAGCGCCGCAGCCGCCAGCGACTCTGCCTGGACCCAGAAATACTTGTCGTCGTCGCAGACTCCGCCGCCGGGGGCGAAGCCATAGCAGAGGCCGCCGTAATCCTCGTCCCAGGCGCGCGCCAGTGCGGTGTCGAACAGGTGCATCGCGGTCGGCATCAGCCAGCGCTCCTCCTGCCCGCGCTCGAGCAGCAGCGACTCCAGCGTCAGCAGCAGCTTGGCCCATTCGGTCTGGTGCCCCGGCTGGAAGCCCCAGGGGCGGAACAGGTCGCTTCGGGTTGTCGCGGTGGTAGTCCCAATCCACGTTCCAGTGCGCGTCGTAATGCTCCCACACCAGCCCGCCGGCCTTGCCGGCCTGACGCCGGGTGATGTGGTCGGCCACGGTCAGCGCACGCTGCAGGTAGCGGGCGTCGTCGCTGGCCTGGTAGGCCGCCAGTAGCGATTCGCACAGGTGCATGTTCGCGTTCTGGCCGCGGTAGTCGCTGAACTGCCACTGCGGATTGGCCTCGTCCCGGTACAGTCCGGCCTCGGCGTCCCAGTAGTGCCGCTCGAGCAGATCCCAGGTTTCCTCCATCCACGGCGCTGCCTCGATGACGCCGGCGCGCCGGGCACAGGCACAGGCCAGCAACACGAAGGCCACGCCGTAGGCGTGGCGGGTGGGGTCTTCCACCTGGCCGTCACGCAAGGTCCAGGCGTAGCCGCCGCTGGCCGGGTCGCGGTGCACCTGGCGCAGGTAGCTCAGGCCGTGGCGCGTGGCGGCCAGGTACTCCAGGTGCAGCGGCGAGTCGGTGAACTCGATGGCCGCGAGCGCGTAGATCACCACGAAGCGGGCACTGCTGACCAGGTGACGGTGACTGCGGTCGTAGACGCCGCCGTCGTCCTTGAAGTAGTGGAAGAAGCCGCCGTCGGGGTCGATCGCCCGTGGGTGGTAGAAGGCCATGGTCCGGGCGATGTGTTCGCGCAGGAACGTGGCGGAGCGGAAGTCGGGCATGTTCGGTTCGGTCATGCATGGTGCTCCATGAAGGCAAGGACCTCCGCTTCGGTCGGCAGCGCGCTGAACGAACCCTGCCGGGTCACGGTGAGCGCGCCGCAGGCGGCGGCGAAACGCAGCATCGCGTGCCACTGCGGCAGGCGCCCCACCAGCCGGTCCAGCCTCTGCGCCACTTCGCCGTCGTGCGGGAGCCGGGCCAGGCCGCACAGCAGGCCACCGACGAAAGCGTCCCCGGCGGCGGTGCTGTCCACCGCATCGACGGCATAGCACGGGAGCTCGCCCTGGGCATCGGGGTGAAACCAGCGCATCGCGGCGGCGCCGTCGGTCACCACCAGCAGCCGGGCCTGTCCCTGCCACAGCCGATCCAGCGCCGCCTGCTCGCCCTCCACCGCCAGCCAGGCGAATTCCTCGGCGCACAGCTTGACCACGTCGGCCAGATGCAGCGCCGGCCACACCGTCGCCAACGGATCGGCGGTCCCGGGCCACAGGCCCGGGCGCAGGTTCAGGTCGAAGCTGACCAGTGCGCCAGCGGCGCGCGCGCGCCGCATGCCTTCGGCGGTGGTGGCGGCCAGCGCCGGGTCGGTCATGCTGTTCGAGCACACATGAAGGACCGCCAGTTGCTCGAACGCCTGGGGCCGGAAGTCGGTCGGCCCGAACAGCAGGTCGGCCGAACGCTCACGATAGAAGCTGAAGCTGCGTTCGCCTCCTGCGTCCAGCGTGACGAAGGCCAGCGCGGTGTTGCCGTCCGCTGTACGGACCACGTCGTCGGTCATCACCCCGGCCTGCTGCAGGCTGTCGAGCAGGAAATCGCCGAAGCGGTCGCGTCCGAGCATGCCGGCGAAGCGCGCCGTGCCACCAAGCCGGGCCACCGCCACCGCCACGTTGGCCGGGGCGCCCCCGGCGAAGGCAGTAAATTGCCGGGCGAAGCCGCGATTGTCCGCGCCCATGGCATGGAAATCGATCAATGCCTCGCCGAAGCAGAGGATCGGGAACGTGGACATGGTCATCCTTGCGGGCCGGCGGTGGCTCAGAGCGGATCGCGCACACGCGATCCGCGCAAACCGTAGAACACGATGTAGGCGTAGCACAGCAGTGGCAGGAAGAACGCGTGCTGCAGGCCGATGTGGTCGGCCAGTACGCCCTGCAGGTAAGGCACCAGCGCGCCACCGACGATGGCCATGATCAGCAGGCTGGAGGCCTTGCTGGTCATCGGGCCGAGCCGTTCGATGCCGAGTGCGAAGATGGTCGGGAACATGATCGAATTGAACAGGCCGATGGCGACGATGCTGTAGACCGCCACCGCGCCGCTGCCCATCATGGTGGTCAGTACCAGCAGGGCGTTGATCGCGGCGAACGCGGCCAGCAGTCGGCGTGGCGAGAAGCGTGCCATCAACGCCGAGCCCAGGAAGCGGCCGACCATCGCGCCGCCCCAGTACCAGGCGACGTAGCCGGCGGCCTGCTGTTCGGTGAAACCGCCGATGCCGGGCATCGACAGGTAGTTGACCATGAAGCTGCCGATCGACACCTCGGCGCCGACATAGAAGAAGATGCCCAGCACGCCGAACAGCACGTGCCGGTGGCGCAGCACCTCGACGAAACCGTGCCGGTCGTGGTCGGCATGGTCGGTGGCCTCGGCCAGCGCCGGCAGGCGGAACAGCCACACGAAGATCGCCAGCAGGAACAGCACCGCCGCCAGGCCGATGTAGGGAAACTGCACCGCCTGCGCCTGCTGGGTGTCGTAGAGCAGCCGCTGGGCCGGCGCCAGCGCGGCCAGTTCGTCGGGGCCGCGCACCACGTTGGACAGGATCAGCAACCCGCCGAACAGCGGCGCCAGGGTGGTTCCCAGCGAATTGAGCGCCTGTGCCAGGGTCAGCCGGCTGGAGCTGGTGCGCTCGGGCCCGAGCAGGGCCACATACGGGTTGGCGGCGACCTGCAGCACGGTGATGCCCGTGGCCAGCACGAACAGTGCGCCCAGGAACGCCCCATACAGATGCAGGCTGGCCGCCGGCCAGAAGCCCAGCGCGCCCAGTCCGGCCACCGCCAGGCCGGTGACGATGCCTTTCTTGTAGCCCACCGCCGCGATCAGCCGTCCGGCCGGCATGGCCATCAGGAAGTAGGCGCCGAAGAAGGTGAACTGCACCAGGATCGCCTGCGCATAGCTGAGCTGGAAGATCGACTTCAGGTGCGGAATGAGGATGTCGTTGAGCGAGGTCAGGAAGCCCCACATGAAGAAGATGGTGGTCAGTACCCCCAGCGCCATCGGATAGGACGTGTAGCGCCCGCTCCCGTCGCCGCCTCGGGCGGTGGCGGTGGGCTGCGGAGTGGCAAGGGCCATGGCGGATCCTCGGGGTGGACGTGGGTGGGACCGGAAGAACCGGCTCAGGTTGGTGTGGCGCTGCTCTGGCGCACCACCAGCTGGACCGGGGCGACCACGTGACGCGGCGCCATCGACGGGTCGCGCAACCGCTGCAGCAGCATCGCCGCGGCCTGTCGACCCCGCTCCCGCGGTGCGCAGGCCAGGGTGGTCAGCCCGGGCACGCACAGCGCCGCTTCGGCGATGTCGTCGAATCCGGTCACGGCGAGATCGCGGCCCGGCTGCAGTCCGCGCTGGTGCAGGCCCAGCATCAGGCCCAGCGCCACCGCATCGTTGTAGCAGACCGCCGCGGTGGGCGGCTCGGCCAGCGCGAACAGTTCGGCGCTGCCGCGGGCCCCGTCCAGGCGCGTCGGGGCGGTCTGGACGTGTGCCGCCGGATCCACCGGCAGTCCCGCGGCGTCCATCGCCGCCCGATAGCCGGCATATCGCTGCCGGCACGAACTGGAGTCGAGGTGGCCGCCGAAGAAGGCGATCCGGCGATGGCCCCGGGCGATCAGGTGCATGGTGGCCTGCTCGGCACCGCGCCGGTTGTCCAGTGCCAGCCAGTCCCAGGGCACGCCTTCACCGGCGTCGCCGTCGGGTTCGCGATTGAACAGCACCATCGGGATGCCGCTGCCCAGGGTGGCGCGCAGATCCGCCGCGCTGCTTCCTTCGGCCGGCGACAGGATGATCCCGCCAGGGCCGTGTTCCACCAGCGAGGTCAGTACGGTGTGCTCGCGCGTGGCCGATTCGCTGGTGCAGCCGAGCAGGGTGACCATGCCGGCCTCGGCCACGGCCTGGTCCACGCCGGCGGCGAACTCGGCGAAAAACGGGTTGGCCAGTTCGTTGATCACCAGGGCGATGCTGGACGAGGTGCGGCGGCGCAGGTTGGCCGCGGCGCGGTTGTAGACGTAGCCCTGGCGCTGCAGCTCGCTCTCCACCCGGGCCCGGGTGTGCTTGTTGACCAGCGGGCTTCCGCGCAGCACCAGCGACACGGTGGCGCGGGACACGTTGCATCCGGCGGCGATGTCGCTGAGGGTGACCTTGCGGCCAAGCGGGGCATTGCGTTCCATGTCGGATAATCGCCGATTAGCTGGCTTAGAACGATCCAAATGTAACTGATGCGCGCTGTTCCGCATTATGCGCTGCAGCATGCGCGGTGCCACCCGGGGGTGCTAGTTTTCCATCTGCAACGATCCAGACAGGCGTGCGACGTGATCCCAATGCGCTGGTTGTCCCCCTCTCTGGCAGTGCTCCTGGCCGCTTCCGGCGTCGTGCATGCGGCCGGTGACGGGCATGCCGCGGCGGTCGATCCGCGCATCGGCACTGGCGGCGACGGGCATACCTTTCCCGGCGCCACGGTGCCTTTCGGTATGGTCCAGCTGTCGCCCGATACCGCCATGCCGGATTTCAGGCATGGCTACAAATGGGCGGCGGGCTACCGCCATGAGGACGACAGCCTGCTGGGGTTCTCGCATACCCACTTCTCCGGTTCCGGACATTCGGACCTGGGTGATGTGCTGGTGATGCCGATCGCCGGGCAGGTGAGGCTGGACCCGGGCGATCCGGAAACCCCGGGCAGTGGCTACCGCTCGCGGTTCGATCACGCCAGCGAGGTGGTGCAGGCCGGCTACTACGCGGTGACCCTGGCCGACTATGGCGTGCGTGCCGAACTGACCGCCGGACGCAGGGTCGGCTGGCATCGCTACACCTTTCCGCGCGACAAGCCCGCGCACCTGTTGCTGGACCTGCGCCCGAGCATCTACGACTATCCGGGCAAGGTGCTGTGGTCGCGCCTGCGGGTGCGCGACGATGGCACCGTCACCGGTTGCCGCACCACCCGTGGCTGGGCGCCGGGCCGCGAGCTGTGCTTTGCGATGCGCTTCTCGCAGCCGCTGCGCTCGCGCACCCTGTACGACCGCCAGACCGATGCGCCCTACAAGGGCTTCACCGGTCCCGGCCACCGTCCGCGGGACCACGACGCCCAGAACGGTCGCGCGCTGGAGGGGGTGTTCGATTTCGGCCGTCTGCTGCAGCCGCTGCTGGTGAAGGTGGCGATCTCGCCGGTCAGCGCGGAGAACGCGATGGCCAACCTGGACGCCGATGGCGAGGGCTGGGACTTCGATGCGCGCCGCGAGCAGGCCAGGGCTGCCTGGGACAGGGCGTTGGCGGTGGTGGACGTGGATGCGCCCGCTGCGGTTCGGACGCAGTTCTATACCGCGCTCTATCACGCCATGCTGTCGCCGACCCTGAGCATGGACGTCAACGGCCAGTACCGTGGTCCGGACCACGCCGTGCATCGGGCCGACGGCTTCGCCTTCTACTCGACCTGGTCGCTGTGGGACGTCTACCGGGCGCAGCAGCCGCTGATGGTGTTGTTGCACCCCGAGCGCAGTACCGATTTCATCCGCTCGCTGGTGGCCGCGCGCGAGGCCAGCCCGTTCGGGATTCTGCCGGTATGGGCGTACCAGGGCCTGGAGACCTGGTGCATGATCGGCTACCACGCGGTACCGGTGATCGCCGATGCCTACATCAAGGGCGTGCGCGGCTTCGACGCCGACGCGGCGCTGCGGGCGATGGTGGCCAGCGCCACCTATGCGCCCTACGGCGACCTGGCCGACTACATGAAGCTGGGCTACGTGCCGATCGACAAGGAACCTGAGGGCGCCTCCAAGACGCTCGAATACGCCTACGACGACTGGGCGCTGGCGCAGATGGCCAGGGCGATGGGCAAGGGCGCCATTGCGGCGACCTTTGCCCGCCGTGGCGCCAACTGGCGCAATGCCTACGACCCGGCCAGCGGCTTCATGCGGGCACGGCTGTCCAATGGCGCCTTCCGCACGCCGTTCGACCCGGACGTGGCCGGCTACGGCAGCGACTACACCGAAGGCAACGCCTGGCAGTATTCCTGGTACGTGCCGCAGGACGTGCCCGGACTGATCACGGCGATGGGCGGCGACCGCCGCTTCATCGACAAGCTGGACAGCGTGTTCGACGCCAGGATCGAGCCCAGCCACTTTGCCAACGTCGAGGACATCACCGGCTTGATCGGCTGGTACGCGCACGGCAACGAACCCAGCCACCACCTGGCCTACCTCTACGACTATGCCGGCGCACCCTGGAAGACCCAGCAACGGCTGACGCAGATCATGCAGACGCAATATGCCGACCGCCCCGACGGCCTGGCCGGCAATGACGACCTGGGCCAGATGTCCGCCTGGTACGTGTTCACCGCGCTGGGCTTCTACCCGGTGACGCCGGCCAGCGACATCTACGCGGTTGGCCGTCCGTTCGTGCAGCGGGCCGTGCTGCACCTCGGGCAGGGGCGCGATTTCATGATCACTGCGACACCGTGGGACAAGCGACACCCGTATGTTGGCAAGGTCACCTTGAATGGCCAGCCACTGGCGCATCCGTTTCTGCACCACCGGCAGATCGTGGCCGGAGGCCGGTTGCATTTCACCATGCAGGCGGCCCCAGCCACAGCCCGAGCCGCCAGCCCCGGCCACCGCGCACCGCAGCGCGGTGAGTTCGCATCCAGCATGATGGCGGCGGCAACGAACGCGGTCGGCGAGGCGTGACGCACCGTACAGGTCGCTTATACCGAATCGTCACCTGCAAGTGATCTATATTTCTCATTTTTGGCCGCATGCGCTGGCGTATGCTGGCTTTTTGCGCCCGTTTCACGGAGATCGGCCACCGCATGACTGAGCGTACCCGTCTGGTACCACCCGCGCTTCGCCGCCGCGTGCGCGGATGGCGCCCGCCGCGCTGGCAGGTGGTGGGGTTGCTGCTGGCGATGGTGGCGATCGTCACGCTTCCGTACATCGTGACCAACTGGAGTACCCGCGACGCGCTGGATGCGGGGGACCTGGTGACCCGTTCCTCCGAGGTCAAGTCGTTGACCTACCGGATCGCCTACGTGACCCGCGACAGCGAGGCGGCCACCTGGCGACTGCTGAACGGTGACGCCGATGCGCTGCTGCGCGAGCGCGCCACGCAGGCGGCCAAGGCGGTGCCGGCCTTGCTCGGAGAGCTGCAGACGATGACTGCCGACTCGGCCGAGCAGCGCGCTGCGGTGGGCGCGCTCGCCAGCGTGGTCAACGGTCGCATGGCGATGCTGACCCAGGCATTGCGGCGGCTTGGCAGCGGCGACAGGACGGGGGCGATCGCCTCGTTGCGGGACGCCGGCAGCCTGTTCAACATGGACGACCAGATCGACGCGGTGATCCGCAACGAGGGCAGCGTGCTGATGGATCGCCGCGCGCTGGCGCGGCGCCGCACCCTGGAGAGCCGGGTGGTGCTGGCGGTGACCTCGGTGACCCAGCTGGTGCTGCTGCTGATGATCGTGCTGGTGGCCGAGCGGCAGATCGGTCGCCGGGTCCGTGCCGAGGCCCGCGAGAGCCGGGCGGTGCGTCGTGCCCAGGTAATCCTGCATGCGGTGCGCGAGCCGATCGCGCTGCTCGATGCCGAGCTGGGCACCTTGCTGGTCAATACCGCTTTCAGCGAACTTTACGGACTGCCGCAGGAACAGCGGCGGGAGGTGCAGCCACTGTCCAGCGTCGGCAACGGCGCCTGGGGTGACGAGGCGTTGCTGCAGCGGTTGCGCGACGTGCTGCTGCTCGACCGCGAGCTGTGGGATTACGAAATGCGCCAACGCACTGCCGACGGCGCCGACCGCCGCGTAGTCATCAATGCCCGCCGGCTGCAGCAGGACCACAGCGACGCCCCGGTGGTGCTGATGACGATCAGCGACATCACCGCACGGTCGCTGGTCGAGCGCAAGGTCAACGAGCTCAATCGGCAGCTGGAGGGCAAGGTAGCGCAGATCACCGATGTCAACCGCGAGCTGGAGGCGTTCAGCTATTCGGTCTCGCATGACCTGCGGGCGCCGCTTCGGCACATTTCCGGCTTCGCGAACAAGCTCGATCGCCACCTGGGCGACCAGGTGGACGGCAAGGCGCGACATTACCTGGAGGTGATCGATACCTCGGCCCAGCGCATGGCGCAGCTGATCGAGGACCTGCTGGTGTTCTCCCGGCTCGGTCGTGGCGCTCTGCGGTTGCAGGTGGTGGACGTGCAGTCGCTGGTGGACGACGCGCGCGCGCTGGTGGAATCGGAACTGGCCGCGGACGGGCAGGGCGAGCGACGGATCGTGTGGTCGGTCGCCCCGATGCCGGTGGTGGTGGCCGACGAGAACATGTTGCGCACGGTCTGGCAGAACCTTCTGGGCAATGCGGTCAAGTACACCGGCAAGTGCGAGGTGGCGCGGATCGCCGTGGAGGTAGAGACGATCGAAAACGGCGACTACCAGTTCACCGTGAGCGACAACGGCGCGGGCTTCGACATGGACTACGCCGGCAAGCTTTTCGGGGTATTCCAGCGGCTGCATCGTGCATCGGACTTCCCCGGCAACGGCATCGGGCTGGCCAACGTGCGCCGCATCATCGGGCGCCATGGCGGACGGGTCTGGGCGGAGGCGGAGCCGGGCCGCGGGGCGCGTTTCCATTTTTCGCTGCCTGCCGCCGAACTGGCCAACTTGAAGAATCAGGAGGGCGCATGAGCGATCGCTACATTCGAAGCATCCTGCTGGCCGAGGACAGCCTGGCCGACGCGGAGATGGCCATGGACGCACTGCGTGAGGCCAACCTGGCCAACCCGGTGGTTCACGTGGAGGATGGCGTGGACTGCCTGGACTACATGCATTGCCGCGGAGCCTGGGACCAGCGCGAGCCGATCGACCCGGCCGTGGTGCTGCTGGATATCCAGATGCCCCGACTGGGCGGGCTGGAGGTGCTGACCCAGATGCGCGCCGACGAGCGCCTGCGACGGGTTCCGGTGGTGATCCTGTCGTCCTCGCGCGAGGAGAGCGACCTGGCCCGTAGCTGGGACCTGGGTGTGAACGCCTATGTGATCAAGCCGGTCGATGCGGGCCAATTCTTCGAGGCGGTGCGTACACTGGGCACCTTCTGGGCCGTACTCAACCAGGCACCGGAGCAGGATTGACGGTCGAGCGGTTGCGGGAGTCGCAAACCGCCGCGTCGGAGAAGAAATGGCCATGCCCAACAGGATCAACCGAGTATTGCCCAGGATTCGCGTGCTGCAGGTGGAGGACAGCATGTGGGACGCCGAGCTGGTGCTGGCCGAACTGGAGGCCGACGGCATCTCCTACGACGTGCGCCTGGTCGACGACGAGGAGAGCTTCAAGGCCGCGCTGGACGAGTTCCACCCGCACATCGTGCTGTCGGACCTGAGCATGCCCGGCTTCTGCGGGCAGCGCGCGCTGGAGCTGCTGCGCGAGCGGGACGAGGAGGTGCCCTTCATCTTCGTTTCCGCCACATTGGGCGAGGAGGCGGCGATCGAGGCGCTGCACAATGGCGCGACCGACTACATCCTCAAGCAGAACCCGGCCAGGCTGGCCAGCGCGGTACGGCGGGCGCTTGGCGAGGTGGAGGCGGAGCGGGCCAAGCGTCATGCCGAGGCCGAGCTGATCCGGGCGCAGCGGTTCGAAAGCCTGGCCATGCTGGCCGGCGGCCTGAGCCATGACCTGCGCAACCTGCTGCAGCCGCTGCTGCTGGCTGGCGACAGCCTGCAGGATTACCAGGACGACCCGCGCCTGGCGCGGCTGGGCAAGCTGGTGCGCGACTGCGGTCGGCGCGGGCTGGACATGGTCCAGTCGATGCTGTCGTTCGCACGCGGCGCGCGCCGGGCCGAACAGGTGCGGCTGGCGGCGCTGCTGGAGGCGCTGCTGCTGCTGCTGCGTGGCAGTGTCCCGGGTGCTGTGAAGATGGAGGTCGACATCGAGGACGGCGAGCTCGCCTTCGAGGGCAACTACACCGAGCTGCAGCAGTGTCTGCTCAATCTGTGCCTGAACGCCATCCAGGCCATGCCCGCCGGCGGCAGCTTGCGGATCGAGTCGAGCCAGACCCGGCTTTCACCGGACTTCTTTCTTCCTGCCGAGGAGCCGCGCGACGCAAGCTATCTGCGGCTGACCGTGGCCGATACCGGGGCCGGCATGGCGCCGGACGTGCTGGAGCGGCTGTTCGAGCCATTCTTCACCACCAAGGAGAGCGGCACCGGCCTGGGGCTGCTCTCGTGCAAACGGATCGTCGACAGCCATGGCGGCGTGATGCGCGTGGAAAGCGAGCCAGGCAAGGGCACCCGGTTCCACCTGTACATCCCGCTGGAGGAAAGGGCCGCTCCGCAGGCGGACCAGCCGACCGATGACAACAGCCTGCAGGGCGAGGCCGAACGGGTGCTGGTGGTGGTGGAGGAGGCGATGCAGCTGTCGCTGCTGGTGGACACGCTCGATGCCTATGGCTATCAGCCCCACGCCACCCAAAGCGGTACCGCGGCGTTGCAATGGATCGAGGCGCATGGCGTGCCCGATCTGGTGGTGATGGACGCGGACATGAACCTGTTTACCGGAGTGCGCACGCTGGCTGCACTGATCGAGCACGGCTATCGTCGCGGGGTGGTCATGCTGGCGCGGCCGGAAGCACCGCCGGAGCTGGACGAGTTGCCGGCCCTGGAACACCTGTACCTGCTGGACAAGCCGGTCAGTTCCCATCTGCTGCTGCGGATGGTGCGCAAGGCGCTGGCCGGCAGCCAGGCTGGCCGACCGGGTCGGCCGGACAGCGAGCCCTGACCGGTCGCGCGGATCGACAGAGCGGGGACGGCCCGTCAGCGGCCGCTCTGCGCGTCAGTCGATGCCGAGTTTCTTGAGCTTGTAGCGCAGGGCGCGGAAGGTGATGCCCAGCTTCTTGGCGGCCGCGGTCTTGTTGTAGCGCGATTCCTCCAAGGCCTTGATGATCGCCGTGCGCTCCAGGTTGCTGATGTAGTCGTCCAGCGGAACGCCGGAGCCGGGCGTGCCCGAATGCGCCGGCGCGGGCGCCGGTGCGGCGCCGCCAGCGTCGGCGTTGCCGGCCGACGGCTCCCCGCGCTGGCGCAGCGGACGCTGTGGCAGCATCAGGTCGGCCGCTTCGATGCTTTCGCCATCGCTCATGGCCATGGCGCGCTCGAGCACGTTCTCCAGTTCGCGCACATTGCCGGGAAAGTCGTACTCCTCCAGCGCCTGCAGCGCATTGGGCTGCAGCTTGCCGGGCGCCTGGCCGCTCTTGGCGGCAAGCTGCCCGAGGATGAAGCGGGCCAGCTGCGGCACGTCGCCACGGCGTTCGCGCAGCGGCGGAACCTGCAGCTCGATCACGTTGATGCGGTAGAACAGATCCTGGCGGAACTGGCCCTGCTCGACCAGGTGGGCCAGATTCTTGTGGGTCGCCGACAGGATCCGCACGTCCACCGGCACCTCCTCCCGGGCGCCGATCGGCCGAACCGCCTTTTCCTGGATCGCCCGCAGCAGCTTGACCTGCATGTGCAACGGCAGTTCGGCCACCTCGTCCAGGAACAGGGTGCCTCCATTGGCTGCCTGGAACAGGCCCTCCTTGTCGGTGCCGGCCCCGGTGAAGCTGCCCTTGCGGTGGCCGAAGAACTCGCTTTCCATCAATTCGGACGGGATCGCACCGCAGTTGACCGGCACGAACGGACCGCTGGCGCGGGGGCCCTGCTCATGGATCAACCGCGCCACCAGTTCCTTGCCCACGCCGGATTCGCCGGCGATGTAGACCGGCGCCTGGTTGCGCGCCAGCTTGGCGATGGTGCCGCGCACCTGCTGCATCGCCGGCGAATCGCCGACCAGTCGACCGGAGGACTGGCTGGCCGCCGTCGGCTCGGCGCCGCTGCGTCGCTCCTCGGCCAGCTTCAGGGCGGTGCGCACCAGTCGCCGCAGCATCTGGATGTCGACCGGCTTGGAGACGAAGTCGAAGGCGCCGGCCTTGAGTGCATTGACCGCCGCGTCGACATTGCCGTAGGCGGTGATCATCGCCACCGGCATGTCCGGATGCTCCCGCGAAATCAGCTCGACCAGTTCCTGGCCGTTGCCATCGGGCAGGCGCATGTCGGTGAAGCAGAGGTCGTAGCTGCGTTCGCCCAGTGCCCGCCGGGCCTCGGCCATGGTGCCGACCGCGTCGACCTTCAGATCCATCCTGCCCAGGGTGATGGTGAGCAGTTCGCGGATGTCGCGTTCGTCATCGATGACCAGGACGGTCTGTGCTGTCATGGGATTCTTTGCATGGCTAATTGGTTGAAGGTTACTAGCGCGGGCGCAAAGGTCAACGCGCGGCGCTTTGCTCGGTCTGTGCGGATTCGGCCGGGCTGCGTGCCGGCGGCGTCAGGATCAACCGGAAACAGCTGCCGCCCCCGGCCACGCGGACGTACTCCAGCGCGGCCTGGTTGGCCTCGCTCATCTGCCGCGCCAGGTAGAGGCCCAGGCCGGTACCGTATTCGTGGGTGGTGTAGAACGGCTCGAAGATCTGGGCCGCCACCTTCGGCGCGATGCCGGGGCCGCGATCGATCACCTCCAGTACCGGGGCACCGTGCTCGCCCAGCCGCGCCACCACCATCACCCGGGCCGGCTCGCCCGGCAGCCGGCCGTAGCGCAGCGCGTTCTGCACCAGGTTCCAGACCACCTGCTGTAACTGCTGCGGGTCGGCCACCGCGACCACCGGGCTGCGGCCGGTGATCACCCGCAGCGAGTCCTCGCCCAGGTCGTTGCCCTGGCGATACTCCTCCACGAAGCCGTTGGCCCAGCGCCCCAGGTCGAGGGTCTCCGGCCGCGAGCGTTCGCGGCGGGACAGCTGCAGGATGTTCTCGATGATCTCGTTCAGCCGCACGCAATGGTTGTTGATGATCTCGACCATGCGCGCGTCCGCGCCGTTGAGGTCGGTGGACTCGGCCAGCAACTGTGCCGAATACCGGATCGCCGCGAGCGGGTTGCGGATTTCATGGGCGATCGAGGCAGACAGCCGCCCGAGCGAGCTGAGCGTCAGCTCCTCGGCGCGCCGCGACAGCAGCGAGGTGTCGTCCAGGAAGATCAGCACGTTGGAATCGTCGTTGGGGGCCAGCCGCGAGAACCGCGGTACCACTTCGGGCACGCCATCGGCCAGCTGGGTGGCGGTCTCGTCCAGCTTGCCGGATGTCATCCAGTGGTACAGACGGCGCGACAGCTCCGGCGCCAGCTTGCCCAGGTCCCGCTCCTCGGCGCCGGGGTTGCCCAGCAGCATCCAGGCCGACTCGTTGAGCTGGTGGATGCGGTTGGCATCATCCACCAGCAGCACGCCGGTTTTCATCCGGCGGATGATCAGCTCGTTCACCTGGGACAGGTTGGCCAGGTCGATGCTGCGCTGTTCGGCGAGTGCCTCGGTTGCGCGCAACTGGCGCCCCAGGACGTGGCATAGCGTGGTGCTGGCGAAATAGGCCAGCCCGAACAGGCCCGACTCCAGCAGTTCGCCGGTCTCGATGCCGCCGTCGCGCAGGCCCAGGAAAGCGTGCCCGAGCATGCCCAGGGTGGCCAGCGCGGCGAAGAAGCTGGACAGGCGCCAGGGCAGGATCAGCGCGCCGGTACTCAGGTTGACCGCCAGCATCATGGCGATGCCGATGCGCGCATCGTGCATGGCGGTAGCCGCCAGTACCGCGACCAGGATGTCCACCACCAGGGTGCCGGAGACCACCACCGTGGCCCGCGCCATCGAACGATGCGTCTGCGACAGGATGGCCAGGGCGAACACCAGGAACAGCGCCGATACGGCGCGCGCCAGGCCTGGCTGGCTGAGCGAGGGCCAGGACAGCCCCGGGCCGCTGAACACCAGGCCGGCGTAGATCAGCGCCTGCGCCAGCCGGAAATAATTGAGAAAATACAGCTCGTGCCTGATCGCGACCGCCGCCGGGCGGGTGCTGACAAAAACGGGCGCTGTCGAGTTGGGCACGGGGCAGGGCACTCCTTGGGACGCTCGTGCCTGCGAGTATAGACACGCTGGCGCGCAACGCCATGCCCCGCGGGGCTTCGCCACACCGCTGCGGAGCGCCCCTTTCCATCACGGGGCCCTTTAAGCGAAAATACCCAGCCGTATTGCGCCGTTTGTGCCACTTCAGCTGGCAGCGCACTGCATCCGGCAGCGCGTTAGAACGCCGTCCGATTCTTCCGGTCCACGCCAGTTTCCGCGTGCGGCCGTCCCGTTTTTCCGTTCACTCGAGGTATCGAATGAATTTCCACGAGTACCAG
The DNA here is from genome assembly GCA_963763305.1 of uncultured Gammaproteobacteria bacterium. Taxonomy (GTDB): domain Bacteria; phylum Pseudomonadota; class Gammaproteobacteria; order Xanthomonadales; family Rhodanobacteraceae; genus CAVXNP01. The sequence goes on along the minus strand of CAVXNP010000001.1, from coordinate 869,446 downwards.
GCCAAAGAGCTGTTCGCCAAGTACGGCATTGCCGTGCCGCCGGGCAAGGTTGCCAATTCCCCCGACGCCGCCGTCGATGTCGCCAAGCACCTGGGCGGCTCGCAGTGGATGGTCAAGGCGCAGATCCACGCAGGCGGCCGCGGCAAGGCCGGCGGCGTGAAGTTCTGCAGGAGCCTCGACGACGTGCGTGCCGCCGCCAAGGGCATGCTCGGCACCAACATGGAAACCTACCAGTCGGCCGGCCGCGCGCTGCCGGTGAACCTGGTGCTGGTCACCGACGCCACCGACATCGCCAAGGAGTTGTACCTGTCGATCCTGGTCGACCGTGACACCAAGGCGGTCTCGTTCATCGCCTCCAAGCACGGCGGCGTGGACATCGAGCAGGTCGCCAGGGACACCCCCGAGGACATCCACACCGTGGTGGTCGACTTCGTCGAGGGGCTGCAGCCGTACCAGTGCCGCCAGCTCGGCTTCGCCATGGAGCTGACGCCCAAGCAGGTCAACCAGCTGACCAAGATCATGCTGGGGCTGTACAAGCTGTTCAACGAGAAGGACCTGGCGCTGGTCGAGCTGAACCCGCTGGCGATCCTGGCCGACGGCAACCTGGCCGCGCTGGACGGCAAGGTCAACTCCGACGACAACGCCGAGTTCCGCCACCCGGACCTGGCCGCCATGCGCGACCTGACCCAGGAAGACGCCGCCGAGGCGGCCGCGGTGCAGCACAACCTCAACTACGTGACCATGGACGGCACCATCGGCTGCATGGTCAACGGCGCCGGCCTGGCGATGGCCACCATGGACGTGATCAAGCTGGCCGGCGGCGAGCCGGCCAACTTCCTCGACGTCGGCGGCGGCGCCACCAAGGAGCGCGTGACCGAGGCGTTCAAGCTGATCCTGTCCTCGGACAAGGTCAAGGCGATCCTGGTCAACATCTTCGGCGGCATCGTGCGCTGCGACCTGATCGCCGAGGGCATCATCGCCGCGGTCAAGGAAGTGGGGCTGCAGATTCCCGTGGTGGTGCGCCTGCAGGGCACCAATGTCGAGAAGGGCCGCGAGCTGCTGGCCAACTCCGGCCTGGCGATCACGCCGGCCGACGATCTCAACGACGCGGCGCAGAAAGCCGTGGCTGCGGCCAAGGCCTGAGGAGTTATCGAATGAGCGTTCTGGTCAACAAGAACACCAAGGTGCTGGTGCAGGGCTTCACCGGCCAGCAGGGCACCTTCCACGCCGAGCAGGCGATCGACTACGGCACCAGGATCGTCGGCGGCGTCACGCCCGGGCAAGGGCGGTTCGGAGCACATCGGCCTGCCGGTCTTCAACTCCATGGACGAGGCCGTGGCCGAGACCGGCGCCGACGCGTCGGTGATCTTCGTGCCGCCGCCGTTCGCGGCCGACTCGATCCTCGAGGCGATCGACGCGGGCATCAAGGTCATCGTGGCGATCACCGAGGGCATCCCGGTGCTGGACATGCTGCGCGTGAAGAACGTGCTGCAGCAGCATCCCGAGACCGTGCTGATCGGGCCGAACTGCCCCGGCATCATCACCCCGGGCGAGTGCAAGATCGGCATCATGCCCGGTCATATCCACCAGCCGGGCAAGGTCGGCATCGTCTCGCGTTCGGGCACGCTGACCTATGAAGCGGTGTTCCAGACCACCAACGAGGGCCTGGGCCAGTCCACCTGCATCGGCATCGGCGGCGACCCGATCAACGGCCTGAGCTTCATCGACTGCCTGAAGCTGTTCCAGGACGACCCGCAGACCGAGGGCATCATCATGGTCGGCGAGATCGGCGGCAGCGCCGAGGAAGACGCCGCCGAGTTCATCGGCGAGTACGTGACCAAGCCGGTGGTGTCGTTCATCGCCGGTGCGTCGGCCCCTCCGGGCAAGCGCATGGGCCATGCCGGCGCGATCATCTCCGGCGGCAAGGGCACCGCCGCGGCCAAGTTCGCCGCGCTGGAAAAGGCCGGCGTGACCACGGTGAAGTCGCCGGCCGACCTGGGCAAGACCCTGGCCAAGCTGATGAAGTAAGCGTCCCGCAGGGTCGCACAGAAAGCCGCGCCCCTGGCGCGGCTTTTTCATGCGCGTGGTTGCACCTCGGTTAACGACCGGACAGCCGGCACGAGCCGGCGCTCACCGGGATTGAATTACCATGGGCGCCCCTTCCGGTCCGCCTGTCTTCATGCCCATGCTCCGTCTGGCCCTCGCCCAACACGATTTCCCCGTCGGCGCCGTCGCCGCGAACGCGACCCGGGCGCGCGATCTGCTGCGCCAGGCGGAAGCGGGCGAGGCGGCGCTGGTGGTGTTTCCCGAGCTGGCGATCAGCGGCTATCCGCCGGAGGACCTGCTCAACCGGCCCAGTTTCCTGCGTGCCTGCGAGGACGCGCTGCAGGAGCTTGCCACCCACACTGGATCGATCGCCGCGCTGATCGGGCACCCGCACAGCGAGGGCGAGGTGTACAACGCCGCCAGCCTGCTGCGCGAAGGAAGGGTCGAGTGCACCGCGCACAAGCAGGCGCTGCCCAACTACGGCGTGTTCGACGACAAGCGCTATTTCCGGCCCGGCCATGCCACCGCCACGGTGATGGTCGGCGAGGTACGGGTGGGGATCCTGGTCTGCGAGGATGCCTGGCAGCCGGAGCCTGCGGCCCAGGCCGCCGCCGCGGGGGCCGAGCTGCTGCTGGTGATCAATGCCTCACCCTGGGATGACGCCAAGCAGGCCGGTCGCGAGCGGGTGCTCACCGCGCGGGCGCGCGAGACCGGCTGTGCCATCGCCTATGTCAACATGGTCGGCGGCCAGGACGAGGTGGTCTACGACGGCGGCTCGCTGCTGGTCAACGGCGACGGCAGCATTGCCGCGCGGGCGCCGGCCTTTGTCGACGCGCTGCTGTGGGCCGAGTTCGACCCGGCCACGCGCACCCTGCACGCCCGCGACTGGCCGGTCGCACAGGACACCTGCGCCGAAGCGATCCTGTACGGGGCGCTGGTACGCGGGATCCGCGATTACATCGACAAGAACCGTTTTCCCGGCGTGCTGCTGGGCCTGTCCGGCGGGGTGGATTCGGCGTTGACGCTGGCGCTCGCGGTGGACGCGTTGGGGCCCGAACGGGTCACTGCGGTGATGCTGCCGACCCGCTACACCTCGCCGCTGTCGCTCGACGGTGCACGCGGCCAGGCGCAGAAGCTTGGCGTGGACTATCACGTGATCGACATCGAGCCGACCTATCGCTCGTTTCTCACCGCCCTGCAACCGGCGTTCGGCGATCGCGACGTGGACACCACCGAGGAGAACCTGCAGTCACGCACCCGCGGGGTGATGCTGATGGGGTTGTCCAACAAGCTCGGCCAATTGCTGCTGGCGACCGGCAACAAGAGCGAGATGGCGGTCGGCTACGCCACCTTGTACGGCGACATGTGCGGCGCCTATGCGCCGCTGAAGGATGTCTACAAGACGGCGGTCTACCGCCTTTGCCGATGGCGCAACCAGGCGGCCGCCGAGCGCGACGGGGCGGCGTGGGTGATTCCGCCCGAGGTGATCGAGCGACCGCCTTCGGCCGAGTTGCGCGAGGACCAGACTGACCAGGACTCGCTGCCGCCCTACGACGAACTCGATGCGATCCTGGCGCGCTTCGTCGAGGGCGAGCAATCGCAGGTGGAGATCGCCGCCGCCGGCCACGATCCGCAGACGGTGAGCCGGATCGCCCGGCTGGTGCTGAACAACGAGTTCAAGCGCCGCCAGTCCGCTCCCGGTCCGCGCGTGACCACCCGTGCCTTCGGCCGCGAGCGGCGCTACCCGATCACCTCGGGCTGGAGCTGAGCCGTCCGCGGCTTTCGGGGCGGCACCACGGAAAAGGCCGCCGGTTTCCCGGCGGCCTTCGCTCCGATCCGACCGGCGAACGATCAGTGGTGACCGGAGAACGGCACCATCTTGCGCAGGGTGGATGGCGCGTGCGGCCACTTCGGGTCGTCCAGGTACGGATGCTGTGGATAGTTCAGCGCCAGTACCTTGCGCACCTGCTCGGCCTGCTTGTCCTGTTCCAGCGCATGATAGCTGCGTGCGAGGATCGCCAGTGCATCGGCTACTTGCGGCGCCTGCTGGTAGTGCTCGACCACGTACTGGGCGCGATCGGCGGCGGCCACGTACGCCTTGTTGCGAAGGTAGAACTCGGCCACGTTGATCTCGAAGCCGGCCAGCACGTTGCGCAGGTAGATCATGCGCTGGCGTGCGTCGGTCGCGTAGGCGCTGTTGGGAAACCGGCGGGTCAGCTCGGCGAAGTCGTCGAACGCCTGCAGGTTGTAGCCCTGGTCGCGCCGGGCCTGGGATTCGCTGCGGCCCAGGTAGCGGTCGATCATGCCGCTGGTGCGGTCGAAATTGATCAGGCCGCGCAAGTAGTAGGCATAATCGACGTGTTTGTGCGTCGGAAAGGTCTTGATGAACCGGTTGATCGTCGAGTAGGCGTCGTCCGGCTGGTTATCCTTGTACTGCGAGTAGGCCAGATCGATCTGCGCCTGCTCGTTGTACTCGCCGGACGGGAAGCGGGCGATCAGGCGCTGGTAGGCCTTGGTCGCGGCGGCGTAGTCGCCATGGGCCAGCGAGTCGTGCGCCTTGGCGTACAACTGCTGCACCGGCATGGTATCGATGGTCTGGCCCTTGGTCCCGAACATCGAGCACCCGCTCAACGACACGGCCAGGGCAAGTACGGCGAGCAGTTTGCTAATTAAGCGCATGGGAAGATTCAAATGGTTGAGCAAAGAGGGATGATAGCCCAAAGCACACCGGGCCCGCGGAGGGTGGCATGACCACCATCCGCCACGACGCCGTGGTGCCGCTGTCGGCGGCCGGTCGCAGGTTCGACCAGGCATTGGCCGAGATGTTCCCGGACTACTCGCGCTCGCGGCTGAGCCAATGGGTGAAGTCCGGCGCGGTGACCCTGGACGGCAAGGTGGCGCCGCCGCGGCAGCTGCTGCACGGGGGCGAGCAGGTACAGCTGCTGGCCGAACTGGAGACCGAGGTCACCAGCCAGCCCGAAGCGATCGCGCTGGAGGTGGTGCACCAGGACGAGCATCTGCTGGTATTGAACAAGCCGGCCGGGCTGGTGGTGCATCCGGGCGCGGGAAATCCGGTCGGCACCCTGCTCAACGCACTGCTTCACCACGACGCCAAGCTGGCCGAATTGCCGCGGGCCGGCATCGTGCACCGGCTGGACAAGGACACCTCGGGACTGATGGTGGTGGCGCGCACCCTGGCCACCCATACCGCGCTGGTCGACATGCTGTCCCGCCACGACGTGGAGCGGCAGTACGAGGCGGTGGTGCTGGGCACCATGGTTTCCGGCGGCACCGTGGACGAGCCGATCGGCCGGCACATGGGCGATCGGCTGCGCCAGGCGGTGCGTGACGAGGAGGATGGCAAGCGTGCGGTGACCCACTACCGCCTGCGCGAACGCTTCCGCGCGCACAGCCTGATCCAGTGCAACCTGGAGACCGGGCGCACCCACCAGATTCGCGTGCACCTGGCGCACATCCAGCATCCGCTGGTGGGCGACCCGTTGTACGGCGGCGGCTTGCGCCTGCCCAAGCGCGCGTCGCCGGAGCTGGCCGCGGCGCTGCGCGGTTTCCGCCGCCAGGCGCTGCATGCCGAGCGGCTGGCGTTCGTCCATCCGGCCACCGGCGAGCCGATGGCGTTTCAGGCCGAGCGCCCGGCCGACCAGCAGGCGCTGATCGAGGCGTTGCGGGTGGACCTGCAGCAGCAGGGCGCGGACGACTTCTAGTGGCGTGGTCGATCAGTTGGAAGGGTGTTGCACGGTGAGTGGTTGTCCGCTTTGGTATAGGCTGCCCCTTTTGCATGGCAGGGGGCATTCGGGGACATGAACGACGCCTGGCTGTTTCCCGAATGGCCAGCGCCGCGCGGCATCCACGCGGCGGTGACCACCCGCGACGGACCCGGCTTGTCGGCGCCGCCGTTCGCGCGTTTCAACCTCGGACTGCGCAGCGGCGACAGCGCCGAGGCGGTGCACGGCAATCGCGAAATCCTGCAGCAGGCGCTGCATCTGCCGGCCGCCCCGCGCTGGCTGCGCCAGGTGCATGGGACCACCGTGGCCGAGCTGGGGCCGCTGCCAGCGGCTGCCGAGCCGCAGGCCGACGCGGCGGTGTCGCACCTGCCGGGCACGGTGCTGGCGGTGCTCACCGCCGACTGCCTGCCGGTGTTGCTGTGCAGCGCGGACGGCGCGCACATCGGTGCCGCACATGCCGGCTGGCGCGGGCTGGCCGCCGGCGTGCTGGAGGCGACCGTGGCCGCGATGCCGGCCCCGGCATCCCAGCTGCTGGCCTGGCTGGGGCCATGCATCGGCGCGGCATCCTACGAAGTGGGCGAGGAGGTGCGTGCGGCCTTCGTCGGCGCCGATCCAGCCGCCGCAGGCGCCTTCGTTGCGACCGCTCCCGGCCACTGGCGGTGCGACCTGGCGACGTTGGCACGCATGCGCCTGCAGTCCGCCGGCGTGTCGGCGATCCACGGCGGCGGCTTCGACACCTTCACCGACCCGCGCTTCTATTCCTACCGTCGCGATGGCCAGGCCAGCGGTCGCTTTGCCAGCCTGATCTGGCGCGCCTAGGCGCGCGGCGCGGGCTGCCAGGCCAATGTAGGAGCGGCTTCAGCCGCGATGGCCGCGCCAGCGGCCGTGGCGACGTGCAAACCAACAGCCGCGCACGCCGCGCGCATCGCGGCTGAAGCCGCTCCTACATGGGGTCTGGCAACCGAAGGTCCCGCCGTGGTCAGGTTAGTCGTGATCTCCCAGGAGATGGCCCACCCGGGATGGACCCGGAATGCTGCAGCCTGATCCGGTGCGTCCAGGCGCGCAGCGTGGGCAGCCGCTGGCTGCAGCAGGCCATGCAGGAGCGGCTTCAGCCGCGATCGCTGACCCGCGCTTCTATTCCTACCGTCGCGATGGCCAGGCCAGCGGTCGCTTTGCCAGCCTGATCTGGCGCGCCTAGGCGCGCGGCGCGGGCTGCCAGGCCAATGTAGGAGCGGCTTCAGCCGCGATGGCCGCGCCAGCGGCCGTGGCGACGTGCAAACCAACAGCCGCGCACGCCGCGCGCATCGCGGCTGAAGCCGCTCCTACATGGGGTGGGGCAACCGAAGGCCTCACCATGGGTCAGGCTGGTCGTGATCTCTCGGTAGGTTGATCCGGGGCGGCCCCGGGATTCTGTGGGTGCCCGGCTTGGGGGCACCCACATGTCTCGTGGGGTCCGCGGCGCTAGCCGAAGCCGGGCCCACCCCATGCGCGATGTCAGTCGATCATCGGCAGCGTGTCGACCCCTGCCTCGATCGCCGCCTGGTGCGCCAGGCAGCGCGGCAGGATCCGGGCAAAATAAAATGCGGCGGTGTCGCGCTTGGCCTGCTTGAACGCGGCCGGCTGCGTGCTGGCTCGCGACCGCGACCACGCTGCGTGCCCACAGGTAGGCCAGGGTGACGTAGCCGGAGTAGTACAGGTAGTCGGTGGCCGCGGCACCCAGTTCCTCCGGGTTGGCCTGCACCCGCTCGGCCAGCTTCAGGGTCAGGTCGCCCCAGTTGCGCGTGGCCACCGCCAGCGGGCCGATCAGCGCGCGCAGTGCCTCGTCCGCACTGTGCTGCTGGCAGAACGCGCTGATTTCCTCCAGGAAGTGCTTGAAGCCCACGCCCTGCAACTGCAGGATCTTGCGACCGAGCAGGTCGGCTGCCTGGATCCCGGTGGTGCCTTCGTAGAGAGTGATGATGCGCGCGTCGCGGACGAACTGTTCGACGCCGTTCTCCTTGATGTAGCCGTGGCCACCGTAGACCTGCAGGGCCTCCTTGGTGGCTTCCTGCGCCAGCTCGGTAACCACGCCCTTGGCGATCGGGATGAGGAAGGCGACCAGCTCGCCGGCTTTCTGGCGCTCGGCCGCGTCGGTCGCGCGCGCCTCGATGTCGGTCTGCAATGCGGTGTACATCACCAGTGCCCGCGAGCCCTCCACGAATGCGCGCTGGGTCAGCAGCATGCGGCGCACGTCCGGCTGCACCAGCAGGTTGTCGGCGGGCTTGTCCGGAAACCTGGGGCCAGACAGGGAACGCGACTGCAGCCGCTCGCGGGCGTAGTTCAGGCTGTTCTGCAGCGCGCGTTCGGCCAGCGCCAGGCCCTGCACGCCCACCGCCAGGCGCGCGGCATTCATCATGGTGAACATGGCCGCCAAGCCCTTGTTCGGCTTGCTGATCAGGTAGCCCTGGGCGCCGTCGAAGTTCATCACGCAGGTGGAGCAGGCATGGATGCCCATCTTGTGCTCGATGGCACCGGCCGCCACGGCGTTTCGCTCCCCCAGCGAGCCGTCCTCGTTCACCTTGAACTTTGGCACGATGAACATCGAAATGCCGCGGCTGCCGGCCGGCGCATCGGGCAGACGGGCCAGTACCAGGTGCACGATGTTCTCGGTCAGGTCGTGCTCGCCGGCGCTGATGAAGATCTTGGTGCCACTGATCCGGTAGCTGCCGTCGTCGGTCGGTTCGGCGCGCGTCTTGACCAGCCCCAGGTCGGAGCCGGCCTGCGGCTCGGTCAGGCACATGGTGCCGGTCCAGCGACCTGCCACGATCGGCTTCAGGAAGCGCTCCTTCTGCCAGTCCTCGCCGTGGATCTCAAGTGCGTGGCTGGCGCCTTCGGACAACAGTGGGTACAGGCTCCAGGCCAGGTTGCCGCTCTGCAGCAGCTCGGTGGTGGCGGTGCCCATCACCGCCGGCAGCGCCTGGCCGCCGAACGCTTCGGGATTGGTCAGGCCGGCCCAGCCGCCGTCGGCGAACTGGCGAAAGGCTTCCTTGAAGCCCTTTGGCGTGGTGACCGCGCCGGTGGCCTTGTCGAAGTGGCAGCCCTCGGCGTCGGCCGGGCCGTTGGTTGGCGCCAGCACCTGCTCGGCCAGTTTGCCCGCTTCCTCCAGCACCGCATCGAGCAGGTCGCGGCTGTGCGCCTCGCCGCCCTGCAGGGACATCAGCACGGGTTCGGCGCCAAGCACGTCGAACAGGGTGAAGCGTTGGTCGTCCAGAGGCGCCTTGTATGCGGTCATGTTTGATTCCTTGGGGTGCGGGGCAGGGGCAATGACCGGTCAGCGCCAGGTACGGGCGATGCCGGGGACCGGCGACAGCCAGTCGCTGCCGTGGAAGGGGAAGTCGCGCGGCTGGTCCTCATGGTCGGGGACCGCACTGGCGTTGCCGTCGAGGGTGTAGGCGACCGAGCCTGCGCTGCCACGGGCCGACGCAGCGGCCAGCGCCGCGGTCATCGCGGGGGTCGGCAGCAGTTCGATGTCGATCACGTCGCCGGCCAGCGCGGGGATGTCGCGCTGAAAGTTGCCATGCAGCCGGACCGGCAGCAGGCTGCCCAGCTTCAGTTCACCGTCAAGCGCCTGGAATTGCATGCCGGCGTAGCTGTTGTTCTGGATGCGCACGGTGAGGTGCCAGCTGCCGTTGGCCGCTACCTGCATCTGCTGGATGCTGACCGACGGCGGGAACACGCTCTTGCGCGGCGGTCCGCAGCCGAGCAGGCCCAGTAACAGCAGGCCGGGCAAGATCCAGCGCAACAGACGTGTCGTGGCCGGTGCGGTCATGGCTCCTCCAAACGATCGTTCGAATTGTCGATTCTACCCACGTCGACCGCCGCGTGGCACCTCTCCACGGCGGTGGGCCCGATCGGGGCCGCCACGGCATGCGCGGACGCGCGGAATGCCCCGGCGCGCTCGGCCATTCCCGCGGGCGAGGTTTCGCCGTCGCCGGCAAACGGGCATGATCGTCGGCTACCCGTCCCAGTGCCATCCGAGGTTGTCTGCGCATGTCCCGACGCTATGTTGCCCGCCGCTCGCCGATCCACGGCAATGGCGTGTTTGCCACCGCTCCGATCGCCAGGGGCGAGGAGGTGATCCAGTACAAGGGCACGCTGATGAGCGATGCCGAGGCCGACCAGATGTATGGCGATGGCGGCGAGAGCGGGCATACCTTCCTGTTCACCCTCAACGAGCACTACATCATCGACGCCAACCGCAAGGGCAACACGGCGCGCTGGATCAACCACAGCTGTGAGCCGAACTGCCGCGCGGTAGTCGAGGAAAGTGCCAGCGGCGATCCGCGCAGGGACCGCGTGCTGATCGAGGCGCTGCGTGACATCGAGCCGGGCGAGGAGCTGACCTACGACTACGGCATCACCCTGGACGTGCCCCATACCGCGCGCCTGAAGAAGTTGTGGAAGTGCCTGTGCGGCTCGCCTCGCTGCAGCGGCACGCTGCTCAAGCCCAAGCGCTGAGTACCGTTTCAAACGCGTGCGGGGCCGTTTGCACGCGCCGCTCACCTCAATGCCACGCCGGTCGTATGCGGTAGTTGTCATGCTGGCGTTTTCCAGGAAAAAAAGGAGAAGCCCATGACATCTTCCCGACTGACCGGTCGCTCCGTCGCGATCCTCGCCACGGATGGTTTCGAGCATTCGGAGCTGACCGAACCGAAGCGGTTGCTTGAGGAAGCCGGAGCCCAGGTGGAGGTGATCGCCCCGGGCGACGCCGACCGGATCAAGGGCTGGAAGGGGGCCGACTGGGCAGGCAGCGTGCCGGTAGACGTAAAGCTGGCCGATGCCGATGCGACCGATTTCGACGCATTGGTGCTGCCCGGCGGGGTGATCAACCCGGACAAGCTGCGCACCCTGCCGGCGGCGGTGGAACTGGTTCGCGCCTTTGCCGTGTCGGGCAAGCCGGTGGCAGCGATCTGCCACGGCCCCTGGACCCTGATCAATGCCGACCAGGTGAAGGGACGCAAGCTCACTTCGTGGCCGTCGCTGCGCACCGACCTGGAGAACGCCGGGGCACAGTGGGAGGACAGCGAGGTGGTGCGCGACGGCAACCTGATCACCAGCCGCAAGCCGGACGACATTCCCGCTTTCGCCAATGCGTTGATCGACACGCTGGCGGCATGAGCATCATGCCGGGACATGGCAGGGCCAAGGCTCAGTCGTCGCGGTAGTCGATTGCCAGCACCTCGATCGGCAGGTCCCCGGCGGGGCGCGACCAGCTCACCTCGTCGCCGACGCGCGCGCCCAGCAACGCCCGCGCCAGCGGCGAGCGGTAACTGACGCGCCCGTGGGCCAGGTCGGCTTCGTCCTCGCCCACGATCTGCCAGCGCTGCCGGCCCTCCTCGCTGTCCAGGGTGACGGTGGCACCGAATGCCACCTGTCCGGCCGGTTGCCGCTCCGGATCCACCTCGGTGGCGCTGCCCAGGCGCTGATCCAGCGCGTGCAACTCCCGCTCGAGCCATGCGCGCTGCGGGGCGGCCGCGGGAGTGGCCGCATCGTCGCCGTCGCCGGGCAGGGTCGCCAGTTCGGCACGAACGCTGTCGCGGCGTGCCTGCAACTGCGACATCCCGCGTGGCGTCACATAGTTGCGGTATTCGCCGGACGGCGATCCGGCTGGCGCTTCGCTGGCTTGCGCGGGAGCATGGTTCATCGGCAGGTCTCCGTCGGAAGGTGGCGGCTGTTCGGCACGGGTCGTGGCAGCGCGGGCAGTGCCGGATCGCTGGCCGCGTCGTCGCCTTGTCAGCGCCGGTCGTGATCGGGCACTGACAAAGGCGGCGGGACAGTGGCAGGGCCGCGGACTACCGCCGCTGCGGGCGGATGGCGTGCAGCGCAGGCCCATCGATGGCCAGACTAGCGGCGTGCCGCGAAGCGTGGCGTGAACTGCGCGGTCACTCGTCCTCGGCGTGGGGTCGCCAGGCCTCGGCCAACCGCCGCTGCACCGGCGGCGGGGCCGGTTCATAGTGGCTCAGGTCGAGGCTGTAGCGGCCCCGACCGCCGGTGGCCGACTTCAGTTCGGTGGGGTACTCGGACAGTTCGGCCAGCGGCGCCTGCGCCCGGATCAGCAATTCGCCGCCGCGCTGGCTGTCGGTGCCCAGGATGCGGGCACGCTTGCCGGCCAGGCCGCCGGTGACGTCACCCACGTGATGTTCGGGAATGCACACCTCCAGGTCCACGAACGGTTCCAGCACGATCGGCTGCGCCTTGCCGACCGCGTCCATGAACGCCTTGCGCCCGGCGGCGACGAACGCCACTTCCTTCGAATCCACCGGATGGTGCTTGCCGTCGTACACCGTCACGCGCACGTCCTGCAGCGGGAAGCCGGCAACGGCACCGCGCTCCATCGCCTGGCGCACGCCCTTCTCGATGGCCGGCAGATACACCCCGGGAATCACCCCTCCCTTCACCTCGTCCACGAACTCGAAGCCGCCGCCCCGCTGCAGCGGCTCGACCCGCAGGAACACCTCGCCGAACTGGCCGGCGCCACCGGTCTGCTTCTTGTGGCGGTGGTGTCCCTCGGCGCTGCCGGCGATCGTCTCGCGGTAGGCGATCCGCGGCGGCCGGGTGTGCACGTCGACGCCGTAGCGCTCGCGCATGCGCTCGAGCACCACTTTCAGGTGCAATTCGGAGATGCCCAGAAGTACCGTTTCGTTGAGTTCCTTGTGATGTTCCACACGCAGGCACGGATCCTCGTCGGCCAGCCGCGCCAGCGCCTGCGACAGCTTCTGCTCCTGCCCCTTGTGGGCAGGCTCCAGGGCCAGCCCGAACATGGGCTGCGGGAAGGCCAGCGGCGCCAGGTGCACGCGATCGTCTTCGTGCGAGTCGTGCAATACCGCGTCGAAATGCAGCTCCTCCACCTTGGCCACGGCGGCAATGTCGCCGGCCACCGCCTGCTCTATCTCCAGGTGTGCCTTGCCGTCCATCCGGAACAGATGCGCCACCTTGAACGGTTTGCGCCCGTCATCGACCAGCAACTGGCTGTCGCGCCGCACCGTGCCCTGCCACACGCGGAATACTCCCAGTTTGCCGACGAACGGGTCGTTGACGATCTTGAAGACATCGGCGATCACCGGCGCGGAAGGGTCGGCGTTGACGGTGATGGGTTCGTCCCGGCCATTCAGGAACGGCGGTGGATTGCCTTCGGCGGGGTTGGGCAGCAGCCGCTCGGCCAGCTCCAGCAGCTCGGGCACGCCGACCCCGTTGCGGGCGCTGACGAAGCAGATCGGCACCAGATGGCCTTCGCGCAGGCATTGCTCGAAGGCGTCGTGCAACTGCTGCGGTGAAAGCGAGCGCTCGCCGCGGTCGAGGTAGGCGCCCATCACGGTCTCGTTGATCTCCACCACCTGGTCGAGGATCTGCCGGTGCGCCTCGCGCAGCGAGGAGAAGTCGGTCGCGCCGTCGTCGTGGAAGAAGCAGTCCAGCACGCGACGCGCACCCTGGGCGGGCAGGTTGACCGGCAGGCATTCGTTGCCGAACTCGTCGCGTAATGCCTGCACCAGTGCGCGCAACCGGGCGCCATCGAAATCAATCTTGTTGACCACCAGTACCCGAGCCAGTCGGCGCGTGCGGGCATGCTCCATGATCCTCCGCGTGCCGTGTTCGATGCCGTTGATCGCATTGACCACCACCATCACCGTCTCCACCGCCGCCAGGGACGACAGCGCACCGCCGCGGAATTCGGGATACCCGGCGGTGTCGATCAGGTTGATATGGCAGTCGCCATGCGCAATGGAGGCCAGGGTGCTGTCGATCGAGTGGCCACGCTCCTTTTCCTGCGCGTCGTGGTCGGAATAGGTGGTGCCGCGCTCGACAGAGCCCTGGGTCTGGAGGGTTCCCCCGGCGTGCAGCAGCGCTTCGAACAGGGTGGTCTTGCCCGCGCCGGCATGGCCGGCGAGCGCGATATTGCGGATGCTTTCCGTGGAATGGGTCACGAGACGTCCTCCTCTAGGCAAGGGACGCGGTCTCGCATCGGCATGAGCGGCGCCGCACGAGGCCGCACGACAGGCGGCTGACGATAGCGGGCCGTCATGGTCGTCCTTCTCGGCAGTAGCCGGGACGCAGGGCGGTCATGGCGGGCACGGCCTCCGCGCTTGCGCGACGGCCGTCTGCATAGATTTGTGCCAACGCGTCGCCGGGTCAAGCGCGGGCGGGAACCTTGGCCGGGACAACCTGTCTGCATGTGCAGGCCAGGCAACCGCCTGCGCCGGTTCTTTTTCGCGAGGCCATCCCGATCAGCCCTACGTCACGGACCGACCCGCCGCAGGTACCTGTCTCGCGTGATGGCGCGACGGGCCTGATGCCTCTGGATGAGGCCACATGCAAGATGTTGCGAGGAGGCCACCGGCAACGCCCGCCGCCGCGCTGGCCGTCTCGACTGGCTGCTGGCACCGCGGTGCTGTTGCATCTGTTGTTTGCCGGCCTGACCTGGGTCGCGATGAGACCCCCATCGGGGGGCGAGCCCATCGAAGGCCACCGCCGCGACGCGATCGCGGTGCGCTTCATCGCCACCCGCGAATCGACTCCCGCGCCGGAGCCCCCTCCGCTGCCCGGGCTTCCGGCGCGACCGGCCGGGCCCCGGCGGCCGGTGCAGCAGAAGCCCGCCCGGCCTGTTGGCGCTTCGCCATCGGCGGAAGCCACCGGACCGGCGACTTCCGCGGCGCGGCTGTACGACAACACGGGGCAGCCCATCCTGCCGGCCGCGGCCAGCAGTGCCCCGGCCCGCGCCGATTATATTCCGCATCGGCCCCAGGGCGATGCGTCGGTGATGCGCCATGCCGACCCGCTGCCGTACCGCGCGCACCCGCTTCGAGGATGCCTTTCCTTCGACGCACGAAACGCTGCTGGGCCAGGGCGTGCGGCGTGCACTCAGCAAGACGCACACCAATGACACCACCACGGTCAACCTGCCTGGTGGGGTGCACCTCAAATGCAAGACGCTGTTGGGCCTGCCCACGCCGTTCTGCCAGGACCCGCCCGCACCGCCGTCGAAGAAGGACGGTGACGAGCGCCTGAGCATGGCCCCGGCAGTCCCGCTGGCCAGGGAGCTGCGCCCGCGCAATCCACCCACCGTGGCGCGCTGCATTGCCCTTTACCGCGGTGGCAAGCCATTGCCGCACGGTTGTCCGGTGGACACGCCCAATCGCGCGGTGGATGCGGAGCTGGCCGCATGCGTGGCGCAGTACCGGAGCGGCAAGGCGTTGGCGGCAGCGTGTCCGCGCAACACGCCGGAGCTGGCCCGGCGTGCCGCAAGTGATCCGGCCACGGCCGGATCCTCCGCTGGCGGTCGCTGATCGGCGCCGCACGCTACACTCGCCGCCATGCCCATGCCACCGGTGGACAAACCCGGCCCCAAGCGCCCGGTGCTGGTGTTTCAGTCGCCGCGGGAGGCGGCCGCCCAGGCCTGGGTGTATCGCCGCCGCAACGCACGCGAGCGTCCGCGCGAGCGATTGCTGCGGGTGGCCGGCCTGGTTGGCACGTTGCTGGTGCACCTGGTGTTCCTGTTCGGTGCCGTGCTCGGTTCGGCCTACGACTGGGAACCGCCCGAACGCCCACCTGCCGAGGCCTTGCGGGTCCGATTCATCGAGCAGGCGGAACCTCCGCCGCCACCGCCGGTACGTGGCCGGCCGCCGCGCCGCACCGGGCCGACGCATCAGGGCCGGCCGCCGCAACCCCGCCGTACCGTGCACACCGAGGCGCCCGCCGCGCCGGCTCCGCCGGCGGCCAAGCCGGAGATGCCCAGCGCGCAGGTGCCGGTGATCACCGTGGATGTGCCGCCGGCGACCATCAAGCTGGCACCGGTGGCGGCGCCACCGCCACCGGTCAGCCTGCCCAAACCGCAACCGGAGCCGGACCTCGCGCCGGTCAGTCCGTCCGGCGAGCCCCCGCAGATCGTGCTGGACACGCCACCGGCCCCGCGGCCGGTGCCGCCGCGCTTCCAGCCCGAGCCGGTGCGCAAGCCGCAGGCCGAGGGCACCCGGCCGATGCCCACGCCGCCTTCGCTGGCCATGCCCGAGCTGCCGGCGCAGTCACCGCCGCAGGTGAGTGCGCCCAGCATTGCGCTGGACAGTCGCCTGGCGCGGCCGGACCTGCCCGTGGGGCTGGTACAGCCGTCACCGCCGGTCGCCGCAGCGCCGCCGGTCGAGCCGGCGTTGGAGAGTGTGCCGCTGCCGGCGCAACCGGCGCCGCGGATCGACCTGCAGTCCACCATGCAGGTGACCTCGCCGCAGGTGCCGCGCGAGCGCACCCAGGTGCAGGTGCCGACCATCACGCTGGACCAGCCACGACTGGCCCCGGTGCCGCCCACGCGCCCCGAGCCTTCTCAGCCGGCCACGCCGCAGCCATCCAGTGCACCGACCCCCAGGATGGACGTAACGATGGCCACGGCGCCGGTGATCGAGTTGCCCACCCTTTCGCCGGCCAGCCTCTCGCCGCCCAGCCCGAGTGACCTCGCGCCACCGGCACCGGTGGCTGCCGCTTCGGTCCCTGCCCCTGCGGCCAGCCAGCTGGCCACGCCAGTTCCGCTGCAGACCCCCGCGCCGGCTGACGACGCGGGCCAGGCGGCCGAGGAGGCCAGCCTGGCCCGCACACCGGACGACGATGTCAGCCGTGCCGAGCATGCCAGTGCGCAGGGTGACGACTACGCCCGCCCGGGGCAGGTCGCGGATGCGCCGACTCCGGCCGTGGCGTCGTCCATGAGCCATGCCGGCGAGTCCACCGCCAAGGCCCGGCCGGATGCGGGCCGTGGCCAGGGCAAGGGCGAGCAGGGCAAGGACCGGACCGGCGCCGACCAGGGTGCGGCGCAGGGTTCGGCCACCGGCAAGCCGGGTAGCTATATCCCGCTGAAGCCGCGTGGCGACACCGAGATTCTGTCGCACCGCGTGCCGGGTATCGAGTACCACGCGACCCGCTTTGCCGGCGACTGGACGCCCGAAGGCGAGAGTGTGCTGGACACCGCGCTGCGCCACGCGGTGGAAAAGACCACCGTGGAGCACACCTTCCGCCTGCCGCGCGGCGTGCGGGTGAAGTGTGCCGTGATGCCGCTGCTGCCGATGGCGCTGCTTGGCTGCGGCAACGGCAACCCTCCGCCCAGGCCGGTGGCGGAGAAGGTCTACGACCGCATGCACCTGGCGCCTTCGCAGCCGCTGGCGCCGGCCGGGCCGGCGACGGTCGCCGCTGCCGCCAGTGCGGCCGACGTCGCCACACCGGTCGCGCTGGGCAACCAGGCCGAATGCGCCGCGGCGAGGATCAGCGGCGGACCGCTGCCGCCCGGTTGTCCCGCCGATCAGGTCGGGCCAACGACCGTGCCGGCACGACCCGTGCGGGCGCCGGCGGCCAGCGCCAGTTCCTGGGTGCCTGCCAGCGACCAGTTCCAGTAGACGGCTGGCCTCATAACAGCCGCAGCAGCTCCTTCATCAACGGCAGGCGGCGCACGCGCACCGCGCTGGCGCGGAACACGGCGTTGGCAAGGGCCGGTGCCGCGGTGGGCATCGCCAGGAAGCTGGCCCCGGTCGGGTCGCGGTCGCCGTCGACCATGATCACCTCGACCTCGTCCGGCAGCTGCGCCATGCTCGCCGGCGGGTACTCCTTGAAACTGTCCTGGCGCACCTGGCCGTTCTTGAAGGTGATCTCCAGGTTCAGCGCGTTCGACAGCGCGTCGTAGGTGGCGCCGGCCACCTGTCCCCGCAGCCCCAGCGGGTTGACCACACGGCCGACATCCACCGCGCATACGGCGCGCAGGATGACCAGCTTCTCGCCCTTCATGACCACCTCCATCGCATGGGCGACGTAGGCGCCGCCGACATGCCAGCAGGCCAGCCCCAGCCCGTTGACGCTGTGCAGCCAGTTGCTCCACCCGATCCGCTCGGCGACCTGCTCCAGCACATGCAGCAGGCGGCCGGTGTCGAGCAGGCCACCTCCGGCAAGCGGGACCTGTCGGGGCTTGCCGATCAACCGGCGCTGGGTTTCGAGGGGATTCTCACGCAGGGCGTGCGCGATCTCGTCGACGAAACTCTGCACCGCGAACGCGTTCGCGGTATGCGGCATGCCCCGGTGTGGGCCGCGCGGCATCAGCGACTGAAGCGCGTACCAGTCGTTGCGGTAATTGGAGATCAGCCCGGCCGGCAACTGCTGCGCGTCCACTTCGGACATCCATAGCCGGTCGGGCGCCACCCCGCGGCGCACCAGCGCCGGCGCACTGGCCATGCGCTGGTCCCAGCCGATCACCTGGCGGTGACGGTCGATGATCGCCTTCACCGTGTGGGTGGTGGCCGAGCGGTAGTAGTCGTGCGTCAGCCCCTGCTCGCGGGTCCACAACAGCCGCACCGGACGGCCGTCGCTGGCCTTGGCCAGCATCACCGCCTCGGCCACGAAATCGTGGTCGAGCCGGCGCCCGTAGCCACCACCGACCCGGGGCACCTGGATATCGATGCGATCGGGGGCGAGCCCGGTCAGCCGCTGGACCACGGCCCAGGCGCGCTTGGGCGCCTGGGTCGGCACCACCAGGCTGGCGCGGTCCTTTTCCAGCCGAACCAGGCAATTCATCGGTTCGGGCGTGGCATGCGCCAGCCAGGGCTGGACATAGCTGGCCTCGATTCGCCGGCGCGCCTTCTTGCCGGCGGCGGCCAGGTCGCCGTCGTCGTATACGCGGGTGGTCGGCTCGGCGTCGCTGGCCAGCAGCGCGGCGGCCCGGTCCTGCAGTGCGGCGCTGTCCTCGGCGGCGCTGGGCCCGGGCTTCCACTCCAGCTTGAGTTTGTCCCGTCCCTGCAGCGCCGCCCAGGTGGTATTGGCCAGTACCGCGACCGCCGGGGCGATGACTGTCTGGCCCGCGGGCTGGTCGGCTTCGGGCTTGAGCGGCACCACCTTGACCACACCCTCGACCGCCAGCGCGTCGGCGGTATCGATGCTGGCCAGGCTGCCGTCGGTCCAGGGGCAATGCACCAGCACGGCGACCAGCGCGTCGGCCGGGTGGGTGTCGATGGCGTAGCGCAACTGACCGGTGACGATGGCGCGCGCATCCACGTCGCCGGCCGGTTGCCCGATCAGCCGGTATTGGGTCGGCTCCTTCAGCGGCAGTGGCGCGGTCGGGATATCGAGCTTGGCCGCCGCGGCAGCCAGTTCGCCGTAGCCGAGGCGGCGGCCGTCCGGCGCGATCACCGTGCCGGCCTGGCAGTGCAGTCGGTCAGCCGGTACGCCCAGCCGCCGCGCGGCCGCTTCGGTGAGCAGCCAGCGGGCCAGCGCGCCGGCCTGGCGCAGATCGGCCCATGCGGCGGGGATCGAGTCGCCGATGCCGGAACGCTGGTGACCGTAGATCCACACCGGCTTGTCGTTGCGGCTGGCCACGCCCAGGCCCAGCGGCACGACGGTGACCCGGTTCCAGTCCGCTTCCAGCTCGTCCGCGATGATGCGGGGCAGTGCGGTGGCGGTGCCGGTGCCGGTGTCCGGGTCGCGCGCGCCGATCAGCACGTTGCCTTCGGCGTCGATGCGCACGTAGGGGCCGACCCCCGCAAAGCTGTCGCCGAGGAAGGCCAGCGGTACCGGCGCGTCGTCCGCTTCGCTGGTGCCAATACCCACCACCAGGGCGCCGGCGGTGCCGGCGAGTACCTGCAGGAAGCGCCGCCGCGACAGCCGCAGTACGCCGCTCACGCCCCGGCTCCGCTGGCGGCGCGCTTGATCGCACGGCGGACCCGGCCCTGACAGCCGCAGCGGCAGCGGTTGGGCAGCCGGTCGATGTCGTCGTCGCCCGGGTTCGGCTTGCGCAGGAGCAGGTCCATCGCGGTGATCAGCCAGCCGCTGGTGCAGTAGCCGCAACCGATCGCATCCTCGTCGATGAACGCCTTCTGCAATGGATGCAGCCGGCCGTCGGCACCGGCGAGGCCTTCCACGGTGATGATCCGCCGGCCATTCAGTTGCGCCATCGGCAGCTCCATCGCCGATGTGGCCCTGCCATCGAGCAGCACCATGCCGGAGCCGTCCTCGCTGTGCGCGCTGCCGACCTTGGTGCCGGTCAGCTCCAGCACGTCGCGCAGGTACCAGATCAACGGCATGGCCGGATCGCCATCGTAGCGGAACCGCTCGCCGTTAAGGGTCAGCTCGACCCCGGCACGGTTGCCGTCCGGGACGGCCGGGGCGTTGCCGGCCGTGCGCCGGGCCGGACTCTGCGCTTGCGTCATCCCCGTGATCCCCGTCATCTGCGTACCCATACGTACCATTGTGGCATCGGCGGATGCGTTCATTCCGTTTGCGCGCTGAACAGCCGGCGCCACGCGACGTAGACCGGCACGCCGGCCAGCATGATCAGCACGCCGATACCGGCGTTGGCGGGCTGGTTGCGCATGGTCTCGAACACCACCCAGCCGACCACGCCCACGAACAGCAGCGGCAGCAGCGGATAGCCGGGCACCCGGAACCGGGGAGGCCGGGGGTCGCGGCGGCGGTACCAGAACAACGTGGTCACGGTGACCGCGCAGGCCAGCCAGTCGCCGAAGGTGGCGTAGTCGAGCAACTGGCCGTAGCTGCCGGACACGGTCAGCACCAGCGCCCAGCCGCCGAGCAGCAACAACGCCACGTTGGGTGTGCGATGGCGGGGGTGCAACCGCGCAACGCTGCGGAAGAACAACCCGTCCTGTCCCATCACCTGCAGCACCCGCGCTCCCGCGACCAGGGTGATGTTGCAGAAGCCCAGCGTGGATATGGCGATGCCCAGAGCGATCAGGCGGGCGCCGATGGGGCCGGAGACGCGTTCCATCACCGCTGCCGCGGGGGCGTGGCTGGCGGCCAGCCCGTCGTGTCCGAGTACCGCCAGGTAGGCCAGGTTGACCAGCACATAGGCGCCGATCACCAGCAGCATGCCGATCAGCAGTGCACGCGGGAGGTTGCGCTGCGGGTCGCGCAGCTCGCCGGCCAGGTTGTTGAGGTAGGTGAAGCCCGAGTAGGCGAACAACACGGGCAGGGCGGCAGCCATGAAGCCACCGCCAGCATGTGCCGCGCCGGCCGGGGGAGCGGCCTGCGGGGTGCCGGCACCGGCCAGGAACAGGCCGCAGCCGACCAGGACCGCCACCGCCAGCAACTTGAGCAGGGCGAAGATGTTCTGCACCTGCGCGCCAAGTTTCAGGCCGAACAGGTTGAGGCCGCAGACGAAGATCAGGGCAGCCACCGCCAGCGGCAGCTCGCTGGAGGCCGGCAGCGCGAACACCGAGGCTGCGTAGCTGGCGAAAATGGTCGCCACGGCGGCGGTCGAGCCGGAGTAGATCACCAGCAGCATGGTCCAGCCGAACAGGAAACCGGCCAGTGGCCCGAACGCTTCGCGCAGGTAGACGTAACTGCCGCCCGCCTGCGGTCGTCGCGCTCCCAGTTCGGCATAGCAGAGCGCGCCGACCAGGGTCAGCAGACCAGCGCCCACCCACATCAGCAACAACGTCGCGTCCGACCCGGTGCGCTGCGCGGCAATGCCGGGGTTGAGGAAGATGCCGCCGCCAATGATGCCGCCGACCACGACCAGCGCCGCATCCCACAAGCGCAGCTTGCGCAGGTAACCGTGTACCGGATCGGGTGAGCTCATCGCCATGCGTCGCCTGGGAAACAGCGGGCGAGCATGGCGGCAGCCGACCGCAGCGGCAAGTCCCGGTGCGGTCGGGGCTCACCGATGCGTGCTGTCGGCTGGCGTGGAGAGGGCCGGTTCGATCACAGTCCCCAAAAAGGGTCGCGCCGGCATGCCGGCACGACCATGCGCTCAGAACCCGGCGTGCAGGAACAGGCTCAGGTTGCCCACGTCCAGGGTGCCGATGCCCGCGCCGGGGGAGTAGCCCGGCTTGCCCTTGTAGAACCAGTTGTCGCCGGAGGTGATATCGCGGAATGGCGCCCAGCAGCCGTAGCCGAAGATCTTCTGCAGGGCATACATCTGCGGGTTCCAGAAGCCGAGTCGGTGGCCGCCGTCCTGGCGAAGCAGGGCGGAGATCCCGCTGAGCTGGGGGGCCACGAAGCTGGTGCCGCCCATTCCGGTGGAGATCCCGTCCCGGCTGTCAGTGGAGGAGACCACCAGATAGCCGCTTTCAGGGTCGGCATTCATGGAGATATCGGGCACGTTGCGACCGGCGAAGTGGCCGCGCAGCTTGAGCAGGGTCATCGGCCCGCCCTTTGGATACCCCAGCCACGTGGCGTCCTGGATCACCAGCGACTGATGTCGGCGGGTCCGCTCGATGCCATGGGTGAAGCGCTGGTACAGCGGTGTGCGCCAGTAGACGCTTACCCCGCCACCGCCGCCGTTGGCGAACAGGTCGTAGACGCCCGGGGCGACGTCGTCCAGGTACGCCTGCAGGTAATCCCATCCCCATACCTGCTCCTTCTCGATGGAGACCGTGGGGCCGCCGGCGAAGCTGAAGCTGAAGGGGGTGGTGGTGCCACCGGCCGCGGTGATGAATGGATCGGACGCCGGCGCGTCTACCGCCAGCGGCGCGCTGAAATCGGTATGGCCCAGTGCGCTGGCGGTGTCATATGCGCCCGAGTCGCCCGATGCGGCAAACATGGAGATGCCCTGGGCCGCGGCCTCCAGGAACACCTGGTGGAACGCCTGAAGCTGGCCGGTGTAGTCGCCCCCGGTCAGTGGCGAATCGAAATAGAACACCTCGGGCAGGCCCCAGCTGACCGAAATGCTGTCGGCCACGTTCTCCGAGACGGCAGTGTAGAACGCGTCGATGAAGCCGGCATCGCTGTTGGGGGCGTCATAGACACGGATGTCCGCGTGCGGCGCCAGGCCACCGGCCTGTTCGACGTCCAGCGCGGTCTCCCCGCTGCCGGCGTTGGCACCGTACTCCGCGCCGCCATCCACATGCACCTTGGTGATGCGGTGTGGCTTGACGTGCAGGCCGATGAGCTTCCAGTAGTCGCGGGCATCCTGGGCCTTGAAGTCGGCCAGGGTGATGATGCCGACGGTCGAGCCCTTGCCGGTCACGCCCGCGCGGTACAGCGGATTGATGTTGTAGAAGTTGGCCACGTCGCCGACTGTGTAGAGCCCCGGCTCGCCCGAAGCGGTGCTCCTGGCAAGGCTCAGGCCGCGCACGGCGTTGTTGGCCATCCGCAGGGGAACCTTGCGTTGCAGGTGATGCGGCACGTAGTGCGCCTGGTTGCTCAGTCCGCTGGTGAGTACCACCGTGCCGGCCAGGGCCGCGGGCATCGAGGGATTGCGGACGGGCCGCCGGAAGCGGCGGCCGTTGGGGCCGACGTAGTCGTGTACCGGCGCCTGCAGCATGGCACTGAAGCGACCCACCGGGCCGCTGGCGCGCAGCGCCAGGTGATTGGGCAGCAGCTTGCCGGTGCTGATCCCCTGGCGCCGCAGGAAGTCGCGCACCCGCGCCACCTCTGTGTCGCTGGCGCCATAGCGCTCGGCGAACTGGGCGGTGCTCAGGAAGCGGTGATAGGCCGGATGGCCGGGTGTCACCGTGGCATACACGAATTGTTCCAGCTCACGCTGGTGGCGGGCCTTGAATACGAGTGTCACGTTGATCTGTTGCGCGGCATTGGCGGCGCCCAGATCCGTCGCGACCTGGGCGCGTTCGGCCAGGGTGGCGCTGCTGAATCCGGTGAGCATCACCAGCAAGGCGCCGGCGAGGGTGTTGCGATGGACTTGCATGAGCGAAATCTCCATAGGATCGGACTGACAACCAACGCGCAGCGGGTCGCCGGCGGCGCGCCTGCACGTCGTCGACAGCCTCGCGTCAGCAAGGCCATGGATGATCCTCATCATCCCCACTACTCGAAAAAACACCGCCCCCCTCGAACGGGCCTCCGATGGGTGCGGGTCGGCCATGATGCAAGTGCCCTTGCTTGTCCTGGCGGCCCGGCCCCGTGATCGGAAGGCATGGCTGGTTTAAGCGATGAACTGCATTCAGCACGTGATGGGAGGCGGCGCGTAGAATGGTGCGGTTTGCCGCTCGCCGAGGCTGCGGCGACAATACGCGTCCGGGCGCACGCCTTTGTCGGCCTCGCCCATGGCATTCCTACGACAAAGCGTACCCATGACCACCATCAAGCAAGACGATCTGATCCAGTCCGTCGCCGACGCGCTGCAGTACATCAGCTACTACCATCCGGTCGACTACATCAAGAGCCTGGCGGCAGCCTACGAGCGCGAAGAGAGTGCGGCGGCCAGGGACGCCATGGCGCAGATCCTGATCAACTCGCGCATGGCCGCCGAGGGACACCGCCCCCTGTGTCAGGACACCGGCATCGTCACCGTGTTCCTGAAGGTGGGCATGAACGTGCGCTGGGACGCCACGATGAGCCTGGAGGACATGGTCAACGAGGGCGTGCGGCGCGCCTACAACCACCCGGACAACAAGCTGCGCGCCAGTGTGCTGGCCGATCCGGCGGGCCGGCGGCAGAACACCCGCGACAACACCCCGGCGGTGATCAACGTCTCGATCGTCCCGGGCGACACCGTCGACGTGATCGTCGCGGCCAAGGGCGGCGGCTCCGAGGCCAAGTCCAAGTTCGTGATGCTCAATCCGTCCGACTCGATCGTCGACTGGGTGCTCCGGACGGTGCCGACCATGGGCGCCGGCTGGTGTCCGCCGGGCATGCTCGGTATCGGCATCGGCGGCACCGCCGAGAAGGCGATGCTGCTGGCCAAGGAAGCGCTGATGGAGCCGATCGACATTCAGGAGCTGATCGCCCGCGGCCCGGCCAGTCGCGCCGAGGAGCTGCGCCTGGAGCTGTTCGAGAAGGTCAATGCGCTGGGTATCGGCGCGCAAGGGCTGGGCGGTCTGACCACGGTGCTGGACGTCAAGGTCAAGGACTACCCGACCCACGCCGCCAACCTGCCGGTGGCGCTGATCCCCAACTGCGCCGCCACCCGCCATGCACACTTCACCCTCGACGGTTCCGGCCCGGTGATGCTCGACCCGCCCTCGCTGGAGGACTGGCCGCGGCTCACCTACGACGCCTCCAAGGGGCGCCGGGTCGATCTGGACACGGTCACCCGCGAGGACGTGGCCAGCTGGAAGCCGGGCGAGGTGCTGCTGCTTTCGGGCAAGCTGCTGACCGGTCGCGATGCCGCGCACAAGCGCATGGTGGAGATGCTCGACAAGGGCGAGCCGCTGCCGGTGGATTTCAACGGCCGTTTCATCTACTACGTCGGTCCGGTCGACCCGGTGCGCGACGAAGTGGTGGGTCCGGCCGGTCCCACCACCGCCACCCGCATGGACAAGTTCACCGAACAGGTGCTGGCCCAGACCGGTCTGCTCGGCATGGTCGGCAAGGCCGAGCGTGGTCCGGCGGCGATCGATGCGATCAAGAAGCATCGATCGGTCTACCTGATGGCGGTCGGTGGCGCCGCCTACCTGGTGTCCAAGGCGATCAAGGCCTCGCGCGTGGTCGGCTTCGCCGACCTGGGCATGGAGGCGATCTACGAGTTCACCGTGCAGGACATGCCGGTGACGGTGGCGGTCGACTCGGCCGGCACCTCGGTGCACAAGACCGGGCCGCGGGAGTGGCAGGGGCGGATCGGGAAGATCCCCGTCGTTATCGAATAATGGTGCGCAAAGCGCACACCTTCGCTTCCTCTCCCTGCGGGAGAGGATTGAGGAGAGGGTCCGCACTGGCGTGACAAGGCCTGGCTGAGTTGGCTTCGGTCCGGCAGGCCTCGGTGGGCTGAAGCCCACCCTACGCAGGCGCCGCAAGACAGGTGTGTCGTGCGGCGCCGGGCAGACTGGCCGTCTGTTCAAGCCGTGCGGCGGCCCGCCAGCTTTTCCGCTTTTCCGCTTTGTTGGCTTGGTGGGCTGAAGCCCACCCTACGCCCACCCTACAAAGGCCGCCCTGCATGCTGGCTGGATGTCTAGACGTCCAAAAATCGGCGGCAGTCCGGACCATTGCATTCCCCGTGTCGCAGCGCAACACTGGCGGGACTTTTTTTCTTGACCTGGCCCGATCGCCCGTGACCTCGACAGCCCCTGCGCCGCTGCCTGCGGACGCCCCCTGGATCGTGATGAAGTTCGGCGGCACCAGCGTCGCCACGCTGCCGCGTTGGCAGAACATCCGGGCGCTGGTCGCCAGCCGGCGCGCCGAGGGTGCGCGCGTGCTGGTGGTGGTGTCGGCGCTGACCGGCGTCACCGATATGCTCAAGGGGCTGTGCCGCCTCGATGAGGCCGAGGCGCGCCAGGGCGAGGCCCGGGCAATCGTCGAGCGGCATCACGCGTTGCTGGCGCAGATGGGGTTGCCGGTGCCGGAGACGGTGGCCGCGCGGCTGGACGAGCTGGCGGCGCTGGCCGTCGCCGGTGGGCATCCGGACGGGGAACGGGCGTGGCAGGCGCTGGTGCAGGCGCATGGCGAGCTGTTGTCCAGCGCACTGGGCGCCGCCTTCCTGTCCGATAGAGGCCTGCCCACCCACTGGCTGGATGCCCGCGACTGTCTGCAGGCGGTCGCGTTGCCCAACCAGAACGAGCGGACCCGTCGCCTTTCGGCCACGGTGGAGGCGCATCCGGATCCGGCCCTGTCCGCGCGGCTGGCCGCGCTGGGCGAAGTCTTCATCACCCAGGGTTTCATCGCCCGTGACGGCGACGGCGAAACCGTATTGCTCGGTCGTGGCGGATCGGACACGTCGGCGGCCTACTTCGGCGCGCTGCTGCGTGCGCAGCGGGTGGAGATCTGGACCGACGTGGCCGGCATGTTCACCGCCAACCCGCGCCAGGTGCCTGGCGCGCGGCTGCTGCAGAGGCTCGATTACGAAGAGGCGCAGGAGATCGCCACCACCGGCGCCAAGGTGCTGCATCCGCGCTGCCTGTCACCGCTGCGCGAGCCGCGGGTGCCGCTGCTGATCAAGGACACCAACCGGCCCGAGCTCGATGGCACGGTGATCGGCCCGGAGGTGCGCGAGCACGCGCCCAGCGTCAAGGCGATCAGTGCGCGCAAGGGCATCACGCTGGTCTCGATGGAGTCGGTCGGGATGTGGCAGCAGGTCGGCTTCCTGGCCGACGTGTTCGCCCAGTTCAAGCAGCACGGCTTGTCGGTGGACCTGATCGGTTCGGCCGAAACCAACGTCACCGTCTCGCTGGACCCGACCGAAAACCTGCTCGACTCGGACGCGATCGCCGCACTGGCCGCCGACCTGGCCAAGGTCTGCCGGGTCAAGGTGATCGCGCCGTGCGCCGCGATCACCCTGGTCGGTCGCGGGATGCGCTCGATGCTGCATACGCTGTCCAGCGTGCTGGCCGAGTTCGGCCAGTTGCGCGTGCACATGATTTCGCAGTCCTCCAACAACCTCAACCTGACTTTCGTGGTCGACGAGAGCGTGGTCGATGCACTGCTGCCGCATCTGCACGAGCTGCTGATCGGAGCCGGCGCGCTGCGCACCGACGATTGCGAGCTGTTCGGTCCCAGCTGGAATACCCTGTATGGCAGCGGCGAGGCGCCGTCGGTGGCGGCGGCCTGGTGGCGCCACGAGCAGCGCGAGCGGTTGTTGCAGCTGGGCGCCGAGGCCACCCCGCGCTACGTCTACCATCTGCCGACGGTGCGGGCCCAGGCGCGCGAGCTCAAGGCCTTGGCCGTGGTCGACCGCTGGCATTACGCGGTCAAGGCAAACACCCATCCGGCGATCCTGCGCGCGCTGGCGGACGAGGGCTTCGGTTTCGAGTGCGTCTCGCCCGGGGAGCTGGAGGCGGTGACCGGCGCGGTGCCGGCTTCGGCGCCACTGTTGTTCACCCCCAATTTCGCGCCGCGCGAGGACTACGCCTGGGCGCTCGCCACGCGCGCCACGCTGTCGCTGGATTCGCTGTATCCGCTACAGCACTGGGGCGAGTTGTTCCGTGGCCGCGAAATCGCACTGCGCTTGGACCTCGGGCGCGGGCTGGGGCACCACCAGAAGGTCCGCACCGGCGGTACCGGCAGCAAGTTCGGCTTGCCTCTGGAGCAGATGGATGCCTTCCTGAAGCTGGCCGATGCCCATGGCGTGGTGGTACGCGGCCTGCACGCGCACCTGGGTTCGGGCGTGCTCGATGCCGGTCACTGGGGCGAGGTCTACGCGCAGTTGGCCAGCCTGGCCGAACGCGTCGGCAGCGTGGCATTCCTGGACATCGGCGGTGGTCTGGGCGTGCCCTCGCATCCGGGCGAGGCGCGGCTGGATCTGGGCGCACTCGACCGCGCGCTGCGCGAGGTCAAGGCGGCGTATCCCCATTACGCGCTGTGGATGGAGCCGGGTCGCTACCTGGTTGCCGATGCCGGCGTGCTGCTGGCGCGGGTCACCCAGGAAAAAGCCAAGGACACCCTGCGCTATCTGGGTCTGGACACCGGGATGAACAGCCTGATCCGGCCGGCGCTGTACGACGCCTGGCACGACATCGTCAATTTGAGTCGGCTCGATGCGCCCGCCACCGCGCTGTACCAGGTGGTCGGTCCGATCTGCGAGAGCGGCGATGTGCTGGGCAGCGACCGGCGCCTGCCGGAGGCACAGGAAGGCGACGTGATGCTGGTGGCCCAGGCCGGCGCCTACGGCAAGGTGATGGCCTCGCGTTACAACCTGCGCTGCGAGGCCGACGAGGTGGTGATCGACTAACCCCTGGCACGCGGGCTTCGGTGCCCGCGCAAATCACTCGTCGCGTTCGGGCCGTTCGCGCACCGGGTGCTTGCCCAGCTTGCGCTGCAGGGTGCGCCGATGCATGCCCAGCCGGCGCGCGGTCTCGGAGATGTTGCCGTCGCATTCGGTCAGCACCCGCTGGATGTGTTCCCACTCCAGCCGGCGCAGCGCCAGCGGCGCCTCCGGCGCGTCCGGCAGCTCGTCGGCGGGATCGATCGGGCCGTCACCCTCCAGCAATGCACGCACCACTGCGTCGGCGTCCACCGGCTTGGCCAGGTAGCCGTGGGCGCCGCGCTTGATCGCCTCCACCGCGGTGGCGATCGAGGCGTAGCCGGTCAGCAGCAGGATGCGCATGTCCGGGACCAGCCCGAGCAACTCGGGAATCAGCCGCAGACCGTTCTCGTCGCCCAGCTTCAGGTCCAGCACGCAGTAATGCGGCTGGTGGCGACGGGCCAGCATGCGCGCCTCGTCGCCGCTGTGCGCGGTGATCGGTTCGAATCCACGCGAGCCGAGCACCCGGGCCAGGACCCGGACGAAGGTGGGGTCGTCGTCGACGATCAGCAGCGGGTGCGGAGTGGTGACAGGCTCGGTCATCAAAAAGTCCTTGGGCACACGTAAGGCTACATTCTTGCCGCTCGGGCGCGCGGTTGCATCCGCGGGCGGTGATTCAACGCCGCGACAGCGCCGCACGGGGCAGGCGCAGACGTACTTCGGCCCCCTCCGGCGTATTGCCGGCGGCCAGTTCGCCATTCAACCGTTCGGCGGTGGCCTCGGCCAGTGCCAGGCCCAGGCCCAGGCCGGTCTGCTTGCCGGTGCGTCCCAGCGAAACCGCCGCTCCCTCGGCCTCGAAGCCGGGGCCATGGTCGCGCACGATCCATACCAACCAGTCCCGGTCGCCGGCGATCTCCAGTTCCACCGCGTTCGAGTCCCGGCTGGCCGAGGCGTCCGCCGCGTTGTTGAGCAGGTTGATCAGGGCGTGCCGAAGGCCTGCCGGGACGCGCAAGGCGGTGTCGGAAATCGCAGGATCGATCTTCAACACCAACTCGGCTTCCGGTCGCAGCAGCTGGAAGCGTTCCAGGCAACTGTGCACGAACCCATTCAGCGGAACGCGCTCCGGTTCCTGCGACAACTGCGCCTGGCCGAACGCCACCATCTCGCGCAGGATGCCGCGGCAGCGGTCCACCTGGCCCTGCAGCAAGGCCAGGTCCTCCGCCAGCAGCGGCTCGCCGGCATGCTCGCGGCGCAGCTCGGGCAGCAGCGTGCACATGGTCGCCAACGGCGTGTTCAATTCATGCGCGGCACCTGCGGCCTGGGTGGCGATGGCCAGGATGCCTTCGTCGCGCAAGGCGCGTTCGCGCACCCGTTGCACTTCCTGTTGCTGCAGCCGCAGGGTCTGCGCCAGCCGGTTGATGAAGAACCCGAGCAGGATCGCGGTGATCAGGAAGTTGGCGGCGGTGCCGGCCACGTGCAGGCTGAAATCGCTGATCGGCCCGCCCTGGGCCATCGGCGGCAGCGGTACGTACCAGCGCAGCAGGCCCAGGTAGGCCAGCCCCGACAGGCTGGCCACCGCCAATACCGCCGGTACGCTCAAGGCCGCCGCGCTGAGCGCGATCGGCAGCACCAGCAGGGTCACGAAGGCGTTGGAGGCGCCGCCGGTGAAATAAAGCAGATAGCCCAGCAGCAGCGTGTCGACGGCGATATGCGCCACCGTCTCGATCTCTGTGATCGGCCACGGTTGCACCAGGCGCCAGGCTGCGAAAGTCGCGAATACCGCCAGGAAGCCGATACCGACCAGCAGGTTGAGCTCGGGGATGGGCAGGCCCAGCAGTCTCGAGGCGGCCAGCACTGCCGCACACTGGCCGGCGATCGCGCTGATGCGCAACCACGCCAGCGTGCGCATCAGGGCACGTGGGCCGATACGGTGGGAAAGTCGGTCTCTGGGCATGGGGCCATTGTGCCGATTCGGCGGCTGCCGCGCTTGCCGCGGGTGGCTCTTGGCTGGATCGGCTTTCACTAGCCGCACGTGAAAGGGGCCCGCGGTGCGGGCCCCTTGTTCGCTTGTCGAGTGACCGCGCCGGCTTATTCCTCCGAGCCGATGGTCGGCAGCGGCGCATCGGTGGCCGCATTGTGCTCGTTGTGCGTGGTCGACAGCCGCTTCATCAGCGGCAGCACGGCCAGCGCGATGCCGGTGCAGACCACCGCGGCCCAGCCCAGCTTCATGTACAGGCTGGTGTAGATCGGCAGGGTCTGCAGCGGGTCGGTGATGTCACGCGGCACGCTGGCGTAGTTGGCCACCACGCCGCCCAGGTACTGCGAAATGCCCGAGGCCACGTAGTACGCGCCCATCATGAAGCCGCCCATGCGCGCCGGCACGTAGCGGGCAATCATCGCCAGGCCCAGGCCCGATACCAGCAGCTCGCCCAGCGAGTAGAAGCCGTAGCCCCAGACCATGATCCAGGAGGAGGTCTTGCCGTTGACCGCGAACAGGTCGGCCACGCCGTAGATGAAGAAGCCGATCGCCACGCACGGCGAACCCGAGCGCGAACTTGGTGGCGATGGACAGGTCCTTGCCGCGGCGTGCCGGCGCGCGTTGTAGCTCCAGGCCAGGATCGGGCTGAGGATCATGATCCAGATCGGGTTCAGCGCCTGGAACTGGGCCGGCGACCAGGTGAACAGGTGCGCGCCGAACAGGTCGAAGCTCCAGTCCACGTTGCGCAGGGCGAACAGCGCCAGCGAGGTGGACATCTGCTGATAGAAGATGAAGAAGAACACCGTCTGGATGGTCAGCACCAGCGCCGCGGTAAGTCCCGCACGCTCGCTCTTGGCGCTCTTGGAGATCAGGTAGATGAAGATCGCCAGCACCACCAGGCCGGCCAGGATCACGAACGCCTGCGCCACGCCCTGGTACTGCAGCACCACCGCCGAACCGGCCACCGCCAGCACGCCGACGCCCAGCACGCCGACCAGCTTGCCCATATGCAGCGGCCGCTCGTCGGGCGCCGAACCGATATGCGCCATGTAGCGGCGCATGAACCAGTAGTTCGCCAGGCCCACCAGCAGACCGATGGAGCACACGCCGAAGGCGGCATGCCAGCCCAGTTCGTGGCCCCAGGTCGCGTTGACGTAATCCTTGATCCAGGGCGTCAGCAGCATCGAGATGGTCGAGCCGATGTTGACCGCCATGTAGTACATGGTGAACGCGCTGTCGATCTTGGCGTCGTCGCCTTCGAAGATCTTGCGCACCAGGTTGCCGGCGTTGGGCTTGAACAGGCCGTTACCGACCACCACCACGCCCAGCGAGCCGAACAGGAACCAGGTGTTCTCGGTCGGCACCGTCATCAGGGCGTAGCCGGAGGCCAGGATGATCGCGCCCAGCAGCATGGTACGCCGGGTGCCCAGCAGCTTGTCGCCGACCCAGCCACCGATTGCCGGCGACACGTAGATCAGTGCCGCGCACGCGCTCCACACCAGGTTGGCGCGGGTGTCCTCGAAGCCCAGGCGCTGGACCATGAAGTACACGATCAGCGCCTGCATGCCGTAGTAGCCGAAGCGTTCCCACATTTCGATCAGGAACACCGTGACGAACGAGCGGGTTTGTGAAACGGGCGGGTTCTGGGTTGCCATTGACGATTCCGTAAGCGGTTTGACCTGGGGCCGCGGCACGGCCCGTTCATGCGACCTGAACAGATCACAACCCGGCGAGGGTAACCCATCCTTTCGCGCAGGGGGCGCTGCACTGCCGCATGGCGTCCCCCGCCGATGTCTGTGGCAATATGCCGGGGCTGCGCCATCGAGCGCGACCCATCACTGGCTGCCGATGCCCCTGCCTGCAACCCGACCCGTCCCGCTCCTTCCGACCCGCGCGGGCTTGGCCGCGCGCGACGCCGTCGTCGCGACGGGCCGCGCCTAGGCATGCCGGCCGAGGGTTTCCGGGGGCCGCGTCAGCTGTGGAACGCGCTGCGCTGGTCGATGAAGGGACTACGCGCGGGCTGGCAGCACGAGGCCTCGTTCCGGCTGGAGGTATGCCTGGCGGTGGTGCTGATTCCGCTGGGCCTGGTGCTTGGCCACGGTGCGATGGAGCGCATCGCACTGGTGCTGCCGGTGTTCCTGATCCTTTCGGCCGAACTGCTCAACTCCGCCGTCGAGGCGATCGTCGACAAGGTCAGTCCCGAATTCCATGAACTGGCCGGTCGCGCCAAGGACCTGGGCTCGGCGGCGGTCTTCGTGCTGCTGGTTCTGCTGGCACTGAGCTGGGGTCTGGTGCTGGGGCCGCGGCTGTGGGTGCTGATGTAGGCAGCCGGTCGTGCCATGGTCCGGCAAGGGCATTGCAACGGCCCACCGGCAATGATGCAATGGCACGTCAACAGACCGGAGCGACCCCATGAAAACACTGCGCCATCTCGTGCTGCTGCTGCTCGCTTTCAGTCTGGCCGGCTGCGGCTACAACGCCATCCAGCGGCAGGACGAAGCGGTCAAGGCCGCCTGGTCCGAAGTGCTCAACCAGTACCAGCGCCGTGCCGACCTGGTGCCCAACCTGGTCCAGACAGTGAAGGGTTACGCCCAGCACGAGGAGCGGGTGTTCACCGAGGTGACCCAGGCTCGCGCGAAGGTCGGCAGCATGCAGGTCTCGCCCGACATGGTGAACGACGCGCAGAAGTTGCAGCAGTTCCAGCAGGCGCAGGGTCAGTTGTCCGGGGCGCTGTCGCGGCTGATGGTGGTCAGCGAGCGTTACCCGGACCTCAAGGCCAATGGCCTGTTCCAGAACCTGCAGGCGCAGCTGGAGGGTACCGAGAACCGCATCACCGTGGCGCGCAACCGCTACGTGCAGTCGGTGCAGCAGTACAACTCGATGATCCGCACCTTTCCCAACAACATGACCGCCAAGATGTTCGGCTACCAGGTGAAGCCGAATTTCAGCGTGGAAAACGAGAAGGCGATGTCGACCCCGCCGACCGTGGACTTCGGCACGCCGGCCCCGGCCGCTGCCGGTTCGGCCCGTTGAGGTGAGGCGCTCCGCACGCCTGCTGTGCCTCTTGCTGGTCCTGTTTGCGCCGCTGCTGCATGCAGCGGACGTACCCACGCTGAAGCGGCATGTCACCGACCTCACCGGCACGCTGAGTGCGCAGCAGGTGCAGCAGCTCGATAGTCAGCTGGTCGCGCTCGAGCAGAACAAGGGCGCGCAGGTGGTGGTGCTGATGGTCGGCAGCACCCAGCCGCAGGACATCGAGAGTTATTCGCTGGCAGTGGCCGAGGCCAACAAGGTCGGTCGCAAGGGCGTCGACGACGGCGTACTGATGGTGATCGCCAGGAACGACCATCGGGTGCGTATCGAGGTGGGCTACGGGCTGGAGGGTGCGATCCCGGATGCGGCCACCGCGCGCATCATTCGCGAGTACATCGCGCCCAAGTTCCGCAATGGCGACTATGCCGGCGGTATTGGCGACGCGCTCGGCGCGATCACCCAGCTGGTCAATGGCGAGCCGCTGCCGCCGCCGGTGGAAGGCGCGCCGCGCCAGCGGCATGGCCCGGCGGGCGGCCAGATCCTGATGTTGGCGGTGTTCGTGGCGTTTTTCCTGCGCGCAGTGCTGGGGCGCTCGCGTATCTGGTTGCGTACGCCTTTGGGCGCACTGGTGACCGGCGGGGTGATGTGGCTGCTGGCCGCCAGCGTGGGCGTGGCCCTGCTGGGCGCACTGATCGGTGGCGTGCTGTTGTTGCTGCCCGGCGGTGCCGGGCGCTCGATCGGCCGCGGTGGCTGGGGCGGCTTTGGTGGGGGCGGCTTCGGTGGCGGTGGTTTTGGCGGGGGCGGCTTCGGCGGTGGCGGTGGCGGGTTCAGCGGTGGCGGCGGCAGCTTCGGTGGCGGCGGTTCGTCGGGGAGCTGGTAATGACCGTGATGCAACGATGGATGGCGAATCTGTTCTCCGGCTGGTTCCAGATGCCCCGGCGCTTTCCGGCGCCGCTGCTGGAGGAGATGACCCGCGCCGTAACCGAAGGCGAGCGGCATCACCTGGGCGAGGTGCGCTTCGCGGTGGAATCGCGATTGCCTGCCTGGGCCGTGCTCGGCGGGCTCACCGCGCGACTGCGGGCGGAGCAGGTATTCGCCGACCTTGGTGTGTGGGACACCGAGCACAACAGCGGAATCCTGTTCTATGTGCTGCTGGCCGAACACCGGATCGAGATCGTGGCCGACCGCGGTATCGCCCGGCGCGTGCCGCAGGCCGAGTGGGACGCGGTCTGCAACCAGGTGCGCGAGCATTTCGCCGCCGGTCGTTGGCGCGAGGGCAGCCTGCACGGCATCGCCAGCGCGCATGCATTGCTGACCCGACATTTTCCGGGCGAGGGCAGGGATAACCCGGACGAGCTGCCGGATCGGCCCGTACTGCTCTGAACCCGCCCCGGTCCGCGTGCACCGCTCGATGACGGCGTAACGGAAACGGCCGCCTTGCGGCGGCCGTCCGGATCGGCGTCCTGCTGCTCAGGACCTGGTCTGTATCGGTGCCCCGGGACCGATGTACTTCTCCAGGAACGCCTGCAGGCGGGTATACAGCTCGACGTTGTTGTCTTCGTCGTAGAAGCCGTGCCCCTCGCCGGGCTTGCTCATCCACTCGAAGGTCTTGTGCGCCGCTTCCAGTGCGTCGCGCATTTCCTTGGCATGGGCAAAGGGTGCGCGGCGGTCATCCTCGCCGTGGATCAGGAACACC
The DNA here is from genome assembly GCA_963763305.1 of uncultured Gammaproteobacteria bacterium. Taxonomy (GTDB): domain Bacteria; phylum Pseudomonadota; class Gammaproteobacteria; order Xanthomonadales; family Rhodanobacteraceae; genus CAVXNP01. The sequence continues at coordinate 834,371 of CAVXNP010000001.1, read as the reverse complement.
GGCACGGTGATCTTGTCGGCCAGGTGGGTCGGCGAGATCGCGGCCAGCTGCACCGGATCGTCGCCCAGCTCCTCGCGCAGCGCGTTGCGCCCCTGCTCGCTCTGGTAGACGTCGCCTTTCTTGTACATGAGTTCCAGGTCGTACACGCCCGCGTAGCCGACCGCGCACTTGAACATGCCCGGCGCCCGGATCGGCGCCATCAGGGCCGAATAACCGCCGAAGCTGCCACCGAAGATGCAGACGCGATCGGCATCGGCGTACTTCTGCGCAATGGCCCATTTGACGCTGTCGATCAGCTCCTGCTGGATGCCGGTGGCCCAGTTCATGTTGCCCGCATCGCGAAAGCCGATGCCGCGGCCGCTGGAGCCGATGTAGTTGACCTGCAGCACCAGGTAGCCACGGCTGGCCAGGAACTGGGCACTGGTGTCGTAGCCCCAGTCGTCCTGGACGCCGATCGGGCCACCGTGCGGAACCAGCACCATCGGCAGGTTGCTCTCGCCACGTCCTGGCGGCAGCGTCAGGATCACTTCGATTTCGCGGCCATCGCTGGCCTTGAAGTGCAGCGGACGACGTTCGGCCATTTTCGACGGGTCGATCCAGGGCTCGAAGGCAAACAGTTTGCGCACCTTGAAGGTATGCGTGTCGATCAGGTAGACACTGCCTGGGTCGCGATCGCTGGTGACGGTGAACAGCAGCTGCCCGCCATCCTCACTGTAGTTGATGAAGTCCACGTACTCGCCCGGGAAGCTCTTGCTCAGGGCCATGTGCAGCTTGGCCGCCGGCAGGTTGGGATCGATGTAGCTGACCTTGGGAATGCCGGTGGCCGGTGAGGTGGCAAACGGCCTTTCCGGCAGGGCGGTCCACTGGATGCCGCCGATGCTGCTGAACGGGTCGCTGGCGAGCGTGGTGCGGTTGCCGCCATCCTCGTCCATTTCCACCAGCGCCTCCGGCCCGGTCCCGCGGTTGTAGCTGGCGTAGATGCGTTGGTGGTCCGGCGCATAGTCGAGCGGGGTAAACGAGCCGCCCACCTTGTCCGCCGACAAGGCCACCCAGCGGCTGCCGAGTCGTCGATAGACCACGTACTGGTATTTGTTGTTCCGGCCGAATGCGAAGTGAGCGGTCTTGTCTGCGCCCACCATGAAATCCATCCCGGCCACGTCGATGTCACCGATCAACTCACGGGTGTTGTGGTCGGCGTTGACCCGATACAGCAGATTGTGGTTCTGGCTGTCCCAGCTTTGCGCCAGCATGTAGAAGGTGCCGTCGGCCGGTCGCGGACGCCCGTTGTAGAAGCCCCAGCCGCGGTCGGTGCCGCGGGTGGCCGCACGCCGTCCGGCCTTGGCGTTGTAGCCGTAGAGATAGTCCTGGTGCTTGCCGTCCAGATCGGTGGCGATGATCTCGCCGGTGGCCGAGGCCTTGTCCAGCGAACCGTACTCACGCCCCTTTTCGACGATCAGTCGCGTGTTGCTGGTCCAGACGATGTCCGCCGGTACTTCGTACTTGGGCATGCGCAGCATGCTCAGCGGCCTGCTCATGTCGTCGACCGAGTACACCAGCAGCGCATGCGAGTCGCCGTTGTCCCAGCGCACGGCCACGTGCTTCCCATCCGGCGACAGACGCGGGTAGGCGAGCTGGCCGTGGCGGGCGAAATCACGCACCGGAATGAGGTCGGTCGCACTTGCGGCGACGGGCAACAGCATGAAAGCGGCGGACAGCACCGCCCGTATCGTTCGGTAATACATTTGAATCCCCTGACACGCTCCTTGTGATGGTCCGGGCCGTCAGGAGCACAGCGGCCGGCAGGATCCTGCCGGCATGGTCCGGCCGCGCGCGAACGCCCCCCGGCGTCGCATCCTGGTCGGAGGATAGTGTGAGCGCTCGTCATTGCGAAGCCTCCGGTCGACTTCTCCCGCCAGAATCGATGTCCGCGCTGTTCCGCCGAGGATGGTGTTCCGGCTTGGCCGGCATCCTGCATGGTGGGCGCGCGCCGATATGCCTGACTGCGACCGGGCCGCTACACTTGGCGCTTTCCATGCGCTCGTGGTGACAATGACCCAACCTTTCGTGGTCCATTTCGATCCGGTCGCCTTCGGCGTCGGCCCGCTGCAGGTGCACTGGTACGGGCTGATGTATCTGCTCGGCTTCCTGCTGGTGGCGGTGCTGGGCGAATACCGGCGTCGCCGCGGCCGGCTGCCGGTCAGCCGCGACGCGCTGGGCGACCTGTTCTTCTACGGCATGATGGGCGTGATCGTGGGCGGGCGCGTCTGGTACATGCTGTTCTACGCCGACATCCACTGGGTCTGGACCGATCCGCTGGCGCTGTTCAAGGTGTGGGATGGCGGCATGAGCTTCCACGGCGGCCTGCTCGGCGTGCTTGCCGCCGGCTGGTGGTGGTCGCGGCGGCAGCGCCTGCATTTCTTCGACACCATCGACTTCGTCGCGCCGCTGGTGCCGCTGGGCCTGGGGCTTGGCCGGCTGGGCAACTTCATCAATGGCGAGTTGTGGGGCAAGCCGGGCGACGTGCCGTGGGCGATGGTCTTCCCGAACGCGCGCATCGAGGACCTGCAACTGGCCGCCGGCCGGCCTGCGCTGGCCGAGACGTGCAGCGCTACGGCGGCTGCCGCGGCACCCCTCGCAGCTCTACGAGATGGCGCTGGAAGGCCTGGTGATGTTCGCGGTGCTGTGGCTGGTGTCGATGAAGCCGCGCCCGCGCTACCTGATCTCCGGGCTGTTCGCGCTGATGTACGGCTGCTTCCGTTTCGCGGTGGAGTTCGTGCGCGTGCCCGAGCTGCCCAGCTGGGCTACCTGGCCTGGGGCTGGCTGACCGATGGGGCAGGTGCAGTCGATGCCGCTGATTGTGGTCGGACTTGCTTGATCGCCATGGCGCGGCGCGCACCACGCTGGCGCGCGCGGGCGATCCGTGCAAGGGCCGGGCGAGGGGCGAGGCAGGCAGCGAGAAGCGAGACCGAAGCGTGCCGGAGCCGCCAGGCGCTTCGCGTCTCCGCGCGCCCGCCGATCGCCGTCAGAAGTTGCTGTCGCCGCCCAGCAGGTCGCCCAGCCCGCCCAGCATCGAGCCTTCGCCGCGGCGCTGGCCGCCGCCCTGCGGGGCCGCCGCCAGCATGCGGCCGGCCATGCGCGAGAACGGCAGCGACTGCAGCCAGACCTTGCCCGGGCCCGGTCAGCGTGGCCAGGAACATGCCTTCGCCGCCGAAGAGCATGCTCTTGATGCCGCCGACCGGCCGCACGTCCATGTTGACGGTGTCGTGGAAGGCGACCACGCAGCCGGTATCCACGTCCAGCCGCTCGCCGGGCTTGAGCTCGCGCTCGATCATGGTGCCGCCGGCGTGCACGAACACCCAGCCGTCGCCGTCGAGCTTCTGCATGATGAAGCCCTCGCCGCCGAACAGGCCGGTGAGGATCTTGCGCTGGAAGTAGATGCCCAGCGACACGCCGCGCGCGCCGGCCAGGAACGCAGTCCTTCTGGCAGATCAGCCGGCCGCCGTGTTCGGACAGCTTCATCGCCATGCACCGTGCCGGGGTAGGGCGCGGCGAAGGCCACCTTGGCCTTGCCCGTGCCGGTGTGGGTGAACACGGTGGTGAACAGGCTCTCGCCGGTGACCACGCGCTTGCCGGCGGACAGCAGCTTGTCCATCAGGCCGCCACCCTGGCCGCTGGTGCGAGCCGTCGCCGAACACGGTGTCCATCTGCACCGCCGCTTCCTTGTACATCAGCGCGCCGGCCTCGGCGATCGCGCTTTCGCCCGGGTCGAGCTCGATCTCCACGAACTGCATGTCGCTGCCGACGATGCGGTAGTCGATCTCGTCCGCGCCGGTGCCGCGGCAGGCTGGTCGGCGCCGGGCGGCGGCGCCGGCGGAACCTCGTCCGCCGCCCAGCTCGGCCATGCTGCGGATCGGCTTCCATTCGGTGAAGCCTTCCTTCCAGCAGTAGCCATCCGGGCGGTTGCGCGCCTGGGCGCGCGCGGCCTCGTCGTCCAACGGGCCGATACGGTCGGTGTTGTTGCCGTAGCTGAAATACCACTGGGCCATGGGGGCCCTCCTCTCTGGAAAGCCCCGAGTCTAGGCCGCGCCGCGGGCGTGCGGGGAGTGACGGATGTCATGCGCAGGCGAAGGCCGCCCGCGGCGGGGCAGGCGTCCGGATCGCAGCTTTGGCTATGCTTCGATCATGCACGCCTACCTCGATCTGCTCCGACACGTGCTCGAGCACGGCACACGAAAAAACGACCGCACCGGCACCGGCACGCGCAGCGTGTTCGGCTGGCAGATGCGCTTCGACCTCGGCGCCGGCTTCCCGCTGGTGACCACCAAGAAGCTGCACATGAAGTCGATCGTGCACGAGCTGATCTGGTTCCTGCGCGGCGACACCAACATCGCCTACCTGCAGGAGCACGGGGTCCGCATCTGGGACGAGTGGGCCGATGCGCAACGGCGACCTGGGTCCGGTCTACGGCCAGCAGTGGCGCGCCTGGCCCACCGCCGACGGCGGCGTGGTCGACCAGATCCGCTGGGTGGTCGGAGGAGATACGCCGCAACCCCGACTCGCGTCGGCTGATCGTCAGTCGCCTGGAACGTGGGTGAGCTGCCGAAGATGGCGCTGATGCCCTGCCATACGCTGTTCCAGTTCTACGTGGCCGACGGCAAGCTCAGCTGCCAGCTGTACCAGCGCTCGGGCGACATCTTCCTCGGCGTGCCGTTCAACATCGCCAGCTACGCGCTGCTCACCCACATGGTGGCGCAGGTCTGCGGCCTGGAGGTGGGCGACTTCGTGCATACGCTGGGCGATGCGCACCTGTACAACAACCACGTCGAGCAGGCGCGGCTGCAGTTGAGCCGGCAGCCGTCCGCGCCGCCACGATTGGTGCTGAACCCGAAGGTGCGCTCGCTGGATGCGTTCCGTTTCGAGGACATCGCCATCGAGGACTACCACCCGCAGCCGGCGATCAAGGCGCCGGTGGCGGTCTGAGTCCGCGCCGGCGTTCCGCTGCTCAGGGCTGCTTGCAGCCGTCCTCGCAGGACAGATAGGCGGTGGCGTCGGGGTAGTCCAGGGTCAGCACGAAATGACCCAGCAGGTTGCCGCCGACCGCGCCCTCGGTTGGCTTGTCCATCCACTGCGCCATGCGCTGGTGGAAGGCCGGATCCGGCCGCTCGGTGAACCAGACCGGCCCGACCGACCAGCCGGCCAGCTCCACCCGCGGCACCTCGATCAGGCGTGCCGGATGTTGCGGGAACAGATCGTCGCCCTGCTCGATGACGCGCCAGTCCGGGTGCCGGCGATGCCAGCGCTCCAGCATGCCGGAGGTGATGTAGCTGGTGACCCCCTGGCCGTTCACTACGGGGCTGCCATTGATCTTGCGGGCTGCGGCGGTGGGGTGCCCGGTGGCACCGGTGTCCAGCAGCATGTCCAGCGGCTGGCCGTCGACGTGAATGGTGATCCTGGGGAAGCCCGAGGTGGGTCGACCCTTGGCGTCGCGCGGAAAACCCATCGGCAGGGCATGCGCGGTGGACCGAGGCTGCCAGGCGCCATCCTGCAGCAGCAGTTGTTGGCGGGGGTAGTCAAAGGTCCATATGCGGCCGGGCAGGAAGCCGGCCCCAAGCTGGCCGTCACCGTCGCTTACGGGGGCATGGGCAAGCACCATGACGACATCCCCGCAAGGGCTGGAAACGGGGTGTGGCAGGCTCTTGTCGGGACGATAGTGCGGGCTCGGTGCCACGGTCAGGCGGGCGCCGTCCAGCTCGCAGATGTGGGTTTTCAGCTGCAGCCGCCGGGCCGCCGCGCCGGTGATCCAGAACAGCCCGGAGCCACCGCCGCCGCCAGTATCCACCAGCAGTCGCAGGCGCTGGCCGTCGGTGGTCTGCGGCACGGCGTAGAAGTGGCCGGCTTCGAAACGGGTGGGAATCACGAGGGGCGACGCGGCCGTGGCCGGGGCTGCGGTCAGCAGTGCCGGCGCAAGCAGGTAGGCAGCCAGCATCGGGCAACTCCTTCAGCGCTACAATTGGCCGTCAGCATGGTGCGGCTCCGGCCGCACGGCATGTGCCGTTCGCTTGGTCACTATCGGGAGCCCCAATGGCCGTTTCGTTGATTGCCGCGCTGGATGAGAATTTCGCGATTGGTCGCAAGGGCCAGCTGCCCTGGCACCTGCCCGACGATCTGCGCTGGTTCAAGCAGCTGACCGTGGGCAAGTACGTGTTGATGGGCTACAAGACCGCCGTTGCGATCGGCCGCGCCCTGCCGGACCGGCACAACCTGGTGCTGTCGCGCCGGCACGAGGCGCCGTTTCCCGGCCAGACCACGGTGCGCTCGCTGGAAGAGGCCGTGGCGATGACCGGCGGCACCGGCCTGATGGTGATCGGCGGGGGCGAGGTGTACGCCTCGGCGCTGCCGATGGCGCGCCGGCTGTACCTGACCTGGGTCAATGCTGCGGTGGAGGGCGCCGATACGTTCTTCCCCAGCGTGCACTTCAGCGAGTGGACCGAGGTGGCGCGCACGCACCACAAGGCCGATGCCGAACACGCATACAGCTTCGACATGGTCGAATACGTCCACGGCAGCTGAGCCGCTTGCGTTGATGGCTGATCGCGGGCACGCCATGCATGTGATGGCCGGCGTGCTTATCGATGCGGTCGGTCGTGTGTTGCTGGCCCAGCGGCCGCCCGGCAAGCACCTGGCCGGCATGTGGGAGTTCCCCGGCGGCAAGTGCGAGCCGGGTGAGCTGCCGGCGGCCGCGCTGCGGCGCGAACTGCACGAGGAACTGGGCGTCCGGGTCGAGCCGGGCCAGCCGCTGATCCGGGTGCCCTGGCGCTATGGCGACAGGGCGCTGTTGCTCGACGCCTGGCGCGTGGATCGCTGGCAGGGCACCCCCACGCCCATGGAAGGCCAGGCGTTGGAGTGGTGCCTGCCGGCCCAGGTGGACCCGGCACGGCTGGCACCGGCCGACCGGCCGATCCTGCAGGCGCTGCGGCTGCCAGCCGCATTGCTGGGTGATGCCGTCAGCGGCCGCAGACATCCCACCGGTACCGGCCGCCCACGTCGCACAGGCGATCGAGCGCGGTGAACGGTTGCTGGTGCTCGGGGGCGGCCGGTCAACGACACTGGCCCGCGAGCTGGCCGCAGCAGTTGCTTCCGCTGGCGCGCACCCATGACGCCAGCGTGCTGCTGGACGGCGACCTCGCCGGTGCCCTCGTGCTGGGCGAAGGCGCCGGGGTGCTGCTGGCACCGACCGGCTACATGCATCTGAGGGAGCGACCGTTGCCCTGGCGGCAGCCGTTGGGGGTGCGCTGTCACGATGCCGCCGGGCTGGCGCAGGCGACCGTGATCGGTGCGGACTTCGCCATCCTGGCGCCATCGGCGCCGTCCATCGCCGGCACTGCGCGGTTGCAGCATGGGCGGTTCCGGTCCCTGGTCGAGGTGGCTGCGTTGCCGGTGTATGCCAGCGGGCGTCTGCGGCGCGATGAGGTGGCCGGCGCCAGGCAGGCGGGCGGGCAGGGCGTCGCCGGCATCCCGGACTGCGGGGACCCCGGCTGACCGGGTATGCCCAGCGGGCAGCGGACGGTTGCGCCGCAGGGCGATCTCGCCACGGCCGCTGGCAAGTGACAAACTTTCCGCTTGCCTCCGCGTGGCAGGCGACCCGAAACGAGGCGCATCCGCGAGGACGCGCCATGCAAGGAGTAGACAGGTGAGTACAACAGCGCAGCCGCGCCTGACCCGGGTGTTCCATTTCGTTCGGGCCAGCTATGACGACGGTGTGGCGGAACTGGTCTACCGCTTCGACCAGGGCGACGAACTGATCGAGCGGATCCGCTTTCCGCAGGCACCGGCGATACCGACCGACCGCAGGGCGGCGTTCGACGCGGCGCTGGGTCTGCTGCATCTGGTTGCCGGAGTGAGCTACTACAAGGCCGGGGTGCCGCCAACCCTCGAGGTGGCCAGCGGCCCGCTCGATGCGGACACCGCCGACCTGCTCGATGCGCTGTACCTGCACGGGCTGGCCGAATTCGCCTACCGCAATGGGCTGGACCTGCGCGGGCGCATCGCGTTTCCGCGCTCGGGCCAGACGCCACAGCCGACCGCACCGCCGCTGGGGCTGCCAGCACGCACGCTGGTGCCGATCGGCGGCGGCAAGGATTCGCTGGTGGCGGTGGAGGCGCTGAAGTCGATCGGCGCCGAGGCAACCGCCGTGTGGGTGGGGACCTCGCCGCTGATTGCCGCCTGCGCCGAGCGCACCGGACTGCCGATGCTGAATATCCGGCGCGAGCTGGCACCGCAGCTGTTCGAACTGAACCGCCTGGGTGCCTGGAACGGACATATTCCGGTGACCGCGGTGAACTCGGCGATCCTGGCGCTGGCGGCGATCCTGTACGGGCACGACTCGATCGCCTTCGCCAACGAACGTTCCGCTTCGGCGGCGACGCTGGAATACGAGGGGCAGCAGGTCAATCACCAGTGGAGCAAGGGTTTCGCCTTCGAGGCGATGCTGGGCGACTGGCTGCATCGGCACGTGGCAGCCGACCTCACCTACTGCTCGTTGCTTCGCCCGTACTCGGAACTGGCCATTACCCGCGCCTTTGCCCGGCTGACACCGTATTTCGATGCGTTTTCCAGCTGCAACCGCAACTTCCGGCTGCTCGGTCCGAAGCCCGCCGACCGCTGGTGCGGGCAATGCCCGAAGTGCCATTTCGTGTTCCTGGCGCTGGCGCCTTTCCTGCCCAAGCCGCGGCTGCTGGCCATCTTCGGCCGCAACCTGCTGGACGACGAAACCCAGGCGAGCGGTTTCGACGCCCTGCTGGAATACCAGGACCACAAGCCGTTCGAGTGCGTCGGCGAGGGCGCCGAGGCCCGCGCGGCGATGTTCGCGCTGAGCCAGCGGCCGGAGTGGCGCGAGGACGCGCTGGTGGCGCGATTCGTGCGCGAGATACTGCCGCAGCTCGACCCGGAGCAACTGGCGCTGGAGCCATGGTTGCAGGCGGCCGACGAGCACCGCGTGCCGTCGCGCCTGCTTCCGGCGCTGGCGGCGATCGGCTGATGCGCATCGCCGAGCTGGAAGGAAAGCGGGTCGCGGTCTGGGGCTTTGGCCGCGAGGGCCGTGCGGCACTGGGCGCGCTGCGGTCGCGGTTGCCCCACCTGGCGCTGACCCTGTTCGCCAGCGCCGACGAGGCGTCGGCCGCCCAGGCGATGGACCCGGCATTGAACGTGCGCGCAGAGATGCCCACCGGCGCGGTGCTGGCCGGCTTCGATGTGGTGCTGAAGTCGCCGGGAATTTCCGCCTACCATCCGGCCGTCCTGGAGGCGCAGGCGCGCGGTACGCGGATCAGCTCCGGCACCGCCTTGTGGTTCGCCGAGAACCCCGGCGCCTATGTGGTCGGCGTCACCGGCACCAAGGGCAAGAGCACCACTGCCGCGCTGATTGCGCACCTGGCGCGCAGCGCGGGTGTGCGCACCGCGCTGGCCGGCAACATCGGCCTGCCGCTGCTGGAGCTGCTGGACCAGCGCGCCGCGCTGTGGGTGGTGGAGCTGTCCAGTTTCCAGACCGGCGAGGCCGGTTCGCTGGCCGCCGGCGTGCTGACCAGCCTGTACGAGGAACACCTGGACTGGCACGGTTCGCGCGAGCGTTACATCGCCGACAAGTTGAAACTGGCCGACGTGGCGCAGACGCTGCTGGTCAACGCGACCCAGCCCATGCTGCTGGAGCGCACCGCCTCGCACCCGGACCGGCGCCTGTTCGGCGACGCCCGGGGCTGGCACGTGCGTGAGGGGTGGATCCATCGCGGGCGCGAGCCGGTGCAGGCGCTGGACACGCTGCCGCTGCCGGGCCTGCACAATGCGCTCAATGCCTGCGCCGCGCTGGCCACGCTGGAAGCCTGCGGCCTGGATGCGGTGGCAGCCGCGTCCGGACTGGCCAGCTTCCGCCCGCTGCCACACCGGTTGCAGTCGCTGGGGCAGCGCGAGGGAGTGGAGTGGATCAACGATTCGATCAGCACCACTCCGCAGGCCACGCTGGCGGCGCTGCAGAGTATCGGCGAGCGGCCGGTGACGCTGATCGTCGGCGGGCATGATCGCGGTCTGGACTGGACGCCGTTCGTCGACGCGGTAGCGCCGCAGGCGCGCCTGCAGGTGGTGCTGCAGGGTACCAACGGCCCGCGTATCGATGCCGCGCTGCGCGGCCGCCGGCGCGCGCTGCGGCCGGTTGCTGGTGGAGCGGCTGGATCAGGCGGTGGCCCGCGCGATCCAGAGCACTCCCGCCGGGGGGGTGCTGCTGTTGTCGCCCGGGGCGCCGAGCTTCGACCAGTTCCACGACTACGCCGCGCGGGGTGCCCGCTTTGCGCAGTTGGGGGGATTCGATGCCCGGCTGGTCGGGATCGACGGCATGGGTATTGCCTGAGCGACTGCGGCGTCGGCACCGAGGTAACCGGCGCGGGCGCCGGACAAGGCTGCGCCGCGGCAGCCCCGGGCGGGTCCTGCCGCGGCGCTCCCGCACGGCATCGGCCGTGCGGGCTGGCGTCGGGCGTCAGTCCTCGGACTGCTTGCCCTTGTTCACCAGGTCGCGGACGCGCTCGCCACCCTTGTGGCCGAGTTCGGAATAGCCTTCGTGGCCCAGTTCCTCCTTGCGCGCGTCACCGCCTTTCTTGCCCAGGGCGGAGTAGCCCTCCGGGCCGAGCTGCTCCTTGCGGGTTTCGCCGCCCTTGTGGCCCATCTCCGAATAGCCCTCGGTACCCAGTTGCTCCTTGCGGGTCTCGCCACCCTTGTGGCCCATGTCCGAATAGCCTTCCGGACCCAGCTGCTCCTTGCGGACCTCGCCACCCATGTGGCCGGCCTCGCGAACGCTCATGTCGCCTTTGTCGTGGTTCTGCTTGTTCATGCGTCACCTCTCGATGTGGGGAGCCAGCCGGTTGTCGTGCCGGCTCGCGTTGGTGATGGTCCGGCGGGCCGCGTCCGTGCCGGAGAATCTTGCCGTGAGGCAGGTGCGCGGGCTTGGCCACGGCGCACGGGCAGGACTCCGGATCGCGCGGACGACGGTCACCGCCGGGGGACGCACCGCAGCGCGCCGCTGCAGCGCCGGGGGCGGGTCTTACTCGCCCTCGGACTGCTTGCCCTTGTTGACCAGGTCGCGGACGCGCTCGCCGCCCTTGTGGCCAAGCTCGGAATAGCCCTCGTGGCCCAGTTCGTCCTTGCGCGCTTCGCCACCCTTCTTGCCGATGGCCGAATAGCCCTCAGGCCCCAGCTGTTCCTTGCGGGTCTCGCCACCCTTGTGGCCCATCTCCGAGTAGCCCTCCGGCCCGAGCTGCTCCTTGCGGATTTCGCCGCCCTTGTGGCCGGCCTCGCGTACGGACATGTCGCCCTGTTTGTTGTCGCGATTGCTCATGGTTCACCTCTCTTCTTGCTGGGGGATCGGCCGGCTCAGCGGCCCCGGTCCTCGGACTCCTTGCCTTCGTTGACGAGATCGCGCACGCGCTCCCCGCCTTTCTTGCCGAGCTCCGAATAGCCTTCGTGGCCCAGCTCTTCCTTGCGTGCCTCGCCGCCCTTGTGGCCGGCTTCACGGACGCTCATGTCGCCCTTGTCCTGCTTGTTGTCATTGCTCATGGGTAGCTCCATTGATGGTGTTCGTGGACGACCGGCGGTGGCCGGTCACTCGATCTCGCCGTAGCCCTTCATGACGTCCTGCGGACCGCCGTAGTCCTGCTCGGGCAGCTTGCGGATGGTCTGCATGACCTCGTCGGGCGCATCGTTGTCGCGTGCCTTCTCGACGAGTTGCTGCTTGTTGGCCGGGTAATCGACCCCTTGCAGGAACTTCTGCACGTTGGCGGGCGAATTGCCGCCGACACCTCTTGTCATGATCTGCCTCCAGGTTGTGGCTTGGATTCGTCAGAGGCGAGCGATGCTTACCGGTCGCCTTCGGATTCCTTGCCCTTGTTGACCAGGTCACGGACGCGTTCGCCGCCCTTGTGTCCCAGTTCCGAATAGCCTTCCGGGCCGAGCTGCTGCTTGCGCGTCTCGCCACCCTCGTGACCGATCTCCGACATGGCGTCCGGGCCGCGCTCGTCACGCAGGGTTTCAACGCCCTTGTGGCCCAGGTCGGAATAGCCCTCGGGACCCAGCTGCTCCTTGCGGGTCTCGCCGCCCTTGTGGCCGGCCTCGCGCACGCTCATGTCGCCCTTGTCGGTGTTGTTCTGCTGGTTGTTCGCCATTGTCAGTCTCCGTTTCCAGTGGGTTGGGCCTGCCGGCAGGAAGCCGGCAGGCGGTAAGCGGCCGTGCCGTCAATCGCCTGGACGACCGGGCCTGGCCGGGCAACGGATCACTCCGATTCCTTGCCCTTGTTGACCAGATCGCGGACCCGATGCCCGCCCTTCTGACCGAGCTCGGAATAACCTTCGTGGCCGAGTTCTTCCTTGCGGGCTTCGCCACCCTTCTTGCCGATTTCCGAGTAGCCTTCCGGACCCAGCTGTTCCTTGCGGATCTCGCCGCCCTTGTGGCCGGCTTCGCGGACGCTCATGTTGCCCTTGTCGGTGTGGTCGTTCTGGGCCATGGGAATACCTCCGTGGTTTGGTTTGGGGGAACGGTGGCCGATGTGGGGGGCCACCTTGGGGAGGGCGCCGCTGTCAGTCGCGGTCGCCATGCTTGCGTTCGGCCTCGCGGCCTTCCTCGATCAGCTCGCGGACGCGTTGCCCGCCTTTTTCGCCACCGAGGTGACCGGCCTCGCGAACGGACATGTCGCCTTCACCGTTGCTGGTGCCGCGATCGACGTCGCGCTGGTTCTTGTCGCCGGCCATGTTCTGGTTACCGCTCATGTTCTGCCTCCGCTTGGATGTGCGCGCCGCGTGTGCGCTGCGCACGTGGGTGGAACTGCCCGGACTGCGCCGGGCACCCAAGGGTTGCAAAGCCGATGCCAACGAAAAAAGCGCTCTACAGCGCGCCGCAGAGGGGGTTTGTGCTGGGCGTCTGCTGAAATTTCTGGAACCCGGGGAAAGCTTTTCAGGGCACCGGGCGCACGTGTGCGCAGCGGCGCTCTGCTGCGAGAGGAGCTGGATGCGACGTCGCCGTAGATGGGCCCGACCGGTCAGAAGGCTCGCCGACGTCGCAGGCGTTCGTGCTGGTAGCAGCAGCGACCCATGCAAACGAAACGGGCCGGGACCCGAAGGCACCCGACCCGCAGGAAGACGCAGTGACGGCTGGGACTATTCCTGGCCCTCTTCGCGCTTGCCCTTGTCGATCAGATCGCGCACGCGCTCGCCGCCTTTGTGGCCCAGTTCCGAGTAGCCTTCGGGCCCGAGCTGTTCCTTGCGGATCTCGCCGCCCTTGTGGCCGCCTTTCTGGCCGGCTTCCCGCACGGTCATGTCGCCCTTGTCGTGCTGGCTGTCTTTGTTCGATGCCATGGTGTGCTCCGTGGTTGTGGAAACAGGTGTTGCCAGTCGGCTCAGTGTCCGCGCCGCTGGTCCTCGCGCTCGGCCTCGCGGCCTTCCTCGATCAGTTCACGCACGCGCTGGCCGCCCTTGTGGCCGCCGATCTCGCCGCCCTTGTGACCGGCCTCGCGTACGGTCATGTCGCCCTGATCGCGCCCGCCAGCCTGGCGGGTATCGTGCTGTCGATCGTTCTTCTGGTTTGCCATATCGGATCCTCCGGTTGCTGGAAGGGATGCGCGCTACTGGCGCTGTGCGTTCTCGCGCTGCTCGGCCTGGCGACCGCGACTGATCAGCTCGCGCACGCGCTGTCCGCCCTTGCGGCCAGCTTCACGTACGCTGAGGCTGCCCTGGGTGCCGTCGCGCGAGGATGCCTTGCGGGTGTTGCCTTGGTTGGTTGGGGTGCTTGGGGTTTGTTGCCGGCTCATCTGTGCTTTCTCCGTTGGAACGTCCGACCCGTCACATCGGACAAGCAGGGGCGTTGCAATGCGGATGCCAGCGCGCACGGCGCGGTGCACTGCGGAGTGGGCTCCGTGGCCAGCGCCCAGGCCCTGAAAAAAGGCAAGTACGCGGAAACTTCTACAGGGCCAGGCGGGTGCCTGCTGCACGGATCGCCAGCGCCGCTCAACCGCGCATCTGCTCCTGTTCGGTCGCGCTTCGCGCACGTCAGATCCCCCGCAGCGACCGTGGTGCAGGGTGGCCGAGGGTGGCGGTTGGGTGGGCTTGAGCCCACCAGCCAACGCAGCAGAAGAGAAGCCGGTGGGCTGAAGCCCACCCCGCCACCGCGGCGTGGCTCAGCGCTCGATGCGGTAGTTCAGGCTGGCCCGGTTGAAGGTGGTGGCGTCCTGTGCCTCCAGGCTCCATCGCTGGCTGAGCCGGTAGCGCAGGGTGATCACCTGGCCGGGCTCGAACAGGCCCACGCCGTAGCTGAGGTACAGCCGCGGCGACAGGTACTTGCCGATGGTGAACGCCGAGGTGCCGCCCAGCGCCTGGCTGCTGGAGACGCCGATCTCGTCGAACCCCAGGCGCGAGCCGATCCGCTTGGCCAGCAGGTTGCCCGCGGCCGAGCCCAGCGCCTGCGCGGCCGCATTGACCGTACTGCCCTCACCGCTGTTGACCTGCGACAGCGGCTTGCCGGTGACCAGGTAGGACAGCGCGTCGGACTGCTCCATCACCGGGTTGGAGAACACCGTCAGGTTCGGGTTCTGCGCGGTGCCGGTGATCAGCAGGCCGACCTCCTGGCCCTGGTCGACCGTCGCGTTCGGGTTGAGCTTGCGCACGGCACGGATGTTCAGCCCGGGATTGTCCAGCGGCGTGCTGGCGAACAGCAGTTTGCCGTGCTGGATCACCAGATCCTGGCCGTAGGCCTTGTAGGTACCATCGACGGTGATCTGCCCCTGGCCGGTCGGCGGGCGCCCGGGCCTGTTGTTGACGGTCAGGCTGCCTTGCAGGCTGCCATCCAGCCCCATGCCTGCCACATGGGTGTGCTTGCCCAGGTCCACCTTGACCGTGGCGGTCAACGGCAGCTGGTCCTTGGCCAGGTCCTGTTGCTTGCGATCGACCACCACCACGTCCGAGGAGGACTGGACCACCTTCACGTTGTCGCCGCCGGTGACGCCACGCAGGCGGTCCAGGTTCACTTCGGCGCTGTCCACGGCCACCGAGCCGGTGACGTCGATCCCCTTCTGCGATTGCGCGAGGGTCAGCTGCGGTGACAGCACCACACGGGCCGCTGGAATGTCGGCCACGGTCACCTGTTTGCCCTCAAGCGTGACCCGGGTCTGCGCTTGTGGCCCCAGCCCCGCTTCACCACCGATTGCCAGCGTGCCCTTGCCCGACTGCACCTGTCCCTGCAAGGCGAATTGTTGCCCGCCCTGGGTGCTTGCGGTCAGGGTGCCGTTGGTCAGTGTCAGTCCCAGTCGTGGCACCTCCGCGGCGAACCCGCGCAGGCTGGCCTGACCATCGAGTTGCGGTTGCGCCAGGGTGCCGCCCAGACCGAACCGGGCATCGAGCGAGCCACGGACATTGGCCAGTTCCGCGGTTGCCAGCTCCAGCGGGGCCAAATCGTTCAAGTGGACCGTGAGCTCGCCATCGAGCGCCTGGTCGCTGCCGCTCAACGTGGCGTGGCCCTGCAAGCGGCCACCCTGCTGCAGGTCGGCGCTCAGGCTCAGCTGCTGCCGGCCCGAGGCCACTTCGGCCTCGGCCACCAGGCCGTGCCAGGCCAGCAACGGCCGTTCCGCCTCGCGCGTGTAGGTGACGCTCCCTTGCGCCGAGCGCAGCGAACCGTTGATCGCCAGCGCACCGTCCGCACCGCGCTGGATGTCGCCGTCGCCGTGCAGGGTGCCGTCCGCACGCAGCGGCAGTTCGCCGTAGCCGCTGGCATCGAGCAGCATCGCGATCGGCAGGGCTTGCAGCCGGTAGCTCGCGTCGATCGCCCCGGACGCCTCGCGCTTGCCCTGCAGGCAGATGCGCGGGTCACCTGCGGTCAGGCAGACGTCGTCGAGTCGCAGCGTGCCGGCCTGGTAGGCCAGCTGTGCCGGTTGCAGCAGGCGCCATGCGGGCAGACCTTGCGGGTCCAGTCTCAGGGTGGTCAATGTGCCGGTCCAGCGGCCACTCTTGAGCGAGCCGTCCAGAGCCAGCTGGGCATCCAGCTGCGCGCCCCGCGCGGTCAGCCGCAACTGGTGATCGGTGCGCTTGCCGCCGGCGCGCAACTGGATGTCGCCAAAGCTCAGGCCGGCCAGCAGCGCCTGCCGTGCGTGGATGCGCACGTCGCCCTCGGGCACGGTGATGTCAGGAATGTGCGCTGTCAGCCGCAGCGCGCCGATGCGCTGCTGCTGCCAGGCCAGGGCGCTGCCGCGCAGATCGGCGTCCACGCCCAGGGTGCGCCAGCGTCCCTGCAGGTGGGCGGTGCCGTGCAGGCTGCCGTCCGCCATCGGCAGCCATTGCTGCAACCGGTCGAGCGCCAGTCGCACGCGAAGGTCGTTGCGGGGCCCGGGCGTGCCTTCCACGTGGACGCTGTTGCCGTCGGAGGACAGATCCAGGGTGCCATCGACCACCTGCTGTGGCGACAGGTGCAACGTACCCTGACCGTGCACTGGCTTGCCACGCAGCCGCCCGCGCAGGCTGGCGATGGCCAGGGTGACATCCGGACCCTTGGCGCCGAGGCTGCCGCGAGTGGACAGCTGCGCATCCAGCGAGCCGTCCCAGCCCGCGAGCAACTGGCCCGGGTCGAACCGCTGCGCCTGCAGCTTCAGCTGCCAGCCGGTGGCCGGTTGCAGCGTGATCGTGCCGCTGGCACTGAGCCGACCGTGTGGCTGGCGCAGGTCCAGCGTGTGCAGGGCGATTCGTTGACGGTCGCCTTCCAGTTGCAGCGCCAGGTTGGCCAGTTGCCCGGGCGGACCCAGCTGCAACTTGCCCGACGCCTGGTACCGGGCAGCACTGCCGCGGAAGGCGAGCTGACCGTTGCTGGCCAGGGTCTGGCCGACCAGGTCCGCTGGCAGTACCAGATCGTTCCAGTGCAGGTCGAGTTGGGCCGAGACCGGGTCCGCGTCCAGCCGGACCGTGCCGGTGGCGGCCAGTTGCCCCTTGATCTGTGGCGAGGACACCTGCAACTGCAGCACCTGCAGCGTGCCGAGGTCATCGCTCAGTCGCGCTCGCAAGGGCTGCAGCTGCAGCGTGGTGTCGTTCAACTGCACCGCCCCGTTCAGCTCGCCGCTGCGGCGGTCGCCGCGGCCACGCAGGTCCAGCGCAAGCGTCCGCAGGGCATTGTCCTTGCCCAGTAGCGGCGCGGGGTTGAACGCCGGCGCCTTCAGTGCCGCTGTCCACGCGTTGCTGCCGTGCTGATCCAGGCGCAGGGTCAGCCCGGCGCGGGTGGGTGCGGTCAGGCTCAACTCGGCCTGGGTCGTTTGCCCGTCGCTGTGCGCCTGCAGCAGGCCGGTGTAGGTCGTGCCGCCCAGTTGCCAGCTGAATCGGGCATGGGCGTCACCCTGGCGGGTGGTGCCCAGAACCAGCTTGCCCTGCAGGTCGACCCTGCCATCGGGTGAGCGCAGCGCCAGTTGCCTGATCACCACGCCCTGGTCGGTCCAGCGGCCGGCCAGGTCCAGACGGTTGGATACGAATATCGGGTTGCCGTCGCGACGGATCTTCAGGCTCCCGATGTGGGCGGTGTCGACGATCACCTGCAGCGGTGGGTTCAGCGAAAGGCCACGCCGTGTCCTTCGATGGCGCGGCCGGTGGCGGCAGGTCCACCACGATGCCGTCGGCCTGCAGCGACTGCAGCTGAAGCGTCTTGCGCAGTAGCGGCCAGACCGCCAGATCCAGTTGCAGGCTGTCCACACGTGCGTCCAGTCCATCGGCGGTGTGGTAACGCACGCCGTGCAGTTCGAACGGTCCGGCCAGGCGGCCGTCGGCTTCCCGCACGGTCAGTGCGCCATCGGTCAAGCCTTGTGCCCGGGCCAGCGCGAAACGCAGTCCGGGTCCGGTTTCCAGCAGCCAGGCCAGTCCCAGACAAAGCAGAAGCAGCAACGCCCCGACGATCGCGCCGATCCATTTCAACCACTTCATCGCCGGCACCCCGCATCGGACAAGCGGTTGGTGGCAGCGTGGGCGGTCATGCGCGCGCTCACAGGTCCGGCCCGATCACAAGATGCAGTTGGAAGCCATGGGCGTCCGGGTTGTGCACCGGCACCCCCACGTCCAGCCGCACCATGCCCACCGGCGACAGCCAGCGCACACCCAGCCCGGCGCCGATCCTCGGCCGGTAGTCGGTGCCGTTGAAGGCGTTGCCGGCATCCACGAAGGCGGCCATGCCCCAGTCGTGAGTGAAGTAGTGTTCCAGCTCGGTGCTGGCCACCAGCAGGTTGCGCCCGCCGATCACCCGGTCATAGGCGTTGCGCGGACCGATCGCCTGATAGCCATAGCCGCGCACGGAGCGGTCGCCGCCGGCGAAGAAACGCAGTTGCGGCGGTAGCGCGGAGAAGTCGCTGGTCCAGGTCGCGCCCACGCTGCCGCGCAGGATCAGCCGGTCGCGGCGGGTGAACGCGTCGATCCATTTGACGTCGCCAGCGACCTGGGTGAAGGCCGTGTCCGAGAGGACGCTGGCCACGGTGCTGCGGGCATACAGATTCACCGACCAGCCATGCCGCACGAAGTTGAGGTTGTCGGCCTGCTTGCGCGACAGCGAGCCCTCGGCGAAGACCAGCGTGCTGCGGCCGTGCTCGATGCCCGGTGCATCGGACGGCTCGTTCCCGCGCCGGCCGACCGTAAAGGTGCCGGCCAATGCATGTGCGCCGAGGATGCGGGTCCAGCCATGCCATTGGCGCGTCTCGTTGGCGACCAGCTCCAGCGTGCGCGATTGCGAACTGGCGGTATTCGCATCACGGTAGTTGGCGCCGAAGTTCAGGCTGCGCTGGTTCTTGCCCGGCAGGGGGATGGTGTATTGCGTGGACAGGGTCTTCAACCTCTGCGCCAGCACCAGGTCGGTGCTCCACTTGTGCCCGCGGCGGTTGACCCAGCGTCGCTGCACGCCGGCACGCACGCCAAAACCGGTGTCGGTACCGATGAACGGGCCGCCGGTGTAGATGCTGCGTGGCGCGGGCTTGAGCTGCACCTGCACATCGACGATGCCGTCGCGTGCGCCCTCGATATCCGGCAACACGTTGACCACGGAAAAGTAGTCGGCGCCGTTGAGCGCCTGCTGCAGGTCGAGCAGGTCCTGCTGCGAGAAGTAGTCGCCCGCCTTGAACGGCACGTAGCGCTGCAGGAAGCCTTCCTCCAGCTGCGAGTTGTCGAAATGCACCTGCCCGAAGCGGTAGCGCGGCCCGGTCTGCCAGGCCAGCTCGACCGCGGCGGTATGGTCGGCCAGGGTCACCGCCACCCGGTGCGTCACCAGCCTGGCCGAGAGAAACCCGTGCGCGGTGAGGGCGGCGCCCACCGCATCGCGCGCCGAGCGGTATTCGCCATCGTTCAGCTGGTTGCCCTTGAGTTTTTCCACCGCACGCTTTGCTTGGCGGATGTCCTTCACCGCCAGCGCCTGCTTGCCGAGCGAAACATCGACCGAGGTGATCTTCACCGGCGGCCCCGGCTGCACCCGCAGCGTGACCAGCCAGTCCTTGCCGACACGGCGCAGGTCGCCGTCGACGGTGGCGTCGTAGTAGCCGTAGGGCTGCAGGGTCTGCCTGACCTGCTCGGGCGCGGCCTCGTAGAGGCGGCGTATCTGGGCGGCGGTTACCGACCGGTCCGCATATTGCGACAGGTCCAGTTGCGACACCACCGCCGCCTGCAACGGGTCCTGCAGCCCGCTCACCTTCAGTTGCACGCCCGCCCAGGCACCCGGCGCGAACAGCAGCGTCAGCAGCAGTATCGGCAGGAGGCACTGCAGACGGGGGCGTCGTGCGGGGCGGCGCATCAAGCGGGGGATCCTTGCGGTGGAGGTGAGCGCGGTCCCCAGCCTATTCAGGCCCGTGTTTGCGCGATATGAACACGTTTCCGGGGCCGGCCGCTCAGCCCGCCTTGTCGCCTGCCTTGTGGGCGATCCAGGCGCCGGCAACCGCGGACAGGTAGGGGATCGACTGGGCCGCCAGGATGATCATCCACAAGGTGCCCTCGATATAGCGCGTGCCGAAGCCCACCGCCATGCCGACCACGCACAGCAGCAGCGCCAGCGCCATCAGCAGTTCCTCGCGCACCGGCGCAAACGCGGCAAAGCTCGATTCGCCCAGTCGTCGGCTCTTGGCGGTGACCACGAACGAAGTCTTCTCGCGGGTCAGGCCATGCAGGATGCCGCGTGCGATCGCGTGCGACAGGCCCATGCTGGCGAGCGAGGCCATCAGCGTGTCGTACCAGCTGCACGGCACCCGCGCCCGATACAGCACGATGCCGAAGATCGCCTTGGCGAAGAAGAAGCCGATCACCGGAATCAGGAACAGCTGCATCGGCAGGCTGAAGTACTGCGGGAACGCCACCATGCCGGCGGTCCAGTAGATCGCCATCAGGGTAAAGATCAGGTGCAGCGCGTCGGCGAACCAGCTGAACCAGCCGGTGAGGAAGTGGAAGCGCTGGCCGGCGGAGAGCGGACCCTTGCGGGTCATCCAGTTCCAGCGGCCCTTGAGGATCTGCATCGCGCCGAACGCCCAGCGGTAGCGCTGGCTCTTGTAGGCCTTGAAGTCGGCCGGGGTCAGGCCCTTGCCCATCAACTCGTCGACATAGACCAGCTCGTAGCCGGCGTGCATCAGGCGCAGGCCCAGCTCGGCGTCCTCGCAGATGGTCCATTCGGACCAGCCACCGGTGCCCTCGAGCGCCGAGCGGCGGACCATGGTCATGGTGCCGTGCTGGATGATCGCGTTGCGCTCGTTGCGGTGGTGCATGCCGATGCGGAAGAAGCCGTCGTACTCCCATGCGGTCATCCGGCGGAAGGTGTTGTTCTCGAACTCGCGATGCGCCTGCGGGCACTGCACCACGGCCACCTTGGGGTCATGGAAATGGCCGGTGAGCGTGGACAGCCAGTCGTGGCGCACCTCGTAATCCGCGTCGATCACCGCGACCACGTCCGCGTCCGGGTCGGTCTCCTTCAGGCCGAAGTTCAGGGCGCCGGCCTTGAACCCGGGCCACGGCTCAAGGTGGAAGAAGCGGAAGCGCTTGCCGAGTTTCTCGCAATACGCCTGCACCGGCTGCCAGACGGCCGGGTCCTTGGTGTTGTTGTCGATCACCAGGACCTCGAAGTTCTCGTAGTCCAGCGCGAACAGCGAGTCGAGGGTGACCATCACCATCTCCGGCGGCTCGTTGTAGCAGGCCAGGTGGATGGAGACGAACGGTTGCTTTTCCGGCCGGTCCGGCCGCAGCGGCGTGGCGTGGCGCAACCAGCGGCGTCGCCACAGCACCTCGGTGAACTCGAATCCGTTGATCAGCAGGATCGCCAGGATCGCCAGCTGCGCCGGGAACAGCAGCACCAGCATGGTCCAGTCGATCCAGCTCAGGTAGAAATTGAAAGGCAGCGTGGCCGACCACACCACCAGGCCGAAAGCCAGCTGGATCAGGGCGGCAAAGAACAGTCGCCCGACCAGCTTGAAACGGGCGAACGCCCAGGCAAACCAGATCATCGGCAGCAGCGCCAGCAGGCTGGCCGCCATCGCCTTCCACGGCCAGGCCGTGTCCTCGGTCACCGGGCCGGTGAACGGGAACTTCAACTGCCGGTCGGCGTTGAAAATGCCCCAGTAGGCGCCGGTGCGGCCTTCACCCAGGTTTTCCTTCCACGGCTGGTCGAAGGCTTCGAGCAGGTAGTAATCGATGCCGCGCAGCTTGGCCGCGTTGAGCCAGTCGCGCACGAAGATCGCCTCGTTGGAGGTCGACGGGTCGGCGTATTCGTGGCGATCGCCGTTGGACGGCCAGCCGATCTCGCCCACCACCACGTGCTTGTTCGGAAAGCGCTGCTGCACCGACTGGTATGCACCCAGCGCCGCGCCGATCGCGTCCTTGCGTGGGATGCCGTTCCAGAACGGAAACAGATGGATGGTGATGAAGTCGACGTGGTCGGCCAGCTCCGGATGCTGCAGCCACACGTAGTCCGGCTCGGCGATCGAGACCGGCTGGCGGATCGCGGCGCGGGCGCGATCCAGGTAGGCCTCCATCTGGCGCAGGCTCAGATCGCCACGGAACAGTACCTCGTTGCCCACGATCACCCGGTGGATGGTGTCCGGGTAGCGCCGCGCCAACGCGATCAGGGCCTCCAGCTCCCGCTCGTTGTTGTTCAGCCGGGTGTCGATGTTGGCGCCGGCCATCACGCTCAGCCCTTCCTTGCGGGCCAGCCGGTAGATCTGCGGGTTCTCCAGCGTGGCATAGGTTCGGATGCGGCCGGTATAGCGGCGCAGCAGCTTCAGGTCGCTGTCGATCTCGCGGTCGCTGGGGAAATCCTGCTTGAGCGGGTTCTGGTAGCGCTGGAACGCGGACACCGAAAAGCCGTTGATCGGGCCGTGCCAGTCGTCCGGTCCGTGCGGCAGGTTGCTCCACCACCACAGCGCCATGTTCAGCGCCGCCACCACCACCGCCACGAAGATCGCAGCAAGCAGCGGATGCCGGCGCTCGGAGGTGGCTGCTGTGGCGCGCAAGACAATTCCTTTGGGGACCGCCTCCAGAATGAGGCCAAAAGCCCCAAGAGCTTACCGATGCACGGTAGCGGGCTCAATAAAGGCGTAACGGGCCGGTCAGCGCAAGGTCATGCTGGCAGGGCTCCAGCGCGGGCCAGGCCGGGTGCGAACGTATCGGTGGTGTCCACGAGCCTGCGAATCTTTCGTATTAAAGGCGGCGTGGCCCAATTGCAACCATGCGCGCTCCGCGGGTTGCGACTCTCGCCGTCGCTCATCTACCGCGCTATCTGGAGTGCACGGTGAAGTACCAACTGGTCGTGGTCGACTTTCCGCACAAGCCCAGCTCCGAGCAAATGCGCGCACTTCGACTGATCGGCAAACAGTCGCTCAAGGACGTCGTGGAAATGGCCAACTATGCCCGCGGGATGCCTGCGGTCACCCTGGCCGACGGTGTCGCGCGCGACGTGGCCGAGCGGCTGTGCGACGCCTTGCGCGGCGCCGGCTTGAACGCGTCGAGCCGGGCCAGCGAGTCGCGCTCGCCCATAGTGCTGCGCCCGGCCCTGGCGACGGGCTATCGGTGGTCCTGGGGCAGGATGACCCGGTCCTCCTGACCCGCAGCCGCTTTTGTTCGTGGTCATTACAGGCAGTCGGCAAATGCCGGGACTGCGAACGCTTGCATGCCGAGCGCGGGCCAGGCGTTCGCCCGGCCACCGCCGCTTTGCGGCGAGCGTGCCCCGCGATGCGGGCAACCATGGGCGGCGGGCGCATGGCTCCCGCCGCCGCGGCGGTTACTTCAACAGCGAGCGCAGCATCCAGGCGGTCTTCTCGTGCTCCTTCAGGCGGCCGGTGACCAGGTCGGCGGTGCCTTCGTCGCCGGCGCCGTCGGCGGCCTTGATCGTCTTCGCGGGCGGTGTGCGGCGGCGATCTCGTGGCCCTCGACCAGTTGCTCGACCATGTCCTTCCATTCCGGCACGCCGGCTTCCTCCTTGATCGAGGTGAGCTTGCCGAACTGGCTGTAGGAACCGGGCGCGAACACGTCCAGCGTGCGGATGCGCTCGGCGACTTCGTCGGCGGCGGTCCACAGTTCGTTGTACTGGGTCTCGAACATCAGGTGCAGGCTGTTGAACTGCGGCCCGGTGACGTTCCAGTGGAAGCTGTGCGTCTTCAGGTACAGCGAGTAGGTGTCGGCCAGCAGCTTGGACAGCTGCGCGGCGATGGCTTCGCGATCCTTCTGCGCAATACCGATGTCGATGGCCATGTGCGCTCTCCTTGCAGCGAGGGAGAAGGGTCTCCGTCGGATCCGCTGGCTAAGCGGTGCGGCACTGGTTCGACGAGTAGCCATCCCGCTGGATGCGTCGCCTGTG
This sequence comes from uncultured Gammaproteobacteria bacterium, assembly GCA_963763305.1. Lineage (GTDB taxonomy): Bacteria > Pseudomonadota > Gammaproteobacteria > Xanthomonadales > Rhodanobacteraceae > CAVXNP01. Next base: position 810,521 of record CAVXNP010000001.1, on the reverse strand, counting down.
AAATGAATCGTTCCGATGGCGCCCGATAGCCAGCGGCTATCATTGCGCGGTTCCATGAATGAACGCATCGCTCCTCCACTCCCGCTCCGCCGCCGACCCGCAGCTACGCGACCTGCGCGGCGCGCTGGACCAGGCGTGCACGCGCGATTTCGGGCGGCTGCTCGGGCGCTGGCTGCGTCTGTCGCGCAAGCCGGACGCCGGCGCGAGGTCGAGGCGCTGGCGCGCGACATCGAGCGCCTCGGTAGCGCGGCGCCAGGCGCGTGCGGCGGCCAAGCCGGCGATCACGCTGGACGAGAGCGCTGCCGATCAGCGCGCGCGCCGACGACATCATCGAGCTGATCCGCGACCACCAGGTGGTGGTGATCGCCGGCGAGACCGGCTCGGGCAAGACCACGCAGCTGCCCAAGCTGTGCCTGGCCGCCGGCCGCGGCGCGGCGGGCCTGATCGGCTGCACCCAGCCGCGCCGGCTGGCGGCGCGCTCGGTGGCGCGGCGCGTGGCCGAGGAACTGGGCACGCGCGTGGGCGAGCATGGTCGGCTTCCAGGTGCGCTTCACCGAGCAGGTCGGCGAGCGACACGCCTGGTCAAGTTCATGACCGACGGCATCCTGCTGGCCGAGACCCAGGGCGATCCGTGGCTGAGCGCCTACGACACGCTGATCATCGACGAGGCGCACGAGCGCAGCCTCAACATCGATTTCCTGCTCGGGCTATCTCAAGCGCCTGGCGATGAAGCGGCCGCGACCTGAAGATCATCGTCACCTCGGCGACCATCGACACCGCGCGCTTCGCCGAGCACTTCGACGATGCGCCGGTGATCGAGGTCGAGGGCCGCGCCTATCCGGTCGAGGTGCGCTGGCGGCCGGCTGGAGGCGATGCCACCAAGGCGCGCGGCGAGATCTGCAGCAGGGCAGCGCCGAGCACATCGCCACGGTGATCGACGAGATCATCGCCGAGCGACCCGGCGGGCGGCGACGTGCTGGTGTTCCTGCCCGGCGAGCGCGAGATCCGCGACGCGCATCTGGTGCTGTCGCGGCGCACAGTACCGCGCAGACCGAGGTGCTGCCGCTGTACGCGCGGCTGTCGGCGACGGAGCAGGACCGCGTGTTCAAGCCGGGGCCGAAGCGGCGCGTGGTGCTGGCCACCAACGTGGCCGAAACCTCGCTGACGGTGCCGCGCATCCGCTACGTGATCGACACCGGCACCGCGCGGGTCAAGCGCTACAGCCAGCGCAGCCAGCTCGAGCGCCTGCACGTGGAGCCGATCTCGCAGGCCGCCGCCGACCAGCGCAAGGGCCGCTGCGGGCGCGTCGGGCCGGGCATCTGCGTACGCCTGTACGACGAGGCCGACTTCGCCAGCCGCGCCGCGCTTCACCGATCCGGAACTGCTGCGCTCGTCGCTGGCCAACGTGATCCTGCGCATGCTGAGCCTGAAGCTGGGCGAGGTCGAGGATTTCCCGTTCCTGGAGGCGCCCGAGCCGCGCGCGATCGGCCGACGGCTACCGCCGCCTGGCCGAGACTCCAGGCGATCGACGACGACAGCAGCGGCTGACCGCGATCGGCCGCGCAGCTGGCGCGCCTGCCGATCGACGTGCAGCTGGCGCGCATGCTGGTCGAGGCCGAGCAGCGCGAGGCGCTGCGCGAGCTGCTGACCTGGTGGTCGCTTCCTCAGCATCCAGGACCCGCGCGAGCGCCCGGCCGACGCGCGGCAGCAGGCCGATGCCGCGCACGCGGCCTTCGCCGATCCCAAGTCCGATTTCGTCGGCGTGCTGAACCTGTGGCGCGCCTACCACAGCGCGCACGAAGAGCTGACCCAGTCGAAACTGCGCGACTGGTGCCCGCGGCACTTCCTCAGCTTCATGCGCATGCGCGAGTGGCGCGAGCTGCATCGGCAGTTGCTGCTGGTGGTGGCGGAGCTGTGGCCGGAGGACGGCGGGCGCGGAGCTCGAGCCGTCGGCAGCTCCGGTGCAGGCACGGGCGCGGTCGCCTCCCGTGTGGCCGATCCGGCCGGCAAGGGCCGTGCGCCCCGCCGCAGGCGGCGCGGCAGCAGTTCGCCCGCCGGCCAGCCCGAGGCGCCGGCGGCCAAACCCCTATGGCCACCGCAGCGCAGGACAGCGCGTCGTTGGCTGCCGAGGCCTACGAGGCGATCCACCGCTGCCTGCTGGCCGGCCTGCCCACCCAGGTCGGGCGCAAGGACGAGAAGGGCATCTATCCGCGGCACGCGCGAGCGCAAGTTCCAGGTGTTTCCCGGGTTCGGCGCTGGCCAAGGCGCCGCCGGACGTGGGTGTTCGCCGCGCAGATCCTCGACGTGGGCGGCAAGGTGTGGGGCATGGCATGCGCGCGGGTCGAGCCGCTGTGGATCGAGCAGCAGGCCGCGCACCTGCTGCGCACGCACTGCCGCGACCCGCACTGGTCGCGCAAGCGCGGCAGCGTGGTGGCCTACGAGCAGGTCAGCCTGTTCGGGCTGATCCTGGTCGAGCGTCGCCCGGTGACCTTCCAGCCGCAGGACCCGCCGCTGGCGCACGCGATCTTCCTGCGCGAGGCGCTGGCGCCGTGGCGAGATCGACGCACGCGCCGATTTCGTGCGCGCCAACCAGCGCGTGCTGCAGCAGGCGCGCGAGATCGAGGCCAAGCAGCGACGCGAGGGGCTGATCAAGTCCGAGGATGAGCTGGCCGGCTTCTTCGAGGGCAAGCTGCCGCAGGACATCGCCAGCAGCCGGCGCTGGATGCCTGGTACCGCCATGCGCGCCCGGCCGAGCAGGCGGCGCTGCGCTGGTCGCTGGACGACGTGATGGACGTCGGCGCCGGGCTGGACCCGCGACGCGTTTCCCGCGCGCCTGGAGGTGGGCGGGCAGCGCTACCGGCTGGAATACCGCTTCGTGCCCGGCGACGAGGCCGACGGCGTCACCCTGCAGCTGCCGCTGGCGCATGCTCAACGCGGTGCCCGCGGCGCGCTGCGAATGGCTGGTGCCGGGCCTGCTGGCCGACAAGGTGGCCGAGCTGATCCGCGGCCTGCCCAAGGCGCTGCGACGCAACTTCGTGCCGGCGCCGGATTTCGCGCGCGCCTTCGTCGAGGCCGAGCCGCCGCGCGACGAGCCGCTGGGCAAGGCGCTGGCGGCCTTCCTCAAGCGCACCACCGGCGTGGACATCGCGTCGGCCGACTTCGCCGCGGTCGCGCTGCCGCCGCACCTGCTGATGCGCTTCCGCCTGCACGACGAGAAGGGCCGCACGCTGGCCAGCACGCGCGACCTGGCCGCGCTGCGCAGCGAGTGGGAGAGCCGCGCCCGCGAAGCGTTCTCGCGCAAGACCGACGCGGAACTGACCCGCGAGGACGTCGCCCGCTGGGATTTCGAGGAGATTCCCGCGCAGGTGCGCTCCGAGGGCGGCCTGGAGGCGTTCCCGGCGCTGGTCGACCTGGGCGACGACGGTGGCGCTGCGCGTGTTCGAGCGCCACGACGAGGCGCGTGTCGGCGCACCGGCAGGGCGTCGTGCGGCTGCTGCGCATTGCGCTGGGCAGCGACATCAAGCAGGCGCGCCGCCAGCTGCCGATCAACAACGCGCTGGCGCTGAAGTTCGCCCCGCTGGGCAGCGGTCGAGGGCCTGCGCGAGGACCTGGTCGAGGGCGGCTTGGCCGACCTGCTGCAGGAGCACGACCTGGACGTGCGCACCGCCGGCGCCTTCGAAGCCCTGCGCACGCAGGCGGCGCGCGAACTGTTTGCCGCGGCGGTGGAGCGGCTCAAGCGGGTCGAGCCGATCATCGAGGCGCAGGCCGAGCTCAAGCCCTGGCTGGAGCCACCGCTGATCGGCTTTGCCGCGGGCCAGCTATGACGACCTGCACGAGCAACTCGAGGCGCTGCTGACGCCGGGTTTCGCGCGCGAGTTCACGCTGGAACGGCTGACGCCATCTGCCGCGCTACCTCAAGGGCATGCGCCTGCGCGCCGAGCGGCTGCGCCAGGACCCGGCCAAGGACCAGCAACGCATGCTGCAGGTGCTGCCGTACTGGCGCGCCTACCTGAAGCTGCGCGCCGAGGGCGTGGATGGGCTGGAGGAGTTGCGCTGGCTGATCGAGGAGTGGCGCGTGTCGCTGTTCGCGCAGGAGTTGAAGACCGCCGAGCCGGTGTCGGCCAAGCGGCTGGCGCGTGCGCTGGAGGCGTTGGAATAACCGGTGTCCGGATGTCGTGTCGCTCGTGGCGGCGCCGGCAATACCTCTTGGGTGCACGCCGCGAACACGCCAGGGCATGGCTGCAGGCCGTTCCTGCAGGCTCTACGGTCATAGGTAAGGCAGGCGCCATGCGGAGGTAGGGTGGGCTTCCGCCCAGCCGGCCCGTTCAGCGCAAGGTGGAACAAGCCGAAAAGCCGAAAAGCCGAAAAGCCGGTGGGCTGAAGCCCACCCTACGGGACTTGAGGCATCCGTGTTTGGGGCAGGCGCCAGGGACGGCATCGCTCCCAGGGGCGCTCTCCCCGCGCTATTCGGTGGCGGGCACACCTGCGGCGGCCGCAGCGGCTGCGCCCTGTCGCAGGGTCCATGCCAGCGCCAGCCAGACCGGCAGGGCGAACAGCAGCCAGGGTTGGTTCTGTTGCACCGTGCCCGGCCACAGGTGCAGCGCCACGGCAATCAGTACGGCAAGCAGCTGCAGCAGCATCAGCGTGTTGGCGTACGTCGAGGGTGGGGTGCCATGACGCGCACGCCACACCGAGGGCAGCAGCAACCAGGCCAGCGGGTTGAACAGCAGCAGGTTGGCGTTGGCCCACGCGGCGTGGTGCGTGGTGAGCGTCCACAGCCCCAGCATCGCCACACCGACCATTCCGGCCAGCAGCAGGTAGGCCGCGCCGAACACGGCGAGCGCGACCGGCGCACGTCTGCGCGCCAGCACCAGCAGCACGCCCAGCACCATGCCGGCGATGGCCAGCGGCGGCCGCAGGTCCGGCGGGCTGGCCGGTGGGGTGTCGAGCCGGTTCGGGGCGACCTGCACCTCGGCGGTCACCAACGGCTGCGGCGAACCGGTTGGATCGGGCAGCTGCACTTGCCGCAACTGCCGCTGCAGCACGCCGGGCAGGAAGCTCTCCTGCCACGCATTCAACGGCTGGTCGGCATAAGGACCCAGACCCAGGTCCAGGATCAGCATCAGCCAGGGCTGCGCACTCATCAGCCGGTCGGTCTGCTGGCGGTAGGTCATGCCGCCGGGCCGATCCGCCAGTTGCGCCTTGATCACCCCGCCCAGCGCCTTGTCCAGTGCGTCGCGTACGCGGGTGGTGCAGTTGTCAACGTAGTAGTCGTAGTCGTAGCGGGCGTTTTCCGGGCGCAGGTTCCACAGCAGGAAGTCGCGCAGCGCGATCGCCTGTTCGGGGGTTAACGCCAGCCGCTGACGGGTGATCGAGCGGCCGGCCTGAAGGTAGTACTGCTCGTCCTGGGCACTGAGCCCCGCATCCATCAGGTAGTGCATGCGGCCGCGCGCGAAGTTGACCAGGAAGCCGTCCTCGTCGAAGTCGAACACGCCGTAATTGAAGTTGACCGCCTCGCCGCTGGCGCGGTCGCGCACCTCGATCGCGTCGTGGCCGAAGCGCTCCCAGTAGGTTTCGCCCGGTCCGTAGGTGATCAGGTACACCTCAAGCTGCGCTCCAGGCGCATCGACGACACCGGCTTGGGCCCATGACATCGATCCGGCGACGAGCAGTAGCAGAAGCAGAAGCCATCGCCGGAAACCGGCCGGACGGACGCGTCGGAGAAGAGGGAAACGAGCCATGAAGGGCCTGGATGCTGGGGCGGGGGCTATCGTAGTGCGTGATGGCCTGCGCGTGGTAGTTCGCGGGCGCGCAACGTAGCCCTGGGCGTAGATACCATCTCGCCTCCTTCGCCATGGTCATCTTAGGGCCACGCCGGCAGGCAACTACGCAGGCGGTGGAGGTCAACTCGCGGCTGACAGCTTCAACCGCGTCTGTGGGAGCGGCTTCAGTCGCGACGGCCGCGCCAGCGGCCTGTGCACGTGATGACTGGCACCTGAGAGCAGCGCACTTCGTGCGCCTCGCGGCTGAAGCCGCTCCCACAAAAGCCGCTCCCGCAACCCTGGGCCTGTCGGCATCGGTAGCCGGTCAACTCCGACACAGCCACGGCCATCCACGGGCCACGCCGGCAGGCAACTACGCAGGCGGTGGAGGTCAACTCGTGGCTGACAGCTTCAACCCGCGTCTGTGGGAGCGGCTTCAGCCGCGACGGCCGCGCCAGCGGCCTGTGCACGTGATGGCTGGCACCTGAGAGCAGCGCACTTCGTGCGCCTCGCGGCTGAAGCCGCTCCCACAAAAAGCCGCTCCCGCAACCCTGGGCCTGTCGGCATCGGTAGCCGGTCAACTCCGACACAGCCACGGCCATCCACGGGCCACGCCGGCAGGCAACTACGCAGGCGGTGGAGGTCAACTCGTGGCTGACAGCTTCAACCGCGTCTGTGGGAGCGGCTTCAGCCGCGACGGCCGCGCCAGCGGCCTGTGCACGTGATGACTGGCACCTGAGAGCAGCGCACTTCGTGCGCCTCGCGGCTGAAGCCGCTCCCACAAGAAGCCGCTCCCGCAACCCTGGGCCTGTCGGCATCGGTAGCCGGTCAACTCCGACACAGCCACGGCCATCCACGGGCCACCCGGCAGGCAACTACGCAGGCGGTGGAGGTCAACTCGTGGCTGACAGCTTCAACCGCGTCTGTGGGAGCGGCTTCAGCCGCGACGGCCGCGCCAGCGGCCTGTGCACGTGATGGCTGGCACCTGAGAGCAGCGCACTTCGTGCGCCTCGCGGCTGAAGCCGCTCCCACAAAAGCGGGTCCCGCAACCCTGGGCCTGTCGGCATCGGTAGCCGGTCAACTCCGACACAGCCACGGCCATCCACGGGCCGCCCGGCAGGCAACTACGCAGGCGGTGGAGGTCAACTCGCGGCTGACAGCTTCAACCGCGTCTGTGGGAGCGGCTTCAGCCGCGACGGCCGCGCCAGCGGCCTGTGCACGTGATGACCGGCACCTGAGAGCAGCGCACTTCGTGCGCCTCGCGGCTGAAGCCGCTCCCACAAAAAGCCGCTCCCGCAACCCTGGGTCTGCCGGCATCGGTAGCCGGTCAACTCCGACACAGCCACGGCCATCCACGGGCCACGCCGGCAGACAACTACGCAGGCGGTGGAGGTCAACTCGCGGCTGACAGCTTCAACCGCGTCTGTGGGAGCGGCTTCAGCCGCGACGGCCGCGCCAGCGGCCTGTGCACGTGATGGCTGGCACCTGAGAGCAGCGCACTTCGTGCGCCTCGCGGCTGAAGCCGCTCCCACAAGAAGCCGCGCCCACAAAAACTCGCTCACACCAAAAGCGGGTCCCGCAATGCTGGGTCTGCCGGCATCGGTAGCCGGTCGCGGGTAAGGCGGCCCCCGGCGCGATGACAGGTTAGCTGGTCGCTTGCCGCACCACGCGAAACTGCTGCACGCGGCGCTCGTCGGCGGCGGTCACCAGGAACAGGAAGTCGCCGATCACCACTTCCTCGCCGGCCTCGGGCAGGTGCCCGAATTCGGACGTGGCCATGCCGCCGATGGTGTCGAACTCCTCGTCGGAGAAGCTGGCGCCGGCCTCCTCGTTGAACTCGGCGATCGGCGTCAGCGCGTTGACCAGCCAGCTGCCGTCCGGCTGCAGGTACATCTGACTGGGCTCTTCCTCGTCGTCGTGCTCGTCGTCGATCTCGCCGACGATCTGTTCGAGCACGTCCTCGATGGTGATCAGTCCGGCCACGCCGCCGTATTCGTCCATCACCAGCGCCATGTGGTTGCGCGAGCGGCGGAATTCGGCAAGCAGCACGTTGAGCCGCATCGACTCGGGGATCAGCACCGCCGGCCGCACCAGCGCGCGGATATCGAAACCGCTAGGGTCGCCAAAGAACTGGAGCAGGTCCTTGGCCAGCAGGATGCCGAGAATTTCGTCCTTGTCCTCGCCGTGCACGGGAAAGCGCGAGTGGCCCGACTCGGTGACCGCCGCCAGCACGTCCGCCAGTGGAGACTGCGCCGAGATCGCCACGATCTGCACGCGCGGGACCATCACGTCGTCGACGCTGAGTTCAGTCACCTTCAGCGCGCCCTCGACCATGGCGAGGGTGTCGTCGGACAACAATCCGTTGACCTGGGCGGCGCGCAATTCCTCGATCAGCTCGTTGCGGTTGCGCGGTTCGCCGGAAAACAGGTGACCCAGTCGGTCCCACCACGAGCGGTGGGCTGGGCCGCTGGTACTTCCAGGGTCGTCGTTCATTACTCTTGAAATAGCTGCCCATGTCGCGGGGCGGGAAGCCGAGTCTATCGGAAAAAACGTGACGATTCAGGGCACAGGCGGGTGGCCGGCAGGCGTGTGTCAGCTTGTGCGCGGGTCAGGCAGGCTGCATGCGCTGGAGCGCGGCTGGCCGTCTCAGCGATAGGGGTCGGCGATGCCCAGCCCGGCAAGGATGCGGGTTTCGAGCGCTTCCATCAGCTCGGCCTGCGCGTCCTGCTCGTGGTCGTAGCCGAGCAGGTGCAGCACGCCATGCACGGTCAGGTGCGCCCAATGGTCGCGCGGCGTCTTGGCCTGCTCGGCCGCTTCGCGCGCCACTACCGGGGCACAGATGGCCAGGTCGCCGATCAGTGGCAACGCCAGGCCGGGCGGCAATTCGGCAGGGAACGACAGCACGTTGGTGGCGTAGTCCTTGCCCCGGTAGTCGCGATTGAGCGTGCGGCCCTCGTCGGTGCCCACGATGCGGATCGCCAATTCGGCGGGCTTGCGCCGCCGCGCCCCGCGCAGTGCGGCCTCGGCCCAGCGGCGGAAGCTGGCCGGCGCCGGCACGCCACGCGCGCGGAACGGCGTAGCCGACGGCAACCTGGACTCCGGAAGGCACCGGGCGAGACTCGGCGTCGCGGCTCCCGGGGGGCGTCGTGGTTGCCACGCGTCAGCTCGCGCCGGGCGGCGCCTGGCCGGCGCGTGCACCCGGCTCGCCGCTGCCGGCGTCATTTTCCGCGGCGTTCTCGAATGCCTCGTAGGCACGCACGATCTTGGCCACCAGCGGGTGACGGACCACGTCGCGCGAGGTGAAGAAGGTAAAGCTGATGCCGTTGACTCCGCGCAGCACCTCGATCGCGTGGCGCAGGCCGGAGCGGATATGCCGGGGCAGGTCGACCTGGCTGACGTCGCCGGTGATCACGGCCACACAGCCGAAGCCGATCCGGGTCAGGAACATCTTCATCTGCTCGACCGTGGTGTTCTGCGCCTCATCCAGGATCACGTAGGAATCGTTGAGGGTGCGCCCGCGCATGTAGGCCAGCGGAGCAATCTCGATCACGTTGCGCTCGATCAGCTTGGCCACCTTCTCGAAGCCGAGCATCTCGTACAGCGCGTCGTACAGCGGGCGCAGGTAGGGGTCGACCTTCTGCGACAGGTCGCCGGGCAGAAAGCCCAGCTTCTCGCCGGCCTCCACCGCTGGGCGAACCAGCAATATGCGTTGTACGCGGTTGGCTTCCAGCGCCTCGACCGCGCTGGCCACCGCCAGGTAGGTCTTGCCGGTGCCGGCCGGGCCGACCCCGAAGCTGATGTCGTGGGTGGCGATCGCGTGCAGGTATTTCGCCTGAGTGGGCCCCCGTCCCTTGATCACCCCGCGCTTGACCCGGATGGTGACTTCCTGCACCGCCTCGGCCGCTTCGGCCACCATCGCGTCGATGCCCGATTCGGCCAGGTGCAGGTTGATCCGCGCACCGGTCAGCGCCTCGTCGGCGGTAGCCTCGTAGAGTGCACGGATGCACCTTTTCGGTGCCGCGGGCAGCCGGTTCGTCGCCGATTACCTGGAACAGGTTGCCGCGATGATTGATCTCCACGCCCAGGCGCAGCTCGATCTGGCGCAGGTGTTCGTCGAACGGGCCGCACAGGTTGGCCAGGCGGGCGTTGTCGTCGGGGTCGAGCGCGAAGTCGCGCTGGTTGATCTCGGTCATAAGCGCGCCAGAGTAGCGCGGGGCGCGTGCAAGAACCATCGTGCCGGTCGGGCGGACCGCCTCTGGCTCCGCTTGCATTCAATTAAGTGATGAATTAATTTGCCGCAATATGAGCCACCCCAACACCTCCCGCAAGGATCGCCGCACCCGGGCCGGACGCCCCAGCGGCGACGATCGCGACCTGCGCAACCACCTGCTGGACACCGCGGCCGCGCAGTTTGCCCACACCGGCATCGAAGCGACTCGCCTGCGAGCGATCGCACAGGCGGCGGGGGTCACGCCGGCCATGCTGCACTACTACTTCGGCGACAAGGCCAGGCTGACCCAGGCGTTGATCGAGGAGCGCCTGCTGCCGGCGATGCTGCCGCTGCGCGCGCGGCTGGATCAACTCGGCGACGATCCGGCCGCGCTGGTGGAGGGCTTCGTCCGCGGTCTGGCCGCCATCATCGTGCGTCATCCCTGGCTGCCCGGGCTGTGGGTACGCGAGGTGCTGTGCGAGGGGGGGTCGCTGCGCGAGATCATGTTCAGCCAGGTGGTGCCGAGCCTGCCGCGGATGCTCGCCGCCCGGTTTACCGCCGCGCAGGCCGCCGGCCGCCTCAACGCCGCGCTGGATCCGCGCCTGCTGGTGGTGTCGCTGGTCGGGCTGATCCTGTTTCCCGCTGCCGGGGCGCCGATCTGGCGTCGCGCGCTGGACGCCAGCGACCTGGATGTCGATGCGCTGGTCGCGCACGCACTGGCCTTGCTGGGCCATGGCATCGCACCGGCCCCGAACGGACCCTCCGCATGAAAAGCCTCGTCAAGCGCGACTTGTACCGCGTGCTCCTGCTGCTGGCGTTGCCGCTGGCCGGCTGCCAGCAGCCGCCGCCGCAGGCGCTGGGCACGCTGGAATACGACCGCATCACGCTGCCGGCACCGGCGGCGGAGCCGATCGTGGCGATCCACGTACACGAAGGTGAGGCGGTCAGCGCGGGCCAGCCGCTGCTGCAGCTGGACCCCAGCCACACCCGCGCCGAGCTGGCGACGGCGCAGGCGCAGGCGCGCCAGCAGGCCGGGTTGCTGGACGAGTTGCAGACTGGCGCGCGACCGGAAGACATCGCGCGGGCGCGCGCCAACGTGGCGGCCGCCCAGGCGCAGGCGCGCGAGGCGCAGGCCTACTACGCACGGGTCGCACCGCTGCGCGGCAAGGGCTATGTGGCTGCGGCCGAGCTCGACCGCGCGCGCGCGGCGCGGGACAGCGCCCGTGGCCAGGTGGGCGCGGCGCAGGCCGCATTGGACGTGCTGCTGCACGGCACCCGTGCCGAGCAACTGGCGCAGGCCCGCGCGGCACTGACCGCGGCGCGGGCCCGGGTCGCGGCGCAGCAGGTACTGCTGGACAAGCTCGACATCCGTGCGCCGCGCGCCGGGCGCATCGACAGCCTGCCGTACAAGCTGGGCGACCAGGCCCCGGCCGGCGCGCCGGTGGCGATCGTGCTGGCCGGTGACGCACCGTATGCGCGCATCTACGTGCCCGAGCAGCAGCGCGCCGGCGTGCGGGTCGGCGACCGCCTGTCGGTGTTCGTGGCCGGCCGCGAACGCCCGCTGGCCGGGACCGTGCGCATGATCCGCAGCGAGCCGGCGTTCACGCCGTACTACGCGTTGATCGGCGAGGACGCCGCCCGGCTCAGCTACGTGGCCGAACTGACCCTGGGCGCCGAGGCCGGCCAGTTGCCGGCCGGGTTGCCGGTGCGCGTCGAGCTGGCCGGGCCGTCGCGGTGAACGCCCCGGCGCGCGGCGGGTCCGCACCGCCCGCGGAGGCGGAGATCGCCATCCGCGCACAGGGGCTGACCCGGCGTTTCGGCAAGCTGCTGGCGGTCGACCACGTCGACCTGCAGGTGCCGGCGCGGCGGGTGTACGGCTTCCTGGGCCCGAACGGCTCGGGCAAGTCCACCACCATCCGCATGCTGTGCGGCCTGCTCACGCCCAGCGAGGGCAGCATCGAAGTGCTGGGGCTGAAGGTGCCCGCGCAGGCCGATGCGCTGCGCGCAAAGATCGGCTACATGACCCAGCGCTTCTCGCTGTTCGAGGACCTCACCGTGCGCGAGAACCTGCAGTTCATGGCGGCCGTGCAGGGCGTACCCAGGGCGCGCACCCGCGCGCGCATCGACGAACTGGTCGAGCAGTACCGCTTCGGCGATCGCCAGCGCCAGCTGGCGGGAACCATGAGCGGCGGCCAGAAGCAGCGCCTGGCGCTGGCCTGCGCGGTGGTCCATGCGCCGCAACTGCTGTTCCTGGACGAACCCACCAGTGCGGTGGATCCGGAGTCGCGCCGCGACTTCTGGGAGAAGCTGTTCGAACTGGCCGATGCCGGCACCACATTGCTGGTCTCCACCCACCTGATGGACGAGGCCGAGCGTTGCCATCGGCTGGCCATTCTCGATCGCGGTTCGCTGGTGGCCGACGGCACGCCGGCCGAGCTGACCGGGCGCCTGCAGGGCCGCACCTTCACCGTGGCGGCGGCGCAGCCCAGGGCGATGCAGCACGCGCTGGCCAGGGTGCCCGGCGTGCTGGGCGTGGCCCAGGTCGGCAACCTGCTGCGGGTGCTGACCGACCGTGCGGACGATCGCACGGCGACCGACGCGCTGCGCGAGGCGCTGGCGCACGCCGATCCACACGCCCACATCGAGCCGGCCACCGCGAATCTGGAGGACGTGTTCGTGGCGGTCACCCGCGGCGGCCCCCGCGGCAACGAGGCGGCGGAGCACGTATCGTGAGCTGGCGTCGGCTGTGGGCGATCATGCTCAAGGAAGCTGCGCCAGCTGCGCCGCGACCGGATCACGCTGGCGATGATCCTGGTGTTGCCGGTAGCCCAGCTGGTGCTGTTCGGCTACGCCATCAACCTCAACCTGCGCGGGCTGGACGCCGGCGTGGTCGACCAGGCCAACAGCGCCGGCTCGCGGGCGCTGGTGATGGACATGATGGCCAGCGGGGTGGTGGCGCCGGTCGCCAGCGCCGCCACGCCCGACCAGCTGATGGACATGCTGCGGCGCGGCCGCATCAGCGTGGGCATCGTGCTGCCACCGGATTTCGAGCGCCGGCGCATCGACGGGCGCGAGGTGGCGCAGATCCTGGTCGACGGCAGCGACACGGCGGTGCAGGCGGCCGCTGCGCAACTGGCACAGACGCCGCTGGACAGCGCCAGCCCGGACTTGCGCGCGCCGCTGACCAGCACGCCGCCCTCCGGACGGATCAGCGTGGTCAGCTTCTACAATCCGGAGCGCCGCTCCGCGGTGAACATCGTGCCCGGTCTGATCGGGGTGATCCTGACCATGACCATGGTGCTGTTTACCGCCATCGCGATCGTGCGTGAGCGCGAGCGCGGCAACATGGAGCTGCTGATCGCCACGCCGGTGACCCGTGGGGAGCTGATGATCGGCAAGGTGCTGCCCTACGTGGGCATCGGCCTGGTGCAGACCAGCGTGATCCTGGCGCTGGGCGTGTGGCTGTTCGATGTGCCGGTGCGCGGCAGCCTGCTGGACGTGTACCTCGCCGCCGGTTGCTCATCCTGGCCAACCTGGCGCTGGGACTGTTGATCTCGACCCGGGCGCAATCGCAGTTCCAGGCGATGCAGGTGACCTTTTTCGTGTTCCTGCCCTCGCTGCTGCTGTCCGGCTTCATGTTCCCGTTTGCGGGCATGCCCAAGTTGGCGCAGTGGCTGGCCGAGGTGCTTCCGCTGACCCATTTCCTGCGCCTGATCCGCGGCGTGATGCTGCGCGGCGCCAGCCTGGTCGAGCTATGGCCCGAGGTGCTGGCGCTGGCGGTGTTCGTGGCGGCGATGTTGAGCGCGGCGATTCTGCGTTTTCGCAAGCGGCTGGATTAGCGCTCGTTCTGTCAGTGCGATCGGGTAGAAGCGTGCGGTCGCAGGGTGGGCTTCAGCCCACCGGGTTTTCCGCTTCTCCGCTGCGTCGGGTGGTGGGCTGAAGCCCACCCTACGCCAAGGGCGGCGGCGAGGTGGGGCGCGGCCGTCTTGCTGTCGTGAGCGGCTGGATCAGCAGCCTGGTCGGCTCGGGCAATTCGATCAAAGCGTGCATCGTAGGGTGGGCTCCAGCGCACCGGGTTTTCCGCTTCTCCGCGGGGTCGGGTGGTGGGCTGAAGCCCACCCTACGCCAAGGGCTGCGGCGAGGTGGAACGCGGCTGTCTTGCTTTCGCGAGCGGCTGGGCCAGCAGCCTGGTCGGCTCGGGCAATCCGATCAAAGCGTGCATCGTAGGGTGGGCTTCAGCGCACCGGGTTTTCCGCTTCTCCGCGGGGTCGGGTGGTGGGCTGAAGCCCACCCTACGCCAAGGGCGGCGGCGAGGTGGAGCGCGGCCGTCTTGCTTTCGTGAGCGGCTGGATCAGCGGCCTGGTCGGCTCGGGCAATTCGATCAAAGCGTGCATCGTAGGGTGGGCTTCAGCCCACCGGGTTTGCCGCTTTTCCGCTGCGTTGGGTCTGGTGGGCTGAAGCCCACCCTACGCCCACCCTACGCCCCTCTACGCCCCTCTACGCCCTACGCCCACGACTGCCCCTGCGCCCTCCGCTTCAGGCGGCCACTTCGTCGAGCAGCTTCAGGCGGCCGCGCAGCGAGTTGCTCATGGCCTCGGTGATCTCCACCTCGACGAACTGGCCGATCAGCCGGGCGTGGCCGGGGAAGTTCACGTAACGCATGTTCTCGGTGCGGCCGGTCAGTTCGTTCGGGTCGCGCGTGCTGGGGCGCTCCACCAGTACCCGCTGCACGCTGCCGATCATCGCCTGGCTGATGCGACGGGCGTTGGCGGTGATGGTGGCCTGCAGCCGCTCCAGTCGGGCGTGCTTTTGCGCCATCGGGGTGTCGTCGGCCAGGTTGGCCGCGGGCGTGCCCGGGCGCGAGGAGAAGATGAAGGAGAAGCTCTGGTCGAAGCCGATGTCCTCGATCAGCTTCATGGTCTTTTCGAAGTCCGCGTCGGTCTCGCCGGGGAAGCCGACGATGAAGTCCGACGAGATGCTGATGTCCGGGCGCACCGCGCGAAGCTTGCGGATCTTCTGCTTGAACTCGAGCGCGGTATAGCCGCGCTTCATCGCGCTGAGAATGCGGTCGGAGCCGGCCTGCACCGGCAGATGCAGGTAGTTGGCCAGCTGCGGCACGTTGGCGTAGGCCTCGATCAGCGAATCGGAGAACTCCAGCGGATGCGAGGTGGTGAAGCGGATCCGGCCGATGCCGTCGATCTGGGCGATGGCGTGGATCAGTACCGCCAGGTCGGCGACTCCGCCATCGTGCGTGGGGCCGCGGTAGGCGTTGACGTTCTGCCCCAGCAGGTTGACCTCGCGCACGCCCTGGGCGGCCAACTGGGCCACTTCCACCAGCACGTCGTCGAACGGCCGGCTGATCTCCTCGCCGCGGGTGTACGGCACCACGCAGTAGCTGCAGTACTTGGAGCAGCCTTCCATGATCGAGACGAACGCGGTCGGGCCTTCGGCGCGCGGCTCCGGCAGGCGGTCGAACTTCTCGATCTCGGGGAAGGAGATGTCCACCTGCGGCTTGCCGCTGGCGCGCTGCTTCTCGATCAGCTCCGGCAGCCGGTGCAGGGTCTGCGGGCCGAACACCAGATCCACGTACGGCGCGCGCTTGACGATGGCGTCGCCCTCCTGCGAGGCCACGCAGCCGCCCACGCCGATCAACACCGGCTTGTCGCCGCGCTTGTGCTCCTTCCATCGCCCGAGCTGGCTGAATACCTTTTCCTGCGCCTTTTCGCGGATCGAGCAGGTGTTGATCAGGATCACGTCCGCCTCGGCCTCGTCCCGGGTCAGCTCCATGCCGTGCGACGCCTTGAGCACGTCGGCCATCTTGGCCGAGTCGTACTCGTTCATCTGGCAGCCGTGGGTCTTGATGAACAGTTTCGGGGAAGCAGGCTTGCCGCTCATGGCGCAGTACCGTGTTCGTGGATCATGGGTGGAGCCGCCGGTTCACCGGGTCGGCCGTCTGTCAGGCCAGGCCGTGTCGGGTCGGCGCCAGCGCCGCCGGGCCGTGCAGTTTACCCCCGGCGGCATCGCCCTGCCAGCGCAATCGGGAGTGCGCCGCGAGCAGGATCAAGCACTTAAGCCCAACGCATGCGATGTGCAAGGTGCGGCCCGGGCCATCGGCACGAACGCGTCGCGGCATGCCGATGGACGGCCCCGCTGCGTGCCCGGCCGAGGCAAGTCCTTGGCGCAGCGCACGAAACCGGCCGCCGGCGCTTGGCTTGCCCGGGCCATACGGGCACACTGCGCGCATGCCCGATGCCGTGCGCCAAGGGGAAAGCGCCGGGCCACGCCGGGGCGCTTTCCCAGCAACCACCTTCCTGCGCCGGCTGGTGCCGGGCGTGCTGGTGCTGCTCGGCAGCGCATGGCTGATGTCCCCGCTGCATGCCGAAGCGCTGTACCGCTGCATTGGCGGTGGCGGCGAAACGGTATTCACCAGCAGTGCCGCGGGATACCGCGGCTGCCACAGGTTGGCCGGTATCGGCGAGCAGGGGCGCCGCACGGCAGCGCCTGCCCATCGCCCATCGCCGCACGCCCCGGCGCCATCCAACGCCTTCGCCAACGTGCACGGGTCGGTGCAGAGCACCGCGAAACCGGCGGGCAAGCAGGCGTCCATGCCGGGGCACTGGGATTATCACGAGTCGACCGCAGCGGTGGCTGCCGATGCGCCAGCCGGCAGCCGCGTGCTGCGCGGGGCGGTGTACCGGGTGGTGCGCACCGACGGCAGCGTGGAATACACCAATCTGCCCCCGGCCGGTGGTCGTGGTCATGCGGTGACCCGGTTGTTCACCTACATCGCCACCTGCGCCGCGTGCAGCGTGCATTCGAAGGTCGACTGGAACAACGTCCGGCTGAACCTGACCTCGTACGCCAGCGCGATCCGCGCCGCCAGCGCCGAGTACGGGGTCAGCGAAGCGTTCCTGCGCGCGATCATCCATGCCGAGAGCGCGTTCAATCCCCGCGCGCTGTCGATCAAGGGCGCGCAGGGGCTGATGCAGTTGATGCCGGCCACCGCCAGCGACATGGGGGTGCGCGACGCGTTCGATGCGCAGCAGAACATCCGCGGCGGCGCGCGCTACCTGGCACGCCTGCTCGCCACCTTCCACGGCGACGAGCGCCTGGCTGCGGCGGCCTACAACGCCGGCCCGGCCGCGGTCCAGCGTTACGACGGAGTGCCGCCGTACGACGAGACGCGGGTCTACGTGCAGCGCGTGGGTGTATTGCGCAAGCGCTACGACCAGTCGGTGAACGCGTCGCTGGCCGTCCTGCGCGGAGCCGGCGGGGCGCCGTAGCGGGGTTGCCTGCGGGCCCGGTTCAACCTTGCAGGGCGGCGCGTGCGGATACCGGCGGCCGCTCGGCCAGGGTTACCCGGGTATGGAACGGCACGCCGTTGCGCAGGCCCGAGACGGTCACCTCGCTGCCCGGCTTGAGCGCCGCCTCGACCCGGCGAAGATCGGCCGGGTCGAGGATGTCGTGCGAGCCGATCTGCAGCAGGATGTCGTGTATCTGCACGCCCGCCTGGGCGGCCGGCCCGCCCGGGTAGATGTCGGTCACCTGGGCGCCGCGCGCGGCGGCGGGCAGCCCGCTGTCTGCCGCGACCGGCACGAAGGAATAGTCGGCGCCCATCCAGCCGCGGACCATGTGGCCGGTGGCGATGATCTGGTCCAGCACGGCCTTGGCGTTGCCCACCGGAATGGCGAAGCCGATCCCCTCGGCGCCGGCCGCCTTGCCGATCAGCAAGGTGTTGATGCCGACCAGTTCACCCCGTGCGTTGACCAGCGCGCCGCCGGAATTGCCCAGGTTGATCGCCGCATCGGTCTGGATGAAATCCTCCGGACTGGAGCTGGACAGCTGGCGCCCGATCGCACTGACAATACCCATTGTCACCGTCTGGTTCAGCCCCAGCGGGTTGCCGATCGCCAGCACCACGTCGCCGGCGCGGACGCTGCCGTGCTCGGCGATCTTGATCACCGGCAGGTTGCCGGCTTCGACCTTCAACACCGCCAGATCGGTTTCCTCGTCGGCGCCGACCAGCGTGGCCTTGGCGATGCGCCCGTCGTAAAGCAGCACCTGGATGTCGTCGGCGTTGGCGATCACATGGTTGTTGGTCAGCACGTAGCCCTTGGCGCTCACGATCACCCCGGAGCCGAGCACCTGCTGCGGGCGTTTGTAGGCCGGTCCGGTGGGCAGGCCGCCGAACAGACGCTGCAGCAACGGGTCGTCGTACATGCGCAGCGCGCGCGCGGTGACCGTCTTGTTGGCGTAGATATTGACCACCGAGGGCGCGGCGCTGGCGACCGCGTCGGCATAGGAGACGGGGCCAGCCGCAGGCGCCACGGCCGGCGTGGGGCGCTGGACCGCCGCCGGCTCGGGGTGTGCCAGACCGAAATGCGCGCGCAGACGCTCGCCGCTGCCCGGGAAGAACAATCCGACCAGGAAGGCCACCGCCAGCCCCAGGACCACGAAGCGGCTGACGAACACGAGGATGCCGGCAGCTTTTTTCATCGATTGAGCAACTTGGTGGTCCGGCCGGGTGGAAGAGAGCAGGGGACTCCACGTCGCGGCGTTCCCCTGTGGGTTTTATTGTACGGGGCAGGCCCTGACGCTACACTAACGCGATTTTTGCGGGGACTGGTTCTGCCGGTACTTGCGAAGCAGGTCGTCGCGACCTGTCTGCATGCAGCAGGGGTACCGGGGACGTGCGCCATGCGCATGCCCTGGCGGCGTCCGGCGGTGCTGCAGGCAACAGCGATCGACCATGGGGCCGCAGGGCCGCACCCGCTTCGTGGATGCCGCTGGTACCCGAACCGCGTCATTTATCAGTGGCATTGCATGTACCGGAGAGCCTGATGGCGAACGAAGTCGTCGATCACGGCCGCCGCCGTTTCCTCACAGCCACCACTGCGGTGGTGGGTGGTGTGGGAATCGTCGCGGCAGCTGTGCCCTTCATCAAGTCGTGGGAGCCCAGCGCGCGTGCGCGCGCGGCCGGTGCGCCGGTCACGGCCGACATCAGCAAGATCGAGCCGGGCCAGAAGGTGGACTACCCGTGGCGCGGCATGCCGGTGTTCGTGGTCAACCGCACCAAGGAGCAGCTGGCGATCCTGCCGACGCTGGCGCCGCGGCTGGTCGATCCCGATTCCAGCGTCGACCAGCAGCCGGACTACATCAAGGGCCCGACCCGCTCGATCAAGCCCGAGTGGCTGGTGGTGATCGGCATCTGCACCCACCTGGGCTGCGTGCCGGAGTTCGTGCCGGTGATCAAGCCCGAGCCGTTCGATCCGAACTGGAAGGGCGGCTTCTTCTGCCCCTGCCACAAGTCCCGCTATGACCTGTCCGGTCGCGTCTTCAGTGGCGTGCCGGCACCGAAGAACCTGCAGGTGCCGCCGTACCACTTCGTGGACGATACGCACATCCAGATCGGCGTCGATCCGAAGGAGGCCGGCTGATGGCTAACGTATTCACCCGCATGGGCGCTTGGGTCAACGAGCGCGCGCCGAACCTGGCGCCGACCTACCGCAAGCACATGACCGAGTACTACGCACCGAAGAACTTCAATCTTTGGTACTACTTCGGTTCGCTGGCGGTGCTGGTGCTGGTCAACCAGATCGTCACCGGCATCTTCCTCACCATGAACTACAACGACAGCGCGGCGGGTGCCTTCGCCTCGGTCGAGTACATCATGCGTGACGTGGAGTGGGGCTGGCTGATCCGCTACATGCACTCCACCGGCGCCTCGCTGTTCTTCGTGGTGGTGTTCCTGCACATGTTCCGCGGCCTGCTGTACGGCTCCTACAAGAAGCCGCGCGAACTGGTCTGGATCCTGGGCATGCTGATCTTCCTGGTGCTGATGGCCGAGGCCTTCATGGGCTACGTGCTGCCGTGGGGCAACATGTCGTTCTGGGGCGCCAAGGTGATCATCTCGCTGTTCGGCACCATTCCGGTGATCGGCAGCACCCTGGTCGAGTGGATCATGGGCGACTACCTGCCGGCCGACGCCACCCTCAACCGCTTCTTCGCCCTGCACGTGGTGGCGCTGCCGCTGGTGCTGTTGCTGCTGGTGGTGCTGCATCTGGCCGCACTGCACGAGGTGGGCTCGAACAATCCCGACGGCGTGGAAATCAAGAAGGGCCCCAAGGGCAACCGCTGGGACGCCCTGAAGCCGGCCGACGGCATCCCGTTCCACCCGTACTACACGGTCAAGGACATCTTCGGTGTCGGCTTCTTCCTGACCATCGCTGCGTTCATCATCTTCTTCGCGCCGATGTTCGGCGGCTGGTTCCTCGAGCACGACAACTTCATCGCCGCCAACAATCTGGTGACGCCGCCGCTGATCAAGCCGGTGTGGTACTTCACCCCGTTCTACGCGATCGTGCGCATGGTGCCGTCGTTCGCCGGCACGGCGGTGTGGGGCGTGTTGGCCATGTTCGGCGCCATCGCGGTGCTGTTCGCGCTGCCCTGGTTCGACGCGGGCAAGGTGAAGTCGATCCGCTATCGCGGCACCGGCTACAAGGTGGCGCTGGGCCTGTTCGTGTTCTCGTTCTTCGGTCTGGGCGCGATTGGCACGGACATTACCGCCGAGCTCATTCCGAAGCTGTTCGGTGACGTCGACGTGACCTTCTGGGAGAACCTGTTCGGCCGCACGATGACGCTGATCTACTTCGGCTACTTCGCGTTCCTGTGGCTGTACACGCATCTTGGCTGGGAAACGACCAAGCCGGTTCCGGAACGGGTGACCATGCATGACTAAGGGGCGGTTTTCCATGAAGCGTTTCATCTTCTCTTCCGCCCTGGCGCTCGGCTTGCTGGCCGGTAGCGTGGCGGCCATGGCCGAGGAGGGCGCCGAGCTGCCCTCCGCCGGTACCAACCTGCGCGACCAGGCGTCGTTGCAGCGCGGCGCTCGGCTGTTCTTCAACTACTGCGTCGGCTGCCATTCGCTGAAGTTCCAGCGCTACTCGCGCATCGCCGAGGATCTGGACCTGTCCGAAAAGGACGTGATGCAGAACCTCAATTTCACTGGCGCCAAGTTCGGCGGCACGGTGATTTCGCACATGCCCGAAGAGCAGGCGATGAAGTGGTTCGGCAAGGCACCGCCCGATCTTTCGCTCGAGGTGCGTGCGCGCAATGCCGATTGGGTCTACGCCTACCTGAACTCCTTCTACGTCGACCCGAGCCGGCCGGTGGGCTGGAACAACGCGGTGTTCCCGAACGCCTCGATGCCGTTCCCGCTGTGGGAGTTGCAGGGCGTGCAGACGGCGGTCACCAAGGAAGGGAGCGACCAGATCGAGAAGCTGGAGCTGTCCAAGCCCGGCACGCTCACCCCGGAGCAGTACCACCAGGCAGCGCGTGACCTGACCAACTTCCTGGAGTACGTCTCCGAGCCGGCGGCGCTGCAGCGTCACAAATACGGTATCTGGGTCCTGCTGTTCCTGGCCGGTTTCACCCTGCTGGCCTATGCGTTGAAGAAGGAATACTGGAAGGACGTCCACTAAGGCGTTCGCCGGTCCTCGGGAACGGTGACGCCGCCGCGCGTCACCGTTCCTTTCAGATCTAGGGAGGTCGTGCATGGTCCAGAGTGCCCGTTCGCGTAACGTGCTTACCCTCTACACCACCGCCGACGACGTCCAGTGCCACCGGGTGCGGCTGGTGATGGCCGCCAAGGGTGTCAGTTACGACAGGGTGCTGGTGGACCCGGCGCGGTTGCCCGAGGACCTGATCGACCTGAACCCCTATGGCACGACCCCGACGCTGGTCGATCGCGACCTTACCCTTTACGACACCTCGGTCGTCTGCGAGTATCTGGACGAGCGGTTCCCCTATCCGCCGCTGATGCCGATCGATCCGCTTGCGCGTGCCCGCCTGCGGCTGGCGGCGGTGCGCATCGAGCGCGACTGGCTGCCCGAGGTGGACGCCATCCATGCCGGCGGGCGTTCGGCCGATCAGGCCCGCAAGCGCCTTCGCGATACGCTGCTGGCATCCCTGCCGTTGTTCAAGGCGGCCCGGTTCTTCCTCAACCCGGAAATGAGCCTGGTCGACTGCCTGGTTGCGCCGGTGGTCTGGCGGTTGCCATGGCTGGAGGTGGAACTGGGTCGGGAGGGCAAGCCGATCCTCGACTACGGCGAGCGTTTGTTCCACAGTCAGGGCTATGCACGTAGCCTGACCCCCGAAGAAAAGGCCATGCGGCCCTGACGGCCACTTGGGAGCCCTGCTCGCCGGTCCCCGTTCGCGGTGCGCGTGCCCCTTTCAATCCCCATCGACGGCGAACCCACGCCGCGCATGCCACGCATGGCAATCCATCGCCGAGGACATACGCCCCCAAGATGAATCAAGAACAGCCACCGATGAGTTCCAATCGCCCGTACCTGCTGCGGGCCATCTACGACTGGATCAGCGACAACGACCTGACCCCATACATGCTGGTCGATGCCGGCATGGACGGTGTGCGGGTACCGCCGCAGGTGGTCAAGAACGGGCAGGTGGTGCTCAACCTGGCGATGCGGGCCGTTGCCAACCTGGACCTGGGCAACGAGTGGATCAGCTTCCAGGCGCGTTTTTCCGGCGTCAGCCAGAATATCCACATCCCGGTGCAGGCCGTACTGGCGCTGTATGCCCAGGAAAACGGCCAGGGCATGATGTTTCCCGCCGAAGAAGGCGTGCCGCCTCCGGGCGGTGGTGGCGGCCCGGTGCCGGATGACGCGCCCTCGTCGGGGCCCTCCGATGACAGCGGTGACAAGCCTTCGCGGGGCGCGCCGCATCTGCGGGTGGTCAAGTAGCGGCAGCGGACGGGCGTACCGGTTCAGTGCAGTGAGGAACGGTCCGTTCGCCGCAGCGGCACGATGTTGCCCGGACTGTCGTCGCGGGGCGGCTCGTCGACCCGATGGCTCTCCGGCAGGCGGATCGCGCTCAGGCGGTCGCCGATCATCCAGACCTGTGCCGGTTGGCGATCGTCGCCGTGGATGCTCACCTCGAACGCATAGCAGCGTTCCAGCGCCGGTGTGCCGCTGCCGCGACGCAGTCGTATCGCACGCAGCCCGACTGTCTCGTCGAGCAGTTGCAGCTGGTGCCGTGCGCACTGTCGGCGCGCTTCCGCCACTGCGATTTCACGCGCGCGGCTGAGCTTGAGCCAGCTGCCGATCACACCGGCGAAGCCCAGCAGCAGAAACAGGTCGGAGAGGTCAGCCATGATTGCTGCAGTGTGTCGCCCGCCGCCTGGCCGGCGCAAGCCTCGACCCGCTCAGGCCAGCCGCAGGCGCAGCGAGAGATCGACCGCATGCACGTGCTTGGTCAGCGCGCCTACCGAGATGTAGTCGACCCCGGTGCTGGCAATGGCCCGTATGCTCCCCAGGTCCACGTTGCCGGACACCTCCAGCGCCACGCGCCCGTCGGCCAGAGCCACTGCCTCGGTCATCTGCGGCAGGCTGAAGTTGTCCAGCATCACCCGGTCGACGCCCGCTTCGATGGCCTGGCTCAGTTCGGCGAGGGTCTCCACTTCCACCTCCAGCAGCAACCGCGGGTGCAGTTGGCGGGCTGCGGAAACTGCCGCTACGACACCGCCGGCGGCGATGATGTGGTTTTCCTTGACCAGGACGGCGTCATACAGGCCGATCCGATGGTTGTATCCGCCGCCGCAGCGCACCGCGTACTTCTGTGCCAGCCGCAGCCCGGGCAGGGTCTTGCGCGTGTCCAGAATACGCACCCTGGTGCCGGCTACCGCGCGCACATGCTGGGCGGTAACCGTGGCGGTGCCCGAGAGCAGCTGCAGGAAGTTCAGCGCCGAACGTTCGGCGGTCACCAACGCGCGGGCATTGCCGCTCAGCCGGCAGATCGCCTGCCCTCCCGTTACCTCGTCGCCGTCGTGCACCGCCCAGTCGATGTGTACCGCTGGATCGAGCCGGCGGAAGCAGGCATCGAACCAGTCGATACCGGCCATCACCGCGGTGTCGCGGCAGGTCAACGTGGCTTGGGCGGCAGCGTCGGCCGGAAGCAGCTCGGCGGTGGCGTCGCCACTACCGATGTCCTCGGCAAACGCACGCTGGACGTCGCCGTCGATCTGCTCGGCGGTGGGTGGGGCAAGCAAGGGGTTCGAACTCATCTTACGTCCATGAAAGGGCGGAGCAGGCGACGCGGGCCACTTCCGTCAGTCGGCGGTTGAGCCGGGCGAGGGCGTAGTCTGGCTCAGGCGGTCGACGATCGCATCCATGGCCCGGTCGAACAGGGCGGCGGAGTCGAGGATCCGGGCGTGTCCGGCAACCAGCGCCGTGGCCAGTTCGCGCGGCGAGTAATCGCCCACCTTGAGGCCTCGGCGGTTGACGAACAGATAGCGCCCGCTCATCGGACTGATCCAGGACAGCTTGGCGCGCTCGATTGCGTCCTTGTTCTTGCTGAACTCGATCCAGATGCCCGGCTTGAGTTCCTTCACCGTCTGCATTTCGGCCGTGCCATCGATCGGGTCGGCGGCATCTTCGTCGTTGTCGTCGTGTGCCTCGGCACCATCCGGTGGCGGCTGGGTGCCGGCGTCGCCGGTGGGAGCGGGGGCGCTTCCGACCACCGGCTGGATGCTCTCGGGGATGGCCAGGGCGGAGCCGTCGTCGGAGGAGGCGTCCTCGACCGGTTCACCCAGCTGGCGCCGGTAATAGCGGAGCAGCTGCGCGAGCAGCCGCTCGATATCGCTTTCCTGGAAGGCGACGTTCGCCAGCCCCTTGCGCAGCGAGCGCTCGATGCCCGGCAGCATGCGGCGCAGGGTGCGCTTGCCCTCGGCGTCGGTCACCGGGTGGGTGCTGGCGATGAACTCGTTGACGAAACGAAGCGCATCGGCGAATTCGGCGGAGTCCTCGCCCTGGCGCAGGATGGTCAAAACCATGTAGTTCGCCCACGCCCGGGCCAGCACGCCATGGATCAGCGGCGGCAGGGTGCGTCCCCCACGCGATCGAGGATCTCGCGGGCGGCGCGGCGCCGGGCCTGCTCCAGCTTTTCACGGCCGCGTGCGGATTCGGCTACGCGCTGCTCGGCCAGTTCGGCGCGCTTGCGGCTGGAGTTCTGGAACTCCTGCAGCTCCCCGGCCAGACGTTCGAAGATGCCCATGTCATCGTCGAACTCGTGCAGCAGGCGGTCGACCACCGACTTGACCTGGTCGTGCACGCGATGGTCGCGGTCGGACTCGGCCGACCAGCCCTTGGCAAGATCGGCCAGGCCGTCCAGCAACAGGCGCGCAGGGTGCTGGCGTTGCGAGAACATCCGGCGATCCAGGATCGCCGCCTTCAGGTAGGGGATCTGCAGGCGGGCAAGCAGAACCTGCATCTGGGCCGGCAGGTTCTGGTCCTCGAGGATGAACTCGAACAGCATGCTGACCAGGTCGATCGTGTCCTCATCCAGCGACGACACCTGGCCGGGCCGCTCGCCGCGCAGCGCGCCCAGCTGACCGAGCAGGTGCTCCTTGAGATGGGCCACTTCCCGGCTGAGGCTGGCCGTATCCATGTCCTGGGTCGTCGCAGGCCCGCTGGAGGCGAGCTGACTCTGCAACACGCTCAGCGCGCCCAGCAGCTCGTTGGCGGTCGGTGCCGGTGCGTAGTGTGCCGCGCTGGCGCCGCCGGAGGCGGTCGTGGCGCGGCCGGTTCCGGCGTGACCCGTCGCCTGGCGTCGTGCGGCGAACAGTGCACGCAGGGTTTGCAGCAGCTCGCCGGCAACGGCGGTTTCTTCCTCGGTCGCGACCACCGGCGCCGTCGGTTCGCCCGGTTCGGCCGGTTCGGGTGCCGCTGCGGCCTGCCGCGAAGGGGTGCCGTGCCGAAGGTGCGGCAATACGCCGGCGCGCATCAGCAGCGCGTTGATCTCCTGGTAGAGCTCATCCAGTGCCGACAATACATAGCGATCGAACAGCTTGTAGATGATCAGCTTGACCCGGGCATCCGCGATCAGGTCCCGCAGCGACTGGCGGAACGCCTGGGCCAGCGCCGCCGGGGCGACCGGATTGGTGCTGTCGTCGATCTTGATGCCGCCACAGATCACCGCCATGCGCTGGTTCACCGCGAACAGGTCCTGCGCCAGGCGCGTCTCGTTCTTGTTGACCATGCTGGTGATCGCCAGCGACTCCTCCAGCTCGCTCTCGGCCACCAGCGACAATTCGACCGTGTCGCCGATGCCGGAGGTGGAAGCGGCGCTGCGCGTCGGAGCGCGGGTGGCCAGGCTGGTCAGATCGCGACCGACCTGGGCAAGAAACTGGCGTTCGATCAGAGGGCGGCGCTTGCGCACCTCGCGCATGCCGTCGAAGTAGTGGATCTGGGTGGCGTTGTTGTCGGCCTTTTCGGCCAGGTCGAACAGGGCGTCGTCGACATGTTCGAACATGTTGCCCACGAGCGCCTGCAGCCGCCGCGCGGCGGTGCCGCGTACCCCATCGAGCAGTTCGCCCACGCGCTCGTTCGAGGCATCCAGGCGGGCGCCCAGGTTGATTACCTTGGAAGAAGGCTCGTTGGCTTCGTTCATAGCCCTACCCCTGGACCTGCTCCACACTCCAGCCCCTGGCCGGCCGGCATGCTGGGTTGCGGGAGCAGGCTATGAATATAGTCATGCCTGGCGCCGGAAACCAGCCCGGTCCGCTTGGCTCTGCGCAGCCGTTCTCATTTCTCTCATGCCGCCCCAGGGAAATCACGCAGTTGCGTGGTGCCGATACCTTCCTCCGGCAACATCACCGGGATCCCGTCCTCGACCCGGTAGATCACTTTGCGATCGACCGTGATGAGGCCTTCCGCCAGCCGCTGGCGTACCCCCTCGCCAGCCACCGTCTGCAGCTGGTCGGCCTCGATGGCGCTGTTGAGCGCGTCCAGTTCGGCGCGCGTCAGCGGCCGGATGGCGGTTTTGCTGACCGGGCAGCAGAGGATGTCGAGCAGGCGCTTGTCCATGGTGGGGTCGTGTCGTCATGCGTAATGTCCGTACAATAGCCGTTTTGGGGTGGCGGAACCATGACATCGACAGCCAAGCCAGCACGCGTCGGCGTGGTGATGGGCTCGCGTTCGGACTGGGAAACCATGCAGCACGCGGCCGAGCTATTGACCGAACTGGACGTGCCGCACGAAGTGCGGGTGGTCTCGGCCCACCGCACGCCCGATCTGCTGTTCGAGTATGCCGACGGGGCCGTCTCGCGCGGGCTCGAGGTGATCATCGCCGGCGCCGGCGGCGCAGCCCACCTGCCCGGGATGCTGGCCGCGAAGTGTCGGCTGCCGGTGTTCGGCGTGCCGGTGCAGTCCAGGGCACTCAACGGCATGGATTCGCTGCTGTCGATCGCGCAGATGCCGGCGGGTATCCCGGTCGGGACACTGGCGATCGGGCGGGCCGGTGCGGTCAACGCCGGCCTGCTGGCCGCAGCCGTGCTGGCCTTGCACGACCCCGGGCTGGCGCAGGCGCTGGACGCCTACCGCGCACGGCAGACCCGAGCGGTGCTTGACAACGCGGACCCGCGTTCATGAGCGCCCGCCGGCAACCGGTGCTCGGCGTCCTCGGCGGCGGCCAGCTGGCGCGCATGCTGGCCATTGCCGGCGCCCCGCTTGGGGTCAACACGCTGGTGGTCGACAGTGCCGCCGATGCCTGTGCCAGTCAGGTCGCTCCGTTGATGGCGGCCGACTGGAACGACTACGACCGGCTCGAGACCTTCGCGCAGAAGGCCGACGTGGCGACCTTCGATTTCGAGAACGTGCCGGCCGAGACGGCGCAATGGCTGGCCGGCCGCATGGCCGTGTCCCCTGCGCCGCAGGCGCTGGCCGTGGCGCAGGATCGACTGGCAGAGAAGACCCTGTTTCGCGAATGCGGCCTTGGCACGGCCGAGTTTGCCGCAGTGGACACGCGTGCCGGACTGGACGATGCGATCGCCGCGATCGGTACCCCGGCGATCCTCAAGACGCGCCGGCTCGGCTACGACGGCAAGGGGCAGTTCCGCCTGAAGAGCCCGGCCGATGCCGACGCGGCGTGGGCCGCGCTCGGGGCGCAGGCCGCGGCGCATGGCCTGATCCTGGAAGCGTTCGTGCCGTTCGATCGCGAGTTGTCGGTACTGGCGGTGCGCAGTCGGGGCGGGGACTTCCGCACCTGGCCGCTGACCCAGAACTGGCACACCGACGGGGTGCTCAGCATGAGCCTGGCGCCGGCGCCGGATATCGGGCTGCTGCAGCAGCGCGCCACCGACCTTGCCCGGACGCTGGCCGAGCGACTGGGCTATGTGGGTGTGTTCGCGCTGGAGTTGTTCGTCAAGGACGGCCAGCTGTTGGGCAACGAGATGGCGCCGCGGGTGCACAACTCGGGGCACTGGACCATCGAAGGCGCGCACACCAGCCAGTTCGAGAACCACGTACGCGCGGTGCTGGACCTGCCGCTGGGCGATACCGGTGCTCGCAGCATGTCGGCCATGTTCAACTGGATCGGTTCGTTGCCCGAGCCCGGCGCTGTGTTGCGCGAAGTGGACGCGCACTGGCACGACTACGGCAAGCAATCGCGGCCAGGGCGCAAGGTCGGTCACGCCACCGTGTGCGCACCGGACGCGGCGGCACTGGCCCGCCGCCTGCAGGCGATCGCGTCCGAGCTGGGACGCGACGAACAGGTGGCGCCCGCGCTGGACGCGCTGGTCCCGTCCAGGGGCTGAGCCGGGCGCAAGCGTAACGCCAGCGCCCGGGGTCGCAGGCCCGGTGTCGGGCGGGCGTACGGTGGGCGTAGGTAGGGCGGGCGTAGGGCGAGCGTACGGCGGGCCTAAGGTGGGCGTAGGGTGGGCGTAGGGTGGGCTTCAGCCCACCAAAACCAACGGAGCGAAAAAGCCCAAACCAGTCCAAGCCCCCAAGCCCCCAAGCCCCAAAGCCCCCAAGCCCCCAAGCCCCCAAGCCCCAAAGCCCCAAAGCCCCAAAGCCCCAAAGCCCCAAAGCCCCAAAGCCCCAAAGCCCCAAAGCCCCAAAGCCAAAGGCTGGTGGGCTGAAGCCCACCCTACGGAGGGGAGGCCCACCCTACGGAGGGAAAGACAGGCAAAAAAACGGAGCCGTCGCCGGCTCCGCTTTCATGTATTGCGTGGGGCAGGGACGATCAAGCCATGTTTTTGGCCGCGAAGTCCCAGTTGACCAGGTTCCAGAACGCCTCCAGGTACTTCGGACGGGCGTTGCGGTAATCGATGTAGTAGGCGTGCTCCCACACGTCGGTGGTGAGCAGCGGCTTGTCGCTGCCGGTGATCGGGGTGGCCGCATTGGACGTGTTGACGATGCCCAGCGAGCCGTCCGGTCGCTGCACCAGCCAGGTCCAGCCGGAACCGAAGTTGCCCGCAGCGGACTTGGTGAACTCCTCCTTGAACTTCTCCACCGACCCGAACGCCTTGTTGATGGCGTCGGCCAGCTTGCCGCTGGGTTCGCCGCCGCCGTTCGGGCTCATCGAATTCCAGTAGAAGGTGTGGTTCCAGACCTGCGCGGCATTGTTGAAGACGCCACCGGAGGACTTGCGCACGATCTCTTCCAGCGGCGCATTCTCGAACTCGCCGCCTTCGATCAGCTTGTTCAGGTTGGTGACGTAGGCCTGGTGGTGCTTGCCGTAGTGGAACTCCAGCGTCTCGGCCGAAATGTGCGGTTCCAGCGCGTTCTTCTCGTAGGGCAACGGGGGCAGTTCGATCGCCATGAATGACTCCTTGGACGTGACGTGAAGGGAAGGCCGGGCGCGGCCGCAGTGGCGGCCGGCGTGCGGCTGGTACACTACTGCGCTGCACGCATTGTAATGATGAATCCCGACCTATGGACGTTAACGAGCGAATCAAGGCGCTGCTCGCCGGGCACGCCATCGTGCTTTTCATGAAGGGCACGCCGGCATTTCCGATGTGCGGTTATTCCAGTCGTGCCGCGCGGGCGCTGGAGCAGGTCGGTGCGGTATTTCACGCCGAGAACGTCCTGGCCGACCCGGAGATCCGTGCCGCGCTGCCTCATTTCGCCAACTGGCCGACCTTTCCCCAGCTCTTCATCCAGGGCGAACTGATCGGCGGTTGCGACATCATCGAGGACCTGCACGCGTCCGGCGAGCTGGCTCGGATGGCTCGTGACGTGGCCGGAGCACCCGCGGCATGACGCTCCCTGTTTCGCGTCTTCCCGGCGATGCCGTCCTGCCTGCCGGAGCGCTGGCCGACCGCGTGGTGCTGGTCACCGGCGCCTACGGCGGTTTGGGACGCGAGGTGTCGCGCACGGCGGCGCGGGCCGGGGCCACGGTGGTCATCACCGGGCGGCGCAAGCGTCAGCTCGAGCAGCTGTACGACATGATGATGGACGAGCAACTGCCCGAACCGGTGATTCACCCGCTGGACCTGGAAACGGCCACGCCGCGCGACTACGAGGCGCTGGCCGAAGGGCTGCTGCGCGACCTGGGGCGGCTCGACGGCATCGTGCATGCCGCGGCTGCCTTCGGCGGGTTGACCCCGCTGGCCCTGCACAAGCCGGACGAATGGCTGCGGACGATGCACATCAACGTGTCGGCGCCGTTCGCCCTGACCCAGGCCTGCATGCCGTTGCTTGGCCAGGCGCAGGACAGCGCCGTGGTGTTCGTGCTGGACAACCCGGACCTGGTCAACCGGGCGCACTGGGGTGCCTACGGCGTCTCCAAGGCGGCACTGGAGCGGCTGGTCGAGATCCTGCATCAGGAGACCGACACCGGCCCCGTGCGCGCGCACGCGCTGTTGCCGGCACCCATGCGCACCGCGTTGCGGCACATGGCGTATTTCGGCGAGAACACCGCCGCGCAGCCGCTGCCCGACGCCACCGCCGCGGCGGCGGTGTACCTGTTGTCCGCGCAGGCGACACCCCTGCGCGGCAGCATGCTGGACCTGCGGCCGGCCTGAGCCGGTTTTCGCCGACGACGCCAGGGGGAACCGATGGAAGCACAGATGACCACGTTGTCGGCAGGGATCCTGCTGTTCCTGATCATGGATCCGCTGGGCAATATCCCGTTCTTTCTCAGCCTGCTCAAGCACGTGCCACCGAAGCGGCGGCGCTGGGTGATGGTACGCGAGCTGCTGATCGCGCTGGGCGTGCTGCTGGGCTTCCTGATCGGCGGCCAGCACATCCTCAAGCTGCTGCAGTTGCGGCAGGAATCGATCAGCATCGCCGGCGGCATCGTGCTGTTCCTGATCGGCATCCGCATGGTGTTCCCGCCGGCCGACGGCGGCGGCATCTTCGGCAAAACCGGCGAAGGTGAGCCATTCATCGTGCCGATGGCGATTCCCGGCGTGGCCGGTCCCTCGGCCATGGCCGCGCTGCTGCTTCTGACCAACACCTCGCCCGGGCGCACCGCCGACTGGGCGGTGGCGCTGCTGCTGGCCTGGCTGGCCACCTCGGCGATCCTGCTCAGCGCCACCTATCTGTTCCGCTGGCTGGGCGAAAGCGTGCTGACCGCGCTGGAGCGGGTCATGGGCATGCTGTTGATTGCCTTGTCGGTGCAGATGTTCATGGGCGGCGTGGCCGCGTTCCTGCACATGGCGGTGTGACCGGAGCGGCCCGCTGGCGATCCGCCATCGGGGCATCGCTTTACTGTCACGAACGCGCTCCAGCATGGGCCTCGAACCGGAGGTCGCCATGCTCAGCATCGAACAATCGCTCCTCGAACGCCTGCCGTGGCTGGCGTCCCGTCCTCATGTCCGGCGGCCGGTGGCTGGCGTACTCGGGCGCCTTGCCGATGAGACCGGCTTCAACGGCGTGCTGGGGCGGCTGTCCAGGCTGGAGGGCTTCGATTTTGTCGAGCGTGCACTGGACGAGCTCGGGGCCAGTTACCGGATCAGCCCGCATGAGCGCGAGCACATCCCGCTGGAAGGGCCGTTGCTGGTGGTGGCCAACCACCCACTCGGCATGCTCGACGCGCTGGCGCTGCTGCACCTGGTCGGCTCGGTGCGCAGCGACGTTCGGGTCCTGGGCAACGACTGGCTAGCTGCGATAGGGCCGCTGCGCCGTTTGCTGCTGCCGGTGGACGTGTTCGGCAAGGGCGCCGCGTCGCGGCTGCGCGGCGTGTACCGGGCGCTGGATGCCGGCCAGGCGTTGATCGTGTTTCCCGCTGGCGAAGTATCGCGGGTGGGGCCGGCGGGCGTGCGCGACGGCCGTTGGTCGGATGGCTTCGCCCGGCTGGCGCGGCGCAGCGGTGCACCGGTGCTGCCGGTGCATGTGGCTGCCCGCAACTCCCCGATGTTCTACGGACTGTCCATGCTGGCCAAGCCGCTGGGCACGGCGATGCTGCCGCGCGAGGCGCTGGCCCGGACACGGCAGCGGATCGGCTTCAGCGTGGGGGCGCTGGTCAGTGCGGCGGAAATCGATCAGCGCAGTGGCGGCTCGCCGGAGCGGGCAGCCCGGCTGATGCGGCGGCACGTGTACCGGGTGGCCCGCCAGCGCGGCCTGGTCTTCGGCGGACAGCGTCCGCTGGCGCATCCGGAGCCGGCCGAGCGGGTGGCCGCTGGAATTGACCGCACGCGGGGAGAAGCTGGCCGAGCTGACCGATGGCAAGCAGGCCTGGTTGCTGGCCGGCGCCCCGGACAGCGCGGTGCTGCGGGAGGTCGGGCGGTTGCGAGAGCTGAGCTTCCGCAAGGTGGGCGAGGGTACCCATGCGCGGCGGGATCTGGATGCCTGCGATGCAATCTACGAGCACGTGGTGCTGTGGGATCCGGTGGCGCTGCGCGTCGTCGGCGCCTACCGGCTGGGCCATGGCGGCCGGCTGTTGGCGCGACATGGCGTCGAAGGGCTGTACACCTCCAGCCTGTTCACCTATTCGCCGGCACTGGAGTCGCGTCTGGCGCAGGGCCTGGAACTGGGGCGCAGTTTCATCGCGCCGGCATACTGGCGCTCCCGTGCGCTGGACCAGCTGTGGCAGGCCATCGGCCTTTACCTGCAGCGGCATCCGGAATTGCGCTACCTGTTCGGCGCGGTGAGCATGTCGATGACATTGCCGCGCGAGGCGCGCGAATGGATCGCCACCATCCATCGGCACTATTTCGGGATCGCGGGCCTGGCCACCGCACGCCAGCCGTTCATGGCTTCCGCGGCCGTGCTGGAGCAGGCCAGAAGCGTGTTGACCGGCCTGGACGTGGACGCCGGCCTGGCCCAGCTCAAGCGGCAACTGAACGCCCTGGGGGTGAGCCTGCCGGTGCTGTATCGACAGTACGTCGAGCTGGTGGAGCCGCAGGGGCTGCAATTTCTCGACTTCGGCGAGGATCCGGCCTTCTCCGGCTGCGTGGATGGCCTGGTGATGCTCGATCTGGCCCATCTGCGCCCGGCCAAGCGATCACGCTATCTCGGCACCGCTCGCTGAGCCTCTCTTTCCGGCAGTTCCGGCGTGCCCCGGCGATGGGTCGCACACGCCCTGGCAGAGGCCGCCAGGGTCCGGCCAGGCACGTGCCAGCGTTACGAAAGTGTCATACACTATCGTTAAAGTCCACTTAACAAGTGGCAGGCGGGGCGGACCCGTCAGGTGCGGCGCAGTGCGACGCACTGTGTAGTAGGCATAAAAATCATACGTAAACCGATGGCCGCCCGGTCCGCGCCGGGCGAAGCCATCTCCAACACTTCTCTTTTTGAAGCACTGTGAGTCCAAGGGGTTTTTCTCGAATGAATAGCCGAATCCGCTCCAAAGTCCTGCCGTTGGCCATCGCTGGCCTGCTGGCGGCGACCCCGGCCATTGGCCAGAACGTCACTTCGTCGGCGGTCAGCGGTCGCGTGGTCGACGCCAGCAACCAGCCGGTTGCCGGTGCCACCGTGCAGATCCTGCATACGCCGTCGGGCACCAGCAAGACCGTGATCACCGACGCCGACGGCCGCTACACCGCGCAGGGTCTGCGCGTGGGCGGTCCGTTCGACATCACCGCAAGCAAGGACGGCCTGCCCCAGGGCGAGCAGGACAACGTCTACCTGCAGCTGGGCCAGAGCTCCTCGGTCAACCTGACCATGGGTGCTGCCGCTGAGGCCCAGGCGCAGGAGCTGGGCACCGTGACGGTGAGCGCTTCGGCGCTGATGCAGACCTTCAGCCCGGACAACAAGGGCCTGTCGACCAACATCTCCGGCCGTCAGCTCGAGGCCACCCCGCAGGGCAACCGCTCGATCGACGACATCGCCCGCCTGGATCCGCGCATCAACGTGACCGACCAGGGCGACGGCTCGATCTCCATGGCCGGCCTGCCGAACCGCTTCAACAACATCAGCGTCGACGGCATCTCCCAGGGCGACCCGTTCGGCCTCAACGCCAATGGCCTGCCGTACCAGGGCTCGCCGATCTCGGTCGACACCATCGCCGAATACAACATCGCCACCACCGCGTTCGACGTGACCTCCGACGCCGTCGGCGCCAACATCAACGCGGTGACCAAGTCGGGTACCAACCAGTACCACGGCTCGGTGTACTACAGCTACCGCAACGCCAACCACCAGGTCGGCAACGCCGGCTGGCTGGACAGCAGCGATCCGGGCTACAACTACACCGGCTACAAGCGCGACTGGACCGGCGGTTTCACCGTGGGTGGCCCGATCCTCAAGGACAAGCTGTTCTTCTTCCTCTCCGCCGAGCAGGAAAAGACCAGCGGCATCGGTTCGGACTCGTCCAACGGGCTGGATTCGTCGCTGACCGGCGCGTCCACCTCCAACAAGATCTCGCCCAGCGACCTGCAGCAGGTGATCGACACCGCCAAGGCGCTCGGCCTGCAGCCGGGCTCGTTCGGTGCCGGCAATACCACCCTGGAAGACAAGCGCTACCTGGGCAAGATCGACTGGAACATCTCGGACAACCACCGCGCCAGCCTGACCTACCAGTACACCAAGGAAACCCAGCCGATCGTGCAGGGCAACGCCTCGGACCAGATCGGCCTGAGCAGCTACTGGTACACCAAGGACAGCCTGACCAAGAACACCGCGCTGCAGTTCTTCGACGACTGGAGCGAGAACTTCTCCACCGAGGCGAAGATCAGCTACCAGTCGTTCGAGCAGCTGGCCGGCAACGCCATCAACCAGCCGCAGGTGAAGGTCTACCTCAGCGATAACAACCGCGGGCCGGCGGTCAACCTGGGTGAAGACCAGTATCGCCACGAGAACGCGATCAGCACCAAGAAGTGGACCGCCTTCCTGGCCGGCACGCTGTACCTGGGCGATCACACCCTCAAGGGCGGCGTCGACTACCAGCGCGACCAGATCTACAACCTGTTCGGTCGCACCGAGCACGGCAACTACACCTTCTACGGCCTGGACAATTTCGCCAACGCCCAGTACGACTCCTACTTCCTGTACCAGCCGGCGCCGGGCTACACGCTCAATGACGTCGCGGCGAAGTGGGTGTTCAGCCAGTACAGCCCGTTCCTGCAGGACACCTGGCAGGTCAACAACAACCTGTCGCTGACCTACGGCGTGCGCGTGGATATTCCGCACGCGGACAAGGCGCCGCTGTACAACGCCGCGTTCGAGCAGTCGTTCGGCTACCCGAACAACACCAAGCTGGGCAGCAAGAACCGGGTGGTCGAGCCGCGCTTCTCGTTCAACTACGCGTTCGACACCGAGCGCATGACCCAGCTGCGTGGTGGTTTCGGCCTGTTCCAGACCACGCCGCCGACGGTGTGGATGACCAACCCGTACCAGAACAACGGCCTGACCGTTGCCAGCTACCGCTCGTTCGATCCGGCCGATGCGGCCTTCAGCCCGGACGCCTACAACCAGAACCTGCCCAGCGGTGCGGCCAGCGTCAGCGGCGACGTCGACACGATCGATCCGAACTTCAAGCTGCCGACCGTGTGGAAGACCAGCCTGGCGCTGGACCACGAGCTGCCGTGGTGGGACATGGTCGCTTCGATCGAGGCGCAGCACATCCAGACCCGCGACGGTATCTACTACCAGGCGATCAACATCGGCGCGCCGACCGGCGTGCTGCCTGACGGTCGTTACCAGTACTGGGCGACCCCGGGCGAGAGCCCGAGCAGCCGCGACGCGGCCGCCAACCGCAACCCCGACTTCGACACGCTCTCGACCCTGCTGACCAACACCCACAAGGGCAAGTCCGACAGCCTGACCCTGGCCCTGTCCAAGCCGTTCTCGGACAACTGGTTCGGCAATGTCGCCTTCACCCTGGCCCATGCCACCGAGGTCAACCCGGGCAACAGCTCGCAGGCTTCGTCCGGCTACAAGTACGTGGTCCGCAAGAACGTGAACGAGGAAGTGGCCGGCATCGCCGATCGCAACATCCCGCGCACGATCAAGAGCTCGCTGACCTGGCAGCACGCGTTCTTCGGCGACTACAACACCACCGTGTCCGCGTTCTACAACGGTCATGATGGTCTGCCGTACAGCTGGATCTTCTCCGGCGACGTCAACGGCGACGGCATCAGCTATGAGGATCCGGCGTACATCCCGACCCGCAACGATGCCGAAGGTCAGCTACGGCAGCGCCGACCCGGCGGTGGTCCAGCAGTTCCAGGACTTCATCACCAGCAACGACTATCTCAACAAGCACCGCGGCCAGATCGCTGGCCGCAACGGCGCCCACTACGGCTGGGTCAACCAGCTGGACATGAGCTTCTCGCAGGAAGTGCCGGGCCTGTTCAAGGGCAACAAGGGCGTGCTGCGTCTGGACGTCTACAACTTCCTGAACATGCTCGACAAGAACTGGGGCCAGACCGTCAACTCCGCGTTCGATACCCGTACGCTGGCTGGCTACGATGGCGTCAATGCGCAGGGCCAGTACGTGTACTACCTGCCCACCGACAGCAACGGCAACTACCAGCCGCAGCAGCTGATCCGCTACGACGCCGGCAGCAACCCGACCCGCGTGGTGTCGCGCTGGTCGGCCATGCTGACCCTGCGTTACACGTTCTGATCCAGAGCACGTAGCGTATGAACCGGCCGGCGCCCGCGAGGGCGCCGGCCTTTTTTTGACTCCGCCCGATGCCGAAGGCGGCTGGCCGCCACGGCGCACGCTCGGGGGGCTGCCATCCACATGCCTCGACGCAAACCCCGAGAGCGGTTCATTGCGGCGCACCGCGCGGGCGACGGAAGTGCGTGAACCGCACGGACCTGGCGAAGCCCGGCGCTGCGCTGGTGGGCTGCCGGGAGCGAAGCGGTACACTAGGCGGTCACGCCACGCCACCGGCATGCCGCCGGATGCCGTCAGCGTCAGGAGAAGGGCTTCAAATGAACGACACAGATACCGGCCGCGCCGGCGCCGCGCCCACGGTAAGCGCGCGGATCTCGCCAGCGGGCGGCCTGGACATCCTTTCCCGCAACGAAGTGGCGCGCCTGCGCGATGCCAGCGGTTCGGGCATGCATGCGCTTCTGCGCCGCTGCGCGCTGGCGGTGCTTACCTCCGGCAACATCAGCGACGACCCGCGCTCGATGTTCGAGCAGTACCCGAACTTCGACGTGCAGGTGCTGCAGCAGGATCGCGGCATCAAGATCGAGCTGACCCACGCGCCGGCGCAGGCGTTCGTGGACGGCCAGATCATCCGCGGTATCAACGAGCTGCTGGTGGCGGTGGTGCGCGACATCGTCTACGTTCGTCACCAGCTGGAGCAGGGCGGTTTCGACCTGGACGACACCGTGGGCCTCACCCACGCCGTGTTCGAGATCCTGCGCAACGCGCGGATCCTCAAGCCGCATATCGACCCCAGCCTGGTGGTCTGCTGGGGTGGCCATTCGATCGTCGCGGCGACGAATACGAATACACCAAGTCGGTCGGCTACCAGCTCGGCCTGCGCGGGCTGGACATCTGCACCGGCTGCGGCCCGGGCGCCATGAAGGGCCCGATGAAAGGCGCCACCATCGCGCATGCCAAGCAGCGTCGGCGGCATAACCGCTACATCGGCATCACCGAGCCGGGCATCATCGCCGCCGAATCGCCCAACCCGATCGTGAACCACCTGGTGATCATGCCGGACATCGAAAAGCGCCTGGAGGCGTTCGTCCGCATCGGTCACGGCATCATCGTGTTCCCCGGCGGCGTGGGCACGGCCGAGGAGATCCTCTATCTGCTGGGCATCCTGCTGCATCCGGACAACGCCGGCATCCCGTTCCCGCTGATCTTCACCGGGCCGCAGGAGTCGGCCGCGTACTTCGAGCAGATCGACCGCTTCCTGCGGCTGACCCTGGGCGAGGACGTGGCGCAGTACTACCAGATCATCGTGGACGACCCCGCCGCGGTCGCCCGGGCGATGGTGCGTGGCATGGACAAGGTGCGCAACTACCGCCTGGACAACAAGGATGCGTTCTTCTTCAACTGGTCGCTGAACATCCCGTTCACCTTCCAGACGCCGTTCCGTCCCACCCACGAGGCGATGCGCTCGCTGGCGCTTCGGGCGAGGCCGACCGCGGCATGAACTGGCCGCCGACCTGCGCCGGGCGTTCTCGGGCATCGTGGCCGGCAACGTGAAGGACGAGGGCGTGCGCGCCATCGAGGAGCACGGCCCGTTCGACATCGATGGCGAGCCGGAGATCATGCGGGCGCTGGACGCGCTGCTGCAGGCGTTCGTGGTGCAGCACCGCATGAAGCTGCCCGGCGGCGTCGGCGTACGTGCCGTGCTACCGGGTGCGCGGTGGCGTTTGAGTGTCGCGACGGCTTGACAGCCCGCGGCGCCGTATTCAAACTACGCAGCTCACCCCGCCCGAATAGCTCAGCTGGTTAGAGCACTTGACTGTTAATCAGGGGGTCGTTGGTTCGAGTCCAACTTCGGGCGCCATCTTCGAAAAAGCCTTGCAGCAATGCAGGGCTTTTTCATTTTCAGCGAGGGGCAAGCCGGATCTGGCCTCTGCACCGGCCCGCTTGCGCCGGCGTGGCCTGCGCGCCACGCACGCGGCCGGCATTGGAGACCACCACGCTCAGTACCGGCTGGCCCGGGTCGCTGCTGCACATCACCAGGGTCAGGTTGCTGCCGCCGGCGCTGCCGATCGGGGTGGAAGCTGACTCGCCGCCGCGCCACCGAGCTGCGGATCGCGAGATGGTCGTAGGCCCGGCCCACGCGCAGCGGCCTGCCATCGGGCTGGTTGTCGTGGTTCCGGTCCAGCCCGACCAGCCAGCCCTGGCTCCAGTGGGTGCCGCCGCTGCAGTGGGCGCCGTCCAGGCTGGGGCAGAATACGGTGCGGGTACTCCGGATGGCGGCGGTATAGCGGGCAAAGCGCAGCGCGCCGATGTAGGTCATCTGCGCACTACGCAGCCTGCTGCGGGTCATCAGGGCGCGTAGTGGCGGGACCGCAACGCCGGCCAGTACCGCCACGATCACCACCACCATGACCTGTTCGATCAGTGTGAACCCTCGCGCGCTTGCGCCACGTGTGCCTGCGTATGCCACCCTCATGGCGCCCTCCCTGGCTGATTGATCTCCGATGGTGGCGCGCGGGCCGGCGCGCCGAAGCCGGGGCATCCGGTTCCGGCCCGTCGGGCTCTGCTGACAGCCGCTGTCAGCAGGGCGGATTTAAAATGCCCTCGACAGCCCACACGTCGTGGGCTGTCGCCCGCACTCGGCCGTCCCAGCGAGTCCCCATGTCCGATCGCTTCCAACTCGTTTCCCCGTACCAGCCCTCCGGCGACCAGCCGCAGGCGATCGACGCGCCTGTCCGAAGGGTTCGAGTCCGGCCTGGCGGCGCAGACCCTGCTGGGCGTGACCGGCTCGGGCAAGACCTTCACCATCGCCAACGTGATCGAGCAGGTGCAGCGCCCGACCCTCGTGCTGGCGCCGAACAAGACCCTGGCCGCGCAGCTGTACGGCGAGTTCAAGGAGTTCTTCCCGAACAACGCGGTGGAGTACTTCGTCAGCTACTACGACTACTACCAGCCCGAGGCCTACGTGGTGGCATCGGACACCTTCATCGAGAAGGACGCCTCGATCAACGAGCACATCGAGCAGATGCGGCTGGCCGCGACCAAGGCGCTGCTGTCGCGGCCGGACGCGATGATCGTGGCCACCGTCTCGGCCATCTACGGCCTGGGCGACCCGGAGGACTACCTCTCGCTGCGCCTGATCCTGGCCATGGGCGAGCACATCGACCAGCGCAAGCTGATCCGCCAGCTGACCGAGCTGCAGTACACCCGCAACGAGATGGAGCTGCGCCGCGGCAGCTACCGCGTGCGCGGCGAGATCATCGACGTGTTCCCGGCCGAATCGGAAACCGAGGCGCTGCGCATCGAGCTGTTCGACGGCGAGATCGAGAACCTGGCGCTGTTCGACCCGCTCACCGGCGAGACCATCCGCAAGGTGCCGCGCTACACGGTGTACCCGAGGACCCACTACGCCAGCACCCGCGAGAGCGTGCTCAACGCCATCGAGACGATCAAGGTCGAGCTCAAGGAGCGGCTGGAGCAGCTGTACAAGGCCAACAAGCTGGTCGAGGCGCAGCGGCTGGAGCAGCGCACCCGCTTCGACATCGAGATGATGGCCGAGGTCGGCTACTGCCAGGGCATCGAGAACTACTCGCGCCACCTGACCCGGCGCGCCCCGGGCGAGCCGCCGCCGACCCTGTTCGACTACCTGCCGCCGGACGCCCTGCTGGTGGTGGACGAGTCGCACGTGACCATTCCGCAGCTGGGCGCCATGTACAAGGGCGACCGCTCGCGCAAGGAAACCCTGGTCGAGTTCGGCTTCCGCCTGCCCTCGGCCATGGACAACCGCCCGCTGCGCTTCGAGGAATGGGAGCAGCGCGCGCCGCGCACGATCTTCGTCTCGGCCACCCCGCGCGACTACGAGCTGCGCAAGTCCGGCGACGCGGTGACCGAGCTGGTGGTGCGCCCGACCGGCCTGGTCGACCCGGAGGTCGAGGTGCGCCCGGTGCGCACCCAGGTCGACGACCTGCTCGGCGAGGTCCACAAGCGCATCGCCATGGGCGACCGCGTGCTGGTCACCACGCTGACCAAGCGCATGGCCGAGAACCTCACCGAGTACCTGGCCGAGCACGACGTCAAGGTGCGCTACCTGCACTCGGACATCGAGACGGTCGAGCGCGGCGAGATCATCCGCGACCTGCGCCTGGGCGAGTTCGACGTGCTGGTCGGCATCAACCTGCTGCGCGAGGGCCTGGACATGCCCGAGGTGTCGCTGGTGGCGATCCTGGATGCCGACAAGGAGGGCTTCCTGCGCTCCACCGGCTCGCTGATCCAGACCATCGGCCGCGCCGCCCGCAACGTGCGCGGCAAGGCCATCCTGTACGCCGACAGCGTCACCCGCTCGATGCAGGCGGCGATGGACGAAACCGCCCGCCGCCGCGAGAAGCAGGTGGCCTAGAACGAGGCCAACGGCATCACCCCGCAGACCGTGGTCCGGCGCATCGCCGACATCATGGAGGGCGCCCGCGCCGAGCCCGGCCGCCCGCGGCCGCGGCAAGGCCGCCAAGGGCGTGCGCGGCAAGGCGGTGGCCGAAGGGGCAGGCGGAGTACGCCACCCTCAACCCGGCCCAGGCCGCCGCCGCGATCAAGAAGCTGGAAGCGCAGATGTACAAGCACGCCCAGAACCTGGAGTTCGAGGCCGCCGCCAAGCTGCGCGACCAGATCCACCAGGTGCGGGAGCAGTCGCTGCGCTGAGGTTCTGCGGCCGTGATATGCGCAGCAGCAAGGCCCGGCAGGCGAAGGGCCAGCGTGGCCCGAAGTTGTCCTGCGCCGATCCGACCCACCGCCTCCTCCACGCCCGTCATCCCAGCGCAGGCTGGGATCCAGCGACTTCAGCTCTGGCCCCACCCAGCAAGACGATCCCGGGCGGAAGACACTGGATGACCGGCATCCGCCGTTTAAAGGCGCCTCCAGCCTGCGCTGGAATGACGATCGGGTTCGTGGGCGGGGTCGAGATGCGCGTGACAACGGCCTTGAGTGCTGGCTGGCGGTGCTACCAGCCGGTTGCGCGGGATTTCGCTT
This sequence comes from uncultured Gammaproteobacteria bacterium, assembly GCA_963763305.1. Classification (GTDB taxonomy): domain Bacteria; phylum Pseudomonadota; class Gammaproteobacteria; order Xanthomonadales; family Rhodanobacteraceae; genus CAVXNP01. The sequence goes on along the minus strand of CAVXNP010000001.1, from coordinate 768,731 downwards.
GAACCGCGCGCCCGCCCTTTGCTATGCTTCGCGGCTCTTGGGCGGTTAGCTCAGCGGTAGAGCACTTCCTTGACATGGAAGGGGTCACAAGTTCGATCCTTGTACCGCCCACCAAGAGTTGAAACGAAAGGCCGGCGTTTCGCCGGCCTTTTTTGTTCGCGTGATGGGACCAGCCGGAGCTGCCACCTAGGTCGGGGCAGCGAACGTCGCGGCCGTTAGGCGACTAGCAGTGGTACTGGCCACCTCGCAAGGCGTTGGCTGCGGCACGTCCAGCGCGGTTTTGTCGTGGTAGCGCTGCGACGGCTTATTCAGAAGCTGGCCGCGAGTTCAGAGCACCCGTGCCCGAGAACAGTCGCGATAGCCCGCAAGACGGACGAGTGCTTCAACGATCCTTGAACTTCCGTCAGATCTGACGGAAGATGCCTTATCTTGAGTGAGGTCCTGAAAATGCTTCTTGAATACGGATTCAAAAATTACTTCTCCTTTCGGGAAGGAGCTCAAATCTCTTTCAGACTGGACGCCAACTGTCCGGCTAGCATTTCCTCAGGTTTACCATTTACGCCAGTGTTGGGCGTAAAGGGAGCAAATGCTGCAGGGAAGACACATGTCCTCCGCGCGTTGGCGTTCCTAGGACGATTTGTGTCTCGTTCCTTTGAGACGGGCCTGGCAACGTGATAACTCTAGATACATTCTACGGGAGCCAAGCACCGTGCGAATTTTACGTCGAGTTCTTGTCTCGGCGACACCCTCTATCGATACGAGCTCGAAGCTACGGAGAGGGCTGTAATTAGGGAATCCGTTTATCGCACGAAGCAGAAGCGAGTTAAGGTGATCGAGCGCGTGAGGAATGAGATAGTGCATATGCCGGCAAAATTGTCGGCGCTTAAGTCGGTGATTCTTCGAGATAACGCTTCAATAGTCTCAACCTTGAAGTGGTACAAGATGGAGCTTCTTGAGGAGGTGGCTGATTTTTTTCTGAATATTGAATCGAACGTCGGATACGGCGGATTGTTTCCAGAGCGGAGCCCAGAACTTGTAGCGGAGATAATTTACAGAAAACCATTCCTTAGAAAATATGTTGTGGAGTTCCTAAGGAAGTCTGATGTCGGCATAGACGACGTTGAGATAATTCAGTTCAAAGAGGAGGGGGGGGTTAAGTATGTTCCTTTCTTTGAACACTCTGTTTCGGGAAAAAGCACACGATCCACCATCTCAATGAGTCCAGTGGAACCTTGAAGCTATTCACTGTTCTTCCCACCTATTTTCTTAACCTTATTTCTCGTGGGGTGACCGTATTTGACGAGTTCGATATGCATCTCCATCCGGATCTTCTGCCTCTAATTATCGATTTGTTTCTAGACAAAAATACAAATATCGGTGGCGGTCAGCTTATTTTCACCACCCATGATGCTGCCCTCTTGGAGAAGCTTGGTCGTTATCGAACATACCTTGTGAATAAAGAAGATAATGAGAGCTACGCATATCGATTGGATAGTATCCCTGGCGACATCTTGCGCAATGATCGGCCGATCAGGCCAGTATATGAATCGGGCAAGATAGGTGGAGTGCCAAGGCTGTGAGCTTTGCAAACAGCAGGAGGGATGGTTTTCTTAAATCTATTCCCACTATAAGCTTAGAAAATAACAATATTGCTGGCAGGTGCAAGTTTAATTTTTCATATTTTACGGTTGCTGGTGGTAGTCAAACACTTTTCTGGATGGGATCATCCTCGTCTTTGTAAGCTATTGTCCGCGCTTAAAGATTATGGTGCGCAACCGCTTTCGTACTGGGAGCATCAGTCGGTCGGAACTGGGTACCGTCTTGGCGGTCTATGGGAACTTTCCTACGCGCTCTGATTTTAGACATCTGAACTCACGTGCCGCATAATGTTATGTGGGGCAGGTTTAGGTTGCAGAGCGCCGTGCGGCTCGTCGGTTTTACGGTACCAAAAAGTTTTGAAGCTTCGAGAGATAAGCACGGATGTTTGTTTGACTGCAATACTTTTTACGTGGTTTTCTTGGACGCCAACCATCAGTTTTACAAAACCGAGAAAAGGTGACTCTTTGGTGCAGTCGGGAGAAACTGAGGAGTGCCAATTGTTTTAGATTAGGTGCGCTGCGATACGCGCCATTTCTAACATCGCGAAGTTGCTGTTCTGATCAGCCAACCATATTAACTATCGGGGTCAGAGCCCCTTATCCCTCGTGGGTGCTTTTGAGAGCAGCCGGCCGGGTCGCTGAAGTGGATCGGTCAAGGATGGTGATTCAGGGATGTCGTTAGAAGCCTATGAAGCGTTGAGAAGGGATGGGTATTCGCTTGCCGGCGACCTTGCCGACCTTTCCGGCAGGGCACGTCTGTATTACCACCTGTACGAAGATTCCGGCGGTAGGAACGTCTTTCCGTTGATAGCTGCGCATGGGGCCCTGTGGGCATCCGGGTACTTCAAGAGGGGCATTTTGCTGGGGCATGTGCTGTCACTGCGCCATCTGTTGGACAGTCGGCTGCGGAACGACCACGTCAGGTCGCTGAAGGCGTTCGCGAATCGCTTCAGAAGCATCAACAGGACTGTATGCGCCGAGGCTTATGCGCTTTATTTCTATACCAAGAAGTATTGCCGAACACCGGAGGCGGTTCAGGGGTATCAGTTCAAGGCGCCCCTGGTTGATGCGCTGATCGAATGCCACGAGAGCACGTCCACAGGCTCCAGTTATTCTGCGCGCCAGCGGGAGAAGCTGTTCGTTGAGTTTTTCGGCTGGGAGCAAGAGAACATCGTCACTCATGAGGTGGCGGCGGCCTATGAAGGCTTCAGCTGGGGCACGATGAAGGATCTGGCGTTGCGTCCGAGGATCGGTTTTTCGTATTTCGGCAGAGGACACTGCTTGAAGTTCAACGATTTCAGCTCCAAGCCCGAACGGGTGGAAAAGGGCCTTCAAGCGTACCGCCGCGCAGAAGACGTAGGACTTGAGGCAGTGGCCGAGTCGCTGAGGAGGTACGGCGCGATGCCGAGAGCATTTCGGCAATTAAAGCCGGACAATTGCCTCCGTGCCCATTGGTTCCACTGGTTCCATTGGTTCGATAGCCAAGCGTCCGGTGCAGCTCCTACGAGCAAGCACGGGGTCAACCATCCGGGGCAGGACCCTCGCCCTGGTTAACTTCACAGGAAAACAGCGCGCGCGCTTTCTGAGCAGGCGTATCCTTGAGGCTACCCTCGGACGCGAGGGGCGCGGGAGTCAGGGCGGGCACAGGCGACCGCGCACTGCACCTTATGCCGAAGGGAGGTTTTCGCCGTGGCACCACCCCCTGCAAGTCTTGTCATGCGCAACGCGATCTTTGGCTGGATCGCCCTGGCCACCGGCCTGCTGTTGCTCGTCCCTCTGGTCGCCATGCAGTTCACTACGGAAGTGAACTGGGGCCTCCTGGACTTCGTGGTGATGGGTTCCGTGTTGTTCGGCGGCGGCAGCCTGTTTGTCTTGGCGGCGAGGAAAGCGCCTCGCAGGTACTGGTTCGCCATCGGTGTCGTGTTCGCCGCAGCGTTCCTCTACGGTTGGGCGGAGCTCGCGGTTGGCGTCTTTACGGACCTGGGAAGCTGACCTGAGGGGGTTACCCCGAACGGAAGGTCTTGACGGCACGCAGGTGCGAGCGGGGCACGGTGGCTTGGTTCGACGCCAGGAGACAGCCATGTGCGGACGCTACGCCGGGTGCGGACCGGTCCCTGTCCCGCGGACCGTAACCGGGTCCGGACCGTAACCGGGTCAGAGCCACTTATGGCTTGGGCTGTTCACTCGGACCATTGAGCCCCTCCGCGGCGCGCCGCCTACCGCGCCAACACCACGTGCGTAGCCAGCTCGGTGGCGGCGTGCTCGACCACCTTGAAGCCCAGGGCGGGCAGGTCGATGCCCGCAAAGATGGCCTCGCCTTGGCCCAGCACCACGGGCGCGATCGCCAAGTGCATCTCGTCGATGAGGCCGGCCTCCAGGTACTGGCGCACGGTGCTCACGCCGCCGCCGATCTTGATGTCCTTGTCGCCGGCGGCCGCCCTGGCCTGGTCGAGTGCCTCGCGGATGCCGCCGGTGACGAAGTGGAAGGTGGTGCCGCCTTCCATGACCAGCGGGTCGCGCCGGTGGTGGGTAAGCACGAAGGTGGGGGCGTGGTAGGGCGGGTTGTCGCCCCACCAGCCCTTCCACGCGTCGTCGGGCCACGGGCCACGGACCGGGCCGAACATGTTGCGGCCCAGGATGAAGGCACCGAAGCCGGCCATCGACCGTTCCGCGTAAGCCTCGTCGGTGCCCTCCGATCCGCCGCTCGCCCCTTGCATCGCGCGGAACGTGCGGGTGCCGAAAAACCACTGGAACATTTCCGGGCCGCGCTTGCCCAGCGGGTTCTGCAGGCTCTGTTCGATGCCGGCACCGAAGCCGTCGATCGACACGGAAAACCCCGCGACGCGTACCTTGCCCATGGTCTGCCTCCTGTTGGCGTTCGAGCTTAACCCGGGGCGGTATCGCCGGGGCATAGCCGGCCGGCAGGGAGGCAACGCAGGGGAGGGCATCGCAGCCGGCGCCTCTGTGCGGCATGGGGCGCCCTCCGGCGCCGGTGGCTGCCGCCTGGAGTCGAGTGGGCTCCGGCGATATGCGAGGCAGGGTCACGCTCAACCGGGTGCCGGACTGTCGCGAAGACGGCAGAACCGCGGTCAGTCTCACTCAAGGGTCAACTTGCTGGGTTTGGCTCCCCGGTTGCAGGGGGCAGAGTCCCTTCCCCATTCGCTCGGTTCGGTCGGGGGCGGTCCTTCCATACGCGCGCTGTATCCGCGACGCGGCCTGCAACCTGGCTGGCCAGGCTTCGCCTTCTTGGCGAGCGGCCTGACTCGGGGCACTCTTGCCTCTGACGACATCCTCGACGCCAGGAAGCGAAAGCCGTGACCGACCCCAACCCCATCCGCAACGTGTCCGATACGGCCCTCTGGGTGGCCATCTACCGCGCCATGGAAAGCGAGCGGCCCGACCGCATCTTCGACGACCCGTTCGCCCGGCGCCTCGGTGGCGAACGCGGCGAGGCGATCGTGCGGGCGATGCCACGGGGTGCGGCCATCGCCTGGCCGATGATCGTGCGAACGGCGGTGATGGACGAGATCGTATTGCGGTGCGTGCGCGACGGGGCCGCGTGCGTGCTGAACCTCGCCGCGGGTCTGGATGCGCGGCCGTGGCGGCTGGATCTGCCCGCGTCGCTGCGCTGGTTCCATGTGGACATGCCAGGCATGGTCGACTATTTCCGAGAGCGCATGGCCGATGCGCAGCCGCGTTGCGAAGTGGAGTTCGTGGCGGCTGACCTGCGCGACAAGCAGGCGCGCGAGCAGCTGTTCACCCGCGTGGCCGGGCTGGGCCCGTTGCTGGTGATTACCGAGGGCCTGCTGATCTACCTCACGCCCGACCAGGTGGCCGATCTGGCCGGTGACCTGCACGCGCTGGCCAGGCCGCGCTGGTGGCTGATGGATATTGCCACCCCACGGCTGCGGCATTTCATGCAGCGCAGCCAATGGTTGCGCAAGCTGGAGCAGGGCAACGCACCCATGCAGTTCTTTCCGGAGCAGGGCACCGGCTTTTTCGCGCCGCTCGGTTGGCGCGAGAGCGAGTTCCGGTCGACCTGGGACGAATCGCTGCGCTTGCGACGCAGCATGCGCGGCGCCTGGTTCTTCCGTTGTCTGGCGCTGTTGCAGTCGTCCGCACAGCGGCAGGCCGGGCGACGGATGTCGGGCGTCGCGTTGCTGGGCCGGGTCGACAAGGATGTCGGGGACCCTTCCGCGTAGTGGGAAACCCGGGCCACAGTGCACTTTCGGACGGACGTTCCCCGGATGTTTTCCGACTGTGCGTCCGTGGAATGGTTCAGACCCGTTGCCGGCCGGTTGCGCTTGTACGGTCGGTGCGGCCCCTGATCGATAGCCGTCGATTTCCAGCGGAGCCGTTCGTCGTGACCTGCAAGCATGCTCTGCCCTACGCGGCGGGCTGCTGCGTATCCAGAACAGAACTCGATCAGGAGACAGCTCCCATGCGGTACATCATGTTCATGAAGCATCCCCGTGACTACGGCGATAGCCAGCCTCCGCCCGCCCTCTATGAAGCCATGGGCGCGTTCGTCGGTGAGATGGTCGCGAACGGGACATTCATAGACGGCGCAGGCTTGCAGCCACTGGCCAAGGGCACTCGCGTCCGCCTTGCGGACGACACGATCCACGTTACTGACGGGCCCTTTGCCGAAGCCAGGGAAGTGGTGGGAGGCTACGCGTTGATCGAAGCCAGCACGCACGCGGACGCGGTTGCTCTCGGGGTCCGGTTCATGGAGCTGCACCGCAAGCACTGGCCCGGGTTCGAAGGGGAGTCGGAGATCCGCCCCCTGGAAGAAACCGCCTGAGCCAGCAAAAGGCGGGCGCTCCGCTCGCCGGCTGGTCCTCTCCACTGGGGTGTGAAAAAAGGGCCAGGCGGCATTCTGCCGCTTCAAGTAACGGGAGGGTCGGGGGGCCGGGTTGATCGGAGCCGGGGCTGTTCGCCAGTTGCCGGACATGGCCGCGGGCGTCGTAGCATCCAAGGCCGCCTTGGGTCGCTCCTCGTTGGCTTCGCTCCGCCAGGCCTCGATGGCGCCCGGGCGTGCCGCAGGTGGGTGAACCCGTGCTCGTTGCGGCGTTCGAATGCCAACCTGCCACGGCCAGCGTCGAGGGGCGCGCGGGCCAGCTCGTGCGCAGCCGGATGCGGTCGCCTTGCAACCCTTCTCCGGGGAACGGCATCCAAGGCTGGATTTCAAGGAATCCGCCATGGCCTGGAGACACATGCACAAAGATGCCGACCGCGTTCGCTGGCGCTGGGTGGCGGCGCTGTTCCCGTTGGTGATGGTTGCGCACGAAGCGCACGAATCGGCACACACGCTGGTGGGCCGGATCGTGTGCGGGCAGTGGGCGCAGCGCGATTTCAACCGGTGGTCGATCGGCGGCGATTGCGACAGCGCCTGGCCCACGCTGGCCGGGCCGCTGTGCTCCTACCTGCTGATGCTGCTGGGGTTCGTGCTGTTGCGGCGGCGCATGCGCTGGCCCGGATTGGCGCTGATCTTTGCCGCCAACCCGCTGGCGCGGATGGTAACGGCCGCAATGGGGCGGGGCGACGAGGCGTTCGTGGCGCGTGCATGGTTCGGCGCGCACGTCGGTGCGGGCTGGTTGCCATGGTTGTCCGGCATGGTGGTCATGCTGCTGGGTGGCGCGGCGCTGCTGGCGGCGTGGCGAGGGCTGGAAGGCGTGCGCGCGCGTCGGTCCGTATTTGCTGGCGGCGCGATAGCGGCCATTGCGGTGACTGGCTTGCTGTTGCCCGTGCTCAATCGGCTGCTGCAGGCGGGCGTGCTGGCCGTTCCTGTGGCGGGCGCGCCGCTGCTGGTGCACGTGGTTACGGCAGGGTGCCTGGTCGGTTTGGCGTTGAGCTTGCGGTGGTTGGCCAACAGCCCGGGAGCGGGCGAGCCAGCGGCCGTTGGCCACGGTGGTGCGGGCCGATCCTGCGTCTGAAGCAGCGCAACCGGACCGGTCGGCGCCATCGGGTTGCGCAGCGGACGAGGCGGGCGCGTGCAACCGCCTGGCCAGGTCGGGTCACGTTCGACTTTCAGCGACACCAGATTTCTTCCGGCTAGGGTTCCACCGCGCGCTCACCTTCCTTGTTGGTCTCCAGCAACTCGGCCAGGGTACTCAGCAGTTCGGCCTGCCGGAACGGCTTGGCCAGGCGTGGCAGGCCGTCGGCTTCGTGGTCGCTGAGGGTGGCGAAGCCGGTGATCATCAGGACCGGCGCCTCTGGCCGCGCGTGACGCATCCGGCGGGCGAGCTCGGCGCCGGTCATGCCGGGCATGGCGTAGTCGGTCACCAGCGCATCGAAGGCGAGGCCGGCATGGGCCTGGTGTAGTGCTTCGTAACCGGAGGCCGCCTCCACCACGGTGTGTCCGGCGTCGGCCAGCATCTCGGCGGTGCCGCTGCGGATCAGGTCCTCGTCATCCACCAGCAGGATGGTGGCGGCGGGAACGCGGGGGATCGCTGCATCGTCCGAGGTCACGCTGCTTTCGGCCAGCGCTTCATCCGAGACGGGCAGCCAGAGGGTTGCGGTGGTGCCGCGGCCGGGCTGACTGTCGAGCGTAAAGTCACCGCCCGACTGCGCCGCCAGGCCATGCACGGAGGACAGGCCCAGCCCGGTGCCGCGGCCGATGGCCTTGGTCGTGAAGAACGGCTCGATCGCGCGTCTGGCGGTTTCCGGGTCCATGCCGACGCCGGTGTCGCTGACCGAGAAGCAGATGAAGCGACCGCCACCCAGCCTGGCGCGTTGGCTGGCATCCCCCTCGGCGACGCGGATGGTCAGGCGGCCACCTTCGGGCATCGCGTCGCGGGCGTTGACGGCCAGGTTGAGCAGCGCCAGCTCCAGCTGGTTCGGGTCGACCAGGGCCGCCGGCAAGCCGTTTTCGCAGGACATCGACAGCCGTATCGAAGGGCCGATGGAGCGCGAAATCATGTCGCTGAAACCGTGCAGCAGGCGGCACACATCGACCGGGCGTGGGGTCAGGTGCTGGCGCCGGGAGAAGGCGAGCAGCCGCTGGATGAGGGTGCGGGCGCGTTCGGCCGCCTGCAGGCCGCCGGCGGTCATGCGGCGGGCGCGCTCGTCGTCGTGCAGCCGGTGCGAGAGCGTGTCCAGTGCGCCCATGATCGGCGTCAGCAGGTTGTTGAAGTCATGGGCGACGCCGCCGGTGAGCTGGCCGATGGTCTCCATCTTCTGCATTTCGTGGACCTGCGCGAGGGCGGCCTGGCGTTGCTCGACCGCAATGGCGATGCGCGCTTCCAGTTCGCCGGTCAGCCGGCGCAGTTCTTCTTCGCCGCGCTTGCGCTGGGTGACGTCGCTGGCCGCCCCGAACCATTCCTCGATGGCGCCGGAGTCGTCGAGCATCGGGATGGCACGGGCGAAGGTCCAGCCCATGCTGCCATCGGCCCGGCGGATGCGGTGCTCGGACTCGAACATGCACTTGCCAGCAACGGCTTCGTCGATGGCGGCGATGACCTGCGGCTGGTCGTCCGGGTGAACGTAGGCTTCGAGCCAACCCGCGTCGGGGCCGGTCGTGTCGGCGAGGAATCCCTGGCCCTCGAGTTCGCGCAGTTCACGCCAGTCGGGGCTCATCCGGAACACCGAGTAGGCGCCCGTGGTCAGCAGCGCGCGGAAGCGCGCCTCGCTGCGGCGGAGTGCGGCCTCGGCCGTTGCCTGCTCGATCGCAGCCCAGGTGCGGGCGGCCACGTCCTCGACCAACGCCTGCTCTTCCTCGGTCCACCGATGCGGCTCGCGGAAGTTGACATACAGCGTGGCGACGAGTCGCCCGTCCCGGATCAGCGGAACGGAGAGGAACGCGCGCGTGTTGATCGCACGCCACTGGGCCGGGTCCTGGGCCGGCTCGGCCTCGACATCGGCGCATACCTCGGTCAGACCCTGCCGCTGGCGCGCGATCCGCTCGGTACCCCACCGGGCCAGTGGTGCGCGGCCAACCAGTGGCTCGACGCCGTCGGCGAAGCAGGCGTCGTAAACCAGCGCCCCGCCATGGCCTTGCACCTTGGTGTAGCCGACCCGCTGGGCGCCCAGGTGCCGCGCCAGCGCCTCGACCGCGCGGTGCACCAGCACGGTAGGGTCGGCTGCGCCGTTGAGCGCGCCTTCCAGTTCGATGCGGAAGCGCTGGCGGCGTTCGGCCAGCACCTGCGCGGTTGTTTCGGCCACCGCGCAGAACATGCCGCCGATCTGCCCACTCTCGTCCCCCATCGGCGAGTAGGAAAAGGTGAACCAGGTCTGCTCGTCGTAACCCTTGCGGTTCATCAGCAACGGCAGGTTGTCGCGATAGACCGCTTTGCCGGCCATGGCCGCTTTCGCCAGCGGTCCGACGTCGGCCCAGATCTCGTGCCAGATGTCTTCGAAGCGATCGCCCAGCGCGGCCGGGTGCTTGGCGCCCAGGATCTCGGCATAGGAGTCGTTGTAGAGAAACCCCAGCTCCGGCCCCCATGCGACGAACATCGCGAACTTCGAGTTGAGCATCAGGCTGACCACCGAGCGCAACGACTGCGGCCAACCGGCGGGCTCGCCGAGCGGAGAGCGGCTCCAGTCGTGCGCGCGCATCAGCGCGCCGAGCTTCCCCCCGCCGGCGAGGAAGCTTTCCGCGGTAGTGATCGCTTCCGGCATGGATGGGCGTTCTCCGATGGGGCGCGCGGGCGGTGCCGGCCGTGCGCGCACATGGCTTGGGCGTGGACGCGTTCGGGCGTGGGCTTGCGGCGTGGGGGAGCGAACCGGACGGGCGCTTTCGCAGCAGCCCGGATCGTTTTTGCTCCTGGTCGACCGAAGAGCCTAGCCCAAAGCGGATGAACCGCGAAGGCGAGCCCGGCAGCGTGTGACTGGCTTGGCGCTTGGCCGCCCGCATCTGGACCGCTCGGCAGCCGCGTCGGACCGCCGCCTGGCATTCGCAATTGCCGTAACAATCCCTATGATCCACAAATGAACGTATCCACAACAGACATCCAGCCGCCACGCCAGCCTGGCAGCATCGCCTGTGTCGGCCTGGGCATGGTGCTTGGCTCCCATCTGGCGCCGCTGGCCCGCAGCCACATCGAACAGGCCGACGTGGTGTTTGCCGGCGTCTCCGATGGCATCGTGGAGATGTGGCTGGAGCGGATGCATCCGGACGTGCGCAGCCTGCAGCCCTACTACGGCAAGGGCGACAAGTCGCGCATGCGCACCTACCGCGAATGGGTGGAGGTGATGATGACCGAGGTGCGCGCGGGCAAGAAGGTGTGCGGCGTGTTCTATGGCCACCCCGGCGTGTTCGCCTGGTCGCCGCACGAGGTGATCAAGGTGGCGCGGGCCGAGGGCTACGCGGCGCACATGGAACCGGGCATCTCCGCCGAGGACTGCCTGTACGCAGACCTGGGGATCGACCCGGGCCGCAGCGGTTGCCAGCACTACGAAGCCAGCCAGTTGCTGTTCTGCCAGACGCGCCTCAACCCCTGTGCCTACCTGGTGCTGTGGCAGGTAGGACTGGTCGGGGACCGCTCGCTGAAGCGCTTCTCCACCGGGCCGGAATACCGCCAGGTGCTGGTGGACGTGCTGGCCAGCGATTATCCGCTCGACCATGAAGTGATCATCTACCGCGGTGCCACGTTGCCGATCGAGCAGCCGCGCGTGCGTCGGGTGCTGTTGCGTGACCTGCCGGCCACCGAGGTCACCGCGGAGGAAACCGTGGTACTGCCGCCGGCTTTGGCGTTGCAGCCGAACCGGGAGGTAAGGGCTAGGCTGATGGCTCTTGAGGCCGCCGGTCGCGAAAGCGAAAGCGCGTGATCAAGCATTGGTGACGTTTTTGTGATACACGATGCGGGCTGTTCGGTTGACTGTCCACGTCTGTAAATTCGCTCGAAAAAGGGGCGAGCAATCCCGACCCAAGCGGTCGACCAGCAAACCATCGGCACAAAAACAGGGGAAACGCATGAAGAACACCATCGAATTGCTCGAAGCGATCGGATCCAACGCCTCTTTGCGTCACTTCTCCGGTGAAGACCTGGCACGCACACTGGAGGGCATGCATGCGACCGATGGCCTCAGGCAGGCTGCCGAACTGGGTGACAGCTCTCCGTTGAGAGCCGAGCTTGGCCCGCGCACCATGGAGGTCAACCACACGCCGAACCAGTCTCCGGCTCCTTGCGATGAGGAGGGAGATGCGGATGAGCTCCCGGGTGCCGAGGAAGAAGAGCGCTAGTCGGCGCAGAGATCTTCAGCGGAGGCACGGGCGATGAGAGCCCGCAGTTTCGGGGGCGCCATTCTTGTGGCGTTACTCCTTTCGTTATCGCCTGTCGGCGCCAGCCCAAAGCCCCGTGATGTCGAGGGTGCTTTGCCACTGCTCAAGCAGGCAGACGAAATCAAGGCCGTTGATCACGCGGCCTTTCTGCAGCTGCTGGCTGAGCTTCATGCTCGTGAGGCATCCCTGTCGTCTGCGCAGCGCTTGTACCTGCAATTTCTGGATGCATGGCAACGCGCGTATGAGGGAAAGTACAGTGCGGCCGAGCCGATGCTGCGCGCGATAATTGCACAGAGGAACGACGATTCACTTCGCACGCGAGCGACCGCGCTCCTCATAAACGGGCTGAGCGTTCGCCATCGCTATGGCGAGGCTTATACGCTCGCCAACGAACTGATTGCGCGGCTGCCCGAGGTTGTGGACGGCGGCGCACGCTTGGAGGCGCTCACCCAGGTCTCCCAAATGCTCGCAGGAGTAGGGCAGGCCGAGCTCGCCCTGAAATACGTACAAGAAATGAAGGCCGGGCCCTTATCCGGGCGGCAGTTGTGTGTTGCCAGCTTCAACGAGATTGACGCGCTGCTTGATACAGGGCGATTGGAATGGTCCAGCCCGAAATTTGGCCACGCCCTTGATGTCTGCGTTGCTCGCGGCGAAACAGTCACGGCCAATACCATACGCCTCGACCAGGCAAGCCTGATGACCGATAGCGGGCGCCCTGATCTCGCAATCGCGCTTCTGCGCAAGATCGCTCCTGGCGTGCAGGCCACGCACTACCAGTTCCATATCGCCGCGGTCCAGGCAAATCTGGCGCAGGCCTATCTAGCCCAGGGCAGCAATCCGAAGGCGAAGGATGCTGCGCTTGCCACCTTGGCGGCCACCAACCCAAAGAGCTTCACCTGGACGAGGGAGGCGGCCTACGGCGTTCTGTACAAGGTGGAAAAAACGGCGGGTCACGATGCCGAGGCGCTTTCCTACTACGAGAAATTCGTGGAGCAGGATAAAGCCGCCATGGATGACGCCAAAGCCCGCGCCCTGGCCTACCAGATGGTCAAGCAGGAGGTGCTGGCCAAGAAGCTGCGTCTGGACGCGCTGGCCAAGCAGAACAAGATCCTGCAGTTGCGCCAGGAACTGGACCACAAGGCCGCCGAAACCGCGCGCTTGTACGTAATTCTGCTGCTGGTAGCCCTGGGCACCATCGCGCTGTGGCTGTACCGGTTGAAGCACTCGCAGATGTATTTTCGCCGCATGGCGCGCCATGACGGACTGACCAGTGCCCTCAACCGGCACCATTTCCTGGAGGAGGCCGGGCGCCTGCTTGGGCGGCTGCATAAGGCGGGGGCACCGGCCTGCCTGGTGGTGCTGGACCTCGATTACTTCAAGAACGTCAACGACACCTATGGCCACGTGGCCGGCGACGACGTGCTCAAGCGCATTGCGCAAGTGGTCCGCCGCGAGCTGCGCGCGTCGGATGTGTTCGGCCGACTCGGCGGCGAGGAGTTCGGCATCCTGATGCCGTCGTGCACATGCGAGCAGGGCGCGGAAATCGCTGAACGCATTCGCGCAGCGATGGCCTCGACCCGCGTGACCCTGGACGACCATGTCGTGATCACCGTTTACGGCAGCCTCGGTCTGGCCTGCACCGATCCGTCCGGCTATGTACTCAGGCAACTGCTGACCGAGGCGGACGCCGCGTTGTACCGGGCCAAGCGCGGTGGCCGCAACCAGGTGGTGGCCGCCAGGGAAGCGGCCGAGGCCGAACTCGAGCAGGGCTGACGTCGAGGAGGGTCGAAGTCCTCTGGTTGCTTGCTTGAAGCCTCGATTCACACGCTGCCCGCGCAGCCGACGTATGGCCAGCAAGCCGGAGCAGTCACACGGGACTGTGGCTCGCGTGCGCACATGATGGGCGTCGTCGGCGGGGGAGTTGCCGGCAAATTTTCCGGCAACAAGGCCGGTCGCGTCGTACTGGCCGTGGTGCGTTCGTGCGTCCGGGTCGCCCAGGCGATGCCGGGACACTATCGGCGCGCTGCGCCACAATGGTGGAGTCTTCTTAACGGCGTTCCACCATGACTTATCTCTGGATCAAGACCTTGCACCTGCTTTTCGTCATCGCCTGGATGGCCACGGTGTTCTACTTGCCGCGGATCCTGGTGAACGTTGCCGAGGCGGGCGACCAGGCCGCCGTGCGGGCGCGGCTGCACCTGATGGGGCGGCGCCTGTACAAGTTCGGGCACAGCATGTTCGGCATCGCCTTCGTGTTCGGGCTGGTGCTGTGGCAGGGCTGGCGGGTGTTCCCGGCGACGCTGCCGAACGTGACCTCGGGCGGCCACTGGATCGACGCCAAGCTGGGGTTGGTGGCCTTGCTGCTGGCGTACTTCATCGTGGTGGGGCGTGCGCTCAAGCGCAGCGAGGCCGGTGGCGCGCTGCCGTCGTCCACTGCCCTGCGCTGGCTCAACGAACTGCCGGTGCTGCTGTTGCTGGGGGTCATCTTCCTGGTGCTGGCCAAGCCGTTCTGAAATGGCCGGCCGCGCTGCGGAGAGCGCCCGGGCACGCCTCAGGTCTGCGCCCAGCGGCGCAGCAGGTTGTGGTACACGCCGGTGAGCTGCAGCAGCGCCTGGCTGTCGGCGCCGCTGGCGGTCAGGCGCTGGATCGAGGTGTCCAGTTCCAGCAGGGTGCGACGCTCCCCGTCGTCCCGCACCAGGCTTTGCACCCACAGGAACGCCCCCAGCCGGCAGCCGCGAGTCACCGGCTCGACCCGATGCAGGCTGCTGGACGGATAGACGATGGCGTCGCCGGCCGGCAGCTTCACCTCATGCTCCCCATACAGGTCGCTGACCACCAGGGCGCCACCGTCGTAGCTGTCCGGTTCGCTCAGAAACACGGTGCAGGAGATGTCGCTGCGCATCTGGCTGCCGTCCGCCAGCCCCATCACCGAACCATCGACGTGGAAGCCATAGTGCCCGCCGCCTTCGTAGCGGTTGAAGCGCGGCGGCAGTACCCGCTGCGGCAGGGTGGCCGCGTGCCACAGCGGGTGACGCGCCAGCGCGGCCAGCACCACGCGGCCCAGCTCGGCCCGCAACGGAGCGGCCTCGGGCAGCTGCTGGTTTCGTTTGACCTGCGCACCCTGTGTGCCGACGGTCTGTCGACCGTCGGTCCAGTCGGCCTCTTGCAGCGCCGCGCGCAGATGCGCCAGCTCGGATGCGTCCAGTACGCCGGGAAGGTGCAACAGCATGGGATGGCTCCGGTAATGCGGGCCGCGCATCCGCGCGGCGCGCGGGTCAGAAGCGGATGTGCGCGGTGATCATGGCGGCGCGCGGCGTACCGGGCGTGTAGCGGTAGCCGCTCTTGTTGATCGCGGCAACGTAGTGGCGGTCGAACAGGTTGTAGACGTTCAACTGCAACTGGAGGTGGCGGTTGACCGGGTACGCGGCCATCGCATCGAACACCCAGTAGGCGCCGGTACGGTCCGGGGTGCCCACGGCGCCGTCGCTGCCACGCTTCATCGGGCCGGCGTAGCGGGCACCGCCGCCGAGCGTCAGTCCGAACGGCAGGCGGTAGCTGGACCATGCGGTGAAGGCGCTGTCGGGCGTGTAGGCGAGCGCATCGGAGCCATCGTTGACCACGCTGTCGCCGCGCACCACCCTGGCGTCCATGGTGGTGAAGCCGGCGCTGACCGCCCAGCGATCGGTCAGTGCACCGACAGCGGTCAATTCCACGCCCTGCACGCGCTTGCGGCCGATCTGGTCGTACACCGAAGCATCCAGCGGATCCTGCACCAGCTCGTTGCTGATGGTGGTGCGGTACAGCGCGCCGGTCAGCAGCAGACGGCCCTCCAGCAGGTCCCACTTGGTACCCAGTTCGGCAGTGCGTGCCTTTTGCGGGTCCAGGTCGGGCCGGTCCAGGCTGCGGTCCGAACTGCTCAGCGCCAGCGCGTTGCCGCCGGGCGGCTGCTGCGATTGCGCCAGGTTGACGTAGACGCTGCCGTTGGCCGCCGGTTTGTACAGCACGCCCAGCTTGTAGTTGGGGAGGTTGCCGCGTATGCGGGCGTCCAGGCCGGGCACGATGCTGCCTTCGGGCAGGCCGCCGCACGTCGGGCCGCGGCGACCGCCGCAGACCACCGTGCTGGTGAAGTCGGTGGTGTAGTGGTCCAGGCGCAGGCCGGCGTTGATCTGCCACCGTTCGCCGAACTTCAGCGTGTCGAACAGGTAGGCGGCGGTGGTGGTGGTCGTGCCCGCGCTGTGCGCCCCGGTGGGGCCGTAGGCCAGCCCGCCTACGTGCGGATCGGGGTGATACAGGTTGGCGGCCGGCCAGGCCGAGTCGCCGATCGCGCCCATGCCGGTGGTGGTGGCTTTTTCCCGGGATACTTCCATGCCTGCACTGATCGCCTGCGTCACCGCGCCCGAGTCGATCGTTGCAGTCAGGTGGGTCTGGTTGGCGACGATGCGGTTGGTCTGGTGCTTGAAGTTGGGGTTGCTGCGCGCGACGGTCCAGGCGGACGGATCGGAGGGGTCGGGGGTGAGCAGGTTCGCGGCGCTGCTCATGAAGGAGGTCAGCAGGTAATCCTGCCGCGTACGGCCCCAACGGGTGGTGTTGTGCAGGACCAGGTCGGGCGAGACGTCGTGCTCGACGATCGCGGTCACCATGTCGGCGGTGGCGTCGTCGTGGTCCTGCGCGGTGCCATAGAAGTTGCTGCTGTCGACCGGGGCGGCGTTGCCCAGGAACGGCCGGTCCGGGTCCGGGCTGGTGTAGCCGGGCAGGCCGATGGTGGCCACGCCGCCGTCCGGCACATTGCTCTGCTTCACGTGCACGGCGTCGAGGAAAACGCGGGTGGGCGTGCCCAGGCCCAAGGCCAGCGATGGCGCCACGCCCCAGCGATCGTTGCGGACCTGGTCGCGGCCCGGCACGCCGCTGTCCTGCTGCATCAGATTGAGGCGGAAGGCGGCGTGCTGGCCGACCGGCTGGTTCCAGTCGGCGCTGGCGCGGCGCTGCTGGCCGCTGCCATAGGCCACCGACCCAGCCCGCGGCTGGGCGTGCATGCGGCTGCTTGGTGACCATGTTGACCGCACCGGTGGGGCGGTGCGCCCGTATTCGGTGCCGTCCGGGCCCTTGGTGACCTCGACCTGCTCGATGTTGAAGACGTCGCGCGAGACCGAGCCCAGATCCCGCACGCCGTCGACGAAGATGCTGCCGGAGCTGTCGAAGCCACGCATGTAGATCGCGTCGCCGGTGCTGGTGGATCCATTCTCGCCGGCGTAGAAGGTCCCCACGCCCGGGCTGTTGCGCAGCGCCTCGGTCAGGGTGGTGGCGGCCTGCTGCTCGATCAGCTCCCTGCCGATGATGGTGATGGTCTGCGGTGTGTCCAGCAGCGGCTGGGTGAACTTGGGCGATGCCGGTTGGTCGATCCGATAGTCGCTGCCGGCCACCGCCTCCACCGTCACGCTCGGCAGATTCCTGGCCTGGGCGATCCGTATTTCATCGGTGGCGCTGGCACCGAACGAGGCGCCAAGCAGGCCAGTGGCCAGCAGGGTCGGTCCCAGGCGGGGCGAGACGGAATGCTTGCGGCTGACGATCGGCTTCATCGGGATCCTTGATGGGGTGGGAACGGGTGGGGCCGCCGGGGTCGGGCGCACCGGCGCGGTTGGAGCCGCATGTTACGCAGAATGAGAAGCATTCGCAACAACTGGCAGGGGTATGCCCCCTGGCCCGGCGCCAGGCGGGCTCAGCGGCGGTCGGGCGGGTTGCTCTGTCTGGCGGACATGAGCGCGTACAGCACGTCGTTGGCCGACACGGCCGAGACGCGGGCGATGGCGGCGGGCGACTCATCGGTGGAGGCCACCTGGTAGCCGCGCTGCCGCAGGCGTTGCAGCAGGGCCTCCGGCGTGGCCTGGAATACCGGTGCCAGATCGGCCACGCGGGCCTGGGTCATCAACGCCAGGGTCCGGAAGGCCGGGTTGGCGGCGCGGCCCTTGCCGGCGGTAAGCGCAAACGGCACCGCCGCGAACAGTGCCAGCATCAGCGGGATGAACAAGGTCCTGCGTTTGGCGTAGGCCAGCAGCGGCTTCCAGTTCTTCCACAGGTGCAGCACGAACGGCGCCAGCAGCAACACGCTGAGCCACTCGTGCATGGCGTGGAAGGTGGCCGGGGCCCAGTGGAAGAACAAGGCCACGCCCGACACCGTGGACACGGCAAACAGGCCGGCGGTGAGGGGCGTGCCGTAGCGGTGCAGCAGGTGGTTCCAGGTCATGCAGGCGTTCTCGACAATGGGCCTGCGATAATGAGAGTTATTCGCGTTTATGGCAAGAGCCTCTTGCGGGCGCGCGCGTGCATTGCGGCCACGTGTCTCGCGGTCATCGGAGTTCGCCCGGCGTCAGGCGCGCCAAGAGGGTGTGCCGGGGGTGTGGCCACGCCAGCGTGAAAGCCGTGCCGGCGGCACCCGTCCAGCGCACCGGCCGCGCGCTATTGCCGCGCTGGCGCCAGCAGGGTCGTCGGCACGATCGCGCTCCGGGTCCGTGCGGGGTCGGCACCCGGCACGGCGGCTCGCCGTCTGGCTATCGCGATGGGCTGCGGGCTGCGGCGTCGCCTGCCCGATGGGAGAGCCATTCGGCGCCCAGCCACCACAACAGGGCCCAGGCCGCGCCCGCCGCCCAGCCGGCGATGACGTCGGTGGGCCAGTGCACGCCGAGGTAGACCCGGCTGATGCCGACCAGGGCCGCCAGGCTGCACGACAAGGCCATCAGGTAGATCTTCAGGCGGCGTCCGGTCACCGTCTCGGCGATCAACGCCCCCAGGGTCAGGTAGACCACCGTCGAGAGCATCGCGTGCCCGCTGGGAAAGCTGGCGGTGACCACCAGGTCGCCGTGTGGAAACAACTGGGGGCGCGGTCGGTCGAAGCCCTGCTTGAGCAGGGTGGAGGCCAGCGTGCCGCCGGTGGTTGCCAGCAGGACGAACAGCGCCGGAGCGCGCCGACCGGCCAGCAGCAGAAAGGCGATCGCCGCCAACACCAGCAGGCCCAGCACGGTCATGCTGCCGAGCGCGGTGATGTCGCGGGCGGCGTTTTGCAGCCAGGCCGGCCCCAGTGGAGTCTCCGGGTGACCGGCCACGCGCATCGCCAGCAGGATCATCTTGTCCAGCTGCCGGGTGTCTCCCTCGGTCATCTCCCCCGCGATACCGATGAACACCCACAGCGCCGCGGCGAGGATCGCCAGCAGCGCCAGCAGACGGGGTTCGAGGCGATGGCGCAGGTCTTTCAGGGGGAAGCTCCAACCGGGAGGGCGGCGGGTGCGACAACGAGCCAGGTCAGCCGCAGCCACCGAAGCCCCGCGCGGGCGTCACAACCCATGATACGCGCGGTACCACGCTACGAACTTCGCCACGCCCTCCTCGATCGGCGTGGTGGGCTTGTAGCCCACATCGCGTCGCAGCGCCGCGACATCGGCATAGGTGTCGGGCACGTCGCCAGGCTGCATCGGCAGCAGGCGCTTCTTCCACGGTGCGGCCCAGCTGCTGCTCGAGCACTTCGATGAAACGCATCAGCTCCACCGGCTGGTCGTTGCCGATGTTGTAGACCCGATACGGGCCCATCGGACGGTGCCCGGGTCTGGGGCGCATCGGATCGTAGGCGGGGTCGGGTTGGGCGGCGTGGTCCAGGCGTGCGGACCACGCCCTCGACGATGTCGTCGATGTAGGTGAAGTCGCGGCTGTGGTGGCCGTGGTTGAACACGTCGATCGGTTCGCCGCGGCATGATGCGGTCGGCGAACAGCATCGGCGACATGTCCGGCCGCCCCCACGGCCCGTACACGGTGAAGAACCGCAGGCCGGTGGTGGGCAGGCGGTACAGGTGGCTGTAGGTATGCGCCATCAGCTCGTTGGCCTTCTTGCGTGGCCGCATACAGGCTGACCGGGTGGTCGACAGCGTCCTCGACCGAGAACGGCATCTTGCGGTTGGCGCCATAGACCGAGCTGGACGAGGCGTATACCAGGTGCTCGACGGCGTGGTGGCGGCAGGCCTCCAGGATGTTGACGAAGCCGACCAGGTTGCTCGACAGTAGGCGTGGGGATTTTCCAGCGAATAGCGAACGCCGGCCTGGGCGGCCAGGTTCACCACCCGCTGCGGCTGGAACTGGCCGAAGGCGTGGTTGATCGCATCACCATCGGCCAGGTCGGCGCGCTGGTGGGTATAGCGCGGGTGCTCGCCAAACCGGGCCAGCCTGGCCTCCTTCAGGCCGGGATCGTAGTAATCGTTGTGATTGTCGATGCCCCAGACTTCGTCACCACGGGCCAGCAGCCGCTGGGCCACCGCCGCGCCAATGAATCCTGCCGTACCTGTGACCAGAATGCGCATGGAAAAAATCTTTCGAAACCGGCCTTGCAGTGTAACGGTTGCGTCAGGAATTGCCTCGCCACGGGCGGCAGGGGCGGTGCCTGGACGCGGGGGCACCACGCAAGGTCGCGCCTGGTTGGACGGTGCCGAGCAAAGCGATCAAGCAGCGTCATCGTCGGCGTGGTCTGCGTTCGCTCGACCGCGACGGGGCCGCGGATAGTATCGACGCCGCTGTGCGCCAGGGCCTGAGAACGCTGCGCCGCTGCCTGCTTGGCTGTTGGTCAGCTTCGGTCGAAATGCGATGCCGCGTGGGCCCGGAGCCGCCAGCCCGCGGCCGGGTCGTGTGAGGTAGCAGGCCAGGCCGCGTCGTGAGGCGTGCGGTCCAGGCCCCGCCCGGCCGGACTGCAGCAGCGGAGCCCGGCATGGCACCGGAACCCGCCTGTCATGTCGATTTGCATCGGTATCGCCGGCGACAACGTTGTCCTGCGGCACCCGTCAATCAAGGACTTCACATGATCATCAAGCCATCGACCATTGCCGCTGTGGGTGCCCTCGGCGTTGCCATTGCGCCACTCTCCGAGGCAGTGGCGCAGTCGGCCGGCGCGACACCGGCCTCGGCCGATGTCGACCGGAAAATCAGCGCCATGGAGCAGCAGATCCAGGCGCTGCAACAGCAGTTGCAGCAGCTCAAGACGGAGCAGGCGCAAGCCAGGGATCAGCGTACGCAACTGGCGCGGGTGCCAAAGGCAAAACCCGGCAAGGCGAGCGAGCGGGCCAAGCCGGCAGACAAGAAGGAGGAAGGCATCCACGTGGGCGGCGCGGTGCGCTTCCAGTACTCCTACGAGGACTACGACAGGGGCAACAAGCGGCGTGTGGGCGATGCCGATTTCGACATCTTCCGGCTGAACCTGCGTGGCAGGGTCGACGACATCGAGCTGCAGGCGGAGTGGCGCTGGTTCCAGTACATGAGCGCAATCAAGTTTGCCTGGCTCGGCTACGATTTCAGCAGGACCTCGCAGCTGCAGGTCGGGATCACCCGGATCCCGTTTGGCAACCAGCCGTACAACTCGCACAACTATTTCTTCAGTTCCAACTACTACCTGGGGCTGGAGGACACCTACCACACCGGCGTCGAGTACGTTTTTTCCGGTGACCCGTGGAACCTCCAGCTGGCGTTCTTCAAGAACGACGCGATGGGTGGGGTGGACGGCTATGTCGGCAATCGCTCCCACAGCTATTCCTACAATGTGGTGGGTGTACGTGGGCCGGGTGAAGGCACGTACGCCGACCCACGGCGCCCGATCGGCACGGCCGATACGGTCGCGGCCCGTGCGGCCTATACCTTCACCCCTGGCGAGGATCTGAAGGTCGAGGTGGGCGCGTCCGGTCTGCATGGTGGCCTGGAAAGCAGCGCTCGGCGGGTGGGCACCTACGACGCCTATGCCTTGCACCTCGATGCCGACTACGGGCGCTGGAACGTCCAGGCGCAGGCCAGCCACTACGCGTACCACGTCGATGGCGGCGCGACGCGTATGGCGGTCGGTGCCTACGCGTTCTACGACACCATTGCCGCCCGTGCCGATTCGTACACGGTCAACGTGAAGTATCACCAGCCGGTGCAGTGGGGGCCGATCCATGGACTCGACTTCTACAACGACTACTCGCTGGTCACCCATAAGTCGGGGATGTTGCCCAGCACGTTCATGAACGTGCTGGGTGTTGGTGTCACGGCTGGCGACCTGTATACCTACTTCGACTTCGTCATCGGCCGAAACCAGCCGTTCATCGGCGGCAGCATGGATGGCGACGGCGAGGTCGAACATCGCTTCAACGTCAACTTCGGCTTCTATTTCTGATCCGGGGTATCATCGCGTTGTCCGCGGTTGACTGCGCGTCGGCGTCGGGCTAGCTTTTTTGCGTTGATTCCACAGATGAGGTGGCCACGGGAAACCGTCGGTCGAGCGTGCGACATGGAGACTACGAGCATCCAACGCTGAGCTTCCGCGCTACCCATCCTCGTCATGACGAAAGGGCGCGCGGCGTCCTTTTTTATTGTCCGTATTCAACAGGCCCATGATCCAGATCACTCTTCCCGACGGCAGCAAGAAGCCCTTCGAACATCCCGTGTCCGTGCAGGACGTGGCCGCCTCCATCGGCGCCGGCCTGGCCAAGGCGACCCTGGCCGGCAAGGTCGACGGCAAGCTGGTGGATGCGCAGCATTGCATCGACCACGACGCCAGCCTGCAGATCGTCACCGACAAGAGCCCCGAGGCGCTGGAGATCCTGCGCCACTCCACCGCGCATCTGCTGGCGCAGGCCGTACAGCGGCTGTACCCGGGCGCGCAGGTGACCATCGGCCCGGTGATCGACAACGGCTTCTACTACGACTTCGCCTACGAGCGCCCGTTCACCCCCGACGACCTGGTCAGGATCGAGGCGGAAATGGGCAAGATCGTCAAGGAGGCGCTGCCGGTGTCGCGCTCGGTGAAGTCCCGCGACGAAGCGGTGGCGTTCTTCCGCGGCCTGGGCGAGGTGTACAAGGCGCAGATCATCGAGTCGATCCCGGCCAACGAGGAGCTGTCGCTGTACACCCAGGGCGAGTTCACCGACCTGTGTCGCGGCCCGCACGTACCCAATACCGACAAGCTGCGCTCGTTCAAGCTGATGAAGGTGGCCGGCGCCTATTGGCGCGGCGATTCCAACAACGCGATGCTGACCCGCATCTACGGCACCGCCTGGCTCAACGACAAGGATCTGAAGGCCTACCTGCATCAGCTGGAGGAGGCCGAAAAGCGCGATCACCGCAAGATCGGCAAGGCGCTGGACCTGTTCCACCAGCAGGAAGAAAGCCCCGGCATGGTGTTCTGGCACCCCAAGGGCTGGGCCATCTGGCAGCAGGTGGAGCAGTACATGCGCGGTGTCTACAAGCGCAGCGGCTACCAGGAGGTGCGTTGCCCGCAGGTGCTGGACGTGTCGCTGTGGAAAAAGTCCGGGCACTGGGACAACTACGCCGAGAACATGTTCTTCACCGAGTCGGAGAAGCACACCTACGCGCTGAAGCCGATGAACTGCCCGGGCCACGTGCAGATCTTCAACACCGGCCTGCACAGCTACCGCGAGCTGCCGGTGCGCTACGGCGAGTTCGGCGGCTGCCATCGCAACGAGCCGTCCGGCGCGCTGCACGGCATCATGCGCGTGCGCGCGTTCACCCAGGACGATGGCCACGTGTTCTGCACCGCCGAGCAGATCGAAAGCGAAGTCACCGCGTTCCACCAGCAGGCCATGCAGGTCTACGCCGACTTCGGCTTCCAGGACATCGCGCTGAAGATCGCACTGCGCCCGGACAAGCGGATCGGCTCGGACGAGGTCTGGGACCGCGCCGAGTCGGCCCTGCGCAAGGCGCTGTCGGTGGCCGGCGTGCAATGGGAGGAGCTGCCGGGCGAGGGCGCCTTCTACGGTCCCAAGATCGAGTACCACATGAAGGACTCGATCGGCCGCGCCTGGCAGGTCGGCACCATGCAGGTGGATTTCATGATGCCCGAGCGCCTGGGCGCCGAGTACGTGGACGAGCATTCGCAAAAACGCCATCCGGTGATGCTGCACCGGGCCATCGTTGGCTCGATGGAGCGGTTCATCGGCATCCTGATCGAGCACCACGCCGGCCTGCTGCCGACCTGGCTGGCGCCGGTGCAGGCGGTGGTGTTCAGCATTACCGACGCCCAGGCCGGTTACGTCGCCGAGGTAGCGCAAGCCCTTGTCGACAAAGGCTTCCGGGTGGAGGCCGATTTGCGCAACGAGAAAGTCGGATATAAAATCCGCGAGCATACGTTGCAGAAGGTCCCTTATCTGCTCGTGGTCGGTGACCGCGAGAAGGAAGCGGGGGCCGTTTCCGTGCGTACCCGTTCGGGTGAGGATCTGGGCAGCATGCCGCTGGCCGATTTCATCCAACGTCTGCAGACCGAAAGCGACAATCGCCGCCCGGTCTAATCAATATTTCTTCTGGAGGATAGTGGTATCGCAACCACCGACAACAAGGGCAACCGCCGTAACCTGGATATCCGCGTACCGCGCGTACGCGTGATCGGCAGCGACTCGGAGCAGCTCGGCATTCTGAGCCGCGACGAGGCACTGGCGCTGGCGCAGGAAGCCGGCATGGATCTGGTCGAGATCCAACCCAACGGCGACCCGCCGGTCTGCCGCATCATGGATTACGGCAAGTTCAAGTTCGAAAACCAGAAGAAGGCGCAGGCCGCCAAGAAGAAGCAGAAGCAGGTCGAGATCAAGGAAGTGAAGTTCCGTCCGGTCACGGACGTGGGCGACTACCAGATCAAGCTGCGCAACATGCTGCGGTTCCTGGAAGAGGGCGACAAGGTCAAGGTGACCATCCGCTTCCGCGGTCGCGAAATGTCCCATCAGGATCTCGGCCAGAACCTGGCCAGGAAGATCCAGGAGGACGTCGGCGACAACGGCCAGGTGGAATCCTTCCCCCGCCTGGAAGGCCGCCAGATGGTCATGATGATCGGCCCGAAAAAGAAGTAAGCGAAAAAGGCGGCCCGATGGCCGCCTTTTTTGTCAGTCGCAGGATGAGTGCAGGTCGGCGTAGGGTGGGCTTCAGCCCACCGGTTCCTCGGCCCTCGGCGCTGCAGGCCTGGTGGGCTGAAGCCCACCCTACCCACCTTGCGTGCGCCGGATGGTGCCGGATCGACATGCTGCAGCCGCGAACGGGCCGGCGTGAAGGCGTTCCTGATGCAGCCGACTGCCGCACCGGCGTAGGGTGGGCTTCAGCCCACCGGCTCCTCGGCCCTCCGCGCGACAGGTCTGGTGGGCTGAAGCCCACCCTACTCATCTTGCGCATGAGCCTGGCCGCCCGGCTGGCCGCAAAGCCACGCAATCGCCCTATGGCTTTGCCCGCCACTCCCCCGTATAATCGCCGGTTCGACCCGCCGGATGGGTCGTGCACCGATGCTGGCAGGACGGAAAGAGCACCCGCAAGGTTGCCGCCAGATCAGTCAGAAACCGGGGTCGCCCTTGGCAGGGTCGACCTCACCACAGGGAACATTCCCATGCCCAAGATCAAGACCAACCGGGCGGCTGCGAAGCGTTTTCGCAAGACCGCGTCGGGCAAGTTCAAGGCAGGCCATGCGTTCAAGTCGCACATCCTGACCAAGAAGTCGACCAAGCGTAAGCGCGGTCTCCGCGCCACCAATCACGTCAAGGCGTGCGACACCAAGGGTGTGGCTCGCATGTTGCCGTACCTCTAAGGCGGGAGATAAACCATGGCTCGTGTAAAGCGTGGCGTTACCGCCCGTCGTCGTCACAAGAAAATCATCGGTCGCGCGAAGGGCTATTACAACGCCCGTCGCAAGGTCTTCCGCGTTGCCAACCAGGCCGTCATCAAGGCTGGCCAGTACGCCTACATCGGCCGCAAGCAGCGCAAGCGTCAGTTCCGTGCGTTGTGGATCGTCCGTATCAACGCTGCTGCGCGTCAGTTCGGTCTGTCCTACAGCCGCCTGATCAATGGCCTGGCCAAGGCGCAGATCGCGGTGGACCGCAAGGTCCTGGCCGACATCGCCGTGCACGACATCAAGGCGTTTGGCGCCATCGCCGAAAAGGCGAAGGCCGCTCTGGCCGCTTGATCGTGGGGCGCCCCGGCGCCCGCACGATATGATGTGTGAATCGAGCGGGGAGGAGGCCAACGCCTCCTCCCCGCTTTTGTTTGAATAAATGCTCTTTGCGTTCGCTTCCTCTCCCTCAGGGAGAGAGTTGAGGAGAGGGTTCGGAGCTTCCACTGGACTTCAATCGAAGCACGCGTCAAGCCCGCCTCCTCTCCCTCCGGGAGAGGATTTGAGGTGAGGGTCCGGGGCTTGCGCCGGACTTCAATCGAAGCACGCTTCGAGCCGACTGCTTTCCCTCGGGGAGCTGAGGTCAGGGGGGGGCTTGCCTCGAACTCCACTCGAAGCTCGCCGGGCACTCTGGCAACACGCAGGAGCGACCCTCACCCCGACCCTCTCTGCGGAGGGAAGGGGAGTTCGAACCAAGCGGAACTTGCAACGATGGACGATCTGGACAGCCGCGCGACCCAGGCCCTGGCCGACATAGATGCCGCCGCCACGCTGGAGGCGCTTGAGTCGCTTCGCGTGGGGCTGCTGGGCAAGAGCGGCATCGTCACCGCGGCGCTGAAGAGCCTCGGTGCGCTGGCGCCGGACGAGCGCAAGGCGCGCGGTGCCGAGGTCAACCAGGTCAAGCAGCGCCTGGCCGACGCGCTGGCGGCGCGCCGGCAGGTGCTGGAGCAGGCCGAGCTGGACCGCCGGCTGGCCTCCGAGACCATCGACATCAGCCTGCCCGGACGCGACGGTCAGCGCGGCGGCATCCATCCGATCACGCGCGCGCTGGAGCGCATCGCGGCGATCTTTGCCCGGCTGGGCTACCAGCGAGCCGAGGGTCCGGAGATCGAGGACGACTGGCACAATTTCGAGGCGCTGAACTTCCCGCCGCACCATCCGGCGCGTGCCATGCACGACACCTTCTACTTCGGCGACGGCCGCCTGCTGCGCACGCACACCTCGCCGGTGCAGATCCGCGCGATGGCCGGCCGGCAGCCGCCGATCCGCATCATCGCGCCGGGCAAGGTCTACCGCAGCGATTCGGACCAGACCCACTCGCCGATGTTCCACCAGATCGAGGGCCTGCTGGTCGACGAAACCTCCAGTTTCGCCGACCTCAAGGGCACCCTGGCCGAATTCGTGCGCGCGTTCTTCGAGCGCGACTTCGAGATGCGCTTCCGTCCCAGCTATTTCCCCTTCACCGAACCCTCGGCCGAAGTGGACATCCGCTGGGACGCCGCCGACGGCTCCAGCCGCTGGCTGGAGGTACTCGGCTGCGGCATGGTGCATCCGACCGTGCTGGCCAACTGCGGCATCGACCCGGAGCGCTACACCGGCTTTGCCTTCGGGCTGGGCGTGGAGCGCTTCGCGATGCTGCGCTACGGCGTGTCGGACCTGCGCGCGTTTTTCGAGAACGATCTGCGTTTTCTCAGGCAGTTTGCATAAGAGCAGGAGCAAGGGGCGAGTGGTCGGGGCGCAGGCCCGCCAGCTTTCGGAGGGCCGGGTTGTGCGCCTTCGTCCTCGTCCCTCGTCACTCGCCCCTCGAACACAGTGAGTCACCTATGAAATTCTCCGAGAACTGGCTGCGCGAACTGGTCGAGATCAAGGCCGACCGCGATGCACTGGCCCACGCGCTGACCATGGCGGGGCTGGAAGTGGAAGAGCTGACCGTGCTGGGCGAGAGCCTCGATGGCGTGGTGGTGGCCGAAATCGTGGCGGCCGAGAAGCATCCGGAGGCCGATCGCCTGCAGATCTGCCAGGTCGATGCCGGGCAGGGCGAGTCGCTGACCATCGTCTGCGGTGCGCCCAACGCGCGGGTGGGCCTGAAGGCACCGCTGGCGATGGTCGGTGCCACGTTGCCGGGCGGAATCACCATCAAGCAGGCCAAGCTGCGCGGCGTGCCGTCGTCCGGCATGCTGTGCTCGGCCAGGGAACTGGGCGTGGATGCGGACGCCTCCGGCCTGATGGAGCTGCCGGCCGACGCGCCGGTAGGCCAGCCGCTGGCCGCGTACCTGGGGCTGCCCGACGCCAGCATCGAGCTGAAGCTCACCCCGAACCGGCCCGACTGTCTCGGCCTGGCTGGCCTGGCGCACGACGTGGCGGCGCTGTTCGGGAGCCGGGTCAAACTGGCGGCGCAACAGCCGGTACCGGTGACCGGCAGCGCCCGCCGCGGCATCCGGCTGGAGGCGGGCAAGGACGCGCCGCGCTACCTGGGCCGGATCATCGAGGGTATCGATGCCGCGGCGAGCACGCCGCTATGGCTGGCCGAGCGGCTGCGTCGCGCCGGCCTGCGGCCGATCAGCGCGGTGGTCGACGTCACCAACTACGTGATGCTGGAGCTGGGCCAGCCGCTGCACGCGTTCGACAACCAGACGTTGCAGGGCGACCTGGTGGTGCGCCACGCGCGTGCCGGCGAAACGCTGAAGCTGCTCGACGGCAGCCAGGCCAGGCTGGACGAGGGCTTCGTGCTGATCGCCGACGAGGCCAGGGCACTGGCGGTGGCGGGCGTGATGGGCGGCTACGATTCGCGCGTCACCGACACCACCCGCGACGTATTCCTGGAGTCGGCGCATTTCGCGCCGGCGGCGATCATGGGCCGCGCGCGCAAGCTGGGCCTGCACACCGACGCATCGCACCGGTTCGAGCGCGGCGTCGATCCGGCGCTGCCGCAGCGCGCGCTGGAGCGGGCCACCGAACTGCTGCTGGCGATTGCCGGCGGCAACGCCGGGCCCGGTGCTGGTGGCCGAGCGTCCGGAGGACCTGCCGCAGCCGGCCACGGTCACCCTGCGCCGCGCGCGCCTGCAGCCGCGTGCTGGGCGTGGACGTGGCCGACGCCGAGGTAGCCCGCATCTTCACCGCGCTGGGCATGCAGGTGGCCGGCACGCCGGACGGCTGGCAGGTGACCGCCCCGACCAGCCGCTTCGACATCGAGCGCGAGGAAGACCTGATCGAGGAGGTCGCGCGCATCTTCGGATACGACAACATTCCCACCCACTCGCCTGCCGGTGCACTGGCGCTGGCGGCGGAACCGGAGGGGCGCATCGGCGAGCTGGCGCTGCGCGAGCAACTGGCGGCACGGGACTACTACGAGGCGGTCAACCTGTCGTTCGTGGCGCCGGAGCTGCTGCAGCGCTGGGGCTTCGACGACCGCGCTGGTACCGTTGGCCAATCCGCTGTCGGCGGAATTGGCGGTGATGCGCCCTTCGCTGCTGCCCGGGCTGGTCGAGGCGCTGCGCCATAATCGCGCGCGCCAGCAGGAGCGGGTGCGGCTGTTCGAGGTGGCGCGGGTATTCGCCGCCGGCGACCCGCCGCGGGAGACGCCCAGCCTGGCGATCGCCGCCTGCGGCAGCGCGCATGCCGAGCAGTGGGGCGAGCCTTCGCGTGCGCTGGACTTCTTTGACGTCAAGGGCGAGCTCGATGCGCTGATCGCCTGGGGCGGCGAGCCGCAGCGCTGGTCGGTGCATGCCGACGGTCTGCCCGGCTGGCTGCACCCGGGTCGGGGGGCGCGCGTCGCATATGATGGAGAGACGGCCGGCTACCTCGGCGCCTTGCACCCGCAACTGGCCGCGACGCTGGACCTGGGGCCGGACGTGCATGTGCTCGAGCTGGCGCTGGCTCCGCTGCTGTCGCGGCGCCTGCCGCGTGCGAACGCGATCGCCCGGTTCCCCTCGGTCCGCCGCGACATCGCGATGGACCTTCCGGAACAAGCAAGCTGGTCACAGATTGAGCAGGTCATTCGCGGCACGCTTGGAAGCGTGCTCAACGAGGTGCGGTTGTTCGACCGCTACAGCGGCAAAGGCGTTGATCCGGGCCGAAAAAGCCTCGCTATAGGCTTGATTTTACAGGACGCTTCACGCACGCTTACCGACGACGACGCTGACCGTTGCGTGCGAGAAGCGGTCACTGCGTTGGAGAATGCATGCAAGGCAAGATTGCGAGGTTGAGATGGCGCTGACCAAGGCGGAGATGGCCGAGCGCCTGTTCCTCGACGTGGGTCTCAACAAGCGTGAGGCCAAGGAATTCGTGGACGCCTATTTCGAGGTCGTCCGCGAGGCGTTGGAAAGGGGGGAGCAGGTCAAGTTGTCCGGCTTCGGCAATTTCGATCTGCGCCAGAAGAACCAGCGGCCCGGGCGCAATCCCAAGACGGGCGAGGAGATTCCGATCTCCGCCCGTCGCGTGGTGACCTTCCGTCCGGGGCAGAAACTCAAGGTGCGAGTCGAAGGCTATGCTGGACCAAGGGAATAACACCGAACTGCCAGCGATTCCGGCCAAGCGCTACTTCACCATCGGGGAAGTCAGCGAGCTGTGCGGGGTCAAGCCGCACGTGCTGCGTTACTGGGAGCAGGAGTTTCCTGCGCTCAACCCGGTCAAGCGCCGCGGCAACCGCCGCTATTACCAGCGCCACGACGTGCTGATGATCCGGCAGATCCGCGGCCTGCTGTACGACGAGGGTTTCACCATTACCGGCGCCCGCGCCCGCCTGGAAGGCCCGCAGGCACGGATGGAGTCGAGCATCTCGCACCAGATCGTGCGCCAGGTGCGGATGGAACTGGAAGAGGTGCTGAGCCTGCTGCGTCGCTGAGGACGCCCCGGTGCTTCCGGACGAGTGCGTTGAGCTGTTACACTTTCGCGCTTGCTGAGTCGTCGGGGCGTAGCGCAGCCTGGTAGCGCATCTGCCTGGGGGGCAGAGGGTCGTCGGTTCGAATCCGGCCGCCCCGACCAATTCAGACAAGCAACGAAACGGCGCCCTGGGGCGCCGTTGTCGTTTCCGCTGGGTGGGTCCGCCACGTCGCCAGAGTCGATTTCGGGCGCGCTGGTTGGGGTTGGCATGGCAAAGGCGACGCCCGACCGGGGCGTCACTTCCGCAAAGCGGCTCGGACCCTGCGTGCCCGAGCGGGATGGATGGCGAGCGCTCCTGCGCCCATCGTTCGGACCGCCGACGGCGACCGCCACGTGTCCTGTTGCCCGTGCCATGGCTGTGCCATGGCGCGCGGCCGCTCAGTACAGCACGCGGCTGCGCAGGGTGCCGGGAATGGCCGCCAGGCGGTCCCTGAGCTGGCTGGCCTGGGCCTCGTCGGCGGACACGTCGATGACCACGTAGCCCACCTCGCTGTCGGTCTGCAGGAACTGCGCGTCGATATTGATGTTGCCGGCCGAGAACAGCTCGTTGATGCGCGAAAGCATGCCCGGCACGTTGCGGTGGATGTGCAGCAGCCGGCGGCTGTGCGGGTGCTCGGGCAGCGACACCTCGGGGAAGTTCACCGCCGACAGGGTGGAGCCGTTGTCGCTGTAGCGCACCAGCTTGCTGGCGACCTCGATGCCGATGTTGTCCTGGGCTTCGAGCGTGCTGCCGCCGATGTGCGGGGTGAGGATCACGTTGTCCATGCCGATCAGCGGCGACACGAACGCAT
This sequence comes from uncultured Gammaproteobacteria bacterium, assembly GCA_963763305.1. GTDB lineage: Bacteria > Pseudomonadota > Gammaproteobacteria > Xanthomonadales > Rhodanobacteraceae > CAVXNP01. The sequence goes on along the minus strand of CAVXNP010000001.1, from coordinate 737,579 downwards.
CATCGTTGCCCTTGGGTTCGACCGGGAACACGTCGATGGCGGCGCCGGCCAGGTGATTGCCGCGCAGCGCGTCGGCCAGCGCGTCGATGTCGACCACGCTGCCGCGCGAGGCGTTGATCAGCAGCGAGCCGGCACGCATCCGCGCCAGCTGGTCGGCGCCGATCATCATCCGCGTGGACGGTGTCTCGGGCACGTGCAGGGTGACCACGTCGGCGCGTTCGAGCAGGTCGTCCAGGCTCGCCGCGGCGCGGGCGTTGCCCAGCGACAGCTTCGGTTCGATGTCGTGGAAGATCACCCGCATGCCCAGGCTTTCGGCCAGCACGCCGACCTGGGTGCCGATATGGCCGTAGCCGACGATGCCCAGCACCTTGTCGCGCGTCTCGAAACTGCCGGCGGCGGACTTGGTCCAGCCGCCGCGGTGACACAGGGCGTTCTTCTGCGGAATGCCGCGCAGCAGCATGATCGCTTCGGCGATCACCAGCTCGGCCACGCTGCGGGTATTGGAATAGGGCGCGTTGAACACCGGGATGCCTTGGCGCCGCGCCGCGTCCAGGTCCACCTGGTTGGTGCCGATGCAGAAGCAGCCGATGGCGATCAGGCGTTTGGCCTGCGCCAGCACCTCGGCGGTGAGCTGGCTGCGCGAGCGGATGCCCACCAGATGCGCCTCGGCGATGCGCTGCTTGAGTTCGTCCTCGGGCAGCGACTTCTGCTGGTAGTCGATCTGCTCGTAGCCGGCCCGGCGCAGCGTATCCAGGGCGCTCTGGCTGACCCCCTCCAGCAACAGGATGCGGATGTCTTGCTTGGGAAACGAGGTCTTCATGAGCGAGTCCAGGCGGTGACCGCCCTACTATGCCAGAGCCGTGGTGGCGATGCGGCAATGCAGCACTGGACCCCGCCTCGCCGCCTCTGGCAGGCTGCGGATCTGCCCCGGGAGTTGCCATGACCGATCCACGCCTCGCCGCGCTGGCCCGCCGCCTGCCCAGCCTGCATCTGCTCGCCACGCCGGGCGAACTGGAACATTACGGGCGCGACTGGACCCGGCGCTGGACCCCGGCGCCGCTGGCGGTCGCCCTGCCGGGGAACAACGACGAAGTCGAAGCGATCGTGGCCTGGGCCAACCAGCACCGGGTGGCGCTGGTGCCCTCGGGCGGCCGCACCGGCTTGTCCGGGGGCGCGGTGGCCGCGCATGGTGAGCTGGTGTTGAGCCTGGAGCGGATGAACCGCGTGCTGGCGTTCGATGCGGTCGACCGCACCCTCACCGTGCAAGCCGGCATCACCCTGCAGGCGGTGCAGGAGGCCGCCCGCGCGCACGGCTTGATCTATCCGGTGGACTTCGCCGCGCGGGGTTCCTGTTCGATCGGCGGCAATATCGCCACCAACGCCGGCGGCATCCGCGTGCTGCGCTACGGCAACACACGCGAATGGATCGCCGGACTCACTGTGGTGGCCGGCCATGGCGAGCGGCTGCAACTGAACCGGGGTCTGGTCAAGAACTCCAGCGGCTACGACCTGCGCCAGCTGATGATCGGCTCCGAAGGCACGCTGGGCATCGTGGTCGAGGCGACGCTGAAGCTGACAGACCCGCCGCCGCCGTCCCAGGTGATGCTGCTGGCGTTGCCGGACATGGACGCGTTGATGCGGGTGTTCGGGCTGTTCCGGTCGCGGCTGTCGCTGCAGGCGTTCGAGTTCTTCACCGACCTGGCGCTGCGTCATGTGCTGGCACACGGTGGCCAGCAGCCGATCGAGGGCGAACACCCCTTCTACGTGGTGACCGAGTTCGACGCGCCGGACGAGGCGACCGGCGAGGCCGCACTGGAAGCTTTCGGCCATGGTGTGGAGCAGGGCTGGATCAGCGATGGCGTGGTGGCGCAGAGCGAGGCGCAGGCGGCCTCACTGTGGCGACTGCGCGAAGGCATCACCGAAAGCCTGGCTCCGCACCGACCGTACAAGAACGATGTCTCGGTGCGGGTGAGCGCGGTGCCGGCGTTCCTGCAGGAGATGCAGGCGCTGCTGGCGGCGGCCTACCCGCAGGCCGAGGTGGTCTGGTTCGGGCACATCGGCGACGGCAACCTGCATATCAACGTGCTGCGTCCGCAGGCGATGGCCGAGGACGCTTTCATTGCCCAGTGCGAGCAGGTCACCCACCTGCTCGCCGACACCCTGGCGCGGCATGGCGGCAGCATCTCGGCCGAGCACGGCATCGGCCTGGTCAAGCGGGCGTACCTGGCCAGCACCCGCAGCGCGGCCGAAATCGCATTGATGCGCGGCCTGCGGCAGGTGTTCGATCCCAACGGCATCCTCAATCCCGGCAAGCTGTTCGAAGCCGCTGTCGGCTGAAGCGGACCCATTCGAGGCTGGCTTCGTGGTACCCGTGCTAGCCTTTTGGTCTGACCCCATCGGAGACCCGGGCATGTCGCAGGAGCGCCGTACGCTGTACCCCGAAATCGAACCGTTCGACACGGGCATGCTGAAGGTTTCGGAGCTGCATACCCTGTACTACGAGCAGTCGGGCAACGCCAATGGCAAGCCGGTGGTGTTCCTGCATGGCGGTCCCGGCGGTGGTACCAACCCGAAGTGCCGCCGCTTCTTCGATCCGGCGGTCTACCGCATCGTGCTGTTCGACCAGCGCGGCTGCGGCAAGTCCACACCGCATGCGGAGCTGACCGACAACACCACCTGGGATCTGGTCGCCGATATCGAGCGCGTACGCGAGCACCTGGGCATCGATCGCTGGCAGGTGTTCGGAGGCTCCTGGGGTTCCACTCTGTCGCTGGCGTACGCCCAGACCCATCCGGACCGCTGCACCGAGCTGGTGCTGCGCGGGATCTTCATGCTGCGCCGCTGGGAACTGGAGTGGTTCTACCAGAAGGGCGCCGATGCGCTGTACCCGGATGCCTGGGAGCATTTCATCGCCGCCATTCCCGAGGTGGAGCGGGGCGACCTGATCAGCGCCTACCAGCGCCGCCTGACCAGCCCGGATCGCGACACGCGTGTCGCGGCCGCGCGGGCCTGGTCGGTGTGGGAAGCGGCCACCAGCTACCTGCACCAGGACCCGGATTACATCAACTCCAGCGCCGAGGACGATTTCGCCGTGGCCTTTGCACGGATCGAGTCGCACTACTTCATCCACGGCGGTTTCATGGAGCGTGAGGACCAGTTGCTGCGCAATGTCGACCGCATCCGCAAGATTCCGGCGGTGATCGTGCAGGGGCGCTACGACGTGGTGTGCCCGTTGCGCAGCGCCTGGGACCTGCACCGCGCCTGGCCCGAGGCCGACCTGCGCATCGTGCAGGACGCGGGCCACTCGGCGTTCGAACCGGGCAACATCCACGAGTTGGTCGAGGCCACCGACCGCTTCCGCGGCTGAGGCGGCGGCAAGCTCGCAACAAACAAGCGCGCAAGAAAAAGGCCACGCCGTAGGGCGTGGCCTTTTTCGTTCCAGCTACCTCAGTCGGTCAATGCGCCGCGGCGCGACCGTGACCGCTGTGCCGGCCGCTCGCGCTGGTGCGTGGCTATGGAACGCCGGCACCAGCAGGTCGACCACCAAGCCGTCGTGGTCCGATGCGCCGATGGCGCGGGTCCAGTCCGGGGCATTGGCGGCGTCGTCCTGGGTCTGCACCGGGGCGTCCAGGTTGGCACGGCCATACTGCATGCGCATGAAGCGGTGCTGCGCGGCGCGGTTGAGCAGGGCGTGGTCGAGCACCTGCACGGTGGGCACCATGCGACGCGTATAGCCCTGGATATCGCCGAAGTTCTCGGTGTACAGGAACGAGTAACGGTCGTTCTCCGGCACCGAGTTGACCGCGTTCCACAGCGCCGGCCGCACGATGTTGCCACCGAGCTTGAGCAGGTTCTGGCGGTCGTCGTACTTGCCCGAGATCAGGCCGACCACGTCGGTCCAGCCGTCGGTGAACTGGTAGGCGTTGAAGTCACCCACCACCAGCAGCGGCTCGGACGGATGGGCAGTCTGCAGCGCCTGAACCTGGGTGGCCAGCGAGCGGGCCTGCAGGAAGCGTTTCTGCCGGTCGCGCACCGCGCTGGCGTTGTCCTTGTCGACGTTGCTGCGAGCCTTGGTGTGCACCGAGATCACTTCGAACCGCTGGTGGCCGGCCTCGGCGGTCAGCAGCAGCGGCGGGTGGTCGTGGATGAAGGCAGTGTGGCCCTGGTCGTCCCAGGTCTCGTCCGCGGCCAGCTGCTGCACCGACAGCACCTGCACGCGATCGCGGCGGACCAGGAAGCCGACGTTGATGCCGCTCGGGTCGTGGCCAGGCACCAGGTAGGCGTCGTAGCTCACCGGGTAGTCGTCGCCCAGTTGCTTGGCCAGCTGCTGCAGTACGCCCAGGGTTTCCACTTCCTCCACCGAGAGCACGTCCGGCAGTTTCAGCACACTGCCGATGTAGCTGGACAGGCGGCGCACCTTCAGCGCGACCTCGTCCGGCGTCGGCTCGTGGCTGCCACCGCTGCAGGTGTAGGTGGTATCGAACACGCTGTCGCAGAAGCGCTCGGTGTTGAACGCACCGATACGCAACGCCAGCGGCGGGGTGGGCGAGACCGGGCGCGGGATCGGCGCGGCATGCTTGACCCGCAGCGAGGTGGGGATGAACGTGTACGCACCGAAGTCGTACGAGATCACGCCCTCGGCGCGGAAGGTGGTGCCCGCGTTGAACGGGGTGTTCAACGGTACCGCGCCGAAGTCGGCGGTGTTCATCTTGAACACTTCAGGGTTGCCGCTCCAGTTGGGCAGGTCCACGCCCTCAGGTACCGGCACGCCGTAGCGCACGCCGGGCAGGCGCAGCGAGCGCTTGCCGTTGGCGGTGATGCTCACTTCGGCGTACGGCATCGAGCTGAAGCGCTGGTTGCCGGTGTTGATCATGCCGTCGTCGATCACCACGCGCATGCCGATGAAGCACTGGAAGTTGGTCTGGCCGCAGGACAGGTGATCCGGGTCCGGCGAGGGCGTGTGCCTGCCGAAATGGATCGCCCGCGGCAGTCGCGCGGTGTGCCCGGTGACCCGGACGTCGGCCCACTTCAGTTCGGTCAGGTGGTAGTAGTTGTCGACCGTCGCGTCCACGTCCACCACGTCGCCCGTGGCCACTTCCGGCGCGTGCGAGGTGTACACGTAGATGCCATTGGAGGTCAGCGCGTCGGCGTCGGCGCGCGCGTCCGGGGTCTGCATGGTGAAGCCGGACGGACCAACCGCGGTCACCACGTTGCCGGAAGTGATCACGGATTTGCCCAGCAGCGGCGAGGTCTGCTCGCGACCCTGGATCTGCCAGATCTCTGCGGGCACCGGGATGTCGTACAGGATCGCGCCCAGCGCGCTGGCATCGCCCAGGGCGACGCCGTCGCTGGGGTTGCTCAGCTGCACGGTGAACGCCTTGTCGTCGACGCCGGTGGCCTTGCCATGCACGGTCACGTTGAAGCTCACGTCGGTCTGGCCGGGAGCCACCGTCAGGTCCGTGTCGACCGGGTCGTAGTCGCCGGCGACCACGGTGGCGGTGCCGTCCTGGGTGGCCACGTGCACCTGCACGCCGTCGCCGCTGGCCGGCTGGTTCAGGCTGACCGTGAAAGGCATGACCAGATCGCCGGCGCCGCGCACGGTGACGGTGGCGTCGGCGATCGACACCGACGGGCCCTGCGCGATGCAGGGGCTGGCGCTGTTGTGCGGCGTGGTCGGCGATACCACCACGAAGTCGGCGCTGTTGTCGCCGCTGTTCTGCGGCACGCCGGCGCTGTTGGTGGTGCGCGCGTAGCCGCGGTCGGCGTTGGTGCTGCCCAGCGAGGCCAGCGGCGTGCCGGCCTGGTAGGCCGAGCCGCTGCTGAGGCCGACCTGGTCGAGCACCTGGCCGTTGTCATCGAGAACGGCCAGGCCGCCGGTGTCGGTGACGCCGGTGTTGTAGCTGAGGTCACCGGGCACGCTGCCCGAATAACCGCTGCTGGCGCCGTTGGTCAGCAGCAGGTAGCAACCTGGTGCGATGGTGGTGCCGGCGGCAAAGCTCAGCCGGGTGCCGGTGGTGCCGCTGGCGTTGGACGCGTTGAGCTTGTAGCCGGACAGGTCCAGCGGGCTGGCGCCGGCGTTGAACAGTTCGACGAATTCGTCGTTGCCACCCGCGGGCCCCCGCACGCGGAACTGGCTGACACTGAGATCGGCGGCCTGGACGGCGAACGTCGCCGCCATTGCCACCAGCATGGCGCCCAAGGCGCGCTTACCGAGTCGTCCCCTCATCATGGCTGCTACCCCTCCCCGAGGCGGTCCGTCATGGACCGCGAAAGCCGAGAGGCTAGCAATCGAAGATGAACGTTTTGCGAAACGGTCCAGGCTGCTCAGGCGGTAGGCATCTGCCGCGTGCCGAAGATCTTGTCGCCGGCGTCGCCGAGCCCGGGCAGGATGTAGCCGTGTTCGTTGAGTCGCTGGTCGATCGATGCGGTGTAGATCTCCACGTCCGGATGGGCCTGTTCCATGCGCCGCAGGCCTTCCGGTGCGGCCACCAGCACCAGTCCCTTGATCCGCTTGCAGCCGGCCTTCTTGAGCATGTCCACGGTGGCGATCAGCGAGCCGGCGGTGGCCAGCATCGGGTCGACGATCAGTGCGGTCCGCTCGTGCATGCTGCCGCTGAGCTTCTCGTAGTAGGTCACCGGCGCCAGCGTGGCCTCGTCGCGCTGGATGCCGACCACGCTGACCTTGGCCGAGGGAATCAGGTCCAGCACGCCCGGCAGCATGCCCAGCCCGGCGCGAAGGATCGGCACGATGGTGATCTTCTTGCCCTTGATCCGGCGCACCACCAGCGGGCCGGCCCAGCCTTCAATGGTCTGTTCCAGCGTCTCCAGGTCCTGGGTGGCCTCGTAGGTGAGCAGGCTGGCCACTTCGCAGGCCAGCTCGCGGAATTCCTTGGTGCTGACGCCGGCGCGGCGCATCAGGCCCAGCTTGTGGGCGATCAGGGGGTGGGCGACTTCGATCACGGGCATGGTGGATCTCCGGGGCGGTGCATGCGCCAAAGGGTGTGGGCGACCGGGACGGTGCCGACATTCACGCACAAAAAGGGCGCGCCGTCACCGGCGCGCCCTCTTCAGGCTCCCATCAAGCCGCTTCGGCAGCCTGCTTGCGCGGGCCCTTCAGCAGCGCCTGGCGCACATGGTCGACGATCAGGTCGACCTCGGCGCTGGTCACGTTGAAGTGCGGGGTGAAGCGCAGCGAGTTGGTGCCGCCGTGGATCACGCCCACGCCATGCTCGCGCATGTATTCCTCGGTGGAGTTGCCGCCGTAGCACTTGAACTGCGGGGCCAGCTCGCAGGAGAACAGCAGGCCGGTGCCCTGCACCTTGGTGATCAGGCCGCCCAGCTCGTCCTTCAGCGCTTCGAGCTTGCTGACGAACTCGCGACCGCGCTCGGTGATGTTGCTGCGCACGTTGTCGCTGAGCTGGTCCAGGGTGGCCAGCGCCACGTCCAGCGCACGCGGGTTGGCGGTCATGGTGTTGCCGTAGATGCCCTTGCGGTACAGGCCGGCGACACGCTCACCCACCGCCAGCACCGACAGCGGGTACTGGCCGGCGTTGAGCGCCTTGGAGAAGGTCTCCATGTCCGGTGCGGGCAGATTCTCGAACCCCGGATAGTCGGTCAGCGAGAGCACGCCGTGGGCGCGCAGGCCGGCCTGGATCGAGTCCACCAGCAGCAGGCTGCCGTGGGCTTGCGTCAGCTCGCGCGCGGCCTGGTAGAACTCCGGCGTCACCGCGCGGCCGGGGTCGCCTTCGCCCATCACCGGCTCCAGGAACATCGCCTCGATGAACCAGCCGTTCTTGTCGGCGTCGGCAAAGGCCGCTTTGAGCTGCTCCACGTCGTAGGGCGCCACGGTCAGCAGGCTTTCCTCGTGGCGGTAGCTGGCCAGGTGCTGCTGGTAGGCCTTGCGGGTGGAATCGGAATACAGCGCCGGCTTGTCGGTGCGGCCGTGGAACGCGCCCTTCACCGACAGGCGCTTGATGGTGCGGCCTTCGTAGCGGCCGCCGGCATCGGTCATCGCCTTGGCATTGACGTCGGCGATGCGACAGGCCAGGCCGACCGATTCGGAGCCCGAGTTCAGGCACATGTAACGCTGGTACGGGTTGCCGCCGCGGTTGCGGCCGAGCTCCTTGTCCATCGCCTTGGCAAAGCGCATCTGCGCCACGCTGGGCGACATGATGTTCGCCATCACCTGCGGACGCGACAAGGCTTCGAGGATGGCGGGTTCGTTGTGGCCGAAGCCGAGCATGCCGTAGCCGCCGTTGTCGTGCAGAACCGCGCCCTTGAGGGTGACGATCCAGGGCCCGCGCGCGGCGGCCGACAGGTACGGGTTGATCGCGTCGTCCGGGTAGAAATTGACGAACTCGGCCTGGGCCTGCTCCAGCTGCTCGGACTCGTCCAGCTTCAGGAAGTCGGCCAGGTCAACGCGCAGCTCGCGGTGACGGGCCACCGCCTCATTGATGGCCTGGACCAGCTGCGGATGGCTCGCCGCCATGCGCTCGATGCTGGCATCGTCCAATCCCGTGGTCCGCGGCTTGCCGCCGAAATCACGCAGTTCGCGCAGCTGATCGATAACACCCATGGCAGTCCTCCCGTAGCCGGGCCGCAGGCCGGGGCGTGCGGTCGGCGCGTTGATGAATAGGTGGCGCGTGGAACCTGCGCCGTACTCCGTACTTGCCGGCCATCTGCGCACCTGGAGGGCGGCAATCGGGCCTTGCGATCCGACGAGGATACCGTGACGGCCGCTCCGCCGTAACCCCGCATGACGCCTGTCACCCATGACGGCTGACGGCGACCAGTGGGCGCAACGCCTTGCCCGGTCTATCTTTTTGGCAGCTACCAGCGAGGGAAGGGGAGAGGCGATGAGAACGCATTCGCAGGTCGGTTGCGCAGTTGTCCGGGGTGGTCAAGCGCTATGGCGCGCTGACCGCGCTGGACGGCCTGGACCTGCAAGTGCGGCGCGGCGAGCTGCTGGCGTTGCTGGGCCCCAACGGGGCCGGCAAGAGCACCGCGATCGGCTGCTGCTGGGCCTGTTCCGCGCCGACGCCGGCACGGTGGCGCTGTTCGGCCGCGATCCGCAGCAGATCGAGCCGCGCCGCCGGATTGGCGTGATGCTGCAGAGCGCCACCCTGCCCTCGACCCTGCGCGTGGGTGAGCTGCTGCGTCTGACCGCCAGCTATTACCCGGCGCCGCGGCCGCTGGCGCAGACCGCGGCCATGGCCGGCATCACCGACCTGCTGCGGCGGCCCTACGCGAAGCTTTCCGGCGGGCAACAGCGGCGAGTGCAGTTCGCCCTGGCCATCTGCGGCAACCCGGAGCTGCTGTTCCTGGACGAGCCCACCGTGGGCCTGGACATCGACGCGCGGCAGAAGCTGTGGGCGGCGATCCGCGCGCTGCTGGCCGAAGGCTGTTCGGTGCTGCTGACCACGCACTACCTGGAGGAGGCCGAGGCACTGGCCGACCGCGTCTGCGTGATGACGCATGGTCGGATGCTGCACGAGGGCAGCGTCGAAGCCCTGCGCGCCCGGGTCGCAGTCAAGCGCATCCGTCTGCCGCAGCACCTTGCCGCTGGAAACAGTGCGTGGGTGGGAGGAAGTGGCCGAGGCGACCTGCGACGGCGACCTCCTGCAGATCAGCACTGCACACGCCGAGATCGTTGTGCTGCGCCTGCTGCAGAGCGACGCCTACCTGCGGGAGCTGGAGGTGCAGCGCGCGGGGCTGGCCGAGGCCTTTACCGAACTCACCCGCAGATGCCGATCCGGCATCGTCCACCGATCACCGCGAGGCCGCCTGACATGGACATGACACTGACCATCGAGCAACCGGCCGCCAGCGGCCAGATGCCCCGTTCGCGCGTGCTCGGCGCCTACCTGGCCGAGGCGCGCAGCGAGTGCATGCGCTACATGCGTGCGCCGTCGTTCCTGTTGCCCGTGCTGCTGTTTCCGGCCGCCTTCTACCTGATGTTCGGCGTGCTGATGGGGCACGCCCAAGGGCCGGATGCAGCCCGCTACCTGCTGGCCAGTTATGGCGTGTTCGGCGTGATGAGTCCGGGGCTGTTCGGCTTTGGCGTGTCGCTGGCGCTGGAACGCGACGGTGGCCTGCTCACCCTCAAGCGCGCGCTGCCGATGCCGCCAGGTGCCTACCTGCTGGGCAAGATGCTGATGGCGATGCTGGCCGCCGGCGTGGTGATGCTGCTGTTGCTGGCGCTGTCACAGCTGGCGCACGTGGTGCTGAGCGTTCAGCAGGTCGTGGCGTTGGTCCTGACCGGCATGCTCGGTGTGCTGCCGTTCTGCGCGCTGGGGATGTTCGTGGGCACCTTGATCAAGGGCCAGGGCGCACCGGGCGTGCTCAACCTGGTCTACCTGCCGATGTCGTTCCTGTCGGGCCTGTGGTTCCCGTTGGCCATGCTGCCCAAGGTGTTGCAGCAGATCGCCCCGGTTTGGCCCAGCTATCACCTGCATCAGCTGGCGCTTGCAGCGGTGGGCATGAGCCCGGGTGCGTTGCTGGGCCATGCGGCGGCGCTGGTCGGGTTTGCCGTGGTGTTCATGGCGCTGGCGGTGCGCCGCCTGCGGCGGTTAGGCTGATAGCGGCTTCCTTCGTCCCGCGGGAACGGCCGGGATACGCTTATGAGCTTTTTCTCCTACCCCCGATGGATGCATCCGGCGCCCGACTCGACCGTGGCGGACCTGGTCCACCGCGGCAAGTCGCCGTACACCGACGCGGTGCACTTGCTGTGGTCGGTGTGGGTGTTCGTCACGCCGCTGTTCAATCACGGCTACACGTGGGAATGGTTGTTCTTCACGCTGACCTCCTACCCGCTGTTCCTGGTGCTGTTTGCGATGACGCTGTTGTCGTCGCGGCGGATCGCCTACCGCTATCCGCTGGGCATGGCCGTGCTCTGCCTGCTATTGCTGTCGCGTTATCCCAGCGGCATCAGCTATTTCGTCTACGCCTGTGTCATGTTCCGCCCCGGCAACACGCGCATCGGCCTGGCCGTGGGCTACATCGCGCTGCTCAATCTGGTGTTCATTGGCGCGGTCTGGCTGGTCGATTACCCGTGGCAGATGATGGTCTATATCCCGGCGACCACGTTCATTGTCGGCATCGTTGTGAACGTGGAGAACCTGGCACAGGAAAAGGATGCGGCGCTGAAGCTTTCGCACGACGAGATCCGCCGGCTGGCCGCCACCGCCGAGCGCGAGCGCATCGGGCGTGACCTGCACGACCTGCTCGGTCATACGCTGTCGCTGATCACGTTGAAGCTGGAGCTGTCGCGGAAGCTGTTCGACCGCGACCTGGAGGCGGCCCGCCGCGAGGTGGTCGAGGTGGAAGGCGTGGCCCGCCACGCCCTGGCCGAGGTGCGGGCGGCGGTGACCGGCATCCGCGCCACCGATCTGGCTGCCGAACTGGCATCGGCGCGGTTGTTGCTGGCTTCCTCCGGGGTCCACCTGGACTACCGGCTGGCTGCCCAGGATCTTCCCGAATCGGTCGAACGTTGCCTGGCGCTGATCATCCGCGAGGCCTCGACCAATATCGTGCGCCATGCGCGGGCCACCGAGGCCAGGGTCACGCTGGAGTCGGACAGGGGCGACCTGCTGCTGCAGATCGGCGACAACGGTCGTGGCGGCATCGGCGAGGACGGCAACGGCTTGTGCGGCATGCGCGAGCGGCGTGCGGGCCATCGGCGGCAGTCTGGAGATCGACTCACCGCGCGGCCACGGTACCTGCCTGCGCATCCGCGTGGCGATGCGCGGCACGGTTGCTCCGATGCCGGCGGCCGAACCCGCCGCGTCTGCCGAGTCGACCACACCGCCAGCCCGCAGTCCCGTGGTCCATCTACCATCAGTCTGAGCGGAACCACTTTCATGACCAGCCGGCGCTTCCTCCTGATCGCCAGGATTCCCATCCTGACCGCCGACAGCACCCACGGGGGCGCCGCATGATCCGTGTACTGCTGGCCGAGGACCAGGCGATGGTGCGCGGCGCGTTGTTCGCCTTGCTCAACCTCGAACCCGACATCGAGGTGCTGGGCAGTGCATCCGATGGCGAGGAGGCCTGGCGCGAAATCCAGCGACTGAAACCGGACGTACTGGTTACCGACATCGAGATGCCGGGCCTGACCGGCCTGGAGCTGGCGCAACGGATCCAGCGGCAGCAACTGGCGATCAAGGTGGTTATCGTCACCACCTTCGCCCGTCCGGGCTTCCTGCGCCGGGCGCTGGAGGCGGGCGTGTCCGGCTACCTGCTCAAGGATGCCCCGGCGGAGAACCTGGCCGAGGCCCTGCGCATGGTGCAGCGGGGTGGCCGCTCGATCGACCCGCAGCTGGCGCTGGACGCATGGTCCGAAGCCGACCCGCTGAACGACCGCGAGCGCCAGGTGTTGCGCATGGCCGGCGAGGGCCTGGCCGCCGGCGAGATAGCCACCCGCCTGAACCTGTCCCACGGCACCGTCCGCAATTACCTGTCCGAAGCGATCGGCAAGCTGGGCGTGGGCAACCGCATCGAGGCCTATCGGCTGGCGCGGCAGAAAGGCTGGCTGTAGCGCCTGTGCAGCGAGGCACGCCCCGGCAGGGCGGGGCGGACGTAGGGTGGGCTTCAGCCCACCAAGCCTACGGAGCAGCAAGGCACACGAGCGGTGGGCTGAAGCCCACCCTACGGGGCTCGGACGTCCGCGGGCTCAGGAAGCGCCGTGGATCCAGCCATCCCCTCGTGTGATTGGATCTGCAAATCCGCTTGATGTGGGCAACCGCATCCTGGCGTATCGCCTGGCGCGACAGAAAATCTGCTGTAAAGCGCCTGTGCAGCGAGGCACGCCCCCGCGGGGCGGGGCGGACGTAGGGTGGGCTTCAGCCCACCAAGCCTACGGAGCAGCAAGGCACACGAGCGGTGGGCTGAAGCCCACCCTACGAGGCTCGGACGTCCGCGGGCTCAGGAAGCGCCGTGGATCCAGCCATCCCCTCGTGTGATTGGATCTGCAAATCCGTTTGATGTGAGCAACCGCATCCTGGCGTATCGCCTGGCGCGGCAGAAAATCTGCTGTAAAGCGCCTGTGCAGCGAGGCACGCCCCCGCGGGGCAGGGCGGACGTAGGGTGGGCTTCAGCCCACCAAGCCTACGGAGCAGCAAGGCACACGAGCGGTGGGCTGAAGCCCACCCTACGAGGCTCGGACGTCCGCGGGCTCAGGAAGCGCCGTGGATCCAGCCATCCCCTCGTGTGATTGGATCTGCAAATCCGCTTGATGTGAGCAACCGCATCCTGGCGTATCGCCTGGCGCGGCAGAAAATCTGCTGTAAAGCGCCTGTGCGGCGAGGCACGCCCCCGCGGGGCAGGGCGGACGTAGGGTGGGCTTCAGCCCACCAAGCCTACGGAGCAGCAAGGCACACGAGCGGTGGGCTGAAGCCCACCCTACGGGGCTCGGACGTCCGCGGGCTCAGGAAGCGCCGTGGATCCAGCCATCCCGTCGCGTGACGCGATGTGCCATCCAGGCCATGGCCGCGGCGCGCACCAGCATGAAACCGAGGAACGCCAGCCACAGGCCGTGGTTGCCCCAGCTGCGCAGGCCAAGTGCCAGCAGCACGAAGGCCAGCCCGGCGGCCAGCATCGCATCGCGCATTTCGCGGGCCCGCGTGGCGCCGACAAACAGACCGTCGAGCAGGTAGCTCCACACGCCCACCAGTGGCAGCAGGGCCAGATAGGGCAGGTAGTCATAGGCGGTCTGCCGGACCGCCGCCATGTCCGTCTGCAGGTCGACGAAGGCCGGGCCGCCCACGGCGAAGCACACGCTGAACAGCGCGCCGCAGATCAGCGACCAGCCGGCCGCGACGGTCAGCGAGCGGCGTAGCGCCACCCGCTGGCCCGCGCCGATCGCGTGCCCGGTGAGTGCTTCCACCGCATTGGCCAGGCCGTCCAGCGCGAACGAGGTCAGCAGCAGTCCATTGAGCAGCAGCGCATTGGCGGCCACCACCGTGTCGCCGAGGCGGGCGCCCAGGACGGTCACCGCGAAGAACACGCCCTGCAATGCCAGACTGCGGATCAGGATGTCGCGGTTGACCGCCAGCAGCGGGCGCCAGGACCGCCAAGAACGCAGCGCGCGCACCTGCAGGCGACCGGGATAGCGGCCCAGCTGACGGGGTATGCGTGCCAGCCCGGTGGCGGTACCTATCCACGCCGCACAGGCCGATGCGGCGGCAATACCCGCCACGCCCTCGTGCAGGCCCAGCACGAAGACCAGATTGAGCGCGATGTTCGCCAGGTTGGTGACCACAGTGACCCGCAGCGCGGTGCCGGCATCGTGCATACCCAGGAACCATCCCACCAGCGCGGCGTTGAGCAGGGCCGCGGGCAAACCGAGCAGGCGAATGTGCAGATAGCTACGGGTCAGCGCGTCCAGTGCGGCCGAGGGCTTCATCAGGCCGACTACCGGGCCGAGCAGGGGCCAGGCCAGCAGCACGGTGGCCAGGGCCAGCCCCAACGCCAGCAGCGTCGACTGCACCAGCACCTGGCGCAGGCCGTCACCGTCGTTGCGTCCGCCGGCCTGGGCGGCGAAGCCGATGGTGCCCATGCGCAGGAAGCCGAAGACCCACACCGGCACGCTGTAGACCACGCTGCCCACGGCCACCGCGGCCAACTGGCCCGGTTGCGCCAGATGGCCGGCCATCACGCTGTCGACCAGGGCCACCAGTGGCACGGTGAGGTTGGAGGCGATCATCGGCGCCGCCAGCCGCCATACCTGGCGATGGGTGGGTCGGTGCAGCCAGTCCTGGCCCAGTGACAGCATGCGCGGCGCCGTGGTGAGGAGGGCATGGATTGTCCCATCCGTGGACCGCATTGCCCACGCGTCTACGCGCGCTTCCACGGTTGTCGGCGTGCCTCCTGCGGCGTGCTGCGGGATAATGCCGGCTTGCCCGCGGCCGGTGGGCGCCTAGCGAGCGGTGTGTTGAAAAAGTCCGATTTCGATTTCGAGTTGCCTCCGGAGCTGATCGCGCAGGCGCCTTTGGCGCAGCGTTCGGCCAGCCGCCTGCTGCTGGTGGACGTGGCGACGCATGCCTTGCAGGACCGCATGTTCGCCGAGCTGCCGCAGCTGGTGCGGCCGGGCGATCTGCTGGTGTTCAACGACACCCGGGTGCTGCCGGCACGGTTGTATGGGCGCAAGGAAACCGGCGGTGCGGTGGAAGTGCTGATCGAGCGGGTGACGGGCGCGCACGAGGCCACCGTGCAACTGGGCGTCAGCAAGAAGCCGCGGCCGGGCAGCCGGATTCAGCTGGCCGACGGCAGCCACGCGGTGGTGCTGGGGCGGGAGGACGGCTTTTTCCAGCTGCGCTTCGAATCGCCGGAGCCGCTGGAGCACCTGCTGGTGCGCCTGGGCGAGATGCCGTTGCCACCGTACATCGAGCGCGCCGCCGATGCGACGGACATGGAGCGTTACCAGACCGTCTATGCGCGCGAGCCCGGAGCGGTGGCCGCGCCGACCGCCGGCCTGCATTTCGATCAGCCGATGCTGGACCGCCTGCGCGACCAGGGCGTGGATTTCGGTTTCGTCACCCTGCACGTGGGCGCCGGCACTTTCCAGCCGGTGCGCGTGGATGACATCCACAACCACCAGATGCACAGCGAGTGGCTCAATGTCGGCGCGGCGCTGATCGAGAAGATTCGCGCCACCCGCGCCAAGGGCGGCAGGGTGATCGCGGTGGGCACCACCGTGGTGCGGGCGCTGGAGAGCGCCACTCGAGACGGTCAGCTGCACCCCTTCGCGGGCGAGACGCAGATCTTCATCTTCCCTGGCTACCGAATCACCAGCATCGACGGTCTGATCACCAACTTCCACCTGCCGCAGTCGACCCTGCTGATGCTGGTGTCGAGCCTGGCCGGGCGCGATTTCATGCTGGAGGCTTACCGCCACGCAGTGCGAGAGCGCTACCGGTTCTTTTCTTATGGGGATGCGATGTTGATCCTGCCGCAAGGGGTATAGGCCGGCCGCCTGTTGCTGGGCGCGGCGTTGCGTCAGGCTGTGCTGCCGCTCCCTCGGCAGGGTCGGTAGATGTGGCTTAACGGAATTCCTTGATGTGGTGAGGGAGGTTTCGGCCCTTGGCCTGGACCTTCTCGCTCTGCCGTTCTGCAAACGCCACTACTTTCCTGCGGGCGCTTCGGGGTCACGCTCTTGCCTTGCTTGGTGTTCTCAGGAGCGGAAGCCAGAGCTTTCCCCCTCCTGCGGCGCAGTGGTTACTTGGGCAAGCAAGAGAAAGTGACTCGGGCTCCGACAGGAGTCCGAAAGCCCGCCGTCCCACAGGGACTTCCTTCGGTCGCAGGCGAACGCCCCGCCGCAGGCGCCGACAAGCGATAATGTCCGGATGACATCCCTCACCTTCGACCTCCTGGCCACCGATGGCGCCGCCCGGCGCGGCCGTCTCACCTTTGCCCGCGGCACCGTGGAAACCCCGGCCTTCATGCCGGTGGGTACCTACGGTTCGGTCAAGGCGATGACGCCGCGCGACGTCAAGGACACCGGCGCGGAGATCATCCTGGGAAACACCTTCCACCTGTTCCTGCGGCCGGGGCTGGAGATCGTCGAGCAGTTTGGCGGGTTGCACCGGTTTATCGGCTGGGACAAGCCGATCCTCACCGATTCGGGCGGGTTCCAGGTGTTCTCGCTGGCGCACAAGCGCAAGATCACCGAGGAGGGGGTGACCTTCGCTTCGCCGGTGGACGGCTCCAAGGTATTCCTGTCGCCGGAAGTGTCGATGCAGATCCAGAAGACGCTGGATTCGGACATCGCGATGATTTTCGACGAATGCACGCCGTACCCGGCCACGGAAAAGGTGGCAGGCGACTCGATGGAGCTGTCGCTGCGCTGGGCCGAGCGTTCGCGGCGCGCGTTCGACGACCTGCGCAATCCCAATGCGTTGTTCGGCATCGTGCAGGGCGGCGTGCACGAGGGCCTGCGCCGGCGTTCGGCCGAGGCGCTGGCGCGGATCGGCTTCGACGGTTACGCCGTGGGCGGGCTGGCGGTGGGCGAGCCGGAGGACGAGCGCAACCACACGCTGGATTTCACCCTGCCGCTGCTGCCGGCCGAACGGCCGCGCTACCTGATGGGCGTGGGGCGCCCGGAGGACATCGTCGAGGCGGTGCGCCGCGGCGTGGACATGTTCGACTGCGTGATGCCCACGCGCAATGCCCGCAACGGCTTCCTGTTCACGGCCGAGGGCACCTTGCGCATCCGCAATGCCAAGTTCGCCACCGACACGCGGGTGATCGAAGAGGGCTGCGACTGCTACGCCTGCGCCAACGGCTTCAGCCGCGCCTACCTGCGGCACCTGGACCGGTGCAACGAGATCCTGGGCAGCCAACTGGCAACCATGCACAACCTGCGGCACTACCAGCGGCTGATGGCTGGGCTGCGCCAGGCCATTGCCGCGGGCACGCTGGAGGACTTCGTGGCGACGTTCTACGCCCGGCGCCAGGGCGCCAAGGGCGCCTAGTGGAGGGAGCCTGGCAAAGGTCCGGCCAGGCGCCGGGCGCGGGCTTCCTGGCGCTTCTTCGGGCCGGTGCTGATTCGCCCGAGACCCTGCGAACGGAACTTTTCTGGCGGGTGCCTGCTCCCAGTGTCACGGTTGCAAACGGCCTGGTTCGACGCCATGCATGGATTCGGGCGGGCGTGAAGGCGCAGTGCATGCCCGGGGGGCGCGTGGCATAATCCACGATCTTTTATCAGGCGGCCGGCGGAAATGCGTGCCGGCGCCACCACTTGCGAGACAAACAGATGAGCTTTCCGATGTCGTTCGTCCTGGCCCAGGCCGCTCCCGCGGCAGGCGCCGGCAACCCGCTGGTGTCGTTCCTGCCGTTGATCGGCCTGTTCGTCGTGTTCTATTTCCTGATGATCCGGCCGCAGATGAAGCGCCAGAAGGAGCAGCGCGCGATGCTGGCGGCGCTGGCCAAGGGCGACGAGGTGGTGACCACCGGTGGCATCGCCGGTCGCATCGAGGAGGTGGGTGAGAGCTTCCTGTCGGTGGAGATCGCCAACGGGGTCAAGGTGCGGGTGCAGAAGGGCGCCGTATCCCAGGTGCTGCCCAAGGGCACGCTGAAGGCCGCCTGAGTCGCCGACGCTTCGACCTGCCGACGCCAGCGATGGCGAGGCACCGGTCGTGGCCCGCGTTGCCGCCCGGCACGGTTGCCTGGTGGCGTCAGCCCGGGTGCACGACCTCCCATGAGATATGAAAACAGGCTCTGAGCATGAGTGATTTCCCACGTTGGAAGTACGCGATGGTGGTCGTGGTGCTGCTGTTCGGCATCATCTATGCGCTGCCGAACGCCTTCCTGCCAGTGCCGTCGGTGCAGGTGCAGGCGGCCCACGGCGCGCCGGTGGACGAGGCGCTGCAGAAGCAGGTCGCCACGGCGCTGCGCGAGCACAAGATCGCCTTCAGCGGCCCGACCCTGGATGGCGACCACCTGCTGGTCAACTTCACCAACGCCGACGTGCAGGCCAAGGCGTCCGACGTGATCAAGACCGCACTGGGCGACAAGTACATCGTGGCGCTCAACCTGGCCTCCACCGTGCCGCACTGGCTGCGTGCGATCCACGCCAATTCGATGCCGCTGGGCCTGGACCTGCAGGGTGGCGTGCACTTCCTGATGGCGGTGGACCAGAGCGCGGTGATCGACAAGCAGGAGGAGCGCTACGCCGAGGACATCCGCTCGCTGCTGCGGCAGAAGAACATCCACTACAGCTCGGTCACCCGCAAGGGCGAGCGCGGGCAGGGCGTCTCGGTGGTGCTGCGTTCGGCGGCCGACCGCACCGCCGCCTCCACCGCGATCGCCACCGAATACCCGGACCTGGTCCTGCAGGAGGGAGCCAACACCGGTGACCGCTTCGTGCTGGACGCCGCCGTGCGTCCGGAGAAGCTGCGCGAGCTGGCGCTGGGCACGATCAAGCAGAACGTAAGCACGCTGCGCAACCGCGTCAACGCGCTGGGCGTG
The DNA here is from genome assembly GCA_963763305.1 of uncultured Gammaproteobacteria bacterium. Taxonomy (GTDB): domain Bacteria; phylum Pseudomonadota; class Gammaproteobacteria; order Xanthomonadales; family Rhodanobacteraceae; genus CAVXNP01. The sequence goes on along the minus strand of CAVXNP010000001.1, from coordinate 718,616 downwards.
TCCGAGCCGATCATCCAGCAGCAGGGCGAGGACCAGATCGTGGTGGAGCTGGCCGGCGTGCAGAACCCGGCCGAAGCGAAGAAGATCATCGGCGCCACTGCGACCCTCGAGTATCACCCGGGCTACGGTACCCCGGCGCAGGCGCAGGAGGCCGCGCGCACCGGCAACGTGCCGCCGGACGCGCGGCTGTACCGCATGCGTGGTACCGGCGCGCCGGTGCTGGTGGGCAAGCGCATCATCGTCACCGGCGACGAGTTGGTCGACGCCTCTTCGGGCATCGACGACCGCAGCGGCACGCCGAAGGTCAACGTGACCCTGAGCGCGGCTGGCGCCAAGAAGATGCTGGACTTCACCAACGACAACGTCGGCAAGCCGATGGCCGTGGTGTACGTGGAGACCGTGTACGACACCAAGGTGGTCAACGGCAAGGAAGTGCGCACGCCACGTGTGACCGAGGAAGTGATCAACGACGCACGCATCAGCAGCCCGTTCGGCGCGCGCTTCGAGACCACCGGCCTGGGCAGCCCGAAGGAAGCCTCGGAGCTGGCGCTGCTGCTCAAGGGCGGTTCGCTGGCCGCGCCGGTGGATATCGTCTCGCAGTACGTGATCGGGCCCAGCCTGGGCCAGGACAACATCCAGCAGGGTCTGCGCGCGGTGCTGCTGGGCCTGGGCCTGGTGCTGGTGGCCGCGGCGGTCTACTACAAGCTGTTCGGCCTGGTCGCCGACGTGGCGCTGTTCTTCAACCTGGTGATCCTGGTGGCGGTGATGTCGATGATCGGCGTGACCCTGACCATGCCCGGTATCGCCGGTATCGTGCTGACCCTGGGCATGGCGATCGACGCCAACGTGCTGATCTGCGAGCGCGTCCGCGAGGAGCTGCGCAACGGTTCGTCGCCGCACGCGGCGATCCACGCCGGCTACGAGAAGGCCTGGGCCACCATTCTGGACGCCAACGTGACCCACCTGATCGCCGCGCTGGCGCTGACCACGATGGGCTCGGGGCCGATCAAGGGCTTCGGCGTGACGCTGATGATCGGCATCCTGACCTCGATGTTCACCTCGGTGACGCTGACCCACGCGCTGACCGCCGCCATCCATGGCCACCGCAAGCTCAAGACGCTGTCGGTCTGAGGAGACAACCATGGAAATCTTCAACCACAACAGCAACGTCAACTTCCTGGGCCTGCGCAAGGTCAGCATCGGCATCGGCGTATTGCTGATGCTGGCCTCGCTGGTGCTGCTGTTCACCAAGGGCCTCAACTACGGCCTGGATTTCACCGGTGGCGTGTCGGTGGAGGTCACCTACCAGCAGCCGGTGGACATCGGCAACGTGCGCGAGGCACTGGCCAAGGCCGGCATCGAGAACCCGGTGGTGCAGAGCCTGGGCGGCGCCCGCCGCGTGGCGATCCGCCTGCAGCCCAAGGACGATGCCTCCACCGCGGGTCTGAAGGCTTCGACCAAGGCGGACAAGGTGGCCAGCGACGTGATGGCCGCGCTCATCGCGCAGCGCCCCGACGCCAAGCTGAGCAGCCGCAACTTCGTCACCGCGCAGGTGGGCGATGAGCTGCGCAGCGACGGCAGCATTGCCGCGATCTTCGTGATCATCGGCATCGGCCTGTACCTGTGGATCCGCTTCGAGCGGCGCTTCGCGATCGCCGCGCTGGCGACCGAGGTGCACGACGTGCTGGTGACCCTCGGCGTGATCGCGCTGGTGCAGCGCGAGTTCGACCTGACCGTGCTGGCCTCGGTGCTGGCGGTGATCGGCTACTCGATCAACGACAAGGTGGTGGTGTTCGACCGCATCCGCGAGCTGTTCCGGCTGGCGCGCAAGGCCGATCCGGAGGAGATCCTCAACCGCTCGATCAACACCACGCTGTCGCGAACCATCATCACCTCGCTGTTCACCGGCATCACCATGGCCGCGCTGTACTTCTTTGGCGGCCCGGCGGTGCACGGCTTCGCCGTTACCATGCTGATCGGCATCGTGGTCGGCACGCTGTCCTCCATCTTCATTGCCAGCCCGATCCTGCTGTGGCTGGGCGTGTCGAAGAAGGACCTGATGCCGCAGACCCGCGACAACCCGGAACTGGCGCGCCGCCCCTAGCGTTGGGTGACGTCCCGTCCGCGAAAAGGGCCCGGCCAACGCCGGGCCTTTTCTTTGAGCAGGGGTCGCTTGGCCTGCAGCAACTCCTTGAGCTGCACCGCCTGAGAAGGTTCCAGGTTGCGCCGGTTGCGCAGCAGCAATCAACGGCTGGACTTGATCACACGACGCGCTGGCCGGTCATGACGAAGCTTGTTCGCCTGGTCGACGCGGACACGGTCGATGACTTCGCGACCGTCTTTGGCCACGACTTGAAACAGGTCGTAGACCACCTCGGCGTTGTGGCAGTGGGCCTTGATCTCCAGTTCGTAGGCCGTGGTCATGTCGATCGCCAGCGCCTGGATCTGCTCGGCCACGCCCGCGGGCAGCTGTTCAAAGAGTGCCCGGGCTGTCTCCCGTTATCGGCCCTGACCTACCCAGTAGCACCTGGCGGCTGATCGGATCCAACACGACAGTGGCATACCGGTGGCCCTTGTGCAGTGCGAATTCATCCATCGCCAGATAGCGAATCTGGCTCCAGTCCGGCTCCCGCACGCTGTCCTGCAACGCTGCCTTGTCCAGCGCGCGGGGCATCCTTTCCATGCGCACTGGCTGCGGGCAGATCGCTCAACTTGTTCCCGGACCGGTCGATACAAGGGGGATGGATGGTGTGTGCCCCGGGAGTAGTGCGTGCTTGTGCTGATCGGTTCGATCGTGGTGCTGGTGTCGGTATTCGGCGGCTACGTGATGTCGCATGGTCGCCTGATGGCGCTGTGGCAGCCGTATGAGCTGCTGATCATCGGCGGCGGCGCGCTGGGTGCTTTCCTGACCGCCAACTCCAGCCAGGTGGTGAAAGCCACGCTGGGCGAGATTGCCGGGTTGTTCAGGGGGCCTTCCTACCGACGGCAGGACTACGCCGATCTGCTGTCGATGATGTACGACATCTTCGGGATCATGCGCCGCGAGGGCATCCTGGGCCTGGAGTCGCATATCGAGGACCCGGCCTCCAGCAGCGTCTTCTCGGCCTATCCGAGACTTCTGCGGGAGCACCATCTGATCGAATTCACCACAGACTGCCTGCGGCTGATCGTCGGTGGCAGCATGAACCCCCACGAGCTGGAGCAATTGCTGGAGCTTGAGCTGGAAACCCATCACCAGGCGGCCGAGGCGCCGGCCATGGCGGTGCTGAAGATGGCCGATGCGTTGCCCGGTTTCGGCATCGTGGCCGCGGTGCTGGGTATCGTCACCACCATGTCGCAGCTGGGCGGCGATACCTCGCGCATCGGCGAGCACATCGCCGGTGCCCTGGTCGGCACCTTCCTGGGCATTCTGCTGTGCTACGGCTTCATCGGGCCGCTGGCGGCGGCGATGGAGAACCGTGTGCAGGAGGACGGCAAGGCGTTCGAGTGCGTCAAGGTGGCGCTGCTGGCCAGCCTGCGTGGCTACAACCCGAAGGTGGCCGCCGAGTTCGCGCGCAAGTCGCTGCCGTCCGAGGCACGGCCGAGCTTCCAGGACCTGGAGGACCACCTCAACGGGGACCGATCGAGGGCCGCCTGATGAGCGACGAGTCGCCGCCAATCATCGTGCGCCGCCCGCGGCGCAAGAAACACGGCCACCACGGCGGCGCCTGGAAGGTCGCGTATGCCGACTTCGTCACCGCGATGATGGCGTTCTTCCTGGTGATGTGGCTGATCGGCGTGGGCACGCGCGAGCAGCGCGCGGCCATTTCCGAGTACTTCAAGAACCCCAGCATGACCCCTGGCAACGCCACCATGGCGCCTCCGGGCCGGATGGGGCCCGGCGGGGCCAGCGACAGCCTGATCAAGCTGGGCGGCGCCATGGATCGCCCGCACGGACCGGGCAGCGACCGCCGCGGCGTGGCGGCAGCGGGCAAGGCCGGCAAGGGCAGCCAGGACAGCACCATGCAAAAGGGCGCCAAGGGTCGCAGCCTCAGCGAAGCCGACCTGAAGGCCGCGCGCGAGCGTGAGGCCCAACGGCTGGACGAGCTGATGCAGCAGCTCCATGCCGCGGTGCAGAAAAGCCAGGCGCTGGCACCGTTCAAGGACCAGCTGCTGATCGATATCAGCCCCGAGGGGTTGCGGATCCAGATCGTGGACAAGCTGAACCGGCCGATGTTCGACCTGGGCAGTGCCCAGCTCAAGCCGTACACCAAAGACATCCTGACCGAACTGGCCAGCTTCATCAGGCAGGTGCCCAACAAGATCAGCATTTCCGGACACACCGATAATGCGCCCTACGGCAGCGACCGCCGCTACAGCAACTGGGAGCTGTCGGCCGACCGTGCCAATGCGGCCCGGCGCTCGCTGGTGGCCGGCGGCCTGCCGGACGACAAGATCGCGCGAGTGGTTGGGCTGGCTGCCTCCGTGCCGTTCGACCGCGCCCATCCGGGCAGCCCGATCAACCGCCGCATCAGCATCATCGTCATGACCCGGCAGGCCGAAGAGGCTGCCCTGTTGCCGGAGCTGGCCGAGGAGAAGCCGTTGCGCACACCGACGCCGGCGCTGCTTCCGCCAGCGCTGCCTGCCGTCCGGCCGGCGAGCCGGGACGAGGTGGACGCCGGTCGCGCCTCTCTGCGCCGGTTGCCCGCCGGTCCCTGAGCGCGAGTGCACTGCCAGGGCGCAGGAGCCGGATCAGTCGGCCTCAGCTCGTCCCGCGCAGCCTGCGGTCGAGTGCCGCGAGCCGTTGCGGGGTGCCCACGTCGGTCCACTGCCCGCGGTGGTGCGCTCCGCCGACCTGCTCACGGGCAATCGCCGCGCGCAGCAGCGGTGCGAGCTTGAATCGTGGCGGGGTCGCGCCACCGGCCGGGCGTTCCTCCGCGACCGGCGCATCGCGCAGCAGTTCGCGCCGGTAGACGCCGATGCCGCTGAAGGTCAGCCGGGGCGAGCCGCTGTCATGCACGCGGCCCCCGGTATCCAGGACGAAGTCACCGTCCGGGTGATGCTCCGGATTGTCCACCAGCAGCAGGTGCGCCAGGCCGGGTGGTTCGGCCGGCAACGCGGAGAGGTCCGCGTCGGTCCATATGTCGCCGTTGATCGCCAGGAACGGTTCGGGTCCCAGCAACGGCAGCGCATGCAGCATGCCGCCGCCGGTCTCCAGTGGCACCGGGCCTTCGTAGGCGTAGCGGATGCGCAGGCCCCAGAACGCACCGTCGCCGAGCACCTGCGGAAACTGTTCGGCCAGATGCGAGGTGTTGATCACCACGTAGCGCACCCCGGCAGCGGCCAGCCGTTCCAGATGCCACACGATCAACGGCTTGCCGCCGGCGACCAGCAGCGGCTTGGGCGTGTGTTCGGTGAGCGGACGCATGCGCTCGCCCAGCCCGGCGGCAAAGATCAGGGCGTGTCTCATCCGGCCGGCCGGGTGATGTCGCGGTCGCCGACGCATTGCTCAAGCAATCGCGCCAGCGCGCGCAGCTCCGGATAGCGCCCGGCCACCTCGATGACATAGCGGTAGACCAGCGGAAGGTCGTCCAGATAGCGCCGCTTGCCGTCGCGATACCAGAGGCGGCAGAAGATGCCGAGCACCTTCAGGTGTCGCTGCAGCCCGGCAAGATCGAACCAGCGCAGAAACCGCTCCGGATCGACCGTGGGGCTGACCAGCCCCGTCTCGACCAGTCGCGCGTGATAGTCCAGGGCCCAGCGCTGGACCCGGGCCGGCTCCCAGGCGATGTAGCAGTCGCGCAGGAGCGAAGCCAGGTCATAGGTGATCGGGCCGTGCAGCGCGCCCTGGAAATCGATGATGCCCGGGTTGTCCCGTGCCCCTTGCGCCGGCTCGACCAGCAGCAGGTTCCGGCTATGGAAGTCGCGATGCACGAAGCAGTGCGGCTGCTCCAGGGCGGCATCCACGATCCGCGCGAACGCCTGTTGCAGCGTTGCCTGCGTCGGATCGTCCAGAGCTACGCCCAGGTGCCGGCCCAGGAACCATTCGGGCAGCAGCGCCAGCTCGCGCTGCAGGAACGCCGCGTCGTAAGGCGGAAGGTCGGACCCGTCGACCGCGCGCTGCATGTGCAGCAGCGCGGCCAGGGCATCGCCATACAGGCGCTCGACGTTGTGCTCATCGAGCACGTCCAGGTACAGGCGCGAGCCGAGGTCCTCGATCAGCACGAAGCCGCGTTCCAGATCATGCGCACGCACTGACGGCACGTGCAGGCCGGCTGCGTGCAGGCGCCGGCCGATCGCCAGCCACGGAGCGGGATCCTCCAGTGCCGGCGGCGAGTCCATGACGATCCAGCTGATGTCCTGGTGGAAGGTGCGCCAGTAGCTGCGGAAGCTGGCATCGGCGGAGGCCGGTGCCAGCGTCAGCGTGGGGTCGCCAAGCACATCGCGGGTCCAGGCCAGTCGGGCGGACGCGCGGTCGGTGGGTGGGGAGGGCAGGGGGGTCTGGGGCATCGCGTCAGCTTAGCGAGCGCGTGACGGCCTGGCGAGACGGGCGCGGCCGGGCGTGCATCCTGTAATCTGGCCGCTTTCGGATCGAACTGTCCCGCCATGGAATCGAACCCAACGCGCATCGGCATCATCGGGCTGGGCTACGTCGGCCTGCCGCTGGCACTGGAATTCGGACGCCACTTCGACACCGTCGGTTTCGATATCGATGCGGCGAGGGTAGCCCAGTTGCGGGCAGGCACCGACCATACCCGCGAGGCCAGCGCCGCGCAGCTGGGCGGCTCGCCCCATCTGCACTATGCCGACCGCATCGAGGAGCTGGCCCGGTGCAACGTTTACGTGGTCACCGTGCCCACGCCGATCGACGAGGCGCAACGGCCGGACCTGCGTCCGCTGCAGGGCGCCTGCCGGATGCTGGCGCCGCTGCTCAAGCGCGGCGACCTGGTGGTGTTCGAGTCCACCGTCTACCCGGGCACCACCGAGGATATCTGCGCCCCGTTGCTGGCGGACGGTTCCGGGCTGGTGTTCAACACCGATTTCTTCTGTGGCTACAGCCCGGAGCGGATCAACCCCGGCGACCACGAGCGGCGGGTGGTCGACATCGTCAAGCTCACCTCCGGCTCCACCCCGGAAGCCGCCGAGCGGGTCGATGCGCTGTACCGCACGATCATCCGTGCCGGCACCCACAAGACTTCCTCGATCAGCGTGGCCGAGTCGGCCAAGGTAATCGAGAACGTGCAGCGCGACGTCAACATCGCGCTGGTCAACGAGCTGGCGGTGATCTTCCACCGGCTTGGCATCGATACCGGCGAGGTGCTGGCCGCGGCCGGCACCAAGTGGAACTTCCTGCCGTTCCGGCCGGGGCTGGTCGGTGGACACTGCATCAGCGTCGATCCGTACTACCTCACGCACAAGGCCGAGGTGATCGGCTACCACCCGGAGCTGATCCTCACCGCGCGCCGGATCAACAGCCGCATGGGCAGCTACGTGGCCGACCGGGTGATCCGCCTGATGAGCGAGCGGCGCCTGCACATCGTTGACGCGCGGGTACTGGTGCTGGGCTTCGCGTTCAAGGAGAACTGCCCGGACCTGCGCAACACCCGGGTCATCGACATCGTGCGCGAGCTGGAATCCTCGCAGGCGCAGGTGGACGTGTACGACCCGTGGATCGACGCCGCGCATGCCGCAGGCGAGTACGCCATCGGCGTGGTGGATCATCTCGCCGAGGGCCGTTACGACGCGATCATCCTTGCGGTCGCCCACCGCGAGTTCGCCAGCCTGGGTGCCGAGCGCATCCGCCGCCTGGGCAAGCCGGGCGCGGTGGTGTTCGACGTCAAGTCGGTGTTGCCGTCCGAGGCCGTCGACGGTCGTCTCTGAGCCACCCTCCGTCAGCAGCCCGGGGGCAGGTGGCAGGTTTTCCCACGTGCAGCGACCGGCGGCCTCCTGGCCGCGCCTGCCTGGATCGGGCGGGAGCGGGCCGGTGAGAGGGCCGGATTGACCGCGGGGCAGGTAATCAGTACCATTTTGGTCTGGATTAGAGGTGCCTCTGCCCATGCTCCGTGTCAGCCGACTCGCCGACTACGCCACCGTGGTGATGACCTGCATCGCCGCGCACCCGGACGACGTGCTCAGCACCGCGCAGATCGCCGATGAGGCGAGGCTGGAGCTACCCACCGTCAGCAAGCTGCTGAAGTCGCTCGGGCATGCGGGCCTGGTCGAGTCCTTCCGCGGCGTCAATGGTGGTTACCGGCTGGCCGCGCCGGCCGAGTCGATCACCCTGGCGCAAATCGTGGAGGCGCTGGAAGGGCCGATCGGCATGACCGAATGCAGCCTGGCCGAAGGCCAGTGCGATCGTGAGGCGCAGTGTGGCGTCCGCGGCAACTGGCAGCGCATCAACAGCGTGGTCGACAACGCCCTGCGCGCGGTCAGCCTGGCCGACATGCTCAAGCCGGTGCTGCCGCGGGTCCGCCAGCCCACCTTCCTGCGCGCCGCCAGCGGACGCCCCAGCGCGTCCGGCGATACCCCGCCCTCCACCGAACCGGCGCGCCGCAGCGGCGCCCGGGTCCCCCAGACTTCGTAGAAGACCATGAGCGACAGCCCCCTGACCGCAAACACGCTGAGCCGCAACGCCGAGGTCGCCGAGGCGCTCGGGCGCAACTATGCCGCCGGTTTCGTCACCCAGATCGAGACCACCAGCCTGCCGCCCGGGCTGAACGAGGACATCATCCGGCAGCTCTCGGCGATCAAGGGCGAACCGGAGTGGATGACGCAATGGCGGCTGGATGCCTACCGCCACTGGCTGACCATGCCGACGCCGGACTGGGCCAAGCTGAAGATCGACCCGATCGACTACCAGGCGCTGAGCTACTACTCCGCGCCCAAGGCCGGCCCCAAGTCGCTGGACGAAGTCGACCCGGCGCTGCTGGAAGCCTACGAAAAGCTGGGCGTGCCACTGCACGAGCGCGCCGCGCTGGCCGGGGTGGCGGTCGACGCGGTATTCGACTCGGTCTCGGTCGGCACCACCTTCCGCAAGCAGCTGGCCGACGCCGGCGTGCTGTTCTGCTCGATGAGCGAGGCGATCCGCGAATACCCCGAGCTGGTGCAGAAGTACCTGGGCTCGGTGGTGCCGGCTGGCGACAACTTCTTCGCCGCGCTCAATTCGGCGGTGTTCTCCGATGGCAGTTTCGTGTTCATTCCCCGGGGCGTGCGTTGCCCGATGGAGCTGTCGACCTATTTCCGCATCAATGCCCAGAACACCGGCCAGTTCGAGCGCACGCTGATCGTGGCCGAGGAGGGCGCCCAGGTGTCCTACCTGGAAGGCTGCACCGCGCCGCGGCGTGACGAGAACCAGCTGCACGCGGCGGTGGTCGAGCTGGTGGCGCTGGAAAAGGCGCAGATCAAGTACTCCACCGTGCAGAACTGGTACCCGGGGGACGAGAACGGCAAGGGCGGCATCTACAACTTCGTGACCAAGCGCGGCGATTGCCGCGGCGACGACGCCAAGATCAGCTGGACCCAGGTCGAGACCGGCTCGGCGGTGACCTGGAAGTACCCCTCGGTGGTGCTGCGCGGCGACCGTACCGTGGGCGAGTTCTACTCGGTGGCGCTGACCCATCATTTCCAGCAGGCCGACACCGGCACCAAGATGATCCACCTGGGCCGCGACACCAAATCGAAGATCGTCTCCAAGGGCATCAGCGCCGGGCGCAGCTCCAACAGCTACCGCGGCCTGGTCAAGGTGGAGAAGGGCGCCGACAACGCGCGCAACCACACCCAGTGCGATTCGCTGCTGATCGGCAAGCGCTGCGGCGCGCACACCTTCCCGTACATGGAAGTGAAGAATCCCAGCGCGATCGTCGAGCACGAGGCGACCACCTCGAAGATCTCCGACGACCAGATGTTCTACTGCCGCAGCCGCGGCATCGGCGAGGAAGACGCGGTGTCGATGATCGTCGACGGCTTCTGCAAGCAGGTCTTCCGCGAGCTGCCGATGGAGTTCGCGGTGGAGGCCAAGAAGCTGCTCGAGGTGTCGCTGGAAGGCGCGGTCGGATGAGCGCCGATGTCCGCGTGGCGCACCACTGATGTGGTATCTGCTGACCAAGTACGCGGTCACCGCCGCGGTGGTGGTGGCGGTGTCCGAGTTTGCCAAGCGCAGCGACCGGCTCGGTGCGTTGATCGCCTCGCTGCCGCTGGTGACCGTGCTGACCCTGGTCTGGCTGTACGTGGAAAAGCAGCCGCAGGCGAAGCTGGCCAACCACGCCTGGTACACCTTCTTCTACGTGATTCCCACGCTGCCGATGTTCCTGGCTTTTCCCTGGCTGCTGCAGCGTTTCGGCTTTGCCGGGGCGATGCTCGGTTTCGTGGTGGGCATGGCGCTGATCTTCCTGCTGTTCGCACTGGCCGCACGGCGCTTCGGCATCCAGTTGCTGTGAACCGTTTCCGCTTTCCTTTTCCAATGGCTTGACCGATGACCATGTTGACGATCGAAAACCTGCACGCCCGCGTCGAGGGCAAGGAAATCCTCAAGGGCCTGTCGCTGACCGTGAAGCCCGGCGAGGTGCACGCCATCATGGGCCCGAACGGGGCCGGCAAGTCCACCCTGGGCAACGTGCTGTCCGGGCGCGATGGCTACGAGGTGACCGCTGGCAGCGTCAGCTTCAACGGCGTCGACCTGCTGGCGCTGGAGCCCGAAGCGCGCGCCGCCGCCGGCGTGTTCCTGGCGTTCCAGTACCCGGTGGAGATTCCCGGCGTGAACAACACCTATTTCCTGCGTGCCGCGTTCAACGCCCAGCGCAAGGCGCGCGGCCAGGACGAGCTGGACTCGATGCAGTTCCTGAAGCTGGTGCGTGAAAAGCTGAAGATCATGCAGCTGTCGCCGGACCTGCTCAACCGCGCGGTCAACGAAGGCTTCTCCGGCGGCGAGAAGAAGCGCAACGAGATCTTCCAGATGGCGGTACTGGAGCCGCAATTGGCGATCCTGGACGAGACCGACTCGGGGCTGGACATCGATGCGCTCAAGCAGGTCGCCGAAGGCGTCAACGCGCTGCGCTCGGCCGAGCGCTCGTTCATCCTGGTCACCCACTACCAGCGGCTGCTCGACTACATCGAACCGGACTACGTGCACGTGCTGGCCGGTGGGCGCATCGTGGAGAGCGGCGACAAGAGCCTGGCGCTGAAGCTGGAGCAGCATGGCTATGCCTGGGTGGCCGAGCGCCACCCGGAACTGCCGCGCGAGGCACTGGCCGGAGCACGCGCATGAGCCAGAGCGCTCACGCGCCGTTCGTGGAGGCGATGCTGCAGGCGGCGCCGGCGGCACTGCCGGGCAGCGGCATCGGCTGGCTGGACGCGGCGCGGCAGGAAAACCTGCGCGCGTTCGCCGACGCCGGCCTGCCGGGCGCCCGCGACGAGGCCTGGAAGTACACCGCGCTGCGGGCGCTGGCGCAGCGCCGCTACGCGGTCGGCGACGTCGGTGCTGCGCAGCGCGAGGTGGGGCTGGCGCCGTTGGCGCTGCCCGGCGTGGACGGGCCGACCCTGGTGTTCGTCAACGGCAGCTTCCGCGCCGACCTGTCCACGCTCGACGCACTGCCCGAAGGTGTCGAGCTGCGGCCGCTGTCGCAGGCACTGCGGGAAGCGGCCGAGCCGCTGCGGTTCGCGCTGGCGCGGGGGTACCGCGGCCACGCCGATGCGTTTGCGCGGCTGAATGCGGCGTTCGCCGCCGACGGCGCGGTGTTGCGGGTGGCCCCTGGCGCCCGGCCCTCCGCGCCGGTGCGGCTGTTGCTGGTTGGTGCGCCAGCCGACGGCGCGCTGTCCTGGCACCTGCGCCATGTGATCGAGCTGGGCGCCGGCTCGGCGCTGACCCTGGTCGAGCAGCACGCCAGCAGCGGTGCGCAGGCGCATCTGGGCACCCAGGTCGCCGACCTGTGTCTGGGCGAGGATGCGCACCTGCAGCACGTGGTGCTGCAGCAGGCCGACCAGGCCAGCCTGGTCCGCCGCAGCGATTACCGGCTGGAGGCGCGTGCGCAGGCCGACCTGCATCTGCTGGAGCTGGGCGGTGCCCTGGTGCGCCACGACCTGCAGGCCGAACTGGTTGGCGAGGGCGCGCGTCTTTCCAGCCACGGCGTGTTCATGCCCGGTGGCCGCCAGCACATCGACACCCAGCTGGCGATCGGCCACCAGGCGCCCGGCACGGTGTCCCGGGCCAACTGGCGCGGGGTTGCCGATCAGCGCGGTCGCGGCGTGTTCCGTGGTGCGATCAAGGTGGCGCCCGGCGCCGACGGCAGCGATGCCAGCCTCTCCAACAAGAACCTGCTGCTGTCGCCGCAGGCGGAAATCGACACCAAGCCGGAGCTGGAGATCTACGCCGACGAGGTGCAGGCTGCGCACGGCGCCACGGTGGGCCAGCTGGACGACCGCGCGCTGTTCTACCTGCGCTCGCGGGGCATTCCGGTCGAGCAGGCCCGCGCCGTGCTCACCGCCGCGTTCTGCCAGGCGGTGATCGAAGGCGTGCCGCTGGAGGCATTGCGCGAGCATCTGTCCGGCCTGCTGGTGCGGCAACTGCCGGACGTTTGACCGCGCCATCCGTTCGCCTGGGCTGCTCAAGCGTTCACCCGGCAATGGCGATCGCGCCGACACACTCCCCGAACACGACAGGGCCTGAAAAAACGATGACCGATCTGCCCACGAAGTCCGCCGCCATGCCGGCCTCCGGCACGTTCGATCCGGCACGCATTCGCGCCGATTTTCCGCTGCTCGGCCGCAGTGTCCACGGCAAGCCGCTGATCTACCTGGACAACGCCAATACCAGCCAGAAGCCGGCCTCGGTGATCGAGGCGGTGGATGCGCATTACCGGCTGCACAACGCCAACGTGTCTCGCGCGGTGCACCAGCTGGGCGAGGAGGCGACCAGTGCCTACGAGGGCGCGCGCGACGCGCTGGCCGGCTTCATCAACGCACCCTCGCGCGACGAGGTGATACTGACCTCCGGTACCACCCAGGCGATCAACCTGGTCGCCTACAGCTTCGCGCTGCCGCGGCTGCAACCGGGCGACGCGATCCTCACCACCATGATGGAACACCACGCCAACATCGTGCCGTGGCAACTGGTGGCCGGACGCAGCGGCGCCACGGTGAAGGCGGCGCCGATCAACCCGGCCGGCGAGTTGATCGTCGAGCGGTTCATCGAGATGCTGACGCCGGAGGTGAAGCTGGCCTGCCTCACCCACGTCTCCAACGTGCTGGGCAGCGTCAATCCCGTGGCTCAGATTGCCCGCGAGTGCCGCCGCCGCGGTATCCCGCTGTTGGTGGACGGCTCCCAGGCGGTGCCCCATCGTGCGGTCGACGTCCAGGCGCTGGGCTGTGATTTCTATGCGATCACCGGCCACAAGATGCTCGCTCCCACCGGCACCGGCATGTTGTGGGCACGACGCGAGCACCTGCAGGCGATGCCGCCGTTCTTCGGCGGCGGCGAGATGATCCGCGAGGTGCGCTTTGAAGGCACCACTTTCGCCGAGCCGCCGCACAAGTTCGAAGCCGGCACGCCGAACATCGCCGGCTTCGCGGGGGTCCGCGCGGCGATCGACTATTACCGGGCGATCGGCTTCGACGCCATCCATGGCTGGGAGCAGGAGCTGCTCGCCTACGCCACCGCGCAGTTGAAGCAGGTTCCGGGCCTGCGCATCTTCGGCGAGGCGGCCGAGAAGGAGCCGGTGATCTCGTTCCTGCTCGAAGGGGCGCAGGCCAGCGACCTGGCGACCCTGCTGGACCTGCAGGGTGTGGCGGTGCGCTCGGGCCACCACTGCGCCCATCCGCTGATGCAGTTCTACGGGGTGCCGGCCACGTTGCGTGCGTCGTTCGCGTTCTACAACACGATGGAGGAGGTCGATGCCTTCGTGGCCGCCCTGCTCAAGGTACGTCAGCTGTTGCGCTGACTGCCGACCCGCCTCGTCCTGACACCGTCCATTGCCGAGCCGCACATGAGCCACCCGACCTTCCGAACCGCCAGCCATGCCGACATCGACGCCGTCGTGGCACTGGTACAGTCCGCCTACCGCGGCGATTCCGGCCGCCGCGGCTGGACCACCGAGTCGGATCTGCTCGACGGCCAGCGCACCGATGCGCAGGATGTCGCCGGGTTGATCGACCGGCCCGACAGCCTGGTGTTGCTGCTGGAGCGCGAGGATCGCCTGTTGGCCAGCTGCCATCTGGAACGGCAGGGCGACACCGCCTATTTCGGCATGTTCGCGGTCGACCCCGCGCAGCAGGGTGGCGGCACCGGCAAGCAGGTGCTGGCCGAGGCCGAGCGGATCGCCCGTGACGTCTGGCATTGCAGCGCCATGCACATGACGGTGATCGTGCAGCGCGGGGAACTGATCGCCTGGTACCAGCGCCGCGGCTACCACCGTACCGGCCAGCGCAAGCCGTTCCCCTACGGCCAGGAGCGCTTCGGCATCCCGCGTCGCGACGACCTGTGCTTCGAGGTGTTGAGCAAGGACCTGGCCGGGGTCAGCGCATGAGTGGCGAGCTGGCCGACTGGGTTCTGGTGGGGGCACGGGACGAGCTGCTGCCGGGCGAGTACCGGGTGGTGTGGGATGGCGATACCTCGATCGCGGTCTACAACATCGACGGCCAGTTGTACGCGATCGAGGACCTGTGCACTCACGACGGCGGCGAGCTGGCCGGTGGCGAGGTGCACGGCTTCGAAGTGGAGTGCCCACGCCACGGCGCCCGTTTCGACCTGCGCAGCGGCGCCGTGACCCAGCCGCCGGCCTACGTGCCGATCGCCTGTTTTCCCGTGCAGGTGGTGGACGACCGGATCTGGACCCGCGACGACCGGTGATCCGGGCCGCCCTGGCTCGTGCATACTTGGCCCCGAACCGGGCCTTGCCGTGACCTTTGGGCGATTCCTTCGTACCGGATGTGCGGCAGGCTCTGAGCTTGTCAGGGGAGAAGCACATGGAATCACCGATCAGCAAGCGCACCTTGCTGCCTGTCCTGTTGCTGGTGGGGGCCCTCGCGACGACGCCGTCTTCGGCGCAGACGTCGCCGGTGCCGGCGGCAACGACGGCTGTGCCTGCCGTAGCCAGCAGTGCGCCGCCTGCCACAGATGCGGCAGCGGGCGCGGATATCCCGTTTGCCCCGGCCCACGCGGACGCGGCCACCGTGCCAAGCGCGGCTGGTGCCTGGGGCGGTCCACGCAGCGGTCAGGAGCCGACGCTGTCCGACCGCGTGGTCAGCTATCGCATCGACGCGGATCTCGATGCCGCCAGGCACGCGGTGACCGGCAGGGAACAGATGACCTGGCACAACCGCAGCGACCGCGAAGTGCGCAGCGTCTACCTGCACCTTTACCTGAACGCGTTCCAGAACGAGGGCAGCACGTTTTTCACCGAACGCGACGTGCTCACCGCGCACGCCGGCTCGCGCGGTACCGCGCACCTGAAGAAGGGCGAGTGGGGCTACATCGACCTCAAGCACGTGCGGCAGGGCGAAACACCCCTGAGGTGGAGCTTCGTCCATCCCGATGGCGGCCCGGCCACCGACCAGACCGTGGTCAAGGTGGAGCTGGCCCAGCCGGTGCCTGCCGGCGGCACGCTGACGCTGGACCTGGGCTTTTTCAGCCAGCTGCCGCGGGTGGTCGAGCGCACCGGTTACTTTGGCGACTTCAACCTGGTCGCCCAGTGGTTCCCCAAGATCGGTGTGCTCGAGCTGCCGGGCGAGCGTGGCGCAACGCAGGTGCGATGGAACGTGCACGAGTTCCATTTCAACAGCGAGTTCTATGCCGATTTCGGGCTGTACGACGTGCGCATCACCGCCCCCTCGGATTACACGGTGGGCGCGGTCGGCCAGTTGCAGGGCGCGCCGACCCAGGCCAACGGCAAGAGTACCTGGCACTTCGTGCAGGGCGACGTGCATGATTTCGCCTGGGTCGCGGCCAAGGGCTACAAGTCGATCGACGGCAGCTATACCGGGCCGGGCAGCCCGGAGGTGGCGGTCAAGGTGATCTACCCGCCCGAGTACGAGGCCAGTGCCAGGCCGGTGCTCAAGGCCAGCATCGATTCGCTGGGCTATTTCTCGCGGACGCTGGGCGCGTACCCATATCGCACGTTGACCGCGGTGGTCCCCCCGTACAACGCGGGCGAGGCCGGCGGGATGGAATACCCGACCTTCTTCACGGCCGAGGGGTACCCGGAGGTGGTCGAGGGCACCGCCACCCAGTACATGCTCGATTCGGTGACCATCCACGAGTTCGGCCACGGCTACTTCTACGGCCTGCTGGCGTCCAACGAATTCGAGGAGCCGATGCTGGACGAGGGCCTGAACCAGTACTGGGACCAGCGCATGCTGCGCGAGCGCAAGCAGCAGCTGCACGCGGTAGGCAAGCTGGGCAAGCGTCTGGGCCTGGACCTGGCCGCGAGCGGCTTTGATCTCCAGCGGGCTGGCGCCCGACTCGACCGCGCGGCCGACCCGCTCGGCGAAAATGCCTGGGACCGCTACTCCAGCGGCAGCTACGGCACGGTCTATTCGCGCACCGCCACGGCCATGCACGATCTGGAGGAGCGGCTCGGCCATGACGTCACCGAAAGGGCGTTCCGCGAGTACTACCGGCGCTGGCACTTCCGTCATCCGTCGGCCGCGGACTTGCGGGCGACCCTGATCGACGTCTCCGGCGACCCGACCACCGTGAACCAGATCTTCGACCAGTACGTCTACGGCACGGCCAAGATCGACGATGCAGTGGTCAGCATCGACAGCCAGCGCGTGCTGCCGCCAGCCGGAAGCACGGTGCATGACGGCAAGCGCAGCGAACTGACCGGCGAGGCGCTGGACAAGCAGGTCGAATCGGTCCAGAAGGCCTGGAGCAAGGCCCATCCCAAAGCCAAGGGCGGCGCCGGGGCGTATCCCTGGCGCAGCACGGTGACGGTGTTCCGTCATGGCGCCCCGTCGCCGCAGACCCTGCGGGTGACCTTCGCCGACGGCAGTCACAAGGATCTTTCATGGAACGATCCGCGCCGCTGGGCACGATTCACCTTTACCGAGCCGACCAAGGTCATCTCGGCCGAGCTGGATCCGCAGCGCACGCGCTACCTGGACCTGAACAAGCTCAATGACAGCCGCACGGTCAAGCCCGATGGCGCCGCCTCGCGCCGGTGGTCGGCTGATATCGCGGCCGTGCTGCAGTCCTTCTATTCGCTGCTGGGGACCCTGTGATGACTTTTGCATCCTCTTCCCGGGTCGGCCCCGGTTCCCTGTTCCGCGCCTTGTTCGCCGCGATGCAATGGCGTCTGTTGCTGCTGTGGATGGCGCTGTTGCTGCTGCCGACCGCGGTGGCGGTGCTGCCCTTGTGGAGGGCCCTCGGCGGCCTGCTTGATCGCTCCGTGCATGCGCAGGCTTGGGCGGCCCAGCTGAACGTGCTGGTGGTCACGGACGTGGTCACCTCCCCGGTCATGCAGGCTGGCTGGATCAACGGCGCGGCCCTGGCCGGCCTGCTGCTGGCCATCCTGTTGGCGCCCCTGCTCAACGGCATGGCAGTCAGCGCGGGGCGTGCCGGCCGCGCGCTGGGCTTCGGCCATCTGCTGCAAAGTGGCGTCATCGAGTACGGCCGGATGTTCCGGCTGATGCTGTGGTCATTGCTGCCGTACGCGATCATGATCGCCATCGCCGCGGCTGGTTTCGCGATGGCCGGCAAGCATGCGGAGCATGCGGTGCTGGAATCGCAGGCCGCGCTTGGCAAGCACCTGGCCCTGGGCTGGCTGATCCTCTGGTTCGTGCTGGCCCAGTCGGTGGTGGAATCGGCCCGGGCGGCGTTCATCGCCGACGTGGGGCTGCGTTCGGCTACCCGCGCGCTCGGGCGTGGCTTCATGCAACTGCTGCGTCGCCCAATCAGCACCTTGCTCTTCTACGTGGTGATCACCGTTCTCGGACTGGCCGTGGCGGCGGCCTTCGGTGTGGCCCGGATGCACACGCCCGCGATCGGGCTGGGCGGCTTTTTGCTCGCCCTGCTGCTGGCGCAACTGGTGGTGGTGGCGACGGGCTGGATGCGCACCGCGCGGCTGTTCGCGCTGGCCGACGTGGCCCGGTCGCTGCGGCCGTCCTCGCGTCGTTCCGCCGCGCCGCAGGCACTGTGAGCCAAGCGCAGCGCCATATCGGCGCTGCGCCGCCTGAAGGTCGGCAGTGGTCCCACCAGTGGGGGGACGGCCCCGGTGGAGCCGCTCGTTGTGGGCCTCGCCCGCAATCAAGTGCTATCCGGCGAGCGCCGATACGGGGCGTCTTCCCAGGCAGTGAGGAGGCGCCTCGGCGATGCCGTGTACGAATGCGTGTCGCCGGTTCCGCCAGCCATACCGGGCGCTCGTCCACCGGCCACCAGCGAGGCGCGGCGCCAGCAAGTGTCGGCGCCGCTGAGGCTAGGCCCAGGCCTGCCGCAGCTCCCGGCGGGGCGGGTAGTAGGCGAACACATGGTTGTTGCTGCCGTAGAAGTCCATGTCCTCGATGTGCTCGCCGCCGAGACGCTCGGCCACGCGGTCGGACGCCTGGTTGCCGATGCGCACCAGGCTGATCACGCGGCGGGCGTGCAACTGGTTCCAGGCAAACTCGAGGATGGCCGCGCCGGCCTCCGTGGCGTAGCCGTGATGGCGGAACTCGGGTTTGAGCATCCAGCCCAGTTCCAGGTCGGGCCAGCCTTCGGGGCACATCAGTCCGGCCCGGCCGATGAATGTGCCGCCGTCCTTCAGCTCCAGCGCCCACATGCCGCAGCCACGCAGCTGCCAGTGCCCCAGCAGCATGGCCAGCGAGCGCCAGGCATTGGTGCGGTCCAGCGGCTGGCCGTCGCCGATCCAGCGGGTGCTGTCGGGGTCGGCCAGCATCGCGGCGTAATCGTCGAAATGGCGTTCGGTCAGCGCGGTCAGGCGCAGTCGCGCCGTTTCGATGGTGGGTATGTCAGACATCGCAATCGGATTTGGCGGTCTTTTCAAGCAATCGGCCCAGCGCCCGGGTACTTGAGGCCAGGCTCTCATGCCAGTGCAGGCCGATGATTTTCTCACCGCTGGCGCTGTCGATAAAGTCCTCCGCTTCTCCGGGCGGCAGCAGGTGCCGATAGTCCACCGTGATTTCGGTGCCGCTGGCCAGATCATCCAGCGCAAACACAAAACCCAGGTGCCACAGCCCGGTCGGCTCGAAGCTGTGGTTGATGTAGCACTCGTCGGGCCACTCCGGCGACAGCGTGTAGTGGTCCTGGAACCAGCGCGCGCTGGTGTGCTGTTGTTGGCGCAGGGCGGGCGAGGCCAGGATCTCGGCACGACGCCAGGTACGGTCGATCGCATCGGGAGCGGTCACGATGCTGCCGGCGGCCACCGGCTCGTCCAGGAACAGGCCCTTGCCCGCTCCACCGATGGTGGAGGCGGCGATGCGATAGCGGGGGAGGATCATGGCGGCCAGGAACGGCGGAAGCGGGGCGCCATGGTAACCCAAGCGGCGCGACCGCGAGGGCCGCGCCGTGAGGCCTTGCCGTGGGCAAGGCCGGAGTGGGCCGCTTACCGGTGCGCCTTGGCATGAGCGGCCTTGGCGCCATCGCCAAGCTTGATGGCGTCGCGGTTGCGTTCGAGCAGCGACGGGCCGATGCCCTTGACCTGGGCCAGCTCCGAGGCGCTCTTGAACGGGCCGTGGGCGGTACGCCAGGCGACGATGGCCTGGGCCTTGGCGGTGCCGACCCCGTCGAGTGACTTGGCCAGCGTGGCCGCATCGGCCTTGTTGACGTTGACCGCCGTGGCGGCGAAGGCGGGCAGGCTGCAGGCCATGGCAAGGACGAGGGCAGTGGCGATCTTGGTGAACATGGGTTTCTCCCGTGGATGGCGCGGCGGGGTTCCGCCGCGACGGCGCCGGGCCGTGGGACCACTGTGGCGCGCCCGTTGCGGCAGCGCAGTCGGTGCGCGGCGGCAACCGTTGCCGATGCAAGGCCCGCTCGCCTGTGGTCCTGGCCCGATCCCGACGTGGGCGCGGGACGGCCATGCTGAAGGCACTCCAGCCGGGGAGTGGTGGGGAGGGCTCCAGGGTCGCCGGCGTGGCACTGGTACAATCGGCGCTTTGGCCGTCAGCAGGAGTCGCCCATGGATACCGCCCGCCTTTCGCGCTTCGTCAGTGGCCTGTGGGACGAGGAGATCGTGCCGCAGCTGGTCGAATACATCCGCATCCCCAACAAGTCCCCCATGTTCGACGCCAAATGGGCCGAGCACGGCCACATGGATGCGGCGGTCAAGCTGATGGAGGACTGGGCGCGGGGCAAGCTGGCCGCGCTGCCCGGGGCGCAACTGGAGGTGGTGCGGTTGCCGGGGCGGACGCCGCTGATCTTCATCGACGTGCCCGGCAGCAGTGACGATACGGTGGTGCTTTACGGCCATCTGGACAAGCAGCCGGAGATGAGCGGCTGGGCCGACGACCTGGGTCCGTGGAAGCCGGTGCTCAAGGGGGACCGGTTGTACGGTCGTGGCGGCGCGGACGACGGCTACGCCATCTTCGGGTCGCTGGCCGCCCTGCTGGCGCTGCATGAGCAGGGCCTGCCGCATGCGCGTTGCGTGATCATGATCGAGGCCTGCGAGGAGTCCGGCAGCTACGACCTGCCGCATTACGTGGATCACCTGGCCGAGCGCATCGGCAACCCTTCGCTGGTGGTCTGCCTGGATTCGGGCTGCGGCAACTACGACCAATTGTGGCTGACCACCTCGCTGCGCGGCATGATGGGCGGCGACCTCACCGTCAAGGTGCTCGAGGAAGGCGTGCACTCCGGCGACGCCTCCGGCATCGTGCCGTCGAGCTTCCGCATCCTGCGCCAGCTGCTGTCGCGGCTGGAGGATCCCGACACTGGCCGGATCCTGCCGACGGAGCTGCACGTGGAAATCCCGCAGGAGCGCATCGAGCAGGCCCGGCTGACCACCGAGGTGCTGGGCGAGGCGGTGTACGACAAGTTCCCGTTCGTCGAAGGCATGCGGCCGGCCAGCGAGGACCTGGTAGAGCTGGTGCTCAACCGTACCTGGCGGCCGCAACTGTCGGTCACCGGCATGGATGGGTTGCCGTCGCTGGACAGCGCAGGCAACGTGCTGCGCCCGCTCACCGCGGTGAAGTTGAGCCTGCGCGTGCCGCCGACCCTGGACGGGGCCAGGGCCGGGCAGTTCGTCAAGCAGTTGCTGGAGAAGGATCCGCCCTACGGCGCCCAGGTGAGCTTCAACCTGGAGAAGAACGGCAGCGGCTGGAATGCACCGCCGCTGTCGCCCTGGCTGGCGCAGGTCGTGGACGAGGCCTCGCAGCACTATTTCGGCGCCCCGGTGGCGTACATGGGCGAGGGGGGCAGCATCCCGTTCATGGGCATGCTGGGGGAGAAGTTCCCGCAGGCGCAGTTCCTGATCACCGGTGTGCTGGGGCCGCATTCAAACGCCCACGGCCCCAACGAGTTCCTGCATATCCCGATGGGCAAGAAGGTAACCATGGTGGTGGCCGAGGTGGTGGCCCGGCACTATCGGCAGAACGCCAAAGCCTGATTCCGGCGCGCCCGCGCCACCGCGGACGCGGCTGGCGGGTGTACCCGAAGGACTGCTCCATGTTGCCGCCTGATTCCGACTCGATTGCCAGCCGCTGGGCCGCCGTACGGGCGCGGGTGGACGCGGCCTGCCGTGCGGCGGGCCGCGATCCGTCGGAGGTGTCGATCCTGCCGGTCAGCAAGACCTTTGGCGTCGATGTGATCCGCCAGGCGGTAGCCCTGGGCCTGCATCGCTTCGGCGAAAACAGGCTGCAGGAAATCCGCGACAAGGCGGCGCCGCTGGCCGACTGCGCGATCGAGTGGGTGGTGATCGGCCATGTGCAGACCAACAAGGCCAGGGACGTGGCCCGGCTGGCCAGCGAGGTGCAGTCGCTGGACCGGATCGAGCTGGCCGACGCACTGCAACGGCGCCTGGAGGCCGGGCAGCGGTCGATCGACGTGCTGGTGCAGGTCAAGACCTCCGATGAGCCGAGCAAGTCCGGCGTGCCGCCGGCCGAGCTGCCGGCCTTCCTCGACCGCCTGGGGGACTACCCCAACCTGCGGCTGCGCGGCTTGATGACGGTGGCGGTGAACAGCGACGATGAACAGCGGGTGCGCTTGTGCTTCCGCGGTCTGCGCGAGCTGCGCGACCAGGCGAGGGAGCGTGGGCACGCGTTGCCCCGGCTGTCGATGGGCATGAGCGGGGACTTTCCGCTGGCGATCGCCGAGGGCGCCACCGAAGTGCGCATCGGCAGCGCGATTTTCGGCGCGCGGCACGCCACCTGAATGGTGGCTTGCCGGCAAGCGCCGCCGCTCCCGCCGATGCCCCGGGTTAACGCCGATCCAACATCCGTGCGATGCGGCTTTGCTAACGTCGCTCGCATCGGGCGCCGGTTCTTCGGTCGCCTTGCCTGGTCCACCACCTGCCGATGGGATATCACCGCATGCTTTCCGCGCGTTGGGTCGCCGCTGCCTGCCTGCTGCTCGGGATGGTTCCGGGGTCGCTTCTGGCCCAGGCTTGGCTGCCAACGCCCTCGACCAGCGTCATGAATGCCGCAACCACGGCGTTTCCGCGCTACGGGATCGATCCGGCACCTGCCTGGCCAGGCGGCAGCGAGCTGCTGGCCCGGCCGGCCGCCGAACCGGGTCAGGCAAACAGCCAGCGCGACAGCCTGGTCGCGCTGGCGATGAAGCTGCGCGCGGTGCGTTACGTGCGTGGCGGCAACAACCCGGCGACCGGGTTCGACTGCAGCGGCTTCGTGCGTTACGTGTTCGCCCGCGCGCTGGGCCTGCAACTGCCGGTGACATCGGCCAGCCAGTTCCGGGCCGGCCGTCAGGTGGCGCGCAGCGAGCTGATGCCGGGCGATCTGGTCTTCTTCCATACCCGTGGCCGGCAACGTGTCTCGCATGTGGGCATCTATCTGGACGACGGGCGCTTCATCCACTCGCCCTCGGCCGGCAAGACGGTGCAGGTCTCCAGCATGGGCGAGACGTACTGGTCGCGCCGCTTCGTCGGTGCCCGTCGGCCGCGCGGGATGGACAACCGGGGCTGACCGTTCCATCCGGATGCGCCTGGCAGGGCCGACGGGTTGGCGATCGTCCGGCCTGCGGCTAGGCTGGGGGCTTGCCAAAGGACGAGCCCATGCCTTTCGACCTTCCCCCGGTCACCCGCAACCTGTTGATCGCCAACGTGGCGGTCTATCTTCTGCAGTTGCTGTTTCGCGATCCCATGCTGGTGCACTTCGCGCTGTGGCCGCTGGGGCCGGACCAGCTTGCCCGGACTGCCAGCGGCGTGGCGGCCGTCGGCTTTCGCCCCTGGCAGTTGATCACGTACGCGTTCATGCATGGCAACGGCATGCATATCGCGTTCAACATGCTGGCCCTGTTCATGTTCGGCGGCCCGATCGAGCGCCTGTTCGGCGGCCGCAACTTCACGATCTACTACTTCGTCTGCCTGCTGGTGGCGGCGTTGGCGCAGCTGTTCGTGGTGAAGTACTTCACCTTCGGCTTCTATCCGACGCTGGGTGCGTCCGGCGCCATCTTCGGACTGCTGCTGGCGTTCGGCATGCTGTATCCCCACGAGAAGGTGATGCTGATCTTCCTGCCGATCCCGATGCCGGCCTGGCTGTTCGTCACCGGCTACGCCGTGGTGGAGCTGTTCATGGGCGTCACCGGTACCCAGGCGGGGGTGGCGCACTTCGCCCACCTGGGCGGCATGCTCGGTGGCTACCTGCTGATCCAGTACTGGCGCGGCAAGTTCCCGATCAAGCCGCGTCGCCGACTGATGCGCTGAGCGGGACGGCCCGGCGGCCGGCGCAGGGTCGGTTGATGCAGGTCATGGCTCTCACCGCGGCGGCAGGCGCATGCTGGCGGCATCTTCCCCCGCCGGTACTTCCCCATGCACGCTCCGTCGCCGCTCACTCCGGATTCCACCCATGTTTTCGACGCCCGCGGCATCGCGCGGCGCTTCCGCCACTCGGCCATCTTCGGCGCGCTGGGCGTATTGCAGCCGGGCGAGCGCATGCGTTTCATCAACGACCATGACCCGCTGCCGCTGATCGACCAGCTTCGCCAGCGCTATGGCGACGTGCTCACGGTGGAGTACGTGCAACGCGAGCCGGCGGGGGTGGTGATCGATTTCGGCGTGTCAGGCTGAGGTCGCATGGGCTTTCCGGACTTCTTCTCGCACGCGCCGGTGGTTCGGGTGCGTGACGGCCTGGCCGAGCTGCTCGGTGCGGCCGATGGTGGCGTGCTGGAATATCGCTACGCGGATGCCGTGCGACTGGCCGGGCATTCCTGCCCCACCGTGGCAGGCGCCTTCCTGCTCGGCCGTGCGGCGCTGGCGAGGTTGTATCCCGATCAGCTGCCCGAACGCGGCGGGGTCAGCGTGCACATGCCGGCCCCCGCCAGCGACGGCACCACCGGCGTCGTGGCCCAGGTGCTGACCTTGCTCACCGGGGCCGCTGCCGACAACGGCTTCCACGGCCTGGGTGGCCGGCACGTGCGCAGCGGACTGTTGACGCATGCCGCGGCACCGACCGGGCAGGGCATCGTGTTCGGCCGGCCCGACTCGGGGGCCAGCGTGGCGTTGTCACTGGACCTGTCCGCGGTGCCGCCCGATCCGGCGCAGCGGACACTGCTGGGCATGGTCGTGCAGGGCAACGCCGACGCCACGCAACGCCGCGCCTTTGGCGAAACGTGGCAAGCGCGTGTGCGCCGGCTGCTGCTGGAGCACGCGGACGATCCGCGGGTCATCCGCGTGCACCCGGAGCCTGTCCGGTAGCCTCATCGCAAGGCGAGAAAGTCCCCGCTGACCACGAAGCGGACCGCGTCCAGTCGCAGGCGCGATTGCGGCAGGGCGGCCAGCAACTGGCTGCGCTCGTCGCTGACCGCGTCGATCTCGGCCTGGCTGATCGACGGGTTCACCGCGCGAAGCGCCAGCAGCCGTGACAGGTCCGCATCCAGCGTTTCGGTGGCACGCGCCACCGCCTCGTCGATGCTGGCCTGACCGCGCTCGGTGGCGATCGCCTCGGTGCGGCCGAGCATCGGCGGCACCAGTTTGTTGAGGAACTTGCGATAACGCGCCACCTCGATGTTGCGGTCGGCGGCACGGCGCACGGCGGCGTCGCTGGGCTCGAAGTCCGCGCGCTCGGCCAGCCGGGTGTCCACCGTGACCACGATCGGCATCGTCGGCAGGAAACGTTCGGCGTCGAGTCGGCGATCGGCCACGCATTCGAGCAGGTAGACCGCCTGCAGCAGCGCCGTCCGCGCGGGCAGGGCGTCGTCCACCATGAACGCGGCATTGCCTTGTTCCCCGGACAGCGCCAGCTCCAGCGCGCCCTGCACCAGCGGGTGGTCCAGCCGCAGCAGCGGCAGCTCCTCGCGGGCCAGCGCCACCTCGCGCGAAAAGGTGGCCGAGATCGGGCCGTCGGCGAAGCCGGGCAGGGCATCGGTGGACAGGTACTGCGGGTCCAGCAGCAGCACCTGCGAGCCCAACTCCTCGGCGTGGATGCCGAACGATTCCAGCAGGCGCTGCACGAAGGCGTCGCGGCCGGGGTCGTCCTCCTCGTGACGGAAGGCCTGGGCCAGCTCCTCGGCATGCGGATCGCGGGTGGCGGCCAGTTCCAGCAGGTGATCGCGGCCGGAGCGGATCAGCTCGGCCATCTGCTCGTGGCTGGCGCGAGTCTCGGCCAGCAGCACTTCCAGCTCCTGGTCGCGGTTGTCCTCGCCACGGGCATGCTGGTCGGCCAGCCGGGCCAGCGTCGGACCGAACCGGCGCAGCAATTCGCGGCCATCGGCCGGACTCTGGCGGAAGGCGTTGACGCCCTCGTCGTACCAGCGCGCCAGGACGTGCTGGGCGCTGTCGGTAACGGCCAGGATGTGGATCTGGATGTCGTGCTTCTGGCCGATGCGGTCCAGTCGCCCGATGCGCTGCTCGAGCAGGTCCGGGTCCAGCGGCAGGTCCCACAGCACCAGCCGATGGGCGAACTGGAAGTTGCGCCCTTCGGAGCCGATCTCCGAGCACAGCAGCAGGCGAGCGCCGTCCGGTTGCGCGAAGTAGGCCGCGTTGCGATCCCGCTGCACGATGCCCAGCCCTTCGTGGAAGCGTGCCACGCCGACCCCGCTGCGGGTGCGCAAGGCCTCTTCCAGCGCCAGCACCTTGGCCTGGCTGCGGCAGATCAGCAGGAACTTGTCCTGCGGATGCTCCTCGAGCAGGCCGACCAGGGCGTCCAGTCGCGGATCGCCGGCGTAGTCCAGCTCCAGCGACGGGGCCGGCTGCTGGATGTCGGCATGGAATTCGGCCAGCAGCGACTGCCGTGCGTTGTCGTCGAGCAGGTCGGCCTCGACCAGCTCCCAGCATGGCGTGCGGTCCGGAAAGCCACCGATGCCGGCGCGGCGGTTGCGGAACATGGTACGGCCGGTGCCGTGGCGGTCGATCAGCGCGGCCAGGATCGCGCGGGCATGTTCGGGCCGGGTGCTGTCTTCGAGTTGTGCCAGCAGCGTGGCGTCGTCGGCAAACGCATGGCGCAGCCGTTCCCGCTGTGACGCTTCCAGCGGCTCGCCGTCGAGCAGCCGGTCAGCGATCGGCGACAGCGACTGGAACTGGTCCGCCTCGGCCAGGTACGCATCCAGGTCCTGGTAACGCTGGGGGTCGAGCAGACGCAGGCGGGCGAAGTGGCCGCTGCGGCCGAGCTGCTCGGGCGTGGCCGTGAGCAGGATCACGCCGGGCGTCTGCTGCGCCAACTGCTCGACCAGGGTGTAGCGCGGGCTGGCTTGTTCCGGATTCCACGCCAGATGGTGGGCCTCGTCCACCACCAGCATGTCCCAGCGTGCCTCCAGCAATTGAGCGGTGCGCTTGGGGTTGCGTTCGAGAAAGTCGAAGTCGGCGATAACCAGCTGCTCGTCCTCGAACGGATTGCCGTTGTCCTGGCCGGGCTGCTCGAGCGCTTCGCAGCGCTCCTCGTCGTAGATCGCGAAGCCGAGGTTGAAGCGTCGCAGCAGTTCCACGAACCACTGGTAGACCAGCGTGTCCGGAACCAGCAGCAGCACGCGCGACGCGCGTCCGGTGGCCAGCTGGCGCGCCACGATCATGCCCGCCTCGATGGTCTTGCCCAGACCCACCTCGTCGGCCAGCAGCACCCGCGGTGGCCTGCGTGCGGCAGCGATGCCGGCCACGCGCAACTGGTGCGGGACCAGTCCGATACGCGCGGCGCCAAGGCCCCACGCAGGCGAACGCCGCGCCCGCGCCAGCCGGCGCAGCCCGTCCAGGCGCAGCTCGAACTGGGCTACGGTGTCGGTGCGGCCGCCAATCAGCCGATCGTCGGCCTGGCTGACGCTTTGTTCGTCGTCGAGCTGGCCCTCATGGAGCTCGCGGCCTTCGCCGCGATAGATCAGCAGGTCCTCCTTGACCTCCACCCGCTCCACCAGGAACGCCAGGCCCTTGCCGGCCACGCGCTGGCCGGCACGGAACTCGGCCCGCACCAGGGGCGCCGAGTCCATCGCGTAGGGGCGCAGAACACCGGCCTTGGCGAACAGCACCTGCACGCCGCGGCCCTCCACGCGCAGGACGGTGCCAAGACCCAGTTCGGGTTCGGCGGTGGAAATCCAACGTTGACCAGGTACGAACATCATGTTGCCGCTTGCTCAAGGGGCGTCGATTATCCGCTGCCAGCCCTCTCGAGGGAACCGCACTGCATTTCGGCCGGCAAAATCCATGCGGCCATGCGGCCAGAAACCCGGGCCGCCTGGGCGACCCGGGTACCGCTTGCTTGCCGGTCGGCTCAGAACTTCATCGAGGCCTGCACGTAGGTGAAGCGGCTGGGCAGGTCGTAGGTGGAGGCGTCGTAGCCGTTCAATGAGCAGGACACGCAGATCGGCGGCTCCTTGTTGAACAGGTTGTTGATGCCGGCGGTCAGCGTCAGGTCCAGCGCCACCGGTACCTTCCAGCTGGCGCGCAGATCGCTGTAGGTGGTCGCATCCAGGTAGTGGGTGCCGTTGGGCCGGTTCGGTGCCACTTCGTCCGGGTGGTTGCAGATGGCGAAGCCCGCGGCGGCGGAACAGTCTTCCCGCAGCCCGCTGACGTAGCGCAGTTTGTAGTCGATGCTCCAGGCGCCGACATCCCAGCCCAGACCCAGGTTGGAGGTGAGCCGCGGGATGGCACTGTCGTTGAGCTCGATGCCGACCGTGCGAGGCTCCCGCTCGCCGACGCCATTGCGTGCGACGTAGCTGGCCACGTAGGTGCTGCTCCAGTTGGCCCGGAACTGGCCGACGTCGGTCTGCGGACCGCGCCAGTTCACACCGAAATCGTAGCCATCGGTGTGGATGGTGCCCAGGTTCTGCAGGGTATTGTCGAACCCGTCGATGGTGCCGGTCGGGTTGCGATGGATGCCGGTGCAGAACGGCGAGGCCGCATCACCGCTGGCCACACAGCGGTTGAGCTTGGTCTGCGCATCCAGCGCCTGGATCGCGTTGTCGATGTCGATGCGGTAGTAGCCGAAACTGAAGTCGAGCTTGTCCGACCACCCGGTCTGAAGACCCCATCCGGGGCTGTAGACCGCGCCCCAGGTCAGGCTGCGCGAGGTTTCCGGATCCAGTTCGCGGTTGCCGCCGGTGCGCACCGAGATCTGCGAGTTCGGCTGCGAGTAGCCGGCCGGGATGCCCAGCGCGGAGCAGTTGGCCGCGGTGCCGGCGTCACCGATCGGTGCCGAGCACGGGTCCTGCAAGGTGGCGTCGAAGCGCGCCGGTGAGCCGAACAGCTCGCCGATGGACGGTGCGCGGAAGCCCTCGGCCCACGTGCTGCGCAAGGTCAGGTCGTCGTACACCTGCCAGCGCAGGCCGAACTTGTTGTTGGTGGTGCCGCCGAAGGTGGAGTAGTCCGAATAGCGCGTGGCCGCGGACAGGTCCAGCGACTTGATGCCGGGTACGTCCTTCAGCAGCGGTGCGTTCAGTTCCAGGTAGTACTCGTTGATCGAGTAGCTGCCCGAAGTCGGCAGCGAGGGCACGCCGTTGGTTTCGCCGGCGACCACCACCGCGTCCGGCTCGTAGGAGCCGCTGTAGTTGCGGTGCTCGTAGCCGGTGGCGAAGGCCAGCGGGCCGGCCGGCAGGTCGAACAGGTCGCCGGAAAGGTTGGCCGTCCACAGGTTGATCTTGTTCTGGCTGTGGTCGTGCTCGATGTACTGGATGTACTGCAGCATCTCCGGTGTGATCGTGCCCGGGCCGCCGAAGATGTTCAGCGGCACGCAACTGCCGGTGCAGTCGGCCACCGGACCCAGCGCCCGCTGGATGTGCGCGATGTTGTAGGTGCCGCGCACGGTCTGGGTGGCCTTGTTGTTGCCGTTGGCGTAGTTCACGTCCCAGTAGTAGTCATGCTCGCCCAACGCGAACGAGCCTTCCACGCCAGTGCCGAAGTAGTAGGTGTCCACGTCCTGCGAATACTGGCGCGGCCCGCCTTCGATCGGGCGGCGACCGATCAGGATCAGGTTGCCGTTGACCGGATCCGCATCCAGCGTGTAGCCGAGCGGGTTGTACGGGTTGCTTGCATCCACGCCGACGCTGTCGGCCAGTCCACCGGTACCCGCGCCGGGACCGAGGAAGATCGGCTCCGGGGCAGCCTGGTTGAGCGAGGTGCGGTGGTTGTACAGACCGCGCGCGTACCAGCTGATGCTGTCGGTGAGCTTGTAGCGGGTCTGCGCGAACACGCCCTTGCGCTCGTTCGGGGTCAACAGCAGATTGCGGGCGGCGAAGGCGTAGCGATCGGCGGTGCCGAAATCGTGGAAATCGCCCGGGAAGCTGGCCACGCCGGTGACCGGGCCGTTGAGGGTAACGTCGTGGGTGGTGCCGCCCGGATCGGTGAAGATGAAGCGTCCGGTCGGCGTGGCCGAGCTGCAGTTGGCCAGGCCGGTGCCCGGCACGCATTCGGCGCCGGCTTGTGCCCAGTCGCTGGCGGAGATGCCCTTTTGCTTGAGATAGCTGAAGTCGACGAAGAATTCGAAGCGGTCGCCCTTGTTGCCGAACGAGACATTGGCGTTGGTGGTGGCGCCGCCGCTGCGGTCGTTGTAATCGCCGTAGTAGACATTGGCCGAAGCGCCGTCCTGCGAGCGCTTTGTGATGATGTTGACCACGCCGGCAATGGCGTCGGAGCCATACAGCGACGAGGCGCCATCCTGCAGGATCTCGATCCGATCGATGATGCTGGCCGGAATGGTGTTGAGGTCGACCGCTGCAGAGACGCCCGAGGCCGAGCTTTCGTTCACCCAGCGGATGCCGTCGACCAGCACCAGCACGCGTTTGGCGCCCAGGTGACGCAGGTCGAGCGTGGCCGAGCCCGAGCCCACGCCGCTGCCGTCTGGCGGAAAGCCGAAATTGCCGGCGGAGTTGAACTTGGTATTCAGCGCGGAGCCGGACGAAGACAACTGCTGCAGGATGTCGCCGACACTGGTCAGGCCGGTCTTGGCGATGTCGGCCGAGCTGATCGTGATCACCGGCACCTGGGTGACCACGTCGGCGCTCTTGATGCGCGAGCCGGTCACCTCGATGGTTTCCAGCTTG
Organism: uncultured Gammaproteobacteria bacterium; assembly: GCA_963763305.1. Taxonomy (GTDB): domain Bacteria; phylum Pseudomonadota; class Gammaproteobacteria; order Xanthomonadales; family Rhodanobacteraceae; genus CAVXNP01. The sequence continues at coordinate 688,084 of CAVXNP010000001.1, read as the reverse complement.
GTCGCCTGCTGTGCATCCGGGGCTTCATTCTGGCTGGCCGCCTGGGCAAAGACCGGTGAGGCCAGGGGCAGGGCGGATATCATCGCGAGGTACAGGGCGGAGCAAAGCGTTTTGCGGTGCAGTGTCAGCTTCATGGCGATCTCCCTTGGTTTTTTGACGACCGACGAATCGAAGGCATCCGCGTAGCCCCTCCGCAGATATCACCGTTAATAAACTGTTATCAGGTTGCATGCAACTGGTCATGGCAGGTACTGCAGTCCGGCGGGCCGGCGGAGCTATCGGAAGCATGGTCGCAACAGCCCGCTTGGTCGAACAGCAGGCTCCCCCGGGGCGCCGACCACGTGCTCGCGGCGACACCATCAAGGCGGCGAGACCGTAGCGCCCTGCGCACGCAAAAAAAACGCCGCGCGAATGCGCGGCGTTCCAAAGTGGGACAGGGCCGGCGTGTCATCACGCCGGCGCGGGAGTTACCAGATCTTTACCTGCTTGTCGCCCGAACGGACCATCGCGTCGCCCGGCTTGCACTGGAAGGCAGTGGCGAACGCTTCCATGTTGGACGGTGCGCCGATCGCGCGCAGCGAGGCGGGTGCGTGCGGATCGGTGTTGAGCCGCAGCACCGCCTGCTTCTCGCGGATGCTGCCACGCCACACGCGCGCCCAGTTCAGGAAGAAGCGCTGGTCTTCGGTGAAGCCGTCGATCTTCTTGTTGGCCTCCTCGGGGTGGTTCTTCAGCGCGGTCTGCAGCGCGTCGTAGGCCACGTTCAGGCCGCCCAGGTCGGCGATGTTCTCGCCCAGGGTCAGCTTGCCGTTGACGTGGGCATCCGGCTTGTCCTTGATCGGGGTGTAGCCGTTGAACTGCGCCACCAGCTTGTCGGTGCGGGCGTCGAACTTGGCGCGATCGGCCTTGGTCCACCAGTTGACGTTGTTGCCGGCACCATCGAACTGGCTGCCTTCGTCGTCGAAGCCATGGCTGGCCTCGTGACCGATCACCGCGCCGATGCCGCCGTAGTTGATCGCGTCGTCCGCCTGCGCGTCGAAGAACGGCGGCTGCAGGATCGCGGCCGGGAAGTTGATCGTGTTGTCGGTGGGGTTGTAGTAGGCGTTGACCGTCTGCGGAGTCATGCCCCATTCCTTGCGGTCGGTCGGCTGGCCGATCTTGCTCAGGTCGTACTGGTAGTTGTACTTGCCGGCGGCCATCACGTTGCCGTAGTAGTCGCCCTGCTTGATGTCCAGGCCGGACCAGTCACGCCACTTGTCGGGGTAGCCGATCTTGGGCAGGAAGGTGTTCCACTTGGCGATCGCCTTGGCCTTGGTCTCGTCGCTCATCCAGTCCAGGTTCTGGATGCGCGCCTTCAACGCGTTGCGCACGTTGTCGACCAGTTCCTGCGCGCGCGCCTTGGCCTCGGGGGTGAACTCGCGGGCCACGTACAATTCGCCCAGGGCCATGCCCATGGCGCCGTTGACGGTGCTCAGTACGCGCTTCCACTGCGGCTTCTGCTCCGGCTGACCGGACAGGGTCTTGCCGTAGAAGTCGAACTTGTTGTCCTGGAAAGCGGTGCTCAGGTAGGGCGAGGCATCGTCGATGACGTGGAAACGCAGGTAGGCCTGCCACTGGTCGATCGGCGCCTTGGCCAGCAGCTTGTCGAATTCGGCGGCGAACGCCGGCTGCGACAGCGAGAAGCCCTTGTCGATCTTCACGCCCTGGGCGTCGAAGAACTTCTCCCAGCTGAAGTGCGGGGTGATCTTGTCCGCTTCCTTGACGCTGACGAAGTGGTACTGGTTCTCCGGGGTGCGCATCTCCACCGGGGCCAGCGACGCCTTGGCCAGCCTGGTCTCGAAGTCCAGCACCTGGTCGGCCTGCTTCTGCGCAGCGTCCTTGGACACGCCGGTCAGCTCCAGGGTCTTGGCCACATAGTCGTGGTAGGCCTTGCGCTCGTCGGCATGCTTCGGATCGGTGTAGTAGTCCTTGGTCGGCAGACCCAGGCCGCTCTGGAACACGTAGCCGATCTGCATGTCGGCGTGCTTGAAGTCGGCGCCGGAGCCGAAGCTGAACACCTGCATGTCGCCGCTGGCGAAGCTGTTGTCCAGGTAGTTCACCACGTCCTGGCTATTCTTCAGGTTGTCGATGGCCTCGAGCTTGGGCTTGATCGGCGCGTAGCCGGCCTTCTCGATGGCGTCCTTGTCCATGCCCGAGGCGTACAGCCAGCCGATCTTCTGCTCGATCGAGCCGGGCTTGGCGCTGTCGGCGTTCTTGGCTGCGTTGTCGACGATGTCGTGCTGCGTCTTCAGGCTGCTTTCGGCGAGCTCGTCGAACGCGCCCCAGCGGCTGCGGTCGGAAGGAATCGGGTTGGCCGCCACCCACTTGGCGTTGACGTAGCTGTCGAAGTCCTTGCAGGCCTGGTCGGAGGCACCCAGCTCGCTGACGTCGAAGATGGTGTGCTTCGGTGTGACAGCGGCGGTGGTACCCGAGGCGGCCGGCGCCGGCTGCTCGGCAGCCTGTTCGTTCTTGCCACAGGCAGTCAGGGAAAGGGCCAGGCTCACGGCCAGGGCCAGCGGCTTCAGATACGGTTTGGACATGGATATCTCTCTGTGGTTGCCGCCCTAGGCGGCGGTTTCGTTGCTTCGATGGCGCCCGGCGGACGCGACATGACGGATCACGCTAGGCCATTGGTCATGCCCGTCGACAGTGTCAAAGGTCAGGGGTGGCGGCGCCCGCCCGCTCCAGCGCCCGCCACTGGGCCCGGTCCAGCCGCAGCACCGGGTAGGCGCCGACCTGCTGGGCGGCATACCAGGGCGAGCGCAGGTAGAAGAACTGCAGCCGCGCCGCCGGATCGGCGGCGAACGCCGGATCGTCGCGCAGCCGGTGCTCGAACTCCGTCCGTAGTGCCGGATCCCTGGCCAGCATGTTGCGCGCCAGGCCTTCGAGCACCCGCGGCTCGCCGTATTCCTTGGCCTCGAAAATGGCGTTGAGGTAGCCCCAGCGCAACAGCGAGTCGGGTGCCTGCGGTTCGAGCAGGTTCACCGCCACGTTGGCCGCGCGCTGGTTCATCGGCACGATCACCGAGCCTGCGGGCAGGGTCTGCTCGCGCGCCACCTCGTGCAGGGCAAAGTCGCGCAGCATCAGGTGGCCTTCGAACGGGGCAGTGGCCCAGTGCGGATTGTCCAGCTGGTAGCCGCTTGCGTGCACCGGCATGGGCCGGGTCAGACGGCGATAGACGATGCCGTGCGCATCCAGGCGATCGATGATCGCCGTCCACTGCGCCGGGATCGCATAGGCGGCCGGTGGCGCGACGCTCAGGGCGGGCAGCAGGCGATTCCAGCTCGGGATGGAGTAGGTCCTGGGGTGGGTCCGGTCGTAGCGAATCCACGGGCTGTCCGAGATATCGCTGTGCTGCACGCCGAAGGCGAAGCCATGCAGCTGGAACGGCTTCGGTGCCGGGTCCAGCTTGAAGGTCAGCGGCACCCGGGCATCGGCGCGTGCGGCGCGGGCGATGGTATGCGCGTCGGCCGCGGCGGTCGCGTCCAGCAGGGCCTTCGGGTGCTGTCCGACCTGCTCCAGCATCAGCTCGACCATGTCGTAGGCGGCGCGTACGCGGACCCCATACGGTTTGAGCATGTGCGTCTCGATCAGCAGCGCGGGGCGGTTCTGCAGGGCGGCGTAGCCGGTGGAAAAGCGCGGTCCGGAGCCGAAATTCTCGATACCCTTGCGCGGATCGCGGCCGTCCTTGAACTCCAGGTAGACCGATGCCTGGTGCCCGCGTTTCTCGTAGGCGGGGACGACATGGTCGACGATGGCCTGCTGCTGCCAGGCACTCACCGCTGGATCGAGCTTGTGCGGGTCTTCGGTGTACCAGGTCAGGTCGTAGGGATAGTCGGCGCCGTCGGTGGTGTGCACGTCGATCAGCAGGTCGGGCAGCCAGCGTTGCCACAATTTCAGCCACGCCCGCATTTCCGGAGCGTCCGCCTTGAGGTAGTCGCGGTTGAGGTTCAGATACTGCGATTGTCCCCGGAAGCCCTGTTGCTCGGGTCCGTTCTGGTTGATCCGGTGGTAGGGGCTGAGATTCTCGTGACCGTCCACGCTGAATACCGGGATGTACACCAGCACCACGTGGTCGAGCAGGTGCGGCCACTTGCCCCTGATGGCGATGTCGCGCAGCAGCATCAGGCCGGCGTCCTTGCCCTCGATCTCGCCCGGATGGATGCCCGCCTGCACCAGCACCACCGGCTTGTGCGCGGCACGCGCGGCGGCTGGCGAAAACGTGCCGTCGCTGCTGGCGATCACCACGGTCATCGGCCGGCCCTGCGGGCTGGTGCCGAAGGTTTCCACGCGGATCGTGCGCGGCGCCGCGGCGGCCAGTCGGCGCAGGTAATCGACGGTGGTGGCGTAGTGTGGGCTGGTGCGGAAGCCGCTCGCTTCGGCCGGGGTGGTCCAGTCGGTGGGCTGGGCTGCCAGGGCAGTGGCGGCCGGCGCGGCCAGCATGAAAAGGGCGAGTGGAAGCCATCGGCGCATGGAGGTCCTCATCGGTCGGTCGGGCGCACGGGTGCGAAGCGCCCGCGGGCGCCGGACCGGCCATCATGGCGCAAAGCCCGGGCCGCGCGCATCCGCGGGTCCGGCCCGTTGCCTACGCTTCGGGCGGCAGCGTCGGCGAGGCGGGCAGCGTGTCCGGTGCCACCGCGCCGCCGGAGATGATGAAGGCCATGGCCTGGTCCATGGTCCAGTCGGTGGGCGTGAGTTCGTCCAGCGGCACCACTTCCAGGTAACCGCCGGTGGGGTTGGGCGTGGTGGGGATGTACACCGCGGCCATCTCACGGCCCGAGCCGTCCTCGATCATCACCCGGGTCACGAAGCCCACCACCTTCATGCCGCGGCGAGGGAAATCCACCAGCACCACCCGCTGCACGCCGGACGGCTTCTTCTGCAGCACGGCCATCAGCTTCTTTGTGCCGCCATAGATGGTCTGCACCAGCGGAATCCGGGCCAGCAGCGCGTCGAACCCGTCCAGCAGGCGCTGGCCGATCACCCGGTGCGCCAGCGCACCGAGCAGGTACAGCGCCAGCAGGGTGAGCAGCAGAGCCAGGGTCGAGACGAGCCAGTCCATCCGCAGCGTGGCGGCGGTGTGCGGCGCCACCACCGCCATGGCCTGCAGCAGCGCGGCGACCAGTGGCGCGCCGATGCCGGCCAGCAGGCCCAGCACGAACTTGAACACCGCCCAGGTCACCCACAGCGGGATGAAGGTGAGCAGGCCGGTCAGCAGGTAGCGTTTGACGCGCAGCGGTGCCATGCGGGCTCCGGGGACAGGAATCGGGCCATTGTAGGTCGGCTCGGCTGTGATTTTTTTTGCGGCCATGCGAATCATGGGTAGGACAGGGGAAAAGGACGGCCATGACCGGCAGGAAACACCAGCAACGTTTCGAGGCACTGCTGCACGAGCATCGCAGGATCGTGTTCAAGGTGGCGGCGGTGTACGCCCGCGACGCCGAGGACCGGCAGGACCTGGAGCAGGAGATCAGTGCCCAGCTCTGGCGCGCGTTCGGCAGCTATGACGAGCAGCGCGCGAAGTTCTCCACCTGGATGTACCGGGTCGCTTTGAACGTGGCGATTTCGCAGCTGCGGCGGGAAAAGGCCTCGCTCGCCGAGCGGGTCGAGCCGCTGGATCTCCGCCATCTGGAGACGATAGGCGGGGGTGAGCCAATCCCCGAGGAAGATGAGCGGCTGGCCATGCTGCACGCGTTCATCGCGCAACTCGATCCGCTCAACCGGGCCTTGGTCCTGCTGTACCTGGAGGACCGCTCCTACCAGGAGATCGCCAATGTCCTGGGCATCAGCCAGACCAATGTCGCGACCAAGCTCGGTCGCATCAAGCAAACGCTGCGCGACCGGATGGTCACGCCAGCCACCACCGGAGCATGAGCATGGAACTGGATGAGATGAAGCTGGCCTGGCAGACGCTCGATCGTCGACTTGCCGCGCAGCAGGCGATCCAATGGCAGGGGTTTCACGACGGGCGCATGGCGCGGCTGCGGCGGCGCCTGCGGCCGCTGGCCTGGTGGCTGGTGCTGCAGATTCCGCTCGGTGTGGCGCTGATGGCCTGGGGCATCGCGTCCTGGTCGGGCCACCTGGGCGATGCGCGGGCGATGGCGTCGGGCCTGGCCATGCAGGCGTTCGGCCTGATCTCGGTGATCATCCCCGCGCGCACGCTGATGACGCTGCGCCGGATCGACTACGCCGCGCCGGTGCTCGAGATCCAGCGTCGCCTTGCCGACCTGCGGGCCTGGCGCGTCAGGATCGAGGCGCCAGTGTCCGCGCTGATCGGCAGCGTGATCTGGATCCCCGCCCTGCTGATGCTTGCACAGGCCGATGGCGACCGGTTCGGGATAAACATCTGGGACCACGCTCGTCCCGGGCTGCTCGCGTGGCTGCTGTTCTCCGCGCTGGTTTCGCTGGCCCTGGTCGGTCTGAGCTACGTCGTGCTGCGCTGGTTCGGCAAGCTGGATTGGCTGGCCAACCACCTGGCCGGTTCCTCGGTGCGGCAAGCCGAGGCCGAGCTCGATGCGCTGCTGCGCTTCGAGCGCGAAAACGGCTGAGAAAGGCTCAGCGCGCCCGCTGCTTCAGCCGCACGTAGACTTGCTTGCGCACCCGCGCCACCACCTCGCCGCCGGCGGTGACGATGTCGGTCTCGAACCAGTGCAGTACCTTCTCGCCGCCGGCCGCGGCGTCGCGAAGCGCCTGCACCACCGCCGGTTCCAGTTTGAAGTGGGCATACACGTCCTCGCGGCCGGGCGCCACGAAGTCGATGGCCCCGGCCTTGTCCCAGACGATGTAGTCGGTGCCCAGCTGGTGCATCACCAGCAGCATCCAGAACGGGTCGGTCATGGCAAACAGGTTGCCGCCGAACTGGGTCCGCACGTAGTTGCGGTTCCACGGGCGCAGCCGCAGCACCACCCGCGCTTCGCTCCAGTCCTCGCTCAACGACTGCACGCGGATGCTGTTGAACAGAAACGGCGGCCACAGGTTGAGCAGTCGGCGGAAGGTGGAGGCGCGCATGGACAGGTCAGGCCGGTTGGAAAAGCCAGGACCTTACCATGCGCACGCGTATGGTTGTCAGGCTCCGGAGCAGCCGCGCTTGCAACGCGCAGTTCGCGTAGGGTGGGCTTCAGCCCACCAGGGCCAACGCAGCGGAAAAGCCAAGGTGGGCTGAAGCCCACCCTACGCCAGCGGCTCTGCTGCAGTGGTTTTCGGTCTTCTCGATGCCGGGCGACTTGCAGAACAGTGCAGCCAGGTCGTGGGTAGGGTGGGCTTCAGCCCACCAAGCCAACGCAGCGGAAATGCCAAGAGCTGGTGGGCTGAAGCCCACCCTACGCCAGCGGCTCCGCTGCAGTGGTTTTCGGTCTTCTCGATGCCGGGCGACTTGCAGAACAGCGCAGCCAGGTCGTGGGTAGGCGGGCTTCAGCTCACCAGGGCCAACGCAGCGGAAACGCCAAGAGCTGGTGGGCTGAAGCCCACCCTACGCCAGCGGCTCCGCTGCAGTGGTTTTCGGTCTTCTCGATGCCGGGCGACTTGCAGAACAGCGCAGCCAGGTCGTGGGTAGGGTGGGCTTGAGCCCACCAAGCCAACGCAGCGGAAACGCCAAGAGCTGGTGGGCTGAAGCCCACCCTGCCGAGCGGTATCGCTGCCGGGGCCTTCGCCGTCAGAACAGCAGCGAAGCCATCCGCCGGCGATAGCGGCCGACCAGCTCGGCATCGTCCAGCGTGGCGAATGCGGCCAGCAGGCGTTTCTTGGCCTGGCCATCGTTCCAGTCGCGGGCATGCTGCAGGATGGCCAGGAACTGCTCCAGGCCGGCGGCCGGATCGTCTTCCAGCAGCAGTCGCACGCCGAGCAGGTCGCGGGCGGCCCAGTCGTTGCCGTCCGCCTCCACGCGCCGGCGCAGCTCCGCCGTGGCCGGCGCGCCTTCCAGGGCGCCGGCCAGCTCCAGCTGGCTGCGCAGCCGCACGGCGCGGGCGTCGGTGGCCAGGTTGACCGGCAGCGCATCGAGCTCGGCCGATGCGGCATCGACGCGGCCCACCTGCATCAGGGCCAGTGCCAGGTCGAGCTTGTGTTCGGCGGTGTCCGGCTCCGCCGCGATCAGCTGCTGCAGGCGGTTTATGGTTTGCTCGGGACTCTCCGCAGGCGCCTGCGCGGGCGTATCGTCGGCTTCCCCTTCCAGTGGTTGCAGGTGGCGCGACAGGAACTCGCGCAACTGGCCCTCGGGCAGCGCACCGGCGAAGCCGTCCAGGATCTGTCCGTCCTTGACCAGCATCACGGTGGGAATGGAGCGGATGCCGAACATGCCGGCCAGCTCCTGGTATTTGTCCACGTCCACCTTGCCCATGCGGAACGCGCCGTTGTATTCGGCAGCGAGTTTTTCCAGCAGCGGGCCCAGCGTCTTGCACGGCTCGCACCAGCTGGCCCAGAAGTCGAGTAGCACGGGGGTGTCCAGCGAGGCCTGCAGCACCTCGGTCTCGAAGGTGGCCGGGTCGACCTCGAAGACATGCGCTTGGCTGGTGGCGGTGTTCACGTGTCTCTCCATGGGGGGCTGACGTCCAGATCGGGGCGCGGCCAAGCATATCAAGGGCGCGGAGCACGCCGGTGCAGGCGCCGTGATGGGTATGGCTGACTCCTGCGCGCGACGCCGGGATTTGCGAGAATCCGCCGATGAGTACGTCGGCCCGTTGCAACCACGCCCTGCCTGCGCCCGGTGCGCAGGACATCGGTATCTGCGAGTACTGCGATACGGTCTACCGCCAGCGCGAACCGCGGCGCAACCAGGTGCTTCGCTGCCCGCGCTGCGGGGCGGTACTTGCGCGCCACCATGCGGTGGGCACCGACGGCATGCTGGCGTTGGTGGCCACCGCCTTGATCGTGTTCCTGATCGCCAACGTCTGGCCCATCGTCACCCTGGGCCTGGGCACCACGCAGAACAGCACCACCCTGTGGGGCACCATCATCGCCATGTGGCAGCACGACGCCCAGGTGGTGGCCGTGCTGGCGGCCGCCACGCTGTTTTTCTTTCCGTTGAACAAGATGCTGATGCTGGGCTGGTTGCTGTTGTTTGCGCGGCGCGGCCGGCGCGCGCCGGGTTTCGGCCGCATGATGGTGGCGCTGCACTACCTGCAACCATGGACCATGAGCGAGGTGTTCGTGCTGGGCGCGCTGGTGGCCATCGTCAAGGCGCGCACCTATTTCGACGTGCTGCCCGATCCGGGCATCTACGCCTACGGCGTGCTGACGCTTCTGATCACCGTGTTCTCCGGCATCGACCTGCGCCGGCTGTGGGACGACACTGCGGACAAGGGGGCACCGTGAACGCATTGCCGCGCGCACCCGAGCTGGGCCTGATCGCCTGCCGCGTCTGCGGCCTGGTGTGCCGCCAGCCGGGCTTCTCGCCGGCGGCGTGTCCGCGCTGCGGGGCGGGGCTGCGTCGGCGCAAGACCGCCAGCCTGATGCGCACCTGGGCGCTGCTGATCGCGGCCTTCATCGTGTACATCCCGGCCAACGTGTTGCCGATCATGCGCACCGTCAGCGTGGGCGACGTGGACGACAACACCATCATCAGCGGGGTGGTGGAGCTGTGGGTCAAGGGCTCGCCCAGCCTGGCGGTGATCGTGTTCACCGCAAGCATCGTGGTGCCGGTGTTGAAATTCCTGGTGCTGGGGTTGCTGCTGGTCAGTGCCCGTCGCGGCAGTGACTGGGCGATGCGCCAGCGGGGCGCGCTGTATCGGCTGGTCGAGTTCATCGGCTACTGGTCGATGCTGGACGTGTTCGTGGTAGCGCTGCTGACCGCGCTGGTGCGCTTCGATGTATTGAGCCGGGTCGATCCGCTGCCCGGCGTGGTGTTTTTCGGCCTCACCGTGGTACTAACCATGTTTGCCTCGATGAGCTTCGACCCGCGTCTGCTGTGGGACGCGAAGGAAGGACCATGACAGAATCGTCGCCCCCCCATCCGCCGCCGCAGGACCTGCCCGAGCCGGTCGTCCAGCGTCGGCGCGTCAACGTCTCGCTGATCTGGCTGGTACCGATCCTGGCTGCATTGGTGGGGTTGTCGCTGGTGGTCAACAGCTGGCTTCAGGCCGGACCGCAGATCAGCATCACCTTCACGACCGCCGAGGGCCTGGAGGCGGGCAAGACCCCGGTGAAATACAAGAACGTGGTGATCGGCAAGGTTACCCGGATCAGCCTGAGCGACGACCGACGCAAGGTGCGTGTCGAGGTGGCGCTGGAAAAGAGCGCCGCCGGTTTCGCCACCCGTGACACCCGTTACTGGGTGGTGCGCCCGCGCATTGGCCTGGGTGGGATCTCCGGCGTGGATACCCTGCTGTCCGGGGCGTTCATCGGTGCCGACGTGGGCGACTCCAACCAGGAGAAGTACCAGTTCGAGGGGCTGGAAACGCCGCCGGCGGTGCTGCACGGGGCGCCGGGCAAGAGTTTCGTGCTGCACAGCGACGACCTGGGCTCGCTGGATATCGGCTCGCCGGTGTACTACCGGCGGATCCAGGTCGGCCGCGTGGTCTCCTACCAGATGGACCCGGATGGCAAGGGCGTGTCGCTGCACATCTTCGTGGACGGCCCGAACGACCGCTATGTCACCACCGCATCGCGCTTCTGGAACGCCAGCGGTGTGGATGTGTCGCTTGGCGCCAACGGGCTGAAGCTCAATTCGCAGTCGCTGGCGGCGGTGGTCGCCGGTGGCGTGGCGTTCCAGGAGCCGCCGGGGCCGCACACGAGCACGCCAGCGCCCGAAGACGCCAGCTACCAGTTGTTCAACGACAGGGCCACCGCGATGGCGCCGCCGGACGGTCCGCCACGCTATATCCGCATGCGTTTCAACCAGTCGTTGCGCGGCTTGGCGGTGGATGCGCCGGTGGAATTCCTGGGCGTCAACATCGGCCGGGTGGTCTCGATCAACCTGGAGTACGACGAGCACACCCAGCGCTTCCCGGTGACGGTGGGCGCGGTGATCTATCCGCAGCGGCTGGGGCACGCCTACGACACGCTGGTCCAGTTGTCGCGCGCCAAGGGAGGCAACGCCGACCTGGGGCAGATGATGCAGAGCCTGGTCGGCCATGGCTTGCGTGCACAGGCACGCACCGGCAACCTGCTCACCGGTCAGCTGTACATCGCGATGGATTTCGTCCCCAAGGCGGCCAAGGCCGATTTCAATCCCGACGCCACGCCGCTGCAGATACCGACCGCGCCGGGCAGTTTCGACAAGTTGCAGGAGCAGGTGGCCGACATCGTGGCCAAGCTGCAGAAGGTGCCGTTCGACAGCATCGGGCAGAACCTGGACCACACGCTGGCCGATCTGGACCACACGCTGAAGCAGGTCAATGGCGAGGTGTTGCCGCAGTTCAAGCAGACCCTGAAGGGAGCGCAGAAGACGCTGGGTACGGCGAACAACACATTGTCCGATGATTCTCCGTTGCAGCAGAGCCTCGGCGGGACCCTGCAGGAACTCAAGCGGATGGCGCGGTCGCTGCGTGCCTTGTCCGACTACCTCAGCGGTCATCCGGAGGCACTGATCCGGGGCCGCCGCGCCGACCGTGCACCGATCCCACCGACGCGGCCGGCCCCCACATCAAGGAGCAAGCCATGATCGTGCGTTGGCAATCGGTTCTCGCGGTGGGCGCCCTGGCGCTTGGCCTGGCCGGCTGCGCCTCGCCGCCGATGCACTACTACACGCTGGTACCGGTGGCGACCGGGTCCACACCGCAGATGTCGGCGCCGGTTCCGTTCGAACTTCTCCCGGTGAGCGTGCCGGCGCAGGTCGACGTGCCGCAACTGGTGATCCGCCAGGGCGGCCAGGACGTGGCCGTGCTCAACGGAGAGCGCTGGATCGCGCCGCTGGCTGACGAGGTGCATGCGGCGCTGGCGGCGGACCTGGCCGGCCAGCTCGGCTCGCAGGATCTGAGCGGCCTGCCGGGCAACGGGAAGTCAAGGCTGCGCATCAAGCTGGACCTGCGTCGTTTCGACTCCATCGTGGGCCAGGCGGCGCGGGTCGATGCGGTGTGGAGCGTGCGCTCGCTCGAGGGGGGCGCGACGGTGACCTGCACCAGCCGCCTGAGCGAGCCGGTCGGGCCCGGTTACCAGGCGTTGGTGCAAGGCCACCAGCAGGTCATGGCACGGCTCGCGGACGAGGTCGCCGGTGTGGCCCGTGCCGTCCACGCCGGCCGGACACCGGCCTGCCCGGAGTAGTCCGTGCGGTACGGCCCAGTCGCGTTCGTCCGGCCTCCTGGCGCCACGGCGAGGGTCGCCAAGCGCGAAGCGGTACACTAATCTGCTGGGTTCATCGCAGCTGCCGGCTTTCGGCCCGAAGGCTGCCTACAACGCACACGGCACCGGACACATGCAGGACAATCACGAGCAGATTTCGAACGACCAGGCCACCGGGCAGGGAGGCGATCGGCCCTACCAGCCGCAAGCGGTGGAAGCGGCCGCCCAGCAGTTCTGGGGCGAGCGGCACGCCTACGAGGTGGTCGAGGATCCCTCCCGTCCGAAGTTCTACTGCCTGTCGATGCTGCCGTACCCGTCCGGTGCGCTGCACATGGGCCACGTGCGCAACTACACCATCGGCGACGTGATCAGCCGCTACCAGCGCATGAACGGCAGGAACGTGCTGCAGCCGATGGGTTGGGACGCGTTCGGCCTGCCGGCGGAAAACGCCGCGATCAAGAACAGGACGGCACCGGCGAAATGGACCTACGCCAACATCGAGCACATGCGCGGGCAGCTGCAGCGCATGGGGTTCGCGTATGACTGGAGCCGCGAGTTCGCCACCTGCCAGCCGGAGTACTACCGCTGGGAACAGCTGATGTTCACCCGGCTGATGAAAAAGGGCATGGCCTACCGCAAGAACGCGGTGGTCAACTGGGATCCGGTCGACCAGACCGTGCTGGCCAACGAGCAGGTGGTCGACGGCCGCGGCTGGCGCTCCGGCGCGCTGGTGGAAAAGCGCGAGATCCCGCAGTGGTTCCTCAAGATCACCGACTACGCGCAGGAGCTGCTGGGCGGGCTGGACACGCTGCCGGGCTGGCCCGACGCGGTCAAGACCATGCAGCGCAACTGGATCGGTCGCTCCGAGGGGCTGGAGATCCACTTCGCAGTGGAGGACGAAAGCACGCCACTGACCGTGTTCACCACGCGCCCGGACACGCTGATGGGCGCCACCTTCCTGTCGGTCGCCGGCGAGCACCCGCTGGCGCTCAAGGCCGCGCGCGACAACGAGCGGCTGGCTGCGTTCCTGGAAGAGCTCAAGCACGGCGGCGTGTCCGAGGCGGAGCTGGAAACCCAGGAAAAGCGCGGCATGGACACCGGCCTGCGCGCGATCCACCCGCTCACCGGCGAGCCGATGCCGGTGTTCGTGGCCAACTTCGTGCTGATGGGCTACGGCACCGGCGCGGTGATGGCGGTGCCCGGACACGACCAGCGCGACTGGGAATTCGCGCAGAAGTACAGCCTGCCGATCCGCATGGTGATCGTCGATCGCGGCGTACTCGACGCGCTGGCCGAGATCCGCCACGACCTGCGCCAGGGCGTGGGCGCCGACGCCATGCGCGCGGCGCTGGAGGGCGGCGATACCGACGCCTACGCCAGTTCCGCCGCGCTGGCGCTGGTGGAGGACTTCGAGCGCCGCATCCAGCAGGAGGCGGCCTATACCGAGCGCGGTACGCTGGTCAATTCGGGCGAGTACGACGGGCTGGAGTTCGACGCCGCGTTCGATGCCATCGCCCGCCGGCTCGAAGCCGAGGGCAAGGGCGTGCGCCGGGTCAACTGGCGCCTGCGCGACTGGGGCGTCAGCCGCCAGCGTTACTGGGGTTGTCCGATCCCGGTGATCTACTGCGACGCCTGCGGGGCGGTGCCGGTGCCCGAGGACCAGCTGCCGGTGGTGCTGCCCGAAGACGTGGCCTTCAGCGGCATGCAGTCGCCGATCAAGGCCGATCCGGCCTGGCGCCAGACCACCTGCCCGCAGTGCGGCGCCGCCGCCGAACGCGAGACCGACACCTTCGACACCTTCATGGAGTCGAGCTGGTACTACGCCCGCTACACCAGCCCGGGCGCCAGCGAGCAGGTCGATGAGCGCGCGGACCACTGGCTGCCGGTGGACCAGTACATCGGCGGCATCGAGCATGCGATCCTGCACCTGCTGTACTTCCGCTTCTATCACAAGCTGTTGCGTGACGCCGGCCTGGTGCAGAGTGACGAGCCGGCGACCAACCTGCTGTGCCAGGGCATGGTGATCGCCGAGACCTTCTATCGCGACAACGAGGACGGCTCGAAGGACTGGATCAATCCCGCCGACGTGGAGCTGGAGCGCGACGCCAACGCACGCGTCACCGGCGCGCGGCTGAGGGCCGATGGCCAGGCGGTGCAGATCGGCGGCATCGAGAAGATGTCCAAGTCCAAGAACAACGGCGTCGATCCGCAGGCAATGGTGGACAAGTACGGCGCCGACACGGTGCGCCTGTTCTCGATGTTCGCCGCGCCGCCGGAGCAGTCGCTGGAATGGAACGAGGCCGGCGTCGAGGGCATGGCGCGGTTCCTGCGCCGGTTCTGGCGCGAGGTGACCACGCACGCGGCGCAGCCGGATCACCCCATGATCAAGGCCGCGGTCGCAGACCGCTCCGCTTCCCTTCTCCCGCCTGCGGGGGAAGGTGCCGAAGGCGGATGGGGGGACGCCGCAGGCGTCGTCGACCCGGCCGCGCTCGATGCCGGGCAGAAGACCCTGCGGCGACAGCTGCACGAAACCATCCAGAAGGTCGGCGACGACCTTGGTCGGCGGCACGCTTTCAACACCGCGATCGCCTCGCTGATGGAACTGCTCAACGCGTTGAACAGGTTCACCGACATGAGCGAGCAGGGTCGCGCGGTGCGCCACGAGGCGCTGGAGGCGATGGTGCTGCTGCTCAATCCGGTGGTGCCGCATGTCAGTCATGCGCTGTGGCAGGTGCTCGGCCACCCCGAGACCGTGCTGGAGGATCAGCCCTGGCCGCAGGCGGACCCCGACGCGCTGGTGCGCGACAGCCTGACCATGGCGGTGCAGGTCAACGGCAAGCTGCGCGCTACCATCGAGGTCGCCGCGAACGCCTCGAAAGCCGATGCCGAGGCGCTGGCCCTGGCGCAGCCGCAGGTGGTGACCGCACTGGGCGGGCAGACCGTGCGCAAGGTCATCGTGGTTCCAGGCAAGATCGTCAACATCGTTGCAGGATAGGCATCCATGAGCAGCTCGATTCGCGGCATGACCCCATCGCACGGCGCCCCGGCTGGCCGGCCGCGTATCCGCCGGCCGCTGCCGTGGCTTGGGGCGATCCTGCTGATGGCCGCCATGCTCGGTGGCTGCGGCTTCCACTTGCGGCAGAGCGCGGCGTTGCCGCCGGCAATGCAGCGCATGCACCTGGCCGTGCGAAGCGGTGGCGACCTGCAGCGCAACCTGGCGCGGGCGCTGGAAAGCGCCGGGGTGACCCTGGAGGACGATGCCGGTCCGGGCGTGGTCGAGCTGAAGGTGCCGGTGGCCGCGTTCAATACCGACATCCTCAGCGTCAGCGGCTATGCGCGGGTCACCGAGTACTCGGTGCACTACCAGGTCGAGTTCCTGGTCACCGATGGCAGCGGCAACGTATTGCTGCCGTCGCAGCGGATCGACATGTCGCGCGACTACAGCTTCGACGCCAGCAATCCGATCGGTGACGCTACCCAGGTGGAGGAAATCCAGGGGAGCCTCACCGACGACATGGTGCAGGCGATCGTGTTCCGGCTGCAGGCGGCCGGCCAGCACATGCCGGCGGCGCCTGCGGCCGCCTCGTCCACGCGCTGACCGATGCCGCTCAACGCCAGCCAATGGCAGAAGGCGCTGGCCGCGGACAGCCTGCACCCGGTCTATCTGCTGGCTGGTGAGGAATTGCTGGTGCTGGAAGCTGCCGATGCGCTGCGTGCGCAGGCCCGGCGGCTCGGCTACAGCGAGCGCGAAGTGCTGGATGTGGGCGCCCATTTCGACTGGGACAACCTGGCCCGCGCCGCTGCGGGCATGTCGCTGTTCGCGACCCGGCGGTTGCTGGATCTGCGCCTGCCCACCGGCCGTCCCGGGACCGAGGGTGCCAAGGCGATCAATGCCTTCTGCGCCGACCCGCCGCCGGACGTGACCCTGCTGGTCACCGCCACCGAGTGGAGCAGCAAGCACGAGGGCGCCTGGACCCGTAACCTGGACGCCGCCGGCGCGGTGGTGGTGTTCAACGCGCCGCGCCAGCACGAGTGGGCCTCCTGGATCGGTGCTCGGCTGGCCTCGCGCGGGTTGCAGGCCACCCCGGACGCCGCCGCGCTGCTGGCCGGCCGGGTCGAGGGCAACCTGCTGGCCGCGGCGCAGGAGATCGACAAGCTGGTGGTGCTGCGCGGCGACGACAGCCGCCGCATCGATGCAGCGGCGATGGAAAGCCTGGTTGCCGACAGCGCACGCTACGACGCTTTCAAGCTGACCGACGCGGCCTTTGCCGGCGATGGCGGCCGCGCCCTGCACATCCTGGCCGGGCTGCGTTCCGAAGGCGACGAGCTGATCGCCCTGATGGGCTGGCTGGTGAACCAGCTGCAACTGGCGCTGCGCCTGGCCAACGCCCGCGACTTTGCCGCCCAGGCCAAGACCGAGCGGCTGTGGGCAGCGCGCGAGCAGTTGTTCCGCAAGGCGCTGCGGCGGGCGCCACGCGAGCACTGGTTGCAGTGCCTGGCCCGGGCGGCACAGATCGATCGCATGGCCAAGGGCCGTGAGCAGGGCGACCCGTGGCGCGAAGCCGAGCGGCTGATCGCCGCCATCGCCGAGCCGCGCGCCTCCACGGCGCTGGCATGAAGCCGCTGGCACTGCTTGGCGGCACCTTCGATCCGGTGCACCTGGGTCATCTGTGCGCTGCCTGGGAAGCGGCCGAACTGCTCGATGCGGAGGTCTGCCTGCTGCCGGCCAGCGTGCCGCCGCACCGGCCGTCGCCGGTCGCCGATGCGGCGCAGCGTGTGGCCATCCTGCGCGCAGCATTGGCCGACCAGTCGACTCTGCAGCTGGATACGCGCGAACTGGGGCGGAACGGACCGTCCTACACCGTGGACACGCTGGCCGAGCTGCGGCGCGAGCAACCGGCGCGCTCGCTGGTGCTGCTGATCGGCGCCGATGCCTTTGCCGGGCTGCCCGGCTGGCACCGCTGGCACGAGCTGTTCGAGCTGGCGCACATCGGCGTGCTGACCCGCCCCGGCGTGTCCGCGCAATGGGCGCCGACCCTGGCGGCGGCGTGCGAGGGCCGCTGGTGCGACGCGCGCTCGTTGCATGCTGCGCCGGCAGGTCGGCTGGTCGAGCTGGAGGTGACGCCGCTGCAGATTTCCTCCACCCGTATCCGCGACCTGCTGCGCGGCGGGCGCATGCCGCGCTACCAGCTGCCCGCCGGCGTGTTCGCCGACCCCGCCCTGCTGCAACCCTACCGCGTCGCCTGAGCCACTTCAGCCGCTCGCGCGCGGCACGAAGCGCAGCGCCACCGAGTTCATGCAGTAGCGCAGCCCGGTCGGGCGCGGACCGTCGTCGAAGACGTGGCCCAGGTGGCTGTCGCAGCCGGCACAGCTGATGGCGGTGCGGACCCAGCCGAAGGCATGGTCGCGACTCTCGCTGACGTTGGCCGGGGCGATCGGCTGCCAGAAGCTGGGCCAGCCGGTGCCCGAGTCGAACTGCGTCGCCGCGTCGTACAGCGCGGTGTCGCAGCCCGGGCAGCGGTACAGGCCCGCTACTGCGGGCTTCTCGTGCGCACCGCTGAACGCGCGTTCGGTGCCGTTGCGGCGCATCACGTAGAACGCCGCATCCGACAGTCGCTGGCGCCACTGCGCGTCGCTGAGCACCAGCTTGCGCACGTGGCAGGGTCCCAGCCGCTGGCCGTCGTCGGCAAAGCATTCCAGCAGCAGGTCGGGCGCGGGCGCGGGTGGCGTTACGGGGCGTGCCGCGCGGGGGCCGTCCGCAAACAGCCGCGCCCCGATCCACCCGCCTCCGGTCATCACCAGCGCACCACCGCCCAGCGCCGCGCGCAGAAAGCGCCGTCTCCGCGGATCATGGTTGTCAGGTCTCATGACGTCCTCCAGTGCGTGATGTCGAGCGGAGATGCTCCCGGTTCCGATTCGCAGGTCCGGGCGATCGTGGGCTACCCAAACGTGAACGCATACGCCCGCACTCCCGGATCGAGAAAGGTGATCTCGAACAGCCGTTCGCCGCTGCCGTGCGCCTGGCGGACCAGTTGGTACAGGCGCTGTCCGGTGACCGTGCCGTTGCCCTGTGCATCGGTGTCCATGCCATGGTCCGCGCCGGGCGGCCGGCCATCGATGGTCACCCGGAAGCGCACCGGCTGGCCGTCGGCGGCGGGGCCCAGCACCAGGTGCAGGTCGCGACCGCGGAAGCGGTAGGCGATGCGCCCGCCGGCCTGGTCCAGCCGCGCGCTCTCCTCATGGATGGTCCAGCGACCGCCCAGCGCCCACTGGTTCGGCAGCAGGGCGTGGGGGATCTTGTAGTCCCAGGCATCGTCGTGGGCCACCGGACCGCCGGCGAAGTTGGCCGCCCGGGCGTAGCCGACGTAGGTCTCCGGGGAGCGGTCCATGGCGCCTGAACCGGCCGCCTCGGCACCGGTCGCACCGGGCTTGACGTAGCCGCCGGGCAGATCCGTGTAGCCCGCTTCGGTCAGCAACTGACGGATGGTGTCCTCGCTGCGGGCGTATTCGCCCTCGCCGAAATGATGCGCGCGGATGCGCCCCCTGGCGTCGATGAAATAGTGCGCCGGCCAGTACTGGTTGTGGAAGCCGCGCCAGATGGCATAACCGTTGTCCAGCGCGACCGGGTAGTCCACGCCCAGCGAACGCACGGCCTGGCGCACGTTGGCAGGATCCTTCTCGAAGGCGAACTCCGGCGCGTGCACGCCGACCACCACCAGTCCGTGGTCCTTGTACTTGTCGTACCAGCCGCGCACGTAGGGCAGCGAACGCAGGCAGTTGATGCACGAATAGGTCCAGAAATCGACCACCACCACCTTGCCGCGCAGTTGCGCCGCGCTCAGCGGTGCGGTGTTGAGCCATTGGGTGGCGCCAGCCAGCGAGGGAATCTCGCCCTCCACCGGCAACGGCTCGCCCGCGCGCTGCACTGGCGCCGACGGCGGGTCCGGTTGCACCGCGCCGATCAGGCGCTGCTCCAGGCCGCCGGTGCTGGCCAGCGAGATGCGCGTGAGCAGGCCGGTATCCAGGCCCAGCGCAATTGCCGCCACGCCGGCCAGCACCAGCACGCCGAGCGTGCGCCGGACCCACTCGCCGGCGCCCAGCGATCGCTTCATCACGGCGAACACCTTGCCGCCGATCAGCAGCGCCAGCCCCAGCGAGGTGGCCGCACCGGCGGCATAGGTGAGCAGCAGCAGGGTGGTCTGCACGCTGGCACCGTTGAGTGCCGCACCGGTCAGCAGCAGGCCCAGGATCGGCCCGGCGCAGGGTGCCCACAGCAGGCCGGTGGCCACGCCGAGTCCCGCGGCGGACCCGACCGAACCGCCGTCGCTGGCGTCCGAGCGCTGCGACAGCCGGTTGCCCAGCGCCACGAACGGGCGGGTCAGCCATTCGGCCAGGTGCGAGGAGAGCAGGGTCAGCCCCAGGAACGCCAGTACCACCAGCGCCACGATGCGACCGTACTGGTTGGCGTGGACCGCCCAGCCGCCGCCGACCGCCGCCAGCGTGGCCACCAGGGCGAAGGTCAGCGCCATGCCGATCAGCATCGGCAGGCCATTGCGCATGAAGGGCCGGTCCGAGCGGGCGAACACGAACGGCAGCACCGGCAGGATGCACGGGCTGAGGATGGTCAGTACGCCGCCGAGATAGGCGAGGATCAACACAAGCATGGCTTCGTCCGTGGAAGGGGTTCGAGGTGCGTTTCGCCGGGCAGGGCGGGCGGTTACATCCGGCGTGCCGCCGCGGCGGCGTGTCGGTATGGCGCCACCTGCAAGATACGGGGTAACCGTCCCCGCGGATGCGCGAACTGCGTGGCAACCCACTGAAAAAGACGCGATGTCGACCAGCCTGACCGCCGATGGCCTGACCGCTGCGCTGCACTACACTGCGCGGAAATCCCCCAGCGCGGGTGTTTACCGGACCGTGGCAGAGCCCCGTACCAGCAACGCAACGACCGAGCGGCGCCGGGCGGCCTGGATGGCGGCCGCGCAGGGCGGCAACCGTGTCGCCTACGAGCGCGTGCTGGCCGATTCGGTCGCGCTGGTCCGTGCAGTCGCGCGCCGACACGGCGTGGCTCGCGAACAGCTCGACGACGTGGTGCAGGACACCCTGCTCACGGTGCATCGCGTGCGCCATACCTACGACCCGGCGCGTTCCTACGACGCGTGGCTGGCGGCCATCGCCGGCCGCCGTGCGATCGATGCCCTGCGCAAGGGCGGTCGACGCCAGCGGCACGAAGTCAGCGACGAGGTCGCCATGCAGAGCCACCCGGATGCCGCCGACGCCAGTGTCGAGGGCGAGCGCGTGCAACAGGCGCAGCGCCTGCGCCAGGCCATCGCCGAGCTGCCGCCGGGGCAGCGCGAGGCGATCGAACAACTGGGGCTGCAGGAGCGCTCGCTGGCTGAAGTGGCCGCCACCACGGGGCGTTCGACCGGTGCGCTGAAGGTCAACCTGCACCGCGCGTTGAAGGCGCTGCGCCACCGTTTCCATGGAGAGCCCTGACCGCATGTCCGCGCCCAGCCACGAACGCCTGATCCACCAACTCGGTGCCGGACTGGTGCCGGTTCGGCGGCTGCCACCGCCCTGGTTGCGCACGCTGGGCTGGCTGGCGGCCGTGGCGCTGCTGGCGGTCGGCCTGCTGTGGCATTACGGCAGCACGGACATGCTGCGGCGCTTCGTCGGCGCACCCGACCTGGCCTGGGCCGGCCTGGGCGCGTCGCTGACCGCGATGGCGGCGGCGTGGGCGGCGTTCGCCATGGCCGTGCCCGGCTACCGGGCGCGTTGGGCATGGCTGCCGCTGCCGCCGGCGTTGCTGTGGCTGGGCGCCAGTGGCTGGGGCTGCCTGCGCGAGTGGGTCGCCCCGGCCACGCACATCGCCAGCGCGCACGAGGCGGGCGACTGCCTGGTCTTCATCGTGGGCTTCTCGGTGCCATTGTCGGGGCTGCTGATCATGCTGCTGCGCCGGGCCTGCCCGGTGCGGCCGGTAGCCACCGCAATGCTGGTCGGGCTCGCCAGCGCGGCGGCCTCGGCCAGCCTGCTGGAGATCTGCCATGCCTTCGACGCGGCGGCGACCGATCTGCTCATGCACGCCTTGGCGGTGGCGCTGGTGGTGCTGGCCAATGCAGCCATGGGCGGGCGCCTGCTGTCGCGTGCCATGGGCGCTCGCCCGGCCGGTTGACGTGCCCTTGAACGCGGGCAGGTATACTGGGGCTGCGCGATACCGCGCCCAGTAGGCCGCGAGGCTCTTGATCTTGAGCACAACCCGTACGAACACCTCCGTCAATACCGCCACCCTGCGCCAGTCCGTCGTCGACGCACTGGAGGAACTCAAGGCCAAGGACATCCGCGAGATCGATGTCCGCGGCAAGACATCCATTGCCGACCTGCTGGTGGTTGCCTCCGGCACGTCCGCACGCCACGTCAAATCGATCGCCGACGAAGTCGTCAAGTTCGCCAAGAAGGCGGGCGTGATGCCGCTTGGCGTCGAGGGCGAGCAGGAGGCCGAGTGGGTGCTGGTCGACCTGGGCGACGTGATCGTCCACGTCATGCTGCCGCGCATCCGCGAGTTCTACGGCCTCGAGCGCCTGTGGACGGTGGGCGACCAGGACCTCGAAGGCGAAACCGCCCGCGTGGGCTGAAGGTCCGTCTTGAGCGCAACGCTGCCGCACTGCTGCCGGTCCGGCCCGGGCCGCGTCCTGCGGGCGCGCCGGCGGTTGGAGGCTGCGTGCGCGCGCGGCTGATCGCCATCGGCGAGCGCATGCCCGGCTGGGTCGCCGAGGGGTTTGCCGACTACCGCAAGCGGCTGGCACATGAGCTTCCGCTGGAGCTGGTCGAGCTCAAGCCGGGCGCACGAGGCAAGGGCCGCGATGACGCCCGCGCGATACAGGACGAGGGAGCGGCGATCCTGGCCCAGCTGCCGCGCGACATCCACGTGGTGGCCCTGGATGGTCGCGGCGCCGCGTGGTCCAGCGAGGAGCTGGCCGGGCAACTGGGCAAGTGGCGCATGTCCGGGCGCGATGCCGCGTTCCTGATCGGAGGGCCCGACGGGCATGCGCCGGAGGTGCTGGCGCGTGCCGACCAGTGCTGGTCGCTGGGGCCGTTGACCCTGCCGCACATGCTGGTGCGGCTGGTGCTGGCCGAGCAGCTGTATCGCGCAACCACGATCGCGGCCGGGCATCCCTACCATCGCGCCTGAGTCGTGGTTGCGAGCGCTGGCCGGTGGCGCTAGCGTGGCGTTTTCGATCACCCTGCGAAGCCCCATGCCCTTTTCCACCCGGCAAGCGACCGTGCACGACCTCGACGCGCTGGTGCCGCTGTTCGACGACTACCGGCGGTTCTACGGCCAGGCCAGCGACCTGGCTGGCGCACGCGCATTCCTGGCGGCACGTTTCGCCCACCACCAGTCGCTGATCCTGCTGGCCCAGGACGAGACGGGCGCGGGACTGGGCCTGGTGCAGCTGTACCCGCTGTTTTCTTCGGTGCGGATGGCGCGTGTGTACGTGTTGAACGACCTGTTCGTGGCGACGCCGGCGCGGCGCCGGGGCGTGGCCGCAGCCCTGCTGCGGGCAGCCGCCGACCAGGCCCGGGCATTGGGTGCGGCGGGGCTGTCGCTGTCTACCGCCCACGACAACGCACCGGCGCAGGCGCTGTACGAATCGCTGGGCTGGCAGCGGGACGACCAGTTCCGCGAGTACAGCCTGGCCCTGTGAGGAGTTCCCATGCTTCGCGTCGTCGGCTCGGACAGCCAGCCGTTGCTCTATCTTGCTTCCCGATCGCCACGCCGGCGTGAGCTGTTGCGGCAGATCGAGGTGGCGTTCGCCACGCTGGACATCGAGGTGCCCGAGTTCCGGGCCGCCGGCGAGTCGCCGTCCGACTACGTCAGCAGGGTCGCCCGCGACAAGGCGCTGGCCGGACTGACCCTGCTGGAGGGGGCCGCCGACGCGGTAGTGATCGGCTCCGATACCGAGGTGGTGCTGGACGAGGAGGTGTTCGGCAAGCCCTCCGATGCCGCCGCCGCCGCGCAGATGCTGCGCCGCCTGTCCGGCCGTACCCACCGGGTGATTTCCGCGGTGTGGGCGGTCAGCGCCACGCGCGAGTTGCAGGAGGTGTGTACCTCGATGGTGCGGTTTGCGCCACTGGACGACGCCGTGATCGATGCCTACGTGGCCACCGGCGAGCCGTTCGGCAAGGCCGGCGGCTATGCCATCCAGGGGCGGGGAGCGACCCTGGTCGAGCACCTGGAAGGAAGCTACTCGGGCGTGATGGGATTGCCGCTGTTCGAGACCGCCCGGCTGCTGCGCGCGATGGACATGCTGCCGCTGGGTTGACTGGTCGGACCGGCGGATCGGCCTCAGCCGGCCGGCAGCACCACGAACCAGGTGACCACCGCCAGCGCGTTGTTCACGCCGTGCGCCAGCACCGCGGGCCACAGCGACCCCGAACGCAGCCGCAGCCAGGCCAGTACGGCCGCCAGCAGGGCCAGGTTGGGCACCGCGTACCACAGGTAGCCCAGGTCGGGCAGGTGCACGGCAGCGAACAGCAGCGAGCTCAACCCCACCGCCCAGGCCGGACGCATGTGCCGGAGCAGCGAGGACAGAAGCAGGCCGCGGAACAGCAGTTCCTCCACCAGCGGTCC
Source organism: uncultured Gammaproteobacteria bacterium (assembly GCA_963763305.1). GTDB lineage: Bacteria > Pseudomonadota > Gammaproteobacteria > Xanthomonadales > Rhodanobacteraceae > CAVXNP01. The sequence continues at coordinate 664,209 of CAVXNP010000001.1, read as the reverse complement.
GACGCTCACCACCACCAGCGCCAGCGGAATGCGCAGGCCCAGGCTGGTGGCACCTCCCAGCTGGCGGATGTCCTGGGTCACCTCATGTCCCTGCGCCAGCCACTGGGTAAGCCAGCTGCCGACGATCGGCAGCGCCAGGCCACACAGCGCCGCCACCCCGAAAAATGCCGGATTGCCTGGCATCGGCAGCCCGACCCCCGGCGGCTGCGCCATCAGCCACAGCCGCGGCCACCAGCGGCGCACCAGCAGCAGGATGATGGTGCCGGTAGCGAGCAGGGTGACCATGACCACCACGGCATTGGCGTCCGGTTGAGAGAACAACCGGCGCATCTGCTCGGCCCACACGTGCGGCTGCGTCCGGGTGCCGTGCATGCCTGCGCCGAAGCCAGCCACCAGGCCGGCCACCAGACCGGCCACACCGCTGACCAGCAGCTGCAGCACGAAATAGAGCGCGATCATGCCCAGCGCGCCACGCAGGTGCACGGCGGGCGGTAGCGGGGGAGGCGATGCGGCGCTGCCGCTGGCATCGGTTACGGCATGGGAAGGCGACATGGGGACTCTGCGGGACTGCGGCGGCGGATGTGCACTGCGCAAGTGCACAACCTAGCGGGCGATCGGGCGCGTCGCAATGCGCCCGATCCCCCGGCGGACATCGGGCGCGTGCGGGCGGCCGGCGCAATCAGCCAAGCAGCAGCGCGCGACCGACACCGAAGGCGGCCAGCAACAGCGTCGCGGCCCAGCCGAGCATGCCCACGACAAAGCCTGCGCCGCGCTTCTTCGCTTCCTGCAGGTAGGCCACCGCGTACCAGAGCCGGCCGGCTACCCAGACCAGCCCGGCGATGCCGGCCCAGCCGGCGAAACCGTAGTGCGCCGCCAGCCACAGCGTGGGCAGGAACAGCACGGTGTTCTCCAATGTGTTCATCTGCACCCGGAACGCCCGCTCGAAGTCCGGATGGCCGCTGGTGGCCGGCGCGTGGATGCCGTGCCGCGCACGTGCCTTGCCTACGGCCCAGGCCGTGCCGAACAGGAGCAGGATGGTCAGCAGCGTGACCAGAGCGGGCAATTGCTGGAGAAGCATGGTCGAACCCCCTTGTTGGATGACAGGTGCGCCACTGTAGCGGTCGCTCACGTCCGATGCATGTGCGCGGGGGTTATCGTCGCGTTCGATGCCCGCTATGGGCGAGCGACGGTCGACATCGATGGACTGGCGAAAGGGCGAACGCAGCAGCAACATCGAGGTCGGCAGTGCGGGTGGGCGCCGGTTCGGCGGCCGTGGACTGGGCCTGGGCGGGCTGGTGGTCATGCTCCTGCTCGGCTGGGCGTTCTTCGGCGATCCGATGGCACTGCTCGACCAGGGCGATCAGCGCGATCCCGCGTCCGCCTCCGTTCCGGCCGGGCAGACGCCGGTCGACCCGCCGCAGAAGGCATTCGTCAGCGCGATCCTCGGTTCGGCCGATCGAACCTGGAGCGATCTGTTCGCCGCCCGGGGGCGAAACTACGCGCCGCCGACCGTGCACCTGTTCAGTGGCGCGGTGGATACCGCCTGCGGTACCGCCTCGGCAGCGGTAGGGCCGTTCTACTGCCCCGGGGACAGCAAGGTGTATCTGGACGTGACGTTCTTCGACCAGTTGCAACAGCGGTTTCACGCCAGCGGCGACTTTGCGCGCGCCTACGTGATCGCCCATGAGATCGGCCACCACGTGCAGAACCAGCTGGGGGTGTTCGAGCGGGTCGACCAGGCACGCCGGGGTGGTGCCGCGATGGAGGGGGGCGGCGGGCTGTCGGTGCGGCAGGAACTCCAGGCCGACTGTCTTGCCGGGGTCTGGGCCAATCGCACCCAGCAGCGATTGCAGTGGCTGCAGGACGGTGACCTGGAAGAGGCGCTGAATGCCGCCAGCCAGATCGGCGACGACACCCTGCAGCGCCGCACGCGCGGCCAGGCGATGCCCGACTCCTTCACGCACGGCACCTCGGCGCAGCGGGTGAGATGGTTCCGTACCGGTTGGACCAGCGGCGACATGGCGCGCTGCGATACCTTCGCCGGAGCGCTGTAGACGCCTTCGTGCGAGGGCCACGGCGTGGCCCACCGTCCTTCGCCTGATGGACGGATCGTCAGCTCGACCGTGCCGCGGGCAGCGCGCCCGTGGCCGCTGCGGCAACGCGACGTGAACGGGTTCTGCCGTCGCCCGGCATGGATCGCCGCGGGGGCTCCCGAACGGCGCCATGGTCCACTAGAATCCGCGCGCTGCGCGCCGCGGGGTGCGCCGGTTCGAGTCGACCATGCGGCATCCCTGCCTGCGCTGCGGCGCCTGCTGCGCCCACTTTCGGGTGGCGTTCCACTGGTCCGAGGCCGAGGCCTTCCTGGGCGGCGCGGTGCCGATCGAGGTGACCGAGCCGCTGGATCCCCACCGCCTGGTGATGCGCGGTACCCAGGCGCGTCAGCCGCGTTGCACCGTGTTGCGCGGAACGGTCGGCGCGGATGCGCACTGCGGCATCTATCCGCGGCGCCCCTCGGTCTGTCGCGAAGTGCAGCCGGCGTGGGAATCGGGCGCGGCCAGCCCGCAATGCGACAAGGCGCGCCTGGCCCACGGCCTGGCGCCGCTGACCCCTGGCGACTGGCTCGACCCGTCCGGTGCGGGCATGCCGCCGCTGCCGCAGTCCGCCTAAGGCGGGGCCGTGGCGCCGTCGAAACGATAGATATCCATGGCCAGGACGCCCAGGTCCACGCCGGCGTCGATGCGTCGGGCCTGCGCGTGCGCTCCGGCAGCCCCCAACGCCACGAACAGCGGCAACAGGTGCTCGTCGGTGGGATGGGCGCGCTCGGCAAACGGAGCCTGCCGACGGTAGTCCAGCAGCGTGGCGGTATCGCCGGCGACCAGCCGCTGCTCGATCCAGTCAGTGAAGGGCCCGACATAGGGCGCGTGATGCCCACTATCGTAGCCGGCGCGCAGGTCCCGCAGGTTGTGGGTAATGCTGCCCGAGCCAACCACCAGGATGCCCCGCTCGCGCAGGGGCGCCAGCGCGCGGCCCAGCGCCAGGTGGTGGGCCGGGTCCCGTCGCGGCTGGATCGCCAGCGGCACGACCGGGATGTCGGCATCCGGGTAGAGCATGCGCAGCGGCACCCACACGCCATGGTCGAGCCCTTGCCGCGGCTCCAGCGCGGCCGGCAGGCCCGCCACCTGCAACCGGCGAGCGATCTCGGCCGCCAGTTCGGGCGCGCCGGGCGCCTGGTAGCGGATCCTCGACAGCGCCTCCGGAAAGCCGAAGAAATCGTGCACTGTTTCCGGTCGGGTGGCGGCGCCCACTGTCGGCTGCCCACTGAGCCAATGCGCACTGGCCACGACGATGGCACGCGGGCGCGGCAGCGTCCTGGCCAATGGGTCCAGCCGCTCGGCCGACCGTGCCCGGATGCAACGCGGTCATCGGCGAACCGTGGGAGATATACAGGCTGGGCAGGGTGGTCATGGCTGGGCGCTGGCTCGATGGTGATGCATGCGCCGGACATGGGGACGACGGCGGCATCGGCGCAGGGGCGCCCGCCGAACACTGCGTCGCTTCCGCGAAACGGTGGAGCGCGGGCTCACTCGATCGTGGGCAGCCCCAGGCCGAAGCGCAACGGATTGAGCAGGGCGCCGTAGCGTTCCGCGCGAGCGGTATCGTGCCGCAGTGGCTGGCGTACCTGGGCGGCACTGGCGGTGCGGACGCTGCGTTGGCTGCGGTGGAACTGCAGGCAGGCCGGTTCGAACGGAAGCCCGCAGAAGGCCAGCAGCTCGCGGATCTGTGTCTCCGGTTCGGCCAGCAGCGCCTCGTAGCGCTGGACGCGGATGCGCTCCGGTCGTTGCGCCTGCCAGGCATCCATGCTGCGCACGTAGTCGCGCGTGTATGCGGCCACGTCGGTCAGCGTGCAGGCAAAGTGCGGCAGGCGGTAGAACTGCTGCTTGAAACACGACCAGCCCGTTTCCACCGCGTCGCGGCGGGCATCGATCACCGTGGCGCCCGGCAGCATGGCCTGCAGCAGTCCGGTGTGGATCCAGTTCTCCGGCAGCTTGTCGGTGAAGCGTGGCGCGCGCTGGCGCCAGCGCGCCGTGCGCGCCAGGTAGTCCCGGCCCAGCCGCTGCCAGTCGGCGGCGGTTGCCTGCCCAAGCCACTGCAGCAGCGGCTGGCCGCGGCGCCGGGATTCATCCGCCAGGACTTCTTCCAGGTCGGGCAGCTCGCTGGCGCCTTCGACCCGGGAATGCGCCGCCAGGATCTGCTCGAACAGGGTCGAGCCCGAACGTGGCATTCCCACGATCAGGATCGCCTCGCGACCCAGCCCCGGGTCGAGCGCCGCCGGCAGCCGGGTGCAGGCGTCACGCAACGCCTCGACGTGGCGGTGGAAGGCCGCGGCGTTCCACGGCGCCAGCCGGCGCAGGCGGGCATTGGCGTCGACCAGCGCCTCGAACGCCTGGCGATAGCGTCCCTGGTCTTCGCTCAACTTGCCCAGGGCGAAGCCCATGGCGATGCGGTCGCTGTCGGCCGCTTGCGGCCGCGACAGCGCGGCTTCCAGTTGGGTGCGGTCGTCGTCGGACAGCGGCCGGGTTTTCATGTTGGCCAGGCCTCGCCAGGCGTCGCCGCAGTCCGGTTGCAACGCCAGCGCCGCCCGGTAGCGCGCATCGGCCTCGTCGAACCGCCCCATGTGGACCAGCGCATCACCCAGCAGGACCAGCGCCGGCAGCAGCTCCGGCTGCAACGCACTGGCGCGCTCCAGCGCTTCGATCGCCGCTTCGGTGTCGCCATGCAATTGCCGGCTTCGACCGAGATTGAACCAGGCGATGGCGTGGTCCGGGGCCAGCGAACAGGCGCGCTGCCACTGCTCGTGGGCGGCATCTGCCTGGCCGGCCCGGTGCAGCGCGCTACCGAGGTCGATCCGCAGCTGCGCATCGTCCGGGTGTGCAGTCAGTGCCTGCTGCAGCGCAGAGACGGCCTCGTCGGTGCGGCCACCGAGCGTGTAGAGGATACCCAGCAGGCGCAACGCTTCGGGATGGTCGGGAGCTTCGTCGTGTACCGCGTGCAGCGCCTGTTCGGCGTCGGCGGGCTGGCCGTCTCGAATCGCCCGCGCCGCCGCCTGCAGCCGTTGCACCTGGGTCGGGGAAAGACCCGTCATGCGCGGATCGGACGAACCGGTGGCAGCGGGATTCGACGGCTGGGGCATCGGTTCGGACATCGGGACACTCGCGCGGGCGGCAATGGATCATGGTACGTCGCTGCGCGCGAAGCTGCACCGACGTGCCACGGCGGTGCATCGCGATGGTGCCGGCTACTTGCGGCGCGGCGGCTTGCCGCCACCCGGGCGCGGCCGGAAGCCGCCGGGCTTGTGGCCACCGGGCTTGCGCGGTGGCAGCGCGGTGGCCGCGCCACTGTCGGTGCCGTCCCATTCGTGGATCCGCAATTGCTGCTGGGCGACCCACACCTTCTTCAGATGCTCGAACACTTCCTTGGGCATGCCCTCGGGCAGATCGATCAGGCTGTATTCGCTGCGGATGCTCAGGCGGCCGATATGCTGCGCGTCGACGCCGGCCTCGTTGGCGATGGCGCCAATGATGTTGCCTGGCTTGACCCCATGCTCGTGGCCCACTTCCACCCGATAGGTGCGCTTGCCCGCCTCGGTGGCATGCGCACGGACCGGTCGGCCGGCGCCCTCGCGGGGAGCGAACTCGCGCGGGGTGCGCTCGCGGCCGGCAGGACGCTGGTCGCGTTCGCGTGGCGCGCGCGGGTTCGTCTCGCGCGGGGTGAATTCGCGCTTCGGCGGCGGGGTCAGCAGCAGCGGCTGGTCGCCCTGCGCGATCCGCGCCAGGGCCGCGGCGATCTCGATCGCCGGTACGTTGTGTTCCTGCTCGTACTGTTCGATCAGCTGCTGGAACTGGCCCAGTTCGCCCTGGGCCAGGGTGTCGCTGATGCGCTGCTTGAACTTGCCGATGCGCACGTCGTTGACGGTTTCCACCGACGGCAGCTGCATCTGTTCGATCGGCTGGCGAGTGGCGCGTTCGATCGCGTTGAGCATGCCGCGTTCGCGCGGGCTGACGAACAGGATCGCCTCGCCGCTGCGACCGGCACGACCGGTGCGGCCGATACGATGCACGTAGCTTTCGGTGTCGTAGGGGATGTCGTAGTTGAACACGTGGCTGATGCGATCGACATCCAGCCCGCGGGCGGCCACGTCGGTGGCCACCAGAATGTCCAGCTTGCCGTCCTTCAACTGCTGGATCACCCGCTCGCGCTGCGGCTGGGCGATGTCGCCGTTGATCGCCGCCGCGGCCAGGCCGCGCGCCTGCAGCTTGCCGGCCAGCTCCTCGGTGGCCTGCTTGGTGCGGGCGAAGATGATCATCGCGTCGAACGGCTCGGCCTCCAGGATGCGGGTGAGCGCATCGAGCTTGTGCATGCCGCTGACGAACCAGTAGCGCTGGCGGATGTTCGGCGAGGTGCTGCTGGTCGACTTGATGGTGATCTCGGCCGGATCCTTCAGATGCCGCTGCGCGATCTTGCGGATCACCGACGGCATGGTCGCCGAGAACAGTGCCACCTGGCGCTCCGGCGGCGTGGCCTGCAGCACCTTCTCGACGTCGTCGATGAAACCCATGCGCAGCATTTCGTCGGCTTCGTCGAGCACCAGGAAACGCAGTTCGGAAAGATCCAGCGTGCCCTTGTCCAGGTGGTCGATCACCCGGCCGGGCGTGCCCACCACCACGTGCACGCCGCGCTTGAGTGCGTGCAGCTGCGGGCCGTAGCTCTGGCCGCCGTAGATCGGCAGCACATGGAAGCCGGGGATGTGCGTGGCGTAGCGCTGGAACGCCTCGGCCACCTGGATCGCCAGCTCGCGCGTGGGCGCAAGCACCAGCGCCTGCGGCTTGCCCGGACGCGACTCCAGCCGCGACAGGATCGGCAATGCGAAAGCAGCGGTCTTGCCCGTCCCGGTCTGGGCCTGGCCCAGCACATCGCGGCCGGCCATCAGCGGCGGGATGGTGGCCGCCTGGATGGGCGAGGGCGACTCATAGCCGACGTCGCTCAGTGCGCGCAGGACGTTCGGTTGCAGCGCAAGCGCGTCAAAGCCGGCCGGCGCCGGGTCGTGATCGGCCGGCGTGGGACCAGAAACAGGGGATGACATGGGAACCTCGAAGAAGGGGGCGGCGGCAGACAGGAGCGAGCGGCACGCTCACGCATTCTAACAGCCTTGCGGCGACCGCGTCGCGGCCACGTGCAGGGGCCGTGGTCGGCCCGTGGGGGTGGCATCTCTGTCGGGTGCGCGGGGCGGGTGGCCGGGAATCCGCCGTTGCACGGCCGCGCCCTGCGCGCGGCCACCCAGCTACGACAGGCGCCTGGCTATCATGGGCCGCTCTCCAGGGACCACGTGAGGACACCATGGCCGCCATCGAAACCGTTTCGGAACACCGCTGCCACGGTGGGGTGCAGGGCTTTTACCGGCACCGGTCGCAGGCCTGCGGCGGCCCCATGCAATGGGGCGTCTACCAGCCTCCGCAGGCCAGCCAGGGGCGTTGCCCGGTGCTGTACTTCCTGGCCGGGCTGACCTGCAGCCAGGAGACCGCCGCGATCAAGGCGGGCGCCCAGCGGCTGGCGGCGGAACTGGGACTGATCCTGGTCTTTCCCGATACCAGCCCCCGCGACACCGGGATCGACGGCGCCACCGGCGACTGGGAGTTCGGCGAAGGCGCCGGTTTCTATCTGGATGCCACCCAGGCGCCCTGGTCCAGCCGGTTCCGCATGGAGAGCTTCGTCGTGCACGAGTTGCCCGCACTGCTGGCCGCGCAGTTTCCGGTCGATCCGGAACGCAGCGGCATCTGCGGCCACTCGATGGGCGGCCATGGCGCACTGGTGCTGGCGCTGCGCCATCCGGACCGGTACCGCTCGGTGTCCGCGTTCGCGCCGATCGTGGCGCCCGCTCAGGTGCCCTGGGGGCGCAAGGCCTTTTCCCGCTACCTCGGCGACGATCCGGCCGCCTGGGCGGCGCATGATGCCTGCGAACTGGTGCGGCAGCGGACCTTCCCCGGTTGCATCCTGATCGACCAGGGCGAGGCGGACGCGTTCCTCGAGCCCCAGCTCAAGCCGGAGCTGTTCGAGCAGGCCTGCGCGGAGGCGGGCCAGCCGCTGCTGTTGCGGCGCCATCGGGGCTACGACCACAGCTACTGGTTCATTTCCAGCTTCATCGACGATCACCTGCGTCATCACGCCATGGCACTGGCGCCGGCATGAGCGGGCATCCGCCGCTGCGCAGCGAACGCACCCTGATCCGTCTGGGCGACGTGGCGGACGCGGACGCCTTGCTGCGCTACCGGATCGACAATCGCGATCATCTGGCGCCGTGGGAGCCGTTGCGCGAGGCGTCCTACTACACCCGCGAGCATTGCCGGCGCACGCTGGCCGAGGGGCAGGCCGCGGCTCGGCACGATCGCGCCTATCCGCTGCTGGTGCTGGCGCCGGACGAGGGCCGGATGCTGGCCAGCATCACCTTCAGCAACGTCGTCCGCGGGGCGTTCCAGGCGTGCCTGCTCGGCTATGGCATCGCCCTCGACCAGCAGGGCCGGGGCCTGATGCACGAGGCGCTGCAGGCATCGCTGGCGTGGGCCTTCGGCACGCTCGAGCTGCATCGGGTGATGGCCAACTACATGCCGCGCAACCAGCGCAGCGGACGCCTGCTGGAGCGCCTGGGTTTCGAGCGCGAGGGCCTGGCGCGGGACTACCTGCGCATTGCCGGCTGCTGGGAGGATCACGTCCTCACGGCACGGATCGGGCCCGCCGTGCGCTGAAGCCGACCGCCCGCAGGAACGAAAACGGCGGCACATGGCCGCCGTTTTCCGGTTGCCTGAGCGAGCCTCAGTAGTTGCTGCTGGCGCCGTTGCGCGAGCCGCGGCGGCCGCCGTTGCCGGCGCCACGGCTGCTGCTGCGGTTGTTGCCGGCGGCGCTGCGCCCGGCACCGTTGCCACCGCCACTGCCGCCGGCATGACCACGACCGGCCTGGGCCGGCTTGCCGCCCGGGCGCGGCTGGCGCTGGCCCTGCTTCGGTCGCGGCGCACCCGCGTCCAGGCGCAACGGCGTGGAGGGCTCGTAGCCGGCCACGTCGGTGATGGAGATCTCCTGCTTGAGCAGGTTGCGGATATCGCGCAGCAGACCGGACTCGTCGTGGCTGACCAGCGAGACGGCCATGCCCTCGGTGCCCGCGCGTCCGGTACGGCCGATCCGGTGGACGTAGTCTTCGGCAACCATCGGCAGGTCGTGATTGATCACCATCGGCAGCTGGTCGATGTCGATGCCGCGCGCGGCGATATCGGTGGCCACCAAGACGGTCACGCGACCGCTCTTGAAGTCGCTCAGGGCACGGGTGCGGGCGTTCTGGCTCTTGTTGCCGTGGATGGCCGCAGCGCGCAGGCCGGACACCTCCAGGAACTTCACCAGTTTGTCGGCACCGTGCTTGGTGCGGCTGAAGACCAGGCTCTGGCGACGGCTGTCCTGCGACAGCACGTGCAGCAGCAGGTCGCGCTTGCGCGAGGCATCGACCGGATGCACGTGGTGGCTGACCAGCGGCGCGACGGTATTGGCCGGCGTCACCGAAACCTCCTCCGGGTTGCGCATGAACTGCATGGCCAGCGCCTTGATCGGCGCGGCGAAGGTGGCCGAGAACAGCAATGTCTGGCGATCCTTCGGCACCGCGGTGAGGATGCGCTTGATTGCCGGCATGAAACCCATGTCGAGCATGCGGTCGGCCTCGTCCAGCACCAGCGTTTCGACGCCGGACAGGTCGATCGAGCGCTGCTGCATGTGGTCGATCAGCCGGCCGGGGGTGGCGATGACCACGTCCACGCCGCGGCGCAGCGCCTGCATCTGCGGGCCCATGCTCATGCCGCCGAAGATGGTGGTGCTGGAGACCCGCATGTGCTTGCCGTAGTCGCGCAGGTTGTCGTTGATCTGCGCGGCCAGCTCACGGGTCGGGGTAAGGATCAGCACGCGCGGGCGGCGGGTCTGGGTCTGCCCGGCGCTGGCCAGGCGCTGCAGCAGCGGCAGCACGAACGCGGCGGTCTTGCCGGTGCCGGTCTGCGCTGCGGCCAGCACGTCGCGGCCGTTCAGTACGTGGGGAATGGCGCCCGCCTGGATCGGGGTGGGCTGGGTGTAGCCCTGTTCGACAAGCGCACGCAACAACGCGGGCACGAGGCCCAGCGATTCAAAAGACATGGAATAGCTCCTGAGCAACCCGGAGCGTTCTGCCGAACCGTGTTGCAGTTCAAAGGGAAAAAGGCGGTCATAGCCGCGACGGCGGGGAAGCCGTGGGATGGAGTATAGCCCATGGATGGGGTTGCCGTCTTCCGGCGGCCCGACAGGCGTCCGCTGCGTTCAGCCGGGCCGGTGCGCGACCACCAGGTAGCTGTTGAACGGGGTCCAGCCCCACAGCGGCGAAAGCTCCACCTGCAACCCGGCACGTTGCAGCGGCGCCAGCACTTCCTCGGCCGAGGGATAGTGGGTCGGGCGCACACGCATCCAGCCGCTGAAGTAGAGCAGTTGTTCCTCCAGCACGGTGGCGTGGAAGCGCCAGTGGCGGTCGCGCAGCACGTTGCGGATCACCAGCCGGCCACCCGGAGCGACATGCTGCGCCAGCGCCGCCAGCAGCGACGGCTGCCGCGACCGCGGCAGGTAGTGCAGTACGTCAAGCAGTGCGACGTGGCCACGGAAATCGGGCAGGTCGGCGACGTCGGCGCGCTCCAGTCGGAGGCTGTCGCCCAGCTCGCGGGCGGCGTGCCGTCCGGCAAGGATCTTGCGCTCGTCGTGATCGATGCCGATGTAGCCGTGCAAGGCATCGCAGGCGTGCAGGTAGTGTCCCAGCAGTCCCATGCCGCAGCCGACGTCCAGCAGTGGCATCGGCGGAGCCTCGCGAAGGATCCTGGCGGCCGCCGCATACAGTGGATCGCCGGCCAGTTTGCCGCTCACGTAGCGGCGCTCCCCATGTCGGGCGAAGCGGCGGGTGATGGCGCGGCGGGTATCGGCGGTGGCGCGGATCGGATCGCCCGCAGCGGTCGACCCGTGAGTGCGGCCGTTCTCTGCAGGGTCCCATATCGGCGGGCTTTTCGCCTGTGTGCCGTCGCGGGAGGCGTTTGTGGCCAGTTCGGCGGTGCGGGAGTCCAGCCGGGTCGGTGCGGGGCGATCCAAACGCATGAAATACTCCGTCGACGGGTCGACGCAGTATAGGCAGTCACTTGTGCAATTACCGGAAAGGCGTCCGGTGGAAGGGATCTGGCGCGCGACGCGGCGCGCGGGGAGCCGGCCCGAGCGGGCCGGCTCCGTCTTGCCGCTTTACTGGCAGGTCACGCCCACAGCACTGAAGGCCGCGGCGACATCGCTGCTCGAATAGCCGTAGTCCGACGCGGCGCTTTCCACGCCACAGGCTCCCGAGTTGAAGGTCGCGGTAGCCGTCCAGTACATGGCATTGGCGCGCTCGAACACCTCGAAGGCCTTCCTGGTGTTCCAGTTGGCCGTCTTGGCCAGGGTGCAGAACGCCTTGTTGTAGACGCCACTGGAATAGTGGACGTCCAGGCTGGAGGTGTAGTTGGCCGCATTGTCGATCGAGCCACCGTCCCTGGTCGGCGTGCACATCCAGCGCAGTGCCGTACCGTTCTTGATGATCTCGGCACCGACCAGCCAGTCGTTGCTGCCGCGGTCGTAGTACTCGGCGGCCTCGCCGGCCATGTCCGAGAACGCCTCGTTCATGCCGCCTGACTGGCCGGAGTACTGCAGGCCCGAGTGGTTTTCGGTGAAGCCGTGGCTGATCTCGTGGCTGGTCACGTCCAGCGACACCAGCGGGTAGAACGTGCTGGCGCCATCGCCGAAGTTCATCGACGAGCCGTTCCAGAACGCGTTCTCGTAGTTGCGCCCGTAGTGCACGTTCATCACCAGCTGGAACGGCAGCGGCGGCGCACCGAACCAGCTGTTGTACATATCGTGGACCACGCCACCGAAGTGATGCGCATCGTTGATCGGCGAATAGGCGCCGTTGGCAGAATCGCCGTTGCTGGTCGGGCAGGTGAAGGTCCACAGCGAGCCACGACGGGTGCTGCCGCCCATGTTGTTGGTCAGCACGTCGGGGTTTTGCATCGAGCAGGTGCTGCCCGACTGGGTCACCGACAGCGCCGGGTAGTCGGTGCCGTAGAAGTACTGGCCGGTCTTCTGGTTGCCACCGGGGCCGTTGGCGGAGGCCGCCGTGCCGGTACCACCACCGCCGCCACCGCCCGGCTTGCCGCCGTGGCCGTTGCCGGTGGTCAGGCCCTCCCAGCTCTGGATCACGGCGCCGGTATCGGCGTCGACCAGGGCGGTCGGTCGGGTCGGATGGCCGTTGTTGTCATGGTAGAAGGACGTCAGATAGACCAGCCTGGCCTTGTTGCCCTGGGCGTAGACGAACAGCTTGTGCTGCACGTTTTGCAGCGCAGTGTCGGCCACCGCGTTGGCGCCGATGCCGAACGGCAGCATGCCAGCGTGCGAACGCAGCGCACCGACCGCCTGAGCGCCGGACAGACGCGGGGTAACCGAGGCCAGGTCGAAACCCAGGCCGCGGGAGACATCGCCGCTGACGCTCATCACGTTGCCACGTGCGTCGCGCTCGACCACAACGGCGCGGCCGTACACCGGCACGCCGCGGAACATCTGCTGCTCGTGAATCTTCAGCGTGCCGTGTACGGTGCGTGCCTGGCGCTGCGGAGCAAGCGACGCCTGCGGATCGAGTCCGAGCTTCGCGGCCAGTGCGCTGGAGCTGACGTGGCCAAGCGCGGCCGTGCGGACATGCGAAGCATTGGCGGCAAAAGCACCGGACATGGCGACCAGGCCCAGCGCGCCCAGCAGGGCGCCGGCAAGTGGTTTGTGCATCATCAAGAAATTCCTCCCACAGGATATTGAGAGGTGTCCAGGCAGGCCCCCGCCCACACCGAACACCCGCGATGCCGATCCGCAGTCAGCTTCCTGCCGGATCCACGACCGGACACAGCGAACCTACGGGCTGTTTTCATCAGCGTCATCATGCAGCGCACCATCGCGCCAGGCCGGCGTCCGACAAGGGCCGCTCCGGCCTTTGCCGGCCCCATTCGCCGACCCCTGTCGAGCCCTCGTGAAGCCGTTCGCGGACAGCGCTGCCCGGCTCGTCGGCCTGATAAACTCACCGCTTTGCACATACACGGGACACGCGCGCATGAAGGCTGGCAAGGACAAAGTCGTCGCACTGCACTACACCCTGACGGTGGACGGCGAGAAGATCGAAAGCTCGCAGGACAACGGCGAGCCATTGTGGGTGCTGCTGGGCCATGGTCAGCTGATTCCCGGCCTGGAGCGCGCCCTGGAAGGGCATGAGGCGGGCGAGTCGCTGGCGGTGGACGTCGCGCCCGAGGATGGCTACGGCGAGCGCCAGGAAGGCCAGATCCAGCGCGTGCCGAAGAAGTATTTCCAGCAGCCGGCCAGGCTCAAGCCGGGCATGAGCACGGTGCTGTCGCTGAAGGAGGGCGGCCAGCGTGCGGTGGTCGTCCACAAGGTCGGCATGACCACGGTCGACGTCGACCTGAACCACCCGATGGCCGGCAAAACCCTGCATTTCGACGTCACCATCCAGGAAGTGCGCGACGCCAGCGAGGACGAGATCAAGCACGGCCACGCGCATCCGCCGGGCGCCGAGGCGCACTGATCGGCTTGCCCACAAGCGTATGAGAACGGCGCCATCGGGCGCCGTTCTTTTTTGTCGGCCGTCGCAAAAGGTGCCGTGTCGGGGGTCAGGTCGGCGATTTTTCGCCCGGCTTGCCGGCGCCATCGGGAAGCTCGCCGAGATCGAACCGAACCGGCACCCGCACGTAACCCTCGGTGGCCTGGCCGTTTTTCATCGCAGGCTGAAAACGCCATTGCATGGCGGCGTCGCGGGCCGCGCCGATCAAGCTGGCCGATGCAGTGGAGCTGCCCTGGGCGTCGTAGTCAATCGCTTTGGGCGTGCCGTCGGCCGCGACCAGGATCCTCAGGACCACCGTTCCGTGTTCCTTGTTGTCTATCGAGGTCTTGGGGTACTGCGGCATGATCCGAAGGTTGTTGGCGATGTCCTGACTGGGCGGCGAGCTGTCGCCCTTGACCGGGGAGGTGGCCTGGACGGCCAGGCACAGTCCAAACGCTGCGGTGGCCAGGCCGAGGTAGCCCGCCCGGCGGCGGATGGAAGTTGCTCGTTCGCGTCGGATCATCATCAGTCGTTCCTTCAATTGCGGCTCGGCGAGCCAGGGGATCAGCACCGCAGACGGTTCCATGCGGGTGCTTAAGAGCAAGGTTCGGGCGTAGGCGGCTTCGTCGGCGGGCCGCATGCGCAAAGTGCGCTCATCGCAGGCCAGCTCCAGGTCCAGGCGGAAGCGTGGAAGCGCCAGCCAGGTCAGCGGGTGGAACCACAGGACTGCGGCGGTCGCCTCGGCCAAAAGGCTCCAAAGGGGATCGCGCCGTTGCAGGTGGGCGTGCTCGTGCGCCACCACCAGCGCGCACTGCGCGCGGTCGAAACGCTCGAAGAGGTCCGCCGGCAACAGCATCAACGAGCGCCACGACCACAGTACCGCGGGCCCTTGCGGATGCAGGCGCAGCCGACGGGGGTCCAGTTGCGGCTGGTCGCGCACGAGCTGGTCCAGCAGCTTCGCGGGCATCGGACGGCAGCTGCGGCGCAGGCGTGTGTAGCACAGCACCAGACGCAGCAGTGCGACCATGCTGCCGCCGATCCAGAGCGCGGCCCAAAGCGGCGTTCCCGCGCTGGCGGATGTTGCACCGGCCGGTGCCAGCGTGTGCATGCGCGCGAGCACCGGTGGCAGGACGCTCCACGACGGGGCGGGCAACGGCAGCCACGGCAACGCCGCCAGCAGCCATGGCCACAGCCACAAGGTGAACGCGGGGCCGGCCCCGAACAGGTGGCGCACCGGACGACGCAGCAGGAGTACCAGCAACAGGCCGAGGGTGAAGTAGAGCAGGGTGGGAATCATCGGGATTCCTTGCGCTCGATCGCCTCGATCAGCTCGCGCAGCTGCGCAATGTCGCGCTGGGTCAGCTTCTCGTGGCGACTGAAATGCGCCAGCAAGGGCGCGACGCGGCCGCCAAAAACGCGGTCGAGCAGGTCGCTGCTTTCCTGCGCCTGCCATTGCTCCCGGGTCAGGACTGGCCAGTACAGGTAGCGGCGTCCATCGCGCTCGGCGCGCAATGCGTTCTTCCCCAACAGACGGTTGAGCAGGGTGCGCGTGGTCTTCTCGTGCCATCCGGCCGGCTCGCGCAATGCTTCGACCACCTGCTCGGAGGTTTGCGGCGCCTGGGTCCAGAGCACGTCCATGACGCGGCTCTCGGCGTCGGTGATGGCGGGCGGTGACGCGGTCATGCGGCAGCTCCTGAATTACGCTTGTAATCCAAATTACACGCGTAATTCAAAAGGTGCAAGCGCGACCATGGCGGCAGTGCAGCCGGTGATGATCAGCGTCCGAGGGGAGTTCGGGTGGGCCGGGTCAATCCAGCAAACGCTTGCCGAACGCGAAGTGCTGGCGCCAGTAGGGGCCGTCGATATCGTCCAGGCGCACCGTGCCACCGCTGTTGGGGGCATGCACGAAGCGGCCCTTGCCGACGTACACGCCAACGTGGCTGATGTCGCCGCCGATATCGAAGAACACCAGGTCGCCACTGGCCAGTTGGGTCATCCTCCGCACTTTCTGGCCGCCGCCCGAGGCCATCTGGCGCGAGCTGTGCGGCAGGGCGATATCGGCGGCGCGACGGTAGATGTAATCAACCAGGCCGCTGCAGTCGAAACCGCTCTCGGGGGTGTTTCCGCCCCAGTGGTAGGGGGTGCCGACCAAGCCCATGGCGCGGATCAGGATGTCATTGGCTAGCTGCGCGCTGGCCGCCGACGGCGCGCGGGCGGGCAGCTCGGCCAGCGACGAGTGCGAGGCCTTGTAGGTGGGCTCACGCCGATGCGGGCCGCTGCCGCAGGCGCTGATCGCCAGTGCCAGGGCAGTCACCACCAGCAGACGCGGCGGCGACAGGATGACCTCGTGCGGAGACCTTGGGCAGTGCATGCTGGCGACCTGGTGCGGCGACGCGGTCAGACTAGCAAGCAGACCCGGCGCCGGGAAAGGGCATCTACGACCGCCTTCGTGCAAGGCTGGCACACTGGACCGGTTGCTTTTCCAGGGAGAGCCTCGATGACGCGGAACTTCGACCTCATCGTGCTGGGCACCGGCTCGGCCGGGCTGACGGTGGCCCAGCGCGCGGCGCGCCATGGCGCCAAGGTGGCCCTGTTCGATCCGGACAGCGTGGGCGGCACCTGCGTCAACCGTGGCTGCGTGCCGAAAAAGGCGCTGTGGTACGCCGCGCAATGGGCGCATGCGCAAGGGCTGGCGCGCGACTACGGCTTCGACCTGCAGCCGGGCCGGCTGGACTGGGCCGGCTTCCGCGCCCGGCGCGATGCCTATATCGGACGGCTGCATACGGTCTACGACGAGCGGCTGGCCAGCGCGGGCGTGGACCGGTTCGCCATGGCCGCGAGATTGCTGGCCGTCGACACGGTGCAGGCCGCCGACGGTGAGCGCTACCGGGCCGGACGGATCGTGATCGCCACCGGCGCCCGGCCGCGACGGCTGGAACTGCCCGGGTTCGATCTGGGCATGGTTTCGGACGATGTCTTCGGCCTGCCGGAGCTGCCCGCCCGCATCGGGATCGTCGGCGCAGGCTACGTGGCGGTGGAATTCGCCTGCCTGCTGCAGGCGCTGGGGACGCAGGTGGAGTTGCTCATCCGCAAGAGCCTGCTCGACAGCTTCGAGCCGGAGCTGACCGAGGCGCTGAGCGACCAGATGCTCGAGGCCGGCATCGGCATCACCCCGGAGTCCAATATCGTCGGTGCCCGCGGCCGGCCCGGCGCGATCCTGCTGGACGATGCCAACGGCAGCGTGCACGGACCGTTCGAAGCGGTGTTGTGGGCGGTCGGGCGGACCCCGAACAGCGACCAGCTGGGGTTGGCCGAACTGGGCGTGGCGATGGACAGCCGCGGTCACGTGCTGACCGATGCGTTCCAGAACACCAGCGTGCCGGGCATCGCCGCGCTGGGCGATGTCACCGACCGGCCGGCATTGACGCCGGTCGCCGTCTCGGCCGGCTACGCGCTGGCCGAGCGGCTGTTCGGCGGCCAGCCGGATGCCTGCTTCGACTACGCGCAGATACCCACCGTGGTGTTCGCCGAACCCCCGTTGGGCATGGTTGGCCTGACCGAGGTGCAGGCGCGTGCGCTGCACGGCGATGCGGTGCATGTCCACCACCGCCAGCTTCACCCCGCTGCAGTACGCCGTGCTGGGGCGGCGGCAGCCGAGCGTGATGAAACTGGTCTGCCTGGGCGATGACGAGCGCGTGCTGGGCATCCACGTGCTCGGTCCCGGCGCGGACGAGATGCTGCAGGGCTTCGCAGTGGCGATGCGCATGGGTCTGACCCGGCAGGACCTGCGCTCGGCGGTGGCGATCCATCCGACCTCGGCCGAGGAACTGCTGTTGATGCGTTGAGGCGCGGACCGCACACTGTAGCGATGCAGAACATCACGCTCGAACGCGGCCACGCACCGCTGCTGATCAGCCTGCCGCACGACGGCAGCGACATTCCCGATGCGATCGCCGAGCGCATGATTCCGAATGCGCGGCGATCGCCCGACACCGACTGGCATGTCGGACGGCTGTATGCACCGCTGGCCACGGCGCTGGGCGCCAGCCTGCTGCGTCCGGCAACATCGCGCTACGTGATCGACCTGAACCGCCCCTCCGACGGCCATCCGCTTTACCCGGGGCAGCGCGAGACCGGGCTGGTCCCGACCATCGGTTTCGATGGCGCACCGCTGTATCGCGACCCTGCCGTCGAGCCCGATCCGGCTGAGGTACGCCAGCGTGTGGTCGACTTTTGGCAGCCCTACCACCAGGCGTTGCAGGACGAGCTGGATCGCCTGCTGGCGCTGCACGGGCGGGTGGTGCTGTGGGAAGGGCACTCGATCCGCGGCCAGGTGCCGATGCTGTTCGAGGGGCGCCTGCCGCACTTCAACCTGGGTACCGCCGACGGCGCCAGCTGCGGACCGGCGCTGCAGCAGCGGCTGGCCGACCGGCTGCATGATTGCGAGGGTTTCCGCACGGTGGTCAATGGCCGCTTCAAGGGCGGCTACATCACGCGCCACTACGGCCGACCGGACGCCGGCGTGCAGGCGGTGCAACTGGAGCTGGTGCAATCCACCTACATGGACGAGGACAGCTTCGCCTACGACGAAGGGCGCGCACCGGCCGTGCAGCGGGTGATCGAGACGCTGTTGCGCGCCTGCCTGGACTAGGCGTACGGCGTCGCGCCGGCTGCCCTCAGTCGGTCCAGCCCGCCGGCGCGGCCACGCACTTGAGTTCGATCGCTATCGGCGTGGGCAGTGCGCTGATGCCCAGGGTGGTGCGGCAGGCGTCCACGCCGGCGAAGTACTCGGCGTAGAGCGCGTTGTAGGCGCCGAAGTCGCGGTCCATGTCGGTCAGGAACACGGTCACGTCGACCAGGTCCTCCCAGCGCGCGCCGCTGGCCTCCAGCACCGCCGCACGTTGGCGAACACCTGCCGGCATTGCGCCTCGATGTCGTAGCCGACCAGCCTGCCGTCGGCATCGTAGACGTTGCCGGGGATGGCGTTGCCGCCGGGCCGGCGCGGGCCGACGCCGGACAGGAACAGCAGATCGCCCGACCCGCCGCGCATGCGGGTAGGCGCCGACCGGCGCCGGCGCCTGGTCGGTGCGGACGATGTCGTTCATGCGCCTGCCTGCCAGCGCTCGTCCATCCGTCTGCAATGCTGCCTGGTAGGCCTGCGGCAGGCTGTCCAGGTCGCGAGATCTGCAGTCCCAGGTCGTGCATGCGCCCGTCGGTGAGGCCGTAGACCCAGGCGTGCACGGTGCAGCTTCTGGCCGCGCTCCCAGGCGTCCTGCACGATGGTGGTGGCGCACACGTTCATCGCCTGCTCGATGGCGTTCAGCTCGCACAGGCGGTCGTGCCGCCGCACGAACGGCAGCGACGGCTGCAGCGAGCACATGGTGCTTGACCGCCACGTCGTTGACGTGGCGCAGCCAGTTGTCGATCAGGCCCAGGCGGTCCTGGTTGAGCACCGCGCCGACGCCGCCGCAACCGTAGTGGCCGACCACCAGGATGTGCTCGACCTTGAGCACGTCGACCGCGAACTGGATCGTGCACAGCGCATTGAGGTCGGTGTGCACGACCACGTTGGCCACGTTGCGGTGGACGAAGATCTCGCCGGGCGGCAGGTCGACGATCTGGGTGGCCGGCACGCGCGAATCGGAGCAGCCGATCCACAGGAACTTCGGCGCCTGCTGCTGCGACAGCTGCTCGAAGAAGTGCGGGTCCTCGGCCGTCACATTGGCGGCCCAGCGGCGGTTGTTTTCCAGCAGGTGCTTGAGCGAGTTCATGCGAGGTCCCTTGGGCAGTTCAGTAGCGGATACAGATGTTCTTGGGCTCGGTGAAGAAGTGCAGCGCCTCGGTGCCGCCCTCGCGGCCCAGGCCGGACTGCTTGGCGCCGCCGAACGGCGTGCGCAGATCGCGCAGCAGCCAGCAGTTGATCCAGACGATGCCGACTTCCAGTGCAGCGGCCAAGCGGTGGGCGCGGGCCAGGTCGCGTGGTCCACAGCGAGGCGGCCAGACCGTAGCCGGCTGTCGTTGGCGATCGCCAGCGCCTCGGCCTCGTCCTCGAACGGGATCAGGCTGACCACCGGCCCGAAGATCTCCTGCTGGTTGGTGGCCGCCGTGTTGGGCAGGCCCTCGAGCACCGTCGGTGCGACGAACCAGCCGCCGGCGCAGCGGCCCGGAACGCTCACGGGCGCGCCACCGCACAGCACCTGCGCCACCTTCGTCGCGGGCCTGCGCCGATGCAGCCCATGACCTTGTCGAAATGCGCCCGGGAGACCAGCGCGCCCAGGTCGCTGTCGGCGTGCTCCGGGTCGCCCACGCGCAGCGCGCGGACACGTTCCAGGTAGCGCTCGCGGAAACGCGCGTAGATCGCACGCTGCACCAGCAAGCGGGAACCGCACAGGCAGATCTCGCCCTGGTTGGCGAAGCCCGAGCGCACGATGGTGTCCAGGTCGGCGTCGGACAGGTCGGCATCGGCGAACACGATCGCCGGGTTCTTGCCGCCCAGTTCCAGCGACACCTTCTTGAACTGCGGCGCGGCGGCCGCGGCGATGCGCGCGCCGGTGGCGGTGCTGCCGGTGAACGAGACCGCCTCGCACGTCGCGGGTGTTCGACGATGGCGGCGCCCACGGCCGGCCCGCGGCCGTGCACGAGGTTGAGCACGCCCGGCGGAAAGCCCGCCTCGATGCTGAGTTCGGCCAGCAGGCCGGCGGTGCAGGGGGTCACCTCCGAGGGCTTGGCCACCACCGTGTTGCCGGCAGCCAGTGCCGGCGCGATCTTCCAGGTGAACAGGTACAGCGGCAGGTTCCACGGGCTGATGCAGCCGACCACGCCCAGCGGCTGCCGCAGGGTGTAGTTGATCGCCGCACTGTCCGGCGCGCCCAGCCCGGTGGCGTGCGACTCGCTGCCCCAGCTCAGGATGGCGGCGGCGAAGTAGCGCAGGTTGCTGACCGCGCGCGGGATATCCAGCTGCCGCGCCAGTGCCAGTGGCTTGCCGCTGTCGCGCGACTCCAGTGCGGCAAATTCGGACAGTCGTGCCTCGATCAGGTCGGCCAGGCGGGTCAGCAGTTGCGCCCTGCGTTCCAGCGGCGTGCTGGCCCATTCCGGCGCCGCCCGCGCCGCCGCCGCCACGGCGTGCGCGACATCTTCGGCCGTGGAGTCCGGACTGGCGGCGAAGACCTCGCCGGTGGCCGGTTCGTGCACCTCCAGCCAGCTGTCCGTCAGGGGCGCGGCCAGGCGGCCGTCGATCAGGTTGGCAAGGCGCGGAAGTGACATCCGGCAAGCTTATAGGCTGGCGGCGACGATGGGGAGGCGGGCGGGGCAAAGGCCGCCCCGGCTGCCTGGTGGCGCTCAGCTCAGCGCGCGGGTGCGTCCGCCATCCACCGCGATGCTGACGCCGTTGACGTAGGCCGCCGCCGGCGTGCACAGGAACGCGACCACGGCGGCAATTTCCTCCGGCTCGCCGAAGCGGCCGGCCGGGACCGTGGCCAGCAACGACTGCGCCACGGCCTCCGGGCTGCGGTCGCTGTCGGCGGCCTTGGCCGCCAGCAGGCTGTCCAGGCGTCCGGTCCGGGTGTAGCCCGGCAGCACGTTGTTGACCGTGATGCCATCGCTGGCCAGTTCGCCGGCCAGGGTCTTGGCCCAGCCGGCCACTGCCGCGCGCACCGTATTGGATACGCCCAGCCCGGCAATCGGCTCCTTCACCGAGGTGGAGATGACATTGACGATGCGCCCGAAGCCGCTTGCCCGCATCCCCGGCAGCAGGCCCTGCACCAGCGTCTGGCCGGCCAGCAGGTGCTGCCGGAAGGCCCGTTCGAATGCCTCCGGCTCCGCGCTGTACGCCGGCCCGCCCGGCGGGCCGCCGGTGTTGTTGACCAGGATCCGCGGCGGGTCGGCCTCGGCCATGCGCGCCACCTGTGCCCGCAACGCGCCGGTATCGCCCATGTCCACCGCCACCCAGGCATGCTGCTGCCGGTCATGAGCGAGCGGCAGTTCCCGGGTCAGCGCCTGCAGCGCCCCGGCCGAGCGGGACAGCAGGGTGACGCTGGCGCCGAGCCGTGCCAGTTCGAACGCGCTGGCGCGCCCGATACCCTGCGAGGCGCCGCAGACAAGGGCGCGGTGACCGCTCAGATCCAGTTGCATGGGACGCTCCGTTTGAGGTGTCGGGTGCGGTGCCGGTGGAAACAGCGGTTCAGCGCGCCCGCCACTGCATGAAAACCGCCAGGAACCAGCACAGCCAGGCGGCCCACGGGGTCACCTGCCAGAGCCGGTACCAGCGGGTAATGACCGGGTCGGGCAACAGCTCCGGCAGGCGCGGCCGTGAGCCCCGCAGCACGTGCTGCAATCGCATCCACGTACGCAGTCGACTGGGGCGGCCCTGCTCGGGCTCGGCGATGATCTTCCAGCGCTGCGGGTGCCGCTCGCGCAGCAGCCGGGCGATCCGGTACTGGGCCACGTAATAGATCACGAAACAGGTGACGCCCAGTACCAGCAGGGCCAGGTAAAGGATGACTGCAAGGCTCAACTTCCGCTCCCGCTCCAGTGGGTGGGCAAGGCGGTACGCAGGGTCTTGAGCAGACCCTCACCTTCCTCGGCGTGTCCGCAGATCGCATGATCGACGGCGTTGGCATACGACTTGTCCATCAGCCCGATCCAGACCACGCCGTCCGGGCCGTGCGGGATGCGGAAGCTGCCGGCGGAGGTCATCCGCACCGGCGATTCGGCCGAAAACGCCGCCGGCGACTGCTCCCAGTAGGTATTGCCGGCCTGTTGATCGGCCGAACTGTAGATCACCAGATAACGTGCCTTGTGGCTGGCTACCTGGAGGCTGCCGAAGGCGCCGGTGGTGGCGCTGCTCCAGCCCATGTACTCGCACAGCGTCAGGTCCTGCGAGTCGACCGGCTGGAATCCCTCGTCCAGCAGCACCGCGGTGGGGGCGAACAGGTAGCTCGAGTGCAGCCAGCGGCCGTTCAACTCGGACTTGACCGCCACCCGATACGGCACTTTGACGTCGCGCGGCAGGCGGAAAGCCAGGAAGTAGCTGCGCACCCCGTTCAGGTTGGCCACCATGCTGCCGCGGCCGAGCACGAATTTCTTCGGGTGCCACGGCAGCGGCGCCTGGTAGGAAAAGTCCGCGAAGCTGGTGCAGCAGGGCGTGGCCTGCTGCAACTGCTGGCGGGCCGCCTCCAGTGCGTTGCCGGTATCGGTGGCTGGCCGCAGGTTGGGCGGCACCAGTGCCTTGACGCCATGGCACGCGGCCAGCGTCACGCTGGCGGCGACGAGCAGGACACGGAGGGGAGGGAGGAGGCGCATGGTCAATGGGGTTTCAGAATTCGGCGGTTCCTGCCGCGCGGGGATAGGGAATCGCATCGCGGATGTTGGACAGCCCGCAGACATACACCAGCAGGCGCTCGAAACCCAGGCCGAAACCGGCATGCGGCACGCTGCCGTAACGGCGCAGGTCGCGATACCACTGATAGGTGGGGCCATCCAGGCCGAATTTCGACATGCGCCGGTCCAGATAGTCCAGCCGTTCCTCGCGCTGCGCGCCGCCGATGATCTCACCGATGCCAGGCGCCAGCACGTCCATCGCCGCCACCGTCTTCCCGTCGTCGTTCAGACGCATGTAGAAGGCCTTGATCGCCTCGGGGTAGTTCATCACCACCACCGGCCGGCCGATGTGTTTCTCGGCCAGGTAACGCTCGTGCTCGGTTTGCAGGTCGACGCCCCAGGCCACCGGGTAGTCGAACTTCTGCCCGGACTTCTGCAGGATCGCGACCGCGTCGGTGTAGTCGATGCGCTCGAACGGCTGGGCGATGAACGCCTCCAGCCGGCTCACCGCGTCCGGCTGGACGCGCTCGGCGAAGAACGCCATGTCGTCTGCGCGCTCGTCCAGCACGGCCTTGAAGATGGCCTTGAGGAAGCCCTTCGGCGCAGTCGGCGTTCGCCGCCAGGTCGGCGAAGGCGATCTCCGGCTCGACCATCCAGAACTCGGCCAGATGGCGCGGCGTGTTGGAGTTCTCGGCGCGGAAGGTGGGGCCGAAAGTGTAGACCTTGCTCATCGCCAGGCAGTAGGCCTCCACGTTGAGCTGGCCGGAGACGGTGAGGAACGCCTCGCGACCGAAGAAGTCCTTGCGGAAGTCGATCGCGCCCTTGTCGTCGCGCGGCAGGTTGGCCAGGTCCAGGGTCGACAAACGGAACATGTCGCCGGCGCCCTCGGCGTCGGAGGTGGTGATGATCGGGGTGTTGACCCAGAAAAAGCCCTGCTCGGTCAGGTGCCGGTGGATCGCCATCATCATGGTGTGGCGCACGCGGGTGACCGCACCGAACAGATTGGTGCGTGGACGCAGGTGGGCGACCTCGCGCAGGAACTCCATCGAGTGCTGCTTGGGCTGGATCGGGTAGGTTTCCGGGTCATCGACCAGGCCGGGCACGGTGACCTGCTCGGCCTGAACCTCGAACGCCTGGCCCTTGCCCTGCGACGGCACCAGGGTGCCGCTGACGATCACGCTGGCGCCGGCGGTCAGGTGCTTGACCTCGCTGTCGTAATTGTCCAGCGTGGCCGGCACCACCGCCTGGATCGGTGCAAAGCAGGAGCCATCGGTGACGTTCACGAACGACAGCCCGGCCTTGGAGTCGCGCCGGGTACGGACCCAACCGCGCACGGTCACCTTCTGGCCGGCCTCGATCGTGCCGGAAAGCGCCTGCTTGACGCTGCATACGGTCGGGCTGACCACCGTCATGGATTGAAACTCCTGCTGGGGCGCCATATCTAGGGCGCTGGGTTCGGGTCGCGCGGATCGCGGCCGCGCCGACCGGCGCGCCAAGGCGAAGCCCCATGATAATGTAGTGGGCGCCGGCCCCGCGACCTGCTTTTCCCGCCTTTTTCTGCGCTCCTTCACATCCGGCCACGCCATGACCATCACCATCACGCCCTCCGCCAACCAGCGCATGCGCCAGTTCCTCGAGCAGACCCCGGCCGCGGTCGGCGTGCGGTTCGGGGTCAAGCGCACCGGCTGCTCGGGTTTTGCCTACGTGGTGGATCTGGCCAGCAGCGTCGAGGATGACGACCAGGTCGTCCCCATCGACGGCGTGCCCGTGGTGGTGAACGGCAAGAGCATGCCGCTGGTCGACGGCACCGTGATCGACTTTCAGCGCCAGGGGCTGAACGCCAGTTTCGTGTTTCACAATCCGAACGCCACGGGCGAGTGCGGTTGCGGCGAGAGCTTCACGGTGGGGTGAAGCGGGAGGGGCGCGTAGCGAGGGACGAGGGGCGAGGGCGCCAGCCCGGGTCACCTCGGCAAGGCCGGTCAGTCACGCTGTGGTGCGCCGTTCGCCACGGCACCTCGGTTTTTCGCATTCTCGCCCCTCGCCCCTCGCCCCGCAATTCCCGCCGCCCTTGCGCCGATCCCATCACGCCTGCCACAATCCCGCTTCTGTCCGCGGCGAAAAGCCGTGGGCGGGCACTTGCCTCACCGCGTTGGTCGGGAGGCTGCGAGGCCAATAAAGGCCGCATCCACAAGGAGTTACCGAACGATGACCCTGCGTCATTACGAAGTCGTGTTCCTGGTCCACCCTGACCAGAGCGAGCAGGTCCCCGCGATGATCGAGCGCTACAAGGCGCTGATCGAGGCCGACGGCGGCAAGATCCACCGTCTGGAGGACTGGGGCCGCCGTCAGCTGGCCTACCCGATCGTGAACCTGGCCAAGGCGCACTACGTGCTGCTGAACATCGAGGTCAGCCAGAACGCGCTGAACGAGCTGGAGTCGGGCTTCCGCTTCAACGATGCGGTGCTGCGCCATCTCGTGATCCGTCGCGACGAGGCCGACACCGAGCCGTCCTTCATCCTCAAGTCGAAGGAAAAGGACGATGCCAAGACCACCCGCCGTCGCGACGACGACAGCGATGGCGATGGCGACAGCCGTCCGCGCGGGCGTGACCGCGATGACCGCGACAACGATCGCGACAACGCCTGATAGGAGCGCATAGCCATGTCCAAGTTCTTCCGCCGCCGCAAGTTCTGCCGCTTCACCGCCGAAGACGTGAAGGAGATCGACTACAAGGATCTCAACACCCTTCGCCAGTACGTCACCGAGAACGGCAAGATCGTGCCCAGCCGCATCACCGGCACCAAGGCGCGCTACCAGCGCCAGCTGGCCACGGCGATCAAGCGCGCGCGCTTCCTCTCGCTGCTGCCGTACACCGACAACCACGACGTCTGATCGTGGCATCCGCTGCCCGGCCTGGGCCGGACGGCGGATGAACACCCCTTCGGACAGCCGTCCACGGCTGCACCGGCCTTCCCGGTGCTAACGAAAAGGAAAAAACCATGGAACTGATTCTTCTCGAGAAAGTTCGCAACCTCGGCAACCTGGGCGACAAGGTCAACGTCAAGCCGGGCTACGGCCGCAACTACCTGCTGCCGCAGGGCAAGGCCGTCCGCGTGAACGCCGCCAACCTCGAAGCCTTCGAGCAGCGTCGTGCCGAGTACGAAGCCAAGGCCAACACCTTGCTGGCCGATGCCGAGGCCCGCAAGGCCAAGCTGGCCGACGCCGAGGTGACCATCACCGCCCACGCCAGCCCCGAGGGCAAGCTGTACGGTTCGGTCGGCCCGCGCGAGATCGCCGAGGCACTGGCCGAAGCTGGCCAGACCGTCGGCAAGGGCGAAGTGATCCAGGGCGAAGGCCCGATCCGCCACACCGGCGAGTTCGAGGTCATCGTGGCACTGCACGCCGACGTGCAGGCCACCGTCAAGGTGATCGTGGTCGGCGGCTAAGTCGTCTGCGGTTTCCGGTTCAGCGAAAGGGCGCCTGTCGGCGCCCTTTCGCTTTTTGGGGGCGAGGGCCGAGGGCCGAGGGGCGAGGGGCGAGGGGCGAGAGGCGAGGCGCGTTTTGCTCCCTCTCCCCCGGCGACGCCGGGGGAGAGGGTTGCGGAGAGGGGGAGCTCTGCTGCTGCACGTCGCCCATCCGCCGGAGCAAGCCGGCAGGCCCACAGTAGCGACTGCCTCGGCCATGCAGTGGCCAAGGCGATGAAGCCACGCTCGCCGCCACGCCGCCACGCCGCCCCTCGCCCCTCGCCCCTCGCCCCTCGCTCTTATCCACCGCCCCCCACAGCTTATCCACAGACTTATTGTCTCGTCTGATGAGCGCGCGCCGCGTATCCTCGGTGGCGTCCGCCCGCGTCGATGCTCCGGGCGCGCCTATATCCCGAGGTAGTCATCCATGTCCTTTGTTCCCGAGCGCCACAGCCATTCCTCGGCCGTCGAGGCGCTGCGCGTCCCGCCGCACTCGATCGACGCCGAGCAGGCGGTACTCGGTGGCCTGATGCTGGCACCCGATGCGCTGGACAAGGTCGCCGACAAGCTGGCCGAGCAGGACTTCTACCGCAAGGATCACCGCCTGATCTGGCGTGCGATCAGCGAGCTGGCGGTCAAGGGCATGCCGTGCGACGCGGTGACCCTGGGTGACTGGTTCGAGGCCAACGGCCTGGCCGAGATGGTCGGCGGCGCCAGCTACCTGATCGAACTGGCCAACGCCACGCCCAGCGCCGCCAACATCGCTGCCTACGCCGAGATCGTGCGCGAGAAGTCCGTGCTGCGGCAGCTGATCGACGCCGGTACCTCGATCACCGAGGACGGCTACCGGCCCGAGGGCAAGAGCGTGCAGGAGGTGCTCGAGAGCGCCGAGCAGCGCGTATTCCACATCGCCGAATCCGGCGCGCGCGGCAAGAAGGAGTCCGTCTCCATGCGCGAGGCGGTCAAGGACGCCTTCCGCCTGCTCACCGAGCGCTACGAGAACCGCGGCCAGCTGACCGGCATCTCCACCGGCTTCACCGACCTGGACGAGCTGACCTCGGGCCTGCAGCCGTCGGACCTGATCATCGTGGCGGCGCGCCCGTCGATGGGCAAGACCGCGTTCTCGGTCAACATCGCCGAGTCGGCCGCGCTGCGCTCGAAGAAGCCGGTGGTGATCTTCTCGATGGAAATGTCCGCTTCGCAGCTGGCGTTGCGCCTGATCTCCTCGATCGGACGCATCCATGCCCAGCATCTGCGCAACGGCGACCTCAACGAGGAGGACTGGCCGCGCGTGACCAACGCCATCGCCATCCTGTCGGAGGCCAAGATCTTCATCGACGACTCGCCCGGCCTGTCGCCGGTGGACCTGCGCGCGCGCGCGCGCCGGCTGCATCGCGAGCACGGTGGCCTGGGCCTGATCGTGATCGACTACCTGCAGTTGATGCAGGTGCCCGGAAACAAGGAGAACCGTGCCACCGAAATTTCGGAAATCTCGCGTTCACTGAAGGGCCTGGCCAAGGAACTCAACGTGCCCGTGATCGCCCTGTCGCAGTTCAACCGCTCGCTGGAGCAGCGCGCCGACAAGCGCCCGATGATGTCCGACCTGCGCGAGTCCGGCGCCATCGAGCAGGACGCGGACGTGATCATGTTCATCTACCGCGACGAGTACTACAACAAGGAATCGCCGGACAAGGGGCTGGCCGAGATCATCATCGGCAAGCAGCGAAACGGCCCCACCGACACGGTCAAGCTGGCCTTCCTGGGCCATTACACCAAGTTCGAGAACTACGCGCCCGATTCGTTCGTGGGGTCGTTCGAGTGAGTCGAACCACGGTCGCCACCATCCATCTCGGGGCACTGCGCCATAACCTGGCCCGCATCAAGGCCATGGCGGCGCCGGCACGGGTGATGGCGGTGGTCAAGGCGGATGCCTACGGGCACGGCCTGGAACGCGTGGCGCGGGCGCTGGACGGAGAGGCGGAATGCTTCGCGGTGGCCGCGCTGGGCGATGGCCTGCGCCTGCGCGCGGCCGGTCATCGCCAGCGCATCGTGGTGTTGTCCGGGCCGGACCAGGCCGGCGACATCGCCGAGATGCAGCGGCTGCGGCTGGACGCGGTGATCCATCACGAATCGCAGTTGCACTGGCTGGACGAGGCCGATCCGGCACTGGGGCGGCTTCGGGTATGGCTCAAGATCGACAGCGGCATGCATCGGCTGGGCTTTCCCCTGGACGAAGTGAAGCGCGTGCATGCGCGGCTCGCGCAGATGCCCGCGCTGGACCGCGCCATCGGGCTGATGACCCATTTTGCCGCCTCCGAGCGCTTCGACCAGGACATCACCGGCACGCAGATCGAACGCTTTGCCGCGACCACCGCCGGGTTGGACGGGCCGCGCTCGCTGTCCAACTCCGCGGCGTTGCTGGGCTGGCCGCAGGCGCGCGTGGACTGGGTGCGTACCGGCGGGCTGCTGTACGGCCTGTCGGTGGTGGACGGGCGCAGCGGCGAGGCGCTTTGGCTTCCGCCCGGCAATGACGCTGACCACGCGACTGATGGCGATCAATCGCATCTGCGCCGGTGAGCGGATCGGCTACGACGGCACCTGGGCCTGTCCGGAGACGATGGACGTCGGCGTGGCGGCGATCGGCTACGGCGATGGCTATCCGCGCAGTGCCGAGGCCGGTACCCCGGTGCGCGTGGGCGGGTACGAGGTCCCCTTGTCGGACGGGTCTCGATGGATCTGATCACCCTGGATCTTCGCCGCGCTCCGGCTGCACGTGTCGGCGACACGGTCACGCTGTGGGGCCCGGAACTGCCGGTCGAAACCGTCGCGGCCCATGCCGGCACCATCTGCTACGACCTCACCTGTGGCATGACCCGGCGGGTGCTGTTCGTCGAGGACGAGTGCTGAAAGCCGGGTCGATGACGGATTGCACGGTCGGTATCGGAGGCGATTCCACCGTCGGAGTCGGTCCGGTCTCGTCCTCCGCGACCGTCGCCGGCTAAGCTGCACCCTTTGAACGAGTCCCCCGGGGGAACCATCGATGGCCAAGGCCAAGACCGCCTACGTCTGCACCGACTGCGGCGCCGAGCACAACAAGTGGCAGGGCCAGTGCATCGAATGTGGCGTATGGAACACGCTCAGCGAGGTGGTGCTGACCCCGGCGGCCAGCGCCAAGGCCTCGGTGGGCGCACAGCGTTCCAGCTACGCCGGCAATGCGGCGGGCGCGGCACGGATCACCCCGTTGACCGCGGTGGCGCTGACCGCAGAAGCACGCACGCTGACCGGCATCGGTGAGCTGGACCGGGTGCTCGGCGGCGGCCTGGTCGACGGCTCGGTGGTGCTGATCGGCGGCGATCCCGGCATCGGCAAGTCGACCCTGCTGCTGCAGATGCTCGGTACGCTCGGTGGCGCACCTGCCCAGCGTGTACGTCACCGGCGAGGAATCGCTGGCCCAGGTCGGCGTCGCGCGCGCAGCGCCTGGGCCTGCCGCTGGAGCCGTTGCAGGCGCTGGCCGAAACCTGCATCGAGCGGATGCTGGAACAGGCCATGGCGACGCCGGCCGCGGGTGCTGGTCATCGACTCGATCCAGACCATCTGGACCGAGCTGCTGACCGCGGCGCCGGGCTCGGTCAGCCAGGTGCGCGAGTCGGCCGCCAAGCTGACCCGCTTCGCCAAGGAGACCGGCACCTGCGGTGTTCCTGGTCGGCCACGTGACCAAGGAGGGCGGCATCGCCGGCCCGCGCGTGCTCGAACACATGGTCGACGCGGTGCTGTATTTCGAGGGCGAGTCCGGCAGCCGCTTCCGCGTGCTGCGCGCGTTCAAGAACCGCTTCGGCGCGGTCAACGAACTGGGCGTGTTCGCGATGTCCGACAAGGGCCTGCGCGAGGTGCCCAATCCGTCGGCGATCTTCCTGTCCGCGCACAGCGGCCCGACGCCGGGCAGCGCGGTGATGGTCACCCGCGAGGGCACGCGGCCGCTGCTGGTGGAGGTGCAGGCGCTGGTCGACCAGTCCTCGCTGGGCAATCCGCGACGCGTGGCCCTGGGCCTGGAGCAGAACCGCCTGGCCATGCTGCTGGCGGTGCTGCACCGCCACGGCGGCGTGGCCGCCTACGACCAGGACGTGTTCGTCAACGTGGTCGGCGGCATCCGCGTGCAGGAAACCGCGGCCGACCTGCCGGTGCTGCTGGCGGTGCTGTCGTCGCTGCGCGACCGGCCGCTGCCGGACAAGACCGTCGCCTTCGGCGAAGTGGGCCTGTCCGGCGAGATCCGCCCGGTGCCCAACGGCGAGGAGCGCCTGAAGGAAGCCGCCCACCACGGCTTCCGGCGCGCCATCGTGCCGCAAGGCCAACGCGCCGAAGAAGGCCCGCATCGGCGAGATGGAGGTCATCGCGGTGGAGCGCCTGGCCGAGGCCCTCGACGCCTGCCGCTGATTGCCGCCGGCTTGGTGGTGCGGGGCAGGCGTAGGGTGGGCTTCAGCCCACCAGCTTTCGGCTTCGTCCGCTCGCATAGGCTTGGTGGGCTGAAGCCCACCCTACAAACGGCTTGCTACATGTGCCGGTGCAGGACCATCTCCAGCACCACCTTGGTGCCGAAGAACGCCAGCAGCAGCAGTGCCATGCCGACCAGGGTCAGATTGACCGCCTGGCGTCCGCGCCAGCCGTGTCGCCAGCGACCGTACAGCAGCACGCCGAAGACCAGCCAGGCGACGATCGACAGCACCGTCTTGTGCACCAGATGCTGGCCGAAGAGATTGTCGACGAACAGCGCGCCGGTGATCAGGGTCAGGGTCAGCAGCGCGAATCCAGCGGCGATCAACCGGAACAGCAGTATCTCGGTCAGGGTCAGCGGCGGCAGGGCGCGCAGCCACGGGCCAAAGCGTCGATGGCGCAGGGCGCGCTCCTGGAAGGCCAGTCCGATGGCCAGCACCGCGGCAATGGACAGCACGCTGAAGGCCAGCAGCGCCACGGTGACGTGCAGCTTGATCTGCCAGTCCATCGCCTCGGGCATGGTCGGCGGCGCAAGGAAGCTGTCCAGCGCCAGCAGCAGCGCGGTCAGCGGGAACACGGCCACGCCGACGACGGCGACCGGACGGTTCAGGTTCACCAGCAGGGTCATCGCGCAGACCACCCAGGCGGTCAGCGACAGTGCGGCGAAGAAATGCAGGTCCAGGGCGCCGCGGTGCATGCCCAGCAGCACGCCTGCGTGGACCAGCACCGCCACCGTGGCCACGGCCAGCGCGGGGCGCTGCAATACCGTGGCCGAGGCGGGGTTGACGTTGCCGAACAGCGGCCGCGCCAGCATGCCGGTGGCGAGCAGGTAGCAGGCGATCGAAAGCAGGGCGAGGGCAGGCAGCATCGCCGGCAAGTGTCGCACACGCCCGTGCGGCGATGTAACGGTGCAGCGGGCCGCGGACCGGGGCGTGCCGCGATCGCCGCAACGGGCCGTCTGGTATATTTGCCGGCCTGCCCACGTTGTCGTGATGCCACCATGTTCGAGTCCCTGAGCCAACGCCTTACCGCCACCGCCAACCGCCTGCGCGGGCGCGGCCGGCTGACCGAGGAAAACATCCGCGAATCGTTGCGTGAGGTACGCATCGCCCTGCTCGAGGCGGACGTGGCGTTGCCCGTGGTGCAGGCGCTGATCCAGCGCGTGAAGGTGCGTGCCGTCGGCCAGGAGGTGCTCAAGAGCCTGTCGCCGGGTCAGGCGCTGGTGAAGGTGGTCAGCGACGAGCTGACCACGGTGATGGGCACCGCCAATACCGAATTGAACCTGGCCCAGCAGCCGCCGGCGGTCGTGCTTATGGCCGGCCTGCAGGGCGCCGGCAAGACCACCACCGTGGCCAAGCTGGCGCGCTTCCTCACCGAGCGCAAGAAAAAGAAGGTGATGGTGGTCAGCTGCGACGTCTACCGCCCGGCCGCGATCGAGCAGTTGCGCACGCTGGCCGAGCAGGTGGGCGTCAAGTTCCATCCCTCCGAGGTCGGGCAGGATCCGGTGGACATCGCCAGGGCTGCAATCGCCGCGGCACGCCGCGAAGTGGTCGACGTGCTGCTGGTCGATACCGCCGGCCGCCTGCACATCGACGAGACCATGATGGACGAGATCAAGGCGCTGCACGCCGCGATCACCCCGGTGGAAACCCTGTTCGTGGTCGACTCGATGACCGGCCAGGACGCCGCCACCACTGCCAAGGCCTTCAGCGACGCGCTGCCGCTGACCGGCGTGGTTCTGACCAAGACCGATGGCGACGCCCGTGGCGGTGCCGCGCTTTCGGTGCG
This sequence comes from uncultured Gammaproteobacteria bacterium, assembly GCA_963763305.1. GTDB lineage: Bacteria > Pseudomonadota > Gammaproteobacteria > Xanthomonadales > Rhodanobacteraceae > CAVXNP01. The sequence continues at coordinate 631,437 of CAVXNP010000001.1, read as the reverse complement.
CTACATCACCGGCCGGCCGATCAAGTTCCTCGGCGCCGGCGAAAAGACCGACGCGCTGGAGCCGTTCCACCCCGACCGCCTGGCGCAGCGCATCCTGGGCATGGGCGACGTGCTGTCGCTGGTCGAGGAGGTCGAGCGCAAGGTCGACCAGGAAAAGGCGCAGAAGCTGGCGCAGAAGGTCATCAAGGGCAAGCGTTTCGACCTGAACGACATGAAGGACCAGCTCGAGCAGATGAACAACATGGGCGGCCTGGCCGGCCTGATGGACAAGCTGCCGGGCATGTCCAGCATTCCCGACAGCGTCAAGTCCAAGGTCAATGACGGCGAGATCAAGCGCATGGTCGCGATCATCGGCTCGATGACCAAGAAGGAGCGCCGCCATCCGGACCTGCTCAACGGCTCCCGGCGTGCCCGCGTCGCCCGGGGCTCGGGTACCCAGCCGGCGGACGTGAACCGCCTGCTCAAGCAGTACATGCAGATGGAAAAGATGATGTCCAAGCTGTCCAAGGGCGGCAGCAAGGGCCTGATGCGCCAGATGCGCGGCGCCATGAAGGGCATGGGCGGCATGGGCGGCCTGCCGCCGATGCGCTGACGGAGCAGGGGCGAGGGGCGAGTCGCGAGGGTACACGCCCCGGCGTGCCAGCGAACGCGCCACCCTCGCCTCTCGCCCCTCGCCCCTGCTTTTACCCCCAGCCCTTCCTTTTTCCCCAAAACCCGCTAAAATGCCGCGTTTACCGCGCACGGCCTCGTGCGTGCTGCCGGCGATTCCGGCAACTCTGGAGCTTTTACTTATGGTCAAGATTCGTCTTTCGCGCGGCGGCGCCAAGGGCCGTCCGTTCTACCACGTCGTTGTCACCGATCAGCGCAGCAAGCGCGACGGTCGCAACATCGAGAGCGTCGGTTTCTACAACCCGGTGGCGTCCGGCAAGGACAAGCGTCTCGAGCTGAACGTCGAGCGCGTCAACGAGTGGGTCGGCAAGGGTGCGCAGATGAGCGACAAGGTCGCCGCCCTGGTCAAGGAAGCCGGCAAGCTGCAGGCTGCCTGAGCATGGCCGCAGCCGGTCGGCGCGTCCTGGTCGGACGCATCGTCGGGCTGTACGGGGTGCAGGGCTGGCTGAAGATCGAGTCCTGGACCGAGCCGCGTACCCGCATTTTCGACTACCAGCCCTGGCAGCTCTCATCGGCGCCGGGTGAGGAGATCGAGGTCGACGGGGTCAAGGGCCGCACGCAGGGAAAGGGTCTGGTATGTACCTTTCCGGGCGTGGACGATCGGGACACGGCTGCGGCGCTGATCGGTCGCGACATCCACGTCGCCCGTGAACTGCTGCCGCCGCCGGCCAAGGACGAGTATTACTGGGTCGATCTCGAGGGTCTGGAGGTCGTCACCACCCAAGGCGTGTCACTGGGGCGGGTCAGTCACCTGTTCGCCACCGGTGCCAACGATGTGGTGGTGGTAAGGGACGGCGAGCGCGAGCGGCTGGTTCCCTTTGTCCAGGGGGTTTACGTGCATTCGGTGGACCTTTCGGCCGGGCGCATGGTGGTGGACTGGGATCCTGACTTCTAGAAACGCCGGAGCCGAGGGTCTATGCGCATCGATGTCGTCACGTTGTTCCCCGACTTCATGCGCCAGTGCGCCGCGGTAGGTGTGGTGGGGCGCGCGCAGCAACGCGAGTTGCTGCGGGTGGAAACCTGGAATCCACGGGATTTCGCCACCGACAACTACCGTACCGTGGACGGCCGCACCTGCGGTGGCGGGCCGGGCATGGTGATGTTGATCGAGCCCTTGCGCGCGGCCTTGAAGGCGATGCGCGAGGCGGCACCCGAACCGGTGCATGTGATTTACCTCAGTCCGCAGGGAGCGCGGCTGACGCAGGGCAGGGTGGAAGCGTTGGCCAGGCGGCCGCGCATCGGCTTGCTCTGCGGACGATATGAAGGTGTGGATGAACGCCTGCTGGCGCGCGAGGTCGACGAGGAGCTATCCATCGGCGATTATGTGCTGTCCGGTGGCGAGCTGGGCGCTGCGGTGGTCATCGACGCCGTGGGGCGGCTGCAGGAGGGCGCGTTGAACGACGCGCAATCGGCGCAGCAGGACTCGTTCTCGGACGGGCTGCTGGATTGTCCGCACTACACGAAGCCGGTGCACGATGCACTGGGTGATGTGCCGGAAGTGTTGCTCTCCGGTGACCACGCGGCGATCCGCCGCTGGCGCCTGAAGCAATCGCTGGGACGAACCTGGTTGCGCCGTCCCGATCTTCTGGCCCTGCATGCACTGGACGCCGAGTCCCGTGCATTGCTCGAAGAATTCCGTCGCGACTATGCCGCGGCACAACGAAGCGGCCAGTGACTGACCGCAGTTATTGAAATCAATCAGGTGTTGCCATGAACAAGATCATCGAACAGTTCGAAGCCGAGCAGATCACCCGCCAGCTGCCGGATTTCGGCCCTGGCGATACCGTGGTGGTCAACGTCAAGGTGAAGGAAGGCAACCGCGAGCGCGTCCAGGCGTTCGAGGGCGTGGTCATCGCCAAGCGCAGCCGCGGCCTGCATTCGGCCTTCACCGTTCGCAAGATGTCGCACGGCACCGGCGTGGAGCGCGTGTTCCAGTCCCATAGCGCCACGATCGACTCGGTCACCGTCAAGCGCAAGGGCAAGGTGCGCGGCGCCAAGCTGTATTACCTGCGTGGTCTGGAAGGCAAGGCCGCCCGCATCAAGGAAGACATCGCCGCCGCTGCCGCCGCCAAGGCCAAGGCCAAGGCCGCCGCTGCTGCTTCGGCTGCCGCCGAGTAAGAGCACGGCAAGGCGAGCAGAAAAAACCCCGCGGAGCGATCCGCGGGGTTTTGCTTTCCTTGACGCCAGGCCTGCGGATCGAGCTGATGGCGAGCAGTCAGGTGCGCAGCCACAGGGTGGGGGAACCAGCTCCGGCGGCGTGGGAGATGGTGGGCTGAAGCCCACCCTACGCCGCGTTGTTGCCTTGAGGCGAGTCCTTCCACATTGCGCACCGCGCCGATCTGAAGTTCATCAAGGCAAGACAGCTGCCGGGTCGGCCCGGAGCACGGGTGGTGTGGGCTCAAGCGCACCCTCGGTCTCTGCATCCAGGGCCCTCGCGGTTCGCGAAAGGGCCAACGCGCTCACACCAGCTTCTGCGGTTCCTGCAGGAAGTTGCCCTGCACGAAGTCCACCCCGCAGGCGAACAGCAGCGAGGTGCTGGTGGCGTCCTCGACCCACTCGGCCACGGTCTGCCGGTTCATCTCGTGTGCCTGCTGGCAGATCTCCGAAATCTTGCGCTGGTTTTCCGGGTGCTGCGGCAGTTGCGCCATGAAGCTGCGGTCGATCTTCAGGTAGTCCGCGTCGACGTGCTGCAGCAGCTGGAACGAGTTCAGTCCGGAACCAAATTGCTCCAGCGCGAAGCGCCCGCCGATCTTCTTCCATCCATTGACGAACTCCTGCGCCGGACGGAGCATGGTGACCACCTTGCTTTCGGTGGTTTCCAGCACGATCTGGCCCGAACGCAGCGCCGCCGCCTTGATCCGCTCCGACAGCCAGGGCAGCAGCGCGGCGTCCTGCAAGGAGTCGCTGCTGAGTTTGATGAAGAAGGTCGTCTGCACGCCCTGGCCGTCGCGGGCCTTGAGGATCGAGAGTGCTCGATCGATCACCCAGCGGTCGATCGCGCCGGTCAGGCCGTGCTTCTCCGCAATCGGCATGAAGAACCCGGGCAGCACCTCGCCCTGCGGACCGGTCATGCGCAGCAGGATCTCCGAATACTCGCCCTCGGCGTCCTGCAGGCTGATGGTGTGCTGGTGGTACAGCACGAAGCCGTTGTCCTTCAGCGCCTGCTTGACCAGTTGCAGCCAGTAGCGCTCGCGCTCCTCGTCCGCCTTCTCGCGTGCGGACGGGTCGTGCAGCTCCATCCGCCCGCCGCCCTGGCTCTGCGCGGTGCGCAGCGCCTGGCTGGCCTGGTTCAGCAGCAATTCGGCGTTGGCGTTCTTCTCGCCCAGCAGGCTGCCGCCAATGCAGGCGGTGGCCGAGATGGAATGGCTGCCGGCGTCGAAGATGTCGCTGGCGATCGCCTCCTGCAGCTTGGCGATCCACGCCTTCACTTCCTCGTCCTTGCGTGAATCGAGTACCACGCCGATGGTATGTTCGGCCAGCATGCCTGCCTTGTCTTCCGGTCCCAGCCGGTCGCTCAGGCGCTTGGCAAAGGCCGCCATCAGTTCGTCCGCCTGTCCCAGGCCAATACTGCCGACCATGGTCTGCCAGTTGTCCGGCTCCACAAGCAGGAGGGTCTGGCCTTTCTTGCCCTTGGCCGCAGCGGCGACCGCCTCGTCGATGAACTCAAGGGTGCGCGCGCGGTTGAACAGGCCGGTCACCGCGTCGCGTTGCAGCTGGGCAATCAGGTCCGGATCGACCTGCTGGCGGCGGAACACGACCTGCAGGCAGGGTTCGCCCTCGAAGGTTGCGTGGGCGAATTCCACGGTCGCATCGAAACTGCTGCCATCGGCACGCCTCGCCTGCAACTCGAGGCTGTTCTCCGCCTTTTCCTTGCGCGAATGGCTGCGCAGCATTCCCTTGAACTTCTCCGCGTGCGCCGTGCCGATCAGGTCCAGCACGGGCAGGCCGAGCAGATCGTCGAACTCCTCGTAGCCGAACGTCTCCAGATAGGCCTTGTTGGCGCGCACGTGCATGCCCTCGTGCACGTAGGAGATCGCGTCGGTGGACGAATCGAGGAGGGCGTCGCAGCGCCGTTCCGATTCCCGCAACGAGGCCTCCAGCAGGCGCACGCGCCGACGCGTCTGCAGCGACTCGAACTCACGCTGCAGCACCGCCACCATCTGTTTGGGCTCGCTGCGCAGCACCAGGCCGCGGACGCCGTTGGCAAACAGGTCGGCCAGCTCGCCGCTCTCGACCTGACGGACCAGCGCAATCAGCGAAAGATCGCTGCCGAGGGCATCCAGCTGGCGGACCACATCGCGCAGCGGGACCCCGGCGGACGGGTCGAACAGGACGATGTCCGGCTCCAGCTCGTCCAGGGCGGTCTGCACTTCCTCCGGCTGGGCGGCCCGGGCCGGGCGTACGGCAATACCGGTGTTGCGTAGCAGGCTGATGATCTGTTCGGCTTCCTCGATCGATTTCTCGATGAAGAGGATCTTGATGACAAAATCGTTTTTCATAAGCCTGTCGAGCTGTCCTTGGGCGCGGCGGCGGGCGGCGGCAAATTCTGCCAGTCGACCGTAGCCCCCGGTTGTAACGGATTAGCGGGCGCACCGCCAGCTAAAAGTATGCCTGCCGTGCGCCCGTGCCGGTTCACAGCGGGCGCTTGGAACCGTCTCCGCCGATTTCGCGGACCAGTCGCGGCACCAGGTAACCGGGCAGACGCTGGCGCACGCCATCGACCAGCGCCAATGCCCGGGCGTCGTCCACCTCGAAATGGGCCGCGCCCTGCACCCGGTCGAGCTGGTGCAGGTAGTACGGCAGCACGCCGGCGGCGAACAGCCGCTCGGAGAGTGCCGCCAGCGCGTCGGTCGAATCGTTCACCGCCCGCAGCAGCACGGACTGGTTGAGCAGGGTGGCGCCCGCGTCGCGCAGCCTGGCACAGGCGTCGTCCACCGCGCCATCGAGCTCGTTGGCGTGGTTCACATGCAGCACCACGACCTTCTGCAGCGGCAAGGCCGCCATCCACCGCGCAAAGTCCGCGTCGATCCGTTCGGGCAGGACCACCGGCAGCCGGGTGTGGATGCGGATGCGGACGACCTGGGGCAGGTCCGCCAGGCCCTGACCCAGTTCCTCCAGCTTGCGGGTGGCCAGCGCCAGCGGATCGCCGCCAGAAAGGATCAGCTCGCTGATCTCGGGATGGCGGCGAAGGTGCTCCAGCGCGGCTCGCCACCGGCCCGCCGCGGCGATCTCCTCGCCATAGGGGAAATGCCGTCGGAAGCAGTAGCGACAGTTGATGGCGCAACTGCCGCTGGCAATGAGGAGGGCGCGACCGTGGTACTTGTGCAGTACGCCCTGCGCCTCGCGCGAGGCCATGTCGCCGACCGCATCGACCACGAACCCTTCCACCTCAGCCAGTTCAGCCAGCTGCGGCAGTACCTGCAGCAGCAACGGGTCGCCCGGGTCGCCGTGACGCATCCGCCCGACGAAGCCGCGCGGTACGCGCAGGGCGAAACCGGCATCGCCCGCGGGCAGTTGCGCGGCCAGGTGCTCCAGGCCGAGCAGGGCCAGCAACTCGGTCGGCTCGGTCACGGCATCGCGCCACAACTGCCTCCAGTCCTGGTCGGGCGGCGATAGGCGGGCACTGGGGCTTGCGGTTATCATGGTGGACCTAAGGATCGGGCCTGGCGGCCCGGCAAAGCACTCATTTTAGCCGCCTGCAGGCGGAATTACCCTGGAGCACACAGCGCATGGCGACCCTTGGCCTCAATGACGTCAAAACCGGCAAGAAGATCCTGCACAATGGCGATCCCTGGATCATCACCGAAGCGGACTTCATCAAGCCGGGCAAGGGGCAGGCGTTCACCCGCATTCGCATCCGCAACCTCAAGGACGGACGCACCACCGAGCAGACGCTGAAGTCCAGCGACTCGTTCGAGGAAGCCGACGCCACCGACACCGACATGCAACTGTCGTTCATCGACGGCATCGGCAAGGACCGCGTTTGGCACTTCATGAACATGGAGACCTTCGAGACCGTGCCCGCGTCGCTGGCCGCGATGGGCGATGCCTGGAAGTGGCTCAAGGGCGAGGAGGAGTGCGTGGTCACCCTGTTCAACGGCGGCATCATCGCTGTGCAGGCGCCGAAGTTCGTCGAGCTGAAAATCGTGGAGACCGATCCGGGCGTGCGCGGCGACACCTCCGGTGGCGGCGGCAAGCCGGCCACGCTGGAGACCGGCGCGGTGGTGCGTGTGCCGCTGTTCGTCAACCAGGACGAAGTGATCAAGGTTGATACCCGCACCGGCGAATACGACAGCCGCGTCAAGTGACGAACGGGCGCGCCGGCGCCCATTGGCCAGCCGCTGCCACCCGTGCCTTCTGTAGGAGCGGCTTCAGCCGCGATGGCCGCGTCAGCGGCCTCGCCGCAGCGGCAGCGATGCTTGGTCGACAACGGGTGGCCCAGCGCGCGGCGTGGGCCTCGCGGCGGAAGCTTTTCCCCCGCCAGGTACGCGCGGGCAGGTGGCTTCCAGACGCATGTGCCGGATGGCTGTCCGCGAGATAGTCGGTGCGAGCGCTTGTGCCAGTGCCTCATTGCAGGCCAGCACGGGCACGGGAACATTGCCGTATTCCATTGAAACCAGCCAGGTGAGCCAACCATGAGCCAACTCCAGCCCCAACCCGTCGACCTTGTCATCGAGGCCCGCTGGGTGGTGCCGGTCGAGCCCCATGCGGTGGTGCTCGAACAGCACGCGGTGGTGGTCGACAAGGACCTGATCGTGGCCGTGTTGCCGATCACCGAAGCGCGCAGCGCCTATGCGCCGCGCGAGCGGGTGGAGCTGGGCGAGCATGCGCTGATCCCCGGCCTGGTCAACAGCCATACGCACAACCCGATGACCCTGCTGCGCGGGCTGGCCGACGACCTGCCGCTGATGGTCTGGTTGCAGCAGCACATCTGGCCGGCCGAAGCCAAGGTGATCGGGCCTGAATTCGTGCGCGACGGGGTCGAGCTGGCGGTGGCCGAAATGCTGCGCGGCGGTACCACCTGCGCCAATGAGAACTACTTCTTTCCCGACGCCATCGGCGCGACCTACCGCAAGCTCGGTTTCCGCGCCGTGGTCGGGCTGCCGGTGATCGAATTCCCCACTGCCTGGGCAACCAGTCAGGACGACTACTTCGAGCGTGCCGGCGAGGTTCACGACAGCTTCCTGGGCGACCCGCTGGTGAGCACGGCGTTTGCCCCGCACGCGCCGTACACGGTGTCGGACGAGAGCTTCGAGCGGATCCGCGTGTTGTCCGACCAGCTCGACATCCCGGTCCATCTGCATACTCACGAGACCGCGCACGAGATCGAGGAAGAAAAGAAGAAGAGCGGGCTGCGCCCATTCCAGCGCCTGCAGCGGCTGGGCCTGGTCAACGACCGCCTGATCGCGGTGCACATGACCCAGGCCACCGATGGCGAGATCGCCGCCTGCGCCGAAGCGGGCGTGTCGGTGGTGCATTGCCCGGAATCGAACCTGAAGCTGGCCTCCGGCTTCTGTCCGGCGGAGAAGTTCCGCCGCGCCGGGGTCAACCTGGCCATCGCCACCGACGGCTGCGCCTCCAACAACGACCTGGACATGTTCGGCGAAATGCGCACCGCCGCCTTGCTGGCCAAGGCGGTGGCGCAGGATGCGGCGGCGTTCGATGCCGCCTACGCGCTGCGGGCGGCCACGCTCAATGGCGCCCGGGCGGTTGGCCTCGAGGCGAAGATCGGCTCGATCGAACCGGGCAAGCAGGCCGACCTGGCCGCGGTCCGGCTGTCCGACCTGGAGGCTCATCCGCTGTATCACGTAGCCTCGCAGCTGGTGTACGCGACCGGCCGCCATCAGGTCACCGACGTGTGGATCGCCGGACGGCGCAAGCTGGCCGGACGCACGTTGGTGGACATGGACGCCGAGGCGATCCTGGCACGCACCCGCGCCTGGCGCGAACGCATCGCTGCGGTCTGAGCGAGGGAGGATCCGATGAAGCGATTTCTGGTGCTGGTCATGCGTCGACCGCAGTTCGACCCGGCGGTGGTCGAGCCGCACCGTCAGTTCCTGGACCAGTTGCGTGCCCAGCAGCGGCTGGAGCTGGCCGGGCCGTTCGGCGACGGCAGCGGCGGCGCCTACGTGCTGCTTGCGGCCGACCTGGAGCAGGCGATGGCGATCGCCCACGCCGACCCCACTCATGTCAGCGGTGGCTGGGACGTGACGGTGCGGGAGTGGTCGGCGCGTTAAACTGCTGCTTCGCCGGCCGGTCATGCGCGATACGCATGGTTTCCCGCCACTGTGCCGGCATCCCCCGAGCGCGACCAGGACCCTGACATGCAAGCCGCCGCCAACGTGAATCCCGAGGAAATCGCCCGCTTCGACCAACTGGCCTCGCGCTGGTGGGATCCGGATGGCGAGTCGCGGCCGCTGCATGATCTCAATCCGGTGCGTGCCGGTTACGTGGCGGCACGGGTCGACCTGCGCGGTGCCACGGTGGCCGATGTCGGCTGCGGTGGTGGCCTGCTCAGCGAGGCGCTGGCTCGCGCTGGCGCCAGGGTCACCGGCATCGACCTGGGCGAAAAGGTGATCGAGATCGCCAGGCTGCACCTGTACGAGTCGCAGCTGGCGGTGGACTACCGGGTGCAGTCGTCGGCGGCGCTGGCCGCCGCGGAGCCCGGGGCATTCGACGCGGTCTGCTGCATGGAGCTGATCGAGCACGTGCCCGATCCGGCCGCACTGGTGGCCGACCTGGCGGCCATGCTCAAGCCCGGCGGCTGGCTCTTCCTGTCCACCATCAACCGCACTCCGGCCGCTTTCGCGACGGCCATCCTGGGTGCCGAATACGTCATGCGCATGCTGCCGCGTGGTACCCATCACTACGCCCAGTTCCTCAAGCCGTCGGAGCTGGCACGGTTGCTGCGCGACCACGCGCTGGAGCTGCAGGACGTCTCCGGGCTGGGCTACAACCCGCTCAACCGCAAGGCCTGGCTGAGCCGGATCACCGCGGTCAACTACATTCTGGCCGCCCGCAAGGGCGCCTGATCGCCCCCCGGCCGCAGCGCAGACCCATGAGCCGACCCTTGCCCACCGCCATCCAGGGCGTGCTGTTCGATCTGGACGGCACCTTGCTGGACAGCGCTCCGGACCTCTATGCGGCACTGGTAAGCCAGTGCGCCGAAGAGGGTGTGACGCCACCGGCCTATCCGCCCGTGCGCCAGGTCGTCTCGCGCGGCGCGCGGGCGGTGTTGCGCTGCGCCTTCGCCGAGCGCGGGGAGGCCGCGGTGGAAAGGCTGGTGCCGCGTTATCTGGCGCTGTACGAACAGCTGATGGCGCAGGCGACGCGGCCGTTCGAGGGCATCGACGAGCTGCTGCGGCAACTGGAGGACACGCAACTGGGCTGGGGTATCGTCACCAACAAGGCCGGCGCGCTCACCGACGAACTGCTGCGACGGATCGGCTGGGGCGACCGGGCCGTGGCGGTGATCAGCGGCGATACCCTGGCGGTGAAGAAGCCCGACCCGGCCCCGGTGCTGCTGGCCTGCGAACGGGCCGGGCTGGATCCGGCCGCGTGCCTGTTCGTGGGGGATGACCGGCGCGACATGATGGCCGGAGCCGCCGCCGGTCTGTACACCGTGGCGGTCAGCTGGGGTTATCTGGATGGTGGCGACCCGCACCAGTGGGGGGCCGATGCGGTGGTCGACCACCCGCGTGAACTGGCTGCCATGGTGCGGGCGTGCGGGGTGTCCGCATGAGCGAAGCCAGCATCGTCGGCGGCATCGATCACTATGTCGACAAGTGGCTCGCCGGCCAGCCGCAGCAGCGCATGGCGCTGGTGTTCGTCAGCCCGGAGCGCTACCCGGGCCACGTCGCCCTGGCCGCGCTGGAGTACGAACTGCTGGGCGCGGCCTACGGGATCCGCGAGCCGCAGGTGGCTGTCGCCAAGCTTGGCTGGTGGGCCGAGGAGCTGGCCGGTGCGCCGCAGACCGGTGGCCGCCATCCACTGACCCAGCTGCTGTTCGACGACCCGCGCGCCAGTCGCATCGACGGCAGCCGCTGGCTGGCTCCGGTGTCGGCCGCCATGGCCCAGCTGGAGCAGGGCACCGCGAGCGATTTCCCCGGCCAGCTGGACGCCGCCTTGTCGCTGCACGGGGCGCTGGCCGCACTGGAGACCGACTGGTGGTACGGCCCGAGCGCCTCCGCCGAGCGCGCTGGCCGGTTGGCGGCACTGGGCCATCTGCTGGATGCCTTGCGGCGGTTGCAGGACGATGCCGAACGCGATCGTCTGCCCTTGCCGATGGCGCGGTTGGCTCGCCACGGCTTGAGCCGCACGGGGCTGGGCCAGGCAAGCCCGGCGCGCAGCGAAGCGATCCGCACGCAACTGGCCGACCTGCAGCAGGCCTGGGTCGAGGCGCAGCGCCTGCCCGGTCCGCTGAGCGTGTTCCGCGCCGTGGCGGCGCGGCAGGACGCGCGCCTGTCGCAGCGCGCGCAGCAGACACGCGATCCGCTGCCGGTACTGCAGGCAGGGGCGCCGGTGCGCGGGTTTGGCCTGGCGATGGCTGCCTGGCGGGCCGCGCGGCGCTGGCAGGCGATCACCGGCGGCCAGCAGGCGCGCTCGTGAGCGCCCTGGCGACCCTCGCCGGGGACGCAGCGTTTCTTCGGCGCGACTGGCATGCAGGCCCGGCCGGGGCCACCATGGGAGCTTTCCGGCGGCTCGACCGTCGGCTGTGACAGGAATGGCGATGCACACGCACGAGAACACCACCCGATTGATGCCCGATGTCGCCGGCCAGGCGCAACCCCACCTCAGCGGTGCGCTGGACTGGGTAGGCATGGACGGCATCGAGGTGCCGGTGCGCTTCGACGCCGGCGATGGCGAGCCGCAGCGCGCCAGCGCCCAGGTAGGTGCCTTCGTCAACCTGACCCGGCCCGATCGCCGCGGCATCCACATGTCGCGGCTGTACCTGCTGGTCGACCAGCACCTCGGTGCCGGCACGCTGGACGCGGCCACGCTGCGCGCGCTGCTGGGCGAATTCCTGGACTCGCACCGGGACCTGGCCGATCGCGCGCGGATCAGCATCCGCTTCGAGCATCTGGTCCGACGCGCCGCGCTGCGCAGCGCCAACAGTGGCTGGCGGGCGTATCCGGTGTCGATCGAGGCCAGCCTGTGCGAAGGGCGGTTCCGGCTGGAACTGGGTACCGAGGTGGTCTACTCGTCGACTTGCCCGGCTTCCGCGGCGCTGTCGCGCCAGCTGATCCAGGAGCAGTTCGCCAGGGATTTCGATCCGGCCGGACCGGTGGACCATGCGGCCGTGCTGGCCTGGCTGGGCAGCGAACAGGGTATCGTCGCCACGCCGCATGCGCAGCGCAGCGTGGCCCGGCTGCTGGTGCGCTTTGCCGACGACCGGCCGCTGAATCTTATCGGGCTGCTGGATCGGGTCGAGCAGGCCCTGGGCACCCCGGTACAGACCGCGGTCAAGCGCGAGGACGAGCAGGCCTTTGCGTTGGCCAACGGCGGCAACCTGATGTTCTGCGAGGACGCGGCCCGGCGCATCCAGCAGGCGCTGGATGGCGACCCGGGCATTGTCGACTTCCACGTGCGTCTTGAGCACCAGGAAAGCCTGCATCCGCACGACGCGGTGGCCTACGCCAGCAAGGGCGTGCCCGGTGGCTACGGTCCGGCTGCCTGAACCGCGCCGGAGGGCTGATCCGTCGACGCGATTCCAGGCAGCAGCAAGGGATCCAGGCGGGTGCTCAGCCAGTTGAAGCCCCAGTGCAGGTGCGGCCCGGTGGCCCGGCCGGTCATGCCCGACAGCGCGATCACCTGGCCCTGCGCCACGTGCTCACCCACCTTCACCTTCAGTTGCGACAGGTGCAGGAAATTCGAGCTCAGGCCGAAGCCGTGGTCGATCAGCACGGTGCCGCCGGTGAGATACAGGTCCGGGGCGGCGAAGGTGACCACGCCCGCGGCCGGCGCGCGCACCGGAGTGCCCTCGGGCACCGCGATGTCCATCCCCGAATGCGGTGACTTGGGCGTGCCGTTGTAGATGCGCTGATTGCCGAAGCGACCGCTGATACGCCCGTGCACCGGCCAGACGAAGCCATGCAGGAAATCCTCGCGGTTGTCATCGCGCTTGCGCGCCTGCACCACGCGCCCCTGCTCGCGGGCGATCCGGGCGGCAATCGCAGGCGGCGGGTTGACCGTCTTCGACGGCACGCCATCGACCCGCTCGATCGGCCAGTCGCGCCCGGTAACCGTGATGTCGACCGCGTGCCGATCGCCACGCCGGCCGATCCACTGCAGCTGCAGTGGCCCTTTCTCGTCCCGCCCCGCGCCGAAGACCACGGTGCCGTCTGCACCCACGTGCAGCGCCTGGCCGTCCAGGCTCGCGCGGGCACCTGCCGGCAGATGGGCAATCACCAGCGCGCCCTGCGATACCGACTCGGGCAATTGCACCGGACGGCCCGCGGCCAGCGCGGGTAACAGTCCCAGTACGGCGACCAGCCACGTCCTCATCGATCGAGCGCCAGGTGCGGGCCGTGCACGCTGTCGTCGATCCGGACACAGTCCCGGACGCGTTGGCCATAGACGAAGATACGCAGGTCGCCGCCCGAGCGGCGGCCTTCCTTGACCGGTTCGGCATTCCCGATCAGCCGTTCAGTGGACATGCTCTGAGTCTCCAGGCGGGTTGCAACGACGAAAATGGAAGTGCTCCGGTACCGGGTCGTCGCCTCCGGTACACAATGGCTGGCAGCGGGCCAGGCGCCAGCCGGCCAGCAGGCAGCCGCGCAACGGACCAAAGCGCACGATCGCAATCCGTGCATAATCGGAACAACTGGGGTAAAAGCGACAACGTTGCCCCAGCAGGGGGCTCAGGGCGCGCTTGTACAGGGCCAGCAGGAAGAGAAGGAATCGGTTCAATACATTCACGCTGCCGAAACAGCTCGCGGCATCAAGTACCGCAAGTATTCCAGATGCAAGCTTGCTGGTGTAAGGCACATGGGCTATAACACCCGGCCGCCACGGCCAAACTGGTGAAGGGATATGGCGAAAACGACGCGTAGTTCGACCGCCGCAAAGGCGCAGAAAGGGAAAGCTGCGAGCCAGGCGAAAGAAACCCGGAGCAGCAAGCTGAAAGCCACACCTGCCGCGCGGACCGCCAAGGCCGCACCGGCCCGGAAAGTCCCGGTCAAGGCTACAGCCAAGCCGGCTGCGGGTAAAACCGTCGCCACCCCAGCTGCCGCGAAAAAGTCGGTCGCGAAGAAGCCAATCGCGAAGAAGCCAGCTGCGAAAAAGCCAGCTGCCAAGAAGCCGATCACGAAGAAGCCAGCGGCGAAGAAGCCCGTGCCCGCCAAGGCTGCGGCGAAAAAGGCGCCGGCAAAGAAGGGCGCCGTCAGGAAGCCGGCAGCCAGGAAGCCCGCGACCACGGCCGCGATAAGGAAAGTTCCCGCCAGCAAGCCAGTCGGCAAGAAGGCACCGGCGGCACGCAAGGCACCGGCCGCCAAACCGGCCAGCGCAAAAAAGAGCCCGCCGGCAAGGGCGCCGGCAAAGAAGGCTGGCGTGACCCGCCCGGCCAAAAAGCCGGCCGCTGGAAGGACCGTCGCCAGGAAGGCCGTCGACAAGGTGGCGGCAAAGAAAGCGGTGGCGAAGAAATCGACTGCCCCCAGTCCGGTCACCAAGGTCGCGCCCAGGAAGGCAGCCCCGGCGGCACCGGTCAAGGCAACTTCCGGCAAGGCTGCAGCGAAGCCGCAGGCGGCACCGGCCAGGCCGGCGATGCAGTCACCAAAACCTGTCGTGTCCAGTTCATCTTCACCTGCCGCCGTGCCCCGCAAGGGTAAGGTGGCAAGTGCAACCGCCATGGTGAAGCCGCGTGTGGCCACCGCTGTCGCGGCTCATGTCCCCCCCAAAAAACAGAAGATTCCGCAGTCCGCAATGAACAATACCGCTGTAAATTCCGACAATGGCGTAACCCGTGAAGACGGCCGCTACGCCCTGCCTGCCACCGTCAACATCGAGTTGCCAAAGGGCTATCGTCCGTCCAACGACGAGGAGTACATGAGCCCGCGTCACCTGGCCTACTTCCGCAACAAGTTGCGCGACTGGCGCGACCAGCTGGTGGAGGAGTCCCGGCAGACCATGGAAAACCTGCGCGACGAGGTCCGTGATGTGGGCGACGAGGCCGAGCGGGCCACCCGCGAGACCGAGAACTCGCTGGAACTGCGCACCCGCGACCGTTATCGCAAGCTGATCTCCAAGATCGACAAGGCGCTGCGCCGAATCGAAGAGGGCCGCTACGGCTACTGCGAGGAGACCGACGAGGAAATCGGCATCGATCGCCTCGACGCCCGCCCGATCGCCACGCTGTCGCTCGATGCCCAGGAGCGCCGCGAGCACCTGCAGAAGCAGATGGGCGACTAGTTCGCCGTGGAAGCGGTTGCTGAACAGAAGGCCCCGCCAGCGTGCGGGGCCTTCCCTTTTGGCCGCGGGTCGCCAACATGTGCGTAGGGTGGGCTTCAGCCCACCAAGCCGACCAGCGGAAAAGCTCGAAGCCGGCGGGAGCATGAAAGCCCGTCAGCCGAAAGGCTGGTGGGCTGAAACCCATGCTACGCATGCTCTGTCTCCGCCCGGCCCACACTCTGGTGTGAGCGATCTCCACGCTTGCATTGGCTACATATATCGGCAATGCTGGATATATGGATAACTCTTCGGCACTCACCGTATTGGCGGCCCTGGCCCAGGCTACCCGCCTGGACACCTTCCGCCTGCTGGTCGGTCACGAACCGGACGGCCTGGCCGCAGGCCAGGTATCGAGCGCGCTGGACGTGCCGCAGAACACCATGTCGGCGCACCTGGCGGTGCTGAGCCGGGCCGGTCTGGTGCGCTCCGAGCGGCGAGGGCGCTCCATCGTCTACCGTGCCGAGCTGGACTGCCTGCGGGACCTCACCGTGTTCCTGGTCAAGGACTGCTGCGGCGCCAGCCCCGAACTGTGCCGGCCGCTGCTGGCCGAACTCGACCCCTGTTGCCCCACCTCCGAGTCCATCTCATGACCGAGCGCGTATTCAACGCACTGTTCCTGTGCACGGGCAATTCGGCCCGTTCCATTCTTGCCGAGGCGCTTCTCAATCACCTGGGCCAGGGGCGCTTTCGCGCCTGGTCGGCCGGTAGCCATCCCAAGGGTGAGGTGCACCCACTGGCCCTGCAGACACTGCGCAACGCGGGGCTTCCGGTGGCCGGATTGCGCTCCAAGAGCTGGGAGGAGTTCGAGCGCGTGGATGCTCCCAGCATGGACTTCATCTTTACCGTCTGCGACAACGCCGCTGGCGAGACCTGCCCGGTGTGGCTCGGACATCCGGTCAGCGCTCATTGGGGGATCGAAGACCCAGCCGCGGCGCAGGGGCTGGAGGCCGAACAGCTGGCTGCCTTCACCAGGGCCTTCGGTTATCTGAGGAGCCGCATCGGAGCGTTCGTTGCATTGCCGCTTCAGCGCCTGGAGCCCGTGGCGCTGCAGGCGAAGCTGCAGCAGATCGGCGCCACCGAGGGCGCCTCCACCGGACCGGGAGCGCAGGTGGGAGCCTCCCATGGATAAGCCGGTTGCGCGCGTGCGCCTGTCGTTCCTGGATCGCTGGCTGACCCTGTGGATCTTCGCGGCGATGGCG
Organism: uncultured Gammaproteobacteria bacterium; assembly: GCA_963763305.1. Classification (GTDB taxonomy): domain Bacteria; phylum Pseudomonadota; class Gammaproteobacteria; order Xanthomonadales; family Rhodanobacteraceae; genus CAVXNP01. Next base: position 615,124 of record CAVXNP010000001.1, on the reverse strand, counting down.
CTGGGCGTCGCGCTGGGGCTGGTCTTCAAGGGGTTGCCGGCCGCACTGGACCGGCTCAGCATCGGCGGCACCAACCTGCCGATCGCGATCGGCCTGGTGCTGATGATGTATCCGCCACTGGCCAAGGTGCGGCACGAGGAGCTGCCGCGAGTGTTCCGCGACCGTCGGTTGCTGTGGCTGTCGCTGCTGCAGAACTGGGTGGTCGGCCCGCTGCTGATGTTCGTGCTGGCGGTGGTGTTCCTGCATGATCGTCCGGAGTACATGACCGGGGTGATCCTGATCGGGCTGGCCCGGTGCATCGCCATGGTGCTGGTGTGGAACCAGCTGGCTGGCGGCGACAACCAGTACGCGGCCGGGCTGGTGGCGTTCAACGCGATCTTCCAGCTGCTGACCTTCGGCGCCTACGCCTGGCTATTCCTGACCGTGCTGCCGCCGCTGGTCGGGCTGGCCGGGCAGGTGGTACCGGTCGACTTCGGAACCATCGCCGGGGCGGTGCTGATTTACCTGGGTATTCCGTTCGCCGCCGGTTATCTGGGCCGGCGCTGGCTGGTACGGTCCCGCGGGGAGGTCTGGTATGCGGAGCGGTTCCTGCCGCGCATCGGGCCCATCACGCTGGTGGCGCTGCTGTTCACCATCGTGGCGATGTTCAGCCTCAAGGGAGGCCAGTTGCTGCAGCTTCCACTGGATGTGCTGCGCGTGGCGGTGCCGCTGACGCTGTATTTCCTGGTGATGTTCGGACTGAGCTTCTGGATGGCACGACGCGCCGGTGCGGCGTATCCGCGCACCACGGCCGTGGCATTTACCGCCGCCGGCAACAACTTCGAACTGGCCATCGCGGTGGCCATCGCCGCCTTCGGGCTGGCCTCGCCGGTGGCGTTTGCGGCGGTGATCGGTCCGCTGGTGGAAGTGCCGGTGCTGCTGCTGCTGGTGCACGTGGCCCGTGCCATGCAGCGTCGCGCTGACATGGTCGCGACGACCGGGTGACGCCTGCCTACGGCGCCGGCTGAGTGGAGCCGTCCGGGCAGCAGGGCAGCTCCAGCGACTGTGGCGTGCACAGCGCCTGCTGGGCATAGCCCTTGAGCTTGGTCAGCGTGGCCACCAGCCCGTTGGAGCGGGTCGGCGACAGGTGCTTGGCCAGGCCGATCTGCTGGATGAAGTCCGGCTCGGTGGCCACGATCTCGGCCGCGGGGCGGTCCGAATAGACGCGCAGCAGCAGGGCCAGCAGGCCCGACACGATGGCCGAGTCGCTGGTCGCCTGGAAATGCATGCGCGCGGCGTCACCACTGGGCACCAGCCACACCATCGACTGGCAGCCGTGGACCCGGCACGCCTCGTTGCGGCATTCCTCGGGGAACGGCGGAAGCTGCTTGCCCAGGTCGATCAGGTACTGGTAGCGCTCGGTCCAGTCGCCGAAAAAGGCGAACTCCTCGGCGATTTCCTGCTGCGCCTGCGCGGCGCTGGATGCGGCTGTGGCGTTCATGGGTTCCATTATCGACAGGCGGACGTGAAAGATAGTGAACGGTCCGGCCCGCTTGCGGACCCTGCATGGGGACCCGGGACGCTCACTGCTTCTGGATGCTCCAGCGGGTGCCCTGCGCACTGTCCTCGATAACCACGTGCATGGCTGCCAGTTCGTCCCGGATCGCATCGGCGCGGGCGAAGTCGCGCGCGCTGCGCGCACTGCGGCGTTGCTCGAGCAACGCCTCGATCCGTTCGGCGTCGACCGCACCACCGCCGGCGCGCTTGAACCAGGCCTCGGCATCGCCCTGCAGCAAGCCGAGCAGGGCGCCGCCGCCCAGTAGCGCCGCCTTGGCTTCGGCCGTGCCGGCGCGGCGCGCGGCATCGGCCAGCAGTGCCAGCTCGGCAAGTGCCTGCGGCGTGTTCAGGTCATCGCACAGCGCTGCCTCCACTGTCCCGGGCACCGGCAATGTGGCCAGGTCCACCGGCACCGCGGCCAGGTCGCGCAACACCCGGTACCAGCCATCGAGGGTGCTGACCGCCTGGCCGATGGCCGCCTGCGACCAGTCCAGTGGCTGCCGGTAATGGCCGCGCAGCAGCACCAGTCGCAGCGCCTCGGGCGGATGCTGCCTGAGCAGCTCGTGGACCAGCAGCACGTTGCCCAGCGACTTGGACATCTTGCGTCCGTCGAAGGTCAGCATGCCGTTGTGCAGCCACCAGCGGGCGAAAATCCTCCCGCCGTGGGCGCAGGTCGATTGCGCGATCTCGTTCTCGTGGTGGGGAAACTGCAGGTCCACCCCGCCGGCGTGGATGTCGATGGTCTCGCCCAGGTGCGCGGCGGCCATGGCCGAGCACTCGATATGCCAGCCGGGCCGGCCCAGGCCCCACGGGCTGTCCCAACCGGGCAGCTCCGGGGTGGATGGCTTCCACAGCACGAAGTCGACCGGGTTGCGCTTGTACGGTGCCACCTCGATGCGTGCGCCCGCGATCATCTCCTCGGTGTCGCGACCGGAAAGCTTCCCGTAACCGCGGTACGAGCCGACGTCGAACAAAACGTGACCTTCGGCAACGTAGGCATGGCCGGCGTCGATCAGGCGCGCGATCATCGACACGATTGCCTCGATGTGAGCGGTGGCATGCGGTTCGATATCGGGCGGCGCAATACCCAGCCCGGCCATGTCCTGGCGATAGGCGGCGGCGAACCGATCGGTAATGGAGCCGATCGGCACGCCCTGCGCCAGCGCGGCGGCATTGATCTTGTCGTCCACGTCGGTGATGTTGCGGGCGTAGACCACCTGCGGGTAATGCCGCCGCAGCAGCCGTGCCAGCACGTCGAACACCACCGGGCCGCGGGCGTTGCCGATATGCACGTAGTTGTAGACGGTCGGACCGCACAGGTACATGGTCACGCGCTCGGGGTCCAGCGGCACGAATGGCTCGATACGGCGACTGAGGCTGTTGTAGAGCGAAATCGACATGGCGATACCCGGCGGGCGGCTGGCCCGGATCAGCCGGTCATATTAACAACCTATGAGCGGGGCTGCCGGGCCGGCAGGGCTCTAAGCGTGGATTCAGTGTGAATTTGTTGCAATGGCACTACCGGCCGCCCCCATGCGGCCGAGTGGAGGTCCTTCATGGCCAAGATGTTTTTCCCGGTGCTGGCGCTGATGCTCGCCGCCGGCAGCGTGTCGGCGCAGGACACGCGGTACGCGCCCAACGACGACAACACCCGCTATGGGTGGGCCGACGTGTTGCGGGTGGACCCGGTCTACGGCGTCTCCCGCACCGAGGTGCCGCGACAGGAATGCTACGACCAGCCGGTGGTGCGCCACGAGGGTGGCAACTCCACCGCCGGCACCGTGCTCGGCGCGGTCATCGGTGGCGTGCTGGGCAATACGGTCGGCAAGGGTGATGGCCGCAAGGCGGCCACGGTGGCCGGTGCGGTGGCCGGAGGCGCGGTGGGTAGCGGCGTGTCCCGTCGCGGCCGCGATTACGAGACCACCGAAACCCGCTGCCGCGAGGTGCGGTCGGTCAGCGAGCAGCGCCGGATCATGGGCTACGACGTTGAATACCGCTACCAGGGCGAGGTATTCGTGTCGCGCCTGGACTACGACCCGGGCGAGCGGCTGCGCGTACGGGTCGACGTGACCCCGGCCGAGTAAGGCTGCCGACTTCGTGGTTCGCACCGCCGCCGTTCGGCGGCGGTGTCGTTTTCGCTGTCCGGTGCCGTCGCAGGACCGTATCCGCTCGGCAAATGGACGTCCATCCCGCCGCTTGCGCGCCGGGCCGATTGCCGGCATGATGCCGGTCCCACTCGCCGGAACACCCATGTCCGCAGCCGTCCCCACCGTCGTCGTCCTGACCAGCGCCCGCATGGCCGCCGGGATGACTTCGCGTGCGCGCCGACCGGTGGACGAGTCTCCGGCCGGGTAGGCAATCGCGCGCGTTCCAACGCATACGACCAGAAACCCGGCCACCGTGCCGGGTTTTTTGTTGTTTTTTTTCGCTCATCCATCGCCACCGACAAGCGGTCATCCGGACCGCATTCCAGGAACCGGGAATCCCTTCATGGCCCTTCGACACTTCCTCTCCACCGAAGACTACAGCCGCGCCGAGATCGAGGCCCTGCTGGAGCAGGCCGCGGCCTTCAAGCGTTCCCCGCAGGGCCGGCACATGGCCGGCAAATCCATTGCCCTGCTGTTCTTCAACCCCTCGATGCGGACCCGCACCAGCTTCGAGCTGGGCACGTTCCAACTGGGCGGCCATGCCATCGTGCTGTCGCCGGGCAAGGATGCGTGGCCGATCGAGTTCGAGGTCGGCAGCGTGATGGAGGGCGACACCGAGGAGCACATCGCCGAGGTGGCCCGGGTGCTCAGCCGCTACGTCGACCTGATCGCGGTGCGCGCATTCCCGAAGTTCCAGGACTGGCAGGTGGATCGGCAGGACGGCGTGATCAAGGCGTTCGCGCAGTACGCCAGCGTGCCGGTGATCAACATGGAGACGATCACCCATCCGTGCCAGGAGCTGGCTCACGCGCTGGCCCTGCGCGAGCACCTGGGCGAGCTGCAGAACAGGAAGTACGTGCTGACCTGGACCTATCACCCGAAACCGCTGAACACCGCGGTCGCCAATTCGGCCCTGCTGATCGCGACCAAGCTGGGCATGGACGTTACCCTGCTGTGCCCGACGCCCGACTACGTGCTGGACGAGCGCTACATGCAGGCCGGCCGCGCCAACGCCGCCGCCAACGGCGGTTCGCTGACGGTCAGCCACGACATCGAGCAGGCGTATGCGGGGGCCCACGTGGTCTACGCCAAGAGCTGGGGCGCGCTGCCGTACTTCGGCCGCTGGGAGCAGGAAAGGCCGATCCGAGAAGCGCACCGTCACTTCATCGTCGACGAGGCCAAGATGGCGCTGACCGACCACGGCCTGTTCAGCCATTGCCTGCCGCTGCGTCGCAACGTGAAGGCCACCGATGCGGTGATGGACTCGCCCGCCTGCATCGCCATCGACGAGGCGGAGAACAGGCTGCATGTGCAGAAGGCGGTCATGGCCGCACTGCTGGCGCAGCAGCCGGCAGTGCGGAGCCGGACAGAGGGAGCGTGAGCGTTCCCGCATTTGCAGTCCCTCGTCGACAACCCTCCTTTCGAGATCTTCTCCCATGAATACGTCCGCTTCGACACCCCGCGATATCGTTCTGGCCTTTTCCGGCGGCCTGGATACCAGCTTCTGCGTGCCCTACCTGAAGGAACGCGGCTGGGCCGTGCATACCGTGTTTGCCGACACCGGCGGCGTGGACGCCGAGGAGCGCGCGTACATTGAACAGCGCGCGCACGAGCTGGGCGTGGCCAGCCACGTCACCATCGATGGCGGTCCGGCGATCTGGGACGGCTTCGTCAAGCCATTCGTCTGGGCCGGGGAGGGCTACCAGGGCCAATACCCGTTGCTGGTGTCCGATCGCTACCTGATCGTGGACGCGGCGATTGCGAGGGCCCGCGAGCTGGGCACCACGGTGATCGCGCACGGATGCACCGGCATGGGCAACGACCAGGTGCGCTTCGACCTGGCGGTGAAGGCGCTGGGCGACTTCCGGATCATCGCGCCGATCCGCGAGATCCAGAAGGAGCACACCCAGACCCGGGCCTACGAGCAGGCCTACCTGGAGCAGCGCGGATTCGCCGTGCGCGCCAAGCAGAAGGCCTACACCATCAACGAGAACCTGCTCGGCGTGACCCTGTCCGGCGGCGAGATCGACCGCTGGGGCGTGCCCGGCGAGGGCGCCCGTGGCTGGTGCCGGCCGCGGGCGGAATGGCCGTCGGAACCGTTGCGGGTGACGGTCGGCTTCGAACGGGGCGAGGCGATCAGCCTCGATGGCGAGCGCCTGGCCGGGGCGCAGCTGCTGGCCAGGCTCAATGGGCTGTTCGCGCCCTACGGCGTGGGTCGGGGCATGTACACCGGCGACACCACCATCGGGCTGAAGGGCCGCATCGTGTACGAGGCGCCCGGCCTGGTCTCGTTGCTGGCCGCGCATCGCGCGCTGGAAGAGGCGGTGCTGACCAAGCAGCAGAACCGCTTCAAGCCGGAGGTGGCCAGGCAAGTGGGTGGAAGTGGTCTACGAGGGCTTCTTCCATGATCCGGTCAAGACCGACCTGGAGGCGTTACCTGGCCTCCAGCCAGGCCTGCGTCAACGGCGAGGTGGTGCTGCAGACCGATGGCGCGCAGGTGACCGCGGTGGCGGTGAGTTCGCCGCACATCCTGAATGCCCAGGGTGCCACCTACGCGCAGTCGGCCGACTGGGGCGTGGAAGAGGCCGAGGGCTTCATCAAGCTGTTCGGCATGAGCTCGACGCTGTGGGCGGAGGTGAACCGGTCATGAGGCGCGACTCCGCACTCGACAGGGGCGACTCGGGCTTGCTCGATGCGACGCTGGCGCACCTGCGGGCGCTGGTGGGCTTCGACACACGCAATCCGCCGAGGACGATCGGGACCGGCGGGATCTTCGACTATCTGCGCGCGCAGCTGCCGGGCTTCGCCTGCACGCTGACCGACCACGGTGCCGGCGCGGTGTCGCCTGCTGGCCGTCCGCGGCGCGCCGCGGCTGCTGTTCAACGTGCACCTGGACACCGTGCCGGACTCGCCGCACTGGAGCGCCGATCCACACGTGCTGAGGGTCGAGGGCGACCGTGCCATCGGCCTGGGCGCGTGCGATATCAAGGGGGCCGCCGCGGCGCTCCTGGCGGTGGCGCAGGCCAGCCAGGGCCCGCTGGCGCTGCTGTTCAGCACCGACGAGGAGGCCAATGACGCCCGCTGCATCGCCGCCTTCCTGCGCGCGCATCCCGCGCTGCCGGAGGGGGTGGGCGGCGTGCCACGCTTCGACGCCGTCATCGTCGCCGAACCCACCGGCGCCGAGGCGGTGCTTGCCCACCGCGGCATCCACTCGGTGCTGATGCGAGTTTGCCGGCCATGCCGGTCATGCCTCCGGCACCCAGGAGCGCGCCGACAGCGCACTTCACCAGGCGGTGCGCTGGGGCGCGGCGGCGCTGGAGCTGGTCGATGCCCAGGCGCACGAGCGCTTTGGCGGGCTCACCGGGTTGCGCTTCAACATCGGCCGGGTCGAGGGCGGCATCAAGGCCAACATGATCGCGCCGACCGCGGAACTGCGCTTCGGCTGTCGCCCGTTGCCGAGCATGGACCCCGATCGCCTGCTGAACGCGTTTGCCGCGCTGGCCGAACCGGCACCGGCGCAGTTCATCGAAACCTTCCGTGGCCCTTCGTTGCCGGCGGGCGATACCGCCGGCGCCGAAGAGCGGCGCCTGGCTGCGCGCGACCTTGCCGACGAACTGGAGATCCCGATCGGCAACGCGGTGGATTTCTGGACCGAGGCTGCGCTTTTTTCCGCCGCCGGCTACACCGCGTTCGTGTATGGCCCCGGTGACATCGCCCAGGCGCACACCGCCGACGAATGGGTGTCGCTGCAGCAGCTCGATGCCTATGCCCGAACCCTCCACCGGATCACCGACCGTGGCATCTGATACCAGCACCCGCCAGACCATCGTGCGCCTGCTCTCGAGCATGGGCAGCGCGAAGGAAATCCAGCAATACCTGAAGCGCTTCTCGCAGGTCGATGCCAAGCGCTTTGCCGTGGTCAAGGTCGGCGGCGCGGTGCTGCGCGACGACCTGCCGGCGCTGACCTCGTCGCTGACCTTCCTGCAGCAGGTAGGGCTGACCCCGATCGTGCTGCACGGCGCCGGCCCGCAGCTGGACGAAGAGCTGGCCGCGGCCGGCATTCCCAAGCAGACGATCAACGGGCTGCGGGTGACCTCGCCGCAGGCGCTGGCAATCGTGCGGCAGGTGTTCCAGCAGCAGAACCTGCGCCTGGTGGAGGCGTTGCAGGCGATGGACACGCGCGCCACTTCGGTGCCTTCGGGCGTGTTCACCTCCGAGTACCTGGACCGCGACACCTACGGCCTGGTCGGCAAGGTCAGCCGGATCAACCTGGCGCCGATCGAAGCCAGTCTGCGCGCCGGCTCGATACCGGTGATCGCCAGCCTGGGAGAAACCGCCGAAGGCCAGATACTGAACATCAACGCCGACTTCGCCGCCAACGAGCTGGTGCGCGTGCTGCAGCCGTACAAGATCGTGTTTCTCACCGGCACCGGCGGCCTGCTCGACGACCAGGGCCGGCTGATCGATTCGATCAACCTCAGCACCGAGTACGACCACCTGATGGCGCAGCCCTGGATCAACGGCGGCATGCGATTGAAGATCGAGCAGATCGCCGACCTGCTGGCCGACCTGCCGCTGACCTCGTCGGTGTCGATCACCCGCCCGGCCGAGCTGGCCAAGGAACTGTTTACCCACAAGGGCTCCGGCACCCTGGTCCGGCGCGGCGAAAGGGTGCTGCGCTACACCGGCTGGGACGGCATCGATCGCCAGCGCATGCGCGGGCTGATCGAATCGAGCTTCGGGCGCGCGCTGCTGCCCGACTACTTCGAACGCACCAGGCCCCACCGCATCTACGTCAGCGAGAACTACCGCGCCGCGATGATCCTGACCCTGGAGGACGGGCTGCCCTACCTGGACAAGTTCGCCGTACTCGATGAAGCGCAGGGCGAGGGGCTGGGACGCGCGGTGTGGCTGGTGATGCGCGAGGAACACCCGCAACTGTTCTGGCGCTCTCGCCACGGCAATGCGGTCAACCCGTTTTACGATGCCGAGTGCGACGGCTTCATCAAGCGGCCGCGCTGGAAGGTGTACTGGTATGGCATCGACGATTACGCCACGATCGAGCGCTGCGTGGCGCATTGCGCCGCGCGGGTACCAACGCTGACCGATGCGCTCGTCGCGCAGCCGGCGGCCATCACCACAGGTGCCTGACATGAGCCCCATGAACCATCGCAAGACCGTCGGCATCGTCGGCGCCCGCGGTCATACCGGTGCGGAGCTGATCCGCCTGGTGGCGGCGCACCCGTCGCTGCAGCTTGCCTACGTCTCGTCGCGCGAGCTGGACGGCCAGCGCGTGGATGCGCAGGTGGCCGGCTACGCCGGCGAGCTGCGTTACACCGCCCCGTCGCACGACATGTTGCCCGCGCTGGGCGCCGACGTGGTGGTGCTGGCGCTGCCCAACGGCAAGGCGGCAGCCTGTGTGGAGGCATTCGACCAGGCCGGCGCGGACCCGCTGATCGTCGACCTGTCGGCCGACTACCGCTTCGACGCTGGTTGGTACTACGGGCTGCCGGAGCTGACCCGCGAGCGCTGGCGCGGCCAGCGTCGCATCAGCAACCCGGGCTGCTACGCCACCGCGATGCAACTGTCGATCGCTCCGCTGAAGGACCTGCTGGCCGCGCCGCCGGTGTGTTTCGGCGTGTCCGGCTATTCGGGCGCCGGCACCACGCCGTCGGACAAGAACGACCCGGACAAGCTGCGCGACAACCTGATGCCGTACGCGCTGACCGGGCACATGCACGAGCGGGAAGTGTCCTGGCAGCTTGGCCTGCCGGTGGAATTCGTGCCGCATGTGGCGCCGCATTTTCGCGGGCTGACCGTCACCAGCAACCTGTACTTGTCGCGCTCGCTCGGGCAGAGACGAGGTGCTGGCCCGTTTCCGGCACGCCTACGGCGACGAGCCGCTGGTGCAACTGCTCGACGAGGCGCCCTGGGTCAGCCGCATCGCCGGCCGGCACCATGCCGAGATCGGCGGCTTCGCGCTGTCGGCCGACGGCAAGCGGGTGGTGGTGGTGGCCACGCTGGACAACCTGCTCAAGGGCGCCGCCACGCAGGCCATGCAGAACATCAACCGCGCGCTGGGGTTCGACGAGCTCACCGCGATACCGCTGACGGCCACGCCCGGCACGTCGATCGACCCCCACAGGTGACCCCATGACCCAACCCCTCTGGCAGAAGCCCGGCGTGCAGATCGACGCGAAGATCATGCGGTTCCTGGCCGGCAACGATGTGCTGCTTGATCGCGAGTTCTTCCTGCACGACATTGCCGCCAGCAAGGCGCACGTGGACGCGTTGGCGAACATCGGCGTGGTGGCCGCCGACGAGGCCGCCGCCCTCAATGACGAGCTGGAGCGTCTTGCCGTGGATTTCCGCAGCGGCGCGTTCGTGCTCGACGAGCGCTACGAAGACGGTCACTCGGCGATCGAGGCGCGGCTGACCGAGCGGCTTGGCGACGCCGGCCGCCGCGTGCACACCGGTCGCAGCCGCAACGACCAGATCCTGGTGGCGACCCGGCTGTGGCTGAAGGACCAACTGGCCGGGCTGCAGGCGCAGTGCCTGGCGATTGCCCGGGTCTGCCTGGACCGCGCCGCGGCAGCCGGCGCTTGCCGCTGCCCGGCTACACCCACCTGCAGCGCGCGGTGGTGTCCTCCACCGCGATGTGGTTCGCCGGCTTCGCCGAGGGCTTCATCGACAATGCCTGGCGCGCGCGCGCAGACGCTGGAGTGGATCGACGCCAACCCGCTGGGCACCGCCGCCGGCTACGGCGTGAACCTCAAGCTCGACCGTGAGCACACCACCGCGGCGCTGGGCTTCGCGTCGCATGCAGCTGTCGCCGATCTATGCCCAGCTCTCGCGCGGCAAGTTCGAAATGGCGGTGCTGGAGGCGATCGCCAGCGCCATGCTGGACATGCGCCGTCTGGCCTGGGATCTGTCGCTGTTCACCACCGCCGAGTTCGGTTTCGTCAGCCTCCCGCCGGAATACACCACCGGCAGCTCGATCATGCCGAACAAGCGCAACCCGGACGTGGTCGAGCTGTTGCGCGGCAGCTATGCCAGCGTGGCGGCAGCGCGCTGCGAGATCGAGCAGCTGCTGTCGCTGCCGTCGGGCTACCAGCGCGATCTGCAATTCTCCAAGGGTTCGCTGTTCCACGGCGTCAGCCACGGTCTCGCGGCGCTTGAGCTGGTGCCCGACCTGCTGGCGCGGATGCAATGGAACGAGGGCGCGATGCGCGCGGCGATCGAGCCGGCCATGTACGCCACCGACGTGGCGATCGAGCAGGCAGCGGCCGGTGTGCCGTTCCGCGATGCCTACCGCGCAGCCGCCGAGGCCGGCATGGAGGCCGGGCAGGGGCGCAGCCCCGAGCGCAGCCTGGCCGAGCGCGTCTCCGCAGGTGCCGCGGCGGACCTGAGACTGGACGACCTGGAGCAGCGCTGGCGTCATTTCACAAAGATGAAAGGTCGTTCACGGTAAAGTACGGGGTCCCGTCGGCAGTGCCGGCGGGTTCTGCCGCAACCTGACCGAGGACGATGACCCAGCTCAGAAAGTTCAGACAGCAAACCGTGCCGCCCTGGCGGCGAGCCGTACTCAAGGTGGGCAGCAGCCTGCTCGCCGCGGACGGCGGCGGGCTCAGCACCCGCTACGCATTGGGCCTGGCCCAGTTCATTTCCGCCTGCCACGCCTCCGGTCGCGAGATCGTGCTGGTATCGTCCGGCGCCGTCGCCGCCGGCCGCATGCTGCTGCAGGACCACTCCCCCGAGAACACCAGCAATGCCGCGCGCCAGGCGATGGCCGCGCTCGGCCAGACCCAGACCGTGGCGCTGTGGCAACGGCTGTTCGACCGCCCGCTGGCGCAGGTGCTGCTCACCCACGACGACCTGCGCGACCGCCGTCGCTACCTCAACGCGCGCGCCACCCTGATGGAGCTGCTCGGGCACAAGGTGATGCCGGTGGTGAACGAAAACGACACCGTGGCGATCGACGAACTGACCCTGGGCGACAACGACAATCTGGCGGCGATCATCGCCGCGCTGGTCGATGCCGACATGCTGCTGATCGCCACCGATATCGATGGCCTGTACACCGCCGACCCGCGCAGCGACACCACGGCCGAGCCGATCAACGAGGTCTCCGAGATCACCCCCGAGATCATGACCATGGCCGGCGACCCCGGCACGCTCGGTCGGCACCGGCGGCATGCGCACCAAGCTGGAGGCGGCCGAGAAAGCCGCGGCGGCCGGCATCGAGACGATGCTCTTCAATGGCCGCGACAGCCGAGGTGGTGAATCTGCTCTCGCGCGACCTGTTGCAGGGCACGCTGCTGCGCACCAATACGCCGCGCCTGCAGGCGCGCAAATACTGGCTGCGGCATGTGCCGGCGGTGCCCGGGCATATCCGGGTCGACCCGGGTGCGGCGCGGGCGATCAGCGACGAAGGCGCCTCGTTGCTGCCCAAGGGCATCCTGGGAACCGACGGCGACTTCCAGCGCGGCGACATGGTCGAGATCGTCGAGCCCGACGACGCCGGCAACCTGATCCGGTGGCCCGTGGCATCGCCCAGTACGGCGCCGCCGAGATCAACCAGATCGCCGGCAGCCACACGCGCGAGATCGAGAGCCGGCTGGGTTACAGCTACGGCGAAAACGTGGTGCATCGGGACGACCTGGTCACCGTCGACAATGGAGTATTCCCATGAACGCATCCGTGCGCGAATCCGCGCTCAAGTGCAAACAGGCGTCCGAACAGATCGCCGAACTTTCCACCGAGGCCAAGAACGCCCTGCTGCGCTCGATGGCCGACGCCCTGCAGGCCCAATCCGACGCGATCCTGGCGGCCAACGCCGAGGACATGGACGCGGCCCGCCAGAAGGGCATCGGCGAGGCCATGCTCGATCGCCTGGCGCTGGACCACGGACGGGTCGAGCGAGCATCGCCGACGCGCTGCGCCAGGTTGCAGCGCTGCCGGACCCGGTCGGCCAGGTAACCCACCACGAGACCTCCGACAAGGGCTTCACCATCGAGCGCGTGCGCGTGCCGCTGGGCGTGGTGGCGATGATCTACGAAGCCCGTCCCAACGTCACCGCCGACGCTGCGGCGCTGTGCATCAAGGCCGGCAACGGCGTGATTCTGCGCGGCGGCTCGGAGGCGGTGCGTTCCAACCGGGCGATCGCCGCCTGCCTGCGCGGCGCGCTGCGCGAGGCGGGGCTGTCCGAGCATGCGCTGATGCTGCTGGACGACCTCAGCCGCGAGGCGATGCTGGAGCTGATGCAGCTGTCGGACATCGTCGACCTGATCATCCCGCGCGGCGGCGAAGGGCTGATCCGGTTCGTCACCGAGAACGCGCGCGTGCCGGTGATCAAGCACTACAAGGGCGTGTGCCACCTGTACGTGGACAAGGCGGCGGACCCGGACAAGGCGCTCGACATCGCCATCGACGGCAAGACCACGCGGCCGGCCGCCTGCAATTCGATCGAGACGCTGCTGGTGCATGCCGACATCGCGCCCAGCTTCATGCCCCGCGTGGCCAGGGCACTGGCCGACAAGGGCGTGGAACTGCTTGGAGACGAGCGCGCCCGCGCCCTGTATGCCGACATGCAGCCGGCCACCGAGGAAGACTATGCGGCCGAGTTCCTCAGCCTGAAGCTGGCGGTCAAGGTGGTCGACGACGTCGATGCGGCGATCGCGCACATCCGCCACTACGGCTCCGACCATACCGAGGTCATCGTGACCGAGGACATGGCCGTGGCCGACCGCTTCGTGCACGCGCTGCGGGCCGGCGGTGGTGATGATCAACACCTCCTCGCGCTTCAGTGACGGTGGCGAGCTGGGGCTGGGTGCGGAGATCGGCATCTCCACCACCCGACTGCACTCGTACGGGCCGATGGGTGCCGAGTCGTTGACCATCGAGCGCTTCGTGCTGCGCGGGCAGGGCCAGGTGCGGCATGGGCCGGCGGCGGGGCAGGCCGCTGCCTGATATCCCCGTAGCGTAATCGCGCGCCACGGAGGCGCCGGGCAAAGGCCGGATGTCCTGCGACACCCGGCCTTTTTCCTGCCTGCCGCCGGATGCGCGGGCGACCGCCGGCCCGCATGGCGCCCCTCGTGTCCGGGCTGTCCGCCGGCCGCTGTCCGTTTGTCCGGGTACTGTCCGCGGACACCATCCGCATCGCCGCAGCGCGAAGTCAAGCTGTTGATTTCATGTGCTTTTCAGTGCCAGACACCGGCTGGCACGGGGTTTGCTCCATACCGACCAGAAGCCGTTCCACCCGCGGCGCTGGATATCGATATGATTCGCGACACCTCTGCGCAGGACCGCCTGGTCGAAGTCAAAACCAACCGCAAGCGGCAACTGCTGCTGGCCGGAGCCGGCGTTGCCGTGCTTGCGCTGCTGGCGCTCGTGTTGCCCGGAGCGATGCGGTTGTTCTCCGCCGACGCGTCGGTCAGCGCTTCGCGGCTTTCCTTCGCCACCGTCGAGCGTGGCCTGTTCGTGCGCGACATCGCGGCCGAGGGCAAGGTGGTGGCCGCCGTCAGCCCGACCCTGTACGCCACCTCCGGCGGCGCGGTCACGTTGAAGGTGCACGCCGGCGACACGGTCAAGCAGGGGCAGGTGCTGGCCACCATCGTCAGCCCGGAGCTGACCAACAAGCTGGCGCAGGAGCAGTCCAACGCCGACGCGATGGAAGTGGAATACCAGCGCGCGCAGATCGATGCCCGCAAGCAGCGCTCGATCCTGCAGAAAGCCTATGACAACGCCCGGATCGACGAACAGGCGGCCGAGCGCGACCTGGACCGCAACCAGAAGGCATTCGCCAAGGGCGCGGTACCGGGCATGGACGTCGACCGCGCCAGGGACACCCTGCAGAAGGCAAAGATCGCGCTGGCCCACGCGCAATCGGATCTGGGCATGGACGACGCCAGTCTGAAGTTCGAGGTGGAGTCGAAGAAGCTCGCGCACGAGCGCCAGTTGCTGCTGGTCAAGGACCTGCAACGCCAGGTCGACGACCTCAATGTGAAGTCGCCGGTGGACGGCCAGGTCGGCCAGCTGTTCATCGCCGAGCGCGCCACCGTGGCCAAGGACGCACAGTTGCTGAGCGTGATCGACCTGTCCGCCCTGCAGGTGGAGATGCAGGTGCCCGAGAGCTTTGCCCGCGACCTGGGCATCGGCATGGCTGGCGAGATCACCGGCAACGGACATACCTGGAAGGGCCTGGTCAGCGCGATCTCGCCCGAGGTGGTCAATGGCCAGGTCGCTGCCCGCCTGCGTTTTGCCGGCGACACGCCCAAGCAGTTGCGCCAGAACCAGCGCCTGTCGGTGCGCATCCTGCTGGACAAGCGCGACAACGTGCTGACCGTGCAGCGCGGCTCGTTCGTCGACGAATCCGGCGGCAACTACGCCTACCTGGTGCACGAAGGCATCGCGCAGAAGAAGCCGATCCGGGTGGGCGCCAGCAGCATCGACAAGGTCGAAATCCTGGAGGGCCTGAAGGAAGGCGACCGCATCGTGGTCTCCGGTACCGACAGCTTCAAGGGCGCCGACCGGGTCGCCATCAGCGATTGATTTTCCCTTCTCCCACCGGGAGAAGGTGCCCGAAGGGCGGATGAGGGTACGGGGCTTGCGTGGTGTACTGGCAAGTTCCGAACCCTCACCCCAGCCCTCTCACCCGCAAGGGGACTCCCGACAAGGTCGCCGAGGGGAGAGGGGGCCACAACCACCACCGAAGGACGCAACCATGCTCAAGATGACTCACCTGGCCAAGGTCTACCGCACCGAAGTGGTGGAGACCTACGCGCTGCGCGATTTCAACATCAACGTGAAGGAGGGCGAGTTCGTCGCCGTGACCGGCCCGTCCGGTTCCGGCAAGACCACCTTCCTGACCATCGCCGGCCTGCTGGAAACTTTCAGCGGCGGGGAATACCACCTCGATGGGGTCGAGGTCAGCAAGCTCAACGACAACCAGCGCTCGAAGATCCGCAACGAGAAGATCGGCTTCATCTTCCAGGCGTTCAACCTGATTCCCGACCTCAACGTCTACGACAACGTCGAGGTGCCGCTGCGCTATCGCGGCATGAAATCGGCCGAGCGCAAGCAGCGGATCATGGACGCGCTGGAGCGGGTCGGCCTGGCTTCGCGCATCAAGCACTACCCGGCCGAACTCTCCGGCGGCCAGCAGCAGCGCGTGGCGATTGCGCGCGCGTTGGCCGGCAGCCCGCGGCTGCTGCTGGCGGACGAGCCGACCGGCAACCTGGACACGCAGATGGCCCGCGGCGTGATGGAACTGCTCGAGGAGATCCACCGCGAAGGCGCCACCATCGTCATGGTCACCCACGATCCGGAGCTGGCGGCCCGGGCGCAGCGCAACGTGCACATCATCGACGGGCAGGTGGTCGACCTGGCCGAAGAGCCGCGTTTTCGCGCACAAGGCGCGCACCTGGCGCAGTCCTGACCGGATCTGCGTCAGTCGCCCGCCTACCCACGGAGCTTCCCCATGTTCGCCTATTACCTCGAACTTGCCCTGCGCAGTCTCAAACGCAGCCCGGGCCTGACCTTGCTCATGGTGCTGGCCATCGGCTTCGGCGTGGCCGCATCGATGACCACCTACTCGGTATTCCGGGCGGTGTCCGGAGACCCGATCCCGTGGAAGTCATCGAAGTTGTTCGTGCCCCAGGTCGACATGTGGGGTCCGAAGGCCGGCAACAAGGACGGCGAGCCGCCCAATGCGATGGATTACACCGACGCAATCGCGCTGATGCGCGCGCATCGGGCCACGCGGCAGTCGGCGATGTACCAGATCAGTCCGTCGGTAGTGCCGGCCGATGCCACCAAGCACCCGATCAACGTCAGCGGGCACGCCGTCTACGGTGAGTTCTTCCCGATGCTGGACGTGCCATTCCGCTATGGAAGTGGCTGGGGCGCCGATGCGGACCGCCAGCGCGCCGCCGTGGCGGTGATCAGCGGCAAGCTCAACCAGAAGCTGTTCGACGGCCAGAACAGCGTCGGCCGGACCCTGAACATCGAGGGCAAGGACTACCGCGTGGTCGGCGTGCTGGGTGACTGGAACCCGCAGCCGCGGTTCTACGACATCAGCAATACCGGCGGCTTCAGTGACGGCGGCGAGGATGTCTTCATGCCGTTCGAGCGCGCCATCGCGGTCGGTTTGCCCAACAACGGCAATACCAATTGCAGCGAGACGCCGGCCGAGTCGGGCTTCGTCGGCCTGCAGCACTCCAGTTGTGTCTGGATCGCGTTCATGGCCGAGCTGGACACGCCCGCCGAGGTGAGCGCCTACCGCCGGTACCTGGACGGCTATGCGCGCGAGCAGCAGACGGCCGGCCGCTTCAGCTGGGCGCCGAACAACCGGCTGCGCAACATTCCAGAGTGGCTCGATGCCCAGCACGTGGTGCCCAGCGATACGCGGGTATCGCTGCTGGTGGCGCTGGGTCTGCTGATCGTCTGCCTGGTCAACACGGCCGGGCTGCTGTTGGCCAAGTTCCTGCGCCGCAGCGGCGAGATCGGGGTGCGCCGTGCCCTGGGCGCCCAGCGCGCGGCGATCTATGCGCAGTTCCTGACCGAGGCCGGCATCATCGGCCTGGCCGGCGGGGTGCTGGGCCTGGTGCTGACCGGCGTGGGGGTGGCCAGCGTCAGTTGGGTGCTGCCCAAGGACATTGCCACCCTGGCTCGACTCGATATCTCGCTGCTGCTGATCACGTTGCTGGTGGCGGTGATCGCCACCGTACTGGCGGGCCTGTATCCCACCTTCCGAGCGTCGCGCGTGCAACCCGCGTGGCAGCTGAAGTCCAACTGAGGAACGACCATGGCACTCCATCCCATGATTGCGGCCCTGCGCAAACACAAGGCAGGCGTGGTCCTGATCGCGCTGCAGATCGCGCTGACCCTGGCGATCGTCTGCAACGCGGTGTTCATCATCGGCCAGCGGGTGGCCCGGGTGAACCGTCCCACCGGGCTGCAGGAGAACAACCTGATGCTGGTCACCCAGCAGTGGGTCGGCGCGCCCAGCGGCGACGATGCCGGCAGCGTGGACAAGCTCGACAGCCTGCTGCAGACCGACCTGGCTACCCTGCGCGGGCTGCCAGGCGTGCAGTCGGTGGCGCCGATCAACTCGCTGCCATTGCTGAACTCGTCCTGGAACAGCTCGGTGTCGCTCAAGCCCGACAGCCAGCTTCGCGGAGGCGAGGCGCGTACCACCTACTATTTCAGTGACCAGAACATGCTCAAGACGTTGGGCCTGCGCCTGGTGGCCGGCCGCAACTTCACCGCCGCCGACGTGCAGAACCGGGGCTTCCGCGACCAGCACGAGCCGGCGCTGGTGATGATGACCCGTGCCCTGGGCGACAAGCTGTTCCCCAAGGGCGATGCGGTGGGCAAGGTGGTCTACCTGGATGGCGGCAGTACCCCCAGCACCATCATCGGCCTGGTCGAGCGGCTGCAGGTGCCGGCCACCGGCAGCTGGAGCAACGACTTCGTCTGGAACGCCACGCTGATACCGGTCCGCATGAATGCCAACTTCTCGCGCTACGCCATCCGCACCAAGCCGGGCCAGCTGGACGCGGTCATGCATGCGGTGAAGCCGGCGCTGTACAAGGCCAATCCGATGCGGGTGCTGGATGACCAGGACAGCATCAAGTCGTTCGCGCAGATCCGCGCCGAGGCCTACCGTGCCGACGTCGGCATGGCGGTGCTGATGGGCGTGGTGTGCCTGATCCTGCTCGGGGTGACCGCCGCGGGCATCGTCGGCCTGACCAGCTTCTGGGTCGGCCAGCGGCACCGGCAGATCGGCGTGCGCCGCGCGCTGGGTGCGCGCAAGGTCGACATCCTGCACTACTTCCAGCTGGAGAACCTGCTGATTGCCGGCATCGGTGCGGTGGTCGGCCTGCTTTTGGCGGTGGGGCTGAACATGCTGCTGATGCAGCACTTCGAGATGGACCGGCTGCCGGTGGCCTACGTGCTGACGGGGATCATCGCCGTGCTGGCACTGGGGCAGGGCGCGGTGTTCGTACCAGCCCGGCGCGCGTCCAATGTGCCGCCGGTGGTGGCGACCCGGGCGGCCTGACACGGAGCATCCAAGACATGTTCGGCTACTACCTGGATCTGGCGCTGCGCAGCCTCAAGCGCAACAAGGCATTGACCGCACTGATGGTTCTGGCGATTGCGTTGGGCATCGGCGCCAGCATGACCACGCTCACCGTGCTGCACGTACTCTCCGGCGATCCGCTGCCGGGCAAGAGCGCACGGCTGTACTACCCGCAGCTCGATCCGCGGGACATGGATGGCTACCAGCCTCACGATGACCCGCCGGCCCAGGTGACCTGGACGGATGGCATGAACCTGCTGCATGCCAAGCGGGCGAATCGCCAGGCGTTGATGACGGGCGGCGCGGTGCCGATCGAGCCGGCCGAGTCGGCAATCGAGCCGTTCTTCCAGGATGCCCGTTACACCACCAACGGCTTTTTCCAGATGTTCGATGTGCCGCTGCAGTATGGCCGCCCCTGGACCGACGCCGACGACGAGGGCCATGCGCGCGTGGCGGTGATCTCGCGCAAGCTCAACCAGAAGCTGTTCCAGGGCCGTGACAGCACCGGCCAGACGCTGCGCGTGGACGGCCGGGCATTCCGCATCGTCGGCGTGCTCGACAGCTGGCGCCTGACGCCGCACTTCTACGACATCAACAGTGGCAGCTATGCCGAGGATGAGGGCGTGTTCCTGCCGTTGACCACCGCCTACGAGCTGAAGCTGGGCCGAAGCGGCTCGACCGACTGCTGGGGCAACGGTTCGGACCCCGACCACATGGACACCGCGCCCTGCGTCTGGCTGCAGTTCTGGGTCCAGCTGGACAGCCCGGCCAGGGCCGCCGCGTACAAGCAGTTCCTGGTGCACTACTCGCAGGAGCAGAAGGCCCTGGGTCGCTTCCAGCGGCCGCCGAACGTGCGGCTGCACGACGTGATGGGATGGCTGGACTACAACAAGGTCGTGCCAGGTGACGTGCGGCTGCAGACCTGGCTCGCGCTCGGCTTCCTGCTGGTCTGCCTGGTCAACACGGTGGGGCTGATGCTGGCCAAGTTCCTGCGCCGCAGTGGCGAGCTGGGCGTGCGCCGGGCCCTGGGCGCCTCGCGTCGCGAGCTGTTCATGCAGTTGCTGGTCGAGTCGGGGGTGATCGGCCTGACCGGGGGCGTCGCCGGTCTGCTGTTGGCGGTGGCAGGCCTGTGGCTGGTCCGCAGGCAACCTTCCGACTACGCCGCGCTCGCCCATCTGGATCTGCCGATGCTGCTGGCCACGTTCCTGCTTGCGGTCGGCACCACGCTGCTGGCCGGGCTGCTGCCAGCCTGGCGCGCCTGCCAGATCGCTCCCGCTCTGCAGCTGAAGAGCAACTAGGAGTATTCCAGATGGACATTTTGCCGATCCTTTCGGCGCTGCGCCGACACAAGATCACCGCCACGCTGGTCGTGCTGGAGATCGCGCTGACCTGCGCCATCGTGTGCAACGCGGTGTTCCTGATCAGCCAGCGGCTGGACCGCATGAAAATGGTCAGCGGCGTGGCCGAACACGAACTGGTACAGATCCAGTCCGTCGGTATTGGCGGCACTGCCGACGCCAAGGCGCATGCGCAGGAGGACCTGCAGGTGCTGCGCCAGGTTCCGGGCGTGAAGTCGGTGGCGCTGGTCAACCAGGTGCCGTTCACCAACAGCTCGTGGAACACCAGCATCAAGCTCGATCCCAAACAGAAGCAGGCCACGCTGAATGCGACCCAGTATATGGGGCAAGACCTGCTGCAGACCTTCGGAACCCGGTTGGTTGCCGGTCGCTACTTCACTCCCGACGAATACCTCGATGTCCGTGCCGTGCGTCGTGACGAGGCGCTGAAAAAAAAGGTTGCCGGCGTCGTCATCACCCGCGAACTGGGCGAGAAGCTGTGGCCCGGCCAGTCGGCGTTGGGCAAGACCCTCTACCTGGGCCAGGGCCCGGTGCGCGTGATTGGCCTGGTTGCCGGCCTGATCCGTCCGTCGCTGTTCAACGGCGACGCCAGCGCGCAATGGTCGATGGTCTTCCCGCTGCGCATGGACAGCGACAACGCCAGCCGTTTCGTGCTGCGGACCGCGCCGCAGGATCGCGACCGTGTCATCAAGGCGGCGGTGGCCGCACTGCGCAAGGCCGATCCGCACCGGATCATCCTGGAGAAAAAGACCCTGGACGAGATCCGCGGCGAGTTCTTCCAGGATGACCGCGCCATGGCCGGGCTGCTTGCCGCCGTCTGTGTGGCGTTGCTGGTGGTCACCGCGCTGGGCATCGTCGGCCTGGGCAGCTTCTGGGTGGCGCAGCGCCGGCGCACCATCGGCGTGCGCCGCGCGCTGGGCGCCACCCGTCGCAATATCCTGCATTACTTCCAGACCGAGAATTTCCTGCTGGCGACGATCGGCATTGCGTTGGGCATGGTGTTGGCCTACGGCATCAACCTGGTGCTGATGCTGCACTACGAGCTGCCCCGGTTGCCCGGGTATTACTTCCCCGTCGGTGCGATCACGTTGTGGCTTATCGGCCAGGCGGCGGTGCTCGGTCCGGCATTGCGTGCCGCGGCGGTACCGCCGGTGGTGGCGACGCGATCGGTTTGAATCTCGCCCTTGACCCGGAGTCTGAATTGAATTGTTTTTCCGAAATAAGCCGCCGGTTGCTGGTGGTGCTGTGTGCCCTGGTAGCGACCAGCGCATGGGCGACGCAGTCGCCCGCGCCTGCCGACACGCACGAGGCCGAGACGTTTTCGCGCAAGGAAGTCACCGATATCCTGGCCGAGAGCCGCCGGATCGTCTCGCCCAACGGCATCGAGCAGCTGCGCAAGGTGCGCATCGGCGGCATCGATCAGTGGCTTTCGATCCGTGGACGCGACCGGCGCAACCCGATCCTGCTGGTGCTGCACGGCGGCCCCGCTGCGCCGAGCATGCCGATCGACTACACCTACCAGTCACCCTGGGAAGACTTTTTCACGGTCGTGCAGTGGGATCAGCGCGGCACCGGAAAAACCTATGCGTCCAACAGCGAAGCGCAGATGGCGCCGGGCATGACCATCGACGGCATGACCGATGACGCATCGCAGGTGGTCCAGTACCTGCGTCAGCACTACGGCAAGCGCAAGATCTTCCTGCTCGGCCACTCCTGGGGCACGGTGCTGGGGGTGAACCTGGCGCAACGCCATCCGGACTGGTTCTACGCCTACATCGGCGTGGGGCAGGTGGTGAACACGCGCCGGAACGAGGCGTCCGGCTATGCCTTTGCCATGCGGCAGGCACAGGCGCACGGCAATGCCAAGGCGATCAAGGCCCTGCGCAGCATCGCACCTTACCCGGGCACGACGCCGATGACGATCGATCGGATTGCGGTACGCAGCAAGTGGGAGACCTATTACGGCGGGCTCGCGTACGGCCGCACCAGCTTCGACTTCGATGCCGACGCCGAGGGACTCTCGCCCGACTACAGTCCGAGCGATCTCGACGCGATCGGCAAGGGCAGCCGGTTCTCGCTCAAGCATCTGCTCGGACCGCTGATGTCGGTCGATTTCGACCACACCACCCATTTCGGCTGCCCGGTCCTGCTGTTTGTGGGGGCGCACGACGAAACCACGTCGCACGAACTGGCCGAACAATGGTTCAGCCATTTGCAGGCGCCCTCGAAGCATCTGGTGATTTTCGCCAACTCCGCGCACATGGTCATGCAGGAAGAACCGGGCCGCATCCTGATGCATCTGGTGACCGACGCCTTGCCGCTGGCGGTAGAAGCGGGCGACGCGGCGCCGGCAGAAACCATCCGGTAACGGTACTCGGCCAAAGGCATCCAGCGGAGATCGAGCATGTTCGGCTACTACCTCAACCTTGCCACGCGCAGCCTCAGGCGCAACAAAGCGATGACCGCGCTGATGGTGCTGGCGATTGCCGTGGGCATTGGCGCCAGCATGACCACGATGACCGTGTTGCACCTGCTGTCGGGCGACCCCTTGCCCGGGCGCAGCGGGCACCTGTTCTACCCGCAACTGGATGCCGAGCCGACCCTCGGCCAGGTCGACGCCAAGCCGACCCGCCAGCATCGCGAGCCGCCCGACATGCTCGACTACCGCTCGGCAGTGGACCTGTGGTCGGCGCACCGGGCTACTCGCCAGGTGCTGGTGGCCGACAGCCCGGTCAAGGTGGGACCGGCCGGCGCCCACCCGCCGGTGATGACCACGTTGCTGTCGACCACCGCCGACTTCTTTCCGATGTTCGATGTGCCGTTCGCCCGGGGGGCCGGGTGGTCGGCCGAGGACGACGCACGCCACGCGCGGGTGGTGGTGATTTCGGACCGGCTCAACAACCGCCTGTTTGGCGGGGCCGACAGCGTCGGACGCCTGCTTCGCGTGCGCGACACCGACTTGCGCATCGTCGGCGTGCTCAAGCCCTGGCGTCCCTCGCCACAGTTCTATGCCGTGGCCGGCGGCAACTTTGCGAACGGCCGCACTGCGGAGTTCTACAGTCGACCCGAAGACGTCATGACGCCTTTCACTACCTCGCTCGAGGTCAACGACGGGCACTTCCAGCAATTTACCTGCTGGCAGTTGCCGCCCGTGCCGGGACATCTCCAGAATGCGCCCTGCGTGTGGATCGGCCTGTGGGTACAGCTCGACGACGCGACGGCGGTCGCTGGCTACCGGCGCTTCCTGGCCGACTACGCCGCCTCGCAGAAGGCGCTGGGCCGGATCACCCGTGCGGACAACACCCGCCTGCGCAGCCTGATGCAGTGGCTGGACTACAACCACGTGGTGCCCAGCGACGTGCGGCTGCAGACCTGGCTTGCTTTCGCCTTCCTCGGCATCTGCCTGTTCAACACGGTGGGGCTGCTGCTTGCCAAGTTCCTGCGCCGCGGTGGCGAGATCGGCGTGCGCCGGGCACTGGGCGCCAGCAGGATGGCCATCTTCACGCAGTGCCTGGTCGAGGCAGGCATGGTCGGTCTGCTCGGTGGCGTCGGGGGATGGCTGTTGACGCTGGCCGGACTGGCGCTGGTACGGCGGCAACCGACGCCGTACGCCGAGCTGGCGCACATGGACATGAGCATGTTCCTGGCCACCTTCGGGATGGCGGTCCTGGCCAGCCTGCTGGCCGGCGCGCTGCCCGCTGTGCGCACCAGCCGCATCGCGCCGGCACTCCAACTGAAGACGCTCTGAGGACCTGTCGATGGAAATCCAGCCTGTTCTCGCCGCTCTGCGCCGCCACCGTACCGCGGCGTTCCTGATCGCCTGCGAAATTGCACTGGCCTGTGCGGTGCTGTGCAACGCCTGCTTCCTGATCGCCAACCGGGTCGAGCTGATGAAGGTCGTCAGCGGCGTGGACGAGGCCTCGCTGGCCTTCATCCGCGTCACCGGTTACGAACCGGGGCAGGACGCGGACATCAATGCCCGCCTGCTGGCCGGCCTGCGCCAGGTGCCGGGTGTGCAATCGGCCAGCGCCATCAACAGCCTGCCGTTCGGGCCGCGCCGCGGTACCGCAGGCATCACCCTCGACCCGGAGGGGCAGCATATGGCGGGCGTGGTTGATTTCTACACCGCCGGTCCCGGCGCTTTCCAGGCGCTCGGCCTCCATGTGGTCGCCGGGCGCGCGCCGCAGGAGGACGACTTCCGGCCGGCCGCGAATTTCCTGCCGCAGGATTCCAACGTGCTGGTCACCCGCGCGCTGGCCAGCCACCTGTGGCCACACGTCGACCCACTGGGCAGGGAGTTCTGGCTCGGCCATATGCACTTCCGCGTGACCGGCGTGCTGGACCATCTGGTCATTCCGCAGCCCGGCAGTCGTGGCGAGGGCAGCGCCGAGTTCTCGGTATTCGTGCCGACCCGCCCGGGACCGGCCCTGGCCGGCAGTTACCTGTTGCGAGCCGAACCACGCCAATTGCAGCGAGTGCTGCGCGACGCCAGCGCAACCGTACAGAAGCTCGCGCCCGAACTGGTGCTGGACACCGACGCCACCGGGACCGTGCCCGAGCTGCGTGAGGCCTACTTTCAGCAGGATCGAAGCATGGCCGGCATGCTGGTCGGGGTGATCGTGGCGCTGCTGCTGGTAACTGCGCTGGGGATCGTGGGACTGGCCAGCTTCTGGGTGGCACAGCGGCGCAAGCAGATCGGCGTGCGGCGGGCGCTGGGCGCCACCCGCAGAGATATCCTGCGCTACTTCCAGACCGAAAACTTCCTCATCGTCAGCTTGGGAATTGCGCTGGGCATGGGCCTGGCTTTCGGCCTCAACCTGGTGTTGATGGCCCATTACGAGATTGCACGCTTGCCGTTCTATTACCTGCCGGCTGGCGCGTTGGCGTTGTGGCTGCTTGGCCAGCTCGCGGTGCTGGCGCCGGCACTACGTGCCGCCGCGGTGCCGCCGGTGGTGGCGACGCGATCGGTGTAGATCGCCACTTTGAAAGACCTGCATGGGGGAAGGGGACGAATGCTGGGTCATTATCTCGAGCTGGGAATGCGCAGCCTGCGACGACACCCGGCGCTGACCGCACTGATGGTGTTGCTGATTGCGGTGGGCGTGGCGTTGTCGTCGGTGACCTTCGCCGCCTTGCGCGCCGTGGGGGGCGATCCGTTGCCTGGTCGCTCGGCGCAGATTTTCGTCCCACAGCTGGACAACCGTCCGCCCGACCAGCGGCAGGGCGATGGCGAGCCGCCGTGGGCGCTGAGCTACATCGACGCGCGCGCGCTGCTCGATGCCCGGCGTGCGCTGCGTCAGACAGCCACCTATCCACTGACACTGGTGGCGCGGCCGGCCGATCCGGCGCGCGTGCCATTCAACGTCGAAGGTTACGCAGTGACCGCCGACTTCTTCAGCATGTTCACCGTGCCGTTCGATGCAGGGCGCAGCTGGGATGCTGCCGGGGATGCACGCGGCGTCCCCGAGGTGGTCATCAGTCGCCGGCTGGACGAGCACCTGTTCGGCGATAAGGGCGGCGTGGGGCGTGACCTGAGACTGGGCGAGCACACCTATCGCGTGGCCGGTGTCGTGGGCGAGTGGAACCCGCAGCCGCATTTCTACGCCGGATGGAATGTCAACGCGGCGAGCTACCGCGGCGATGCCCCGGACGTCTATCTGCCGTTCCGGCGTGCCGTGGAGGATCGGCTGGTCACCAACGGCGGCTCCATGTGCCCGTCCGACGTCGATGCGGCCAACTGGCCTGCGCTGCTGCATTCGGAATGCTTGTGGATCAACGCGTGGGTGCAGTTGCCGACAGTGGCCGATGCCAATGCCTACCGGCGCTTCCTGCGGGGCTATGCGGCCGAACAGCAGCGCAGCGGACGCTGGGCGTGGCCGCCAAGCGTGCGCTTGCGGGATCTGGCGCAGTGGCTGGACTACGTCCATGCGGTGCCGCAAGAGGTGTCTGTCGGCTTCATCCTGGCGCTGGGGCTGCAGCTGGTGTGCCTGGTCAACGTGATAGGGCTGCTGCTGGCCAAGTTCATGCGGCGTCGCGTGGAGATCGGCGTCAGGCGCGCGCTGGGCGCCTCGCGGCGGGCGATCGCGCTGCAGTTCCTGGTCGAGGGGGGCATGGTGGGGCTGGCCGGCGGCGTGCTGGGTATCGTCCTGACGGTGCTTGGCGTGCTGGCCCTGGGAGCCGTGTTCCAGCCGAAGATCGCCCGACTGGTACATGTGGACGCGCTGCTGCTGGGCCTGGCGTTGGCGACCTCGGTGCTGGCGACCGTGCTGGCGGCGCTGTATCCCGCCTGGCGCGCCTCGCGCGTGCAGCCGGCCTGGCAACTGAAGGCGAATTGAGCATGAACCTGTCCATCCGCCCCGTGCTGTCGGCGCTTCGTCATCACCGCAGCGCCGCCGCGTTGATTGCGCTGCAGGTGGCGCTGACCCTGGCGATCGTCAGCAACGCGTTGTTCGTGGTGCAACAGCACGTGGCACATCTGTCACGGCCCACCGGCATCGACGAGGCCAACATCGGCGTCATCCGCAGCCAATGGCTGGACCCGCCCGACGAGGTCGAGGCTGGCGCGCGAATGACCTCGGACCTGGCCACGCTTCGCCACTTGCCGGGGGTGGTCGATGCCTATTCGGACTACACCTATCCGGCGGTGGGCCCCGGGGCGATGCTGTTCGCCGTCAAGCTGCGACCTGACCAGCACGGCCCCACCTCCTATGCCGAGCCTTACGCGGTGGATGATCATGCGTTGGCTACGCTGGGCCTGAAGCTGGTGGCCGGACGCAACTTCCACGCGGACGAGGTCCTGGACACGAAGATCGTGGACAACCTCAAGCCGGTCTCGGTGATCGTGACGCAGGAACTGGCGGACACGCTTTTCCCCGGTACGTCGGCAGTAGGCAAGACCGTGTATTGCACCGAGCGTCCGTGCACGATCATCGGGGTGATCAATCACCTCCAGGTGCCTGCGGTCAATACCAACAGCTTCGCGTTCCGCTCGGTACTGGCGCCGGCGCGGGTGCTGACCGGGTTCGGGGGCTACTCGCTGTACATTGTGCGAGCGAGGCCAGGCGAGCTGGATGACGTGTTGCGCCGGGCCGGGAAAGCCCTGCGGGCGAGCCATCCCGATCGATTGATTCCGGCCGATGGGGGCATCGCCCGCTACCGCGACCTGCGCCACGAAGGCTATGCCAGCGATCGCGGCACCGCGTTGTTGATGAGCGTGATATGCATCGTGCTGCTGCTGGCCACCGCGGGCGGCATCGTGGGCCTGACCAGCTTCTGGGTTGGCCAGCGGCGCCGGCAGATCGGCATCCGACGGGCATTGGGCGCCACCCGGCTGCACATCCTGCTGCACTTCCAGATCGAGAACCTGCTGCTGGTCGGTGCCGGTACCGTGCTGGGCGCGCTGCTGGCGGTGGTGCTGAACGCGCTGCTGATGCAGCATCTTGCGCTGGTCCGGCTGCCGCTGTACTACCTGCCCATGGCGGCCGCGGCGCTATGGCTGCTCGGGCAACTGGCGGTACTGGGTCCCGCCCTGCGCGCCGCTGCGGTACCCCCGGTGGTGGCAACGCGGACGGTGTAGCCGACCGTTGCCAGATGCGCCGGCGCCCCACATGCTGTGCCGGTCCCGAGTTGCGAAATCTGCATCCCATCCAAACCTTTCACCGCGGCGCCGCATCCATAGCCGCATGTGCAGGAAGAAAATGCGTACAGTCCTGATCATCGATGACAACCCGGCGGTAGGCGAGGCCTTGTCGCTGCTGTTGTCGCTGCATGACATCAAGCCGCTGATGGCGCTGACGCCGGAGCAGGGGCTGGCGATGCTCGAGCGCGAGCCGGTGGACGTGGTCATCCAGGACATGAACTTCACGGCCGACACCACCTCCGGCGAGGAGGGGGTGGCCTTGTTCCGGGCCATCCGCGAGCGGCATGCCGACCTGCCGGTGGTGTTGCTGACCGCCTGGACCCACCTGGAAACCGCGGTGGAGCTGGTCAAGGCAGGTGCGGCCGACTACCTGGGCAAGCCATGGGACGACAGCAAGCTGCTGGCCACGCTGGAGAACCTGCTGGAGCTGGCCGAGTCGACCCGCGAGGTCAGCCGGGGCCGGCGCGAGCGCCGGCTGCGGCGCGAGCAACTGCAGCGCAAGTACGAGCTGGACGGGCTGGTGTTCGCCTCCGAGCCGATGGCGCGGACGCTGGACCTGGCCTGCCAGGTCGCGCGATCGGACGTGCCGGTGCTGATCACCGGCCCCAACGGTGCGGGCAAGGAACGGATCGCGGCAATCGTGCATGCAAACTCGTCGGTGCGAAACGGCCCGTTCATCGCGGTCAATTGCGGGGCGCTGCCCGGTGAGCTGATCGAGGCCGAACTGTTCGGCGCCGATGCCGGCGCCTACACCGGCGCGAACAAGGCGCGCGAAGGTCGCTTCGAGCTGGCCGACGGCGGCACGCTGTTCCTGGACGAGATCGGCAACCTGCCCTTGTCCGGCCAGGTCAAGCTGCTGCGCGTGCTGGAGACCGGCCAGTTCGAGCGGCTGGGCTCCGGCCGCTCTCGCCAGGTCAAGGTGCGCGTGCTCAGCGCCACCAACGCCGACCTCAAGGCGATGGTGCACGCCGGTACCTTTCGCGAGGATCTCTATTACCGCCTCAACGTGATCGAGGTGTGCCTGCCGCCGCTGGCCGAGCGCACGGATGACATCCTGCCGCTGGCCGAGCACTTCCTGGATGGGCGTGGTCGCCTTGGCGAGGCCGCACGCGAGGCGTTGCTGGTCTATCCGTGGCCCGGCAATGTGCGCGAACTGAAGAACGCCATCGAGCGGGCGGCCCTGCTGGCCACGGACGGACTGGTGACGCCCGAGCTGCTCAACCTGCCGGCGGTGACGCCCAGCGTGACGCGCAACCTGGACGAGCCCAGTCGCGAAAGCGTGGAGGCGGCGTTGCACAAGGCCGATGGTGTGGTCAGTCGCGCGGCGCAGTCGCTGGGTCTGTCGCGCCAGGCGCTGTACCGGCGTATGGAGCGCTACGGCCTGGCAACCTCGGCGTGACCGAGGCCGGTCGGTCGGCGGCGAGGCGGCCGCGGTGCCGCCGGCCGGCTGCTCGTTATACGATCGATCACGGACCGCTCCAGGACAGCTTCCCATGCAGCTGAAATCCCTTCAGGCGCGCATGGCTCTCATGCTGGCGCTGGCCGGCCTGGCCGGTGCGCTGATCAACACCGCCATTACCCTTTGGCCGTTGCCGCAACTGCTCAAATGGTTGCAGCTGGACGCGCCTTTGCAGTCGCGTGCCTACGGGGGCCTGGTGGTGACCACCGCGGTGCTGCTGCCGTTGGCGCTATGGTTTGCCGGGGTGGTGATGGCTCCGATCAAGCGTTTGCTGCGCGCGCTGGAAGCCGCGGTTGCCAGTTATCGCGATGGCGACTTCGGGTTCTCGATCGCGGCTGATCGCAGCGATGAGCTCGGCGCCTTGATCCGCATGCACAACGCACTGGGGCAGACCCTGCGCGAGCAGCGGCAGGACCTGGTGCAGCGCGAGCTGTTGCTGGACACCGTGGTCCAGCACACGCCGGTGGCGCTGGTGCTGTCCAACCAGGCCGGTCGGGTGGCGTATGCCAACATCGCCGCGCGGCATTTGTTCAACGAGGGGCGCAACCTGAACGGACTGGACTTCAACGAGGTGCTGGTCAGCGTGCCCACAGCGTTGCGGCAGGCAGTGCGGTTGGGCGAGGACGCGCTGTTCAACGTGGAGATGGAGGAGGGCGAGGAGACCTTCCACCTGTCCCAGCGCAGGTTCCGGCTGCAGGGGCGGCCGCACAGGTTGTTGTCGCTGCGCCGTATGACCCGGGAGCTTTCGCGCCAGGAGGTGGCGACCTGGAAGCGGGTGATACGGGTCATCAGCCATGAGCTGAACAACTCGCTGGCGCCGATCTCCTCGCTGGCGCACTCGGGCGCCGAGCTGGCCCGTCGTGGCGACCTGGAGCGGTTGCCTGGCGTGTTCGGGACGATCGGCGAACGGGTGCGCCACCTGCACGGCTTCATCTCGGGCTACGCGGACTTCGCCAAGCTGCCCACGCCACGCCCGCAGGAGATCCAGTGGGCGGCTTTCCTGGATTCGCTGGCCCTGCATTGCCGCTTCCGGCTGGTCGGCGAGCCTCCGGGCGTGGCCGGCTGGTTCGACCCGGCGCAGGTGGAGCAGGTGCTGATCAATCTGCTCAAGAACGCGCATGAGGCCGGCGGTCCGGACGAGGAGGTCACTCTGGCGCTGGGACTGGCCGGGCGCGATGTCCGCATCGACATCGCCGATCGGGGGCCGGGGATGAGCGAAACCGTGCTGGCGCAGGCGCTGCTGCCGTTCTATTCGACCAAGCGGTCGGGTACCGGCCTGGGGCTGGCACTGGCGCGGGAAATCGCCGAGGCGCATGGCGGGCGCATTGCGCTGGCCAACCGCGACGACGGAGGTCTGCGCGTCAGCCTTTGGCTGCCATTGCCGGCCGAGGTGGCGGAGTCCGGCAGCTAGCGTGAGCCACGGCGCCCGACTGCTGGCGCCTGTGGCGGGCCCCGGCCGGCATCGACACGTAGCGCCGCGCGGGAAGCGCGGTTGCGTGTCCGATGCGTGCCGTTCGGGTTCGTCACGACGCTCGCCTATACTCCGCCCATGAACCTGTCCGAAGCATCTTCGTCGGCGCCGGTGGCGGAGGGCCTGGGCCTGGCCGCCGAGGCGAGCACGCGCATTTCCTTCCTGGTCGAGATGGCGCGTCGGCTGCACCAGTTCGGCACCGGCGCACCGCGCCTGGAGACGGCGATAGGGCTGGCGGCCGATCGGCTGGGTCTGGTCGCCGACGTATGGTCGAGCCCGACGGCACTGATCATCTCCTTCGCCGACAAGTCCGCCGGAGAGGAAGCGCTGGCGCAGGTCACCCAGGTGATGCGGCTACCGCCGGGCGACGTCAATCTGGCGCGGCTTTGCGAGGTGGATGCGATTGCCGACCGGGTGATCGCCGGCGAACTCGGCCCGCGCCAGGGTTTCCGGCTGCTGCGCGATTGCGCCAAGCCGGAGTCACGCCGCGCCCAGCTGGCCACGATTGGCGGCTACGGCGTCTCCGCTGCCTGCGTCGCCGCGATGCTGCTGCACAGCTCCTGGGCGGACATGCTGGTGGCCGCGGCGATCGGGCTGATCATCGGCCTGATCACCGTGCTCTCGGCAGTGCGGCCGCGGCTGGCGGTCGCCAGCGACGCGGTAAGCGCGCTGGTCGCCACGTCGGTGGCGATCGTGGTCAGTGCCTTCGTGGTGCCGCTGGCGGTCAAGTCGGTGGTGCTGGCCAGCCTGATCGTGCTGGTGCCGGGCATGTCGCTGACCACCGCGGTGCGCGAGATTTCCAGCCAGCACCTGGTGTCGGGCACCGCCCGCATGGGCGGCGCCGTGGCCACCCTGCTCAAGCTGACGTTCGGCACGGTGGCGGCGAGCCAGTTGTGTTCCGCTCTGGGTATCAACCCGGGCACCTACGCGCTACCGCCGCTGCCCGGTTGGGCCGATTATCCGTTCCTGCTGATCGCGGCGCTGGCATTTGCAGTGCTGTTTCGGGCAGCGCTGCGCGACTGGCCGTTCGTCATGGGGGCGGTCATCGTCGGTTATCTGGCCACGCGTTGGGGCGGACTTGTTTCGGGCGCCATTCCGGGAGCGCCGTTTGGCGTGTTCCTGGGCGGATTGCTGCTGGGTGCATTGGCCAATGTGTATGCCCGGTTCATGCATCGGCCGGGCGCGGTCATCCGCGAGCCGGGCATTATCCTGCTGGTGCCCGGTAGTGTGGGTTTTCGCAGCGTTTCGTATCTGTTCGAACGGGACACCACGCTGGGCATGGACACCGGAGTATTGCTGATTACGCTGCTGATCTCACTGGTCGCAGGCCTGTTGTTCGGCGACCTTCTGGTATCCCCGCGCCGCTCTCTTTAAAACCGGCCTGGCGTAATGACGGCCAGGCGCGGGCCAGGCTGCTTTGGGCCGTAGCGAGTGGGGTCGGATAATCGTTGGCCCCGGGGCATCCCGACACACGGTTGCGGACAAAAAAACACCGGCACAGGGCCGGTGTCGGGTCGGTCATGGCTCCGACGATGATCAGATCGCCAGATCCTTTTCCTTCTTGCCGGCCTTGAGCGCGTCGTTGAACCAGCGCGGGCGCTTGCCGCGACCGGACCAGGTCTGCTCCGGGTTGGCCGGGTTGCGATACTTCGGCGGGACCGTGCCGGTGCTGCGGCGGGCCTTGCCACGGCTGCTGCCGAAGATGTCCTCGAAGGAATAGCCCTCCGACTTGATCAGGGCGTGCACTTTTTCGCGCAGCTTGGCGACCTTTTCCTTGCGCAGTTCGTTCTGCCGGACCTGTGCCTTGGAGATCAGTTCGTTGAGCTGGTTGTGATTGAGATTCTTGATGTCGACCGCCATGAAATAACTCCCGGATAGCTATCGTGAATAAAACAGGCTTCTCGTCAGTGAGAGCGTTGCCGTCCTGGTACCGGCGGCATTCTCCCCGATTCACAATTCAATTGCAAAATAGCGCATTCGGATGTGATGGCTTTGTCAGGAGTATCCGTACTGGCTCGGCTGCAATGGGCAGCGGCCTGTTCCATTGTCGTCAGCCCTGTGCCGGCACGGGTCCATTAAACCGCCGGGCAGTGCCGCGGGCAGTCGCGGCGCCGGCCGGTTGCGGTCATGGGGCAAGCAACTGCAATAGCTCCTCACGGGTAACCGTGCGGTTTTCAGCCTCGCCGCGCTTCCGATATTCAAGGGTGCCGGCAGCCAACCCGCGTTCGCTGACTACCACGCGGTGCGGGATGCCGATCAATTCGATGTCCGCAAACATCGGGCCGGGGCGCAGTCCGCGGTCATCGAGCACGGTATCGATGCCGAGCGCGGACAACTCCCTGTAAAGTGCGTCGGCGGCTTCATTGACCTCGGCCGCGCCCTTGGGATTGATCACGCACACCGCCACCCGCCAGGGCGCCATGGATTCGGGCCAGATCATCCCGGCCTCGTCGTGGCTTTGCTCGATCGCCGCCGCCACCAGCCGGCTGACGCCGATGCCGTAGCAGCCCATGGTCACCACCTTGCTCTTGCCCTGGTCGTCCAGCACCGTGGCTTTCAGAGCCTGCGCGTACTTCTGGCCCAGCTGGAAGATATGGCCAACCTCGATGCCGCGGGCGATCTTCAGACTTCCCTTGCCGTCGGGCGACGGGTCGCCGGCGACCACCTTGCGCAGGTCCTCCACACGGGTAATCGGGGCGTCGCGCTCCCAGTTCGCGCCGGTGTAGTGGCTGCCATCGGCATTGCCGCCGCAGACGAAGTCCGCCAGCACCGCGGCGCTGCGATCGACAATCACCGGAATCCCCGCGGGCAGGCCGACCGGGCCGATGGAGCCGCCATGCGCGCCGGTGGCCGCGACGATCTCGTCGTCGGAGGCAAGCACCGGTTCGCCCGGCAGCTCGGGCAGCTTGCCGGCCTTGATCTCGTTGATCTCGTGGTCGCCGCGCAGGCACAGTGCCACCAGCCCCTCGTTGCCGCGGACCAGCAGGGTTTTCACGCACTGCTGTGGGGGCACGTCCAGGAAGCGGCT
Source organism: uncultured Gammaproteobacteria bacterium (assembly GCA_963763305.1). Taxonomy (GTDB): domain Bacteria; phylum Pseudomonadota; class Gammaproteobacteria; order Xanthomonadales; family Rhodanobacteraceae; genus CAVXNP01. Next base: position 581,404 of record CAVXNP010000001.1, on the reverse strand, counting down.
GATATCGGCGATGGTCTTCTGCTCGGGCGTATCCACCCGCTGCAGTTGCGCACCCGGGGCAGGCCGCTGGACGGCAGGCGCCAGCGCTTCGGCCTTTTCGATATTCGCGGCGTAATCGGACTCTTCGGAAAAGGCGATGGCGTCCTCACCGGCGTCGGCCAGCACCTGGAACTCGTGGCTGGCGCTTCCGCCAATGGCTCCGGTATCGGCCTGGACCGCGCGAAAACGCAGGCCCAGCCGGGTGAAGATGCGCACGTAAGCCCGGTACATCACCTGGTAGGTGGCGTCCAGCGACTGGCTGTCCACGTGGAACGAGTAGGCGTCCTTCATCAGGAATTCGCGCGCGCGCATGACGCCGAAACGCGGCCGGATCTCGTCGCGGAACTTGGTCTGGATCTGGTAGAACACCACCGGCAACTGTTTGTAGCTCTTGAGCTCGTTGCGCGCGAAGTCGGTGATGACTTCCTCGTGGGTCGGTCCGTAGCAGAACTCCTGGTCCTTGCGATCGCGGATCTTCAGCAGTTGACCGCCGAATTTTTCCCAGCGGCCGGTTTCCTCCCACAGCTCTTTGGGCTGCACCGAGGGCATCAGCATTTCGATGGCCCCGGCGCGGTCCATCTCCTGGCGAACCACGTCCTCGATCTTGCGCAGTACACGCAGCCCCAGTGGGCTCCAGGTGTAAAGGCCGGACGCCAGCTTCCGGATCATGCCGGCGCGCACCATCAGCCGGTGGCTGGCGGTTTCGGCGTCGGCGGGAACTTCCTTGACGGTGGCCAGGTGGAATTGGCTGAGGCGCATGCGAGTGGATCCGAAGGCAAAGACATCGATTATACGAGGCGAAGCCCACCGCTTGCGCGATGGGCTTCGGAAAGGGGCATGGCGGCGGTCGGCGCGACTAGTGCGGACAGTATTGCTGGTAGCGTTCCTGGATCTGCGCCAGCTGCTTTTCGCGCTGTTCGGCGCCGAGCAGTTGCGGCTTGCCATCCTTCTGCATCACGACCGGGCCGCTACCCTGCAGCGCATCCAGGCTCGACTGCAGGGTCTTGCACATGGCCTGCCGGTTTTCGGGCGTGTCCGCGATCGGCGCCGTCGAGGCCGGAGCCGGTCCGTCCTGGAGCGCCGCTTCGTCGGCGGCGGTCATCGCCGGCGCCCGCTCGCTGGCGGCAGGCGCCTGGGCACGGCTGGACTTGACCTTGGTGTAGCGCACGCCCTGGGCCGGGGGCATCTGGCTGTAGTGGACCGTGCCCTGGGGGTCGGTCCATTTGTAGACCTGGGCGGTCGCCGCCGACGCGAGCATCAGGAGGGCGGTGGCAAGTAGGAGGCGGCGCATGGTTTTCTCCGTAGCTGGGTGAACCGGTGGGTGGAGGTCGGCTGCCCGCGCCTGCGTAATCGCCGGACGCTGGGACATTACACTACTGCCAGGCACCGGGCAGCACCGGTAGGCTGTCAAGCCCTGGGCCGGCCATCGGCCAGGCTCCCTGCGGGCAAGCCGCTGGCGGCCGGCGACTCGCCCGAAGGGTGCACAATTGGCGCAGTACACTAGGTAGCACCACGCTGGGCCGGACTCAAGCGGTGGTTTACACTCAGCGCACTACGTCACGGATTGCCCCATGAGCGACAGCCTGCCAATCCGCGCGCCCCGGCACCGCGGCATCTATCTGCTGCCGAACCTGTTCACCACGGCGGCCATGTTCGCCGGCTACTACGCCATCGTGGCCAGCATTGGCGGGCGCTTTGCGGACGCGGCCATTGCCGTGTTCGCCGCTGCCGTACTCGACGGCATGGATGGTCGCGTGGCGCGCATGACCGGTACCCAGAGCGAGTTCGGGGTGCAGTACGACTCGCTCTCGGACCTGGTCAGCTTCGGCCTGGCGCCTTCGCTGGTGATGTACAACTGGTCGCTGGTGGCGCTGAAGGACTATGGCGCAGTCTGGGGCAAGGTGGGCTGGGCGGCGGCGTTCCTGTATGCCGCTTGCGGCGCCTTGCGGCTGGCCCGCTTCAATACCCAGGTCGCGGTGATCGACAAGCGCTATTTCCAGGGGCTGGCCAGTCCGGCCGCCGCTGCGGTGTGCATGTCGTTCGTGTGGAGCGTGGAGAAGTTCCACCGCGAGGGCTTTCCTATCAGCGGTCCGCAGCTGTGTTTCGTGACGCCGGTGCTCGCGGTGGTGGTGGGCCTGTTGATGGTCAGCCGGTTCCGCTATTACAGCTTCAAATCGTTGCCGGCCGGGCCGGGCGAGCGGGTGCCGTTCGTGTGGGTGCTGGCCGGTGTCCTGGTGTTGGCGCTGGTGGTGATCGACCCGCCGCGGGTGCTGTTCCTTGTGTTTGCCCTGTACCTGCTGTCCGGTCCGGCGGTCACGTTATGGGGGCGTGCCAGTTGGCGGCGGCGCCCGCGGCAGGCTCACCCATGAGTGCGGTGCCCTTGCATGGGTCCGGGGCCGGTCGACGCAGCCGCGTGTTGCGGGCGGTCGGGATCACCGCCTGGCGGTTGCGCCCGGGCTTCCTCCGGGAGGCCGATGCGCAGGGTGCCGGAGATCTTCCGGCGGGCCCGGCCGCAGTCATCGCCTCAGCCTGTGCGGTGGTGCTGCCAGCCGGCTGCGAGCCGCGTGCACTGGATCTGCTCGGCCGCGCGCTGAGCGCCTATGGAGCCGGGCTGGCACGCGCCGGCCGGGTCCAGGTCGCCGACGGGAAACTGGTTGGCGACGTGCCGCAGGTGCCCGCGTACCTGGTCTTCGGGCAGGCGCAGGCACATGCCCTGGGGCGCGAACTGCCGGCCTCGACCATGCGGCAAGCGCAGATCGTGCTGGTCGATCCGCCGGCGCAGATTCTCGCCGAAGCCGCGTCCAAGCGACGCTTGTGGTCGGGGTTGCGCCAGTTGCGCCGCGCCCTGGCGGCCAGCGCGGTGGAATAAGGCGATGGTGGCCGTCGCCCGACCCGATATCGAGATCCGCGCGATGCGCCAGGAGGACCTGGCGGAGGTAAGCGCGCTGGAGACGGCGTCCTACGAATTTCCGTGGAGCGCCGGGGTATTTCGCGACTGCCTGAAGGCGGGGCATCCATGCTGGGTCCTGTGCCGCACGGGCGAGGTGGCCGGCTACGGGATCCTGTCGGTGGCCGCTGGCGAGGCGCACGTGCTCAACATCTGCGTCGGCCCTGCGCTGCGGGGGCAGGGGCTGGGCCGATACCTGCTGCACCGGTTGCTGGATATCGCGCGCTGGAACGGCGCCGAGACGGTGTTCCTGGAAGTGCGGCCGTCCAACCCGGTGGCGCAGAAGCTGTACCAGTCGATGGGTTTTGCCGAGATCGGTCGGCGACCGCGCTACTATCCGGCCGCCAGCGGGCGCGAGGAAGCCATCGTGATGTCGCGCGACATCCGCGCAAGGTAAGTCGTACGCGGCGGCCAGCGCCGCTCCCAGCGCGCTGGCCGATAGCTCAATCGAGGCTCAACCGAGCTTCTGCGCCTGCTCCCGCAGGGCATCGAGCTGGGTATTCCAGTCGACGATGCGCTGACGCTCCTGTGCCACCACCTCTGCCGGTGCATTGGCGACGAAGTTGGCATTGCCCAGCTTGCCCTCGCACTTGCGGATCTCGCCTGCGATGCGACCGATTTCCTTGGCCAGTCGTGCCTTTTCCGCGTCCAGGTCGATCAGCCCGGCCAGCGGGATCAGTACGCGCAGCGCGCCCACCACGGCGGCGGCCGACGCCGGTTCATGGCCGTCCTCGATCCATTGCGGCGACTCCACCCGCCCCAGGAAGGCGATCTGCGCGGCGAACTTGGCGACCCGCTCGCGGTCGGTCCCGTCGCCGCCGGTGAGCAGCAGGGGAATGGTCTTGCCCGGTGAGATGTTCATTTCCGAACGGATCCGGCGGATCCCCGACAGCACCGCCTTGAACCACTCGATCTGCGCGGTGGCCTCGCTGTCGGCACTGATGTGGTGCGCCTGCGGCCAGGGCCGCTCCATGATGCTGGCGTCTTCGATGCCGAGCTTGGGCGCAACCGACTGCCAGATCTCCTCGGTGATGAAGGGAATGACCGGGTGCAGCGCGCGCAGCACGGTCTCGAGCACCTGCAGCAGCGTGTGGCGGGTGGATGCCGCCGCGGCCGCATCGTCGCCGTTCAACGCCGGCTTGGACAGCTCCAGGAACCAGTCGCAGTACTCGTTCCAGACGAACTCGTACAGCGCCTGTGCCAGCAAGTCGAAACGGTAGCTGACAAAGTGCTGCTCGACCTCTTCCAGCGTCTGCTTGAGCCGGGTGAGGATCCAGCGCTCCGCCTCGGTCACCGGCGGCGTATCCCTCTCCCCCCGGGAGAGGGACAGGGGTGAGGGTGCGGCCGCAGCGGCCATCTGCGCTTCGCCCGGACCCTCTCCCGGCGCATTCGCGCCACCCTCTCTCCCAACCACGGGACTTCCTTCGGTCGCCGCCGGAAGAGGGGACTCCACGTTCATCAGCACGAAGCGCGCCGCATTCCACAGTTTGTTGCAGAACGCCTTGTAGCCTTCGGCACGCTTGATGTCGAAGTTGATGGTGCGGCTGTAGCTGGCCAGCGCGGCAAAGGTGAAGCGCAGCGCGTCGGTGCCGATCGCCGGGATGCCGGCGGGGTAGTCCTTGCGGATGCGCTTTTCGACCTTTTCGCGCACCTGCGGAATCAGCAGCGAACGGGTCGACTTGGCCACCAGCGGTTCCAGCTCGATGCCGTCGATCAGGTCCAGCGGGTCGAGCGTGTTGCCCTTGGACTTGGACATCTTCTGGCCTTCGGCGTCGCGCACGATGGCGTTGATGTACACCTCGCGGAAGGGCACCGTGCCGATGAAGTACTTGGTCGCCATCACCATCCGCGCGACCCAGAAGAAGATGATGTCGAAGCCGGTCACCAGCACCGCGCTGGGCAGGAATATCCTGTCCTGCTGCCAGTCGGCGATGACCTCCCCGCGTTCGTTGGTGACCGGGCCGTTGGCCGGCCAGCCCAGGGTGGAGAACGGCCACAACGCGGAGCTGAACCAGGTGTCCAGCACGTCCTCGTCCTGGCGCAGTGCGCCCACCGGCTCGGTGGTGGCGTTGGCGCGCGCGTCGGCCTCGTCCTCGCCGACGAAGATGTGGCCGGCCTCGTCGTACCAGGCCGGAATGCGATGGCCCCACCACAGCTGGCGGCTGATGCACCAGTCCTGGATGTTGTCCAGCCACTGCGTATAGGTGGTGGTCCAGTTCTCCGGCACGAACTTGATGTCGCCCGAGCGCACCGCGTCCAGCGCTGGCTCGGTGATCGCCTTGCGGCCGCCCGGGCGGCCGTCGGCCAGCGTGTCGGAGGTCAGGTCGACGAACCACTGGTCGGTGAGCATGGGCTCGATCACCGCACCGGAGCGCTGGCTGACCGGCACCTTGAGCTTGTGCGGCTTGGTCTCGACCAGCAGGCCGGCGGCCTCCAGGTCGGCCAGCACCGCCTTGCGCGCCGCGTAGCGGTCCAGGCCGCGGTAGGCTTCGGGCGCGTTGTCGTTGACCGTTGCCTCCAGGGTGAAGATGGTGATCGGCGCGAGCTTGTGCCGCTGCCCGATCGCGTAGTCGTTGAAGTCGTGCGCCGGGGTGATCTTCACGCAGCCGGTGCCGAAGTCCTTGTCCACGTAGTCGTCGGCGATCACCGGGATGGTGCGGCCGGTCAGCGGCAGGTGCAGTTGCTGCCCGACCAGGTGGCCGTAGCGCTCGTCCTGCGGATGCACTGCCACGGCCACGTCGCCAAGCATGGTTTCCGGGCGGGTGGTGGCGACCACCACGCTCTCGGCGCTGTCGGTGGTCATGTAGCGGATCGACCACATCGAGCCGTCGCGCTCCTCGTTGTCCACCTCCAGGTCCGACACCGCGGTGCCCAGCGACGGATCCCAGTTGACCAGCCGGTTGCCGCGGTAGATCAGGCCGTCGCGGTACCACTGCACGAACACCTTGCGCACGGCCGCGGACAGCCCCTCGTCCATGGTGAAGCGCTCGCGCGACCAGTCCGCGGCCACGCCCAGGCGGCGCATCTGGTGGGTGATGGTGGAACCCGACTCCTTCTTCCACTCCCACACGCGCTCGATGAACGCGTCGCGACCCAGGTCATGACGGGTTTTCTCCTCCGCCGCCAGCTGGTTCTCCACGATCTTCTGCGTGGCGATGCCGGCGTGGTCGGTGCCCACCTGCCACAGCGTGTTCATGCCGCGCATGCGCTGGTAGCGGATCAGCATGTCCATCACGGTCTGCTGGAACGCATGGCCCATGTGCAGCGTGCCGGTGACGTTCGGTGGGGGCAGCAGGATGCTGTAAGGCTCGCCGCGGCCAGACGGCTTGAAGGCGCCGCTGGCTTCCCAGCGCTGGTACCAGGTCGACTCGATCTGGGCGGGCTCGAAACTCTTTTCCATCGGATAGGCTCGGGTGTCGCGCGCCGGCGCGCGGAGTAGGCAAGGGGCTAGCCGGGCATTGTACGGGGCGGGGGCGAGGCTGCCAAAGCCGCTGCCGCCTCAATCGCCCAGCGGGTTGGCGTGGTCGCGCAGGTAGTGCTGCAGGAACTGCTGGCGCTCGCCCTGGCGGTCCGGCTCCGACCGGGTGTGCACGTCGATGGTCTGACGCGCCGGGGTGGTCGCATCTACGCCGGCCGCAGGCCAGGGCGGCAGACCGTCGCTGTTGGGGTCGCCGCGCTGGATGAAGTGGACGAAGTAGCCCTGCATCGTGCGCGACACCTGGTGGTCGGCCGGAGTCCAGGCATACACCCGGTTGCTGTCCAGGTTGCCCAGCGCGTATTCGATCTCGCCGCTGTGCACGGCGCCTGGGTCGGGCGTGTCGCCCTTGGAGGGTTGGCGCCTGGCCGGTCGCGGGTGGGCGTACAGGTAGTAGAACACCGGCGCGTGGCCGGTGCGGCGGTGCAGATCCATCCAGCGCCAGGTGCTGTGGGCGATGAACAGGTCGCCGGCCAGGGCGGTAGCCGAACGGCGCACCTGTTCGGCGCTGTGGCCCGGATACAGCCGCAATGCCTGGTCTGCCTGGTCACCGAACAGCCTTTGCAGGGCTGCCCGGTAGTTTGCCGGGGTGGCCGGCTGCTGGAGCAGGATTGCCGGATAGAAGCCCTCCTGCGAGTTGCTGCCCACCAGCAGCGGCACCTGCGCCTGGGCGCCGCGGCGGAAGGTCGCCGCCGGTGGCTCGGTGAGGAAATAGGCCGTCGACGTCCGGCATCCACGACATGCCCGGGGCGCCGCTGGCCTGCAGCAGGTCCTGCGCGGGCGCGGCGCGCAAGGCCGCGAGCGAAGTCGCCCCGGCCGCCTTCATGAACGCCGCGCCCTGCGCCTGGGCCTGCCTCAGCGGCACCGGCGCGATCGGCGCAATCAGGGCGCCGCTCTCACCGATCGCCCTGGCGATCAGCTGGCGCGACAGCGGCGAGGCCATGTGCGCACTGACCGAAATCGATCCGGCCGACTCGCCGCCTATCGTGATTCGCGACGGGTCGCCGCCAAACGCGGCGATGTTGGCCCGTACCCAGCGCAACGCCGCGTTCTGGTCCAGCAGGCCGTAATTGCCGGCGGCCCGGTGCGGCGACTCGGCCGCCAGCGCGGGCAGGGCGAGGAAGCCGAAGGCACCGAGCCGGTAATTGACTGTCACCATGACGATGCCGCGCGCGGCCAGGCTGGCGCCGTCGTAGCGGTTCTCCGAGCCGTCGCCGGCAACGAAGCCGCCGCCGTAGAAGTACACCAGTACCGGCAGCCTGGTCTGCGGCGGTTGCGCCGGGGCCCATACGTTGAGGTGCAGGCAGTCCTCGCTCATGCCGTCGGAGCGGAACACCATGTCGCCGAACAGTGGCAGCTGCATGCAGCGCGGCCCGAACTGCGTGGCCCGGCGCACACCGCGCCAAGCGGCAGCCGGCTGCGGTGGCTTCCAGCGCAGCGGGCCAGTCGGCGCGGCGGCATAGGGGATGCCACGAAATTCCTGCAGGCTGACCCCTTCGACCTGTGCCAGCTGCCCTTCGAGCATGCCCTGTTGCACGCTGACGCGGGGCGCATCGGTCGCTGATGCCGGTGCCGCGACGGCCAGGGTGGTAGCCAGCCATGCGGCCAGGGCCCTGGTGGTGCGACTGGAGCCGGGGCGCGGGTGATCGCTGGGCGGCGGGGGCATGGGCGGGTCCGTTGGCGGGGGCTTTCGGGAGCTTAGCAATGGGGGCGTGGCTGGGGTGTCGGGACGCTTGCGCGTGGCTTGCCCTCTTGCGGTGGCCGGATCGAGGCCAGGTGATGCCTTCGAGGACACTCGACAGACAGGGTGGGCGAGCTCACCCGGAATCCAGGTGGCCATTCGCCAGGGGTTTTCACCCCCGCGCGGAGGGCGAGTCACTTTCTCTTGGGCAAGCAAGAGAAAGTGACTCGGGCTCCGACAGTAGTTCGAAAGCCCGCCGCGGGCGAACCCACCGCCGCAGGCCAACCGGTTCGGGATGCATGCAAGCGATGACTGGCGAGCGCTCCCGCGTTCGTCCGTCGTACCCGTTTCAGCATCCGCGGCAGCGGATGGGCAAGCCCCGCGCCTAGCGCTGGCGCAGCGCGCGGCCGTAGGTGTGCACCTCGTCCACCAGCACCTGGACGTTGTCCGGATCGACCTCGGGCGTGATGCCGTGACCGAGGTTGAACACGTGGCCGGGGTGGTTGCCGTAGCTGTCCAGCACGGCGCGGGCCTCGCGACGGACCACCTCCGGGCTGGCGCGCAGGATGGCCGGATCCAGGTTGCCCTGCAGCGCCACCTTGCCCGCCACCGCGCGTCGCGCATCGGCCAGGTCGATGGTCCAATCCACGCCCAGCGCGGCGCAGCCGGTGTCGGCCATCTCGCCCAGATGGGCGGCGGCGCCCTTGGCGAACAGCACCACCGGCAGCTCGCGGCTGTGCGGATCGGCCTTGAGCGCATCCACGATCTGCGCCATGTAGCGCAGCGAGAACTCGCGGAACGGCGCGGGGCCGAGCAGGCCGCCCCACGTGTCGAACACCATCAGCGCCTGGGCGCCGGCAGCGGCCTGGGCGATCAGGTAGGCGGCCACCGAGCGCGCCAGCGTGTCCAGCAGTTGGTGCGCCAGCGCCGGGTCGTTCCAGCACATCGCCTTGAGCGTGGCGAAATCCTTCGAGCCGTGGCCTTCGACCATGTAGCAGGCCAGCGTCCAGGGGCTGCCGGAGAAGCCGATCAGCGGTACGCGGCCGTCCAGTTCCTGGCGGATCAGTCGCACTGCATCCATCACGTAGCGCAGCTCGCCGTCCATGTCGGGCACGGCCAACTGCTCGATCTGCGCCTGGCTGCGCAGCGGGTGCGCAAATTGCGGACCTTCGCCGGCGGCAAAGCTCAAGCCCAGGCCCATCGCGTCGGGGATGGTGAGGATGTCGGAAAAGAGGATCGCTGCGTCCAGTTCGAAGCGTTCCAGTGGCTGAAGGGTCACCTCGCAGGCAAATTCCGGGCTCTGCGCCAGCGCCATGAAGCTGCCGGCGCGGGCGCGGGTGGCGCGGTATTCGGGCAGGTAGCGGCCGGCCTGGCGCATCACCCAGATCGGCGTGGTGTCGGTAGGCTCGCGGCGCAGTGCGCGCAGGAAGCGATCGTTCTTCAGTGGAGCATGCATAGGGTCAACGTCCGTGCGGGCCTTCCAGCCCCTGGGCAAACATCACGCGATAGCCGCGCTTGAGCTGGGCGTCGCGGGTCTTCTCGAAGGCGGCGAACGCGGCGTCGCGCTCGAGGAACTGCTCGCGGCGCAGCGTGGCGCGACCGCCCTGGGTGCCGGTCTCGCGGTACAGCGTCCAGCCGCCGAGCAGGTCCTGCTCGAGCACGATCTGGACGTAGCGCGGCGCCTCGGTGGAGGCGGGCATGGTTTGTAGATAAAGGCGCATCCTGACAGTTTATAGGAGCGCCCCGAGGATTGTAGGAGCGACTTCAGTCGCGAAGCCCTTGCTCTGCATCCCACCAAAAGCGCGGCGGAAGCCGCTCCTACAACGCGGCGGTGGCATCTTGCAGAACGGCCAGGATGTCGGCTTCAGCCACGCCGCTGACGATCTCGGCGCGGCCGACCCCACGCCACAGGATCAGCCGCAGCGTCCCGGCGGTGTTCTTCTTGTCCAGCCGCATCAACGCCAGCAACTGTTGCGGATCCATGCCCGGCGGTATTTCGGTGGGCAGACCGACGCGTTCCAGCAATCGCTGCAGGCGCGCGCTGTCGACTGGCTGGCTCATGCCCAGCCTTTCCGACAACTGCGCGGCCAGCCGCATGCCGATCGCCACCCCTTCGCCGTGCAGCAACGTGGTGTAGTGACCGGCGGTCTCCAGCGCGTGGCCGAAGGTGTGGCCCAGGTTAAGCAGCGCACGCTCGCCCTGCTCGGTCTCGTCGCGGGCGACCACGCTGGCCTTGTAGTGCAACTTGCGCGCGATCGCCTCGACCACGGTGGCACCGTCACGGGCGACCAGTGCGTCGGCATGTTGCTCCAGCCAGCCGAAGAACCGCTCGTCGCCGATCGCCGCGCCCTTGATCACCTCGGCCAGGCCGGCACGGTATTCGCGCTGGGGCAGCGTCTGCAGGGTATCGATGTCGGCGACTACCGCACGCGGTTGGTGAAAGGCGCCGGCCAGGTTCTTGCCGGCCGGCAGGTTGACTCCGGTCTTGCCGCCGACCGAGGAGTCGACCATCGCCAGCAGCGTGGTCGGCATCTGGATAAAGTCGATGCCACGCATCCAGCAGGCGGCGGCGAAGCCGGCCAGGTCGCCGACCACGCCGCCGCCGAGCGCGATCACGCAGGCGTCGCGGGTGGCGCCCAGCCGGGCCAGCGCCTCGAGCGCGCGGCCGACGTTGGCGAAGGTCTTGTGCGGTTCGCCGTCGGGCAGCAGGAATACGGCATGCTCGATGCCGTGTAGCCCGGCGGTTACCCGCTCCAGGTACAGCGGTGCCACCGTCTCGTTGCTGACCACCAGTACGTGGCGCCCACGCAGCATGTCGCGCCATCGCGCGTTGTCGGCGAGCAGGCCGCGGCCGATCCAGATCGGGTAGCGGCGTGCGCCGAGTGCGACATCCAGCGTCTGCAGGGAAGGAGTGTTCATGCCGCCTGCTGGCGCTGCCAATGGAGGTCGATCAGTTCGATGCAACGCGTGCTGGCCGCGGCCACCTGCTCGTGCTCGCCCGGGACGGCCAGGTCGGCGATCTCGCGGTACAGCGGTCCGCGGATGGCGGCCATGGCATCGAGGCGGGCGGCGCGATCGTCGCCGCTCAGCAGCGGGCGGCGGGTGTCGCGCGCCAGGCGCTCCAACTGCTGCTCGACGGTGGTGTCCAGCCACAGTACGAAGCCGCGCTCGAGCAGGCGCTGGCGGTTCTGCGCCGACAGCACCGCGCCGGCGCCGGTGGCCATGAGCACCCCGCGCTGGCCGCTGCAGCTGTCCAGCAGGGCACTCTCGCGCTGGCGGAAGCCGGCCTCGCCCTCGATCTCGAAGATGGTGGCCACCGGCACGCCACAGTGACGCTCGATTTCCTGGTCCAGATCCACGAAGCGCAGGCCGTAGTGCGCCGCCAGCCGGCGGCCGATCGATGTCTTGCCGGCTCCGGTCGGGCCGATCAGGAACAGGTTGCACGACGGGTTCATGCAGGGCTTCGGCGATTGCGCGGATTCATGCGCCGATTCTACGCAGCCATCGCCACGGCTGTCTGCCCGCGCGCTACGATCGACGCTTGCCGGCGGACCGCTCTGCCGGCCGGCCGCATCGGCCGTCCCGAAAGAAGGAAGGATGGATGTCCGAACGGATCCTGCTGGCCGGTTGCGGCGACCTGGGGCTGCGTGTGGCCCGGCGACTGCTGGCGCGGGGCGACACCGTGTTTGGGTTGCGTCGGCGACCGGCGACGACGGGGCCGGTCGGCATTCACTGGCTGGTCGGCGACCTGACCGAGCCCGGGACCCTGCGCGACCTGCCGGTGGGTATCGATCGGCTGGTCTACCTGCCGACGCCCGACGCGCGCGAGGAGACCGCGTATCGGGCGCTGTTCCTGCACGGCCTGCAGTATCTGCTGCGAGCCGTGGACCGGGCGGCGCTGGCCCGTGTGTTGCTGGTGTCTTCCAGTGCGGTGTATGGCGACCATGGCGGCGACTGGGTGGACGAGGACACCCCGGCCGATCCGCCCGGGTTCAACGGCAGGGTGCTGCTGGAGGCCGAGCGCTGGTTGTCCGGGCAGGATTGCGGCGGCGTGGTCCTGCGACTGGCGGGGCTGTACGGTCCGGGGCGGCTGCAGTTGCTCGAGCGGTTGCGTGCCGGGGCGGCGCAGGTGCCACGCCAGCGTGTCCATTGGGCCAACAGGATCCACATCGACGATGCGGCCGCCGCGGTCACACACCTGCTGACCCTGCCACGGCCGGCGCCGCTGTACCTGGGCGTGGACGACACGCCGCTGCCGCTGGATGTGCTCTACGACGCACTGGCCGGCCTGATCGGCGTGGCCCCACCGGTCGAGGGGCCGGCACCCGGGGGCATCGGCAGCAAGCGCCTGAGCAATGCGCGGTTGCGCGACAGTGGGTTCATCCCGCAATGGCCGGATGCACGGGCCGGCTACGCGGCGCTGCTGAGGTCGTCCGGTGGGCCTGGCTGAGGGGCGCGGTCCCCGGCTTGCGCGCGTATCGCCGGCACATCGACGGTGGCGTACGATCCGGCTGGCCCGTGCCATCGGGCCTGCCTGGAGCCGCCAACCATGTCCCTGAGTATCCCGCGCCACCTGGTCACCACCGCCAACGACCTTCCCGGGCAACGCGTCGTGCGCACGATCGGCGTCGTGCGTGGCATTACCGTGCGCTCGCGCAGCATCGTCGGCAATCTGGGCGCTGCCTTGCAGACCCTGGTCGGCGGCAACATCACGATCTACACCCAGCTGTGCGAGACCGCGCGCGAGGAGGCGTTCGAGCTGATGCTGCGGCAGGCGGCCATGCGCGGCGCCAATGCGATCGTGGCCATGCGCTACGACGCCAACGAGGTGGCCGCGGGGGTGACCGAGGTGCTGGCCTATGGCACCGCGGTCCAGGTGGAACCGTCAGTGTGACCTGACGCAGTCAGTCGTGACCCAGGCCGGTCACATGCCGCTCGTCGTCGTACTCGACGATGCTGTCGGCCTGGGCCGGCAGCGTGGCGAGCGCGTGCCGGCTCAGGCGCTCGAAGTGCGCCAGGAACCGCACCATCGCCTCGGCGTCCATGGCCAACGGCGCGTGCCGTGCCAGTAACGCTTCTTCCTGCTGGCTGCGCCAGCGGCGCACCACGTTCCAGCTCGGGGCCTGCAACACGATAAGTGCGTCCAGCTTGCGCCACAGCGGCTGGTAACCGCGCAGCTGCTTGTTGACCCAGCGGCGCCAGGTGCCGTCCGGATCCTCGGTGCGTTCGAGTTCGTTGACCGGCGTTTCCAGCGTCGAAAGCAGCTGCGGGCGCAGCCCCAGCGCCCAGCCCTCCAGGATGATCAGGCGCGGCGGACGGGTCACGCGGGGCCAGCGCGATGGCGGGATGCGGGTATCGCGGCCCTTGTCGAAACGCGGCCAGAACACCGGCAGCTTGTCCGAGGCGTGCCGCAGCGCGGTCAGCACGGACAGCAGCAATTCGATTTCGTGGGTGCCGGGTACGCCGCGCGTGCGCAACAGCGGGTGCACCTCGCGCGCCAGCGTCTCGCGCCCGCTGCGCGGATAGTAGAAGTCGTCCAGCGACAGCACTTCGGTGGGCCAGCCGCGCGCTTCCGCCTGCGCCTTCATCACGCGCGCCAGCGTACTTTTACCGCTGCCCTGCAGCCCCGACAGGCCCAGGATGTACGGACGACGCGCGCGCGCTATCCGGCCGGCGTAATGGTCGAGCAAGTGCCCCGCGAGGGCCTGGTTCTGCGTGCTAGCATCGTTTTTCATCGCGCCATGATGGCGCGCTCCCGCCACGATGCAAGAGCCATGCTGAAACCCGAGATCCTCGAAACGTTCAAAAATCTGCTGGATGAGGCCGCCAGGAGCGGCGATCGGGAGCCCACCGCGATGAACCTGGCCACCGCCGATGCGGCCGGTCGGGTCAGCTCGCGCATAGTGCTGCTGAAGGGCGTGGACGAACGTGGTTTCCGCTTCCATACCAACTACCACAGCGACAAGGGCAGTCAGCTCGACGCGCACGCCCAGGTGGCCTTGTGCTTCCACTGGAAGCAGTTGCGCGACGGGGTGCAGGTGCGGGTCGAAGGCGCCGCGCGCAAGCTGCTGGCGGAGGAGTCCGACGCCTACTTCGCCAGCCGGCCTCGCGGCAGCCAGCTCGGTGCCTGGGCTTCGCTGCAGTCACAGACGCTGCCGGACCGCGACACCTTCGAGCAGCGGCTGGCGCGCTGCGAGCGCGAGTACGAGGGCCGCGAGGTGCCGCGCCCGCCGCACTGGGGTGGCTTCGTGGTCGAGCCGGACATGATCGAGTTCTGGTACGGCGCACAGTTCCGCTGGCACGAGCGCGTGCGCTGGAGCCGGCATGGCCAGACCTGGACCCACCGGCTGCTGTACCCGTGAGCCTGCACCGGTCGCCGCTGGATCACGTCGCCCAGGAGGGCTTCGTGGTGCATACGCGTGGCCGCGGCTTTCTCGAGATCAGCGACGAGGTGGCGCAGCGGGTAGCCGCCAGCCACATCGGCACCGGGCTGGCCCATGTGTTCACCCGGCACACCAGCTGTTCGCTGCTGCTCAGCGAGAATGCCGATCCCAGCGTGCGTGGCGACCTGGAGCGCTGGTTCGCCCGCGCCGTACCCGACGGCGATCCGCTGTTCCGGCACGATGCCGAGGGGCCGGACGATATGCCGGCGCACGTGCGCTCGGTATTGACCGGGGTCAGCCTCAGCCTGCCGGTGCATGCCGGCCGGCTGCAACTGGGCACCTGGCAGGGCATCTACCTGTGGGAGCACCGCACCGAGCCGCACCAGCGCAAGTTGCTGGTGACCGTGATGGGCAGCGGCAACACCGCCTGACCGCTGGCGCAATGGCGTCGCGCTCGCTCGATCGCGCCGTGCCTGCGACACTGGTGGCATGACCGCCAACGACCCCTATCCCCAGCGCATTGTCTGCATGACCGAGGAGCCCACCGAGGTGCTGTACGCGCTGGGTGAGGAACATCGCATCGTGGGCATTTCCGGCTTCACCGTGCGCCCGCCGCGGGCGCGCAAGGAGAAGCCCAAGGTGTCGGCCTTCACCAGCGCCAGGATCGATCAGATCCTGGCGCTGAAACCGGACCTGGCGATCGGCTTTTCCGACATCCAGGCCGACATCGCGCGCGAGCTGATCAAGGCCGGGGTGGAGGTGTGGATCAGCAACCATCGCAGCGTGGACGGCATCCTGGCCTACATCCGGCGTTTGGGCGCGATGGTCGGCGCGTACGAGAAGGCGGAGGCCTACGCGTGCCAGGCCGAGGCGCAGCTGGCCCGGGTGCGTGCCGCGGCGGCCGCGTTGCCGCGCCGGCCGAAGGTGTACTTCGAGGAATGGGACGAGCCGATCATCACCGGCATCCGCTGGGTCGCGGAGTTGATCGGCATCGCCGGCGGCGACGATGCGTTCCCCGAACTGGCGCGCGAGCCGTTGGCGAAGCAGCGCATCCTGGCCAACGGCGACGAAGTGGTGCGGCGTGCCCCCGACATCATCCTGGGCTCGTGGTGCGGCAAGCGCTTCCGTCCGGAAAAAGTGGCCGCCCGGCCGGGCTGGAATGCGATCCCGGCGGTGCGCGACGGCCAATTGCACGAAGTGAAATCGCCGATCATCCTGCAACCGGGGCCGGCCGCCGTGTTCGACGGACTGGCCGAGATCCACCGGATCATCGCCGCCTGGGCGCGGCCCGCCTGACCCACCGGCTCCGGCAAGGCGGCGCAAGGTTGGGGCAGGGTGGCTTCAGCCCACCAGCTTCAGGGCGGTTACGGTGGGCTTCGGCAAGGCGAGCGTAGGGTGGGCTTCAGCCCACCGGCTCCAGGCAGGTACGGTGGGCTTCGGCAAGGCGAGGGAAGGGTGGGCTTCAGCCCACCGGCTGTTCTGTTCCGTTGGTCTGGTGGGCTGAAGCCCACCCTACAGCCCATCCTGCAGCCACCCTCGGCCCGGCGCGTATGCGGGGGGCGCGGCTAGCTCCCGCGCGCCAGTTGCATGCCCCAGTCCATCAGCGGCGCGGCCACCAGGATACGGGCCAGCATCAGGCCGATGATCGCCACGGTCGGTGAGAAATCGATCGAGCCCAGGATCAGTTTGCCGCGGAGCGGGCGCAGCAGCGGCTCGACCAGCGCCCCGGCCAGGCGCAGCAGCGGTTGGTGCATGTTCACCTGGAGCATGCTCATCAGCGACCAGCCGAACACCAGCACCAGGTAGGCCATCAACACGAAATCGAGCAGGTCCGCCAGCGACATCACCAGCAGGCCGGCCCAGGCCGGCGCAAAGCCGGCCAGTGCGAACAGCAGGCCGCGCTTGAGGATCATCAGCAGCCACCCGACAAGCACCGCGGCCAGGTTGATCCGGCGCCAGTTCGGCAGGATCCGGCGGATCGGCGCCAGCACCGGGTTGGTGCTGCGGTAGATGAACTGGCTGATCGGGTTGTGGAACTCGGCGCGGCTGGCCTCGGCCAGCACGCGCAGCACGAACAGCGCCACCGCCGTGTCGAAGGCGATTTCGAGCAGCAGCGCCAGGGCGTTCAGCAGGTAGCTCATCGGATGGTCCCGGAGGTGGCGTGCGCGTTGGTCACGGGTTGTCCTTGTCCAGCTCGGCGGCCAGTTCGGCGCCACGATGCTGCGCTGCGGCCATGGCACGGGCCACCATCTTCGGCAGGCCATCGGCGGCGAAGCTGTCCAGCGCGGCCTGGGTGGTGCCGTTGGGCGAGGTGACCCGCTTGCGCAGCTCGCCCGGGGCCTCGCCACT
Organism: uncultured Gammaproteobacteria bacterium; assembly: GCA_963763305.1. Taxonomy (GTDB): domain Bacteria; phylum Pseudomonadota; class Gammaproteobacteria; order Xanthomonadales; family Rhodanobacteraceae; genus CAVXNP01. The sequence continues at coordinate 564,530 of CAVXNP010000001.1, read as the reverse complement.
CTCGACCAGCATGCGGCCGGCGCCCAGACAGGTCTGCGCAGCCAGCGCGCGGGCGGTGTCGCGGGAAAGGCCCTGGGCCACCGCGGCATCCTCCATCGCCTCGACCATGGCGAAGAAATAGGCCGGCGCCGAGCCCGAGACCGCGGTAACGGAGTCCATCAGGTGCTCGTCGTCGATCCAGCGGGTCAGCCCGGACGAGTCCAGGATGTGCTGTGCCTGCGCCTTCTGCGGCGGGCTTACGCGGCTGTTGGCGCACAGGCCGGTGGCGCCGGCGCCGATCAACGACGGGGTGTTGGGCATGCAGCGCACGATCGGCAGGGCGCCGAACCAGCGCTCGAGCTGGTCCAGCCGCACCCCGGCGGCGATCGAGATCAGCAGTGGACGGTTGCGTTGCAGGGTGTCGCGCAGATCGGCCTGGATACGCGGCATGATCTGCGGCTTCACCGCCAGCACGATCACCTCTGCGTTGGCGATCGCCAGCGCGTTCTCGGCGAAAGTGGCAACCCCGAATTCCCGCCCGAGCGACTCGCGCGAGGCCGCCTGGGGCTCTGCCACCTGGATGGTCGAGGCGGCCACGCCGGTCTTGAGCAGACCGCCGATCAGGCTGCGAGCCATGTTGCCGCCACCGATGAATGCGAGTCGTGTCATGAGGGTTCCTCGTGCAGATGCGGACCCCCTACCTTACCGGAGCTGGCCGTTTCGGGCACATGAGGCGGACGACCGTGGGCCACGCCGCCAGGCGCGGGGGCTGGATGCGAACCTGTTCCGCAGTTCCGGCGGGTGGGCGCGGACAGGACTGGTGGCACAGCCCTGCGCGCGAGTAGTATCCAAAGCCGTTGCAGGGGGAGTCGGCTGGGCCTTCGGGTCGGGCGAGCCGGCGTCGATGGGCGTCGGTTGCCGACGACCCACTCCCCCGCATGTACCGCATGCCATGAAGCTCTAGGGGAAACGCCTGATGGATATCGCCGAACTGCTTGCCTTCTCGGTGAAGAACAAGGCCTCGGACTTGCACTTGTCCGCTGGCCTGCCGCCGATGATCCGCGTCGACGGCGACGTGCGACGGATCAACATCCCGGCACTGGAGCACAAGCAGGTCCACTCGCTGATCTACGACATCATGTCGGACAAGCAGCGCCGCGATTACGAGGAGTTCCTGGAAACCGACTTTTCGTTCGAGATTCCCGGGCTGGCGCGTTTCCGCGTCAATGCGTTCAACCAGAACCGGGGTGCCGGTGCGGTGTTCCGTACCATTCCCTCCGAGGTGTTGACGCTGGAAGACCTGGGCTGCCCGAAGGTCTTCCGGGACCTGATCGAGCAACCGCAGGGGCTGATCCTGGTGACCGGGCCGACCGGCTCGGGCAAGTCGACCACGCTGGCGGCGATGGTCGACCACATCAACAAGAACGAGTACGGCCATCTGCTGACGGTCGAGGATCCGATCGAGTTCGTGCATACCTCGCAGAAGTGCCTGGTCAACCAGCGCGAGGTACACCGCGATACGCACGGATTCAACGAGGCGCTGCGCTCGGCGCTGCGCGAGGATCCGGATTTCATCCTGGTCGGCGAGCTGCGCGACCTGGAAACCATCCGCCTGGCGCTGACCGCCGCGGAGACCGGCCATCTGGTGTTCGGCACGCTCCATACCAGCTCGGCGGCCAAGACCATCGACCGCATCATCGACGTGTTTCCCGCCGGCGAAAAGCCGATGGTGCGCTCGATGCTTTCCGAAAGCCTGCGTGCGGTGATCTCGCAGACCCTGCTGAAGAAGGTCGGCGGCGGGCGCATGGCCGCGCACGAGATCATGGTCGGCATCCCGGCGATCCGCAACCTGATCCGCGAGGACAAGGTGGCGCAGATGTATTCGTCGATCCAGACCGGTCAGCAGCACGGCATGCAGACGCTGGACCAGAACCTTCAGGATCTGGTCAAGCGCGGGCTGGTGGCGCGGGACCAGGCGATCGGCTATGCCAAGAACAAGGATATCTTCAGGTGAGGCGGACCCTGCGAAGCAGGGCGCCGGTAGCGTGCCGCGAACGGTGCCGGGCGGCCTTGTGCCTGGCGTACGCGTCTGATCGGAGCCTTGGCTCCTGGTATGCCTTGAACCCCGCGTTCCCCGCTCTGGGAGGAGCCATGTGATGAGCGAATTCGATTTCACCTCGTTCCTGAAGCTGATGGTCCACAAGAAGGCGTCGGACCTGTTCATCACCGCCGGCGTGGCGCCCTCGATGAAGGTGCAGGGGCGGATCGTGCCGATCACCCAGAGCCCGTTGTCGGTGCAGCAGTCGCGCGACATGGTGCTGAACGTGATGACGCCCTCGCAGCGCGAGGAGTTCGAGAAGACCCACGAGTGCCAGTTCGCGATCTCCGCCCAGGGCGTGGGGCGTTTCCGCGTGTCGTGCTTCTACCAGCGCAATTGCGTGGGCATGGTGCTGCGCCGGATCGAGTCGAAGATCCCCACGCCGGAGGAGCTCACCCTGCCGCCGGTGATCAAGCAGCTGGCGATGACCAAGCGCGGCATCATCATCTTCGTCGGCGGCACCGGTACCGGCAAATCCACCTCGCTGGCTTCGATGATCGGCTATCGCAATGCCAATTCGACCGGCCACATCATCACCATCGAGGACCCGATCGAATACGTGCACAAGCACGAAGGTTGCATCATCACCCAGCGCGAGATCGGCATCGACACCGACAACTGGGAGAACGCGCTGAAGAACACGCTGCGCCAGGCGCCGGACGTGATCATGATCGGCGAGGTGCGCACCCGCGAAACCATGGAGCACGCGATCAACTTCTCCGAGACCGGCCATCTGTGCCTGTGCACGCTGCATGCGAACAATGCCAATCAGGCGATGGACCGCATCCTGCACTTCTTCCCGGAGGATCGTCGCCAGCAGCTGTTCATGGACCTGTCGCTGAACCTGAAGGGCGTGGTCGCGCAGATGCTGATCCCCACGCCCGATGGCAAGGCGCGTCGCGTGGCGGTCGAGGTGCTGCTGGGAACGCCGCTGGTGCAGGACTACATCCGCCAGGGCGAGATCCACAAGCTGAAGGAGGTCATGAAAGAGTCGACCAACCTGGGCATGAAGACCTTCGACCAGAGCCTGGTGGAGCTTTATCACGCGGGCGAGATCAGCTACGAGGATGCGCTGCGGCACGCCGACAGCTCCAACGAGGTGCGTCTGCGCATCAAGCTGGCGCAGGGTGGCGACGCGCACACCCTGTCGCAGGGGCTCGACGGTGTGGAGCTGGAAGAGACGCGCGACCCGCGTCTGAGCGGCCACCTGCTGCAGCGGTAAGGCGGGCAGGGAGCGAAAAAAAGGGCGCCCGAAGGCGCCCTTTTTCATGTGGCAAGGCCGGCGATCAATCGCTGCTGGCGATGCTCAGGCCGCTGACGTCCACCTGCTTGACTCCTTCGATGGAGCGCGCGGCACGCACCGCGGCATCCTTCTCCCCGGAATTGGCGACGTTGCCCCGAAGCACGACACGGCCGTTGTTGGTGTCGACATTGATGTCGCTGGCGTCGGTGATTCCGTTGACGGCCAGCTTCGACTTCACCTTGGCGGTAATCCAGGCGTCGTTGGTGGCGCCTACGGCAGTCTGGTTGTCATTGTCCATTCCATTGTTGCCGCTGTCGGCATAGCCGTTGCCGTCGGACTGGCCGGTGATGCGCAGACCGCTGGAATCGACGCTGGTGACCCCGTCGGTGGAGCGCGCGATCTGCTCGGCGCGGTTCTTCTCGTTCATCGAGTCGACCGTGCCGCGCAGAGTCACCTGGCCGTTGCGGGTGTCCACGTTGATATCGGTGGCATCCACTCCGCTGGTGGTGGCGAACTGCGACTTCACCTTGGTGGTGATCCAGCCGTCCTTGGCGGTACCGCCCAGGGTCTGGTGGTCGTTGCCCGGCTTGTCGCTGCTGGAGTAGCTCGCGCCCGTGGCCTGGCTGCCGGCGCCGGTCACCCGCAGGCCGCTGGCGTCGACCGAGGTCACCCCGTCCACCGAGCGCGCCAGGCGTTCGGCATTGTTCTTCTCCGCCGTGGTGGCGACATTGCCGCGCAAGGTGACCCGGCCGTCGCTGGTGTCGACGTTGATGTCGGTGGCATCGACGCCGTTGGTGGTGGCGAACTGGCTCTTGACCTTGGTGGTCAGCCAGCCGTCCCGCGCATTGCCGGTCATCGACCCGGTCTGCTGGCCGGCAACGCCGTCGTTGCTGCCCTGGCCGCTAGCGGTGGCGTCCATCGTCAGGCCACTGGCGTCGACGCTCCTGACCCCCACCACCGACCGCGCGAGCTGTTCGGCACGGTTGCGCTCGGCCTGCCCCGACACGGTGCCCTTGAGGGTGACCCGTCCGTCGCGGGTGGTTACGTTGATGTCGGTGGCGTCCACTCCGCCGGTGGTGGCGAACTCGGACTTCACCTTGGTGGTGATCCAGCCGTCGTTGGCCTTGCCCGGCACCGTCTGGTTGTCGTTGTCGCCCCAGGCGTGGTTGCGCTGGTCGACATCGTCGTTGCCCATGTCGGTGCTGACGCCGGCAACCTGGGTGTCGTCGGCGCGCGCGGCGCCGGTCATGGTCAGGCCGCTGGTGTCGACGCTCTTCACCCCGACCACGTTGCGCGCCAGGCGCTCGGCTTCCATCTTCTCGTTGGCGTTGGCGACCCGGCCTTTCAGCGTCACGTGGCCCTGTTGGGTGTCGACGTCGATATCGGTGGCATCCACGCCACGGTTGGTGGCGAACTCGGACTTCACCTTGGTCGTGATCCAGGCGTCGTTGGCCTTGCCCGGGATGGTCTGGTTCGCCGACTGCTGCGCGGCGCCATTCCCCAGGGCATGCGCGTCAGCCTGGGAAAGCGGCGCGGCGGCGAAGGCGGCGGTCAGGGCCGCGGCCATCAGTGTCTTCGGAATGGTATGCATGGCAGTACTCCCTTTGGCTTCCCGGTGCGGGAAAAACAGGAACGCCGCAGTGCGGCTTCGTGGTTCCATCCAAACAGCACACCGGTGAACGGGGTGTAGCGCGCCGGAGCGGCGGTTCAGTGCCCGCTCGCCGTTGCGAAGGGGAAGCGACGACGGTGTTACGTGACCGTGTCAGAAAAAAGGCCGCCCCGGCGGGGCGGCCTTTTCTGCATGCGCGAAAGGCGCGGGCCTACTTCAGCTCGGTCTCACTGGTGATCACCATGCCGTCGGCGTCGACGTGCACGTCCGCCGAGGCGGTCTTGATCCGCTTGGCCTGGGCCCGGATCGCTTCGAAGCGGGCCTTGGTCATGGCCTGCTGCCTGGCCCGCTCGGAAGTACTGGTGCGGGCCTCCTGGTCGCCAGCCAGGGCCGCACTGGCAGCCATCAGGCTCTCGGCCTTCTGCTGCATCAGCGTCAGCCAGCTCTGGTACATGTCGCCGTTCACATGCATGCGCATCATCTGGCCGGCGTCGCCTACGGGAGCCTTCAGCGCGGCCCCCAGCTTGTCCTGCTGACCGGCGCCGATGCCCAGGGCCAGCGCGTTGTCGCCCATCGCCAGCCACGCCGGCTGGCCGAACATGGCGCTGAGGTTGGCCGGCAACGCGACCGGCTTGCCATCGGCGGTCAGCTTCAGTTGCGCCAGCGCGGGGGTCACCATCTGGCCCATCGCCAGCAGGCCGGCCGGATTGCCGGTGCCCAGGATCAGGCGGCCACTGAAGGCGGGGATGGCCTTGCCGCCATGCGCGTCGAAACTGTCCAGCGCGATGTGCACCCCCAGCAGATCGCCAAACGGCGGAATGGCCGCCTTCTGCATGGCCGGGCCCACCTTGGCGAAGGTGTCGTTGAGGTCGACCAGGGTCGGGCAGGTGAACGGTTTGGCGGCTACCGCGTCGGCCTGCGCCGACCAGAATGCACGCAGCTGCGCCACCGGCATCGCCAGGGCGAAGTCGAACGGCGCGGCGGGTTCTGCTCCCAGTCCGGGCAGCTTGACCTGCAGGCTGGCTGAATGCCTTGGTGATGTCGTCGGCCAGTGCCAGGTCGACGCGTACGGCCTCGTGCCTGGCATCGAGCTGGGTGTAGCCAAAGCTCAGCCTCGGCATGCGCGCAGCGATGCGCGCCGCGTCGGTCTGGCAACTGGCCGGCAGCTTCAACTGGTTGGCCACCGGCTCGCCGGTCTTGGCCGACTCCGCCCTGGCATGGGCCGCGGCGATGGAGGCGACCAGCGGGTCGTTGCCGCCCAGCGCCAGCGGCAGGGCACGGGTCAGGTCCACATCGCCGATAAGCCATTGCTTGTAGTTCTTGGCCTTGGCCAGCTTCTCCAGCCGGTTGCCGTCCTGCAGGCTGTTTTGCGGACGGTCCAGGCCGAGCGCCTGGCGCAGCAGCGGCTGGGCCGCACCGCTGGGCAGCACGGCCAGCACCGCCTGCTTGCCAACCACCGCCAGCAGCACCTCGGTACCGGTCTGCGGCGATACGTGCACGCGATAGCTCTGCTGGCCGATCGTGGCCACGTCCAGCTTGCTGCCGTAGGCGGTTTCCATCCGGCCGATGAAGCCTTCGAAGGCCGATGGATCGGTCAGCTCCAGGCGCATGACCGGGGCCAGGCCCAGGCCGTAGAAGGCGGAATGGCCCTTCAGGTCGATACCGGCGTTCCTGGCGAAGGTCTGCGAGGTCCTTGCCGTCGAGTTCGGAGACGAAGGCGCGCAGCAAACGGGCGGTTGCCGGATCCCTGGCGGCCATCTCGTCCGCGGCCGAGCGCATCTGCTGCAGCTGGGTCGGCAGCTGCGCGTTGGCCTGCGCCAGCATCGCCTCCCGGGTGGCGTCGTCCGGCACCTTCAGGTTGGCGACCACGTAGGGCGTGTCGGCCGGCACGAAAGCCAGCGGTGCGTCCTTGTCCTTGTGTGCACAGGCTGCCAGCAGCGTTCCTGCTACCGCCAGCGCCACGGCGCGCTTCATCATTCGCATACGGTTCCCCGATTGGTGTGTGTTGCCGGCTCCATTATGCCGCTTGCGCCGGGACGCCGCAGGCGTCCTGGCTGCTTCACCGCCGCAATGCGTCCTGGGCGCGAAAGCCAGGCAGGGGCCGAGCCACGGCCGCGTGGGCGGTTGGTCCACCTTTATGGGTACGGGACGCTCTGGCGGACACCGGCTGGCCATGGCCTGCCGGTTGAGGCCGCTGCGCGGCCGGCGCCAGCGACACTAGCGCGCCAGCACCTCGCCAAGGACGGCCATGCGCACGAAAACGCCGTTGCCGATCTGCTCCAGGATGCGCGACTGGGCACCATCGGCAACATCCGAGGCGATCTCGATGCCGCGGTTGATCGGACCCGGGTGCATCACCAGGCAACCGCGGGCGGCGGTTGCCAGGCGACGCTTGTCCAACCCGTAGTGCTCGAAATAGGCCGCTTCGTCGGGCAGGTCGATGGCGCTCATGCGCTCCTTTTGCAGCCGCAGCATGATCACCACGTCGCGCACCCTTGATCGCCTCGTCGAAGCTGTCGAAGAAGCGGCAGTGCGGGAAATCCTCCGCGGCGGGCATCAGGCTGCCGGGCCGCACAGGCGCAGTTCCCCCACCCCCAGCGTGCGCAGTGCGTGCACGTCCGAGCGCGCCACGCGCGAGTGCTTGACGTCGCCGCAGATGACCACCGTGAGGTTCTCGAAGTCCGGCCGATGCTGGCGGATGGTCAGTGCGTCGAGCAGCCCCTGGGTGGGATGGGCGCGGTTGCCGTCGCCGGCGTTGATCACCGAGACCCCGCTCATCGCGTGGCGCACCAGTTCCTCGGGCGTTCCCGACTGCTTGTGACGCACGATGATGGCGTCCAGATGCATCGCTTCGAGCGTATGCAGGGTATCGAACAGCTCCTCGCCCTTGGAGGTGGAGGAAAAGCCGATATCGAAGTTGATCACGTCCGCGCCCATGCGTCGGGCCGCCAGCTCGAACGAGGTACGAGTGCGCGTGGACGGCTCGAAGAACAGGTTGAGTACGGTGCGGCCGTTCAGCAGGTCGACCTTGCGGGTGCCGTGGGCACAGGCGTCGCGCATCGCCAGGGCGCGGTCGAGCAGCCGCTCGATGCAGTCGCGCGGGCAGGTTTTCGAGGGTGGTCAGATGGCGCAGGCGAGAGGTCATGGGGCGAGGGCCTGATGGCGTGGGTAAAGGGTAGCAGCGCGCATGCCGGGTGGGTCAGCCCGGAGCGAGTACCGCGTGGGCGGCCGGATCCTGCAGCCAGCGCTCCAGGATCACCGCGGCCGCCTCCGCATCGATGGTGCCGGCGTCGCGGCGCTTGCGCTGGCCCGATGCGCGGGCCCGGGCGAAGCGTTGTGCGGCCTCCTGTGAACTGTGACGTTCGTCCACCAGGCTCACCGGCAGGCCGTAGCGTTGCTGCAGTTGCGAGGCGAAGCGCCGTGCGCCCTGGCTGGCCGGCTGCTCGGTGCCTTCCAGGGTCAGCGGCAGCCCGACCACCAGGACGTCGGGAAGCCAGGCCTGGCGCAGCGCGTCGAGCTGCGGCCAGTCCGGCGTGCCGTCACGGACGGCGACCACCGCCAGCGCCCTCGCGCTGCCGGTGAGCTGGTTGCCCACCGCGACACCGATCAGGCGCGAGCCGTAGTCGAAGCCCAGCGCGCAGCTCATCGCAGACCTTTGCTGACGGACTGGCTTGGCAGCCCGGTCACGCGTGGCCCGCGTAGCCGGGCAATTGCATCGGGTCGATACCCACCAGTCCCGCCGCCGCGCTCCAGCGCTCCTCCAGCGGGGTGCCGAACATCACCCGCTCGCTGGCCTCGGAGGTGAGCCAGGTGTTGTCCATCAGCTCCTGCTCGAGCTGGCCGGCGGTCCAGCCGGCGTAGCCGAGGGCCATCAGCGATTGCCGCGGACCTTCACCGGCGGCCATCGCCACCAGGATGTCGCGCGAAGTGGTCACCGACCATTCGTCGTTGATGCGGTAGCTGGACTCCCAGTGCCCGTGCTCGCGATGCAGCACGAAGCCGCGTTCCTGCTGCACCGGGCCGCCGATCAGCACTGGCTGTTCGATCAGCTCCGGGTCGCGGCAATCCAGCTTCATCTGCGCCAGCACGTCGCCCAGGCAGTACTCGGACAGACGATTGATCAGCAGGCCGACCGCGCCGTCCTCGTCGTGCTGGCACAGGAACGCCACGCCACGGGAGAACGGTGGCTCGGCCAGGCTGGGCATGGCAATCAGGAATTGCCCGGCGAGGGTGGAAGGCTGGGGAACGCTCATGCGGGCATTGTAAGCCTATGGGGAGGGCGTTCGTTGTAACCGTGCGCCCGTGAACCTGCGGTGGGGTGCTACTTGTTGCGCAGGATGTTGCCGGGCAGGAACTGCCAGGTGCGCGTGATGTACAGCTCGTCTACCCCATCCTTGCCCGGGACCCGCGGGAACGGCCCGGCCAGCCGCACGATGCGTTCCGCGGCGGTATCGAGCAGCGGCTCGCCGGAGCTGCGGATGATGTCGATTGCCTTGATCGTGCCGTCGCGGTTGAGCGTTACGGTCATCTCCAGCTCGCCATGCAGGTTGCGTTCGCGCGCCGCCTCCGGGTAGTTCAGGTTGCCCACCCGCTCGATCCGGTCGACCCAGCCGCGCATGTAGGCGGCGTAGACGTATTCGCGGGTATTGGCCGAGATGAACTTCTTCTTCGGCCGCTTGGCATAGGCCTGCTTGCGGTGCTGCAGCTCGGCAGCCAGCTGGGCCATTTCCTGCTTGCGCCGCAGCTGGTCGGCGGTGGGCTCGCTGCTGGCGTCTTCGCGCGGGTGGGCGGGTTGGGCGCTGACTGAAAAATCGGTCGCGCCGGTGGTGGTGACCTGCCGCTGCACGGTGGCAGGGCGCGGCCGCGGCACGCTGGCCTGGACCGGTTGCGGCGCGGTACCGGGCGTGGGCCGGGCCAGTGCGCCGGAAACCATCTGCGACGGCCGCTCGGCCCGTTCGCTCTGGCCGCCGCCCTGGTTGTTCGCCTGGGCCAGGAAATCGGCCTTGTCCGGCGCCTGTCGATTGGCCACGTTGACCAGGGTGACGTCGAGCGTCGGCAGCCCCGGTTCGGGCTTGACGAAGTGAAAGGTGATGCCCAGCAACAGCACGCCGTGCAGCAGCAGCGAGAACAGCAAGGTGGCGCCGATCGGGTCGGGGTTGCCGGTGGGGCGGGGAGACGGCATTCACGCAGCGGTTTTCTCGATGGCATCGAACAGCAGGCCTGCGATATTAAGCCCGAACTGGGCATCCAGTTCACGCACGCAGGTCGGCGATGTGACGTTGATCTCAGTCAGGTAGTCGCCGATCACGTCCAGGCCGACGAAACGCAGCCCGCGCCGGCGCAGTTCAGGCGCCACCTGGGCAGCGATCCAGCGGTCGCGCTCGGACAGCGGCACGCCCTCGCCGCGACCGCCGGCGGCGAGGTTGCCGCGGAACTCGTCGCCCTGCGGGATGCGCGCCAGCGCGTACGGTACCGGTTCGCCGTCGACCAGCAGGATGCGCTTGTCGCCGGCGCTGATCTGCGGGATGAACTTCTGCGCCATGGTGAACTGGCGGCCCTCGCCGCGCGCGTCGCCGGCCAGCAGGGTTTCCAGCATCGAGTTGAGGTTGCTGTCGCCGGCGCTGACCCGGAAGATGCCGCGCCCGCCCATGCCGTCCAGCGGCTTGAGCACGGCCTCGCCATGCTCGGCCACGAAGCGTTTGAGCTCGGCTGCGGTCGCGTGCCACCAGCGTCGGCGCGATGCATTGCGGGAACTGCAGCGCGAACAGCTTCTCGTTGCAATCGCGCAGGCTGGCCGGGTCGTTGACCACCTGCACGCCGCCGCGCTGAGCGGCTTCCAGCACCATGGTGTCATAGATGAACTCGGTGCCCACCGGCGGGTCCTTGCGCATCAGCACCACGTCCAGTTCGCGCAGGTCGCGCCAAAGCGCCTCGCCCAGGCGTGAACCAGCGGGTCGGATCGTCACGTACGGTCAAGTGGGCCAGTCGCGCGAAGGGCGCGCCGTCCCGCAGGGCCAGGTCGCCCTGTTCCATGTAGAAGCAGGGCATGGCCGCGACGCTGCGCCTCCAGCAGCATGGCGAAGGTGGTGTCCTTGGCGACCTTGATGGCGCCGATGGGGTCCATCAGCACGGCGACCGATAGCATGGGTGTCTCCAGTGGGCGGGGGCGTGAATCGTTTCGGGGCGCCCGGCGATGGTGGCCGAGCGCACGCGTTCGCCGGCAAGGGGTGTGCGCTGCTCGCTACATCCGCGGCGGCACCTGCCGATAAACTGCGAACAGGTGGCGGTTCATGGGACGGTCAGCGACGATTCGGCTTGACGTGCCGCGGGCCAGGCAGTAAACAGCAACGCATGAGCGCGATTGCCGAAGAGCAGGCGCCAGCGGCCGTGGTGGTTTCTTTGACGTACATCGGTGGCAGTCCGTTACTGGCCACGGTGACTTGCCCGAGCCGGGGTCGGCAGCAGGGGGATGAGTGAACTTGAACGTGAGTGCCAACGGCTTATCCGGTCTGAAAGTCATGGTGATCGATGACTCCAAGACCATCCGCCGAACGGCGGAGACCTTGCTCAAGAAGGAAGGTTGCGACGTGCTGACTGCCGTCGACGGATTCGAGGCGTTGGCCAAGATCTCCGACCAGAAGCCGGCCATCATCTTCGTCGACATCATGATGCCGCGGCTGGACGGCTATCAGACCTGCGCGCTGATCAAGAACAATCCGCAATTCCGCAGTACGCCCGTGATCATGCTCAGTTCGAAGGATGGCCTGTTCGACAAGGCGCGCGGGCGCATCGTCGGCGCCGAACAATATCTGACCAAGCCGTTCACGCGCGATGAACTGCTTGGCGCCATCCATCGCCATGTCGCACGGCTTGACCGCGGCTGACTGCAGCGTCTGAAGGGGAGACCTGTGGCAAGAATTCTCATTATCGACGACTCGCCGACCGACGTGCGTGTGTTCACGACGGTGCTGGAGCGTGCCGGTCACGAAGTATCCGCGGTGGGCACCGCCGAAGAGGGCATCGAGCGCGTTCGCGCCGACCTGCCCGACCTGGTGATCATGGACGTGATCATGCCTGGCATGAACGGCTTCCAGGCCACGCGCACGCTTACCCGCGATCCGGCCACCTCGCACGTGCCGGTCGTGATGATCACCACCAAGTCGATGGAAACCGACCGGGTATGGGGCATGCGCCAGGGTGCGCGGGCCTTCATCACCAAGCCGGTCAACGAAAAAGAGCTGCTGTCGTGCATCAGCGGCCTGCTGGCCGAGCAACTCATGAACAGCCACCAGCAGCTCACCCCGTTTGAACTGCTGGCGCGGTTACGAGCGCCTCTCGCTGGCGCATGCGTCGGACGCGCAGGACACGCATGGAGGCGCCCGGCCTGTGGCGCGGCATCGGCTTTCGCGCCGGTTCGCGGGATGTTCGTCAGCGGCATCGACGAGATCAACGAGCTGCTGGCAGTGCCGGTACTCACACCGGTCCCCGGCACCCAGCCCTGGCTGCTTGGCGTGGCCAACGTGCGCGGCAACCTGGTGCCGGTCATCGATTTCGCGCGCTTACCTGTTCGGCGAGCGCACCACAGCATACCGAGCGCTCGCGCCTGCTGATCGTGCGCCAGGGCGGCGGCAACGTGGCCCTGCTGGTGGACGAGGTGTTCGGCCAGCGCACGGTGGACGAGCAGCAGCGACGCGAGGCGGAGCCGGAGCAGGATCAGCGGCTTGCAGCGATTTGTCGATGAGCGGGTCGGCGAGCAACGCCTGGCCCTGTTCAGCATGAGCCGGCTGGTGCGTGCTCCGGATTTCCGTCAGGCAGCGGCGTAGCAGCAACAGTTTCGAGACGTGGGCCGGTGCCGCCAGAGGCCGGAAACAGGGGCGAGAAGTCCCTTGCCGGATGGCGTGCATCGAGCCGCATCCGGTGGGATTGAAAGACGTATGAGGTGTCAACGATGAGCACTACAGGGGGCGTCGGCAAGGAACGGGGCTATACCGGCCTGATTGTTCTGCTGCTGATAGCGATCGGCTTTGCGGCAGTGGACTTCTTCCTGCTGAACCAGAAGAACGGCGAAGACCGCCAGGCCAATGCGCTGACCACGCAGATCCAGGTGCTGTCGCAGCAGACGGCCAAATACGCTCTGGAGGCGGCCGATGGCAACGTCGACTCCTTCAAGGAGCTGGAGAGCACCCGCAACGCCATCGCATCGGCGGTGCAGCGGCTGAACAAGGGCGACGCCAAGACCGGCATGCTGTCCTACGCCGATGGCAACAAGACCCCCGCCGGACGCGCGGTGACGGCGCTTGACAACGCCTGGAACCAGCTCGATGCCGACATCAGCAAGATCACCTCGAACAAGAGCGTGGTGCTGGATTCGGCGATGCGTGCGGACAAGCTTTCGCAGCAGATTCCCGCTGCTGAACTCGAGCATGGACCAGGTCACCAACATCCTGCAGCAGCGCAACGGCAGCGCCGACCAGATGCTCGGCTCCTCGCGCCAGATGCTGCTGGCCGACCGCATGATCCGCCGCGTGCAGGAAGTGCTGCAGGGCGGCGACACCGCGCAGGCGGCCGCCGACGGCCTGGCCCGCGACGCGCAGCTGTACGGCACCGTGCTCAAGGGGCTGACCGAGGGCAACGCCGACGCCGGCATCAAGGCGATGGGCGACTGCCAATGCGCGCAAGATCCTCACCGACATGCAGGGCAACTGGGACGGCCTGGGCGATCCGATCGCCAAGCTGATCGCCGCGGCGGGCAACATCGCCGACGTCAAGCACGCCGCCAACCAGGCCTCGTTCGACTCGCAGAACGTGCTGCTGCGCGCCAACGAGCTTGTCCGACCAGATCGGCAAGCTGCCGCTACCGCCGCCTGTTTCCGAACGTCTGGTGGGGCGTGCTCGGCGCGATCGGCGCCGTGGCTTTCGCCCTGATCCTGGTGGTGACCCTGGTACGCGACCAGCGCAAGCGCTTCGCCGACAGCTCCGAGCTCAACCAGCGCAACCAGGAGGCGATCATGCGCCTGCTGGACGAGATGGGTTCGCTGGCCGAAGGCGACCTGACCGTCAAGACCACGGTGTCCGAGGACATCACCGGCGCCATCGCCGACTCGGTGAACTACGCCATCGACGAGCTGCGCACCCTGGTGACCACCATCAACGAGACCTCCGAGCAGGTCTCCTCGTCGGCCCAGGAAACGCAGACCACCGCGCGCCACCTGGCCGAGTCGGCCCAGAACCAGGCCCAGCGCATCAGTACCGCCACGTCGGCGATCAACCAGATCGCCAGCTCGATGGACGGCGTGTCGCGCGATTCGGCCGAGTCGGCCGACGTGGCCGAGCGCTCGGTGCAGATCGCATCGCGCGGCGCCGAGGTGGTGCGCGAGACGATCTCGGGCATGGACTCCATTCGCGACCAGATTCAGGAAACCTCCAAGCGCATCAAGCGCCTGGGCGAGTCCTCGCAGGAAATCGGCTCGATCGTGGAACTGATCAACGACATTGCCGAGCAGACCAATATCCTGGCGCTGAACGCGGCCATCCAGGCGGCTTCGGCCGGCGAGGCCGGCCGTGGCTTCGCGGTGGTGGCGGACGAAGTGCAGCGCCTGGCGGAACGTTCCGCCAGCGCCACCAAGCGAATCGAGACGCTGGTACAGACCATTCAGTCCGATACCAACGAAGCGGTGAACTCGATGGAGCAGACCACCTCCGAGGTGGTCGCCGGTGCCCGCCTGGCCGAGGACGCCGGCAGCGCGCTGGGCGACATCGAGCGCGTTTCGCACGATCTTTCGGCACTGATTCAGAACATCTCCAGTGCGGCGCGCCAGCAATCCGCGGCGGCGACCGACATTTCCGCAATCCATGAACGCGATCCAGGAAATCACCTCGCAGACCTCGCAAGGTGCGAGCCAGACCGCCGATTCGATCGGCTACCTGGCGCAGCTGGCAAGCGACCTGCGGCGCTCGGTGGCTCACTTTAAGCTGCCGGGATGACATCGGCTTTATTGACAGGGGGCAACCTCGACGGTTGCGCGATGCGCTGCAAGCGCAACCGCTGAGAGGGGCGCATGAGACTTCAAGACCATATCGATTTCACCACGCTGCAGTGGGTCAAGCCGGAGCTCGACGAGACACTGTCGCGCGCCCGCGATGCGCTGGAGTCCTACGTCGACAACCCGGCCAACCGGGATGCGATGCGCCAGTGCACCGACAGCCTGCACCAGGTGCAGGGCACCTTGCGCATGGTCGAACTGTACGGCGCCTCCATGGTGGCCCAGGAGATGGAGACACTCGCCATCTCGCTGCAGGAGGACCACGTCCAGAACCGCGACGAGGCCTACACCGCGCTGATGCGCGGTCTGATGCAGTTGCCGGACTACCTCGAGCGGCTGTCCAGCGGACACCGCGACGTGCCGGTGGTGCTGCTGCCGCTGCTCAACGAGCTGCGCGCCAGCCGCAACCAGGAGGCGTTGCCGGAGTCGGCGCTGTTTTGTCCGAAACTGGACGCGCCACTGCCGGCCGACGTGCCGGCGGCCGACGAGCGCCTGGATCGCGAACGCCAGCGCAGCCAGGTCGCCGCGTTGCGCTTGCGCTTCCAGCAGCAACTGCTGGCGTGGTTCCGTGGGCAGAACCCCGCCGACCAGCTGGCGGGCATGCGCGAGACCCTGCTGGGCGATTGCCGCGTCCTGCCATACGGTCCCCGGGCGTCGCCTGTGGTGGATCGCCTCGGGTGTGATGGAGGGGCTGCAGCAAGGCGTGTTGACCTCACACGCGGCGGAGGTGCGCAAGCTGATCGGCAAGGTCGATCGCAACATTCGCCAACTGGTCGAGCAGGGCGAGAACAGCCTGCGCGGCGGCGACGCCGACGAGCTGGCAAGCAACCTGCTGTACATCGTGGCGCAATCCAGACAACACAGTCCGCAGATGGACGCGCTGCGCAGTGCGTACCAGCTGGACAGCCTGCTGCCGGGAGCCGGAGAGCTCGAGCATGCCCGTGGCTCGATGTCCGGGCACAACCGTGCGCTGCTCGATTCGGTATCGCGCGCGCTGAAGGAGGACCTGCTGCGGGTCAAGGAAGCGCTGGATCTGTTCCTGCGCAACAGTGAGGCCGATCCGTCGCAATTGAGCGCGCAGGGCGAGGTACTCGAGCGCGTGGGCGACACCCTGGGCATGCTCGCGCTGGCGGTGCCGCGCCGGGTCGTCAACGAACAGCGCCGGGTACTGGAGGAAGTCGCCAATCGCGTCCGTGCGCCGGACGAGGACGTGCTGCTGGATGTCGCCGGGGCGCTGTTGTACGTGGAGTCTTCGCTCGACGACCACATCGAGAGCCTGGGTGCCGAGGGCGAGGGCGAAGTGGAGGCCGAAGCCGGCGCGCCGCCGCCGATGCCGCGCAGCGAGGCCCGCCACATCCTGGCCTCGCTGATGCAGGAAGCCATCGGCAACACCGCCATGGTGAAGGAAGCCATCGTTGCTTTCGTCGAGTCCGGCTGGAAGCATGCCGAGCTGGACAAGGCGCCTGCGCTGATGGACCAGGTGGCCGGTGCCATGCGCATGCTGTCGGCCACCCGGGCGGGCGATCTTGCCGAGGGCATCGGTCGTTTCGTCAGCAACGAGCTGCTGTCCGATCGGCGGGTTCCCGGCAACCAGCAGATGGACAGCCTGGCCGATACGTTGTCGGCACTGGACTACTACCTCGAGGCAGCGCGCGAACACCGTGGCGGCCTGGAGCATATTCTCGACGTCGCCGAACACAGCCTCGGCCAGCTGGGCTACTGGCCGTTGCCGGATGCGCGACCGCTGGCCGAGCGGCCCCAGGCCATGGCCGGGGAGGAGCCGCAAGGACAGGAGGACGGGCCGGATCTTTCCGAGTCGGTCAGCGTCGCGCCAGGCGCCGACGTGGGCGACCTGATCGTGGGCGAAATGCCTGCGCACGAGGAACCGGCGCATGACGTATCCGGAATGCGCCTGGCGCAGACCGAGTCGTTGGACGAGCAGGCCGCTTCGGCGGCTCAAGGCCAGGACGAGTGGGTCGAGGAGCAGGTGGTCGAACTGGTTCCGGTGGCCGACGAATTTACCGCCAATGCCGGCTTCCAGCTGAGCACGGACGGTATCGATGACGACATCCGCGAGATCTTCCTGGAGGAAGTGCAGGAAGAGATCGACAACCTGGTCAATGCCCGAAAGGCATGGATGGCCGATGCGGATCAGTTGCCGTCATTGATCCCCATCCGCCGTTCCTTCCATACCCTGAAGGGGTCCGGCCGACTGGTCGGTGCCAGCGTACTGGGCGAGTTCGCCTGGAAGGTGGAGAACATGCTCAACCGGGTGCTGGATGGAAGCATCCAGCCCCACGCACAGGTGCAGGCGCTGGTCGGCCATGCCATCGACGCGCTGCCGCAGCTACTGACCGCACTCAAGGGAGAGGGTACGCCCGACGCGCCGCTGGGCGCGATCATGCAGACCGCCGAGAAGCTCGCTGCCGGTGAAGAGGCCCGCATCGAGGATCACGCGCCTGCGGGGATGCAGGAAGTGACCCGGACGGTGCGCCGTAAAGTCGAGCCACTGGAGCAGGCCGCCGCGGCCATTCCGGCGGCCGCGCATACCGATCACAGTGCCGCCAGCGCGGAAGAGCCGCTGCCGCCGGTCGAGAGCCTGGAGCTTCCGGTCATGCCGCCGGTCGATCCGGTGCTGCTGGAAATCCTGCGCAGCGAAGTGGCGCAGTACCTGCAGACCATCCGCACCGCGCTGGAGAAGGGCGGCGACGAAATGGCGGTGGACGATGGCCTCCTGCGCGCAGTGCATACGCTGCATGGCGCGATCGCGATGGTCGATATCCCTGTCCTGACACAGTTGCTGTCGCCACTGGAAAGCCTGCTCAAGCGCCTTCGTGCCGCCGGCCAGCCGTTGACCGCGCAGGGCCGCTCGCTGCTGGCGCAATGCGCTGATGTGGTCGACCAGGTGATGGCGCAGTTCGATGCGCCAGCGCCGCAATTGCCCGCCATGGAGGAGCTCACCGCCAGCCTGGTGCAGCTGCGTGACGCCCATCCGGAGCCGAAGGTCGCGCATGTGGTGTTCGACCCCCGGGCCGAAGACGAGTTCGAGGACGAGGACAGCCTGGATCGGGCGCAACCGGACGAGGCGGCGGCGATCGATCCGCTCGACAGCGAGGAAGACGCGCTGACCGCCGAAATGATGGCTGCGCTGGGCGATTTCGACGTGAACACCGCCATGCCTGTGGATGGCGACGTCACGGTCGAGCTCCGATCGCAGGATGAGTCGACCGATCCCAGCCTGCAGGCGCTTCTCGATGGCCTGCTCGACGAGGGCGGTCTGCTCGCCGTGGACGGCGAAGTCGCGCAAGTCGACACCGCCGAAGACGACTACCAGGCGCTGGTAACGGGGCTGATCGTCGAGGACGAGGGTGCCGATGACGCCGGCGTGGCCGAGGATGCGGCCGCGAGCGGTGTCGAAGAGGTCGGGCCGGACGTCGAACAGGCCATGGACGGCGCCGACGAGGTGGTTGCCGGTCCGGTCGAGTCGGTGCAGTCCACTGATGCCGTAGATGCCGTAGATGCCGTCGATGCCGTCGATGCCGTCGATGCCGAGCGACCGGCCGAGCCGGACGCCGCCGCCGAGGCTCCGGTGGAGCCGTCTGCGCGGGCGGAATCGGCGGCCGAGGCTGGCGCCGAAGACGAGACCTCCCCGCTGGAACCGGTTGCGGAGGAATCGGCCGCTCCTGCTGTGGAGACGACTCGCGAGCCGGAAGTGGCCGGCGTCAGCTGGGTCGGACAGGTGGACCCCGACCTGCTGGAAGTGTTCACCGAGGAAGCCAACGAAATCCTCGACCACGCCGACGGCGTCCTGGCGCAATGGCGTGCCGAACCGGCCGAGCGTGCGCACGTGGCCGAACTGCAGCGGGATCTGCATACCCTCAAGGGTGGTGCCCGCATTGCCGGACTGGTGCCGGTGGGCGATCTGACCCACGCGATCGAGACGCTTCTGCAGAAGCCGATCGGCCAGGACGACAAGCGTGACGCCGAGTTGATCGGTGCACTCGAGAGCGGGTTCGACATGCTGCATGCGCTGGTGCAGCGGGTCAGCCAGAACCAGGCGATCGACTACCCGCAGGCGATGATCGACCGTTTCCTGGCGCTTGCCGGCGAGGAAGCGCTGGTCGACAACGACGAGTTCACCCTGCCGCAGGCACCGGCCATGCCGACCCGGCCTGCCGATACCGTCGCCAGCGAGCACACGGGCGACCTGCCCGAGCTGTTGCCGGAGATGGAAGAGGAAGCGCGCTCGCCGCAGGAGCAGATCAGGGTCCGCGCCGAACTGCTCGACAGCCTGGTCAACCATGCTGGCGAGGTGGCGATCTACCGCTCGCGCCTGGAACAGCAGGTGGCCGGCTACCGCTTCAATCTGGTCGAGCTGGAGCAGACCGTCGCGCGTCTGCGCAGCCAGTTGCGCATGCTCGAGATCGAGACCGAGGCGCAGATCATCGCGCGCTTCCAGCGCGAGCATCGCGAAGCAGGCATGGCGGTGTTCGATCCGCTGGAACTGGACCGCTTCTCGCAGTTGCAGCAGTACTCGCGCGCGCTGGCCGAGTCGGTCTCGGATCTGGTCTCCATCCAGAACATGCTGGACGAACTCACCCGCCAGGCCGAAACGCTGTTGATCCAGCAGTCGCGGGTCAGCTCGGAGTTGCAGGAGGGTCTGCTGCGCACGCGCATGCTGCCGTTCGACACGATGGTGCCGAACCTGCGTCGCACCCTGCGCCAGGCTGCCCAGGAAGAAGGCAAGAGCGCGAATCTCCACGTGGAGGGCGCACACGGCGAAATGGACCGCAACCTGCTCGACCGCATCAAGGCGCCGTTCGAGCACATGCTGCGCAACGCCATCGCCCATGGCATCGAGACGCCCGAAGAGCGTCGCAAGGCGGGCAAGCCGGCCGAAGGCTCGGTGCGCATCCGCGTGGCCCGCGAGGCGACCGAGGTGGTGATCCGGGTCACCGATGACGGCCGCGGTCTCAACCGCGAGGCGATCCGCAAGCGCGGCATCGAGCGCGGCCTGCTGCGTGCCGATGCACGGCCCAGCGACGACCAGTTGCTGAGCCTGATCACCCAGGCCGGGTTCTCCACCGCCAGTGCGGTGACCCAGCTGGCCGGCCGCGGCGTGGGCATGGACGTGGTCGCCAACGAGATCAAGCAGCTGGGCGGTTCGCTGTCCATCGAGTCGCAGGAAGGGCAGGGGACGACGTTCGTGCTTCGCCTGCCGTTCACCCTGGCGGTGACGCAGGCGATCCTGGTCCGCATCGGCGAAGCCACCTTCGCCATCCCCATGACGTCGGTACAGGGCGTCGCACGCACCAGCCCGGAAGAGCTGGCCGAGCGCCTGGCCGAGGACGAACCGAGCTTCTCGCACGGTGGCGAGCAGTACGGCATCCACGATCTGGCCGACCTGCTCGGTCTGCCGCCCAGCCATTCGGTGGAGGAGGCGTTGCCGCCGCTGCTGTTGACGCGCGCCGGCGACCTGCGTGCCGCGATCCGCATCGACGCCGTACTCGGCTCGCGCGAAATCGTGGTCAAGTCGGTGGGCCCGCAGATCAGTTCGGTGCCAGGTCTGCTCGGCGCCACCATCATGGGTGATGGCTCGGTGCTGATCATTCTGGATCTTGCACCGCTGGTACGCCACGGCATTGCCCGCCGCGAGCAGCGCCTGGCCGAAGGTCTGAGCGCGGTGCCGACCCCGTTCGTGGAGGAGGTCCGGGTGCGGCCGCTGGTCATGGTGGTGGACGACTCCATCACCATGCGCAAGGTTACCGGCCGCATTCTCGAGCGCCACGAGTACGAGATCAGCACGGCCAAGGACGGTGTCGACGCCCTCGAGAAGCTGCACGAGCGCATTCCGGACATGATGCTGCTGGACATCGAGATGCCGCGCATGGATGGCTACGAGCTCGCCACGCACATGAAGGCCGACCCGAAGCTGCGCGATATCCCGATCATCATGATCACCTCGCGCAGTGGCGAGAAGCATCGCCAGCGCGCGTTCGACATCGGCGTGGATCGCTATCTGGGCAAGCCCTACCAGGAGACCGAGTTGCTGGCACAGATCGCCGAGGTACTCGAGCAGCGCACGGAGCAGGCCAATGGCTGAAACGCCCGCGGTCGCTCTGCTGTTCGAGGATGTCGCCCTGGGAGAGCAACTGCGTAGCGCGTTGATCGAACGCGGGGCGCGGATCGTGCACGAAGGCAGCATTGGCGACACTGGGCGGCGATCAGCTGGAAAACCTGGGCGCCGATGTCCTGGTGGTCAACCTCGAGGAGGGCGACGAGGACGCCGATGCGCTGGACGCCCTGTACGAACGGATCGACGGGGGATCGTCCGCGGGTGGTGTTCAACGACGCCCAGGCCAGCCGCAAGCTCGAAGGCTGGGACCGCGCCCGCTGGGCCCGCCACCTGGCGGTAAAGGTGCTGGCCGTGGGCGACGTGGACCCGCCCCGGCCGGTCGACGCTGCGCCGTGCGTGGCTGCCGCGGCCGTCACGCCGGCTACGGCGCCCGATAGCGTGCCCGCCCCCCTGGCCGATGCCGCTCTCGGCAACGAGGAAGAGCGTACGCAGCAGACGGTGGAAGCCTCCGAGACACTGGCTGCCGAACTGGAAGCGCTACTGGCCAGCGACGAGGGAGTCGCAACCGACGAGGGATTCGGCAGCGGACTCGACTACGCCGCCGGTCAGGACCAGCCTTTGACCGACGATCCGTTTCCGGCCGCCTCCGCGCTGGACGAGAACGCTATCGCCGCCGCTGCCCGGGAGCCGTCCGTGATGGACACGGCTGAAGCCCGGTTCGACGGCGAGGCCACGGAAGCGGGTGAAGTTGCTGCCGCTGATGCGGAGCCGCCGCAGGAACAGGCACTGCCGGAAACGTCAGCGGACACCCTGGCCCTGGTGGACACCGGGGAGGATTGGGTGGCGGAGGTTTCCACGCAGGCGGACACGATACCCACGGCCACGTTCGCCGCGCCTGCGGCGCCCGACAGCTGGTCGCTGGTGGAACAGAGCGACGAGGCCTCCGAAGCACCGTCACTGGCGGCCGAAGCCGGGGACGCGGCGGTGTTCGGGATCGAGAAGCTCAGTGCCGCGGACTATCTGGCACCAGCCGCCGACGATGAGGCCGAGTCACCGATCGTACTGGGCATGAGCCTGGAGCTGGTCTCGATGGAGGAGGCCGTGGCTCCGCAGGAGTTCGAGGCCTCCGAGCTGTCGAGCGAAATGGTGCTCGGGGAAGCCAGCGTGCTCAAGCGCCTGGTGGTCCTGGGCGCCACCACCGAGGGCACGCACTCGGTATCCCGGTTCCTGGCCGCGCTTCCGGCCGACCTTGGGCTGGCTGTACTGCACACGCAGCACCTGTCGGGCCGGCCGGCCGAGGCGCTGGTCGAGCATCTGGCCGAGGATTGCGCCCTGCCGGTGCGACTGGCCGAGGCAGGCCGGCGTGCCCTCCCCGGGGAGGTGCTGGTAGTGCCTTCAGACAAGCACGTGAGGGTTCTGCGTGATGGCACCATCGTCTACGAGAAGGCCGAGGCCCCGGCCGGACAGATGCCGTCGATCGATGGGACTTTCACCCAGGCGGCCACCGTGTTCGGACGCGACACCGTGGCGATCGTCTTTGCCGGGCATTCCACCGACGCGTTTGCCGGCTGCCAGGCGGTCCACGACCGCGGCGGCCAGGTCTGGGTCGAAGAGGTACCCGGAGAACACGCCGGTGAGATGGTGGGCGCCATCGTGTCCGAGCACCTGTCCCACTACGCGGGCACCCCGCAACAGCTTGCGGCACGCCTGAGCGAGCATTTTTCGAAGGAAGTGCGTCCATGAGCGAGCAACCCCTGCCGCGCGAAATCCGCTGCGTGCTGATACCGGTGGGTAACCTGCGACTGCTGCTACCCAATGCCACCGTGGCCGAAGTGATCACCTTGCCCACCCCCGAGCCGGTGGAGGGGGCGCCGGACTGGCTGCTGGGCCGGATCGCGTGGCGTGGCTGGCGGGTGCCGCTGGTTTCGTTCACGCGGATGGCCGGTGCCGAGGAAGGCGACGCGGAGTTGAGCCCGCGCGTGGCGGTACTCAAGGCGCAGGGCGGCAATCCGGACCTGCCGTTCGTGGCCATGGTGACCCAGGGGTTCCCGCGCCTGACCACGCTCAACGCAGAGCTGATCATCCCGACCCATGACGGCAAGCCGTTGCCGCCGGGTGTCAGTGCGCAGGTACTGGTGCGCGATGACGTGGCGGTGATCCCCGACCTGGAAGGCATCGAGAGCCAGCTGGCGCAACTGCTGGAAGTGGCCAGCTGATTTCCGCTTGCGGTGAGGGCACCAGTCCATCCGGCGGGCGGGCACCGACCTGCCTTCCCGGGCGCGCTCCACCACCGAGGCAGTTCGGCTCCGTCTGTGGGCCGGATCGGTCCTGGGCAGGGTATGCCCCGCTGCGGCGTCAGCCGGCATAAGTCGCGAGTCCGCAGCACAGCAGCTACCGGGCGGTGGCCGCGCCCGGCGCGGCCGACGTGACGATGCCGTCCTGGTCCGGCCAGTTACCCGGTCTCACCGCTCGCTCCTCCGATGCGGCAACCCGCCTGGCGGCAACCCGTTCGCCTGTAATGACCCATGCGCGGCAGAGGGTCATGCCTGACCATGGCGGCATCGCCGCTCCGGGCGGCTGGCGCGCTGGGTAGAATGGCGCGTATTGATGCTGGTGCTGTTGCCTGCCGCGGAAGCGCCCGGCGGAGCACTCCACATCCTGATGATCTGGTGAGGTGAGTATGGAATGGGTGGATCTGCGCAGTGACACGGTGACCCGGCCGAGCGCAGCGATGCGCGCGGCCATGATCGAGGCGCCGGTGGGCGACGATGTCTACGGCGAGGATCCCACCGTCAACGCCCTGCAGCAGCGCCTGGCAGATGAACTCGGGTTCGAGGCGGGGCTGTTCGTGCCCAGCGGTACCCAGGCCAACCTGCTGGCGTTGATGGCGCACTGCGAGCGCGGCGACGAGTACCTGGTCGGCATGGACGCGCATACCTACAAGTTCGAGGGCGGCGGTGCGGCGGTGCTGGGCTCGATCCAGCCGCAACCGATCGTGCACGATGCAGACGGCTCGCTGCCGCTGGAACGCGTCGCGGCCGCGATCAAGCCGATCGACCCGCACTTCGCTCGCACCCGCCTGCTGGCGTTGGAGAACACCTGGCACGGGCGCCCGTTGTCACTGGATTACCTGGGTGCGGCCCAGGAGCTGGTGCGCGAGCGAGGCCTGGCCATGCACCTGGATGGCGCGCGGTTGTACAACGCGGCGGTGGCCAGCGGGGTGTCGGCCCAGGCGATCGCCGGGCATTTCGATTCGGTCTCGGTGTGCCTGTCCAAGGGGCTGGGGGCCCCGGTCGGTTCGGTACTGGTGGGTTCGGCGCCGTTGATCGACAAGGCCCGGCGCTGGCGCAAGGTTGCCGGCGGCGGCTGGCGCCAGGCCGGCATGCTGGCTGCCGCCGGCCTGCATGCGCTGGACCATCATGTGCAGCGGCTGGCGGACGACCATGCCCGCGCGGCACGCCTGGCCGCCCAGTTGAGCGAGGTGCCGGGCATCACCGTGCTCGGCCAGCACACCAACATGGTCTTCATCGACGTGCCGGCCGAGCGGCTCGCCGCGCTGGATGCGCACCTGCGCGAGGCCCGCGTCCGCATCAGCATCGGCTACCTGCCCACGCTGCGGCTGGTCACCCACCTGGACATCGACGACGACGGCATCGCGCGCACGGTCGAGGCGTTGTCGCGCTTCTTCAACCGGGCGTGAGCGGACATTGCCGTAGCCATGAGGCGCAGCCGCGTGCCTGACTTCCAGGCCATTCTCCACGAGATTCGCGACGAGGTGCGTCCGCTGCTGCAGCAGGGCGCGGTGGCCGACTACATTCCGAGGCTGGCCCGGGTCCCGCGCGAGAAGTTCGGCATGGCCGTGGTCACCCTCGATGGACAGCTCTACCAGACCGGCGATGCGGCCGAGGCGTTCTCGATCCAGAGCATCTGCAAGGTGTACACGCTGACGCTGGCGCTGCAGGCCGTGGGCGACCGGCTGTGGCATCGGGTGGGTCGCGAGCCCTCCGGCAACGCGTTCAACTCGCTGGTGCAGCTGGAGCTGGAGCAGGGCATGCCGCGCAACCCGTTCATCAACGCCGGCGCGCTGGTGGTGGCCGACGTGGTGCTGGGGGCCGGCGGCGACGCACGCAGTGCGTTGCTGCGGCGGGTCCGCCAGTGCGCCGACAACCCGGGTCTTCGCGACGATCCGGAGGTGGCCGCGTCCGAGCAGGCGCACGGGTTCCGCAACGCGGCACTGGCCAATTTCATCCGCAGCTTCGACAACCTCGATCATGGCGTGGACGAGGTGCTCGATTTCTACTTCTACCAATGCTCGCTGGCGATGGACTGCGTGGACCTGGCGCGTGGCTTCCTGTTTCTGGCGCACCAGGGGCGCTGCCCGTGGACCGGCGAGCAGCTGGTCTCGCCGGCCCAGGCCAAGCGCATCAACGCGCTGATGCTCACCTGCGGTACCTACGACGCAGCCGGCGACTTCGCCTATCACGTCGGGGTTCCGGCCAAGAGCGGGGTCGGTGGCGGCATCGTGGCGGTGATCCCGAACCAGCTGGCGGTGGCGGTGTGGTCGCCGGCGTTGAACGCCAAGGGCAACTCGCTGGCCGGCAGCGCCGCGCTGGAGCTGTTCACCAGCAAGACCGGCCTGTCGATCTTCTAGCCGATTACGGTGACGGGCGCTGGCGGGTCGGCTATCGACGCGCAGCGGCCGGCCCGGGCACGTGGTTCCCGCGCCGGTTCACTGTTGTCCGGAAAGTCTTTTGGCCCGCGCCAGGAACGGTTGGCGCGAACTTCTCGAGAACTGGCGGAACAAGCCATGGCCGCGGCCGCCCTGCAGGAGGTGTGGGACTACAGTACCTGCGTCCGCTGCAGGATGGTCAGGCGGGAGCCTGCTCGTTGCGACGATCGAAGCTGCGGATGAAGTCGCGCACCTGCGGGTAGACCGTGCCCCGCCAGCGGCGGCCGCTGAAGATGCCGTAGTGCCCGGCGCCCTCGATCACCCTGTGTGCGCGGCGGCTGGCCGGGATGCCGCTGCACAGGTCGTGCGCGGCCTCGGTCTGGCCCAGGCCGGAAATGTCGTCCAGCTCGCCTTCCACGGTAAGCAGCGCGCTGTCGCGGATGGCGCCGGGATCGACCCGCTCGCCGGTGATTTCCCACAGCCCGCGCGGCAGCAGAAACTGCTGGAACACGGTGCTGATGGTGTCCAGGTAGTAGCGCGCCGGCATGTCCAGCACGGCGTTGTACTCGTCGTAGAACTTGCGGTGTGCCTGGGCGTCGTCGAGATCCCCGCGCAGCAGGTCCTCGTAGAAGTCCCAGTGCGAGCTGAGGTGGCGTCCCGGGTTCATCGCCAGGAAACCGGCATGCTGCAGGAAGCCCGGGTAGACCTCGCGTCCGCGGCCGGGATAGTTGCCCGGCACCGTGCAGATCACGTTGTTGCGGAACCACGACAAGGGCTTGGTGGTGGCCAGGTTGTTGACGCTGGTGGGACTGCGGCGCGGATCGATCGGGCCACCCATCATGGTCAGGCTGGCGGGCGTGGTCTCGCCGCGGGCCGCCATCAGCGACACCGCGGCCAGCACCGGCACGGTCGGCTGGCAGACCGAGATCACGTGCAGGTCCCGCGCACCGATATGCCGGATGAACTGTTCGATGTAGCCGACATAATCGTCCAGCGAGAAGGTGCCGGCCTCGCTCGGCACCATGCGCGCATCGACCCAGTCGGTGATGTACACCTTGTGCTCGGACAGCAGCGTGCGCACGGTATCGCGCAGCAGCGTGGCGTGGTGCCCGGACAGCGGCGCCACCACCAGCACCACCGGATCGTTCTTCATCGCCTCGATGGTGCCTGGATCGTCGCTGAAGCGCTTGAAGCGCTTGAGCTGGCAGAACGGCAGCTCCATGGCCGTGCGCTCGATCACCGCGATGGTCTGTCCATGCGCTTCCACCGTATGGATGCCGAACTCGGGCTTCTCGTAGTCCTTGCCCACGCGGTGCAGCAGTTCCCAGCCGGCGGCCAGGCGCTGGGCACCGGGAAACTGAGCCATCACGCTGCCCGGTTCGCTCAGCATCCGGGCGCTGGACTGGGCGAAGTAACTCAGCGGTCCGAGAAAGGAGCGCTGCCACTCGTGGATCTGGTAGAGCATGTGCAAACAACCGGACGGAGCTGCGAAGGCTTCATCTTAGCCCGTTTCCGCCAGCCATGTTGCGATGCCGCAAACAGCGCCGGCTGCCGGGTTTCAGCGGCGCCGGCAGACCAGCAGCAGCTCGTCCACGCCGCGCGTGTCGCCCGATCCCGTCGCGCCACTGCAGCGCCTTCTGGAAGCGCAGCCCCAGCGGCATGAACACCCGGTTGTACCACCACATGGCCCGCTCGCGCTGGTGGGTCAGGTACCACTGGCCCAGGTCGAGCAGGCGCGAGGACTTCGGTTGCATGCCATAGACCGCGCTGCGTTCGACCACGAAGCCGTGCTGCGCCAGTCGCGCCTGGATCAGCTCCGGCCGGTAGCGGCGGCAATGGCCGACGAAGTCGTCGAACGGCGTCCACGCTTCCGGGTGCAGCGGCACCGACAGCAGCAGGGTCGCGTTTGCAGTGCCGACCCGGGCCAGTTCGCTCAGCGCGGCCTGGTCATCGGCCACGTGTTCGAGGATGTCGAACGCGCAGACCAGGTCGAAGCTGGCGCTGGCACACGGCAGGGCGCCGATCATCCCGTGCAGGGTGTTTGCATCACGCGCGCGCAGCTGCCGCAGCGCGGCGTGGCTGAGATCGACGAAGACGGTGTCCTCCAGCGGCAATCGCGGCCGCAGACCCGGCGCCACTTCCAGCCGTCTAGGCGCGTCCGCGGCCAGCGCTGCAACCAGCGGCCAGGTGTTGAAGCGCTGCGGGTCGATCAGCCGCGCGTCGGACCACAGCGATTCGTAGAAGCGGCGGTTGGTGCGCAGCAGCTGCGTTTCGTCGTGGTGGCTGGGGGTGTGGGCGATGGGCACGGGCATGGTCGCTTCCTGGCAATGCCGACACCCTACCGCGAAAGCTCAGGCGGACCGGTGAACGGCGGTACCGGCAACCAGGTCGTGCAGCGCCCGCGCCCGCCGATCCAGCAGCGCCACCGCGAACCACAGTGCCCATGCCGCCAGCGTGGCCCAGGCGGCCGCGGACAGGCCGACCAGCGGCGCCAGCGCCATCAGCAGCAGCGGCGCGGCGGCCGCCAGCAGGCGCACCAGCGCCTGGCGCAGCGACGGACGGCCGCCGGCGGCATCGATGACCCGGATACGCCAAGGGCGCATGCCCACGGTCTGCCCGCCGCGACGCCAGGAGGCCACGAAATAGCCGCCCACGCAGACCGCCTCGAACAGCGGAAACCACCATGCGCGCAGGTGCTGCTGTGCGTCGAGCAGCTGTCCGCCGGTCAGCAGCAGGCCGATCATGTTCGCCACCAGCATGATCGCCAGCACGATCAGCAGGTCGTACACCAGGGCGATCAGGCGCAGCCACAGGGGGCAGGGCGGGGGCAGGGCGATGGAATCGGTCATGGTTCTACTTGCGTCGCGTGCGCGGCATGCCGGAGCATGCACGCATGAAAAAGAAACGCCCCGGCGGGACACCGGACAGTATCGCCGAAGCCGACCGCCAGGGCATCGCCGCGTTCATCGAGCGGATCTGGTCCGAGGACGGCCTGGCGCCGCGCACGCTGGAAGCCTACCGGCGCGACCTGGAGGCGCTGGCGCGCTGGTTGGGCGCGCGCGGCCGCAGCTTGCGTACGGCCCGGCGCCAGGATCTGTCGGCGTTCCACGGTGAGGCGGGGCTTTCGGTGCGCTCGATGGCTCGGCGCCAGTCGACCTTTCGCCGTTACTACGCAGCACAGGCGCGCGACGAACCGGGATTCGACGACCCCACCTTGCTGATCGAGCGCCCGCGGATGCCGCGCGGCCTGCCCAAGGCGCTGGCCGAGCGCGAGATCGAGGGGCTGCTGGCCGCGCCGGACCCGGGCACCGTGCTGGGCCTGCGCGACGGCGCCATGCTGGAACTGATGTACGCCTCGGGCCTGCGCGTGTCCGAGTTGGTCGAACTGCCGCTGGCGTCGCTCAATACCCGGCAGGGCGTGCTGCGGGTGACCGGCAAGGGCGGCAAGGACCGGCTGGTGCCGGTCGGCGAGGTGGCGCTTGAGCGCATCGCACGTTACCTCACCGAGGCGCGGCCGGCCCTGGCGCGAGGCCGGCAGCCGCAGGCGCTGTTCCTGACCACCCGCGGTGAAGGCATGACCCGGCAGATGTTCTGGACCCTGGTCAAGCGGTATGCCGGCCAGGTCGGCATTCACGCCAGGCGGGTATCGCCGCACGTGTTGCGGCATTCGTTCGCCACCCATCTGCTCAACCACGGCGCCGACCTGCGCGCGTTGCAGATGCTGCTGGGCCACAGCGCGCTCAGTACCACACAGATCTATACCCTGGTGGCGAAAGAGGGCCTCAAACGGCTGCATGCCCAGCATCATCCGCGCGGCTGAAGGCGCGCTGCCGGAACGTTCAGGCGGCTGTGCGAGAATCCACCATCGGCCGCGGGCCCAGGCGGCGCACGAGAGATGACGATGTTGCAGAAGTTGCTGTTTGCGCTGGCCCTCGGTGTCGTTGCCACCACGGCGCTGGCCGTCGACCCGGTCACCGCAGCGAACCGCGCCGCCGACACGCAGGCCGAGCAGCGGGTGCGCGATGCGGTGAGCAAGCTGGCCAACGGGCAGGTCGACATTGCCTCGCTGAAGCCGTCGCCGTTGCCGGGGTTCTACCAGGTCATCGCGGCCGGGCAGCTGGTTTACGTCAGCGCCGACGGCAAGTACATGTTGCACGGTGACCTGGTCGACCTGGCCGCCCACCGCAACCTCACCGAGGCCGGCTGGGCCGCGTTCCGCAAGGCGGAGCTGGCCAAGGTGCCGGCGAGCCAGTTCATCGTGTTCGCGCCACCGCACCCGAAATACCGGGTGGTGGTGTTTACCGACGTCAACTGCGGCTACTGCCGCGCGCTGCACGAGCACATCGAAGAAATCAACCGGCTGGGCATCGAGGTGGACTACCTGGCCTGGCCGCGCGAAGGGGTGCACACCACCGCCGGCCGCGACACGCCCACCTACACCGAGATGGTCTCGGTATGGTGCGCCGCCGACCGCCAGGCCGCGTTCACCGCGGCGATGTCCGGTGACAAGCCCAAGCCCGCGCAGTGCGCCCATCCGGTCAGGCAGCAGTTCGAGCTGGGCCTGAAGCTGGGCGTGGACAGCACGCCCACCATCGTCGATCCGGATGGCTACGTGGTGGGCGGCTACCTGCCGCCCGACAAGCTGCTGCAGATGCTGCAGCGGAATGACGCCAGGCCCTGAACAGCCCCGGCAGGTGGTAGCCGGCCCGGGCGGGACGCTTTGTTGTCCTGCAGCATGGGGTAGAATGGGCGTTTTCCTACAGCGCCGTTCCCCGCATGATCGCACTCGACGGGCAGAGCGCCCTATCGTCCTTCCGCCTCGAACGCCTCAACGCCCGCCTCGATGCCCTGCATCGTGGTGCGCGCGTGCAGGCGGCCTGGTTCACCTATTTCCTGGACGCAGCCCAGGCCCCGGAAGGGGCTGAACGCAAGCGCCTGCTGGAAGTGCTGGAGGCGCGCGACGCCGAGCCGGAGCAGGCCACCTTGTGGGTGGTGCCGCGGCTGGGCACGATCTCGCCGTGGTCGAGCAAGGCCACCGACATCCTGCATGGCGCCGGCTTCGACGTGCGCCGGGTCGAGCGCGGCATCGCCTGGAACGTGGGCGGCCTGCCCGATGCCGGCAGCGCCGAGTACGCGGCGCTCATCGCCACCCTGTGCGATGCGATGACCCAATCGGTGCTGACCTCGCTGGAGCAGGCTTCGGGCCTGTTCCTGGCCGGCTCGCCCGGCGACCTGGTGCACATCGAGCTCGGTGCCGACCCGCGCGCAGCCCTGGCCGAAGCGAACGCGCGCCTGGGCCTGGCGCTGGCCGAGGACGAGATCGACTACCTGGCC
This sequence comes from uncultured Gammaproteobacteria bacterium, assembly GCA_963763305.1. Taxonomy (GTDB): domain Bacteria; phylum Pseudomonadota; class Gammaproteobacteria; order Xanthomonadales; family Rhodanobacteraceae; genus CAVXNP01. The sequence continues at coordinate 533,479 of CAVXNP010000001.1, read as the reverse complement.
GAACGCTACGCCGAGCTGGGTCGTGACCCCACCGACGCCGAACTGTTCATGTTCGCCCAGGCCAACTCCGAGCATTGCCGGCACAAGGTGTTCAACGCGCGCTGGACGCTGGACGGGGAGGCGCAGGACGCCACCCTGTTCGGCGATGATCAAGCACACCCACCAGCGCTCGCCGGCGCACACGCTGTCGGCCTACAGCGACAACGCGGCGGTGATCGAGGGCTCCGCCGGCAACCGCTTCTTCGCCGACGGCGACGGTGTCTGGCGCGGCCACACCGAACGCGCGGATTTCGCGATCAAGGTGGAAACGCACAACCATCCCACCGCCATCGCCCCTTGGCCCGGCGCGGCCACCGGCGCCGGCGGCGAGATCCGCGACGAAGGCGCCACCGGCCGCGGCGCCAAGCCCAAGGCCGGTCTCACCGGTTTCTCGGTGTCCGACCTGCGCATTCCCGGCCATCCGCAGCCGTGGGAGATCGAACGCCCGCTGCCGCCGCACACCGCCACCGCGTTCGAGATCATGCGCGACGGCCCGCTGGGCGCCGCTGCGTTCAACAACGAATTCGGCCGGCCCTGCCTGGGCGGCTACTTCCGCAGCTACGAGCACGAGACCGGCGAAGCCGGCCTGCGTCGCGGCTACGACAAGCCGATCATGCTGGCCGGCGGCCTGGCCAACATCCGCCCGGACCACGTGCTCAAGCGCAAGCTGCAGCCGGGCCATGCGGTGATCGTGCTGGGCGGCCCGGCGATGCTGATCGGCCTGGGCGGCGGCGCCGCCTCCTCGGTGGCCGCCGGCAGCTCCAGCGCCGAGCTGGACTTCGCCTCGGTGCAGCGCGACAACGCCGAGATGGAGCGCCGCTGCCAGCAGGTGATCGACAGTTGCTGGGCACGCGGCGAGGCCAACCCGATCGTCAGCATCCACGACGTGGGCGCCGGCGGCCTGTCCAACGCCATCCCCGAGTTGCTCAACGACGCCGGCGTGGGCGGCATCATCGACCTGTCGAAGATCCCCTGCGACGACCCGTCGCTGTCGCCGATGCAGGTGTGGAGCAACGAGTCGCAGGAGCGCTACGTGCTGGCGATCGCGCCGGAGCACCTGCCGCAGTTCGAGGCCTGGTGCCAGCGCGAGCGCTGCCCGTACGCCGTGGTCGGCACGGCCACCGCCGAGCGCCAACTGGTGCTGCGCGATCCGCGTCGCGAGCTCACCGTGATCGACCTGCCCATGGACGTGCTGTTCGGCAAGCCGCCGCGGATGCACCGCGATGCCAGCCGCTGCAAGCCACGCGTCGACCTGGTGCCGGACCTGTCCGGCATCGGCATGGACGAGGCGATCAGCCGCGTGCTGCAGCTGCCGACCGTGGGCAGCAAGAGTTTCCTGATCACCATCGGCGACCGTACCGTGGGCGGCATGAGCCACCGCGACCCGATGGTCGGCCCGTGGCAGGTGCCGGTAGCCGATTGCGCCGTGACCCTGATGGATTTCGACGGCTATGCCGGCGAGGCGATGGCGATGGCCGAGCGCGCGCCGGTGGCACTGCTCAACAGCGCCGATGCCGCCCGGCTGGCGGTGGGCGAGGCGATCACCAACCTGGCCGCCGCGCCGATCGAATCGCTGGGCGAGATCCGGCTGTCGGCCAACTGGATGGCCGCGGTCAACCACCCGGGGGAGGACGCCGCGCTGTTCGACGCGGTCAAGGCCATCGGCATGGAGCTGTGCCCGGAGCTGGATATCGCCATTCCGGTGGGCAAGGATTCGCTCTCCATGCAGACGGTGTGGCAGGACGGCGAGCAGCCGCAGCGCACGGTCGCGCCTGTCTCGCTGGTGGTCACCGGCTTTGCCCGCGTGGGCGACGTGCGCCGCACGCTGACCCCGCAGTTGAAGCTGGACCGCGGCGATTCGGATCTGTGGCTGATCGACCTGGGCGGCGGTCGCGACCGCCTCGGCGGCTCGGCGCTGACCCAGGTCTTCAACCGCGGCGGCGGCGTGCCGCCGGATCTGGACGACGCCAAGCGCCTGCGCGCGCTGTTCGAGCTGGTGCAGGAAGCCAACCGCAGCGGCCTGCTGCTGGCCTACCACGACCGCTCCGACGGCGGCGCCATCGTCACCCTGCTGGAGATGGCCTTTGCCGGCCATTGCGGCCTGGAGATCCACCTGGACGGCTGGGCCGATGCCGCCCTGCGCGCGCTGTTCAACGAGGAGCTGGGTGCGGTGATGCAGGTGGCTGCGGCCAACCGCGAAACGTTCGAGAACCTGCTGGTCAAGCATGGCCTGGCCGGGATGAGCCATCGCGTCGGCCGGCCCAAGGAGAAGTTGGGGATCAAGCTGTACGCCGGCTCGGAAGTCACCTTCAAGTGGAACTGGACCGCGTTGTTCAAGGCCTGGAACGTGACCAGCCATGCGATGCAGCGCCTGCGCGACAACCCGCACACCGCCGATGCCGAATCGGAATGGCGGCTGGACGATGCCGATCCGGGCATCACCCCCAAGCTGTCCTTCGACCCGGCCGAGGACGTGGCGGCGCCGCTGATCGGGCGGGGCGAGCGCCCGCGCGTGGCGATCCTGCGCGAGCAGGGCGTCAACGGCCAGGTGGAAATGGCCGCCGCGTTCACCCGCGCCGGCTTCGAGGCGGTGGACGTGCACATGTCCGACCTGGCCAGCGGCCGCTATGCGCTGGCCGAGTTCCGCGGCTTTGCCGCCTGCGGCGGGTTCTCCTACGGCGACGTGCTCGGTGCCGGCCGCGGCTGGGCCACCTCGATCCTCTACAACGAGGTGCTGCGCTCGCAGTTCGAGGCGTTCTTCGCCGATCCGTCCACCTTCGCCCTGGGCGTGTGCAACGGCTGCCAGATGCTGTCCCAGCTCAAGGACATCATTCCCGGTGCGCAGCACTGGCCGAAGTTCCTGCGCAACGCCTCCGAACAGTACGAGGCGCGCGTGGCCACGCTGGAGCTGCTCGACTCGCCCAGCCTGTTCTTCAAGGGCATGGCCGGTTCGCGGATTCCGGTGGCGGTGGCGCACGGCGAGGGCCGGGTCAGTTTCCCGCATGCCTGCAGCCCGTCCAAGGCCAGCGCGGCGGCCCGCTTCGTCGACAACCGCGGCAAGCCCACCGAGAACTACCCGCTCAACCCGAACGGCTCGCCCGGCGGCCTGGCCGGCTTCACCGCGGCCGAGGGTCGGGTCACCATCCTGATGCCGCATCCGGAGCGCGTGTTCCGCAGCGCGCAGATGAGCTGGTGCCCCGAAACCTGGGGCGAGGATTCGCCGTGGATGCGCATGTTCCGCAACGCCCGGGTGTGGTGCGGCTGAGCCGCCGGGGCACGGGTCGGGCCAGGGGGCCGCGATGAGCGGCCGCGGGCCCGGCGGTCCGGACCCGGACCGGTCTCCGCGCGCGCGGCCTCCAGCGATGGGCCCGACCGGCGCGCGGGGCTGGCTGGCCGCACTTGCCTGGCTGGTGATTCTGGCGCTGGTGCCCTGGTGGCTGGGATTGCCGCCGCTGCTGGCGATTGCCGCGGCACTGCTGCTGGCCACCGAGCGCCTGGGCGAGCACGCGCCGCTGCTTCGCCGCGCATTGCGCTGGGGCCTGCCGGGCATGCTGTGGGCCTTGCAGCGGGCGCTGGGCGGCGATGCGCTTGCCTGGGCCGTGGCCCTGGTCGGTGCATTGGTCGGGTACACCCTGCTGGCCGGCCTGGAGTCATGGCTGGACCGTGGCGAGCACGCGCAGCCCACCCCGTCTTCTGGAGCCGTGTCGCCGGAGTGGCCCGAGCTGGCCATGTCGGAGATCGGCCCGCGAGCGGCGATCATCGAACTGCAGCCGGTGCAATGGCTGGCGGCAAACAGCGCCGGAGCGGCTGCAGAGCCGGTGCAATGGCAGGCGGCCGGCCCGCACCGGGGTGACTACCGGCTGGCCGATGGGGCGCGGGTCGATGGCGCCTCGCCGCAGTACTGCTTCAGTCCCGCGCGACGCTGGTTCGCCACACCGCTGCCCCGCGGCCGCGGCACCGTGTTGCTCGATCGCCATCTGCAGCGCACGTACCGCCTGCGTGGCTGGGCGTTGTGCGGCTGGCAGCAGGAACAGCCCTGGTTGCAGCGGGGGGCGCAAGAGGTGCCGCATGCACTCAAGGACGTGCTGGGCGATCGCGCGGAGTCCGTCAGTACTCCGGCCGACGCAGGCGAGCAAGGCGGCTGACCGCCGGCGATACCGGCCGGCGCTATCGGCCAAGGGTTTCTCCCGGGGGACCGCCTCGCGCATACTTGTCGGGTGTCGAGCCCCCATCCTCCCCTAGCGTCGGCTTCCCGCGCGCCCCTGCCGGTTTGCGTCATCGTGGTGTGCGCCGACAGCGGCCCGTCGCTGGCCGATTGCGTGCAGCGCGCGCTGGCCACGTCCGTGCCGCTGGAAGTGATCCTGATCGACAACGACTCGCGCGACGGCACGCCGCAGGCGATCGCGCAGGCGCATGCCGACGACCCGCGCCTGCGGGTGGTCTACAACGGTGCCAACCTGGGTTTCGGCGCGGCGATCAACCGCGCGGCGGCGCTGTCCGGCGCCGAGAACCTGTTGCTGCTCAATCCCGATTGCCTGCTCGACGGCACCACCTTGCCGCGGTTGCTGGACGTGCTCGACGCCTGTCCCGATGCGGGCGCCGTGGGCGCGGTGGTATGTGACGCCGACGGCACCCCGGACCCGGCCTCCTACCGCCACGACCCGCTGCTGCGCCGCTCGCTGGCCAGCGTGTTCGGCCGCGCAAGCGGCGGCGTGGCGGTGGACGGTGGCATGCCGGCCACCACCGTGGACGCCGAGGCCGTGTCCGGTGCGCTGATGCTGATTCCACGCAAGGCCTTCGAGCGCGTCGGCGGGTTCGACGAAGGCTACTTTCTGCATTGCGAAGACCTGGACCTGTGCCGGCGCATGCGCGACGCGGGTTTTCGCGTGCTGCTGGCGGGCGAGGTCCGGGTGCTGCATGGCAAGGGCGGCTCCAGCCGGCACCGGCCGGTGTTCGTCAGTCGCCACAAGCACCGCGGCATGTGGCGCTGGTTCCGCACCTTCGACCCGGCCGCCCGCCGCCCCTGGCTGGCGGCGCTGGTCTGGCTGGGCCTGTGGTCGCACTTCGTACTGCAGATCCCCGGCCAGCTGTGGCGGCTGCGCTCGGCGCGGCGTTAGCGGTATTCCCGTGGGCATACCGGCCTGGGGTCGAGGCGCATAGCGCCTGCTCCGTGGTGATGTCGGTCGCCGTCCAACGGGCCATGGTCCGACCGCGCCGCGTCAGGCATTCATCCACCCCAACCGTTCGCGCTGAGCGTAGCCCGCGTAGCGGGCGGAGTCGAAGCGCCGCATCGGCAGGACCGAGGCGCATGGCGCAGGCACTTGCGCTGGAGCGTTGTCGGTGGCCGGCCACCGGGCCACCGGGCCACGGACCCATGGTCGTTTCGCTCTACACAGCCTCGCACGGCTGATGTCGTTTCGCTCTTGTAGGAGCGGCTTCAGCCGCGACCGTGGCGGGCTTGCGTGGCGCCTGTCGCGGCTGAAGCCGCTCCTACAGGGCCTGCACGGATGGTGGCCGGCCACCGGGCCACGGACCCATGGTCGTTTCGCTCTACACGGCCTTGCACGGGCGGTGCCGTTTCGCTCTCGTAGGAGCGGCTTCAGCCGCGACCGTGGCGGGCTTGCGTGGCGCCTGTCGCGGCTGAAGCCGCTCCTACAGGGGCTGCACGGATGGTGGCCGGCCACCGGGCCACGGACCCATGGTCGTTTCGCTCTACACAGCCTTGCACGGCTGATGTCGTTTCGCTCTCGTAGGAGCGGCTTCAGCCGCGACCGTGGCGGGCTTGCGTGGCGCCTGTCGCGGCTGAAGCCGCTCCTGCAGGGCATGCACGGATGGTGCCCCGGGTCATGCGCCATCCAACCCCCAACCGTTCGCGCTGAGCGTGGCCCGCGAGGCGGGCGGAGTCGAAGCGCCGTGCCGAACCGGCATGTCCTTCGACCTCGGCCTTCGGCCTACGCTCAGGACGAACGGGTGTGGGTAAGCGCCATGAACCGGTGGTCCTCGAAACGTGTATCTCGCCCATCCGCAGCTACTCGGCCGTGGCGGTTGTTCTCCGATCCGGTTGATCGTTTGTATCCATGCAAGACGCTCCCAGCGCCAGCACGGCAGGCTGCGGCGCGCAGGGACGGCCCCCAACATCGCGCAATGTGACCCGACCGCCATGCGCAGGACGCAGCCCGGTTGCCGGGTAATATCCAGTCCCGCATCCGCCTTTCGACCGTGATTTCCATGCCCCAGCGTCGCCTGACCCTCCTTGCCACCGTCGGCCTCGTCGTGATGACCGCGGTGTGGGGTTCCACCTTCGTGCTGATCAAGGACGTGGTCGGGCGCATGCCGGTGGCCGATTTCCTGGCGGTCCGCTTCACCGTGGCGGCGGCCGCCATGCTGGTGCTGTTCGGGCGGTCGGTGTGGCGGCTGGAGCGCGGACAGATGCTTCGTGCACTGGTACTGGGCGGTATCTATGGCCTGGGCCAGTTGCTGCAGACCTGGGGCCTGGCGCTGATCGCGCCCAGCATCAGCGGTTTCGTCACCGGCATGTACGTGGTGTTTACCCCGATCCTGGCCTGGCTGATGTTGCGCCAGCGCGCGCCGGTGGTGGTCTGGGTGGCGGTGCTGCTGGCTACGGTCGGGCTGGGGCTGCTGTCGCTGCATGGCTTCTCGGTGGACACCGGCGTGTGGCTGACCCTGGCCTCGGCCGTGCTGTATGCGCTGCATATCATCTGGCTGGGCCGCTGGACCCGCGCCGAGCAGGCGGTGCCCATGTCCGCGGTGCAGATGGTGGCCATCGCCGGCTTGTGCCTGCTGGCCACGCTACCCCATGGTCCGATGCTGCCACCCGATCCGGCCGCCTGGATGGCGGTGCTGTACATGGCGCTGATCGCCGGCGCCGGCGCCATGGTGATGCAGAGCTGGGCCCAGGCCCATCTGCCGGCCGCGCGCGCAGCCATCGTCATGACCACCGAGCCGGTATTCGCCGCGGCGTTCGCGGTGGCCTTCGGCAGCGACATCCTCACAGGCCGCATGCTCGCCGGCGGCGCGCTGGTGCTGGCAGCCATGTACCTGGTGGAGCTGATGCCACCGCGAAAGGCCAGCGAGCTGCCGGCCGAGGCGCTGCACCACGAGGTGTAACCGCCGGGATCCCCGCGCCGGCGCCCGCGCGCGCGGCACGCTTCGCTGGAACGTGGCCATGCACCGCCACGGCCGCAGGGAACTGCCGGATCGATGGCAAAACTGGCCCGGCAGCTTCACCGAACGCCCATGCTCATTGCTTGTGTTACCCACGACCCCGTGAAAGGATGCCATTCAGGTTCCCCCTGCCGTCAACGCTGCGGGATTAGGCGGTGGGGTTAGACTGCAACTATCGGTGCAAACCATTGATGCTTGTAAGTCGGTCTCCAACGCCCAGTGCGCCGAGGCTGGGATAGATGGCAGGATTACACCTCAATATGAAATCTACTTAGCGTTAGCCGAGGAAACAGCACCGTGCCGGAAAATTTCATAGCCGACCCGAAGATTCAGCAGATCGCCGAGGCATACGCCCTCGACGCAGTCGACTTTGCCTCAAAAACCTCTGTTGGCAAGCTCGATTGGAGTGACTCGAGTGTCGCGCACGTCGAGACAATTCTTGGCTCACTTCACGCTCAGGCCGCAACGGCGAAGCCGACACCCGAGCAAGTTTTCCAGTTCGCTAAGGCCTTCGGCAGCTATGTCGGTGAGGTGTTTCGCCGCAATCACGGCGCAACTTGGGGCATGGTTACGCTTCAAGGTCAATCTTTCCCTGGCCTCAAAGCAGATGGCACCGCCGGCCATTTTTGGCCGTGGGGCCGAGCACAAAACAGGCTTACCAATGGGCCAGAAGACAATGTTTGGCACTATTACCAAGAGCTGCTGCAAAGGGGCGGCGCGCCAGTTCCTAAAGCGCCAGCGGCGCAAAAGAAGTCATGGTGGCGGCGCTAGTTCGGCTAACTACTCATTCCAGCGGACGCGCTGCGCGCGCCGCTAAATTCAAGCGTTAGGCTTCAATCATGGAAACGTTTCGGCCAGTCAGCCTTTCAGATGCCGCTCGTTCGCACTGGCGCAGTTTCCTTCCCGCGTGGATATTCCCATTTGTTTTCTTCTACGGCGGCGGTGTATCCGATTCGCTAGGCCACCCGAATCTCTTCTTCTTCATGATCGCATTGCCCCTTTTTTACTGGAGCTTTTATCGGGCCTCACGCCCCTGGCTGCAGAGCCGCGTCAAGTATTGGCATTGCGTATTCTGGGCTATGCTGGTGCCGTTTTTTTATGAGCATTGTTGCTGTTGCATCGCGACTTGCATTGCTTAGCTTGCTCGTTGGCAGTGTCTAAGCCTAACCATTCATCCAAGCGGACGGCTACGCCGCCGCTTAACTCCAGCGTTAGAGATTGCGAGCAATGGCTTCGTTCCGGAATGAAATCTTCAGCCCCAGCGGCAAGCTGATCGCCGCCGTAGAGGGTTCAGTCATTCCCGGCGCTGAAATTCACCGCACATGGTCAGAGCAAGGCTCGCTTTTGCTAGAGGCTCATGTTTTAAATGGTGAGTATCATGGCCCGTACCGATCGTGGTGGGAGTCAGGCGCCCTTAAAGAAGTAGGCACCTTCTCTCGAGGGCAGCGGGTCGGTTCTTATCGCTGGTACACGCAAGCAGGCACTTTGTTGCAAGAGCAGCTGTACCCCAGCAATCTCTAACCAGTCGTTCAAGGCGGACGGCTTCGCCGCCGCCTTAACTCCAACGTTAGGCGGCAATGGCACCACGGCCCTACACCACGCTCCAAGGCATTTTAGTCGCCATCGTATCCATCATCGGTCCGGTCGCAGCTTTTTTCTTGGTGCTGCAGGTTGGCTACAGTTGGCCCATGTTGCTAGCCAGCGTCCTTGTCGCCATCGTTAGCTTGTATGGCTGCTATCAGACTTGGCGTGCGCCATTCACTTACCGCATTGCCTTACGCTTTGTGGCCAACCTGTCACTATTTACCGTGCTATTTTCCGTGCTGTGGGCGGTGAGGTCGTAGGTTGCCGTCTAACATCTCGTTCAAGGCGGACGGCTTCGCCGCCGCTTAACTCCAGCGTTAGGCCCCTTATGGAAAAGTTATCGCACGCCGAGTACATCGAAGAATTACGTCACAAGGCCGGCAGTGTTGCACTGGCTGCCATCGCAGGCGAATTGGACGTCCTCGATGCTTGTTGGTTTCTTGGGCCGCTTCTCGCGCAGGCTGAGCTACCCGCTGGCGACTCTGACGCCTGCGCAATCGGAGAGATCTGCTCAGAGCTAGATGGCCTTCCGGTCGGCAACACGCGCGAGCTGTGGTCGCCAGAGGCGCGCGAAAGCTTGGCACCTCAGCTAGAGTCACTCAAGAATTGGGCTTCGCCGTTAGCTATGCCAGCCATTCAATCGGTAGCCATACGGTTCGGGGCCTAACCCATCATTCAAGCGGACGGCTCCGCCGCCGCTTAACTCGAGCGTTAGCCTTCATGACCCTGAGCATTCCCGGCATCAACTTTTCTTCAGTGCGCGACGCTGGCAGTTGCCTCATTTATTCGTTTGCGTTCCCGTCCGGCGCCGAAAGTGAGGCTCTAGACTCCATCCTCCACCACCTCGTCTCCGACTCGGAAATTTCGGTATCCGACCCAACCAACGGAGACTGTGCGTTGGAGGTTCGTCGCACTTCAAACGGCCTAGAGTTAAAACGGGGCTGCCACGGTGCCTTTGGCACTTGGCGTCCAGCTACCATTCAAGAGGCTAAGTCTTGGCTTTTGCCGGGGGCAGTTGTTGCAAGCAGTAACGCCCGTCTAGGCTTTGGTGGCAGCATCACGCTCTACAAGGCGGCCGTGCGCGGCTAACAACTCGTTCAAGGCGGACGGCTTCGCCGCCGCTTAACTCAAGCGTTAGAACTCAATGGCTGCTCAAAGCAAGATTGTTCTTCATTCACTGCAAGGCTATCGTCCTGAGCTCGACGCTATCGTTGAGCAATGGATTCAAGAGCGCGTCAAGTATGTAGGTGTCGTTGGCGTGGAGGCCTCACGGATCGAGGACATCATTGACGACCTATGCGTGGGTGATGGGTCGAACTCCTACTTCATGGTTACTGTGGCTCACAGTCCGGACGAAACTCTTGAAGACGCTATCGTTCTTGCAGAGCAAATCTCGGTCGAGCAAGCCGACGGTGTACGCGTTGTTGAGTTCTAACCAATCATTCGAGGCGGACGGCTTCGCCGCCGCTCAATTCCAGCGTTAGGCTCATGAACGCATCTACAAAGTACATTGCCGCCGCCGTCCTCTTGCTCTCCGCTTGGTCCGCAGCCAGCGCCGAAAGCTTCGAGTCTTCATGGCTCGGGCTCATCAAAAAGCAGTTTGCGCCCTCCTGCACAATTAAAATTACGAGAGTTGGTGAGACCTTGTCCGGAAACAACGGTCTGCGTATGGAGCAGTGGTTTTTGCAAACTTGTAAGGGTAAATTTGAATATGCGGTTTCCTACTATCCACCCGCGGCCTTCCCAAATCGTGCAAGCCCCTACGAGGTCAAGCAGGTCTCAAAAATAGGCAGTCCGACGGTTATGCCTAACCGTTCGTCCAAGCGGACGCGCGAAAAGCCGCGCGCCGCTTAACTCAAGCGTTAGACAACTATGGGAGGTGTCATGCGGACATGGATTGCAATCGTTCTCGTTGCATTGCCTTCTGGGCTTTGCATTGCACAAAGCGCTCCCGGCACAACCAATCTCGGGTGCCACGGTACGTACAGCAACTATGCGTCGGCCGACATACGAGAAACCCCTGTAGGCGGCATATATATTCAAGTCTCAAACGATAGTGTAAAAGTTCAGGGGGCGGCAGGTCTTGACGCAACCTACACGGTCATCAATCGGCAAGACAATGGCGTCGGTTTCCAACTGGACGCGAACAAAGCATTTAGCGGCTTTCTCAACCGCTTCAGTGGTCAACTTTCGCTCATGGAGAGAGCCGGTGCGGTCAACGCCGATGGCAGTTTTCAAACTCGCCAAATCCTCAATGCGGTCTGCACCAAAGCTAGCGCCATCTTTTAGCTTCCGGCGAAGTTGTCTAACATCTCGTTCAAGGCGGACGGCTACGCCGCCGCTTAACTCCAGCGTTAGGCTTTTTATGGATATGCTTTCACTCAGTGTGGGCTTCTTGATTGGCGCGATAACAGGTGCCACAGGCAACTATTTAGGCGACAAGTACACAGACAAGCGTCGAGATAGAGAGCTCGCCAGAGAACAATCCAAAGTCTGGCAAGGCATTGAAGAACGTTTTCCATCCGTCATCGCCGAGATGCGTGAAGACGTTTGCCAGCCAGAGAACAAGCATATAAGGAATTTTTTTGTCCTAAGTGCCGGCACGGTACTAGGCATCGTGTCCGAGCCCTGTTTTCAATACGACACGGGCACACATCCTGACCTCCAGGTCGCTGTCTCCTACCTTGTTTCAAAGGGGCTCGTCACGGACATCACAACTTCGAACTGTCCCATGTATCGCGTTCAAGAATCCTTGATCGACCGGCTCAGAAAGCCTAACCACTCGTCCAAGCGGACGCGCGTACCGCGCGCCGCTTAACTCAAGCGTTAGGCTGCATGAATAACCGTCACGAACAGTTGGAAATTTCGAATTAAAGGGGACGTGGCCAATTAAGTCCCGCTTCGCCCACACATGGCCGCCCACACGGGCCCCTCGCGGAGCGCTTGCGCCGGCCAGTTGCCCGTAACTGCGCCGCGCGCTCAGCAGCAGCGCCCGCCGCCGCCCTTGTAGCGGGCGACCTGGCGCTCGCGGAAGAACTCCTGGTAGCTGGGCACCGGGCGCTCGGGGTGGTGCTCGCGCAGGTGCCGTACGTAGACGTCGTAGTCCGGTACGCCGCAGCACAGGCGGGCGGTCTGCACGGCGCGCTGGCGCAGCCGCCGCAGGGTGCGCCGCCAGGCGGCCAGGTGGGTGCGCGCGGTCATGGGTTGGCCACGCTGGTCAGCGCCACGTAGGGTTCTTCGTGGGCGGTGGGGTGGTTGGTTTTCCAGGCCTGGATCATGGTGCGCAGGACGAAGCCGAGCATGGTCAGCACCAGCAGCATGAACAGGCCGGTGAGTGCCATGTCGACGTAGTTGTTGGTGACGATCCGTTGCATCTCCACCATGTTCTTGGCTGGCGCCAGCAGCTGGCCTTCGTGCATGGCGGCGGCGTACTTGTTGGCCGCGGCGGTGAAGCTGATCGGGCCGGAGAGCTTCTGCCACCCGGCGGTGAGGGTGCACACGATCAACCAGATCGCCGGCACGCCGGGCACCCACACAAACCGCTCGCGCTTGAGCTTGACCACCACCACGGTGGCCAGCATCAGCGCGATGGCCGCCAGCATCTGGTTGGCGATGCCGAACAGCGGCCACAGCGTGTTGATGCCGCCCAGCGGGTCGACCGCGCCCTGGTACAGGAAGTAGCCCCACAGCGCGACGCAGAACACGGTCGCGAGCAGGTTGCCGGCCCACGACTCGGTCTGCTGCAGCGGCTTGTACACCAGGCCTACGATCTCCTGGATCATGAAGCGGCCGACGCGCGTGCCGGCGTCCACCGTGGTCAGGATGAACAGCGCCTCGAACAGGATCGCGTAGTGGTACCAGAACGCCATCATCGACTGCGCCGGGAATGATGGTGTGCAGCAGTTGCGCCATGCCGACCGCCAGGGTGGGTGCGCCACCGGCGCGGCTGAGGATGCTGCCTTCGCCGATGTCCTTGGCCGTCTGCAACAGCTGATCGGGGCTGACCACGAAGCCCATCTGGCTGATCGCGGTGGCGGCGCTCTGCGCGGTGGTGCCGATCAGCGCCGAGGGCGAGTTCATCGCGAAATACACGCCCGGGTGCAGCGAGGCGGCAGCCACCAGCGCCATGATCGCCACGAACGCCTCCATCAGCATGCCGCCGTAGCCGACCATGCGCGCCTGGCCCTCGTTGGCCAGCAGCTTCGGCGTGGTGCCCGAGGCGATGATCGAGTGCCAGCCGGACACCGCGCCGCAGGCGATGGTGATGAACAGGAACGGGAACAGGTTGCCGGCGAACACCGGGCCGCTGCCGTCGATGAACTTGGTCACCGCCGGCAGTTGCAGGGTCGGCGCGGTGAGGAAGATCGCCAGCGCAAGCAACGCGATGGTGCCGATCTTCAGGAAGGTGGAGAGGTAATCGCGCGGTGCCAGCAGCAGCCATACCGGCAGCACCGAGGCGCAGAAACCGTAGGCGATCAGCAGCCAGGCCAGTGCCTTGGGCGTGAAGTCGAACAGCGGGCCCCAGGTGGGCGATTGGGCCACGTAGGCGCCCAGCCAGATCGAGCCCAGCAGCAACACCAGCCCGATGATCGACACCTCCAGGATGCGGCCGACCCGGAACCAGCGCAGGTAGGCGCCCATCAACAGCGCGATGGGGATGGTGCAGGCCACGGTGAAGGTGCCCCACGGGCTGTGCGTAAGCGCCTTGACCACCACCAGTGCCAGCACCGCCAGCACGATCATCATCAGCACCAGCACGCCGAACATGGCGACCAGGCCCGCCGCCGGCCCCAGCTCCTCGCGCAGCATGTGGCCCAGCGAGCGGCCGTCGCGCCGCAGCGACAGGCCCAGGATCATGAAGTCCTGCACCGCGCCGGCAAACACCACGCCGATCAGGATCCACAGCGTGCCGGGCAGGTAGCCCATCTGCGCCGCCAGCACCGGGCCGACCAGCGGGCCGGCGCCGGCGATGGCGGCGAAGTGGTGGCCGAATACCACCCACTTGTCGGTGGGCACGTAGTCCAGGCCGTCGTTGTGCAGCACTGACGGTGGGGCGCGGCTGGGGTCCAGCTGCAGCACCTTGTCGTTGATGAAGCGGCTGTAGAAGCGGTAGCCGATCACGAACACGGCGATCGAGGCGGCCACCAGCCAGATCGCGTTGATCGGCTCGCCGCGGCGCAGTGCCACCACGCCCAGGCAGAACGCGCCCACGATGGCGATGGTGGCCCACAGGATCTTGCCGGCGGGGCTGGAGGGAACGGCGGCGGCACGTTGCATGGGCGGCTTCTCCTCGGCGATAGCCAAGATTCGCCCCGCACGGTGGACCGGTCAATGCCAACGGCGCGTCAGCGGCATTAGCCTTTAGTCGAACAAGCGGGGTGTCAGGCGGGCAGGGTGGCCGCCGCGGGCGGTCCGGGCGCGTAGACTCAAGACCCCGTCCCTTGGAGAATTGCCATGCGCAGCAGCATTCATCACGTGGCGCTGGCCGTGGCCGTTGCCGCCACGCCCGCGACAGCCATGGACACCGGCCAGTGGAAGGACATCCTGCACCAGGTGAAGCAGGCTGCCGGGGACAGCCGCACGCAGGCCGCCAACCTGCCCGGCAGCGAGATTGCCGCCGGGCTGAAAGAGGCCCTGGCCAAGGGCACTACCCACGCGATCAATACGCTGGGTCGCGAGGGCGGCTTCTGGAACAACCCCGGGGTGCGCATCCCGTTGCCGGGCAAGCTGGAGCAGGCCGGCAAGCTGGCTCGACAGCTCGGGCAGGGCGCCAAGGTGGACGCCTTCGAGCTGAGCCTGAACCGCGCCGCGGAAAAGGCGGTGCCGCAGGTGGCGGACATTTTCGGCGACGCGATCCGCAGGATGACCCTGGACGATGCGCGCGGCATCCTCACCGGCGGTGACCACGCGGCCACCGATTTCTTTCGCCGCGTCGCCGGCGATGCGCTCACCGCGCGGATCCATCCGATCGTGGCCAGCGCCACCGACAGCGTCGGTGTTACCCGCAAGTACAAGGCGTTCACCGCCGGCAGCGGAGGCGCGTTGGGCGACGTGCTGGGCGCGCTGGGCAGCGGCAAGCAGGGCCAGGGCGGCAGCGCGCTGGACCTGGACAGCTATGTCACGGCGAAGACGATGGACGGCCTGTTCGCGACCATCGCCGAGCAGGAGCGGTCGATCCGCACCAACCCGGCGGCGCGCACCACCGACCTGCTGAAGAAGGTGTTCGGCGGGCGCTAGCGCGGGCGCGGTCCGCCACGGCGGGGGCACGGTCGTCCAGGGGTCGTGCCCGCCGGTCGCAAAGCCACCCACTGGCGTGGTGTCCGCGGGCGCGGCCGGGTTGTGATCGTGTCGCAGTCGCGTTCACTGGCGGCGGTCCATAATGCCGCCTTCGCATCGAACGCGACGGAGGCTGCCAATGGTTCGCGATATCCTGAAGATGGGTGACCCCCGCCTGCTGCGGGTGGCCGCCAGCGTACCTTCGAGCATGTTCGGCAGCGCGGAGCTGGAAGCTTTGATCGCCGACATGTTCGACACCATGCACGAAGCCGGCGGGGTCGGTCTGGCCGCGCCGCAGATCGGCGTGGACCTGCAGTTGGTGATCTTCGGCTTCGACAGCTCCGAGCGCTATCCGGACGCCCCGCCGGTGCCGCGCACCATCCTGCTCAACCCGATGATCATGCCGCTGTCGCAGGACACCGAGGAGGGCTGGGAGGGCTGCCTGTCGGTGCCGGGCCTGCGCGGCGCGGTCAACCGCTTCAGCATGATCCGCTACCAGGGCCTGGACCCGCACGGCACGCCGATCGACCGCACCGCCGACGGATTCCACGCGCGCGTGGTGCAGCACGAGTGCGATCACCTCATTGGCCGCCTCTACCCGTCGCGGATTACCGATTTCAACAAGTTCGGCTTCACCGACGTGCTGTTCCCGGACGAGGCGCTGGCCGGGGAGGCATGAGCATGCGTGCACAATGGAACGGAGCGGTCATCGCCGAAAGCGACGACACCGTGGTGGTGGAGGGCAACCATTATTTTCCGATCAGCGCGCTGCGTCGCGAGCACGTTCGCGACAGCGACCGGCACAGTCGTTGTCCATGGAAGGGCACGGCCAGCTACTACGACGTGGTGGTCGGGGACCAGACCAACGAGGCGGCTGCGTGGTACTACCCCGAGCCGCTGGAGGCCGCCGCTGCCATCAAGGGCCGGGTGGCGTTCTGGCGTGGCGTCGAGGTGACCGGCTAGCCACCGCTCCGGCTCACGCCGGGGCCGCTGCCGCCTGCTTCGGCCACGACCGAATGCCCGTGCCGGTGCGCCGGCTGCGGGTGGGCAGGGCGCCTGCGCGGGCCTGCCACGGACCATGCACACGCTGGCTGGCAGGGTTGGCTTTTTGCCCCGGCAGGAGGTCGCCATGCCGCTATCCGCCTTTGGCCTGAACTGCACGCTCAAGCAAGGGCCGCAGCCCTCGTCCACCGAACATCTGCTCGGTCAGGTGATGCAGGCGCTGCACGCCCACGACGTGAGCACCGCCTTCGAGCGCGCCGTGGACCACGACATCAAGCCGGGCGTGCGCAGTGACGAAGGCCCGGGCGACGCCTGGCCGGCACTCCGGCAGCGGATCATGCAGGCGGATATCTTCGTGCTGGCCACGCCGATCTGGATGGGGCAGCCGTGCAGTGTCTGCAAGCGCGTGCTGGAACGGCTCGATGCCGTGCTCGGGCAGATCGACGAGCATGGGATCTATCCCACGTTCGGCAAGGTGGCGATCGTCTCGGTGGTGGGCAACGAGGACGGCGCGCACCACGTGACCGCGGAGCTGTACCAGGCCCTGGCGGACGTCGGCTTCACCATTCCCGGCGGCAGCTCCAGCTACTGGGTGGGCGAGGCGATGAGCGACGTCGACTACATCGACCTGCCCGGCACACCCAAGGCCCTGGCCGGCACCATCCGGACCCAGGCCGCCAACGCCGCGCACCTGGCCCGCTTGCTGCAGCAGCACCCGTATCCGCCGACCCGTTGAGGTACGCGCCAGGTACTCCCGGATCGAGCCGGCGCAGGGTGCTTGTCCGCGGTGTGGACAAGCCGGATGATGGCCTTTTGCAGACCGGGCGGCCATGGCGACCGATGCACCACCATCGACCATCGCGTCGGCTCCGCGACTGACGCACCGCAATGCGGGCATCGACCTGTTGCGTGGCCTGGCGATCGTGTTCGTGGTGCTCAACCACCTGGGCCTGCGCATTCCCCTGAAGGCCACGGCGTTGTCCCAGGTGTTGCCCGCGCGGTTGCTGCAGGCGCTGAACTACAACGGCTACGAAGCGGTGTTCGTGTTCTTCGTAATTTCCGGTTTCCTGATCACCGGCAACGCGCTGGAGCGCTGGGGCAGCCTGACCCGGCTGGACGCGCGTGCGTTCTATGCGCGGCGCTTCGCCCGGATCGTGCCATGTCTGCTGGCCTTGCTGGCGGTGCTGAGCGTGTTGCACCTGCTGGGTGTGCAGGACTACGTGATCCACCGCGCCGGGCAGTCGCTGCCGCGGGCCCTGGTTTCGGCGTTGGGCCTGCACCTGAACTGGTACGAAGGGCGCACCGGCTATCTGCCCGGCAATTGGGACGTGCTGTGGTCGCTGTCGATCGAGGAAGCGTTCTACCTCGGCTTTCCGTTGCTTTGCCTGGCCACCCGCCGCAGCGTGTGGCTGCTGCCACCGTTGATGGTGCTGGCGTTGTCGCTACCGCTGAGCCGCGCCGCGCTCGACGGCAACGAGATCTGGCAAGAGAAGGCCTACCTGCCCGGCATGGCGGCGATTGCCGCCGGCGTGCTGGGTGCGTTGCTGCGGCGGCGGCTGGCCGTGCCCGGCCCGGCCGCGGGGCGAGTACTGCTTCTGTCGGGTAGTGCCGGTCTGCTGGCATCCACCCTGGCCGGCCACTGGCTATGGCCGCTGCTGCACAACGGCGTGATGCTGGTGCTGACCGGTTCGGTAGTGGCGCTGCTGCTGGCCTGCAGCGTGCGCCCGGTGCGGGTGTGGCGCGGTCTGGGCTGGCTGTGCGGCTGGGGCCGGCTCAGCTACGAGATCTACCTGAGCCACATGTTCGTGGTGTTCGCCGTGGTGCGGCTCTATCGCATGGTCGATGCCGATCCCCGCTACGGCTACCTCTGGTATCCACCGGCGCTGGCGCTGTGCTGGCTGCTGGGCGCGCTGGTGGCGCGGGGCCTCTCGCAGCCGTGCGAGCGTTGGTTGCGCGCGCGGTTGGGCGGTTGGCGCCATGGCCCGGCGACCCGTGCCCGGGGTGTCCGGTTGAACGCGCGGGCGAGGCAGGCGGGTGGCGCGGCCGGGACTCAGGCGGCGGCCGGCCCGGGCAGCGTCAGGAAGAACGCGATCCACAGCCCGAGCAACACGGCGCAGCTGGTCAGGAATACCGCGAAGCGGTGCAGCACCTTGTTGTAGCCGCAGTGGATCAGGCTGTGCAGCGCGCGCAGCGCAACGAATGCCCAGGCGCCGGCAATCGGCCATCCGGGTGCATGCGCCGTGGCCAGCGCCGCGATCATCAGTGCGAAGAACAGCACCGGCACCTCGAACAGGTTGCGGAAGTTGTCCGCCGCACGCAGATCCTCCAGCCGCGTGGCCATGCCTGCGGATGTCGCCAACGCCTGCGGATGGATCCGCTTGCGGCGCATTTCGGTGACCCGCACGTACAGCAGGCGGCCACTCATGATGAACACCAGCAGGACGTGGGCAAGCATGGGGGCGACAACAGCATGGACGTGGCTGGGCATGCGTTCATCCTGGCCGGCGGTGGGGAGGGCAATGGCGGCAGGGAAGGTGCGGGGCGACAGCGCTGCCGGTCCGGCATGCCGCCAGCCGGGCCATGTATCTGCATGGTAGCGGCGCATCGGGTGGGCCCTCGTGCGTGCGCACGCATCGGCGCACTGCGGCAACGGATCGCGGCGGGTTCAAGTCTCCGGCCAATCTGCCGATACCACGTTGAGAAGCACGCGCAAGATCCTGTTTTTTGTGCGAACGATCACAACCAGCCATGGAGTAGAAGGGACAATTACACGCATGAACCACCCGTACAAACCGCCATCCCAAGCCAGCGGGGCCCCGATCGACTGGGGCGACCCGCGCCTCAACTCGTTGTTGAGCAAGACCGAGGGCTGGAGCCTGGACAATCGTGGCGTGTTTTCGCCGGTCGCGTGCGAGTTGCATGTCGGCTGGGGCGCCAGCGCGGGCAAGCCCGCCACGCTGGTATTCCAGCGCGATGGCGTCATGGTGATCGAGGCGGCCTTCATCGTGGCGCCGGATGAGCAGGTCCGGGTGGACCGCATCGTGTTGGGCCAGTTGCGCTCGACCTGGGGCACCGTGGTCGAGGGACGCGCCGGAAATCGCGCCGAGGACCGGGCCAACGGCATCCATGTTTACTGGGTGCACACGCGCTGACCGGTTCGCCCGCCGCCGCGCCCGGCGGCGGGCGTGAGCGCCGACGCTTGCCGCACCGGAAGCCACCTCGCGGGTGATCCTGCCAGGGCTTCAGCCCACCGGCTCTTCATCATCTCCGCCGGCTTGGTTGGCGGTCTTGCCGTGTACGCATGGCGACCATGCAGACCGGGTCTGCGAGGGGCGTGGGCAAGCCGGGGCCATGCGGTGCGTAGGGTGGGCTTCAGCCCACCGGCTCTACAGCATTTCCGCCGGCTTGGTCGGTGGTCTTGCCGTGTACGCATGGCGACCATGCAGACCGGGCCTGCAAACGGCGTGGGAAAGCCGGGGGGCATGCAGGTGCGTAGGGTGGGCTTCAGCCCACCGGCTCTACAGCATTTCCGCCGGGTGGGTTGGTGGCTTGCCGTGTGCGCTGGCGACCATGCAGACCGGGCCTGCAAACGGCGTGGGAAAGCCCGGGGGCCATGCGGTGCGTAGGGTGGGCTTCAGCCCACCGGCTCTACAGCATTTCCGCCGGGTGGGTTGGTGGCTTGCCCTGTGCGCTGGCGACCATGCAGACCGGGCCTGCCAAGGCGTGGGCAAGCTGGGGGCATGCGGGTGCACAGGTTGCCGGCAATCCGATGCGCCGGCGCACCCGCCCGTTCCAATGCTCGGTCAGGCGATCGCCGGCGGCGGGCCCGCTCAGGCCTGGGGGTCCACCCGCAGCACCAGCTTGCCGCGGTGGCTCCCGTCGAACAGCCGGTTGAGTACTTCCGGCGCATGCTCCAGTCCCTCGGCAACGGTTTCCTCGGCCTTGAGCCGGCCTTCGGCGATCCAGCCGCTGAGCGCCCGCACGGCCTCTTCGGTGCGGGTGTAGTCGAGCACCAGGAAGCCGCGCATGCTGAGCCGCTTCATCACGAACGGGCTGAAATCGTCGCTGGGCCGCTCGCTGCTGTTGTAGCCGGAGACCAGTCCGCACAGCGCCACGCGGCCGCCGATGACCATGCGCGAGAGCACCGCTCGCATGACCTCGCCGCCGACGTTCTCGAAGTTCACGTGCACGCCATCGGGCGTGGCGTCCTTGAGGTGCTGGCGGAAGTCCGCGGCCTTGTAGTCGACCGCGGCATCGAAGCCGAGCTGGTCGACCAGGTAGCGGCCCTTTTCCGCGCCGCCGGCGATGCCGACCACCCGGGCGCCCTGGATCTTTCCGATCTGGCCGGCGACCGATCCGACCGAGCCGGCCGCGGCGGACACCACCAGGGTTTCCCCGGCACGCACCGGGGCGATCTCGGTCAGGCCGTAGTAGGCGGTGATGCCGCTCATGCCGGCGGCGCCGAGCAGGGTAGGCAGGCGGATCCCCGGGTCGGCCGGCAGACGCACGTATCCCCTGGCGTCCTCGTGCAGCACCAGGTAGTCCTGCCAGCCGGTGATGCCCTGCACCAGATCGCCCTCGGCGTAGCGCGAGGAGCGCGACTTGACCACGCGGCCCAGACCCAGCGCACGCATCACCTCGCCGATGGCCACCGGCGGCAGGTATTGCGGGATGTCGCGCATCCACACGCGGTTGGTCGGGTCCATCGACAGGTACAGCACGCGGACCAGCACCTCGCCGTCCTTCAGCTCGGGTACGGGAGTTTCGATCAGGTCGAAGTTGTCGCTCGCGACCAGCCCTTCGGGACGGGATTTCAGTAACAGTTGGCGGTTGCTCAGGGGCATGGCGGTTACTCCTGCAGGGATGGAAAAAGACGATCGGATGGCGCGGGCGAGGGTCCGCCGGTGTCCGCCCGCTGCCGCTGTCCCAGCCGCCCGCGCGCCTGCTTGCCGCGCGAAGCGATCTCGGGAGGACTGGTGAGCGGCTGCACGGTCACACCGACAGGTAGCCGCCGTCGACGTTGAGCACGGCGCCGGTGGTATAGGAGGCCGCGTCCGAGGCCAGGTACAGCGCGGCGCCGGCCATCTCCGAGGGCTGGGCCACCCGGCGCATCGGCACGTGCGCCAGCGCCTGCTTCAGGATCGCGGGCGTGTTTACCAGCACCGAGGCGAACCGGGTGTCGGTCAGTCCCGGCAGCAACGCGTTGCAGCGCACGCCGGCGTCGGCGCACTCCACCGCGAACGCCTTGGTCATCGATATCACCGCGGCCTTGGTGATCGAGTAGATGCCTTGCTGGAAGCCGGGCACCACGCCGTTGACCGAGGCCACGTTGACGATCGCCCCGCCCCCGTTCTTCGCCATCAACCGGGCGCCGTGGCTGGACATGTAGAAATAGCCGCGGATGTTCACGTCCACGGTCTTCTGGAACACCGCCGGGTCGGTCTCGGTGATCGGGCCGAAGTACGGGTTGGTGGCGGCGTTGTTGACCAGGATGTCGAGCCGTCCGTGCTCCTGCGCCAGCCACTCGAACAACTCGCCGATCTGGTCCATTTCGCCAATGTGGCAGGCACGCGCCTGGGCCTTGCCGCCGTCGGCGAGGATGCCGTCGACCACCGCCTGGCAGTCGGCCTGTTTGCGGCTGGAGACGATCACGTGGGCGCCCTGGGCACTGAGCAGTCGTGCGATTTCCGCGCCGATGCCGCGGCTTGCGCCGGTGACCAGGGCGATCTTGCCGGTGAGGTCGAACAGGTTGCCGGTACTCATGGGGATCCTTGTGGCAGTGCGGATGGATGGGCGGCGCCGGGCCGACCGGTCAGCCGGGCCGGCGCCAACCGGACCAGCGTCGCAGATCGGCAGCGCGGCGTCGCCCCGGCGCGATCGCAAGCCGGCCGCAGGCGGCTGGCAACGATCACGATGGGCGCCGACGGCATCCGCAAGCCGCTTCAGTCCGCCTCGATCGAGGCCTGCAGCGCCACGGCCAGTGCCGCGTCGCCATTGACCAGCGCATCCCACTCCAGCTCGATGCCCTTGCGGCGCCCTTTCCGCGCAAGCTTGAGTCCGGTCGGGTCGACCGTCAGCGTGTAGGCGCGCCCTTCGATCAGCAATTCCCGGCGTAGCGGTTTGTCCAGTGGTGTCATGAGCGGCTCCGGCGGTGCGGGCTCACGATTTCATCAGTCGCCGCGTCCTAGCGTGAAGGCTCCGCGCCACCGAGGATCACGCCATGCCCACTCCACCCGCCAACCGTCCGCACGGCACCGGCGACCGCAACGAGGAACATATCGCCGAGGTCGACAAACACCTGCAGGACCGCCGCCAGGAGCGCGAGGAAAAGGAATCCGAGCAAGCCCCCGCCAACCGCAACAACAGCCAGGGCTATACGCACCGCTGAGCCGGATCGCGCGTGGCCGCGGGCTCACATCGGCAGTCGCGCGCGTGGTTGCTGCAGTGCCCCGGGGAGGCCGGCCTGCGCGGCAGGCGAATCGTTGGCTCGGTGCGCCCGGGAGGGCGTGGCGTCTCCGAAAAACCGGGCAGCCAGTTCGGGGCGCCACGCACCATGGCCATGCGCGCTGCCGTTCGGGGGCGCGCGACCTTCGGCGTCGGTCGCATTCAGCGGCGATCCGTGCCCGGTGCCACCGGATCGAAAACGATGGTGACGAAAAGCGGAAAGGCCGGTGATTGGATCACCGGCCTTTCGCGACGTGCTTCAATCTGATTGGTGGAGCCAGGGAGGATCGAACTCCCGACCTCGTCATTGCGAACGACGCGCTCTCCCAGCTGAGCTATGGCCCCACACGAAGCGCGCATGGTAGCAGCGCCCGGCGGTCTCGCCAAGAGCCGGACGAGCGGGCTGCTAGCCGGGCAGCAGGGTGGTCAGTGGCTCGTGCAGCACGCCGCGGCGCCAGCCCTCCAGGAACTCGGGCCATTCGGCGGTGACTGCGTATTCCTCCAGTACCTTGCGCGGGCACAACAGGCCGGGCGGCAGGTCCAGTTCGCCGGCGATCCGGTCGACCGTCTGCTTCATCGCGCCAAGCGCCTTCTTGGTCTCGCCCTGTGGATGGGTGGGGATCGCGGACGTGGCGATCTCCTCCTCGGCGCTGACCGGTGGCGCCATCAACTGGAAAAGTTCGCTGCGCTGGCCCGCGCGCAGCGCGCGCTGGCCGCGGCTGCGCTGTTCGAGTTCGGCAAGGCTGGCCGGGGGGCGCTGCGCCAGGCCGAGCGCCAGGGCGTCGTCGACCAGCCACGGCCGCGGCTTGTCCAGCGCTCGCGCGGTACGGTCGCGCCAACGCAGGACCCGGCGCAGCATGGCCTGCTGCGCCCGCGGCCATTCGGCGGCACCGCGCAGGGCGCGCTGCGGCTGGGCGTCGCTCTCGCGGTGGCTGGCGCGCTGCTTGAGCCGTTCGCAGTCCTCGGCGTGCCAGTCGGTGCGGTCGCGCTGCTGCAGCCGGCGGGCCAGCTCTTCGTGGATCGGCTTCAGATGCACCACGTCGAGCGCGGCGTAACTGCGTTGGGAGTCGGTCAGCGGGCGCTGCAACCAGTTCGAACGGGTCTCGCCCTTGTCCAGTTCGTCCCCGACCAGTTCGGCCACCAGCGCGCGGTAGCTGATGCCAAGGCCCATGCCCACGAAGGCAGCGGCGATCTGGGTGTCGAACAGCAGCCGCGGCCCGTCCGGGAGCAGCGATGCCATCGCCTCGAGATCCTCGCTGGCGCTGTGCATCACGGTGGTGGCCGCGCCCGTGCCCAGCCGCGATTGCAGCGCGTCACCCAGGTCGAAGGCGAGCGGGTCGACCAGCGCATAATGGCCCTCCCAGCCCAGCTGGAGCAGGGCCAGCTGCGGGTAGAAGGTGTCGCGGCGCATGAATTCGGTGTCCAGTCCGACGATCGCATCGGCAGGCAACCGCGACAGCCAGGCATCCAGCGCCTCGCGCGTATCGATCCATGATGCGGCCGGGGCCGGCGGTAGCTGGGACATGCAACGGGTTCCTCGGAGGTGGCGGGCACAGGCGTGGATTGCCCTGCCATCGGTTTGTGCCTATGGTGACGTCGCACGATAACAGGCCAGCCCCGAGACCTCCCAGCATGCCCAGCAACCAAACCGTCCGCCGCCAGCGCACCTTGGGTGGCGCCCTCGGTGTGGCCGTGCTCGGAAGCGCGCTGCTCTATCACTTCTTTCCGCGGGTGTTCCACGTCGACCCGGCAACCGTGGCGCCGCGCCACTCGATGCCGATAGGCGTGTCCTCGCCGGCCTATCCCCGACCGAACGGCTCCGATTCGTCGCAGGCCGAGCTCGACGCCGGGCCGCCGCTGACGCTGGCGCCGACCGAGGTGATCGCCGCCCGCATGAGCAAGCGCAACCAGCAGTTGCCCGAGCAACTGAGCGACGACCCGCCCGAGGTGCTGGCGCTGCTCGAGCAGGCGACCAAGGCGCTGCATGCGGGCAACCTGATCGGCAGCGACGACAGCGCCGCGGCGCTGTATGCCAGGGCGCTGCATGACAAGCCGGACAGCCGGCGCGCCACCAAGGGGCTGTACGAGGTGCGCGCGAGGGTGGTGGCGCAGATCGGCCAGGACATTGCCATGGGCGATGCCAACAGCGCGCAGGAGCGCCTGCAGGCCTTGCGCGGCTTGCCCGATTCCGCGCGCGAGGTGAAGCAACTGGAGTCGGGCCTGCATACGCTGGAGCTGGTCCGGCCGATGCTGGCCAGGGCCGCCGCTCTGTTGCAGCAAGGCAAGGTGGAGCAGCCGGCCGGTGGCAGCGCACTGGACATGTACCGTCAGGTCCAGCAGCTCGACCCGCAGAACGCGGTGGCCGAGCAGGGCATCTTCCAGGTGCAGCGCGTGATGCTGGACCGGGCACTGGCGGCGGTGGCACAGAACGATTTCGATGCGGCCGACAAGGCGCTGGCCGAGGCCGACGCGGTGCGCCCGGGCTCGCAGCAGGCGCGTGACGTGCGCAATCGGGTCGACGGCATCCGTCACCAGCGCGCCGCCAGCATCCTGGCGCAGGCGCACTCGGCGCTCGATGCGGGCGACCTGCCGCTGGCGCGCAGGCTGGCCGCACAGGTGGCGGGGATCAGCCCGGACCTGGCCGGGCTCGACGAGTTCCGCGAGCGCCTGACCAACGCCCGGTTGTACGCCAACTACAAGCCCGGCCAGGTGTTCAGCGACGGGTTTGCCGACATGCCCGGACGCGCGCCGGCGATGGTGGTGGTGCCTACCGGCACCTTCCAGATGGGCGCGCCGGACAGCGAGTCCGGGCACGGCGAGGCCGAAACCCCGCAGCACCCGGTGCAGATCGGCCGCGGCTTCGCTCTCGGGCAGGAGGAGGTGACGGTGGGGCAGTTCCGCGATTTCGTTCAGGCCAGCGGCTACACGCCCGATTCGGTGAAGCTCGGTGGCGCCAGCGTCTACGACGAGCGCAGCGGGGCCCTGCGCGACGATGCCGGCGCCACCTGGCAGGATGACTACGGCGGCGAGCAGGCCGGCGACAAGCTGCCGGTGGTCAATGTCTCCTGGAATGATGCGAAGGCCTATGCCGCGTGGCTTGCCGAACGCACCGGCAAGCCCTACCGCCTGCCGAGCGAGGCGGAGTTCGAATACGCCTTGCGCGGCGGTACCCGGACGCGCTACTGGTGGGGTGACGGGCCGACCGTCGCAGGCGGTGGAGAACGTCACCGGAAGCATGGATCGCTCACCCAGCGGGCGTCGCTGGAGCCACGCCTTCACCGGCTACCGCGATGGTTACTGGGGCCCGGCGCCAGTGGGCCATTTCCAGTCGAATCCTTTCGGTCTGAAGGACATCGACGGCAACGTGTCGGAGTGGGTCGCCGACTGCTGGCACGACACCTATCTGCGTGCGCCACGCGACGGCAGCGCCTGGATCAACCCCGGTTGCGCCACCCACGTGGTGCGCGGCGGCTCCTGGGGCAGCTCGCCCGAACAGGTTCGTTCGGCCTACCGGCAGGGCGCCGAGCGAAGCGTGCGCAGCGGCCGGGTGGGTTTCCGGGTGGCGCGCTCGCTGTAGCCGGCAAAGGCGGGTCCGCTCCGGTCACGGTCCTGGAGCGCCGCGACGGGCCGTTCGTGTCACCGGTGCGACGTCGCTTCGGATCATCGGGGCGCGGCGGGGTCCCTGCCGGCCATAGGCCGCCGCGGCTGTTCGCCGCCACGGACTCTGGACGTCCACTTAACCTTGACCTTGGTAGATGGACAATGCCTGCCCTGAGGGGGCGGCGCGTGGCTGTTTTTTGGCATTCACATCTGCAAAACTCGGCCGGCGCCCGGGCACGCGGCAACCGGCACTCGCCACCCTCGGAACAACCAGGCCCGCGATGTCGCGCAGGGCTTCGCAGGGAGACGCCATGAACCCCCAGCCTGTGCACCTGTTCGTACCGTTCAGCGCCGAGGCGCCCTGGATCGTCCGCGGCGAAGTGGATCGTGTCGGGACCTTTCCGCATCGCGACGAGGCGATCGCGGCGGCGCTGGCGGTGAGGGCCAAGCTGGCGCGCGCGTGGGATTGCAGGCAACCGCCGGTCCGGGTCCAGCACGCCGACGGCAGCTGGCAGGAAGTCGGCGAAACAGAAGCCCATCGCGCCGTCTGAGCGCGCTGGAAACATCAAGCACAACATCGGGTTCACATGCGGATTCTGCTGATCGAGGACGAAATGCTGGTGGCCATGCTGCTGGAGGACATGCTCGTGGACATCGGGCACGAGGTGATCGGCCCCCTGGCGGATATCGACAAGGCGGTGGAGGCAGCCCGCAACGAGACGCCGGACATCGCCATCCTGGACGTCAATGTCAACGGACAGCCGGTGTACCCGGTGGCCGAGGTGCTGGCCGGGCGGGGTATTCCGTTTGCCTTCGCTACCGGCTACGGCGCCGCCGGCCTGGCCGAACCGTGGCGGGACAGGCCGACGCTGCAGAAGCCCTTTCATCGGGATGATCTGTACGGCATGGTGCGGACCCTGGAAGCCTGCAGGACCTGATACGCGGGCACTTGCCACGGGATCGCCGCAAGCGCCCGAGCAGCAACCGGCAACGGTCTACGCAGAACGCTCCCCGCAACCGGAGAGCGCTCTGCCGGGCGGCGCCAACGAAAAAGCCCGCGCGGTTGCGCGGGCTTTCTTTACATCGTGCGAGGATACCCGCGCACGGGTCCGTGTCTGGTACCGGTGAGAGGACTCGAACCTCCACTGTGTCACCACAAGCGGATTTTGAGTCCGCCGCGTCTACCATTCCGCCACACCGGCAAGCGCGTCATTATGCCGGCTTCAAACCACCGGGTCGAGTCCCAGTTCGCATTCGCAGCGCTGGTAGTCGTGCCCCTCGGGCAACGGCTTGAAGGTGGCGCAACGGGTCATGTTGCCCGAGTAGATGTGCAGGCTGACCGCCACGCTGTCGTCGCTTGGATTGCGGATGGTGTGGTACTCGTGCGGTGGAATGAGGCTGCCGGCCGAGCCGGGGCCGGCCTGGATGGTTCCCACCGGCTGGAAACGGCAGGCGCCGTCGTGGTCGGCCAGCCGCTCGTACTGCACCACTTCCAGTGCGCCGCTCCAGACCCCCTCCACGCACCACATGCCGCAGTGATCATGGATCGGCGTGCCCTGGCCCGGTCCCCAGGTCATCGCCACCACGCAGTAGCCGTGCTGCTCGCTGCGGTAGAGCTCCCGGCGGGCGTAGCGACCCTCGGCGGTTTCGAACACGCATTCGGGCAGCTTCACCTCGCCGCCGCGGATCAGCCTGCACAGACTGTTGCGCAAGCTGTCGGTGACAGCGCGGGTGGAGTCCTTGGCCACCGCTGCGTCGATCGCGTCGATCAACTGGCGACAGCCGGGAAATTCCGTGGTGAGCATGGGTAATCCGGATTCAGGTGTTGGTGGCGTGATGACCATCGT
Organism: uncultured Gammaproteobacteria bacterium; assembly: GCA_963763305.1. GTDB lineage: Bacteria > Pseudomonadota > Gammaproteobacteria > Xanthomonadales > Rhodanobacteraceae > CAVXNP01. The sequence continues at coordinate 505,502 of CAVXNP010000001.1, read as the reverse complement.
AGTGTACCGCGTGCACCTTGGCAGCCGGGCCTTCGAACGGTAGCGGCCGTACGTGACCCGGTTGGCAGCAGTCAGGCCCCGCACTGCCGGCCGGTGCTGTTCGCGGCTTTCTAGAGCCGCTGCAGGAAGCCGCCAATGGCGCGGCTGTAGTTTTCGATGTCCACCAGGAACGCATCGTGGCCTTGCGGTGAGTCAAGCGCCACGAACTCCACCATCGCCCCGGCCGCTTCCAGCCCGTCGGCGATCTGCTCCTGCTGCACCAGCGGAAACAGGATGTCGGTGCTGACGCCGATCACCAGGGCGCGCTCGACGGCGATCCGCTTGAGCCCTTCGCGCACGTTGCCGTTGCCGTATTCGGCGATGTCGAACCAGTCACTGGCGCGGGAGAGATACAGATAGCAGTTGGGATCGAACGAACGCACGAAGCGCTCGGCATGGCGCTGCAGATAGGATTCCACCTGGAACTCGAAGCCGAACGGTTGCTCTTCGCGCTGCTCCGGATCCAGCCGGATGCGCGCAAAGCGGCCGTTCCACTCCATCGCCGAGCGGTAGGTGATCACGCCGAGCTTGCGCGCGATGCTCATGCCGGCGTCCGGGTAGCGGCCACCTGTGGCAGTTTCATCAGCGGCTTCTGCTTTGCGTCCTGCACCCGCGCCACTCATCCCTCCCTGGATGTCGGCCGCTCCTGTGCGTCCTGCACCCGCGGCACTCATCCCTCCCTGGATGTCGTAGTTGCCGTTGTTCCATTGGGGGTCGAGCCGGATCGCCTCGCGCTGCAATGAGCGGATCGCGATGGCGAACGGTTGCGCCTGCGGCGCCGTGTCGACGCTGATGTGGGCGCGCACGCTGCCCGGATGCAACACCATGTAGGCCAGCGCGCTCATGCCGCCCATCGAGCAGCCGATCAGGCAGGCCAGCTGGTCGATGCCCAGGGCGCGTTCAATCACCACGTGTGCTGCGTTGGCCACGTCCTCCAGTGCCAGCTGGGGGAAATCCAGCCGGTAGGGGCGGCCGCTGGCCGGGTCGATCGAGGCCGGGCAGGTGGAGCCCTTGTCGCTGCCCAGCGAGTTCACGCAGACCACGAACCAGCGATCGGTGTCGATCGCCTTGCCCGGCCCCAGCATGCCCTCCCACCAGCCGGGGCTGGGGTCCTGTGGCGAGGAGGCGGCATGCGCGCTGGGCGACAGGCCGGTGAGGATCAGGATGGCATTGTCGCGTGCCCGGTTCAGCGTGCCCCAGGTCTCGTAGGCCACGTGGGCGCGGTACAGCTCGCCGCCGCGCTTCATCGGAAATGGCGAGGGCAGCTCGGCGTAGCGGCGAGCGTCGCAGGCAACGCGGCTGCTCATGGGTGTTCCGACTCGATCCGCAGCGTGACCGGCTGACGGCGATCGACCCGCACGGTGCCGGCGCTGCCTTCCAGGTCGCCGCTGTGGGCAGTGGCCTGGCCGCTGTGGCTGATCCGGGCCCCGACCACCACCTGTGGCACCGAGGAAAGCTTTCGGCTCGGCGTCATCGCCATTGCATCGGTCAGGGTGACCGTGGTCGGCAGCTGGCTGGCGTCCAGGCGGGCCACCGCCAGCGGCATCGGCGGGCCGCTCGGCGCACGGGCGTAGACGAACAGCGTATCGCCCGGGCGCAGCTTGTCCTTCAGCGACGGTGCCAGCGACACCTTTACCTGCAACCGCGGACCCGATGCGCTGGGGCCGGTATCGCCCGTCGGTGCCGAACCGCCGGCGCGGGCGTCGGCCGCGGCGATCTGCTCGGCGACCGCCTGGGCCACCTTCGACCCGGGCTGCAACAGCGGCAGCAGACGACGCCAGGTGGCCGCGGCGTAGCCGAACTGGTCGTGCTGGAACTGCGCGATACCCAGCAGCCACAGGCCGCGCTGGTTGTCCGGTTGCAGCAGGGCGGCGCGTTCGAGCAGCTTCAGGGCGCGCCCGGCGATGCGGTGGTCCGTGGCCAGCAGCGAGTCGGCCTCGGCCCAGCCGACCATGGCGGCGGTGTTGTTGGGGTCGATGCGCAGGACCTGGTCGTAGGCATCGCGGGCCTGCTGCGGTCGCGCCAGCGAGGCGTCGGTCTGCGCCAGCAGCAGCCAACCCTGCAGATCGTCCGGCTGCTGCTCCAGGTGTGCGCGCAATTGCGCCAACGCCTGGTTCACGTCCATCGGCGGGGCGGCCTTGGGGACGCCGTTGAGTGCCACCGGCGTGCCGATCCACAGGTACAGACCGCCGGCCGCCAGCGGCAGCAGCAGGGCGATGGACAGGGCCAGCGCGAAGATTCCGCGCGACCGGCCGGTCTCCCGTCCGCGTCGCAGCAGCGGCAGCAACAACAACCCCAGCGCCACGACGACCATCGTCGCGGCGATCACGTAGAAAGCCGGCTTCACCAATCATCCCCCTGGTCGATCGTGGCGTCGCCGGTCGGCACGGTGCCGGTGGCCTTGCCTGTCGCAGCGGCGCGACTGCGCCGGCGCACGGTCAGCACCACCACGCCGGCGCCGGCCAGCAGGATCAGTAGCGGGCCGAACCACAGCAGCAGCGTATTGCCCTGCACCGGCGGGTCGTACAGCACGAAATCGGAATAGCGCGCAACCAGGTAATCCTTGATCTGGGCGTCGCTCTTGCCCTGGCGCATCAGGTCGAACACCTCGTGGCGCAGGTCGCGGGCCAGGTCGGCGTTGGAGTCGGCCAGGTTCTCGTTCTGGCAGACCAGGCAGCGCAGCTGCCGGGTCAAATTCTGGAAGCGTACTTCCTCGGCGTGGTTCTTGAACGGCAGCGGATCGATCGCCTGCGCGCCGGCCACACCGGACCACAGCACGACCGCCAGCAGCAGGGCGCGAAGCAGGGTACGCATCAGGGCGCCTCCGCCTTCAGCCGTGCAATGGCCGGCTTGAGTTCGCGTTCGATCACCTGCGGCGTGAACGGGCCGATGTGCTTGTAGCGGATCACGCCTTTGCCGTCGATCAGGAAGCTTTCGGGTGCGCCGTAGACGCCGAAGTCGATCGCGGTGCGGCCTTCGCGATCGGCGATCACCATGTCGTAGGGGTTGCCGTGCTCGGACAACCAGGCCTTGGCATCCTCGGGCGCATCCTTGTAGTCGTAGCCGATCAGCGGGATGCCCAGCGTGCGGCCCTGGGCCATCAGCACCGGATGCTCCTGGCCGCAGGCGATGCACCAGCTGGCGAACACATTGACCAGGTAGGGCTGGCCCAGCAGCGAGGCCTTGCTGACCGTCTGCGACGGATCCTCCAGCCTGGGCAGCACGAAGGCGGGCGCCGGCTTGTCGATCAGCGGCGAGGGCACCTCGCGCGGGTCATGGTTGCTGTTCCACCAGATGCCGAAGCCGAACAGCCCGACCAGCAGCACGAAGCCGAACAGCGGCAGCAGCCGGCTCATGCACGAGCCTCCTGTTCGCGTGCCGCCGTCGTGGCCGCGACCGTAGCGGCGCGCTTGATCCGGAAGCGCTTGTCCGCCGCGGCAACGAAACCGCCCAGCATCATCAGCAGGCCACCGCCCCAGATCCAGCGGATGAACGGCTTGTAGTACAGGCGCAGGGCCCAGGCGCCTTCCAGGTTGGCCGGGTCCATCGGCTCGCCCAGGGCCACGTACAGGTCGCGGGTGATGCCGGGGTCGATCGCCGACTCGGTCTGCACCTGGCCGCGCGGGTAGGTGCGTTTCTGTGGATGCATCACTGCCAGCGCGCGGCCGTCCCGCAGCACCGTCACCGTACCCTGCTCGGCGTGCCAGTTGGGTCCCTGCGTGGCCTGCACGCCGTCGAAGCGGAAGCGATAGCTGCCGATGGTCTGCACCTGGCCGGGCGCCATCCGCACGTCGCGGGTCACGCTGAGCGACTCGGACAGCAGCACGCCGATCAGGAACACCGCCACGCCGGCATGGGCCAGCAGCATGCCGGCCATCTCGGCCGGGTAGCGGCGCCCGCGCGGCGCTTCGCGCCAGCGCTTGTAGGCGTACAGCAGCACGCCCACGCCGATCCACACCGCGGCGGCCACGCCCATGATCGCCCTCGGCGCGCCGTCGACGAACAGCCACGCCACCAGCGCGCAGGCGAGCGCCGCGATGCCCACCCGCAGCAGCAGGCTCTTCAGCGGAGCGCCCTCGCTGCGACCCCAGCGCAGGAACGGCCCGAACGGCAGCAGCAGCACCACCGGCGCCATCAGCAGCGGAAACAGGAAACCGAAGTAGGGCGGCCCGACCGAGATCTTGCCCAGGTTCAGCGCGTCGCCGATCAACGGGAACAGTGTGCCCAGCAGCACCATGGCCGCGGCCACGGTGAACATCAGGTTGCTGATCAGGATGGCGGTATCACGCGAGACCACCGAGAACGGCTTGCCGCCGGCCACCTTGGGCGCGCGCAGCGCGTACAGCAGCAGCGAGCCGCCGACCACCACCGCCAGGAAGCACAGGATGAACAGGCCGCGGCGCGGGTCCGACGCAAATGCGTGGACCGAGGTCAGCACGCCCGAGCGCACCAGGAAGGTACCCAGCAGGCTCAGCGAAAAGGCGAAGATCGACAGCAGGATGGTCCAGGCGCGCAGGCTGCCGCGCTTCTCGGTCACCGCCTGGGCGTGGATCAGCGCCACCCCGACCAGCCACGGCATGAAGCTGGCATTTTCCACCGGATCCCAGAACCACCAGCCACCCCAGCCCAGTTCGGCGTAGGCCCACCAGCTGCCGGCCACGATGCCGCAGGAGAGGAAACCCCAGGCCGCGTTGGTCCAGGGCCGCGCCCAGCGCACCCAGGCCTGCTCCATGCCGCCGCCCAGCAGCGAGGCGATGGAGAAGGCGAAGGCCACCGAGAAGCCGACGTAGCCCATGTACAGCACCGGCGGATGGAAGGTCATGCCCGGGTCCTGCAACACCGGGTTCAGGTCGGCGCCGTCCACCGGCATCGGCAGCAGTCGCCCGAACGGGTCGGAGGTGAACAGGATGAAGGCCAGGAAGCCTACCGCCACCAGCCCCAGCACCCCCATCACGCGGGCGGCGAAGACCTCGGGCAGTTGCCGGCTGAACGTCGCCAGTGCGACCGTCCACAGGTTGAGGATCAGGATCCACAACAGCAGCGAGCCCTCGTGCGCGCCCCACACCGCGGCAATGCGGTAGTACCACGGCAGTGCGGTGTTGGAGTTGTCCGCGACGTACTGCACCGAGAAGTCGAAGCTCAGGAACGCCCACACCAGCAGCCCGAACGCCAGCGCCACGAACACCGCCTGACCGGCCGCGGCCGGCCGCGCCACCGCCATCAACGCACGGTTGCCGCGCCACGCGCCAACGATCGGCAGCACGCCCTGGGCCAGCGCCAGCAGGAAGGCGAGGATGAGTGCGAGTTGGCCGAGTTCGGGGGTCATGGCTGTAGCCGGGAAATCCCGCAAGGGGACTTCCTGAAGGTTGCGGGAAATGGGGAGCGGGGCAGAGCAGTCCAGGCGGCGGGCAGGCCGACCGGACTACAGGCCGACAGCAAACGGGAATGAACGACGAAAGTCATTGCGCCATGTCCCCCGTTCCCGGCTTGCCGCTACCGGCTTTGCCACCATGCGCCTTGGCCATCGCGTCCTTGAGTTCCTTGCGGCATGTAGGTCTCGTCGTGCTTGGCCAGCACTTCGGTGGCGATGAAACGGCCGTGGTCCATGTGGCCGGTGGCGATCACCGACTGGTTGTCGCGAAACAGGTCCGGCAGGATGCCGGTGTACTGCACCGGCATGGCGCCGTCGGCGTCGATCACGGTGAAACCGACCTTCAGCGAATCGCTGGAGCGCTGGATCGAGCCGGCCTTGACCATGCCGCCAAGGCGGAAGGTGGTGTAGCCGTCGGCCTGGCCGGCGCGCACCTGGCTGGGGGTCAGCAGGTAGTTCATGTTGTTCTGCAGCGCGAACACGGTCAGGCCGACCGCCACCACGGCGGCGGCGAGGATCGAGAACACGATGATGAGGCGGCGTTTGCGGGTGGGGTTCATGGGGACTCGAGTGGGACGCTTATGCCGTGGGCGGCGTGGTGCGTTGCTGGCGCGCACTTTGACGCGCCAGGCGGGCATTTAGTTCGCGCAGGTTGCGCCGACGGCGCCAGTGCGGCGCCAGGAAGTCGGCGATGAGCACCACGAAGAATACGGCGTAGGACGGCCATACATAGGCGGCATAGCCGCCCATGGCCAGGAACGAGGTCAGCGAGGCGACGCTCATCGGCTGCGCTCCTGCTCGGCGATCTTGCGCACCCAGTCCTTGCCGCTTTCCAGCGCCAGCAGGTCGGCGCGCACGCGGCCGAACAGGCTGGCCAGGTAGTAGAACTTGGTCGCCACCATCATGGTCAGCAGCGGCCACAGCATGCCGGCGGCGATCTTGGACGGGCCCAGGATGCGGACCGTGGACCCCTGGTGCAGGGTGTTCCACCAGTTCACCGAAAAGTGCACGATCGGCACGTTGACGATGCCGATGATGGCCAGGAAGGCCGCTGCACGGGCGCCCTGGCGGCGATCCTCGAACGCGTGGTACAGGCCGATCACGCCCAGGTACAGGAACAGCAGCACCAGCTCGGAGGTCAGCCGCGCGTCCCAGGTCCACCAGGTGCCCCACATCGGCTTGCCCCACAGCGAGCCGGTGACCAGGGTGATGAAGGTGAACGCCGCGCCGATCGGCGCCGACTCCATCGCCACTACCTCGGCCAGCTTGATCCGCCAGACCAGCGCAATGAACGAGGCCACCGCCATCACGCCATAGATGAACAGGCCCATCCAGGCGCTGGGCACGTGGATGAAGATGATCCGGTAGGCGTCACCCTGCTGGTAGTCGGCCGGCGCCAGCACCAGCCCACCGTACAGCGCCACCGCACCCAGCAGCAGCGCCAGGCCCAGCATCCACGGGCGCAGGACGCCGGCGAAGCGGTAGAACAGCGGCGGCGAGCCGAGCTTGTGCAACCAGAGCGGGATCCAGTTAGCCATCAGGCATCCAGGGCAATTCGAAGGGCGGTGGCGCAAGCCAGCGGCGCCAGCACCACGGCCAGCACCAAGGCGGCGCCCAGCCAGGCGATCGGGGCGATCCACGGCAGCCCCTGTTGCGCGGCCGCCACGGCACCGGCGGCGAAGATCACCACCGGTACGCACAAAGGCAGCAACATCAAGGCCAGCAGCATACCAGAGCGCCGGGTGCCGGCCGTCAGCGCGATCAGTACCGCGCCGAACAGGCTCAGCATCGGCGTGGCCAGAAGCAGCGCCAGCAGCAGTACCGGAATCACCGCCGTGGGCAGGTGCAACATGCCCGCCAGCAGTGGCGCGGCGACGATCAGCGGCAGCGCGGTGGTCAGCCAGTGCGCCAGGATCTTCATGCCCAGCATCAGCGCCAGTGGCTGCGGCGCCAGCACCAGCTGTTCCAGCGAGCCGTCCTCGATGTCGCTGCGGAACATCGCATCCAGCGCCAGCAGCATCGCCAGCAGCACGGTGACCAGCACCACGCCGCCGGCGATGCGCTGCAGCAGGGTGTCCTCCGGCCCCAGCGCGAACGGAAAAAGCGTGGTCACGATCAGCGCGTACAGCACCGGCATGGCGATGTCGCCGCGGCGGCGCCAGGCCAGGGTCAGGTCGCGCCGCAGCATGGCGGCGCAGGCACGGCCCAGTGGAGCCCGGTTCACGCCGTCCTCCGGCAGGTCCGCCTTGTCGCCGGTTTGCCCGCGCAGGCATGGTCGCCCGCTGCCTCCGGCCTGCCGCGGCTGGTCGTGCCTGCAAGGAGCTTATCCATGCATCCGGATCCTGCGGGGTTCGCCGCCATGGAAGGCCACCGCACCGTGGCTGGTCACCAGCGCGGCACCGCCACGCGCCAGGTGCTGTTCCAGCAAGCGGTTGACCAGCGCAATGCCGGTACGGTCCAGGTTGGCGTAGGGTTCGTCCAGCAGCCACAACGTCGCCGGCAGCAAAATCAGCCGGGCCAGCGCCACACGCTTCTTCTGGCCGGCGGAGAGGCGGCGCACCGGTTCGTCCTCGTACCCGTTCAGGCCGACCTGGGCCAGCACCGCGTCGGTATCCACGCCGTCGCGCTGGCCATGCAGGCCCACCGCCACGCGCAGGTTTTCGCGTGCGCTCAGGTCCAGCTTCAAGCCCAGCTGATGGCCAAGCAGCACCACCTCGCCAGCACAGGCGTCGCGCTGCCAGGGAGCGCCGCACCAGTGCAATTCACCCTGCTCGACATGCAGCAGGCCGGCCAGCTGCCGCAACAGCGTGGTCTTGCCGCTGCCATTGTCGCCCTCGACCAGCGCCAGCTCGCCGCGGCCCAGCGCAAAGTCGAGCGGGCCGAACACCGGCTCGTCCGCGCGGAAAAAGGACAGGGCCCGCGCCTGGAGCAGCGGGACAGCGGCGGAAAGGGCAGTCATCCGGGCGATTGTCCGCAATGCCGGCCCGGGTTGTCCATGCGGCGCAACGCCGCCGGCCGGTTCAGTCGCGCAGGCACAGCCGCGCCGGACCCCGGCCACGACCGTGCAGCCAGCCCAGTTGGTGGTAGCGGGCGCCGAGCTGGCGCAGGCGCTGCGCGCATCGATGCCGACGATCCAGAAGCTGGGTTCGCGCCAGCCGTCGGTGCCCACGCCCACTGCCATATGTATATCCAGGGCGGGGTCGGCTTGGAGCTCGGCATACAGCCGCCGTTGCGCGGCGCGGTTGGCCGGTGGTGGTCGCGGATCGGAGCGCGGGTTCCAGGCGGTAAGAAAGCCCCACTCGCGCTCGCCGGCCCAGGCGTGCAGGGGCGCCGGCAGTGGCTGATCGACCCGGATCACGGCTGCGCCGCCGCGCGGCAGGCGCACACGGTAGGCGCTGCGGCGATACGCGTCGAGCAGGCCCTCATCCATGACGCAGCGGCGGCAGCGGCGGCAGGGTGGCACGCAGTGTCGTGGCGGCCGCCTCCAGATCCACCGGCGCGCCCTGCGCCGCCTGCATCAATTGCTCCAGCAGCGTGTCCTGTGCGCGGCCGCGCTCCAGCGCGTAGGCGTAGGGCAGGTGGGTGAAGCTGACCATCCGGTAGCGCGCCATGAAATGATGCGGCGCCAGCCGCGCCAGTTGCGCGCCCAGTTCACGCTTGGCCAGATAGTGCGGATCGGCGACCGAGTCGCGCATCTCCACATAGTTTTCCAGCGCCATCAGTGCGATGGCATCGGCATCGGGCTTGCGCACGCGCTGGAACTCGGCGAAGGCATCGGCGGTGTCGTCGCCGCACTCGGCCAGCAGCGCGGCCAGCACCACGGTGTCCTCGAAGCCGCAGTTCATGCCCTGGCCGTGGAACGGCACGATGGCGTGGGCTGCATCGCCGATCAGCAGCGCGCGCCCGTCCAGGTGCCACTGGTCCAGGTACAGCGTGGCAAGGCCGCCCACCGGGTGCTGGTCGTAGTCCTGGGCGAACTGCGGCAGCAGTGGCAGCAGGTCGGCGAATTCCTCGGCGAACAGGCGTTCGGCCGCGCTGGCGTCGGGCAGCGTGGCAAAGCTCGGATGTCCCCCCTCGGTAGGCAGGAACAAGGTCACCGTGAAGCTGCCCTCGTTGTTGGGCAGGGCAATGCACATGTAGCCGCCGCGGGGCCAGATGTGCAGGGCGTGCGGCTCCAGCGCGAACTGGTCATGCCCGCCGCTGTCGCGCAGCAGCGTTGCGGCCAGCTCGTGGGCGGGCGGGATCTCCAGTTCCTTGTAGCTGTGGCCAAGCCACTCGGTCCGCTCCCCCAGCGGCGTGTGGGCGTGCATCGCCGCGCGCAGCGCCGAGCCGGCGCCGTCGGCGCCGATCAGCACCGGCGCCTGGTGGGTCAACTCGGTGCCATGGGCGTCGATCAGGCGGATCTGCTGGCGCTCGAAATCGGCCGACACCAGCGACTGGCCGAAATGCAGCCGCACGCCGGCCGCCTCGGCCGCATCCAGCAGCAGCACGTTGAGACCGCCACGGGAAACCGACCAGATCACCTCGCTGTCGTCCACGCCGTAGCGTTGCAGGTCGGAGCGGCCGTCGCGGGTATGCACCATGCGCCCGCGCATCATCACCGCCTGTTGCAGTACGTCCTCGGCCAGGCCGGCACGGCGCAACGCCTGCAGGCCGCGTTCGGCCAGCGCCAGGTTGATCGACCGCCCACCGGCAAACCCGGCCTGGCGTGGGTCCGGACGCTTCTCGAACAGGTCCACGGCAAAGCCGCGAGTGGCCAGCTGCTGGGCCAGCAGTGCGCCGACAAGGCCGCCGCCGATCAGGGTGATGGTGGGTGATGACATGTTGCGATCCCCGGGTGTCGATCCGTCCACTGTTCCGCAAGCGGGGCGTCCGCCGCAATCCCCCCGAGCGGCGTTCGGGCGCTTTCAGAAGCTCATGAAGTAGCCGCCGTTCACCGGCAGGTTGGCGCCGGTGATGTACCCGGCGTCGTCGGCGGTGAGGAAACTCACGGCACGGGCGATGTCCGCGGGGGAGGCCAGTCGGCCGACTGGAATGTCCTCGATGATGCGCTGGCGCACCGGCTCGGGCACGGCCGCCACCATCGGCGTGTCGCAGTAGCCGGGCGAGACGGTGTTGACGGTCACACCCTTGCGCGCGGTCTCCCGCGCCAGCGCCATGCTGAAGCCGTGCACGCCGGCCTTGGCCGCGCTGTAGTTGGTCTGGCCGAACTGGCCGGTCTGGCCGTTCACCGAGCTGAGGTTGACGATGCGGCCGAATCCGCGCGCGGTCATTCCGTCGACCACGTTGCGGCACATGTTGAACACGCCGTCCAGGTTGACCCGCATCAGCTCGTGCCATTGCTGCGGCGACATCTTGCGCAGGCTGGCGTCGCGGGTGATGCCGGCGGCGTTGACCAACACGTCGACCGCGCCGATCGCCTCCTCGATGCGTGCGATCGCCTCGCGGCAGCTGTCGAAATCGCTGACGTCGCCGTGCTCGACCACCACGGCCGGCCACGGACCTTCGGTCGCCTGGCGGAACGCCTGCAGGCGCTCGGCCGACGGCGGCAGGTCCAGCACCACCACGCGGCGGCCGTCGGCGGCCAGGTGGCGGCAGATTCCGGTGCCCAGGGCACCCAGGCCACCGGTAACCACCGCAACGCGGCTCGGAGAAAGGTGATTCATGCGGAATCCTTTGCGTTGACGGCGCCGGAGAGCCGGCGCAAGGCCATGTCGTGCAGGCCGACGCGTGGTCGGCGGGCGGCCCGGGCGGTTCCGCCGGGCGGGCTACTTCTTGGTGCGGCCGGTACCGCTGTTGCCCGGCGGCACGGACTGGGCGGCGGTGTCGAGCAAGCCGCGCTGGATCGATTTCCAGGCATCCATGTTGCGCTCGGTCAGCTCGTTGAGCATCGACCAGGGGGTCTGCCCCATCAGGCTGTTGAGCTGGGTGCGGAATTGCTGCTGCTGGTCCAGGAACACCTGCAGGCTGCGTTCCAGATACGGGCCCATGAAACCCTGCAGCGAGTCACCATAGAAGCGGATGATCTGACTGAGCAGTTGCGGCGACAGCATCGGCTGCCCCTTTTCCTCATGCTCGGAGATGATCTGCAGCAGCACCGAACGGGTCAGGTCTTCGCCGCTCTTGGCATCGCGGACCTGGAACGGCTCGTTGTCCAGCACCAGTTGGCGGACCTCTTCCAGCGTGATGTAGCTGGAGATCTCCGTGTCATAGAGCCGACGGTTCGGATACTTCTTGATGATGCGCGTGGTTTGTGCCATGCGGCAAAGCTAGCAGAAGGTATTGCGCTGCACCAGCGACCGGGCCCGCCCGAATGCTGCACTTGCGGGTGCAGCATTCGGCATCGCCTTGCATTGCGTCAATGGCCCACCGCACCGCCGGCGCTGCCGAACGGCGGGCGCGCGAACCACAACACCGGGATCAGCAGCACGAACAGGATGGCGCAGCCCAGGAACACGTCGTTCACCGCCAGGGTCAGCGCCTCGCGGCTGAGCAGGCGGTCGACCAGGCCCAGGCTCTGGGTGGCGGAGAGTCCGCTGTGGGTCAATTGCTGCAGGACTTCGGTCGTGGCCGGATGCGCCGGCGTGATGCTTTCGGTCAGGGTGGCGTGGTGGTACTCACCGCGGTGCTGCCACAGCGTCACCGTGATGGCCGTCGACACGCTCGAACCCAGCGTGCGGAAGAAGTTGGACAGGCCCGAGGCGCTGGCCACTTCCGACGCCGGCAGCCCGGACAGGTAGACCTGGTTCAGCGGAATGAAGAAGCACGGGATCGCCAGTCCCATGACGAAGCGCGGCAGCACCAGCGTGGAGAACGAGGCCGAGCTGTTGAAGGTGGAGAACCAGTAAGAGGTGCCGGCGAACACGATGAAGGCGAAGGTGACTACCGCGCGCAAATCCAGCCGGTGCATGTTGCGCCCCAGGATCGGCGCCATCAGGAACGCCAGCACGCCCACCGGCGCGGTGGCCAGGCCGGCCCAGGTGGCGGTGTAGCCCAGCGTGATCTGCAGCCACAGCGGGAACACCACGTTGATGCCGAAGAACGCGAACATGCCCAGCGACAGGCTGATCACGCCGACGGTGAAGTTGCGCTGCCGGAACAGCGACAGGTCCACCACCGGGTGCTTGGCGTGCAGCTCCCACACCACCAGGAAGGTCAGGCAGACCAGTGCGGTCAGCCCCAGCGTGGTGATCATCGGCGAGGCGAACCAGTCGTGGTCGTTGCCGTTGTCGAGCATGAACTGCAGCGCACCCACGCCGATCACCAGCAGGGCCAGGCCGACCATGTCGATCGGCGCCTTGACGGTTTTGGTTTCCCGGTTGCGCAGCAGGGTCCAGGTAATGATGCCGGCCAGCAGGCCCACCGGCAGGTTGATGTAGAAGATCCACGGCCAGGAGAAGTTGTCGGTCAGCCAGCCGCCCAGGATCGGCCCGAAGATCGGCGCCACCACCACGGTCATCGCCCACAGCGCCAGCGCGATGCCCTGTTTCTCCCTCGGGTAACTCGACAGCAGCAGGGTCAGCGACAACGCCACCATCGGACCGGAGCCGGCGCCCTGCATCAGCCGTGCGATGACCAGCATCGGCATGCTGGTGGCCAGCCCGCACAGCATCGAGAACACCACGAACAGCAGCACCGAGACGACGAAGGTCTTTACTTCACCGAAGCGCCGGGCCAGCCAGCCGGTAAGCGGCTGCATGATGGCGCTGGCCAGGGCGTAGGAGCTGATCGTCCAGGTCCCTTCGCTGGGGCTCACCCCCAGGCTGCCGGCGATATGCGGCACCGCCACGTTGACGATGGTCATGTCCAGCACCTCCATGAAGGTGCTGAAGGCCACCGCGATGGTCAACAGGACCAGCGCGCTGCCGTGCAGCGGCTTCATCGGAGCTGCCTCGGTCGGGATGGAGGCCATGGCCGATCAGGTCACTTGGGCGCGTGGGGCAGGTTGGCGCGGATGATCCGCGCCGCCTCGGCGTCGGCCTGGCTGACCATGCGCTCGTAGACGTGGGTCTGTGCCACCGGCTGGGCGACCGGCGCCTGTGCCAGCACCGCACCGCTAACGTGGCTGACGTCGACGGTCGCCTCTGCGGACAACCCCACCCGCAGCGGATGCTTGGCCAGCTCGTTGTCCTGCAGCGAAATGCGCACCGGCACGCGCTGCACCACCTTGATCCAGTTGCCGGTGGCGTTCTGCGCCGGCAGCAGGGAGAACACGCTGCCGGTACCGGCGCCCAGGCCGACCACCTTGCCGTGGTAGGTGACCGCGTCGTAGACGTCGGCCTGGATGGTCGCCGGCTGGCCGATGCGGATCTTGCCCAGCTGGCTTTCCTTGAAGTTGGCATCGATCCACAGGTCGTGCAGCGGCACCACGGTCATCAACTGCTGGCCCGGTGCGACGCTGTTGCCCAGTTGCACGCTGCGCTGCGCCACGTAGCCGGACACCGGCGCGATGATCTCGTTGCGCTGGGCGGCGACCCAGGCGGCGCGAAAATTGGCTTCGGCCTGCAGCACCGCGGGGTTCTGCGCCACGTCGGTGCCCTCGATGGCGGCGTGTGCTGCCTGCGACTGCGCCTGCGCCGCGGCCAGCGCGGAGCGGGCCTGGTCCACCGCGTCGCGCAGGTGCTGGATGGTTTCGCGCGACTCGGCATGCGCGGCCACCAGCGGCAAGCGCCGCTTCAGGTCGGCCTGCGCCTTGCTCAGGGCCAGCCGGGCCGCGGCCACCTGGGCATCACTGCTGCCGGCGCTGCTGGTCTGCTGGCGCACCCCGCGCACCGCCTGGGCCAGCGCGCTGCGTGCCTGGCTCAGGCGCACCTGCGCGTCGGTCGTGTCCAGCCGCACCAGCACCTGGCCGGCCTCCACCCGCTGGGTATCGTCGGCCAGGATCGCCACCACCGTGCCGGGCACCTGGGCCGAGATCGCCACCTGGTTGCCACCGACATAGGCGTCGTCGGTCTTGACCCGGGTGGACAACACGAACAGCCACAGCGCGTACCAGGCCAGTCCGCCCAGGATGAAGACCGCTGCCACGATCAGCAGCGCGCGGCGCCGCTTGGGTGGATCCTTGGCGGCCAGGCCGCTGTCGTTGTCGGCGGGCGTGGCGGACTCAGTGGCGCTCATGGGTGGCGTCTCCGGCGTGGGCGGAAAGGGAAGGGGTCATGTCGGTGGCAGTGGCCGCCGTCGGCTCCGGGCCGTAGCCGCCGCCAAGCGCCTTGATCAGCGCCAGGTCCGTGGTCAGCGCCTGCGCATGCAACTGCACGGCCGCGTCGCGCTGCTGCAGCAGTTGCACTTGTGCGGCGAGGCTCTCGCGTGCATCGCGGATGCCCTGGCGCAAGCGTGCGCGGGCGTTCTGCAGCAGGCGCTCGTTGGCGCGCAGCTCGACCTGCTGTTCGGCGCGGCGGGCGGCGAGCTGTTCGGCGCCCAGCGCCTGGGTGGCAACCTCGCGTGCCGCGGCGATCACGGTGCTGTTGTATTGAGCCACCGCTCCCTGCAATTGCGCCTGGCTCAGTCCGTAGTTGGCCTTCAGCGAGCCGGCGTTGAAGATCGGCAGGTGCAGCGCCGGTGCCACCGAGAAGGTGCGGCTGCCGGCGGTGAGCAGCTTGCCCAGGTCGATGCTCGACAGGCCAGCCATGGCGGTGATGCTGATGTCCGGATAGAACGCGGCGCGGGCCGCGTCGGTCTGGCGCAGCGCGCTTTCCACCTGCCAGCGGCTGGCGGCGATGTCGGCACGCCGTGCCAGCAGGTCCAGCCGTGCGTTCTCGGGCACGCCGCCGCGGGTCTGCGGCAAGGCGCGTGCGTCCAGCGACGGGAGCTGCGCCGGCGCCACGCCCAGCAGCGACGCCAGGGCGACCTGCCGGATCTGCGCCGATCCGTCCACGGCGGCG
Source organism: uncultured Gammaproteobacteria bacterium (assembly GCA_963763305.1). Taxonomy (GTDB): domain Bacteria; phylum Pseudomonadota; class Gammaproteobacteria; order Xanthomonadales; family Rhodanobacteraceae; genus CAVXNP01. Next base: position 490,211 of record CAVXNP010000001.1, on the reverse strand, counting down.
CGCATCTGGCGCAGAGCGGCCTGTTGCGCGCGGACCTTGTCCACTTCGTCGGGCAGATCCACGCCCTGCTTCACGCGCAGCTCGGCGATGTGCAGCAGTTGCGCGGTAGCGTCCAGCATGCGGTCGACCAGTTGCAGCCGCGCCTGGTCGGCCTGCCAGCCGAAGTAGGTATCGGCTACCGCGTACTGGATCGCCAGTGCCGCGGCACTTTGCTGTGCGGCTGCGGCGTGCGCCTGGTCCAGCGCGGCCTCCACGGCGGCGCGCTTCTTGCCCCACCAATCGAAGTCGTATTGCAGCTGCACGCCCAGGTCGGCCTGGTTGTACCAGGTGAACCCCAGGAAGCGGCTGGGGATCAGTCCGTGCTCGCTCATGCGCTGGCGTGCGATCTGCGCGCTGCCGTTGACCGACAGCCCCAGCTGCGCCGCGGCCAGTCGGGCCGATGCCTCGGCGCTGCGGATACGGCTCTGCGCCAGCGCCAGGTCGGGCGCCTGTTGCATCGCCTGGTCGATCAGCCGATCCAGCTGCGGATCGCCGTAACGTGTCCACCAGTCGGTGGCCGGCCAGCCAGCACGGGTGGCTGCCTGCAGGCCGGCCAGCGGCACATCGTCGCGCAGGGCAGGGGGCGCAGACTTGGGCGGGGCCGACACGCAGCCACCCAGGGCAAGCACCAGGGCAAGCGCCAGTGCGCCAACCCCGTGGCGGGCGGCAGGCGGCCGGGCCGGGCGTGGCCGGAGGGCAGGCATCATCGGAGCATCCTTCATGCGGTGGGCGGCTCGGCCAGTTGGTCCAGGTTGTCTGCGAGCTGGCGCAGCAGGCGACCGAAATTGCGCTTGTCGGTCTGGCTGAAGCCGGCAAACATCTGCTGCAGGCGGGGGAACATCGGCGGCAGCATCTGTTGGACGAAACGTCGACCGGCCGCGGTGATCCGGATTTCCACCCGCCGACGGTCCGCGGTGCTGGCGCCGCGGCTGATCAGACCGCGCTTGACCAGTGCATTGGCGATGCGGGTCATGTTGGTGGCGCCCTGATTGGTGTACTCGCACAACTCGCTCGGCGTCGAGTGGCCGTCTGGACGGCTGTACAGAATCATCAGGGTGAGAAATTCACTGTGGTTGAGCTTGTGCGGCTGGAGCTTCTGTTCGAGCTCCTGCTCCATGCACGGGCCGAGCATCAGCATCAGGCGGCACAGGGTTGCTTCGGCCACGGGCATGCTGGGGATGACCTGGCTGACCCGGCCGATCCCCTCGTCCATCATGGCAATGCACTGGCCCAGAGGCATTTCACTGGCTCATAGTTCACCAGTGAACTAATTTAGCAGGCAGCGTCGCAGGGGTGCAAGCGGGGAATCAGGGCGCGGTTGGTGGTGGCTCGATGTCGAACAGGCGACAGGTATTGGCATGGGTGGACTCGGCCAGCTCGGCCGGCTCGACCCCTCGCAGGGCGGCGATGCAGGCGAGCACCCGGCCGATGCGAGCCGGCTCGTTGCGTTGTCCCTGGAAGCCCGCCAGGGGCTGGTCCGGGGCGTCGGTTTCCAGCAGCAGGTACTGCAGCGGCATGTCCGCCACGATGCGTCGCAGGCGCTGCGCGCGCTCGTAGGTGACCGGCCCGCCCATGCCCAGGTGGATGCCCATCTCCCAGAGTCGTTCGGCCTGCTGCCGGCTGCCCGAGAAGCTGTGCACCACGCCGCGGGTGCCGGGCACGCGGCGCAGGGCCAGGATCACCTCCTCGACCGCGCGGCGGGCATGCACGATCACCGGAAGCCCCAGTTCGCTGGCCAGCACGAGTTGCTGGTGGAAATAATGCTGCTGTTGCGCCGGATCCAGCCCGGGCGCGTGCAGGTCCAGCCCGATCTCGCCGATCGCCACCGGCGTGTGGTCGGCGCACCAGCGGCGCAGGGCAGCGAGGTGTTCCGGACGGTGGCTGGCCAGGAACAGGGGATGCAGGCCGTAGGCGGGAAACAGTCCCGGGTAGTCGGCGCACAGCGCCTGGATCCGCGGCCAGCTGGCCGCGTCGACCCCGGGAACGACGATCGTGCGCACGCCCGCGTCCGCCGCGCGCGCGATGACCGCGTCGCGATCATCGGCAAAGGCGTTGTCGTCCAGGTGCGCGTGGCTGTCGGCCAATCGGTACACGGGGTTCTCCGGTCAATTGTGGCGTCCGCTTCACGATTCGGTGAATTGTTTGCGAAATGACGCGCCATGTGTGGTTGGGATTCAGTATGGCCGCGCTTCAATGGGGCGTGTGGGTGCGAGCAGCGCATGGTGCGCGGCCCGCCCATCGATCCCCACAAGGAGAGCCAGATATGAACAGGGTAATGGTCAAGTTTTCGAGTGTGGCGGTCGCTGCAATGCTTACCACCGGCCTGGCTGCGTGCAACCGCGATGCAAGCGCCGACGCCGGCTCGACCGATGCGGGCACCCAGGCCGCATCCGGTCCACAGTACGCGCGGGTAATCAGCGTCGATCCGGTGCGCAAGACGGTCAACAACCCGAAGCAGGTGTGCCACGACGAGGTCGTCACGAACACGGCACCTCCGAAGGACCAACATCAGATTGCAGGCACTGCGATCGGTGCGGTTGCCGGCGGTTTGCTGGGTAACCAGGTAGGCGGAGGCAAGGGCAAGACCCTGGCCACCGTAGCCGGTGCAGTCGGTGGCGGTTATGCCGGCAAGAAGATCCAGGAGCGCAACCAGAAGGGTCAGGTCACCAGCACCACCGAGAAGCGCTGCGAAACGGTCAACAACTCAACCACCAAGATCGTCGGTTACGACGTGCGCTATGAGTTCAATGGTGTGACCCGCACCGCGCGCATGGATCACGACCCGGGCGACCGCGTCCAGGTGCAGGAGGGCGTGATCGCCGTCTCCGACGCCAAATAAAAGGAGCTCGCGTATGACCATCCGAACCCCCAAGATGATGCTTGTTGCGGTCCTTTCCGGCGGCCTCGCGCTGGCCGGCTGCGCCAGCGGGCCGTACAACAACGGATATGGCCAGCGGCAGGACAGCTACGGCTACCAGGGCAACCAGAGCAGCCGGTGCCAGGATTGCGGCGTGGTGCAGGACATCAGCCAGGTCTACGTGCAGGGCAACGATCACAGCACGCTGGGTGCGGTTATCGGCGCAGTGGCCGGCGGTGTTCTTGGCAACCAGGTCGGCAAGGGCGATGGCCGCAAGGCTGCCACCGTGGCTGGCGCGGTAGCGGGCGGCGTGGTCGGCAACCAGGTCGGCAAGCGCAGTGGCAGCGGGGATACGCCGGCATGGCGGATCAGTGTCCGGCTGGACAATGGTCAATATGCCACCGTCACCCAGTTGCAGGACCCCAATGTGCAGGTGGGCGACTACGTGCAGATCCGCGGCGATCACGTCTATCCGCGCTGATCGGGGCGTTTGCCGGTAAAAAAGAAAAGGCCCTCGCAAGAGGGCCTTTTTCTTTCGCGCAACGATTGATGCCCTGTGCGGCGTTTCAGTTGACTGCGTAGAAGCGGTGTTCGCCAATGGTGGTGCTGGCCTGGTCCACCGACCAGTACGGATCGATCGCCACCGTGGCGAAGTGATCGGCATGCGGTACCCACTGGTGGCGCTGGCCTGGTGGCAGCTCCCAGTTCTTGATCGAGTCGCCGGCAATCTTCCAGGCCTTGGCGAACGCATCCATGTTGCGGATCTCGAACGAGCCGGGCGTGGTCGCAGTGGCGAACTGGTGGGGCGAGGTCACCACCTGGCATACGGTATGCCCCCACTGGCCCCGCTCGCGCCGGCGCAAGGCGACTTCCGCCACCGCCAGCTGGCCCAGGGTCGGCTCGCTGCGGGCTTCCAGGTAGACGGTGGTCGCCAGACAAGCCTGATCGGCGACGGGTTGGGGCAGCACGGTGGCCAGCCACAACAGCATGGAAAGTTTCATTTTGGTCTGCCTCCAGCTTGCTGTACGCGCGAGACGAAAATCATCTCGTGCGCCGTTGCGGTGGACGGGCGGGCAGGCCGTTACCACCTGGATGATTGCCCGGACATGCGGCCGGGCAGTGCCACGAAAGCGTGGCCCAACAAATCGACCGGTGGTATGCCGGCCGGAGAAACATGCTGTGTTGTAGGTGTTGCAAACAGGTTCAACCGGAAATGTCGACGGCTGACGAACTGCAACTGCGCACCGCACTGGGCGGCCGATCCATCCGGCGATGTATTGCCGGGTCGCGCCGATCCGGACCCCTCCGGTTCGTCGCGCAACCGGCACCCGGGAAAAACAGGTGCCGTTCAAAAGTTGGGCGGAGCGTAGTGGCGAGCTTTCAGCTTGGCAAGTGCCATGCGACATTCGTTCACGCAGTCGACACTTCCCGCGGGAGTGCCGGATCAGGCGTGTGGCGATCCCAATACCCGCACCATCAGGTGCCGGCCTTCAAATTCAACAGTAGTCTCCTGGCTCAGTTCACTGGCGGCATCGGCACCGATTACCGCCAGTGCCTCGGCCTCCTGTCCGATGGCGATCACGTCCAGCAACGGAAGACTGTCGTTTGCGCCTTTCCGGAGCACGCTGCCGACCGGTACCGGATACGAAAGCCGCAGTCGGTAAAGGTGACGTTTGTTGCCACCGCGATAGTGCAGCCGGGCCACGATTTCCTGTCCCGGGTAACATCCCTTGTCGAGCGCGGTCGCGTGCAGTGCGTCCAGTCCCAAGGATGCCGGCAGCCATGTGTCGAGGGCGTCGTCCGGCAGCCACGGCCATAAGCGTCTGATTTGTCGCACGCGCCAATCGTGGTCCGGCTCGCCAGGGCCGCCGACCTGCATTGCATGGTCGCCACAGCCAAGTTGCCAGAAGCCGTCGGCGAGCTGCACCGCGTGCATCGGCAGGGGGGCGCCGGTAGTCAGGGTCTGCGGCTCGTGGGGCAGGATGCGCAGGCGCGAGCGGAACACGAAACGGTTGAGCCCTTCGGCCAGTTCGGCGGCGGCGCCTCCGCGCAACAGCAACCGCAATTCATCCTCGCCGCAGCGGGCGAGATGGAAAAAGGCGCGCGTGCGCCCACGTGCATCCAGCCAGGCGCTGAACTGCCAGTGCCCCACCTGCAGGTTGGCGACATTGCTGCTGAATTGCGCCTGGGCGAAGGCGAGCGCGTCAGCGCCCTCGATGGAAAGCGTTTGTGCCGGATAGGGTGTCTGCATGGAAGCAGAACATGAGGACTTGGCACGCCGAAGGCAAGCGCTCGAGGCGTGCTCGGCATGGCCGCTGCGAGACCGTCGGCGGGCTGTGCCGCAGTTGTGCTGCTTTGCGGCAGGTATTACGCTTTCCAGGCTTTGAATACCATGTCCGACAACACCTCCCCCAGCGATTCCTCGCCCCCGCCGGTGCCGGCGGACAAGACCGTCGTGCCTGCAGTACCGGCGACGGACAAGGTTTCGCCGGAGCGGCCCGCACTCGATCCCACCCGCTACGGCGATTGGGAAAAGAACGGGCGTTGCATCGATTTCTGAGTGCCCGGCCCGTCGCATGGGCCGGAACTGGCGGTCGTCGGACATCTGCGATTTCACCTGAGGATTGCCGCCATGGCAGATACGCAACGCCCGATTTCCCCGCACCTGCAGATCTATCGCTGGCAGATCCAGATGGTTACCTCCATCCTGCATCGCGCCACCGGCATTGCCCTGGCCGCGGGGACGGTGCTGCTGATCTGGGGATTGCTGGCGCTGGCCGGTGGTCTTGAACCCTTCGCCCGCTTCCGGGCGGTCGCAGGCAGCCCGCTCGGCCTGGTGCTTCTGTTCGGCTGGAGCTGGGCGCTGTTCTATCACCTGTGCAATGGCGTGCGTCACCTCGTCCAGGACGCCGGCGCCGGCTACCAGATCGTGCAGTTCGTGCGCTCGAGCTGGCTGGCGGTGATCGTCAGCGTGCTGTTGACGGTGCTGGTCTGGGCATGGGTCTTTGTTGCCGGAGGTGTCGCATGAGTGCGCATGGTGTGGGTGGTCATGATGTCCGCAACCAGTTGAGGACGCCGCTCAAGCGCGCGCGCAACCTCGGCTCGGCCAAGTCCGGCGTGCAGCACTGGTGGATCCAGCGGGTCACCGCCACCGCGCTGGTCGCGTTGAGCATCTGGTTCGTGGTGCTGGTGCTGGGCCTGATGGATGCGGACTACACCATTGCCCGCGCCACCCTGGCGCGGCCGTGGAACGCCATTCTGATGATCGGCTTCCTGATCGCCACGTTCTGGCACGCCATGCTCGGGCTGCAGGTGGTGGTCGAGGATTACGTACACACCCACTGGAAGGAAGTCGCCCTGTTGCTGGCGATCCGGTTCCTTGCGGTGCTGGGCGCGCTGGCAAGCGTGCTGGCCGTCGTGCGCATTGCGCTGACCCCATAGAAGACGCGAGGAAAACCGTTTCATGGAAAGCTACAAGATCCAGCAGCACAAGTACGACGTGATCGTCGTCGGCGCCGGCGGCGCCGGTCTTCGCGCCACCTTCGGCCTGGCCGAGAAGGGCCTCAAGGCCGCCTGCATCACCAAGCTGTTTCCGACCCGCTCGCACACGGTGGCGGCGCAGGGCGGCATCTCCGCCGCGCTGGGCAACATGGGCGAGGACGACTGGCGCTTCCACTTCTACGACACCGTCAAGGGCGGCGACTGGCTCGGCGACCAGGATGCGATCGAGTACATGTGCAAGAACGCGCCGGCCTCGGTGATCGAGCTGGAACACTACGGCGTGCCGTTCTCGCGCACCGAGGAAGGCAAGATCTACCAGCGTCCGTTCGGCGGCATGACCACCCACTACGGCAAGGGTACCGCGCAGCGCACCTGCGCCGCGGCCGACCGCACCGGGCACGCCATCCTGCACACGCTGTACCAGCAGGCGCTGGCGCACCAGGCCACGTTCTTCGTGGAGTATTTCGCGATCGACCTGATCTTCGACGAGGAAGGGGTCTGCCGCGGGGTGCTGGCGCTGGACATGAACGAAGGCACGCTGCACTTCTTCCGCGGCCAGGCGGTGGTGCTGGCGACCGGCGGCTACGGCCGCGCCTACTTCAGCGCCACCTCGGCGCACAGCTGCACCGGCGACGGCGGTGGCATGGTGCTGCGCGCGGGCCTGCCGCTGCAGGACATGGAGTTCGTGCAGTTCCACCCGACCGGCATCTACGGCGCCGGCTGCCTGATCACCGAGGGCGTGCGTGGCGAAGGCGGCTATCTGACCAACTCCGAGGGCGAGCGCTTCATGGAGCGCTATGCGCCCAGTGCCAAGGACCTGGCTTCGCGCGACGTGGTCAGCCGCGCCATGACCATCGAGATCCGCGAAGGCCGCGGCGTGGGTCCGGACAAGGATCACATCCACCTGAACCTGATGCACCTGGGGCCGGAGGTGATCAACGAGCGGCTGCCGGGTATCGCCGAGTCGGCACGCATCTTCGCCGGCGTCGACGTGACCAAGGAGCCGATTCCGGTGTTGCCGACGGTGCACTACAACATGGGCGGCATCCCGACCAACTATCACGGCGAAGTGGTGGACAAGCGGGGCGAGGATGTGGACGCCGTGGTGCCGGGCCTGTTCGCCATCGGCGAGGCGGCCTGCGTGTCGGTGCATGGCGCCAACCGCCTGGGCTCCAACTCGCTGCTCGACCTGGTGGTGTTCGGCCGTGCCGTGGCCCATCGCTGTGCGGAGCTGATCACCCCGGGCGCGTCGCACAAGGACCTGCCGGCCAACGTGCTGGACAAGGCCCTGTCGCGCTTCGATGCCCTGCGCAACGCCAACGGCGACACGCCCACGGCGAAAATCCGTTCGGCGATGCAGCGCACGATGCAGAAGGATGCGGCGGTGTTCCGTACCGGGGAGACCCTGGGCGAGGGCAAGCGCAAGATCAGCGACGTGTTCGACATGTTCAAGGACGTCCGCGTCAGCGATCGCTCGATGGTGTGGAATTCCGACCTGATCGAGACGCTGGAACTGTCCAACCTGCTCAGCCAGGCCGTGGCCACCATGCACTCGGCCGAGCAGCGTCCGGAGAGCCGCGGCGCCCATGCGCGCGAGGACTTCCCCGAGCGCGACGACGCCAACTGGATGAAGCACACGCTGGTGTGGATCGACGAGAACGGCAAGTCGCGTTTCGATTTCCGGCCGGTGCACACGCAGCCGATGACCGACGAGGTCAAGGCCGTGCCGCCGGCCAAGCGCGTTTACTGACCGAGCGATCGGGGCTGCGGCCCCGCGACAGAACGACTGATACAGAACAAGTGAAGGGTCACCTACATGGCTGAGTTCGCGCTACCGAAAAATTCGAAGATCCAGCCGGGCCAGCACCATCCGGCCAAGGGCGCGAAAAAGCCGCGCACCTTCAAGATCTACCGCTGGAGCCCGGACGACGGGCAGAACCCGCGCATGGACAGCTACGAGGTCGATCTGGCCGCGTGCGGCCCGATGGTTCTGGACGCGCTGCTGAAGATCAAGAACGAGGTCGACCCCACGCTGACCTTGCGCCGTTCCTGCCGCGAGGGCATCTGCGGCTCGTGCGCGATGAACATCAACGGCACCAACACGCTGGCCTGCACCTGCGCGATCGACCAGTTCGGCGGCGGCGAGATCAAGATCTACCCGCTGCCGCACATGCCGGTGGTGAAGGATCTGGTGCCCGACCTGACCCACTTCTACGCGCAGTTCGCCTCGATCAAGCCGTGGATCCGCACGCAGACGCCGGCGCCCGATCGCGAGCGCCTGCAGTCGCCGGAGGACCGCAAGAAGCTGGACGGCTACTACGAGTGCATCCTGTGCGCCTGCTGCACTGCCGGCTGCCCCAGCCACTGGTGGAACGGCGACCGTTACCTGGGCCCGTCGGTGCTGCTGCAGGCGTATCGCTGGATCGTCGACAGCCGCGACGAGGACACCGGCAGCCGCCTGGACGAGCTGGAAGATCCGTTCAAGCTGTACCGCTGCCACACCATCCTCAACTGCACCCGAACCTGCCCGAAGGGCCTGAACCCGGCCAAGGCGATCGCCGAGATCAAGAAGCTGATGGTCGAGCGGCGCGCCTGAGTTGATCCGCCGTCCGGCTCCTGCTGCCCGCCTGCCCGCGCTTGCGTGGGCAGGCGTTTTCGTTTCCGGGAAATGCAGCGCGTGAGTCACGAGAACCGCCTGCGCTGGCGAGCCCGCCGCGGCACGCGCGAACTGGATGCCCTGCTTGGCGGCTGGATCGACGCGCACTACGCCGGCGCCGACCCGGCGCAACGACAGGCCTTCGACGAACTGCTGGACGCGCAGGACCCGGACCTGTGGGATTGGGTGATGGGCCATGCTCATCCGCCTCGCCGGGACTGGCAGGCGATCATCGATGACATCCGCGCCCGCCATCGGCTTTGAGTACCAGCCCTCGCGGCTGTTCGCGCGCTTGCGCGCGGCGATCGTGCTGCTCGCGCTGCTGGCGATCGCGCTGTGCGGCGTAAGCCTGGCGGTCCGTCTGATGCTCGGCCTTGCGGTGGTGGCGCTGTTCGTGTGGAGCAGGCGTCGCGGCGCAGGTACGCGCCTGGTCGCCGCCGGCCTGGATCAGCACGGGGTCTGGAGCCTGCATTACGACGATGGCAGCGATACGCTGGCCAGCCTGCATTCGTCGCGTGTGCTGGGTCCGTTCGTGCTGCTGCACCTGGCACTTGGTCGGCGCCGCGAGACTCTGTTGCTGGGGCCGGACAACAGCGAGGCGGACATTCGCCGCCGGCTGCGCATGCGACTGGCCGCAGGCGCTGCGACGGCTCCGGCTGAGGCACCCCACTAGCCCGGCGGCGCACGCCAGATCGCGCAACGGGCACCAGGCACTTTTCGGCAAGCCACACGGTCCCACTGTTTACCGGGATAATGCCGCAGGGCACCGGCCCATCGACTCCCACAAGCGAACTGTCCATGTTTCGACCGCTCGAGCTTTTCATCGGCCTGCGATACACCCGCGCCAAGCGACGCAACCGGTTCATCTCCTTCATCTCCACCGTATCGATCGTGTGCATCGCCATCAGCGTCACCGCGTTGATCACGGTGATGTCGGTGATGAACGGCTTCGACAACGAGCTGCGCTCGCGCATCCTCGGCGCGATCTCGCATGCCACCGTCTCGGGGCTGCCGGGGGAGAGCGTGCAGGACTGGCCGCGGGCGGTGAAAATCGCCGAGGCCAATCCGCACGTGAAGGGGGCCGCGCCGTACGTGGAGGTGGAGGCGTTCCTGCAGGCGCGCCGGCCCAGCGGCGCCCTGGTGCGCGGCATCCAGCCATCGCAGGAACCCCGGGTCTCGGACATCGGCCAGCATATGATCGAGGGCTCGCTCGCCGAGCTGCAGCCGGATCGCTGGAATATCGTGCTGGGCAAGGAGCTGGCCTTGATGCTCGGCGTCAATGTCGGCGACCGGGTGATCATGGCGGTGCCGAAGTTCCGTGCCACACCCATGGGCAGCGTGCCCAGCCTGCGTGCGTTCCATGTGGTCGGCATCTTCGAGCTGGGCATGCAGGAGTTCGACTCCGGCCTGGCCCTGGTCAACATGGGCGACGCGGAAAAGCTCAACGGCCTGGGAGGACCGACCGGCATCCGTCTGCGCCTGGACGACATGTTCAACGCGCGGCCGGTGGCGCGCGAGCTGGCGCAACAACTGGGGCAGGTCTATACGGTCGAAACCTGGATGGACAGCCACGCGAACTTCTTCTCGGCCATCTCGATGGAGAAGAAGGTCATGGGCATCATCCTGTCGCTGATCATCCTGGTCGCGGTGATCAACCTGATCTCGATGTTGATGATGCTGGTCACCGACAAGCAGGCGGACATCGCGATCCTGCGCACGCTCGGCTCCACCCCGCGCAGCATCATGGGCATGTTCATGGTGCAGGGCGTGCTGGTGGGCATCGTCGGCATCGGCTTCGGCGTGGGCCTGGGCTCGCTGCTGTCGTGGAAGCTGCCGGTGATCGTGAAGTGGATCGAGCACCTGACCGGGGTCACCTTCCTCTCGCCGGATGTCTATTACATCAGCGAACTGCCCAGCAAGCTGGTCGCCGAGCGACGTCGCCTGGGTGGCCGCGCTCACCTTCGCCTTCTCGCTGCTGGCCACCCTTTATCCCGCCTGGCGCGCGTCGCGTACGCAGCCGGCCCAGGCGCTGCGTTATGAGTAAGCCGATGACCTCCAACGACACCGTGCTGCGCGCCAGCCACATCGCCAAGACCTACGACGAGGGCGGCCTGCGCACCGAGGTGCTTGCCGACGTGGACTTCACCCTGCGCCGCGGGCAGACCCTGGCCATCGTCGGCGCGTCCGGCTCCGGCAAGAGCACCTTGCTGCACATCATCGGCGGTCTGGACACGCTCACCGCCGGCGAGGTGGAGGTGGAAGGGCGGATCCTGTCGAAGCTGTCCGACGCCGAGCGCGGCCGCGTGCGCAACCGCTCGCTCGGCTTCATCTACCAGTTCCATCACCTGCTGCCGGAGTTCACCGCGCTGGAGAACGTGTGCATGCCGCTGCTGATCCGCGGCACCGCCATCGCCGAGGCGCAGCGCCAGGCGACCGCATTGCTGGAGCGCGTCGGGTTGGGCCAGCGCACCCACCACAAGCCGGCGGAATTGTCCGGTGGCGAGCGGCAACGTTGTGCGGTAGCCCGTGCACTGGTCACGCGGCCGGCCTGCGTGCTTGGCGACGAGCCCACCGGCAACCTGGACGAGGGCAATGCCGCGCAGGTCTACGACCTGATGCTGGAACTCAACCGCGAGGTCGGCACCAGCTTCATCCTGGTCACCCACGACCATCGCCTGGCCGCCAAGATGGACCGCACCCTGGAGCTGCACAACGGCGTCCTTCAGGAGCGCCCGCGCGCCCTGGTGGAGTAGGGTGGGCTTCAGCCCACCAAGCCAACAAGGCGGAAATGCCGTGGGATCAGCCATAAAGCGGAAAAGCTGGTGGGCTGAAGCCCACCCTACGCGAGCCTCGAGGCGTTTCGCCGCATGCCTCCGCGACGGCCGATACCTACTTGCATCCGGCCGCCGCCGGGTCACCTCAAACCCGCCCTCGCCGCACCTTCCCAAGGCCCGTAGGGTGGGCTTCAGCCCACCAAGGCAACAAGGCGGAAATGCCGTGGCAGCCATAAAGCGGAAAAGCTGGTGGGCTGAAGCCCACCCTACGCGAGCCTCGAGGCGTTTCGCCGCACGCATCCGCGACGGCCGATACTTACTTGCATCCGGCCGCCACCTGGTCACCTCAAACCCTTCCTCACCGCGCCTTCCCCAAGGCCCGTAGGGTGGGCTTCAGCCCACCAAGCCAACAGAGCGGAAACGCCGCTGGGCCCTGGCCATCCGGCCGACCAGGCGGAAAAGCGGGTGGGCCGAGGCCCACCGCGCATCGAGGGCGGAAAAGCTGGTGGGCTGAAGCCCACCCTACGCGCGTCTTGACGCGGTTCGCATGCCTCCGCGACGGCCGATACCTACACGCATTCGGCCGCCATACGGTCACCACGAACCCGTCCTCCCGGCTAGCCTGAGCGGACACGGACGGGAGGGGCGATGCGGGCGGCACGGAGGCCGGGGGCGATGGGGTCGGGGCTGGCGCTGCTGCTGGGTGTGCTGGCCGTGCAGTGGTTGCCACGCCTGCCACCCGTCGGCTGCAGCATCGCCGTAGTGTTGCTGGCGCTTGCCGCGATGTGGCGCTGGCCGCGAGCGCGCCTGCTGGCCTGGCTGCTGCTGGGGATCGGCTGGGCGATGTGGCGCGGTGCGCTGGCGATGGACCTGCGGCTGCCGCGCCCACTGGAAGGTCGCGACTTCGTGGTCACCGGTGCGGTCAGCCGTTTGCCGGAGCACGATGCGGACGCTGCCCGGTTCGCGTTCACAGTGGACCACGCCACGCTGGATGGCGCCCCGCAGGCGCTGCATGGACGGGTGCAGTTGTCCTGGTACACCCACCCGCCGCCTCTGCCGCCGTGCTCGCGCTGGCAATTGCGGGTGCGCCTGAAGCGGCCGCGTGGACTGGCCAATCCCGGCGGCACGGACAGCGAGCGCTCCGCGCTGGAGCGGCGCATCGCGGCCCACGGCTACGTGCGCAAGGAGGGACCCAACCGCATGCTCGCGGCCGGCGGCCCGTGCCTCGATCGGTGGCGCGACGCGATCGCCCGGCGTATTGCCGCACAGGTGGCCAACCCGCACGATGCCGCGTTGTTGCGCGCCCTGGCGGTGGGCGACACGCGCGGGCTGAGCCAGCACGACTGGAAGGTGGCGCGCGCCAATGGCGTGTCGCACCTGTTGGCGATCTCAGGCTTCCACATCGGCGTGGCCGCGGTGTTCGGGGTCGCCCTGGTGCGGTTGCTCTACTGGCTGTGGCCGCGGCTGGCCTTGCGCTGGCCGCGACTGCCGGTGCAAGCCATGGCCGCGCTGGCGGTGGCACTGGTGTACGGGGCGCTGGCCGGTTTCGGCCTGCCCACTGTGCGTACGCTGCTGATGATCGCGGTGGTGGCGCTGGCGCGGTGCAGTCGTCGTTCCATTGGCGGCGGGCAGACCCTGGCGCTGGCGATGCTGGCCATTCTGCTGGTCGATCCGCTGTCCGTATTGTCGGCGGGCTTCTGGCTGTCCTTCGTGGCCGTGGCCTTCCTGATGCTGTGCCTGAGTCTGCGCCCGCGCGGCCTGCGGGGCTTCGTGCACGAACTCACCGCGGCGCAGGCGGTGATGACCGTATCGCTGCTGCCGCTGACCCTGTGGTTCTTTGGCGAGGCGTCACTGGTCGGGGCGGTGTCGAACCTGGTGGCGGTGCCGCTGGTGAGCCTGGTGATCGTGCCGTGCACCTTGCTGGGGATGCTGCTGTTGCCGTGCCCGTGGGCGGCCGGCCCGGTATTGCGGCTGGCCGGCCACGTCGCCCACGCGCAATGGTGGTTGCTCGAGCGCACCGCCGACTGGCCGGGGGCGCACGGCTACCTGCCGGCGGTGCAGCCGTGGGCGTTGGTGCTGGCCACGGTCGGGGCATTGTGGCTGTTCGCGCCGCGCGGGCTGCCGCTGCGCGGCCTGGGCCTGGTGCTGTTCCTGCCGTTGCTGTTTCCCACCTTCCGGCCGATGGCCGTCGGCAGCTATCGCGCCTGGGTGCTGGACGTGGGGCAGGGGCTGGCGCTGGTGGTGCGTACCGCCCATCACGCGATGGTCTACGACACCGGCGCGGCGTATCCGTCCGGCTACAACCTGGGCGAGGCCGCGGTGGTGCCATCGCTGCATGCGTTGGGTATCCGCCGGCTGGACCTGCTGATGATCAGCCATGCCGACAACGACCACGCCGGCGGTGCGCGGGCCGTCGCCGGTGCCTTTCCCGATGGCCGGCGCCTGGCTGGCGAACCGGGCCGCATGCACCTGCCGATGGCGCAGTGCCTGGCCGGTCAGGCGTGGCGCTGGGACGGGGTCGATTTCAAGGTGCTTTGGCCGAACGCGGCCAGCATGCCCGCCAAGGGCAACGATCGTTCCTGCGTGCTGCTGGTCAGCGGGCCGGGCGGTCGGCTGCTGCTGAGCGGCGATATCAGCCAGCGCGTCGAGCCGGCTGTGGCCGCGGCGCTTGGACCCGGGCCGCAGCTGGTGCTGGTGGTGCCCCATCACGGCAGCCACAGCTCCTCCAGCGAGCCCTTCATCCGGGCGCTGCATCCGGTGCTGGGGCTGGTTTCGGCCGGCTGGCGCAGCCGCTTTGGCCACCCGCACCCGGATGTGGTGGCGCGCTACCGCGACGCCGGTGTGCCGCTGCTCAACACCGCCGATCGCGGCGCGATCGAACTGGACACCGCACGCGCAAGATCGGGCAGGGTCCGCACGACCTGGCGACAATGGCATCCGCGCTACTGGCGCGAATGACTTGGGGCCGTTTGCGAACTGCCACCTGCGCCGCGGAACCAGTCGGGCGGACTGCTATGATGCCAGCCCACCTGATGTTGCGGAGAGCAGGAGCGCAGCGTGCTTGAGATCCTGATGGCTGGCGGATGGGCGATGGTGCCTATCCTCATTTGTTCGGCGGTTGCCCTGGCGATCGTCCTGGAGCGCTGCTGGACGCTGCGTCGTTCCCACGTGCTGCCCCCGGGCCTGGGCGACGAGGTGCGCAAGTGGGCCGCCTCCGGCCAGCTCGACCCGGCGCATCTGGATGCCCTGGCCAAGGGCTCGCCGCTGGGCGAGTTGCTGGCCTCGGCGGTGGCCGTGCGCAACCGGCCGCGCGAGTTGATCAAGGAGCGCATCGAGGACACCGGTCGTCACGTGGTGCATCGGCTGGAGCGCTACATGAGCACCCTCGGTACGATCGCCCTGATCGGCCCGCTGCTGGGCCTGTTCGGTACGGTGATCGGCCTTATCCGGATGTTCATGCAGGTGATGGCCGGTGGCATGGCCGACCCGACCAAGATGGCCGGCGGTATCGGCGAGGCGCTGGTGTGCACCGCCAGTGGCCTGACCGTAGCGATCCCGGCTTACGTGCTGCACCGCTATTTCCGTTCGCGCATTGCCGGCTACTGCGTTGACATGGAAAAGCAGGCTACCGCGCTGCTGGACGACCTGACGTTGCCGGCCACCGCGCCGTCGGCCCCGCGCACGCGCCGTACCGCAACGGCCACCCACCCCAGCGCGAGCTGACCGCCATGCGCATCGGCAACGACCGCCGAAGGGACGAGTTCGAGATCAACGTGATTCCGTTGATCGACGTACTGCTGACCCTGCTGATGTTCTTCGTGTTGACCACCACCTTCGTGCAGCACTCGCGCATGCAGGTGACCCTGCCCAAGGCCAGCACCCAGGACCAGGACGTGCAGCAGGCCCCGGTCACGGTGATGATCGACAAGGACGGCCGCTACTTCGTCGGCAGCGACGAGGTGATGGGTGCGGGCATCGACGCGCTCAAGCAGACCATCACCCGCGTCGCCGGCAACGACCGCGACCGCACCGTGATGATCCGAGCCGACGCGATGACCCCGCACCAGTACGTGGTCACCGCGATGGACGCGCTGGGCCAGCTCGGCTTCACCCGGCTGTCGATCGCCACCACGCCGGTGCGCCCGGACGCGGCGCAGTGAGTTCAGCCAAGCCGGGTATCTGGGACGCCCAAACCCGCCGGGTCTACGCGCGGCTGCTCGGCTATACCCGCCGCTACTGGGTGGTGGGGCTGGTCGCCCTGTTGGGCATGGCGGCCGACGGCGGTGCGCTGGCGCTGTTCACCAAGCTGCTGCAGCCGATGTTCGACCAGCTGTTCGCCAACAAGGATCCGTTCCTGATCTTCTGGATGCCGATCTGGATCCTGGCGATATTCACCATTCGCGGTATCGGTACCTTCGTCAGCAGCTACGGCATCGCCTACATCGGCCGCAACGTGGTCCAGGCGATGCAGCACGACGTGTTCGCCGCCTACCTGCGGTTGCCCGCGAGCTTCTTCGGGGCCGAATCCTCCGGGCAGCAGGTGTCGCGCATCACCTACACCAGCGAGCAGGTGGCTTCGGCCTCCACCGATGCGCTGAAGATCACGGTGACCGAAGGAGTCACCGTGATCGGCATGTTCTACGTGATGATCTCCACCAGCGCGTACCTGACCATGGCGCTGCTGGTGATGATCCCGGCGATCATGGCAATCGCCACCGTGGTCAGCCGCCGCTATCGCACCATCAGCCGGCGGATCCAGTCCATGATGGGCTCGGTCACCGGCACGGTGGACGAGTCGGTCGGTGCGCACCGCGAGGTTCGCATCTACGGCGGCCAGCCGCACGAGGGCGAGCGTTTCGACGAGGTGACCCAGCGCGCGCGCCGGCTCAACCTGAAGATCGCCGCCACCAGCGCGTGGTCCAGCACCGCGATCCAGACCGTGGCGGCGCTGGCGCTTGCAGTGCTGGTGTTCCTGGGCACACGCCCGGGCGTCATCGACCACATTTCCCCGGGCGTATTCATTGCCGTGCTCACCGCCATGGGCGCGATGATGCCCTCGCTGAAGCGCCTGGCCAGCGTGCAGGCGAATATCCAGCGCGGCATGTCGGCGGCCGAGGATCTGTTCGAGGTGATCGACATGCCACCAGAACAGGACAATGGCGCGCACCAGCTGGGCCGCTCGCTGGGCGACCTGCGCTTCGAGGACGTGCGGCTGGTGTATCCGGGCAATGAGTTCGAGGCCCTGCGCGGCGTGGACCTGTACTGCCTGCCGGGCACGGTCACCGCGCTGGTCGGCCGCTCCGGCAGCGGCAAGAGCAGCCTGGTCGGCCTGTTGCCGCGTTTCTACGAGCCGACCCACGGCAAGATCGTGCTGGACGGCCAGGACTACCGCGAGTACACGCTGGCCTCGCTGCGTTCGCAGATCGGCTGGGTCGGCCAGAGCGTGGTGCTGTTCGAGGGCACCGTGGCGCAGAACATCGCCTACGGCGAACTGGCCGGTGCCAGCGAAGAAGACATCATCGCCGCGGCGGAAGCGGCCAACGCGATGGAATTCATCGAGCGCCTGCCCGACGGTATCCACAGCCAGATCGGGCAGGGCGGCAACATGCTCTCCGGCGGCCAGCGCCAGCGCCTGGCGATCGCGCGCGCGATCCTGAAAAACGCGCCGATCCTGGTGCTGGACGAGGCCACCAGCGCGCTGGACACCGAGTCCGAGCGCCTGATCCAGCAGGCCCTGCAGAAGCTGATGCGCGACCGCACCACGCTGGTCATCGCACACCGGCTCTCGACCATCGAAGGCGCCGACCAGATCGCGGTGATGGAGCAGGGCCGCATCGTCGAGCGCGGCACCCATGCCGAGTTGCTGGCGCTGGGCGGCCACTACGCCGCGCTGCACCGCATGCAGTTCCACGACCAGCCGGGCGACTGAGGCAGGCATGGCACTCGCCGACATCCTGGTCTCGGCCTGGTACGACGGTGGCCGCGTGCCCTGGTGGTGCTGGCCGCTGACCGGACTTTATCGTGGCGTCACCACGCTGCGCCGCGCCTTGTACCGGCGCGGCGTGCTGACCGTGCAACAGCTGCCGGTGCCGGTGGTAGTGATCGGCAACATCACTGCCGGCGGCACCGGCAAGACCCCGCTGACCCTGGCGGTGGTGCGCGCGCTGCGCGAACGCGGCTTCCATCCCGGGGTGGTCAGCCGTGGCTATGGGGGCCGTCAGCGCGAACCGCTGTTGCTGAGTACGGGCAACACGCCGGCCGAGGTGGGCGACGAGCCCTGCCTGATCCACGGCTACGGTATACCGGTGGCGGTCGGCCGCGATCGCCCGGCGGCGGCGCGCCTGCTGGTCGATGCCGGTTGTAACGTGGTGGTGGCCGATGACGGCCTGCAGCATTACCGGCTGGGGAGGGATATCGAGATCTGTGTGATCGACGGCGAACGCCGCTTCGGCAACGGCCATCTGTTGCCCGCCGGCCCGCTGCGTGAACCGATGAGTCGGCTGGACGACGTGGATTTCCGCATCTGCAACGGCGGCCTGCCCGCGGCCAACGAATACGCGATGCAACTGCTTGGCGGTGAAGCCCTTCCACTGCAAGGCGGTGATGCACAACCGGTGGTCGACTTCGCCAGCCAACCCGTGCACGCGGTGGCGGCCATCGGAAATCCGGCGCGCTTCTTCGACAGCCTCCGAAGCGCCGGCCTGCAGGTGATCGAGCACGCCTTCGCCGACCACCATCCGTTCACCGCCGACGACCTGGCGTTCGACGACGACCTGCCGGTACTGATGACCGACAAGGACGCCATCAAGGTGCACGACTTTGCCCGCGAACACTGGTGGCGCGTCCCGGTACGCGCCGGGCTACCCGACGAATTCCGCGACGCACTCGTGCACACGCTCGAACGCCTGCACACCCCCACCGCCGCATCGTAGCGATCCCTCAAGTCGTACGAGCCGCTCAATGGCCCGACGACCGGCTCGACGTGTTACGTCGGATCCCGTGGCTCGCGTAGGGTGGGCTTCAGCCCACCAGTTTTTCGCTGCGTCGGCGTGGTGGGCCGAAGCCCACCCTACGGGGCGTGACGGTCTGCGCAGTGCGGGGCTATGGGTTCGACGCGCCGGCCCGCGGAGCTGCCGTGTCGAAGCAGGGCGCTGCCGCTGGCGCCGTGGCTCGCGTAGGGTGGGCTTCAGCCCACCAGCTCTTCGCTGCGTCGGCGTGGTGGGCTGAAGCCCACCCTACGGGGCGTGACGGTCTATGCACCGCCGGGCTGTGGGTTGGATGCGCCGGCCCGCGGAGCTGACCTATCGCACTGCGACGCGCGGCGTCGGGCGCCGTGGCTCGCGTAGGGTGGGCTTCAGCCCACCAGCTCTTCGCTGCGTCGGCGTGGTGGGCTGAAGCCCACCCTACGGGGTGTGACGGTCTATGCACCGCCGGGCTATGGGTTCGACGCGCCGGCCCGCGGAGCTGCCGTGTCGAAGCAGCGCGCTGCCGCTGGCGCCGTGGCTCGCGTAGGGTGGGCTTCAGCCCACCAGCTCTTCGCTGCGTCGGCGTGGTGGGCTGAAGTCACCCTACTGGTGGAAGGTCGCTTGCCAGGGCAGCATGCATCGCCTAGTATGCGTTTCATCGTATTAGCGCATTAGTACATTATGAAGCGTCGTTCTATCGACCCCGAGGGTTCCGCCGATGATGCGCAGCAGGGCCTGTGCGAGGCTTTGCTGTCGCTGAAGAATGCCGACGAGATGTCGGCTTTCCTGCATGACCTGTGCACGCCGGCGGAGCTGGAGGTGCTGGTCGATCGCTGGCGGGTGGTGCCGTATCTGCTCGAAGGCGTCTCCTACCGGGAGATCCACGAGCGCACCGCGGTGAGCATCACCACCATCGGCCGCGTGGCGCGCTACCTCAACCAGGGCAGCGGCGGCTACCTGGCCGCGGCAGCGCGCGCGGCACGGCGGCGCAAAAGCGCCAAGGTGCCCGCATGAGGCCGCGCGATCGTCTGCGTATCGCGATGCAGAAGTCCGGCCGCTTGACCGAGCCGGCGCTGGACCTGCTCAACCGTTGCGGGCTGAGCTTCCGGCAAAGCCGCGACAAGCTGTTCTGTTTCGGCGAAGGCGAGCCGGTGGATCTGCTGCTGGTGCGCGACGACGACATTCCCGGCCTGATCGCCCAAGGCGTCTGCGACCTGGGCATCGTCGGGCTGAACGTGCTGAACGAATACCAGCTCACCGCGCCACCGGAGATGGCCCCGCTGAACGCCTGGCGCCCGCTGGGTTTCGGTCGCTGCCGGCTGTCGATCGCGGTGGCGCAGGAGTCGGCTTACAGCCAGCCGCAACACCTTGCAGGGCAGCGCATCGCCACTTCGTACCCCGGTCTGCTGGGCGAATGGCTGCGCCAGCACGGCGTGGATGCGGGCGTGGTGACCCTGGCCGGCTCGGTGGAGATCGCGCCGAAGCTGGGCACCGCCGAGGCGATCTGCGACCTGGTGCAGAGCGGCGGCACGCTGGTGGCCAACCAGTTGCGCGAGGCCGACGTGGTGCTGGAGAGCCAGGCCGTGCTGGCCGGGCCCAAGACGCTGCCGGTGGACGAGCGTGGCGACATGATCGAGCTGCTGCTCAAGCGCCTCGATGGCGTGATCCAGCTGCGCGAATCGCGCCTGCTGTTGCTGCAGACCTCGCGCGGTGCGCTGGAGGCGGTGACCCGGTTGTTGCCGGGCGGTCCGCAGCCGACCCTGCTGTCGCTGGCCGGCCAGCCGGACCAGGTGATGCTGCAGGCGTTGTGCGCCGGCGAAGTGAGCTGGCGCCAGCTGGAAGAAATCAAGAAAGCCGGTGCGCGCGAGATGTTCGTGCTGCCGGTGGAAAAGATGCTCGCCTGAGTGGCGGGCCGTATGCAACGGGCTGAGGATGCGGCGTGAAACGCCTTGACTGGAACCAACTCGACCAAGCCGGCCGCGACGCGGCGCTGGCCCGTCCGGCGCTGTCGCGCTCGGACGAGATGCGCCAGGGCGTGCGCGAGATCATCCACGCGGTGCGCACGCGCGGCGACGCCGCGCTGCTGGAGCTGACCGCCCGCCTGGACGGCTGCCAGCTCGACACACTCGAGGTGTCGCGGGCCGAGTTCGACGCGGCGGAGGCCGCGCTGGACCCCGTGCTGAAGGAGGCCATCATCGAGGCGGCCGGGCGGATCGAGGCCTACCACCGCGCCGCGGCGCTGTCCCCGGTGTCGGTGCAGACCGCGCCGGGCGTGACGGTGGAACGCATGCTGCGGCCGATCGAGCGGGTGGGCCTGTACGTGCCGGCCGGTAGCGCGCCGTTGCCCTCGACGGCATTGATGCTGGGCGTGCCCGCGCGCCTGGCCGGCTGCCGCGAGGTAGTGCTGTGCTCGCCGCCGCGCCGCGACGGGCGTTGCGACGAAGCGGTGCTGTTCGCCGCGCGGCTGTGCGGGATCGAGCGCGTGATCAAGCTCGGCGGCGCTCAGGCGATTGCCGCGATGGCCTGCGGCAGCGCCAGCGTGCCGCGCTGCGACAAGCTGTTCGGCCCGGGCAACGCCTGGGTCACCGAAGCCAAGCTGCAGGTGTCCGGCGAGCCGGCCGGGGTGGCCATCGACATGCCCGCCGGGCCCTCCGAGGTGCTGGTGATCGCCGACGAGGCGGCCGACCCGGCGTTCGTCGCCGCCGACCTGTTGTCGCAGGCCGAGCACGGCCCGGACTCGCAGGTGATCCTGCTCAGCACTTCTCCACGGCTGCTCGATGCGGTGTTCGCCGAGGTGGCACGCCAGTGCGCCAGCCTGCCGCGCGCGGAGATCGCCACGCGGGCGCTGAGCCAGAGCCGGGCGATCCTGGTGGGCTCGCTGGAGCAGGCGCTGGCGGTCAGCAATGCCTACGCACCCGAGCACCTGATCCTGCAGGTGGCGCAGCCGCGGCGCTGGCTGGAGCAGGTCGGATCGGCCGGCTCGGTGTTCCTGGGGCCGTGGGCGCCCGAGTCGGTGGGCGACTACTGCAGCGGCAGCAACCACGTGCTGCCGACCTACGGCCACGCGCGCAGCTACAGCGGCGTGTCGGTGTCCAGTTTCCAGAAGCAGATCAGCGTGCAGGAGCTGACCGCCGAAGGCCTGCGCGCGATCGGCCCGTGCGCGGCCACGCTGGCCGCGGCCGAGCAGCTGCACGCGCACCAGCGCGCCGTGACCGTGCGGCTGGATGCGCTCTATCGCGCCTCGCTGGCGCAGCCCACTGCCGAGTCCGCACCATGAGCGTGCTGGCGCTGGCACGCGAGGAGATTCGCCGCATCCAGCCGTATTCCTCGGCGCGGATGGAGGCGGCCGGCGGCAGCATCCTGCTCAACGCCAACGAGTCGGCCTGGGCGCCGCTGGGTGACGCCGGGCTGGACTGCCATCGCTACCCCGATCCGCAGCCGGCGGCGCTGCTGGCGCGTCTGGCCGAGCTCTACGGCGTGGCACCCGGCCGCTTGCTGGTGGGGCGGGGCAGCGACGAGGCGATCGACCTGCTGGTGCGCGCGTTCTGCCGCGCCGGCGAAGACGCGATCCTGATCCAGCCGCCCACCTTCGGCATGTACGCGGTGTGCGCGCGCATCCAGGGCGCGGCCGTGATCGAGGTGGCGCTGGACCCGCGCTTCGCGCTGGACGTCGACGCGGTGCTCGCGGCGCTGACCCCGGCGGTGAAGCTGGTGTTCGTCTGCACCCCGAACAACCCGGCCGGCGCCGCGGTACCGCGCGCGGCGATCGAACGCCTGGCCAACGCGCTGGCCGGACGCGCGCTGCTGGTGGTGGACGAGGCGTACGTGGAGTTCGCCGAGCAGCCGAGCGTGGCCGACCTGATCGACACCCACGACCACGTGGCGGTGCTGCGCACGCTGTCCAAGGCGCGGGCCCTGGCCGGTGCGCGCATCGGCTGCCTGCTGGCGCGCGAGGAGGTGATCGAGCTGTTGCGCCGGATCATGCCGCCGTACCCCTTGCCCCGTCCGTGCATCGAGGCTGCGTTGCAGGCGCTCTCGCCGGCGGGCGAGCGCCAGGTGCAGGCCCGGGTCGAGACGGTGCGCGCCGAGCGCGCACGGCTGGCGCAGGCGCTGGCCGGCCTGCCAGCCGTGCGCGAGGTACTGCCGTCGCAGGCCAACTTCCTGACGGTGCGGCTGGACGACGCCGGCACCCGCTACCGCCAATTGCTTGACGCCGGCATCGTGGTGCGCGATGTGCGCCGCTACCCGGGACTGGCCGACGCGCTGCGCATCACCGTCGGCACCCCCGAGCAGAACGACAGCGTGCTCGGCGCTGCTGCGCACGGAGGCGATGGCTCCCCTGGGACACCCGCGCGAAGACGCCCACTCCGCCTGATCGGAAAGCTGGACTCGCACTTCCTTGCGGCCACGACAGCCGCGCCACCACGTTTCAAGTGACTGCTGGAACCACACGCATGACACGCAAGATCCTCTTTGTCGACCGCGACGGCTGCCTGATCGAGGAGCCGGCGGACGAGCAGATCGACAGCTACGCCAAGCTGGCGCTGCTGCCGGGCGTGATCTCTGCATTGCAGCGCTGCGTGGCCGCCGGCTACGAACTGGTGATGGTGACCAACCAGGACGGCCTGGGCACCGACAGCTTTCCTGAGGCCGACTTCGACGGACCGCACCAGTTGCTGCTGCGCATCCTCGCCTCGCAGGGCATCACGTTCACCGAGGTGCTGATCGACCGCAGCTTCCCGCACCAGGGCCTGGATACACGCAAGCCCGGGACCGGCCTGCTGCGCCACTACCTGGCCGACGACAGCTGGAGCCGGGCCGCCTCGGCGATGGTCGGCGACCGCGACAGCGACCTGCAATTGGCCGCCAACCTGGGCGTGCGCGGGCTGCGCGTCGGGCCGCAGGGCCTGGGCTGGGACGCGCTGGCGCACCAGCTGCTGGATGCGCCGCGCACCGCGCAGGTGGAGCGGATCACCCGCGAGACCCGCATCCACGTCCAGGTGGATCTGGACCGCGTGGCCGAGCCACAGGTCGCGCACCGGGCTGGGCTTCTTCGACCACATGCTCGAACAGATCGGCAAGCACGGCGGTTTCGCGCTGCAGCTGCAGTGCGACCGGCGATACCCACATCGACGAACACCACACCATCGAGGATTGTGCGCTGGCGCTGGGCCAGGCATTGAAGCAGGCGCTGGGCGACAAGCGCGGCATCGGCCGCTACGGCTTCACCCTGCCGATGGACGAGTCGCTGGCCAGCGCCGCACTGGACCTGTCCGGCCGCCCGTACTTCGTGTTCGAGGGCCACTTCCCGCGCGAGCGCGTGGGCGAGGTGCCCACCGAGCTGGTGCCGCATTTCTTCCGCTCGCTGTGCGAGACGCTCGGCGCCAACCTGCACCTGAACGTGCGCGGCGACAACGCCCACCACATGGTCGAGGCCTGCTTCAAGGTGGTCGCGCGCAGCCTGCGCCAGGCGCTGCGGCGCGAAGGCAGCGAGCTGCCCAGCACCAAGGGCGCGCTGTGAATGGGCGTGGTGCTGGTCGACGGCGGCGGCACCAACATCGGCTCGGTGCGCTACGCGCTGCAGCGGCTGGGCGTGGACGCGCCGCTGACCACCGACCCGGACGCGCATCCGCCGCGCCGACCAGGTGATCCTGCCCGGCGTGGGCGCGGCCGCACCCGGCATGGCGCGGCTGCGCGAGCTGGGTCTGGTGCGAGGTGATTGCGTTCGCTGACCCAGCCGGTGCTGGGCGTGTGCCTGGGCATGCAGTTGCTGTGCGACGCATTCAGCGGAAGGCGACACCGAGTGCCTGGGCGTCATCGATGCGCCGGTGCGTCGATTTCACGAGGCACCCGGGCTGCGCGTGCCGCACATGGGCTGGAACACGCTCGCAAGCGACTGCGCGCGCATCCGCTGCTGGACGGGCTGGGTGACGTCGACCAGGCCTACTTCGTGCACAGCTATGCGGTTCCGGTGGGTGACTACGCGCTGGCCAGCGGCCGACTTCGGCGGCCGCTTTGCCGCCGTGATCGCGCAAGGCAACTTTTACGGCATGCAATTCCACCCCGAGCGCTCCGCTGCCGTCGGCGCGCAACTCCTCAGGAACTTCCTACGCCTATGAGCTTCGACATCATCCCGGCGATCGACCTGCGCGATGGTCGTGTGGTGCGTTTGCGCCAGGGCGACTACGCGCAGCAGACCGATCTACTCCAACGATCCGGCCGAGCTGGCGCGGCGCTACCTGCATGACGGGGCGGCCTGGCTGCATGTGGTGGATCTCGATGGTGCGCGCAGCGGTCAACTCGCCAACCTGGCGGTGATCCGGGCGATGGTGGCCGATGGGTTGCAGGTACAGGCCGGCGGCGGCGTGCGTACCGAGGACGACCTGCGACGCTTGTTCGACGTGGGCGTGCAGCGCGTGGTGCTGGGCAGTATCGCCATCGGCAACCCGGGGACGGTCGCGGCGTGGCTGGACAACTTCGGACCGGAGCGACTCACCATCGCGCTGGACACGCGCCGCGTGGACGGTCGGCTGGACGCTGCCCAGCGCGGGCTGGACCCAAACCGGCTCGGCCACCCTGGACGAACTGGCCCCGTGGTACGCGCAACAGGGCGCGCGCCACCTCTTGTGCACCGACATCGAGCGCGACGGCATGCTGGGCGGACTGAACCTGGATCTGTATCGCCACCTGGCGAATATCGCGCCCGGACTGGCCGTGCAAGCCTCCGGCGGCGTGCGCTCGCTGGAGGAGCTCCGTGCCGTCCGCGACGTCGGCGCCCGCGGTGTGATCCTTGGCCGCGCCCTGCTGGAAGGGCGCTTTACTCTGGACGGATGGCGTTGGCATGCTGAGCCGCCGCATCATTCCCTGCCTGGACGTGCGCGACGGCAAGGTGGTCAAGGGCGTGCGCTTCCGCGAGCCATGTGGTGGTGGGCGAGATCGTCGACCTGGCGTTGCGCTATCGCGACGAAGGCGCCGACGAGCTGGTGTTCTACGACATCACCGCCAGCCCGGAGCAGCGCACCGTGGCGCGGCACTGGGTCGAGCAGGTCGCCCGCGTCATCGACATTCCGTTCTGCGTGGCCGGCGGCATCCGCAGCGTGGACGAGGCGCGCGCCGTACTGCATGCCGGCGCGGACAAGATCTCGGTGAATTCACCGGCGCTGGAACGCCCGCAATTGATCGGCGAACTGGCCGCCGCATTCGGAGTCCAGTGCGTGGTGGTGGGCATCGATTCCTTGCGCGACGACGACGGCCAGTGGCGCGTGCGCCAGTACACCGGCGACCCGAGCCGCACCCGTGCGTTGCCGCGCGCCACCATGGACTGGATCGACGAAGCGCAGCGCCGCGGCGCCGGCGAGATCGTGCTCAACTGCATGGGCAGCGACGGCGTGCGCCAGGGCTACGACCTGGACCAGCTGCGCGGTGGCCCGCGCGATCTGCCACGTCCCGTTGATCGCCTCCGGCGGTGCCGGCGCGCCGGAGCATTTCGCCGACGCCTTCGGCCAGGCGGACGTCGACGGTGCCCTGGCCGCCAGCGTCTTCCATTCCGGTGCCATCGCCATTCCCGCGCTCAAGCAGTTCCTGCATGGGCAGGGCGTTGCCGTGCGCCTTTGACTCCAGCCAGAGACACATCGCCAATGACCGACATCACCCACCCCGATGCTATCGACACCGAGCTGGCCTGGGCCAAGGGCGACGGCCTGTTGCCGGCCATCGTGCAGCACTGGCTCACCGGCGAAGTGCTCATGCTCGGCTACATGAACCCCGAAGCCCTGGCCGCCACCCGCGCCAGCGGCAAGGTCACCTTCTTCAGCCGCAGCAAGGCGCGCCTGTGGACCAAGGGCGAAAGCTCCGGCCACCACCTGGCGGTCAAGGCGATCCACCTCGACTGCGACCGCGACACCCTCCTGGTCCAGGCCCAGCCGCACGGCCCCACCTGCCACACCGGCACCACCAGCTGCTTCGGCAACGCGGTGCGCCCTCCACTCGGATTCCTCGCCGAACTCGACGACCTGATCGCCCGCAGAAATGCCGAACGCCCCACAGGCAGCTACACCACCGGCCTGTTCGAAAGCGGCCTCCGCCGCATCGCGCAAAAGGTGGGCGAGGAAGGCGTGGAAACCGCCCTCGCCGCCGTAGTCCAGGACGACGCGGCGCTGCTGGGCGAGGCCGCGGATCTGCTGTTCCACCTCGGCGTGGCGCTGCGCGCCCGCGGATTGGGCCTGGGTGACGCGGTCGAGGTGCTGGCGCAGCGGCATGCGCAGAGCGCCTGAGCGGCGTTGCGGCAGTGGCGGGCGGTAAGTCGGAGGAAGGCGCGTGCCGTCATCGAGGCGCCGCACAGGTGGTGATCGACGCCCCCCCCGCCGGCGAGTTGCACATACGGCCAAATCAGTCAGCAGACGGGGCAGGTCGTTGGGGCGTCGGCACTGCAGCAGCGCCTTGCCCTCGCCATCCATGACGGCCAACACGCTGTTGCTGGAATGCAGGTCGATAGCTGCGTAAAGTGACATGGCTGCCTCCTGTCGCTGGGCGACGCTGACGCTGTGGTGACATCGTTGTGGTGACATCGAGCGTACCGCCAAGCGCGGGAGGCGGTGACATGAGTTTTCAGGTTCATTAATTGCCTGATTTGATGAACCTGACCCTTTTGTCTGGCTCGGATTCGTTCTGCCTGTCGGTAGGTGTTGTCTATTCCGCGCGTTTGTTATTTGGTCTGCTGTTCGTCGTGGAGGTTACCTTCCAAAAGGAGTAAAGCTGGCTCCAGTTGGTACGTCCGGGGCCGCCCAATAACAGTCAGGCGGGCGCTGCTTCGCGGCACGGTGTAACTCAGGCGTAGGCTTCTATGGATTGGAAAAAGTTCGTAACTATCTACTCATACTGCCATCCTTGCCTCAGTGGCGGTAGGAGCATTGTGTTTGTTTGCATTTTTCCCACTAGCGCTGATAAATGGGTTTGCATACGACGCCCCGGGATCGACTGGAATGTTTGGGGGCAAGTCAGTTGCCGAAATATATGGATCGGTGGCCCACAGTCTGAGTTGGCCTGGTAGGGTCATAGTTTGGATCGCGGGGTTGACGTCAGAAAGCGCAAAGATGTTCACCACATTTATGGCCAGCTGGTTATTTTGGCCGGCGATAGTCGCGCTTCCGATTTATCGAATGTCCGGGCGGGGCGGGGATAGTTCGGCTGGTAGTACCAGCCACTCCTCAGGAGACTTCCCTTCAAGCCCAGACGCATGATGCTTTTGTCCTGAGATTTGGGGCTATTCTGGACGGGGCTTGTTCTTCTGTGTTGCTTGTCTGCTTGCCAGTGTGATGCGGGCTCAACGGTGGCCAGGCTGTCTTTCTTTCCCGCTCGGGGGTTTCTGTTGGTCGCAGGGTAACCCCTCACTCGTTGCAGGCGGGGCGGCCGGATGGCGGAGTCATCGTCGTCATCTGCACGTGATGCTCTTTGTGTGGAAGTGCCCGCTGAAAGCGGTACCCGGGCGGCTTCTGTGGTTACATCGCTAGCTGCATCGCGGTATGAGCGCAGGTTCAGCCCAGCCCGACGGAGGTTTCCATGAAACGAGTCACCGGCATTGGCGGCATCTTCTTCAAGGCCAAGGACGCTCCGGCGTTGCAGGCCTGGTACCGCAGGCATCTGGGTATCGATGTCCAGCCCTGGGGCGGCGCCGCCTTCGACTGGACCGACGCCGAGGGGACGCCGGTGGGCGGGACCACGGCCTGGTCGATCGGGTCGGAACAAAGCGACCAGTTCGCGCCCGGCACGGCGCCGTTCATGGTCAATTACCGGGTGGAGGATCTTCGTGGCCTGGTCCAGGCATTGCGCGACGAGGGCTGCAACGTGCTGGAGAAGATCGACGAGTCCGAGTACGGCCTGTTTGGCTGGGTGATCGATCCGGAGGGGAACAAGGTGGAGCTCTGGCAACCACCCGTGGGTCAATGAACGGCCAGGCAGTGGCGGGCGGCGCGCGCCGGGGCCTTCCACTCGACCGGGCTGCCCGACAGATATCCTCGGTATTGCGACTGGTGCTGCGGCCTCGGGACGTGCCGATGCTCGACCACTTCACCAAGGGACCGAAGCCGATGACGCTGACCGAGACCATTCTTCTGGTGTTGGCGCTGTACGTGCTCCAGATATTCCTGCAGGAGACGTCCCGCTTCGGTTTCGACCTGCGCGGCATCCTGGGCACGCGTGATCGGCTGCCCGAGCTTTCGGTGGTGGCGGGCCGGCTGGACCGCGCCAAGGAGAACCTGCGCGAGTCGCTGCCCATCTTCCTGGCGCTGGCGTTGCTGGTGTTGATCAAGGGTGGCGACACCGGCGCGGCGACACAGGCTGCGTGGGTGTTCCTGATCGCGCGCATCGTGTACGTGCCGGCGTACGTCAGCGGCATTCCGTTGCTGCGGTCGGCGGTGTGGCTGGTGGCGCTGGGCAGCCTGGTGGTGATGGCGCTGTCGCTGATCTGAGCGGGTGGTGGAAGGGGCCGCTGGTCGCATGCACGGCTACCATGTGGCCGGTTGTTTGTGGCAACGGCTGGCAATGCGTTGCCGGGTTGCCATCCGATCCCGCCGACCGAAGGAGAGAGATCCATGAAGCGCTTGTGGACGATCATCGGGGTGGCCGATGTGGCAGCCAGCTTTGCCTGGTACCAGACGCTGCTTGGCCAGCCGGCCACGCGCCCGGCGCATGCCCACTTCGGCCAGATCGCGGACGCGGACGGAACGGTGCTGCTGTGCCTGCATCAGTGGGGCGCGCATGAGCATCCGCCGTTGGCCGGTCCTTCGGCGTCTGGGCCAGGCAACGGCTTGATCCTGTTTTTCCGGGTGGACGATTTTGACCGGGCGCTTGCCGCAGCACGTGCGTTGGCGCCCCGCCTGGAAGAAGCGCCGCATCTGAACCCGGGCACCGGGACGGTGGAATTCGCGCTGAGGGACCCGGACGGGTATTACGTGATGATCAGCGCGCTGCCGACCGAGCAGGCTTGAATGGCACCGGCGGACCGGCGTCGACATGCTGCCGCCAACGCTCCAGCTGCGCCTGGATGCCGGCGCCCACGTCGATCTGCGGTTGGGACGGGGTGAGCTGGTCCTGCTTTTCCCAGCCGGCGATTTCCCTCCTGGCTTGCCCAAACGCGTCGATGAAGCCGCTCGTCTGGTTGAGTGCATTCACCAGCCAGGCGTGGCCGAAGTAGGTGATCTTCGATTCGCTGCCGCAGCCGAACGAGCTGCGGTCGCTGCGCGCGGCGGTGAGTACCAGCGTGCCCGGCCCCTTGAGCTCGGGGATGAAGCCGCCGGAGTAGCAGGCGTTGACCACCACCACCTTCCACTTGAACGGTTGCTCGGCCAGGATGTCGGCCAGGTCGGCGGCGCCAATCTGGTCGAGCGGCAGCGGATCCATGTCCACCAGCAGGGTGTGGTCGTGGCTGCCATGGGTGGTGAGGTACAGCATCAGGATGTCCTGCTGCGGGTCCATCACCTTGGCCAGCGCGTCCAGCGCGTGCTCCAGGTTGCTCCAGTTGGCCAGCGGGCGGGTTTCCAGCGTGGCCGGGTTGTTCTCCAGCACCAGCGCGTGGGTGGCCGGGCCAAAGCGCTGGCGGAACAGCCGCGCGGCGTAGTCCGCTTCGTTGTGGAAAACGTCCTCGCTGCCGTCGGCGGCGAATACCAGCAGGTAGAGGTTGGGACGCCCGGGCTGACGCGGGCTGAGCGTGTGTACGGCCGTGTCCAGCAGGGCCGGCTGGTTGTAGAGGACCTGCTCGGGCGTGGGTGCCCGGGCCGGCCAGCGGTCGGGCGGGTAGCTGGCGGGCGCGGTCGCGGCCTGTGGCAGCGCAGCGGTGGGGCCCGGTGCGGCGGTGACCACCGTGGCGCTGGCCTGTGGGGTGCGCTCGCGGGCTTGCCACAGCGCGGTGGCCAGGACACCCAGGGCAAAGGCAAGCAGCAGGGTCAGGACACGGTGCATGGTGATCGCAGGGTCAGGGCGTGACGGCGTCGAAGTCGGCGTAGGCCGGGTGCGACGGCGCGGCCGGGATGCGCTCGGGCGCACGCACCAGCCAGCCGGTCTGCAGGCCGGCAGCGCGGGCCGCGTCCAGCTCCTCGACGATGTCGGAGAGGAACAGCAGGTGCTCGGGGCGCTCGCCGATCGCCTCGGCGATGCGCTGGTAAGAGGCGCGTTCGCGCTTGGGGCCGGTCTCGGTATCGAAGTAGCCGGCGAACAGCGGCGTGAGGTCGCCGTCCACGCTGTGCGCGAAGAACAGCTTCTGCGCCGGCACGGACCCGGAGGAATACACGTACAGGTGCAGGCCTTCGGCGCGCCAGGCGCGCAGCCGGTCGCCCACTTCCGGGTAGAGGTGCGCGCGGTACTCGCCGTTCTCGTAGCCTTCCTGCCAGATCATGCCCTGCAGCGCCTTGAGCGCGGTGGATTTGCGGTCCTCGTCGATCCAGCGCAGCAGCAGTTCGATGATTTCCTGCCGGCTGGCCTCCACGAAGCCGGCCTCCTTGGCGGCCTCGTGCAGCCAGTGCTGCACTTCGGGTCGGTCGGCGTGGGTTTCGACGAAGGCGGGCAGGCGCTTGCGCGCATAGGGAAACAGCACGTCGCGCACGAAGCTGATCGAGCTGGTGGTGCCTTCGATGTCGGTGACGATGGCGCGGATCGAGGTCATGGCATGCGGTATGGCGGGGGAGCTGCAAGCATAGCGGGGCATGGCCGCTGGCGTCTGCGCCACGGGCGGGGGCGAGGTCACGGGTTCTTGTTGAGGGGAGGGCTGGTGGGCTGAAGCCCACCCTACGCAGAGCGTGGTCGGGTTGCGGATGCGGTCGCGCTGGGGCGTTGTCGCGCGCGTCTGGCGTGCGGAGGAGCATGGGCGCCGCCGCACGCTGCTGATCCCGGGTAGGGTGGGCTTCAGCCCACCAGGCCAACAGCGCGGAAAAGCCGGGCAAGAGCTGGTGGGCTGAAGCCCACCCTACGCAGAGCGCGGTCGCGTTGTGCATGCGGTCGGCTGGGGTGTTGCCGCGCGCGTCGGGGGTGCGGAGGAGCATGGGCGCCGCGCGCGCCTGCCGGTCCCGGGTAGGGTGGGCTCTTCAGCCCACCAGGCCAACAGCGCGGAAAAGCCGGGCAAGAGCTGGTGGGCTGAAGCCCACCCTACGCAAGCGCGCACGCAGGCGCGCGGCAGCCGCGGATCCGCAGCGTGGCCTGGACGTTCCTGGCAGGGCTTTGGGAGCGATCAGGCGCGCGGGGCGGGTTCCATCCGCGGGAAGCGCTGGGCGATGTCCTGGCCGGTGAAGTTGGCGACCCAGCCGTCCTTGTTGGTGAACAGGCGGATGGCGACGAAGTAGGGTGATTCGCTCATGTCGAACCAGTGCGGCGTGCCATCCGGCACGCCGATCAGGTCGCCGGCTTCGCACAGCACGTCGTAGACCTTGTCGCCGATGTGCAGGGTGAACTGGCCGCTGCCGGCAACGAAGAAGCGCACCTCGTCTTCGCTGTGCACGTGCTCGCTGAGGAACTTCTGGCGCAGCGTGGCACGGTCGGGGTGATCCGGCGTGAGGCTGATGACGTCCACCGACTGGTAGCCCTCGTCGGCCATCAGGCGGTCGATGTCGCTTCGGTAGGCGGCGATCACCGCCTCCTGGCTGGCACCGGGCTGTACCGGCTGGCTGGCTTCCCACTGCTCGAAGCGGATACCGACCGCGGCCAGCTCGCTCGCGATCGCGTCGGGTGCCTGCAGCACGCGCAGCGGCTGCTCGGGGCGGTGGTCGTCGAAAATGCGCAGGCGGGTCATGCGGAAAGCCTCCTCAGGTCCAGTTCGCAGCCGAGCAGGAACTCCAGCGCCTCCAGGTGGCGGCGTGCCTCGGCCATGTCGCGGCCCCAGGCGTAGATGCCGTGGCCGTCGATCAGGTAGGCGTGCAGCGGCTTGCCGGCGGCGCACCAGGCATCCACCCGGGCGACCAGCTCGGGCATCTGCTGGGTGTTGGCGAACACCGGGATCTCCAGGGTGTCCTCGTGCGTGGTGTGGCCACTGATGGCTTTTTGCAGCTCCCACCCCTGCAGCTTGATCACGCCGTCGCGCGCGAACAATCGCGAGGCTACGCTTTGCGTGCGCGAGTGGGTGTGCAGCACCACCTGAGCGGTGGGATCGAGCCGGTAGATCTGGGTGTGCAGGGCGGTTTCGGCGCTGGGTCGGGCGGTGGTGCCGACCGGCTGGCCCTGCATGTCCACCCGCATGAAATCGTCGCGGCCAAGCTTGCCCTTGTCGCGCCCGGACACCGTGATCACCAGGTGCGAGGGGTCCAGCCGCATGGAGAAATTGCTGCTTGTGGCCGGCGTCCAGCCTGCTGCTGCCAGCTCCCGGGCGGCCTCGGCCAGCGCGTCGGCGCAGCGGTTGAACGCGGTGGGGTCGTGGCTGTCGGGATCAGATCGGGTCATGGATTTTGGACGTCCAAACGGTGGGGGACTATAACACGTGCCGGCACGGCGATCTGGCGTAATGAGAGCCATTCTCGCAAGTCACACGGCGTTTCGCTTTGCGGCGTACTATCAACGGAGTAGCGCCGCAGATGCGGTTGTTGTGTGTCCTGATGGAGGTTTTATGTCGCACGAAAAAGATCTCGAATCGCGCCGCCGTTTCCTCAAGGTGGCCGCCGGTACCACCGCCGCGGCCGTGCTGGTCGGTGGCATGCCGCGCCTTCTGCGCGCGGCGGACCTGCCGCACCTGTCGCCGGACGATCCGACCGCCAAGGCGCTCGGCTACGTCGAGGATGCCAGCAAGACGCCGAACCCCAAGCGTACCGCCGACGCGGTCTGCGCCAATTGCCAGTTCTACTCCGGCGGTCCGACCGGTTACGGCCCCTGCCAACTGTTTCCGGGCAAGGCGGTCAATGCCAAGGGCTGGTGCGTGTCGCACGTCAACAAGAAAGCCTGATCACCGCCGTTGGCTGCACCCGAAGAGGCCGACCGCAAGGTCGGCTTTTTCATGCGCGAGATTCATCAGGATCGTCGCGGTGCATGCCGCGTGATCGGACGCGCTGGACGGGAGCGTCGAGAGCCGGTGTTCGGGAGAGCAGCAGGGTGGCCAGGCCGGCCGCTAAAAGTGTCGCCCGGACGCGTCAGGCTGAGGAGCTGACCCGCCTGACGCGTCGGGCAACGATCCGGGGCCCACTGCCAAGTGATCAACCCGCGGACTGGAGATGATACTCCCGCCGTGGCTGGATAGGGCGGCTCCGAGCCGAAAATTGCCCGAAAAATTCTCGTTAAAACGAGCAAAAACAATGACTTGCGTATAAAGTCTCAGCGCTGCAGAGATTATTTCGAGTCAAACGCCTGCGAGCTGACTCGGCAGTTCGCCGGCGTTCGGCGCCGTTCCCTGAACTTATGCCCCGGGTGCCTTGGGGGTACTCGCGCGCTGGCGCAGTCCACTGTGCCGCAACCCGTACCCGAAGTAGATCACCAGGCCGATCGCGGTCCACGCCAGCATCAGACCCCAGTTGAGCCAGGTCATCGTGCTGAGCAGAGTCATGCAGCTGAGGATGCCCAGCGTGCAGATCACCGGTGCCCACGGCACGCGGAAGCTGCGCGGCAGCTCCGGGCGGGTGTGACGCAGGATCCACACGCCGGCGCAGACGGCGATGAACGCGATCAGCGTGCCCATCGAGACAAGGTCGCCAAGGATGTCCAGCGGAAAGATCGCCGCCAGCAGCGCGATGCCGGCGCCGGTGATCAGGGTGTTGATGTGCGGCGTGCGGTAGCGCGGGTGCACCTTGGCGAACACCGGCGGCAGCATGCCGTCGCGGCCCATGATCATGAAGATGCGCGGCTGCGCGATGATCATCACCAGCACCACCGAGGACAGGCCCAGCAGCGCGCCCAGCTCCACCAGCCAGCGCAGCCAGCCCAGCTGCGGGTGGCCCTGCAGCGCGGTGACCACCGGCTCGTTGGTGCCCAGCAGCGTGAACGGGGTCAGGCCGGTCATCACCGCCGACATGGCGATGTACAGCACGGTGCAGATGCCCAGTGAAGCGAGGATGCCGATCGGCAGGTCGCGCTGCGGATTGCGCGATTCCTGCGCGGCGACCGAGGTGGCCTCGAAACCGATGTAGGCGAAGAACACCATCGCCGCGCCGCGCAGCACGCCGGCCCAGCCGTACTTGTCCGGGCCTTCGGGCTCGGGGATGAACGGATGCCAGTTGGACGGATCCACGTAGCGCCAGCCGACCACGATCACCAGCACGATCAGGCCCACCTTCAGCAGCACCATCGCCGCATTGACCCAGCTGGACTCACGGATGCCCACGTAGCACAGCCAGGTCAGCAGCAGCACGATGATCACCGCCGGCAGGTTGAACAGGGCGCCGGTGGCGACCAGATGGTGGTCGGCGGTGAACGCCAGCGGCGCACTGGTCAGCGCGCTGGGCAGGCTCAGGTCCATGTTGAAGGTCTGGCCGATGTGGGCAAGCAGGCTCAGGAAATAGCCGGTCCAGCTGACCGCCACCGCCGAGGCGGAGACGCCGTATTCCAGCACCAGGTTCCAGCCGATGAACCAGGCCGCCAGCTCACCCAGGGTGGCGTACGCATACGAGTAGGCGCTGCCTGAGACCGGGATCATGGTGGCGAACTCGGCGTAGCACAGGGCAGTGAAGGTGCTGCACACCGCCGCCATGATGAAGGCCAGGATCACCGCCGGCCCGGCGTGTTCGGCCGCCGCCTGGCCGGTGATCACGAAGATGCCGCCGCCGATCACCGCGCCGATGCCAAGTGCGGTCAGGCCCCAGGGCCCGAGGGTGCGGCGCAGGCCGGGGCCATGCGTGTCGTCGGCGTCGGTGAAATCGGTCTTGCGGGCGAGCAGCTGCTTGAGCATGGGCATGATCTTTGAGGGCAGGACGTCAAGGTCCGTTGTCGGAACCCCGTAAACGACGCGGCCGGTGTCTTGAGCACCGGCCGCGGGAGGTCACTGTGCGCGTTGGCGCAACTTGCTGTGACGGTAGCCGTAGAAACCGTAGATCAGGAAGCCGATCACGATCCAGCTCACCAGCAGCGGCCAGCGCACCACGAATGCCTGCCAGAACAGGAACAGGCAGGCGATGGCGCCCAGCGGACAGACCAGCCACGGTAGCGGCACGCGGAATGCGCGCGGCAGTTCCGGCCGCGTCCGGCGCAACACCAGCACGCCGATGCACACCGTGGAGAACGCCAGCAGGGTGCCCATCGAAACCAGGTCGCCCAGCACGTCCACCGGGAACAGGCCGGCCAGGACGCAGGCAATCACGCCCACCATGATGGTGCCGATGTAGGGCGTACGGTGCTTCGAGTGCAGCCGACCCAGTGCCGGGGGCAGCAAGCCGTCACGCGACATCGAATAGAAGATGCGCGGCTGGCCCATCAGCATCACCAGCACCACCGAGCTCAGACCCGCCAGGGCGGCGAACACCACCAGGATCTTCAGCGAGCCCAGCAGATAGCTCGAGGCGCTACCGGGGGAAACATTGCCGAGCACGTAGTTGATCGCGGTGGCAACCGGTTCGGGCGTGTTGAGCATGCGGAACGGCGTGGTGCCCGTCATCACCGCAGCCATCGCGATGTACAGCACCGTACAGATCAGCAGCGATCCGAGAATGCCGATCGGCATGTCGCGCTGCGGATTCTTTGCTTCGCCAGCGGCGGTGGAGACCGCATCAAATCCGATGTAGGCGAAGAACACCAGGGTGGCGCCGCGATAGATGCCGCTCCAGCCAAACTTCGAGCCGCCTTCGTTGGCCGGGATGAAGGGATGCCAGAGGTCGGCATTGATGTAGTTGAACATCACCACCAGGAACAGCAGGATCACGATCACCTTGATTGCAACGATGATCGCGTTCACCGTGGCTGATTGGGTGATTCCGCGGTAGCACAGCCAGCTGATCGCGCCGACGATGAGGATCGCCGGCAGGTTGATCAGGGAACCGGTGAAAACCAGATTGTGGCCACCTTCGGCGAAGGTGAGCGGCGCCGACGAGAGTGCGGCCGGGCAGATTGAAATTCACCCCGCTCATCGAGCTGAGCATGCGCAGCATTTCGCCGAAGTAGCCCGACCATGCAACCGCCACGGTCGAGGCGGCGAACAGGTATTCGAGCACCAGTGCCCAGCCGACGAACCATGCCACCACTTCGCCGAGGGTTGCGTAGGAGTAGGAGTAGGCGCTGCCGGAGACCGGCAACATCGCGGCGAACTCCGCGTAGCACATGCCGGCCAGGCCGCAGGCCACGGCCGGCGATAATGAAGCTGATGATCAGGGCAGGGCCGGCGAACTGCGCCGCCGCCGTGCCGGTGATGGCGAAGATGCCGGCACCGATCACCGCACCGATGCCCAGCATCACCAGGTGTCGTGCAGTCAGTACGCGC
This sequence comes from uncultured Gammaproteobacteria bacterium, assembly GCA_963763305.1. Taxonomy (GTDB): domain Bacteria; phylum Pseudomonadota; class Gammaproteobacteria; order Xanthomonadales; family Rhodanobacteraceae; genus CAVXNP01. Next base: position 453,052 of record CAVXNP010000001.1, on the reverse strand, counting down.
TTGAGGGTGACCTCACCGGTCGCGCCGCCTTCGACGGGCTCGCCCGCATCCACTTGGGGCATGGACTCGATGGCATGCGTGGCAAACAGATCTCGTATCATGAAGCTCCCCTTCGCAAATGAGCTCGCCGTATTCGGATACGGTCGTTGGTATGTGCAACAGGCGTACGCAATAGCGGGTCAACATAGCCCAGCGATCCGGTCAGTACAAGCTTCATTCAGCTTGTGCGCAACCACCCGGCAGGCATCACTCAACCATGGATACAAGCGGCATGCCGCCATCTTCCGCAGCCTTGCTCGACGCCCTGCGCCACTACCGTGACCAATGGCAGGGGGAGGCGGCGACGGTCGCCGAGTTCGAGCAGTTTCTCCACACGCCGGCGAATGTTTTCGTGCGCACTCATGCGGCGGGGCATTTCACCGGTTCGTCCTGGCTGGTCAGCACCGATGGCGACCGGGTGCTGCTGATGCACCACCGCAAACTGGGTCGTTGGTTGCAGCCCGGCGGGCATGCCGACGGCGACAGCGACCTGGCTCGGGTGGCCCTGCGCGAGGCGCAGGAAGAAACCGGCGTGGCCGGCTTGCAGGTGCAGCCGGGCATCTTCGACATCGACCGGCACCGCATCCCCGAACGCGGCAACGAGCCGGCGCACTGGCACTACGACGTGCGCCACGTGGTGCGCGCAACCGGTGACGAGCGCTTCGCGGTCAACAGCGAGTCGCTGGCGCTGGCCTGGCGGCCGGTGACCGAGGTGGCGCAGGATGCATCGCTGGATTCGTCGCTGCGCCGGATGGCGGCCAAGTGGCTGGCGCGTCAGTCGTAGGCGGGCGGGGCCGGATTGAGGTGCCCGCAGGCATCGCAGGTACGTGCTTGCGGTGAGCGGTAGAAGCGCTCGAACACCGGCGGGAAATCCTGCTCGATGTCAGCCAGGGTGAAGTACTCCTCGTACAGCTTGTGGTTGCAGCGCTCGCAGAACCACAGCAGGCCGTCTTTCTCATCGGCGGTGCGGCGCCGTTCGATCACCAGGCCGATCGAGCCGGCCATGCGTTGTGGCGAATGCGGCACGCGCGGCGGCAGGTAGAACAATTGCCCGGCGCGGATCGGGATGTCGCGCGCGGCGCCTTCGTCCTGCACCTTGAGCACCATCTCGCCCTCGAGCTGGTAGAAGAACTCCGCGCCCTCGTCGTAGTGGTAGTCGGTGCGCGCGTTCGGGCCACCCACGATCATCACGATGAAGTCGTCGGCCACGATGCACTTGTTGCCCACCGGCGGCTTGAGCAGGTGGCGGTTGTCGTCGATCCAGCGTTGCAGGTCGAGCGGAGGGAGCAGGGCCATGGGACGCCAGTCTCGGGTGGAATACGCAGCTACCTTAGCGCCGCCGGCGATCGCAAGGAAATGCTTCCGCTGTGAGGCGCGCGCGCGTGGCCGACCAACGCCTGTCTTGCGCGCGGCAGACTGGAGGTGGGATTCGCCGTACGCGCTCAGGTGGGGCAGGGAGCACATCGCGCCGCGGCGGAGGATCGCATGTCTTGATTGGGCTCCCCGCTGGCATGCCCGGAATTATCGGATCGATAGTTCCGCTTTGTCGGTCGTTCGTAAGGAATAGGCATGGACCGCATCTGGAAGCGTGCTAGGAGACTGCGCACGGAAGCCACTGATGCTGAGAGAAGGCTCTGGTACTTCCTGCGACGACGGCAGCTGGGCGGTTGCAAGTTCCGGCGACAATATCCGCTGGCCGGCTTCATCGTGGATTTTGTCTGTCTGACGGCGCGCCTGGTAGTTGAGCTCGATGGCGGGCAACATCTGGACGCGGTTGACTACGACCAAACGCGTACGACCGTCCTTGAGCGGCAGGGTTATCGCGTGCTGCGCTTCTGGAACGATGACGTCCTGCTTCGAACCGACGCGGTGCTGGGAGTGATCCTTGAAGCGCTGCAGGAGGAAGCTCGGGGCTGAAGCAAGTGCCCGACCCCACCCCAGCCCTCCCCTGCAAGCAGGGATGGGAGCGAAGGCGTGGGCGTTCGGGCTGCTGCTGCGGTGTGCGTCCTCTTGCTCCTCTCCCTGCCTGCAGGGGAGGTTGGGAGGGGGTCAAGGGCTGGCTAGAGATGATGGCAAGTGCCTGACCCCACCCCAGCCCTCCCCTGCAAGCAGGGGAGGGAGCGAAGGCTTGGGGGGTTCGGGCTCTCCGGTTGTGCGCACGCTCCGTCCTCTTGCGCCTCCCCCTGCTTGCAGGGGGAGGTTGGGGAGGGGGTCGAGGGCTGGCTGGATATGATGGCAAGTGCCTGATCCCACCCCAGCCCTCCCCTGCAAGCAGGGGAGGGAGCGAGGCTTGGGCGCTCGGGCTCCTTCGGTCAGGGCAGCAGCACCTTGTCGACCACGTGGATCATGCCGTTGGACTGCGTCACGTCGCCGATGGTGACGTGGGCGACGCGGCCCTTGTCGTCGGTCACCGCCAGGCCGTTGCCGTCCTTGCTGACGGTGAGCGCCTTGCCTTCGACCGTGGTCAGCATCGCCATGCCGTCGCCGGCGGCGACCTTGTCCAGCAGCTCTTTCGCGGTGAGCTTGCCCGGTACCACGTGGTAGGTGAGCACCTGGATGAGCAGGTCCTTGTTCTCGGGCTTGAGCAGGTTGTCGACGGTGCCGTCCGGCAGCGCGGCAAAGGCCTCGTTGGTCGGGGCGAACACGGTGAACGGGCCGGGGCTCGACAGCGTGTCGACCAGGCCGGCGGCCTTCACCGCGGCGACCAGGGTGGTGTGGTCCTTCGAGTTGACGGCGTTCTGCACGATGTTGCGCGACGGATACATGGCGGCGCCGCCGACCATCACCGTCTGCGCGGTCGCGGCGCCGTCCGACATCGAGCTGGCCATGGCGGGCGAGGCGATAGCGCTTACGGCCGACAGGCCCAGGGCGAGGCAGAGCAGGCGCTGATTGAACTTCTTCATTGGCGTATCTCCATGGGAGTGAGAACTTCCGGCTGGAAGCGCACGGAGATACGAAGCATTTGCAAGGATGGATGCAGCCAGGTGCGCGGTTGGACCTGAGCCATGGCGCCGACGCGGATCAGACGCCGCTGATCGCGCCCTTGGCCATCACCGGGCCGGTCGGGTCGCCGCTGGGCGAGCCGCCCAGCGGTTCGACCGTCACCGCCAGCGCGGCCTTCGCACTCAGGCGCGCCAGCATGGCCGGGGGCAGGTCGATCGAGGTGGCCTTGTCGCGGGCGATCACCCCCAGCGAGATCGGTTTTTCGCCGGGCGGGATCAGCCAAAGCTCGGCATCGCGGCCGCTGGCCAGCGCCTCGGGCGTGGCCGGTACCACGACCATGCGGTGCTGCTGCAGGTCCATGGTGGCGGTCCAGCCGGCGACGCCGTTGGGCTGTTCGATGTTGGCGACCATGTAGCCGGCAACCTGCGTGCCTGGCGTCGTACGCAGCTGTACCACCGTGACCACCACCAGAGCGGCCACGGCGAGGCTGGCACCGATGCCGACCCACCGCCACAGGCGCAGATTGTCCCACCAGCTGGCGCGGCTGGCCGGGGCTGCGGTCGGACGTGCGGTGTCGAAACCAAGCGCAGACTGGATCCGGGCCCACACATACGGCGGCGGGTCCACCGGTGCGACGTCGTCCGCCAATGGCGTCAGATGCGCCTGCCAGGCGGCCACGGCGCGCGCGGACTGTGAGTCGTCGGCCATTTCGCGCTCCACCGCCGCCCGCGCGTCCGCGTCCAGCACGCCCAGGGCGTACTCGGCGTGGCGCAGTTCATCGGGGGCGGGGTCGTGCGGGGTGTTCATCGGTCAGGTTGGCTCCAGGCACGCCTTCAGGCGTATCAGGCTGCGGCGGATCCAGCTTTTCATGGTGCCCAGCGGCACTTTCGCCCGCTCTGCAAGATCCATATACGTGGTGCCGGAGAAGAAAGCTTCACGCACCGCCGACTTTTGCGTGGGCTCCAGTCCATCCAGGCACTGCTCCAGCCGCTGGCGCGCCTGGCTGAGCTCGGCCTGTTGCGCGGGCGAGGGCTGGCTTTCGTCGGCCCTGTCGAAGCTGTCCGGCTCGTCCAGCAGGGTCTCGCGATGCTGGCGCAGACGGTCGATCGACTTGTTGCGGGCCATCGTCACCAGCCAGGTGATGGCGCTGGCGCGACTTGCGTCGAAGCTGCCGGCACGGCGCCAGACGGTGGTGTAGACCTCCTGCAGCACGTCCTCGGCCTCGCTGCGGTCGCGCAGCATGCGCAGGCAGACGCCGAACAGCTTCGAGGAGGTGCGCCGGTACAGCTCGCCGAACGCCTGCTGGTCGCCCGCGGCGGCCGCCACCAGGATCCGGCTCAGCTGTTCGCGCTCCTCCGCCGTGGACGCGCCCACGTCAGCACCCGGCCCGGAGGCGAGGATGCATCAGGCACCGGTTGGCGGGCGTGCAGGGCATAGGAGCGCAGCATGAGGGAAACGTGTACACGGCGGCAAGCGCCGTGCACGGTAGCCGCGGTTGCGCCCGGGCGGGTGCCACCGCGGCAGGTACTGCTCAGACTTCCAGTGTGGCCAGGTCGCCCTTTTGTTCGAGCCAGCTCTTGCGATCGCCGGCGCGCTTCTTGGCCAGCAGCATGTCCATCAGCTTGGCGGTGCCGTCTTCGGAATCCACGGTGAGCTGGACCAGCCGACGGGTGTCCGGATGGATGGTCGACTCGCGCAGCTGCGGCGGGTTCATCTCGCCCAGACCCTTGAAGCGGGTGGTGCTGACCGCGCCCTTCATCTTCTCGCGCTCGATCCGCTGCAGCATCGCCACCTTTTCGTTTTCGTCCAGGCAATAGAACACCTGCTTGCCCACGTCCACGCGGAACAGCGGCGGCATCGCGACGAATACGTGGCCCTCGCGCACCAGGGCCGGGAAGTGGCGCAGGAACAGCGCCGACAGCAGGGTGGCGATGTGCAGGCCGTCCGAATCGGCGTCGGCCAGGATGATCACCTTGCCGTAGCGCAGGCCGGTGAGGTCGTCCTTGCCCGGGTCGCAACCGATCGCCACAGCCAGGTTGTGCACTTCCTCCGAGCCGAGCACCGAGGTCGATTCCACTTCCCAGGTATTGAGGATCTTGCCGCGCAGCGGCAGGATCGCCTGGAACTCCTTGTCGCGCGCCTGCTTGGCGCTGCCACCGGCCGAATCGCCCTCGACCAGGAACAGCTCGGTGCGGGTCAGGTCGGTGGCGGTGCAGTCGGCCAGTTTGCCCGGCAGCGCCGGGCCCTGGGTGATCTTCTTGCGGACGATCTGCTTGGCCGCCTTGAGCCGGGCGCTGGCGCGCTCGATCGCCAGCTGGGCAATGCGCTCGCCCAGTTCCACGTGCTGGTTCAGCCACAGGCTGAAGGCGTCGTGCACCACGTTCTCGACCATGCCGGCGGCCTGGCGCGAGGACAGTCGCTCCTTGGTCTGGCCGGCGAACTGCGGGTCCTGCAGGCGCGCGGACAGCACGAACGCCAGCCGCTCCCACACGTCCTCCGGCGCCAGCTTGACGCCGCGCGGCAGCAGGTTGCGGATGTCGCAGAACTCGCGGATGGCGGTGGTCAGGCCGGTGCGCAGGCCGTTGACGTGGGTGCCGCCCTGCGCGGTGGGAATCAGGTTGACGTAGCTTTCCTGCACCAGCTCTCCCTCGGGCAGCCAGGCCAGTGCCACTTCAAGCCCTTCGACGTCGCGCGCCATGTGGTGCACGAACAGATCGTTGGGCAGCGCCTCGGCGCCCTCGAGCTCGCCGCGCAGGTAGTCGCGCAGGCCGTCCTCGAAGAACCACTCGGTGACTTCGCCGCTGGCCTCGTCGGTCAGCTTCACGTTGAGGCCGGCGCACAGCACGGCCTTGGCGCGCAGCAGGTGCTTGAGCTTGCCCAGCGAAATCTTCGGGCTGTCGAAATACTTCGCCTCGGGCCAGAAGCGCAAGGTGGTGCCGCTGCGCTTCTTCGGCACCGAGCCGACTACGCTCAGGTCCTCGACCTTGTCGCCATGCTCGAAGGCCATGGCGTATTCGGAACCGTCGCGGCGGATGCTCACCTCGACCCGGTCCGACAAGGCATTGACCACCGACACGCCCACGCCGTGCAGGCCGCCGGAGAAGTTGTAGTTCTTGCCGCTGAACTTACCGCCGGCGTGCAGCCGGGTCATGATCAGCTCGACACCGGAGACGCCCTCTTCCGGGTGGATGTCCACCGGCATGCCGCGGCCATCGTCGCTGACCGCCACCGAACCGTCGGCGTGCACCGTCACCTCGATGGATTTCGCGTGGCCGGCCAGCGCCTCGTCCACCGAGTTGTCGATCACCTCCTGCGCCAGGTGGTTCGGCCGGGTCGTGTCGGTGTACATGCCCGGGCGGCGTTTGACCGGGTCCAGCCCGGAGAGGACTTCGATGTCGGCGGCGTTGTAGCGACTGCTCATGGGTGGTGTCGGATCCGGTGAAAATCGTCGCAGCATGGCCAGAGGCGGCCACGGCGGTCAAGCGCGCCATCCGCAAAAGGCGACACAGCGCGCCCTCCGTGCCAAACGCGGGGCATGCAGGGCGCGCGTAGGGTGGGCTTCAGCCCACCAGCCGACAGAGCGGAAAGGCGGAAGAGAGCCCAGGAGCGAAGAGCTGGTGGGCTGAAGCCCACCCTACGTGGGACGCGTGTAGCGAGTGGTTCGCGCAGTCATCCTGATCGAGCGGCTCACCCCCGGCCTGGAGCGGGCACATCCGTGCAAGGGGGCTTCAGCCCACCAGCCGACAGAGCGGGAAGGCGGAAGAGAGCCCAGGAGCGAAGAGCTGGTGGGCTGAAGCCCACCCTACGTGGGAAGCGTGTAGCGAGTGGTTCGCGCAGTCATCCTGATCGAGCGGCTCACCCCCGGCCTGGAGCGGGCACAGCCGTGCAAGCGGGGCTTCAGTCCACCAGCCGACAGAGCGGAAAGGCGGAAGAGAGTCCAGGAGCGAAGAGCTGGTGGGCTGAAGCCCACCCTACGTGGGACGCGTGTAGCGGGTGGTTCGCGCAGTCATCCTGATCGAGCGGCTCGCCTCCAGCCTGGAGCGGGCACAGCCGTGCAGGGGGGGCAGCCCACCGGCCGGCAGAGCGGAAAGGCCAGGGTGCAGGCAGCTCGAACCCGTCTCACGCCTGCCTTACAACGGCGCGCAATGCCGCTCCAGCCACGCCAGATCGGCATCCTCCAGCAATGGCGCCAGCGCGGCGCGCACGGTGGCGTGGTAGTCGTCCAGCCAGGCGCGTTCTTCCGGATTGAGCAGGCCCGGCTCCAGTGCGCGACGGTCGAACGGGCACAGGGTCAGTGTCTCGAAGGCCAGGAAGTCGCCGAACTCGGTCTGGTCCGCTTCCACCACCACCGCCAGGTTCTCGTGGCGGATGCCGTGGCGGGCGGGTTTGTACAGCCCCGGTTCGATCGAGGTGATCATGCCCGGCTCCAGCGGCACCAGTGCGCCACCGGGCGACGGCGGGCGGATGCCGTGCGGACCTTCGTGCACGTTGAGGAAGTAGCCCACGCCGTGGCCGGTGCCGTGGCCGTAGTCCATGCCGCTGGCCCACAGCGGCGCGCGCGCCAGCGCGTCCAGCTGCGGGCCGCTGGCACCGGCGGGGAAGCGGGCGCGGGACAGGCGCGATCATGCCCTTCATCACCAGCGTGGCGTCGCGCCGCTGCTCGGCGGTGGTCTCGCCCAGCGCCAGCACGCGGGTGATGTCGGTGGTGCCGCCCAGGTACTGGCCGCCGGAGTCCACCAGCAGCAGCCCCTTGCGCTGCAGGGTACTGTGCGCTTCGGGCGTGGCCCGGTAATGCGGCAGCGCGCCGTTGGCCTGGTAGCCGGCGATGGTGGCGAAGCTCTCGCCGATGAAGTCGGCCTGCGCCGCGCGTTCTTCGCGCAGCAGGGTTTCCACGTCCAGTTCGCTCTGGGTCATGCCCGCGGCAAGGCGCTCCTCCAGCCGGCGGAATGCGCGTACCAGCGCCACGCCGTCGCGGCGCATCACGTCGCTGATGTGGTCCAGCTCGGCGGCGGTCTTGCGCGCCTTGAACGCGGTGCTGGGGTTGGCGCCCTCCAGCTGCTTCACCGGCGGCGGAGATGCCGCGGCGATGGCGGCCACCACCCGGCCCGGGTCGAACAGCAGGGTGTCGTCCGCGCCCAGTTCGGCCAGCTCGTCGACGGCGGTGGCGTAGTCGGCGACGCGCACCTCGTCACGCGCCAGCGCGGCCACGGTGGCGTCATCGAGCTTGCCGCGGTCGACGAAAAGCGTGCTGTGCCCCTGGGCACGCACCAGCAGGTGCGCCAGGAAGACCGGGTTGCACTCCACGTCGCTGCCGCGCAGGTTGGTCAGCCAGGCGATGTCGTCCAGGCTGGAGACCAGGTGATGGGTGGCGCCCTGCTGACGCAGGCTGGCCCGCAGGCGGTTCAGCTTGTCGGCCCGGCTGACCGATGCGTAGGTGCCGGGGTGTTCGAAGATCGGCGCCTTCGGCAGTGCCGGGCGGTCCGGCCAGATCTGGCCGGGCAGGTCCAGATCTGTGCGCACGGTCGCGGCGGTGGCGGCCAGCAGCCTGGCGATCTGCCGCTGCGTGGACAACGAGACGCTGTCGCCGGCTACCGCCACCACGTCGCCCTCGGCCAGATGCTGCTGCAGCCACTGCAGGTGTTCCGGGGCGTAGGACACCTTTTGCTTCATCAGCGCGATGCCGCTGCCGGCCAACTGGCTCTCGGCCTGGGAGAAGTAGCGCGAGTCGGTCCACAGGCCGGCATGGTCCGCGGTCACCAGCAGCGTGCCGGCCGAACCGGTGAAGCCGGACAGCCATTCCCGCGCAGCCCAATGCCCGGGCAGGTATTCGGAAAGGTGCGGGTCGGCACTGGGGATGATGCAGGCGGCCACGCCATGCTGCTGCATGGCCTGGCGCAAGGCGGCGAGGCGGTCGGAGGCGGTCTTGGTCATCGCTCCATGCTAGCAGCGTGCGGGGTGTCCCTCGCCCGTCGGGGGAGGGGGCCTGCAGAGCGGGAGAGGGTACGGGCGGAGCGAGCCGCACGCTTCGTCCGTACCCTCTCCCCAACCCCTCTCCCGAGGGGGAGAGGGGCTTTCAGGGCATCCCCAGTGTCGAAAGTTGCATTCAACGTCTCGTTCCGGGACGCGGAGCGGGTCATCGCGTTGTGCCAGGAGCGTGGCGGCTGTCCCTCTCCCCCCGGGAGAGGGTGCCCGAAGGGTGGGAGAGGGTACGGGCGGAGCGGGCCGCACGCCCCGTCCGCACCCTCTCGCCGACCGCTCTCCCGGAGGGAGCGGGGCCTTGAGCGTGAACAATTGCGTTCCGACGTCTCGCCCCCGGACGCTTCTCCCGCTAAAATGCCGATTTCCTGCACGGCTGCAACCCATGACCCCCCTGATTTTCGTCACCGGCGGAGTGGTGTCCTCGCTTGGCAAGGGCATCGCGGCAGCGTCGCTCGCGTCCATCCTCGAGGCGCGCGGGCTCTCGGTCACCATGATGAAGCTCGATCCCTACATCAATGTGGATCCGGGCACGATGAGCCCGTTCCAGCACGGTGAGGTGTACGTCACCGACGACGGCGCCGAGACCGATCTGGACCTGGGCCACTACGAGCGCTTCGTCCGCACCCGCCTGACCGGCAAGAACTCGATCACCACCGGCAAGATCTACGAGAGCGTGATCCGCAAGGAGCGCCGCGGCGACTACCTGGGCGCCACCGTGCAGGTGATCCCGCACATTACCGACGAGATCAAGCATTGCGTGCACGAGGCCACCCGCGGTTTCGACGTGGCGCTGGTGGAGATCGGCGGCACTGTCGGCGACATCGAGTCGCTGCCGTTCCTGGAGGCGATCCGGCAGCTGCGCGTCGAGCACGGCCCGGAGAAGGTGCTGTTCCTGCACCTGACCCTGGTGCCGTACATCAAGGCCGCCGGCGAGATCAAGACCAAGCCAACCCAGCACTCGGTCAAGGACATGCGCTCGATCGGTATCCAGCCGGACATCCTGCTGTGCCGTTGCGAGGAGCCGCTGCCCGATGCGGAGCGCCGCAAGATCGCGTTGTTCACCAACGTGCCGGAGGCGGCGGTGATCAGCGCGCCGGACGTGGATGTGATCTACAAGACCCCGCTGTGGCTGCATGACCAGGGTCTGGATGACATTGTGGTGCGCAAGCTGGGCCTGGACGCGCAACCGGCGGACCTGTCCAGCTGGAAGCGCACGGTGGATGCGGTGGAGCACCCCAAGGACGAGGTCACTATCGCCATCGTCGGCAAGTACGTCGAGCACAAGGACGCCTACAAGTCCCTCGGCGAGGCGCTGCGACACGGCGGCATCAAGCAGCAGACCCGGGTCAACCTGGATTGGATCGATTCGGAGCAGATCGAGGCCGAGGGCGCGGCCAAGGTGCTCGGCGACGCCGACGCGATCCTGGTGCCGGGCGGCTTCGGCAAGCGCGGTTTCGAAGGCAAGGTGCTGGCCTCGCGCTATGCGCGCGAGCACCGTGTGCCGTATTTCGGCATCTGCTACGGCATGCACGCGGCGGTGGTGGATTTCGCCCGCCACGTGGCCGGCCTGCCCGAGGCCGACTCCAGCGAGAACGACCGCAATACGCCCGATCCGGTGATCGGCCTGATCACCGAGTGGACCACCGCCAGCGGCGAGATCGAGCAGCGCAGCGAACGCTCGGACCTGGGCGGCACCATGCGGCTGGGCGCGCAGGAATGCCGGCTCAAGAGCGGCACCCTGGCGCGCGAGCTGTACGGCCAGGACGTGGTGCGCGAGCGCCATCGCCACCGCTACGAGTTCAACAACCGCTACCGCCAGTCGTTCGAGGACCAGGGCCTGGTGATCTCCGGCAAGTCGATGGACGACCTGCTGGTGGAGATCGTCGAGCTGCCGCAACAACAGCATCCGTGGTATCTGGGCTGCCAGGCGCACCCGGAGTTCACCTCCACCCCGCGCGATGGCCACCCGCTGTTCATCGGCTTCGTCCGCGCCGCGCGCGAGTTCAAGGCCGCGCACAAGGGCGAGCAACTGGCAAGCGCGCAGGCCACGGCATGACCGTTGCCGGGCGCGAACGCAACAGGACACACGCATGAAACTTTGTGGATTCGAGGTCGGCCTGGATCGACCGCTGTTCCTGATCGCCGGCCCGTGCGTGGTCGAGTCCGAGCAGCTGCAGATCGACACCGCCGGCACGCTGAAGGAGATCACCAGCCGGCTCGGCATCCCCTTCATCTTCAAGTCCAGCTTCGACAAGGCCAACCGGTCCTCCGGCGAGAGCTTCCGTGGCCCGGGGCTGGAAGAAGGCCTGCGCATCCTGGCCGAGGTCAAGCGCCAGCTCGGCGTGCCGCTGCTGACCGACGTGCACGAGTACACCCCGATGAACGAGGTGGCCGCGGTGGTCGACGTGCTGCAGACGCCGGCGTTCCTGTGCCGACAGACCGATTTCATCCAGAACGTGGCGCGCGCCGGCAAGCCGGTGAACATCAAGAAGGGCCAGTTCCTGGCGCCGTGGGACATGAAGCACGTGGTCGCCAAGGCCCGCGCGGTCGGCAACGACGACATCATGGTGTGCGAGCGCGGCGCCAGCTTCGGCTACAACAACCTGGTGTCGGACATGCGCAGCCTCAGCGTGATGCGTGATACCGGTTGTCCGGTAGTGTTCGACGCCACCCACTCGGTGCAGCTGCCGGGCGGGCAGGGCGCCAGCTCCGGCGGACAGCGCGAGTTCGTGCCGGTGCTGGCCCGCGCCGCAGTAGCGGTGGGCGTTTCCGGCGTGTTTGCCGAAACCCACCCGGACCCGAGCAAGGCGCTGTCCGACGGCCCCAATGCGTGGCCGCTGGGCAAGATGGAGGCGCTGCTGGAGACCCTGCTGGAGCTCGACGCGGTGACCAAGCGGCACGGCTTTCTGGAGAGCACGATCGCGTAGGGTGGGCTCCAGCCCACCAGCAGGTTGCACGTGGATCCCGATGGTGGGCTGAAACCACCCTACCCAGTGGCAGGGGACGTACCGGAAACGACGACGAACCGTCGAGGCTCCCAGGAGCAGACTTTCGTAGAGTGGGCTTCAGCCCACCAGCATGTTCCATTGAATCGACGGTGGGCTGAAGCCCACCCTGCGCAAAAGGCAAAGGACGACACATGACCACCACCATCACCCGCATCCACGCCCGCGAAATCCTCGACTCGCGCGGCAACCCCACGCTGGAAGCCGAAGTCACCCTGGCCGATGGCGCCTTCGGCCGTGCCGCGGTGCCCAGTGGCGCCTCCACCGGCTCGCGCGAGGCGGTGGAGCTGCGCGACGGCGACAAGTCGCGCTACGGCGGCAAGGGCGTGAGCAAGGCAGTGGCCAATGTCAACGGCGCCATTGCCGAGGCGCTGGCCGGTTTCGACGCGGCCGACCAGAAGGGCCTGGACGACAAGCTGATCGCCCTGGACGGAACACCGAACAAGGGTCGGCTGGGCGCCAACGCGCTGCTGGGCGTGTCGATGGCCGCGGCGCACGCGGTCGCCGCCTCGCGCGGCGAGCCGCTGTGGAAGTACCTGGCCGCCGGCCGTCCCGGCAGCCTGCCGGTGCCGATGATGAACATCATCAACGGCGGCGCGCATGCCGACAACAACGTCGACGTGCAGGAATTCATGATCCTGCCGGTGGGCCTGCCCAGTTTCGCCGAGGCGCTGCGCGCCGGTGCGGAGATCTTCCACGCGCTCAAGAGCGTGTTGCACGCTCGTGGCCTGAGCACGGCGGTGGGCGACGAGGGCGGCTTCGCGCCGAACCTGCGCTCCAACGTCGAGGCCATCGACACCATCCTGGAAGCGATCAACAAGACCGGCTACCAGGTCGGCAGCCAGATCCTGCTGGGTCTGGATGCGGCCAGCTCGGAGTTCTATCGCGACGGCAAGTACGACCTGGCCGGCGAGGGCAAGCAGTACGATGCGGCGCAGTTCGTCGACCTGCTCGAAGGCTGGACGAAGCAGTACCCGATCGTGACCATCGAGGACGGCATGGCCGAGGGCGACTGGGACGGCTGGAAGCTGCTGACCGAGCGCATCGGCAAGCGCGTGCAGGTGGTCGGCGACGACCTGTTCGTGACCAACCCGACCATCTTCCGCGAGGGCATCGACAAGCACATCGCCAACTCGATCCTGATCAAGGTGAACCAGATCGGCACCCTTTCCGAGACGCTCGAGGCGATCGCCATGGCCGACAGCGGCGAAGTATTCGGCGGTGATCTCGCACCGCTCGGGCGAAACCGAGGACACCACCATCGCCGACATCGCCGTGGCCACCACCGCCACCCAGATCAAGACCGGCTCGCTGTGCCGCAGCGATCGCGTGGCCAAGTACAACCAGCTGCTGCGGATCGAGGAGCAACTGGGCGCATCGGCGCGCTATGCCGGTCGCGACGCGTTCCCCAACCTGGCCAAGCTGCCGGGCTGATCGCCCTGGCGCCCGCCGATGCTGCGCTGGATCGCCCTGATCCTGATCGTGCTGCTGATCGGACTGCAGGTAAAGCTGTGGTCCGACGCCGGTGGCATGCCTGAAGTGCGCACCTTGCGCACGGCGGTGAAGCAGCAGGAAGCCGACAATGAACGGCTGCGCCAGCGCAACCAGGCGCTGGCCGCCGACGTGGACGACCTCAAGCGTGGAGAGCAGGCGGTGGAAGCGCGAGCACGGTCCGAGCTGGGCCTGATCAAACCGGGCGAGACGTTCTACCAGGTGGTGGAGAAGCCCGCCGCGGCCGCCACCACCGGGGCGCCCGGCCGCGACGTCGCCGGGCCATGAGCGCGCCACGGCTGTGGTGCGTGGTGCCGGCGGCGGGTCGCGGCACCCGGGTTGGCGGCGACCGCCCGAAGCAGTACCTGCCGCTGGGCGGCCGCGCATTGATCCTGCATACGCTGGAGCGGCTGGCCGCGCATCCGCGGGTGGCCGGGTTGATGGTGGTACTCGGTGCCGATGATACGTATTGGCCGGGGCTCGCCGAACTGGCGGGCAAGCCGGTGCGGGTCACCGTCGGTGGCGCCGAACGCGCCGACTCGGTGCTGGCCGGTCTGGATGCCCTGGGCGACGTGCTGGATGACGACGCGTTCGTGCTGGTGCATGATGCTGCCCGTCCCTGCGTGCGGCTGGCCGACATCGACCGGCTGATCGCGCAGGCGGTACCGGCCGGGGGCGGACTGCTCGGTGCGCCGCTGCGCGATACGCTCAAGCGCGTCGGTGCGCAGGGTCGCAGCGACACGACCGAGCCGCGCGAGCAGCGCTGGCGGGCCTTCACGCCGCAACTGTTCCGACGCGGTCTACTGTCGGTGGCGCTTCGCGACGCGGCCAGCCACGGCGTCGCGGTCAGCGACGAGGCGATGGCCATGGAACGGGCCGGCTTCGCCCCGTTGCTGGTCGAGGGGGCCGAAGACAACATCAAGGTGACCACGGCAGCGGACTTCGCGCTGGCGGAATTCCTGCTTGCACGAACCGGAGAGATGCCCGATGAACCCGTACTCGCGCCAGCAGGCACGTCCATGATGCGTATCGGGCACGGCTTCGACGTGCACGCATTCGGCGAGGGCGATCATCTGATGCTCGGCGGCGTGCGGGTGCCGCACGTGCACGGGGTGGTGGCCCATTCGGACGGCGACGTGGTGATCCACGCGCTGTGCGATGCCATTTTCGGCGCGCTGGCGCTGGGCGACATCGGGCGCCACTTTCCGCCCTCCGACGCGCGCTGGCGCGATGCCGACAGCCGTACCTTCCTGCGCCATGCCGCCGCGCTGATGGTCGAACAGGGCTACACGCTGGGAAACGCGGATGTCACCGTGATCGGCGAGTCGCCCAAGGTCGGCCCGCACGCGCAAGCGATGCGCGAAGCGCTGGCCGCGGACCTCGGTGTCGGGATCGACCGGATCAGCATCAAGGCCACCACCACCGAGCGACTGGGCTTCACCGGCCGCGGCGAAGGCATCGCGGCGCAGGCCTGCGTGCTGCTGGCACGCGCATGAGCATGACGCCATGAGCGAGATCGAGAACCGCGGCTCGGCCAACCGCCTGCACGAGCAGACCGAAGAGATCATCGAGCTGCTGCACCGGCAGGAGGCCGATCAGGCGGCGCACGCCGAGCTGCAGCAGCGGCTCGACGAGATGCATCCGGCCGACATTGCGGTGATCCTGGAGTCGTTGCCGCTGGACGACCGCCTGGCCATCTGGCAACGGGTGCGCGCCTCGCGTGACGGCGAAATCCTGCTGGAAGTGTCCGATGCGGTGCGCGAGTCGCTTATCGCGGACATGGACCAGCGCGAGATCATGGCCGCGGTCGGGCCGCTGGACGCCGACGAGCTGGCCGACCTGGTCGAGGACCTGCCGACCGAGGTGCTGCCGGAGCTGATGGCCAGCCTCGACGCGCAGCAGCGCGAGCGGGTGCAGTCGGCGCTGTCGTGGGAGGACGACCAGCTCGGCGCGCTGATGGACTTCGAGATGGTGACCATCCGCGAGGATGTCAGCCTGGAGGTGGTGTTCCGCTACCTGCGCCGTTTCGACGAGCTGCCGGCGCAGACCGACAAACTGTTCGTGATCAACCAGGACAACCTGCTCACCGGCGTGCTGCCGCTGCACTGGCTGCTGGTCAACCCGCCGGAAAAGATGGTCGGCGAGGTGATGGCGCCGGACGTCAACACCTTCCACCCGGCCGACGACGCCTACGACGTGGCGCAGGCGTTCGAGCGCTACGACCTGGTGACCGCGCCGGTGGTCGACGACAACGGCCACCTGATCGGCCGCATCACGGTCGATGCCATGGTCGACGTGATCCGCGAAGAGGGCGAGGCCGAAGCACTCAGCCGCGGCGGCCTGCGCGAGGAGGAGGACATCTTCGCCTCGGTCTGGGCCTCGTTGCGCAACCGCTGGGCGTGGCTGGCGATCAACCTGGTCACCGCCTTCATCGCTTCGCGCGTGATCGGCCTGTTCGAAGGCTCGATCCAGCGGCTGGTAGCGCTGGCTGCGCTGATGCC
The DNA here is from genome assembly GCA_963763305.1 of uncultured Gammaproteobacteria bacterium. Classification (GTDB taxonomy): domain Bacteria; phylum Pseudomonadota; class Gammaproteobacteria; order Xanthomonadales; family Rhodanobacteraceae; genus CAVXNP01. The sequence goes on along the minus strand of CAVXNP010000001.1, from coordinate 437,094 downwards.
GATCGTCGCCGGCATCGGTGGCAACTCGGGCAACCAGACCATCACCATGATCGTGCGCGCGCTGGCGCTGAACCAGATCACCGCCGACAGCGCACGCAGGCTGTGGCGCAAGGAACTGGCGGTGTCGCTGCTCAACGGCCTGATCTGGGGCGGGGTGATCGGCGTGGTCGCCTGGCTGCTGTACAGCAACCTGGCGCTGGGCCTGGTGATGACCGCCGCGATGACGCTCAACCTGCTGCTGGCCGCGTTCTGCGGGGTAGGCATACCGATGCTGATGACCCGCTTCGGGCGCGACCCGGCACTGGGTTCGAGCGTGCTGATCACGGCGATGACCGACAGCGGCGGCTTCTTCATCTTTCTGGGGCTGGCAACGCTGTTTCTGGTGTAGGGGCGAGGGGCGAGCAAGCGCAAGAGCAAGAGCCAGGGTCCATCCGGTGTTGCGCCGTTCGGCATGGTGGCGGTCAAGGCTGCGATAATGTCGGCGTCACCGGCCATGCGCGCACTTGCACGCTGGCCCGGCGCCAAGCCTCGCCCCTGCGCCCCTCGCCCCTCGCCGCCCTAAAGCCCCGATGACCGAACTTCCCTACGCCTACGGCAACCCGCCGCTCACCGCGCAGTTGCGCGCCACCCCCGAGGACTTCGTGGTCGAGGAAATCCTGGGCTACGAGGCCGACGGGCAGGGCGAGCATGCGCTGCTGTGGGTGGAGAAGCGGGGGGCGAACACCGACTGGGTGGCACGGGAGCTGGCGCGCTTCGCCGGGGTCGATCCGGTGGCGGTCGGCTATGCCGGGCTGAAGGACCGGCACGCGGTGACCCGGCAGGCCTTTTCGGTGCAACTGGCGGGCAAGCCCGACCCTGACTGGTCTGCGTTTCCGCACCCGGAGGTGAAGGTGTTGGCCGCCCAGCGGCACTCGCGCAAGCTCAAGCGCGGCGCCTTGCGCGGCAACCGCTTCGTGCTGGTGCTGCGCCAGGTGCAGGGCGATCGCGCGGCCGGCGAGCAGGTGCTGCAGCGGATCGCCGCCGGCGGCGTGCCCAACTACTTCGGCGAGCAGCGTTTCGGCCGTGAAGGCGGGAACGTGGCGCAGGCACGGGCGATGTTCGGCGGGCGGCGGGTCGACCGTTCCAAGCGCTCGTTCCTGCTTTCGGCGGCGCGCTCGCACATCTTCAACGGCGTACTGGCCGCGCGCGTCGAGGCTGGCGCCTGGGGCACGCCGCTGGACGGCGAGATCTGGTCGCTGGCCGGCTCGCGCTCGTGGTTCGGGCCGGAGCCGTTCAGCGAGGCGCTGGGCGAGCGGTTGGCACGCGGCGACATCCACCCGTCCGGGCCGTTGTGGGGGCAGGGCGAGCCGCCGACCACGCAGACGGCCGGTGCGCTGGAGCGCGAGGTGGCCGCGCGCGACACCGACCTGGCCGAGGGGCTGGCCGCCGCGCGCATGGACCAGGAGCGCCGACCCTTGCGCCTGCTCCCCCAGCAGCTGACCTGGCGCTGGCTGGACGAGGAGACGCTGGAGGTGCGCTTCGAGTTGCCGGCCGGCGCCTACGCCACGGTGGTGATGCGCGAGCTGGCGGCTGCGATCACGGCTTGAGCAACACCACCACCGCGCCGGTGCCGCCCTGCGCCGGCCGCGCCGAGGCGAAGGCGATGACGTCGTCGCGCCGACGCAGCATGCGATCGGTGAGCCGCTTGATCACCGGGCCGGCGGCCTTCGAGCGCAGTCCCTTGCCGTGCACGATGCGAACGCAGCGGATGCCCTCACGGCGGGCGTCGGCCAGGAACTGCGCGATGGTCGCCTGCGCGGCGGCCGTATTCATCTGGTGCAGGTCGATGTCGTCCTGCACGCTGAACTGGCCGCGCTTGAGCTGCCTCAGCAGCTTCGGCGGGTAGCCGTCGCGCAGGTAACTGAGCTCTTCGCCGATCTCCAGCACGCCCGGATCGAATGCGAGGTCCAGCAGCTCGCCCGGCACAGCCGCCTCGTCGGCCTCGAACATGCGCGCATGCGGATCGGGGCGTGCGGGGGCGGGCGCCGCCTCGGCGGGAACCAGCTCGCGCAGCGGGCCGATCGCCTCGCGGAACAGGCGGGCGTCCTCATCGGACACGACCGGGGCAGCGCGTCGTTTCATGCGGCCATCCTACCAATGCCCGGATGCCAGGTGTGCGATGCCGCTCGACCGATGCGGCATGCGTCGCCTCCACGACGGGAGTCACTTCGGTTACGGCGGCGGTTGGACGCGAGGCGGCGTGAAACCCGGGGTGGGGTCCGGTAGACTGGTCCGATCAACGCGCCGTCCGTCGACGCGTGTCGGCAACCGTTTCAGATGGATCAGCATGCGAGTCCTGGTAAGCAATGACGATGGCGTGGATGCGCCGGGCATCCGTATCCTGGCCGAGCACCTCAAGGCCGTCGGCGAAGTCACCGTGGTGGCGCCCGATCGCGACCGTTCCGGTGCCAGCAACTCGCTGACGCTGGATGCAGCCGATCCGCGCGCCACCGGATGGACAACGGCTACTACCGGGTCGCCGGCACGCCGACCGATTGCGTGCTACCTGGCGCTGTCGGGCCTGCTCGATCAAGCAGCCGGACATCGTGGTGTCGGGCATCAACAACTCGGCCAACCTGGGCGACGACGTGATCTATTCCGGCACGGTCTCGGCGGCGATGGAGGGCGCTTCCTCGGCCTGCCGGCGATCGCCGTGTCGCTGGTCACCCGCGACCACCCGGCGAGCACTACGCCTCCGCGGCGCAGCGCGGTGCTGGTGCTGATGCAGCGGCTGCTGGTGGACCCGCTGCCGGCCGACACCATTCTCAACGTCAACGTGCCCGACCGTCCCTGGGACGGAGATCCGCGGATTCGAGGTGACCCGGCTGGGCAAGCGGCATCCGTTCCTCGCCGTGCATCGAGCAGACCGACCCCCGCGGTCGGCCGATCTGGTGGATCGGCCCGGCCGGCAGCGTCGACGACGCCGGTCCCGGCACCGATTTCGACGCCGTGCAGCCGCGGCTTCGTCTCGGTCACCCCGATCCACCCTGACATCACCCGTTACCAGGCGCTGGAGAAGGTCAGTGGCTGGGTCCAGTCGCATGACCGACGCGATGGGCGGCGAGGACGCGCATGATGAACTCCATCGCGCTGCCACCATCGGCGTTTCGCGGCGAGGGCATGACCTCGCAGCGCGCGCGCGACCGTCTGGCGGCGAACCTCAAGCGAGAAGCGGCATCGCCGACCTGCGCGTGATCGAGGTGATTCGCAGCGTGCCGCGGCACCTGCTTCATCGACGAGGCGCTGGCCTCGCGTGCCTACGAGAACACCGCGCTGCCGATCGGCCACGGCCAGACCATCTCGCAGCCGTGGGTGGTGGCGCGCATGACCGAGGCGCTGATCGAGCATTTCGGCGACCGCACGCCCGAACGGGTGCTGGAGATCGGCACCGGCTCGGGTTACCAGGCCGCGGTGCTGGCGGCGCTGGTGGGGCAGATCTCACACCGTCGAGCGGATCGAGGAGCTGCTGCGCATGGCGCGCCGGCGCTTTCGCCAGCTCGGCATGACAACCTGCGCTCCAAGCATGACGACGGCAAGCTGGGCTGGCCGGACGAGGCGCCGTTCGACGCGATGATCCTGACCGCCGCAGGCGAGGCCATCCCGCAGCAGCTGCTCGACCAGCTGCAGCCGGACGGCGTGCTGGTGGCGCCGGTGGGCCGCCCAGCGCGCAGACCCTGCTGCGCATGACCGCGGCGAGGCCAGGGAGGTGTTCGTGCAGGAGGAACTCGGACCGGTCAGTTTCGTGCCGCTGCTGGGCGGCTCGGTCTGAGCGTGCCCGGCACGCGGCGGGGGCGCTGCCTGATGCGCCTGTTCGGACCGCTGTACGCGCGCGCGCTGCGCTGGTCGCGCCATCCGCCGCGCGAGTCTCTACCTGTGCGGGCTCGAGCTTCGTCGAGGCCTTCATCTTTCCCGATCATGCCCGAGGTGATGCTGGCGCCGATGATGCTCGGCCACCGGCGCCAAGGCGTTCCGCTTCGCCAGTGTCAGCCTGCTGTTCTCGCTGCTCGGCTCGCTGGTCGGCTACGCACTGGGGCACTTGGCCTTCGAGGCGTTGCGAGCCGTTGCTGGCCGACCTGCACCTGCTGGCGCCGATCGAGCGGGGCGTGGACCAGCCTGCGCGCGCAGATGACCACGCATTTCTGGGGCCTGATGCTGGTGCTGACTGCTGGCGGCGCTGCAGCCGGTGGTGCCGATGAAGTTCGTCACCTGGGCCTCGGGCATCGTCGGCGTCCCGCTGATCCCGTTCCTGCTGTGCATGGCGCTGGGGCGGGGCAAGCGCGTATAGCTGCTGGCGTTGCTGGTCCGCATGTTCGGCGAGCGGGCGCGAGGCGTTGCTGCACAGGCACGTCGAGCGTATCGGCTGGGCCGCGCTGGCCATCCTGGCCGCGCTGCTGCTGTGGTGGTGGGTATCGCATTGACCGTGCAAGGGGATCAGCGGGCAGGCGGGCGCATGAAAAAGCCGGCCGCGCTCGGTATGCTGCCGGGCATGAAGCCATGGATACGCGGGTGCGTCGCCTGCACTGTACTGGTCCTGTCCGCCTGCGGGCCGATGCACCGCTCGGTGAGAATCCAGCCCGCACGCGGCCATGCCAACTACGCCAGCCACGCCGAGCCGTCGCTGCACGGAAGCTACCGCGTGGTGCGTGGCGATACGCTGTATTCGATCGCCTTCCGCGCCGGGGTCGATTTCCGCGACTTGGCCCGGTGGAACGGCATCGACTCCCCCTACACCATCTGGCCGGGGCAGGTGCTGCGGCTGTCACCGGGCCGGCGCGCGCGGGCGGCGGACGCCGTCGCGGCAGGTGGCCGTGGTGCGAGCGCCCACGCGCGCGGTGCCGTCGAAGGGCTTCACCCCGACCGCACCGGTGGCCGCAGCCCCCACGCCTGCCGCACCGGTGGTCACGTCCGCCCCGATCCCGCGTGGCAGTTCACGCTCGGCCGGCGGGGTGCAGTGGCGCTGGCCAGCCGACGGCTCGCTGATCAAGCGCTTCAAGAGCGGCGACGCGATCCCGGGCATCGAGTTGGCCGGCAAGGGCGGCGAACCGGTGCGCGCGGCCGCCGATGGCGTGGTCGTCTACAGCGGCAATGGCCTGGTCGGCTATGGCGAGCTGGTGATCATCAAGCACAACGACAGTTTCCTGTCGGCCTACGGGCACAACCGCAAGCGCCTGGTGAAGGAAGGGCAGCGCGTCAGCGCCGGCCAGCAGATCGCCGAGATGGGTGCCACCGGTGCGCCGCGCGACGAGCTGCAGTTCCAGATCCGCCAGAACGGCAACCCGGTCGATCCACTCGATTACCTGCCGCCGCGCTGATCCCGCACACCCGGTCGAGCCCTCGGCCAGGTGTGCGCGTTTGTCTTGCGGGGAAAGTGCCTGGGGCTAGCCGGCCTCATCCGGCGGCAGGATGAAGGCCGCTACCACGCGGCGCCCCTCTCCGGCGAGCAGGTCGTAGGTGCGCGCGGCGGCGGCATTGTCCATCACCTCGATGCCCACGCCCTGGCGCAGGAAGCCGGCCAGGAACGCCGGCGCGGGGAATACCTGCCGGCCACCGCTACCCAGCAGTACCACTTCGGGTTCCAGTGCCAGCACCGCCTCGATGTGCTCCTCGGCCAGCGATCCGGTGTCATGCACCGGCCATGGCTCGATCCGGTCCGGTGCCAGCAGGAAGCTGCCGCGCACCTCGCGCTCGTTGACCACGATCGCCTGCTCGCCGACGCGGCGTACGTAGAGGAAATCACCACCGGGCCGTTCCAGCGACAGGTCCACCGCCGCGGCCTCAGCGGGGCAGGGCGAGCTTGGGCTCGTCCTCGTTGCGGCGGAACAGCACCACCACGTGACCGATCTGCTGCACGCTCTGGGCACCGGTGCCGTCGACCAGCACCTGGATCTGCGCGTCGCGCTCGTCCTTGTCGCCGCCGGACAGCTTGACCTTGACCAGTTCATGATGGGCCAGGGCCACGTCCAGCTCTTTCACCACCGCCTCGGTGGCGCCCTTGGCGCCCAGCATGACCACCGCGTGCAGGTCGTGGGCAAGGCTGCGCAGATAGCGGCGCTGCGAGGGGGAAAGGGCCATTCGTTCAGTCTCGGATTCGCGGCGGGCGGGCCGCAAAGGGTATCATGCAGCCTGTCTTTCCCCTACCTGTGGCGTTGCCGAATGTCCCGCAGCAAAAGCAGTTCCCGCTGGCTGCGGGAACATTTCGACGATGTCTACGTGAAAAAGGCCCAGGCCGAAGGACTGCGCTCGCGCGCGGCGTTCAAGCTGGAGGAGCTGATCGAGCGCGACCGGTTGCTCAAGCCGGGCATCCGCGTGGTCGACCTGGGCGCGGCGCCGGGCAGCTGGTCGCAGATGGTGCGCAAGCGGCTGGGCGACACCGGCACCGTGGTGGCGCTGGACATCCTGCCAATGCAGGGCATTGCCGGGGTGGACTTCCTGCAGGGCGACTTTCGCGAGGAGTCCGTGCTGCGGACACTGGAAAGCCGGCTGGACGGGCAGAAGGTGGATCTTGTGCTGTCCGATATGGCCCCCAATATGAGTGGTGTGGCGCTGGCCGACCAGATCCGTGCGATGGACCTGGCCGAACTGGCGCTGGATTTCAGCCGGCACTGGCTCAAGCCGGGCGGGTCGTTCCTGATCAAGTTGTTCCAGGGCGCCGGTTTCGATGACTACCTACGCAGCTTGCGCGCGGACTTCACGCGGGTGACCATGCGTAAACCCAAGGCCTCCCGCGCGCGTTCGCGAGAGGTGTATGCGCTCGCCACCGGCATGAAGCCGGGGGTCGGGCCAAAGGACGAGAACCGCGCATGAACGAGATGGCAAAAAACCTGTTGCTCTGGCTGATCATCGCGGTGGTCCTGCTGACCGTGTTCCAGAGCTTCAACCCGCACAGCGGCTCATCCTCGGACCTGCCGTACAGCAGCTTCGTGCAGAGCGTGGACAGCGGCAACGTGGCCAACGCCACCATCAGTGCCGAGAATCCGGCCACCATCAGCGGCAAGCTGAAGGACGGCAGCGGCTTCCGCACCGTCGCGCCGGTGCTGGGCTTTTCCACCAACAGCGTGGTCAAGCAGATGCAGGACAAGGGCGTGGTGGTGACCCAGGAGCCGTCCAACAACGGCTTCTCGCTGCTGGGCCTGCTGGTCAACTGGTTGCCGATCATCCTGATCGTGGGCGTGTTCATCTGGTTCATGCGGCAGATGCAGCAGGGCGGTGGTGGCCGTGGCGCGATGAGCTTCGGCCGGTCGCGCGCCAAACTGCAGGGCGAGGACCAGATCAAGGTCAACTTCAGCGACGTGGCCGGCTGCGACGAAGCCAAGGAAGAGGTGGGCGAACTGGTCGAGTTCCTGCGTGACCCGAGTCGCTTCCAGAAGCTCGGCGGCAAGATCCCGCGGGGCGTGCTGATGGTGGGCCCGCCCGGCACCGGCAAGACGTTGCTGGCCAAGGCGATCGCCGGCGAGGCCAAGGTACCGTTCTTCGCCATTTCCGGCTCGGACTTCGTGGAAATGTTCGTCGGTGTCGGCGCCAGCCGCGTGCGCGACATGTTCGAGCAGGCCAAGAAGCACGCGCCGTGCATCATCTTCATCGACGAGATCGACGCGGTCGGCCGCCATCGCGGTGCCGGCCTGGGCGGCGGCCACGACGAGCGCGAACAGACCCTCAACCAGTTGCTGGTCGAGATGGACGGCTTCGAGGGCACCGAGGGCATCATCGTGATCGCCGCGACCAACCGTCCCGACGTGCTCGACCCGGCGCTGTTGCGGCCGGGCCGTTTCGACCGCCAGGTGGTGGTCGGGTTGCCCGACGTGCGTGGCCGCGAGCAGATCCTCAAGGTGCACCTGCGCAAGGTGCCCACCGCCAACGACGTGGTGCCGATGGTGATCGCGCGCGGCACGCCGGGCTTTTCCGGCGCCGACCTGGCCAACCTGGTCAACGAGGCCGCCCTGTTCGCCGCGCGCGAGAACGCGCGCGAGGTGCGCATGAACCACCTGGACAAGGCGCGCGACAAGATCCTGATGGGTACCGAGCGCCGCTCGATGGCGATGAGCGAGGACGAGAAGAAGCTCACCGCCTACCACGAGGCGGGCCATGCCATCGTCGGTCGCCTGGTGCCCGAGCATGATCCGGTCTACAAGGTCACCATCATTCCGCGCGGGCGGGCCCTGGGCGTGACCATGTACCTTCCCGAGGGGGACAAGTACAGCATCAACCGCGTGGCGATCCGCTCGCAGCTTTGCTCGCTGTACGGCGGCCGCGTGGCCGAGGCGCTGATCTTCGGCGAGGACAAGGTCACCACCGGTGCCTCCAACGACATCGAGCGCGCCACCAAGATGGCACGCAACATGGTCACCAAGTGGGGCCTTTCCGACGAGCTTGGCCCGATGACCTATGGCGAGGACGAGGACGAGGTATTCCTGGGGCGCTCGGTCACGCAGCACAAGAACGTCTCCAACGAAACAGCGCGCAAGATCGACGAGGAAGTCCGTGCGATCCTCGATACCGCGTACGCGCAGACCCGTCAGTTGTTGACCGACAACATCGAGAAGCTGCACGTGATGGCCGACACGCTGCTGCAGTACGAGACCATCGACGCGCACCAGATCGACGACATCATGGCCGGGCGCATTCCCGGGCCGCCGACCGACTGGGTGAAGAACCCGCCGGCCGGCACGATGCCGCCCCCGCCGCCGCCGCGCGGTGATGCAGGGTCGGCGAAGGTAGGCGACCCGGCGACCCAGAGCCGTACGCGGGAGGTGTGATCGGCCCGCGAGCGCAGGCGGGCAGGGGCGGCTCCGGCCGCCCCTGCCGCATCAGTGGTGCGGTGCGGCTGGTCGCCCGGGCGTGTTCCGTATGGATGGCCAAATGGCCTTGCGGGCAGCACCAGGCCAAGGCGATCGGGCCGCACGCGCGGAAAAATTTTTCACAAAACTATTGACGCAACCGCTCCAAGTCTGAATAATTCCGCTTCTTGCTTCGGCACCTCCCAAGAAGAGAGGCCCGGCAGGAAGAAAATCAGCTTTACCCTGCGCCCGTAGCTCAGTTGGATAGAGTACCTGGCTACGAACTAGGTGGTCGGGAGTTCGAATCTCTCCGGGCGCACCAATTTATGGCAAGGCATGACGTACGTGTCGTGACTTGTTCCCGCAACGGAAACGTTGCGGGGCCGGACAGGAAGGGTTCGGTGAGCTTCATACGGATTGACTGGAACAAGCGTCACCCGTAGCATTTGAAAGCTTGGTGAGAAACGCCACCAGGATTCGAACACCGGGGTATAGCTCAGTCTGGTAGAGCGTTGCGTTTGGGACGCAAAAGTCGGGGGTTCGAATCCCTCTGCCCCGACCATCAGGCGCACCTCGGGCTCATGCTCGGACCATGCGCCTGTAGCTCAACCGGATAGAGCATCGGCCTTCTAAGCCGACGGTTACAGGTTCGATTCCTGTCAGGCGCGCCAGTCTTACGTTTTACGGTGGGCGTAGCTCAGTTGGTTAGAGTCCCGGATTGTGATTCCGGATGTCGTGGGTTCGAATCCCATCGCTCACCCCAAATTAAAAGTTTCAAGGGCCGTTAGCTCAGTTGGTAGAGCAGTTGACTCTTAATCAATTGGTCGAAGGTTCGAATCCTTCACGGCCCACCAAACGCAGAACGGCTCGCGGAAACGCGGGCCGTTTTTGCGTTCGGGACGGGCGTGCGGCAGGCGGGCGGCGCTTGCGCGGACAGCCGGCCCCCTTGCAGGCGGCCGTCGCCGGGACGGTTGGCGCGCCGCTGGTTGCTGCCGGTCCACCGGCCCCGGCATGGTGACCGGCCCGCAGCGCGCGGCCCGGCAATCGGCGCAGCCGCGACGGCTGCTTGTGCTTGCGACCGGCACAACCTTAAAATGCCCTGCTTTGGGGGTAACGGAAACATCCACTTGCGTCGGCGGCAGACTCCGATGGGCGGCAGGGCCGGATGGCCTTGTTCCCGTTTCAGGAAGCGGTGCCGGCTCCGGTCGATGACGAGCGCGAAAGTGGCGAAATTGGTAGACGCACCAGTTTTAGGTACTGGCGGGTAACCCCCGTGGGGGTTCGAGTCCCCCCTTTCGCACCAACCCCGGATCCATTTTGTGGCCGACCCTGAGCGATCGGACAGGCCCGCGACGAGAGTTATCAGGAGAAGTCATGCAGTTTTCGGTTGAGAACGTCGGCAAGCTCGAGCGCAAGCTCACGGTCCGGTTTCCGGCAGAACAGTACGAGTCCAAGGTCAGCGAGCGGATCGCCGAGATGGGCCGTACGGTCAGGCTGAAGGGCTTCCGTCCGGGCAAGGTGCCGGCCGCGGTGATCAAGCAGCGCTATGGCTCGCAGGTGCGCGGCGAGGTTCTGTCCGACCTGATCGGCGGCACCCTTCGCGAGGCCCTGGAGAAAGAGAGCCTGCGTCCGGTCGCCAACCCGTCGATCGATACCACCGGCAACGCCGAGAACGGCGAGATCGCCTACACCGCCACCTTCGAGGTGATGCCGGAGTTCCCCGAGGTCGACGTGGCTGCGCTCCAGATCACCCGCCCGGCGGCCGAGGTGAGCGATGCCGACATCGAGAAGATGATCGAGACCCTGCGTCAGCAGCGCCGCAGCTTCGACACGGTCGATCGCGCTTCGAAGGAAGGCGACTTCGTGATGTTCGAGTACGCCGCCGAGGCGGGCGACTATCGCTTCCCGACCGAGGGCCTGGAGCGCGCCGGCAGCGTGGTGGGCTCGGGCACCCTGTTCAAGGCGCTGGACGAGGCCTTGACCGGCCACCAGGCCGACGAGGAGTTCGAGGAGCAGATCGCGTTTCCGGAAGACTTCCGCAACGACCAGCTCGCCGGCAAGACCGCCAAGGTCAGCTTCAAGGTGGTCAAGGTGCAGGAGCCGCAATTGCCGGAGGTCGATGCCGACTTCGTCAAGCTGTTCGGGATCGAGGACGGTGACCTGGACACCTTCCGCAAGGAGGTGCGCGGCAACCTGGAGCGGGAGCTGAAGGCCACCCTGATGGCCCGCCTGAAGTCCGAGGTGGCCGAGAAGCTGGCCGAGGCGCATAGTGAGCTCGACGTACCGAACATGATGGTGCAGGCCGAGGCGCGCAATCTGGCCGCCGGCAGCGTGCCGCAGGGTCAGCAGCCGCCGCCGCAGCTGGTGGAAGCGGCGCTGCCGATGGCCCGCAAGCGCGTGGTCGCCGGCCTGTTGATGAGCGAGATCGCCCGCAAGCAGGAGCTGAAGATCGACCGCAAGCGTGTAGCCGAGCAGCTGGCCGCGATCGCCTCGACCTATGAGGAGCCCGAGAAGGTCATTGAACTCTACAACGGCGACCCCCAGATGATGTCCGGGTTGCAGAATCGCGTGATGGAAGACCAGGTGGCGGAGTGGGTGGCCGAGCATGCCAACACCACCGTCCAGAACCTGGGTTTCGACGAGGTGATGCGTCCGGCAGGTGCCTGAGGCGGGCCCTTTCCGCCCTGCTGGCACCCATTTCAAGACCTATTACCGGAGAGCCGCAAGCATGGCCATGGATCCGATCCAGAACCTCAACCTCGTACCCATGGTCATCGAGCAGACCGCTCGTGGCGAGCGGTCGTACGACATCTATTCGCGGCTGCTGAAAGAGCGCGTGATCTTCCTGGTCGGTGAAGTCAACGACCAGGTGGCCAACGTGCTGATTGCGCAGATGCTGTTCCTGGAGTCGGAAAATCCCGACAAGGACATCCACCTGTACATCAACAGCCCCGGCGGCGCGGTCACCGCCGGCCTGGCGATCTACGACACGATGCAGTTCGTCAAGCCGGACATCAGCACCATGTGCATCGGCCAGGCCTGCAGCGCCGGTTCGCTGCTGCTGATGGCCGGTGCCAAGGGCAAGCGCTTCTCGCTGCCGAACTCGCGGGTGATGATCCACCAGCCGTCCGGTGGCGCGCAGGGCCAGGCCACCGACATCGAGATCCAGGCACGCGAGATCCTGTACATCCGCCAGCGCCTGAACCAGCTGTATGTGGACCATACCGGTCAGCCGCTGGAGAAGATCGAGCGCGACATGGAGCGCGACCGCTTCATGAGCGCCGCCGACGCGCAGGCCTATGGCCTGATCGATACGGTGCTGGATCGTCGCTCGGGCGAAACCGTCAAGTCGGCCTGAGCACGGCCGTTTACCCTGGTGAGGAGGCCTGCTTCGCGTTCCTGGCGGACGCGGAGCGCTATGCTATTCTCGCCTTGCAACTGATCTGAGCGGGTACCAAGCATGAACGACGAGCGGCAGGGCCGTTCCAACGACAGCGGCAAGATTCTCTACTGCTCCTTCTGCGGCAAGAGCCAGCACGAGGTTCGCAAGCTCATTGCGGGCCCGTCGGTGTTCATCTGCGACGAGTGCGTGGAGCTGTGCAACGACATCATCCGCGAAGAGCTCGAGGAAAAGGCCGCCTCCGGGCGCAGCCACCTCCCCAAGCCGCGCGAGATCATGGAGACCCTCGACCAGTACGTGGTCGGGCAGACCCGCGCCAAGAAGTCGCTGGCGGTGGCCGTCTACAACCACTACAAGCGCATGGAATCGCGGCAGAAAAGCGATGAAGTGGAGCTGGGCAAGTCCAACATCCTGCTGATCGGTCCGACCGGTTCGGGCAAGACGCTGCTGGCCGAGACGCTGGCGCGGCTGCTCAATGTGCCGTTCACCATCGCCGACGCCACCACGCTGACCGAAGCGGGCTACGTGGGCGAGGATGTCGAGAACATCATCCAGAAGCTGCTGCAGAAGTGCGACTACGACGTCGACAAGGCGCAGTCGGGCATCGTCTACATCGACGAGATCGACAAGATCTCGCGCAAGAGCGAGAACCCCTCGATCACCCGCGACGTGTCCGGCGAAGGCGTGCAGCAGGCGCTGCTGAAGCTGATCGAGGGCACGCTGGCCTCGGTGCCGCCGCAGGGCGGGCGCAAGCATCCGCAGCAGGAGTTCCTGCAGGTCGACACCAAGAACATCCTGTTCATCTGCGGCGGCGCGTTCGCCGGGCTGGAGAAGGTCATCCAGTCGCGCTCGGAGAACACCAGCATCGGCTTCTCTGCCGAGCTGCGTTCGAAGGAGCGTACCGAGAACCTGGGCAAGGTGCTGGCCGAGGTGGAGCCGGCTGATCTGGTGCGCTTCGGCCTGATCCCCGAGTTCGTCGGGCGCCTGCCGGTGGTGGCCACGCTGGACGAGCTGGACGAGCAGGCGCTGGTGAAGATCCTCACCGAGCCGAAGAACGCGGTCACCAAGCAGTTCAAGCGCCTGTTCGAGATGGAAGGCGCCGAGCTGGAATTCCGCCCCGAGGCGCTGCTGGCGATTGCCCGCAAGGCGCTCAAGCGCAAGACCGGCGCGCGCGGGCTGCGCACGATCCTTGAGCAGGTGCTGCTGGATACCATGTACGAGCTGCCGTCGCTGGAGCACGTGAGCAAGGTGGTGGTGGACGACGCGGTGATCGAAGGGCAGGCCGAGCCGTACCTGATCTACCGTGGCAGCCTGCAGCAGCAGCGCGTGGCCGGCGAGGGTGGCGACGCCGCCTGAGTGCCCGCCAGCTCCTGGCAAACCCCCGCGGCCCCGGCGTTCTCGTCGGGGCCGCTTTGCTGATATGGCCCCGTTTGCCAGGCTCAATCCGTTTGCCAAACCCGACACAGACTTGACTGTCCGCATGGTCGCCTACACTTGACGTAGTGATGCCTCCGGCGCAGTGTCGGGGTGAAGATTTCGTGTAACTCCCCGAGGTATTTCCAATGGCAAAACACGCCTCCATTCCAGCGACCGGCGCCCCCATCGAGGCGCTCCCGGTGTTGCCATTGCGCGACGTGGTCGTCTACCCCCACATGGTCATCCCGCTGTTCGTCGGCCGCGACAAATCCATGCGTGCGCTGGAGCGTGCGATGGAAGGCGAGCGCCAGATCCTGCTGGTGGCCCAGAAGAGTCCGGACATCGACGATCCGGAGATCGACGACCTGCACCGCGTCGGCACCGTCGCCGGCGTACTGCAACTGCTGCAAGCTTCCGGACGGTACCGTCAAGGTGCTGGTCGAAGGTCAGGCGCGCGTACTGGTCGACGACTATGTCGAAGACGGCGGCATGCTCACCGCGCGCTCGCGTGTCATCGAGCCGGTCTACAGCACCAAGGACCGCGAACTGGACGTGGTCTCGCACACGCTGATCTCGCTGTTCGAGCAACTGGTCAAGCAGAGCCGCAAGCTGCCGCCTGAAGTGCTGGCGACGCTCTCGGGCATCGACGATCCCTCGCGCGTGGCCGATTCGATCGCCGCGCACCTGTCGGTGCGCATGGCCGACAAGCAGAAGGTGCTCGAGACCGCCGATGTCGGTCAGCGGCTGGAGCTGCTGATCGGCCTGGTCGACAGCGAGATGGACCTGCAGCAGGTGGAAAAGCGCATTCGCGGCCGCGTGAAGTCGCAGATGGAGAAGAGCCAGCGCGAGTACTACCTCAACGAGCAGATGAAGGCGATCCAGAAGGAGCTGGGCGAGGGCGAGGACGGCACCAACGAGATCGAGGAGCTGCAGAAGCGGATCGAGTCCGCGGGCATGCCCAAGGCGGTCCTGACCAAGGCCAAGCAGGAGTTCGCCAAGCTCAAGCAGATGTCGCCGATGTCGGCCGAGGCCACGGTGGTGCGCAACTACCTGGACTGGCTGCTGGGCGTGCCGTGGAAGAAGAAGACCAAGGTGCACAAGGACCTGGCTATCGCCCAGGAGGTGCTCGACGCCGATCACTTCGGCCTGGAGAAGGTCAAGGATCGCATCCTGGAATACCTGGCCGTGCAGCAGCGCGTGAACACCATGAAGGGTCCGATCCTGTGCCTGGTCGGTCCGCCCGGCGTGGGCAAGACCTCGCTGGGGCAGTCGATCGCCAAGGCCACCAACCGCAAGTTCATCCGAATGAGCCTGGGTGGCGTGCGCGACGAGGCCGAGATCCGCGGTCATCGGCGCACCTACATCGGCTCGATGCCCGGGCGCATCGTGCAGAACCTCAACAAGGTTGGCAGCCGCAACCCGCTGTTCGTGCTGGACGAGATCGACAAGATGTCGATGGATTTCCGCGGCGACCCGTCGTCGGCGTTGCTGGAGGTGCTCGACCCGGAACAGAACCACGCCTTCAACGACCATTACCTGGAGGTCGACCTGGACCTGTCCGAGGTGATGTGGATCGCCACGGCCAATTCGCTGCACATCCCCGGTCCGCTGCTGGACCGCATGGAAGTCATCCGCATCCCCGGCTACACCGAGGACGAGAAGCTGGCGATCGCCCAGCGCTACCTGCTGCCCAAGCAGCTCAAGGCCAATGGCCTGGAGCCGGACGAGCTGTCGGTGAGCGAGGATGCCCTGCGCGACATCGTGCGCTACTACACCCGCGAATCGGGCGTGCGCAATCTGGAGCGCGAGGTGTCCAAGATCTGCCGCAAGGTGGTCAAGGAGATCACCCTGGCCGCGGTGAAGAAGGCCAAGGGCAAGGCCGCCAATGGCGGCGCCAAGCCGGCCAAGGTGGCAGCGGCAACCAAGGGCAAGGCCAAGGCGCTCAAGCCCACCGGCGTGGTGGTGGACTCGGACAACATCGAGCAGTACCTGGGCGTGAAGCGCTTCGACTTCGGCCGTGCGGAACAGCAGAACGAGGTCGGTCTGGTCACCGGCCTTGCCTGGACCTCGGTCGGCGGCGAGCTGCTGAGCATCGAGTCGTCCATCGTGCCGGGCAAGGGCCGGCTGGTGCATACCGGCCAGCTTGGCGACGTCATGAAGGAGTCCATCCAGGCGGCGATGTCGGTGGTGCGCGCGCGTGCCGAGTTGCTGGGTATCGACCCGGATTTCCACAACAAGGTCGACGTGCACATCCATGTTCCCGAGGGCGCCACGCCCAAGGACGGTCCCAGCGCGGGTATCGCCATGTGCACCGCCCTGGTCTCGGCGCTGACCAAGGTGCCGGTCCGCTCCGAGGTCGCGATGACCGGCGAGATCACCCTGCGCGGGCGCGTGCTGCCGATCGGCGGACTCAAGGAGAAGCTGCTGGCGGCCCATCGTGGCGGCATCACCACCGTGATCATCCCCGAGGAGAACAAGAAGGATCTGGTCGACATGCCGGCCAACATCACCTCCTCGCTGGATATCCACGCGGTGCGCTGGATCGACCAGGTGCTTGATATTGCTCTGGAACATCCGCTGCGTCCGGCCGATGGCAAGGACAAGGAGCTCGGTGCGGTGGAGGCGCCGGCGGAGGAATCGGCCGAGGCCCGCACCCGCGCTCACTGACAGTTTCAATCAATCAACGGCCACTTCGGTGGCCGTTTCTTTTGCCCGGCAAATCCTCCGGCGTGCCCCGCGGGGGCGAGCGCGTGCCCAGCGATCAGGGTCCGGGTTTGCAAGCCCGGAAGTCCTCGCAATCGGGTCGAAAGCCTTGCTGCGTCTTGTATTGCGGAGCGCGGTGACGCACTGGTATAAAGACGGAACCGCAATCGACACGCTAGTCACGGCGTAGCGTTTGCGGGGTTCCGAGGGGGGTCGCCAAACACCTGGCGGCGTGTCTCGTCCCACACCGATCACGCGGGCCGCAAAGCCGTATTAAGGGAGTGTCTCAATGAATAAAACCGATCTGATCAATGCCATCGCCGAAAAGGCCGAGCTCACCAAGGCCGACGCCGGCCGTGCGCTGGAAGCCTTTTTCGAAACCGTGCAGAAGACCCTGAAGAAGGGCGATGACGTGTCGGTCGTCGGCTTTGGCACGTTCACCGTTCGCAAGCGCGCGGCGCGTACCGGTCGCAACCCGCGGACCAACGAGACGATCAAGATCAAGGCTTCCAAGGTCCCCGCCTTCAAGGCTGGCAAGACCCTCAAGGATGCCCTAAACTGAGCGGCTAGCTGCTCGGTTTTGGGTGCTTAGCTCAGCGGTAGAGCGTCGCCCTTACAAGGCGAGGGTCGTAGGTTCGATCCCTACAGCACCCACCAGAATCGCGGAGTGGTAGTTCAGTTGGTTAGAATGCTGGCCTGTCACGCCGGAGGTCGCGGGTTCGAGTCCCGTCCACTCCGCCAATAGTTTCAAGGGCGCCCGCGTGGCGCCCTTGTCATTTATGCTTGGCGACTTGCTGTGCGCCATTCAACGAAACGCGGGAAGAGTCATGCTGCAGGCACTGAGTAACAAGATCCATGGCTGGCCGGCCATCCTGATCCTGGGTATTGCGGTCTTTGCCATGTCGTTCTTCGGCATCGAGGGATACTTCACCTCGCGCTCGGAGACCTTCGTGGCCAAGGTCGGCAAGCAGGAAATCAGCCAGCAACAGTTCCAGGACCGGCTCAATCAGCTCCGACAGCAGGCCAGTGAGCGCATGGGCGACCAGTTCGACGGCTCGGTGTTCGAGCAGCCGGCGATGAAGGAGCGCGTGCTCGATGCCATGATCGACCAGGAGCTGCTGCGCCAGGCCAACCAGGACCTGGGCATGCCGGTGTCCAACGCCCAGGTGCGTGAAACCATCGCCTCGATCCCTGCGTTCCAGGTCAATGGCCAGTTCGACCCGACCACCTACCGCGCGGTGCTGGCCAGCCAGAACAAGACCCCGCCGATGTTCGAGGACGAGGTGCGCGAGTCGCTGGCGATCCAGCTGTTGCCCGACGCCATCGGCGCCAGCACCATCGTCACCGACCAGGAAGTCGAGCAGTTCCTTGACCTGCGGCTGCAGCGGCGGGACCTCCGCTATTTCGTCATGCCGCGCCCGGCGCTGACCGACAGCAAGGTCAGCGACAAGCAGGTCCAGGCGTACTACGACGCGCACAAGTCCGACTTCATGGCGCCCGAGCAGGTCTCGTTGAACTACATCGAGGTCAAGGCGGCCGACCTGAACGTTCCGGCAGCGTCCGAAGAAGACTTGCGCGCGCGCTACGAGAAGGAAAAGCAGCGCTTCGTGAAGCCCGAACAGCGGCTGGTCTCGCACATCCTGGTGGATGTCCCCGACAACGCCACCCCGGCGCAGCAGAAGGCGGCGCTGGAGAAGGCCCGGAAGATCGCCGCCGAGGCCACGCCTGCGAATTTCGCCCAGCTGGCCACCAGGCAGTCTGCCGACCTGGGTTCACGTCGCCAGGGCGGCGATCTGGGCTGGCTGGAGAAGGGCGTTACCAACAAGGCGTTCGACGAGGCGCTGTTCGGCATGCAGAAGGGCCAGATCAGCCAGCCGGTGTTGTCGGACGAGGGATACCACATCCTGTGGTTGCGCGACGTGCGCAGCGGGCAGGTCAAGCCGTTCGACGAGGTCCGCAGTGACCTGGCACGCGAAGCGGCGGAGGCCGAGCGCGACCGCACCTACAACCAGGTGGCCGGCAAGCTCGCCGACAAGACCTACCAGACGCCATCGTCGCTGGAGCCGGCCGCGCAGGACCTGGGCCTGCAGATCCACAGCACGCCGTTGTTCTCGCGCGAGGGCGGCGAAGGCATCACCGCCGATCCCAAGCTGCTCAAGAGCGCGTTTTCCGATGATGTGCTGGTGCAGGGCAACAACTCCGGTTTGATCCAGCTCGGCAACGATCATGCCGTGGTGATCCACGTTGACAAGCACGTGCCCACCACCCTGCGGCCGCTGGCCCAGGTCCAGGACACCATCCGCCAGAAGATCCTGGACGAGCGCGTGGCGCAGGAGGCGGCCAAGCAGGCGGCCAACCTGTTGCAGCGCATCCGCAAGGGCGAGGCCATGGACAAGGTGGCCGACGCGGTCGGTGCGCAGGTCAAGAGCGTGTCCAACGCCGTGCGCAGCCAGCCCGACCTGCCCGAGCAGGTTCGTACGGCAGCCTTCCACGCACCGCATCCGGCCAAGGACAAGCCGCAGTTCGAGAGCGTGGCGCTGGACGGCAATGCCTATGCGCTGCTGGCAGTGGACAAGGTGCAGGGCGGCGATCTTTCGCAGGTCACCGCCGAGCAGCGCCAGATGCTCAGGCGCAGCATGCTGCAGGCCTACGGCAGTGTCGCCACCAGTGAGTTCATCGATGCCTTGAAGGCGAAGACCGACATCAAGGTGGCCAAGGACCGGATGTAGCCGACCCAGCGACAGCTGACAAAAAGGGCGGCCATCGGCCGCCCTTTTTCGTTGTGCGCCGATCGCGCCCGGAAGCGGCCGGTCACGGCTCCAGGCCGGCCATGCCCAGTATGTTGTAGCCGGCGTCGACGTGCGTGATCTCGCCGGTGATGCCCGAGGCCAGGTCCGAGCACAGGAACGCGCCGACGTTGCCGACCTCGTCGACGGTGACGTTGCGGCGCAGCGGGCTGGTCTGCCCGGCGTGATCGAGCATCGTGCGCAGGCTCGAGACGCCGGCCGCGGCCAGGGTCTTGATCGGCCCGGCGGAAATCGCGTTGACGCGGGTGCCCTCCGGGCCCAGGTTGTAGGCCAGATAGCGAACGCTGGCTTCCAGGCTGGCCTTGGCCGGACCCATCACGTTGTAGCTGGCCAGCGCGCGCACCGCGCCGAGGTAGCTCAGCGTGAGGATGGCTCCGCCGCGGCCGCGCATCATCGGCCGCGCTGCCTTGGCCAAGGCCGCCAGGCTGTAACTGGACACGTCGTGCGCGATGGCGAAGTTCTCGCGCGTCAGATGGTCCAGGAACTGCCCCTGCAGCGCTTCGCGCGGCGCAAAGCCGACCGAGTGCACCAGGATGTCGAAGCCGTCCCAGTGGACCGCCAGCTCGCTGAACAGCGCATCGATCTGCGCGTCATCGGCTACGTCGCAGGGCAGGGCGATGTTGGAGCCGAAGGCGTGGGCCGCTTCATCGACCCGATCCTTCAGTCGCTCGTTCTGGTAGGTGAAGGCCAGTTGCGCGCCCTCGCGGTGCATCGCGTTGGCGATACCCCAGGCGATCGAGCGCTGGCTGGCGATACCGACGATCAGGGCGCGCTTGCCGTGCAGGAATCCCATGGCGTCCTCCGGGCCGGTGGCGCACCGGCGGGCGCCACGGCGCGAGTTTAGCAGGGCCGCACCTGGCCGGTTCGCGCATGCCGCGCCCGGCAAGGGCCAGCGGCGCTCAGTGCCCCTGCTGCGGCTGTTGCGATGCCAGCGAGGCCGGTGCCTGGTGCCGTGCCCCATGCGCGGGGCCTGGCTGGCCCGGCGCTGGCGCGTCGTCCGCGGGCCAGTACGCCGATTCCGGATGCCGCAGAAGCAGGCGATCGGCATGTTCGCGCGGCAACAGCAGGTGCGGCGAGGGCATCTGCGCCAGTTTGTCCGCCGCACGGTTGAACCGCTTCAGCTCGGCCAGCGGCATGCCCGCCGCTGCCGCCGCCGCGGCCAGGGTCATCGAGTGCGCCACCCGTACCGTCACCAGTTGCCGCGCTGCGGGCAGGGTGGGCAAGTGCACCTGGAAGCGGTCCGGCTGGCGTATCACGCAGGCAATCGCCAGCAGCTTGATCAAGTGCTCGCGGGTGATCCTGCGTACCGGCAGGTCCGGAATGGTGGGCGTTGCCGGCGGCGTGCCATGCTCGCGGATCAGACGGCGCACCCGGTACTGCCCGCGGTTGTACGCATAGTCCACCAGCCGCCAGTCGTCGAAGCGCTTGTGATAGCGCTGCAGCAGCACCATCACTGCCTCGGTCGCCACAGGCACGTCCAGGCGCCCGTCGTAGCCACCGGATATCTTCAGGTCAAGGGTGCGCGCGGTGATCGGCATGATCTGCCACATGCCCGCCGGCCCCTTGCCCCTGGCGGGCACCGCCGCGAAACGGCTTTCCACCCACGGTAACAGCGCGAACTCGCCGGCCACCTCGTGCTGCCTGGCCGCTTGCTGCACGTAGACCAGGCGCGGCAACACGTCGGCGAGCTTGGCCTCGAAGCGCCGGGGGCTGTGCGTGAAGCGCCGCGCCCACAGGTCGATCTGCGGATCGGAGTCGCAGTCGTCCATGGCGAAGCTGTCGCGCAGTTGCTGCCAGAGGTCCGGGGGCTGGGCCTCCGCCGGCGGCAGCGGAGCGGGCAGCGGTGGGGGCGTGGTCGCCGGCGCGGCAGGCGTGGTCACCGGCGGTGGGGCCTGCCGTGGCGGGCGCGTGGTGGCGCAGGCCGCCAGCAGCAGCGACAGCAGCGAGGTCAGGGCGATGCGATGGGCGGCCCTCATCCGCGAAACCCGTCCTTGGCCGCACGCAGGGCGGCGAAGCGCGTCACCCGCCCGCCGCCGCCGCCGCCGTGGTCCTGGCTCCACGCGATCACCGCGTCGCTGTCCACGCGCAGGAACGGGTTGCACGCCAACTCGCTGGCCAGCGGCACCGGCACGCTGGGTCGCCCTTGGGCACGCAACTGGGCCACCTGCGCCAGCCGCGCGGCCAGCGCCGGGTTGTCCGGCTCCACGCCGGCGGCAAAGCGCCCGTTGGCCTCGGTGTATTCGTGCCCGCAGCACAGCGCCAGATCACCCGGTAACCGCGCCAGTCGGTCCAGCGAGGCCAGCATCTGCGCCGGGCTGCCCTCGAACAGGCGGCCGCAGCCCAGGCTGAACAGGGTGTCCCCCGCCAGCAGCACCCCTTCGCCGGCGTAGGCGACATGGCTGGTGGTGTGGCCGGGCACCGCGATGACCTCGAAGCGGGCTGCCGGCGCGGCCAGCTCCAGCACGTCGCCGTCGGCCAGCCGGTTGGTGGCGCTGCCGATGCGCTCGTCGTGGGGTGCGTACACCGGCACGCCGTGGGCGCGGGCCAACTCGGCCGCACCGGCGACGTGGTCCGGGTGGTGATGGGTCAGCAGCACCGCGTGCAGGCACAGCCCCTGTTCGGCCAGAACACGCTCCACCGGGGGCGCCTCGCCCGGATCGACCACCAGTGCGCTGCCGTGGTCGTCGTGCAGCAGCCAGATGTAATTGTCGGCGAGGGCGGGAATCGGTAAGACGTGCAAGCGCTTCTCTCCAGTCGAAGGCGGACCAGGCCGGACTATAGGCCCGGCGGCCGCGGCCGCCGTTAGAGTGCCGTTAACGGCCGGGCGGCGTCTGTGTGCTGTTCATCACACCGGTGTACTGCCGCAGGCGGTGGGACGGTTTACACTGTGGCCTTCACGTTGACGCCCGGCGGCACCGTCGCATGTCCGCAAGCGAAACCGACATCTATGCCAGCATGCCGCTTCGCGATCTTCTGGCCGAGGAGGCGGCAGCGCTTGCGCCGGATCTGAAGCGCTGCAGTGGCGGGCATGCGCTGCACATCTCCGCGGCTCCGCACGATCGCCCGCCGGTATTGCCGCTGCTGTCGTGCTGGACCCGCCTGCACCTGCACAAGGACCGCTTCGGCGGCGACCTGCATGCCCGGGCCGACGAGCCGCTGCCGTTCAGCGACGACGTCTTCGGCCTGGTGCTGTTGCGACACGCGCTGGAGGTGGCGCCCTCGCCGCAGGACCTGCTGGTCGAAGCGGCACGGGTGCTGGCCCCTGGCGGGGTGATGGCGTTGACCGGCATGCATCCGGCCAGTGGCTGGCTGCCCTGGTTGCTGTGGCGGGGGCGGCACCGCGAACTGGCGCTGAACTCCCCGTTCCGGCTCAGCCAGTGGCTGCACGGCGCATCGCTGACCATCGAGCGGGTCGAGCGGATCGGCCCACTGTGGCCCACCGCCCCCGCCAACACACGCGGCAATCCGCTGGGCGGCGGTTACGTGCTGGTGGCGCGCAAGCGCCGGCACGCTGGCAGCGCGATCCGGCTGCGTCCACGCGTGGTCGCCGCGCCGGTGGGCAGCCTGGCGCCCGGGGCCCGCCGCAACGTGGCCGCATGATCGTCCGCACCATCCAACACGGAACACCATGACAGAAGTTGAAGCTTTCACCGACGGCGCCTGCCTGGGCAACCCCGGGCCCGGCGGCTGGGCCGCGCTGCTGCGCTCGAAGGGCACCGAACGCATGCTGGCCGGCGGCGAGCCGGACACCACCAACAACCGCATGGAGCTGATGGCCGCGATCAGCGCGCTGGAGGCGCTCAAGCGCCCGTGCAAGGTGCTGCTCACCACCGATTCGCGCTACGTCATGCAGGGCATCGAGGAGTGGGTGCCCAAGTGGCGCGCCAACGGCTGGCGCACCGCCAGCAAGCAGCCGGTGAAGAACCAGGATCTGTGGCAGCGTCTCTCCGAGGCCGGAGAGCCGCACGTGGTCCAATGGAAGTGGGTGCGCGGCCACAACGGCCACGTGGAGAACGAGCGCGTGGACGTGGCCGCGCGCGAGCAGGCCGAAACGTACAGGGGCAGGGCATGAGGCAGATCGTTCTGGACACCGAGACCACCGGTCTCGAGGTTCGCCAGGGGCACCGCCTGATCGAGATCGCCTGCGTGGAGCTGGTCGAGCGCCGCCCCACCGGCCGCCATTACCAGACCTACCTCAACCCCGATCGCACCATCGACGAAGGCGCGCGCCAGGTCACCGGCATCGAGGACGAGTTCCTGCTCGACAAGCCGCGCTTCCCCGACGTGATGGACGAGTTCCTGGCCTTCATCGACGGCGCCGAGCTGATCATCCACAACGCCAGCTTCGACATCGGCTTCCTGGATGCCGAGCTGGCGCGGGTGGGCAAGCATGCCGGCTGCATGGCCGATCGCTGCAACGTGCTCGACACCCTGGCCATGGCGCGCGAGCGCTACCCCGGGCAGCGCAACAGCCTGGACGCGCTGTGCAAGCGCCTGGGCGTGGACAACTCCGCGCGCGGCCTGCACGGCGGCCTGATCGACGCGCAGTTGCTGGCCGACGTGTACCTGGCGATGACCTCCGGCCAGGTGGTGCTGGACCTGGCCTTCGACGGTGCCGGCGAAGAGCGCACCGGCGCGGTGCTGGCGCCGGTAGTGCTGGCCCGGCGCCCGCGCGTGCTGTACGCCGACGCGGCCGAACTGGCCGCGCACGAAAAGCGGCTTGATCAGCTGGACAAGGCCCCCGGCGGCAGCCAGTGGCGACGCGACGAAGCGGTCAGCGAGGGCGCTGCCGCCACCGCCTGAGACACCTCAGCGGATGCGCGCCAGCACCGCGGTGATGTTGTCGTCCGCGCGGCCGGCCAGCGCCGCCAGCAGCAGGTGATCCACGCACTCCTGCGCCGCCAGTTCGGCGCGCGATACCACCCGCGCGATCGCCGCATCGCTCACCGATTCGGTCAGCCCGTCCGTGCACAACAGGAACGCGTTGCCTGGGCGCAGCTGGCCACCGGCCATGCCCACGTGCAGATGCTCCACCGAGGTCACCCCCAGCGCCTGGGTCAGCACGCTGCGCTGCGGGTGTTTCCCGGCCAGTGCCGGGTCCAGCAGCCCGGCCTCCACCTGCTGCTGTACCAGCGAATGATCATGGCTGACCTGGCGCAACTCCTGCTGCCACAGGTACACGCGGCTGTCGCCCACCCAGGCCACCTCGTACTGCTCGCCGCGGATCCGCAGCGCCGCGATGGTGGTGCCCATCGGCAACCCCTGGCTCCCCGGGTTCCGCTCCGCCAGCAGCCGCGCGCCGGCCTCGCGGATCGCCTGGGCCAGGTTCTGCCCCCGACCCACCGCATCCACCACCGCATCGCGCACCAGCGCCGAGGCCACTTCGCCATGCTCGTGACCACCCATGCCATCGGCCACCAGGAACAGCCCGACGGTGGGATCGGCGTAATAGGTGTCCTCGTTGTTCGACCGTCGCAGGCCGACGTGGGTGCCGTGTCCGAACTCGATCATGGGATATCAAACGGGGAGGGTGCCACCAGAATGACCGATGCCCCGGCAGTTGTCACGACCACCCCGGCCGCGTATGATTGCCGGCTCGCGCGGACCACCGTGCGTCCCCTTTCGGAGAGGTGGCAGAGTGGTCGAATGTACCTGACTCGAAATCAGGCGTACGTGCAAGCGTACCGTGGGTTCGAATCCCACCCTCTCCGCCAGACACGCAAAAGGCCCCGATCGGGGCCTTTTGCGTGTCTGGCGGAGAGGGTGGTGTGGACGAACCCACCCGGGTTCGACCGATTCGCCGGGAGCGAATCGGGACAGCCGCAGGCTGGCCCCGGAGCGCGCAGCGCGCAGGGGTGAGGCCCAGGACGGGCCGAACAATCCCACCCGCAATAGCAGCGCACCGAAGGCTCCAGTCGAGGCCTTTTGCGTATCTGGCGGAGAGGGTGATGTGGACGAACCCACCCGGTTATTCGCCACATCCTGTGGCTCACCCTTCGGGCCATCGGCTACGCCGATGTTCGCTACGGCGTCCTGCCTCCGCGAGCGACCGATTCGCCCGGAACGAATCGGGACAGCCGCAGGCTGGCCCTGGAGCGCGCAGCGCGGAAGGGTGAGGCCCAGCCTGGCATGCCCGCTGCCGGCATCGTCGCTGCAATAGCGTTTCGGCGGCACCGTGTACGGCAGTCGGTCGCCACAATGACCGCACGCGCGTGATCTGGGAGTTGCATTACAGAGTCTCGTCAGCCTGATAGCTGGCCTCGTTCGCGGAGGATACGCCCAGCGCCTTGTTCAGCGCCTCGAGCGTGGTCTACGGGCCTTCCTTGCCATCGAAAACGCGGATGCCTTGGCGGCTGGCCCATCGGCGGATCGCGGCGGCTTGGTGCTTGCCGGAGAGCTCCCGTAGTTGCTTGGCGTCGGTGATGTGCTCTGCTGCGCTCACGGCCTCATCTTCTCCTACCTGCCTCCGCCAACGTGCAGGCTGGCGACTTATGAGGACTCCCGCGCGTCGCGCTGCGGCTTGCGGCCGCCGAGAATGGCGCGGACCATGGGGCACTGAACAGGTTGGGACGCTCACGCATGGAAGACCTCGCGAAACTGATGGATGCCCACGCGGGAGTTGCTGCTTGGGTGCAGGCTTTGGGTGCGCTGTTTGCCTTGGGCCTGACCATCTTCCTCACGAGGCGAGACCGGAAGGTCCGGGAGAAGGCTGACGTCGCGCGAAGTAGATCGGCGGCGATAGCTCTGTTCCCCGTATTCGTTGAAGTGTTTGCGGAGCTCTCTTGGGCGCTCAAGCAAGTGGAGGAAGGGAACCGCCCTGAGGCCATTGGAAGCGACGGGCCGGGCGCGGATGACACCATCGCGTTTTGGCATACCAAGGTGATGCCTCAGCGGCTTGTAGCCATGCACCCCTTGCTCCATGAACTTGGCGAGGCGGCCGAGCCGTCGCAGCGGGCCTTTTTTGCTCTGCAACGACTCGACAGGCATTTCGCGGATTTCGTTCAGGTCCAGAAGCTGGACGGCCCACCTCCGGAGGCGTGGTGCTACTCGCATAAGGAATGGAGCGAAACACATGCTCTCGCCCTTGCTGCAAGAAATCGCGTCGACGGCGCAATCGGTGCGATCAGCGCCTTCCTCAAATAGCTCGGACAGGCGCTAATCACGCCGCGATCGCTTCCCGCGGATTGGCCCGTCGATGTTGGCGCGGGCGATGACTGCGACAAAGCACGGAAACCAGCCTGCGCTAATACTGCACCGCGTAGCCGGGGTCACTAAGCCGGGTGTTTCCCTAGCCCCAGCGGAAGGCCAGCAGCACTCGCCTTGAGCTTGTCATAGCTGTTCGGGATCTGGCCTGCAGACACCAAGTGCTTGAACACCGCGTACACGTCACACTTTGCGCCGGCCTTGCGCAGGGTGTCCTCGTCGTTGAACCACGCGTAGATGATGCTCTTGGGGGCGGCCGACCGGTACTGGAAAAACAACCGATAGCGCTGCGGCATGCCCTTCTTGGCTCGTCGCCAGTGGGTCAGGCTAGGTCCCAAGGTGAGGCCCTGCCGGAAGTCGATGTGGTTGGGGTCGGCTGGCACGCGCTGCGTGATGCAGTTCATCACGCACTCAAGCAGCTTCCACAGCCGGTGGTGCGGCGCATTCTCGGGCTCGTCGCACAACAGTTGCTCTACCTCAAGCATCAGCTGCTCAAGGTGGTTAGTAAAGATAGGGTGCCCGTACAGGGTCCATCCATTGGCCAACAATGCGTCGGAATCCTTTCCGCTGTTCATGGGCTACATTTCCTTGGCTTCGGCCTCAAGGATAGCGCCCATGCGCGCCTTGATGCTCTCGAAGCGCGAGAACATGGTGCGTGGGATCGGGCGGATGCGGTCCGGGTTGGTTGCGATGTCCCGGTCAATGAGCCCGAGGTATTCGCCCTCCTGCTTGGTCTCAGCCCGCTTCCGATCGAGCTTACGACGTTGTTCTTCGACATGTGTAGTCCCTTGGGCAAGTCTGCCCTGCCAGCAGTGCGAAGCTTTGCGCACGAATGTGCGCGCTGTCTAGGGGGTAGTCTCACTCTGTAATGAGAAGTCGACAAAAAAGCCAAAGGTCATGCTCTTTGGTTACCCGCCCGTCATTCACAGTGGCTTATCGGCCGTGTAGCCGTCGTCTTTAACCGCCCGGCTCTTTCCAGCACCCCAAAACTGCCAAAACTGGGGTTAGAGTGCGCTTCCTCCTAGCGCCCAGAGATTCACTCTGACCGCCGTTTCGAAGGACTCGGCGCGCAGGCCCAGGGCAGGCAAACGCTTACCGCGCCCCGCACCGGAAGGTCAGGGCGTATTCCTGCTGCCCCCACCCCACGGTGCCGTGCGTCTCGACGCTTACCTGCTCCATCTGTTTGCCTTGCGCGTCGCAGTGCGCGTTGGCTGCAGCGAGTGCCTTCATTTTGATGTCGGACCAGTCGGTGTTGTCGCTGGGCTTGGCGACGACCAGGTAGTTCCCGCTCCCGGCTGGGACTACATCGCTCGTTTTGATGGTCAAGGGCGCGCACGCAGACAGCAGCGCGACCGCACCGAACAATGCAATAGGCTTCATCCTCATCCCCTGTGATGGCCGCTCAACTGTCGCGGTTCACCGACTGTGCGTGATGACGCTCACTGGCACAAGCCAAGCACCAGCATGCTTATTGCCCGGCGAACCTGAAAGGCGGACCCGCGCCTGCGCGTGAACTGGGTGCTCGCCCTAACCCCCCAACGGCAACACCACCGCCACCCCATGCCCCTGACTCACCACCACCGGCGCCACCTTCCCCCCATGCTGCGCGGCCAGCAACCCGACGATGCGCGAACCCAGGCCCTTGGGCGAGGCGCCGCTGGCGCCGACGCCGTCGTCCTGCACGGTCAGGCGCAGGTCGCGGTCATCGATCTCGGCCCTGACCCGTATGGTGCCGCCGCTGTCACCGGGAAAGGCGTACTTGAGCGAGTTGGTGACCAGTTCGTTGGCGATCAGGCCGATGGCCACGGCCTGGGCTTCCTCCAGGTCCAGCCGCGGGCAGGTGACGCGGATGGCGATGGGGCGCACGTCGCGCAGCATGTCGCCGAGGCTGGTACAGAGGCTTTCCAGGTAGCCGCACAGTTCGATCCGGCCGTGATGGTCGGCCGATGCCTTGAGCCGCTCCTGCGCCTGCGCCACCACCTTGACCCGGCGCACCGCCGATTCCAGCGCGGCGCGCGCGTGCGGGTCGCTGATGGCGGTGGCCTGCAGCGAGAGCATGGAGGAGACCATCATCAGGTTGTTCTTGGCGCGGTGACTCAACTCTTCCAGCAGCACGGTCTTTTCCGCTTCAGAACGTTCCAGCTGGCGTACGGCGCCGCTGAGCTTCTCGACCGCCGCCGACACCGCGCCGGCCACCAGCACGAAAAGAAGCAGGGAAAGCAGCTTGTGGCTGCCGCCGTGGAGGGTCTGCACCGGGTCCATGAAGAAGTAACCGGCGAGCAGGGCGCTGACCAGGGTGGCCAGGTAGGCGGCCCAGCGGTCGAACAGCATGGCCGACAGGAAGATCGGCAGGGCGAAAAGCAGGAACGGGTTCTGGTGCAGCCAGCCGTCCAGCGCCAGCCGCAGCAGGAACATCAGCAACACCATCAGCAGGGTACTGCTGTAGCGCAGCACCACCGGGTGCCCGCCGTGGGGCCAGAGGTAGGCAAGCACCGCCTTTACCGAACTCGTCGACATGACCGGTTCCGTCTCCGCGGCCCCGGGGCCCGGAATTCCCTCTTCATAGCCCTTGGCTGGGCCCGGGTCAACCGGTGGCGCGCACGCGGAGGCGTGGACCCGGTGCGCAAGAGTTCGAGCGCGAGCGTGAGCGCGGTTGCGGCTGGATCCCGGTTGCCAGCCGGGCAGGGCGCAATGTGCGCGGCCCCGAGGAGGCGCGCGGACGGGAGCGGCCGCGCAGGCGAGCGGGCGCCTATGCCCGTCGCCACGCCTGCGTGCCCGTTGCGGGCACGCAGGCGCAAACGGCTCAGCCGGCTTTTTTCTTGGCCAGCCGCAGCCAGGTATCCACCACCGTGTCCGGATTCAGCGACACCGACTCGATCCCCTGTTCCATCAGCCACTCGGCCAGATCCGGATGGTCCGACGGCCCCTGGCCGCAGATGCCGATGTACTTGCCCTTGGCGCGGGCGGTCTGATGGCCATCGCCAGCAGCTTCTTCACCGCCGGGTCGCGCTCGTCGAACAGGCTGGCGACGATGCTCGAATCGCGGTCCAGGCCCAGGGTCAGCTGGGTCAGGTCGTTGGAGCCGATCGAGAAGCCGTCGAAGATGTCCAGGAACTCGTCCGCCAGCAGCGCGTTGGAGGGCACCTCGCACATCATGATGATCTTGAGGTCGTCCTCGCCCTGCTTGAGGCCGTTCTTGGCCAGCACCTCGACCACCTTGCGGCCTTCGTCCAGGGTGCGCACGAACGGGATCATCACCCAGACGTTGTCAGGCCCATCACCTCGCGCACGTTCTTGACCGCGCTGGCACTCCAGCCCGAACGCCTCGGCGAAGCTGGGATCGACGTAGCGGCTGGCGCCGCGGAAGCCGATCATCGGGTTTTCTTCGTGCGGCTCGTAGCGCGCGCCGCCGATCAGGCTGGCGTATTCGTTCGACTTGAAGTCGGACAGGCGCACGATCACCGGCTTGGGGTAGACCGAGGCGGCGATGGTGGCGATGCCTTCGGCCAGGCGGTTGACGTAGAAGCTGACCGGGTCGGCGTAGCCGGCGATGCGCTCGTCGATCTTCGCGCTGGGTCTCGGCATCCTGCTTGGCGTATTCCAGCAGGGCCTTCGGATGCACGCCGATGTGGCTGGCGATGATCATCTCCAGCCGGGCCAGGCCGATGCCGGCGTTGGGCAGCATGCCGAAGTCGAACGCGCGCTCGGGGTTGGCCACGTTCATCATGATCTTCAGCGGCGCCTCGGGCATGTCGCCCAGGTCGGCGGTGATGCGCTCGAACTCCAGCAGGCCCTCGTAGATGTAGCCGGTGTCGCCCTCGGCGCAGGACACGGTGACGTCCGCGCCATCGGGGATCTGCTGCAGCGCGTTGCCGGTGCCGACCACGGCCGGCACGCCCAGCTCGCGGGCGATGATCGCCGCGTGGCAGGTGCGCCCGCCGCGGTTGGTGACGATGGCCGAGGCGCGCTTCATGATCGGCTCCCAGTCGGGGTCGGTCATGTCGGCGACCAGCACGTCGCCGGCCTGGAACTGGTTCATCTGGTCCAGCGACTTGATCAGGCGGGCCTTGCCGGCGCCGATCTTCTGGCCGATGGAGCGGCCCTCGGCCAGCACCTTGCCCTTTTCGTGCAGCTGGAAGCGCTCGCAGCTGGGTGGCGTGCGAGCGCGACTTCACGGTCTCCGGGCGCGCCTGCACGATGTACAGCTTGCCGGTGACGCCGTCCTTGGCCCACTCGATGTCCATCGGGCGCTGGTAGTGCTGCTCGATGGTCAGGGCCTGGCGCGACAGTTCCTCCACGTCCGCGTCGGTGATGCAGAAGCGGTTGCGCAGCTCGGCCGGGGTGTCCTCGATGCGCACGCGCTCGCCGGGCTGGTCCGAATAGACCATGCGCTGCTGCTTGGCGCCCAGGCTGGCGGCGCAGCACGGCCGGCTTGCCGTCGCGCAGGGTGGGCTTGAACACGTAGAACTCGTCCGGGTTGACCGCGCCCTGGACGACCATCTCGCCCAGGCCGTAGCTGCCGGTGACGAACACCACGTCGCGGAAGCCGGACTCGGTGTCCAGGGTGAACAGCACGCCGGAGGCGCCGACGTCCGAGCGCACCATCAGCTGCACGCCGGCGGACAGGAACACGTCCTCGTGCTTGAAGCCGTGGTGCACGCGGTAGGCGATGGCGCGGTCGTTGTACAGCGAGGCGAAGACCTCCTTGACCTTGTGCAGCACGTCGTCGATGCCGGCGACGTTGAGGAAGGTCTCCTGCTGGCCGGCGAACCAGGCGTCGGGCAGGTCCTCGGCGGTGGCCGAGGAGCGCACGGCGACGGCGATGTCGTCGGCTCCGGCGTCGGCGCACAGCTTGGTGTAGGCCTCGCGGATGGCCTGGGCCAGGTCGTCGGGCAGGGCGGTTTCCACGATCCAGCCGCGGATCTCCTTGCCGGCGGCGACCAGCGCGTCGACGTCCTCCACGTCCAGCGACGACAGGCGCGCGGATGCGCTCGGCCAGGCCGCTCTTTTCCAGGTAGTGCTCGAACGCCTCGGCGGTGGTGGCGAAGCCGCCGGGCACCGACACGCCGAGCTTGGCCAGGTTGCCGATCATTTCGCCGAGCGAGGCGTTCTTGCCGCCGACCTTGCCCAGGTCGGTCATGCGCAGCTGTCGAGCCAAAGCACCAGATCGTTCAAGGGAATCTCCTAGGAGCTTTTGGAAAAGTGGTAATCACGCGGATAATCGGCCGGAAGCGGGCCGCAAAGGACTGGTATTGTCGGCTGTCGATGGTGCAGGGCACAAGAAGACCATTCCTCGCAGCGGTCGTGCCAACCGCATACCAGTCAGCGCGCAGTCAAGCGGCGGGCGGGTCGGCAGGCATTTTTTTTCATCTGGACAAGGCTGGAGGCTTTTCGGATTTTGGCCCGCCCATGGGTATGCCGTGCGATCGGACCGGTCGAACGATGGAGCTCGCAGCCGCCTCGATCAAGGCAACAGGCCTTCCAGCGGTGTTCCTGAGGACAGTCCGTGTCGCTTGAGATAAGGTGCTGCCAGGAACCATCTCCGCTTGGACGATCCATGCAGCGCACCGTTTTCTTCATCTCCGACTCCACTGGTATCACCGCCGAAACCATCGGCCACTCGATCCTTGCCCAGTTCGAGGGCATCGATTTCGACAAGCATCGGCTGCCGTTTGTGGACGACGCGCAAAAGGCCGAGGCCGCTGCCATGCGGATCAAGACCCGCTTTGCCCAGACCGGCGAGCGGCCGATCGTGGTCAACACCATGGCCGACCGCACGCTGTGCGACATCGTCGCCGGCAGCGGCGGGCTGATGCTCGATGTGTTCGCGCCGTTCATCGGCCCGCTGGAGAACGAGCTCGGCTCCAAGCGCACCGGCGCGGTCAACCGTTCGCACGGCCTGGTCGACTACGAGAACTATGAGGCACGCATCAACGCCACCAACTACGCGTTGGCGCATGATGACGGCATCGACGTGGACTACGCCCAGGCCGACCTGATCCTGGTCGGGGTGTCGCGTTCGGGCAAGACGCCGACCTGCCTGTACATGGCCTTGCATTACGGAGTGAGCGCCGCCAACTATCCGCTGACCGACGACGACCTGGACAAGCTGGAGCTGCCGCCGCGGCTCAGCCATACAAGGACCGCCTGTTCGGGCTGACCATCGAGCCGACGCGGCTGGCGCAGATCCGCGAGCAGCGTCGTCCGGGCAGCCGCTACGCCACGCTGAAGCAGTGCCGCTGGGAGCTGGAGCAGGCCGACCGGCTGATGCGCCAGAACGGATCTCCTCCCTCAACACCACCCACGTGTCGATCGAGGAGATCGCCAGCAAGATCTTCGACCGCTTCGGTATCGAGCGGACCATGTTCTGACCCGAGGCACCACCGGTGCCGGGAGTAGTGCCGTAGATGAGCGCAGTGCTCGACAATCCTTCCGCCCTGTTGCCCGGACGCTTCGGCTTCCTGATGGGGCTGTATGCCGAGAACTACCACCGGCTGGCGCGCCTGTTCGCGCCGCAGGATCTGGCCCCGGGACGCTACCGCTCTGGTGTGGACGACGGCCTCGACGTGCACTTGCACGTGCAGGAACGGCACCCGTACACGCTGGAGCTGGAACTCACCTACGACTTCCTCGATACGCATACCGGCCACCCGTCGCCATCGGCGCAGCTGCGCATGTACACCGACGCGCAAGTGGCCGAAGCCATGCACTGCCATCCGGGCCGGCACCTGTGGCACGTGCTGGGTCCGTTCCCGGCGGCACATACGGTGTTGCAGCATCGGCTGCGGATGAACGGCTTCCTGTCTCGCTGGCTCGAATACCTGGCCGAGCAGGGCCACTCGATCGGTACGCTGGAGCGGGTCGAGGAGGCCAAGACCCGTAGGGTCCTGTTGTAGGGTGGGCTTCAGCCCACCAACGCCAAGCATCGCCGCAACGGGCGAACAACGCGAAAGCGGCAAGGCCGTCCCTGGGCGCGCGCGTCACGGCGTGCGAAGCCGGGAAGCGCAAGAGCCGGTGGGCTGAAGCCCACCCTACGCGCTACCGGGTGGGCTCGAATACCTGGCCGAGCAGGGCCACTCGATGGGTACGCTGGAGCGGGTCGAGGAGCGCCAAGGCCCGGTAGGGCCCTGTAGGGTGGGCTTCAGCCCACCAAGCCCACCAAGCACATCAAGCACATCAAGCCCACCACCGTGGCAACACCGCAACGGGCGAACAACGCGAAAGCGGCAAGGCCGTCCCTGGGCGCGCGCGTCACGGCGTGCGAAGCCAGGAAGCGCAAGAGCCGGTGGGCTGAAGCCCACCCTACGCGCTACCGGGTGGGCTCGAATACCTGGCCGAGCAGGGCCACTCGATGGGTACGCTGGAGCGGGTCGGCAACGCCAAGGCCCGTAGGGTCCGTAGGGTCCTGTAGGGTGGGCTTCAGCCCACCAAGCCCACCATCCGCCGCAACGCCGCAACGGGCGAACGACGCGAAAGCGGCAGGGCGCCCCTGGGCGCACGCGTCACGGCGTGCGAAGTCCGGGAAGGGCAAGAGCTGGTGGGCTGAAGCCCACCCTACCGGGCGTGTCCACCGGGCGTGTCCACCGGTGTGCCCGAACGACGGGCAACAAAAAACCCGCACTGGGCGGGTTTCTCGATTAATGGCGGAGCGGACGGGACTCGAACCCGCGACCTCCGGCGTGACAGGCCAGCATTCTAACCAACTGAACTACCGCTCCATTGACACTTCCAGCTAAAACTTGCGAGCCAACTTGGCGTCCCCACGGGGATTCGAACCCCGGTCGCCACCGTGAAAGGGTGGTGTCCTAGGCCTCTAGACGATGGGGACAGATTAAGTTGGTGGAGCCAGGCGGGATCGAACCGCCGACCTCCTGCATGCCATGCAGGCGCTCTCCCAGCTGAGCTATGGCCCCGCCGCTGGAAGCCGCAAAGAATAGGAGCGAGTCGCGATTCCGTCAAGCTTTTTTCGACCACTCGGACGGATTTGTTTTTCGCGGTGGTTCGCCGTGCCGGCAAGTCGGGGCGGTACACGTTGCTTCGATTAAGCTGGCTGTACCTCCAGCGCACAGGCACGCCATGCACGAGATCGGCTTCATCCGCGACCTGGCCATCGTCATGATCGTGGCCGGCGCCACCACCGTGCTGTTCCAGCGACTGCGTCAGCCGGTGCTGCTGGGCTACATCCTGGCCGGCGTGCTGATCGGTCCGCATACGCCCGGCGTGCTGGTGGAGGATCCGCGCACCATCGACGACATCTCCAACCTGGGCGTGGTGCTGCTGATGTTCACCCTGGGGCTGGAGTTCAGCCTGCGCCGGCTGCGCCAGGTGGGCATGGGGGTGCTGGCGGTGGCGGCGATCGAGGTGGGGCTGATGCTGTGCATCGGCTATGGCCTGGGTTCGGCCTTCGGCTGGAACTTCATGGATGCGCTGTTCCTGGGCGCGATCGTGGCGCTGTCCTCGACCATGGTGGCCACCCGCACCCTGGCCGAGAGCGGGCTGCGCTCGCTGCCGTTCGCGCAGATGGTGGTGGGCATGCTGGTGGCCGAGGACATGCTGACCATCGTGATCCTGACGTTGCTCAGCGCGCTTGCGCTGGGCGGCACCATGGAGGCAGGCACCGCGCTGGCGGTGGTGGGCCACCTGGGGTTGTTCGTGGTGGCGGGGATGGTGCTGGGGCTGTTGCTGCTGCCGCGGCTGGTCGACTACATCGCCGGCTTCGGGCGCAACGAGACCTTGCTGGTCAGCATCCTGGGCATCTGTTTCGGTGCCAGCCTGTTCGCCGCGTGGCTGGGTTTCAGCGTGGCGCTGGGCGCCTTCCTGGCCGGTGCGGTGGTGGCCGAGGCCCGTGATGCGCAACGGGTGATGCGCCTGGTCGAGCCGCTGAGGGACATGTTCGCGGCGCTGTTCTTCGTCGCCATCGGCCTGAAGATCGATCCGGCGATGCTGGCCCAATACGCGTTGCCGGCGCTGGCGATCGCCGCGGCGGTGATCGTGGGCAAGACGGTGGCCTGCAGTGCCGGCGTGTTCCTTACCGGGCACGACCCGCGCACCTCGATCCGCACCGGCCTGAGTATGGCGCAGATCGGCGAGTTCTCCTTTGTCATAGCCACTCTCGGCGTGTCGCTGCACGTGGTCAGCGATTTCATCTATCCAATCGCGGTAGCGGTCTCGGTGCTGTGCATGGCTGCCTCGCCGTACCTGGTCAAGCATGCCGACGGCCTGGCCAATGGCATGCGGCGGGTCACGCCGCGCCCGGTGCGCCTGCTGCTGACCAGCTACAGCCGCTGGCTGGAAAACCTCAAGCCGGTCGACGACAACGCGGTGATCGCCGCCATGCTGCGCCGTCTGCTGTGGCACATCGCGGTCAACGTGATGCTGGTAGTGACGCTGTTCGTGATCGGCGCCTACGTCAACGCGCACAACTGGTCATGGTTCTCGATGCTGGGCATCAACCGCGACGCGCGCCATTCGCTGATCTGGGCCATGGCGCTGTTCCTGTCGCTGCCGATGCTGATCGCGATCTACCGCAAGGCCGACGCACTGGGCATGCTGCTGGCCGAGATGGGCATCCGCGAGCAGTTCGCCGGCGCCTATACGCACGCCATCCGGCGGGTGCTGGCGCGGTTCATCCCGTTGGCCACGCTGCTGGTGCTGGCGATCCTGGTCAGCGTGCTGGCCTCGGCGATCGTGCCGCCGCGCTGGGTGGCGCTGTCGCTGGCGCTGGCCGGTGTGCTGCTGGCGATCCTGCTGTGGCGAGGGCTGGTGCAGATCCACGCGCGGCTGCAGGCGGCGCTGCGCGATACGTTGAACAAGCCCGAGACCCCGCAGGATGGACATTCCTGAACGCTTCCGAGCCAGCCCGGCCCGGCTCGCCGGGAACCTTTACCGGGAGCCACGGTCGGAGGAGGGGCGTCGTTGCCAAGACCGGTGAGGCACCGCACAATGCAGGGCCTGCCTCCGCTGCGGGGGCCCGGTCGGCAACATCGACACATCCATATTGAGAGGGAGTTTCCGAATGAAGCATTTTCTGCGTCCCACGCTGACGGCAGCCGCCATGGTTGCCGCGCTGGGCATGACGGCTGGTGTGCAAGCCCAGGCTGCCAAGTCCGGTACCGGGACGGTCGACAAGGCCAAGGCCAGCTACGTGGTCGGTTGGGACATGGCCAACCAGTTGCCGCCGCTGGTGCGTGAGGAAGTCGATCCGGCCACCGTGGCGCGCGCGGTGCAGTCGGCGCTGTCCGGCCAGAAGCCGACCATGAGCGAGGAAGAAGCCAAGAGCGTGCGCGACGCCTTCGTCGCCAACCTCAAGGCCAAGGCGCAGGCGCAGTACGCCAAGATCTCGGCCAAGAACAAGGCCGAAGGCGAGGCGTTCCTGGCCAAGAACAAGAAAGAGCCGGGTGTGAAGACCACCGCCTCGGGCCTGCAGTACAAGGTGCTCAGCCAGGGTACCGGCCCGCGTCCGGGTCCCAACGACACGGTGCAGGTGGACTACACCGGCACGTTCCCCAACGGCGAGAAGTTCGACGCCTCGGCCGACCATGGCGACAAGCCGGCGCCGATTCCGTTGGCCAACGTCATTCCGGGCTTCCGCGAGGGCCTGATGCTGATGCAGACCGGCGCCCACTACAAGCTGTTCATTCCGTCCAGCCTGGCCTATGGCTCGCAGCCGCAGAACGGTTTTCCGCCGGACCAGGCGATCATCTTCGACGTGACCCTGCGCAAGGTGGACGCGGCTCCGGCCGCGGACAAGAGCAAGTAAGTCCGGCAACCGCCGTTGTACAGGAAAGGGCGCGAAGCGATTCGCGCCCTTTCTTTTTGTCCCGGCATGGGTTGCCTGCGATCGGGTGGTCGACCGGCCTGCTAGAATGGCCGACCTTTTTCAACGACCATCTGCAGCCATCATGAAAGTCACCCTGTTCGGCACCGGTTACGTGGGCCTGGTCACCGGCGCCTGCCTGGCCGAGATGGGCAACCACGTGTGCTGCGTCGACGTCGACGCGGGCAAGGTCGAGCGCCTCAAGCGCGGCGAGGTACCGATCTACGAGCCGGGGCTGGAGGCGATCGTCCAGCGCAACCACGCCAGCGGCCAGTTGCACTTCACCACCGACCCGGCCGAGGGCATCGCCCATGGCGAGGTGATCTTCATCGCGGTGGGCACGCCGCCGGACGAGGACGGCAGCGCCGACCTGCGCTACGTGCTGGAGGTGGCGCGCACGATCGGCCGGAAGCTCGACCGCTACGCCGTGGTGGTAAACAAGTCGACCGTGCCGGTGGGCACCGCCGACCGGGTGCACGCGGCGATCGCCGGCGAACTGCACGAACGTGGAGCGGTGATCCCGTTCGACGTGGTCTCCAATCCGGAGTTCCTGAAGGAAGGCGATGCGGTGGCGGACTGCCTGCGCCCGGACCGGATCATCATCGGCAGCTCCAGCGAGCGGGCGACCGAGGTGCTGCGCAAGTTGTACGCGCCGTTCAACCGCAACCACGACCGTGTGGTGGTGATGGACGAGCGCTCGGCCGAGCTGACCAAGTACGCGGCCAACGCGATGCTGGCGACCAAGATCAGTTTCATGAACGAAATTGCCAACATCGCCGAGCGGGTCGGCGCCGATGTCGAGCACGTGCGCCACGGCATCGGTTCGGATCCGCGCATCGGCTACCACTTCA
The DNA here is from genome assembly GCA_963763305.1 of uncultured Gammaproteobacteria bacterium. Taxonomy (GTDB): domain Bacteria; phylum Pseudomonadota; class Gammaproteobacteria; order Xanthomonadales; family Rhodanobacteraceae; genus CAVXNP01. The sequence continues at coordinate 399,085 of CAVXNP010000001.1, read as the reverse complement.
TCTACCCGGGTGCCGGCTATGGCGGCTCGTGCTTCCCCAAGGACGTGCAGGCGCTGGAGCGCACCGCGCATTCGGTGGGTTACGAGGCGCGTCTGCTCGGCGCGGTGGAGGCGGTCAACCATGCGCAGAAGAGCAAGCTGTTCGAGCTGATCAGCCGGCATTTCGACGGCGACCTGCAGGGCAGGACGGTGGCGCTGTGGGGGCTTGCGTTCAAGCCGAACACCGACGACATGCGCGAGGCGTCCAGCCGGCGCCTGATGGAAGCACTGTGGCAGGCTGGTGCCAGGGTGCGCGCGTTCGATCCGGAGGCGGCGGACGAAACCCGCCGGCTGTACGGCGAGCGCGACGATCTGGTGCTGTGCGAGCACGCCTACGACGTCCTTGACGGTGCCGATGCGCTGGTGATCGTGACCGAGTGGAAGGTCTTTCGGAGTCCTGACCTGGTGCGTATTCGCGACACACTCAACCAGCCGGTCATCTTCGACGGCCGCAACCTGTACGAGCCGGAGACGGTGGAGCAGGCCGGGCTGGCCTACTACGGCATCGGGCGTGGCCGCAGCTTGCGGCAGCCTGCATGAGCGATCTCGACCCGGGAGAGCTGGCGCAGCGGCTCAACGAGCTGGAGGTGCGTCTGACCTTCATCGACGACACGGTCAATGCGCTGGCTTCGGCCGACGCCGAGCAGGCGGTCCGCATCGCCATGCTGGAACGCATGCTGCGCGACCTGCGCAGCGAGCTGGCCTCGGTGCGCGTCTCGCAGGGTAGCGACCCGCAGGACGAGACTCCGCCCCACTACTGATTCTGCATTTCTCATTTTCTGGACCGTCCGTCATGGTGGATTCCCTCCGCGACCAATTGCTGAAGCTGGGTATCAAGCCGCCTGTCCGCGAACCGGCGAAGGCGTCTGCCAAGCGTCACCCGGGCAAGCCTGGCAATGCCAGCAGTGGTAACAACCGTGGTGGCGGCAAGCCCTCGTCGGGCCGGCCGCCGGCCTCCCGCAGTCAGGAGGAAATCGACCTGGCCAAGGCTTATGCCATCCGGTCCCAGGTCGAGGCCCAGGAGCGCCGCCGGGCCGAGCGCGAGGCCGCCGAGCAGGCACGCATCAAGCGCGAGAACAAGGCAAAGGTCCAGCGCCTGCTCGAAGGCAAGGCACTGAACAAGCCCGATGCCGATCAGCCCCGCCACTTCGAGTACGGCGGCAAGATCCGGCGCATCTACGTCGATGCCGCCCAGCTGGCCGCGCTCAACGCCGGCGAGCTGGGGGTGATCCAGCAGGGCGGACGCTACCTGCTGGTGGGGCGTGAGCTGGCCGAACAGGTGCGCGCCATCGACCCCCACCCGGTGGCTTTGCTGGTCGAGCCGGGCAGCGAGGGTGGTGTCGGCGAGGATGGGGTGCCCGACGACCTGATGTGGTAGCCGGTTCGGGTAGCGCTTCGCTTCTTGCGGGTGGAGCTGGCGCGGAGTCGGGCCCGCTCGCCGGCATCCCGGCGTAGGCTGGAATCCCGCGCTTCGCCGCTAGTCGTTGCCGTCAGAGCTTTCGACGTCCTTGCGGACGCCGAGTCACTTTCTCTTGCTTGCCCACGACCGCGTCTGGAGCGCGGGCGAACAGCGCAGCTGGCCCGCAGGGCGGAGGGCAGCATGCCCGGAGTAAGAGAAAGTAACCACTGCGCCGCAGGAGCGGCGCGAACGGCGAAGCCGGCCCGAAGGGCGGAAGGCAGGATGCCTGGAGTAAAGAGAAGGGCACCCTGCGTCCGTCGTCCCTCCGCACCTGCGGCGCTACGGGCACGCGGGCTAGGCCGGGCTTTTCGACAGGACATCTGTCCTGACGAAAAGGAACGGGCGTCGTGCCCGTTCCCCTGCGGGCCTTGTCGTCCCGTCCCGCTCGACTCCCGAAGGGACGGGGTGACGGCTCGCTGTGCATCGCTTCGTGGAGCGGCTCCCGGCGACTCGATGCGCCTCACCGCCCTCCCGGTGCGGGCCAGGACCCGGTGCCTTGTTGCTGGTGAGCCCCCCCAGGTTTGGGGTGAGTGCATGCGAGCCCCAACATCGCGCGGCAGGCGCTCACGCCAGCGCCTTGTGTTGGCGAGGCGGTGTGGCCGAGGCGGTGCGGCCGCCTCGGCGAGAGGGAGGTCAGGCGGCGGTGGTGTCCGGTTGTGCGGTCAGCGCGGGGGAGTCCCAGCCCTGCTTCGGCATGAAGCGCTCGCCATGGCGGGCGGCCAGTTGCACCAGTTGTTCGCGCAGCGCGTCGGCACCCTGGCTGCGCACGTACTGGATCGGGCCGCCGCGGAACGGGGCGAAGCCGGTACCGAAGATCACGCCGGCGTCGAGCAGGTCGGCATCGTCGACCACGCCGTCGGCCAGGCAGGCCACCGCTTCGTTGACCATCGGCAGGATCATCCGCGCCTGCACGTCCGCGGGGGCGGTGTAGTCCGGGTCCACTTCGGGCTTCTGCGGCTTGCCGTCCTGCCAGATGTACAGACCCTGGCCGTCCTTCTTGCCGCGCTTGCCTTCCTCCAGCTCCAGGCCGGGCGGCAGCTCCAGCCCCAGGAACGGGGCCAGCTCCCGGCCGACCGAGGCGCACACGTCCAGGCCCACCGTGTCGGCCAGCTCGATTGGCCCCATCGGCATGCCGAACGCCTTCGCCTCGCGGTCCAGCACCGGCCCGGGCACGCCCTCGCTGTACAGGCGCAGTGCCTCGAGCAGGTAGGGCATCAGGATCCGGTTGACCAGGAAGCCGGGGGTGCCCTTGACCGCCACCGGCAACTTGCCGATGGCCTTGCAGAACGCCAGCGCGCGCTTCTCCACGGTGGCATCGAGCTGGTCGTGGCGTACCACTTCGACCAGGGGCATCTGCGCCACCGGGTTGAAGAAGTGCAGGCCCAGGAAGCGCTGCGGCGCCTGGAGTCCCTCACGCAATTCGTCCAGCGGAATGCTGGAGGTATTGCTGGCCAGGATCTCGTCGGCCTGGAACTGCGGTTCGATGGTCGCGTACAGCGCGCGCTTGGCCTCGGCGTTCTCGTAGATCGCCTCGATCGCCAGGTCGGCGCTGGCCACGCCGCTCCCCTCGATGTCGGCGCGCAACCGGCCCATGGCCGCCTGCACCTTGTCCGGCTGCTTGAGCTTCTTCTCGTAATAGGCGCGGGCGCGGTCCAGTGCCGGCTGGACGAATTTCATCTCGCGGTCCTGCAGGGTCACGTCGAACCCCTTCAGTGCCGCCCAGGCGGCAATGTCGCCCCCCATCACGCCGGCGCCGACCACGTGCACGCGGCGGATCGCCGGGTCGGTGCCGCCGCCCTGGCCCTTGAGCCGCTCCTGCAGCAGGAAGACGCGGATCAGGTTGTGCGCGGTCGGCGTCTGCGCCAGCCGGGCGACAGAGCGCGCCTCCAGCTTCAGCCGCTGCTGGATGCCGGAGCCGCCGCGCTTCCATACCTCGATCAGCGCAAACGGGGCCGGGTAGTGTTCCTTGCGGACCTTGGCGGCGGTCTGCTTGATCACCATCGGCGCCATCGCCTGGCGTACCGGCCACAGGTTGCTGGCCCAGGCCTTGGCGCGCTGGCCCAGCGGACGCTGGTGCGGCCGGGCAATCATCTGCCGCGCGGTCGCCAGCAACTCGTCGGCGCTGGCCACGCGGTCGACCACGCCCAGCGCCAGCGCGCGTCGCGCCGACAACGACTTGCCGGTGAGCATCAGCGGCAGGGCCTCGGTGGCGCCGATCAATCGAGGCAGGCGCGCGGTGCCGCCCCAGCCCGGGTGAATGCCGAGCATCACCTCCGGCAGCGCGATGCGGGTCTTGTCGTCGTCGACGGCGACGCGCTGGCGGCAGGCCAGGATCAACTCGGTGCCGCCACCCATGCAGGCGCCGTGCACCGCGGCCACGGTGGGACAGGGTAGCCGTGCCAGCGACTCGAAGATCTGCTGGCCGCGCTGGATGTTCTCCAGCACCGAGCCCTGGCGGGCGTACTCCACGAACTCCTTGATGTCGGCACCGACGGCGAAACCGGACGGCTTGGCCGAGTGCAGGATGACGCCTGTCGGCTTCTCGATGGCAAGCCGTTCGATCATCTGGGCCAGTTCGTCCAGCACCGCGCGCGAGAGCGCGTTGACGCTGCTGTCGGCACGGTCGAGGCTGAGCGTGGCAATGCCGCTCGAATCCACGCTCGGTTTCCAGTGGTTGAAACGAAGTCCTTCGAACATGGCGATGTCTGGGAGTGGCCGAAGAGGCCCTGAACCATACCGCTGTGCCGCGTTGAATGCGAGACGGAGCCGGTGGCCGTTCCAAACTGCGTCGCCCCGCCCAGATTGAGGCGGCAGGTGTGCCTAATATGAGGCGTGCCTATTGCGCTTCGTCGGGGACTGCGTAACGTACGTGAAGATGAATTCACCGACGGTTTCCACGCCGCCCCAGGCCGGGGCCGATCTGTTCAAACGTATCCTTGCCGCGCAGGGCGGCCTGATCGTGCTCGAAGGCGGGGACAGCCAGGTGCTGGTGGAGCAGTTCCGGGCCATCGCCCGGCACAGCGGGCAGGCCGTCTACCTGTGGCAGCCGGACCAGGGCCTGGGCAACCTGCGCGATCCCCATGCACGGGTGCCGGACTGCCAGCGGCTGGGCGCGGCGCTGCGCTACATGCAGCAAAGCATGCATTTCGGGATCTACCTGGTGTCGGGGCTGGAACTGCCGCTCTCGGCGATGGAAAGCACCTTGCTGCGCCAGTTGTCACGGCAGCCGACCGGACACGTGCGGCGGGTGGTGCTGCTTGAGGCACCGGCTGCGCTGGTCGATCACCTGGGCAGTTCGGCAGTGCGGCTGCGCGGGCAACCCGATGGCGCCTCGCGACCGCGTCTGCGCGACGGTCGCTGGGTCTGCTGAGGTGAACGAGCCGCAAGCGATGGTCCCGGACACCGCCGGCATCCTGGTGGTGGCTCCGCAGCGCGACGTGCGCCGGGCGGTCTTCGACGTGCTCGACGCCGAGGGGCACTCGACCATCCACACCGCCCGTGGCCTGCCGCATGCGCAGATCCTGCTCGATGGCCGCGGTCCGTTGATGTTGATCGTGCTGGTGTTCGGCGCGGACGCCAGCGACGCGCAGGCCCATTGCGAACAGCTGCGGCGGATTCCGGCCTGCGCCGAGGCCCCGCTGATCGCGGTACTGGCGGACGAGGCCACGGTCACCCCGATGCAGTTGCCCGAGGATGTTTCCGGCTGGCTGTACGCGTCGCAGGTGGAGCGGGAGCTGGTGGTGCGCTGGCAGCAGTCGGTGGCGCCGGCCAGTCAGCCGGGCGGCGGGCCGACCGACTTCCACCGGTTCGCCTTCGAGGAGACCGACAGTGAATGGCTGGTGGTCAACCCGGCCAGCGGCTGCGTGCTGGAGGTCAGCCCGGCGGTGGCCCGCCACAGCCGGTTGGAGCGCGAGCGCTGGCCGGGCCGCAGGCTGCAGGAAGTGCTGGCCTTCGAAGGCATCGAGGCGGCGCATGTGCTGGAACAGGCGGACCGACGCTGGTATGCATGCCATCGTCGCTCCATCGACGGCGCCGACACCGGCCAGGCCAGCGCGCGACGGATCCGGTACGTCGGCGGCGAGGCCATCGCCCTGCTGTTCCGCAGCGATCGTGCCGATGTTTCGGCCGAGGCGGCGCTCAATCTGCTTTCACGCATCTTCGCGGCCGCCACCGGGATCGACACCCAGAAAGTGGCCGTTCGGCTGTTGCTGGACGAACTGGGCCTGGATTACCTGGCCCTGTGGTCGGCCCGTCCCGAGGACGGCAGCGGCCTGCCCACCCAGCTGGCGCAACTGTGGCGCGGTGACGAGCAGGAATGGCCGGCGCTGGGCCAGCAGACTTCGCTGCGCAAGGTCTTCGAGGGCCGCACCCTGCTGTTCCCGGCCGACGCGACCGGACTGGCCCCGGACGACAAGCTGATCCAGCAACTGCAGCTGGCCAGCTTCGCGGCGTTGCCGCTGTTCGACGAGCGCCGCACCGTGCTCGGCGCGCTGGTCGCCGGCAGCCGCGCACGCTGGGGCGACATGGGCATCATCGAGCCGCTGCTGCGTTGCGCCGCGGCGCGCTTCGCGCATCGACCTGGAATTGCGCAACACCCGCGAGCAGGGCGCGCGCCGAAGGCCTGCATCGACGCCTGACCGGCCTGCCCAACCGGCTGCTGTTCAACGATCGCCTGGATACCATCATGCGCGAGGCGCACCGCACCGGCGAGATGTTCGCGGTGCTGTTCGTGGACCTGGACCGTTTCAAGGAACATCAACGATTCGCTGCGGCCATGCGGTCGGCGACCAGGTACTCAATGCCGTGACCCAGCGCCTGCGCAAGCAGCATCCGCGCGCTCGGACACGGTGGCCCGCTACGCCGGCGACGAGTTCACCGTGATCCTGCGCCACATCATCCAGAACGACGACGTCCTGCGCATCGCCGAGAAGATCGTCGAGCTGATGGAAGCCGCCGCTGACCCTGGCCGACGGCAACCGAGCTGCGCATCACCGCGTCGATCGGCGTGAGTTTCTATCCCGACGACGCCACCGCCGCCGAAACCTGCTCAAGCACGCGGACGTGGCGATGTACAACGCCAAGGGCATCGGGCCGCAACAACTACCAGGTCGTACGAGGTGGTCCGCGAGCAAGCGCAGCAGCAGGACGTCGCCGCTGGAGACCAACCTGCGCCAGGCCGAGGACAACGGCGAGCTGCGGGTGTATCTACCAGCCGCAGATCGACGTGCAGCCAGCGAGGACATCGTCGGCATGGAGGCGCTGGTGCGCTGGGACCATCCGGAACTGGGCATGATCAGCCCCGGGTTCTTCATCCCGCTGGCCGAGGAAACCGGCCTGATCGTCGGCATCGGCGAGTGGGTGCTGCGCACCGCCTGCGAGCATGCCCAGGCCTGGCGAGCAGCGAGTTACGGCCTGCGCCTGCGGGTGGGCGTGAACCTGTCGGCGATGCAGCTGATGCCAGCCGGAGCCTGCTGCAGTACCGTCGCCGAGGCACTCGAGCGGACAGCGGACTGGACCCGGCGCTGCTGGAGTTGGAGGTCACCGAGAGCATCAGCATCAAGTCGGTGCCCAACCTGATCGAGAACCTGCGACGGCTGCACCGGCTCGGCTGCCAGTATCGCCATCGACGATTTCGGCACCGGCGCAGGCGTCGCTGGATTACCTGCGCAAGCTGCCGGCGCGACCGCATCAAGATCGACCAGAGCTTCGTGCGCAACATCGGCGTCGATCCGGACGACGAGGCCATCGTGCAGCGCCACCATCGACATGGCGCACAGCCTCAACCGCGACGTGGTGGCCGAGGGCGTGGAAATCGAGCCGCACCTGCAGTTCCTGCGCGACAACCATTGCGACGAGCTGCAGGGCTACCTGTTCTGCCGCCCGCTGCCGCACCCAGGCTTTCGAGCGCATGCTGGCCGAGCGCCAGCGCCTGTTCGGCGGCTCCGGCGACAGTACCAGCCGCGGCTTGACGTGCCGACCGTGGCGGCCCCATAACTGCCCGGACGGGCGGTCTCGATGGCCTCGGTCGCGCCGTGCCGGCACGAAAAGGCCAAGCGGACTCGAACTTGCGCCTGCGGCGCGCTTGTCGATGCCGGGCGAGATCCATCCGGCGGATCCGAGCGCAGCTGTGGCACTTACGCAGAGGAGATGGGCCCGGCATGGGCGAGAACGAACTGGACCGCGCGCTGGTCGAGCGCGTACAGAACGGCGACAGGCGCGCGTTCGACCTGCTGGTGCGCAAGTACCAGCACAAGGTGATCGGGCTGATCTCGCGCTATGTCTCCGACTCGCAGCGAGTGCGAGGACGTGGCGCAGGAGGCCTTCGTGCGGGCCTGGCGGGCGATCGGCTCGTTCCGCGGCGACAGCGCGTTCTACACCTGGATGTACAAGATCGCCGTCAACACCGCCAAGAACCACCTGGTGGCGATGCGGTCGGCGCCCGCCGGCCGACGACATCGCGGTCGAGGATGCGCGTGTACGGTCCCGCCGCCGAGCGCCTGCACGACAACGCCACGCCCGAACGCGAAATGATGCGCGAGGAAATGGAACAAACCGTGTTTCCGCACTGTCCAAGCATTGCCCGACGAGCTGCGCACCGCCATCACCCTGCGGGAAGTGGACGGGTCTCAGCTACGAGGAGATCGCCGAGGCCATGGACTGCCCGATCGGCACCGTGCGTTCCCGCATCTTCCGGGCGCGCGAGGCGATCGACCGGCAATTGCGTCCGCTGCTTTCCCATCGCGAGGAATCGTGACATGAACGAAGCCCACCGCGAAAACCTGTCCGCCACCAGCTTTCCGACGGTCGAACTGGCCAGCTCGATCGAGGTTGCGCTTCCTGCTGCGCCGCGCTCGAGCACGACGCCGAGCTGCGCGATACCTGGTCCAGCTACCACGTGGGCCGTGAGGGCCTGCGCGGCGATTCCGCCGCTGGCCTCGGCGGGCTTCGCCGAACGCGTGATGCAGGCGCTCGAGCAGGAGACCGCCGCGCCTCGGGCCGGCCGGCCGCGACCGCTGCGCATGCCGCGGCGGGCCTGGCTGCGCTGGTCCGCCGGCGGTGCGATCGCCGCCGGCGTGGCGCGTGGCCCGCTGACCCTGGTGCAGCCTGCCGGACGACGGCACGGCGCGCAGGTGTCGCGCGCATCGCCGCCGACGCGCCAGCAGCGTGCCGTGGCGGCCGCGTCCGCAGCCGCACCGGCCACGCCGGCTGCCGTTGCCGCCGTGGCTGAGCAACCAGCATCGCCTCGCGTCTACAGCCAGCAGGCGGCGGCACCCTGGGCGGCCGCCTACGCGAGTGGTCGCCGTATAGCCGGAGCCTGTCGCCCTATCGCGTGCAGGCGGTGCGCGCACCGGACCAGCGCGGCGGCTATCTGCTGCTGGGTCGATCCGCGATGACGCCCGGTGCGCGGCGCAGCTGGCCGCTCCCGCTAGGCGCGGCGCGAGCGGCGCTGCCGTCTAGCGCCGCCCGTGCTCCACGCGGACCTTCCCGATTGCGGTGCGCCTGTCCCGCACCGCGCCGAATCTCGCAGCCGCGTCGGTGCCCGCTTGCTTGTCCATCGTTCCAGGAGGAAACCCCATGAATCGTGTTCCATTGCGGACCCTGGCCTGCTGTGCGTTGATCGGGCTGGCCACGGCCGGTTGCGTGCAGGCGTCAGGCGCACCGACGCCGGCGGTTTCGTCGTTGCCGGACTTCACCGGCATCGTGCAGCGAAGAACGCACCGGCCGTGGTGCACGTGGAGGCCAAGTACGACGGCAAGCAGTCGTCCATGCAGACGGTCCGCAGCATGGCCGGCGAGCAGGGCGTGCCGGAGGACCAGCAGATTCCGGAGATCTTCCGCCGCTTCTTCGGCGATGCCGATGATGCCGCCGCCCGAGGCAGCATGCGCGCACATCTCGCTGGGCTCGGGTTTCATCATCTCCAGCGACGGCTACATCCTGACCAACGACCACGTGGTCGACGGCGCCGACAAGGTCACCGTGCGGCTGCAGGACCGGCGCACCTTCAAGGCCAAGGTGGTGGGCACCGACAAGCATCTACGACATCGCCCTGCTGAAGGTGAAGGCGCATGACCTGCCGACGGTGAGCATCGGCGATTCGCAGCAAGCTCAAGCCGGGCCAGTGGGTGCTGGCGATCGGCTCGCCGTTCGGCTTCGACTACACCGTCACCCAGGGCATCGTCAGCGCCGTCGGCCGCAACCTCGGGCAGCGGCGACCAGCCGTACACCTCGTTCATCCAGACCGACGTGCCGATCAACCGCGGCAATTCCGGCGGCCCGCTGTTCAACCTGGACGGCCAGGTGGTCGGCATCAACTCGCAGATCTATTCCAACACCGGCGGCTACATGGGCGTGTCGTTCTCGATCCCGATCGACCTGGCCATGAACGCGGTGCAGCAGCTCAAGACCAAGGGCCACGTGTCGCGCGGCATGATCGGCGTGATGATCCAGAACGCTGGATCGGACGACATGGCCAAGGCGCTGGGCCTGGACAACGCAAGTGGCGCGATCGTGTCGAACGTCGACAGCCGGGCAGCGCCGCGCGACAAGGCCGGCATGCAGGCCGGGGACATGATCCTTGGCTACAACGGCCAGCCGATCTGAACAGCGCCGCCGACCTGCCGCCGCTGGTGGGCATGACCAAGCCCGGCACCGAGGTGCCGCTGAAGATGTTGCGCGACGGCAAGACAGCAGACCGTGCAGGTCAACCTGGGCGAGGCCCCGCGCGGCAACGCAGTCCGAGGCGGACGGCCACGCTGGCGGGCCTGCGCAGATCCGGCTCGTCGGCGCTGGGCCTGAGCGTGCAGGACATCGACGCCGATACCAGCGCCAGCAGCTGGGCCTGAAGTCGGGCGAGGGCGTGGTGATCAGCGACATCACCGGGCCGGTGCGCGGCGCAGGCCGGCCTGCGCCAGGGCGACGTGGTGCTGATGGTGGGCAACCAGCATATCGGCAGCGTCGACCGCCTTCCGTGCGGCGACCAGGGGGTCAAGCCCGGCAGCACGGTGTTGCTGCTGGTGCGTCGCGACGACGTCACCCGCTTCATCGGCCTGACCGTGCCGAAGGACTGACCGGCCATGCCTGGCTTGGGCCGGAGCGCCAGCCCCGGTCCAGGCCGCCTGCGCTGGGGCAGGGCGGGCGCAGGCGGCCTCTTGCATCGATGCCCGCGCGTTCCGTGCGATAATGCCGGGTTCGTATCGCCGCCGTGGCGGTACGCTGCCGGCGCCCACGTGTCCGGCCGAGAACGCCACCAGCGTAGTCCATGGAACTGATCCGCAATTTCTCCATCATCGCCCACGTCGACCACGGCAAGTCCACGCTGGCCGACCGCATCATCCAGATCTGCGGCGGCCTGGCCGACGCGCGAGATGGCGGCGCAGGTGCTCGACTACAATCCGATCGAGCGCGAGCGCGGCATCACCATCAAGGCGCAGTCGGTCTCGCTGCCGTACAAGGCGCGCGACGGCAAGACCTACCAGCTCAACTTCATCGACACGCCCGGGCACGTGGACTTCTCCTACGAGGTCAGCCGCTCGCTGGCCGCCTGCGAGGGCGCGCTGCTGGTGGTCGACGCGGCGCAGGGCGTGGAGGCGCAGTCGGTGGCCAACTGCTACACCGCGGTGGAGCTGGGCCTGGAAGTGGTGCCGGTGCTCAACAAGATCGACCTGCCGACCGCCGACATCGAGAAGGTCAAGGCCGAGATCGAGGCGGTGATCGGCATCGACGCCGACGACGCGATCGCGGTCAGCGCCAAGACCGGCGTCAACGTGGACGAGGTGCTGGAGGCCATCGTCGCCCGGATCCCGCCGCCGAAGCCGCGCGATACCGACCGCCTGCAGGCGCTGATCATCGATTCCTGGTTCGACAACTACCTGGGCGTGGTGTCGCTGGTGCGCGTGATGCAGGGCGAGATCCGCCCCGGCGACAAGCTGCTGGTGATGTCCACCGGGCGCGTCCACGAGGTCGACGACGTCGGCGTGTTCACGCCCAAGCGCAAGAAGCTGGACAAACTCGGCGCCGGCGAGGTGGGCTGGATCAACGCCTCGATCAAGGACGTGCACGGCGCGCCGGTCGGCGACACGCTGACCCACGCCGGCAAGCCGGCCGACAAGCCGCTGCCGGGCTTCCAGAACATGCAGCCGCGCGTGTTCGCCGGCCTGTTCCCGGTCTCGGCCGACGACTACCCGGCCATGCGCGAGGCGCTGGACAAGCTGCGCCTGAACGACGCGGCGCTGTTCTTCGAGCCCGAATCGTCCGAAGCGATGGGTTTCGGCTTCCGCTGCGGCTTCCTGGGCATGCTGCACATGGAGATCGTGCAGGAGCGGCTGGAGCGCGAGTACGACCTGGACCTGATCACCACCGCGCCGACGGTGGTCTACGAGGTGCTCAAGACCGACGGCACGGTGCTGGCGCTGGACAACCCGGCCAAGCTGCCGCCCAGCGCCGCAGATCGAGGAGATCCGCGAGCCGATCATCGTGGCCAACATCCTCACCCCGCCCGACTACGTCGGCAACGTGATCACCCTGTGCGAGGAAAAGCGCGGCGTGCAGCGCTCGATCCAGTACCTGGCCACCCAGGTGCAGATCAGCTACGAGCTGCCGCTGGCCGAGGTGGTGCTGGACTTCTTCGACCGGCTCAAATCGGTGTCGCGCGGCTACGCCTCGATGGACTACCACTTCGAGCGCTTCCAGGCCGGTCCGTTCGTGCGCACCGGACGTGCTGATCAATGGCGAGCGCGTGGATGCGCTGAGCCTGATCGTGCACCGCAGCCACGCCGAGCGCCGCGGCCGCGAGCTGGTCGAGCGCATGAAGGACCTGATTCCGCGGCAGCAGTTCGACGTGGCGATCCAGGCGGCCATCGGCGCGCAGATCATCGCCCGCTCGACGGTCAAGGCGCTGCGCAAGAACGTGCTGGCCAAGTGCTACGGCGGCGACGTCAGCCGCAAGAAGAAGCTTCTGGAAAAGCAGAAGGAAGGCAAGAAGCGCATGAAGCAGGTCGGCCGCGTGGACATCCCGCAGGAAGCCTTCCTGGCGGTACTGAAGGCGGATAAATAGGCAAACCCCGGCACCCGTTCCCCGGTTCCGGCTCCAAGGAGCTCCACATGGAATTCGATTTCTCGGCGATCCTGCTCGGCCTCACCGTCGTTTTCGGCGTGGTGTGGGGGCTGGACCGCCTGTTCCTGTATCCCCGGCGCAAGCAGCGCCTGGATGCAGCCGGCGAGGAATACGGCGATCCGGTGGTGGTCGACTGGGCGCGCTCGCTGTTTCCGGTGGTGCTGGTGGTGCTGCTGCTGCGCTCGTTCGTGGCCGAGCCGTTCCGGATCCCCTCCGGCTCGATGATGCCGACCCTGGACGTGGGCGATTTCATCCTGGTCAACAAGTTCGCCTACGGCCTGCGCATGCCGGCATTCAACAACAAGCTGGTCGACATCGGCGAACCCAGGCGCGGCGACGTGGTGGTGTTCCGGTTTCCGGGCTACCCCTGCCAGGTGGACGGCAAGTGGGTGCGCAGTGGCGACATGACCTGCAGCGATCCGCAGGCGCCGGTGCCGAACCAGAACTGGATCAAGCGCATCATCGGCCTGCCCGGCGATCGCATCGAGTCGCACGGCGACGAGTTGCTGATCAACGGCAAGCCGGTACAGGCCGACCTGATCGGACCCTACGTGGGCAATCCCAAGCGGCCGGAGGACCGGCTGATGCTCGATTACGGCGCCACGGTGTGGAACGAGCACCTGGGCAAGGTCGATCACCTGATCGCGCGGATGCCCGCCTACATCACGCCCAACTCCATCCCCAACGCCAAGGTGCCCTCGCAGGTGCCGCAAGGGTGCTACCTGGTGATGGGCGACAACCGCTACAACAGCACCGACAGCCGCTGGTGGGGCTGCATGCCGGAGCAGAACCTGGTCGGCAAGGCGTTCCTGATCTGGCTCAGCTGGACCGGCCCGGATGCCGGCTGGTTCGACCTGTCGCGGATCGGCACGGTAATCCATTGACGCGAACGTGACGGCGCGCGCGTGACGGGCGATCGGTTCCGCGGCATGATTCGCCAGGGCGGGCCGTGCCGGTGGCGTTCGTGCCGACTGGCCATCGACCAATCCATGGGGCCGCCACCATCGGCGGCATAGCGAGGGGACTATGAAATCCAGGCAGTCGGGCATCACGCTGATCGGCTTTCTGTTCATCCTGATCATCGCGGGGTTCTTCGGCTACATGGCCATGAAGCTGCTTCCTGCATACAGCGAGTTCATGGGCGTGAGCAAGGCGATGACCCAGGTCGCCAGCGAGGGGACCAATGGCAAGTCGCTGTATGACATTCGGCGCGACCTGATGTTCAAGCTGGGCTTCCAGTACGTGGACGATTCCACCGTCAAGCCGAACGACATTACCCTGGAGAAGCATGGCGGGCTGCAGTTGCACGTCAGCTACGACAAGCGCATGCCGTTCCTCTACAACATCGACTTCCTGCTGCACTTCGAAAAGAGCGTGCCATTGCAGGGCAACGTTTCGTTCTGACGCGTGGAACTGGCCTACCGTTTCCGCGATCCGGCGCTGGCGCAGCTGGCGCTGACCCACCGCAGCATGGGCAAGCCCAACAACGAGCGGCTGGAGTTCCTGGGCGACGCATTGCTGGGCGCGATCATCGCCGAGATGCTGTTCGAGGCGCATCCGCGCGCCAGCGAGGGCGAGCTTTCGCGGTTGCGCGCACAGCTGGTCAACGGCCAGGCGCTGGCGGTGATCGCGCGCGAGCTGGAGCTGGGCGACGAGCTGCAAACTCGGTCCGGGCGAACTCAAGAGCGGCGGCTTCCGGCGTGAATCGATCCTGGCCGACGCCTTCGAGGCACTGGTGGCGGCGGTCTACCTCGACGCCGGTTTCGAGGCCTGCCGCGACGTGGTGCGCGGCCTGTTCCAGCAGCGGGTCGAGGCGCTGCCGCAGTCGTCCAAGGATGCCAAGACGCGTTTGCAGGAATGGCTGCAGGGCCGCGGCCTGCCGCTGCCGCGCTACGAACTGATCGCCAGCCACGGCGAGGACCACGCCAAGGTGTTCGAGGTCTGCTGCCTGATCGACGGTCCGGCGCCGGTGCGTACCGACGCCAGCGGGCCCAGCCGGCGCGCGGCCGAGCAGGACGCGGCCGAGAGCGCACTGAACCTTCTGCTGGAGCCGCCGCCGGCGGCCTGACGCACTTATCGTCGCTGGCATCGCCGGCGGCACCCGACCATGCTTGTCCCCATCCGCCCGACTTTGCAGAGCACGCCATGAACGACCCGACCCCGCCTTTTGCCGGTTCAGCCCCCGCCGGCGAGCTGCCGCACGAGAATTTCCGTTGCGGCCAGGTGGCGTTGCTGGGGCGGCCCAACGTGGGCAAGTCGACCCTGCTCAACGCGCTGATCGGGTTTCGCCTGTCGATCGTCAGCCCGCGGCCGCAGACCACCCGGCACCGGATCCTGGGCATCGCCACCAGCGAGGCGGGACAGATCCTGTACGTGGACACGCCCGGGCCTGCACCGCGGCGCCAAGCGGGCCATGAACCGCAGCCTCAACCGGGCGGCGCGCTCGGCCATCAGCGATGTCGACCTGGCCGTGCAGGTGATCGAGGCCGGTCGCTGGACCGACGAGGACGAAGCGCTGTACGCGGCCCTGCTGGAGCAGGACACGCCGCGCATGCTGGTCATCAACAAAGTCGACCTGGCCAAGGACAAGGGCGCCATGCTGCCGTTCGTGGCCGAGCTGACCGAGCAAGCACAGTTTCGACGAGATTCACTACGTCAGCGCGCTGAAGCGAAGGGGCTCAAGCAGCTGGAGTCCGGCCATCCTGGAACGGCTGCCGGTGCGCCGCCGATGCTACGGCGAGGACGAGGTGACCGATCGCAGCGAGCGCTTCCTGGCCGCCGAGATGGTGCGCGAGCAGTTGATGCTGCGCCTGGACCAGGAGCTGCCCTACGCGACCACCGTGGAAATCGAGCAGTTCAGCGATCGTCGACGACGGCGTGGCCGAGATCCACGCGATCATCTGGGTCGAGCGCGATGGCCAGAAGGCGATCGTGATCGGGCAGGGCGGCGCCCAGCTCAAGGCCATCGGCTCCGGCGCCCGGCGCAGCATGGAGCGCATGTTCGAGCGCAAGGTGTTCCTGCAGCTTGTGGGTGAAGGTGCGCGAGGGCTGGGTCGACGACGAGTCGCATGCTCAAGAAGTTCGGCTACACCGATTGACCCGCTGGGCCGCGCCAGCCGCTGCGCTTGCCCTGCCATCCCCCGTTCCGCGTCCCAGGGCCCGCCATGCTCCTAGACCAGCAGCCTGCCTTTGTCCTGCATGCGCGGCCGTATCGCGAGACCTCGCTGTTGCTGGAGTGCCTGACCCGCGACCAGGGCCGGCTGGGCGTGGTCGCGCGCGGCGTGCGCCGCGAGCGTTCGCGCATGCCACGGGCGTTGCTCGAACCGTTCCAGCGCCTGTCGCTGGATCTGCTGCTGCGCGGCGAACTGGCCACCCTGGCCGGTGCCGAGCCACAGGGGCCCGTGCTGCGGCTGACCGGCAACGGCGGGCTGGCCGGGTTGTACCTCAACGAGCTGGTGGTGCGCCTGACCGGGCGCCAGGACCCGCACCCGTCGCTGTTCGATGCCTATGCCGCCACCTTGCCGCGGCTGGCCACCGGGCAGGGCCTGGCCTGGACGCTGCGGCGCTTCGAGCGCGACCTGCTGGAGGCGATCGGCTACGGCTTGCAGCTCCAGTCCGAGGCGGACACCGGCGAGCCGCTGCAGGCGCAGGCAAGTTACCGCTACGAGGTGGAGACCGGCCCGTTGCGCTGCAGCGACCACGCGGTGCGGGCGATCCGCGGCAGCGACCTGCTGGCACTGGCTGCCGATCGATCGCCGGACAGCGCCGGCCTGGTCGCCTTGCGCGGCCTCATGCGCGAGGTGATCCGCTTCCACCTTGGCGGGGGCGAGTTGCGCGCCTGGCGGGTGCTGGCGGCGGCGATGTCCGGTCGCTGAGCCGGCTAGAGCGGGGCGTCCGGCTGGTCCAGCGCATCCATGGTTTCACGCAGCACCTTGCGAAAGCGTGGCAGCGCCGCGGACAGGCCGGCAACGCCCAGCTCGAGATGGCGCTGCAGCAAGGCCACCTGGGTGCCGAGCACGGCCGCTCCGCAGAAGCCGCAGGAGGAGCGCAGCCGGTGCAGCCGGTCGCCCAGCGCGGGCAGGGCGGCGCCGTGGCGATCCAGCTCGCGGTGCAGTCCGACCAGTTCCTCGCGCAGCAGCCCGCGCAACGCGCGCAGGGTGTCGGGGTCACCGGCGCTGATCAGGGCCGCGCTGTCGTCGAGCAGGGCATCGCCCTCGCGATGGCTGGCCAGGGCCAGCAGGCGCTGCAGCGAGGCGATATCACAGGGCTTGAGCAGCACGTCGCAGAAGCCGCGATCCAGCAGCGCAGGCGTGTCGCCGACTCCGAACTCGGCGCTGGTGGCTACCGCCAGCGCGGCTACCGAACGCGCCGCCGGTTCATCTGCGCAGGCGACCGAGGATCTCCAGGGCGCCGCCGCCGGGCATGCGGCAATCGAGCAGCAGCATGTCGAATGCATCGCCGCGGGCATATTCCATGGCCGCGACGCCGTCGCTGCACTCGACCGAGTGCGCTCCGAGCATGCGCAGGCCGTCGCCGAGGAACCGGCGGCTGGCGGGGTCGTCGTCGGCCACCAGCACCCGTAGTGTCCTGGGCGGGCTGGCATGAGACATACCGCCGCGTAAAGCCGTCCTGAGCATGCCGAATTCCGTGTCGTTCATCTTGGATTGGGCAGAATGGCGCGACATGCGAGCCATATCAAGCCTTCCGCTGCTGTGTCTCGGGCTCCTGGCGGGGCTGTTCGCTGCCGTGCCGGCGAGGGCAGCGATCGAGCTGGGCGCACATCGGCTGGATCTGCCCGGCGCGCAACTGCAGGACGTGTCCCTGCGCATCGACGAAGACGGCGGCGGCGGCTTGTCGGTGCACCTGGTGGCGGGCAGGGCGAAGGTCGAGTCGATGGGCTGGCGCCGCGTCGGCGTGATCCTGGACGGCACGCTGCACCGCGACCAGCGGATGCGCTGGCTGCTCGACGGCACGCTGCAGCTGGCCGGTGCCCCGGGCGGGGCGGCCAGCCGCAGCCAGGTGCATGCGGAAATCGACGAGGCGGGCAATACCTTCGAGCTGGATCTGGCGCAGGCGCGGGCACGGGCCAGCGTGGCGCTGCCGCTGGACCAGCCCACCCATGCCACGATCACCCTGGACGACCTGCCGGCAGGCTGGTTGCAGGGGTTGCTCGGCACGGTCTGGTCCGGCCACGCCAGCGCGGGCCAGCTCGACGCGCGCATGGCGCTGGACGTGCATGACAGCGGCATCCAGTCGTCCGGGCGGTTCACCCTCAAGTCGGTCGGCTTCGACACGCCCTCCGGCACGCTGGCCGGTGAAGGCGTCACCGGCAGCGGGCGGCTCGATCTGGATACCCGTGGCGAGTCGGCGGACGTCTCGGTGGATGCCACCCTGAAAGGCGGCCAGTTGTTGCTCGGACCCCTGTATGCCGAGCTGCCCGGTCATGCGGTGTCCCTGACGGTGCGTGCCAGGGCCACGCATGGCGCGGTGAACCTTACCCACCTCCGCGTCAGCGATCCGGACGCCCTGCAGTTGGACGGTGCACTGGCCTTCGACGCCACGGGCGACCTGCAGACGATGCGGCTGGATCGCTTCCAGGCCAGTCTGCCCGCGGCCTACCAGCGCTACGGCAAAGCCTGGCTGGACACCCTGGGCATCCACGATGCGCGCCTGCGGGGCGGGCTCAGTGGCCGCCTGGATCTGGGCCCGGACGGCATCCGCAGTTTCGCTTTCGACACCCAGGGGCTGAGCCTGGCCACCGGGGACGGGCGGTTGTCGGTCAGCAATCTGCGCGGTGGAGTGGACTGGGCCAGGCAAGGGCGGCGGCCGGCCACCGCGCTGAGCTGGCAGCAACTGCAGGTATACCGGCTGCCGGCGGGCGCAGCGCAAATGCGCTGGCGGAGCGTCGACGGCCAGCTCGGCCTGCAGGAGCCGGTTTCGATCCCGCTGCTCGAGGGCCAGTTGCGGCTGGGGCAACTGGACTGGCGGCCGGGTGCGGCCAAGGGCCAGCGCCTGGCGACCTCGCTGGCGCTGACCGGCGTGGACATGGCGGCCTTCAGCAAGGCCGTCGGCTGGCCGCAGTTCCCCGGTACGCTCGGCGGCGCGATCCCGGGCCTGCGCTGGGTCGATGACCGGGTCGAGCTCGATGGCGGCCTGTCGGTGCACGTGTTCGGCGGCTACGTCAATGTCACCGGTCTTTCGCTGCAGCAGCCGTTCGGCGCCAGCCCGGTGCTGGACGCGGATATCGCGCTGGAGCAACTCGACCTGGGGGCGATCACCAGCGTGTTCGATTTCGGCAGTATCACCGGGCCGCTGGACGGCTCCATCGAGAACCTGCGGCTGGTCGACTGGTCGCCGGTCGCGTTCAAGGCGCGGCTGATCGCCCCGCGCGGCGGACGGATCAGCCAGCGCGCGGTGAACAACCTCACCTCGGTCGGTGGCGGCGGCATCGTAGCGGGCCTGCAAGGCGCGGTGCTGCGCCTGTTCAAGACCTTCGGCTACGACCGGATCGGCCTGAACTGCACGCTGGCCGATTCGGTCTGCCACATGAGCGGCCTGGAGCGGGCCAACGGGGGCTACACTATCGTCTCCGGCAGCGGCATTCCGCACCTGGAAGTGATCGGACACCAGAGCGAAGTCGACTGGCCGACCCTGGTCCGTCGGCTGGACGCGGCCACCCATGGCGCGTCGCCCGAAGTACGCTGAGCCATTCCTTTCCGTTACGGAGAACCTTTCATGCGCAAGCTCCCGTGTGTACTGATCACCATGCTGCTGGTCGCCTTGGCGGGCTGCGTCACCATCAACGTGTACTTTCCCGAAGCGGCGGCGCAAAAGGCGGCCGACCAGTTCATCGGCACGGTGATCGACAGCGAACCGGCACCGGCGGTCCGCACCCATGAGGCCCCGCCACCGAGCGAGGGGCAGCAACCTTCGGCGATGCTGCTGGACCTGCTGATTCCGGCGGCGCACGCGGCGGACGTGCCGGACATCCGCATCCAGACGCCGGCCACCGAGGCGATCCGCGGGCGCATGCAGGCGCGTTTCCAGGCGACCCTGCAGGGGCTGCTGAACAGCGGTGCGGTCGGCTTCACCCATGACGGACTGGTGGCGCTGCACGACCCGGGCAAGATCGCGTTGAGCCAGCGCGCCCAGGCCAACGCGGCGGTAGCCGACGAAAACCGCGATCGCAACCTGCTGTACCGCGAAGTCGCCAGGGCCAACGACCACCCGGAATGGGAGTCGCAGATCCGCGCCACCTTCGCCAAGGGCTGGATCGAGCGGGCTCATGCCGGCTGGTATTATCAGGACGCGTCCGGCGCCTGGAAACAGAAGTAGGCCGGTCCGTACAACGCCTGTCCACTCACCGTTATTCGCGCCCGGGTCGGCCGATCCGGGCGCGTCTGTTTTGAGCGCCATGAAAGAATTCGATGTCGAAATCACCGACCTGAGCCACGACGGCAAGGGCGTCACCCGGATCGATGGCAAGGCGGTGTTCGTCACCGGCGCGCTGCTGGGCGAGCAGGCCCGGGTGGCCATCCGCAAGCGCCATCGCAACTACGACGAGGCCGAGGTGGTGGCGATCACCCGGGCTTCCGTGGACCGGGTCGAGCCGCGCTGCCGGCATTTCGGCCAGTGCGGCGGCTGCTCGCTGCAGCACCTCGATGCGGCTGCGCAGATCGAAATGAAGCAGCGCGTGCTGGCCGACAATTTCGAGCGCATCGGCAAGGTGGCGCCGCAGGAGTGGTTGCCGCCGCTCACCGACGCGTCCTGGGCGTACCGCCGCAAGGGGCGCCTGTCGGTGCGCCATGTGATCAAGAAGGGCCGGGTGCTGGTCGGTTTCCGCGAAGAGGGCAATCCGCGCTTCGTCGCCGACATCGCCCAATGCGAGGTGGTGCATCCGGCGCTGGGTCCGAAGATCGGCCTGCTGGCCGAGCTGATCGGCTCGATGGATGCCGCCGGGGACATCGCGCAGATCGAATTCGCCGCGGGCGACGACACGGTGGCCCTGGTGTTCCGACACCTCAAGCCCTTGAGCGAACGCGACAGCGCCGCCCTGGCCGGCTTCGGCCAGCAGCACGGCTTTGCCATCTACCTGCAGCCAGGCGGCATCAGCAGCGTGCACCCGTTGTGGCCGGAGCAACCGCGGCTGGCGTTCCGCCTGCCGGCGGGGGAGGGCGTGCCCGACGTCGAGATGGAATTCGAGCCGCTGGATTTCGTGCAGGTCAATGCCGGCATGAACCGGCGCATGCTCGAGCGCACCATGCAACTGCTCGATCCGCAGCCGGACGACCGGGTGCTGGACCTGTTCTGCGGGTTGGGCAACTTCACCCTGCCGATCGCGCGCCGTGTGGCGCAGGTGGTCGGGGTGGAGGGCGAGCACGGGCTGGTCGAGCGCGCGGCGCAGAACGCGGCACGCAACGCGCTGGACAACGCCCGCTTCCAGGTGGCCAACCTGTTCGAGGACCAGCGTGGCTCCGACTGGGCTCGGCAGCCGTGGGACAAGCTGCTGCTGGACCCGCCGCGGGCCGGTGCGGACAAGGTGCTTGCGTACCTGCCGCACAAGCAGACCCGCCGGGTCGTGTACGTCTCGTGCCATCCTGCCTCGCTGGCACGCGATGCCGGCATCCTGGTGCACCAGCACGGCTTCCGCATGACCCGTGCCGGTGTCATGGACATGTTCCCGCATACGGCGCACGTGGAGTCGATCGCACTGTTCGAGCGGGCCTGACCGCGCCCGCTTGCGTGTCGGCCGGCCGTGCCTCGCCATGCCGTCGTCCAGCGCCTATGCTTCAGGGTCTCCCGTTGTTGCTACCACGCCATGGCTATCGAGATAGAACGCAAATTCCTGCTGGCCGACAATGGCTGGCGCGCAGCCGTCGAGCGCAGCGAGCGGATGGCCCAGGGCTACCTGGTCGGTGCGCAGGCGCTGCGCGACGGCAGCGCGCGGGCCTCGGTACGCGCCCGACGGGCCGGCGACCGGGCCTGGCTCAACATCAAGGGCGCCCAGGTCGGCATCGCGCGCGCGGAATACGAGTACCCGATCCCGCTACAGGACGCCGACGCGATGCTGGCCGGGCTTTGCGACGGTGTGGTCGAGAAGATCCGGCACTGGGCGGTGGTGGAAGGCGTGGCGTTCGAGATCGACGAGTTTCTGGGCGAGAACATCGGTCTCACCGTGGCCGAGGTCGAGCTGCCTGCGGTTGATGCGACGTACCCAAGACCGCGCTGGCTGGGGCCGGAGGTGACCGCCCTGGCGCGCTACTACAACGTCAACCTGATCGCCCACCCCTATGCGCGCTGGAGCGAAGCCGAGCGAGCCGCCGCCGACGCGGGGACCGCACCATGCTGATGATCGGCCTGGCCGGCCCGAGCGTGGCCGAGCACGAGCATGCGTGGCTGCGCGCGCCGGGCGTGGCCGGCGTGATCCTGTTCAGCCGCAACTACCGCAGCCGCGACCAGCTGATCGCGCTGACCGAGGCGATCCGCGAGATCGGCGGCGAGCACCTGCTGATCGCGGTCGACCAGGAAGGCGGCCCGGTGCAGCGTTTCGTCGACGGCTTTACCCGGCTGCCGGCGCTGGCCCGGATCGGCGCGGTCCATGGCCGCGACCCGGAAGATGCGGTGCGGCTGGCCGAGGAGCATGCCTGGGTGATGGCCAGCGAGCTGCGTGCCAGCGGTGTGGATTTCAGCTTCGCGCCGGTGGTCGATCTGGACCGCGGCAGTGCGGCCATTGGTCCGCGGGCGTTCCACGCCGATCCGGGCGTGGCCGGCGAGCTGGCCCAGGCCTACGTGCGCGGCATGCACCTGGGCGGCATGGCGGCCGTACTCAAGCACTTTCCCGGCCACGGCTCGGTGGCCGCTGACACGCACAAGGCGGTGGCCAGCGACCCGCGCCCGCTGGAAGTCATCTCCCGGACCGACATGCGGCCTTTCGTCGAGGCGATCGAGGCGCACGCCGAGGCGGTGATGATGGCGCACGTGGTCTACCCCGCAGTGGACGCCGCAGCCGGCCGGCTATTCGCGGATCTGGATCGAAGACATCCTGCGCGGCGAACTCGGCTTCGCCGGCGTGGTGATCAGCGACGACATCAGCATGGCCGCCGCCGGCGTGGCCGGGTCGGTGGGCGAGCGCGTGCGCGCACACCTGGCCGCCGGTTGCGACCTGGTGCTTGCCTGTTTCCCCGAGGTGGTGGCCGAAGCGATCGCCGCCGTGCAAGCAGAGCCGTCGGTGGACGGCGAGCGGCTGGCATCGTTGCGCGGCGCGATCGGTGCGAGCTGGGCCGGCCTGCTGGACAATCCCCAGCGCGACCGTTTTGTTGCCCGGGTCACCGCGCTCGATGCGTGACACCGTCGCCCGTCGCCGCCCGGCCTGCGCCTCCGCTTGCCGCACGCAGGCGTCGCCCTCCAGCGGCGTCCCGATCGATCCGTTACCGTTGTCGGGCCGGATCCGGGGTGTCGTCTTCGAAGCAAGGGCGTGCCGGCCCAGCCGGGTCGGTCGGAACATACCCCGTTATCCAGGAAACCCATGAACAAACCACTGCCCCCGCTGGCCGATGCACTGGCCCATGCAGACCTGCTGGTCGATCGCGCGGAACTCGAAAGCGTCATTGCCGATCTCGGACGGCAGATAGACGTGGCGCTGGAAGGCGAACGCGCGCTGTTCCTGACCGTAATGAACGGCGCGCTGATGTTCGCCGGTCAATTGGCGCTGGCCATTCGAACCGACCTGGAATTCGATTATGTGCACGCCACCCGCTACCGCGGCGCGACCTCCGGCAGCGAGCTTTGCTGGTTGCGCGAGCCGGTCGTGCCGATGACCGGCCGGACCGTATTGCTGGTGGACGACATCCTGGACGAAGGCCATACGCTCAAGGCGGTGCGCGAGGACTGCCTGGCGCGTGGTGCGCGGCGAGTATTGATTGCCAGCCTGTGCATGAAGCAACACGACCGGCGGGTGGAAGGAATCCGCGCCGACTTCAACGGCGTGGTACTGCCCGACCGCTACGTTTTCGGGTACGGCATGGATTATCACGAGCAGGGACGCAACCTGCCTGCGATTTACGCCCTGCAGGATTGAACCCCGACATTCGCGCGGCCCGCTCGCGCCAGCGCCGGGGCCCGGGCAAGGTTGACCGATCGTGCCCGGGTGCGGGGAAAGATCGCCCATCGTCCCGGCCGGAGCACCCACCGCCGTCGTTTTCCCTGTCTTTCCAACCACGCCGTATCGAGGAACCCGCCATGTCTGCCGCCGCCCCCCTTCCGATCGACCTGGCCGTGATTGGCGGTAGCGGTCTTTACCAGTTGCCTGGCCTGGAGCGCGTCCAGCGGCATACGCTCCAGACGCCTTTTGGCGTCCCCTCCGGGCCCGTGGTGGTGGGCGACCTTGCCGGCCAGCGGCTGGCATTCCTGGCGCGCCACGGCGAGAGCCATACGCTGGCACCGCATCGGGTCAACTATCGCGCCAACATCTGGGCGCTGCACCAGCTGGGCGCGCGTCGCGTGGTCGGAGTCAATGCGGTCGGTGGCATTCGCGCCGACATGGGGCCGCGGGTGATCGTGGTGCCCGACCAGTTGATCGACTACACCCATGGCCGGCTTTCCAGCTTCTGCGACGTGGAGGGCGCCGAGGTCAAGCACATCGACTTCAGCGAACCGTATAGCGAAGGCCTGCGGCGGCAGTTGCTCGCGGCGGCGGCCAAAGCGGGCGTGGCGGTAATCGACGGCGGTTGCTACGGCGCCACCCAGGGACCGCGACTGGAGACCCGTGCCGAGATTACCCGGATGAAACGCGACGGCTGCGACCTGGTCGGCATGACCGGCATGCCCGAGGCGGTATTGGCGCGCGAACTGGAGCTGGAGTATGCGTGCCTGGCGCTGGTTGCCAATTTCGCCGCCGGTTGTGGCGACGAGGCGGAGATAAGCATCGAGGAAATCTTCGCGCACCTGGCGGCGGCCACCGCTCAGGTGCCGGCGATACTCCAGGCAATCGTTAACCCGCGCACCGGCTAAGCACTTAATCGATAATCGATTCTTGCCGGATATTGCGCTTTACCCACAAACATGCCGATACTTTCACCCGTACCAGGGGGCTGGCCAAGGGGAAACAGTGGTCCAGCGCATCGTCCTTGGTGCATCCAGTCCCTAGATTCAGAGGTCTACGCAATGCGTTTCGGTACGGTCAAGTGGTTCAACGACGCCAAGGGTTTCGGCTTCATCGCACCCGAGGATGGTGGGGAGGACGTGTTCGTCCATTTCTCGGCGATCAACTCCAAGGGCTTTCGCAGCCTGCAGGAAGGCCAGCGTGTGCAGTTCGAAGTGACCAACGGGCCGAAGGGCGCGCAGGCTTCGGACGTGGTCGTCGCGGCCTGATCAGGTCGGCATTTGCACGATGAAAAGCCCCGCGCCTGGCGCGGGGCTTTTTCTGCGTGGCCTCAGCCGCTGGCCAGGCGGCGCAGGTCGGCCAGCCGGTCGGCATCGCGCGGCGCAAGGTCGGTGCGCCAGCGGGCGATGCGCGGAAAGCGCACCGCCACCCCGGACTTGTGCCGGCCGGAGCGCTGGATCGCTTCGTAGGCCAGTTCGAATACGTGCAGCGGCTGCACCGAGCGCACCGGTCCGAAGCGCTCGAGCGTGTTCGCACGTATCCACTGGTCCAGCGTGGCGATCTCGGCGTCGTCCAGGCCGGAGTAGGCCTTGGCCACCGGTACCAGACGGTCATGGTCCCAGACGCCGAAGGTGTAGTCGGTGTACAGGCCGGCGCGGCGGCCGTGACCCGGTTGCGCGTAGATCAGCACCGCGTCCAGCGTGTACGGGTCCACCTTCCACTTCCACCAGTCGCCGCGCTTGCGGCCGACCCGGTAGGGCGAGTCCAGCCGCTTGAGCATCAGGCCCTCGGTCTGCCGCGGCCGGGACTGCCCGCGCGCTTCGGCCAGCGTCGCCCAGTCCGGTGCCTGCAGCGCCGGCGAGAAACGCAGCTCGGCCGGTGCGCCATCGAGCAATGCCCGCAGGCGCTCGCGTCGCTCGCCCAGCGGCAGCGCGCGCAGGTCCTGTCCCTGCTGCTCGAGCAGGTCGTAGGCCATGAACACCACCGGCGTCTCCGCGCAGCAGGCGGCTGCCCGGCTTGCGCTTGCCGATGCGCTTCTGCAGCGCGGCGAACGGGCGCGGCAGGTTGCCGGCCGCCTGCCAGGCGAGCAGCTCGCCGTCCATCACGCAGCCATCGGGCAGCCATGTCGGCGGCCCGTTCGACTTCCGGGAAGCGGCCGTCCAGCCGTTCCTCGCCACGGGACCACAGGCCGACGCTGCCAGTGCGGCGCATCAGCTGTGCGCGGATCCCGTCCCATTTCCACTCCGCCAGCCAGTCCTCGCGCCGACCCAGTGCATCCACCGGCTGCTCCAGCGGCGAGGCCAGGTAGAACGGATAGGGACGATCGGCCTGGTGCTCGTTTTCCTCCGGGGCCCGGGCCAGTGCCGCCAGTGCATCGGGACGCGGCCGCCAGTCGCCGCTCAGGCGATGGGCGATCAGGTCGGTGGGCAGTTGCGACCACAGCGCCAGCGCCTGCACCACCAGCCGTTGCGACACGCCCACCCGCAACGCGCCGGTCAGCAGCTTGTTGAGCAGGAATACCTGCTCCACCGGCAGCCCCCGCCACCACGACTGCAACTGGTCGATTCGCGCGGCCGGCGTCCAGCGCGCGCAGGGCCGGCAGCCACTGTTCCATCCACAATTGCAGCGGGGTATCGGCAAGCCGGGCGTCGCCCGGCGGCAGCAGCAGGGCAATCGCCTCGGCCAGGTCGCCCACGTGCTGGTGGCTTTCGCTGACCAGCCATTCGGGGTACCCGGTGACCTGCTGCACCGCCTCTCGCAGCTCGGTGGTGGTGGCCAGCCGGCGCAGCTTGCCGCCACCCAGGGCGTAGATCGCCCAGGCCGCGTCACCGGGCGGTGCGTCGTGCAGGTAGGCGGCGATCGCGTCGCGCTTGGCCGCGGTCGAGCCGGTACGGTCCAGGGCCGCGAACAGGTCGGCAAAGCGGCGCATCAGGGGGCCTCCGCCAGGGCTGGCCAGCGGCCGCGCATCGTGGCCGGATTCGCGCAGGTAGCGGATCAGCGCGTCGCCCTCGCCGTGGGTCACGTAGACGCGCCGGGCCCGGCTGTCGGCGACGGTGCGCAGCAGTGACGGCCAGTCGGCATGGTCGGACACCACGAAGCCCCGGTCGTAGCCACGCCGGCGCCGATTTCCGCGCACCTGCATCCAGCCGGAGACGAACCCGGTGGACGCCGTCGGAAAGCGCCGCATCCAGCGCGAGGCGGCCGCGGAGGGCGGCGCCAGGACCAGCTCGCCGCCAAGGGCGCTGCCGCGGGTGTCCTCCTCCAGCGCACGGGTCGGCAACATCGACACACCGGCCTCCCGGTACAGCTCCACCGGCCGCAGCAGCGCACCGTGCAGCCAGGCCTGGCGGTTGCAGCGCAGCCCCAGCTCGGCCAGCACTCGCTGCGCCTTGCCCAGGGCGTAGCAGAACAGCACCGCCGGCACGGCGCGCCGCGCGCAGTCGTCCCACCAGGCCAGCAACTGGTCGATCACTCCGGCGATCGGCGGCCAGCGGTACACCGGCAGGCCGAAGGTGGATTCGGTCACGAACACGTCGCACGGCACCGGCTCGAACGGGCGGCAGGTGGGATCGGGCTCGCGCTTGTAGTCGCCTGAAACCACCACCACCTGGCCGGCATGCTCGAGGCGGATCTGCGCCGCACCGAGCATGTGTCCGGACGGATGCAGCGAGACCCGCACCGGACCCAGTGCGAACGCCTCGCCGAACGCATGCGCCTGGATGCTTGCAGGCTCACCCAGCCGCTCGCGCATCAGCGCCAGGCCCGGTGCGGCCACGTGGTAGTGCGCATTGCCCTGGCGTGCGTGGTCACCATGGGCATGCGTGATTACCGCACGCGCCACCGGCTGCGGCGGATCGATGAAGAAATCGCCCGCCGGGCAGTACAGGCCTTGCGGGAGCGGCTGGAGCAACAGGTCGGGCATGCGGCGACGCTAGGAAGCGCCGCGTCAATGGCGCGGCAAGGATCGGGCCTGCCGTCTGCCCGGGCTCAGGCGGTGAACTGCAGCCGGGCCAGCTCGGCGTACAGGCCGCCCTCGGCCAGCAGGCTCTCGTGGGTGCCCTGGGCCACGATGCGGCCGCCGTCCATCACCACGATACGGTCGGCGCGCAGCACGGTGGCCAGCCGGTGCGCGATGACCAGGGTGGTGCGGCCCTTCTCCAGGCGCTCCAGCGCATGCTGGATGGCGGCCTCCGATTGCGCGTCCAGCGCCGAGGTGGCCTCGTCCAGCAGCAACAGCGGCGCATCGCGCAGGATCGCCCGGGCGATCGCCACACGCTGGCGCTGGCCGCCGGACAGGCGTACGCCACGTTCGCCCAGCTCGGCCGCGTAGCCGCCGTCGAGCGCACGGATGAATTCGTCCGCTTCGGCGGCACGCGCCGCCTCGTGCACTTCGTCGTCGCCCGCGTCCTGCCGGCCGAAACGGATGTTGTCGGCCGCGCTGCCGCCGAAGATCACCGTTTCCTGCGGCACCAGCGCGATCGCACCGCGCAGCCCGGCCAGGGTCAGCGAGCGCAGGTCCACGCCATCGAGCTGGATGCGGCCGTCCTGCGGGTCGTAGAAGCGCAGCAACAGCGACAGCACGGTACTCTTGCCGGCGCCCGAAGGGCCGACCAGGGCCACTGTTTCGCCCGGCTGGATGCACAGGTCGAAATCGTGCAAAGCCGGCGCGTCCGGCCGGCTCGGGTAGTGGAAGCTGACGTGCTCGAAGTGCA
Source organism: uncultured Gammaproteobacteria bacterium (assembly GCA_963763305.1). Taxonomy (GTDB): domain Bacteria; phylum Pseudomonadota; class Gammaproteobacteria; order Xanthomonadales; family Rhodanobacteraceae; genus CAVXNP01. The sequence continues at coordinate 370,662 of CAVXNP010000001.1, read as the reverse complement.
GCGCGCCGCGGACCGGACGGGGCAGGGCCAGCGGCGCAGCGGGGTCGGCGATTCCCGCCTGCTCGCCGAACAGTTCGCCGATGCGCTCCATCGCGCCGGCGGCGCGCATCACGTCGCCCCACACTTCGGACAGCCCGGCCACCGAGCCGGCGGCGAACACCGCATACAGCACGAACTGCCCCAGCACGCCCGCGTCCAGGGCCCCGGCCAGCACATCGCGCGCGCCGGCCCACAGCACCAGGGTGATGGCGCCGAAGAACAGCACGATCACCGCCGCGGTGAGCACGGCGCGCATGCCGATTCGGCGCCGTGCGCTCTCCAGCGCGCGGTCGATCGCGCCGCGATAGCGCACGCTCTCGATGTTCTCGCGCGCGTACGCCTTCACCGCCGGCGCCGCATTGAGGGTCTCGTTGGCGATCGCGGCGGCGTCGGCCAGGCGATCCTGGCTGGCGCGCGAGAGCTTCTGCACGCGGCGGCCGAACACCAGGATCGGCAGCATCACCGCCGGGATCACCAGCGCGGTCAGGCCGGCCAGGCGCGGACTGGTCCACACCATCATTGCGCCGGCGCCCAGCAGCATCACCGCGCTGCGCAGCGCCACCGACACGCCCGAGCCGATCAGCGTCTGCACCACCTCGGTGTCGGTGCCCAGGCGCGAGATCAGCTCGCCGACCCGGCTGCGCTCGAAGAAACCGACGTCCAGACGAATCACGTGGGCGTAGAGCTTCTGCCGCAGCAGCGCCAGCGCGCGCTCGCTGAGCAGGGTGATGCAGAAATAGCGGGCGGCGGTGGCGAAGGCCAGCACCAGCGCCACCGCGAACAGGCCCAGGAAGGTCTGGTTGATCGCCACCGCGTTGGCGTGACCGAAGCCTTGGTCGATCATGTGCCGCACCGCCACCGGCAGCACCAGGCTGGAGCCGGACGACAGGCCCAGGAACACCAGCCAGCCGATCGCCAGCGCCTTGTGCGGTTTCAGGAAGGGCCACAACTGGCGCAGCGCGCCGATCTTGCGCGCGGGCTTGGCGTCGTTCTGCGAGGGTTCGCTCATCGGGGGCGCTGCCATGGGGTAACAGCGCGCGATATGGGGGCGCGCATCCGCTTCCCCAACCGCCCGGAGGGCGCCGTCGACGGCGCTCCGCCAACGGCGACGCGCTGGCGCTTACGAATGCCGTTTGATGTAGGCCTGCGGGTCCTTGTCCCGCGCCTGGATGCCGACGCGGTGGCTGGCCTCGAACGCGGCGAAGGCAACGGCCAGCTCATGCCTGACCTGCAGCGGCGCGTGGCGGCGGAAATCGGCCAGGCTTTCACGCTCCTCCTCGCCCATGTGCGTGCTGTTGGCCTTGCGCGCCTGCGCCACGGCGGCGAACCAGGGGTCGGAGCCGACCGGGTGCTCATCCACCTTGGCGATTGCATCGCGGATCTCGTTGTGGTCCTTGATCGCATCCTCGGTCTCGGCCCCGGCGCTGTCCTTGCTGCCGGCGCCGCGGCCAAGCTCCAGCAACCGTGGGTAGAAGTGCTTTTCCTCGGCCTCGGCGTGCACTTCGAGAAAGTCCGACAGCTGCCGCCACAGCGCCTGCAGCGAGTCGCGGTCGGTACGGTCGATCTGGTCCAGGATGCCGAACAGCCGGCGCTGCTCATGGTGGTCGTCAAGGATCAGTTGTGTAATGTCCATGGAATCTCCTAGCGTTGACGGTGGATCGGGTGCGCCTGCGTTGGACCATTGCAGCAAGCACGGTCGAAGCCGGGCGTGAACTGGCGCCGCTGCGGAAGCGGACCGCGCACGAGTCAGCGCCCGAGCGCATCCGTTTTCCCGTTCCATGCGTACACCGACACCATCGACCACTGATCCGGATCGTCCATGTCCCTCGCCATCGTCTGGCTGCGCCGCGACCTTCGCCTGGCCGACCATCCCGCCCTGCATGCCGCGTGCGCCGCGCACGAGCAGGTGTTGCCGGTGTACATCCATGCGCCGCAGGAAGAGGGCGGCTGGGCGCCGGGCGCCGCCAGTCGCTGGTGGCTGCACCATTCGCTGCAGGCGCTGGAGCCAAGCCATGCAGGCCAGCGGAGGCCGCCTGCACCTGTGCCGCGGCGACAGCCTGGCCAGCCTGCGCCAGCTGGTCGCGCAGACCGGCGCCGAGCGCGGTGTACTGGAACCGCCTATACGAGCCGGCCGCGATCGAGCGCGACACGCGGATGAAGGCCGCGCTGCGCGAGCAGGGGCTCGAGGTGCACAGCTGCGAGGGCGCACTGTGGTGCGAGCCATGGCAGATCCAGACCGGACAGGGCGAACCGTACCGGGTGTTCACGCCGTACTGGCGCAAGCTTCGCGCGCAGCTGGGCGCCTCCCGCACCGCTGCCCGCCCCCGCCACTGCGGCTGGCCGACAGCGACGGCGGTCTGCCGCTGGAGGCGCTGCGGCTGCTGCCGGCCATCGAGTGGACCGGCGGACTGGCGCGGTCGCTGGACGCCGGGCGAGCGTGGAGCCCACGAGATGCTGGAGCTGTTCGCCGACGATGCGCTGGCCGACTACGCCCGCGGCCGCGACCTGCCGGCCCGGCACGGTACCTCGCGGCTGTCTCCGCACCTGCACTTCGGCGAGATCTCCCCGCGCCAGATCCAGCAGCGGCCTGGAAGCCGCCGCCGCGGCGCGCGACGCGCGCGGCCGGCCGGACCTCGAACCGTACCTGCGCGAGCTGGGCTGGCGCGAGTTCGCCCACCATCTGCTGTACCACTTCCCGCACACGCCCACGACCAACTTCAATCCGCGCTTCGACCGCCTTTCCCTGGGCGGCCGCGGATCCGGCGCTGCTGCGGCGCTGGCAACGGGGTCGAACCGGCATCCCGCTGGTCGACGCGGGCATGCGCGAGCTGTGGGCACACCGGCTGGATGCACAACCGCGTGCGCATGATCGTGGCCAGCCTGCTGACCAAGAACCTGCGCCAGCACTGGCAGCACGGCGCGCGCTGGTTCTGGGACACGCTGGTCGACGCCGACCTGGCCAACAACACACTGGGCTGGCAATGGGTGGCCGGCTGCGGCGCCGATGCCGCGCCGTATTTCCGCATCTTCAACCCGGTCACGCAGGCGCAGCGGTTCGATCCCGCAGGGCAGCTACCTGCGGCGCTGGCTGCCGGAGCTGGCCGACGCCCCCACGGCCGCTGCTGCACGAACCGTGGCGCGGATCCGGCGCTGCTCCGGCGCAGCGGCTATCCGGCACCGATGGTCGACCTGGCCGGCCTCGCGCCAGCGCGCGCTGGCCGCCTACCAGACCATGCGCCATCAGCAGGGGAAGGAAGCTAGCGCGGTCCACCTCGACTCGTGCAAGCCGGCGCGATGGCGGATCATCCGCTTCCATCCGTGCGGGAACATGCCGCGGCCCCGGTCCGCGCGCTGTTCGTGGTCGACCTTCCGCGCCCCATCCGATTCGGGCACGCCGGCGGTGAGATCCCGCAGCACTCAGGTCTCGACCACCTCCGGCTCACCGCTGCCGCGCTTGAGCAGCCAGGCCAGCACCGGCGGCGTGACCATCGCGGTCAGCAGCGACATCGCCACGATGATCGCGTAGATGCGGTCGCTGAAGACGCCGGCGGTCAGACCCAGGCTGGCGATCACCACGCCCACCTCGCCGCGCGGCACCATGCCGAAGCCGACGATGGTGGCGCTGCGCCGGCCCAGCGACAGCGAGCCGAGCAAGCCGCCGACCAGCTTGGAGACGATCGCGATCGCGGTGACCACGGTCAGCATCCACAGCGCATCGGCAGTTGGCCAGCTCGCCCAGGTTGATCTTGGCTGCCGGTGATCACGAAGAAGAACGGCGTCAGCAGCGCCAGCAGCGGCTGGGTCGCTTGTTCCAGCGCATCGCGCTGCGCGCGTCTCCGAGGCGATCATGCCGGCCAGGAACGCGCCGATGATCGCGGCCAGCCCGAGCAGGGTGGACAGCCAGGCCAGGCCCAGGCACATCGCCAGCACGATCGTCAGCGGCGAGTGCGGGCTGATCGGCTTTTCCAGCCAGCTGCGAGTGCCAGCGCATCACCCGGGCGCCGCCCAGCCGACCACGGCGAGGAAGCCGATCGCGCTGCCCAGCACCAGCAGCAGCGATCATCAGGTCGAAGCCCTGCCACCCTGCAGCGACGACACCACGCCCAGCAGCAGCATGGCCAGGATGTCGTCGATCACCGCCGCGCCCAGGATCACCCGGCTCTCGGTACGCTGCAGCACGCCCAGCTCCTGCAGCACGCGCGCGGTGATGCCGGCGGAGGTGGCGACGAAGGCCGCCGCCACGAACAGCGACTTGTCCCAGTCGAAGCCGCTGCCGTGGGCCCACAGCGCTGCCCATCGCAAACGGAATCAGCACGCCCAGCACGCCGACCAGGAAGGCCACTCTTGCCGACCTTCTTCAGGTCCTCCAGCCGCGTCTCCAGGCCCACCGAGAACAACAGCAGCACCACGCCGATCTCGGCCAGCACGTCCAGCGGCGTGCCGGGAACGACCTGGTCGGCGTTGACCCAGCCCAGCAGTGACGGCCCGATCACGCAGCCGGCGGCGATCTCGCCGACCACGCCGGGCAGGCGCAGGCGCTGGGCGATCTCCGCACCGACCTGGGCGGCGACGAAGATGAGGAACAGGGTCAGCAGGATGTCGCTGGCATGATGCATCGGAGCCTCGGTCGTGCGTGCGCCAGCGGTGCCGGCGAGGTGGAAGTATCGGTCAGCCGGTTGACCAGGTGGCCGTTGAGCAGCAGGTGCACTGCGATGCTGGCGACGTAGCCCAGCGCGATCGCCCAGCTCCAGCGCAGGTGGCTCATGAAGGTGTAGCGGCCGCGCGAGGCACCCATCAGCGCCACGCCGGCGGCCGAACCGACCGACAGCAGGCTGCCGCCGACGCCGGCAGTGAGCGTGATCAGCAGCCACTGGGTCTCGTCCATCGGCGGGTTCATCTTCAGCACCGCGAACATGATCGGGATGTTGTCCACGATCGCCGACAGCACGCCCATGCTGGTGTTGGCGATGGTCGCTCCGACGCCGCCGTAGAGCAGGTGCGAGGCCAGCTCCAGGTAGCCCAGCGCGGCCAGTCCGCCGACGCAGGCGAACACGCCGTAGAAGAACAGCAGGGTGTCCCATTCGGCGTTGGCGATGATGCGGAAGATCGAATAGCTCTCGTGTTCCACGCCCTGGGCCAGCGCGTAGCGGCGCTGGCTGTGGTCGATGCGAGTGGCCAGCAGGTTCAGGAACGCCAGCCCGGTCAGCATGCCGTAGGCCGCCGGCATGCCCAGCCACTGCTTGCCGACCACGGTGATCGCGATGGTCAGCGCGAAGGACAGGCAGATGCCGATGCCGCCGGGCTTGATGTGCACCTGGCCCTGGACCGACTCGGGCTGCCCCTTGGGCAAGGCGAAGTGCATCAGCACCGCCGGCACCAGCCAGTTCACCAGCGAAGGCAGGAACAGCTGGAAGAAGTCGAAGAACTCGGCCTTGTGTGCCTGCCACATCATCAGCGTGGTGATGTCGCCGAAGGCGCTCCAGGCGCCGCCGGCGTTGGCGGCCACCACCAGGTTGATCAGCGCCAGCGTGGCAAAACGCGTGTTGCCGGCGCCCACCGCCAGCACCACCGCCGACATCACCAGCGCGGTGGTGAGGTTGTCCAGCACCGGCGACAGCAAGAAGGCGATCGAGCCGGTGATCCAGAACAGCGAGCGGTAACTGAAACGCCGCCGGGTCAGCTGCGCGCGCAATGCCTCGAACACATTGCGCTCGCCCATGGCGGTGACGTAGGTCATCGCCACCACCAGGAAGAAGAAGATCTCCGCGTATTCCAGGAACACCGCCTCGAACGCGCTGCGTACCGCCTCGGTGCCGCCGGCCGTGTCGCTGGCGTACCAGGCGATCAACGCCCAGATCAGCGCCGCGCCCAGCATCACCGGTTTGGACTTGGCGATATGGATGCGCTCCTCCAGGATCACCGCCACATAGGCAAGTACGAACAGCGCCAGGGCAATCCAGCCGATCGGATGATCCACCAGATGCAGATTGACGCCGGCCTCGGCGGCCAGGGCGGTGGTCGGGAGGAGGCCCGCCAGGACGGCGAAAACGGCCAGGATGATCGACAAGCGCATGGAAACCCCTCTGGATGACACGGCCAAGCGTACCAGCCAGAGTCGACGTGGCAGCGCCTTTTCGCGTTGCGTGCGGCCGCTGCGTGCTGCCGGGGCACGCCGACGGAGCTGACCGCGGCGGCCGGTCGGGGCGCACCGGCTGAACACGCGGCTGCCCAGCGCGGTGACCGCGGCCGGGATCAGCACGGTCCAGCGGAACGCCGGCACGTAGTTGTCGTGCGCGTGCCCCTGCAGCATCCATTCCTTAGGTGACCAAGCTCATCAGCAGGCGGCGATAGTCCCGCCGGACCCGCATGCGGCTATCACAGCGGTCGCTACCGACCGCAGGTCAGCTCGGTTCAGCTTCCACCGTCGCGGGGCTTTTCGCTTCAGGGCTTGAAGTGGTGCACGAATCCGACGCTGAAGCCGCCGGGCAGCCAGCCCACGATCAGCGGCGAGTCGCGTCGCGAGGCCCACACGCCCACGCCGGTGCCGATCGCCGCGCCCACCAGCACGTCGCTCTGCCAGTGGCCGTGGGTCTTCATGCGTGCCACCGCGTCGTAGGCCGGCAAGAGGGCAAGCGCATAAACCCCGGGGTGCTCGCGGCCATAATTGACGATGAAGGGCGTCACCGCGGCCGATATCGTGGCCACCTCGCCGCTGGGAAAGCTCGCCGCGCCGCTGCCCTTGAAGAAACGGCCCGGGTCGCTGGTCTGCGACGGGCGCTCGCGGCGGAATGCGTGCTTGAGTACCAGAGTGCTGGCGCCGGCCACCGCGATCGCATCGACCGAGCGCCAGAAGGTGTCGCCCAGCTTGTCCTGGTCGCCGAAGGCCAGGGCGCCGACACCTACGGTAAGGATGGTGCCGTACTCGAGCGCCTTCTGATTGCCGCGCTTCCAGATGCCGCTGTTGTCGTAGTGCAGGCGATGGTCGATACCCAGTGGCCCGCCGTTGGCCTGGGCGACGCTCGAGAGCCCCACCATCAGTGCCACTGCCGCCAACCGTCCGGTGAAGCTTCGCCGGAAAAGACGAAAAGCACGCATAGGCACCTCACTGTGGTTGTGGCCCCTGGGCGCGAGTGTAGCTGCTTGCGGGTTGCCGGTTCCTGGCCTCTGCTCCCTTACCGCGGGCCCGGGGCCTCGCTAGACTGTGACGATGACAGCCACACCTGCCGAACCCGCCGGCCGCGCGGCCGACCTGCGCGAACGGATCGAACGGGCCAACTACCGCTACCACGTGCTCGATGATCCGGAGATCACCGACGCCGAGTACGACCGCCTGCTGCGCGAGCTGGAGGCGCTGGAAGCGGCGTATCCGGAGCTGGCCGTGCCCGATTCGCCCACGCGCCGGGTGGGCGCGCGCGCGCGCGGCGGTTTCGCCGAGGTGCGCCATGCCATCCCGATGCTGTCGCTGGGCAACGCGTTCGAACAGGATGGCGAAGACGATCGCACGCGCTATCGCGAGGTGGCCGAATTCGAGCGTCGCATCGAGCAGTCGCTGGACCGCGCGCGATCCGGTGTTCTCGGTCGAGCCGAAGCTGGACGGCCTGGCGATCAGCCTGCGCTACGAGCAGGGCGTGTTCGTGCAGGGCGCCACCCGCGGCGACGGCGAGACCGGCGAGGACGTCACCGCCAACCTGCGCACGGTGCGCGCGATCCCGCTGCGGCTGCGCGGCAACGACTGGCCGGCGGTGCTGGAAGTGCGTGGCGAAGTGATCATGCTGCGCAAGGACTTCGAGGCCTTCAACGCCTACGCCCGGGCGCATGGCGAGCGCACCGCTGGCCAACCCGCGCAACGGCGCGGCCGGCTCGCTGCGTCAGCTCGATCCGGCGATCACCGCCCGGCGGCGGCTGAGCTTCTTCGCCTACGCGGTGGGCGTGGTCGAGGGCGGCGAGCTGCCGCCGACCCATTCGCAGACGCTGCAGCAGCTGCGCGAATGGGGATTCCCGGTATCGCCCGAGGTCGGATACCGCGCGCGGCTTCGACGGCCTGATCGCCTACTTCCGTCGCATCGGCGCCAAAGCGCGACGGCCTGCCGTACGACATCGACGGCGTGGTCTACAAGCTGGACGACTACGCCGGCCAGCGCGAGCATGGGCTTCGTCTCGCGCGCGCCGCGCTGGGCGATCGCGCACAAGTTTCCCGGCGCAGGAGCAGACCACCACGGTCGAGGCGATCGAGATCCAGATCGGCCGCACCGGCGCGGCCACGCCGGTGGCGCGGCTGGCAGCCGGTGCAGGTGGCCGGCGTCACCGTGACCAACGCCACCCTGCACAACGCCGACCAGATCGCGCGGCTGGACGTGCGCGTGGGCGACACGCGTGATCGTGCGCCGCGCCGGTGACGTGATCCCCGAAGTGGTCCGGGTGGTGGAGGACGCGCGGCCGGATGGCACCGTGCCGTGGCAGATGCCCAGCCAGTGTCCGGTGTGCGGCTCCGCTCTGCTGCGCGAGGAGGGCGAGGCGGCCTACCGCTGTTCCGGCGGGCTGGTCTGCCCGGCGCAGCGCAAGGAGGCACTGATCCACTTCGCCTCGCGCCGGGCGATGGACATCGACGGCCTGGGCGAGCGCTTCGTCGATGCGCTGGTCGAGCTGGACATGGTGCACACGCCGGCCGACCTGTATGCGCTGACGGTGGAGCGATTTCGTCGCCATGAAGCAGGCGATCGACGAACGCGACGGCACCACCCCGGAGACGGTCAAGGCCGGCAAGGTCGCGACCAAGTGGGCCGAGAACCTGGTCGCCGCGATCGAGGCCAGCAAGCAGCACCACGCTGGCGCGTTTCCTGTTCGCGCTGGGCATCATGCACATCGGCGAAAGCACCGCCAAGACGCTGGCGTCCTGGCTGGGCCGGCTGGAATTCGTGCGCAGCACGCCGGCACCGGTGCTGCGGGTGCTGCCGGACATCGGCGCGGAGGTGGCCGGTTCGATCGCCGGCTTCTTTGCCCAGCCGGGCAACCAGCAGGTGGTCGACGCATTGCTGGCCGCCGGCATCGTGTTCGGCGACGAGGGTGACCCTTCGCCGCTGTTGCGCGAACGGCTGAACCTGGGCGTGCTGCTGGACCAGGCCAACGTGACCAAGCTCGGCCCCAAGAGCACGCGCCTGCTGGCGCAGCATTTCCCGACGCTGGCCCGGCTGCGCAGCGGCGGCGCCGCGCACTGGATCACCGCCGGCCTGCCACAGGCCGCCGCCGCGAATCTGGAGGCCCACCTGGCCGACCCTGCGACATCGGCGGCGCTGGCCGAAGCGGAGTCGGCCATGCAGCGTCTGCTCGAGGCGGCCCCGTCGGTCGATGCGGCGCCGGATCTTCCGCTGGCCGGACAGACGTTCGTGCTGACCGGGACGCTCACCACGCTTACCCGTGACGAGGCCAAACAACGACTGGAAGCGCTCGGCGCCAAGGTGTCCGGTTCGGTGTCGAAGAAAACCAGCTGCGTGGTCGCGGGCGAAGCGGCCGGCTCCAAACTGGACAAGGCCAACGAACTGGGCGTGGCGGTATGGGACGAGCGCCAGCTGCAGAGCCTGCTGGACCAGCACGAGACGGGCCGATGAGCCTGCCGGTGTTGCGCGTGGCCCGCGCCTGCGCGGACCTGGACGGGCTCTCGCGGCAGTATCGCGACGGCCTGGGTCTGAACGAGCTGGGACGTTTCCAGGACCATGATGGCTTCGACGGCGTGCTGCTCGGCCAGCCGGGCGGCCCGTACCATCTCGAACTGGTGCGCGCGCCGGATGTCCCGCCTCCGCCGCCGCATCACGAGCAGGCGCTGGTTTTCTACCTGCCCGATCGCGTGCAGTGGGACGCCCGCTGCGCGGCGATGGAACGCGCTGGTTTCGTGCGCGTGAGGGCCGCCAACCCCTACTGGGAGCGCGCCGGCCGCAGTTACCGCGATGCCGAGGGCGGTCGGGTGATCCTGCAGAACGCGGCCTCACCCGTATGACCTCGGCCACGATCGGGGCGCTGCACCTGCGCGCGCGCCTGTACCGGCTGATCCGCGCGTTCTTCGACGAGCGCGGCGTGCTGGAAGTGGACACGCCGATCCTGTCGGCGGCCGGCAACACCGACCCCAACATCGAGAGCTTCCGCACCCGCTTTACGGGGCACGTGGACGCCGGCGCGCCGCGAGCGTTGGTTGCGTACCTCGCCGGAATTTCCGCTCAAGCGGTTGTTGGCCGCCGGCGTGGGCGACTGCTACGAACTTGGCCGGGTGTTCCGCAATGGCGAGTCGGGCGGGCGGCACAACCCCGAATTCACCATGCTGGAGTGGTACCGGGTGGGCTGGGACCACCGGCGGTTGATGGAAGAAACCGTGGCGCTGGTGCAGGCCGCACTGGCCATGCAGGGACGCGGCGGCACGGTGCGGACGCAGACCTATCGGCAACTGTTCCTGGACGGCTTGGGCCTGGATCCGCACGCCGCCCCACTGGAGGCGTTGCGCGAACCGCTGAGCGAATTCGGGATCGGGCCGGACGGGCTGACCCGCGACGACTGGCTGGATCTGCTGATCACCCACCGGCTGCAGCCGACGTTCCCGAAAGACCAGATCACCGTGATCCACGATTATCCGGGCAGCCAGTGCGCGCTGGCGCGGGTGCGTGCGGGCGATCCGCCGGTGGCCGAGCGCTTCGAGCTGTACCTGGGGTGCTACGAGCTGGCCAACGGTTATCACGAGCTCAACGATGCGGCCGAGCAGCGCCGCCGGTTCGAGCGCGACAACGCGGTGCGCGGCGAGCGCGGGCTGCCGCCGGTGCCGCTGGACGAGGCGCTGCTGGGCGTGCTCGATGCAATGCCCGATGCCGCGGGCGTGGCACTGGGGGTGGAGCGGTTGCTGATGTGCCTGGCCGGCACCGACGCGATTGCCGACGTGCTGGCCTTTCCGTTCGCCCAGGCCTGAAAGGGCCGGATGCCCGCAGGCATCCGGCCCCATGGCCTACGGCGTATCGAAGCGCAACGCCAGCGCGCGCCGCTCGATCAGCGCCACTGCGGGCTGGTCCTGCAGCCGCACGTCGCGCAGCTCATACGGCGCACCCACGCCGTGCAGGCTGTCCGGGTCGTAGCGAAGCACCAGCTGGTGTCGGCCCGGTCGCAGCCACGCTGCCGATTGTGCGAACGCCGCGGGCACCAGCCTGCCACGGCGGTCGCGTCCGTACAGCACACCGCTCACGGCGTAGCGGCTGGCGCTGACCGCCTGGATGCCGAGTGCGACGGCGATGCCCTGGCCACCGGCGCGGTGGATCGCGGCCGTGCCGTCCAGCCGTGCGTCTGCGGCGGCCGCGGCAAACACGGTGGTGGTGTCGCGACGCACTTCCTGACCATCCGGGGCGGTGCCGACGGTGAAGCTGTGCAACTCCCACAGGCCCGGGGTACGCGGAATGTCGCGCGGCTGCGCGTCTACGGCAAAGCTGCCGTCTGCCTGGCGCTGGTAGTCGAGCAGCGTGGTGTGGCCGTCCGGCGCGCGCAGGAAGCCGCCAGCGGCCACCAGCGGCAGGTCGCCGCGCGCGCCGTGCATCGCCACTCGCACGTGCACCGCGTTGCCCAGCAGCAGGTCGTCACGGTCCCCGCGCGCGTCCACCGTATACGGGCTTTGCGGTTCGAACACGTGCACCACGTAGCGACCGCTGGCGCCGGGCGCTTGCAGGGTCGCCATGCCGCTGCCCAGCTCGGGCTTCAGGCGCATCACCAGCGAGGCCTCGGGCAGGCTCATGCCGGCGGCACGCAACGCCTGCGTGCCGGCCACCAGGCTGGTGGCCTGGTCGGCGGCCAGCGAGCGCCGCCCCAGCTTCAGCCGCATGTCCTTGGGCTGCAGCCGGCCTCCGACCGCGTCGCTGGGGCTGATCCGGATCAGTGCGCCCGGAGCGCTCAACGGCAGCGACACACCGCGTTGCAGTTCGGTCGCCGAGACGTCGATCCAGTACTCGCGGCTGTCGCGCGCGAACGGTCGAGCCAATGACTGAAGCGGTTGGTCGTGCGGCAGCGCCCAGCTCACGCTGACCGGTGCGCGTTCCACGGTCACCTGCGGAATCGCCGCGGCGGGGATGGCGTTGCGTATGGCCGGAGCGCGCGGCTGCAGCGTGGTCGGCACCATGTCCTGCGGCGCCGCCGGCAGCAGCGCGCGGGTGGCCGCGGAGGCGGGCAGGGCGACCAGAAGTGCCAGCAGCAGCGGTGTGGTCTTGAGTGTCTTCATGGCTCAGCTCCCCAGGTCGTTGGCAAGGATCGACGGCAGTCCGAAACAGGCGCGTCGGCTCTGGTTGTGGTTGAGCACGCCGTGGTCGCTGGTGCGCTGGGTGTCGCGGAACCATAAGGTGCCGGCGGCCGCGGCGCTTGAGCACTCGATGAAGCCATCGGAGCAGCTGTTCAGCCAGTTCTGGGTGATCTCCAGACCCACGCTCTGCGAGTAGCCGCCGCAGTAGCTGTGGCCGCTCCAGACCGCCGAAGTAACGTCGGTGCCGACCACGGTGCGGAACGGCGCGGGCAGGGCAGGCCGGCCGCTGGTGCCGAGCAGGTACTGCTGGTTGTAGACCGCCATCCAGCCCACCTGCTGCTGGCGCACGGCATCGGTCTTGTAGCCGAGCAGCCAGCCCAGCGCGGACTCGAACACATTGCCGGCGATGACCGCGTCGGCCAGCGGCGTGCCGGCGCTGGACGGGGCGATCGCATCGACCTTGGCCAGGCGCCGGATGATCTCCGGATAGCGCGCATCCCAGGTCGGGTTGGACAGGATCCAGCGCATCACGTTGCCGCCATTGGAATGCGTGATCACGACCAGGCGGTCGATGTGGCGGTTCTGGATGAAGCTGGTGAGCTGGCCGGCCAGGCATCCGGCGGCGCGGTCGTCCCACATGTAGCGGTCGAAGTCGCAATTGACCACCAGCAGGTTCTGCCGATCGGTGAGGCCGTTGCGGACCCCCTCGACCATCGCCGACTGCCAGTAGTCGTTGTAGGCGTCGGTCTGGTGGCCGGTGCCATGCACCAGCGCCACGCCGGTGGTGCTGGCGTGGGCCGTCGCTGCCGCCAGGATCAACGGCAGCATCAGTGTCATGCGTCGCATGTGTGTTCCCTCCCTCAGGTGAGGTCCACCCCGATGCCGACAGGCCACAGTCCAGCCCCCGCGCACCGCCGGGTCGACCGAAAGGGCGCCAGGCGCCCGATACGCCGCCGGCGCTCCCCCAAGCACCATGCGACTGCGTATGGAATCTAGCAGGGCCATACGCGAGCGTCTTGACGCGGTGCACCGTCGATACGGCCAGCGCGTGGCCCGTTCACCGGCACAGGCGTCGCGGGTTTGACGACGCGGGCAAAGCTGCGCACAGTGCGCGGTTACACCCTTGCGAGAATTCCCGATGCGTCCGAATGCTGCCGGCATCATCCTGATCGTGGTTGGCGTGCTGTTCCTGATGAGCAACCTGGGCTTCAACGTGCACCTGGGCGAACTGTTCGCCACCTGGTGGCCGCTGGCACTGATCGCCGTGGGCGTGGGGATGATGTTCAAGAACCGGCGTAACTGATCGCGTCCACGCGACGCAGCCGAACGATCCCATGGACACTTCGCCCATGCCCCCGGCCACCCTGCGCGGTCGCGACACACGCACGCTGACTCTGGCTGCCCTGGGCGGTGCGCTGGAGTTCTACGACTTCGTGGTGTTCGTGTTCTTCGCGCTGCCACTGAGCCGGTTGTTCTTTCCTCCCGGCATGGCGCCGTGGCTGGCTCAACTGCAGGTGTACGGAATTTTTGCCGCTGGCTACCTGGCCCGCCCGCTGGGCGGGATCGTGATGGCGCATTACGGTGACACGCTCGGGCGCAAGCGCATGTTTACGCTGAGCGTGTTCCTGATGGCGCTGCCGACGCTGGCGATCGGACTTCTGCCGGTGCATGCGCAGATCGGCCTGTGGGCGCCGCTGCTGTTGTTGGCGCTGCGGGTGATGCAGGGCGTAGCGGTCGGCGGGGAAGTACCCGGCGCCTGGGTGTTCGTGGCCGAGCACGTGCCGGCAGGGCGCGTTGGCTTCGCCTGCGCCAGCCTCACCAGCGGCTTGACCGTGGGCATCCTGATCGGCTCGCTGGTGGCCGCCGTGATCAACCGCAACCTGGCGCCGGAGGCGTTGCTGGCCTGGGGTTGGCGGCTGCCGTTCGTGATCGGCGGCCTGTTCGGCTTTCTGGCCGTATGGCTGCGCCGCTGGCTCAGCGAGACGCCGGTGTTCGAGGCGATGGCGGCAAACAAGCAGCTGGCGCGGGGCCTGCCGCTGGGCCGCGTACTGGCGGAGCATCGCGGCGCGGTGGTGTTGTCGATGCTGGTCACCTGGATGCTGACCGCGGCGATCCTGGTGCTGATCCTGATGACCCCCTCGCTGGTGCAATCGGTGTTCCATGTGGCCCCGGCGCAGGCTTTCCTGGGCAACAACCTGGCCTCGCTGTGCCTGGCCGTGGGCTGCCTGGTCTACGGCATGCTGGCCGATCGCATCGGCTATGCCCGTGCCTTGCTGCTGGGCGCGACCGGCCTGGCGTTGTGTGGCTACGCGCTGTACCTGGACCTGCAGGCTGGCGCCGGGCACTTCCTGGCACTGTATGCGCTGGCCGGCTTCAGCGTCGGTGTGGTCGGCGTCGTACCGGCGATGATGGTGGTGGCGTTCCCGCCCGCGGTGCGGTTTTCCGGCTTGTCGTTTTCCTACAACATCGCCTACGCGGTGTTCGGCGGACTCACTCCGCCCCTGATCGGGCTGATGGTGGCGCGTTTCGGGGTGCTGGCGCCGGCGCATTACGTGGCCGTGGCGGCGGTGGTCGGCATCGGCTGCGCCCTGTTCTTGCTGCACCGGGGTGCACCGCCAGCGCAGGCCGCGCGACAGTCGCCGTGATCCACCGATAACAGGTAGGGTAGGCTTCAGCCCACCGGCTTTTTGGCTTTCTGGCTTTTTGGCTTTTGAGCTTTTCGGCTTTTTGGCTTTGTTGGCTCTGGTGGGCTGAAGCCCACCCTACGCCCACCCTACGCTCCGCCGTTCGCCCACCCTACGTCCGCCGTTCGTCCGCCGTACGTCCGCCGTACGGCCAGTTTGCGCCCGCATGCGCTCCGCGGCCTAGAACTCCAGTTCCTGGGCGGCGCACAGGTAGTCGACCAGCGGCGCGACGCGCTTGAAGGTGGCGACGGTCCAGGGCAGCAGCTCGCTGGAGCAGGCCAGCGCTTCGTCCAGCTCGGCGGCAGCCGCGAAGCTCTTGCGCTTGAGGTCGTCGATCAACTCGTGCTCCGGGTCGAAGCCGCGTGGCGGTCGGCTGAGCGCTTCGCCGCGAAAGGTCAGCTGTTGCCGGAACGCCGCGCTCCGGGTGGCGCGCTTCCATGCAGCCGGGTTGTCGGCGAGGAAGCCGCGAATGTGCTTGAGCGCGTCCGGTTCGGGATGCCACATGCCGCCGCCGGCGAAGCAGTCACCCGGCTCCAGGTGCAGGTAGAACGCCGGCGCGGGAATCTCGTTGCGCCGCTCGTGGAAGAAGCGCGAGCCCTGCCACGGCTTGTACGGCAGCTTGTTGTGCGAGAAACGCGTATCGCGGTGGATGCGGAACAGCGAGCCGCCGTTCTTGCGCGGATCGGCGCGGTAGTGCGTGCTGATCTTCGCCAGCGGCGCCTGCATGTCGGCGATGAACTGCAGGAACGGCTCGCGCAGGTGCCGCTCGTAGTCGCCCTTGTGCGCCGTGAACCACTCGCGGCTGTTGTTGCGGTCGAGCGCGCGCAGGAAGCGGAACGCGGCGGGGGTGAAGTAGGTGCTGTGTGCCATGCGGCATTATCGCGGCAAGCGCGGCACGGATGCATGCCGGATGAGCGGGAATTTCAGGCGCACCCGGCGGGGGGCAGGGTGGCGCACCGTGGGTGCAGGTAGGGCGAGGGTGGCGCAGGGTAGGTAGGCACAAGATGGCCGTAGGTTGGCCGTAGGTTGGCCGTAGGTTGGGCGAAGGGTGGGCGTAGGTGGGCGTAGGTGGGCGTAGGGTGGGCTTCAGCCCACCAAAGCCAACGGAGCGGACGACAGGCCCGAACAGCCGAACAGCCCGAACAGCCGAACAGCCCGAAAAAGCCGGTGGGCTGAAGCCCACCCTACGTCCGCCGTAACGCCAACCCGTGCGTGTGCCGCACGCCTGGCGCGGGTCCTGCCCATGCAGGCGCCCTGCCGTTCCAGGCGCTACAGCAGCGCGGCCGCCTCATGCACGATCGAGCCCTGCAACTCGTGGCCCCAGGCCTGGAGCTGGTCGAGCAGGGCGGTCCGCGGCGCCTCCTGCCGGCGCAGCGCGGCGATGGTGTCGAAGTACTGCGCCAGGGTCAGGCCGGTCAGTGGCGTGGGCCGGGTCAGCCGGTCCCGGCGGAAGGCTTCCCAGCGGGCGTGTTCCCCGGCGCCGAGCGTGTGCGGCCAGTTGCGGGCGCGGTAGCGGAACAGCAGTTCGGCATAGCGTGGATCGCGAAACGCAAACGCGGTGCTGCCAGTTGCTCCGGCGGCGTGGCGCGCACCTGCGCCAGCAGGCGCTTGTCCGCGTCGGGCAGGAAGCCGGCGTACAGCGCCAGCTCGGGATCCTCCGGTGGCGGCAGGTCGCTGGCCCGGGAAAACACCCGGCGCAGCTTTCTCGGCCAGCCCGGCGGCCGCGCGCAGCGTGTCGAGGTGGGCCAGGCTGCGCTCCAGGTCGATCTGCAGGCGGCCGTGATCGATCCCCTTCAGCACCGACAGCGGCGCCAGTGCCGGGCTGCGGTTGGCGCGCACGGTGCGCAGCGGAATCCGTTCGACGCCCTCGGGCAGGTCGGCGCGCGCGGTGAAGATGCGATCGGCGATGTCGTCCTCGTCCAGCGCCAGCCAGGCGGCCGGGTCGTCGGCCAGGTCGCAGACGATGACCTCGCCCGGCCGCGACGGATGCGCGGCCAGCGGTGCGACCACCGCCACGCAATGACGGCTGGCCGGGTAGCGCGAGGACACGTGCACCAGCGGCGTCATGTCGACCGGGTCGAGCAGCTCGAACACGCGCTGCTTGCGACGCAGCGCCAGATACCAGTCCCACAGGCGCGGCTGGCGCACCCGGATCAGCCGGGCCAGGCCGATCAACGCATGCACGTCCGACAGCGCGTCGTGGGCGCGCTCCTGGGTCAGCTGGTTGGCGGTGGCCAGATGCTCCAGCTTGAAGCTGGGCGAGCCGTCCTCGCGCTGTCGGCCAGTTGATGCCTTCCGGACGCAGCGCCTGGCACATCCGCACCAGGTCGATCAGGTCCCAGCGCGAGTTGCCGTTTTCCCACTCGCGCCCGTACGGATCGAAGAAGTTTCGGTACAGCATCTGCCGGGTGAACTCGTCATCGAAGCGCAACGAGTTGTAGCCCACGCCGCAGGTGCCCGGCTTGGCCAGTTGTTCGTGCACGCGGGCGGCGAACTCGGCCTCGCACACACCCTCGCGCTCGGCCTGCTGGGGCGTGATGCCGGTGACCAGGCAGGCTTCCGGATGCGGGGGCATCTCCCGCGGCGGCTTGCCGAAGAACATCACCGGCTCATCCACGATTTCCAGGTCGGCGGTGGTGCGGATGCCCGCGAACTGTACCGGCCGGTCGCGCCGGGGATCGGCGCCGAAAGTCTCGTAGTCGTGCCAGAAGAAGGTCTGCATGGGTCGGATCATCGCATGACCACCGGCCCTGCACGGTGCTGCGTTAGACTCGCGGTCACTGGAGGACGCATGCAAGCGAACGATGAGAACCTGATCTGGATCGACCTGGAGATGACCGGTCTGGATACCGACGCTGATTCGATCCTGGAGATCGCCACCATCGTCACCGACAAGGAGCTGAACATTCTTGCCGAGGGACCGGTGTTCGCGATCCGCCACGAGATCGACCGGCTGGAGTCGATGGACAGCTGGAACCGCAACCAGCACAGCAGGTCCGGGCTGTGGCAACAGGTACTGGATTCCACCACCGACCACGCCCAGGCCGAGCAGGCCACGGTGGAGTTCCTCAAGGCGTGGGTGCCGGCCGGCAAGTCGCCGATGTGCGGCAACTCGATCTGCCAGGACCGCCGTTTCATGCACCGGCAGATGCCGCGGCTGGAGCGCTACTTCCATTACCGCAACCTGGACGTCTCCACGCTCAAGGAACTGGCGCGGCGCTGGGCGCCGCTGATCGGCAAGGGCATCGCCAAGGAGTCGGCGCATACGGCGCTGTCGGACATCCGCGACTCGATCAACGAACTGCGCTACTACCGCGAGCACATGGGCGCCCTGGGCGGCCAGCTGCCCGGTGCAATTGCCGCCGACGGGCCGGGACCGGACGGCCAGGCACCCGATTACCTTGGTTGAGCCTTGCGCGGAGCCGCACCATGACCGATGACCCGTTCGCCACCGTGCTCGATTGCAACGGCCGGCCGCTCACGCTGGACCGCCCGCGAGTGGTCGGCATCCTCAACGTTACCCCCGATTCGTTTTCCGATGGTGGTAGCCATGCCACGGTGGAAGCGGCGGTGGCGCATGGGCTGCGCATGGCGCAGGAAGGGGCCTCGATGCTGGACATCGGCGGTGAGTCGACCCGTCCGGGCGCCTCGGAAGTGTCCGAAGCCGAAGAGCTGGATCGGGTCATACCGGTGATCGAGCAACTGGTTTCGCGCACCGAGCTGCCTCTGGCGATCGACACCTCCAAGCCGGCGGTGATGCGCGCCGCGGTGGCGGCCGGTGCCGGCATGATCAACGACGTTTACGCGTTGCGCCGCGACGACTCGCTGGAGACCGCCGCGCAACTGGGCGTACCCGTGTGCCTGATGCACATGCTGGGCGAGCCGCGCAGCATGCAGGAGGCACCGCAGTACGACGACGTGGTCGGTGAAGTGCACCGCTTTCTCACCGATCGCCTGTTTGCCTGCGAGCTGGCCGGCATGGACCGACGCAAGGTGATGGTCGATCCCGGCTTCGGCTTCGGCAAGACGCTGGAGCACAACCTGGCCTTGCTGCGGGCGCTGGAGCGCTTTGCCGACCTGGGTAGTGGCGTTTACGTGGGCCTGTCGCGCAAGGCAACCATCGGCACGCTGACCGGCCGCAGCGAGCCGGTCGAGCGTGCTGCCGGCTCGGTGGCTGCCGCCGTGATCGCCGCGCAGCGTGGTGCGCGGCTGGTGCGCGCGCACGATGTGGCGATGACCGTCGACGCGTTGGCGGTATGGCAGGCAGTGAAGTCCGGGGACGTGCCCCCGCGCCGCGACCAGCGGCCGGCCGCTCCACGCTGGCCGGACGACGAATAGGCTATACACGGCGCCACCGCCTGTCGGCGCCATCGCAAGGAACGACAATGAACCAACGCAAGTATTTCGGCACCGACGGCATCCGCGGGCCGGTCGGACAGTGGCCCATCAGCGCCGACTTCATGCTGCGCCTGGGGCGCGCCGTGGGCGCGGTGTTGGCGCGCGACGCCACGCGCAAGCCGCTCGTGCTGATCGGCAAGGACACACGCATTTCCGGCTACATGTTCGAATCGGCGCTGGAAGCCGGCCTGGTTGCCGCCGGTGCGGACGTGGGCCTGCTCGGGCCGATGCCGACCCCGGCGGTGGCGTTCCTGACCCGCTCCATGCGCGCGGCCGCCGGCATCGTGATCAGCGCCTCGCACAACCCGCACCACGACAATGGCATCAAGTTCTTTTCTGCCGGCGGCGAGAAGCTGTCCGATGAAGTCGAGGCGGCGATCGAGGCCGAGCTCGACGCGGAGTTCGCCACGGTGGCCTCCGAGCAACTGGGCAAGGCCAGCCGGGTCAGCGACGCGGTGGCCCGTTACGTGGAGTTCTGCAAATCGACTGTGGCCGAGGATTTCAGCCTGCGCGGGCTGAAGATGGTGGTCGACTGCGCCAATGGCGCCACCTACCAGGTCGCGCCCAAGGTGTTTGCCGAACTGGGCGCGGACGTGATCGCCATCGGCGACAAACCGGACGGCTTCAACATCAATCGCCAGGTTGGCTCGACCCATCCACAGGCACTGCAGCAGGCCGTGTTGGCGCAGGCGGCCGACATCGGCGTCGCCTTCGACGGCGACGGCGACCGGGTGATGCTGGTCGACCGCCATGGCGCGCTGGCCGACGGCGACGACATCCTCTACGTGCTGGCGCGGCATTTGTATGCGACAGGCGCGTTGAGGGGGCCGGTGGTGGGCACCCTGATGAGCAATTTCGGGCTGGAGAAGGCGCTGGGCGAGATGGAGGTGCCGCTGTTGCGCGCCAACGTCGGCGACCGCTACGTGCTGCAGCAGCTGAAGGCCCACAAGGGCGTGCTGGGCGGCGAAACCTCCGGCCACATCCTGTGCCTGGATCGCTCGACCACCGGCGACGGCATCATCGCCGCATTGGCGGTGCTGGAGGCACTCACCGGCTCCGGCCAGGACCTGGCGCTGGCCAGGCGCGGGCTGCAGAAACTGCCTCAGGTGATGGTCAACGTGCGCGCCCCCGGCGCCCGGGAGTCGCTGGCCAGCGACTCCGTTCGCCACGCCCTGAACGAGGCCGAGCGCACCCTGCAGGGCCGCGGTCGGGTGGTGCTGCGGGCCTCGGGCACCGAGCCGTTGGTGCGCGTCACCATCGAGGGCGCCGACGCCGCCGAGGTCCAGCAGTTGGCCGACTGGCTGGCCGAGGCCGTAAAATCGGCTGCTTCGGCACACCTGACTGAGAACCCATGAAGAAAGTCCCCACCCTCGACATCCGGCGCTACGCCACCGACCGCGACGCCTTCGTGGCCGAGCTGGGCGCCGCCTACCGCGAGTTCGGTTTCTGCTGCATCAGCGGCCACGGCATCGAGCGCGGCCTGATCGACGGCGCCTACGACGTATTCGAGCGCTTCTTCGCGCTGCCGGCCGAAACCAAGATGAAGTACCACGTGGCCGGCGCTGGCGGCGCGCGCGGCTACACCCCGTTCAAGGTGGAGACGGCCAAGGACAGCCAGTTTCCCGACCTGAAGGAGTTCTGGCACATCGGTCGCGAGATCCCGCGCGACTCGACCTTCGCCGATGTGATGCCGCCGAACCTGTGGCCGGACGAAGTGCCGGACTTCAAGCAGTACGGCTACGGCCTGTACCAGGCGCTGGACCAGTTGGGCAGCCGGGTGCTGCGCGCGCTGGCGTTGCACGTCGGGCTGCCGGAGCACTACTTCGACGACAAGACCGACCAGGGCAATTCGATCCTGCGCCCGATCCACTACCCGCCGATCGTGCAGGACGACATCCCCAACGTGCGCGCCGGCGCGCACGAGGACATCAATTTCATCACCCTGCTGGTGGGTGCCAGTGCCGAGGGCCTGGAAGTGCGCAGCGAGGGCCAGTGGCTGCCGGTGACCACCGAGGGCGATGCCATCGTGGTCAACATCGGCGACATGCTGCAGCGGCTGACCAATCACGTGTACCCGTCCACCTCGCACCGCGTGGTGAACCCGCGCAACGAGAATGCACGCAAGCCGCGTTACTCGGTGCCGTTCTTCCTGCACCCGAACCCCGACGTGGTGCTCGACCCGGTGCCCGAGTGCATCAGCGCGGACAACCCCAGCCGCTACGACACCTCGATCACCTCGCACGAGTACCTGATGCAGCGGCTGCGCGAGATCAAACTGATCTAGCTTGCGGGACCCGGGAGTGCGGGCGTCGCGCCAGGCTTGGCGTGCAGCCGCACGACCGGCGCGCCGGCGTAGGGTGGGCTTGAGCCCATCAGGCCAACGGAGCGCAAAGGCGAAGAGATGGTGGGCTGAAGCCCACCCTGCGGGGCCGGGGGCAAGCTGCTACGCCATCCAGAAGAACACGGCGGTCATCCGCTTGGAGGCGGTGTCGTCCAGCCCCCAGTAGGCGCTGGCGCTGTGGATGATGTTGGCCTTGTAGACCAGCAGGCGGTTGAACCGGTGCGGTACACGGACATCCTCCACGAACGCATTGGGCTGGACGAACCGGTTGCCGAGTGCATCGACGAGGTTGCGGTGCGGAGGCATCACGATGTTGCCGCCGAGCTGACCGTTCGGCTGACGCTGGCGGAAGAAGCTGGTGCCGCACTGTTCAGGCACGTCGGGGTTGAGGTACAGCACCGCGGCATAGCGGCAGAGGTTGAGCGAGTCGGTGTGCGGCTTGATCGCGCCCTCCAGCGATCCGACCACCTGCACGCAGTTGTGGTTGAGCTTCAGGCCTTCCTCGGTCTGCTCCACCCAGAGCCTTTTTGCGCCGGTCAGTTGCCGTACCCGTGCCTCCACCGTGGCCAGCTCGTCATCGAGCAAGGCCGGCGAGGCGCGCATGCCAGGCCACACCTCGCCGGTGCGCGGGTAGCCGTACTCCCAGTCGGTCTTGGCCAGGCAGCGCGCACGGACCGCCCCGGCGTTGGGCAATACTTCGTCTACTACCCAGTAGTCGCGGCCTTCGGTCGGCTTGCGGTAGGGCAGCGGGCGCATCTGGGTGGGGAAAAGCGACATGACGGCGTACCGGGCGGCGAGGGCGAAGCGCCAACACTAGCGTATGCGTGCGGTTGTGCGCAGCGTGGGGCCATCCGGCGGCCGCTGCGCGACCGCCACCCTCTGCGCCCGGCTGCCGCGGCTCAGTCCAGCTGCCGGTAGCGTCTGGACTCGCGCGCCGACAGCGCCAGCGACAGCCGGTCGGGCATCCAGTCGGCCAGCCCCTTGATCAGCCGGTTGACCCGCCCTGTAACATGCACGGCGCGACCGCGCTCGACTGCGTCGGCACCCTGGCGTGCAACCTCCTCGGCGCTCAGCCACATGAACCCCGGCATGCGGTTCATCAGCTCGCGGGTGCCGGTCACGTCATGGAACTCGGAGCGGGTAAAGCCGGGGCACAGCGCACAGGCGTGGATGCCGTGGCTGGCCTGCTCCAATGCCAGGGCTTGCGAGAACCGGATCATGAAGGCCTTGCTCGCCGCATAAAGCGTGTGTCCAGCGGACGCGGGAACCAGCCCGGCGAGCGAGGCCACGTTGACGATGCGGCCATAGCCGCGCTGCCGCATGCCCGGAAGTAGCCGCCAGACCAGCTCGGCGGGGGCGGTGACCAGTACCTGCAGGAAGTCGGCGTGGGTCTGCCAGGTGCTGGCCTCGAAGCGCCCCGGCACGCCATAGCCGGCGTTGTTGACCAGCCAGTCCACGGACAGGCCCTGCTCGGCCAGCGCCTCGCATAGCAGGCGCGGGGCGGCGGGGTCAGCCAGATCCTGCGCCAGCACGGTGACCTGACTGTCGTGGGCGGCACGCAGCGCCGCGGCGATGGCCTGCAACCGCTCGACTCGTCGCGCCACCAGCACCAGATCGTGGCCGCGACCGGCCAGCTCACGGGCGAAGGCGGCGCCGATGCCGGAGGAGGCGCCGGTGATCAGGCTGAGCGGACGGCTGGATGGCATGACGGAATCCGTAGGGGGCAAACCGACATCTTGAACGGCAGGGCCCGGTGGCGCCAGCAGCAATTGCCGCTCTGGCGGCGCGTCGCTAAGCTTGCGTTTTTGACCACGACGGAAGCAGCCCATGCGCAGGAAGTTGATTGCAGGCAACTGGAAGATGCACGGCAGCCGCTCGATGGCGATGGCGCTGGTCGGTGAAGTCGCCGGGCAGATGCCCGGCCATGCCGACGTGGTGATGTTTCCGCCTGCGCCTTACCTGGCCATGCTGACCGACCAGTACAGCGGATCGGGCGTCGGCATCGGCGCCCAGGATGTGAGCGCGCACGAGGGCCAGGGCGCCTACACCGGCGAGGTGTCCGCGGCCATGCTCGCCGATGTCGGCGCGCAGTGGGCGCTGGTGGGGCACTCCGAGCGGCGCCAGTACCACGGCGAGAGTGACGCTCTGGTCGCCCGGAAATTCGCCGCCGCCCGGGCCGGCGGCCTGACCCCGGTGCTGTGCGTGGGCGAGACGCTGGAGCAGCGCGAGGCCGGGCAGACCGAACAGGTGATCGCGCGCCAGCTCGGCGCGGTGCTCGAACTCAATGGCATCGCCAGCTTCGACACCGCGGTGGTCGCCTACGAGCCGGTCTGGGCGATCGGTACCGGCCGCAGCGCCAGTCCGGCCCAGGCGCAGGAAGTCCACGCCTTCATTCGTAGCCAACTGGAAAATGAAGATGCTATGATTGCCCGTCTGACCCGGCTGCTTTACGGCGGCAGCGTCAAGCCGGCCAACGCCGCGGAGCTGTTCGCACAGCCGGACGTCGACGGCGGCCTGATCGGCGGCGCCTGTCTTACGTCGGCCGACTTCCTTGCCATCTGCGCCGCGGCGCACTCGAGCGCCACGGAATCCTGATAGCCATGTTCGTCATCTTCAGCGTGTTTTACATCCTGATCGCCGCGGCCATGATCGTGCTGATCCTGATGCAGCGCGGCGCTGGCGCCGACGCCGGGTCCGGTTTTGGCGGCGGTGCGTCGTCCACCGTGTTCGGTGCACGCGGCTCGTCCAACTTCCTCACCCGCGCCACCGGCGTGCTGGCCGCGCTGTTCTTCCTGTTGAGCCTGGGCATGGGCATGTACTTCGCCCGTACCGGTGCGCCGGCCGGCCGCTCCAATGCCGACCTCGGCGTGATGGCGGGTATTGCCAACAAGCCCGACGCCACGCAGAATGCGCAACCCGTGGCACCCGCCGCGTCGGATGTGCCGCAGGCAACCCCGGCAGCCAACACCGACGTCCCGGCGGCCGCCCCGGCCAGCACCGCTCCGGCCAAGGGCCAGGGCGACGTCCCGGCGGCAACCACGCCGGCGCCGGCGCCGGCGAAGCATTAAGCAACACACCTGCCCAGGTGGCGGAATTGGTAGACGCACTACCTTGAGGTGGTAGCGACTTAGGTCGTGGGGGTTCGAGTCCCCCCTTGGGCACCAATGCAGCGTCTCCGGACATCAATGCGATGTCCGGGGACCGGAAGAACCCGCCGCCCGGCGGGTTTTTTGTGCTTGTGCGGGCTAGTGCCGCAGTCCGCCGGGAAGTAACGACCATCGTCGTGCAGACAAAAAAAATCCGCCATGCGGCGGTTTTCGGGGTCGGGAGACATGGCCGGCACCGGGCCGACAGGAACGAGCCACCAGGGCCTCGAGGTCAGCCGTTCAGGCGGCGGCGCTCTCGCTGTGGCTGCCCGGCCGGGCGTAGCGCGACAATACCGATTTGCCCTCATGGCTGTCGATCTCCACCGAAACCGTGTAGCCGGTGCGCTCGTGATGCTCGCGCGCCAGGCGCCCGGCGGTACGGATGGCTTCGTTCATGCCCAGCCGGGTTTCGAGGTAGGTGTGATCCCGGACGACGCTCCACAGGTCACCCACGTTTTCCTTGACCGTATACACCACGTTCATCATTTCCGCCTCTAGCCGAAGAGAAGGGACCGGGATACTCCGTCTCGCCTGACGAGCCTGCGCCGATACCGCAGGCGACATTCTAGTGCGAAGCGGACTGATGGGAACGTCGCATTGTTGCCGGCGGCATGTGATCAGTCTGTCGGCGTGGGCCTACGGCCGCGTAAGGTAATGGCCGCACGGCGCGGCGCGCCAGGCTTCCATCGCCCGGGGGGCGGAACGTGGGCGCCCCGGATCAGAGCGGCCATGGGCGCTCGCGGCGTTTGCGAACGGGGCTTTGCGGGGCGGTCAGAGGCCTCCGCACGCGGGGCAGGGCGTGCAAGCCTGCAACGGTGGCAGGCGCGCCGCGGCATGACCGTGCCGGCGGCCTCAGGCCGGCAGCAGGTCCTTCAGGGTGCTGACCAGTTCTTCTTCCTTGATCGGCTTGGTGACATAGGCCTTGGCGCCCTGGCGCATGCCCCAGACCTTGTCGGTCTCCTGGTCCTTGGTGGTCACCAGCACGACCGGGATATGGGCGGTGCTGGGGTCCTTGCTGATGGTGCGCGTGGCCTGGAAGCCGTTGAGGTTGGGCATGACCACATCCATCAGGATCAGGTCGGGCAGTTCGCGCCTGGCCACTTCCACGCCGGCGGCTCCGTCCTCGGCGGTCAGCGTCTCATGGCCGAGCTTCTCGACGATGCGCTTGAGGCCCAGAAGCTGGGACGGGGAGTCGTCGACGATCAGGATGCGTGCCATAAGGTGGAGGTTCCTTGGTGATGGGGTGATTCTAAGCCGCGCAGGCGGCGCTTCCAAGCATGCCGCCGCGGGTGGGGAAGGGGCGGTGGAAGGTCAGTCGGCCAGTCGGACCAGGGTACGTCCGAACGAGTCGCCGGCCAGCATGCGGTCGAATACCCGCGGCAGCTCCTCCAGCGTCACCTCGGCGGTGGCGATGGTATCCAGGTGGCGGGGTTTCCAGTCCGATGCCAGGTGCTGCCAGATCGCATCGCGCAGGTCGCGCGCGGTGCCGGCCGAGGCGATTCCCAACAGGCTGGCGCCGCGGATGATGAAGGGCATCACGGTGCTTTCGAAGGCGATACCCCCGGCGTTGCCGCAGATCGCCACGTTGCCATAGGGCGCGGTCAGCGGCAGCAGGCCAGCCAGCATGTGGCCGCCCACGTTGTCCAGGGCGCCGCCAAAGCGGGCCGAATCCATCGGCTTGCCGCTGAAGGCAAGTTGATGGCGGTCGATGCATTCGGTCGCGCCCAGACTGCGCAGCACGCCGAAGCGGTCGGCCTTGCCGCTGATCGCATGCACGGCGTAGCCGGCGCGGGTGAAGATATCGATGGCCAGCATGCCGACGCCGCCGGTGGCGCCGGTGATCGCGATCGGACCGAGCTCCGGGGTCTGCCGGTTGTCCTGCATGCGCAGCAGGGCCAGCGCCGCGGTAAAGCCGGCGGTGCCCAGGATCATGCTCTGGCGCAGGTCCGAGTCCGGCGGGCAGGGGAATGGTCCACTCGGCCGGTAGCCGGATGTATTGCGCATAGCCGCCATCGCGCGTTTCGGACAGGCCGCTGCCGGTGCACAGCACCGCATCGCCCTCGCGGAAGGCCGGATCGGTCGATGCCACCACGTGGCCGGCCACGTCGATACCGCCGTTGAGCGGAAACCGGCGCAGGATCCTGCCCTTGCCGGTACCGGCAAGGGCATCCTTGTAGTTGACCGAGGACCAGGCGGCCCTGACCAGCACTTCGCCCGGAGAGAGTGCATCGGTCGACATGGGCTCGACGCCGGCGCGGTGGTCCGCGTCCTTCCCGCCATGGATACGGAATGCGTTGAACGTGGTCATCGGATGTGCCTCCTTCGGCTCAGGCCTTGACGCTGTCGGGGCCGATCACGCGGGCGGCATTGCCGCCGTCGTAGTTGTCCATCCACTCGAACAGGGCAGCGGCCGACTCACCGAACCAGACGCTGTCGCGCTGGCCTGGCTTGACGAAGCTCTCGGCCACCATGTGGTCCATCAGCTTGCGCAATCCGGTGTAGTAGCCGCGTACATCGAGAAATCCGCAAGGGTACCGGTGCAACCCGAGCTGGGCCCAGGTCAGCATCTCGAACATCTCGTCCATGGTGCCGAAGCCGCCGGGCAGGGCGACGAACGCATCGGACAATTCGTACATGCGGGTCTTGCGCTGGTGCATGGTCTCGACCACCACCAGTTCGCTCAGGTCGGGATGGGCCACCTCCAGCTCGACCAGTTGGCGCGGGATCACGCCGATCACCTTGCCGCCGCCGGCCAGAACGGCGTCGGCGACCGTGCCCATCAGGCCGACCTTGCCGCCGCCATACACCAGCGCGACGCCCAGCCGGGCCATCTTGGCGCCAAAGGCGCGCGCCAGCTCGACGTATTCAGGATGGGCTCCGTTGCTGGAGCCGCAGTAGACGCACAGGGCGGTGGGAAGGGGCATGGATGCCTCGAAAGCAGGGGCGAGGGATGAGGGGCGAGAGCC
Organism: uncultured Gammaproteobacteria bacterium; assembly: GCA_963763305.1. Taxonomy (GTDB): domain Bacteria; phylum Pseudomonadota; class Gammaproteobacteria; order Xanthomonadales; family Rhodanobacteraceae; genus CAVXNP01. The sequence continues at coordinate 342,835 of CAVXNP010000001.1, read as the reverse complement.
CGCCCGCCTGACGCGGCGGGGAACGCACGGGCGCACTCTCGCAACAGTCCCGCGCGGCGGGACGTTGCCGGCCTGCGGTCAGTTGCCTTTGTGCATGCCCGCTTGTCGACCGACAGGGCGGCTTCATGCACCGCTTCGGACAGGGTCGGGTGGGCGTGGACGATGCGCGCCAGGTCCTCCGACGAGCCCTTGAACTCCATCGCCACAACGCACTCGGCGATCAGCTCGGAGACGCCCGGGCCCACCATGTGGACGCCCAGGATGCGGTCGGTCTCCGCGTGGGCGATCATCTTCACCTGGCCGACGGCCTCGTTCATGGCCACGGCGCGGCCGATCGCGGCGAACGGGAAGCTGCCGGTCTTGTACGGCACGCCTTCGTCCTTGAGCTGCTTTTCGGTCTTGCCGGCCCAGGCGATTTCCGGCTCGGTGTAGATGACCCAGGGAATGGTGTCGAAATTGACGTGACCGGCCTTGCCGGCGATCCACTCGGCCACTGCCACGCCTTCCTCCGACCCCTTGTGCGCCAGCATCGGACCGCGCACCGCATCGCCGATCGCCCACACGCCGTCGACGCCGGTGTGGTTGTGCGCGTCCACCTCGATCCGGCCGCGCTCGTCCAGCTTCACGCCGGTGCCCTCGCCGAGCAGGCCGTCGGTGTAGGCGCGGCGGCCCACGGCCACCAGCAGCTTGTCGACCACCAGTTTCTGCTCACCGTCCTTGTCGGCGTAGGTCAGATGGACACCATCCTTCTTGACCTCGGCCTTGGACAGCTTGGCGCCCAGCTTGATCTCCAGGCCCTGCTTCTTGAACTCGCGCTGGGCGACCTTGGCGATGTCCGCGTCGGCGGCGCCGAGGAAATCGGGCATGGCCTCCAGGATGGTGACGTCGCTGCCCAGGCGCTTCCACACGCTGCCCAGCTCCAGGCCGATCACGCCGGCGCCGATCACGCCCAGGCGCTTGGGCACCTCGGTGAGGTCCAGCGCGCCGGCGTTGTCGATGATGTGCTTGCCGTCGAACTTGGCGAACGGCAGCTCGATCGGCACCGAGCCGGACGCCAGCACCACGTTGGTGGCGCTGAGCATCTGCTTGCTGCCGTCCGGGGCGGTCACTTCGACCTGGTTGCCTTTCAACAGCTTGCCGGTACCGAAGAACGGGGTGACCTTGTTGGCCTTGAACAACTGCGACACGCCGCCGGTGAACTGCTTGACGATCTTGTCCTTGCGCCCGACGAAGGTCGGCACGTCGATCTTCGGGTTGTCGGCGCTGATGCCGTGCACGTCGAAGCTGTGGTTCAGGTCGTGGAACTTGCGCGAGGAATCGAGCAGCGCCTTGGACGGGATGCAGCCGACGTTGAGGCAGGTGCCACCCAGCGCCTGCTTGCCGTCCTTGCCGGCGAAGGCGTCGATGCAGGCGGTCTTCAGGCCCAGCTGCGCGGCGCGGATCGCGCCGACGTAGCCGGCCGGGCCGGCGCCGATGAAGATGACGTCGAATTGTTGGTCGCTCATGGTTGATCCTTGCTGCACATGCTGCGCGGGGGCAACACCAGACGAAAAGTTACGGTGAGCGTGGGTTGGTCCGCACGACTCACCATCAGAGCTTCGTTACCTATGCGTCTTTGAGCGGGGGCGCTCAAAGACCGAGCAACATCCGCTGCGGATTTTCCAGCTGATCCTTGATGTCGACCAGGAACAGCACCGCGTCCTTGCCGTCGATGATGCGGTGGTCGTAGGACAGCGCGATGTACATCATCGGCGCGGCGATCACCTGGCCGTTCTCGACGATCGCGCGCTCCTTGATCGTGTGCATGCCCAGGATCGCGCTCTGCGGCGGGTTGACGATCGGCGTGGACAGCAGCGAGCCGAAGGTGCCGCCGTTGGTGATGGTGAAGGTGCCGCCCTGCAGGTCGTCCAGGCTCAGCTTGCCGTCGCGCGCCTTTTTGGCGTAGTCGGCAATGCCCTGCTCGACGTCGGCGAAGCCCATGTCCTGCACGTCGCGCAGCACCGGCGTGACCAGGCCCTTGTCGGTGGACACGGCGATGGAGATGTCCTGGTAGCCGTGATAGATGACGTCGTTGCCGTCGACCGAGGCATTGACCACCGGGTGGCGCTTGAGCGCTTCGGCGGCGGCCTTGACGAAGAAGCTCATGAAGCCGAGCTTGATGCCGTGGGTCTTCTGGAACTGCTCGCCCAGCGACTTGCGCATCTTCACCACCTGCGACAGGTTCACCTCGTTGAACGAGGTGAGCATGGCGATGGAGTTCTTCGACTGCATCAGGCGTTCGGCGATCTTGGCGCGCATGCGGGTCATCGGCACGCGCTCTTCCGGACGCGCGCCCGGGGTCGGCTTGGCCGCCGATGCCGGCGGCCGGTGCCGGGCTGCCGCCCTTGGCGTAATTGACCAGGTCTTCCTTGGTGACCCGGCCATCGCGGCCGGTGCCGGCGACGCCGGCCGGATCGATGTGCTGCTCGGTGGCCACGCGGCGGCCGGCCGGGGACAGGTCCTCGGCGGCCTTGGACGCGGGCGCCTGGGCGGCGGCGTCGACCTTGGGCTCGGCGCGGCTTGGGCCGCGTCTTCCTTGGCTGGCAGCCGGTGCCTGCGCCGGTGCGGGTGCCGGCGCAGCGGCGCCTTCCTCGATGATCGCGATCACCTGCTCGCTGTTCACCGTGTCGCCCGACTCGTGCCTGATCTCCTTGAGCACGCCATCGACCGGGGAGGGCACTTCCAGCACCACCTTGTCGGTTTCCAGGTCGACCAGGTTCTCGTCGCGCTTGACCGCGTCGCCGGCCTTCTTGTGCCAGCTGGCGATGGTGGCGTCGGACACCGACTCGGGCAGAACGGGGACTTTTACTTCGATGGCCATAAATGATCCTTGGGTTTTATTCTGCCGCGTGGTCGGTGCCGACCGGCGACACCAGCGCTTGTTCGACCAGAGCCGCCTGTTCGGCGACGTGCGTGTTGTAGTGACCGGCCGCCGGTGCCGGCGAGCGGGCGCGCCCGGCGTACGAGAGGCTGTGCCTGGGGCCGATCACCGCCTGCAGGTGGTGGCGGATCTGGAACCAGGCGCCCTGGTTCATCGGCTCTTCCTGGCACCAGATCACTTCCTTGGCGGAGGGATACCGGGCCAGCTCGGCGCCGACCTCCGGACGCGGGAACGGGTACAGCTGCTCCACGCGCACGATGGCGACGTCGGTGATCCCGCGCTTGTCCGCTTCCTCGAGCAGGTCGTAGTAGACCCGGCCCGAGCACAGCACCACGCGCTTGACCTTCTTCGCCGCCAGCTCGCGGTGCTCGCCGATGACCAGCTGGAAGCTGCCGTTGGCCAGCTCGTCCAGGCTGGATACGGCCAGCTTGTGGCGCAGCAGCGATTTGGGCGTCATCACGATCAAGGGCTTGCGCACCGCGCGCAGCACCTGGCGGCGGATCATGTGGAAATCCTGCGCCGGGGTGGTCGGCACGCACACCTGCATGTTGTCCATCGCGCACAGCTGCAGGAAGCGCTCCAGGCGGGCGGAGGAGTGCTCCGGACCCTGGCCTTCGTAGCCGTGCGGCAGGTACAGGGCCAGCCCGCACAGCGCGGTTCCACTTGGCCTCGCCGGAACTGATGAACTGGTCGATCACCACCTGCGCGCCGTTGGCGAAGTCGCCGAACTGGGCTTCCCAGATGTGCAGCGTGTCCGGATCGGTGGTGGAGTGGCCGTACTCGAAGGCCATCACCGCCTCCTCGCTGAGCAGCGAGTCGATCACCTCGACGTTGGCGCCATCGCGGATCATCGCCAGCGGCATGAAGGTGTGGCCGTCCTTCTGGTCGTGCAGCACCGCGTGGCGGTGGAAGAAGGTGCCGCGGCCCGAATCCTGGCCGACCAGGCGCAGGTTGTGGCCCTCGTCGATCAACGTGGCGTAGGCCAGGTTCTCGGCAAAGCCCCAGTCGGCCGGCTGCTCGCCGGCGGCCATCTTGCGGCGGTCGTCGTAGATCTTGGCCACGCGTGACTGCAGGGTCAGGTCCGGCGGCAGGTCGAGCAGGCGCTTGGCCAGCGCGGTCAGCTTCTTCTTCGGCTACCGTGGTCTTGGCGGTGTCGGCCAGCTTGCCGTTGAAGCGCGACCAGTCGACGTGGCCTTCGCGCACCGGCGAGGTCTGCAGTTCGGTCATCGGCTCGCCGGCCTCGAGGCGGTCGCGGTAGGCGTCCAGCTGCCTGGCCGCGTCGCCCTCGGCCAGCACGCCTTCCTTCACCAGCTGCTGCTGGTACAGGTCGCGGGCGGTCGGGCGCTTGCGGATGATCTGGTACATCAGCGGCTGCGTGGCCGCCGGCTCGTCGGCCTCGTTGTGGCCGTGGCGGCGGTAGCAGACCAGGTCGATCACCACGTCGCGGCGGAACTGCTTGCGGAACTCGTAGGCCAGACGGGTGACTTCGATCACCGCTTCCGGGTCGTCGCCGTTCACGTGCAGCACCGGCGCGTTGATCATCTTGGCCAGGTCGGTGCAGTACATGGTCGAACGCGCGTCCTGCGGATTGGACGTGGTGAAGCCCACCTGGTTGTTGATCACGATGTGCAGGCTGCCGCCGGTGCGGAAACCGCGCGCCTGCGACATGTTGAGCAGTTCCATGTTGACGCCCTGGCCGGCAAAGGCCGCGTCGCCATGCACCAGCACTGCCATCGAACGGGTGTGCTCGGTGTCGCGGCTGCGCGCCTGGCGCGCATGCACCGAGCCGCAGACCACCGGATTGACGATCTCCAGGTGCGACGGGTTGAACGCCAGCGCCACGTGCACGCCGTTGCCGTGCGGCGTGCGCACGTCGGCGGAAAAGCCCATGTGGTATTTGACGTCGCCCGAGTGGGCCGGGTCGTCCGGATGCTCGAACTTGCCCTCGAATTCGTTGAACAGCGTCTTGGGCGGCTTGCCCAGGATGTTCACCAGCACGTTCAGGCGGCCGCGATGGGCCATGCCCAGCACCAGCTCCTTGATGCCGTTGTCGCCGGCGGCCGTGATCACGTCGTCGACCATCGGAATCAGGCTGTCGCCGCCCTCGAGCGAGAAGCGCTTCTGGCCGACGTACTTGGTGTGCAGGTAGCGCTCGAGCCCTTCGGCGGCGGTCAGGCCCTCCAGCACCCGCAGCTTGCCCGGCTTGTCCAGCCCGGCGCTGCCGTTGGCCTGCTCCAGCCGGGTGTAGATCCAGCTGCGCTGGGCGTGGTCGCTGATGTACATGAACTCGGCGCCGATGGTGCCGGTGTAGACCTTCTTCAGTCGCGCCAGCAGCTCGCGCAGCTTCATGCGCTGGCCGCCACCGGCGTAGGTGCCGCAGTCGAATTCGGTGTCCAGGTCGGCGTCGGACAGGCCGTGGAAGGCCAGGCCCAGGTCCGGCGCCGGCATCTTGCCGGCCAGACCGAGCGGGTCCAGGTCGGCGGCCAGGTGCCCGCGCGAGCGGTAGGCGGTCAGCAGCCGCAGTACACCGGCCTGCTTGCGCGCGTAGGCGTCGTCAAAGGTGCCGGCGGCAGCGGTGTGGCGCTGTTTCTGCGCCGCCTCGATGCGGGCGATCGCGCCCGAGTGCGGCACATCGCCGGATTGGCGACCCTTGAACGTTTCGAAATAGCCGGCCCAGTCCGCCGGGACCGAGCCTGGATCTGCCAGCCACGACTCATAGAGTTGTTCGACGTAGTCGGCGTTGCCGCCGGCGAGTTGGGAGGACTCGGAAAACTCGCGAATCAGGTTTGTGCTCACGTCACCACCGGCAGGGGAAAGGGGGCGTCGACCATTTGCTCCTGCTCGGGCAAACGGCCGGATGGAATCTTAACGATTATAGCCGTTGCCTGATGCACTGCGGCAACCTGCGTACGCATTGGATCTCGCGACTGTCGCGGGCTTTTCAAGGGCCGCCAGCCCCCGCCAGCACCGGCATCCGGTGGGCGGTACACCCGATCGCGCCGGCGGCGGTCGAGCTGCCGACGTACCCCGGAGCCATCCTGCGTTCAGCTGCGCCGCCGCCGGGCCGGCTCAAGCCGGCCCGAGTTGGACGATCGATGTGCCGGAAGGAAAGCGGAGGCATGCCGGGTTCACGTGGCTGGCCCCGGGCCGGGTGTCGATGCCTGGAGGTGGCCAGCGGCGGGTGCCGACCCGCGCCCTTTCAACAGGCCCCGGCGCACGCCTGGGCTTTGCGGCGGACTGCCCGGGGCGGCGACAATGCGGCCTTGCCCGAGCCGTTGCCGCCATGCCCGTCCCCTCCCCAACCGACCTTGCCGGCGATACAGCGCTGATCCGTCACGGTACGCCACTGTTTCGCCGGGCCAACCTGGCGCTGTTCGCCGCCGGCATTGCCACGTTCGGCCTGTTGTATTGCGTGCAGCCCCTGATGCCTCAGTTCAGCCATGACTATGGCGTAAGCGCAGCCGGCAGCGCATTGTCGCTGTCGCTGACCACCGGCGTGCTCGCGTTTGCGATGCTGTTTGCCGGCGCGGTATCGGACGCCTTCGGGCGCAAGCCGGTGATGACCGCCTCGCTGCTGGCTTCGGCGGTGCTGACGTTGCTGCTGGCGGTGACGCCGGGGTGGGGCAGCCTGCTGGTGCTGCGCACGCTGCTGGGGTTGAGTCTGAGCGGCCTGCCCGCGGTGGCGATGACCTGGCTGAGTGAGGAGATGCACCCGCAGTCGATCGGGCTGGGGATGGGGCTGTACATCAGCGGCAACGCCATCGGTGGCATGGGTGGGAGGCTGGTCACCGGCGTGCTGGCCGACTTCTTCGACTGGCGCGTCGGGGTGGCTGCGGTGGCACTGACCGGCCTGCTGGCCGGGCTGGTTTTCTGGTGGCTGCTGCCGCCGTCGCGGCACTTCCAGCGGCAGCCACTGCATCTGCGCGGACTGCTCGCTCGCTTTGCCGCCGTGTTCGGCGACGCCGGCCTGCCATGGATGTTTGCCGAAGGGTTCCTGTTGCTGGGGGCCTTCGTCACTGTCTACAACTACATCGGCTACCGGCTGCTGGCACCTCCGTACAACCTGAGCCAGGCGGTGGTCGGGTTGATTTTCAGCGTCTACCTGATCGGTACCTTCAGTTCGGCGTGGATGGGCCATCTGGCCGGGCGGCTGGGGCGGCGGCGGGTGCTGTGGACCACCTTCGCGCTGATGCTGGCCGGGGTGGCACTGACCGTGCTGCAGCCGTTGCTGCTGGTGGTGGCCGGCATCGTTGCAGTCACCTTCGGCTTCTTCGGCGGGCACTCGATCGTCAGCAGCTGGGTGGGGCGCCGTGCCGGCAGCGCCAAGGCGCAGGCCTCGTCGCTGTATCTGTTCGCCTATTACATGGGCTCGAGCCTGGCTGGTGCCGGTGGGGGGCTGTTCTACAGTGCCTATCGCTGGCCCGGCGTGGCCACGTTCGTGGGGGCCCTGGTGCTGGCCGGACTCTTGATCGCCTGGCGGCTGTACCGGCTGCCACCACTTCCCGGCCCCCCGTCGCCGGGGACCGAGCCGCCACTACCGCAGTGACGGCGATCGGGCCGGCCGACGCGCTCGCGCTGGCCGGCCAGTTACCCCCGGGCCGTGCCGCCGTCGGCCCGGAGCATTCATCGTGCCGATGGCACCAGCATGCCCTCGACCTGATGGTAGTCGCCGTCGTTGGCCGCCGCGGGGATGTCCAGCAGGTGGGTCATCAGCGGGTACACGTCCACGTTGGGGAATTGCGGCACCACCACACCCTCGCGGAAGGCAGGACCGTGTGCCAGGAACAGCGCGCGCATGCGTGGATCGGCGTTGTCGTAACCATGCTCGCCCAGGCTGATGTGGTCGTGCGTGGCCATGTAGTGGTGGGTCGTGATGCGCCAGCCGACGTCGGCCAGGCAGATCATCCGCGGCACGCGCGGGTTGTGACCGTAGGCAAGCCGCGCAGGTACCCGCGACTTGTCCCAGCAGCGCATGTGCTGGTGCGGCTGTTCCAGGGTGCGTTCGATGGTCGCGAAATCGTGTCCCGCGCGCGGGTTGAGCCCGGCCAGCACGCCCATGCCGACCTGCTGCACCGCATCCATGTCGATCAGGTCGTCCAGCATCACGCTGTGGCTGAGCGGCACCGAGGCCATGCCATGGTCGGCCAGCACGATCATGTTGAGATGGTCGTACAGGCCGCGCCGCTTGAGGCCCTCCAGCAGCCGGGCCATCGCCGCGTCGGTTTCGCGCAGCGCGCGGTCGACCTGCGACGAATCCGGGCCGGCATCGTGCCCGGCGTGATCGACCCCGTCGAAGTACAGGGTCAGGAAGTCCGGCCGCTGTGCGGCGGGCAGGTCCAGCCAGGCCAGCACCTGGTCCACGCGCTGATCGCGGGGTGATCGCGCCGTCGTACGGCAGCCAGTAGTCCGGATGCATCTGGTGGATATCCGCCTCCGAGCCGGGCCAGAACATGGTGGCCGTCTTGAGCCCGTGGCGATCGGCCGTTTCCCAGATCGGCGTACCCTGGTTCCACCAGCGACCGTTGCTGACCGCCTGGCGGTTGTGCAGGGAAAATCCGCCCAGCTGCGGATCGAACATGGTGTTGCCGACAATGCCGTGGTGGTCCGGGCGCAGCCCCGTCACCAGGGTGTAGTGGTTGGGGAAGGTCAGCGACGGGAACGACGGCTGCATCGACTCGGCACGCACGCCGTCGCGGGCCAGCCTGGCCAGGGTCGGGGTCAGACCGCGCTGCAGGTAGTCGGCGCGGAAGCCGTCGATGGACACCAGCAGCAGCGGGGTCGGGCGGTTCGGCGCGGCGGTGGCGTGGGGCGAAACAGCGGTGTGCCATGGGGCGCTGCAGCCCGCACCGGCCAGCACAACGAAACCCAAAAGCGCGCGAAACAGGATTTTCATACGGCGACTCTTACGCTCGAAAGATCTGCCCATCATCGCTTACGTCCATGACGGTTTCATCTCCTGTTCCCTTGCGCCGGGCATGGCTGCGACTCGTCCCGCTGCTGGTTGCCGCACTGCCTGGATTCGCCACGGCGCTTCCGCAAGCCGCGCCCGCCGCGCCTCCGCGTACCACCGTGGTGGTGTTGCCCCCGCCGCCGGCCTTGCGCGTGGAGCAGTCGATGCGCCAGCAGCAGGTGCGCGATCAGTTGCAGAAGGGGCAATTGCAGGAGCAGTTGCGGCAGCACACGCGCGAAGCCATCCGTCGCCCCAGTGCTGCCGACTCCGCGCAACTGGAGCGGCTCGATCGCGCCGACCGGGCCGAACAGGGGCTGTATCGGTCACGCCAGCGCAGCGAACTGCAGCGCTACCAGAATGCGGTGGCGCCGCAGCCGGTGGTGGTGCATTCGACGCCTGCACCGGCACCGGCCAGCAGCCAGTAGGCCGCGCGCCGAATCAGCCTTGCCCCGGCTGCGGCAAGGCTTCGCTGCCAAACAGGTCGCCATGGGTCACGCCATGCTCCAGCGCCAGAAGATAGCGCTTGGTCGGCAGGCCGCCGCCGAACCCGGTCAGGCTGCCGTCGCTGCCGATCACCCGGTGGCACGGCAGCACGATCGGCAGCGGATTGCGTCCATTGGCGGCGCCTACCGCGCGTACGGCGCGCGGCTGGCCGATGCGGCGGGCCAGTTCGGCATAGCTGATGGTGCTGCCGTAGGGGATGCGCGCCAGTTCCTGCCACACCGCCAGCTGGAAGGGTGTCCCGTGCGGGTTCAGGGGAAGCTCGAAGACCTGCCGCGTCCGGGCGAAGTATTCCTCCAGCGCGGTGCGGGCAAAGGTGAGCGCTGAGGACGACCGCTCCCAGTGCGGAGCGGGATCGCGCCGGTGCCGGCCGCTCTCGAACCACACCTCGCGCAGGCCCCCGGTGTCGGCGACCAGCCGCAGGCGGCCGATCGGGGTGGCCATCTCGTCGTAATACACGAGGGCGGCGTTCATGCGCTCGCTCGCGCTGCGTTCGGCTGCGCGGAAACCGATGCGCCGTCGGCCACGCTTCGCCACAGGTGCATCACCGCATAGGCGCGCCAGGGGCGCCAGGCCTCGGCCAGGGCGGTCAGTTCGCGGGTGCTCAGTTCAGGGCCGCCACCGGCGGCGGCCCGGCGCAGGATCAGGTCGGCCGCGGGGAACGCATCCGGATGGCTCAGCGCACGCATCGCCATGTAGTGCGCGGTCCACTCGCCGATGCCCGGCAAGGCGGTCCAGGCGCTGACAAACGTGTCCAGCGATTGCCCGGGGCGGAAGTCCACGCGGCCGTCCAGCATCGCCCGGGCGATGCCCCTGATCGTGTCTGCGCGTGCCCGGGTTACCCCGATGTCGGTGAGGTCCGCGTCGACCAGCGCGTCCGGGTCGGGGAACAGTCGCTGCAGATCCGGGACGAGCGGCTCGGGCAGGGCGTGGCCCCAGCGTTGAACCAGCCGGCTGGCCAGGGTGCGTGCGGCGGCCACGCTGACCTGCTGGCCAAGCACCGCGCGCACCGCAATCTCGAAACCGCCCCAGCCGCCGGGCAGGCGCTGGCCTGGGTGGCGCTGCAAGCACGGCTGCAGTATCGGGGAGCTACCCAGCACCTCGGCCAGGGCCTGTGGGTCCGCGTCCAGGTCGAACATGCGGCGCAGTCGGGTCACCACGCCCAGCAGTCCGGTCGTGCGTGGCGCATGCACACGCAGTTGCAGGGCGTGGGCATCACCCGGCCAGGCGGCAAGTTCCAGCCAGCCCGGTTCCTGCGGGTCGCCAAAAACCCTTGCGTAGCCGCGTTCGTCGACCCGCTCGATGCCCGGCAGGGCCCGGGTGCGCAGGAACGCCAGCATCGCCGCAAAGTCGTATGGAGGGCGGTATTCCAGCCGCAGCGTCAGCGCCTGGTCGGGCACCGCGCGCGGGCGTCGGCGCAGTTCGCGCGGTGGCATCCGGTTGGCCTGCAGGAACGCCGCGTTGAAGCGCCGCAGGCTCCTGAATCCGGCAGCCAGGGCCACCTCGGTGACCGGCAGGGCGGTCTCGGTCAGCAACTGTTTGGCGAACAGCAGGCGCCGGGTCTGGTGCACGCTCATCGGCGGCACGCCCAGCCGCTGCACGAACAGCCGCCGCAACTGGCGCGAGCCGACGCCAAGCCGTTCGGACAGGGTCTGCAGCGAACCGTGCTCCAGCGCCCCGTGGTCGATCAGCGCCAGCGCCTGGTTGACCAGTTGCCCGCCGCGCTGCCAGTCGCGGATGCCCGGTGCCAGTTCCGGTCGGCAGCGCAGGCAGGGGCGGAAGCCGGCGGCCTCGGCTGCCGCCGCGTTCGCGTAATAGCGCACATGGACCGGCTTGGGCGCCGGCGCAGGACAGACCGGGCGGCAGTAGATGCGGGTGCTGGTCACCGCGGTGAAGAACAGCCCGTCGAAACGCGCGTCGCGGCTGCGGCGGGCCTGATCGCAGACCTGCGGCGGTGGTAGTGCGGCGTCGGGCAGGGTCGGGGCGGCGGCAGGCATGGGCCAAGGCTAGCATCGGCGCAGCGCGGGTACTGGCCGCTTTCGGACATGGATGCTTTCATCGCTGCGGGCGCCCAATGCCATGCGGCGGAGGAAGCGGATCCTGACGACGCTGGTCGGCTTGTGAGGCCAGGCACTTTCTCATCGGGGCTACCGATCCGGCCGAGGCGATCCGCTCCGCATGGAGCAGGCCGGCCTGGCGTTGAAATATCGCGTGGCTGAACCGTTGGTCGGAACCGGAGCCGGCCGCTGGCGCGGCCTTCGCGACTGAAGTCGCTCCCACAACGGCTGCTGGTGCGGCCTTCGCGACTGAAGTCGCTCCCACAGCGGTCGCTGGCGCGGCCATCGCGACTGAAGTCGCTCCCACAACGGCCGCTGGTGCGGCCTTCGCGACTGAAGTCGCTCCCACAGCGGTCGCTGGTGCGGCCTTCGCGACTGAAGTCGCTCCCACAGCGGTCGCTGGCGCGGCCTTCGCGACTGAAGTCGCTCCCACAACGGCCGCTGGCGCGGCCTTCGCGACTGAAGTCGCTCCCACAACGGCCGCTGGCGCGGCCTTCGCGACTGAAGTCGCTCCCACAGCGGTCGCTGGTGCGGCCTTCGCGACTGAAGTCGCTCCCACAGCGGTCGCTGGCGCGGCCTTCGCGACTGAAGTCGCTCCCACAACGGCCGCTGGTGCGGCCTTCGCGACTGAAGTCGCTCCCACAACGGCCGCTGGTGCGGCCATCGCGACTGAAGCCGCTCCCACAACGGCCGCTGGCGCGGCCATCGCGACTGAAGTCACTCCCACAACGGTCGATGGGGAATGCGCATTGCTGCGGTCAAGCTGCGGCGCCGGTGCGCTTGCGACAGATGCGGGCCTCGTTCGCGGCCAGCGCGTCGGCGGGCCCCGGGCTGGGCGCGTGGGTCGACAGCAGGCAGTCCCATCCGGTCAGCAGGGCCGGATCGGGCAGCGGCGCGTCGGTGGCGCTGAAGTTCAGCGCCACGCGGATCGCTTCGGCACTGTCGGCGCGCTCGTACAGGATCATCTGGTCGGTGACTTCCAGCAGCTCGAAGCGGCCATGCAGCAGCGCGCCGCTCGCCTTCCGCAGCGACAGCAGCGCCCGGTACAGCGACAGCAGCGAATCGGGCGCGTCGCGCTGGGCGGCCACGTTGCGTTCGGCATGGTCCGCACCCAGCCGCAGCCACGGCTGGCCCTGGGTGAAGCCACCGCCGGGCGAGCCGTTCCAGGGCATCGGCGTGCGCTCCGGATCGCGGCCCAGGCCCTTGCCCGGCTCGTTGAGCTCTGCCGGGTCCTGCACCTCGTCGGGCGGGATCGGCACGTCCTGCATGCCGATTTCGTCGCCGTAGTACATGGTCGGGGTGCCGCGCAGGGTCAGCAGCAGCACCGCCGCCACGCGCGCCTGCGGCTCGCCCACGCGGGTGGCGATGCGCGCGTTGTCATGGTTGCCCAGGACCCAGTTCGGCCAGCCGCCGTGGGGCAGGGCGGCGTAGTAGTCGTGCACGATGCGGGCGACGTTGCGTGCCTGCCACTGCGCGCCCAGCAGCAGGAAGTTGAACGGCAGGTTGGCGCCTTCCAGGTCGCGCCCGTAATAGGCCATCAGGCGTTCCAGCGGCAGGTAGATCTCGCCGATCAATACCCGCTCGGGGAACTCGTCGACCACCGCGCGCATCTGCGCCACGATGGTCTGCACTTCGGGCAGGTCGGCGGTGTACAGCGGCTCCAGGCGATGCGATTGCGCTCCGACGCCGGGCCGCCAGTTCGGGTTGGGCGGGTTGTCGCGAAAGGCGGCGTCCTTGATCAGATGGTAGATCACGTCCACGCGGAAACCGTCCACGCCACGGCGCAGCCAGAAGCGCATCACCTCGTACATCGCCTCGCGCACCGCCGGGTTGCGCCAGTTCAGGTCCGGCTGGCGGTCCAGGAACAGGTGGCAGTAGTACTGACCGGTGGTCGCATCGAAGGTCCATGCGCTGCCGCCGAAGTTGCTCAGCCAGTTGTTCGGCGGCCCGCCGTCGGGGGCCGGGTCGCGCCACAGGTACCAGTCGCGGTGCGCACTGTCGCGCGAACGGCGGCTGTCGACGAACCACGGGTGCAGGTCCGAGGTGTGGTTCGGCACGAAGTCCAGGATCACCCGCAACCCCCGCTGGTGCGCGGCGGCCAGCAGGCGGTCGAAGTCGGCCAGCGTTGCCGAAGATCGGGTCGATGTCGCAGTAGTCGGCTGACGTCGTAGCCGAAATCGGCCATCGGCGACGGGTAGATCGGCGAGATCCAGATCGCCTCGATGCCCAGTGCGACCAGGTAGTCGAGCTTGGCCTCGATGCCGCGCAGGTCGCCGATGCCGTCGCCGTTGCTGTCGGCGAAGGAGCGCGGATAGACCTGGTAGATCACGCCGTGCTGCCACCACAGGCTGTCGCTCATGCCGTCCTCCGTCGTATCGACCTCCGAGCGTGGCGCAGGGCAGGTGTAGCGGGGGTCATCGCGGTTTCACACCGGTTGCACCATCGGCTCGCCACCGTCGTGAAGCCATGATCGACGACCTCTGGTACAAGAACGCCATCATCTACTGCCTGTCGGTGGAGACCTTCCAGGACGCCTCCGGCGACGGGGTGGGGGATTTCCAGGGGCTGGCGCGGCGGCTGGACTATCTGCAGGGGCTGGGGGTCACCACGGTGTGGTTGATGCCGTTCTTTCCCTCGCCGCGGCGCGACCACGGCTATGACGTGTCCGACTACTACGGCGTGGACCCGCGCTACGGCACCCTGGGCGACTTCGTGGAGTTCACCCAGGCGGCCAAGCAGCGCGGCATGCGGGTGCTGATCGACCTGGTGGTCAACCACACCTCCGACCAGCATCCATGGTTCCAGCAGGCCCGCAGCGATCGGCAGTCGCCGTACCGCGACTGGTACGTATGGGCCGACAAGCGGCCGGCAAACGCCGAGGACGGCGTGGTATTTCCCGGCGTCCAGAAAAGCACCTGGAGCCATGACAAGCAGGCACGGGCCTGGTATTTCCACCGCTTCTACGAGTTCCAGCCCGATCTGAATACCGCCCACCCGAAGGTGCAGGCGGAGATCCTGAAGATCATGGGGTTCTGGGCGCAACTGGGCGTGTCCGGATTCCGCATGGACGCGGTGCCGTTCGTGATCGCCACCAAGGGCGCCGGGCGCAAGCCGCGCGAGCAGTTCGAGATGCTGCGCTACTTCCGCGAACTGCTGCAGTGGCGCCGCGGCGACGCGATCATCCTGGCCGAAGCGAACGTCAAGCCGAAGGACGACCTGAAGTATTTCGGCGACGACGGCGACCGGCTGCAGATGATGTTCAACTTCCAGGTCAACCAGAACCTGTTCTACGCGCTGGCGGCGGCCGACGTACGGCCGCTGGCCAAGGCGCTCGAACAGACCCGCCCGCGCCCGGCGACGGGGCAGTGGGCGGTATTCCTGCGCAATCACGACGAGCTGGACCTGGGCCGGCTCACCGACAGGCAACGCCAGCGCGTCTTCGAAGCGTTCGCCCCGGAGGAATCCATGCAGCTGTACGGTCGCGGCATCCGCCGCCGGCTGGTGCCGATGCTGCGCGATGACCGCCGGCTGCTGGAGCTCGCCTACAGCCTGATGCTGACCATGCCGGGGACGCCGGTGATCCGCTATGGCGACGAGATCGGCATGGGCGACGATCTGGACCTGCCCGAGCGCCAATGCACCCGCACCAGCATGCAGTGGTCGGACGAAGCGGCCGGTGGCTTCACCGCCGCAGATCGTTCGCCGGTGCCGACCATCGCCAGCGGTCCTTTCAGCTACGAGCACGTCAACGTGGCCGCCCAGCGGCGCGGGCCGGACTGCTTCCTGAACTGGTTCGAGCGGATGCTGCGGATGCGCAAGGAGGTGCCCGAAATCGCCTGGGGCGATTTCGAGATCCTGCCGATCGAGCCGCGCGCGGTGCTGGTGATGCGCTACCGCTGGCGTGGTAATGCGGTGCTGCTGCTGCACAACACCAGCGATGTGCCGTGCGAGACGTTCGTCACGGCAGAGGGCGGCCGCCGGGGGCGCGCCCGCCTGATCAACCTGCTCTCGGACGATCACAGCGAGCCCGGACCGGACGGCCGGCATTGCGTCATGCTCGAGCCGTACGGCTACCGCTGGTACCGCGAAGGCGGGCTGGACTACATCCTCAAGCGCCAGGAAATCTGAGCCAGGACCCCGGGACGCTTCTCAACGGCTGCCGGGACGCCCCTTCTCGCGCATCAGGCGGGTCAGCCGCGCCAGCAAATCCGGACGAGTGACCGCGGCATCGAGCAGGTATACCTGTACCCCGTGCGCCGCGACCTGCGCCTGCAGTGGTGCGCCCTGGGCCACCTCCACCGGGTTGCCGCCGAGCATCGCCTGCCAGTGGCCGGCCTGCATGAACCGGTCGACGCGGAACGCGGCCGGCTTGTCGCCCTTGTTCAGCAGCACCAGCGCGATCTGGTGCGTACCGCCTTGCTGGTAGACGCGGTAGAAGGCTGCCTGGTCACCGCCGAAGCGCAACGGCAGCATCAGCCCGCGCTGCAGCGCGGGCAGGCGCGCGCGCAGACGCGCGATGCGCACCAGGTGCCGGTAGATCGGGCTGCTTGGTGCCTGCTCGATGCGCTGCTGGCCGAAGTAGTTGCGGTTGCCTTCGTGTTCGGCCTTGCCGCGCTCGAAGCCGGTCTCCGAGCCGTAGTAGATGGCCGGGATGCCGCGCGCGGTGAACATCCAGTTGTGGGCGTCGATGTAGCCGTTGTCGCTGGCGTCCAGCCGGGCCATGTCGTGGTTGTCGTAGAAGGTGACCAGCTCGTACGGGTTGCCGTAGGGACCGTTGGTGAGGAACAGCCGGTCGAGCATGCGGGCGTAATCGCTGCCGGGATGCTCGAACACATCGGCGATGCGCGTGCGCAGCGGGAAGTCGACCACGCTCATGCCGCCGTTGTTGCGCCAGGTATAGCGGGTCAGGTCGTCCGGGTTCTCGTCGAACGCCTCGCCGAACATGAACATGCCCGGATGGCGCTGGCGGATGCGGGTGGAGAACGCTTTCCAGAAACGCGTGGGCATGTGACTGATGGTGTCGATGCGGAACGCGTCGGCGCCCTGGTCGGCCCACTGGTCGTAGGCGCCGACGAAGTAGTCCAGCACCGCCGGGTTGTCGCCGTCGTTGTTGGACAGCTGGGCCAGGTCGTCCCAGGCGTGATAGAAGCGGTGGAGCGGGTTGTGCAGCGGGTCGAGCTCATACGGCGGCAGGTTCTGCTGGTCGGCGACCAGCGTGCCGTTCTTGTCGAAGATCTGCCCGAACTGCGGCTGCCGCCGCGGCATGCTGAAGGCGGGCGAGCCGTGGTTGGCGACGATGTCCTGCACCACTTTCAGGCCGGCCGCGTGCATCTTCGCGGTGAACTGGCGAAAGTCCAGACCCGGGCTGGGCAGGTGTTCGTCAAGCTTGTAGAAGTTCACCCCCCAGTAGCCGTGGAAGCCGGTCTTGCCGCGGTCGGTGAACTTGGAGCCCCAGTGCACCGGGTCGCCGCCGGTGAAGGCCTGGTCGGGGTTGTCCACGATCGGGGTGATCCATACCGCACCGAAGCCCATGCCGCGGATGTAGCCGGCATTATCGACGATGCCCTTGAAGTCGCCGCCGAGGTAGCCGATGTTGGCGCTTTGTCCGGCCGGCGCCCCCTGAACGGGGATGTCGAAAGTCGGGTGCGCGCCGCCCTGGTCGCGGTGGTCGTTGCCGCGGTCGCCGTTGACGAAGCGGTCGGTCAGCACGAAGTAGATCGCGTCGGAGGCGAACGGTTCGTCGGTGCCATAGAACGCCGATGGCGGTGCAGCGGCGGCCTGGCTGGATGATTGGCCCAGGGCCGGTCCGGCGGCTAGCGCCAGGGCGAGGGTGGACAGCACGGTCGCATGGTTCATGGTGGGTATCCTGTGGTCAGCCGGCCTGCACCGACAATTCCGCGCGTTCCGGTACCGGTTCGTGCACACGCAAGGTGCACAGCCCGGCCACGATCAGGCTGATCCCGCCCAGCACCAGCGCCCAGATCGGCTGGCTCTGGAAGAACAGTTTCAGCAGCAGCCCCAGCACGCTGGCGGCCAGTAGCTGCGGGATCACGATGAAGAAATTGAAGATGCCCATGTACACGCCCATCTTCGCCGCGGGCAGGTTGTCCGAGAGCAGCGCGTAGGGCAGCGAGACGATCGAGGCCCAGGCGAAGCCGACCCCGACCATCGAGCCCAGCAGCCAGTCGCGGATCGGGTACCAGCAGGAACGAGATCAGCCCCAGCCCGCCCAGCCACAGGTTGATCAGGTGGCTGATGCGCAGGCCCCAGCGCTGCACCATCCATGGAATCACCACCGCCGCCACGGCGGCGACCCCGAAGTAGAACGCCATACAGCACGCCGACCCAGTTGGCGCCCTCGTTGTAGGCCGCCGAGGCGGTGTCGGTGGTGTGGTAGATCGCCCCGGTGACTGCCGGAGTGGCGTAGATCCACATGGCGAACAGGGCGAACCAGGAGAAGAACTGCACCCAGGCCAGCCGCCGCATGGCGTGCGGCATGTCGTGCAGATCGCACAACACCTGCGCCAGCCATGCCGCGACTGCGTGTGCGCGACAACCACAGTTGCGCGGCGCCGAAGACTGGCAACCATGCCGGCCAGCAGATACAGCTCGCCGGCCAGGTGGAATCCGGCGATCGCCACCGCACCGAGCAGGCCGACCAGCAGCCATGCCACGCCGACAGCGGGGCGGACCGGTGGCCGTGTAGGAGCTGCGGCGGGCGGGCGTGCACTGTCGAAGTCGCGCAGTTGCTCGGGCGGGTATTCGCGCGTGGACAGTACCGTCCACAGTACCGCGACCAGCAGCACCGCGCCGCCGACGTAGAACGACCATATTCACGGTGTCGGGGATGTGCCCGGCAGCCGCGGTGTTGGCGACGCCCAGCGTGGGCCAGCAGCCAGGGCAACAGCGAGGCGACCACGCGCGCCGACGCCGATGAACACGCTCTGCATGGCGTAGCCCAGCGGGCGCTGGCGCGGCGGCAGCTGGTCGCCGACGAACGCGCGGAACGGCTCCATCGAGATGTTGAACGAGGCGTCCATGATCCACAGCAGGCCCGCCGCGACCCACAGCACCGGCGCGTTGGGCATCGCCAGCAGCGCCAGCGTGGCCAGCACCGCGCCGGCCGGCGAAGTAGGGTCGGCGCCGGCCCAGCCGGCTCCAGGTGCGGTCCGAATAGTGCCCGATGATCGGCTGCACGATCAGTCCGGTCAGCGGAGCGGCCACCCACAGGATCGGGATGTCCGCCGACGTTGGCGCCCAGCGTCTGGAAGATGCGGCTGACGTTGGCGTTCTGCAGGGCGAAGCCGAACTGGATGCCGAGGAAGCCGAAGCACATGTTCCAGATCTGCCAGAACGACAGCGGCGGCTTGCTCTTCATGGTGCGCTCTTCATGGCAGGCTTTCCGGCTTGGGCATGGGGCGCCAGCGGCGCGATGCACGAGCGCACGCACGTCGGCCTGGTTGAGCGGGCCTTCGCGCCGCCGGGCCGCCGGTGTAGTGGACGAAGTGGCTCAGGTAGCTCATGTTGAAGCCGTGCTCCAGGGCAAAGCTGCAGGTCGGCCCCGGCATCGGCGTGGAAGCGCCCGTGGGTCGAACGCTGCTCGCCGATGCTGTGCGGCATCACGATCGGGACGCACCTGCGCCGGCGCTGCCAGCAGCGCGAGATCGTCAGCATCTTCACCGCGGCAGTGATGCCGGTGTTGATCGGTCCGTGCCGTTGTCGTAGCGCAGCCGACGCGGTAGTTGCCGCCGGCCGGCGCCGTCCACCGGCGCGGCCAGGCGCCGTTCACGCGGGTGGCAGGGCCGACGCAGGTCTCCGGGCTGTGCAGCGACTCCAGGCCGTCGGCGCCAACCGCGCGTGGCGCTGAGGCAGGCCAGTCCCGGCTGCGGCGGGAGCTGGCCGCTGCCGTCGATGCGGCCGTGGCGCACGCCGTTGACGTACAGCTGCACCGACGCCGTCCGCCTGTACCCGCCAGCCATGTGCCCTGGGCCTGTACCACCGGGGCGGGCGGGGCCGGGCGGCGCTACCAGCGGGGCGCCAGTGCGCAGCGGCGGGGCAGTCACCCGCACCGCCTTGAGCATGCACCGTGGTGGTGTCGCCATCGGTGCGTGATGCGGTCGGCGACCAGCAGGTTGCCGTCGACCTTTGCTCGGCAACTGCAGGGTGATGCGCCGGTCGCCCAGGTCAGCGTGATCGCCTCACGGTTACCGAACAGCATCGGCACCAGCGAGGTGGGCAGCTTGGGCTCGACCCGGCCGTCTCCGGTCAGGCCGAACACGCCCTCGGTGACCACCGCGAAGTAGCCGGCCACCGACCACAGCTGGCGCGGCGAGTTGACCACCGGGCCGCTGAGCTTGCCTTCGTCGACGTGCTGGCCCTGGGTCAGCAGTTCGTAGTTTTCCATGTTGGAGCCGTACAGCGCCGCGCCGCGCATCTGCGAGCGCAGCTCGTGGGCGATGCGCGCCGGGTCGTCCATCGGCCCGTGCCGCGCGCAGCGTATAGGCGCTGACGAACGGCCAGATCGCGCGGTTGTGGTAGATCGGCTGGTCGGCGCGCTCGGGCCAGATCACCGGGCTGCCGGCCGGCCAGGTCGGGTAGTTCGCCAGCGCCTGCGCGGCCCGCTCGCCGTCGGCCACGCCGCTGATGATGGCCAGGTCGGTGCCGAGCAGGTCGTAGGTTTCGAACGGGCGTGCCGTCGCCGCCGATGTAGCTCATGTACAGGCCGCGGTCGGCGCGCCAGAAGTGCGCGTTGATCGCCGTCTTCAGCGCGGACGCCTGCGCGCGGTAGCCGGCGGCGGCCTGCGGCTGGCCGTGGCCTGCGGCCATCGTGGCTGCCAGCTGCAGGGCCTGGTAATGCAGCACGTTGGTGGACAGCGCGAACGACTGGGCGATGAAAGTTACGCTCGTTTGCGGTCCAGGCCGGGTAGGTCTGTTCGCGCCAGTCCAGGAAGGAGGTCTCGCCCCGGTAGAGGCCGAAGCGGTCGTCGAACGCATAGTCGCGATCCTGCGCCAGCGTGTCGCGGACCGCGTGCCAGGCCTGGTCCGCGAACGCCCGGTCATCGAGCAGGTGGCGGGCGCCCAGGAACCACACCACGCGATCGGTGCTGATCGGCCAGCTGCCGCCTGACCCGGTGTCCTGCATTACCAGCAACTGATCCGAAGCGGGTCCTTGCGACGGCGCGGCCCTGCGCAGGTCCGAGAGCTTGAAGCGAAGGCCGTTGCGCGCGCGTGTCGGGTCCAGTCGCCACAGTCCCAGGTCGATCGCGTAGGACAGGTCGCGCGTCCACACGATACGGCCATTTCAGGCCGGTCTCGAAACAGTGGCAGGGGATTGGCCGGCCGTGGTCGAAAGCGCCATCGCGGATCGCATCGACCGAATCAAGGGACAGGTCGTCCTGCGCCATCGCGAACAGCCCGTCGAACAGCGGGCTGGCGGTGTCCACGTGCAAGGGTTGCGGCGCGATCACCCGTTGCCCGTAGGGCCATGCCAGGGTGTAGCGGCCCTGTGCATCATGCTCGATGCCGACGTGGACACCGTGCCAGTCCAGCCCGTGGTGCCAGGGCGCGGGGTTCGCGCCAGTGGCCAGCGCGGTGGCCAGCAGCAGGCTCAGCATGCGCTGGTCACATGGTTGGAAACGGTGCAGTAGTGCTTCATGGCGTGGCTCCCGCTGGTTGCCAACCGTGGTTATGTCACGGCCCCGCGCGTACCGCATTTGCGGACGCAGCATCGGTCCCGGCCCACTGGCGGCCTGGGCCTTGCATGGTAGGAAGCATCGCAGTGCAGCAACCAGCGCTTGCATACGTATTCATTGGCATCGGCATGGGCATGGGCGTGGGCGATCGGGCCGAGACGGGGCCGTCTGGCAAGCGGGTCGAAACGCAACGGCGGGCAGGGATGGGGCGCTCACGTCGCCGGAACGCCGCGTGGCGCAGGCTCGCCTGGGATTGGCAAGGGCTCTTGCTGGAGGCGGGTTTGGCCGTGGAACGATTGATCGTGGTGGGCACCTCGACCGGCGGGGTGCAGGCATTGCGCACGCTGGTGGCGGGCTTGCCCGCCGACCTGCCAGCCGCACTGCTGGTCGTGATGCACATCGATGGTCATGCCAGTTACCTGCCGGAAATTCTGGCCCGGCACAGCCACCTGCCGGTACGTCATGCCCGCGACGGCGAGACCATCGAAGCCGGTGTCTATGTCGCGCCTCCGGATTGCCACCTGCTGGTCCATGGCGACCAGTTGCGGCTGGTGCATGGACCCAAGGAGCATTTCACGCGGCCGGCGGTGGATCCGTTGTTCCGTTCGGCCGCGAGCGAGCATGGCCGACGGGTGATCGGCGTGGTGCTGACCGGGAATCTCAACGACGGCACCCTCGGGCTGCGGCATATCAAGCAGTGCGGCGGAATGACGGTGGTGCAGGACCCGCAGGATGCGGAGGCACCCGGCATGCCGATGAGCGCCTGGCGGAATGTCGACGTCGATAGCTGCGTTCCACTGGAACGCATGCCGCAGCTTCTGATCGACATGGTACGCGGGCGCGCCGCGGCCCCCGGAATCGATCGCAGGCCGATGGCGGACGGGCTGGCGCGGGCGGACACGCCAGAGGGCGCAGCGGCCGGGCAGGACGATCCGGCCTGCGTATCGGCCCGCGACGCGGATCGCTCGCCTTTCGTGTGTCCGGTCTGCCATGGTTCACTGGCGGCCGTTGCGCACACGCAGCCAACGGAATTCGACTGCTATACCGGGCATCGCTTTACCCTGGAGACGCTTGTCCATGCGCAGGCTCAGACCACCGATGACCAGCTGTGGTCCGCCTATCGGGCGCTGAAGGAAAGGGAGATGCTGCTGCGTCTGCGCGCGGAGCAGACAGGGCCGGAGGCGCTGGCCGGCGGAGGGGCGGAACTGGCCGCGGACATCGCTCGGACCGCCCGGTCCGCCGAGATCCTGCTGGAGCTGACCGGACATCTGCCCACGGCGGTTGTCGGGGCCGAGTGAACACCGCCGGGACAGCCGGGGCAGGTGTGGCGCCGGGCCTGCCTGGGGGGCAGCAGGCCCGGCGCCGGTCCGCTCATGGCGTTTCCATGCCCCGGCTCCGCCGTGGGCGACCGCGGACACGTCCGCGGCAACCGGAGTGCCACCCCGGCAAGGGAAGCGCCATGCGCCGACGGGAGCAACGATGCATGCCTCATCGTGAAATCGACGAGGGCGCTTCGCCTCGGCCACGTTCACACGCGGGCCGCGAAATCCACCCCCGATGGCGTGGGAGCGACGGGCCTGGCAGTCCCGGTTACGCATGCGGTTGCCGTGGTGATCACGCCCGGCCGGCGACACTGGAGCGCCCTCGCCGAAGCGACGATGCCTATGTCTTCCCACGAGCATCCATCCACCGCCGCGTCTGCCGATACGGGCCTTCCGCGCGATCCGGCCCTGGACAACACCCTGTCCCTGCTCAACCAGGGTTACGACTTCATTTCACGGCATTGCCGCAAGCTTGGCAGCGACGCCTTCGAAACCCGGCTGATGCTGCGGCCGGTGGTGTGCGTGCGTGGTGCCGATGCCGCGGCGATGTTCTATCACCCGGGCCGCTTCACCCGGCGCGGAGCGATGCCACCGACCACCGTGTCGTTGCTGCAGGACGTCGGTAGCGTGCAGCAACTGGACGACGCCCGGCACCGGCATCGCAAGGAGCTGTTCCTGCAGGTGCTCGATCCGGCCGGCACCGCGCGGATGGTGCAGATCTTCCGCAGCCAGTGGCGGAGCGCCGTCGACCGCTGGAGCCGCCAGCCGGGCATCGAGCTGCAGAGCGAGGCCGAGCAGATCCTGTGCCGCACGGTGTGCAGCTGGGCCGGCGTGCCGCTGCCCGAAGACGAGGTGGAGCGCCGCACGCGCGAGTTCACCAGCATGATCGACGCGGCCGGCTCGTTCGGTCCGAGTCTGCTCACTGCCTGGCTGCGACGACGGCGCAACGAGCGGTGGATCGGCGCCATCATCGAGCAACTGCGCGCCGAACAGGCCGACCCGGCCAGCTCGCCCGCGGCGGCGGTGGCCGCGTTCCGCGACGACACGGGCCAGCTGCTGGACGTGCCCACGGCCACGGTCGAGCTGATCAACCTGCTGCGGCCGACCGTGGCGGTATCGCGCTGGATCACCTTTGCCGCGCTGGCCCTGCACGAGCATCCCTCGCTGCGCCAGCGGCTGCAGGCGGGCGAGCCGGAGCTGTTGCTGCGCTTCGTGCAGGAGGTCCGTCGTTACTACCCGTTCTTTCCGCTGATCGGCGGTTGCGTGCGTGAGCCGTTCGACTGGCATGGGCGGCACTTTGGCCGTGGCCAGTGGGTGGTGCTCGACCTGTACGGGACCAACCATGACCCGGCGCTGTGGGAGTCGCCCGAGCAGTTCAACCCGGACCGGTTCGCGCACTGGGACGGGGGCGCGTTCAACTTCGTGGCGCAAGGCGCTGGCGACACCGCGGCCGGCCACCGTTGCCCGGGCGAGAACCCGGCCATCGCGCTGTTGATGGTAGCGGCGGGCGAGCTGGCCAGCGCACTGGAGTACAGCGTGCCGCCGCAGGACCTGAGCTACCCGCTGGACCGCATGCCGGCATTGCCGGCAAGCGGATTGGTGATGTGCAACGTGCGCCGCGTACAGGATGCGGCCGCGGAGGCCACACTGCACTGAGCGCGACCGGGCGTCCCGGCTCAGTTGCCCATCAGCAACGCGATTTCCCGCGTCTGGGCCGCGGCCACCCGCACGTAGGTCACCGGACCGAAACGATCGGTGCCTGCGGCCCAGCCCTCGCCATCGGCCTGCTGCAGTGCTTCCAGACTGGCGAACGGGTGCAGCGCATGGCCGCTGGTCACCGAGGCTGCCCGCCCGCCATGGATCTTCAGCAGATAGAAGCGCAGCGGCGGCTTGTAGCTGCCCTCGACCTCGCCGGTCTTCAAGGTCACCACGCCATCGGTGCGACGCACCGCCAGCGGCTGGCGGAAGTAGCGACCGTTTTCGTAGTCGTAGGTCTTGCCGTCGTCGTCGTAATAGTCGAAGTGGCTGGGCTGGTCGCCGGGGAACACCTCGACCTGCAGCTCGGTCACCGGCCGCTCGCCGACGTAATCCATCACCGGCTGCATCGGGATGATGGCGCCGTCGCGGACGAACAGCGGGATATCGCTCCAGTTCGTGGCGTCCGCCACGTGCTCGATGGTCTGGCCACCCGCATACTGCTTGCCGCTGAACCAGTCGGTCCACCGGCCGGCGGGCAGGTAGATGCGCTTGAGCTGCTGGCCCTGTTCCACCACTGGCGACACCAGCAGGCTGTCGCCGAACATCCAGGCGTTGACGTCGTTGCGCACCATCGGGTCATGCGGCCAGTCGAATACCAGCGGACGCACCAGCCCCACGCCGCTGACATGGCGGGCGTATTCGTGGCTGTAGATGTACGGGATCAACGCATAACGCAGGCGGATCGCGTCGGTGGCCGCCTTCTCGGCCACCGGCCCGTAGGTCCACGGCTGGCGCTTCTGGTTCAGTTCGCCATGCACGCGGAAGATCGGGGTGAACGCGCCGAACTGGATCCAGCGCGCGTAGTTCTCCGGGCTGGGCGTGCCGCCCTTGAAGCCGCCGCCATCCATGCCCCACTGCATCTCGCCCAGGTTGATCGAGCTGAGCATCCGCTGGCGCTGGTTGGCCATGCTGGAGAACCCGGTGCGGATGTCGCCGGACCACAGGCCGTAGGCGTAGCGCTGCGCGCCCAGGTAGAAGTTGCGGTTGATCGACCACACGCGCAGGTCGGACATGGCGCGCTGGCCGTCGTACAGCGCGCGCTCCATGTCCAGGTGCTGCAGCTGCACGCCGGTGTCGTCGGCCTCGTCGTTCCACCAGCCGACGATGCCGGTGGCAAACGCGTGCTTGAGTTCGTCGTTGAAGAACCAGCTGCGGGCCGCTGCGGTGGAAAGATCCAGCTCGCGCACGGTCTTGTGCGAGAAGTAGTCCGGCTCGGCCTTGCTTTCCTTCAGCCAGTAGCCGTTCTCGGTGGCCTGTCGGCCCTCGACCGTATCGACATGGATGCGCGGCTTCATGATGCCGGTCAAGTGCATCCCGCGTTCATCCATCTCCTTCTTCAGCTTGCCGCTGGGGCCGTCGGGGAACTTGCGGGTGTTCCAGCGGAACTCGCCGAAATCATCCTCGCCCCAGGCCTTCCAGTCGAAGTCCAGCGTGAAGTTGTCGATCGGGATGTGCTTGGCCCGGTAGGTGTCGACGATGTCGCGCAGCTCCTTCTCGTCGATGCCCCACTGGCTGTTGGTGAAGCCCATCGCCCACTTCGGGAACAGCGGGCTGTGGCCACTGATGCTGGCCAGCGAGCCAAACAGCGTCTTCGGCGAGCCGGCCATCAGGTACACGTCGCCCAGACGGCCGTCGTCGGCCTTGACCTTGATCCGCTGCGGCGCCAGCCGGAATCGCGCGCCGACCACATCGACCAGCACGCCGTAGCCGGCCGTGCTCCACACGAACGGGGCGCCGGCATCGCCCTGCTTGCCGGCATCGGCCAGCTGCTTGCCACGGCGCAGCAGGCCGCCGCCCTTGTCCGTGGCGCTGTAGCCGTGGATGCCATACAGCGCATCCTGCTTGCCATGCTGCAATTGCAGCGTGCCGCGCCCGAGCGAGCGCGGATCGATCTGCAGCAGGGTTCGTTGTTCGGTATCGCAGAGCGTGAGCAGGGCGCGTCCGGCATCCCATTGCAGCTTCAGCTGCGAGGAGCTGAGCGTCTGCAACTGCCCGTGCTGCTCCCAGTGCATGTCGGGCATCGGCCAGCTGGCCCTGGGGTCGATCACCACGGTGGGTGCGACCGGCGCGCCATGGGTGGGCGTGAAGCGAAGCCGCACGATGCCGGCATTGAGCAGGCGGGCGCTGACCACGCCGTTGCGTACCGGTATGCGCAGGCCCTCGCTGTCGACCGTGGCGGTTCGGGCATGCAGCGGCGTGACCGTCTGCATGCCGGCGGCGCTGATCAGGGCGAGGGCGAGAAGCCGGGCAGCCGGCCGGCGACGAAGGCGTTGTTCGATCATTGCAGTACCACGGTGGAGTAGGCGGGAAGGGCAACACTGCCCTGGTCGATGCGGGCCCCGGTGCCGCTTTGCAGCCGCACGGTGGTGACCGCGGAAAAGGTGGCCGGATCGAGCGTGAGTGTTTGTGATCGGCCGGACAGATTGTGCAAGACGAGGACCGCGTTCGCGCCGCCGCCGCGTCGGTAGGCAAGCAGCCGCGGATTGCCGGTGGGGACGGCGTGCAGGTCGCCGTCGACCAGCACCGGCAGTTCGGCGCGCCAGTGGATCAGGCGCTGGTAGAAGTGCAGCAGGGAGCCGGGGTTGGCGCGCTCGGCCTGGACCGAGACGTCCGGCCCCTGCCGCACGCTGGAGCGCTTCCAGCGGCTCTCCCCCGGCGCACCGGCGGCGCGCTGCCAGCGCATCGGTTCGCGCAGGTCCGGATCGGGCTTGCGTCCGCGCATGCCCAGTTCCTCGCCGTAATACAGAAAGGGCTGGCCGGGCAGGGTCAGCAGCATCGCCGCGGCCATGCGCATGTGCCGGTCGTCGCCATGCAGCTGGCTCATCACCCGCTCCTGGTCGTGGTTGGACAGGAACGGCGCGTCACCCGAACGGCGAGGCGAGGCGCGATAGATCGCCGCGCTGCGGTCCAGCAGCGCATCGAGCCCCAGGTTGCGTTCGTGCGCGGCACTGTCGATCAGCCGCTCGGCCAGCGCGAAATTGAACACCGCGTCGAGCGGCTGCAGATAGGGCGCCAGTGCCGTGGGCGTGCGTCCGGTCACTTCGCCGACCAGGTACGCATCGGGGCGTACCGCATCCAGCCCGGCGCGGAAGTCGGACCACCAGCGCACGTTGCGCGCCAGCACGGTCGGGTCGTCGTCCGGGTTCCGGAAGTCGTCGTAGATGTGCCGGGCGGCATCCAGGCGGAAGCCGTCGACCCCCTTTTTCAGCCAGAACCGGCCGACACCCACCATCTGCCGGCGCAGCGCCGGCGTGTCGTAGTCGAAGTCGGGCATCTGCCCGGTGAATACGCCCAGGTAGGCCTGCGCACCGAGCCGGTGCCAGGCCGGGCCGCCGGTGGCGCTGATGGCGTCAAGCTTGGTTCCGGGTGTGGCCCAGTGATACCAGCCATGGTGCGGGTCGTGTGGATCGCGGGCGGCGAGGAACCATGGGTGACGATCGCTGCTGTGGTTGATCACCAGGTCGATGATGACCCGGATGCCGCGCTGGTGCGCGGCCGCGACCAGCCGTTCGAAATCGGCCATGCTGCCGTACTGCGGGTTGATCGCGCGGTAATCGGTGACGTCGTAACCGTGGTAGCTCGGCGACGGGTTGATCGGCATCAGCCAGATGCCGTCCACGCCCAGCCACTTCAGATAATCGAGCCTGGCGGTGACGCCGTTGAGGTCGCCGACCCCATCGCCGTTGGTGTCGTACCAGGCACGCACGAAGATCTCGTACCAGACGTGGGTGGCCGGGGCGCTGCGAGCCTCCGGGGTGGGGGAGGTGGTTGGCGTCGCCGACGCAGTGGCCACGGCCGGCACCGCCCGCAACGAGAACAGGGCAAGGCACAACAGCACGGGCAGGGGGAGTCGGCGGATCAACAGGTACTCCGGCGGCAATGGGGACAGGCGGCAGCGGATCGGCACCCGGCCGGCCGGGTGCGGCCGCTTGCCGCGCGTGCTTCCATGGTAGGCCGCGGCGGCGCCCAGATCGCCGCAGGTGCATACGTATTCATGCCGAGCGCATCACCTTTCGGGTTTGGTGCACTGCGATGCGCGCACGCCGGAGCCTGATCGCGCGACTCAGGTGCCCGGCATGCCAAGCGGTTCAACCGGGCTCGCCCTGGGCACTGGCGCAGTGCGCGGCGACAAAGTCGGCATGCTTCGGCAGCGTGTTCACCGCGCGGCCTATCAGCGTGCGGATGTCGGCCAGGAAGCCGTCGAGCTGCTGCTCCGGCAGCGCGTCGGCAAGCGCGTGCCAGGCCCTCGGTTCGATGTGCTGCCCGAGCATCACCTGCAGCCAGCCCGGTTCGGTGAACAGCTCCTCGCCTTCGCGGAACACCAAGCCGCCGCTTCGGAACAGCTCGATGCGGTGGGCCAGCGAATCGGGAATCTCCATCTCCCCGCAGTGTTGCCAGAATGGCGTGTCGCGGCGCTGCGTGGCCTTGTAGTGCAGGATCAGGAAATCGCGGACGCGTTCGTACTCGAACTGCGTCTGCCGGTTGTACTCGGCGACGATGGCCGGGTCGAACGAGCGATCGGGAAACATTCCCAGCAGCCGGCTGATGCCGGACTGGACCAGATGGATGCTGGTTGACTCGATCGGCTCCATGAATCCGGCGGCCAGGCCCAGCGCGATGCAATTGCGGTTCCAGACCTGGTGCCGCATGCCGGTGGTGAAGCGCAGCGGACGGGGATCGCCCAGCGCCGGCCCGTCGAGATTGGCCAGCAGCACCGACGCGGCCTCGTCGTCGCTGATGTAGCGGCTGCAGTACACGTGGCCGTTGCCGGTGCGGTGCTGCAGCGGGATGCGCCACTGCCAGCCGGCACTTCGTGCGCTCGCCTGCGTGTACGGGCGCATGGGACCGGTCCGGACGCTGGCCACGGCCAGTGCCCGATCGTTGGGCAGCCAGTGCTGCCAGTTGTGGTAGCCGCTCTTTAGCGCCCCCTCGATCAGCAGCCCGCGAAAACCCGAGCAGTCGATGAACAGGTCGCCATCGATCGCTTCGCCGCTGTCCAGCAGCAGCGATTCGATGAAGCCGCTGTGCGCGTGCAGGCGTACGTCCACCACCTTGCCTTGCGTGCGTTGCACCACGGCCGGATCGCAGCGCTGGCGCAGGTACTGCGCGTACAGGCTGGCGTCCAGGTGGTAGGCGTAGCGGATGCCGGTCAGCGGGCTGGAGCCGACCTTTTCCAGGCGGCCGAAACGGTGATCATGGCAGGCTGCGGCATTGAGCGAGTAGGACCACAGGTCGTGCGCCGCGCCGCGTTGGCGCTGGCGCAGCCAGTAGTGCTGGAATGGAATCAGGCCCAGCGGCAGGCCGATGTCGCCAAAGGCATGCAGGTAGCGGTCGCCTATGCGACCCCAGTCGTTGAACTGGACGCCCAGCTTGAACGTGCCACCGGTGGCACGCAGCATGTCGTCCTCGTCGATATCCAGGAACTGGTTGATGTGGCGGATCTGCGGGATGGTTGCTTCGCCCACCCCCACCGTCCCGATCTGGTCCGATTCCACCAGCCGGATCGACAGTTGCTGCCCCAGTGCTCGCGACAACACGGCAGCCGCCATCCAGCCGGCGGTGCCTCCGCCGACGATCACCACGTTCCTGATCGCTGATGCATTCATGGTTGGTCGCGCCTGGTTGTCGCCCATCCACACCGTGTAGCCGGTGGACGGCCGCCCGTCAAAAAACGAGCCCCGTTGGTGTCAGCCAACGGGGCTAACGGGGAGAACAGCGTTGGCGTCTTACTTGAACTTGTAGGAGACGCCCACCTCGTAGCGGCGACCGTAGCTCTCCCAGGTCTGTACCTGTCGCGGGTCGTCGTTCTGGTAGGTTACAAAGCTCTTGTTCGACAGGTTCGAGCCCTGCGCAATCAGGGTCAGACCCTCCAGCGCGCCGCTGTTGAACGAGTAGCTGATCTGGGCGTCGTAGCTGCTGCCGCCCTTGATGGTCTGCTCGATGCGGGTGGCACTGATGCCGGACACCTCACCCAGGAAGCTCGAACGGTAGCTGTCGCTGATGCGCGCCTCGAAGCCATTGTGCTGGTAGTACAGCGTGCCGTTGGCGACCCACTTGGACAGGCCCGGCACGGTGATCGGGTCCGGGTTGCCCGGGTAGATCAGCGAGCTCTTGGTGTAGTTGCCGGTGAGGATGGTGCCGAAGCCGCTGAGTGCCGACGAAAAATTGCCGAACGGCAGGTTCAGGGTGAGCTGGGCGCCCTTGACGTAGCCACGGCCCTCGTTGGCCGGCCCGGACACGACACCCATGGTGGTGCCCAGCTGGGCCTGCTGGGCAGGCGTCAGGTAGGCCGGTACGAACGCGGCGAAGTCGTACAGGTAGGCCGAGTTCGGGTTGATGTAGTCCTTCAGCTTCAGGTAGTAGCCGGACAACGCGATGTATCCGCCACCGCTGCCGCTGCGGCACAGGTCCGACTGTTTCGCATCGGCGGAGGAGCACTGGTAACCCGAGCCGTTGCCGGAGAGATAGTGCTCGTAGCTGATGTTGTAGTTGTCGGCCATGGTCGGGGCCAATTTGGCATTGCCGCCGGACGCGCTGAAGTAGGACTGGTTCGGATCGGGGTTGGAGAGCTGACCGATGGCCGTGTTCAAGCCAAGGCTGGCGCTCATCTGGTCCATGCGCGGACGCGCCATCACGCGGGCCGCACCGACGCGAAGATCGTTGCTCTCGTCGAAGCCGAAGATCAGGTTGGCGCTGGGCAGGTAGCGGGTGTACGTGGTGCCACCGCTCACCGGCACCAGGATGGCGGTGGCGTCGCCGGCGGTGGTGCTGCCGTCGCCGGCGGTCACACGCTGGCCTTCGGAGGTCTGGCTGGTGTGCGCCACCTGCAGGCCGAAGTTGCCGCGCAGGCCCACGTTGCCGACGTTGGTGTCCAGGTTGAACTGCACGTACGAGGTAACGTCACGCTCGGTGACCTTCCAGTTCGGCGGCACCGCGATCGACGACAGCGAGGTCGGCAGCAGCGTGTAGGTACCGTTGGAGATCAGGGCCAGCGGGTTGTAGCAGGCCTGCGAGCCCACACCCATCCACGCCAGCGCGCTGCAGGTGCCACCGCCGGTCGGGGCGGTGAGGACGGGCGTGTTGGTAGCGGAGAAGAAACCGCCACCCAGGGTCAGGAAGGTCTGGTCGATGTCGTAGGTCTTCTTGCGCGTACCGCGCACGACACCGGCTTCCACGCTGGAGAACGGGCCTTCCATGAAGTCGCGCTTGACGGCGGCCTTCAGGTTGGCGAGGTAATCCTTGGTCTTGGGCGCGTTGATGAAGCCGGCCTGCACCACGGGCGGGTTGCCGCCGGAGCCCCAGCCCTGCGGATCGGTCAGCACGATCTGGTCGCCGCTGTAATCAAGCGACGGGTTCAGGTAGAGCAGCCCGCTGTCGAGCTCGCTGAAGCCGATCGAATCGGTGGCGCCGCCGCCGGCGCCAGTGCCGTAGCCGGTGCCCGAGTAGCTCTCCAGCTGGAAATCGCGGCGGTCGGCGCGCGAGTAATTGGCATCCAGTTCGCCGGACCAGTCGTCGTTGAACTTGAACTCGTTGCGCCAGCCGATGTTCCAGACCTTGGCCTTGGTCTGGTTGTAGTCGTTGCGGATGACGCCCTTGACGTTGTTGTAGGTGCCGCTCTGCACGAAGCCGTTCTGCACGTTGGCCGGGTCCAGCGTGACGCCGCCACCCCAGAACAGCGGAAATTCGATGCCCTTGGCCTGCTGGGTTTCCTTGAAGTTGTCGTAGGTCAGGTCGAGCGTGCTGTTGAAGAAATCGTTCGGCCGCCACTGGAACGAGGTCAGCAGACCCTGCCGCTTGAAGGTGTCCGAAATGCCGTAATTCTTGGAGCCGCCGACCACGTAGTCGCCGTCGGCATCGTTCGGGTAACCCCACGGCGCCTGGTGCTTGATCTGCGCCGGGTTCGATTCCAGGTCGACACCCAGGGTGACGCCGAAGGTGTGGTCGGCGAACTGGTCCACCCAGATGCCGTTGACGTTGTAGCCCTTGTCGCTGACGCCGGGGCCGGTCGAAAGCTGCGACTGGCCGTCCCAGACGTAGCGCGCGTTCATCGCCGCTTCGGGCTTGTCCTTGTCCAGCGGACGGATGGTGTGCATGTCCACCGTGCCCGACAGGCCCTGGCCGACCAGGTTGGCAGTGGGGCTCAGGTGCACCACCACGTTGTCGAACCAGCTCGAGGGGTACTGGTCGAACTGCACGTCGCGGTTGTTGGAGGTACTGACCTGCTGGCCGCCATTGACCAGCGCGGTGCTGAAATCGGGACCCAGGCCGTGGATGGTCAGCACCTGCGGGCGGCCACTGACGGTCTGTACCGCCAGGCCGGGCAGGCGGCCCAGCGTGTCGGCGATGCTGACGCCCGGCAGCTTGCCGATCTGTTCGGCGGAGACCGCCTCGACGATGGCGTCGGAATTGCGCTTGATGGCGGTGGCATTTTCCAGGCTGCTGGCGAAGCCGTTGACTTCGACCGCCTGCAGCTGGGTGGTATGGCCGCGCTGGGATTTCTTCTCCTTGCGGGGCACCTGGCCATCGGTCGTGCTGTCGGACTGGTCCTGCATGCCCTGCCGTGAACTCGCCGCTGCCGTGGGCGCCGTACCCGCGCTGGCAATGGAACACACGCCAAGGCACGTCGACGCGATAGCCATCGCCAGGATGTTGCGCTCGAATCTTTTCATTTCTTCCCTCCGGAAACTGTCGAGTTCACACGCTCGAATGTGATGACAGGAGTTCCCCCCTGCGACGGATGTCCAACCCCTCGTTAAAAGTTTGATGAACGTCTCGGGCCGATCATAGTCACGATGTTTTTGGGTAAGCGCAGAACTGCATACGTATTCATGACCTTGCATCCGGGGGCTTGATCGCACTGCAGCAAGGCCGGTCGGCGCGGCCCGGATGCCGCGCGAAGCCAGCGCTCACCGGCCCCGGCAGGGAGCGTTGCAATGGGTGATGCGAGTGGCCAGCGCGCGCGCGGCATCCGAATGTTGCACCCGCAACATGGATGAATACGTATGCACAAAGCGGCGCTGCGGTATTTGCCAACCGCTAAGCTGGCGACCGTTCGCCATCGCCCCGCGCGTGCCGGGTGCCTGTGACAGTCAGGGAATACGTTGCATGACCGAGCATCCCTGGTGGCGCGGAGCCGCCATCTACCAGATCTACCCGCGCAGTTTTCTCGATACCAATGGCGACGGCGTGGGCGATCTTCCGGGCATCACCGAGCGGCTGGACTACATCGCCGGGCTGGGCGTCGACGCGATCTGGATCGCGCCGTTCTTCAAATCGCCGATGGCCGACTTCGGCTATGACATTGCCGACTACTGCGCGGTCGATCCGCTGTTTGGCAACATGGATGACTTCGACCGGCTGCTGGCCAAGGCGCATCGGCTGGGGCTGAAAGTGGTGATCGACCAGGTGCTCAGTCATACCTCCAGCGCGCACGCCTGGTTCCAGCAGAGCCGGCAGAGCCGCGACAATTCCAGGGCCGACTGGTACGTGTGGGCCGATGCGCGGGAAGACGGCACGCCACCGAACAACTGGCTGTCGATCTTCGGTGGAAGCGCCTGGCAGTGGGAGCCACGGCGCGGGCAGTACTACCTGCACAATTTCCTGGTCTCGCAGCCCGACCTGAACTTCCATCCCCCGACGTGCGCGGGGCGATCCTGGACAGCGTTCGCTTCTGGCTGGACAAGGGCGTGGATGGCTTGCGCCTGGATGCGATCAACTTCTGCTTCCACGACAGCCAGCTGCGCGACAACCCGCCCAAGGCGCCCGAACACCGGGTCGGCCGCGGCTTCAGGTCGGACAATCCGTACGCGTTCCAGTACCACTGGCACAACAACACCCAGCAGGAGAACCTGACCTTTCTGGCCGACCTGCGCGCGCTGCTCGATGACTACGGCGATGTGATGGCGCTGGGCGAGATATCGTCGGAGGACTCGCTGGCGACCATGGCCGAATACACCCAGCCCGGCCGGCTGCACATGGGCTACAGCTTCGAGCTGCTGACCGAGGATTTCAGCGCCGCGCACATCCGCAGCACGGTCCAGCGGCTGGAGGCGCAGATGCGCCGAGGGCTGGCCTTGCTGGGCGATCTCCAACCACGACGTCGAGCGCGTGCTCAGCCGCTGGGGCCGCGGCCGCGCCTCGCCACAGCTGGCCAATCAGCTGACCGCGATCGTCTGCTCGCTGCGCGGTTCGGTCTGTATCTACCAGGGCGAGGAGCTGGGATTGCCCGAAGCCGAGGTGCCGTACGACGCGCTGCAGGATCCGTATGGCATTGCTTTCTGGCCGAACTTCAAGGGGCGCGACGGCTGCCGCACCCCGATGCCGTGGCGTGATGACGAACACGCGGGCTTCAGCCGCGTGCGTCCCTGGTTGCCGGTGCCGCCGTCGCATCGAGCGCTTTCGGTGGAGCATCAGGAGCGCGATCCGAACTCGGCGCTGCATGGCTTCCGCACCTTCATGCAGTGGCGCCGAACCCAGCCGGCGCTGTGCTGGGGCGACATCCGCTTCCTGGAAACCGACGAGCCGATACTGGCTTTCACGCGCAGCTTCCGGGGTACCACGGTGTTGGCCGCATTCAATCTCGAAGGGCGCCCGATCGACATGCCACTGCCACTGCTGTCACCCATGCGCTGCTGCGAAGGGCACGGCCTGGCCGCTGGCGTGATAGGCGGCGGGCGTCTCCACCTGCCACCGCACGGCACCTTGTTCGCCGAGGTCGAGACGGTACCCGCGCCCTTGGCCGGCAGCGCACTGGCGAAACCATAAGCGTTCCAGGGAGGTAGCGCCGGGCTCGGCAGGGCGGGAGTCGGGTGGGCTTGCCGCTGTGCGCTGGCGATCGTGCCAGACCGGGTCTGCCAAGGACCTCGGGAAGCTGGCGGCGTGCCGGGTGCGTAGGGTGGGCTTCAGCCCACCGGCTCTTCGCCTTTTCCGCTGGGTTGGGCTGGTGGGCTGAAGCCCACCCTACGGGGCGTGCCGCTGTGCGCTGGCGATATGGCGACCGGGTGGGACGGCATCTACGGCCAACGCGACCACTCTGCACTGGCCCAAGAAAAACGCCGCCCGGAGGCGGCGTTTTTCGGTGTGTCCCCAGGGACGCGGTCAGGCGGCCTTGCGAGAGGCCAGCGAGCGCAGCACGTACTGCAGGATGCCGCCGTGGCGGAAGAACTCGCGCTCCTTCGGGGTCAGCAGCATCACGTGCACGCTGAAGGTCTCTTGCGTGCTGCCATCGGCGGCGGTCGCCTTGACGGTCGCCTCGCGCGCTTCGCCGTCGTCGAGGCCGGTGATGTCGAACGTCTCGTTGCCGGTCAGGCCCAGCGCTGGCGGCGTTCTCGCCGTCGCTTGAACTGCAGCGGCAGCACGCCCATGCCGACCAGGTTGGAGCGGTGGATGCGCTCGAAGCTTTCGGCGATGACCGCCTTCACGCCCAGCAGCAGGGTGCCCTTGGCCGCCCAGTCGCGCGACGAGCCGGTGCCGTATTCCTTGCCGGCGAGCACGACCAGCGGGGTGTCGTCGGCCTTGTACTTCATGGCCGCGTCGTAGATCGCCATCTGCTCGCCGGTGGGCACGTGCAGGGTGTAGCCGCCTTCGACGCCGGCCAGCATCTGGTTCTTGATGCGGATGTTGGCGAAGGTGCCGCGCACCATCACGTCGTCGTTGCCGCGGCGCGAGCCGTAGGAGTTGAAGTCGCGCCGGCTGCACGCCGCGCTCGATCAGGTAGCGGCCGGCCGGGCTAGTCCTTCTTGATCGCGCCGGCGGGCGAGATGTGGTCGGTGGTGATCGAGTCGCCGAACAGGCCCAGGCAGCGCGCGCCGTGGATGTCCTGCGATCTGGCCGACTTCCATGGTCATGCCGTCGAAGTAGGGCGGGTTCTTGATGTAGGTGGAGTCGTCGTCCCAGGCGTACAGCTCGCCGTCCGGCGAGGCGATCGCGTTCCAGCGCTCGTCGCCCTTGAACACGTCGGCGTAGTTCTTCGCGAACATCTCGGCGGTGACCGCGCTGGCGATCAGGTCGCTGATCTCCTTGTTGGTCGGCCAGATGTCCTTCAGGAACACGTCCTTGCCGTCGCTGGTCCTGGCCGAGCGGCTCGTTGGTCAGGTCGATGTCGAGCGTGCCGGCCAGGGCGTAGGCCACCACCAGCGGCGGCGAGGCCAGGTAGTTCATCTTCACCTCGGGATGCACGCGGCCTTCGAAGTTGCGGTTGCCCGAGAGCACCGAGGCCGACGCCGAGGTCGCCCTGCGTCGATGGCCTTGCTGATTTCGGCCGGCAGCGGGCCGGAGTTGCCGATGCAGGTGGTGCAGCCGTAGCCGACCAGGTAGAAGCCGAGCTTCTCCAGGTCGTCCATCAGGCCGGTCTTCTCCAGGTAGTCGGTGACCACCTTGGAGCCGGGCGCCAGCGAGGTCTTCACCCACGGCTTGGCGTGTCAGGCCCTCGGGCGGCGGCCTTCGCGCGACCAGGCCGGCGGCCAGCATCACCGCCGGGTTGGAGGTGTTGGTGCACGAGGTGATGGCGGCGATCACCACGTCGCCGTCGCTGCATGTCGAAGCTCTGGCCGTTCTCGACCGACTGACCGTCGCCCACGGCTTGGCCGTTGCCGACGGCGGTGTCGCCGCCTTCGTTGGCGAAGCGTGGCTCGCCGTTGCCGGTCTTGCGGTTGGCGGTCAGCGGCCGACGTTGTCGTCGATAGTTCTTCTTCACGTCGGTCAGCAGCACGCGGTCCTGCGGGCGCTTGGGGCCGGCCATGGACGGCTTGACGTCGGCCAGGTCCAGTTCCAGCGTGTGCGGTGAACTCGGCCTGCGGGGTGTTCTCGTCGTGCCACAGGCCCTGCGCCTTGGCGTAGGCCTCGACCAGCGCGATCTGCTCGTCGCTGCGGCCGGACAGGCGCAGGTAGTTCAGCGACTCGGCGTCGACCGGGAAGATGCCGCAGGTGGCGCCGTACTCCGGCGCCATGTTGGCGATGGTGGCGCGGTCGGCCAGCGGCAGGTGCTTCAGGCCGGCGCCGAAGAACTCGACGAACTTGCCGACCACGCCGTGCTTGCGCAGCATCTGGGTGACGGTCAGCACCAGGTCGGTGGCGGTGGCGCCCTCGGGCAGCTGGCCGGTCAGCTTGAAGCCGACCACCTGCGGGAATCAGCATGGACGAGGGCTGGCCCAGCATGGCCGCCTCGGCCTCGATGCCGCCCACGCCCCAGCCGAGCACGCCCAGGCCGTTGATCATGGTGGTGTGCGAGTCGGTGCCGAACACGGTGTCCGGATAGGCCCACAGCTGGCCGTCGATCTCGTTGGCCCATGACCACGCGGGCCAGGTACTCCAGGTTGACCTGGTGCACGATGCCGGTGCGCGGCGGCACCACCTTGAAGTTGGCCAGGGCCTTCTGGCCCCAGCGCAGGAAGCTGTAGCGCTCCTGGTTGCGCTCGAACTCGATCGCCACGTTCTCGATCCAGCGCGTCGTCGCTGCCGAACACGTCCACCTGCACCGAGTGGTCGATGACCAGTTCGGCCGGGGACAGCGGATTGATCAGCTTCGGATCGCCGCCGAGCGTCTTCATGGCATCGCGCATGGCGGCCAGGTCGACCACGCAGGGCACGCCGGTGAAGTCCTGCAGCACCACGCGCGCCGGCATGAAGGCGATCTCGGTGTCCGGCTCGGCCTTGGCGTCCCAGTTGGCGACGGCCTCGATTTCCTTCGCGGTGACGTTGGTGCCGTCCTCGTGGCGCAGCAGGTTTTCCAGCAGGATCTTCATCGAGTAGGGCAGGCGCTTGAGGTCGAAGCGCTCGCCCAGCTTGGCCAGGCTGGCGAAGGCGTAGCGCTTGCCGTTGACTTCAAGGCTGTCGCGGACGGAGAACGAATCTTTCATGGACATCAACTCCTGGCTGAAACTGCAACGGGGATGGGGCGTGCAGCGGCGCTTCGCTTCGCCGGTAGGCGGCCGCGCAAACTGGCCATTATCGCGCAAAGGCCGGCGCTTGGGCGGCCGGTCTGCCAGCGGAGAGCGGGTGCGAACCCCGGCGGACAGGTGAACGCGGGCGCCAACGGCTAGAATGGCATCCGGCAGGCGAAGTGCAGATGAACTCCAGTGCCAAGCATGAAGCCGCGGGCGCTGGCACACAAACGTATTTGATGGCATCCACCATTCGATGATTTCGTTGGCACTCGCATCCGCCTCGCTGCGCGACCTGGCCCTGGTCCAGGCAGTGCACCGCCAGGGCAGCTTCAACAGCGCCGCGCGGGCCATGCATATCAGTCCGTCGGGCCTGTCGCACCAGGTGCAGAAGGTCGAGCAGGCGCTCGGCGCGCCGCTGTTCGAACGCGGTGGCCGGCGCATCGTGCCGACCGCCGGCGGGCGGCGGCTGCTGGAGCAGATCGACGCGGTGCTGGCCTCGGCCGAGCATCTGCAGCAGGCGGCCCGGGCCGGGGCGGTGGCCTTTGGTGGCGAACTGCGCCTGGGCGTGCTGGCGACGCTGGGGCCCTACCTGCTGCCGCACCTGGTGGGACCCTTTCCGCAGCACTTCCCCGGCACCCGCCTGAGCCTGTCCGAGGGCAAACCGCGCGGGCTGCTGCGGCGGCTGCACGAGGGCGAGCTGGATGCGGTGCTGGCGCCGCCGGCCAGCGCGGCCAGCGGGGTGGCCATGCAGCGTCTGTTCTTCGAGCCGTGGGAGCTGATGTTGCGCGCCGACCACCCGATGGCGCGTCGGCGCAGCGTGGACCTGCAGCAGCTCGATGCCGCCGAGGCCACGCTGATGGCCGAAAGCCATGCCAGCGGCCTGCCCGGCGCCGATGCGGGCGGCAGTCACGTACAGGACGTAAGCCTGGAGAGCCTGGCCGCGCTGGTGCGCCTGCGCGGCGGCTACGCGCTGGTGCCGGCGCTGGCGCACGATCGGCTGGCCTCGATGCCGGACATCGTGCTGACCAAGCTGAAAGGGCAGGTGG
Source organism: uncultured Gammaproteobacteria bacterium (assembly GCA_963763305.1). Taxonomy (GTDB): domain Bacteria; phylum Pseudomonadota; class Gammaproteobacteria; order Xanthomonadales; family Rhodanobacteraceae; genus CAVXNP01. Next base: position 303,706 of record CAVXNP010000001.1, on the reverse strand, counting down.
CCGGACGCGAGATCGCGCCTGTACTGGCGCGAAGCCTCGCCCTGGCACGAGGAACTGGGCGCTTTTGCCCAGATGCTGCGCCAGCTGGCCGCCAAGCGCCCCTGCCTGAGCCCAATCCAGAGCGGCTGAGTGCGGCAGCGACCGCGTCCTGGAAGGCGGGCGGCGGGCGCGGGTAGGGTGGGCGTAGGGTGGGCGTAGGGTGGGCTTCAGCCCACCAGGCCAACAAAGCGGAAGAGCGGAAGAGCTGGTGGGCTGAAGCCCACCCTACAAGGACGGCGGCCTTCCGAGCGGCGCGGTGTTCGGGTTACCCGCGCCTGGCGCTCTTACCGGTTGTCCAGGGTGGCGCCTGTAAGCAGGCCGCGGGCCAGCATGCTGCACTGCTGGCGATTGAGTACCAGCTGCCACTGGCGTCCGCCGACCTGATGCCACAGCACCGCCGAGCGCACTGCGGCCAGCAGGTTGCTGCGCACCCGCTCGATCACTTGTGGTTGCTGTAGCGGCAGCGGGTTTCCGCTCACCATGATGCGTGGCTTGAGGGTCGACAGCGTGGCCGCGTACAGGTCGGCCAGCCTGCGTGTGACCTGGGCCGAGTCCTGCCCGAAGTGGTCGACCTGGCGCTGGGTGGCGACGATGCCCTCCTGCAACTGGCGAACCACTGCCGGGTGCCGCGCCAGGGTGCGCTCCAGTCGCAGCACGCTGACCACCATGCGGGTCAGCGCCATGTCGCGCGAGCTCTCGTCGATCTGGTTGATCATGCTGCGCAGGCCCAGCCGCACGCCCGAGACGTTGCCGTAGACGGCGGCCACCGACGGCGCGTCGATGCGGAACACGCTGGCGATGCTCGCCTCCATCGCGGTTTCGTCACAGCGGCCGTCATGGGCCAGCTGCTGCACCAGGGTGGCGGCCTGAAAGACACCGGCGAGCGCGAGTACGCGCTCTTCGTTCATCGCAAGGAATTCAAACACGCGGCGGGACTCTCGATCGGGGGAAGGGGACAGGCCGCCGAAGGCAGCGTCGGTGGCGGCGATGACCGCACCGCCCAGGCAGACCTCGCCATCGTAGAACACCACCGACTGGCCGGGGGTCACGGCGCGCTGCGGCTGTTCGAAGCAGACCTCCAGGATGCCGTCCACCTGCCGCACGCGAGCACGGCTGGTCGGCCTGGCGATAACGTGTCTTGGCGGTGCAGCGGAAGACCTGGCCCGGGGCCTGCCCAGCGACCCAGTGCGGCGCTTCGGTGCGCAGCCGTCGCGACATGCAGCCAGTGGTTCTCGCCGCCCTGGGCGACGTACAGGCGTTGCCGGCGCACGTCCTTGCCGACCACGTACCAGGGCTCGCCGCCGGCACCCTGGCGACCGCCGATGCCCAGGCCGTTGCGCTGGCCCAGGGTGTAGTACATCACGCCCTGGTGCTCGCCCACCGGTGCCCTCGGGCGTCCGCATCGGGACCGGGACGGGCCGGGATGTAGCTGCCCAAGAAAGTCGCGGAAGTCGCGTTCGCCGATGAAGCAGATGCCGGTGGAGTCCTTCTTGGCGTGCGTCGGCAGACGCGGCCTCGCGGGCCAATGCGCGCACCTCGGCCTTGGGCAGTCTCGCCGATGGGGAACAGGGTGGCGGCCAGCTGCTGCCTGGCCCAGCGCATGCAGGAAGTAGGTCTGGTCCTTGGCCGCGTCGACGCGCCCGCAGCAGCCGCCACTCGCCGTCGCGGCAGTCGATCCGGGCGTAATGGCCGGTGGCGATCTTCTCGGCGCCCAGCGCGCGCGCCTCGTCGAGGAAAGTTCGAAACTTGATCTCGCGATTGCACAACACGTCGGGGTTGGGCGTGCGCCCGGCGCGGTACTCGGCCAGGAAATGCTCGAACACGCCATTCCAGTACTCGGCGGCGAAGTTGCGTGCATGAAAAGGCATGCCCAGGCGGCCGCACACGGCCACGGCGTCCTTGCGGTCGGCGTCGGCGCTGCAGGGGCCGTTGCGCGTCGTCCTCCTCCCAGTTCTGCATGAACAGGCCCTCGACCTCGTGGCCGGCCTGCTGCAGCAGCAGCGCGGCCACCGACGAGTCGACGCCGCCGGAGACGCCGAGCATCACCTTCATGGGGCCGGGTCCTTGCCGGGCACGCTGTGCAGGGTCTCCAGCGGCAGCCGCTGGCCGGCCAGCCAGGCGTCGATGCTGCAGCAGCACCAGCGGGCTGCGCAGGCTGTCGCCCAGCGCGGCGATCTCGTCGCGGGTAAGCCACAGCGCGCGATGATGCCGTCGTCCAGCGGCCGCTCCGGATGGTGCTCCAGCGCACGGGCGGCAAAGCTGAAGCGCATACGCTTTGCCCATGCTCGGTGCTGCGCCACTGGTGGACCCCGACCAGGTGCTGCAGTTCGACGCTCCAGCCGGTTTCCTCCAGGGTTTCGCGCACGGCCGCCTGCAGCAGGCTCTCGCCATCGTCCAGGTGGCCGGCTGGCTGGTTGTAGGCCAGTCGACCGGCCGACCCGCTCCTCGACCATCAGGTAGCGGTCGCCGTCGCAGACCACGCAGGCGACGGTCACGTGGGGACGCCACACGGCGGAGGCGGGGGAGTTGGGGGACATCGTGGGAGGTACCGCCGGCGGCATTGGAAAACGGGCCATTGTGCCACTACCTGTGGATGGGGCGGGCAGCGCCGCCGTGCCTGGATGCGCAGGCCGGACCTGGCCCTGCGTATACTCCTCACGACGATCAGGCTTCCCGGATTCCATGGCTCACGAAACTGAACACGAACACGATCGAGCGGCAGCGGTCTCGCCGTCGAGACAGTCCAAGCCGGAGGTGGCGCGGCCACCGCTTGTTCCAAGTTGTGCTGCTGAATGACGACTTCACGCCCATGGATTTCGTGGTCGAGGTGCTGCGCGGGTTCTTCACCATGGACCAGGAGCAGGCCGTGCAGGTGATGCTGCACGTGCATACCCGCGGCAAGGGCGTATGTGGCGTTTTCACGCGCGAGGTGGCGGAGACCAAGGTCACCCAGGTCAACGAGTATTCACGCACCCATCAGCATCCGTTGTTGTGCACTATGGAAAAGTTGTGAGCAGCCCCATCTTGTAGCCATCGCGGCCTGCAGGCCGCCTGTCATGCTAGTGGAGAAGATCCGGATGTTCAGCAAGGATCTCGAAGTCACCATCGGCCATTGCTACAAGCAGGCTCGCGAGCAGCGCCACGAGTTCATGACCGTGGAGCACCTGCTGCTTGCACTGCACCGAAAACCAGTCCGCGACGGGCGCCCTGCGCGCCTGCGGCGTGGACCTGGCCCGGCTGTCGGCCGAGCTCGAGCGGATCATCGCCGAGACCGTCCCGGTGCTGCCGCACGGCGACGAGCGCGACACCCAGCCCACGCTGGGTTTCCAGCGCGTGCTGCAGCGCGCGGTCTACCACGTGCAGTCCTCCGGCCGGAAGGAGGTCACCGGCGCCAACGTGCTGGTGGCGATCTTCGGCGAGAAGGATTCGCACGCGGTGTATTTCCTGCACCAGCAGGAGATCACCCGGCTGGACGTGGTCAACTACATCTCGCACGGCATCGCCAAGATCGGCGAGGAGCCGGGCGCGGCCGCCAGCGGCGAGCGCGAGGGCGAGGAGGGCGGCGAGGCCAAGGGCAACCCGCTGCAGCGAATACGCCAACAACCTCAACGAGCTGGCGCTGCGAGGGCAAGATCGATCCGCTGATCGGCCGCGCCGACGAGATCGAGCGCACCATCCAGGTGCTGTGCCGCCGGCGCAAGAACAACCCGCTGTACGTGGGCGAGGCCGGCGTCGGCAAGACCGCGCTGGCCGAAGGCCTGGCCAAGCGCATCGTCGAGGGCGACGTGCCGGAGGTGCTGGAGGACGGCACCATCTGGGCGCTGGACCTGGGCGCGCTGGTCGCCGGCACCAAGTACCGCGGCGATTTCGAGAAGCGCCTGAAGGCGGTGATCGCCCAGCTCAAGAAGCAGCCGGGCTCGATCCTGTTCATCGACGAGATCCACACCATCATCGGTGCCGGCTCGGCCTCGGGCGGCACCATGGACGCGTCAGCAACCTGATCAAGCCGATGCTGGCCTCGGGCGAGCTGCGCTGCATCGGCTCGACCACGTTCCAGGAATACCGCGGCATCTTCGAGAAGGATCGCGCACTGGCGCGGCGCTTCCAGAAGATCGACGTGGTCGAGCCGACCGTGGCCGAGAGCGTCGAGATCCTGCGCGGGCTTGCGCTCGCGCTTCGAGGAGCACCACACGTCATCTACACCAACGAGGCGCTGCAGGCGGCGGTGGATCTGTCGGTCAAGCACATTCCCGACCGGCTGCTGCCGGACAAGGCGATCGACGTGATCGACGAGGCCGGCGCGCGCCAGCGGCTGCTGCCGGAGGACGAGCGCACCGGCAAGATCGACGTGGCCGAGGTGGAGTACATCGTGGCCAAGATGGCGCGGATCCCGGCCAAGCAGGTGTCCGCCTCCGACCGCGACGTGCTGCGCAACCTGGAGCGCAACCTGAAGATGGTGGTGTTCGGGCAGGACCCGGCGATCGAGGCGCTGGCCGCCTCGATCAAGATGGCCCGCTCGGGCCTGGCCGATCCGTCCAAGCCGATCGGCTGCTTCCTGCTGGCCGGCCCCACCGGCGTGGGCAAGACCGAGGTGACCAAGCAGCTGGCCATGCAGCTGGGCATCGAGATGATCCGCTTCGACATGTCCGAGTACATGGAGGCGCATTCGGTCTCGCGGCTGGTCGGCGCGCCTCCGGGCTACGTCGGCTTCGACCAGGGTGGCCTGCTGACCGAGGCGGTGACCAAGCATCCGCACGCGGTGCTGCTGCTGGACGAGATCGAGAAGGCGCATCCGGACGTGTTCAACATCCTGCTGCAGGTGATGGATCGCGGCGTGCTGACCGACACCAACGGACGCGAGGCGAACTTCAAGAACGTGATCGTGGTGATGACCACCAACGCCGGCGCCGCAGCTGGCGTCGCGGCGCAGCATGGGCTTCGTCGAGCAGAAGCACGATTCGGACGCGATGGAGGTGATCCGCCGCAGCTTCACGCCGGAGTTCCGCAACCGGCTGGATGCGATCATCCAGTTCAGCTCGCTGGACTTCGAGCACATCCTGCGCGTGGTCGACAAGTTCCTGATCGAGCTGGAAACCCAGCTGAGCGAAAAGCACGTCAGCCTGGACGTGATCCGCCGAGGCCCGGCGCTGGCTGGCCGAGCACGGCTTCGACCCGCAGATGGGCGCGCGGCCGATGGCCCGGGTGATCCAGGAGAAGGTCAAGCGTGCGCTGGCCGACGAGCTGCTGTTCGGCAAGCTGGCCGATGGCGGCAAGGTGCATCCTCAGCGTGCGCGACGGCGAGCTGGTGGTGGAGACCGAGGCGGCCGAGCGCCTGCCGGCGGTCGTCGAGTAAGCCGGCTGGCGCCGGCCTCGGCGCCAGCCTGACCCGAACAGCCCCTCGCTCGCGAGGGGCTTTTTCGTGCGCCGACGTCGACAACGCAAAAAGGCCGCGCACGTGCGCGGCCCCTTCGATCGGCGGACACCGGTGGCGGCGGAGCGTGGCCCGTGCCGGCGGCGTCGTGCTTACTTCATGCGGTAGGTGATCCGGCCCTTGGTCAGGTCGTAGGGCGTCATTTCGACCCTCACCTTGTCGCCGGTCAGGATGCGGATGTAGTGCTTGCGCATGCGTCCGGAAATGTGGGCGATGATCACGTGCCCGTTTTCCAGCTGCACGCGGAACATGGTATTGGGCAGGGTCTCCTGGACCGTGCCTTCCATTTCGATGACGTCGTCTTTGGCCATGCGTTCCGCTGTTTGAAAGCCCGGCCGGGGTGGCCGCGTAAGACGAGGATTATGCCACGTTCCGGCCTGTGGTTAAAGTTTCATCAGCCGATCAGGCACCGAAATGTTCATCCAGTTTGCGCTCGATCTCCTGCTCGACCATGCCCTTGAGCGGGCTCAGCATCATGCCCAGCTGCGCCTGCACGTGCACCGTGTCGCGCGGTACCGCGATCGAGCCGTTCACCCCGGAGCGTGAGAACTCGCACGTATCGCCGCGCCACTGGCGCCTGGGCATCGAACTTTTCGCGCATGCGGGCCGCCACCTTGTCGACCACGGCGCGGGCCTCGGGCAGCGTAAGCGAATGCGGGCGGCGGATGTCGATCGAGGGCATGGCGGTGCTCCGGGAATGCGATGGCAAGGCGGCCACGCTACGCGAACGCGGGTGACGATGACAACGGCTGGACGCAAACTACTGGACTGGCCGGCGCCTGTGTAGACTTGCCGCGGTCGAGCCGCAGGCTCGTCCGTTCACCCATCGGCCCCTTGATGCGCATCGAGTTTCCCAACGCGGCCCGCGAGGATCTTTGACTGGTCGCAGCCGGTACTGCGTATCGGCAGCGCCGCCGGACAACGACCTGGTGCTGGCATCGCACCAGGCGGTGGCTCACCACGTCCGGATCGAGCAGGACCGGCGCGGCTGGGTGCTGCAGGTCCTGCCTGGTGGCGGCCGCATCTACGTCAATGCCCGGCCGGTGCGCGAGCAGGCGCTGCTGCGCGCTGGCGACATCCTCAGCATGGGCGATTGCCGCCTTCGTTTTGCGCCGCGGAAGATCCGGCCGCGCGCGAGCTGCCGGCGAGGTGCGAGGGCACGCGTCGCACCGTGGCGCTGCGTGCCGTGGCCGGGCCGCTGTCGGGCAGGGTGCTGCCGCATCGGCGGTCGCCCGCGGTACCCGACGACCGCTGCAGCCTGGCGCTGGACCTGCCCGGCGGCCGCTCGGCGCGACTGTCGCTGTGCTGGCGCGACGGGCGACTGTGGGGCGAGGCGGAGGATCTTCCCGAGCGCTACCCGCTGCGGGTCAACGGCTATGCCATCGGCCAGGCACTGGCGTTGCAGCCGGGCGACCAGCTTGGTGTCGCCACCCATCGCTTCGTGGTCGACGCATCCTGCGCGCCAGCGGACGAATCCGGGCAGGAGCTGGCGCCGCAGTCCGCCCCGGAAGAGGCGGCCGGCCCGCCCGGCGAGGTGTGGTGGCTGATTGTCACCGCCGCGTTGCTGGCCCTGGCTATCGCGGTGGTACTGCTGGTGCGTTTCTGATCGATCCGTGGCGTGGCGGTGCGCCGCTGCGCGGTCTGCAGGGAGCGGTTGACGATGCCGTGCTGCGGCGCGGCATAATGCCTTGAAGCCCCTTACCCGCCTTCAGGACATCGCACGTGAGCACCCTCTGGAATTTCAGCGCCGGTCCCGCGCCGTTGCCTGGCGCCGTACTCGAGCGGGCGCGGCGACGAACTGCTCGACTGGCAGGGCAGCGGCGTATCGGTGATGGAGCAGTCCCACCGCGGCCAGCGCTTCATCGCCATGGCCGCGCAGGCCGAGGCCGATCTGCGCGAGCTGTTGGCAGTGCCGGACGACTACGCGGTGCTGTTCCTGCAGGGCGGCGCGACCCAGCATTTCGCGCAGATTCCGATGAACCTGGCGGCCGAAGGTGCCGCGGCCGACTACGTCGTCACCGGGCACTGGAGCGAGAAGGCCGCCAGCGAGGCCGACGCCCTACGTGCAGGTCAATATCGCCGGCAGCAGCAAGGCGGACCATTACCTGCGGCTGCCGCCGCGCCAGGACTGGCAGCTGGACCCGGCCGCGGCGTACGTGCACTACACGCCGAACGAGACCATCCACGGGGTCGAGTTCCACCAGGTACCTGACGTGGGCGACGTGCCGCTGGTGGCGGACATGTCGTCGAACATCCTGTCCGAGCCGCTGGATGTTCGCGCTTTGGCCTGATCTATGCGGGCGCGCAGAAGAACATCGGCCCCTCCGGGCTGGTGCTGATGATCGTCCGCCGCGACCTGCTGCAGCGCGCCAGCCCGGCCGATGGCGCGGCATTTTCCGCTACGCCGAACACGCCGCCCATGACTCGATGCTCAACACGCCCAACACCTGGGGCTGGTACCTGGCCGGCCTGACCTTCCAGTGGCTCAAGGCGCAGGGCGGGCTGGGCGCGATGGCCGAGCGCAACCGCGCCAAGGCCGCGCTGCTGTATCGGTGCCATCGACGGGTCGGGCGGCTTCTACCGCAACCCGGTGGCGCCGGCGTCGCGGTCGCGCATGAACGTCCCCTTCACCCTGCACGACAGCCGCCTGGACGCGGACTTCCTGCGCGAGTCGGAGCAGGCGGGACTGCTGGCGCTGAAGGGGCACAAGGCCCTGGGTGGCATGCGCGCGTCGCTGTACAACGCGGTGCCGCTGGAGGCGGTGCAGGCGCTGGTGGCGTTCATGGACGACTTTCGCCCGCGCCACGGCTGACGGCGATTGCGGACGCGGTTGCCGCGTGTTCCACTCGTTTGGCCATCCTTACGTCCAGGCATCGATCCACCATGAACGACCCGAAAGCCTCGCTGGTTCAGGTGCGGGAACGCATCGACAGCATCGACCGGCAGATCCAGGAGCTGATCTCCGAGCGCGCCAACTGGGCGCAGGAGGTGGCGCGGGTCAAGGGCAAGGGATTGTCGGCGATCGACTACTACCGACCCGAGCGCGAGGCGCACGTGCTGCGCATGGTGGTCGATCGCAACCACGGGCCGCTGTCGGACACCGAGATGGTGCGCCTGTTCCGCGAGATCATGTCGTCCTGCCTGGCGCAGGAGGACCCGCTGAAGGTGGGCTTCCTGGGGCCGGAAGGCACTTTCAGCGAGCAGGCCGTGCGCAAGCATTTCGGCCATGCTGCTTACGGCCTTCCACTGGGCAGTATCGAGGAGGTGTTCCAGGAAGTGGCGGCCGGGCACGCCGACTTCGGTGTGGTGCCGGTGGAGAATTCCGGGCAGGGCATGATCCAGGTGACGCTGGACATGTTCCTGACCTCCGAAGCGCGTATCTGCGGCGAGGTGGAGTTGCGGGTGCACCAGTGCCTGCATTCGGCCTCCGGGGTGCTGGAGCCGATCAAGCGGGTGTACGCCCATGCGCAGTCGTTGCAGCAGTGCAAGACCTGGCTGCGGATCAACCTGCCCGAGGTGGAGTGCGTGGCGGTGGCCAGCAACGCGGAGGCGGCGCGGCTGGCCCGGCATGCCGATGACGCCGCGGCCATCGCCGGGGAGACCGCCGGCAAGATCTACGGTCTGAAAGTGGTTGCCAGCGCGATCGAGGACCGCGCCGACAACACCACCCGCTTCCTGGTGATCGGACGCGATCTGTTTCCCCCATCGGGCAACGATCGCACCTCGCTGCTGATCAGCGTGAACGACAAGCCGGGCGCGCTGTATGACGTGCTCAGCCCGTTCGCCAAGCACGACGTGAGCATGAACCGGATCGAATCGCGGCCCTCGCACACCGGCAAGTGGCAGTACGCGTTCTTCATCGATGTGTCCGGGCATATCAACGATGCTCCGCTGCAGGCGGCGCTGAAGGACATGGGGCCGGTGGCCACCCAGGTGCGCGTGCTCGGGCTCCTATCCGGTGGCGTTGCCATGAGCGCAGCCGGCGATCCAGGGCGGCTGGACTGGACCAGCCACCGCGCGCCTGCGCCGCTGCGCGGGAAGGTGGCGGTTCCCGGCGACAAGTCGATCTCCCACCGCGCGGTGATGCTGGGGGCGCTGGCCGAAGGCACCTCGCGCATTCGCGGCTTTCTGGAGGGCGAGGACACGCGCGCCACGGCGGCGGTATTGCGCCAACTGGGCGTGGCGATCGAGGCGCCCTCGGCGGGCGAGCGGGTGGTGCACGGCGTGGGCCTTCACGGGCTGCGCGGATCCACGCAGCCGCTGGATTGCGGCAACGCAGGAACCGGCATGCGCCTGCTGGCGGGCTTGCTGGCCGGCCAGGCTTTCGATACGACACTGACCGGGGATGCCTCCCTCTCGCGCCGGCCCATGCGCCGGGTCACCGAGCCGTTGACCCGGATGGGGGCGCGCATCGACAGTCGGGAGGGCTTGCCACCGCTGCACATACACGGCGGCCAGCCCTTGCGGGGGATCGAGTACGCACTGCCGGTGGCCAGCGCCCAGGTGAAGTCCGCGCTGCTGCTGGCGGGTCTCTATGCCGAGGGTGAAACCCGGATCGTGGAGCCGCATCCGACCCGGGACTACACCGAACGCATGCTGCAGGCGTTCGGCTGGCCGATCCGGTTTTCGCCGGGGCATGCCGCGCTGTCCGGAGGCCATGCCCTGCATGCCACCGACGTGCAGGTTCCGGCCGACTTTTCATCCGCCGCGTTTTTCCTGGTGGCCGCCAGCCTGGTGCCCGGTTCGGAGCTGTGGCTGCGGTCGGTCGGCCTCAATCCGCGGCGCACGGGCTTGCTGCAGGCCTTGCGTCTGATGGGAGCAGACATATCGATACACGACAGGCGCCAGAGCGGCGGCGAGGAGATCGGCGACCTGCGCGTGGCGCATGCACCGCTGCACGGGGCCGAGCTGCCCGAAGCCCTGGTGCCGGACATGATCGACGAGTTTCCCGTGCTGTTCGTCGCCGCGGCGGCGGCCGATGGCGTCACCACAGTGCGCGGCGCGGCCGAGCTGCGGGTCAAGGAGTCCGACCGTATCGCGAGTATGGCCGCGGGCCTGCGGCAGCTGGGCGTGGCGATCGAGGAGACGCCCGATGGGGCCGTTATCCATGGCGGCGCCATCGGCGGCGGGCGGGTGGCCAGCCACGGCGATCATCGCGTGGCGATGAGCTTCGCGGTGGCCGGGCTGGTCGCCCAAGGCGCAGTCCACGTCGAGGACTGCAGTAACGTGGATACCTCGTTCCCGGGGTTCGTCGGCCTGGCGCGGGGCTGCGGCTTCCACCTGGCGCCCGCGTAGTCGACCGTTTCCCGCAGTCGCCCCCGTTCCTCCGGTTGTGCGCGAGTTCCGTCTTCTTGCTCCTCCCCCTGCTTGCAGGGGGAGGCTGGGAGGGGGGTCGAGGGCTGGCCGAAGATCGTGGAAAGTGCCCCGACCCCACCCCAGCCCTCCCCTGCGAGCAGGGGAGGGAGCGAAGGCGTGGGTGCTCGGGTTTCTCCTGTTGTGCGGGCATCCGCGCTCTTGCTCCTCCCCCTGCTTGCAGGGGGAGGCTGGGAGGGGGTCGAGGGCTGGCCGAAGATCACGGAAAGTGCCCCGACCCCACCCCAGCCCTTCCCTGCGAGCAGGGGGAGGGAGCGAAGGCGTGGGTGCCCGGGTTTCTCCTGTTGTGTTGGGGATCCGCGCTCTTGCTCCTCCCCCTGCTTGCAGGGGGAGGTTGGGAGGGGGTCGAGGGCTGGCCGGAGATCGTGGAAAGTGCCCCGACCCCACCCCAGCCCTCCCCTGCGAGCAGGGGAGGGAGCGAAGGCGTGGGTGCTCGGGTTTCTCCTGTTGTGTGGGCATCCGCGCTCTTGCTCCTCCCCCTGCTTGCAGGGGGAGGCTGGGAGGGGGTCGAGGGCTGGCCGAAGATCACGGCAAGTGCCCCGACCCCACCCCAGCCTCCGGGCCAGCAGGGGAGAGAGCGCGAAGATCCGGGCGCCCGGAGTGCTGCACTCGGCCCGGACGTTGCGACGCGCGTGGCGTCGATTGTCTTTCCTGGCTACGCACTTCTAAGCTTGCACCGCACCCTTGGCCTTGCGAGTGTTCCATGTCTGACGTGCCGCCGTTCATCGTCGCCATCCCCGCCCGCTACGGTTCGACACGCTTGCCTGGGAAGCCGCTGCGGACCATCGGTGGCGTGCCGATGGTGGTGCGGGTGGCGCAGCGCGCCCAACGGGCCGGGGCGATGCAGGTGGTGGTGGCGGTGGACGACCCGCGCATTGCCGACGCCCTGGTGGGGCAGGGCGTGGATGTCTGCATGACCCGGCCCGAGCACGCGTCCGGCAGCGATCGCCTGGCCGAGTGTGCGGCGTATTACGGCTGGCCGGAGGACGCCATCGTGGTGAACCTGCAGGGGGACGAGCCCTTCGCGCCGGCCGCCGGCTTGCGCGCCGTGGCGCAGGCGCTGGCCCAGGACAATGCCCCGATGGCGACGCTGGCCACGCCCCTCGTGGAGGCGCACGAGCTGTTTGACCCGAACGTGGTCAAGCTGGTGCGCGGGACCAACGGGCGGGCCCTTTATTTCAGCCGCGCGCCCTTGCCCTGGGCCCGCGACGCCTTTGCAGCGGACCGCGAGCACCTGCCGGAAGATACCCCGTTCCTGCGGCATATCGGCCTCTATGCGTACCGCGCCGGCTTTCTGCAGTCCTACAGCACCATGGCGCGCACCCCGCTGGAACAAGCCGAATCGCTGGAACAGTTGCGCGTGCTCGAGCACGGTTATCCGATCGCCGTGCGGCTCACACCGGAGCCGTTTCCGCCGGGCATCGATACCGAGGCCGATCTGCAGCGGGCGGAGCTGTGGCTCAAGCAGAGCGGGGCCAAATAGCCGGCGGCCCCGGCGCTTGATGTTGCTGGCCGGCGGGTACGCGGCGGCCGCATCCCTCAGGCGCGCGGCTGTCCGCCGGCAGTGAGCCGGGCAGGCCAATCGGGCGCCTGTTCGTGACAGGGCTTGTGTCAGTTGTCCTTATGGTCGTAGCTGAATTCGCGCTTGAGCTTCCAGCCATCTCCGACGCGCTCCCACACATGCATGAATCGGGCGCTGGCCACTCGTCGCAGAGGCTGGCCAGTTTGCGCGCGATAGAACTCATGCACGCCCTGTTGGATCGCACCAAAGCCACGCAGCGGGTAGGTGTGCATACTGCCGGCAACCAAGCGCCGCTGCATGCCGGTCTCCCGGTGGCTGGCCATGGAGGCAATGAATGCATCGGCCGTGCGGCTGACCAGGCCGTTGCGATCGTGGTAGAACTCGAAATCGTCGGTGAGCATGGCACGTGCGGCCTCAAGGTCATGCTGGTCGAAGATCGCCGTGAACAGTTTGCGATCCATGACCGCCAGTTCATCGGAGAGCTCGTCCGCGCTATCGACCCGGGCCGATTCGCCCGCGCCGACCGGGTAGGTCTTTTCGCTCAGGATGATCCAGTGCCCGCCCTTCTCGCGAAGGCTCCTGCGAAATGCCGTGGTCTCCACCAGTTGCTCGTGACCGTCGGCGACCGCGTAAAGCTTCTGCACGCCGGTGAAGGTGACCCGGTCACCGTCGCGCTGCGCATGTGCGCTGCCTTGGACCAGTTCGCGCCGCATGCGCGTGCCGCTCTGCCACATCTTTTTCAGGTTGGTCACGAAGTGCTCGCGACCGCGGGTCTTGCCGTTGGCGGTGAAGGTGAAGTCCGGGGCGAGCATGCTCATCACCAGCGCTTCGTCCGGCTCGACAAACACGGCACGGAAGAAGCGTGCGTCGGCCGCCACCAGTTGGTCGGTCAGTACGGGGGTATCGGGCGCTGCATGGGCGGTCACACAGGCCAGTGACAGCAACAACGTCAGCCAGATCAGTTTGAGCTGCTTCATGGGGTTCTCCTGTCATGGCTTGCTGCCTCAGCCCTGAGTGCGGGCAAGCCGGGGTCGTCCGACCACTGCGTTTGCAGGGCCGTGTCTGATGCGCGGTGCATCACAGAGCGCCGTTCCGGGCGCCCATGGAGGGGGGCGCTACTCGGGTGGGCCGGGCTTTTGCTGAAACCGCTCGTAGTGGCGCTGGAACTCGGACAGGTCGATGCCGACCAGTTGCATGGTCTTGAACACCGCCGGCAGGCTTTCGTCGATGAACTGTTGCTTGCGAACGCGGCGCAGGTGTTCACGCGCGTCGGCGGCCACGAAGTAGCCGACCCCGCGGCGATTTTCCAGCACCCCTTGTTCCTGCATCAGGATGCAGGCGCGGACCACCGTATTGGGGGTCACTGCCAGGGTACTGGCCAGATCGCGCGCCGATGGCGCGCGTTCGCCTGGCTTCAGGGCGCCGGCGAGGATCTGTTCGCCAAGGTAGTCCGCGATCTGCAGAAAGATCGGCCGGTGCGCGTCGAACTCCATCTCACACCGCCTTTTTTTTCAGCGCGATACCGGCGGCGATCCATCCAGACACCGGCAGCAGGTAGAAGAAGGCCGCATGCAGCAGGGACGGAAGCAGCGCTCCCAACCACCAGTTCGTGCTTGTGTCGAAGCGGATTTTCTGGACCAGCCGCCACCCGTCGAAATGGTCGGCGTAGCCGACGCGCAGGCCGGCATAGGCCAGCAACGCACCTGCTACCAGCACGGCAGCCATCGCGGCCAGGATGCGTGCCAGGGCGTGCTGGTTGAACACGATGGCGCCCAGCACCCATAGGCCCTGCAGCGCCAGGAAAATCGGTACCAGCACCAGTGCGTCGCTTGCGAAGGGTTCGAAGCGGTCGATGGCGACCAGGCCGAATGCGGCGAACAGGCTGTCGATCAGGATCGCGATGAGGAAGTAGCCGCCGAACAGCACCAGCAGATACAGCGGTACCAGGAGGATGAATTTGCTCGCCAGTTTTTCCCACGGATGTGCGGGAAGCGCCAGGTACTCGATGCGTCGGGCCTTGTCCGAAAAGCAGGCAAACGATCCGGCCGAGACAACCAGCCCGGAGACGCACAGGAGCGCGTCGAAAATGAGGGTGTGCACCCCGCCCACGCCGAGGCGCGCGGCCCCGATCCAGGCGGCAGCCATGGCCAGCGCGAATACCGCCAGGCCCCATCGCAATAGTCGCCTGCCCAGCCCGTGGGTTTCCAGCCGCAGCAGTGCGGCGATGCGTGTGATGGTGCGCTTCGTCATGCGCATGCTCCCAGGGCAGCGAACTTTTCGGGGGCGGCGACCACCGCCTGGTAAAGCAGCTCCAGGTCCGGCCGGGTGATGCGGCCGTCCCCGGGCAGAACGAAGGCATAGCCACCGGCACGCGGTACGGCATGCAGCGCTTGGGCCGGTGGAGTGTGGCCGCTGCCAAACAGCAGGGCCTCGCCCAGGACATCGGTTCGGATATGCAGTAGTAACTGCTGCCGGGCCAGAATCGAAACGTGGTCGATCAGCCCATCGAACTCGCGGACGTCATGCGTAGCCAGCACGATCGTGCGCTGCGGGTCGATCGCTTCGGCGAGCAGGCCGCGCAACGCCGACTTGGCCTCGATATCGAGCCCGTCGGCAGGCTCGTCCAACAGCAACACGCGTGCGCCGGTGGCCAGGGTAAAGGCTATTCGCGCCTTCCTGAGCTCTCCTGTGGAAAGAGTCGACTGCAGCCTGGAACCGGGCACCCCCAAGCGACCAAGCGCGTCTTCGTAGGTTGCCATGCAGAAGCGCGGCCACAGGACACCATGCAGCCGTGCATAGGTATTGCTGTCCAGCGCGTCGGGCGATAGAAGCTGGGGCAGCAGGGCGATCTGGCCAAGCGTTGCCGACGTACGCGCGAACGGGGAGGCACCCGCCAGCTGTACGGTGCCGCGCTGGGGCTGAGCGAGCCCGGCCAGCAGATGCAGAAGCGTGGACTTGCCCGAGCCGTTGGGGCCCATTACGGCATGCACCAGGCCCGGGGGGAACGTAGCAGTCAGGTCCTGCAGGGCTTGTTCGCCTTGCCCATGCACAAACCACAGATGGTTGATCTCTAGCACGTTGGTCTGCCTTGTCGATGTCAACTAGTGTGTTGGTTAACCAGCACAGTTCGACAGTAGCCGGGTGCACCGGGTTAGTCAAATGCGCACCCCGGAGTCCCTCTCGCAGCCACGCCTGCGGGCCGTCACTGGCCGCCAGCCGACCACGCCGGAGGCAAGCGGAACGTCCCTGGGCCATGTCGAGCGGCGCATTGCCCCGGCCCGTCGGGAAGGCCCATGGCGATCGTCAACCTGGCCCGGCGGTTGATCCGCAAGGACCCCGCAAGCGATTCGGGGTGGCCGTGTTGGGTGACCTTCTGCGGTGCGGAGCGGCAGGAGCGGCTGCTCGGTCCGGGTTATTTGTGTCGCCTGGTGACCGGTAGCTCCGTGCGTGTCGGCGGGCCTGTCGTCTGGCAAGGTCGCGCATGGAGCGGGGGAGATGCGCCGGCCTGCCTGGCTGCTGAACGGCGGCCGGGCGGCTCCGGTGGTGGCTGGCGAACCGGCTAGAATGGGCCATGCAGTCGCACTCGTCGCCGCCATTCGATGGCAAGGCCTTCGTCCAGACCCTGACTACCTCCCCTGGCGTGTATCGCTACTTCGATGCCGCGGGTGAGCTGCTGTACGTGGGCAAGGCCGGCAACCTCAAGAAGCGCGTTGGCAGCTATTTCCTGAAGCCGCGGATGGAGCCGCGCATCGACGCCATGGTGGCGCAGATCGCGAATGTGCGAAACCACCGTCACGCGCACCGAGGGCGAGGCGCTGCTGCTCGAATCGCAGCTGATCAAGTCGCTCAAACCGCGCTACAACATCCTGCTGCGTGACGACAAGAGCTATCCGTACATCTACCTTTCCGGCGGCGAGGACTACCCGCGGCTGGGCTTCCATCGTGGCGCGCGCAACCAGACAGGCCGCTACTTCGGCCCGTACCCGAGCACCTACGCGGTGCGCGAAAGCCTCAACCTGATGCAGAAGCTGTTCAAGGTGCGGCAGTGCGAGGACAGCTATTTCCGCAATCGCTCGCGACCCTGCCTGCAGCACCAGATCGGTCGCTGCAGCGCGCCATGCGTGCAGATGGTTTCGGTGGAGGCCTACCGCGAGGACGTGCGGCACGCGGAGATGTTCCTGCAGGGCCGCAGCAGCGCCGTGATCGACGAGCTGGGCGCAGGCCATGGACCAGGCCAGCCAGGCGCTGGATTTCGAGCGGGCTGCGGCCTTGCGCGACCAGGTCGCGACACTGCGCAGGATGCAGGCAGAGCACCACGTGCAGGGCGCCAGTCGGCCGACATGGACGTGATCGCCTGCCGGATCGAGGCGGGCATGGCCTGCGTCAGCGTGCTGTTCTTCCGCAACGGCATCAGCCTGGGAACCCGCGACTTTCTTCCCGCGCCTGCCGCTGGATGCCGATGCCGGCCGACGTGCTGGCCCAGTTCATTGCCCAGTACTACCTGGACCGGCCGGCGCCGCGCGAGCTGGTGCTGGGCCAGCCGGTCGCCGACCATGCCATGCTGGCCGAGCTGCTGTCGCAGCAGTCGGGCCATGTGGTGGAGCTCAAGTCGAGCGTGCGTGGCGAGCGCGCGCGGTTCCTGCAGATGGCCGAGCGCAATGCGCAGGCTTCGCTCGACCTCGCGGCTGGCCAGCCGGCAGACACTGGGTACGCGCTTCGAGGATCTGCGCAAGCTGCTTGATCTGCCGGAGTCGCCACGCCGGATCGAGTGCTTCGACATCAGTCACACCATGGGCGAGGCTACGGTGGCCTCCTGCGTGGTGTTCGGCCCCGAGGGCGCCGAGAAATCCCACTACCGCCGCTTCAACATCGCCGGCATCACGCCCGGCGACGACTATGCCGCCATGCACCAGGCGCTGACCCGTCGCTTTCGCAAGGTGGCCGAAGGGCAGGGCGCGCGGCCGGATCTGCTGCTGATCGATGGCGGCTACCGGTCAGGTTGCCCAGGCGCGCGAGGTACTGCGTGTCCTGGGCCTGGAACGGCATCGACGGTGGTTGGCGTGGCCAAGGGGCCGGGGCGTCGCGCCGGCGAGGAGACGCTGGTGTTGGCCGATTCCGGGCGCGAAATCCATCCCGGCTCAGGCATCGCCGGCACTGCATCTGGTCGCGGCGGTGCGCGACGAGGCGCACCGCTTCGCCATCAGCGGCCACCGCAAACGCCGCGAAAAGGCGCGCGAGCATAGTGTGCTGGAGGACGTGCCCGGGATCGGCGCACGGCGCCGCGCGGCGCTGCTGAAGACCTTCGGCGGCCTGGCCGGTGTGGAGGCGGCGGGGATCGAGGAACTGATGCAGGTCAAGGGCATCGACCGGGGGCTGGCCGAGCGCATTTACGCAGACCTTGCATGGCTGAACGCAAAATCGGCCCTGCGTCGCCATGCAATACTTGCCAAAAAGGGCTGAACCAATGCGCATCAATTTGCCTACGTGGCTGACCCTGTTCCGGGTAGCGTTGCTGCCTGTCATGGTGGTGGTCTTCTATCTGCCGTTCCGAGGCCACAACATCACCGCCGCGCTCATCTTCATCTTCGCCGCGGTGACCGATTGGGCGGACGGCTATCTCGCCCGCCGGCTCAAGCTCACCTCCGCGTTTGGCGCCTTCCTGGATCCGGTGGCGGACAAGCTGATGGTTGCGGTGACCCTGTTCCTGCTGGTGGAATCCCACGTCCCGGGCTGGTCCAGCGTGGTGATGGCAGTGACTGCGGCAATCATCGTCGGCCGCGAGATCAGCGTGTCCGCGCTGCGCGAATGGATGGCCGAACTGGGCTTGCGTGCGACGGTCAAGGTGGCCTTCATCGGCAAGCTGAAGACGGTGATGCAGATGGTCGCGCTGGTCGTGCTGATCGTCCAGCACGAGAAGGAGGCCAAGCTGCTGAGCCTTTACAACATCGGCGAATGGCTGCTGGTGATCGCCGGTGGCCTGACCATCTGGTCCGGCGTGCACTACCTGCGCGCCGCCTGGCCTCACCTGCGCGGTGACGCGCCGGCCGCCTCCGCCTCCGGCACCGACTTCGAGTAGGCTGCATGGGCTTGACGGCTGGCATTCTGCCGTTAGAATGCCCGACTCCGATGCGGGAATAGCTCAGTTGGTAGAGCACGACCTTGCCAAGGTCGGGGTCGCGAGTTCGAGTCTCGTTTCCCGCTCCAGTTTCAGCACAAAGCCCCGGTCATGCCGGGGCTTTGTCGTTGTGGCGGTTTGCTTTGCGCCCATCGCGGGGAGGGCGTGTCTTCGCGAGAAGCGCCTGAAAAGGGCTTCCCATCGGACGCGATTCTGCTATCCTTTGCGGCTCTGATGCGGGAATAGCTCAGTTGGTAGAGCACGACCTTGCCAAGGTCGGGGTCGCGAGTTCGAGTCTCGTTTCCCGCTCCAGTTCGCAAAGCCTCGGACCGCCGGGGTTTTGTTGTTTTAAGCCGGTCACGCTGCCATTCGCGTACGTGACTTGCGCGCAATGGCCAGGTGGCAGAGTGGTCATGCAGCGGCCTGCAAAGCCGCGTACGCCGGTTCGATTCCGACCCTGGCCTCCATTGCGCCGCATCAAGCCCGCCGAGCGCGGGCTTTTTGTTGTCCCAGGCAGCGTGAAGTGGCGACGGTGGAGGCGGCGGGCGCATGCTACGATGCGCGCGCTTCGGGCCTGCATCGAGGCATCGGCCGATCCATGCCCGGGTGGCGAAACTGGTAGACGCAAGGGACTTAAAATCCCTCAGCCGCAAGGCTATGCGGGTTCGACCCCCGCCCCGGGCACCAGCTTGAACAGCCTCCTGTTGCGCGGCTCGCTGACGCGTTGCGTAGGCGCAGGCTGACAGCCAGCAAGGCTCGGGCCGGTCATCATGCCTTACCCCCCTCCCCGGTGGCCTACCTCATGCAGGACCAACTCAAGCTGCGCGACCGTCTCAGTCGGGCCTACTGGTGCGGCTGTTTCAGTTGCACCGAACGTGATCTTATCGATGCGGTAAGGGCGACCGGAAGCACCGATATCGGCACCATCGGACTGTTCCTTGCGACCCGACAGGCGCTGGAATCCTTCGAGGTGGCCGACGCGGCCTGAGGCCATGCCTGAGGGCCGCGCGGCCAGCCCAGCCATTCTTGTCGGCGGGTACGACGCCGGACACAGAAAAGCCAGCCTCGCGGCTGGCTTTCTGGTTGATTGGTGGAGGTGGCGGGAGTCGAACCCGCGTCCGAAGGCGTTTGACGCCCGGTACTACATGCTTAGCTCACCGTTGGTTCTCGTCCCGCGACAGCACGGTGTGCGAAGCGCGCCGAAGGACAAGCCTGCTTGATTTAGTCCTATACCGACAGGCGGCGGTAGTTGGACGATCCCGTGATAATGACCCTACACCGACGAGCACGAGCACAAGTGGGTTCGGGGCTACGCCTTAAGCGGCGAGAGCGTAATTGCTGTCGTTGGCAATTATGAGTTTTGCGGCTGGTTTAACGAGGAAAGCTGCCCCCTCGGCATGCACCAAGCCATCTCACTACCCCCGTCGAAGCCAGGACACCCCCGGGGAAACTTGAGCTGGTCAGCTGAATCAGTATATGGGGCCGGATGGGGGCACTTCAATGGCCGCCAACCGGGCTGGCAGCGGACGCACGTGCGCCAGGCGCGGTGGCGATCTCCGACTCTCCATGTGGCCGGTGCCCGTGTCCATGTAGTCAGGCGGCCTTGTTGTGCGAGCGCATGGTGCGCTGCTTCTCGCGTTGCCAGTCGCGTGCCTTCTCGGTATCGCGCTTGTCGTGCTCGGCCTTGCCCCGCGCCACGCCGATCTCGACCTTGACCTTGTTGCCCTTCCAGTACAGCGCTACCGGCACCAGCGTGTAGCCCTTGCGCTCGACCGCGCCGACCAGGTGGTCGATCTCCTGCTTGTGCAGCAGAAGCTTGCGGGTGCGCCGATCCTCGGCGATGACATGGGTGGAGGCGCTGATCAAGGGCGGTATCGACGTGCCGACCAGGAATACCTCGCCATTCTTGAGGATGGCGTAGCTGTCGCCGAAATTGATCCGGCCGGCGCGCAAGGATTTCAGCTCCCAGCCCTGCAGGGCTATACCGGCCTCGTAGCGCTGGTCGATATGGTATTCGTGGCGCGCGCGCTTGTTCAGCGCGATGGTGCCGCTGCCTTTCTTGTCCTTGTCCTTTGCTTTTGCCATGTTCCGTTAGACTTCGGGGCCGAAGGGCCCGCTGCGGTACAGCCGCGAGGGCCGGACCTGGTGATTGAAGAGGCTGCCGTGATCGAAATCCGCCGAAGCGCCCTGGTGAAGTACTCGCCGGCGCAGATGTTCGACCTGGTCAATGAGGTCGAAGCATACCCAAAGCGCTTTGAATGGTGTGTGGGCGCCGACGTGCTTGAGCGCGGCGAAGGGCAGCTGGTGGCACGGCTGGACCTCAAGTTTGCCGGTTTTCGGCAGAGTTTTACCACCCGCAACACCACCCAGCGCCCGCGCAGCCTGCAGATGAGCCTGGAGGATGGCCCGTTCCGCAGCCTGGAAGGGCTGTGGGAATTCATCGCGTTGGGCGACGCGGGCAGCAAAGTGGCTTTTGCGCTGGACCTGGATTACGGCGGCTGGATCGGCGGCGGTGCGATCAAGCTGGGTTTCCAGGGCCTCGCCAGCCGCATGGTGGACGACTTCAGTCGCGAGGCGGCGCGCGTATATGGTTGATTCGCTGGCCATCGAAGTGGTGCTGCCCGGCCCGCCCGAAGTGGTGCGGCGACGACTCGAGGTTGCGCCCGGGACCACCGCCTGGCAGGCAGTGCAGGCCTCGGGCCTGGCCGGTGAGTATGGCGATCGCATCGATCCGCGGCGCATGGGGATCTTCTCGCGCCGCGTCGAGCCCGATACGCCGCTGCGAGACGGCGACCGGGTGGAGTTGTATCGGCCGCTGCTGCTCGATCCCAAGGAGGCGCGCCGCCTTCGGGCAACCGGTAGCTGAGCGGGCGGGCGCCGGGCAAGCCGGCGCGGCTGGCTGTTACTGGCCGTCGCTGCTGTCGCCGGACGCATCGTCCGGCGCCATGGTCTTGTCGCCCTTGTCATCGTCGACCGAGTAGCCGGCGCGGTACTTGCTGCTCTGCTTGGCCATCTGCTCGGCGTTCTCCTGGAAGAACTTGCCTTCGGTACGCACCAGCGTGTCGTTGTTGAAGGTCAGGGTGAGGTGGCGCACGGTGATCGGGCCGCCGCGATGCTGCTGTGTGGCAACGTAGTCCCAGCGGTCCTGCTCGAACGGCGTGGTGACCGACGGCGTGCCCAGCAGCACCAGCACCTGGTGCTTGGTCATCCCCGGCTTGAGCTGGTCGAGGTTCTTCTTGGTGAGGATGTTGCCTTGCTGCACGTCGGGGACGTAGACCAGATGACAGGCCGCCAGCGAGAAGGAAAGCATGGCGAAACCCAGCGTGCGAATCAGCTTTTGCATGCGTCTTGCGTCCGGTTCGTGAAGGTGTCGGATGATACACTAACGCTCTGACAGCGCCGTGCCGTGGAGCTTGCGATGGAACAGGAAACCAGAGAGCTGCGTCGGGCTGGCCTGAAGGTCACGCACCCGCGCATGCGTATCCTGCAGATCTTCGAGGAGGAGGGCGTCCATCACCTCGCCGCCGAGGACGTCTACAAGAAGCTCATCGCCAACGGCGAGGACATCGGCCTGGCCACTGTCTATCGCGTGCTGACCCAGTTCGAGGCCGCGGGCATCCTGGTCAAGCACAATTTCGAAGGCGGCCATGGGGTATACGAGCTCGATCGGGGCCAGCACCACGATCACATGATCGACGTAGACAGTGGAACCGTGATCGAGTTCATAAGCGAGGAGATCGAGCGGCTTCAGCACGAGATCGCCGCGCGGCACGGCTACGTCATCGAGGATCACAGCCTGGTGCTGTACGTCCGGCCCAAGTCCAAGGGTTGACGGGCCGGACCCGGCAGGCGGGCCTCTTCAGCGGACATTCGCCGTTTTTCGCCGACGACGCGCGGCGATGGCGGGACTTCATCCATAAAAAAGCCGCAGGCGGACTCCTGTCCACCTGCGGCTACTCCGTTGCCCTGACGCCGAAGAGGCGCGAATTGCTCGCTGACCTCGGTGCGTCGAAGACTCCGGCGGAACGGCTTCCTGCCGTTCTTCGGGCCTACCGTCCCCACGGCAGACCCGGCACACCACCTTGCGATGGTGGCTCCCCCACATCGATGGGGCCATCCTAACGAACGGTTCACAAGTGCGGTATTGGAAAAATTCCTAGGAGCGCGGGAACCCGGAAACTTTCGGGCCGGAAGGTGGCCCACGAGGATTGATTTCCGCCCGTTGCCACCGCATGGCGGTGGCATGGGCCGATAAAGCGTGGAAACAGGGGCCTGCAGCCGCTTTTCGACCGAAGCGGCCAGGCGCCTACGCCAGCCTGGCAGGCTTGGGCGCAACCGGACAGGTGCGCAGAAGGATGCGCAGATGCACGCCCTGGCGGTCCGGTCGCAGGCGGAACATGCCGCCCAGCGAGGTCACCCGGTCGCGCATGCCCTGCAGGCCGCGCCCGCTCCGCGGCAACCGATTGGGCAGGCCGACGCCATCGTCACGGATGTCCAGCAGCGCAAGCACGGTGCCTTGCCGTTCTCCGATGCGCAGGCGCAGGCGGAATTCGCTGGCCTGGGCGTGCTTGACCGCGTTGGTGGCGCTCTCCTGCACCAGCCGGTACACGGCCGTCCGGGTGTCCTCGTCCAGCAACCGGGGGTCGCCGTGGGCTTGCATGTGGAAGGAGATCCCGGCGGTCGCCAGCAGGTCGCGGATCGGGCCCTCGTCGATCGCCCGGAGCAGCCCGAACTCGTCCAGCACCGCCGGCCGCAGGTCGTCGAGCATGCGGTGCAGGGCACGCCTCATGTAGCCGAGGATGGTGTTGATCGATTGGCTGATGTCCTGCATGCCGGCCTCGCTGAGGCGCTTCTGGGCCAGCTTCATGTGGGTCTGGATGGCGGTGATGTTTTGTCCCAGCTCGTCATGCAGCTCCGCGGCCATGTGCCGGCGCTGGTCTTCCTCGGCCTGGATGTTGCCGCGCGCCGCCTCGCGCAGTTGACGGGCCAATTGGTCCAGTCGCCGGTTGACCGCCCCCAGGTAGACGTTCTGCTCGGCGACGCGCTCACTGCTGCGATGCAGGGCGTCGGAGGCCGAGCCGAGCATAAGCGCGCCCGTGCCGGCGACCGCCAGAAACAGGTAACCGGCCGCGTTCTGCGCATGGCCGGCCTCATGGTCGACCACCGCCATGCCCAGACAGGACACCAGCATCGACAGGCTGGCACCGCGCCAGCCGTGGCGGAAGGCGAAGAACAGGACCGGCGCCAACGACAGCACCCGGGCGAACTCCGGTTGCGGCTCGGCGTGCTTGGACAGCATCAGCAGCAGTGCCAGTGCCGGCAGCATGACCAGCAGCCCGTCCATCACAAGGGCGGCGATCGCGCGGCGATTGGGCGGCGCCATCAGCAGCATGATCGCCAACGGAACCACCAGCAGGATGCTCAGGTAGTTGCCCAGCAGGGCTTGTCCCAACGTACGGACCATCTCGGCCGAGATGGCCGCGTTGCGTACCGCTGCCATCAGTACGGCGTTCACCGCGGTGACTGCACCGACAATGATGACCGCAGACAGCAGCAACCGGGTGGTGTCCTCCGGATCGCGCAGGCTGGGGTACAGGTTGACCCGGCGCAGCAGCCCCAACCCGGCTGCCATCACCATCGGTTCGGGCAGGTAGCCCAGGGCGAAGGCGGCCCAATCCACCGGCAAGCCGGTGCGCCACTGCAGGAAGATGGTCGCCGCTACCTCGAGACCCAGCAGCCAGCCCCACTTGCGGGGTGGAACCATCAGCAGGGCGGCGAAGCGCAGTCCGAACGGCAGCATCCAGTAGGGCTGCTCGGTCGGCAGCAAGGCAGCCCACAACAGCACATAGCCCAGGCCCACCAGGGGGCCGGGGCCGGACAGCAGGGAGGATTGTTGTCGCATGCGCGGATGGTACATGCGATGCTCATGCCGCACGCGGGGACGTACGCCTGATAGAGTGAAACGCATGTACACCATTGTTCTTGTCGATGACCATGCGATCGTCCGGGAGGGCTTCAAGCGGCTGATCGAGATGGAGTCGGACCTGGAGGTGATTGCCGAGTGCCGCTGCGCCGACGATGCGGTCGAGGCGATCAACCAGCGGCATCCGGACCTGGTCGCCCTGGATCTGTCGCTACCGGACGGCAGCGGGCTGCCGTTGATCGAGCATCTCCACAGCCTGGCCCCGTCCACCCACATCGTGGTGCTGAGCATGCATGACGGTGAGCCGTACGTTTCCGAGGCGCTGCGTCGCGGTGCCAGCGGCTATGTGACCAAGGGCGCAGCGCCGGAAGAGCTGGTCGCTGGCCTGCACGCGGTGATGCAGGGCGAGACCTTCCTCAGCTCCGACCTGCGCCAGCGTCGCGCCGAGCGGCCCGGAACGACCGACCCGATGGAGCGGCTCACCGCGCGCGAGCGAGAGGTATTCCTGCTGCTGGCGATGGGCCGCGCGCCGAAGCAGGTGGCGGCCGAACTGGGTGTGGGCCAGAAGACCATCTACATCCATCGTGCCAGCCTGATGGGCAAGCTCGGTGCCGGCTCCGAGCTGGACTTGTACCGCATGGCGGCCGAACGCGGGCTGCTGCCGATTACCTGAGAGGGTTCCCACCCGGGCCCCCGGCCAGGGCCGGCCCGGCGACGCGGCAGCTCGGAGGGTCAGCCGGTCTGGGCGCGATCGAGCATCTGCCTCGCATGGGCGCGGGTCTCGCGGGTGATCTCCAGCCCTCCCAGCATCCGCGCCAGCTCGTCGCGGCGGCCGTTGCCGTCCAGCTTGTCGATGCGGGTTCGGGTGTCCTCGCCCTCGACCTGCTTGGCCACGCGCAGGTGCGCGTGCCCCTGGGCTGCCACCTGCGGCAGATGGGTCACGCACAGCACCTGCCGTCCGGCACCCAGCGCGCGCAGCTTCTGTCCGACCACCTCGGCCACCGCACCGCCGATGCCCGTGTCGACCTCGTCAAAAACCATGCTGCCAACGGTGTCCTTGCCCAGCGTGGCGACCTCGATCGCAAGACTGATGCGGGCCAGTTCGCCGCCGGAGGCCACCTTGCGCAAGGCCCGCGGCGGCTGGCCGGGATTGGCGCTGACCAGAAGTTCGCAGCGCTCGCGACCCTGGGGGTCCGGCTCGTTGCCGGCCGCGTCTTCCAGGACGATCTTCAGTTGTCCGCCGGCCATGCCCAGCTCGGCCATCAAGCTGGCTACCTCGTCGCCCAGGCGGGCGGCGGCCTGCTCGCGCGCCTGGCTGAGCGCGGCCGCGGCCCGGCCATACTCGTTTTCGACCCGGTCGCGCTCGGCTGCCAGTTGTTCGACGGCCTCGCCGGCGCCTTCGAGTTCGGCCAGTTCCCCCTGCAGGGCTACCCACTTGTCGTGCAATTCGGCCACGGGCAGGCGGTGGCGCCGCCCCAGATCGTGCAACCGGGCCAGATGACTGTCCACTTCGGCGTAGCGTTCCGGGTCCAGGTCCACGTCCTGGGCGTAACGCCCCAGCCCGGTCGGCCGCCTCACTGAGCTGGATCGAGGCGCCTTCCAGCAGATCAAGGACCGGCGAAAGGCCGTCGTCCAGGGCTGCCAGCTTGACCAGTTCGGCGTGAGCGCGACCCAGCGTGCGACGCAGCGCGAACTCGCCTTCGCCGTCGAGCAGTTCGGCCACACCGGCGGCACCTTCGGCCAGCCGGCCGGCGTTGGCCAGGCGCTTGTGGCTGGCCTCCAGTTCGGCCAGCTCGGGCGGCGCCAGTGCCCACTTTTCCAGCTCCCCGGCTTCGTGCCGCAGGAGTTCCAGGCGCTGCTCGTGGTCACCGCCGCCGCCGAGCCTGCGCATGCGCGCACCCAGTTCCCGCCAACGCGTGGCAGCATCCCGCACCTGGGTCAGGAGGACCTCGTTGCCGGCGTAGGCATCCAGCAGCGCCAGCTGGTGTGCCCGTGACAGCAGCGCCTGGTGTTCGTGCTGGCCGTGGATCTCCACCAGCAGCGTGGCCAGTTCGCCCAGTTGGGTAGCGGTGGCGGGGCGACCATTGATCCAGGCCCGCGAACTGCCTTCGGCGCGGATCACCCGTCGCAGCTGGCAGGCTCCCTCGTCGTCGAGCTCCTGCCGCTGCAGCCACTCCCGCGCCAGCGGCAGCCCGGCCAGGTCGAACTCGGCCGCCAGCTCGGCCCGGTCGCTGCCTGCGCGCACCATGCCACTGTCGGCCCGGGCCCCGGCCAGCAACAGCAGCGCGTCGACCAGCAGGGACTTGCCCGCGCCGGTCTCTCCGCTGACCACGGTCAGTCCCGGCCCGAAGCTGATCTCGGCTTCCTCGACGACGGCGAAATGGCGGACGTACAGCGATGTGAGCATGGGCTGCAATCAGGTCGGTGCAATGGAGCGGGGCATTGTAACGGTTGCCACGAGCCTGTCGGACTTGAGTGGTCGAGGCTTCGCAGCCAGGCCAGCGCAAGCCTGACAGGCTCCCGGCCCGCTACAATCCCCCGGGGACTTGCCTGGTGGGCAAGCCGACCTTATTTCGCGGGTGTCTCACGGATTGCCACAGCGCATGTCTTTTTCAAATGCCCACGACCTGGATGCCCGCGCCCGGCGCCTGCTGCGCACCTTGATTGCGCAGTACCTGGCCAATGGCGAGCCGGTGGGGTCGCGAACGCTGTCGCGCTCCTCGGGTCTTGACGTCAGCCCGGCCACCATCCGCAACATCATGGCCGACCTGGAAGATGCCGGCCTGGTCGCCTCGCCGCATACGTCTGCCGGGCGGATTCCCACGCCGCGGGGGCTGCGTCTGTTCGTGGACAGCCTGATCGAACTGCAGCCGCTGCCGCGCGAGGAGATGGCCCGCTTGCGGCGCGAGTTGCCGCCGGGGCCGACCACCACCCGCGACCTGCTGGGTAATGTATCGACCCTGCTCTCGGCCATGACCCATTTTGCCGGGGTGGTCACGGTACCGCGGCAGGCGGATTTTCCGCTGCGCCACATCGATTTCGTGCCGCTTCCCGGCGCCCGGGTGCTGGTAATCCTGGTGTTTTCCGACAACCAGGTGCAGAACCGCATCGTGCAACTGGCCAAGTCGCTGGATGCGCGTGAGCTGGAGCAGGCCGCCAATTACCTCAACGCCCATTGTGTCGGCCTGCGGGTGGACGACATCCGCGCGCACCTGCTCAACGAGATCCGTGCCGCCGGCAGCGAGCTGAATCGGTTGCTGGCCAGTTCCATGGAGCTGGCTGCCGCTTCGTTCGCACCGCAGCCCGATGGCGACGACGTGCTGGTCAGCGGCCAGACCAACCTGATGGGTTATGCCGAACTGGCCGATCTGGAGCGCCTGCGCGAGCTGTTCGAGGCGTTCCAGAAGAAAAACGAGCTGCTGCAGCTGATGGAAGTGTGCGCACGCGCGCCGGGTGTCAGGCTGTTCATCGGCGAGGAGTCGGGTTTTTCGGCACTGGACGGGTGCAGCGTGGTGACCGCCAGTTATGGCGCACAGGGCCGTGTGCTGGGTGCGGTCGGCGTGATCGGACCGACCCGGATGGCCTACGAGCGCGTGATTCCGGTCGTGCAGGCGACCGCCGGATTACTCAGCGACGCCTTGAATCGGGCGGCGACGACCCTATAACCGCAGCGGGAGGCGGGATTCCCCCGCGATTGGGTATGGCCGGCATGGGTCCGGCCACCGACTATTTTGTTTGGAGTGAGACATGCAGAACAACGAGCCGCAGTCGCCGGAGCAGGTCCAGGACAGGGACATGGACGGTGGCCTGCCCCCGGAAGATGGCGCGACCGAACTGGATGCATTGCATGCCCGGATCGCCGAGCTGGAGGCGGGCAACGCGGAGTTGCGCGAGACCGTGCTGCGCGAGCGGGCCGAGATCGAAAACCAGCGCCGCCGCCTGCATCGCGATCTGGAGCAGGCGCGCCGCTTTGCCAACGAGCGCCTGCTGAATGAGCTGCTGCCGGTCTACGACAGCCTCGAAAGCGGGCTGGCCGCTGGCGGCAATGACGTTGCGGCGATCCGCGAGGGCATCAGCCTGACCCTGAAGGCATTGCTCAAGGTCGCCGAGAGCAACGGCATGCAGCAGGTCGACCCGCTCGGCCAGCCGCTGGATCCGGAACGCCACCATGCGGTGAGCATGGTCGAGGCCGAAGGACACGCGCCCGGCACGGTCGTCAATGTGCTGCAGAAGGGCTATGTCCTCAACGACCGGCTGTTGCGTCCGGCGCTGGTGGCGGTGGCAAAGGAATAGCGCGCCGCAAGCACGCGCAAAAAGCTCGGGAAATGCATTTCGAGCGACGGGGCCGGTATTGAATCGCCTGCCCTGAACCCCATCTGGAAATCAGTCGCGGCCGCGGGGGTCGCAAAAAAGATCAATGGAGCATAGACATGGGCAAGATCATCGGTATCGACCTGGGCACCACCAATTCCTGCGTGGCGGTGATGGATGGCAGCACCGCCAAGGTGATCGAGAACTCCGAGGGCGATCGCACCACGCCGTCGATCGTCGCCTTCACCAAGGACAGCGAGGTCCTGGTGGGCGCCTCGGCCAAGCGCCAGAGCGTGACCAATCCGAATAACACCTTCTACGCGGTGAAGCGCCTGATTGGCCGCAAGTTCACCGACGCGGAGGTGCAGAAGGACATCAACATCGTGCCGTACAAGATCATCGCGCACGATAACGGCGATGCCTGGGTGCAGACCTCCGACGGCAAGAAGATGGCGCCGCAGGAGATCTCGGCCAAGGTGCTGATGAAGATGAAGAAGACCGCCGAGGATTACCTGGGCGAGACGGTCACCGAGGCGGTTATCACCGTGCCGGCCTACTTCAACGACAGCCAGCGCCAGGCGACCAAGGACGCGGGCAAGATCGCCGGCCTGGAAGTCAAGCGCATCATCAACGAGCCGACCGCCGCGGCGCTGGCCTATGGGCTGGACAAGAAGGGCGGGGACCGCAAGATTGCGGTGTATGACCTCGGTGGCGGCACGTTCGACGTGTCGATCATCGAGATCGCCGAGGTCGACGGCGAGAAGCAGTTCGAGGTGCTGGCCACCAACGGCGACACTTTCCTCGGTGGCGAGGACTTCGACATGCGCGTCATCGACTACCTGGTCGACGAGTTCAACAAGGAGCAGGGCATCGACCTGCGCAAGGACCCGCTCGCGCTGCAGCGTCTGAAGGACGCCGCCGAGCGCGCCAAGATCGAGCTGTCCTCCAGCCACCAGACCGACGTCAACCTGCCGTACGTGACGGCCGATGCGTCCGGTCCGAAGCACCTCAACATCAAGCTGACCCGGGCCAAGCTGGAGTCGCTGGTGGAGGACCTGGTCAAGCGCACCATCGATCCTTGCCGCACGGCGCTGAACGATGCTGGCCTGCGCGTGGCCGACATCAACGAGGTGATCCTGGTCGGCGGCCAGACCCGCATGCCCAAGGTGCAGGAGTCGGTCAAGGACTTCTTCGGCAAGGAGCCGCGCAAGGACGTCAACCCGGACGAGGCGGTGGCCGTCGGTGCCGCGATCCAGGGCGGCGTGCTGGGTGGTTCGGTCAAGGACGTGCTGCTGCTGGACGTGACCCCGCTGTCGCTGGGTATCGAGACCATGGGCGGCGTGATGACCAAGCTGATCGAGAAGAACACCACCGTACCGACCAAGGCGGCGCAGACCTTCTCCACTGCCGACGACAACCAGACCGCGGTAACCGTGCACGTGCTGCAGGGTGAGCGCGAGCGCGCCAGCGCGAACAAGTCGCTGGGCCGCTTCGACCTGCAGGGCATCGACCCGGCGCCGCGCGGCATGCCGCAGATCGAGGTCACTTTTGACATCGACGCGAACGGCATCCTGCACGTGTCGGCCAAGGACAAGAAGACCGGCAAGGAGCAGCGCATCGAGATCAAGGCCGGTTCGGGCTTGTCCGAGGAGGAGATCCAGCGCATGGTCGCCGACGCCGAGGCCAACAAGGAAGAGGACAAGAAGTTCCACGAGCTGGTTGCCGCGCGCAACAAGGCCGACCAGCTGGTCCACTCCACCCGTACCGCGCTGAAGGAGCACGGGGGCAAGGTCGGCGAGCAGATCGGTGGCATCGAGGAAGCGTTGTCCGAGCTGGAAAAGGTCAAGGACGGCGACGACAAGGCGCTGATCGAGGCCAAGTCGGAGAAGCTCGAGCAGGCGGCCCAGGCGCTGTACGCGGCAGCCCAGTCGGGTGCCGGTGCCGACGCATCCGCCCAGGCGGCGCCTGGCGGCGGCTCGGCCCAGCCAGACGACGTGGTCGACGCCGAATTCACCGAGGTCAAGGACGACGAGACCAAGTAATTGCCGGCAGACGGCTCAGCCTGAAACACGCAGCCCGTGCCGGGATCGATACCGGCACGGGCTGTTTGTTGCTGAGTGGCAGGGGCACGGCCAGTTCGTGCGGTAGCGTGATCGACGTGGGGCAGGGTTGTGGATACACAGATGAGCAAGCGTGACTATTACGAGGTCCTCGGTGTGGAGCGCACCGTCACCGAGGTCGAACTGAAGAAGTCCTTCCGTCGGCTGGCGATGAAGTACCACCCGGACCGCTGCCCGGACGATCCGTCCGCGCAGGAGAAGTTCAAGGAGGCCAAGGAAGCCTACGAGGTGCTGGCCGACGCGCAGAAGCGCGCGCTGTATGACCAGCACGGTCATGCCGCCTTCGAGCACGGCATGGGCGGCCGCGGCGGCGCCGGCTTCAGCGACATGGGCGACATCTTCGGCGACATCTTCGGCGACATCTTCGGTGGGGGCGGTCGCGGCCGGCCGCGCCGCGGCGCCGACCTGCGCTACATCATGGAGCTGGATCTCGAAGAGGCCGTCTTCGGGGTCGAGAAGAAGTTCGACATTCCGGCACAGGTCAACTGCCACCATTGCAACGGCAGTGGTTCGGAGGACGGCAAGACCGTGCAGTGCAAGACCTGCCGCGGCCATGGTCGGGTGCGCATGCAGAACGGCATCTTCTCGATCCAGCAGGCCTGCCCGCATTGCGGCGGCACCGGCCAGACCATCGAGAAGCCCTGCCGCAAGTGCCACGGCGAAGGCCGCCTGGAGGAGACCCGCACGCTCTCGGTGCGCATCCCCGAGGGCGTCGACAACGGCGACCGGATCCGCCTGGCCGGGCAGGGCGAGGCGGGTCCGGCCGGCGCACCCTCGGGCGACCTGTACGTGGAAGTGCACGTGCGCGAGCACCCTATCTTCCAGCGCGAGGGCAACGACCTGCATTGCGAGGTGCCGATCCGCTTCTCCCAGGCCGCCCTCGGCGTGGAATTGCCGGTGCCCACGCTGGAAGGCGAGGTGCCGATCAACATCCCGCCGGAGACCCAGACCGGGCAGCAGTTCCGCCTGCGCGGACGGGGCGTGAAGTCGGTACGCAGCGGCCGTCCCGGTGACCTTATCTGCCGCGTGGTGGTGGAGACGCCGGTGCGCCTGACCCGCGAGCAGCGCGAACTGTTCGAGCAACTGGAGGCCACCTTCAGCGAAGGCGATGCGGACAGGCATATGCCAAGGGCCAAGAGCTGGGTCGACGGCGTCAAGGACTTCTGGTCCAGGGTCACCTCGTAAAGAGCCTCCACCGGGTGGGTAGGGTGGGCTTCAGCCCACCAAGCCAACGAAGCGGAAAAGCCGAAAGGCTGAAAGGCCCGGAAGTCAAAACGCCAGGCCCGAAGAGCCAGGAGTTGGTGGGCCAAGGCCCACCCTACGGCCGCCTGAAGATCGGTTCCCAGCCGCCCGGCGCCGGCCGCCAGGCCATCGGCAACGACGCGCTACACTACGGTTTTCACGCAGGATGCCGCCCATGAGTGCCCCCGTTCGCGTTGTCGTTCATGGCGCTACCGGGCGCATGGGCCGGCAGTTGCTCAAGCTCGCCCAATGCGACCCGCGCCTGCAGGTAATCGGTGCGGTGACCAGCGACAGCGCCGACGCGCTGGGCCAGCCGGTGTTTCCCGACGACGAGGGCTTGCGTTTCAGCAACGAGTGGCCCGATCCAGCGCCCGCCGTGGTGATCGACTTCAGTGGCCCTTCGGGCCTGGCCGCCGCACTCGACTACTGCGAGGCGCAGGGCGTGGCGCTGGTCAGCGGCACCACGGGCATCGAGCCGCAGCTGCACACCCGGTTGGCGACCGCCAGTCGCACCATCGCATTGATGCACGAGAGCAACTTCAGCCTGGGCGTGGCTGTTCTGACTCGCTTGCTGCGCGCGGCCGCGGCCGAGCTGCCGCGCTGGGACCTGGAAATCATCGAGGCGCATCACGGGCGCAAGCAGGATGCGCCCTCGGGTACTGCCTTGTCGCTGGGCGAGGCGGCCGCCGCCGCACGCGGCACCACGCTGGCACAAGCTGGCGTCCACGGCGAGCGCAAGGGCGTCAGGGAGCCGGGCAGCATCGGCTTTGCCGTGGTGCGTGGTGGCGACATCGTCGGCGAGCACACCGCCATGCTGATCGGCCAGGGCGAGCGGATCGAACTGTCGCATCGTGCCGCGGACCGCTCGATCTTCGCCCGTGGCGCGATCGAGGCGGCTCACTGGCTGGCCGGACGTGGGCCGGGCGCCTACGCACTGCACGACCTGCTCGCCGCCAGCGCCGCCTGATGCCGCCGGCACGGCGGGCTCATCCGCTTGTGGCCGCCGCAGCGACTGGATACCATGCGCGGGTTGTCATTGGGGAGTAGCCATCCTCACCGCGAAAGCCTGCGCTTTCGTTCGGCGAGGAATCCGCGTCAACACACTTGAGGCTCTGCCCTCATGGCGCGTATGGCCCTTGCGATCCTCCGGATCGCCCGGCGCCCGGCGAGACCTTTGGCCGCGACGTGCTCCACCCGTGCCGGGCGAGCCGCGTCGTCGCGCCATGGGTTTGCCTTGGTTCGCCCGGCCGGAATACCTCCATGCTCACCGCTTTTCTGTTCCTTCTCTCGGCGGGCGTGATCTATTTCGCCTGCGAGTACTTCGTCAACGGTATCGAGTGGCTCGGTCACCGGCTCCGGCTGGGCGCGACGGCCACCGGCACGGTGCTGGCGGCGTTCGGTACCGCATTGCCCGAGAGCGCGGTCACCTTCGTGGCGGTGATGCTGGGCAAGAGTCCGGCCCAGCGCGACATCGGCGTGGGCGCCGCGCTGGGTGGACCGCTGGTTCTGGCCACGGTCGCCTATGCCGTGGTCGGCCTGGCACTTTGGGGCAACCACCGGCGTCTGCAGCGCGGCGACCGACTGGTCAAGGTGGAGCATGGCCGGCTGGCCCGTGACCAGCGCTGGTTCCTTGGGATTTTCGTGGTCAAGTTCGCGCTCGGCCTGGTGGCGTTCGCCATCAAGCCGTGGCTGGGCGTGCTGTTCCTGGCCGCCTATGCGCTGTATGTGTGGCGCGAGCTGCGCGACGGCGACACCGCGCCCGAAGAGGAGCAACTGGAGCCGTTGAAATTCCGGCCGGAGTCCGCCGACCCTGCGCTGTCGTGGGTGCTTTTGCAGACGGTCATGGCGCTGCTGGTGATTGCCTGGGGCTCGCACACGTTCGTGCAGCAACTGGAGCACATCGGTGTGGCCCTGAATCTCTCCCCGCACCTGGTCGCCCTGGTGCTGAGTCCGGTGGCCACCGAGCTGCCGGAAACCGTCAATGCGATCATCTGGGTGCGTCAGGGCAAGGAGCGGCTGGCGCTGGCCAATATTTCAGGGGCCATGATGATCCAGGCCACCGTTCCCAGCGCGCTGGCACTGTTCGCCACACCCTGGATGTTCGATGCACCGCTGGTGGCTGCCGGCGTGGTTACCATGCTGGCGATCATCTACCTCTGGTGGCTGTTCCGTCGTGGACGCGTGGATGCGCGCCGACTGGTGCCTGTCGGGCTGCTCTATGGTGTGTTCGCGGCCTACGTGGCTTGGCATTTCGCCGGTTGAGACGAAGCCGGCCTCAGTCGCGGTGCGATGCATCCCGGTGGCGCCCGGCACCGAGCCGGGTGTCCAGTCGACCGAACAGTTTCTTGAACGCGCGAGCAAAGCGGCCGCGGCGGGTCTTGCGCAGCTTTTCCTGCTCGCTGGTCAGCCAGGCCACCTGGATCACCCGCCGCTCGCCTTCATACGGCAGATGCCCGTGGAAGGAGTTGTCGCAGCGCTTGAATACGGCGAACTCGCCATACAGCGGCTTGAGCTCCGGTGCGATCATGTCGTCGATGCTGTCGATGCGGTTCAGGAAGCGCAGGCAGCCATCGCTGCTGTCGGGCCACTGCATGTTCAGGTAGAGCAGGGCGGTGGCGACCTTCGAGCGGCTGTCGGTGTGGATGGTGCCGTGGCGCTTGTTGAGCAGGCGGCACAGGGTAACCAGGGTCGGGTAACGGCCCAGATCCTCGATGCCGAGCCGGCGCCCCACCGCGCTGGCGAACTCGGGTGTGGTCAGCTGTTCCACCAGCGCATTGATCGACGGTCCGCAATCGCTCGGGTCGTAGGGGAAAAAGCCGGCGCTGCCGTAGCGGGGAAAGTCCCTGTCCAGGTCGCCCCGTGCCTCGTCCGGCAGTTGCCCATGCGCGATCATGAACGGGAACGGCGCCAGCCGGACCTCGGTGTCCGGTCGCTCCAGGCGCGCGGGATCGAGCAGGACGGCGGTTCTCATAGGTGCTTGGACTCCGGCGGATAGCCGCGCAAGTCTAGCGCCCGCCATGCGTTGCTGGCGATGGCCCGCGGCCACTCGTTCATGCTGTGTCCGGTGGACAGGCATGCCTC
The DNA here is from genome assembly GCA_963763305.1 of uncultured Gammaproteobacteria bacterium. Taxonomy (GTDB): domain Bacteria; phylum Pseudomonadota; class Gammaproteobacteria; order Xanthomonadales; family Rhodanobacteraceae; genus CAVXNP01. Next base: position 268,549 of record CAVXNP010000001.1, on the reverse strand, counting down.
CGGCGCCTATCATTTCGTCCCGCCCAACGACTTTCCTGACCCAAGGTCCACAAGCCTGCTGACTGCGGCTTGCGGACTTTGCTGTACCCAAAAAGGCGGACCACCAATGCCCATTCCAGCTCTGCTTGCTCTTGAAGACGGCAGTGTTTTCCACGGCCACGCCGTGGGTGCCCCCGGCGAAACCGTCGGCGAGGTGGTATTCAACACGGCGATGACGGGTTATCAGGAGATCCTCACCGATCCGTCCTATGCCCGGCAGATGGTCACCCTGACCTACCCCCACGTGGGCAATACCGGGGTGAACCCGGCCGACGCGGAATCCACGGCGGTGCAGGCGGCAGGCCTGATCGTGCGGGATGTGCCGCGACTGGCCAGCAACTGGCGCTGCAATGAAGGTCTGTCGGAGTACCTGGCGCGCCAGGGCGTGGTGGCCATTGCCGGCGTTGACACCCGCCGGCTCACCCGCATCCTGCGCGACAAGGGTGCGCTCAATGGCTGCATCCTGGCTGGTGAGGGCGTGCAGGCCGAAAGCGCGCTGGCCAAGGCGCGGGCCTTCCCGGGGCTCAACGGCATGGACCTGGCCAAGGTGGTCAGCGTGACCAAGCCGTACCGCTGGACCGAAGGCGTGTACGACCTGGATCGGGCCGCGTTCAACCAGCCTGCGCTGCGTTACAAGGTCGTCGCCTACGACTTCGGCATCAAGTTCAACATCCTGCGGCTGCTTGCCGAGCAGGGCTGCGAGGTCACCGTGGTGCCGGCGCAGACGCCGGCGGCCGAGGTGCTGGCGATGAAGCCGGATGGCGTGTTCCTGTCCAACGGGCCTGGCGACCCCGCCGCCTGCGACTACGCCATAACGGCCACCCGCGAATTGCTCGATGCGCGAGTGCCACTGTTCGGCATCTGCCTGGGTCATCAGCTGATGGGCCTGGCGCTGGGCGCGAAGACGCTCAAGATGAAGTTCGGTCACCACGGCGCCAACCACCCGGTCAAGGACCTGGACGACGGCCGCGTGCTGATCACCTCGCAGAACCATGGCTTTGCGGTGGACCCGGCGACCCTGCCTGTCAATGTGCGGGTGACCCACAGCTCGCTGTTCGATGGCTCGCTGCAGGGTTTCGCCCTGACCGACCGGCCCGCGTTCTGCTTCCAGGGCCACCCGGAGGCAGCCCCTGGGCCGCATGACATCGGGTACCTGTTCGACCGCTTCGCTCAACTGATGCAGGAGGCCCGCTGATGGCCAAGCGTACCGATATCCAGAGCATCCTCGTCATCGGCGCCGGCCCGATCGTGATCGGCCAGGCGTGCGAGTTCGACTATTCGGGTGCGCAGGCCTGCAAGGCACTGAAGGAAGAGGGTTACCGGGTAATCCTGGTGAACTCCAATCCCGCCACCATCATGACCGATCCGGAGACCGCCGATGCGGTCTACATCGAGCCCATCAACTGGCAGACGGTCGAGCGCATCATCGCCAAGGAGCGTCCCGATGCGGTATTGCCGACCATGGGCGGGCAGACCGGGCTGAACTGTGCGCTGGACCTGGCCGACCATGGCGTGCTGGAAAAGTACGGCGTGGAGCTGATCGGCGCCTCGCGCGACGCGATCCGCATGGCCGAAGACCGCGAGCTGTTCCGCGTGGCGATGGCCGAGATCGGCCTGGACTGCCCCAAGGCGGCCGTCGCCAAGAGCTACGAGCAGGCGGTGGAAATCCAGGCCACCGTGGGCTTCCCCACCATCATCCGGCCCAGCTTCACCCTGGGCGGTTCCGGCGGCGGCATCGCCTACAACGTCGAGGAGTTCGAAGCCATCGTCAAGCACGGGCTGGAGCTCTCGCCGGTGCACGAAGTACTGGTGGAAGAGTCGGTGCTCGGCTGGAAGGAATTCGAGATGGAGGTGGTCCGCGACACGGCGGACAACTGCATCATCGTCTGCTCGATCGAGAACCTCGATCCGATGGGCGTGCATACCGGCGACTCGATCACCGTGGCGCCGGCGCAGACGCTCACCGACAAGGAATACCAGCGCCTGCGCGACGCCTCGATCGCGGTGCTGCGCAAGATCGGCGTGGATACCGGCGGCTCCAATGTGCAGTTCGGCATCAACGCCGAGAACGGCCGCGTGGTGGTGATCGAGATGAACCCGCGCGTGTCGCGTTCCTCCGCGCTGGCGTCGAAGGCCACCGGCTTCCCGATCGCCAAGATCGCCGCCAAGCTGGCCGTTGGCTACACCCTGGACGAACTGAAAAACGACATCACCGGCGGCCTCACACCAGCCTCGTTCGAGCCGGCGATCGACTACGTGGTGACCAAGATCCCGCGTTTCGCGTTCGAGAAGTTTCCCTCTGCCGATGCCCGCCTGACCACCCAGATGAAGTCGGTAGGCGAGGTCATGGCCATCGGTCGGAGCTTCCACGAGTCGCTGCAGAAAGCGCTGCGCGGGCTGGAGATCGGCAAGACCGGGCTCAACCCGACCGGGCTGGACATCAGCACCGACGACGGCCTGGCCACGCTCAAGCGCGAACTTCGCGAGCCGCGTCCGGATCGCGTGTTTCACCTGGCCGACGCGTTCCGCGCCGGCATGTCGCTGGCCGAAGTGCACGAGTGCAGCCGGGTCGATCCCTGGTTCCTGGCCGCATTCGAGGACATCGTGCTGGCCGAGCAGGAACTGCAGCAGCAGGGTCTGACCGCGCTGAACGGCCCGCGCATGTTCCAGCTCAAGCGGATGGGCTTCTCGGACGCACGGATCGCCGAGGTGCTGGGCACTGACGAGACCGGCGTGCGTCATTTGCGCCATACGCTGGGCGTGCGCCCGGTGTACAAGCGGGTGGATTCCTGCGCGGCGGAGTTCGCCACCAGCACCGCCTACATGTATTCGACCTACGAGGAGGAATGCGAAGCGGCGCCGAGCGACCGGCAGAAGATCATCGTGCTCGGTGGTGGGCCCAACCGCATCGGCCAGGGCATCGAGTTCGACTACTGCTGTGTGCACGCCGCGCTGGCGCTGCGCGAGGACGGTTTCGAGACCATCATGGTCAACTGCAACCCGGAAACCGTCTCCACCGACTACGACACCTCCGACCGGCTGTACTTCGAGCCGCTGACGCTGGAGGATGTGCTGGAGATCGTCGCGGTGGAAAAGCCGCAAGCGGCGTGATCGTGCAGTACGGTGGGCAGACCCCGTTGAAGCTGGCACGCGCCCTGGAAGCGGCCGGCGTGCCGGTGATCGGCACCTCGCCCGACTCGATCGACCTGGCCGAGGATCGCGAGCGCTTCCAGAAGATGATCCAGAAGCTGGGCCTGCGCCAGCCGCCCAACCGCACGGCGCGCAACGCCGACGAGGCGCTGGCGCTGGCGCGCGAGATCGGCTTCCCGATGGTGGTGCGGCCCAGCTACGTGCTGGGCGGGCGCGCCATGGAGGTGGTCTACGACGATGCCGACCTGGCGCGCTACATCCGCGAAGCGGTGCAGGTGTCCAATGATTCGCCGGTGCTGCTGGACCGCTTCCTCGACCACGCGGTCGAGGTGGACGTGGACATCATCGCAGACGCCGAAGGCAACGTGCTGATTGGCGGCATCATGGAGCACATCGAGGAGGCCGGCGTGCATTCGGGCGACTCGTCCTGCTCGTTGCCGCCGTATTCGCTGTCGACCGAGGTGCAGGACGAGATGCGCCGCCAGGTGACCGTGATGGCCAAGGAACTCAAGGTCATCGGGCTGATGAACACCCAGTTCGCGATCCAGGGCGATACCGTGTTCATCCTGGAGGTCAACCCGCGTGCTTCGCGCACCGTGCCGTTCGTGTCCAAGGCCACCGGCGTGCCGCTGGCCAAGATCGCTGCGCGGGCCATGGCCGGGCGTAGCCTGGCCGAGCAGGGCGCCACCCGCGAGGTGATTCCGGCGTACTACTCGGTGAAGGAGGCGATCTTCCCGTTCCTGAAGTTCCAGAACGTCGACCCGATCCTGGGCCCGGAGATGCGCTCCACCGGCGAGGTGATGGGCGTCGGCCGCAGCTTCGGCGCCGCGTTCGCGCGCGGTCACGAGGCCGCTGGCATCCGTCCGCCGGCCAGGGGCAAGGTGTTCCTGTCGGTGCGCGACGCGGACAAGGAACTGCTGTTGCCGGTGGCACGCGACGTGATCGCCCGCGGCTTCAGCCTGGTGGCAACCTCCGGTACCGCTGCCTTCCTCAACGAACACGACGTGACCTGCGAGCGCATCAACAAGGTGCTCGAGGGCCGTCCGCACATCGTCGACCTGATCAAGAACGGCGAGATCGTCTACATCGTCAACACCACCGAGGGCAAGCAGGCCATCGCCGACTCGTTCTCGATCCGGCGCGAGGCCCTGCAGCATCGCGTGACCTATTCCACTACCGTTGCCGGCGCGCGCGCGCTGATCCATTCGCTCGACTTCCACAGCGACGAGCGCGTGCACAGCCTGCAGGAACTGCATAAGGAGCTCACCGCATGAGTCGTGCACCGATGACCAGGCAGGGCGCCGAGCGCCTGCGTGGCGAACTCGAACGCCTCAAGTCCGTGGACCGGCCGCGCATCATCGCGGCCATCGCCGAAGCGCGCGCGCACGGCGATCTGAAGGAGAACGCCGAGTACCACGCCGCACGCGAGCAGCAGAGCTTCACCGAGGGCCGCATCGCCGAACTCGAGGGCGGGCTGTCGCTGGCCGACGTGATCGACGTGTCGCGGCTGTCCGCCGGAAGCAAGGTGGTGTTCGGGGCTACCGTCGACCTGGCCGACGAGGACACTGGCGACGAAGTCACCTACCAGATCGTGGGCGACCTGGAAGCCGACATCAAGAAGCGGCTCATCGCGGTGTCCTCGCCGATTGCCCGTGCATTGATCGGCAAGAACGAGGGCGACAGCTTCGAGTTCACCGCGCCCAATGGCGTGAAGCACTACGAGATCGTGGCGGTCCGTTACGTCTGATTTGCGCTCGCCCCGCTGGTCCTGGCTTGGGAACCGGGATAGGGGAACCGGGAACGGACCGGCAGGCGCGGCTTTTGGCCAGTGTGGGCTGGGCGCTGCACTCCACCCACTGCCGGCGATCGACCTGCCGACGCTCCGTGCGACCACATGGTTCGCTTCCCCTGCTTGCGGGGGAAGCTGCCCGAAGGGCTGATGGGGGCGTCTTTCTCTTTTTGACGATCCCCGGTTGCGCGTTTTCGGGCCGCAAGGTGAGCAAGATCACTGGCCACCCGTGCCGAAGCATCGCGCACAAAAAAGGCCGCTTGCGCGGCCTTTTTCGATGACACGCGGGCGCGGAAACTCAGCGCTGGCGAGCCTTGAAGCGCGGGTTGCTCTTGCAGATCACGAACGTCTTGCCGCGACGGCGCACAACCTTGCAGTCACGATGCCGCTGCTTGGCGGACTTCAAAGAGGAAAGCACCTTCACGGCCAGCTCCTGGAACAAATGGATAAATACAAGCGTGCAAGTGTAGCGCCGGATCGCTGCACTCACAAGCCCAGGGCGGTCCGCGTTTCACATACGGTCTGCAGGAACTGGGCCAGCACGGGGGACGGGTTGTCCTTGCGGCTGGCCACCGCCAGTAGCAGGAAGGCATCCGGATCCACCAGCGGTACGTAGCTGACGCCCGCCAGCCGGACCACCTGCATGCTCGCCGGGACCAGTGCCAGCCCGATGCCGGCGGCAACCAGTGCCAGCAACCCGTTCAGCTGCTGCGCCTGCTGGCCGATCAACGGAGTGAACCCTGCGTGGGCAGCCAGGTGCAGCAGTCGGCCGTGCAGGGTAGGGGCCAGCTCCCGGGGTTGCACCACGAACGGCTCGCCGGCGAGCTCTTCCATGCGCAGCTGGCGGCGGCGACCGAGCCGGTGGCCGCTTGGCAGCGCCAGCAGCAGCGGCTCGCGATCGATGACATCGATCCGCACGCCTTCGACCTGCTCGTCACTGCGCGGGGCGCCACGGACCAGTCCCACGTCGATCCGCTCATCCAGAAGCGCGGCAAACTGCGCTTGGGTATACATCTCGTGCAGCAACACGCGCACCTGCGGGGCATGCTCGCCGAATCGCAGCAGAACCTGCGGCAGGGCCGGGTGGAACGATACCGAGACGGTGTAGGCCAGGCGCAGCCGACCGCTGAAGCCCGCCGCTGCCTGACTTACCTCCAGACGCGCCTCTTCCCCCTTGGCCAGGATCTGCCGGGCCTGTTCGAGCAGCACCCGGCCCGGCGCGGTCAGGGCCACGTTGCGCTTGTCCCGATCGAACAGGCGCGCGCCCAGGTCTTCCTCCAGCGCCCGGATCTGCTGCGACAGCGGTGGCTGGGAGATATGCAGCCGCCTGGCAGCGCGGGTAAAGCTCAGCTCCTCGGCCACGGCGATGAAGTAGCGCAACTGGCGAAAGTCGAACATGGGATTTATATCGGCAGAGTATTAGTGATGCGCGAAATATATATTGGAACGACTGTACGAACGAGCCTATCGTCTGTCTTGTCCCGCCGTCGTCCCCTCCCCCCAGACGGCGGTGACCTCGCCCCGCGACGACGCTACCCCGCGAACCGGCCCCTCCCCCTGAGCCGCGTTCGACGCGTCGAACGCGGGGCGCTTTATTTTCGGCGTGTGCTGCCGTACTGGGCCAGGCAGCAGTGGCCCCGTCGGATGTGTGTCGATCAGAGGCTTGCCGCCAGGCGGATCCCTTGGTCGATGGCTCGCTTGGCGTCGAGCTCGGCCGCCACATCGGCCCCGCCGATGACGTGCACCGGCCGATCATGGGCACTCAGCGCGTCGAGCAGGCGGCGATCGGGTTCCTGGCCGGCGCACACCACCACATGGTCCACCGGCAGCAGCCGTGGCTGCCCGTCCACGGTGACATGCAGGCCTTCGGCGTCCATCCGGTCGTAGCTCACGCCGCCGAGCATCTCCACGTGATGCGCCTTCAGCGTGGCGCGGTGCACCCAGCCGGTGGTCTTGTTCAGCCGCTTGCCCGGGCGGCCTTCGGTCCGTTGCAGCAACCACAACTGGCGTTGCGCCGGTTCCGGCGCTGCCGGCACCAGTCCACCGCGGTGCTGCAGTTGCATGTCCACCCCCCATGCGCGGGTCCAGCGGTGCACGTCGGTCGTGGGCGAGGGCACCGCTTCGGTGAGGAACTCGGCCACGTCGAAACCGATGCCTCCGGCACCGATGATCGCCACGCGCCGGCCGAGTGGCTGCTTGCCGGCTGAGCACGTCCACGTAGCTCAGTACGCGGGGATCGTCGCTGCCGGGAAAACTCACCTGCCGGGGAGTGATTCCGGTGGCCAGTACGATGGTGTCGTAGCCGTCGGCAAGCAGCTGATCGGCATCAGCCTCGGTGCCCAGCCGCAGGGTGACACCCAGGTCGGCCAGTCGATGGCGGAAGTAGCGCAGTGTCTCGTTGAATTCTTCCTTGCCCGGAATGCGCCGTGCCAGGTTGAACTGGCCGCCAATGTCATGCGCGCGGTCGATCAGGGTAACGCGGTGGCCCCGTTCGGCCAGCGTGGCCGCGCAGGCCATGCCGGCGGGCCCGGCGCCAACCACGGCGATCGAGGACGGTGCTGCGGCGGGGCTGATGGTCAATTCGGTTTCGTGGCAGGCGCGCGGGTTGACCAGGCAACTGGCGCGGCGGTTGGCGAACACATGGTCCAGACAGGCCTGGTTGCAGGCGATGCAGGTGTTGATGCGGTCGGCGCGGCCGGTCTGGGCCTTGGCCACCCACGCCGGGTCGGCCAGCAACGGGCGCGCCATCGACACCATGTCGGCCTCGCCTCGCGCCAGGATCTGCTCGGCCACGTGCGGCATGTTGATCCGGTTGGTGGCGATGAGCGGAAGGGTCACCTCGCCCTTCAGGCGCTGGGTGACCCAGGCGAAGCCTGCGCGCGGCACGCTGGTGACGATGGTCGGAATACGCGCCTCGTGCCAGCCGATGCCGGTGTTGAGGATGCTGGCGCCGGCGGCCTCCACGGCCTTGGCCAGGGTCACGATTTCCGGCCAGTCCTGGCCCCCCTCCACCAGGTCCAGCATCGACAGCCGGTAGATCAGGATGAAGTCGGGCCCGACCGCCTCGCGGGTGCGCCGCACGATCTCGATGGCCAGACGCATGCGCCGCGTCGCATCGCCGCCCCAGGCGTCGTCGCGCCGGTTGGTGCGGGCGGCCAGGAACTGGTTGATCAGATAGCCTTCGGAACCCATGATCTCGACGCCGTCATAGCCGGCTTCACGGGCCAGCTGTGCACAACGCACGAAGTCGCCGATGGTGCGCTGCACGCCGCGCGCCGACAGGGCGCGCGGCTTGAACGGCGTGATCGGCGACTTGATCGGGGAAGGCGCCACCGAAAGCGGGTGATAGCCGTAGCGACCGGCATGCAGGATCTGCAGGCAGATGCGGCCGCCCTCGCTGTGCACCGCCCGGGTCAGTTTGCGGTGGCGCCCTACGTGCCAGGGCAGCGAAAGGCGCCCGCCAAAGGGCTTCAGCCAGCCGGCGATGCTCGGCGCGATGCCGCCGGTGACCATCAGGCCGACACCGCCGCGGGCGCGCTCGGCAAAGTACGCCGCCAGCTTGTCGTAGTCGGCAGCCCTGTCCTCCAGCCCCGTGTGCATCGAGCCCATCAGAACGCGGTTGGGGAGCGTGACATGGCCCAGGTCGAGCGGGGCGAACAGGTGGGGGTAGCTCATGGCGGGACCGGTTTAAACGATCGTATGAATGTGACCCGTGGCGGTTCCGAAAGCAAGTTCCCGCCTGGCCGGCGCGCGTTGAAACGGCTGCGGCGCTGCGCGATCAGTGCGCCATGCGGGCCGCGCGCCGTGCGTCGGGGTCAATCACGTGCGAATGGGCGTAGCGGGCGGAAGCAGGGCGAGCAACTGAGTGACCAGCGCCACATAGCGCCGGCGCGCCTCCTGCGGGTCGAGGCCCAGCAGGTCGACCCACGCTTCGTGCCTGGCCGTGCCGACGAAATCGGCAAAGCCGGGCGACACCCCGCAGGCGTCGCCCTGGGAGCCCTGCTTGTAGAGGGCATACAGTTTCAGCGCGGTGGCGTCGTCAAGACGGCCCATCTGCTGTCTGATGTCGTCGGCAGCCTGCTCGAACTCGCGCCGCAGATCCGGGGTCATGGCGGTGCCAGGGGAAAAAGGGCGGGTGCCGGCTTCTTAGCATGCGCTGGCGAGCCGGTCAACGCGTTACCATGGGCGCTTTGCACCGAACCAAAGGATCACCATGAGTCACCCCAAGCCGGTCCCAGTGCTGACCATCGACGGGCCTTCCGGATCGGGCAAGGGCACGATCAGCCGTCGCGTGGCCGAGCAGCTGGGCTGGCGCATGCTCGACTCGGGCGCGCTTTACCGGGCAGTCGGGTACGCCGCGGGCGCGGCCGGGCTGGACCTGTCCGATGCCGACGCAGTGACCCGCTGCGCGCAGGCGACGCGAATCCGGTTCCAGGCCAGCAGGGACGGCGGCGAGACGCGGGTGCTGGTCAACGGGCACGACGCCACCGACGAGCTGCGCACCGAAACCGCCGGGGCGGCGGCCTCCGCCATTGCCTCGATTCCTTCGGTGCGCCAGGCACTGGTGGATCTGCAGCTGAGTTTCCGCAAGGCGCCGGGGCTGGTGGCCGACGGGCGCGACATGGGCACGGTGATCTTCCCCGACGCCGGCTTCAAGGTGTTCCTGACCGCCAGTGCCGCCGAGCGGGCGAAAAGGCGTTATAAGCAGTTGAAGGAAAAGGGCCTCAGGGTTACACTTGGCGGCCTTCAGCAAGAAATCGAAGCGCGTGACGCCCGCGATGCCTCGCGGACCGTGGCGCCGCTCAAGCCCGCCGCGGATGCGGTGCTGGTGGATACCACCGGCATGAGCATCGACGACGTGGTGGAGAAAGTACTTTCCGTTGTGCAGGGCTCGTAGGGGTCCGGCACGGCGGTTTTTGGCGCCCCAGCCGCGGCGGGGGTCTTGGTCAACGGTGACTCGTACCGGCCCAGAGGGCTGGCGTGGCACCCACAACCGGTGGGTCGGTTGGTCCGTGCGCATTACATCCGACGGCGCGCATGCGGTCTTCGACTTTTCTCAATTCTGGAATCAACATGACTGAAAGTTTTGCCGAGCTGTTTGAACAGAGCCAGCAGGCCATCTCCAAGCTGAAGCCGGGTGCCATCGTCACCGGCATCGTGGTGGAAATCCGCAACGATGTCGTCGTGATCAACGCCGGCCTCAAGAGCGAAGGCATCGTCCCGATCGACCAGTTCAAGGACGAGAGCGGCACGCTGGAGGTGCAGGTAGGCGACGAGGTGAAGGTTGCCCTCGAAGCTTTGGAAGACGGTTTCGGCGAAACCAAGCTGTCGCGCGAGAAGGCCAAGCGCTCGATGGTGTGGGACGACCTCGAGGCGGCGTTCGACAAGGAAGAGACCATCACCGGCATGATCTCCGGCAAGGTCAAGGGCGGCTTCACCGTGGACATCAAGGATGTCCGCGCGTTCCTGCCCGGCTCGCTGGTGGACGTGCGTCCGGTGCGCGACCCGGTCTACCTCGAGGGCAAGGACCTCGAGTTCAAGATCATCAAACTCGACCGCAAGCGCAACAACGTGGTGGTCAGCCGCCGCGCGGTGGTCGAGACCGAGTTCTCCGAGGAGCGCGAGAAGCTGCTCGAGCGCCTGACCGAGGGCGCGGTGGTCAAGGGTACGGTCAAGAACCTCACCGACTACGGCGCGTTCGTGGACCTGGGCGGTATCGACGGCCTGCTGCACATCACCGACATGGCATGGAAGCGCGTGCGCCATCCGTCCGAGGTGGTCAACGTCGGCGACGAGCTGGATGTGCGCGTGCTCAAGTACGACCGCGAGCGCAACCGCGTTTCGCTGGGTCTCAAGCAGCTGGGCGACGATCCGTGGGTGGCCATCTCCCGCCGCTACCCGGTCGGCAGCCGCCTGTTCGGCAAGGTCTCCAACGTCACCGACTACGGTTGCTTCGTCGAGATCGAGCCGGGCGTCGAGGGCCTGGTCCACGTGTCCGAGATGGACTGGACCAACAAGAACGTCAACCCGGCCAAGGTGGTGCAGGTCGGCGACGAGACCGAAGTGATGGTGCTGGACGTCGATGAAGAGCGTCGCCGCATCTCGCTGGGCATCAAGCAGACGCGCTCCAATCCGTGGGAAGCGTTCGCCGCGATGCACAAGAAGAACGACAAGGTGTCCGGCCAGATCAAGTCGATCACCGATTTCGGCATCTTCATCGGTCTGGAAGGCGGCATCGATGGCCTGGTCCATCTGTCCGACATTTCCTGGCAGGTGTCCGGCGAAGACCTCGTGCGCAACTTCAAGAAGGGCGACGAGATCGAGGCGGTGGTGCTGGCAGTGGATCCGGAGCGTGAGCGCATCTCGCTGGGCATCAAGCAGATGGAGCAGGATCCGTTCGGTCAGTTCATGGCCGCCAACCCGCGCGGCACGATCGTCAACGGCACCGTCAAGGAAGTCGACGCCAAGGGCGCCGTGATCGACCTGGGCGAGGGCGTGGAGGGTTACCTGCGCGCCAACGACATTGCCAAGGAGCGCATCGACGACGCTACCCAGCACCTGAAGGTGGGTGACAAGGTCGAGGCCAAGTTCACCGGCATGGACCGCAAGGGCCGTCAGTTGGCTCTGTCGATCCGCGCCAAGGACGAGGAAGACGTGGTCGACCCGATGGCCGACTACGGCGCCGCCAGCAGCGGTACCACCAAGCTTGGCGCCCTGCTCAAGGAACAGCTGAACAAGGCCGATTAAGAGCCTGTGGCAAGTTTCTAGTGCCTGAAGCGGGGCGGCCTGCGTGCCGCCCCGCTGTTACACGTCACGGAATTGGGGACCATGACAAAATCCGAACTGATCGAGGCCCTGGCCCGGCGCCAGACCCACCTTGCCTTTGGCGATGTGGAACTGGCCGTCAAGAGCGTGATCGAGCAGATGAGTCACGCACTGTCGCATGGCGAGCGCATCGAGGTTCGCGGTTTCGGCAGTTTCGCGCTGCATTACCGCCCACCGCGCATGGGGCGCAACCCCAAGACGGGCGAAGCGGTGGCATTGCCGGGCAAGCACGTGCCGCACTTCAAGCCGGGCAAGGAACTGCGCGAGCGGGTCAATACCCTGGTGGAGCTCGACAGCATGCCGTAGTAGCTGGCCGCCCTGGCGGCGCGACGATGGCGCGGGTCCATCACGAGTCCATAGAACAGGCAGGCGGCTACGGGCCGGTCCTGCCTTTTGTTTGCCTGGCGAAAGAGCACGAGGGCTTTCAGTTCAGCTGGCAAGCTGTGCCGATTCCGGGCAATCGGTTAAAGTCGAGGGCATGCGCCTGCTCGCCATTCTCATCCTCATGCTGTTCGTTGTCGCCGGCGTGATCGTCGGTGCGCTCAATGCCGAGCTGGTCTCCTACGACCTCGGCTTTGCCCGGCTGCTGGTACCCAAGGGCGCCGCGCTGCTGGCGATGCTGGTGATCGGCTGGCTGCTGGGCGGTCTGACGGCCTGGCTGGGAACCCACATGCATCATCGGCGCCATCGCAACAGCAGGACACTCGCGACCCGCCCATGAACATGCTCTATGTGCTGGTCCTGCTTGTGCCGGCGGCCTTTGCCAGCGGCTGGTTCTCCGCCCGCCGCCTGGCTGTGCGCCGTTCCGGCATGCGCGTAAGCGAGCTTTCCTCCGACTACTTCCGTGGCCTCAATTACCTGCTCAACGAGGAGCAGGACAAGGCCATCGAGGTGTTTCTGAAGCTGGCCGAGTACAACCGCGACACGGTCGAGACCCATCTTGCGCTGGGCAACCTGTTTCGCCGCCGCGGTGAGGTGGACCGCGCCATCCGCCTGCATCAGCACCTGGTGTCGCGGCCTGGCCTGACCGAGGCGATGAAGACGGTGGCGCTGCTGGAGCTGGGTGAGGACTACATGCGTGCCGGCCTGCTTGATCGGGCCGAAGCGCTGTTCTGCGACCTGGTGGCGATGGACGCGCACGCGCCTTCGGCACTCAGGCATCTGGTAGCCATCTACCAGCACGAGCGGGACTGGCACAAGGCGATTGCCCATGCGCGTCGACTGGAGACAATGACCGGCGAAAACGACTGCGCGGTGATCGCCCAGTTCTATTGCGAACTGGCCGAGCGCGCACGTCAGCACGGTGCCCGGGCCGAAGCACGCGGTTACCTGCGTCAGGCGTTCGAATGCCAGGGCGATTGCGTGCGGGCGTTCATGCTGACCGGTCGCCTGCATGCCGAGGCTGGCGAGCATGCCGAGGCGGTGGAGGCGTACGAGGCAGCGGTAAATGCCGATCCCGCCTTCGTGCCGGACATCCTGCCACCGTTGCTGGAGAGTTACGCCCGCGGCCAGCAGACCGGGCGGGCCGAACACTTCCTGCAGGATCTGGTGGCGCGTTATCACGGGGTGTCGCCCGTGCTGGCACTGACCCGACTGTACCGGGAGCGTGATGGGGAACGCGTGGCGATCGAGTACCTCACCTCGCAGCTGCGCCTGCGCCCCTCCGTGCGCGGGCTGATGGCGCTGATCGACGCCACCATGGACAAGATCGAGGGCGAGGTCAGGGAAAACTTCCTGATCCTGCGGGACCTGACCCGAAAGTTGCTCGAAGGCCAGGCGATGTATCGTTGCAGCCGCTGTGGCTTCGGCGCCAAGGCGCACCACTGGCAGTGCCCCAGTTGCAAGAGCTGGAGCACGATTCGTCCGATCCATGGCGTGGCCAACGAGTGATTTTCGCCGGCATGTCGTGGTCGGTTCTCGGGTGGATGCTGTTGTCCCTGGGGGTGTCCTCGTGGGTAGTGCATCTGTCGATCGCCTACGCGCACCGGCGCGGCATGCTGGACCAGCCGGGAAAGCGCCGCTCGCACAGCCTTCCCACCGCGCGTGGCGGCGGCATCGGCATCGTGGTGGCCTGCGTGCTCGTGGTCCCGTGGGCCCTGCTCGCTTCCCCGGCGGCGGCTTCGGGCTGGCTGGTCGGCGGGCTGATCGGGGGCACCGTGATGGTTGCCCTGGTCGGTTGGCTCGACGACCACCAACCACTGGGCGTGCTGCCCCGACTCGGCGTGCAACTGCTCGCCAGCGGCCTGTTCGGTGTGTCCCTGTTGGCGGACGGGCACGCCTGGTGGTGGCTGCTCGTGCTGGTTCCGACCGGGGCCTGGAGCGTGAACCTGCACAACTTCATGGACGGTATCGACGGACTGCTGGCACAACAGTTGGTCTTCGTCGCCTCCGGCATCGGCTTGCTCGCAGCCGTGGCCGGGCAGCCGGCCCTTGCCGGGGGTGCGCTGGTCGTTGCTGCCGCCGGCATGGGTTTTCTGCCCTACAACTGGGCTCCGGCACGGGTGTTCATGGGTGACGTGGGCAGCGGTGCCGCAGGGTTTCTGTTGTTCGGGTTGGCGGCCGCGCTGTCCTGGTGGAGGCCGTCGCTGACGTGGCCGGTGCTGGTTCTGGGCTCGGCGTTCGTCACCGATGCCAGTCTGACCCTGCTCAGCCGGTTTCTGCGCGGGCGTCGCTGGTATAGTCCGCATCGCGAGCACCTGTACCAGTGGCTGGTACGTTCGGGGTGGTCGCATCGGAGGTGTGCCACAGCCTACCTTGGCTGGAACCTGTTGGTTGCAGCGCCAGCGGTGGTACTGATGAAGCATACGCCCGAGTACGGTTTTGCAGTCTGCCTGTTCGTTTACACGATAGCGGCTACAACATGGATCGTTACCAAGCGCCGGTGCCTTCGGCGCGACTTGCATGAGGCTACCCATGGCAGTACGTAAGCTTTTCGCCCTTATCCATCCGCGCGTGGTGGTGGTGACCCACGATCTGGCCATGGCAGGGCTGGCGTGGTGGCTCGCCAAGCTGCTCCGGTACGCCATGGTGCCCGGGCAGCACGGCGCATTCGAGCCGCTCGAGTTCCCCATCGTCCTGCTGTTGCAGGGTCTGATGTTCACCTGGACGGGCTTGTACAAGGGTGTCTGGCGTTTCGCCAGCTTGCCGGACCTGTGGAACATCCTGCGCGCCACCGGCGCCGGGGCGCTGGCGATCTACCTGGCGCTGTTCCTGTACGGCCGCATGGAGGGCGTGCCGCGCTCGGTGTTGCTGCTGTACCCGGTGGTGCTGGCGCTCCTGTTGGGCATTCCCCGCATGCTCTACCGGTTCTGGAAGGACAGTCGCCTGGACATGTCCCTTAGCCAGCCGGCAAAGCGCGTGCTGATTCTCGGTGCCGACCGCGCCGGTGAAGCACTGTCGCGTGATCTTCGCCGGGATGGCCGCTACGGGGTGGTCGGCTTTCTCGATGACAAGCCCGGCCTGCGTGGGGGACGGATCAACGGTCATCCCGTACTCGGTTCCATTCTGCAACTGCCCGAGGTCGCCAAGGAAGCGGCGGTCGACATGCTGCTCATCGCACTTCCGGCCGCATCCAGCGAACAGATGCGGCGGGTGGTCGGCTTGTGCGATCAGACCGGTCTGCCGTATCGCACCGTACCGCGTCTGGAAGACGTCGTGGCCGGGCGCGCCCACTTCAACGAGATCAAGGAAGTGGCGATCGAGGACCTGCTTGGTCGTGATGCGGTCGAGCTCGATTGGACCTCGATCCGCGAGAATCTGACCGGACACCGGGTACTGGTTACCGGTGGCGGCGGCTCGATCGGCTCGGAGCTTTGCCGCCAGGTGGCGCGATTGGGCGCGCAATCGCTGACCATCGTCGAGCAGAGCGAGTACAACCTCTATCGCATCCTCAAGGAACTGCGCGCCGAATATCCGGAAACCGTCATCGAGGGCGTACTCGCCGATGCGGGGGACCGGGTCGCCATGCAGCGAGCTTTCGCCGAGAGTCGCCCGCAGGTGGTCTTCCATGCGGCCGCCTACAAGCATGTACCGATGTTGCAACGTCAGTTGCGTGCGGCATTCCGCAACAATGTGCTGGCCACACGCATTGCCGCGGACATGGCCGACGAGTTCCGGGCCGAGTGCTTTGTCCTGATCTCCACCGACAAGGCGGTCAACCCGACCAGCGTGATGGGCGCGTGCAAGCGCATGGCCGAAATCTATTGCCAGAATCTCAACGCGCAGTCGGCGACCCGGTTTGTGACCGTACGGTTCGGCAACGTGCTCGATTCGGCCGGCTCGGTGGTACCGCTGTTCCGCCAGCAGATACGCAGCGGCGGCCCGGTCACGGTCACCCATCCGGAGATTTCGCGTTACTTCATGACCATTCCCGAGGCCTGTCAGCTGATCCTGCAGTCGGCCTGCCTGGGGCAGGGCGGTGAAATCTTTGCCCTGGACATGGGCGAGCCGGTCAAGATCCGCGACCTGGCCGAGCAGATGATCCGCTTCGCCGGCAAGAAACCCGGGACCGAGGTGCCGATCGTCTATACAGGGCTGCGCGCGGGCGAGAAGCTGTTCGAGGAGCTCTTCCACGCGCAGGAGAACTACAGCGCTACCGCGCACGCCAAGATCTTTCTCGCGCAGCACCGGGAAGTGTCCTGGGAGCTGCTGCAGGCGTTGCTGGCGAAGGCATCCGAAGCATCCAGCCAGTTCGACGAGGAGGAATTGCGCCGCTGTGTTTCAAGCCTGCTGCCGTCTTTCCGCTGGAGTGACACTGCGCAGCCGGACAATGTGGTATCCATTCGCCGGATCGACACTGCAGGAGAGATGTGAGTGAGCAAACCGTTGCGCAAGGTGGTATTCCCGGTCGCCGGCCTGGGTACGCGTTTTCTTCCCGCCACCAAGGTGGTCGCCAAGGAGATGCTGCCGGTGCTGGACCGGCCGCTGATCCAGTACGCCGTGGACGAGGCGGTGGACGCGGGCGCCGATACGCTGATCTTCGTCACCAACCGTTACAAGCACGCCATTGCCGATTATTTCGACAAGGCCTACGAGCTCGAAGCCAAGCTGGAGGAAAAAGGCAAGGATGAGCTGCTTGCCCTGGTCCAGGGCACCTTGCCGCACAACGTCCGCGCGGTCTTCGTGACGCAGCCGGAGGCACTCGGGCTGGGGCATGCGGTGCTGTGCGCCAAACCGGTGGTGGGTGACGAGCCGTTCGGTGTGATCCTGCCCGACGATTTGATCTGGAATGCAGGCCGTGGCGCCCTGGGACAGATGGCGGACCTGGCGCAAGCCGAATCCGCGGCCGGGGTGATCGCGGTCGAGGAAGTTCCGCACGATCAGACCGACAAGTACGGCATCGTCGATGCGGTGGCGATCGACGAGCGCAGCGCGGCGATTCGCTACATGGTGGAGAAGCCCAAGCCGGCCGATGCGCCGTCCAACCTCGCCGTGGTCGGTCGCTACGTCCTGCCCGGGCGCATCTTCGAGTTGCTGGAGCAGACCACCCCCGGTGCTGGTGGCGAGATCCAGTTGACCGATGCCATCGAGGCGCTGCTCAAGGAGCAGGGCAAGGTGCTTGCCTACCGCTTCGCCGGCACCCGTTTCGATTGCGGCAACAAAGCCGGTCTTGTCCGCGCGACCATGCACATGGCCATGCAGGACCCGAGGCTGGCACCCACCGTGCGGGAGTTCCTCGCCCAGATCTGAGCGAAGGGGCTCGCGGGCGATTACCGCTCGCGCAGCCGGACGGCAACCGGACCAGGCGTCGTCGTTCATGCGGCGGCGCCTTTTCTCCGGGCTTCGCCACCGATCGCCGTTGGCGAACGCTCACGCTGGGACACTGCGCCGGAACGGATGTCGTTTTTCCGTGACATGGGCGTTGCCGCCAGCAGCCCGGCAGGCTGGTTTCCGGCATGGGCGGAAGACGCCACCGGTTGCGCACAGACCAGACCCACCGGCAGCGATGAACAGACGCTGGCGCTGGCGTGGTGGAGTCGACCGACCACGGGTATGCTTCGGCGCTGGATCGTCTGCGGCTGCCTGAGGATGTCTACCGCCATCGACTCGTACTACCGCGCCACGGCCACCCCCTATGCACCGTATGCCCCGTTGCAGGGGCGCAGCGAGGCACGCGTGGTGGTGATCGGTGGCGGCTACGCCGGTTTGAACACGGCACTGGGCCTGGCCGAACGTGGCGTGGGCGAGGTGCGGCTGCTGGAGCGCGAGCAGATTGGTTTCGGCGCTTCGGGTCGAAATGGCGGCTTCGTTTTCGCCGGATACTCGCTGGGGGAACAGGCCCTGTTGCGACAAAGGGGGCCGGCTGCTGCCGCGGCGTTGTTCGGCCTGACCGTGGAGGGCGTTCATCGCATACGCCAGCGCGTGATCGATTACGGGATCGCCTGCGATGCGGTGGACCAGGGGGTGATCTGGGCGAACTGGTTTCGCGATCCTTCCGTGCTGCGGCAGCGCCAGGAATTGCTGGCGCGGCACTACGGCGTGTCGTGGGAGTGGTTGCCCGAGACCGAATTGCACCAGCGCATCCATAGCCGCCGCTACCACGACGGCTTGTTCGAACACGACGCGCTGCACCTTCATCCGCTCAACTTCGCGATCGGGCTGTCCCGGGCCGCCGCCACGCAGGGCGTGCAGATCCACGAGCACAGCGGGGTACGGCAGCTGGAGCGGGTCGGTTCGCGCTGGCGGGTGCGCACCGCGCAGGGCGAATTGCTTGCCGACCAGGTGGTGCTGGCCTGCGGTGGCTACCTGGCCGGACTGGAGCGGCGGATCGATCGGGCGATCCTGCCGATCGCCACCTACGTGATGGTGACCGAACCGTTGGGCGACCGGCTCACCGGCTGCCTGGATACGCGTGCGGCGATCTACGACACACGCTTTGCCTTCGACTACTACCGGCCGCTGCCGGACACCCGCCTGCTCTGGGGCGGACGTATCTCGATACGCAACCGCTCGCCGGGGGCGGTGCAGAGGCTGCTGCGCAAGGATCTGCTGCGCGTGTTCCCGCAACTGAAGGACGCACGCATCGACCACGCCTGGTCCGGGCTGATGAGCTATGCACGCCACCAGATGCCGCAGATCGGTGGGCGCGAGGATGGGTTGTGGTGGGCGCAGGCCTTTGGCGGGCACGGCCTGAGCTCGACCTGTGCCGCCGGCGAACTGATTGCCGCGGCTATCGCCGAGGGCGACGATCGCTGGCGTCAGTTTGCCGCATACGGCCTGCCTGCCACCCACCGTCCCTGGGGCTACCTGGCAGCACAGTCCAGTTACTGGTGGGCGCAGGGCAGGGATGCACTGAAGGCGGGGATCGAAGGATGAGCGAGATGGATCAAGCGCTGCCGGCACCGATCGAGTGGGCGGATTTCGAAAGGGTGTTGATCGTTGCCGGCACGGTGGTGCGGGTGGAGCCATTTCCGCAGGCCCGGCGACCGGCCTGGAAGGTCTGGGCGGACTTCGGCCCCTACGGCGAACGCAAGACCAGCGCGCAGATCGTCGACCTGTACCGGGCCGAGGACCTGCTGGGACGGCAGATCGTGGGCGTGCTGAACTTTCCTGAAAAGCAGATCGGCCCGTTCCGTTCGCAATTCCTGTTGACCGGCTTCCACACCGATGCCGGCGTGGTGATCACCACGCCCGAGCGACCGGTGCCCAACGGCGCGCGGATGGCCTGAGCGCCCCGGGCGCTGGTCCGGGCAGGGCTCCCAGGCGGCGTAAAAGCTAGGCTGCCTCGCGGTCGGCCCAGTACTCCAGCCCCTGCGCGTTGAGTTCGATGTCGGTCGCCAGCAACTCGCGCAGCGGCTCGTGGCCCCGGGTCCAGCCGTGCGCGGTGAGCCGGCCCACGTAAAGGTTGGTCAGCGCCGCGACCAGCCAGGCGTGCGGGTCGGGTTTCTCGCGCGATGAGCGGGCGAACACCACCATGGCGTCGATCTGCTCATGCAGGTTCTCGGCAAGTCGGGCCAGGTGCTGTACCCGGCCGTAGTGGGTCAGGTACAAGGCCTCCGGCTTCAATCCAACCAACCGGTCGATCGACGCGTGCAGGGCGTCGGGATCGAACTGGATGGGCGAGGTGGTGGGTACGGAGAACGGGCCATTCTCGGTGTCCAGCTCACGGTAGGACAGTCCGAAGGTGTCACCGACGAAGGCCACGTTGGCCCGCTTGTCGTGGTAGCACAGGTGGTGGCGCGCATGTCCGGGGGTATCCAGGCAGTCGAAGGCGCGGCCGGCCAGCTCGATCACGTGGCCGTCGGGCGCCTCTACCACCCGCTCGGCCGGCACCGGTTGCAGCCGCCCGTACATGTCCTCCATGGCGGACTCGCCATACACCGCACTGGCGCCGGCCCACAGGTGCGTCGGATCGATCATGTGTCGCGCGCCGCGCGGGTGCACCACCAGACGGGCGTTGGGCAGGCGTGCCATCAGCTCGCCGGCGCCGCCGGCGTGGTCCAGGTGCACGTGAGTGAGCATCAGCCAGTCAACGTCGGCCGGTTCCAGTCCGGCCTGGCCCAATGCATCGAGCATGCGCGGCACCGAATGGTTGGTACCGCAGTCGACGAAAGCACCGCGCCCGTTTTCGACCACCAGATAGGCGGCGTCGAACTGTGGCCGCACGAAGCCGGTGTCGATGGTATGGATGCCGTGGTCTGTACTCATGGGGATCCTCTTGGCTGCCTCGGGAAAACGGCGGGAACGCTCGCCGCGCTCAAGGTTAGCAACCGTCGGGTGACGATTCCCGCAACCGGGCGTGTGGCGGGCGCCACCCCTTGCGGCGGCCGAGTGGCGTATGGTGGAGCAATCGACCCGCAGGAACCGAACGTGACCGACGAACATACCCACTTCCGCATCGTCTCCGCCGACATCAGTACCGAGGCGCAGACCGGCATGGTGATCTTCCGGCCGCACCTGGCGGGCGCACAGGGCAGCAGCGATGGCCGCTGGCTGGCCCTGCCGCCCCATGAAGTGCGCAGTTTCGCTCGCGCGTTGCTCGACGCCGCCGATCGCGTCGAGCAGAAGGCGCGTGCGCTGCGCGCGGCGCCCCTGGCGGACAAGCTCAAGGCCTGAGGTGGCGTCGACGCGGGCTTTCAGTCCCGTGCCGGGGTGACCCGCCAGACCGTGTTGCCGACATCGTCGGCCACCAGCAGCGCTCCGCGCCCATCCACCGCCACGCCCACCGGGCGACCCCGGGCACGGCCCCGGCCGTCCAGGAACCCGACCAGGATATCTTCCGGCAGGCCGCTGGGTCGGCCGTGGTGGAACGGCACGAAGATCACCTTGTAGCCGCTGCGCGGCCGTCGATTCCACGACCCGTGCTGGCCGATGAAGGCTCCGTTGCGGTAATGCGGCGGCAGCAACGAAGCATTGTAGAAAGTCAGCCCCAGCGAAGCGGTATGCGGTCCCAGCGCGTAGTCGGGCACCACGGTCGCGGCCACCCGGTCCGGTCGTTGCGGGCTCACCCGGGGGTCCATGTGCGGGCCGAAATAGCTGTAGGGCCAGCCATAGAACGCACCGGGGTGAACCTCGGTCAGGTAGTCCGGTACCAGGTCGCTGCCCAGTGCGTCGCGCTCGTTGACCACCGTCCACAGCGCGCCGGTGGTCGGCTGCCAATCCATGCCGTTGGGATTGCGCAGGCCGGTGGCAACCACCCGCATGGTCCCGCTGCGGCGATCGACCGCCAGGATCCTGGCCCGGTCGTGTTCCACTGCCATGCCGTTCTCGGCGACGTTGCTGTTCGAGCCGACCGTGACGTAAAGCGTGCGTCCGTCCCGGCTGGCGATCAGATTCTTGGTCCAGTGATGGTTGATCGGCCCGGCGGGCAAGGTGGCGAGTACCTGCCCGGGCGTGTCGATGCGGGTCTGGCCACGGCGATAGGGAAAGCGCAGCAGGGCATCGGTATCGGCCACGTACAGGCTGTCTCCGACCAGGGCCATGCCGAAGGGCGAGTGCAGGTGGTCGAGCAGGACGCGGCGGACCTCGGCCACGCCGTCACCGTCGGCATCGCGCAGCAGGCTGATCCGGTCCGCGCTGGGCACGCCGGCACCGGCCCGGGCCATGATCTTGCGCATGATCCAGCCCTTGATGCCGCTGCTGTCGCCGGGCCGTCGCGGGGCGTTGGTTTCGGCCACCAGCACGTCGCCGTTGGGCAGCACGTAAAGCCAGCGTGGATGGTCCAGGTCGCTGGCGAAGGCATGCACCGCCAGTCCAGGTGCCGCCCGCGGGGCGGTGCCGGCCGGCCAGCCGATGGCCTCGGCGATGTTCACCGTGGGAAGCAGCGACTGGTGCGGTGGCGGCAATTGGGGTCGCGCGCCGGTACCGGCGCTCACCGGCAGCCGGGCCACGTCGCCGCAGCCGGCCAGCGCGAGCAGCGCGACGCACCCGCAGAACGCGCGCCGGAAGCCGGCGCGCACCCTTACCATTGCAGCACCAGTTTGCCGATGTGCTCGCTGCGCTCCATCAGCGCGTGCGCTGCGGCTGCTTCGCTGGCCGGAAACACCCGATGCACCACCGGGCGCACCGCGCCGCGTTCCAGCAACGGCCACACATGACGGTGTACCTGGCGGGCGAGTGCGCTCTTGAAGCCGGCCGATCGCGCGCGCAGGGTGGAGCCGGTGATCGTCAGTCGCCGGCGCATCACGGTGGCAGCATCGATGGTTGCCTGGCTGCCACCGAGCGTGGCGATCACCACCAGCCGGCCGCCTTCGGCCAGTACCTGCAGCTCGCGCGGAATGTAGTCACCGGCGACCATGTCCAGGATGACGTCCGCACCCCGGCCGTCGGTCGCCGCCTGCAGCACGGCGACGAAATCCTCCTCGCGATAGTTGATCGCCCGTTCGGCACCAAGCCGTTCGCAGGCGGCGCATTTTTCGGCGCTGCCGGCAGTGGCGAAAACCCGATGCCCCAGGGCGCGGGCGATCTGGATCGCAGCGACCCCGATACCGCTGGAACCGCCCTGGACCAGCAGGGTCTCGTGCCCGCCGCCCTCGCCCTGGCCGAGGCCGCCCCGTTCGAAGACGTTGCTCCACACGGTGAACAGGTTTTCCGGCAGCGAGGCGGCTTCGATCAGGCTCAAGCCGGCCGGTAGTGGCAGGCACTGGGCCAACGGCGCGACCGCGTACTGGGCATAGCCGCCTCCTGCAAGCAGCGCGCACACCCGATCGCCCAGCTGCAGTCCGAACGGGTTGTCGCCGGCCAGGCCACCGGCCACCAGCTCGCCGGCCACTTCCAGTCCGGGCAACTCCGACGCCCCGGGCGGCGGAGGGTATTTGCCCTGGCGCTGGAACACGTCCGGGCGGTTGATCCCGGCCGCCGCGACCCGGATCAGCACTTCGTCCGGTCCGGGCGCGGGAATCGGGCATCGGGTCGACCGCAACACGTCCGGGCCGCCAGGTTGACTGATGGCGATTGCCTGCATGGTGTCCATCATCGGCTCCATGGGTGCGGCCGGTTCAGTGCGACCGGCCTGGTTGATGGTCCTCGGCCTGGTCGCCGCGCACCTGGGCGTGACTGATCAAGGCAAAGATGAAGCTGCCGCCGGTGATGTTGCCGGCCAGGGTCGGCAGCACGAAACCCAGCACGTAGCCAGCCAGGTCCAGCCGGCCGTCGAATACCAGGTACAGCACCTCGGCCGAGCCGGCCACCACGTGGGTGAACCCCCCCAGCGCGATCAGGTAGGTCGCCAGCACGATCACGGTGATCTTGGCGTGGCTCGCGGCAGGCACCAGCCAGACCATGGTGGCGATGAGCCAGCCAGCGACGATGCCCTTGGTGAACATCTGCAACGGCGTATTGCGCATGACTTCCTGGCCAATGCCGGCCAGCGCGTGCTGCGTCGGCGGGTCGAACAGCTGCATGTGCAGCAGGCCGTAGGCGAACAGTGCAGTGCCTGCCATGTTGCCGGCAAACACCACCAGCCACAGTCGCAGCAGGGACACCAGCTTGCGCCGACCCGGATGGGTCATCAGCGGCAGGACCGCAGTCATGGTGTTCTCGGTGAATAGTTGCTGCCTTGCCAGGATCACCACCAGAAACCCGAACGGGTAACCCAGGCTCTCGACCAGGTAGCTGGCAGGCAAGCCATCCATGTACCGTCGCAGCAGGCCGCGGGCGAGCATCGAGAAACCCATCGACAGGCCGGCGGCAAGCGCCGACCAGCCGAGCGCCGAAATGCCGCGACTGAGTTCCTTTTCACCCTGCAGCCGGATGGTCTCGTGCAGCACGGCTGCACGGGGCGGCTGTTTCTTGCGTACCTCGCCCAGCTCGGTGCGCGAGAGCGCGAACCCGTCCCTGGAGTCAGCCTCGTTCTGTGCCGCGCTCTCGCTTTGCCTGCGGCCGTCGGCCGGCTCTTCATGCATGCCTTGCTCCCGCGGCGGGTGGGTCGACCACGTTAGCCAAGCGTGCGTGTCGGGCATGTTGAGCGCTGCGGGGTAGGGGCTGCCACGACGGTCGGGTCCCTACGCCGCGGTGTCGACCAGCACCAGCTCGGCATCCTCCATGGCGACAAAGCGCAGCGAGCGCTCGTCGCGTACCGCTGCGCCATCGCCGGCCTCCAGCCGTACGCCGTTGAGCTCGATGGTGCCGCGTGCGGGAACCACGTAGCCAAAGCGGCCTTCGCCCAGCGTGTACTCGACCGAGTCACCCGCGGCCAGGTTGCCGCCCAGGACGCGCGCCCGGGCGCGCAGCGGCAGCGCGTCGCCCTCGTCGGCGAAGCCGCTGGCCAGGGTGACCAGCCGGCCATGGCGTTCGCTCTGCGGAAAAGGTCGGGTGCCCCAGGACGGCGGTTGTCCGTGTTGATCGGGGATGATCCATATCTGGAAGATGCGGGTCGCCCCCGGCTCCTGGTTGAACTCGGCGTGGGTGATGCCACTGCCGGCGCTCATCACCTGCACGTCGCCGGCGCCGGTCCGGCCGGCGTTGCCGAGGTTGTCGCGATGGCTGATCGCGCCTTCGCGCACGTAGGTGATGATCTCCATGTCGGCATGGGGATGCGGCGGAAAACCGCTGCCCGGCGCGATGGTGTCGTCGTTCCAGACACGCAATGCACCCCAGCCCATGCGCCCGGCGTCGTGGTAGCCGGCAAAAGAGAAGTGGTGGCGGGCCTGGAGCCAGCCATGGTCGGCTCCGCCGAGCCGGTCGAAAGGCCTGCGTTCAATCATGCGGTTCTCCGTAGGGCTCGCCGGATGCAAGCGCCTGGCAAAGCATGACCCTGCATTGCCGCAAGTTGAATAGACGTGCACGAAACAATGCGTTCGCCGGTGGCATCCGTGGGACGGCGCCCGGTGCGCGGCTCGCCGATTTCCTGCGGCCCGGCCCGGACAGGTTCCGCACTCAACCAGGCACGTGGATGTGTCCGGTCATTGATCCGGCGTGCTCATGCGGACCGTCGCTGAGACACGACCGCATCATTCCGGTGCGGAAAGGTGCCTGGCGCGGGAGCCGCCGTGGATTGGGTCTTCGGGTGACGGCGGTGTCAGCGCACCAGCAGCACCGGTACCAGGCAGGCGCGGATCAGGCTGGTAGTGGTGCTTCCCACGATCAGCTGGCGGATTCGCGAGTGCCCGTACGCGCCCATCACCAGCAGATCGATGCCACACTGCCGGACGTACTGGGCGATGACATCGTCGGCGTGTCCGGGAATCACCTCCGCGCGTACCTGCACACCTCGTGCGTCCAGCAGTTCAGTGGCCCATGCCATGTGCGAGGTCTCGCCGGAGGCGCCGCTGCCGGCCATGACCAGATGGCACTCCAGTCCCGCCAGTAGCGGGCTGCCGGCGGCAAGCTCCACTGCCTTGCGGGCGCTGGGGCTTCCGTCGAATGCAAGCAGCACCCGCGCGATCGGCCGGAACGCGCGAGCGGCCACCAGGATCGGCAGGTGCAGGGCGCGCATCGCCCGTTCCAGGTGACTGCCCAGGTGCATCCGCGCAAAGTCGGCCGACTCGCCACGCTTGCCGATCACCAGCATGTCGTAGTCCGACTCCAGCTCGACCAGGGCGTCGATCAGGTCGCCATGGCGCACCCGTCCATGGACCTCACCGACGCCGTGCTGGCGCGTCCGCTCGGCAGCGCTGGCCAGCAGGGTGCGGGCGTGCTCCATGGTCAGCTTGCCACGGCGCTCGTCCAGCTCCGCCAGTTCGGCCAGCAGGGCTTCGTGGCTGCCCAGCCCGATGGCGCCGCTGAGGTTGGCGGTAGCGGCGCGCTCGGGGTGGCGCTCCAGCGTGTGCAGCAGTTCCATCGATGCGCCGAGCCGGTCGGCGGCCCAGGCAGCGTGCTCCAGCACGCTGCTGGTGTAGACCGAATCGTCCAGGCAGGTAAGCAGGGTTGGCATGGTCGGTCTCCTAATGGCCCATCAGTTGTTCGACGGCGTCCGGTTTGTCGTGTACCGCCAGCCGGTCGACCATGGTTGCGCTGGCCTGGTTCAGGCCATGCACGTCCACCTCGGTGCCCTCGCGGCGGAATTTCAGGACCACCTTGTCCAGCGCGGCGACCGCGCTGAGGTCCCAGAAATGCGCGTGGCTGACGTCGATGCGCACGCAGTCGACCGCCTCGCGAAAATCGAAGCTGTTGGCAAAGCTCTCGGCCGAGGCGAAGAACACCTGCCCGGTGACGCGATATTCGCGCACACGCTCGTCGGCGCTCAGCGCCGAGCCCACGTGCAGCACCCGCCCCACCTTGCGCGCGAAGAACAGCGCGCTGAGCAGCACGCCCACGATGACCCCCTTGGCCAGGTCGTGGGTAGCCACCACCACGACCACGGTGGCCACCATCACGATGCTGGAGGACTTCGGGTGCACCCGAAGGTTGCGTATCGAGGACCAGCTGAAGGTGCCGATCGACACCATGATCATCACCGCCACCAGCGCCGCCATGGGAATGCGGCCGACCCAGTCATGCGCGAACACCACCATGATCAGCAACAGGATGCCGGCGGTGAACGTGGACAGCCGCCCGCGCCCGCCGGACTTCACGTTGATCACCGATTGCCCGATCATCGCGCAGCCGGCCATGCCGCCGAACAGGCCGGCCACGATGTTGGCGCTACCCTGGCCCATGCACTCGCGATTCTTGTCGCTGCCGGTGTCGGTGAATTCGTCCACGATGGCGGCGGTCATCATCGATTCGAGCAGGCCGACCACGGCCATGGTGGCCGAGTAGGGCAGCACCACCATCAGCGTGTGCCAATTCCAGGGCACCTGTGGCAGGCCGAAACCGGGCAGGCTGTCCGGCAGCGCACCCATGTCCGACACGGTGCGCACGTGCACCCCGGCGACCAGGGTGAACACGGTCAGCACCACGATGCAGATCAGCGGCGAGGGTACTGCCCGGGTGAATCGGGGTACCCCGTAGATGATCGCCAACCCGGCCAGAACAAGCGCATAGACCTGCCAGGGCATGCCGATCAGCTCGGGCAGCTGTGCCATGAAAATCAGGATCGCCAGCGCATTGACAAAGCCGGTGACCACCGAGCGGGAAACAAAGCGCATCAGCCCGCCCAGCTTGAACACGCCAGCGAGAATCTGGAATACCCCGGTCAGCAGGGTGGCTGCGAACAGGTAGGGCAGTCCGTGGTCCCGCACCAGGGTCACCATCAGCAGTGCCATGGCACCGGTGGCGGCCGAAATCATGCCGGGACGGCCGCCGGTGATGGAGATGGTCACCGCGATGCAGAAGGCCGCGTACAGCCCGACGCGCGGATCGACCCCGGCAATGATGGAAAAGGCGATCGCCTCGGGGATCAACGCCAACGCGACCACCGCGCCGGCCAGCAGATCGTTGCGGACATTGGAGAACCACTCCTGGCGGAGCGTGTACAGATTCATGCGAAAACACCCAGGATGACGGGCGTCTCCCTGAGGAGGCGCCCGAGGCAAAGACCAGTGATCGCTCGACCGCATCGGCGGGAGCGTGCGAAACCAGGTGGAAGGAGCGCCTACGGCGGCGTGGCGCCGGTGCCCGGACAGAAGTTCACGATCGACATCCGCCCATTCTGACAGCCGGCCGGCCCTTTGTCATACGTGGCGGGAGCGCTCAGGCGTATTGCATCTTCACCGACATGCCACCATCGATCACGAAGGACTGGCCGGTGACGAAGCCGGAGGCCTCCGACAGCAGGTACACCGCCAGTGCGCCGACGTCCTCGGGGGTGCCGACCCGACCGGCCGGATGCTGCGCGTGGTCGGTGCGGCTCAGTTCCGGTGGCTTGCGTTCCGACGGCTTCTGCCAGGCGTCGGTGGCGATCCAGCCAGGCAGGATCGCGTTGGCCCGTACCGCCGGTCCGGCGCTGATCGCCAGGGCATGGGTCAAGGCGACCAGGCCGCCCTTGCTGGCTGCGTAGGCTTCGGTGTGCGGTTCGGACTGCCGTGCGCGGGTGGAGGCGATATTGACCACGGCGCCCTTCGCATCGTGTGCCAGGGCCGGCAGTGCGTGCTTGCAGCACAGGAATGCGCCGGTCAGATTGGTCGCCAGATAGCGGTTCCAGCTGCTCAGCGACAGATCGGTCAGCGCACCGGTGTGCGGATCGGCAATGCCTGCGTTGTTGACCAGCCCATCGATCCGGCCGAACCGACGCGTCGCGGCCTGGACCCAACGTTGCACACTTGCCTCGCGCGACACATCCAGACGTCCGAACGCGGCACGGTCACCGACCTCCCACTCGTCCAGGCATGCCCGCCCGGCGGCTTCGTCCAGGTCACCGATCAGCACCCGCCCGCCGGCGCCCAGCACCGCCTGGGCGATGCCACGGCCGATGCCTTGCGCGCCGCCGGTAACCAGTACCACGCGATCGCGCAGGGGAGAGGGATCGAAGGCCTTGATCGTGGGGGCGGCTGGCATGGTGGTCCGGGGGCTGCTTGAGCGCCTGATCGTTGCCGGGCCCGCGTCATATCGGCGTGCAGGTGGCAGGTGTGCGCGAGCGCCGCGCCGCGCCCCGCCGGTGTTCCGCTATCGACTGTCACCGCAGTTGCGATCAGCCAGAGGGGCACCTTGCGAGCGCGTGGGCGGACAGAGCCAACGCGTCGTGTGTAGACTGGCTCGGGCGCCCGGCCCGCTCCCTTGGGCGTCTGCCGCTGCCGGTGTTCAGCGCCGTTCGCTTCAGCGCCATTCGATACAGGAGAACAAGGATGAAGCTTTTTGTATTGACATTGTTTTGCGCCATGCCGCTGGTTGCCAAGGCCGCGGATTCTCCCAGGCTGCATGACGAAATCGCCAGCGTTGACGGCAGGTTCTTCGACGCCTTCAACGCATGCGACCTGAAGACCATGGGCGACATGTTTTCGAAAGACCTGGAGTTCTACCATGACCTGGGTGGTGTCCACGGGTACAAGGACACGATGGAGACCACGAGGGAAAATTGCGAGCGTGGCCTGGGGCTACGACGGCGGCTTGTCGAAGGCTCGCTCAAGGTCTATCCGATCAAGGGGTATGGGGCGATACAGGTGGGCCAGCACACCTTCTGCCACAAGGAGAACGGCAAGGATGACTGCGGAACCTTCGACTTCGTTCACGTGTGGCAGCGCACTGACAAGGGGTGGGTCCTTGCCAGGGTGGTCAGCTACGGGCATTGAGGCAGCTGCGGTCCTTCGGCGCCGGTGCCTGCTCTCACGGTAAACCACATCCTGGCGGTGAGGCTTGCATGACCTCGTTCGGCCGGCGCCGACGATGAGATGCCTTTGCGAGCCGATTGGCGTGGCAAGATATGTCCATGCGGACCGCGCCAGACCAAAGCGCGCAGATCGGATCAAGCGTTGATGCTATGGAGTAGCGTATGCGGCAATTGATGGTTTTCCTTGTGGCAGCCATGCTCTGCGCATGCGCCAGCGTTCCGATGAATGCGAAGGGATGGATTGATCCGGTCGACGCCATTCGCGCGGCCAACGACGACCCGTCATACGGTGTGCGCGGCAGCTTTGTCCTGACCGTCAAGGCAATCGGGTCCCGCCAGGGCTGGACCTATCTGGACTCCGAGAGGGATTATCGCGACCAGAGAAATCTCGCGATACGCCTGCCTTCGGCCATGGTCCCCAAGCTGGAACAACGCCTCGGTGTGGCGCTCGATGCGCTGAAGAATCGCCGCATCGTCGTGCTGGGCGTTGCCAGGCGTGTGCGCGTGGACTTCCTGGCCGGTGGCCATCCGACCGGCAAGTACTACTACCAGACGCATGTGGCGGTGCACAGTCCCACGCAAGTGGACTTTGCACCGTCCGGCGCCACCAATTAGTCGGCTTCCCCGCCAGCGCCTGGCCGAACCTTGGTCCGGCCGTTTGTCCCAGCGGGCGCGGCTGCCGCAGCGCTGGCCTTCCGATCCATTTGCTGGAGGCTTCCATGCCACGCCACCTTTCACGCGTCATCGTCGCCGTCTTGTTGGCGATTTCCATCGTGCCGACCATCAGCTTTGCCCAATCCGCCGCGGAGTCGTCGCTAAGGTCCAAGTTGTACCTGGACAGCTACAAGACGCTGGTGTGCCGTGACAAGGACGGTCGGGTGATCTCCGCATCCCGGTTCCTGGATCAGGTTTCCAAGGGCAAGTCGTTTTCGATCGACAAGAACGAGTCAACGTCTGTCGCCATCTTGTCCGTCAATCCGCCCGCCCCCGTTTCAGGCGAAAAGGCCCAGCCAGGTCCGGCGAATGCGAGGCCTGAGGTCACCGTAGGGAAGGTCGTGCCGCACTCGGTGCTGGCTGGCTTGATGAAGTCGGCTGGCGAGGGAACGCAAGCCGCGGGCCGCCCGATCCTCCTGAGCTTCTTCTTCCACGACTGCATTCCGTGTATCCAGGAGGTCGGCACGCTGAACAAGTTTCGCGAGAGTTCCAATGGCATATCCGCACTCGCGGTGACTTTCGAGTCCGGCAAGGAAGCATCCGGGTTCACCGAAAAGTACGGCCTCACGTGGCCGGTGGCGCCGAACTCGCAGGCGTTCATCGACCAACTGGGCGTGAAGACCTATCCAACGCTGGTGCTGCTTGCCGCCGACGGTACCGTGCTCGGCACGCGCGTGGGCGACTTGCGACCGACATCGCATGCTGCGTCACCGCTTCTCGAGTTGCAGGGATGGACGCGGACACTGCTGGAGAATCAGCACGACTAGTCGCCTGGCGGACGTTCACCGGTATGGGTTGAACGGCGTGCCCGGTCTCAGGCGGGACAGGGTATTGCCCCGGCCCTGATCGAGGCAGGCGCCCGGGTTGCCTGTGGCAGGGGGGCCCCGGGTGACCATCCGACGTCACCTGTGGCCGACGCCTCGGCATCGCCGGTCGGTTTGCGCTGCGGCCCTCGCTGACGCAGTCTTGTCGGTCCGCGAACCCTGCGTCTACGACCCATGTCCTTCGACACCACTACAGTCAATCAGCATGGCCCTTTCGCCGATCAGTCGCAGATATGGCTGTTCGGGTACGGCTCGCTGATCTTCAAGGCGGATTTTCCCTATCTCGAGCGCCTGCCGGCCACCATCCGCGACTGGAGTCGGCGTTTCTGGCAAGGCTCGCACGACCATCGGGGCACGCCCGATGCGCCGGGCCGGGTCGCCACGCTGGTGCCGGAGCCGGGTGTGGTGTGTGCCGGCGTGGCCTACCTGATCACCTCGGCCGAGCTGGCGCACCTGGACATGCGCGAAAAGAACGGCTACCTGCGTTTTGTCGCCGAGCTGAGCCTGGATGACGGGCAGCGGCGGGACGGGCTGGTGTACATCGCCACCGCGGACAATGCGGCGTATCTGGGTGAGGCGTCCGAACGCGATATCGCGCGCCAGATCGCCCGCAGCCGTGGCCCCAGCGGTGCCAACGGGGATTACTTGCTGCAGCTGGCGCAGGCGCTACGCCAGATGAGGGCGCACGACCCGCACGTATTCGCCATCGAGGCGGAGCTGTCGCTGCTTGTCGGCCAGGAAGCGGCGCGCCGGTGCGAAAGCCGGGGATAGGACTGAGCTTGCAGCCGGGGCTGCGTGCGCCTGGAGCACGCATCGGTCGAAACGAATGCGAGGACGCAGTTCCGCGAGCCTGCCGCGCCGGCGGCGCGATGTTCGCGATGGCAAGCCCGCATGGCGGGATATCGGCCGCCGCGGCAAGAACTTTAGCCACCGCCAGACGGCGGTCCAGCGCATGTCCGTAGTGTTATCTGGCGCACATTCCGTGACCTGCGCGAATGCGAAGGTGGAGCCAAGGCCGTCCGGGATCGGGATGGCGATTGACGGTCAGGAGATGCTTGTGGAACCGAGCGTCGTCACCACCCATAGCGAGAAAGACCAGCCTGTGAACGGCCCAGTTGCAACCGCGTCCCAGGTACTCGAAGTGGCGCCCTCGACATCGATCGTGGCGCCGGGCCTGACCATCGACGGCATGCTCGTCGATCTGCCCACCGCACACCGGGAGCTGCCGATAGGCCACCGCCTGGCCGGACAGAACTGTCACGGAACCACGCGCGCCGGTCGTGTGGCCAACCCCGTGCCACGGGTTCCACGCATCCGGTTTGTCTATTTCCCGGTGACGCGCGATACCGACCATCGCGCCGGCTACCACCGGCATCTGGTGGTCGCCGAAGTTCTGCTCGATCGGGTACTGGCTGCGCGCGCCGCCGGCCGTCGGCCGATCATGCCGGCGCTGGATTATGCGGCCGAGGCGCGCGCCACGCTGCCGCCGCCACGCGAGTTGTTCCACGTGTCCAACCTGGAATATCACCGCTGGTACGACTCACAGGGCAACACCCGCGAACAACCGTTGACCCAGGAACGCCTGGCGGCGGAGATCGCACAGCGGCACGGGGTGCCGCTCGAGGAGGCGCGCCATCGCGCGGCCCATCATTCGCATGCGTTGCCGGCCGCCGACCAGGCCTGGCTGCTGGACAGGCGGCAGACACCCCCGGCGCAACGGCCCCTCAACCAGGTCGAGTTCCAGCAGCTCATTGCGGCCCTGGAAGAGACGTGGCACGCCCCCGCGGGTGAACCCCACCTGGAACGGGCCAATCGGCAGATCGCGATGCGTGTTGCAGCGTTGCTCGGCGGCCTGCTGGACGAGTTCGTCGCCTCGCCGTTCAGCGTGGCGGCGCTCGGCGATGCTTTCAGCGAGGTGCATTTCGCCCACCTGCGCCAGTTCAGCGAAAGTTCGCGCCGTGCCGAGGCGGCCTGTGGAGTGCTGCTGGCCGGGCCCAAGGCCTGGTTTGCGGCCAAGGCGGCGCGCATGCGGGCCGAACACCAGGTGGGACTGGCAATGTCTCCGCCGACCATCGTGGTTACCTCTGCGCCTGCCCGGGCGGCGACCGCGGCGGCCATGGGCAGCACGCTGCGCGGGCCGGTCAACGCCGGCGGTATCCGTCAGTACGCCCGGGCCGTTTCCGGCGATGCGGCACCGAGCCGCTCGGCCGGCTGAGGGCACGCACTCGGCCCTGCGCGACATTCGACCGCCGCCCTGGCGACCGGATCGTGCGACAGCACGGGCCGGCCTGACTACAATCTCCCGATTGCCTGCCGGGAGTTGGAATGTCCGACCGCAATCCGCCGGCCCCGCCATCGGGCCACGATAACGGTTGCGTGCGCGTGCGCGGAGCACGCGAGCACAACCTCCGGGACGTGGACGTGGACCTGCCCCGCGACCGGCTGGTGGTATTCACCGGGGTGTCCGGATCGGGCAAATCCTCACTTGCGTTCGGCACGATCTACGCGGAGGCGCAACGGCGCTACTTCGAGTCGGTAGCGCCGTACGCGCGCCGGCTGATCGAACAGGCGGGCGTGCCGCAGGTGGCCGCGATCGACGGCCTGCCTCCGGCGGTCGCCCTGCAGCAGGGCCGCGGCAGCAGCAATGCGCGGTCCACCGTGGGGAGCCTGAGTACCATCTCGCATGCCCTGCGCATGCTCTATTCACGTGCCGGCGAGTACCCGGCCGGGCAACCGCTGCTGGAGTCCGATGCGTTCTCGCCGAACACCCCTGCCGGGGCCTGTCCGGACTGCCACGGGCTGGGCCAGGTGTACGGCGTCACCGAGCAGTCGATGGTGCCGGACCCGTCGCTGAGCATCCGTGAGCGTGCGATAGCCGTCTGGCCGCCGGCCTGGCAGGGCAAGAACTAC
This sequence comes from uncultured Gammaproteobacteria bacterium, assembly GCA_963763305.1. Taxonomy (GTDB): domain Bacteria; phylum Pseudomonadota; class Gammaproteobacteria; order Xanthomonadales; family Rhodanobacteraceae; genus CAVXNP01. Next base: position 234,714 of record CAVXNP010000001.1, on the reverse strand, counting down.
CGCGACATCCTGGTCACCCTCGGGCATGACGTGGATCGTCCGTGGCGCGAACTGCCACAGGCCGAGCGGGACTGGATCCTGTTCACCACCGAGCAGCCGGTGGTGCCGGTCTATCGCGACGTCGCCCCCGCCGTGGCACGCGCGGCCTACGCGCGCGGTGAACCGGGCAATTACAAGGGCACCTACGTCAGCGCGCGCCAGTACGCGATGCATACGTTCGCCACGACGCCGAGCGCCAGCATCAAGCGGCGGGTGGCGCGCTACATGGTCGCCAGCGCCTGTCCGACCTGTGCCGGCAAGCGGCTGCGACGCGAGGCGCTGGGCGTCCACTTCGGCGGCCTCGACATCGCCCAGGCATCGCGGCTGCCGGTAAGCGAACTGGCTGCGCATCTGCGCACGGCCAGTGCCAACCTGCCACCGCAGCAGGCGCTGGTGGAGCGACAGATCGCACCGGATGTCTGCGCGCGTATCGATACGCTGGTGGAGCTGGGGCTGGGGTATCTGTCACTGGACCGGAGCACGCCCACGTTGTCGCCCGGCGAACTGCAGCGATTGCGCCTGGCCACCCAGTTGCGAGCGCAGCTTTTCGGGGTGATCTACGTGCTCGACGAGCCCTCCGCAGGCCTGCATCCGGCCGATACCGAATCGCTGCTGCGCGCGTTGAAGCGGCTGCAGGCCGGCGGCAATTCGGTGTTCATGGTCGAACACGACCTGGCACTGATCCGCGCCGCCGACTGGCTGGTCGATATCGGTCCGGATGCGGGCGCCCATGGTGGACGCGTGCTCTACAGCGGGCCACCGCAGGGGCTGCGCGATTGTGCGCTTTCGCACACCCGCCGGTACCTGTTCGAGGCGCCCGCCGCGCCCGTGGCACCACGTGAACCCGACGGCTGGCTGAGACTGGAGCAAGTCGAACGCAATAACGTGCGAGGGCTGGATGTCGCCTTTCCGCTGCGCGTGATGACTGTGGTCACCGGCGTATCGGGCGCGGGCAAATCCAGCCTGGTCAGCCAGGCGCTGGTGGAACTGGTGGGCGAGCGGCTGGGACTGAAGGCGCCGCAGGACGATGATGGCGACGGGCTGCCGACCGCCGATCCGGTGCTTTCCAGCGGTGGTCGGGTGGCTGCCGGCCTGGCTGGAATCACCCGCCTGGTGCGGGTGGACCAGCAGCCGATCGGCCGCACCCCACGCTCCAATCTTGCAACCTACACTGGCCTGTTCGACCACGTGCGCAGGTTGTTTGCCGGCACGTCGGAAGCTCGCCGGCGCAGGTTCGACGTGGGCCGGTTCTCGTTCAACGTGGCCAAGGGCCGTTGCGCTACCTGCGAGGGCGAGGGCTTCGTTTCGGTGGGGCTGTTGTTCCTGCCTTCGGTGTATGCGCCGTGCCCCGACTGCCACGGTGCGCGCTACAACGCCGATACCCTGGCGGTCACCTGGCAGGACAGGAACATCGCGCAGGTACTCGAGTTGACAGTGGACGAAGCGGCCGGGTTCTTTGGCGACCAGGTGCCCGCACTGTCACGCGCGCTGGCCGTGCTGCGCCAGGTCGGGCTGGGCTATCTGCGGCTGGGGCAGCCGGCCACCGAGCTGTCCGGTGGCGAGGCGCAGCGAATCAAGCTCGCCACCGAGCTTCAGCGCCAGCAGCGCGGGCATACCTTGTACGTGCTGGACGAGCCGACCACGGGCTTGCATCCGGCCGATGTCGACCGCCTCATGACCCAGCTGGACGGCCTGGTGGCAAGCGGCCACACCGTGGTCATGGTCGAGCACGACCTGCGTGTGATTCGCCGCTGTGACTGGATGATCGAGCTGGGGCCGGGTGCCGGCGACCAGGGCGGCAGGCTGGTGGCCCAGGGCACGCCGGCGACCATGGCGGCCGCGGCCGCTGGCGTCACTGGCGCGTATCTGGCGCGGATGGATTGACCCGCCTGCGACGTCCGCGGCCGCTTTCCCGGCGGTGATGTCGCCTTCATTTTTCGTGCTTTCGTGGGTTCGGGGCGAAAGTCGCTGGCCGCCGCCAACGGCCGCGGCTGAAGGCCTGCCCGGAGGCGCACGCCTGCGTCGTTGAAAATCGTTCCCGGGATTGAACAATTTGCACACCGCGGGCCGCTGCAACTATCTGTACCTGAAGGTAAATCAGGCACGCTTTGCGGGCTTTTCCTATACGGCGTGGTCACCGCCGTCGGGCCAGCATGGTCCCCGGTTGCGGCGTGGCTCGACCACGTGTTTGGTTCTGAACAGGGCTCGGACGGGCAGGCGGCGCTCGCATGGCATTCGCCGACTCGGCAGACCCCGACCAGGCGCGGCATCCAGGCGCGGAAGGATCCCGCCCCGCGCCGCGGTCACCTGGCGCCGTCGAACAACGGTCGCACGTCGCAGCCGCGCCCGAGCCTGATCCGGCCGAGACCGACCGCGCACCGGGACGCGGCGGCGAGACGGCCCACCCCCGAGGAGACCCGCAATGAATAGCCCCCAAGACAGACACAACGACGACGGGACCGCGCAGGGCGCGGGAACCACCCGCAGCTCTGCCGGCAGCTCCGCGAAGGAAACCGCAGAGAAGATCACCAGCGAAGGCAAGGCCCAGGTCGATCACTACCGCGACGTGGCCGCCGACGAAGTGGACCGCCTCGCGGATGGCGCGCGGGCGGCCGCCTCGGAGCTCGAAGACGACGAACTCGGCGGACGGGTTTCCGGCCACATCGAGGACCTGGCCGCCGGCATGAACCGGCTTTCCTCGGGCCTGCGCGAAAAGAGCGGGGACGAGCTGTTGCGCGAGGTCAAACGCATCGCCCGCGACAATCCCGACCCTGTTCATTGCCGGGAGCGTGGCCATCGGTTTCGGCATGACGCGCTTTGCCAAGGCCTCGTCGCCGGCAAGGCGGACCAGCGAACGGAAGGGACACAGGGGCGCGGACGATCGCACCGGCCACGCCGACCGTTCGGGTGGCGAGCCGCGATCGAATGTTGCCGGCGTGGCCGGCAACCCGGCCGCCAGCGGAACCGGGACCGGCCTGGGCGCCGGCGCAGGCATGGGTGCCGGCGGAACTGGCAGCGGCAGCGACACCGGGCTCGGTGGCAAGGGCGCCGGTGCCAGCGGCAACCGGGCCGGCTCCGGGGGCGGTATTGGAGCGGCCAGCGGCACCGGCATCGATACCGCCGCCGGGACCGGCAGCGGGCCGCGTGAAGGCGGCAGCATCGGTACTGCCGGAGGCGCCGGGACCGGCAGCGGCAGCCTGCCCAGCGGTGCCGGCGGAACGGCCCACAACATCGGCGGCAGCGCAGGTACCGGCGGCCGGCCCAATACCGGCAGCCTAAACGACGCGTCGCTGGGTACCGCCGGCAGCGGCTCGGGCGCAGGCGACGCCGATCGCAACTCCTACAGCACCAGCCCAGATCAGAGCAACGGGAGGAAGTCGCCATGAACAGCCCGATGAATCGCAACCCCGCGGGAACCCCGCATCCGGAGCAGGAGCAGTCGATCGGGACGCTGCTCAAGCAGCTCGCGCGCGAGATTCCCATGCTGTTCACCAAGGAACTTGCGCTGGCCAAGGCCGAGGCGCGCGAAAGCCTGCGCGCCACCAAGGCCGGCGTCGCCGCTGTCGCCAGCGGCGGCGCGGTCATGCTGGCTGGACTGATCATCGTGTTGTTGTCGGCGGTGTATGGCTTGAGCAACGTGATGCCACCATGGCTTGCCGCGCTGATCGTCGGCGTGGCCGGGCTGATCGTGGGCTGGATGATGGTTGCCGCGGGGAAGAAGAAGTTCGAGACCGACTCGCTCAGGCCCGAGCACACCATCAATTCGCTGCACAAAGACAAAGACGCCATCAGCGGGAGGACGCCATGAACACCGCAGACAGAATCGACGCCGAATCGCAGAAGGACCCCGACCGTCTCGAGCGCGAGATCGACCAGCAGCGGGAGGACATCGGCGACATTGTGGACGCGCTGGAAAACAAGTTGTCGCCCGGGCAGATGTTCGACCGGCTGGTTCATTTCGGCAAGGGGAACGGGCGGGAGTTCGCGCAGAATCTGGGCAACACGGTGAAGGCCCATCCGGTACCGACCCTGCTCACCTCGGTGGGCTTGCTGTGGTTGTACGCGGCGCGCAACGACACCCGCCCGGCCTATCGCGGGCAGAGCATCTATCGTGGCACCGCCGACAGCGAGGGCGGGCTCAAGGCCAGGGCGCACGAGGTGGGCGAACAGATCTCCGACAAGTGGGACCAGGCGCGCTCGGGCATGGAGGGCGTCTCCGATCGCATGCACGATGCCGGTTCACGTGTCGGCGAGAGCCTGCACGGCGCAGGCCAGACCGTGCGGGAGCAGGGTGAGCGGGCGCGTGAGGGCTTCAACCACATGCTGAACGACAATCCGCTGGCACTGGGCGCGATCGGCATCGCGGTCGGGGCGCTGATGGGTGCCGTGTTGCCACGGACCGAGCAGGAGGACCGGATGATGGGCGGCACTCGCGACCATCTGGCCGACAAGGCCAGGCAGACCGCCCATTCGGCCGCCGACGAGGCGCGCGATACCCTGCGCGAGGCGACCGACGGCAGCAGCTCCGGATCGATGGGCGAGGGTGGCAGCCGCTTCCATTGAGGCCGGCCGCCGGCAGGCGGGCGCGATGCCGGTCCGGGCCGCCGCGGTGGCCCGGCCGGCACCCGCGATAGCCGGCCCGGATTGCTCACGCCGGTACGAGTGGCCGGCGCTAAGTGGCGGGGACGCCTGTAATGTGGCGCGATAACGGCGGCGTGTTGACGCGGTCGTCGGGGCACTGCACGAAACCGCAGGCGCCGTCGGCGCGCGGTTCGCCGGCGCCCGGCTCCGGCTGGTTTGCGGGCGTTTCCGTCGGCGTCACATCGGCCCGGTTAGCGTGCGCTACACGCATTCACACCGAGGAGCACGTATGGAAAAGATCCCGGCTGGAGCCTGGGTGGTGGTGGCCGATGGTACCCACGCGCGGTTCCTGCACAACGTGGCCGAGGGTGCCGACGTCTCGCTGGCACAGGACTATGTGATCGAGCCTTTCGAACTGGAGGACGATGGTCCGGCCGGCATCCAGCCGCCGGAAACCGACGCGTCCTACATTGACGAGGCCACCTTCGCCAAGCAGCTGGCGAACCGTCTCAACGCGGCGGCACTCAAGCACGAGTACGAGCACCTGGTGCTGGTGGCCGATCCGCAGACGCTGGGACAGATGCGCCCGCTGCTGCACAAGGAGACCCGGAAACGGATGGTCGGCGAACTGGGCAAGACGCTCACCGGGGCGCCGCTGGAGGATCTGGAGCGTGCGCTGAACACCCGGCATTGATGCGGCCGTACCCACCGCTGCGTGGGCCGGGTTGCGGCGGACGCCGGGCGTACCCACATTGACCGGGCCCCAGGCCAACCAGGAGTCGCCCGTGTCCGACCTGTCCGCGTTCCCGATCACCGCACGCTGGCCCGCGCGACACGACGACCGCATCCAGCTGTATTCGCTGGCCACTCCCAACGGGGTCAAGGTCTCGATCATGCTGGAGGAGACCGGCCTGCCGTACGAGGTCCACCGGGTCGACATCACCGACGGGCAGAGCCACACGCCCGAGTTCCTTTCGCTCAATCCCAACGGCAAGATCCCGGCGATGATCGACCCGGATGGGCCGGGCGGCGCACCGCTGGCCCTGTTCGAGTCCGGTGCGATCCTGCTGTACCTGGCCGACAAGACCGGCAGGTTCATCGCCACCGATCCGGCACTGCGCTGGGAGACCATCCAGTGGCTGTTCTTCCAGATGGCCTCGATCGGCCCGATGTTCGGCCAGCTCGGTTACTTCCACAAGTTCGCTGGTCGCGAGATGGACGACAAACGACCGCTACGTCGCTACGTCGCCGAGTCCCGGCGCCTGCTGGGCGTGCTGGACGCCCAGCTGGACGGACGCGACTGGCTGCTGGGCGAGGACTACAGCATCGCCGACATCGCCACCATCGGCTGGGTGCACAACCTGATCACCTTCTATGAGGCGCGCGACCTGGTCGAGTACGACGGTTACGCCAGGGTGGTGGACTGGCTGGAGCGGGCGCTGGAGCGCCCGGCGGTGCGTCGCGGTCTGCAGATTCCGAGCGCCGGCTAGCTGCGCCGCATGCTGCCGGTATCGAGATAGCGCTGGTGCCAGGAGAGCGCCTCCGGCAACAGGTGCGGGGTATGCAGGCCGCGGCTTCCGCGGTACGCCCGATCGAAGTAGTCCTGCAGCATCGGGCGATAGTCCGGGTGTGCGCAGCGGCTGATGATCGCCGCGGCGCGTTGCTTGGGTGACAACCCGCGCAGATCGGCCAGGCCCTGCTCGGTCACTACCACGGCCACGTCGTGCTCGGTGTGGTCCACGTGGCTGACCATCGGCACGATCGCCGATACCGCGCCGCCCTTGGCCGTGCTGGGGGTCAGAAAGCAGGACAGGAAGCTGTTGCGCGCAAAATCGCCGGAGCCGCCGATGCCGTTGATGATGCGGCTGCCGGCCACATGGGTGGAGTTGACGTTGCCGTAGATGTCCGCTTCCACCATGCCGTTGAGCGCGATGCAACCGAGCCGGCGGATCAGTTCTGCATGGTTGGAGATTTCCTGGGGCCGCAGCACGATGCGCTCCCGGTAGGTATCGATCCGTGCGACCAGGTCAGCCACGGCGGCGGGACTGAGCGAGAACGCGGTGGCCGACGCGGTCTGGATGGTGCCCGCGCCGATCAACTCGAGCATGCCGTCCTGGATCACCTCGGTGTATGCGGTCAGTTGTTCGAACCCCGCGTCGCGCAGGCCCAGCAGCACCGCGTTGGCGATGTTGCCCACGCCCGACTGCAGCGGCAGCAGGTGTTCGGGCATGCGCCCGCGGGCGATCTCGTGGCGCAGGAAGTCGACCAGGTGGCCGGCGATCCGCGCACTGTCCGCATCCGGCGGGTGGAAGGGGGTCAGCCGATCGTGGCCATGGCTGTGTACCACCGCAACTACCTTGGCCGGGTCGACCCGCAAGTACGGCTCGCCGATGCGGTCGCCTGGCGCCACCAGCGGTATCGGTCGGCGGTGCGGGGGCAGGGCGGTGCCGTAGTAGATGTCGTGCATTCCCTCCAGTCCGGCCGGCTGGTCGATATTGACCTCCAGGATCACCTTGTCGGCCAGGTCCAGCCAGGTCTTGTTGTTGCCCACCGAGGTCGAGGGAACCAGGCGCCCGTCCGGCAGAATCCCTGCCACTTCCACCACCGCCAGATCGAGCTTGCCGAAGAAGCCGAACCACGCGTACTGCGCGACATGGCCCAGGTGGATGTCCATATACTCGATCTCGCCCCGGTTGATGCGTTCGCGCAGTTCCGGGTCGGACTGGTAGGGCAGGCGAAAATCGATGCCGCCGGTGCGGGCCAGCACGCCGTCCAGCTCCGGCGCGGTGGAGGCGCCGGTCAGCATGCGGATACCGAACCGCTCCCCGCGCTCGTGCGCGGCCGCGATGCGTACCGCCAGCGCTCCCGGCACCTGCTTGGGGTAGCCGGCGCCGGTAAACCCGCTCATGCCCACGGTCATGCCGGGCAGGATCAGCGCGGCGGCCTCGTCCGCGGACATCAGGCGGGCCGCCAGGGCGGGATTGTCGATACGTGTTTCCATGCGCTTCTCGATGGCAGAGCCCTGATGATAGTGCGCCCCAGCCGCGCGCCAGCGGGCTTGCCGCGCTTCCGGCCACGGTCAAATTGCCGCATGCCGCAGATAGTCGCAGGCGCTGTTCAGTGTCCCTCGGGCATGCGCAGCGCGGACGCGGGCGGGCGCTCGACGAATTCGCGTTGCACGTGCGCGAACAGCTCGCGCTGGCCGCCGAAGGGAAGCATGGGTATCGCCTCGGCCACAGGAAGCCAGCGGTGACTGTCGCTTTCCTGGTCCAGTGTGACCTTGGCCTGATCATGCACGAAGGCCACGAACGCGGGCACCACGGCAATGCATTCGTCGACCCGGTCGTAATAGGTTTCACAGGTGTCGGCCGAGTACAGCGCCTGCGGCAGTAGCCCCGCTTCCTCGCGCAGCTCCCTGCGTGCACATTGCCAGGCCGGCTCGCCGGCCCGGATGTGCCCGGCCACATAGATCCACGCGCCGCGCAGCGGCGGCCGGGTGCGACGCAGCAGCAGGACCCGGGTGTCCGTGCCGGTCCCGCGCAGAACCACCACCGAGACCATCGTGCAGCGCACGGGTAGAGCGTCCATCTGCGGCTGCGCCGGCCGCGTCAGTGGGCCGCGGCGCTGTCGCGTCCGGCCTGGCGGGCAGGCGGCTGCGCGGCGAGGTCGGCGGCGATGCGGCGCAGCGCCTGTTCGAACACCTCCGGCGGCTGGCCGCCGGGAATCAGGTCGCGGCCGTTGATGATGGTGGCTGGCACCGAATGGATGCCGCGCCCCAGGTAATACTGCTCACGGGCGCGTACCTCGTCGGCGTAGGTGTTGCCGGTGAGCACCTGCCAAGCGCGGTCGCGGTCCAGCCCCACCGACACTGCCAACTCGACCAGCGTGTCGTGCGAGCTGACGTCCTCACCATCGGTGAAATAGGCACGAAGCAAGGCATGCTTCAGTGCCAGGTCCCGAGCCGCCAGGGCCGCCCAGTGCAGCAACCGGTGCGCATCGAAGGTGTTGAAGACACGGCTGCGCCGATCCAGGTTGAACCGGAAACCGACCGCCTCGCCCCGTGCGCGCAACGCTTGCCGGTTGGCATCGATCTGCTCGGCGGTGCTGCCGTACTTGCGCATCAGGTGCCCGGTGGCGTCCTCGCCTTCGGCGGGCATCTGCGGGTTGAGCTCGAAGGGTTGCGGATGGATCTGCGCCTCGATGGTGTCGCCGAGCCGTTGCAGCGCATCTTCCAGCGCAGCCAGCCCGATGGCGCACCACGGGCAGGAGACGTCGGAGACGAAGTCGATGCGCAACAGCGGAACGGAAGCCATGGTGATCTCCTCGGGTACCACCGAAGCATGCGCGCGGCCCTGTCACGCCTCAAGCGAGCACGGCGGCTGCTTTGCGATGGCTTCGTCACGCGCCCTCGGTAGAATGCGGACGCGAAGCCCGGCCGACCCGAGCACGGGCACGCCACGTCGAGAAGGAGTTCGCCATGAAAACCCTCCGTTCCCTCAGCGCCGCTGTACTTTGCCTGGTCTGCCTGCCCGTGGTCGCGACCGAACAAGGCAACCTGATGAAGATGACCAGCACGGTCCGGATGCAGATGGCCGGCATGCCCGCCGGCATGGGGCCGATGACGCATACAGTCAACGTGTGCACTTCCGCCAGCAAGCCGGATCTGTCGCGGGCGATGAAAAACGCGAAGGACTGCACGATCAGCGATTACCGGCAATCGGGCGACACCATCAGTTACCACCTCAGCTGCAGCGGCGCGGTGCAATTGAGCGGGGACGGCAAGTTCCAGCGCTCCGACAACGGTGACATCCATGGCAGCATGCACATGGCCGGACAGAGTGCCGGCCATGCCATGACCATGGACACGCGGATCGACGGTACCCGCATCGGTTCGTGCGACTACACCCCGCCGTCGGAGGGTTGATCGGGGGCGGTGTCGTCCGCTGCGGCGCGGTGAAGCAACGCGCGCGCCGCCGGCTTCCATAGCGTCCAGTTGTGCCTGCCCGGCAGCATGATCACGTGGTCGGGCGGCAGCAGCGGCGTCAGCAGCTCGATCGGTGCCCGGAATGGTTCGTCGCTGCCATAGGCCAGCCAGACCGACGCGGTGCGACCGGGACGCCCCGACCAGCCTTTGAGGTAGCGCCACAGCTCGTGCTGGAAGGTGTCCGCCGCGATCGGCTGCGCCGGACCGGGGTTCCACTGCGCCAGCCCACCGGCCTGGCTGATCTCCCGGTGGATCGCCTGGTCACCCAGGTACGGCGACATCAGCAGCATGCCATCGACCTGGTCGGGGTAGGCGCGGTCGTACAGGAGCGCTCCCATGCCGCCGAGCGAGATGCCGGCCAGCCAGACCTGTTGGTATGTCCGTTTGCGCGCCGGCGCGATCACCTCGTCGTGCAGGCGCTCGGGCGCGCGGCCCTGCCTGTAGAACGGCATGGTCAGCCCGGTCAGGATCACGTCCGCATCCGGCCAGGCCTCCTGGATCAAACCCGCGATGCCGGTCTGCTGCAGCGAGGCCAGGCTGTCGCCGCGTCCGGGCAGCATCACCACCAGCCGCTGCGCCGGTTGCGGTGCCGGCACGAAGGCGGTGGGGATCGGCCGGGTGATGTCGCCGCCGGCGGCACAGCCGCCCAGCAGCAGGCCGAGCACCGGAAGCAGTGTGGTGAGGTAACGCCCGATGGTGCGCATGGCGACTCCTTGGCGGGGATGGGGCCGCGGCGCGGCTGCGCGCGGCCGTGGTGTGCGTGGCTGTTACTGGCCGGGGTGGTAGACCCGCTCGACATGGCCTTCGAGTTCGTCCGGCCAGAAATACACCGCGCGCAGGTTGCCCGTGGTGTAGCGCTCGGCTTCGTCGTTGAAGTGCGGTGAGGCCGGATCGCCGCTTTCGCCGCCGGCGGTCACCGCGCGCGCATGCACGCGCGGGCCGAACTCCACCACCGCCACGAAGCTGTTGCCGCTGGTGCCGTAGTAGCGCCGGGTGCCGGGCCAGCGGTGCGCGCCGAACGAGGCCAGCGAGCCCCAGCGCGATGAGGTGAACGGCACCGGGATGCTCGGCCGGCTGTCGTCGAACGGCTGCACGATGTCGCCGGTGAGCCGCTGGAAGCGGTTGATCTGGCCCCAGGCCGTGCCCCAGCTGCCGAAGTCGTGCTGCAGCCGGTCGACCGCTTCCACCAGGGCGTGCAGGCGCTGCCGTGCACCGGCCTTCTGCGCCATCTTGTCGTAGATCGACAGGCCTTCGGCGGTATCGGCCTTGCTCACTTCATCCCACAACGTGTCGCCCCAGAACACCGCCAGCGAGGTCGGCATGGAGGCGATGCCCCAGCGATAGTCCCAGTGGCGCAACAGCGCGATCGGCCCGGCCAACTTCGCCCGCAGCGGGTCACTCGGCCGGCAGGGCGTCGTAGTCGCCCAGCAGGATCGGGATCTGCCGGGCGAACGCGGGCAGGTACGGGTCGAATGCGGCGCTGATCAGCGAGGGCAGGGTGAAGTGGTGCTTGTCGCTGAGCACCATGGTGGCGTGGATGCCGCGCGGGTTCTCGCCGAACGTGTCCATGTAGCGCGGGTAGTCTTCGCGCTTCGGGCTGTAGGGGCCGGCGGCCGAGTACGGCCAGTCGTTGGTGTTCATCACCCAGCCGTTGGGCGGATTGAGCACGTGCGGCGCCTGGTCCAGCGGCAGCAGGCCCTGCCAGTCGGTGGCCGGGTCGCTGCCATCGACCGGACGGGTGTAGTCGAAGCGATCGTCGCGCTTGGGAATGAACTGCGGGTGCAGGTAGGCGATGTTGCCCTGGTCGTCGGCGAAGATGGTGTTGTTGGAGGAGTTGGCCTTCAGCTGCGCCACCTTCATGTAGCTGGCGTAGTCGTGGGTCCTGGTACGCAGCCAGCTCTGCTCCAGCGCGGGGATCGGCTTGTTCATCAGTGCCATGGCGATCCACTTGCCATCGGCTGCGCGCACGATCGGGCCGTGGTGGGTGAAGTAGGCGGTGAAGCTGCGCTGCTGCATCGCGCCGTCGGCGCCGCGATAGGGCACGCTGATGCGTCGCGTGGTGACCGGCCGCAGCGCCTTGCCGTAGCGATAGAACAGCTTGCCGTCCTTGCGCACGATGGTCTCGGCGAACTCGTCCACCACGTCCGCCCCGGTGGAGGTATGCATCCAGCCGGCATGACGGTTGAAGCCCTGGTAAACGAAGAACTGGCCCCAGGTCACCGCGCCGTAGGCGTCCAGCCCCTGGTCGCTGGACATCTGCAGCTCGGAGCGGAAGAAGAACGAGGTGTGCGGGTTGATCAGCAGCAGCGCGTGGCCGTCGGCGGTGTTCTTCGGCGCGATCGCAAAGCCGTTCGAGCCGGTCGGCTCGACCCAGCTGGGCGGCGTGCCGGCCCGGCTGAGTGCCTCGGGGTTGTGCCCGTAGAACGCCTCGAGCCGGTCCAGCGAGACCCGCTCGATGTCGCCGCCGATGCTGCCTTCGGTGAAGCTCAGCGCCATCCACGGTTCGAAGTGGGCGATCGCCCGCGGATGCACTTGCGGGTGATCGGCCAGGTAGGCATTGAGCCCGTCGGCCCAGGCGTCCATCAGCTCGCGCAGCCAGGGCGGACTCTTGCGGTACATCGCCTGCAACTGCACCGGGTCGATGAACAGCTTCTGCCGCAGGTCCTGCCATACGGCCTTTTCGCCCTCGGCCTCGGCCATGCGCCCGAGCGAGGTGAGGTAGTTGGTCTCGACCCGGTTGAAGTCGTCCTCGGCCTGGGCGTAGGCCATGCCGAACACCGCATCGGCGTCGGTCTTGCCGTGCACGTGGGCGATGCCCCAGTCGTCGCGGGTGATGGTCACCGCCGCCGCTTCGCGTTGCCAGCGCGCCTGCTCGGCCGAGCCCGGCTGCAGCTGTGCGGCCGCCAGTGCGGGGAGCAACAGCAGTGCGGCGGCCAGCAGGCACCTGCGCACGGCCGGGGCGGGGAAACGGCGCAGGCGGTCGGTGAGGGCGGGACGCGTCATGGGCTCTCCTTCGGGTCGGTGTCTTGTCCGGTTGCCGGCTGCGGCCGGCTCCGCATCGAGCATACGGCAAGCACTCCGGTCGGTGCCGGGGCGGTTGTTGGTTGCCTGCGGGTGCCCCGCAGTGCCCCGGTTCGGCCGCCGCTATTCCGCCGGGCGTGGTGCGGGTCTACAGTGGTCGTCCGGACGGACAGGGGAGGCGGCATGCAACGCTGGTTCGCGATGATGTGGATGATGGCCGCCGCCCTGGCGACTGCCTCGCTGGCATGGAGTGGCGGTTTGGCGGCATCCACGCCGCCAGCGGCAGGCCGGATGGTTGCGCAGTTGACGCTGGACGGCCCGATCGGCCCGGCCGCGGCCGAGTATGTGTCGCGGGTGTCGGCGCAGGCGCAGGCCGACGGCGCGGTGGCCATGGTGGTGCGGCTGGATACGCCCGGCGGACTGTCCAGCTCGATGCGGCGCATTGTCGCCACCATCCTGGCCAGCAAGCTGCCGGTGCTGGTGTACGTGACCCCACAGGGCGCGCGCGCCGCCTCGGCCGGCACCTACATCCTCTACGCCGCGCACATCGCCGCGATGGCGCCGGCAACGCATCTGGGGGCGGCCACGCCGGTCAGCCTGGCCGGGGCCACCCCCATGCCGCGTGGCAAGCCCGCGCCGGCCGGCTCGGTGTCCAGCGGGGCCCAGGGCGATGCCGAATCGAACAAGGTGCTCAACGACGCCATTGCCTACATCCGCTCGCTGGCGCAACTGCGAGGACGCAACGCGGCCTGGGCCGAGCAGGCGGTGCGCGGGGCCGCCACGCTCACCGCCAGCGAGGCATTGCAGGAGCACGTGATCGACCTGGTCGCCGACGACGTGCCCGACCTGCTGGTCAAGGCCGACGGGCGTGCGGTGCAGCTGGGCCAGCGACGCATGGTGCTGCACCTGGCCGGCCTGCAGGTCCGTGACTATCCGCCCGGCGCCCGCACACGCTTCCTGGGCATCATCACCAACCCCACCGTGGCCTACCTGCTGCTCCTGGCCGGCATCTTCGGCCTGGCGTTGGAAGCGCTGCACCCGGGCGCGCTGTTGCCGGGCATCGTCGGCGGCATCAGCCTGCTGGTGGGCCTGTATGCTCTGCAGTTGCTGCCGGTGAACTATGCCGGCCTGGCGCTGATGGCTCTTGGCATCGGCCTGGTGGTGGCCGAGGCGGTCAATCCGACGGTGGGGGCGCTCGGCGTGGGCGGACTGGTTTCCTTCGTGGTGGGGTCGGTGATGCTGATGGATCGGGACGTACCCGGCTACGCGGTGAACCTGGGCGTGATCGCCGGGCTTGCCGTCGGCGCCGCGCTGTTGCTGGGGATGATCGTCTGGCTGGTGTTCCGCTCGCGCCGCTCGGTGCCGGTCACCGGCGACCAGGCGATGTCCGGTCTGGTCGGTGTGTTGCTGGAACCGGTCAACGGGACGGGTCAGTCGTGGGCGATGGTGCGCGGCGAGCGCTGGCACGTGCAATGCAGCGCCGACCTGGACGCGGGCGTGCCGGTGCGGGTGGTGCGCCGGCAAGGGCTGCTACTGTGGGTGGAGCCGGCCTGAGGCGAGCGCATGGTCGCGCCCGGCCTGAGCCAAATCAATCGAGGGGAGAAGGGCAATGTTCGGATTCATCGCGGTACTGGTGGTATTGGGGGCGATGCTGCTGTTCGCCTCGGTCAAGGTGCTGCCCGAGTACCAGCGCGGCGTGGTGCTGACGCTGGGCCGCTATACCGGCACCAAGGGTCCCGGGCTGGTGCTGCTGGTGCCGGTGATGCAGCGGATGATCCGGATGGACCTGCGTACCGCGGTGATGGACGTGCCGCCGCAGGACGTGATCTCGCGCGACAACGTCTCGGTGCGGGTCAACGCGGTGGTGTACTTCCGCGTGGTGGAGCCGGACAAGGCCGCGCTGCAGATCGAGAATTTCTACCAGGCCACCAGCCAGCTGGCGCAGACGCGTTTGCGCTCGGTGCTGGGCCAGCACGAGCTGGACGAGATCCTCTCCCAGCGCGAGTCGATCAACCAGACCCTGCAGACGATCCTGGATCAGGCCACCGATCCGTGGGGCATCAAGATCAGCACGGTCGAAATCAAGGACGTGGATATCAACGAGACCATGGTGCGGGCGATCGCGCGCCAGGCCGAGGCCGAACGCGAGCGCCGCGCCAAGGTGATCCACGCCGAGGGCGAAATGCAGGCGGCGGAAAAACTGCGCGATGCCGCGGCGATGCTGTCGCAGCAGCCGCAGGCACTGCAGTTGCGCTACTTGCAGACGCTGGCGGACATGTCCAACAACGGCAAGTCCTCGACCATCGTGTTCCCGCTGCCGCTGGACCTGATCCGGCCGTTGATGGAGGCGTTTCCGGCCAAGCCGGCCGGTGGCCCGGTCGGCGAACCGGGCCGTGCCGGCGGCAACGTTGCCTGATCGCGGACCCGGCCACGTGTAGCATGCGGGTCCGCTGATCGGTATCGGATTGACGGTGGACTTCACGTACGAATGGATGGGTGAGCACGACCTGCTGCTGCGGCTGGGCGAGGGTATCGACCCGGCGATCAGTCAGCGCGTGCACGCGGCCTGCAGCCGCCTGGGCGCGGCACAACTGGTCGGCCTGCAGGAGCTGGTGCCTGCCTACGCCAGCGTGTTGCTGCGCTGGCGGCCGGGCAGTGCCGCCGTGGACGATTCGCCCGGGGCGGCCGAGCGGTTGCTGGCGCGGCTGGCGCAGGTGCTGGCCGGCGACGGCGGCGCGTCGCCGTCGGCACCTGTCGCGGTGCATCGGCTGCCGGTCTGCTACGGCGGCGAGTATGGCTGCGACCTGGACGAGGTGGCCACGCGTGTCGGATTGACGCCGGACGAAGTGGTGGCGCGTCACTGTGCCGCCGAGTACACCGTGGCCATGCTCGGCTTCGCCCCCGGTTTTGCCTATCTGCTGGGCATGGATCCGGTACTCGAGGTGCCACGTCGGGAGCGGCCGCGCACCCGTGTGGCGGCTGGCTCGGTGGGCATCGGCGGGGCACAGACCGGGATCTATCCGTCCGAGCTGCCCGGTGGCTGGCAATTGCTCGGACGCACTTCCGCGAACCTGTTCGATCCGGAGGATCCTCAGCGGCCGTGCCTGCTCGCCCCGGGCGACCGGGTCCGCTTCGAGGCGGTCGAGCCGCGGGCTTTCCAGGCTTTGCTGCAAAGCGGTCCGCGCGCATGATCGAAATCCTCGAGGCCGGTTTGCTGAGCAGCCTGCAGGATGCCGGGCGCGCCGGCTACGCGCGCTGGGGCATCGGCCGCGCCGGCGCGGCCGATGGTCCCGCGCTGCAGCTGGCCAACGCGCTGGTGGGCAATGCTGCCGATGCCTGCGCCATCGAATGCACCCTGGTCGGGCCGCGCCTGCGGCTGCACCGGGCGGCACGGATCGCACTGACCGGCGCGCCCTTGCCACGTGCCCGCTGCAACCGGCGACCGCTGCCGATGTGGAGCGCCTTCGATTGTCCGGCCGGCAGCGTACTGGAGTTGGGCCCGATGGCGGCCGGTTGCCGCAGCTACCTGGCCATCGACGGCGGGATCGATGTGGCGCCATGGCTCGGCAGCCGGGCCACCGACCTCAATGCAAAGGTCGGGCCGCTGGGTCGTCCGCTGCGCAAGGGCGACCGCGTGCCGCTGGCGGACGCCGCTCCGCTGACGCCGGCTGTGCCGGGCTGGTCGGTGGACCCGCGACCGTGGTTCGGGCCGGAAGCGACGCTTCGGTTGCAGCCGGCCAGCCACACTGGCCGGCTCGATCAGCCGTCCCTACATGCACTCACCCACGACAGCTTCGTGGTCGGCGCGGACAGCAACCGCGTCGGCGTTCGCCTGCAGGGTCCGGCACTGCACCTTCGACGGCCGCTGGAACTGGTCAGCGAGGCGGTGGTGGCCGGCGTCATGCAGCTGCCGCCTGGCGGTCAGCCGATCGTGCTGCTGAACGAGCATCCGGTCACCGGCGGCTATCCCCGGATCGCCCAGCTGGCCGCGGTCGACCTGCCGCGGCTGGCGCAGCACCGCCCAGGCGACCGGCTACGCTTCAACTGGGTGACCGCCCGGCAGGCGCGTGAGGCGCTCAACCGGCAGCAGCAGGCGCTGGAACGTCTGCAACGCAACATCGCACGCCGTCTTTCGACTCCAGAGGTAGTCCGCGCATGCCAACCACCATCGACCTGAACTGCGACATGGGCGAGTCCTTCGGTGCCTGGTCGATGGGTGCCGACGAGGCCGTCATGCCATGGGTGAGTTCGGCCAATATCGCGTGCGGCTTCCATGCCGGCGATCCGGTCACCATGCTGGCGACAGTGAAGGCGGCAGAGGAAGCGGGTGTCGCGATCGGGGCGCACGTGGGGCTTCCGGATCTGCTCGGCTTCGGCCGACGGGCGATGGCAATCGACCCACAGGAGCTGTATGCCATGACGGTGGTGCAGATCGGCGCACTGCAGGCGGTGGCGCGCACGGTTGGTACGTCGGTGTCCCACGTGAAGCCGCACGGGGCGCTCTACCACATGCTGGAAACGGACCGCTCGCTGGCGGGCGCACTGGTCGCTGCCGTATCCGATCTGGACCGCGGGTTGACGGTTTTCGGGCGAGCCGGCGGAAGCCTGCTCCAGGTCGCTGCTGCGGCTGGCCTGGGCGTGGCCCACGAGGCATTCGCCGATCGCCGTTATGGCAGTGATGGCCGGTTGGTGCCCCGGCGGAGCGAGGGCGCGTTGATCGACGACGTGGCGACGGCGGTACACCAGGCGGTCGCCCTGGCGCTGCACGGCGAGGTCGACAGCCACCAGGGCGGCCGTCTGAAGGTGTCGGCCGACAGCCTGTGCGTGCATGGCGATCGTGCCGATGCGGAGGCATTCGCCCGGGGGCTGCATGAGGGGTTGCAGGCCGCGGGCGTGACCATACGAGCGATCGCGGCCGCTCGTTGAGTCCTTCGCACAGGGGGAGGCGCCATTGGACCCACCGCGGCGCAAGTTGCGCCGCCGGTGGCAGAGTGCGGTAAAGTGGTTGTGCACTCATACCGGCCAGGCTTCTCATGGAGATACCTGTTCCAGTTCCACCGGTGACCCCCGAGCGCTCCGCCGCGGAGCAGCTTGCCAGGGAGCGCCGTCGCGCGGAGGCTGCAGCGCTCGAAAGCAGGGCGCATCTGGAACTGGCCAGCCGCGTCGCCGAGGTCGGGGTGTGGGACTGGGATCTGCTCAGCAACACTTTCAGCTACTCCGCCACTGCACGCGCGATCTGCGGTTTTCCGCCAGGCAACGAGCCGCTGAGTCATCAGGACATCGTTGGCGTCACCCACCCGGACGATCTGCCGCGCACCTCGGCGCAGGCGCAGCGCGCGCTGGATCCGGCGATTCGCGAGCGGGTCGTGTACGAGTACCGGATCGTCACCCGCCAGGGCGAGGTGCGGTGGGTGATCGCCCACGGCGAAGCGCTGTTCGAGACCATCGACGGCGTCGAGCGGGCGGTGCGCTACATCGGCACCCTGCAGGACATCACCGAGCACCGGCGCCTTCGCGACGCGCTGGAGTCGAGCCAGTCCCGCTTGCGCCTGGCCATGGAGGGCGGGCGTATGGCGGTGTGGGAGGCCGACCTGCGCGCCGATACCATTACCGGTACGCCGGAGCTCAATCGCCTGCTGGGGTTCGGGGCAGACGAGCACCCCACCACCGAACAGATCCGCGCGCGCTACGAGCCCGGCGAGCGTGAGCGCATTCGCGCGCTGGCGCAGGAACAGATGGCGCGCGGGGGGCGCCACGTCGAGATCGAGTTTCGCTATCGCTGGCCAGGTGGCCAGACGCGCTGGTTGCTGCTGCGCGCGGAGATCCATCAAAGCGAAGGGGAGTGGGACCGGGCGGTCGGCGTA
Source organism: uncultured Gammaproteobacteria bacterium (assembly GCA_963763305.1). GTDB lineage: Bacteria > Pseudomonadota > Gammaproteobacteria > Xanthomonadales > Rhodanobacteraceae > CAVXNP01. The sequence goes on along the minus strand of CAVXNP010000001.1, from coordinate 216,225 downwards.
TTGATCGACATCACCGAGCGTCACCGCGTCGAGGAAGCCCTGCGCGCCAGCGAGATGCGCCTGCGGCTGGCCCAGCGGGCGGCCAACACCGGGGTGTGGGAGTGGGACCCACGCACCGGCGCCGTGACCTGGTCGCCGGAGGTCTACGCACTGCTGGGCCTGGACCCTGCGGTGCATGTGGCCGATGCGCGGGAGGCCTGGCTGCAGGTGCTGCACCCGGACGACCGCGAACTTGCCGACCAGACCGGGCCGCGTGCCGTGCGCGAGGGTCGCGACTTCAGCTTCGATTTCCGGATCATCCGTCCGGACACCGGCGAACTGCGCTGGATCCGTTCGTTCGGCACCCTGGTCGCCGCCGCCAACGGGCAGGCCGAACGGGTGATCGGGGTCAACCTCGACGTCACCGACGTGCACCGCAGCCAACAGGCGCTCGAGCAGCGCAACCGCGAGTTGCAGGCATCGGCCGACCAGAGCCGGCGCGAGCGAGAGCGCATGTTCGAACTGAGCCAGGATCTGTTTGCCGCGATCGGCTCCGACGGTTCGCTCAAGGTGATCAACCCGGCGTGGACCCGGATCCTTGGCTACGACAGCGCGACCCTGCCGGGCACTCGGCTGCTGGAGCTGGTGCACCCGCAGGATCGCCCGGCCAATGCGGCGGCGATCGCGGCCATGCTGCGGGGTGACCCCGCCGATCGCTTCGAGGGACGCATGCGCTGCACCGACGGCAGCTGGCGCTGGCTCGCCTGGACCGCTGTCGGTGATGGTGAAACGGTGTATGCCGTGGGTCGCGACGTGACCCGTGAAAAGGAAGCCGCCGTTGCGCTGGAAGACGCCAATCGCCGTTTGCGCAGCCAGATCGAGGAGCGCGAGCGGATGGAGCGCACGCTCAGCCAGGTGCAGCGGCTGGAGGCGGTCGGCCAGCTGACCTCCGGGGTGGCGCACGACTTCAACAACCTGCTGACGGTGATCCTTGGCAACCTCGAGTCGGTCGAGCGCAGCGCCACCGACACGCGCACCCAGCGGCGGCTTGGCTTCATGCGGCAGGCGGCCTTGCGGGGCGCGACGCTGACCGCGCAACTGCTGGCGTTCTCCCGGCGCCAGCGGCTGGAGCCCAAGCCGGTCGACCTCAACGACACGGTCCAGGGCATGAGTGAACTGCTCAAGAGCACCATGGGCGGCAGCGTGCAGGTGACCCCCCTGCTGACGCCGGGGTTGTGGAACGCCCTGGTCGATCCCACCCAGATCGAACTGGTCATCCTCAACCTGGCGATCAACGCGCGCGACAGCATGCCGGTCGGCGGCAGCCTTGCCATCGAGGCGTCCAACGTGGTGCTGAGCGAGCCTGCGCAGCGCGCCGGCGAGCCGGACCCGGGCGAATACGTGGTGATCTCGGTAGCCGACACCGGCGAAGGCATGGACGAGGAGGTCCGAGCCCGGGCATTCGAGCCGTTCTTCACCACCAAGGCGGTGGGCAAGGGTTCCGGTCTGGGGCTGGCGCAGGTGCTGGGCTTCGCGCAGCAATCCGGTGGCGGGGTGCGTATCGAAAGCAGGAAGGGCCGGGGGACCACGGTATTCGTGTACTTGCCGCGCGTTGCCGGCGATGTCCTGGCCGAGCAGCCCTCGCTTTTTTCGGAGGAGCGACAGCCGACCGCACATCCACGCGTGGTACTGCTGGTGGACGACGACGCGGACGTGCGCGAAGTGACCGCGGCCAAGCTGGCGGCCATGGGTTTTGCCGTCATCGACGCCGACTCCGGTGCACGGGGGCTGCAATTGCTCGATTGCAACCCGGCGGTGGAGCTGCTGGTTGCCGATTTCGCGATGCCCGGCATGAATGGTGCGGAGATGGTGCGGCGAGCCCGCGAGCGGCGCCCGACCCTTCCGGTGGTGTTCGTTACCGGGTACGCGGACCAGAGTGCGCTGGCCGACATCGCCGATGCCTACGTGGTGCAGAAGCCGTTCCGTGACGAGGAGCTCGAGCGCAAGGTCAACGCGCTGATCATGCGCCTGGGCGGGGGCAAACTCAGAGCGCCCCCGGCCGAGCGCGAATACGACCGTCGGCGGAACGAGTCCTAGCCGGGCCACGGCGCATCGATGACGCGCCCTTCGCGGCAGCAGGAGGCTGCCAGGCACTCCGGCTGCCACTTCGGCCGTCAGTGCCCGCTGCTATCGAAATACAGCAGGGTCAGCCCTTCGCCGGGGGCGGTTCTGCGGCCGGTCAGGGTGGCCACGCCATCGGTGGAACAGCGCATCAGCCAGGCCATCACCCAGGGCGCCTTGCCGGCGCGCAGGCCGAGCATGCAGCGCAGCTCGCCGAACAATAGCTGGCCGGTCTGCGGGTGGCGGCCGAGCGGACGCTGGCGAAAGCGTCGTTGCACGATCCACTGGCGCGGTCGGGGCAGGGACCGCAGCTGGGTCGTGGTCGGTGCCAGCAGCAGCCCCTGGCCGGAGTGCCCGCCCACCGGCTTGGCCACCCAGTCCTCCGCTGCTTGCCATTGCCGGTCGCCGGCGGGGCCCTCTTCGACCCAGTGGCAGGCTTCGTGTGCGGCCAGCGGCAGGCCGGCCAGGCTGCCCTTGTCGATGCGTTCGTACCAGGCCGGGTGACTGTGCCAGCCGAGCCGGTCGGCGGCCAGGAACAGCGTTTCGGCGCGAGCCCGGTCGGGGCCACCCAGATCCGACAGAATCAGCCGGTTCCACACGTGAGCATAGCGGCGTGATGTGCCCGTGCAGCGCAGGTGGCCGTGATCCGGCAGCAGATCCCGCCAGTCGTGCACGTCTACGTTCCACCAATGGCGCGCGGCATCCAGGTCGGGCCAGTTGAAGCGTGACCGCGGCAGGTCCTCGATCAGCACCGTGCACGGGTCGGGTGCGACCCAGTTGCGCATGTGCCCCAGCCACTCCGAGCCGGGCGGCGCCGGCTCGTGTGGCAGCCAGCATGTCGGTAGCCGGTGTATCCGGCGTTGTGCCAGGTGCACAGTGTGGAAGGTCGGCAGCATCGAGGTGAATGCCTGGATCTCTACCCAGGCCAGCTCGAACGGGCGCCCAGGGTGCTCGACGAACGCCAGATCCAGCGCCAGTACATCCGGAGCCGTCCCCTGCCAACGCCCGGGCGTGCCCTGCAGCTGCGGCGCCAGTGCATCGAGCAGGCGCGCGATCTTCGCCGACAGGGCCTGGTGCAGGGCGCGGTTGCCCACCGCGTAGTGGTCGGACAGCAATGACTGCGGCAGGTGCGGTGCGCCGGTCTGCGCCAGGGCCCGCGCCAGTGGCTCGGCGCCGAGGCAGTGCAGGCGGATATCCGGATGATCGCTCATCGCCATCCCTCCGCGTGGGCGAGGGGCAGGGGGGCGTCCCGTTCGCGGTCCATCATCCAGCGCAACGTGTGGCGCCAGTCGCCGTCCTCGCGGGCGCGCCGCCTCAACGCCTGGGCGAAGCTGCCCTGGTCCAGCGCGTCGGCCAACTGGCGTTCCCAGTAGGCACGTTCGATGGCGCTCTCTGCACGGCACGCGATGCGCGACCACCATTGGGCGAACAAAGTGTGACTGTCGCAGGTGCGGTCCCGATCCCAGTCGATCCAGCTCGCAGCCAGGCCATGACGGCGCGCACGCCACTTGTTCTCGTCGATGCACGCACGGGTCCACACCGCACCGGGTCGGCCCGATCGCAGTTCCAGCTCCAGGGTTTGCGCTTCCCAGCGCAGCAGTGTCGCGATGAGCGCGATCCGTGTCAGATCCGGGTGGCTGTCCATGATCCGCACTTCCAGGGTGCCGTACGTGTGGTGCAGGCGGATGTCCTGCCACAGACCCTGGTCCGGCCGCAGGCAACCGATCCGGCGCAGTCGTTCCAGGTGTGCCTGATAGGCCTGCTCGTCGCCCCAGACGTCGGGAGTGCCCATGCGCGGGTAGCGGTCGAGCAGGCTGTGTCGCCAGGACTGCAGGCCGGTATCGCGTCCCTCAAAAAAAGGCGAGCTGGCCGACAACGCCAGCACCTGTGGCAGTACGTGTCGCAACCGGTCCATGATCGCCACTCGCGGCGTACCCGCGGCGAAGCCCAGGTGCAGGTGCATGCCGAAGCTGAAGGCGCTGCGCGCCACGTCCTGGTACTCGTCGATCAGCCGGGCGTAGTGGGCGAAAGATTCTCCATCCTCGTGCATCGACTGTGCCTGCCATCGCGCGGTCGGATGCATGCCGGCGATGATGATCTGCTGTCCCTGCGCGGCGGCCCGCTGCCGTGCCAGCCGCCGAAGGCTGCCCAGCGCCGCGATCAGCTCCTCTACGTTGTGACAGATGCGCGTCTTCAGTTCGATCACGCAACGATGGATTTCCCGGTCGAGCATGCCCTCGGTGCTCTGCAGCTGCCCGCCGGACGAGAAGTCGTGTGGAACCAGCTCACCGTCCGGGTCGACGACCTGGACTTCCTCTTCGATACCCAGCGTGATCATTCCTTGCCTCCCTCTGCAAAGGTCCGATCAGACACCTTTTGCGCGGTCTGGGACTTCTCCTCAGATTCAGGGGCGATCGGCCTGCCGCAGACGCCCGGCAGTGCGCGGACCGCCGACCGCCGCGTCAGGCCGCCTTGCCCTTGCTGCTGCGGGGCCGGCGGCCGGGTTCGCCGCTCCGGAATCCAGCGTTCGCAAGGCGTGCGAGGGCGTCACCGGGTGATCACGCCGCTGGCGCTTTGCTCTGCACGCGCCAGCACGCGGAACGACGGATATCCGGGTTGCAAACGCGCAAGGATTCCACGCCCTCGGCCCCGCGTTATTTAACCGGTGACGCTTCGGACGCGGTGATGTGCCCGGTGGTCGGCGGGGATCTCCGGTGTGCCAGTCATGCGATCAGGAGTACCGTGATGATTACTCGAAGACAGTTTTTGCAGGCGTCGCTCTCCGTGGCGCTGGCGCCCCTGGTCACGCGTGTTGCCTGGGCCCAGACGGTCCAGGTGCGGCCGAGCTGGCAGGTGTTCTGCGCGAGCCCTGCCTACAGCTCGCTGCTGAACGCGATTGCGTCCATGAAGGCGAACAAGAACTCCGCCGACCCTGCGAGCTGGTCCTATTGGTCGGCCGTGCACCAGCAACTGTGCCCGCATGGGCTGCCCTATTTCCTGGCCTGGCATCGGGGCTTTCTCAAGAGTTTCGAAACGCAGTTGCGCAACGTTTCCGCCGATCCCACCCTGGTGCTGCCGTATTGGGACTACTACACCGATCCCACGGTACCCGCGGAGTTTCTCGACAATACTTCGCCGCTGTGGCGCAACAACCGCACTGGCGACAACGTGGCAGAGGCGCTCAGCCTGGACCCGTTTGCCGACATCATCATCCGCTTTCCGCGGGGCAAGCCGGACGCGTTCGAGCCGCTGCTGGAGGCCCGCCCGCACAACCCCGTGCACAACCTGGTGGGCGGCATCATGAACACCATGGCCTCGCCGCTGGATCCGTTGTTCTGGTTGCACCATGCCAATATCGACCGGCTGTGGGCGGCATGGGTGGCGGCGGGCAATGGACGCCGGATGCCGGCGACCACCAACAGCTACTGGGCCGGCGATTTCAGCTACGGTGCGGCGCTGCCGACCTTGCCTCGCCGGAAGACCTACGCCACCACGAGGCTGGGCTACGTATACGACAACCTGGTCCTGCCCGGTTCGCTCCCGGGTGCGACCTATCCGGCGGCCATCGGCGCGTTTGCGTTGCAGACGCCAGCGACCCCCACCGCCGTGCAGACGGTGACCGCCGGGCAGGGGCAGCCGCTGGTTCTGGACGAGCGCTCGATCCGGGTCGAGGTACTGCTCGATCCAGCCAGCCGCGGGCAGATTCGCTCGCTGCTTCTGCAGCCGGCCAGTGCGGCGCCGGCGAACGACGCCATCCGCGTGGTGCTCGACGATGTGAAGCTCACCGCGCTGGGACAGAAAGGCGGCTATTTCTACCGCGTCTACATCAATCTGCCGGCGCAGGCAGATCTGCCCGCAAGCGGACGGAAGCTGCTGCTGGGAATGGTCGGGCCGTTCGAGATCGCGGCTGCCCGGATGCGCACCCAGATGGGCGGTGGCCAGATGGGCCACCACAAGGCAATGGCTGCCACGCCGGTGCAACTGGTGTTTCCCGCTACCGAGGCCATGCGGGCGGACTGGCCGGACAATCTGGATACGCTGTCCGTTTCGTTCGTGCGGGCCAACGGTTCGAGCCAGCCGCGGCGGGGGGCGGTGATCAGCATCGGCGCGCTGCGTGTGGAGACGTCGGCATCTTCCCTGCCGTAGGTGAAAGCTGGTGGGTTGCGGCCTGCCTGGTGTGTCCGGCAGGTCGCCTGCGTGCGGGCGGCGATGGCGGGACGTCGCCGCCCGATCGCCTCGACCGCGTCATGCCCGGCGGATCCCCGCTACCGTACCAGCGAGTCCAGTTCGGACAGGTGCGACACCTGGTAGTGCGGCCGGATGCCGTCTGGCGCGGCGTGGCCTGACGGGTTGAACCAGCAGGTGTGAATGCCTGCCGCCAGGCCGCCCCGGATGTCCGAGTGCGGGTTGTCGCCGATCATCAGCACCTGTTCGCGCGGCGGATCGTCCATCAATGCCAGCGCATGGTCGAAGATGCGCCGGTCGGGTTTGGCGACGCCCACCTGTTCGGAAATCACCACCGTGGCGAAGGCATCATGCAGTCCAGTGCGCAACAGGCGTGCGGTTTGCAGTTCGGTAAAGCCGTTGGTGATGATGCCCAGCATCGCCTTGCCGCGCAGCCCGCGCACCAGCTCGGCAGCGCCCGGGAGCAGGGTGCAGGTTTCGGCCATCGCTGCCAGGAAGCGGCTGTTCAGATGGGCTGCGTCCATCGCCAGCCGGGCGGCCCATTCGGAAAAGCGGGTGACCTGCAAGTCCGTGGCACTGATCCGGCCAGCCTGGTAGTCGACCCATAGCGGCTTGTTGATCTGCTGGTAGCGGATGTAGTCGTCCTCATCGAAGACCACCTGCAGGCCGGAAAACATCCGCTTCAGCCCCTGGTAGGCATCGAAGTGGAACAGCGTGTCGTCGGCGTCGAACAAGATCCAGGGATACTTCACCGGTTCGCTCCTGCGAGGCGATGTCGATGGGGGCTGGCGGGCAGCGCCCGAGGATAACGCCAACCGGCGGGAAGCCGGCGACAGGCGGATTTGCCCGCGGGCGCCAGCCCCGGGCTTTCTTGACCTGGCGGGCGACCGGTTCGAAGGTGCACCGATGGGGCCGCGCGCGCTGCCATGCCGGAGCGGGATAGGCGGTCTACCTTGGGGTGTCCGCCGTTCCGGCAAGGCCGTTCCACCCGCCGGCACAGTCGCCCGTGTGCCGGGGCGTGGCCGCGGATCGGGTTGGATTACGTCCCTCCAGGCTTACGGCATGGCTGCGATGCCGGAGATGGCGGCCTTCGGCTGCCGTTCGACGCAGCGACAACCCGAGGAGAAGTTCATGAGCGAATGCTTTCAACGCACTGGCCCGCTGACCGAGTTGGCCAGCTATCCGGCCTGGGCGCAGGAGATGGTGCATGGATGCGAGGATTCACGCCAACAGGTGCTTCGACACCAGGTTTGGGAGATGATGCGCCATGCGCAACTGGGTCATGAGGCGACCCGGCGGTTCATGGCGGGCGTCTGGCCGGTGATCGAGCGGTTTCCGGCCTACATGGCGCACAGCCTGCTGAAGACCCGTTATGGGCGCAGCAAGGGGGACAACATGGCCAGGCGCTGGCTGGTACGCAACATACGGGTGGAGCAGAATCACGCCGACCACTGGTTGAACTGGGCCGAGGGCGCCGGCGTGACGCGGCAGGATGTGCTGCATGGATCGGTTCCGGAAGGGTCCCAGGCACTGGCGCAATGGTGCGAGGAGGTTACCGCGGCGGACACCCTGGCTGCGGGAATCGCCGCCACCAACTACGCAGTGGAGGGCGTAACGGGGGAATGGGCCCAATCCATCTACCAAAGTGTGACATATGCCCGCAGCCTGCCTGCCGAAAAACGGATCCAGAGCTTACGCTGGCTTCAATTGCACGCCGCTTACGACGACACCCATCCCTGGGAGGCGCTGGAAATCGTGTGCACGCTCAAGGGAATATCTCCATCTGCCGATGACGTGAGGCACTTGGCCGAGTGCATCCGACGCAGTTATACCAGCATGAGCATCACGCTGGACCGCTGTATCGATGCCCGGCACGGGGAGCATGAGGCCAGCGGCGTTGCTGCCTGAAGCCATGGCTTCGGGTAGCGGCGGGTTGGCAGAACACCCGTGCATCAGTTAGGAATAGAGCCGGATGCCTATCGCTGGGACCACATTGCAACAGCCACTGACCAGGCGTCTTCGGCCTCTGGCTTATGCTGTGGTGTTGGCTGTTGCGTTGATCCTGGCCTTTACCTGGGGGGCATTGCAGGTGCAAGTGACTCTCGCCGGTTTCCTCAACGGCGAGAGTGTCTGGTCCAAGGCGCAAAAACAGGCGGTGATCGATCTGAACGCCTATGCCCTCAATGGCGACGCCAGCTACCTGGCCGCTTTCCGGCGCAACCAGGCGTTGCTGGCCTCGGACCGCTGGGCGCGCGACCAGATCGGTACCCATCATTACGATCGTGCCGCCGTGGCGGATGCTTTCGGCCAGGCGACCGTGATCCCCTCAGCGGTTCCCGGCATGATTTTCATGCTCGACCACTTCTCCGCCGTACCGCACATGCGCGAGGCGGTGCGGGCCTGGCACTCGGTGGACGACCAGCTGGTTGAGCTGGACGCGATCGCCGACCGGCTGGAAGCGTCCTATGCCAAAGGCGCTCCCTCGTCGCGGGACATTGCCCGCGAGCGCGCCAGGGTGGCGGCCCTGAACGACTTCATCGAGCCGCGAAGCAAGCTGTTTTCGCTGGAGATCGCGCGCGGCGCGACGTGGGTCGGGCGCGTGCTGTTTGGCAGCGTGGTGGTTGCTGCGTGCATCGCGCTGCTGCTCTGGCTGTGGATGGCACGGCGCGTGCTGTCCAGCATCCGGGGCACCGAGGAGCGCTACCGCTTGTTGTTCGACAGCGCGGCGGATGCGATCGTGATGGTCGACGAAGACGACGGGCGGATTCTGGACGCCAACCGCAAGGCGCTGGAATGGGTCGGCGCCGATCATTCGGTGCTGCTCGGCCGCAGTTTCGGCGAGCTGTTCGAATCCGATCGGCCTCATGCCCAGGGTACCGCCACGGGGGTGCTGCGCGGCCCTCACGGAGCGATACGGCCGGCCGAGGCACAGAGCAGCCTGGTGCGCTGGGGTGAGCGGCAGGTGCGCCAGGCGATCATTCGCGACGTATCGGAGCGCCTGACCATGGAGCAGGAGCGGCGCATCGCCGCCGAGGCGCTGGCCAGCGTGGCCGAGGGCGTGGTCATTGCCGACGCGCAGCGGCGCGTGGTGCAGGTCAATGCGGCGCACACCGCAATCACCGGGCATACCTCGGCCGACCTGCAGGGGCGACCGTTCGACGAACTGCGGCGCCTGCCGGATGGTTCGCCACTGCCGGCCTCGGTATGGGAGATGATCGCCAACGGCGGCAACTGGCTCGGCGAGGTCCTCAGCCAGCGCAAGGACGGCAGCGACTACCCCGAAATGCTCAGCATCTGTGCCATCCGGGACAGCTACGAGCAGGTGCAGCACTACGTGGCCGTATGCACCAACATCAGCACGGCCAAGGCCAATCAACGAAGGCTGGAGTACCTGGCCGCCCACGATCCGCTGACCGGGCTGGTGAACCGGGCCGAGTTCGAGCGCCGCTGCGCCCAGGCGATCGCCAGCGCAGCCAGCGAGCGTGCCGCGGCGGCCGTGCTGTTCGTGGACCTGGACGCATTCAAGGCGGTCAACGACAGCTACAGCCACGCGGTGGGCGATCGCCTGCTGGCGCGGGTGGCCGAGCGGATCAATCAGCAACTGGGCGACGGCGACGTGGCGGGGCGCATCGGTGGCGACGAGTTCACCGTGCTGATCGGCCGACTGGAGTCGCGCGACCAGGCCAGTGCGCTGGCTCGACGGCTGTTGTCGGCGCTGAGCGAGCCGCTGGTGGTCGGCGACTACGAGATGGTGCTGAGCGCCAGTATCGGCATCGCCGGCTATCCGCTCGACGGCGCCGACCCGGCGGCGCTGATCGCCAGTGCGGATGCCGCCATGTACGCGGCCAAGTCACTGGAACGCAACACCTACAGATTCTATTCGCCGATCATGCAGGCCGATGCGCGCAAGCGGCTGGCGTTGGCCTCGGAGTTGCGCCAGGCGCTGGCGCGCAACGAGTTCCGGCTGGTCTACCAGCCCAGCACGGAGTTGCACAGCGGCCGCATTGTGGCTGTGGAGGCGCTGTTGCGCTGGCGGCATCCGGAGCGCGGCGACGTGCCGCCAGCGGAGTTCATCCCGATGGCCGAGGGACTGGGACTGATCCGGCACATCGACGAGTGGGTGCTGGGCGCCGCAATCCAGCAGGTCAGGATCTGGGACGAGGCGGGCCTGCCGCCGATCCGGGTTGCGGTAAACGTTTCGGCCAGTTCGTACGCCTTGTCGACGTTCGTGCAGGACGTGCGCCACAAGCTCGCCACGACGGGAATCCCACCCGAGCGGCTGCTGCTGGAGATCACCGAAAGCGCCATGCTCCGGCTGGGCGACGAGATGGAGCGGACCATGCTGGCGCTGGATGCGTTGGGGGTCGGGGTGGCGATCGACGACTTCGGTACCGGCTATTCGTCGCTGGCCTATCTGAAGTTGCCCGCAATCGCCTACCTGAAGATCGACCAGAGCTTCGTGGCCGGCCTGCCGACCAGCGCCAACGACGCGGCGATCGTCGAGGCGATGCTGGCGTTGTGCCAGAGCATGGGGCTTTGCCCGATTGCCGAGGGCATCGAGAACGAGGACCAGCACGAGTTCCTGCTCAAGGCCGGCTGCAGCGAAGGGCAGGGCTACCTGTATTCGCGACCGGTCGATCCGCTGGAGATCGAACGGCTGTTGCGGCCGAATTCCCGCCGCGGCGCGACCCGCCTGCACCTGGTGCCGCCGCGCCGGGGCTGAACCGTCCGGCGGACCGCGCTCAGTGCAGTTGTACGCGCACCACCTCGGCCGGAGCACGGTACAGGGAAGGGAAGGCTTGCTGCAGGTGGACCAGCTTGGGCGCGTCGTTGACGGCGATGTAGCGATCGTCCGGGTGCTCGCTGGCGTAGTTCTGGTGGTAGGACTCGGCCATGTAGAAGCCCCTCAGCGGCACCACCTGCGTCACGATCGGGCGGGCAAACGCGTGGCTGGAGGTCAATTGCGCGATATAGGCGTTGGCCACCTGTTGCTGCTGCGCGTTGGCGTAGAACACCACCGAGCGGTACTGGCTGCCCCGGTCGGGGCCTTGGCGGTTCAGCTGGGTCGGGTCGTGGGCCACCGAGAAGAACACCTGCAGCAGTTGGCCGTAACTCACCTGGGCCGGATCGTAGGCGACCTTCACCGATTCGGCATGACCGGTATTGCCCATGCCGACGCGAAAGTAATGGGCCGTGGACGCATCGCCGCCGGCGTAGCCCGACCAGGCTTGGCGCACGCCGCGGACGTGATCGAACACCGCCTCGACGCCCCAGAAACAGCCACCGGCAAATACCGCGACCTGCTCACCCGCATGGCCCGGTGCCGGGTCGGTCCGCGGCGCGGGCAGGGACACCGGGTCGGCGCTGGCTGCGGCGGGGTGACAGGCACTCAGACCGGTCAGCATCAGGGCGCTGGCCAGGGCGGTTAGCAGGAGCTGACGGGAACGGGACATGCGCGGACCTCCGGCAAAGAATCGACACCAAGCTACGGGCCGGTCCTCGCCATGGATGCAGGCCGGCCGCTCATCCAGCTGTTCGCCGTTTCCTGCGTCCGGTTACCTGTGTGAGTCTGGCTCCCGGCGCGTGCTCATCCGTCGTTGCGCAGCACCCGGATTCGGGTCTCGCCCAGGTCCACCACCTGGCCTGCGTGGATCTTGCAGGTCTTGCGCAGCTCGCGCTGGCCGTCGACACGTACCGCACCGCTGGCCACGATGGCCTTGCCGGCGCCGCCGCTGTCGCACAGGCCGCTGAGCTTGAGCAACTGGTTCAACTCCACGTAGTCGTGGTCGGGTTCGATTTCGAAATCAAGTTGTTGCATGCAGGGGAACCGACTGGCGAATGGGGTGGGCGAGGCCGAACCGGCCCGGGACGCCCATGGTACGCCGCCGGGCACGGCGTCGTTGCGTCGTCGGCATGCCGGCGCATGCTTTAGACTGCCGCGCCGGTCATCGTCCGAACGGCATTCACCTGGCAAGCAACCGACGGAAGGCACCCGCATGTCGCGCACCCTGGCCCAGTGGCTGGCCTATCAGGAAGGCATCAACCCGCGCGAGATCGAGCTGGGGCTCGATCGAGTCAGCGCGGTCTGGCGGCGCATGGGAGCGGCGGCGCCGGCACGCCAGGTGATCACCGTCGGCGGCACCAACGGCAAGGGCTCCACCGTGGCGCTGCTCGACGCGATGCTGCGCGCGGACGGGCGGCGGGTGGCCTGCTATACCTCGCCGCACCTGCTGCGCTACAACGAGCGGATCCGTATCTGCGGCAGCGACGCGACCGACCGGGAACTGGTCGACGCCTTCGAGCGGATCGAACTGGCCCGCGGAGCGGGCGCGGCCGACGCCATCGGGCTGACCTATTTCGAGTTCGCCACGCTGGCCGCGCTCGACCTGTTCGCGCGTGCGGACCTGGACGTGGCGATCCTGGAGGTCGGTCTCGGTGGACGACTGGACGCGGTCAACATCGTCGATGCCGATGTGGCAGTGGTGACCACCGTGGACCTCGATCACGTGGACTGGCTCGGTCCGGACCGTGACGCGATCGGGCGGGAGAAAGCCGGTATCGCCCGGCGCGGTCGTCCGCTGGTGGTGGGCGAGGTCGATCCGCCGCGCGGGCTCCTGCAGGCGATGGAGCAGGTCCAGGCCGTGGCGATACGAGCGGGGCGCGACTTCCGGGTCCACCGTCACGCGGGTGGATGGCAGTGGCAGCATCGCGACGGCACCGTGCTGGAATTGCCCGATCCGGCCCTGCTTGCACCGGTGCAGTACGCCAATGCGGCGGCGGCGATTGCCGCGCTGCATGCGCTGCCTGCGACCGACCGGCCGATCGCGCTGGCGCAAGCGGCAAGCGAGGGCCTGACCGCCGTGCGGGTGCCTGCCCGCCTGCAGTCGCTCGGTGGCGACCCACTGCTGATGGTCGATGTGGGGCACAACCCGCAGGCGGCGCGCGCACTGGCCGACTGGCTGGACAGCCGCAGCCCGGCCGATGGCGCCCGGTCGCGGGTGCATGCGGTCTATGGCGCACTGGCGGACAAGGACGTGGCCGGCGTGATCGCGGCGCTGGGTGATCGGGTTGCGCATTGGCACCTGGCCGGACTGGACCGCGTTTCGCCGCGCGGTTTACCGGCCGAACTGCTGGCCCGCACGCTGCAACGGGCGTTGCCAAAGGCGCTGTTCGATGTCCACCCCGAGGTTGCGCCGGCGCTCGCCGCCGCCAGGCAAGCCGCGCGCAGCGGCGATTGCATCCTGGCGTTCGGTTCCTTTTTCGTGGCCACGGCGGTGCTGGCCGCGGCGGCTGGCTGAATCGAACGGGGCCGGCATTGCCCCTTTCCGGCAAGTGCCCGGGCGTGCCGGGTATAATCGCCACGTTACGTGCCGAGCCTGTCGCCTGGAGCCAACTCTTGAAAACACGTCTGCTGGGAGCCGCCGTCCTGATCGCCTTGGCGGTGCTGTTCGTGCCGATGTTCTTTTCCAGCACGCCGCCGCCCGGTGGCGACCAGTCGGTGACCCTGGCCATCCCGCCCGCGCCGGATCGCGACCTGCAGACGCGAACCATGGACCTGGGCACCGACCATCCTGCCGGCAACTCGAGCACGCCGGCGATACCCACGCAGATGGCAGCGCCTTCGGATCAGCTGGCTACCGTGGATATCGGTTCCCGCCGCCCGCGGGATGTCGGCACCGCGCCGACGTCGGGCGCCCCGGAACAGAGCGCCGCGCCGCCAACCGCCCCACCGGCGGCCGCGCCGGCAGCGGCCAGCCCACCGGAGACTGCCACCAAGCAGCCGGATGACAGCAAACCGGCCAGCGCGCAGACGGCCGGTGCCACGGTCACTGCCGCGCACCAGCGGTTCACCCTCAACCTCAGCGCCTACGCCAACCATGCCAGTGCGCAGCGCCTGATCGGCAAGGTCAGGGCCCTGGGCTATCCGGTTTCCGGCAGCAGCCTCAAGCAGGAGGGCAAGTCGTTGACCCTGGTGACCGCCGGCCCGTTTGCCACGCGCGCCGCCGCCGAGGCCGCGCGACTGAAGATCACCCAGAGCATTTCCGGGGTACCCGCACGGCTGGAAAGCCAGGCCGAGGACCAGCACGGCGATGCGGCTGCCACGCCGGCCCCGGCCAGGACGCACGCCGCGACGCCATCACGGGCCGGCGGTTTCGCCGTGCAGGTGGCGGCCATGGCCGGGCAGGCCGATGCCAACGCGCTGCGCGACAAACTGCGTGGCGCCGGCTTCGACGGGTTCGTCGATTCGGTCCAGGTGGGCGGGCGGCGCCTGTGGCGGGTACGGGCCGGTCCGATGACACAGCGTGACGAAGCCCTGCGCGTGCGCGACCGGATCAAGTCGCAGCTGGCGTTGGACGGCAACGTCGTCAGCGTGCCCTGAATCGAGGCGACCGAGCGGGCAGGCGACTGGAAACCATGAACTGGACCGACTATCTCATCCTCGGCACGCTCGCCGTCTCGGTCTTGATGGGGCTTTGGCGCGGCCTCATCTCCGAGGTACTGGCGCTGGTCATCTGGATCGCGGCGTTCTGGTTGTCGATGCGCTTCGGTCCGCTGGTGGCAGGTTATTTCGAACACAGCATCTCGTTGCCCTCGGTGCGCCTGCTGGTCGGCTACGGGATCTGCTTCGTGCTGGTGCTGCTGGCCGGTGCGCTGCTCCGGTTCGTGGCCAGCAAGTTGATCGTGGGTACCGGATTGAGCGGTACGGACCGGCTGCTCGGCATGTTTTTCGGATTGGCGCGCGGTGTCGTGCTGGTGACCCTGGCGGTGTTCCTGCTGGGCTTCACCGCGGTCACCCGCGACCCGTGGTGGCAGCAGTCGCGACTGCTGCCACAGTTCCAGGGCACCGCGGCATGGCTGGGGCAGTGGGTGCCCGCCAGTGTGCGCCAGTATTTTCATCCGTCGGTGGTGATGGATCGCCTGCCGCCAGTGCCGGCCTCGTTGCCGGCAATCCTGCCCGGTGCCTCGCCAGTGCCCGCGCGCAGTGCTTCATCCTCGGCCGTGCCCACGGCCACCCGGGCGACGACTATCTAGAGCAGGCAACAACATGTGCGGAATCATCGGCATTGTCGGTACCACCGAAGTGGCATCGGCGCTTTATGACGGGCTCACGGTGCTGCAGCATCGCGGCCAGGATGCGGCCGGCATCACCACCGTCGACGGCAGCCGCCTGCGCCTGCACAAGGGCAACGGGCTGGTGCGCGACGTCTTCACCCAGGCCTCGATGAGCCGCCTGCGCGGGCGCATCGGCATCGGTCACTGCCGCTATCCCACCGCCGGCTCCGAAGGGGCCGACGAGGCGCAGCCGTTCTACGTCAACTCGCCCTACGGGATTGCCTTTGCGCACAACGGCAACCTGGTCAACACCGAGGCGCTGCGGCGTCAGGTGTTCGAGGACGACCGCCGGCATATCAACACCGACTCGGACTCCGAGGTTCTGCTCAACGTGCTGGCGCACGAGCTGCAGATCCAGGATCGCATGACGCTGACTCCGGACCGGATGTTCAAGGCGGTCGCCGGGGTGCATGGGCGCGCCCGCGGCGGTTACGCCTGCGTGGCGCTGATCCAGGGCTACGGCCTGCTCGCCTTCCGCGACCCCAACGGGATCCGGCCGCTGGTGCTGGGCGAGCGCATCACCGCCGAGGGCCGCGACTATGCGGTGGCGTCCGAGTCGGTGGCCTTCGATGTGCTGGGGTTCACGCACGTGCGCGATATCGCGCCGGGCGAAGCGGTGTTCATTTCCGATCAGGGCGAGCTGCACGCCCGCCGCTGCGCCGAGGGCGCGGTACATGCCCCGTGCATTTTCGAATACGTCTACCTGGCGCGGCCGGACTCGATGATCGAGGACATCTCGGTGTACAAGGCGCGCCTGCGCATGGGCGAGAAGCTGGCCGAGAAGATCCTGCGCGAGCGCCCCGATCACGGCATCGACGCGGTGATCCCGATTCCCGACACCGCGCGTACCGCCGCCAGCGCGCTGGCCGGCGCACTGGGCGTGCCGTTCCGCGAGGGCTTCGTCAAGAACCGCTACGTCGGCCGCACCTTCATCATGCCGGGGCAGGGCGACCGGGTGAAGTCCGTGCGCCGCAAACTCAACGCGATCCACCTGGAATTTCGCAACAAGAACGTGCTGCTGGTGGACGACTCGATCGTGCGCGGCACCACCTCCAAGCAGATCATCCAGATGGCGCGCGAGGCCGGCGCCAGGAATGTCTACTTCGCCTCGGCTGCGCCGCCGGTGCGCTACCCCAATGTCTATGGCATCGACATGCCCTCGGCCAGCGAGCTGGTGGCCGCCGGGCGCACCGACAAGGAGGTGGAGAAGGTGCTGGGCGCCGACTGGCTGATCTACCAGGACCTGCCCGACCTGATCTGGGCCGTGCACGACGGCAACGAATCGATCAACCAGTTCGACACCTCGTGCTTTTCCGGCGAATACGTCACCGGCCTGGAGAAGCAGTACCTGGACCAGATCGAGATGCTGCGCTCGGACGACGCCAAGGCGGCCCGCCGCAGTGCCTGAAGCGGGTGCGCGTGCGGCGATGGACGATCTGCACGCGGCCGCCGGGCGTTGCCTGGACGCCAGCGATCCTGAGCACAAGCTGCAGCTGACTGCCGCCACCTGGCAGGCACTGCAGTCCGGCCAGCTGCGGCCGGATCCGGACGCGCCCCCGCCGAAGCCGATCGGCGCTCCGGGCCGTCCGGCCCGCCCACGGCTGGTCAGTCCGCGCCAGGTGCCCCAGCGCGGCCTGGGCAGCGCCGAGGGCCGTGCCGCGCTGGTGCATGCGATCGCCCACATCGAGTTCAACGCAATCAACCTGGCCTGGGACGCGGTCTACCGTTTCCGTGGAAAGCCGGCCGCGTATTACCGCGACTGGGCCAGCTGCGCGGCCGACGAGGCCCGGCATTTCGCCATGCTGTCGCAGCGGCTGGCCGAACTGGGCCACCGCTACGGCGATTTCGATGCGCACAACGGATTGTGGGAGATGGCCGAGAAAACCGCCGCCGACGATACCGCGCGCATGGCGCTGGTGCCGCGCGTGCTCGAGGCGCGCGGACTGGATGTCACGCCGGGCATGATCGAACGCCTGCGCAGCGTCGGCGACGATCGCACCGTGGCGATCCTGGAAGTGATCCTGCGCGAGGAAGTGGCGCACGTGGCGGCCGGGACGCGCTGGTTTCGCTGGTGTTGCGAGCGCGACGGGCGCGAGCCGGTGGCAACCTTCTTCGAGCTGTTGCACACCTACCTGGGCGTGCAGTTACGCGGGCCGTTCAACCGGCCGGCACGGCTCGAAGCCGGGTTCCTCGATGCCGAGCTGGACCGGCTGGCCGCGCTCGACGGCACCATGCTCGAGCCCGGCACCTGAGGCAGAGGCGGACGCCCTCTTGACCGGCGTCAATGTCCGGTGATCGGATTTAGGCAGTAATGCGGTCGGGGGAATCCTTCGCGTCCGGAGGCATTCCATGAACGACAAAGCACTGCGCCAACTCGTGCTCGACGAGTTGGACTACGAGCCCAGCATCGACGCCGCCGACATTGGTGTCACCGCCGAGAACGGGGTGATCACGCTGAGCGGCCACGTCCCCAGCTACGCCCAGAAATTTGCCGCCGAGCACGCCACCTGGCGGGTCAGGGGCGTCAAGGCGATCGCCCAGGAAATCGAGGTGCGCCTTCCCGGCGACAAAAAAGTCAACGACGACGAGATCGCCGATCGCGCGGTCGCGATCCTGTCCTGGAGCACCGTGGTCCCCCGCGAAACGGTCAAGGTGAAGGTGGCCAAGGGCTGGGTCACCCTGACCGGCCGGTTGCACTGGAATTTCCAGCGCATGGCCGCCGAGGCGGCGATCCGCAAGTTGTCCGGGGTGATCGGTGTGAGCAACCAGATCGAACTGACCCAGACCGCCAATGCCGGCGACATGCGCCGCCGCATCACCGATGCACTCAAGCGGCATGCCGAGGTCGAGGCGGAGCGGATCCGGATCGACGTGCGGGACGACGGCCGGGTCACCATCGAGGGTGACGTGGACGACTGGGAGGAGCGCCAGGCGGTGGAGCGGGCGGTATGGGCCGCGCCGGGTGTGAAGTCGGTCGACGACCGCATGCGTATTTCCTGAGCGCATGCCGACAGCGCATCGTCCAGCCGCGGATCCGTGAGCGAGACGCGACCGGGCGGTGCCCTGGCGCTTCGCGGCTGTCGCCCGGGCGGCGTCGTGCGTGCCGGTGGTCAGGTGCTCAGGCGGGCGGTGTGGCGCGCGATCTGCTCGGCCTCCTGTGACGGCTGCACGCGAACCGGCACGGCCGACGGCGGCGTGTCCGGTCCATCGGCCTCGCTGGCCACGCCAAAGCAGGCCAGTCCACGGCAGATCCCGGCGCGGGTGGCGCGGTCGTGTTCGCCGATGCCCCCGGTGAATACCAGCAGATCAAGGCCGCCGAGCACGGCAATCAGTCCGGCCACGTGCTTGCATACCGAATGGCAGAACATGTCGATGGCCAGCCGCGCCCGTGGATGCTCCGGAGCCGCATGTCGCAGCCGCTGCATGTCGCCGCTCAGGCCCGACACACCCAGCATGCCGGCATTGCGATCGATGAGGTCTTCCAGCGCGGCGGCGCCGAACCCGCGCTCGCGGACCAGGTAGGCCAGCAGACCCGGGTCCAGGTCGCCGCTGCGGGTGGCCATCATCACCCCGCCGCTGGGCGTCAGGCCCATGCTGGTATCGATCGAGCGGCCGGCGCGCACCGCGGTGACGCTGCTGCCGTTGCCCAGATGCGCGATCACCAGCCGCGGCGGCAGCGGATCGCCCAGCTGGTGCACGATCGATTCGCACGACAGGCCGTGGAAGCCGAAGCGGCGCAGGCCCTGCTCACTCAGCGCGTGGGCGATCGGCAGGGTGGCCGCCACCGCCGGCAGATCGGCGTGGAAGGCGGTGTCCAGGCAGGCCACCTGCGGCACCTGCGGGAATTGCGCCTGCATGGCGTCGATGCCGGCCAGCGCCGCGGGAAGGTGTAGTGGCGCAAAGGCGATGGCGTCCTGCAACAGGCGCCGCACCGTCGCGTCGATCAGGGTGTGCCGGCACAACTGTACGCCGCCATGGACCAGTCGGTGGCCGATCGCATCCGGCGACGGCAAGTGCCCGTCGCTGAACAGCTGCGCTATGCGTGCGAATGCCTGGGCCTGGTCCTGCCAGCCGGTGCGCTCGACCAGCTGTGGCCGACCTTGCGCGTCGTGCAGCTCGAAGCCGCCGTGATCGCTGCCGATCGCGCTGGCCTGGCCGCGGTACAGCGGCTGCGCCTCCACGCCGTCGCTGCGGAACAGGCCGAACTTCAGCGATGACGACCCGCTGTTGAGCGCCAGTATCGTCCGCATCGGGGCCGACGGGTCGATCACAGCCCCGGCTTCGCCGTGGTCCAGCGCCAGTTCCTCACCTCCGGCAGGTCCTGGCCGTGTTCGCTGACGTAGAGCTTGTGCCGCTCCATGGTTTCCCAGTAGCGGTCGGTGGCGGTCGGCAGCCGGTCGGCCAGACGCGGGATGCGACTGATCGCATCGAGTGCCAGCTGGTAGCGGTCCAGGTTGTTCAGCACCACCATGTCGAACGGCGTGGTGGTGGTGCCTTCCTCCTTGTAGCCGCGCACGTGGATGTTGTCGTGGTTGCGGCGGCGATAGGTCAGCCGGTGGATGATCCCGGGGTAGCCGTGGAAGGCGAAGATCACCGGCCTGTCGGTGGTGAACATGGCATCGAAGTCGCTGTCGGCCAGCCCGTGCGGGTGCTCGCTGGACGGTTGCAGCGCCATCAGGTCGACCACGTTGACCACCCGGATGCGGATGTCCGGCACGTACTCGCGCAACAGGGTCACCGCCGCCAGCGTTTCCAGCGTGGGCACGTCCCCGGCGCAGGCCATCACCACGTCCGGCTCGTCGCCGTCGCCGGTGCCTGCCCACGACCATATTCCGGCGCCCACGCTGCAGTGGCGCACCGCCGCGTCCATGTCCAGCCACTGCCACTCCGGTTGCTTGCCGGCGACGATCAGATTGACGTAGTTGCGGCTGCGCAGACAGTGGTCGGCTACCGACAGCAGGCAGTTGGCGTCCGGCGGCAGATAGATTCGCACCACTTCGGCGCTCTTGTTGGCGACGTGGTCGATGAAGCCCGGGTCCTGGTGCGAGAAGCCGTTGTGGTCCTGCCGCCAGACATGCGAGGTGAGCAGATAGTTGAGCGAGGCGATCGGCGCGCGCCACGGGATCTTGCGGGTCACCTTGAGCCACTTGGCGTGCTGGTTGAACATCGAGTCGACGATGTGGATGAACGCCTCGTAGCAGGAGAACAGCCCGTGCCGGCCGGTCAGCAGGTAGCCCTCCAGCCAGCCCTCGCACAGGTGCTCGCTGAGCACTTCCATCACCCGTCCGTCAGCGGCCAGGTCGGTGTCCACCGGCAGCGTCTGTGCCATCCATGCCTTGCCCGAGACCTCGTACACGTCCTGCAGCCGGTTGGAGGCGGTCTCGTCCGGGCCGAACAGGCGGAAGTTGCGCGTGGGCAGGTTGTGCTTCATCACCTCGCGCAGGTAACCGCCGAGTACGCGGGTGGCCTCCGCCCTGACCGCACCGGGGACCGGCACGTCCACCGCATGCTCATCGAACGAGGGCAACTGCAGCGTCTTGAGCAGGCCGCCCCCATTCGCGTGGGGGTTGGCGCCCATGCGCCGATGGCCGGTGGGAGCCAGTTCGGCGAATTCCTCGCGGAAGCGCCCGTCCTGCGTCGAACAGCTCGTGCGGCCGGTAGCTGCGCATCCAGCCCTCCAGCAGTTTGATGTGGGCCGGGTCGGTAAAGTCCTTGATCGGCACCTGATGCGCCCGCCAGGTGCCTTCGACCGGCTCGCCATCGACGAATTTGGGGCCGGTCCAGCCCTTGGGTGTCCGAAACACGATCATCGGCCAGCGCGGGCGCACCGGCGGCTCTGCGTCACCCGCGCGCGCCGCATGCTGGATCGCCTGGATGCAGGCCAGTGCCTGGTCCAGTGCCGCGGCCAGCAGCTGGTGCACCTGCTCCGGATCGTCGCCCTCGACGAAGCTGGGCTCGTAACCGTAGCCGCGCAACAGTTGTTCGAGTTCCTCGTGGCTGATCCGTGCCAGCACGGTGGGGTTGGCGATCTTGAAGCCGTTCAGGTGCAGGATCGGCAGAACGGCGCCGTCACGGGCGGGGTTGAGGAACTTGTTCGAATGCCAGCTGGTGGCCAGTGCACCGGTTTCCGCCTCGCCGTCGCCCACCACGCAGGCGACCAGCAGGTCGGGGTTGTCGAAGGCCGCGCCGTAGGCATGCGCCAGCGAGTAGCCCAGCTCGCCGCCCTCGTGGATCGAGCCAGGTGTTTCCGGCGCCACATGGCTGGGGATGCCGTACGGCCAGGAAAACTGCCGGAACAGCCGGCGCATCCCGCTGCGGTCGCGTTCGATGTCCGGGTAGAACTCGGTGTAGGTGCCTTCCAGATAGCTGTGCGCCACGATGCCCGGGCCGCCGTGACCTGGGCCGATCACGTAGATCATGTCCAGGTCGTGCTGCTTGATCAGCCGGTTGAAATGCACGTAGAGGAAGTTCAGCCCGGCGGTGGTACCCCAGTGCCCGAGCAGCCGTGGCTTGATGTGCTCCAGCGTCAGCGGCTGCTCCAGCAGCGGGTTGTCCTGCAGGTAGATCTGGCCCACCGTGAGGTAGTTGGCCGCGCGCCAGTAGGCGTTCATGCGATGCAGCAGGTCGGGAGACAGCGGGCGGGGATCTGCAGGGTTCATCGGGCGCTCCGGGCAGGGCCATCGGGGAGTTGGCGCGGACGAGTCGTCGGATGGCTGGCCGACGCAGGAAGGGGGCCTGGCTCGACCGCCGGGGGGCACGCCGAAGGATGGCGTCCGGCCGGTGAACGCCGCGCGATGTGCCAGCGCGGTCAATGGGCTAGCAGCAGCGGCAGTCGCGCATGCTGCAGCAGATGGTGGGTGATGCCGCCCAGCACCAGTTCGCTGAATCGCGAGCGGCCCCACGCTCCCATCACCAGCAGGTCGGCGTGCATCGCTTCCGCCTCGGCCAGCAGGGTCTCGCCCACCGGGGCGCCCGTATCGAAGATCTGCCGACGCTGCACGTTGACGCCCTGACGGGCCAGCCACGGCAACAACCGCAGCGGCGGCGACTGCAGGCCTTCCACGCCCGGTTCGCGTTCGCCCTCGAGCACATGCACCGTGGCAGCCCGGCGCAGCAGCGGCAGCGCGGCGCGCACCGCATCGGTCGCTTCGGCCGAATCGTTCCAGGCGACCAGCACCCGCTCCGGTGCGCCGCCCTCCCAGGCTGCCGGCACCAGCAGCATCGGCGAGGCGCCGGCGAACAGCGCACGCGTGGTCTGGTCAAAGCCCAATGGCAGATCCGCGGTGCCGGTGGGTGAAGTGCTGATTACCAGGTCGGCCATGCGTGACCGACGGGCCATCGCCGGCACGTACAGCCCGCGCACCACCTCCCATTCACCCGGCACGCCGGCGCGGCGGCAGCGCTCGGTCCACCATTCCCCATGTGCGCGGGCGGACTGTTCCTCCCTGCCCAGCGCCGCCCATGCCTCCGGCAGGGCCATGATCGAGGGGAACGTGGCGACAATGTGCAGGCCGGTCACGAACGCCTGCTGCGCGTGCGCGATGGCCAGGCCCAGGCGCACCGTGGCGCTTTCCTGGCCAGGCTCGTCCACATTGACTATCAATTCCAGCATGGTGGCGCTCCCGGGTCAGTCGTCACAGGCATGGCTGCATGGTGGGGTGCGCCGCGGACTGCGGTTTTGATCGAGGTCAAAGCCGGTCGATCCGGCTCGGCAGCGGTCGTAGCCGATTCAGGGGCGGATTGACGCCGATCAATACCCGCCACGGCGGGGCTTGCCACGATGCACTCATGCAAGCCATGCGAGGACACAGCGGATGAATCGACTCAAGGGCAAGGCGGCGCTGGTCACCGGCGGCGCGGTGGGCATTGGTGCGGCGTGTGCGCAGCGCATGGCCGAGGAGGGGGCATCGGTGATGATCGCGGATATCCACGACGACACCGGTCTGGCGCTGGTGGCCGAGCTGGTCGAGCGCGGACTGGTCGCGCGCTACGTGCACGCCGATGTCGCGGTGGAGAGCGAGGTGGCCGCGGCCGTCGCCGCCGTGGTGGATGCGTTTGGCCGGCTGGACGCGCTGGTCAACAACGCCGGCATCGCCGGCCCGGACAAACCCACCCACGAGCTCACCGAGGCAGAATGGGACCGGGTTCAGGCGGTCAACGTCAAGGGCGTGTTCTTCTGCACCAAGCACGCGATCGGTCCGTTGCGGCAGGCTGGCGGTGGCAGCATCGTCAACCTGTCGTCGATCTACGGACTGCTCGGCGCCGCGGACGTGCCGCCTTATCACGCTTCCAAAGGCGCGGTGCGGCTGATGAGCAAGACCGACGCGATGCTGTACGCGGCCGATCGCATCCGGGTCAACTCGGTCCACCCCGGCTTCATCTGGACCCCCATGGTGGAGGCACATCTGGGCGGGCCTGGCCCCGCACTGGAGCAGCGCAAGCGCGAGGTGGCAGCGCTGCATCCCATCGGTCACATGGGCGAGCCGGACGATATCGCCTGGGGCGTGGTGTATCTGGCCTCGGACGAGTCGCGCTTCGTCACCGGCAGCGAACTGGTCATCGACGGCGGCTACAGCTGCCACTGAACCGGACGCGCGTCATTCCAGCTTGCGGCATTTTGCCGCGAACACACAGGCTGGCGGCCGGTGGGCACGTCGGGTGATCCCCGGCATGCCGCACGCTGGCCGCGCCAGCGCGGCGCAGCGTGCGCCGCCCGTCGAGAGCGCCTTCTCGTTACATACCCGATTTGCTCACGTGACCTGTTCGGGGAGGTGCTAATGTTGGGTGTACTTGGGGCAAATCCCGCCCATGCATTTGGCCCGGAGTGTCCCATGGGTGATCCCGTTGTCATTGATCTGAACCAACTGCGACGCGGTTGCGCATCCTGCGCGCTGCACGAGCTGTGTCTGCCGGCCGGCATCGGCGGCGACGACCTGCAGCGGCTGGACGACACCATCCGCGACAAGCGCACGCTGGACCGTGGTGTTGCCCTGTACCGTGACGGCGACGCGTTCCATGCCCTGTACGTGGTCCGCTCCGGTTCCTTCAAGAGTTTCGTGCAGGATGCCTCGGGCAGCCTGCAGATCCTTGGCTTTCATCTTCCCGGCGAGATCATCGGCGTCGACGCCCTGGCCTCGGACCGGCATGTCAGCCAGTCAGAAGCTATGGAGCGCAGCAGCGTCTGCGAACTGCCCTATACGCGGCTGCAGGACGTGGTCAGCGAAGTGCCGGCCCTGCATCGGCAGCTGATGCGGGTGATCAGCCGCGAGGTGGTGGAGGAGCACAAGCATATGGCGATCCTGGGCAAGCAGCCTGCGCAGGAGCGGCTTGCCACCTTCCTCAAGAGCCTGGCCGACCGTTACGCCCGGCTGCATCGGGATCCGACCGAACTGGTCTTGCCCATGTCCCGCTACGACATCGCCAATTACCTGGGCCTGGTGGTGGAAACCGTCAGTCGGCTGTTCACCCGGATGGAGGAGAGCGGCGTGCTGGAGGTCAATCGCAAGTCGGTACGCATCCGGCGTCCCGATGAGCTGGCCGCGATGTGCGGCAGCGACGAGTCGGCAAAGGCGCGCCACGGCACGCACTGAGCGTGTCCCCGAGCGGGGTCGGGCCGAGTTGACCGAGGTCAACTCGCAGCACCCGGTGGCAGGCGTAAAAAGGGAGCCAGGCCAAGCACACCTGCCTGCCCCTTTCCGGTCGCCCCGCGCGGCCACTGTCCTGGGAGCACGTCATGCCCGAGATCATCCCGCAAACCCCGCCCCCCACTGCCACCAAGTATCCGTTCGGTATCCTGGAGGGCACCCACTGGATCGAGCACCTGCGCGACGATACGCCGGTGCTGATCCGTCCGCTGCGCGCGGACGATCGCGAACGCGAGGAGGCGCTCATCAAGGGGCTCTCACCCAACGCGCTGCGATTCCGCTTCCTGGGCTCGTTCAAGCAGGCCAGCACGGGCCTGATCGACCAGCTGATGGATGTCGACTACAAGAACCGGATGGCGTTCGTGGCGCTGGCCCATGACGACGGCATTCTGCGCGAAGTCGGTGTCAGTCGCTACAGCGCCGGCGAGGGCGACAAGCGCTGCGAATGCGCGATCACCGTGGCCGACGACTGGCACCATCGCGGTCTGGGCGTAGCCTTGATGCGGCATCTCATCAACGTGGCACGCAAGAACGGCTTCACCCAGATGTACTCGATCGACGCCAGTGACAATGAGGCCATGCATTCGCTGGCCAGCTTCCTCGGCTTCCGGCGTCAGGTCGACCCGGACGAACCGGGCCAGGTCATCCACACGCTTGACCTGTGAGCGGTAGCATCAGCGATCGAACGGACGACGGCGCTCTGGACCCCGCGCCGGCGCCTGCCGGCAGCGCGGACGGATGGGCGGCGCCCGCTGGCCCGGACACGGGCAAGGTCGTGCCGACCGCCTCGCCGGCCGCCTTTCCGCGGCCCCGGCTCGCCCCCGGTGAGGTCCGCCGACTGGGTATCGACACCGGCCCGGAGCCGGTGCTGTACCTGCATCGTGATTCGCCGATCTGCCGCAGCGAAGGCTTTGGCGCTCATTCGCGGGTGGAGTTGCGGGTGGGCGAGCGACGCCTGCTGGCCACCCTCAATACGGTCGATGGCCGCCTGCTCGGGCTGGCCCAGGCCGGCCTGTCCGAATCGGCCTGGGCACAGCTCCAGCCGCAAGCGCACGAGAGCGTCATGCTGGCCCACCCGGCCAGCGTCGACTCGCTGGCGGCGGTGCGTGCCAAGATCTTTGGCGCGCAGCTGGACGCGGGCCAATGGCACGCGATCGTGCGCGACATCGTCGATCACCGCTTTGCCAACCTGGAACTGGCCGCACTGATCACGGCCTGCAGCGGCGATCGCCTCAGCGTGCCGGAGGTGATCGCGTTGACGGCGGCCATGGTCGATACCGGCGCGCGCCTGCACTGGCCGCAGGCGGTGGTGGCGGACAAGCACTGCATCGGCGGGCTGGCGGGCAACCGCACCACGCCCATCGTGGTGGCGATCGCCGCCGAGCTGGGCCTGACCATGCCCAAGACCTCGTCGCGGGCGATCACCTCGGCTGCCGGCACCGCCGATACCATGGCCATGCTGGCGCCGGTGGAGCTGGACCAGGCCGCGGTGCGCCAGGCGGTCGCCACCACTGGAGGCTGCATCGTCTGGGGCGGCAGCATGAACCTGTCTCCGGCCGACGACATCCTGATCCGCATCGAGCACATCCTGGACATCGACAGCGTGGGCCAGATGGTCGCCTCCGTGCTGTCCAAGAAAATTGCCGCCGGCTCCACTCACGTGGTGATCGATATTCCCGTGGGGCCGACCGCCAAGGTGCGCGACCGCAGCCAGGCGCAACAGTTGGAGGCGCTCATGCTGCAGGTGGCCAAGCCATTCGGCCTGCACCTGCACGTGGTGATTTCCGACGGTACGCAGCCGATCGGCCGGGGCATCGGGCCGGCGCTGGAGGCCCACGACGTGCTGGCGGTGCTGCGCAACCGCCCCGATGCACCGCAGGACCTGCGCCAGCATGCGCTGGCGCTGGCCAGCGCGCTGCTGGAGCTCACCGGCGTGGCCGGTCCCCGCGAGGCCGCCACCATGGCGCGCGACTGCCTGGCTTCGGGGCGAGCCTGGAGCCGGTTCCAGGCGATCTGCGCGGCGCAGGGCGGCATGCGCGAACCCGGCGTGGCTGCCTACCGGCAACCGGTGGTGGCCAACGCGGGCGGCCGCGTCACGGCAATCGACAATCGGCGGCTGTCGCGCGCGGCCAAACTGGCCGGAGCGCCCTCGTCACCGTTGGCGGGCCTGACCCTGGACGTTCACCTGGGGGACTGCGTGACCGCGGGCCAGCCGGTTTTCACGCTGCATGCGCAGAGCCCCGGCGAACTTGCCTATGCGCTCGAGTACGTCTCGCGCCACCCGGACATCATCGCCCTGGAGACCCCTGCATGACCGTGCTGTACGCCATGCCCGGCAACGAAGACTTCGCCCGGCTGCTGGCCCAGCGGCTGGGCTGGACCCAGCTGCCGCTGCAGCTGCACCGCTTCCCCGATGGCGAATCGCTGGTTCGGATCGAACCGCCGACCGGCCATCCGCGCGTGGTCATCGTGTGCACGCTGGACCGCGCCGACACCAAGGTGGTGCCGCTGCTGATGGCGGCAGCCACCGCGCGCGAACTGGGCGCCTCGCGGGTCGATCTGGTCGCCCCCTACCTGGCCTACATGCGCCAGGACAGCCGCTTTCACCCGGGCGAGGCCGTATCGGCGCGGATTTTCGGGCAGTGGTTGGGCCAGGCCTTCGACGGGCTGGTCACGGTCGACCCCCACCTGCACCGCTACCGCAGCCTGGACGAGGTCTATCCGCTGGAGGCGCACGTGGTGCACGCGGCGCCGGCGGTGGCGGCGTGGATACGCGAGCACGTGCCGCAGCCGCTGCTGGTGGGACCCGATGGCGAGAGCGGGCAGTGGGTGCGCGACGTCGCTGCGCAACTGGACGTGCCGTGCGTGGTGGCCACCAAGCAGCGCGCCGGTGATCGCCAGGTGCGGGTGAGCCTGCCAGGCATCGAGGCCTGGCGTGACCACACCCCGGTGGTGCTGGACGACATCATCTCCAGCGGCCACACGATGATCGACGCGTTGCGCTGCCTGCGCGAAAGTGGCGCCCGTGCACCGGTCTGCATCGGCGTGCACGGGGTGTTTGCCGAGGGTGCCCGCGAGGGTCTGCTGGCCGCTGGCGCACAGCGCATCGTCACCTCCAACACGATTGCCGGCGACACTGCGTTGCTTGACATCAGCACCCAGGTGGCCGCCGCGCTGGAGCCGGCCAACGTGCCCAGGGCTGCGCCGGCGCAACGGCAGAGCGCCTGAGCCGGGCGGCTCGGGCGGGGCCGGACCGTGGCCTGGGCCTGCACTGATCCGGCCACGAGCACGGCACATGCGCGCGGCTTGATCACGATCAATCCCGCGTGGCCGACGATCCCTATGCTGGATGCAAGGTTCTGCAGGAGGCGTGTCGATGAACTTCACCGGGGTCTTCCCGATCTGTCATGACGGTCCCGCCGGGCTGTCGCGGATGATGACGACAGCCACCACGGCACAGGCCGGAGCCTGACCATGGACAGCTGCCCCGCTGTCACCGGCTACCGGCCACGTCGTGGCAGTGCGCGGCGGCGTGGTCGACGTGGTCTTCGACAGCGGCGCGCTGCCGGAAATCGACCATGCGCTGGAGGTGGAGCGCGGCCCATCCGCGCCGCTGGTGCTGGAGGTGCAGGCACACCTGGACCTACATTCGGTTCGAGCGGTGGCGCTGCAGGATACCCATGGCCTGCCTCGTGGCGCGCCGGTGCGCGCCACCGGTGGCCCGCTGACGGTGCCGGTCGGCGACGCGGTACTGGGGCGTCTGCTGGACGTGAGCGGCGCGATTTGCGACGGTGGCGCGCCGCTGCCGCCGGACACGCCACGCCAGCCGATCCATCGTGCGGCGCCCGCGTTGGCAACACGCGGCAGGGCCAGCGAATTGTTCGAGACCGGGATCAAGGTCATCGACCTGCTCGCGCCATTCGCCCAGGGCAGCAAGGTGGCCATGTTCGGCGGTGCCGGGGTCGGCAAGACCGTGCTGGTGATGGAGCTGATTCGCGCGATGGTGCAGAACTATCGCGGCATTTCGGTATTCGCCGGCGTGGGCGAGCGCTCACGCGAAGGCCACGAGTTGCTGCACGACATGCAGCGTTCGGGCACCTTGCCGCATGCGGCGCTGGTGTTCGGCCAGATGAGCGAACCCTCCGGTGCCCGCTGGCGCGTGGCGCTGTCGGCGCTGACCATGGCCGAGTACTTTCGCGATCACAACCAGCAGAACGTGTTGCTGCTGATGGACAACGTGTTCCGCTTCGTGCAGGCCGGCGCCGAAGTGTCCGGGCTGCTGGGCCGGCTGCCGTCGCGCGTGGGGTACCAGCCCACGCTGGCCACCGAGGTGGCCGCGCTGCAGGAGCGCATCACCTCGGTCGGCGGGGTTGCCGTCACCGCGATCGAAGCGGTGTACGTGCCGGCGGACGATTTCACCGACCCGGCCGTGTCGGCGATCGCTGCCCATCTGGAAAGCCAGGTGGTGCTGTCGCGCGCCATGGCCGCCGAGGGCATGTATCCGGCGATCGACCCGCTGGCCTCCAGCTCGGTGCTGCTGACCGCTTCGGTGGTGGGGCAGGAGCACTATCGCATTGCTGCACAGGTGCGGGCGGCGCTGGCGCGCTACCACGAGTTGCAGGACATCATCTCGCTGTTGGGCATGGAAGAGCTCAGCAGCGCCGACCGGCAACTGGTGGGGCGGGCGCGCCGGCTGCAACGCTTTCTCACGCAGCCCTTCGCGGTCACCGAGGCGTTCACCGGCAAGCCGGGCCGCTCGGTGCCGCTGCGCCAGACCCTGGACGGGTGCGCGGCGATCCTCGGCGGCGAGTGCGATGAGTGGGACGAAGGTTCCCTGTACATGGTCGGCACGCTGGACGAGGCGCGCCAGCGTGAGCATGCCGCGAATAGCCGGACGCCGCCATGAAGCTGCAGTTGACCAGCCTGGGCGATTTCGTCGCCAGCTACGATGACGTCGTGTCGCTGCGCGCCGAGGACGCCAGCGGCAGCTTCGGCGTGCTGCCCGGCCATGCCGATCTGCTGACCGTGCTGGACATCGGTGTCGCCAGCTGGCGGCACGCGGACGGGCGTCTTGGGCACTGCGCGGTGCGCGGCGGGGTACTGCGGGTGGCCGGTGGCCAGACGGTCGAAATCGCCACCCGCGAGGCGATTCTCGGGGATGACCTGGAGCAGCTGGAGTCCACTGTCGTGGCCCGCTTGCGCGAACGCGAGGAGGCCGAGCGCAGCGCACACAGCCGCGAACAGCAGCTGGAGCTGCAGGCCCTGCGCCAGATCATGCGCTACCTGCAGCCCGGGCAGGCCGGAGCCGGGGAGAGGCCGGCATGACTCGCGACGACCCGGGCACCGACCCCGAGCTGATCGGCGGCGTGCGCCGTCGCATCGAGCG
This sequence comes from uncultured Gammaproteobacteria bacterium, assembly GCA_963763305.1. Classification (GTDB taxonomy): domain Bacteria; phylum Pseudomonadota; class Gammaproteobacteria; order Xanthomonadales; family Rhodanobacteraceae; genus CAVXNP01. Next base: position 185,796 of record CAVXNP010000001.1, on the reverse strand, counting down.
CCAGCGACGCTGGCTGCAGGAGGGCGACCCGACCCTGGCACGCCAGTTCGCACGGGTAGGCGTGCTCGGCTGGATGATCGTCACGCCGATGTTGCTGGCGGTGGCGCTGGGTCGCTGGGTCGACCGCGCGCTGCACAGCGGCATCTTCTGGACGGCGCCGCTGTTGTTCGCGGGTCTGGCGGTCGGCTGCTGGTCGGCCTGGCGATGGATGCACACACCATGAGCGCGTGGATGCAGACGTCGGGCGGCACGCTGGGCGAAGCGCTGTTGTTCGCGCTACTGGGCGCGCTGCTCGGTACGCTGCACTTTGCCGCATTGCGCTGGAACGCGCGCCTGTTCCTGCAACCGGGCGGGGCGGGCTGGGGCGTGCTGGCGCAACTGTTTCGGATGGGGCTAACCGCCGTGGGGCTGCTGGCCTGCGCCCGCGTCGGCGCGGTGGCGCTGTTGGCCGCGCTGGTCGGCCTGCTGCTGGCGCGGCAGCTGCTCCTGCACCGTGCCGGCTTGTCCACGGATGTCTCCCGATGATGTCCTCGCCGCTGTCATCTCCGCCACTTTTCAGCATCGGCCCGGTGCCGATCAGCGCCCAGGTGGTCACCACCTGGGCGATCATCGCGCTGCTGTGGTTGCTCAGTGCCTGGATCACCCGGCGGTTGCTGGTGCGTCCGGGGCGGGTACAGACGCTGGCCGAAATGCTGGTGACCACCGTGCAGGCACAGATCCGCCAGACGGTACAGGCCGATCCGGCGCCGTTCCTGCCGCTGATCGGCACGCTGTTCGTTTTCATCCTCTGCGCCAACCTGTCGTCGCTGGTACCGGGCAACGAAGCGCCCACCGCGCATATCGAGACCGACGCGGCACTGGCGGCGATCGTGTTCGTGGCGGTGGCCTGGTTCGGCATCCGCAGTCGCGGCGTGGGCGGCTATCTGAAGACGTTCGCCAGCCCCAGCTGGGTGATGCTGCCGCTGAACCTGGTGGAGGCGGTGACGCGTACCTTTTCGATGATGGTCCGCCTGTTCGGCAACATGATGAGCGGTGCCTTCGTGATCGGCATCGTGCTGTCGCTGGCCGGGCTGTTCGTGCCGATTCCGTTCATGGCGCTGGACGTGCTGGTGGGCGTCATCCAGGCCTACATCTTCAGCGTGCTGGCGATGGTCTTCGTCGGCGCCGCCATTGGCGAGGAGTCGCGTCCGCCGGCGCCACCCGTGCAGCCATCCCCACCTGACCGGAGAGACACCCCATGACAGCACACGACTGGATCCAGATCGTCAGCATCCTTGGCGCCGTGGTCGCCGTGGCCTTCGGCGCGATGGCGCCGGCACTCGGCGAAGGGCGTTCGGTGGCCGCCGCGATGGACGCGCTGGCGCGCCAGCCGGAGGCCGCCAACACCATCTCGCGCACCTTGTTCGTCGGCCTGGCGATGATCGAGACCACCGCCATCTACTGCCTGGTGATCGCGTTGCTGCTGCTGTTCGCCAACCCGTTCCTGGCTTGAGCGCGATGAAGATCGACTGGTGGACGCTGGGCTTGCAGGCGATCAACGTCCTGGTGCTGTTGTGGATATTGCAGCGCTTCCTGTTCAAGCCGGTACAGGCGATGATCGCGCGACGGCAGCAGGCCACGCAGCAGCTGATGGCCGACGCAGCCACCGCAAGGAGCCGGGCCGAGGCCGAACACGAGGCGCTCCAGGCCGAGCGACTGGCGCTGGCTGCCGAGCGCGAGAAGACCCTGCAGGCGGCCCGGGAAGAGGCCCGCAAGGCTGGCCAGACACTGCTGGCGCAGGCGGCACAGGAGGCCCGCCAGCGTGGCGAGGCGGCCACGGTGGCGCTGCAGCGCGAGCGCGCCCAGGCGGCAGGCCAACTGCGTGCCAGCGCCAGTGTGCTGGCTGCCGACATGGCCCGCCAGTTGCTGCAACGCATTGCACCGGCCGACTGGAGCCGGCGCTTCGTGCACGCCACCTGCGAGGAGCTGGCCGGTCTGGGTGACGGCAGTGCCGCCGGGCAGGGCGAGGGAATCACGCAGCCGATCGAGGTGATCAGTGCCGACACCCTGGCCGATGACGACCAGGCGAAGCTGCGCGAAGCACTTGGTCGCGTCGCAGGGCACGCGGCGCCGGTGGCGTTCCGCGTCGATCCGGCGCTGCTGGCCGGCGTGGAGGTGCGGCTGGCGCACCGGGTGATACGCAACCACTGGGCCGCCGACCTGGACCAACTACGGGAGCAACTGCAGCGCCATGACCACCCTGCATGACGAGCTGGGCGCGTGGCTGCCGCAGGCACGCGCCGTACTGGAGGCGGTGACGCTGGCACCGCACACGGCGGAGTTCGGCCGCATCGAATCGGTCGGCGACGGCATCGCGCGCATCTCCGGCCTGCCGGGCGTCGGCCTGAGCGAGCTGCTGCGCTTCGAGAACGGCGATGTCGGCTTTGTCCTGGGTCTGGACGCAGCCAGCGTGCATTGCGTCCTGCTGGACGCCTCCGATCGCTTGTCAGCGGGCATGCGTGCCTACGGAACCGGCCAGGTGGTCACGGTGCCGGTGGGCGAAGCGCTGCCCGGACGGGTGCTCGATCCGCTGGGGCGGCCGCTCGATGGCCACCCGCCGCCGACCCCGGACGGCCACCAACCCATCGAGCGCGCCGCGCCGGCGATCATCGAACGCGACCTGGTGGTGGACCCGGTGCAGACCGGGCTGCTGGTGATCGATGCATTGTTCGCCCTGGGCCGCGGGCAGCGCGAGTTGATCATCGGCGACCACACCACCGGCAAGACCGCGATCGCCACCGACACGTTGATCAACCAGCGCGACAGCGACCTGATCTGCGTGTACGTGGCGGTCGGCCAGAAATCCAGCGCGGTGGAGCGGGTGATCGACGCGGTGCGCAGCCACGGCGCACCGGAGCGAACGGTGTTCGTGGTGGCGCCCGCATCGGCGCCGCCGGGCTTGCAGTGGATCGCCCCGTTCGCCGGCGTCACCATCGCCGAGTACTTCCGCGACCGCGGTCGCCATGCGCTGGTGGTGATCGACGACCTGACCAAGCATGCGGCCACGCACCGCGAATTGGCGCTGCTCACCCATCAGCCACCCGGGCGCGAGGCCTATCCGGGTGACGTCTTCCACCTGCACGCGCGCCTGCTCGAGCGTGCCGCGCGGCTTTCGCCGGAGCGCGGCGGCGGCTCGCTGACCGCGCTGCCGATTGCCGAGACCGAGTCGGGCAACCTGAGTGCATACATCCCCACCAACCTCATCTCCATCACCGACGGCCAGATCGTATTGAACACCCCGCTGTTCCACGCCGGTTACATGCCGGCGGTCGACACCGGGCTGAGCGTCAGCCGGGTTGGCGGCAAGACCCAGGCACCGCTGCTGCGCAAGGTGGTACAGACCCTGCGGCTGGACTATGCGCAGTTCCTGGAGCTGGAGATGTTCACCCGCTTCGGCGCCGTGCTGGAACCGCGCGTGCAGGCCAAGATCGCGCGCGGCGAGCGGATGCGCGCGGTACTGGCGCAGCCGCAGTTCGCGCCGCTGCCGCTGGCGGTCCAGGTTGCCTTGTTGCTGGCACTGCAGCGCGGTGCCATGGACCGGCTGGAAATTGCCCGCATCGACGCGTTCAAGGCGGCGTTGCCGGCCTGGCTGGCGGGCGACGGCAAACCGCTGGCCGACGCGGCCGCCAATGGCAGCGTGCCCGACCAGACCGAGCTGGACGCCTGGGCCACGTCGCTGGGCGATCTGGCTGCCCGCTTCGCCGACGCCCCCGCGGCCCCCGCGCCATGAGCCAGCGCTACGCTCAGCTGCATGCACGTCGCCAGAGCGTGTCCCAGCTGGGAAGCGTTGTATCGGCGATGCGCGGCATCGCTGCGGCTCGTGCGCAGCAGGGGCGGCGTCAGTTGGACAACGTGCAGGCCTATGCCGACACCGTCGCGCGCGCCATTTCCCAGGTGCTGCAGATCGCGCCGCCGGCCGATGCGGACTCGCGGCCCTCGCCGCCGCGGATGATCGTGCTGCTGTGCGCCGAGCACGGCTTCGCCGGTGCATTCAGCGAGCGGGTGATGGACGCGCTCGGCAGCGTGCAGGGCGGTGACATCGTGCTCGTCGTCGGCAGCCGCGGGATCCGCCTGGCGCACGCGCGAGGCCTGGCCACGGCATGGACCGCGCCGATGGTGTCCCAGCTGGGCCATGTGGCCGTGCTGGCCGATCGCATCGGCGCGCAACTGTACCGGCGCCTGGGCGCGGGGCAGGTCGGTGGGCTGGAAGTGGTGCATGCGCAGCCGCTGGCCAGCGTCGGCTATGAGGTGGTGCGGCGCACCCTGCTGCCGTTCGACTACAGCCGCTTCGGTCGCACCGGTCCATCGGTGCGCCCGTTGCTGAACCTGCCGCCCGCCGTCCTGCTCGAGCGCCTGGCCGGGGAATACGTGTTTGCCCAGCTCAACCAGGCCATCGTGCTCGGCTACGCGGCCGAAAGCGCCGCGCGCCTGCAGACCATGACCGCCGCCCGCGAGAACATCGTGCGCCGGCTGGAAGGCCTGCAGCGCGACGAGCGGCTGGCGCGGCAGGAGGAGATCACCGCCGAGATCATCGAGCTGGCCGCCGGCACCGAGGCGCTGCGGCGCAACGGACCGGGCAACCGCGGATGAGCGGTCGGGCAGGCCGGTCGGCATGGCGTTCGCGCACACGAAAAAGCCACCGCGAGGGTGGCTTTTCGTTGGATCTTGGTCGGGGAGACAGGATTCGAACCTGCGACTTCTACGTCCCGAACGTAGCGCTCTACCAGGCTGAGCTACACCCCGTGGGAAGCCGCGTATGTTAACGACGCCCGGGTTCCTTGGCAATAGTTGTCGATCAGCCGGACCCGACCGGGCGGCCAGGCGCGGGCCGGCCATCTGCTAATCTAGGCGGCTGCCGCGTGGCGGCAGGATCGACCACCGTTCACCACCGTCTTGCAGAGGGAATCCATGGCGCTTACCCCGGCCCGTACCATGCCCGGCGTGCTCGAGCTGCTGCCGCTCGACCAGATCGCCTTCCAGCGCATGCTGGACACGATCCGCCGCAACTACGAGCGCTTCGGCTTCCTGCCGATCGAGACGCCGGTGATCGAGTATTCCGACGTGCTGCTGACCAAGACCGGCGGCGAGACCGAGCGCCAGGTCTACTTCGTGCAGTCCACCGGCGCGCTGGACAAGGCCGCCGACAAGGGCGCCGATGGGGTGCCGGAACTGGCCCTGCGTTTCGACCTCACCGTGCCGCTGGCGCGCTACGTCGCCGAGCACGAGCGCGACCTCAGCTTCCCGTTCCGCCGCTACCAGATGCAGAAGGTGTACCGCGGCGAGCGGGCCCAGCGCGGCCGTTTCCGCGAGTTCTACCAGTGCGACATCGACGTGATCGGCAAGGACGCGCTGTCGGTGCGCTACGACGCCGAGATCCCCGCGGTGATCTACAGCGTGTTCCGCGAACTGGACATCGGCGCGTTCACCATCCAGCTCAACAACCGCAAGCTGATGCGCGGCTACTTCGAGAGTCTGGGCATCGCCGACGCCGAGCAGCAGATGCTGGTGCTGCGCGAAGTGGACAAGCTGGACAAGCGCGGCGCCGACTACGTGCGCGACACCCTCACCGGGGAGGCCTTCGGGCTCAGCGCCGAGGTGGCCGGCAAGATCCTGGCCTTCGTGCAGGTGCGCTCCACCTCGCTGCAGGACGCCTACGACCAGCTCGACGCGCTCGGCGCCGGTCCCGAGGCGATGGAGCAGGGACGCGCCGAGCTGAAGGAAGTGCTGGGCCTGATCCACGCCTTCGGCGTGCCGGACAGCCACTACGCGCTGAACCTGTCGATCGCCCGCGGCCTGGACTACTACACCGGCACCGTCTACGAGACCACCTTGAACGACCACCCGCAGATCGGCTCGATCTGCTCCGGCGGCCGCTACGAGAACCTGGCCAGCCAGTACACCAAGTCGAAGCTGCCCGGCGTGGGCATCTCCATCGGCCTGACCCGGCTGTACTGGCAGTTGCGCGACGCCGGCCTGCTCGACACCGCCAAGAGCACCGTCGACGTGCTGGTCACCCAGATGGACCAGGCTCAGCTGCCCGCCTACCTGGCCCTGGCCAGCGAATTGCGCACCGCCGGCATCGCCACCGAGGTGGTGCTCGAAGGCGGCAAGCTGGCCAAGCAGTTCAAGTACGCCGACCGCGCCGGCATCCGCTTCGTGATGGTGCTGGGCGAAGACGAGATCGCCAAGGGCGTGGTCACCGTCAAGGACCTGCGCCGTGCCGACCAGTTCGAAGTGGCCCGCGGCGAACTGATCAAGACCCTGCGCGTGGAACTGGAACAAGCCGCCGCGATGGGGTGAAACCCGCGCAGCACACGAATCCCCGTAGGGTGGGCTTCAGCCCACCAGGCCAACGAAGCGAAAAAGCGGAAAGAGCCGGTGGCCGGAAGCCCACCCCATACATCCAGCCCGCCTTGCCGATCCTCTGTGCGCCAGCCCGGCTTCCAGGCCATGGTTCCCGGTAGCCGACCCGCGAAGACGCCACCCGCCCGCGTAGCGTGTAAGGCTTCAGCCCACTCAGACCAACGGCGCGAACAAACGCCGGACAAGGAGGCACGGATGGCCCCGAAACAACCCGCTGTCTACATCATGGCCAGCGCCGAGCGCTTGCCGATCCTCTGTACGTCGGAGTCACCGGCCACCTCAGGCCAGTGCGTATCCCGGTAGCCACCGCGAAGGGCTGGTGGATGGCTTCACCCGGCGCCACGGCGTGAAGCGGCTGGTCTGGTTCGAGCTCCATCCCGACTTCCCCTCGGCCATTGCCCGCGAGAAACAGCTCAAGAAATGGAACCGGGCGTGGAAGCTGAAGTTGATCGAGCAGAGCAACCCGCGGTGGGTTGATCGCTGGCCTGAGCTCCTCGATCTGACCATCACAGCTACGACCTCGACACCGCCGAGCCACCGCCCACGGGCGTCATTCCCGCGCCGGCGGGAATCCATGGTGCTCTGCAGTATCTAGGACCGATGGAGGACAAGCGCAGGAGCCTCGCCATCCATTCTTGTCTGCATTCCACCAGTGCCCACGCGGCCCCTGCGCCAAGCGCCCACAAGGCTGCGATGCCGCTGCGGAGCCCGCGCCGCTACAATGGCTCGGTTCAGACCCGCTACAGACCCAGAATCGGAGCACCGGTGGACACGATCACTCTCGACGGCAGCAGCCTGACCCGCAAGCAACTGGTCGCGGTGGCGCGCCACGGCGCCAAGGTGGCGCTGTGCCAGACGCAACTGCAGGCGGTGCAGCGCGCGGCCGACTTCCTGGCCGAGAAGGTCAGCTGCGGCGAGCCCACCTACGGCGTCACCACCGGCTTCGGCAGCAACGCGGACAAGCTGCTGGGCGGGCACCGCCTGCGCGACGAGCTGGCCGCGGCCGAACGCGAGCCCGGCAGCCCGGACCCGGACGTGCCCAGCCTGCTGGAGGAACTGCAGCACAACCTGATCATCACCCACGCCGTGTGCGTGGGCAAGCCGTTCGCGCCGGAGGTGGTGCGGGCGATGCTGGTGATCCGCATCAACACGCTGATGCGCGGCCATTCGGGCATCCGCGTGTCACACGCTGCAGGCGCTGGCCGCCCTGCTCAACGCCGGCGTGGTGCCGGTGGTGCCGGAGAAAGGCTCGGTCGGCGCCAGCGGCGACCTGGCGCCGCTGTCGCATCTGGCGATCGTGCTGCTGGGTGGCGGCGAGGCGTTCTTCGAGGGCGAGCGCATGCCCGGTGCCGAGGCGCTGGAGCGCGCCGGCCTGCAGCCGATCCGGCTGTCGTTCAAGGAAGGCCTGGCGCTCAACAACGGCACCGCGCAGATGCTGGCCACCGGCGCGCTGGCGCTGGACAGCGCTGGAGTACCTGCTGGACACCGCCGACCTGGCCGCGGCGATGACGCTGGATGCCTTCGCCGGCCGCAGCGGCGCGCTGCGCGAGGAAGTCCACGCGCTGCGCCCGCATCCGGGCCAGGTCGATGCGGCCGCGCACGTGCGCGAACTGCTGGACGGCTCCACCCTGGTCGACATTCCCTACCACCTGGTGCCGCACTTCAAGCCGTGGACGGCCGAGGCCTGGAGCACGCCGCGAGGACCAGGCGCTGTCGCTTCGACATCGGCTGGGACTGGGTGCCGGCCAACCAGCGCCATGGCCGCGAGGCGTTCTACGCGCGCTTCCTGCCGTTCAAGGGCGGCAAGAAACACCAGCCGCAGGATGCCTACTGCCTGCGCTGCATGCCGCAGGTCCACGGCGCGGTGCGCGATGCGCTGGCGCAGGCCTGCCGCGTGTTCGACATCGAGCTGAACTCGGTCACCGACAACCCGCTGATCTTCCCCGACAACGAGCAGGCGCGAGTTCATCGAGGAGCAGGTGATCTCCGCCGGCCACTTCCACGGCATGCCGCTGGCGCTGGCGATGAGCTACGTCAAGGCCGCCATCCCGGTGCTGGCCTCGATCTCCGAGCGGCGCCTGAACAAGCTGGTCGATCCGGCCACCAACGACGGCCTGCCGGCGTTCCTCACCGGCAACGAGGACGGCACCGATTCGGGCTTCATGATCGTGCAGTACACCGCCGCGGCGCTGGTCAACGACCTGGCCACGCGCGCGCATCCGGCCAGCGTGTATTCGATCCCGACCAGCGCCAACGCCGAGGACCACGTCTCCATGGGCGCCAACGAGGCGCGCCACGTGCTGGAGATGATGGAGGACCTGGGCCACGTGCTGGCGCTGGAGCTGTACACCGCCGCGCAGGCGCTGGACTACCGCCGCGAAATGCTCAACGCCGCGCGCCGGCTGGCCGCCCGCGGCGACTGGCAGGCGCTGGCCGCCAAGATGTCCAACGCCCCGCGCGAGGGTCACCCGCACCATGCCCAGTTCGCCGAGGAAGTGCAGGCGCTGACCGCCGCGCTGGCCGCCAGCGAGGCCTTCCACGCCGGTGAAGCGGTGCAGGCCGCGCACGCCCAGTTGCGCGAGCGCATCCCGTTCATGCACAAGGACCGCGCCATGGACGCCGACGTGCGCATCGCCTGCGAGCTGGTCAGCCAGCGCGTGTTCGCCGCCTCGGCCCACCCCTGGCTGCTGGCCGACGTGCCGGACTATCCCTGACTGCCGCGGCGAACCAACCACCACCATTCGTCCATCACCGCGCCAACCCAGCCCCCGTTCGTTGATCGGCGCTCCCCCTCACCGTTCGTCCTGAGCGTAGCGCAGCGAAGTCGAAGGACAGCCGCCCCCACGACCAGGCAGCCCAAAGGAACCCCCATGAGCCTCATCCACGTCCCCGTCTCCTACGGCGAGCTGATCGACAAGATCACCATCCTGGAAATCAAGTCGCGCCGGATCACCGACCCGGCCAAGCTGGCCAACGTGCGCAACGAGCTGGACCTGCTCAACGCCACCTGGGCCAACGACGAGGCCTCGCAGACCGACATCGCCCCCGAACGCGCCCGCCTGCTGGCGGTCAACGAAGCGCTGTGGGACATCGAGGACAAGATCCGCCTGAAGGAACGCGCCCAGGCGTTCGACGCCGAGTTCATCGAACTGGCCCGCGCGGTGTACTTCCAGAACGACGAGCGCGCCGCGGTCAAGCGCGAGATCAACCTGAAGCTGGGCTCGCAGCTGGTCGAGGAGAAGTCGTACCAGGATTACCGGGCGGGGTGAGGGTGCGTCGAAAGCCTGGTTCCCGCCCGCCAGCCGTCGCTTTCGTCAGCGTCGCAATCCCTCGCTTGCCAGCTTCATAACCGACCGGAATGGCAACTCATGCTCCGGGCCGGTTTGTCGCCCCCATGTTCAAGGAAGAACCATGTCGGCCAAGAGCCAGTACCTGATTGCCGCGCTTCTGCTCATCGCGGCCGTACTGCTCTAGGCTGCGGCGGCGGGAGTGGACGCGACGTTTTGGGACGCGGCGTACCGGGCGGGCCATGCGGCAGGCGCTTGCGCAGCGCGGACCCACTTGTGGGAGCGACTTCAGTCGCGAGGCGCACGCCAGTGCTTGAGTGTCGGGGCCGGTCCTCGTGTACCTGCCGCGCCATCGCAGGCCGCTGCGCGGCCGTCGCGACTGAAGTCGCTCCCACAGAGCGAGGCTGCGGCGGCGGGAGTGGACGCGACGTTTTGGGACGCGGCGTACCGGGCGGGCCATGCGGCAGGCGCTTGCGCAGCGCGGACCCACTTGTGGGAGCGACTTCAGTCGCGAGGCGCACGCCAGTGCGCGGGTGTCGGAAGGGCTTCATCCAGGGGGCGCCGTTGCCACGCGGATACGAGTGCTCATCGCCCGATGGCTATGTACTGGCAGTAAAAGCATTGCGCGGACAGAAGATGATCGAGCCGGTCATGGACAATGCCCAGATGCTGCGGTGCATTCATGGCCGGTACGGCGGCAACATTCGCTAGGGCGCCCCGGTTGGTCGCAGTGAGTGACCGTACAGCGGCTGGAGATGGGGCGGATGCCTGGTCGGCTGTGCTATGGAGCTGTCTGCTGATAGAGGTGCGACTGGATCGCGATGAATGCTTCGCGGATGGCGGGCACGGGACCGAGCAGACGCTTGGCGTCGTTGGTGCCGCCATAGCGGATGCGCAGGAAGTCGGCGATCTTGCGTGAGGCCAGTTCGTCCACACCATGCCTTTCGTAGGCATCGAGCACGTAGTCCAGGAACGCGCGCATCTCGCGTTGATAGCCATCCAGCCCTGTTGCACGCGCGGTGCCTGCGCGTTCAGAGCGGGCTAGAGGTGCCAGCGTGAAGCGAACATAGGCCAGCACGTCGAAGATGTCGCTGTTGGGTGCGTCGATCAGGCGGCGCATGTCATCGAGTCGGTCGGCGTCGTAGCCGAGGTCGGTCAGCCGTCGTTGGAACGCTTCGCGGCTATCGGGGTTGCTCCACACCGCGCGCAGTTCGTCTTCCGTGGCGACCAGGGTGCGCAGGTCGCCGAACAGCTGCTGCATGAACTCCTGTGCGGTGATCTGCCTGCCCTCGTGCCAGTACGTGGTGGCGGCGAGGTAGCGGATGGTGCGCTCCTTGCCGTCGGCGAGCTTCACCACGACCCTGGGAACCGGGTCCGGGGTCTCCTTTACGCCGCCGGTCCCCTCGGGCCGGTGGTCGGGCTGCCCGGAACCTCGAGGGGGCTTCGGCATGCCCGGGTCGTCCGGCGGCAGTGGTTCGCCGTCCCATTCGGCATCGTTGAAGTGCTCGTATGCCTTGACGAAATCGTAGATGGTGAAGAAGTCCTTGCCGTCGAAGGTGCGGGTACCGCGCCCGATGATCTGCTTGAACTCGATCATCGACTTGATCGGGCGCAGCAGCACGATGTTGCGCACGTTGCGCGCATCGACGCCGGTCGAGAGCTTTTTCGATGTGGTCAGGATCGTCGGCAGCGTCTTCTCGTTGTCCTGGAACTCGCGCAGGTGCTGCTCGCCGAGCTTGCCGTCGTCCGCGGTCACCCGCTCGCAGTAATGCGGGTCGGGGTTGTCCTTGATCTGGTTGATGGCGTTGCGCACGCGCGCGGCGTGGTCCTGGGTGGCGCAGAACACCAGCGATTTCTGGCGCTGGTCGATCTGGTCCATGAACTCGTGCACGCGACTTTCCTCGCGCGCGTCGATCTGGATCTTCGTATTGAAATCGGCCTCCCGGTATTCCTTGTCCGGGTCGATCTCTCCACTGACCACCTCGTCCTCGTCGGAAAAAGTGTAGGTGTCCAGCGTGCTGGCCATCTGGCGCACCTTGAACGGCGTCAGGAAGCCGTCACCGATGCCTTCCTTCAACGCATAGCTGTACACCGGGTCGCCGAAATAGCGGTAGGTGTCGGTATTGGCGTCGCGCTTGGGCGTGGCGGTCATGCCCAGCTGCACGGCGGGCGCGAAGTATTCCAGGATGCCGCGCCAGCTGCTCTCGTCCCGGGCACCGCCGCGATGGCATTCGTCGATCACGATGAAGTCGAAGAAGTCCGCTGGATAGCCTTCGAACGTGAACTGCGGCTCGCCATTGTTATCCGTGCCGGTCATGAAGGTCTGGAAGATGGTGAAGAACACGCTGGCGTTCTTCGGAATCCGGCCCTGCTTGCGGATCTCGTCCGGGCTGATGCGGCACAGCGCATCGGGCGCAAACGCGCTGAATGCGTTGTAGGCCTGGTCGGCCAGGATGTTGCGGTCGGCCAGGAACAGGATGCGCGGACGGCGCACCGGGTCGCGGCTCAGGTTCCAGCTGGACTCGAACAGCTTCCACGCGATCTGGAACGCGATGGAGGTCTTGCCGGTGCCGGTGGCCAGGGTCAGCAGGATGCGCTGCTCGCCCTTGGCGATCGCCTCCAGCACCGCGGTGATCGCGTTGTGCTGGTAGTAGCGCGGCTGCCATTTGCCGCCGCCGGTCTCGAACGGCACCGCGCCGAAGCGATCACGCCAGTCGTTGCCCTCGGGGAAACATCGTGCCCACAACTCCTGCGGGGTGGGGAAGGGCAAGGCGATATCACCTTCCATGCCGCTTTCCATGTCGATGCCGTACCAGCCGATGCCGTTGCTGGCGTAGGCAAAGCGGGCCTGCAGACGCGTGGCGTAGTCCTTGGCCTGGCCCACGCCCGCCGTGTGGCCAAGACCGGCGCGCTTGGCTTCGATCACCGCCAGCTTGCGGTCGCGGTAGCTCAGCACGTAATCGGCCGACAGCGGATTGGCGCGCCCGCCACCGCCGGTGATGCGGCCGGGGCAGATCAGCTCGCGGTGCACCTTCGATCCCTCGACCACGCCCCAGCCCGCCTCGCGCAGCACCGGGTCGATGCGGTTGGCGCGGGTATCGGCTTCGGTCTCCGCCGTCACGCGGCACGAACCTCGAAGTCCACCTGCAGGTTCCGGCGCAGCACGTCGAAGATGGCAGCCAGATTGTCCATGCTGGGATTGCCAGTGGCGGACAGCATGCGGTGCAGGCTCTTGCTCGGCCGCTCAGTGGCCGCGGCCAGCCCCTCGAAGCCGATGGTGGCGTTGACCAGGTCGCGCAGGATCACGCGGGCCGTCGCCGGGTCGCCGTTGAGAAACAGGGACCCGGCCTCGTCCAGCAACGCTCGCGCAAACGCCGGTTCGCGCCGCACGCGATCCACCACGGTCTGCTTGAAGTCTCGGGTCAGCGGCATGCCATCACCTCGTTCTGGTAGATCGGGCCTTGCGCGCCCGGTACTCGTCCTTCAGTTGCATCGCCCGCTTGATGTCGCCTTTCTGGCTGGCCTTGGTGCCGCCGGTAAACAACACGATCAGCTTGTCGCCGTCCCGCGTCAGATAGATTCGATAGCCCGGGCCCCAGTCGATGCGGTACTCGCCGATGCCATCGAACCACTTCACGCTGGAGATATTGCCCATCTCCATCCGCAACATCGCGGTCGCCACCTTCGCCGCCGCCTGGAAATGCAGCTTGTCGAACCAGTCCCGATAAGGGCTGCTGCCGTTCTCGGCGATGTATTCCTCGACTTTCCATGTCATGGTCGATGGTAACCTTTATGTTACTCAAGTCAAGCGGGAGGATTGATGTCGATCACTCGGCCAACGTGATGTTGTTGTCCGCGCACCATGCGCGCAGTGCCTGGCGGGTCTGTTCTGTCTCCCACTGGTGCCAGGCATCGAGGCTGTCGTGGCGATCCAGCAGATCCTTGAAGCGGGCATAGGCGCCGCGGTGCGCGAACATGCCGCACACCTGCTCGTAGCAGGCCGGCAGCTGCGTGCGGGTAAATTCCAGCGCCAGCGGCTTGCCCAGGTCGAGCTGATGCTGGTCCGGAATCGGTACGTAGCGTTCCGTGTCGTCAATGTCCTCCGGCAACGGCCCGAACTCGTCGAACGAGTCGCTGTGGCAGAGCACTTCGCCCGTCTCCCGGCGGACCCAGGCTGTGTTGCCATACATCTCACCCGAGCCCACGAACAGCAGAGCGTCTTCGAGGTCACCCAGCTTGACGGGAGGCTGGTCGCTCATGTCAGTTGGCCGGAGAAGGCTTTTTGCAGTAGGGATTGGCGGAGGTTGGCGAGGTCGGTGAGCTTCCGTTGCGTACGCAAAGATCAGATCACGACTTCGTTCGACAATGGTCATCAAGTCGAGCAACAACCGCCCTTTGCGCCCCGACGGACGGAACGCGGACCGGGAAGTTTTCGATCTGTTTTCCACTGACATGGGGAACACCCAAGCCTGTCTGTATTGAAAGGACGTACTTCTCGAACATCTTGCTGCCGACCCAGTAACCAAGATAACGGGGAACCACGGATCGTTTGGCTCTCAAGCGTGCAACTCGCTGAACCAGAAGGCTCGGTGTCGCCGCCTCGTCGACAATGGCGTACTTGATGCCTGCACTGACCCAAGTACGATCCATCGCGATCAGCACATCGTCCAACGCGAGCTCGTACTTCTCATATGTCTCTCGGTCGCCAACCGGCCATCGCTTGACTCCTTCCCAGCGAAATTCACCCTGCACGATATTGTCGCCGCGGATCAGCCGGACATCGTTCAATGCGTCGCTATATCCTGCACTCTTGAAGGCGAAGCCGGTCAGAAGGTCTACATGCGCGGCCGATGAATTCTGGCTGGCCCAGCGCATCTGACGAAAGTTCATACTCCACGCTTCGATCTTTCAGCTCGACGGCATCCGCGAGATTGGCCTCGGTATGGGCGCGGGCGCGGTCGAGGGCGGTGAAGGCCCGATCGAGCACCGCAACGATCTGTTTCTGCACATCCAGCGGCGGGAGCGGAAGACGAACTGACCGTAGATTTGTCGCTGACAGTTCCTTGAAGGTAGCGCCAGACGCCGAGATCATCAAGAAGCTTGCGATTCGCAGAAAGAAAGTAGTAGAGGTAAACGTGGTCCAAACTGGCGTCGGGTACGAACCGCGGCACCCCTGTTGAAAGCCATCGGAACCTTGTTGATAGCGAGAATGCCCGATGGCGCGCGCGTGCGACAGGATTACCGCGTTCGCACGAGCAAGGCGCGCCGATGACATTTAGCCAAGCCCCTTCGGAAATTGTTCGTGGCGTCGCTGCAATTTCGCGGCCATCCATTCGCCCCATGTCTTTCGGAGTGAGCCATAGGAACGCCACCAGCCCAGTACCCAGCGATGTTGGATTTAGGCGTGCCACCGTTTACGATCTGCGCCACTTCAGAGAGTTGACGTAGCCACTCAACTTTCATTTTATGCTGTAGTCGCCAGATCGACCATCCCTCACAACATCCCCCGAATCTCTTCCAGTATCCCCGCAGTCTCCGCGTCCCGCGCCAGCATGTCGGCAATGATCTGCTCGGGACTGCGCAGCGCCTCGGCTTCGGGCGCCTTCGGATTCTTCACCGACAGATCCCACGTCGCCGTGTCCAGGTCCTTCACCGCCACCGACCAGCTCTTGGCGCTGTCGGCCTTGCTCGCCTGCAACGCCACGAACTCGGCCAGATCCTCGTCGTTCAGCGGATTGGTCTTGCCCAGGCTGCGGCCCGGATCGAGCTGGTAGTACCAGACCTTGCGCGTCTTCGCGCCCTTCTCGAAGAACAGCACCACGGTCTTCACGCCCGCGCCCTGGAACGTGCCGCTGGGGCAGTCCAGCACCGTATGCAGGTTGCAGCTTTCCAGCAGCTCCTTGCGCAGCGCCACGCTGGCGTTGTCGGTGTTGCTGAGGAAGGTGTTCTTGATCACCACCGCGCCGCGGCCGCCGGCTTTCAGCTTGCGGATGAAGTGCTGCAGGAACAGGTAGGCGGTTTCGCCGGACTTGATCGGGAAGTTCTGCTGCACCTCCTTGCGCTCGCCACCGCCGAATGGGCGGATTGGCCAGCACGATGTCGTGACGATCCTTCTGCTGGATGTCCATCACGTTGTCGGCGAGGGTGTTCGCGTGGCGGATATTGGGCGCATCGACGCCGTGCAGGATCAGGTTCATCACGCCCAGCACGTAGGCCAGCGATTTCTTCTCCTGGCCGTAGAAGGTCTTGCGCTGCAGCGTGTCCCACTCGGCGGCGGAGAGGTTGTCGCGGCGCAGGTAGTCCCATGCCTCGCACAGGAACCCGGCCGAACCGCAGGCGCCGTCATAAATGGTCTCGCCGATCTGCGGCTGCACCACCTTGATCATGGCGCGGATCAGCGGGCGCGGCGTGTAGTACTCGCCGCCATTGCGACCGGCGTTGCCCATGCGCTTGATGCGGGTTTCGTACAGGTCGGACAGCTCGTGCTTGGCGTCCTGGCTGCCGAAGTTGAGCTGGTCGATGATCTCCAATGCGTCGCGCAGCGAGTAGCCCGAGCGAAAGCGGTTGGCGATCTCGGCGAAGATCTCGCCGATCTTGTATTCCAGCGTGTCCGGATCGTCCGCGGTGTCGCGAAAGGTCTGCAGGTAGGGAAACAGCTGGCCGTTGACGAACTCGATCAGGTCCTTGCCGGTGCGCGCGGCATTGAGGTCCGGCGTGCCGTCCTGGTTGCGGGGTGCGGCCCAGGCTTGCCAGCGGTAGGGCGCGTCGAGGATGGGCGTGTACTCGCGCCGCTCCAGCTCTGCCTCGTCGGCCCACTCCTTCTCCATGTCGTCGAGGTACTTGAGAAACAGCAGCCACGAGGTCTGCTCGGCGTAATCCAGCTCCGAAGCCAGCCCCTCGTCGTTGCGCATGACGCGATCGAGGTTGTTGAAGGCGTTTTCAAACATGCGGTGTTCAATTTCCTGGTGGGCAGTCGGCCAGGCCGTAGCCGCTCATGAAGCCTGCGGAAGGGCGTGACGTCAATCGTTGGGGCGGCGGAGGACTATATTTGGCGTTGCCTCCCCTGTCTGCCTGGCCCGTACCTTGGGCTTCACCCGGCAGCGGGCCAGTGCCGGTCACGGATAGCGGCACGGCGAGGTCCGCCCTGCGCGCAATTCAGCCTGGCCTGGTAGCGCGCGCGTGGACGCCGCTCCCCAGCCGGTTCGTGGTATGGGGCAGGTGGTATGGTGGGAGCCTTGGTGGCATTGGCCATGCATTTTCAATCCCTTGCGTACACCGGGGCCGCGGAGCAGAGGGCGATATGCGCTTGGCGCAGTTCATTTTGGATCACCGCGAGCCAATCCTCAAAGCATGGGACCAGTTTGCCGCCACCCTGCAACTGGAGCGCCGGGTCATGGGCGACAAGGAGCTGCGCGATCATGCCGGGGAGATGCTGGTCGAGATCGCCGCTGGCATGAACGCAGCGCAACCGATCCGTCACGGCGCGGCAAATTCTTGTGGGAAAGGCCCGAAAGCCGACATCCATACCGCATCGCAGATGCATGCTGAAACCCGCCTGCAGTCCGGTTTCGATATCAATCAGCTGGTAGCCGAATACCGCGCGCTGCGCGCCAGTGTATTGCTGTTGTGGTCGCAGCAGCCGGACGGCGACACCCAGTTTCGCGAGCAGGATACGCTGCGTTTCAACGAGGCCATCGATCAGGGACTGGCCGAATCGGTGGCGCGCTATTCCAGTATGGTGAACCAATCGCAGGACATCTTCCTTGGCGTGCTTGGTCACGATCTGCGCTCGCCGCTCGGCGCGATTTTGCTGTCGGCCGAGTATTTCCGGGATGCAGGCGCGCCGGACAGTAGACGCCATGCCAAGGTCGCAACCGGTCTCTACGCGACGGTGGGTCGCGCCCAGAAGATCGTGGAGAATCTGCTCGACTTCTCGCGCACGCGCGTGGGTAGTGGTATGACGCTGCATCGTGTCGACATCGACCTTACCGCCACCTGCGAGAGCATCGTGGAAGAAGTGCGAGTATTGCATCCAGATCGCACGCTGGTGTTCCAGCATGACGAAAGCATCGTCGGCAAGTTCGATGTCTCGCGCATGGGTCAGGTTTTCAGCAACCTGATCGAGAACGCCATCAAGCACGGGTCGGCGACCTCGCCGGTAATCATCAGCCAGCAGCGCCAGGGCGACCATGTGCTGATCGCCATCCACAACAAGGGCGAGCCCATCGCGGCCGAAGACGCTGCGGGCATTTTCAGCCCGATGGCGCGCCGCTCGCAGTTTGCACTGGGAGAGCGGGGCGCAGCCGCGGGTTTGGGGCTTGGCCTGTTCATCGCAAGGGAAATCATCATCGCGCACGGCGGAACCATCGAGGCTACGTCTTCGGCGGCAGACGGCACGACCTTCCGCGTAAGGCTGCCATTGAGCGATGGGGCGCCGGCTGCGGATTGACCCCCGCTGGCCGCAAAACGGCCGGCCAGACTGTGCGGTGCAGCGAACGCGTGGTAGTGAGCGCCTCGTCGGGGCCGTCGCGGTCCGGCCAGACCCGGGGATGGCCGGAGGGCATCAGGCGGTTCGGCGGGTGATTCCGGGGCGGGCACTCGGCAGCGTCTCGACTGGGCAGTCGTGGGATCAGGCGCTCGCTTTCCCGGCAAGGCGTCTGACCATGATGACGTCGCGCTGGGGATCGCCGCCCAGATCGAACGTATGGTCGCCGACTTCCACAAAGCCGGCTTTGCGGTAGAAGGCGATGGCTCGGGGGTTGTGTTCCCAAACGCCCAGCCACGCGGCGTCGGCCCCGCGCCTGGCGATTTCGGCGATGGCGGCGTCCATGAGCGCCTGCGCGACGCCCTTGCCGTGCCAGGCGTCGGTGACGTAGAGGCGCTGGATCTCGCCGGGGTGCGTGGCCGGCACGCACTGCGGCGGATCACCCCAGCGCAGTTGCGCGTAGCCGATCAGTTGCCCCTGTTCCTCGGCCAGCAGGGTGACCATGCGCGGGTCCGCTATCTCGGCCGACTGGATGCGCTCGCCATAGTGAGTGGCGCAGTGGGTGGCCATGTGATCGGCCGAATTGCTGGCCGCAAACGTGGTTCGGAAGGTCGCCTCGGCGATCTGGGCGAGCGCCGGGGCATCAGCAGGCGTGGCCTTGCGTAGGCTGGGCACGAAACCTCCAATGGAATGAATGGCGCTTGAGCTTAGCGGGTCAGGGCGCTTGATCCTTGGCAAGTGGCGGAGCCGACGCCCACGGCGTCCCGGGCTCAACGGCGCGCCGTTGCGCGGGGGTGTGGCTGCCTCGGCCGATGGGCGTGGCGGCTGCCCTCGGCCGGTCCGGGGGACGGCAAAGGGCCGGAGCCGCAGGGGAAATTCCAGCGGATATGTCCGCGGAAACCCGAGCGAGGGTGCTCGCGTCGCCGGCGGCGCTGCTGCCGCCCCGGGGCCAGCCGAGCTCGTCGCGCGGGCGGGGTCTCGACCCGCCGCGCGCAGCGCGCCCGCTTCGCCCCATCGCCTTCCCGTCAAAACCACATCCGCACCCCGGCCACCCACTGCCGGTCGAGCAGCCCTTGCCCGTCCTGGCGGGCGAAGTCGGCGGTGCCGCCGAAGCGGCGGGTCCAGGTGATGCCGAGGTAGGGGGCGAACTGGCGGTCGATCTCGTAGCGCAGGCGCAGCCCGACCGTGGCGTCGGACAGGCCGCTGCCCAGGCGTCGGGCCGGGTCGGCCTTGCCATAGGCGTTGAGCTCCAGGTCGGGCTGCAGGATCAGCCGCTGGGTGAAGAACAGCTCGTACTGCGCGTGGAGGCGGGCGGCGGTGCGGCCGCTGCTGCCCAGGTAGCCGGTCGCCTCCAGCTCGAACCAGTACGGCGCCAGGCCCTGCAGGCCCACGGCGGCCCACTGGCGGTCCGGGCCCGGGCCGCTGTCGGCGCGCACGCCCAGTTGGGTGTTCCAGAACGCGGCGACCGCGTGGCTCCAGGACAGCTCGGTGCGGGCGCCCTCCAGGCGACCGCCGCTGCGTTCGCCGTCGCTGCTCAGCCACAGCTTGTCGTAGTCGTTGCCGTAGCGCGCTTCGATGCCCCACTGCTGGCCGTTGCCGTGCCTGCCGTGGAACGCTTCGAGCTGGTCGACCAGCAGCATGCCGATGGCGGCGCTGTCGTTCATCGCCATGTCGATGCCGTGGGTGGGGCCATAGCCCACGCCGTCGGAATAGTCCGGGTCGCGGGTGCGGGTCACCGTCTGGCCGGTGGGCGGTGCGGCCATGGGCATTGGCGTAGCGGGTGCGGCGTGCATGTCCATGGCGTGGTGATGGCCGGCGGCCGCCGGTTGTTTGGCTTGTCCGCGGGCCGGCGTGGACATGTCCTGCCCGGCGGGCGGGGCAGGCATGCGGTGCATGGCGTGCATCGGTGCTGACGCAGGCGTGGCCGGCGGCGCTGCGGCCGGCGCGTGCGTGGTCGCGGCGTGTGCGGGCACGGCCGGGTGGACATGGCTGGCTGCGCTGCTCGCGGACGCGGGCATGGGCATGCCCGCCATCGCGCCAGCGTGCATGGCGTGCTCTGCCGCCGGGGACTGCTGGCCGGCCAGGGCCGGGCATGCGGGTGTGGCCAGGACGGCGGCCAGTGCCAGTGCGAGCAGGCGATGAGTGGGGAACGCGGGGAGGCGGCTCATGACACCACCACCTCGCGGAACATGCCCGCTTCCATGTGGTACAGCAGGTGGCAGTGGTAGG
Source organism: uncultured Gammaproteobacteria bacterium (assembly GCA_963763305.1). Lineage (GTDB taxonomy): Bacteria > Pseudomonadota > Gammaproteobacteria > Xanthomonadales > Rhodanobacteraceae > CAVXNP01. Next base: position 165,393 of record CAVXNP010000001.1, on the reverse strand, counting down.
CCCAGCGGCCGGGGTTGTCGGCATTGACCCGGTAGCTCACCCGCTGCGCCGGCTGCACGTTGATGGTGTGCTTGCGCGCCAGGAACCGGCCGTCGGGGTCCTCCAGTTCGCTGAACATGCCGTGCAGGTGGATCGGGTGGTTCATCATGGTGTCGTTGACCAGCACGATGCGCAGGCGCTCGCCCAGGTTGAAGTGCACCGGCCGTGCCTCGGAGAATTTCTGGCCGTCGAACGACCACATGAAGCGCTCCATGTTGCCGGTCAGGTGCAGCTCGATCTCGCGCTCGGGCTCGCGCGGGTCGATCGGCCCGTCCAGCGAGCGCAGGTCGGCGTAGGTGAGCACGCGACGGCCGTTGTCGCGCAGGCCCACGCCGGGGTCGTCCAGGTTGGTGCGCGGGGTGTCCACGTGCATGTCCACGCCGGGGCCGACTTCGGTGCGCGCGTGGTGCACCGCCGGGGCGCGGTTCGCCGCCATGCTGTGCGTGCCGGGCATGTCCATGCCGGGCATGCCGGCCGCTTCCGTCGCACCGTGGGCCATGCCGGCCATCGACGCGGCGCCCATCATGTCCTGCATCGCCAGCCACGGCCGCCGGTCCATCGTCGGCACCTCCGCTTCCATCCCCGCGCGCGGCGCCAGCGTGCCGCGGGCGTAGCCGCTGCGGTCGATCGACTGCGCGAACAGGGTGTAGGCGCGCGCGTCCTGCGGCTCCACGATCACATCGTAGGTTTCGGCGACCGAGATGCGGAACTCGTCCACCGGCACCGGCGCCACGTCCTGGCCGTCGGCGGCGATCACCGTGAGCTTCAGGCCCGGAATGCGCACGTCGAAGATGGTCGAGGCCGAGCCGTTGATGAAGCGCAGGCGGATCTTCTCGCCGGGCTGGAACAGGCCGGTCCAGTTGCCGGCCGGGGCCGCTCCGTTCATCAGGTAGGTGTAGGTGTAGCCGCCCACGTCGGACAGGTCGGTGGCGTTCATGCGCATGCGGTTCCACATGCTGCGCATCGCCAGCGCCTGGCGGGTGCCGTGCTGCTGCACGTCGCGCAGAAAGTCGGGCACGGTCGGCTGGGCGAAGTTGTAGTAGTCGCTGCGCTTCTTGAGCTTGGCGAATATCTGGCCGGGGTCCTCGTCGGTCCAGTCGCTGAGCATGACCACATAGTCGCGATCGGTCGGGTAGCGCTCCGGCCCGGCCGGGTCGATCACCAGCGGCCCGTACAGGCCGGTCTGCTCCTGGAAGCCGGAGTGCGAGTGATACCAGTAGGTGCCCGACTGGCGCACCTGGAAGCGGTAGGCGAAGGTCTCGCCCGGCGCGATGCCGTCGAAGGCGATGCCGGGCACGCCGTCCATCCGGAACGGCAGCACGATGCCGTGCCAGTGGATGGAGGTGGGCACGCGCAGCCGGTTGGTCACGCGCAGGTTGACGGTGGTGCCCTCGCGCCAGCGCAGCAGTGGGCCGGGCAGGCTGCCGTTGACGGTGGTGGCCAGCCGCGCCGCGCCGGTGTAGTTGACCGGCAGCTCGGCCACCTCGAGCGCGAAATCGGTGCCGGTCGGCGCGGTCGCCTGGCCCGGGCTGGCCAGGGCCCAGGCGCGCTGTGTGCCCAGCAGGCCCAGCCCGGCTGCGGCGCCACCCAGCGCGATGCCCTGCACGAAGCGGCGGCGCGACAGGTCGACCGCCGACGGCGATGGAAAACGTTTCATGGAATCTCTCCGAAGGCACCGCGGGGGTGCGCTCAATACCGGTGATGCCGCAGGCGCGCGCGCCCGGCGAAGGCATCGGTGCGGGGGAACGGGAGAGTCAGGCCAGTGGCGGGCGAAGCGGCGGCACCGTGGCCGGCGCGGGTGCCTGCACGCGTCCAGGACGCGCGTAGGCCAGGGCAGTCGGCGCCAGACCGGGCAGGCCCGAGGGCGCAGCGGGCAGGGCGCTGACACAAAGCCCCGCGCAACCGCAGACGTGACCGGTGGAGGCGTGACCACCGTGCTGCTGTGGATCGCAGGTGACCGCGCCGGCATCGGTGGCGTGAGGCGCCTGCGTGTGGGTAGCGGACTCGGCAGCCATGGCCTGCATGGCGTGCGCCGCACCGTGTCGCGGCTGGGCCATGCTCGTCGGCATGGCGGTCAGCGAGCCGAGCACCAGCATCAGCCACGCCAGCATGCCCAGGGCGCGCAGGCCCCGGGAGCAAGCAAGGTGGTGCAGGCGTACAGGCATGGCGAAAGGTTAGCGACTGGGGTGGGGTACCTCAAGTGCACGGGCTCACCGGTCGACGGCTGGGTCTGCTGCCGGGACCGCCGGTTTCAGGAAGCGGTAGCCCACGCCGGGCTCGGTTTTCAGCCAGCGTGGGCTGGCCGGGTCGTCACCCAGTTTCTGGCGCAGGCGCGCGATCACGATGCGCAGGTAGTGGCTGTCCTGCACGTGGGTGGCGCCCCAGACTTCGCGCAGCAACTGCTGCTGGCTGACCACGCGGTCGGGGTGGCGCATGAGCGTGGTCAGTACCGCGTATTCCTTGCGGGTGAGCGCGACCGGCTGGCCGTCCACGGCGACTTCGCGACGGAGCTGATCGATCACCAGCCGACCGTCGTCGTACCGCGCAGGCAGCGCGTCGCCCTGGGACACCACCCGATCACGCAGCAGGGCGCGCAGGCGGGCCATCACTTCCTGGATGCCGAACGGCTTGGTGACGTAGTCGTTGGCGCCGGCGTCCAGGGCGCGCACCTTTTCCGCCTCCGAGTTGCGCACCGACAGCACCAGCACCGGTATCGCACTCCATTGGCGCAACTCGGCCAGTACGTCGTGGCCCTCGCGGTCGGGCAGGCCCAGATCGAGGATGACCAGGTCGGGCGATTGCGTGGCGGCGAGGGCCAGGCCCTGTTCGGCCGTGGCGGCCAGCAGGACCTGGTAGCCCTCCGCACGCAGCCCGATATCCAGGAAACGACGGATCTGGGCTTCGTCGTCGACCACCAGGACGCGTGGCGCGTTGGGATTCATGCGGACGCCTCCGGCGGTGTGGCCGGCAGCGGCAGGGTAATGCGCAGGGTGGTGCCGCCGCCGGCGCGCGGCAGGGCCTGCACCTGGCCGCCGTGCGCGCCGATCAGGCCGCGGCAGATGGACAGGCCCAGCCCCGTGCCCTTGGGCGCGCGATCGCCGCGGCTGACCGAATAGAACGTATCGAAGATGCGCTGGCGCTCGTCGTCGGGGATGCCCGGACCGCGGTCGGAGACGTCGATCCGCAGGTGCTGGTCGTGCATCTCGACGGTGACCAGAATGGGGCGGTCGGCGGGCGAGACGTGCGCGGCGTTTTCCAGGATGTTGAACAGCGCCTGCTCGATCAGGGCCGGGTGCACGAACAGCAGCACGGTGTCCTGTGGCATGTGCGAGTCGATCCGGGTGTCCGGCTGGAACTTGCGCAGGCGCGTGATGGCGGCCCAGACGATGTCCGCGGCGTCGACCCAGTCGCGATGGAGCGCAAGCTCGCCATGGCCCAGCCGGGTCATGTCGAGCAGGTTCTGGATGTAGCGGTCCAGCCGTTCGCCTTCCTCCAGGATCGACTCCATCAGGCTGCGGCGCTCGTCGTCGGGCAGTTGCGCCTCGTACGCGGCGAGGGTACTGGCCGCTCCGATCATGGAGGCCAGCGGAGAGCGCAGATCGTGCGAGACGGAGGACAGCAGCGCCGCCCGCAGGCGCTCGGTTTCGCCCTCCACCCGCGCGCGCTCGAGCGCCTCGGCCAGCTGCGCGCGCTCGAGTGCCTGGCGCAGGTCCTGGATCATGTCCACGGCCAGCGCCTGGCGCTCGGCCAGCGTGGCCACGCCAGCGTGCCGAGGGCGCACCACCAGCGCGCGCACGGTGTCGACGGTGGCGTCCAGCGGCAGCACCCACGGCTCGCTGCGCGGCATGCGCGTGACCGGCGCGGAGCTGTCCGTGCAGGAGCGTTCGAGGGCGGTCACCTCGGCCGGGTGCAGCGCGAAGTCCGGCGGCGTGCCGGCAAGCACCTGCCAGTCATCTGCGGCCGCGCGCACGACCAGCGCCACCTGTCCATCCAGTGCCTGCGCAAGCGCCTGCACGCCCACCTCGCACAGGGCGCTGGCCTCGGTGACGGCCCCCAGGCGCTGGGCCAGCTCGTGCAGCACCGTGGCGTGCGCCCGCGCGGCCCGAAGCGACGCCACCTGGCTGGCCAGCCGGGTGGCCAGTCGCCCGCACACCAGGGCAACGACCAGGAACAGCACCACCGCCAGCACATCGTCCGCGTTGGCGATCGCCAGGTTGTGGCGTGGCTCGGTGAAAAAGAAGTTGTAGCCGACAAAGCACACCAGCGCGGCGTAGACGGCCACGCTCATGCGCGTGCGCACGGCCACCACCAGCACCACGGTCAGGAAGATCAGCGCCAGGTTGGCCACCGAGAGGTAGCGGTCGGCCGCGAATGCCAGCGTGAAGCCAAGCAGCAGCACCGCACTGGCATAGACGTAACCCGCCCACCCTGCGGTGGCGCCAAGACGGGCGAGCAGTCGGCGCGGATCGGACATGCGACGGGCCGGAAGTGGGAGGCTTGGCCAAGTGTAATCGCCGCTGCTGCCAGGCATGGGGGCTGGTCCCTAGATTTCCACCTGGGCGCCCAGCTCGATCAGGCGGTTGCCGGGGATGTGGAAGAAGGCCGTGGCCGACATCGCGTTGCGCGCCAGGAACACGAACAGGTGCTCGCGCCACAATGCCATGCCCGGCCGGGACGGGGTGGCCACCACGCTTTCCCGCGACAGGAAGAAGGTCGTGTCCATCATGTCGATGCGCGCACCAAGCGGCTCGCAGCCGGCCAGCAGGCGGGGCACGTCGGTGTCTTCGGCGAAGCCCACGCGCAACACCAGCTGCACGAAGCCGTCGCTGATCGGGGTCAGTTGCAGGCGCTCGCCGGCCTCCGCCAGCGGCGTGTCGAGCGGCTGCACGGTCAGCAGCACGTTGCGTTCGTGCAGCACCTTGTTGTGCTTGAGGTTGTGCAGCAGCGCGTGGGGCACCAGGGTGCCGTTGGCGGTCATGAAGATTGCCGTGCCCGGTACTCGCGGCGGCGGGTGCCCGGCCAGGTTGGCGATGAACGGCGCCAGTGGCAGGCCGTCCATCTGCACGCTGCGCAACAGCAGTGTCCGGCCGCGGCGCCAGGTGGTCAGCACGGTGAACACGCAAAGCCCCAGCACCAGCGGGAACCAGCCACCGCTGGAAATCTTTACGATGTTGGCGCTGAAGAAACCGATGTCCACAATCAGCAGCCCCGCACCGGTGCCGAGCACGGCCCACCAGGACCAGCGCCACTGGTAGCGCGCCACCAGCAGCGCGAGCAGGGTGGTTACCACCATGGTGCCGGTCACCGCGATGCCGTACGCCGACCCCAGGTTGTCGGAGGAGCCGAAGCCGATCACTGCCGCCGCGATCATCACCAGCAGCAACTTGTTGATCATCGGCACGTACACCTGGCCGGACATCTGCGCCGAGGTGTGCACCACGCGCATGCGCGGCATGTAGCCCAGCTGCATGGCCTCCCGGGTCATCGAGAACGCGCCGGAGATCACCGCCTGCGAGGCGATCACGGTGGCTGCCGTGGCCAGCGCGATCATCGGGTAGAGCAGCGGCCGCGGCACCAGGTGATAGAACGGGTTGGCCACCGCCTCGGGATGGGCCAGTACCAGCGCGCCCTGGCCGAAATAGTTGAGCAGCAGCGCGGGAAACACGAAGCCGAACCAGGCCAGGCGGATCGGGCGCTTGCCGAAGTGCCCCATGTCCGCATACAGCGCCTCGGTACCGGTGACCGCCAGCACCACCGCGCCCAGCGCGAAGAACGCCACGCTGCGGTTGTGCACGAAAAAGGCGATCCCGTAGGTGGGGCTCAGTGCCCACAGGATGGACGGGTGCTGTGCAATGCCCATCACGCCCAGCGACGCCAGGCTCAGGAACCAGACCACGCAGACCGGCCCGAACACCGCGCCGATCCGCGCGGTGCCATGCCGCTGCAATGCATACAGGCCGACGATGACCAGCAGGGTCAAGGGCACCACGACATGGGCCAGTTGCGGCGCGGCCACCTCCAGCCCCTCCACCGCGGACAACACCGAGATCGCCGGGGTGATGACGCCGTCGCCGTAGAACAGCGCCGCGCCGAAGATGCCCAGGGTCGCCACGATCCAGGCCAGCCGCGGCACCTCCCGCACGCTGCGCTGGGCCAGCGCCATCAGCGCGATGATGCCGCCTTCGCCCTTGTTGTCGGCGCGCATGATGAACAACAGGTACTTCAGCGACACCACGATCAACAGCGACCAGAACACCAGGCTCAGACCACCAAGCACGTTCGTCGGCGACGGCGCCACGCCGTGTGCGCCGAACACCTCCTTGATCGTGTACAGCGGACTGGTGCCGATATCGCCGTAGACCACGCCGATGGCGCCAAGCGCAAGCGCCGCCATGCGGCGGCGTCCCGACGAGGGGTCGTCCGCGGTTGGATGTGTCCACAAGAACGCCGGTCCCATGCGCGATCCACCGTGCCGGGAGTGCGCGGGCGGAGGGTTTGCGCGATGCCGGCAATCTAGGTGCTGTGGCATAAGAAGCGGGCAACATGCGACCGGCGCCACATCAAATCTGCGTAAAAAAACGGCCGGCCGTACGCAGCTTCGAGGCGGGCACATGCGTTGCCCATCTTGCCAGGGCCCCCGGTGGCGTCACTCGGCGCAGATGCGTGAGGCGGCGCCGATCAGCGCTTGCCGTCAAGGGGCGCAGGCTCTAGGCCGACCGGACAGCCACCACCGGCGGTACCCTGGAGGCGCGTTGCGCCGGCACCCACACCGCGGCCTGACCAAGCCCGAGCATGAGCAAGGCGCCGATGGCCACATGGATCGCCGGCAGGTGCGCCATCTCGTAGTGGGTCATCAGCCATCCGTTCAAGCCGAAGGCAAGTGCGGAGCCGCCGAGAACGCCGACCCCGGTGATCGCCAGGTTCTCGATCTGGAAGTGGCGCAGGATGTCGACCCTTCGTGCCCCCAGGGCACGCCGCACACCGATCTGCCGGGTGCGCTGGACCACCCAGAAGCTGGCCAGGCCGAATATGCCCGCCGCGGTAACGCTCAGGAGGATGATGCAAATGGTCCCCATCAACAGCGCCATGCCCCGGTCGGGGCGATATGCCCGCGCACGGATCTCGGCAAACGAATGGACGCCGCCCCAGGGCTGGGGCATGAGACGCATCGGGTTGACCTGGAAGAGCGCCTCGCGCGCTTCGCGTATGACCGCCTGCTCGCGTCCCGGACGCGCGCGGATCACATAGCCCGCGTAGAGGCCATCCGCGCGCAAAGGCTCGATCACCGAGTTGTACGCCCAGTTGCTGTCCGCCCTCTTCGGTGTCTGCAGTCGTTCGACAATCCCCACGATGGTGGCGGGGCTGCCATCCTGGTACACCGTCTTCCCGAGCGCATTGTGGCCCTCGAAGAGCTGGTCGGCCACGGGCTTGCTGACGATGACCACCGGCGCATCCGGGCGGGCACGTCCATGCCTTATTTCTTCCGCGAAGAAGTCCCGTCCGGCGACCAGTCGAAGGCCGAAGGTCGATCGCAGATGCTGATCGCCGTAATAGTAGGCAGCGCGCACCGAGATCCCTTGCTGGTCCGCCCCCAGGGATATCCTGCCAGCCGTATAGCCGCTCAGGACCGGGTTGCTGGTCGACGCTGCCACTGCCTGTACGCCCGGCAGACTTCGCAGGGTTTCCAGATCCGTGCGCTGCAAGGCATCGAGCTGTTCGATGGCGGTGGCCTCGTCCCCGCCGGGCGGTGCTGGCCACTGGGTGAGGATCCGGATCAGTCCACGTTCGTCCATGCCGGTCGGGCGAGTCATCCGTTCGATGCGGTGGGCGATGATGAACGTGGCGTTGGCGACGATGGCCAGGCTCACTGCGATCTGCAGTGCGATCAGCACCACCGCGGCCGCGTGCCGCCGCAACGCAGCCAGGATCGGATGGACCGTCATGGCGATGCTCACTGTGCTTTGAGTTGCCACGCGGGCGGCACCCTGGAGGCGCGATAAGCGGGGTAGACGGCGGCCATCAGGGTGACGCCGACCGCCAACAGCAGCGTAAGCACCAGCAGGGTCGGGTCGACCCTTGCCAGTGCAGCAAGGCGTTCGGGCATGACCTGGCCGACGGCGAGCACGCCCATCACAGTAAACGCCAGCCCCAGCACGCCACCGGCCAGGCCGACCACGGCGGCCTCGGTGAGGAACTGTGCGTGGATGGCGTTGCGCGATGCACCCAGGGCTCGCCGCACGGCGATCTCGCCGCCGCGCCGCAGGAACCTGGCCAGCAGCAGCCCCACCGTGTTCAGCAGGCAGACCACCAGCAAGCCCTGGGCCACCAGCATCGACACTCGGGTGTCGCCCGGCACCACGCGCTTGTAACGGAGAAACGCCGGCACGTCGCGCAGGCGATTGTTCGGCGCCCAGCGAAAGCGGCCGAGGCGTTGCTGATCGCTCGCATAGGCATCGAGATAGTCCCGGTAGCGGTGCACGGCCGCCGCATCGGGCAGTTCCACCAGGTAGGAGACCCAGGCGCAGTTCGAGCGAACGAGATCCACGAAGCTGTCGCCAGGATCGGTCCCGCCCTTCCTGCAACTGACGCCGCTGTCGTTGGCCATCCTGGTAGCGATCGCGTGCGTGAACGGCAGGAAGACGTCCGGACCGCGTTCCCGAAAATCAAAATCCGCGAAAAAGTTCGGCTGCGGGTTCCACTCCTGCATGACGCCGACGACGCGGTAGTCGCGATTGCCGATATCGATCACGCGGCCAACGCTGTTGCCGCCGCCGAATACCTGGCGGTTGAGGCTGTCGCTGATTACCGCCACGGGCGATCGAAGTGCATCGTCCTCGACGGTCCACCCTTCGCCGTGGGCGAACGGCACATCGGCCATCGGGAAAAACCCGCTGTACACCGCGTAACCTTCCGCCCTGATCGGACTTCGGTTCAGTGCACCACTGGCCGGCATGACGGACGACGCGATCGAGTAGATGGCCGATTGCCTGCCGGCTCGGTGTTGGCGCATCAGTGCCGCCGCCGTGGCGTAGTCGAGCCGGTCAGGCGGCTCGTTGTTCGGCGCGCGAAAGCCCGGCCCCCAGGGGTCGACCTGCGGCACGAACAGGCGTGAAGACTTCTGCGGTATGGGATCGGCGGACAAACCCCGCACGACGGCATACATCGTCATCGACGCGCCAACGCCAAAGCCGACCGCCAGGATCATCAGCCCGGTCAGGGCAGGGGTGCGTTGCAGGCTGCGCAGTGCCAGTAGCAGGTAGTAGCCGAACATCTGTTCTCCATGGTCCAGCCCGCGTCGATGGACTCTCGCTTCGGCGAGCGTGCTTTACCGCGCCCATACTGGCCGATTCCCGTGACCGAGCCGGACATGTTGCGCCAGCGTTACCGCCGGAGTGCTTCCCGTCGGCACAAGTGCGCGGTGATTACCGCGACAGCGCGAACGCCTCGAGCCGCTCCACCACGTCCTGCACGGTAATCAGGGCCATCACGCCGGGCCGCTCGATCTTGGTTCCCCATGCCAGCTCGCTGGCCGGCTTGCCCATGAACTGCCGCGCCGCTTCGTCGTACTTGTTCACGCACCAGCGGCGGTCGGAGTAGGGGCCGGAGCGGTCGGGGTTGCTGGCGGCGTGCAGGCCGAGCACGGCGGTGCCGACGGCGTTGGCCATGTGCATCGGGCCGGAGTCGGGCGTGAGCAGCAGGTCGGCCCGCTGGAGCAGGGCGAGCAGGCGTTTCAGCGTGTCCTTGCCGGTGAGGTCGATGGGCTTGTGGCTGCAGGCGGCGAGCACGGCGTCGGCCATGGCGCGCTCGGGCATGGACGGGCCGCCGACCAGGGCGACGCGCCAGCCGCGGGCCAGAGCGTGATCGATCACCGCGCCGTAGCGGTCCGGATACCAGTTGCGCAGGGCGTGGCTGGAGCTGGGGCTGACCAGCAGGGTGGGGGTGTCGCCCGGGAGCTGTTCGGCGGCCCAGGTTCGGGCCTCGTCGGGGATCGGAATGTCCCAGCGCACGTCGGTCTGTTGCAGGCCCAGCGGCTCGGCGAAGCTGCCGATGGCGTCCAGCACGTGTTCGCCAGTGCGCGCCGGGATGCGTTCGCCCACCACCAGGCCGTGCAGGTCGCGCGAGCGGGCGCGGTCGTAGCCGATGCGCCGGTGCGCGCGGATACCCAGGCTCAGCGCGTTGGAGCGCAGCGCCACCTGCATCTGCAGCAGGACGTCGAACCGGCGATCTTCGAGCTCGCGCCACACCGCGCGCATGCCGGCCCAGCCGGCGGCCTTGTCGAAGGTGACGAACTCCACGCCGGGCAGGTCCCCGACCAGCTTGCGTTCCAGCTTGCCGACGAGCCAGGTCAGCTGCGTCTGGGGCCACGCGGCCTGCAGCGTGCGTACCAGCGGCACCACGTGGGTGACGTCGCCGATCGCCGAGGTGCGCAGCAGGCACAGCGAGGACGGGGCGGGCGGAGGGCTTGGGCTAGAATCAGGCGCTGAAGGCAAGGAGCGGGATCTCGTAAGGGCCGGCATGATGATGCAACAGAAAATCCGTGAGGATGCTGCCGGGTCGATTCTGTTCGACGCCGCGGTCTGCCCACAAGTCGATGCCAGCTGGTTCGTGCCGGAACACTGGAACCGGCAGGGCCGGCTGCGCATGCAGGCGGGGGGGCGCGGCGGTGTGGCGGTGATTGTCACCCCGGCCGGCGAATGCATCTTGCGGCATTACCGGCGCGGTGGAGTGGTGGCCCGGCTGATGGGCGACCGCTATCTCTGGACCGGGCGTGGGCAAACGCGCAGCTTTCGCGAGTTTCGCCTGCTCGTGCACATTGTAGAGCTGGGCTTGCCGGGGCCGGTGCCGGTGGCGGCGCGGGCGGTGCGGCGCGGCCTGTACTATCGCGCCGACCTGATCACCCGCCGCATCGAACACGCGCACACGCTGGCCGAATGCCTGGCGCAGGGGCGGCTGGACGCGGAGTTGGCCGCCGAGGTCGGTGCGCTGGTGGCGCGCTTCCATCGCGAGGGCGTCTGGCACGCGGACCTGAACGCACACAATGTGCTGGTGGCGCCCACCGGGCTGTATCTGATCGATTTCGATCGCGGTCGCCTGCGTGAACCGGACGCGGGCTGGCGCTGGAGCAACCTGAAGCGGTTGCGCCGTTCGCTGGTAAAGCTGGGCGCCGGTCGCGATCCGACCGTGTTCGAGACCCAGGTATGGGTGCCGCTGATCGACCAATACGAGGAGACCCTGGCCGCATGAGCTGGCATCTGCATTTCCTCGGCACCGGCGCGGCGCACGCGGTGGAGCTGGGCTCGTCCGCCGCGGTGATCGAGCGCGACGGCAAGCCGCTGCTGCTGATCGATTGCGGCCCGGACACGCTGGACCGCTACCAGGCCGCCTACGGCGAGTTGCCCACGGCGATCTACATCACCCATACCCACATGGACCACATCGGCGGCATGGAGCGGCTGTTCACCCGGGTCTGGTTCGACGACGCGCTGCGTGGCCGGATCCGGTTGTTTACCCACGCCGCGCTGGTGCCCTGGCTGCAGGCGCGGGTGGCCGATTACCCGGGTGTGCTGGCCGAGGGCGGGGTGAACTACTGGGAAGCGTTCACGCTGGTGCCGTGCTCGCGCGGGTTCTGGCTGGATGGCTGGTGGTTCGACGTTTTTGCCACGCGCCATCACCAGCCAGGCACCTCGTTCGGGATCGCGCTGCGTGGCAGCTTCGCGTTCACCGGCGACACCCGGCCGATTCCCGAAGTGCTGGCGCAGCATGCCGGGCAGGGCGAGTGCGTGGCCCACGACTGCGGTGTGCACGGTAACCCGTCGCATACTGGCGTCGAAGATGTCGAGCGCGAGTATGAGGCGCAACTGCGGCAGCGGCTGGTGCTCTATCACTACGGCAGCCACGCCGATGGCGAGCAGCTGGAGGGGCGTGGTTACCGGATCGCCCGCAGCGGCCAGCGGATCGCCTTGCCCAACCCCGCCCCGGTGCGGTTGGACGCCGGTTGATCGCATATCGCTCTTGTCTGGATCGGGGGCTGCGGCTATCCTTCCGCTTCTTTGTCGGGGCGACCCGACCAAGTGCGTTGTGCGCCGGATTGCCACCACGCGCCCGAGCGGAGATGGAGTGAGGCTCAGGACGAGCCGAACACAGATTCGTCAGGAACGAATGTGGACAGCCGGCAGGCTGGCCCCGAACGAAAGTGAGGGGTGAGGCTCAGGACGAGCCGAACACAGATTCGTCAGGAACGAATGTGGACAGCCGGCAGGCTGGCCCCGAACGAAAGTGAGGGGTGAGGCTCAGGACGAGCCGAACAATCCCGCCCGATGTGGCAGGATCGCAAGACAAGGTTTTAGCGTGCGGAGAGATGTCCGAGTGGTTGAAGGAGCACGCCTGGAAAGTGTGTATACGGCTTATACCCGTATCGAGGGTTCGAATCCCTCTCTCTCCGCCAATTCATGAGTAAACGCGACGGCGCAAGCCGGCGCGACGGGTCCGAAAAAGGACCCACGTCTATGGTGGCCCCGTCGGTCCCCCCGCGACGATAGTTCGCAAACTCCGCCAGGTCCGGAAGGAAGCAACGGTAGCGAATGATTCGGGTGCCGGGGTGTGGCTGGCGGGGCCGCCACCTTTTCGGGGTCCGGTGACGCGTTGGCAAGCCCGTGGCCATCAGGGCGCACCGGAACGCCGCTCGCCATCGCTGCAAAGTCTGCAACCCGGCGCCCCCGGCCTCATCAACAGCAGCTCGCGACGTGCGGCGGCGATCAGCCCGCTTCTCCCGCGCCCGTGCGGGATGCCCCGCGTGGTGAGACCGGCCGGCTTTGCTGACTTCGCTCCGCCGACTTGGCACAATCGACCTTCGCCCCAAGGTAGTCAGGCATGTCCTATCAGGTACTAGCGCGCAAATGGCGCCCCCGCAAGTTCGCCGAACTGGTCGGGCAGGAGCACGTCGTGCGCGCGTTGACCAATGCGCTGGACACCGGCCGCATGCACCATGCCTACCTGTTTACCGGTACCCGTGGCGTGGGCAAGACCACCATCGCGCGCATCTTTGCCAAGTCGCTCAATTGCGAGCGCGGCGAATCGGCCGACCCGTGCGGCGAGTGCTCGGTGTGCACGGCGGTGGACGCGGGGCGTTTCGTCGACTTGCTCGAGATCGACGCGGCCAGCAATACCGGCGTGGACGATGTGCGCGAGGTGATCGAGAACGCGCAGTACGCGCCCTCCCGCGGACGCTTCAAGGTGTACCTGGTCGACGAGGTGCACATGCTGTCCAAGCCGGCGTTCAATGCGCTGCTGAAGACGCTGGAAGAGCCGCCGCCGCACGTGAAGTTCCTGCTGGCCACCACCGACCCGCAGAAGCTGCCGGTGACGGTCCTGTCGCGCTGCCTGAAGTTCAACCTGAAGCGCCTGCTGCCAGAACAGATTGGTGGCCAGATGCGGCACATCCTGGCGGCCGAAAGCATCGAGTACGAAGACGCGGCGATCGGCGAGCTGGCGCGTGGTGCCGATGGCTCGTTGCGCGACGGCCTGTCGCTGCTGGACCAGGCGATCGCCTACGGTGGTGGCGCCCTGAAGGCCGACGACGTGCGCGCCATGCTGGGCAGCGTGGCGCGCGGGCAGGTGATCGGAGTGCTCCAGGCGCTGGCCGATGGCGACGGCGAACGGTTGATGGCAGAGGCCGAGCGGATCGCCTCCTACTCGCCCGATTTCGGCGGCGTGCTGGACGACCTGGCCGGCGCGCTGCACCGGATCCAGCTGATCCAGCTGGTGCCCGGCTACCGCCAGGACGAGGGCGACCAGGACGGCGCCGAAGCTTTCGCCGCGCTGGCTGGGCAGTTCAGCCCCGAAGACACCCAGCTGTACTACCAGATCGCCACTCAGGGGCGTCGCGAGTTGCCGATGGCGCCGGATGCGCGCACCGGCTTCGAAATGGCCCTGCTGCGCATGCTGGCGTTTCGACCGGCAGATGAGGGCGGTGCCCCACGCAACGATCGCGCGGGCCCCGCGGCTGCCCGCGCACCGGCGCCTGCCGCGCGTCAGCCGTCTCCGGCCACGCCCGCCGCGCGGCCAGCGTCGCCCGCGCCGGTTGCACGCCCGCCTGCCACGTCCGTGGCGCCTGCGCCGGTAGCCGCTCCCGCGCCAACGCCGGCTCCGGCCGCACCGCTGGCGCTGGATGCCAACGGTTTGCCGAACTGGGATGCGCTGATCGAACAGGCCGGCCTGCGCGGCCCACTGGGCCAGCTGGCGCAGAACGCGGCGCTGCGCGAGCGCGACGGACAAACCCTGGTGCTGGCCTTGCAGCCGGCGCACATGCACCTGGCAGTCGAGCCGATGGTCGGGCAGATGGCCGATCGCATCGGCGCGACGCTGGGCGAGAACATCCGCCTGCGTTTTGTCGAGGAAAGCACCGCCGCGGTGGAGACCCCCGCCGCGCGCGCCGCCAGTGCACGGCAGAGCGCACAGGCGGCGGCCGAGCAGGCGATCGAGGAAGATCCGCTGGTGCAGACGCTGAAGCGCGAATTCGGCGCCCGCGTGGTGCCCCAGTCGATCAAGCCGCTGGCTTGACCAACCGGCCGATGCGAGCGTGGCCACCGGCCGCTCGACCGGCCACCCCCAACCCCGTTTGTGGAGCCCGAACATGAAAGGTCAAATCGGTCAGCTGATGCAGCAGGCCCAGCGCATGCAGGAAGACATGAAGCGCGCGCAGGAAGAGATCGCGAAGATGGAAGTCACCGGCAGCTCCGGCGGCGGCCTGGTGACGGTGCTGATGACCGGCGCCCATGAAGTGCGCCGGGTGCACATCGACCGGCAATTGTTTGCCGATGACGCGGAGATGGCCGAGGACCTGGTCGCCGCGGCGGTCAACGACGCGGTCAACAAGGTCGCCGAGGCGAGCAAGGACCGTCTCGGCGGCGTCACCGCCGGCATGAACCTGCCGGCGGGCTTCAAGATGCCGTTCTGATGTCGAGGGGCGAGAGCGCCAGCGCGCCCGCCCTTCCGCTCTTCCCTCGCCCCCTATCCCTCACCCCTAGTCCCACGCCCCTGACCGGCACCCCGCCATGAGCAGTTCCCCACTTCTTGCCGACCTGATCGAGGCCCTGCGCTGTCTGCCCGGGGTGGGTGGCAAGAGTGCGCAACGGATGGCGTTCCACCTGCTCGAGCGCGAGCGTGAGCGGGGGCTGCGCCTGGCCGGTGCGTTGGAGCAGGCAATGCGCCGGATCGGCAACTGCACGCGCTGCCGCAACTTTTCCGAGGAGCCGGTCTGCGCGATCTGCGCCAGCACCAGCCGGGATGCGAACGTGCTGTGCGTGGTCGAGTCGCCCACCGACCTGGCTGCCATCGAGCAGGCCACCGGCTACCGCGGACAGTATTTCGTGCTGCTCGGGCGGCTCTCGCCGCTGGATGGCATGGGTCCGGAGGAGCTCGGCCTGGCGCAGCTCACCGAGCGGCTGGGCGACGGGCAGATCGAGGAGATGATCATCGCCACCAACCCGACCGTCGAGGGCGAGGCCACCGCGCACTACCTGGCCCAGCTGGCCCGCGCCGGCGGGGTCAAGGCCAGTCGTCTGGCGCACGGCGTACCGCTGGGTGGCGAGCTGGAGTTCGTCGACCGCGGTACCCTGGCGCATGCCTTCGGCAGTCGCCTCAGCGCGGACTGATGCGGGCGGCAGGTCATGCGCAAGCGCGCGTGGATACCTGCCTTATTGCGGCTCGCCGCCAGCCCTGATCGGGATCGGCCCGCGTACGGTGGACGCCGGGTGGGCGTAAGGTGGGCGTAGGGTGGGCTTCAGCCCACCGAGCCAACAAAGCGGAAAAGCGGAAAAGCGGAAGGAGCGGAAGAGCGGAAGAGCGGAAGAGCGGAAGAGCGGAAGAGCGGAAGAGCGGAAGAGCGGAAGAGCGGAAGAGCGGAAGAGCGGAAGAGCGGAAGAGCGGAAGAGCTGGTGGGCTGAAGCCCACCCTACGCGCGCCGGCCCGCCCGCTTGAAGGTGGTAGGACGTTCTCCTGTGTGTACGGCCTCGCGTGCGGGGCGGGAAGGTATCCTTCGGACAGGCAGACACGCAATCGGGAGCAGATGATGGGCGACACGCTTTTCGGCAAGATCATCCGGCGCGAGATTCCGGCGGACATCGTCCACGAGGACGACGAGGTGCTGGGTTTCCGCGACATCAATCCGCAGGCACCGGTGCACGTGCTGTTCATCCCGAAACGGCCATTGGCCACGCTGGACGCTGCCACCGGTGCCGACGCCGAGCTGCTGGGCAAGCTGCTGCTGGCCGCGGCCGCGTATGCGCGGCGCGAGGGGCTGGCCGAGCAGGGTTACCGCACCGTGATCAACTGCAACGAGCACGGCGGGCAGACGGTCTTCCACTTGCACGTGCACCTGCTGGCCGGACGCCAGTTGCATTGGCCACCCGGGTGAGCGGCCATGCCGGCGTTGCCGGTGTGCGGGCCACAAAAAAGCGCCGGTCCCATGGGGCCGGCGCTTTTTCGTGGCTCAGCGGTTTACTTCTGCTGGGGCGGCGGCGGGGGAGGCGCCGGGCGCACCACGATCACTCGTGGCCGGTTCCAGAACGGGTCGCCCCACGGCCCCCAGTACGGGCCGAAGCCCGGGCCCCAGAACGGGTCGTAGAAGCCCGGCGGATAACGCACCACCACCGGGCGCTTGGGCCACAGGTAGACCACGTCGGCGTCGATCTTGGGGTAGGCGTAGTTGAAGTCGCCGACCTTGCGGGTCACGGTGCCGGCCAGGGTGCCGGTGACGGTCAGCTCACGGCCGCGGGTGAACACTTCCGGGTCGTAGAAGCCGGCACGGCAGGCCACGAAGCGGCCCTGGCTGTCGCCGCTCTCGCCCAGTTCGGGGCGCGCCTGCTTGTCCAGCGGGTGCGACAGCAGGTAGAAGCAGGTCTGCTGCGGGCCCGGTTCGGTCTGGATGATTTCGCCGCCCCAGCGCACCTTGCCGGCGCTGCTGCCCGCCTGCTTGGCGGCGGTGGGCGAGACGATGTCGTAGGTGCCCTGCAACGGCTGCGGGACGGTCGCGCAGGCACCCAGGGCGGCTGCCGCGGCAATGAGGACGAGGGGGCGATACACGGACATGGGTTTCTCCCTGAGGTATACGACGGCCGATGCAATCGACAGGCCTATTTGACCACGCGGCGCGGCCGGAATTCCCTCGCGGCGCGCCTGAACTGACGCAATAGTTCAGGCGGCGGTGTGTCGTGCGCGTAACGGAGTTCCAGATAGCGCCGCATCAACTGCTCGATCTGCTCGCGTTGCTCGGGCAGCGCGCGCGCGGCCCGGCTGAAAAAGTGCTGTGGGCCCTCGCTGCGGCGCCGCACGATGCCGCATCTGGCCAGTTTTGCCTGCACCTGGTACAGCGATGCCTGCAATGGCCCGCGGGGCTGTCGACGCCATAGTGCCCAGAGCAGGCCCAGCGCGATGAAACCGAGGCTGCCGATGGCCAGCAGCAGGCCCAGCGTCCGGGTGCTGGTGTCGCGCACGCCGAACGGCTGCAGCAGGCCGCGCTGGCGCAGGCTGTCGAAACCGATAACGCCCTGATCCCACAAGCGGTTGACGATGTCCCATCGATTGGAGAGGTCCGCCAGCCAGCTGCGCCGGGTCCAGCCGATCTGGTCTCCGGCGGCGGCAGCGGCGCCCAGGCTGACGCGCTCCGGTCGCACCGCGGCGGTCGGGTCGACCGGCACCCAGCCGCGCCCTGCCAGCCACACCTCGCTCCAGGCATGCGCGTCCGAGCGGCGCACCAGCAAGTAGTTTCCCAGCTTGTTCCAGTACCCGCCCTGATAGCCGGTGACCACGCGTGCGGGGATGCCCGCGGCGCGCATCAGCACCGTGAACGAGGATGCATAGTGTTCGCAAAACCCTTCGCGGGTATGGAACAGGAAGTCGTCCACTGCCTCGCGGCCCAACGGCGCGGGCGCCAGCGTGTAGCTGAAGCCGCCGTTGTGGAACAGGTCCAGCGCCTGCTGCACGATCGCTGCATCGTCGCCGGGGTGTCGCTTGCGCCAGCTGTCGGCCAGCGCATGGGTGCGCGGGTTCAGCTTCGGCGGCAGGTGCAGGGCAAGCAGCCGGGTCGCCTGCGACAGCTCCGGCTCCAGCCGGTATTGCAGCGCCGAGCGCACGCTGTAGCGCAACTTGTCGCGGACCGGCCTGGTGCTGAGCAGCTCCCGGTCCGGGCTGAGGTAGGCCTGCGCCGGCGCATCGAGCGGTACGCCCAGTGCAGGCAGCACCTTTTGCTCGCTCGGCTCAAGTTCCACCCGGTAGCTGATCGCCCGCCCCACCTGGACCGATGCCAGCGGCTTGATGGTGTAGGCATGCTCCCAGTTGCGCCCGTCGTAGAGCCACATCACGTAGGCGCGGAAATACCGTTGCGCCGGTGGCGGCGGTGCGCCGTCGAAGGTGACCCGCATGGCCGGATGGTCGTCGGTCAGCAGTTCGGTGAAGTTGCCCGGCGACATGTGGTCGCTGAGCCCGCTGCGGGCCTCGGCCGGATCAGGGGCGCCCCACAGCGGCGAGCTGAGGCGCGGAACCAGCACAAAGGCCAGCAGTGCCAGCGGCACCGCTGCGCCGAGCGTGAGCAAGCCCGGCAGCAGGGTGCGGGGCAGGCTGGTGCGTTTCTGCGCCGGTTCCAGCGCCTGCAGGGTGGCCAGGGCCGGCAGCAGCCCCAGCGCCACCAGCACCGTGGCCAGCAGGCCCTGGTCGAACAGCAGTGCGGCCATCAGCGCGAAGCAGCCAAAGCCGACCCCGACCCTCGCGTCGCGTGGCGCCTCGCTCTCCAGCAGCTTGAGCACCAGCAGGCCGACGGCGAAGTTGGAGCCGGGCTCGCGGCCGAAGATCGAGCCGTAGTTGGCGATCACCGCCAGCAGCAACAAGGACATCAGCGGCAACTTGAGGAACATCGGCGCCCGGCCGCCGTGCCGCCGCCGCTGCCACCAGCGCAGGCCCAGCACGAGCGCCAGCGCGGCGACCAGCCAGATCGGCATGTGGCCGGCGTGCGCGGCCAGTACCACCGCGGTAGTCAGGCACAGCAGGTCGAACGCGCGATGGTCGAGTTCGGCCTCGGCGCCGCGGCGCAGACGGGTCACGGCATCACCGCCAGCGCGCTCATGCAGCGTGCGTAATGCGCCGCGCCGCTGCCGGCCTCGATCGGTCCGGTCGGCAACCACAGGCTGTATCGGCGGCCCTGCGCCTTGGCCTCGCCCACCCATCGCGCCATGCGGGCGATGCGCATTTCATGGCCCAGCCCCGGCATCTGGCGCCAGTCCAGCTGCCATTCGCGCCCGGTCTCGGGTTGCTCGAAGTCCTTGACCAGCAAGCCGTGGTGCCGCGCGCTGGCCTTCCAGGCGACGTGCCGCATGGGGTCGCCACTGCGGTATTCGCGCAGGGACGCCAGGTCGTCGCCGCGGTTCAGGCGCGGCCGCTCGCTCGGATCGCGTTCACGCGGCGGCGGCGGCCCGCCCACTTCCGGTCGCGGCCACACCAGCACCTGTTGCTGCGGATGGATCCAGCTCCACACCCGGAACATGCCCCAGGGCCAACTGCTCCATACACGCATGCGCGGCAGTGAAAGCCAGCCGCGGTGTTCGGTGGCGAGCGAAATAGGCACGCTGGCGTGGCCGGCTTCCACGCAGAACACGGAGCAGCGTGGGTGCAGGTCGAGCCGGATCGCCTGCCGGTTGCCGGTGGCCTCGAACTCCAGGGTCAGTGTCATCGGCTGCCCGGCCAGCGCCTGGCCTGCCCGGATCCGGGTCAGCCGCAGCCCGTTCAGGTCGCGGAACGCCACCAGCATGCTCGCCGCACTGGCTGCGCCAAGCAGGCAGGTGAGCAGCAGCGCGGCATTGTTCGAGTAATTCAGGGCGCCGGCGAGCATCGCGCCCAGCAGCACCGTGAAGCCCAGGCCGAAACCGCTCGGCACGATGTAGATGCGGCGCCGGTTCAGCTGGATCGGCAGCGGCTCGGGACGACGGTAGCGGGTCAGCGCAGGCAGCCTTCGCTCGGCCAGCAACTGCAGGCGGCGCAGGGCGTCGCGCATCAATCCACCGCGACCTCGGCCAGCAGCGCGCGCGCCAGCGCTTCTCCGCTGGCGCCACGGGCCGGCACCAGGCGATGCGCCGCCAGCGGCACGAACAGCGCCTGGATGTCCTCCGGCAGCACGTGGGCCCGCTGACTGAGCAGGGCCCAGGCGCGGGCGGCGGCCAGCAGCGACAGTCCCGCACGCGGCGAAAGCCCCACCCGGATCTCCGGATGCCGGCGGCTGGCCAGCAGCAGGGCCTGCAGGTAGTCCAGCAGGGCGGCGCTGGCGGTTATCGCCTGGGCCTGGCGGTGCAGGGTGGCCAGGCCGTCGCCATCCAGTTGCGGGGTCAGCCGGGCCAGCAGGTCGCGGCGGTCGGTGCCGGTGAGCAGGGCGCGTTCGGCGCTGGCGTCGGGGTAGTCCAGCGACAGCCGCAGCATGAAACGATCCAGCTGCGAATCGGGCAGGGCGAAGGTGCCGTGCAGGTCGAGCGGATTCTGTGTCGCCACCACGAAGAACGGCCGCGGCAGCGCATGGGTCTGTCCGTCCACGGTGACCTGGCCCTCGGCCATGGCCTCCAGCAACGCGCTCTGGGTCTTGGGCGTGGCGCGGTTGATCTCGTCGGCCAGCAACAGCCCGGTGAAGATCGGTCCCGGGTGGAAGCGGAACAGGCCGCTCTCGCGCTCGTAGACGCTGACCCCGATAATGTCCGACGGCAGCAGGTCGCTGGTGAACTGCACACGCTGGAATTCCAGCGCGAAGCTGGCCGCCAGCGCGTGTGCCAGGGTGGTCTTGCCCACGCCGGGCACGTCTTCCAGCAGCAGATGCCCACCGGCCACCAGGCAGGCGAAAGCCAGCTTGACCTGGTGCGGCTTGCCCAGCAGTACCGCGTTGACCTGGGCGATGGCCGCGGTCAGTCGTTGCTGCAGGCTTTCATCGGGGAGGGAGGTAATGGCGGACATGGGTTCCTTGCGGGCGACGCAGGCGGAGAAAGTCGACGCGACAGCCAGTGTAGCGGCCGGCCTCGCGCGTTGGCGAACCGCGTTCCTGGGCGCGTTCGTCATTCTGTTCGCTTTGAAGTTGCTGGTCGTGTGCACGCTGTCTCCGTTCGGTGACGAGGCGTTCTACTGGCTGGAAAGCCGACACCTGGCCTGGGGCTACAGCGACCTCCCGCCGCTGACCGCGTGGTTGATCCGGCTGGGCGAAAGCGTGGCGGGGCATGGCCTGTTCGGCATGCGCTGGCCGTTCCTGCTGCTGGGCAGCGCGGTGCCCTGGCTGGTGGTGGCGTTCGGGCGCCAGACTTTCGATGCCCGCGCCGGTTGGCAGGCTGGCCTGCTTTGCATGGCGTTGCCGCTGGCCGGAAGCCTGGGCGTGATGGCGCTGCCGGACGTGCCGTTGACCGCAGCCACCGTGCTGGCGCTGCTGGCCCTGTTGCGGGCGATGGACGGTGATCGCCTGGCTGACTGGCTGGTGCTCGGGCTGGCGCTGGCGATCTGCTGGCTGACCCATTACCGGGCCGCCATGCCCATGCTGGCCGGGCTGGCGCTGATGGTGCTGACGCCGCGTGGGCGGGCGCAGTGGTCCCGTGGCGGGTTCTGGCTGGCGATGGGCGTGGCCGTGCTGGGCTTGCTGCCGCTGGTCGTCTCCAACTGGCGCCAGCACGGTGCCGGCGTGGCGTTCCAGCTGGTGCAGCGCAACCCGTGGCAGTTCCATGCCGACGCGCTGGCGCAGCCGCTGGAACAGGCGCTGGCCTGTACCCCCGTGCTCTACGTGCTGCTGCTGTGGACGGCCTGGCAGTGCTGGCGGCGGCGCGGCGAGGGCGCGCCGTGGGACCTGATCGCGGTGGTCTCGTCGACCTTGCTGCTGGCCTGGTTCGTGTTGGGCCTTTTCGCCGACAACCTGCGCTTCCGGGTGCACTGGCCGTTGGCCGGCTACCTGCCGCTGCTGCCGGCGCTGCCGGTGTTGCTGAGGCACGCGTCCGCGCGCTGGCGGCTGGCGATGCGCGCCGGTGCCAGCCTGGCCGCCGCCGGAACGTTGCTGGGGCTGGCGCTACCTGGCGCTGGCCGCGCGCCCGCAGGCGGTAACCGTATTGGCTGACTACAAGGCGTTTCCCAGCAATTTCGTCGGCTGGCGGGAAGCGGCGGATGTTGCCGACACGCTGCTGTCGCAGCGGCCAGCGGTGCTGGTGGCGGACAATTTCATGCTGGCTGCCGAACTGGAATTCCAGCTGGACGGGCGCCAGCCGGTGTATTCGCTGGACAGCCCACTCAACGTCAAGCACGGGCGCGCGCCGCAGCTGGCCATCTGGGGGCGGGACGAGGCGGGCCTGCGGCGGGCGCATGCGGGCGCAACCGATGCTGCTGGCGGTCAGCGAGGTGATCCTGCGCGAACGCGAACGACTGGCATGGCTCGGCTCGCTATGCGGCCGCATCGATCATCCGCAGCGGGTGAGCCGGCTTGACCTGTTCCAGGGCCGCAAGCGGATCGCCTTCTATCGAGGCACGGTCCCGGCAAGCCCGCCGGCTTCGGCCAAGGCGCCGGCTTCCTGCCTGTTCTGGCGCAACGCCACCAGCGTGCCGTAGCGGTCGATCCGGCATCGCCCAGGGGCGGGATCCGTGGTTTTCGTCGGGGCGACCGGTAGAGCGGTTTGCCACGAAAGCGCCACCCTCCCGAGTGCGTGGTCGTAGGACATGCGGATCGTGGGGCGTGCGGATGGCACGGCGGCGGTGGCGTCCGGTCAGGGGACCGACAGCCCGGCCTCGCGCAGCAGGCGCGCCAGTGCGATCAGCGGCAGCCCGACCAGCGCGGTGGGATCGGCGCTGTCGATCCGTTCGAACAGGCTGATCCCCAGGCCTTCGCACTTGAAACTGCCGGCGCAGTCCAGCGGCTGTTCGCGCGCGATGTAGCGGTCGATCTCGGCTGCGTCCAGGGCGCGGAAGCGCACCCGGGTCAGATCCAGGTGGGTGTGCCGGGCGCCACTGCGGGCATCGAACAGGCACAGCGCGGTATGAAAGTGCACCTCGCGGCCGGCGCAGGCCTGCAGCTGGGCGCGCGCGCGTTCGACGCTGCCGGGTTTGTCCAGGGCGATGCCCTGCAGTTCGGCGACCTGGTCCGAGCCGATCACCAGGGTGCCGGGGCGCTGGCCAGCCACCGCCGCCGCCTTGGCCACGGCCAGGCGCAGCGGCGCGATCGGCGGGCGCTTCGCCGGGACGGTGGTCTTCGACGACACCGGGCGCGGCCTGCTCGAAAGAGTCGACCAGGCGGCGCAGCAACTCGGCGCGATAGCGCGAGGTGGACCCCAGGACCAGCGCGGTACTCATGCCGATGGGCCGCGCCGGATCTGGTCGCGCATCGCGCTGTCCAGCTCGTGCTGGGCCTGGCCCAGCGCCCGCAGCAATGGCTGCAGGCGGTTGCGCGTCTCGGCCATGTTCGCGGTGGCCTCGTCCAGCTCGCGCTGGCTTGCCTGTGGCGCGCGATCACGGATCCACAGCCGCTGCTGCAGAAGCGCGCGCAGGCCGGCGTCGATGGCGTGGCGGGCGTCTTCCTCGCCGGCGGCCGGCTGGTCCGGGTTCACCGTCATCACCGCATGGGCCTGCTGCAGGCCGGCGCGGCAGGTCTTCAGGTTGGCTTCGAGCAGGTCGGCCAGGTCGAGCAGGCGATGCAGGCTGTCCGAGCGCTGGTCCTGCTGGCGCCGGCGCAGCAGGCTCAGGCTCACCGCCACCATCAGCAGGATGAAAAGCACGACAATGCCCAGGGTCAGCGAAGCGGTCACGGCAAACTCGGTGGCGGGAGTCGGGGCAGTCTGCCGCATGCGTGGTGGTGGAGGCAAAACGACGGCTCGAAAGAGCGCGCAGATGACGGGATGTTCACCCCGGGACCACTTTCCAGTTGACTTGGCTGCCCGTCAAACATAAGCTTTCGCGATTATGTCCGTGACCCTGCCAGAGTCCGTGGATGCTTGGCGCATGGTCTCGGCGCGGCGTTCGTTTGCCGGTGAACTACCGATTGCCTCGATGCCCCGCCTGCGCGATGCCCTGGCAGGCAAGGAAGGCGTGGCGCGCTACGAGCTCGATTTCGGGCGCGACGAGTACGGTACCGCTTATCTCGATGTCCGCGTCCAGGCTCCGCTGACGCTGCTGTGCCAACGTTCGCTCGAGCCGTTCGTGATGCCGGTGACGGTCGATGGACGCCTGGGCCTGATCAAGGCCGAGCGCGAAGAGGCGGCGTTGCCGCCCGGGGTCGAGCCGGTACTGGTCAGCGAGGACGGGCAGTTGAACCCGTCCGAGGTGATCGAGGACGAATTGTTGTTGGTGCTGCCGCTGGTTCCGGTCAACCCGGACAGCCGGTTGCCCGAAGAATTGACCGGTGCCGACACGGAGCAGGACTCCGGGTCGGAACGGGCTGAAAATCCGTTCGCGGTGTTGCGCGAACTCAAGAAACCCCCGCTTTGAATAGCGATATCTAGCTGGAGATCCGCCATGGCCGTTGCCAAGAGCCGCAAGACCCCGTCCACCCGCGGCATGCGCCGTTCGCACGATGCGCTGAAGACCGTGCAGCTGTCGACCGACCCGACCAGCGGCGAAGTGCATCTGCGCCATCACGTCACCGCCGACGGCTACTACCGTGGCAAGAAGGTGATCGAGACCAGCACGGCGGTCGAAGAGGATTGATCCGGCTGCCGGGATGCGTCCCGGCACGACGGCAGGAATCGATGTGATGCATGGCGGCGCGGCGACGCGCCGCTTTGCTTTCCGGCGTTCGTGAACGTAACGTTGCAGTTCGGGCCCGCGTGGTGAGGCCTGACCGCACTGTATGGATAGTCAATGGCCCCGATCTACGCCCGTATCACCGGCACCGGTAGCGCACTGCCCGAGCGCGTGCTGACCAACGCCGATCTGGAACAGTTCGTCGAGACCAGCGACGAATGGATCCGCTCCCGAACCGGCATCCGCCAGCGTCATGTCGCAGCCGAGGGCCAGACCACCGGCGACCTGGCGTTGCAGGCGGCCGAGCGTGCGCTGGAGGCGGCCGGGGTCAAGGCCAGCGAGCTGGACCTGATCGTGCTGGGCACCACCACGCCGGACCTGATCTTTCCGTCCACCGCCTGCCTGGTACAGCACCGGCTGGGCGCGAACGGCTGTGCCGCGTTCGACGTCAATGCCGCCTGCTCGGGCTTCGTCTACGCGCTGGGCATCGCGGACAAGTTCATCCGCTGTGGCCAGTCGAAAAAGGTGCTGGTGATCGGCGCCGAGACATTGACCCGCATGGTCGACTGGAACGAGCGCGAGACCTGCGTGCTGTTCGGCGACGGTGCCGGCGCGGTGGTGCTGGAGGCCAGCGACGAGCCGGGCATCTTTGCCACCTGTCTGCATGCCGACGGCGGCTACAAGGAGCTGCTGTGGAACCCGGTCGGCGTCTCGGTGGGCTTCCGCGACGAGCCCAACCATGGCGTGCGGATCAAGATGGCCGGACGCGAAGTATTCAAGGTGGCGGTCAAGACCCTGGATTCGCTGGTCGAGGAAACGCTCACCGCCGGCGGCATGCAGGCCTCCGAGCTGGATTGGTTGATCCCGCACCAGGCCAATCTGCGCATCATCGAGGCCACCGCCAAGCGGCTCAACATGTCGATGGAACAGGTCATCGTGACTGTCGACCAGCATGCCAACACCTCGTCCGGCTCGGTGCCGCTGGCGCTGGATCACGCGGTTCGCTCGGGCAAGGTCAAGCGTGGCCAGAACCTGCTGCTGGAAGCCTTCGGTGGCGGTTTCACCTGGGCATCGGCGCTGTTGCGCTATTGAGCCTGGCGGGCAACGGCCTGCCGTGGATCGATCAGGGCCGCCTCCGGGCGGCCTTTTTCGTGGTCGCGAGCGGCTGTACGGCTGCGTACGCCGGACGAAACTGGCACCATTCGCGCTTTACCTTGCCTGGACTTGCCGCCGATGACCCCACGCTCCGATTCGCTCGCCTTCGTTTTCCCCGGCCAGGGTTCGCAGTCGGTGGGCATGCTGGCCACGCTGGCGGCCGCCCATGACGAGGTCCGTGCGACCTTCGAAGAGGGCTCGCAGGGGGCCGGCGTCGATCTGTGGGCGCTGAGCCAGCAGGGCCCGGAAGAGCAGCTCAATCGCACCGAGCACACCCAGCCGGCGCTGCTGGCGGCCAGCGTCGCCGTGTGGCGGGTGTGGCAGAAGCTCGGCGGTCCGCAGCCGGCGCAACTGGCCGGTCACAGCCTGGGCGAGTACAGCGCGCTGGTGTGTGCCGGCGCGCTCTCGCTTCACGATGCCTGCGCCCTGGTGGCCGAGCGCGGTCGTCTGATGCAGGCGGCGGTTCCGCCTGGCGTGGGCGCGATGGCCGCGATTCTGGGCATGGACGACGCCCGGATCGCCGAAGTCTGCGAGGAAGTGGCCCAGGGCCAGGTGGTGTCGCCGGCCAATTTCAACTCGCCCGGGCAGTTGGTGATCGCCGGCAACGTCGAGGCCGTGGATCGCGCGCTGGCCCGTCTGTCCGAGCTCGGTGCGAAAAGGGCGATCAAGCTGGCCGTCTCCGTGCCGTCGCATTGCGCATTGATGCGCGAAGCGGCAGAGCAACTGGGCCAGCGCATGCAGGCCCTCGCCTGGCAGATGCCCTCGATTCCGGTGGTGCAGAATGCCGAGGCACGACGCCTACGACAGCGTCGAGGCGATCCGCGGTGCGTTGCAGCGCCAGCTGTATCTGCCGGTGCGCTGGACCCAGTGCGTGCAGGCGCTGGCCGCGAACGGGGCCGCCCGAGTGGCCGAGTGCGGCCCGGGCAAGGTGCTCAGTGGCCTGATCAAGCGCATCGACAAGCACCTGGACGGCGCGCGCCATCGGCGGTCCGGACGAGATCCAGGCCGCTCGCGCCGACTGGGCCTGACCGCCCGACCGGCTTCACCGTTTCCCGATTCATCTCGCAAAGGACAACTCAATGAACCAGACCCTCAAGGGTGAAATCGCTCTGGTCACCGGCGCCAGCCGCGGCATCGGCGCGGCCATCGCCGACGAGCTGGCGGCGATGGGTGCGACCGTGATCGGCACGGCGACCAGCGAAGCCGGCGCCGCGGCGATCGGCGCGCGGATGGCGGCGCAGGGCGGCCACGGCCGCGTGCTGAATGTGACCGACGGCGCCGCGGTGGAAGGCGCTGATCGATGCGATCGGCAAGGAGTTCGGTGCCGTCTCGATCCTGGTCAACAATGCCGGCATCACCCGCGACCAGCTGCTGATGCGGATGAAGGAAGACGACTGGCAGGCGATCATCGATACCAACCTCACCTCGGTCTATCGCACCTCCAAGGCGGTGATGCGCGGCATGATGAAGGCGCGCAAGGGGCGCATCATCTCGATCGCCTCGGTGATCGGTCTGACCGGCAACCCGGGGCAGGCCAACTACGCCGCGGCCAAGGCCGGCATCATCGCCTTTTCCAAGTCGCTGGCACGCGAGATCGGCACTCGCGGGATCACCGTCAACGTGGTCGCGCCCGGCTTCATCGACACCGACATGACCCGCGCGCTGCCGGAGGAGTCCAGGCAAGCGCTGCTGGGACAGATCGCGTTGGGACGGCTGGGTGAAGCGACCGACATCGCCAAGGCGGTGGGCTTCCTGGCGTCGCCGGCGGCCGCGTACATCACCGGCGAAACCCTGCATGTCAATGGCGGCATGTACATGCCCTGATCGCGCCGTGCATGGCCGCGCGCGGGGCAATTTTCGCCGGTTGTCGCCAGCGGCCGCTTTTTAGGCGACAATTACCCTTTCGCCGGTTCCAGTAATCTGGCGTTTACCCGTGTCGGTGGAAGATGGCGGCCTCGCGGTTTAGCCCATACAATCCGCCGGCCTTTGCCGGGCGAACCGGCGCTGACAGGAATTTCTCCTTGGGAGGTTTTGCAACATGAGCACCATCGAAGAGCGCGTCAAGAAAATCGTTATCGAGCAGCTGGGCGTGAAAGAAGATGAAGTCACGGCGAACGCCTCGTTCGTGGACGACCTGGGCGCTGACTCGCTGGACACGGTCGAGCTGGTGATGGCTCTCGAGGAAGAGTTCGAGACCGAGATCCCGGACGAAGAAGCCGAGAAGATCACCACCGTGCAGCAGGCCGTCGACTACATCAAGGCCCACTCCAAGGATTGATCGACGGTGACGGTGACGGGCGCCATGGCGTCGGTGACCGTTCACGTGGCGATATCGAAAGCTGCGCCACCTTGGCGCAGTTTTCGTTTCTGCAATCGGTAACGTCCGTTCCCGTATGGTGGCGGACGGACCCCCGCTCGCGACGGCGCGGGCCCGCTGCCGCGAGGGCAGCTTGGCGAAGAATCAGGAAGGAAGGACATCGATGAGCAAGCGACGTGTGGTAGTGACCGGCATGGGCATCATCTCGCCGGTCGGCAACGACATCGCCACCGCCTGGGATCACATCCTCAAGGGCGTCAGCGGCATCGGCCCGGTCACCCACTTCGACGCCACAGGTTATGCCACGCGCATCGCCGGCCAGGTGCGTGATTTCGATCCCTCCGAGTGGATGCCCGCCAAGGACGTCAAGAAGATGGATCCTTTCATCCACTACGGCGTCGCCGCCGGCACCCAGGCGCTGCGCGATTCCGGGCTGGAAGTGACCGAGGACAACGCGCCGCGCATCGGCGTGGCAGTGGGCGCCGGCATCGGCGGCCTCTACACCATCGAGTCGACCACGCTGGAGCTGGCCGCCAAGGGGCCGCGCCGTGTCTCGCCGTTCTTCGTGCCCAGCTCGATCATCAACATGGTCTCGGGCCAGCTTTCGATCATGTTCGGTCTGAAGGGCCCGAACATCGCCTGCGTCACCGCCTGCACCACGGCCACCCACAACATCGGCCTGGCCGCGCGGATGATCCAGCACGGCGATGCCGACGCGATGATCGCCGGCGGCGCCGAATTCGCCACCACCGGCACGGCGATGGCCGGCTTCTGCTCGGCCAAGGCGATGTCCACCCGCAACGACGAGCCGACCAAGGCCAGCCGTCCGTGGGACAAGGACCGCGACGGCTTCGTGCTGTCCGACGGCGCCGGCGTGCTGATGCTCGAGGAATACGAGCATGCCAAGGCACGCGGCGCGCGCATCTACGCCGAGCTGGCCGGTTTCGGCATGAGCGGCGATGCCTACCACATGACCGCGCCGAGTGAGGACGGCGAGGGTGCCGCCCGCTGCATGCAGAACGCGCTGGCCGACGCCGGCATCGCGCCGGAGCAGGTGCAGTACGTCAATGCCCACGGCACGTCCACCCCGCTGGGCGACCTGGGCGAGGTGATGGCCGCCAGGAAGGTGTTCGGCGATCACGCCTACAAGCTGGCGATGAGCTCGACCAAGTCCATGACCGGCCATCTGCTCGGTGCGGCCGGCGGCGTCGAGGCGATCTTCACGCGTGCTGGCGTTGCGCGACCAGGTGTTGCCGCCGACGATCAATCTGGACGAACCCAGCGAAGGCTGCGACCTGGACTTCGTGCCGCATACCGCGCGCGAGGCATCTTTCGACGTGGCCATGTCCAACTCGTTCGGCTTCGGCGGCACCAACGGCACCCTGGTCTTCCGCCGCGCGCCATAAGCACGCAGGCGTGAGCTGTCATCGCCGCACGCTGGGCGGCCACCGCGACCTGCTCGCGGCGGCCGCCGCTTTCCCGAGCGCTACCCGTGTCTGCTGCAGAGCGTGGTACACGGTACGCCGCAGTCGCGCTACGACATCCTGTTCGCTTTTCCGCAGGCGACCCTGGCGCTGCATGCGGATGGGCGTGTGCGCGATCCCCAGGGCGAGCGCACGGGTGGCTTCCTGCAGGCCCTGGATGAAGCCTGGCAGGCCGGGCGGCTGCCGCGGGAAGAGGACGGTTTGCCGTTCCATGGCGGCTGGGTGCTGATGCTGGCCTATGAGCTGGCGGCCGAAATCGAGCCGCGACTGCAGTTGCGCGCCGATGCGCGGCTGCCGGTGGCGCTGGCGCTGCGCTGTCCAGCGGCGGTGATCGTCGATCATCAGCGCGAATGCACGGTGCTGGTGGCCGAGCCGGGATTCGAGGCCCTGCTCGAGCACATGCAGCACGACCTGGACACTGCGCCGGAGCTTCCGATAGCGCCGCTGCCGTCGGCGCGCGAGATACGGGAGGACACGCCGCAGTCGTTCCTGGACGGTGTCGAGCGCATCCACGAGCATCTGCAGGCGGGCGACATCTTCCAGGTCAACCTGTCGCGCGCCTGGTGCGCACGATACGCGCGTCGCGCCCGAGCCGGCGGCGCTCTACGCGCGCTGCGCCGCGCCAATCCGGCGCCGTTCGCCGGACTGTTGCAGCAACCCGGCTGGGCCGTGGCCAGCTCCTCGCCGGAGCGGCTGGTCGAGGTGCGCGACGGGCTGGCGCAGACGCGACCGATCGCCGGCACCCGCCCACGCACCCCGGGCGACGACGACGCCGAGCGCATCCGCGAGCTCAGCGGGCATCCCAAGGAGCGCGCCGAGCACGTGATGCTGATCGACCTGGAGCGCAACGATCTGGGGCGCGTATGCGTGCCGGGTACGGTCGAGGTCGACGAGCTGATGGTGGTGGAGAGTTACGCCCACGTGCACCACATCGTCTCCAACGTGCGCGGCCGACTGCGCCCGGGCGTCACGCCGGGGCAGGTGATCGCGGCGACCTTTCCCGGCGGCACCATCACCGGTTGTCCCAAGGTGCGCTGCATGGAGATCATTGCCGACGCTGGAGGACGCGCCGCGCGGCGCCTACACCGGCGCGATGGGCTACCTGGACCGCAACGGCGACATGGACCTGAACATCCTCATCCGCACGCTGACCCAGTGCGGCGACCAGGTGCAATGGCGTGCCGGCGCGGGCATCGTGGCCGACTCGGTCGCCGCGGCCGAACTGGACGAGACCCGGGCCAAGGCGCGCGGACTGCTGCGCGCGCTGGGCGTGACCGGCTGATGGCCACGCCGGACGAGCGCGTGCTGGTCGATGGCATGCCGGTGGGTACGGTGTCGGCGCTCGATCGCGGGCTCGGCTACGGCGACGGCCTGTTCGAGACGGTCCGCTTTGTCGCGGGGCAGGCTCCGTTGTGGCCGCGGCACATGGCAGCGACTGGCCGAGGGTTGCCGACGCCTCGGGCTGCCGGCAGCGGATCCGGCCGTGTTGCTGGCCGAGGCGCAGGCCACCAGCGCGGGCCTGCTCGATGCGGTGGTGCGCATCACGCTGACCCGCGGGGCCGGTGCCCGCGGTTACGCTCCACCGACGCAGGCCGTGCACCACGCGAGTGGTCGCGGCGTTCCCGCTGCCATCGCTGCCGGCCTGCGATTACCGAACCGGGGTGCGGGTGCGTCGCTGCCAGCTGCGCCTGGGCGAACAGCCTTTGCTGGCCGGCATCAAGCATCTCAATCGCCTGGAGCAGGTGCTGGCACGTGCGGAATGGAACGATCCGTCGATCGCCGAGGGTCTGCTGTGCGATAACCTTGACCGGCTCGTGTCGCGCCACCGCGGCCAATGTGTTCATGGTGATCGACGGGGAGCTGGTCACGCCGTCACTGCAGCGTTGTGGCGTGGCCGGTGTCGCCCGGGCCGAAATTCTGGCGACGCAGAAGCGGGTACGGGTGCGCGATGTCGGTTGGGACGAGCTGGAGCGGACCAGCGAGATGTTCCTCAGCTCCAGCGTGCGCGGCATGCTGCCGGTGCGCGAGCTGGGCGGGCGCGCGCTGGCGGTGGGTCCGGTAGTCCGGGCGATGCAGGACCATTGGCGCGGGCTGGGTTTTTCCATGGAGCAGGCGGGATGAATTCAAGACACGGGCAGGGCGGTTTCCTGCGTGGACTGGCTTGGCTGGTGCTGCTGGCGCTGATCGCCGCCGCGGGCTGGGCCTGGTTCCAGTTCGACCGCTTCAGCCGCACGCCGCTGGACGTGCCGCCACAGGGGGCGGTGGTGGAAGTGGCCCGCGGCAGCAGCCTGCGTGGCATCGTCGACCTGCTGCATCGCCAGCAACTGACCCGGACACCACCGTTGTACTGGCGGGTGCTGGCCAGGCAGATGCATGTCTCCGGGCACCTCAACGCCGGCGAATACGCGATCGCGGTGGGCACCACGCCGCGGCGACTGCTGGCGGACATGGCCAGCGGCAAGGTTTTGCAGCACCGCTTTACCATCGTCGATGGCTGGACCTTCGACCAGTTGCGTGCGGCGCTGGCAGCCGAGAGCGGGCTGCGTCACCTGGCGGCCGGGCTGGACGATGCGCAGGTGATGCAGCGGCTCGGCGCGGCCGACGAAATGCCGGAGGGTCGCTTCCTTCCGGAGACCTACGCCTTCGTCAAGGGCGACAGTGACCTGGACATCCTCAAGCGTGCGCACGAGGCGATGCGGCAGACCCTGGCCACGCTGTGGCCCGGGCGCGACAAGGATCTGCCGCTGGCGACGCCCTACGACGCGTTGATCCTGGCCTCGATCGTGGAGAGGGAGACCGGCCGCGCCGACGAGCGGGCGCGCATCGCCGGCGTGTTCGTCCGCCGCCTGGAAAACCACATGCTGCTGCAGACCGACCCCAGCGTGATCTACGGCATGGGTGACCATTACCAGGGCAATATCCGGCGCAGCGACCTGACCGCCGACACCCCCTACAACACTTACACGCGCGCCGGCCTGCCGCCGACGCCGATCGCCCTGCCTGGCAAGCCGGCGATCCAGGCAGCGCTGCATCCGGCGCCCGGCAAGGCCCTCTATTTCGTGGCACGTGGCGATGGCAGCCATGTGTTCGCCAGTTCGCTGGCCGAGCACAACCGCAACGTCCGCTGCTATCAGCTCAAGCGATGCCGATGACTGGCGCCCCGGACATGGCGCGCGGTCGCCTGATCACGCTCGAAGGTGGCGAAGGTGCCGGCAAGAGCACGCTGCTGGCGGGCCTGCACGCGCATATCGCCGCGCGCGGAGTGGACCTGTTGCAGACCCGCGAGCCTGGCGGCACCGCGGTCGGCGAGGCGGTGCGCGCGGTGGTGCTGGAGTCGGCGCATGCCGGGCTGGCGGCAGAGACCGAGTTGCTGCTGATGTTCGCCTCGCGCGCCCAGCTGGTGCGCCAGTGCCTGCAGCCGGCGTTGTCGGCGGGGCGCTGGGTCCTGTGCGACCGCTTTGTCGACGCCAGCTATGCCTACCAGGGCGGCGGCCGCGGGCAGCCGATGGAGCGCATTGCCGAGCTGGAACGCTGGGCCTGCGACGGGCTGGTGCCGGACCTGACCCTGCTGCTGGACCTGCCCGTGGCGACCGGGCGGGCGCGGGCGGCCGGTCGTGGTGCGGCGGACCGCATCGAGGTCGAGGCCGACAGTTTCTTCGAGCGCGTGCGCGCCACCTACCGCGCGCGCGCCGCCGCCGAGCCGGGACGTTTCCGCCTGATCGACGCCAGCCAGTCGCCCGGGCAGGTGCTGCAGGCGGCGATCGCGGCGGTCGAGCCGCTGCTGGAACAACGGCCATGAGCGAGGTCGTCGCCATGCTTCCCTGGCATGCCGGGCACTGGGAGCGCCTGCAGGCGCGACGCCAGCGCGATGCCATGCCGCACGCGCTGCTGTTGTGCGGCCCGGCCGGGCTGGGCAAGCGAGCGTTCATGCGACAGTTCGTGAACGGCCTGCTTTGCCAGCACCCGGAGCAGGGCAGTGCCTGTGGCCGTTGCCGCAGTTGCCTGCTGCTGGCGGCAGGGACCCACCCGGATCTGGTCGAGCTGGGCCTGGGGCTGCGCAAGGACGGCGTGCAGCGGCGCGAGATCGTGGTGGAGCAGGTGCGCGAGCTGTCCGCACGGCTGGCCATGTCCAGCCAGTTCGGTGGCTGGCAGGTGGCGGTGATCGACCCGGCCGACGCGATGAATTCGGCCGCTGCCAATGCGCTGCTCAAGACGCTGGAGGAGCCGTCATCGCAGACACTGCTGATCCTGCTGGCCGACGCGCCCTGGATGCTGCCGCAGACCATTCGCAGCCGTTGCCAGCGGATCGAGTTCCAACTGCCGTCGGCATCGGTTGCGATGGCCTGGCTGCAAGAGCAGGGCGTGGCCGATCCGGAGCATGCGCTCGCCGCTGCCGGCGGCAACCCCGGGCTGGCCCGCGACTGGTCGGCGCAGGGCGCGCTCGATCGGCGGAAAGGGGTGCGCAAGGACCTGGCCGCGCTCGCGGCCGGTCGCGGCGAGCCGATGGAGGTGGTGCGGCGCTGGCTCGATGACGAGCCGGCACAACGGCTGTGGTTCGCCGCCCAGGCAGTGGCCGACGAGTTGAAGGCGCGGGGCACCGGTGCGGCGGCGCCTCTGGCCAGTGGCCTGGATGCGGAGGCCCTGGCGGACTGGTACGCCGCCGTCAACCGTACCCGCGATGCATTGCGCGGACCGCTGCGCACCGACCTGCTGCTGCTCGAGCTGCTGGCACGCTGGCGGTGACCGGCCGTCGCATGCACATCGCCGACATCGTGCCCGGCAGACTGATCATTTTCCCGGCGCTCGACTGGCCGGCAGGGGACACCATGACATGCCGCTGAAACCGGGAGCGATGGCCCATCGATGCGCGCACCCGTCTGCTGGTGGTTGCGCCACATCCGGACGACGAAACGATCGGGACCGGCGAGCTGATCCAGCACGTGCGGCGCGCCGGCGGATCGGTGCGGGTGCTGTTGCTGACCAGTGGCGACGACAATCCGTGGCCACAGCGCTGGCTGGAGCGACGCCTGTGGATCGGCCCCGGCGAGCGTCGGCGCTGGGGCGAGCGCCGGCGGGGCGAGGTGGCCCGCGCGCTGCGGACGCTCGACCTGGCCCCGGACGCCTTGCGGATGATGGGCTGGCCCGACATGGGGGTGACCGCTCGCCTGCGTGCGCACCACGGCGAGTCGTTGCAACTGCTGCAACGGGAGCTGGAGGACTGGCAACCGAGCCTGATCGCCTTGCCCGCACTGGGCGACCGGCATCCGGATCATGGCAGTGCGCACGTGCTCATGCGTCTGGCGCTGGCTCGGACCGGACGACCGTCTCCGCCGCTGCTGGGCTATCTGGTGCATGGGCGCACCGAACCCGACGCCGTGCCGGTGCAGTTTCCGGCGGCGCCTGAGCTGCACGCCATCAAGCTTGCGGCACTGCAGGAACACCGCAGCCAGATGGCGTTGAGCGGGCGACGCATGCGGGGGATGGCCGACCGCCCCGAGCGGTTCACTTTGGCGCAGACGGTGTCGTCGACCGAAGCCGTGCTGCCATGGCGGCCGGCTCCCCTATGGCAGCCACGCCTGCGCCTGCTGCTGGCCAACGGCGAGCGCGTGCACAGCTGGCCCTGGTCCAGGGCGCCACTGGAGCGCACCGGCGATGGCTTCCGACTGGCGGCCGGGCGGCATGGAGGTGGGCCGCAGTTCGCCAAGCTCACCCTGGAAGTGTCCTCGCCCTGGATTTTCGACCGCTGGGGCTGGTGCGAGCTGTAGTCGGGCTTGCTCCGTCGTGGCAGCCGTGTACCACGTCACAGTCGCCTGCGCTCCGGCTACGCGCGGCCTGCTGGCGGGGTGGCAGAGGGTCGCCAAGCGGGGGGCGGTACACTAGGATGCGAATGTCCGCAGTCCGCTGAACGGCAGTCCGCCAGGAGCCGCATGAACCCCGTCGCCGCCGCCCGCCAGGGCATCATCTCGCTGAAGATCAAGGATGCCGCTGCGTTGTACAACGCGTACATGCCGTTCCTGAAGAACGGCGGCCTGTTCGCGCCGACCACCCAGCGCTATGCCCTGGGCGACGAGGTGGTGCTGCTGATCACCCTGGCCGGCGAAACCGAGCGCCTGTCGGTGGTGGGCAAGGTGGCATGGATCAGCCCGCTGGGCGCGCAGGGCAATCGCACGGCGGGTATCGGCATCCACTTCAACGAATCGGGTGACAGCGAAGTCGCCCGGCAGCGCATCGAGAACATCCTGGTCGGCGTGCTCAACTCGGAAAGACCGACCCACACGATGTGATGCAGCCTGCCGCGTTGGCGTCAAGGCTTGTCGTTGTACCCGCGCGCGCTGATACAATGTCGCGATTCCCGAACTGAAAGCGTGGGGCCACGTCCTCGCCGACGATCCCGCGCGGTCACGTCCAGGAGTCCTCGAGCGGCCCTTGTGGCCGGCCCAATCGAAGTTGCCGGACCGTCCCCACGGTCACTGATGCGCCTGCGTGGCGCGGAGGTACGTTGCATCGTGCTTGCTGAATACTGGCCCATCCTGCTGTTCATCGGCGTGGCCACCGGTCTTGGCCTGGTCCTGCTGGCGGTTGGCATGCTTGCCGGCCCGCGCCGTCCGGAGGCGGACAAGCTCGCACCCTACGAGTGCGGCTTCGAGGCGTTCGAGGACGCGCGCATGCGTTTCGACGTGCGCTACTACCTGCTGGCCATCCTCTTCATCATCTTCGACCTGGAAATCGCGTTCCTGTTTCCTTGGGCGGTGGTGTTCACGCGCATCGGCATCGTGGCGCTGGTGGAGATGGCCCTGTTCCTGCTGTTGCTGGTGATCGGTTTTGCCTACGTCTGGAAGAAGGGAGCACTGGAATGGGAGTGATCTCCTCGATCGACAAGGTCATGCACAACCCGCAGCCGCTGGATGTGGTCGACGACATCCTGCGCCCGTCCGAAGACAACCCGATCGTGCAGCGCGGTTTCGGCACCACCTCGGTCGACGCGCTGATGAACTGGGCGCGCACCGGTTCGATGTGGCCGATGACCTTCGGCCTGGCCTGCTGTGCGGTGGAGATGATGCATGCCGGCGCGGCCCGCTTCGATCTGGACCGTTACGGCGTGATCTTCCGGCCCAGTCCGCGCCAGAGCGATGTGATGATCGTCGCCGGCACGCTGGTCAACAAGATGGCGCCGGCGCTGCGCCGCGTGTACGACCAGATGCCCGACCCGAAGTGGGTCATCTCCATGGGCAGCTGCGCCAATGGCGGTGGCTACTACCACTATTCCTATTCGGTGGTGCGCGGTTGTGACCGCATCGTGCCGGTGGATATCTATGTGCCCGGCTGCCCTCCGACGGCCGAGGCGCTGATCCACGGCATCCTGCAGTTGCAGAAGAAGATCCGCCGCACCAGCACCATCGCGCGTTCGTAGAGGGCCGCCACATGAGCGTTACGCAACCGACCTCACTGGCCGAGCGGCTCGCCGCGCGGTTCGGCGATACCCTGTCGATCACCGCGGTTCGCCGCGAAACCACGGCCGAGCTGGCCGCCGCCGACTTGCCCAGCGTGGCGCTGGCGCTGCGCGACGAGCCCGGCTTCCGCTTCGGTCAGCTGATCGATCTTTGCGGCCTGGACTACCTGGGTTACGGCAAGGACGAGTGGGACACCGAGACGGTCTCCACCACGGGCTTCTCCCGTGGCGTGGAGGGCGAGCAGGTGGGCCGCTTCGACTGGGCCGGGCGCCCTCGGGACGAGAACCGGCCCCGGCGTTTCGTGGTGGTCATCCATTTGCTGTCGCTCGAGCTCAACCAGCGTATTCGCCTGCGCGTGTTCTGCCAGGACGACCTGCTGCCGGTGGTGCCCTCGGTGACCTCGATCTGGCCGGTATCCAACTGGTTCGAGCGCGAGGCATTCGACCTGTACGGGATCCTGTTCGACGGGCATCCGGACCTGCGCCGGATCCTCACCGACTACGGCTTCGTCGGCCACCCGTTCCGCAAGGATTTCCCGCTGATCGGCAACGTCGAGGTCCGTTACGACGCGCAGCTCAAGCGCGTGGTGTACGAACCGGTCTCGATCGAGCCGCGCGTGCTGGTGCCGCGCGTGATCCGCGACGATGCCGACCTGATGCAGGCCCGGGCCGAGGCCGCCGACAACTGGCGCGAGAACTAAAAAATGGCCGAGGAAATCCGCAATTACACGATGAACTTCGGCCCGCAGCATCCGGCCGCGCATGGCGTGCTGCGCCTGGTGCTGGAGATGGACGGCGAAACCATCGTCCGCGCCGATCCGCACATCGGACTGCTGCATCGGGGTACCGAGAAGCTGGCCGAGGCCAAGCCGTTCAACCAGTCGATCGGCTACATGGATCGCCTCGACTACGTGTCGATGATGTGCAACGAGCACGCCTACGTGCGCGCCATCGAGACCCTGCTGGGGATCGAGGCGCCCGAGCGTGCGCAGTACATCCGCACGATGTTCGACGAGATCACCCGGCTGCGTAACCACCTGATGTGGATCGGCTCGAACGCGCTCGACCTGGGCGCGATGGCGGTGTTCCTGTACGCGTTCCGCGAGCGCGAGCTGCTGATGGACGTCTACGAGGCGGTCTCCGGCGCGCGCATGCACGCGACCTACTACCGCCCCGGCGGCGTCTACCGCGACCTGCCGGCGCAGATGCCGCAGTACCGCGAGTCGCCCTGGCACAAGGGCAAGGACCTGAAGAACTTCAACGCCTGGCGCGAAGGGTCCATGCTCGACTTCATCGAGGCGTTCACCGCGTACTTCCCGCACAAGGTGGACGAGTACGAGGAGCTGCTGACCAACAACCGCATCTGGAAGCAGCGCACCGTCGGCATCGGCGTGATCAGCCCGGAGATGGCCACTGCCTGGGGCATGTCCGGTCCGATGGTTCGTGGCTCGGGCCTGGCCTGGGACCTGCGCAAGACCCAGCCGTACGCCAAGTACGCCGAGATGGATTTCGACATCCCGGTGGGCGTCAATGGCGATTGCTATGACCGCTACCTGGTGCGCGTGGAAGAGATGCGCCAGTCCAACCGCATCATCAAGCAGTGCGTCGATTGGCTGCGCGCCAATCCCGGTCCGGTGATGGTGAAGAACTTCAAGGTGGCGCCGCCCTCGCGCGCCGAAATGAAGGAGGACATGGAAGCGCTGATCCACCACTTCAAGCATTTCACCGAAGGCTACTGCGTGCCCGCCGGCGAGACCTACTGCGCGGTGGAGGCGCCCAAGGGCGAGTTCGGCTGCTACCTGGTCTCCGACGGCGCCAACAAGCCGTTCCGTGTGCACCTGCGCGCGCCCGGGCTTTGCCCATCTGTCGTCGATCGATCCGATCGTGCGCGGCCACATGCTGGCCGACGTGGTCGCGATGATCGGCACCTACGACCTCGTGTTCGGCGAAATCGATCGCTGAGCCGGCCACGACGGAGAGAACCATGAAAGCCACCGGACATTACGACCAGGTCAAGCACGTCGATCCGCTTGTCGTACTGAGCGAGCACACCCGCCACCACATCGACGAGTGGGTGGCCAAGTTCCCGCCCGACCGCAAGCGCTCGGCGCTGATCCAGGCGCTGTTTGCCGCGCAGGAGCAGAACCAGGGCTTCCTCACCGACGAGCTGATCACCGCGGTGACCCGCTACCTCGACGTGCCCGCGATCTGGGGCTACGAAGTGGCCAGCTTCTATTCGATGCTGGAAACCAAGCCGGTTGGGCGCAACAACGTGGCTATCTGCACCAACATCTCGTGCTGGCTCAACGGCGCCGAGGGCCTGGTGCGTCATTGCGAGAAGAAGCTCGGCGTGAAGCTCGGCGAAAGCACGCCGGACGGCCGCGTGTATCTCAAGCGCGAAGAAGAATGCATTGCCGCCTGCGTGTACGCGCCGGCGATGACCGTCAACGGGCACTACCACGAGCACCTCACCCCCGAGAAGCTCGACGACATCCTCGACGGTCTGGAATAAGGGCTCAATACCAATGTCAGTCGGACCCGCACCGCAGGACCACCAGGTCGTCTACACCACCTTGCACTTCGACAAGCCGTGGTCGATGGACGCCTATACCCAGGTCGACGGCTACCAGGCGTGGAAGAAGATCCTTGCCGAGAAGCCGGACCCGGCCACGCTGATCGAGGAAGTCAAGAAGTCCAACCTGCGCGGCCGCGGCGGCGCGGGCTTCCCGACCGGTCTGAAGTGGTCGTTCATGCCCAAGGGCGACATGCAGAAGTACATCCTCTGCAACTCGGACGAGTCCGAGCCGGGCACGGCCAAGGATCGCGACATCCTGCGCTACAACCCGCACGCGGTGATCGAAGGGCTGGCGATCGCCTGCTACTGCACCGGTTCGACCGTGGCCTACAACTACCTGCGCGGCGAGTTCCACCACGAGCCTTACGAGCACTTCGAGGAAGCGCTCAAGGAGGCCTACGCGGCCGGCCTGCTGGGCAAGAACATCGGCGGCTCGGGCATCGACGTGGACATCCATACCGCGCTGGGCGCCGGTGCCTACATCTGCGGCGAGGAAACCGCGCTGATGGAGTCGCTGGAGGGCAAGAAGGGCCAGCCGCGCTTCAAGCCGCCGTTTCCGGCCAATTTCGGCCTGTACGGCAAGCCGACCACGATCAACAACACCGAGACCTACGCCTCGGTGCCGGCGATCCTGCGCAACGGCGCGGACTGGTTCCTCAACCTGGGCAAGCCCAACAACGGCGGTCCGAAGATCTTTTCGGTCTCCGGCCACGTGACCAAGCCGGGCAATTTCGAGATCCGCCTTGGCACTCCGTTCAAGGACCTGCTGGCGATGGCCGGCGGCATCCGCGAGGGGCGCCAGCTGAAGGCGGTGATCCCGGGCGGCTCCTCCATGAAGGTGCTGCCGGCGGCGACCATCATGGAATGCACCATGGA
Organism: uncultured Gammaproteobacteria bacterium; assembly: GCA_963763305.1. Classification (GTDB taxonomy): domain Bacteria; phylum Pseudomonadota; class Gammaproteobacteria; order Xanthomonadales; family Rhodanobacteraceae; genus CAVXNP01. The sequence goes on along the minus strand of CAVXNP010000001.1, from coordinate 124,771 downwards.
CTACGACAGCCTGCAGAAGGCCGGCTCGGGCCTGGGCTCTGGCGCGGTCATCGTGATGGACGACAGCACCTGCATGGTCAAGGCCTGCCACCGCATCGCGCGCTTCTACTTCGCCGAGTCCTGCGGCCAGTGCACGCCGTGCCGCGAAGGCACCGGCTGGATGTACCGGGTATTGAGCCGGATCGTGGAAGGGCAGGGCACGCCCGACGACCTGCATCGTCTGAAGGCGATTGCCGGCCAGATCGAAGGCCACACCATCTGCGCCTTCGGCGAAGCCGCCGCCTGGCCGGTGCAGGGGTTCCTGCATCACTTCTGGGACGAGTTCGAGTACTTCGTGGAACACGGCCGCTCGATGACTGACGACAAGCTTGGAGTGGCCGCCTGATGAGTGCGCAGCCCAATTCCGTTCCAACCGATCTGCTGAACATCGAGATCGACGGCAAGCCCACGCAGATCCGCAAGGGCGCGATGATCATCGAGGCGGCCGACGCCATCGGTGTCGCGATCCCTCGCTTCTGCTACCACCGCAAGCTGCCGATCGCGGCCAACTGCCGTATGTGCCTGGTCGAAGTGGAGATGGGCGGCAAGCCCATGCCCAAGCCGCAGCCGGCCTGCGCCACGCCGGTGGCCGAGGGCATGAAGGTGCAGACCCGCACCGAGAAGGCGCTGCATTTCCAGCGCGACGTGATGGAGTTCCTGCTGATCAACCATCCGCTCGATTGCCCGATCTGCGATCAGGGCGGCGAGTGCGAACTGCAGGACCTGGCGCTCGGCTATGGGCGCAGCGTGTCGCGTTACACCGAGCGCAAGCGCACCGTGGCGGATGAGGACATCGGCCCGCTGGTGGCCACCGAGATGACCCGCTGCATCCAGTGCACCCGCTGCGTGCGTTTCACCAGCGAGATCGCCGGTACGTTCGAGCTGGGCGGCATGAACCGTGGCGAAAACCTGCAGATCGGCACCTACATCGGCAAGACGGTGGAGACCGAACTGTCCGGCAACATCATCGAGCTGTGCCCGGTCGGCGCGCTGACCGACAAGGTGTTCAAGTTCCAGGCGCGCGCCTGGGAGCTGATCGCCAAGCCGTCGATCGGCTACCACGACGCGATGGGCTCGAACCTGTGGCTGCACACCCGCCGCGCGCAGGTGCTGCGCGCGGTGCCGCGCGACAACGAGGCGATCAACGAGTGCTGGTTGTCCGATCGCGACCGCTACAGCCACCAGGGCATGTATGCGCCCGATCGACTGCTGTCGCCGCAGATCAAGCGCGACGGTGTCTGGCAGGAGGTCAGCTGGGAGGTCGCGCTGTCCGCCGCGGCCGACAGCCTCAAGCAGGCGCCCGGCAGCGAGCTGGGCGTACTGGTCTCGCCGGCCAGCACCAATGAGGAGGGTGACCTGCTGCTGCGTCTGGCCCGCGGGCTGGGCAGCGCGCACATCGATCATCGCCTGCGCCAGCTGGATTTCAGCGATCGCCCCGGTGCTGCGCGCTTCACCCTGCCGGTGACCTCGGTCAGCCAGGTCAAGGCGGCGTTGCTGGTCGGCTCGGATCTGCGCCGCGAAATGCCGCTGCTGAATCACCGTCTGCACCAGGCGGTGAAGAGTGGCGCCACCGTCTACGCGGTCAATCCGGCCCGTTTCGAATTCAACTATGCGCTGGCCGGAGAGGCGATCGTGCCGCCGCAGGCCCTGCTGCAGGCTCTGTTGTCGCTGGCCCGCGCCGCGGTGGACGCCGGTGCCACGGCACCAGCTTCGCTCGGCTCGGCCATCGGCGCGGCCAGCTGCGACCAGGGCGACCGCGATGCGATCGCCGCGCTCAAGCGCGCCGCCGAGCAGGGCCAGGCCGTGGTGATCTTCGGCGAAGCCGCGGTGACCCATCCGCAGGCCTCCGCGTTGCGTGCGGTCACCCGCTTCATCGCCGACGCCTGCGAGGCCAGCTGCAACGAGTTGCCGCTGGGGGCCAACGCCATTGGCCTGGCCCAGCTGGGCGTATCGCCGGGCAACGGCGGGCTGGATGCGCAGGCGATGTTGGCGCAGCCGCGCAAGAGCTACGTGCTGTTTGGTGCCGAACCGCCTCACGACTTTGCCGACGGGGCGCAGGTACTCGGCGCGCTGAAGCAGGCGTCGCAGGTGGTCGCGTTCAGCGCGTTCGCCAGCCCGGCGCTGCGCGAGGTGGCTGACGTGCTGCTGCCGATCGCGCTGCTGCCGGAAAGCGACGGCACGCTGGTCAATGTCGATGGCATCACCCAGATCGGTGCAGGCCGGTGCCACCCCGCCGGGCGAGGTGCGTCCCGGCTGGAAGGTGCTGCGCGCACTGGGTGGGCTGATGCAGTTGCCCGGTTTCGAGTTCGACGACATCGCCGGCCTGCGCCAGGGCATGCCCGCGGCGGCAGCGCCGGAGTCGACCATCTCGCAGGCTTCGCTGGCGGTGCCGGCCGCGGCTGATGCCGGCGATGCACTGGTGCGCCTGGCCACCTGGCCGATCTATCGCACCGACGCGGTCCTGCGCCGGTCCACCGCGCTGAACGCCCATCCGCTCAACCGGCCGCCGGCCGCCCGCATCAGCCCGGCCGACGCGATGCGTCGCGCGGTGGCCGACGGCGACGACGGTGCGCATCGCCGAGGCCAGTTTGCCGGTGGTCATCGACAGCGCCGTACCCGACGGGCGCGGTGTGGATCGAGGCTGCGCAGGATCTCACCGCCACGCTGCCGCCCTACGGTGCAGCCGTTATCTTGAGCAAGGCGTAACTCATGGGCGAACAACTTCTCACCCAACTGGTCTGGCCGATCGTCTACATCCTGTGCATCGCGGTGCCGGTGATCATCGCGGTGGCGATGTTCGTCTACTGGGAGCGCAAGGTCATCGGCTGGATGCACGTGCGCCTGGGGCCGAACAAGGTCGGCCCGTTCGGTCTGCTGCAGGCCTTCGCCGACGTGGTCAAGCTGCTGATCAAGGAAGTGATCCTTCCCAGCAGCGCGAACCGCTTCCTGTACTACCTGGCGCCGCTGCTGGCGCTGATCCCGGCGATGGCCGCCTGGGCGGTGATCCCGTTCAGCGAGGGGCTCGTGCTGGCCGACGTCAACGCCGGCGTGCTGTACCTGCTGGCAATGAGCTCGCTGGGCGTGTACGGCATCATCCTGGCCGGCTGGGCGTCCAATTCGCGCTACGCGCTGCTCGGCGCGATGCGTTCGGCCGCCCAGGTGATTTCCTACGAGCTGGCGATGGGCCTGTGCCTGGTCTGCGTGCTGGTGCTCGCGGGCAGTCTCAACCTGACCGCGATCGTGCACGCCCAGGCCGGCGGCAAGGGCCTGTTCGACTGGTTCTGGTTGCCGCTGCTGCCGGTGTTCCTGGTGTACTTCATCTCCGGCGTGGCCGAGACCAACCGCGCGCCCGTTCGACGTGGCCGAGGGCGAATCGGAAATCGTCGCCGGCTTCCACGTGGAGTATTCCGGCTCGGCCTTCGCGATCTTCTTCCTGGCCGAATACGCCAACATGATCCTGATCAGCTTCCTGGCCGCGATCCTGTTCCTGGGCGGCTGGCTCAGCCCGCTGCAGGGCTGGATCCACGCCGATGCGCCGTGGTGGATCAACTGGATCTGGACCGGCGGCTTCATCTGGCTGTTCATCAAGGCCTTCGTGATGTCGTTCCTGTTCCTGTGGTTCCGCGCCAGCTTCCCGCGCTACCGCTATGACCAGATCATGCGGCTGGGCTGGAAGATCTTCATTCCCATCACGATCGTGTGGGTGCTCGTCGCCGGCTGCATGAAGTACTACGGCTGGGTCAGCATCGGCACGGGGGTCTAGAGCCATGTCACGCATCATCCAATACTTCAAGAGCCTGCTGCTGCTGGAACTGTTCCAGGGCATGGGCCTGACCATGGGCTACATGTTCAAGCCCAAGTTCACCATGCGTTATCCGATGGAGCACATTCCCAAGTCCAACCGCTTCCGCGGCCTGCACGCGCTGCGCCGGTACCCGAACGGCGAAGAGCGCTGCATCGCCTGCAAGCTGTGCGAAGCGGTGTGTCCGGCGCTGGCGATCACCATCGACTCGGCCCCGCGCGAGAGTGATGGCCAGCGCCGTACCACGCGTTACGACATCGACCTGTTCAAGTGCATCTACTGCGGATTCTGCGAAGAGAGCTGCCCGGTGGACTCGATCGTGGAGACCTCGATCCACGAGTACCACTTCGAGCAGCGCGGCCAGAACGTGGTGACCAAGGCGCAGTTGCTGGCCATCGGTGACCGCTTCGAGCAGGCCATTGCCGCCGACCGCGCGCAAGACGCGCCGTACCGCTGAGGCCGACCATGAATCCCCAATTGTTCCAACTGATCTGCTTCTACGGCTTCGCCGCGGTCACCGTGGCTTCGGCGCTGGCGGTGATCTCGCTGAAGAACTCGGTGCACGCGGTGCTGGCGCTGGTGCTGACCTTCTTCAGCACCGCCTGCCTGTGGCTGCTGGCCGAGGCCGAGTTCCTGGCGATCGCGCTGATCGTGGTCTATGTCGGTGCTGTGATGGTGCTGTTCCTGTTCGTGGTGATGATGCTCGACATCAAGCAGGAACAGGTACGCGAAGGCTTCATCCGCTTTCTGCCGGTGGGCATCGTGGTGGCCGGCGTGATGCTGGTCGAGATGCTGGCGCTGATCGGCGTGCGTGCGATGCACGCAGTGGGCATGGGTGTGGACCCGGCCACGGCTGCGGGCATGTCCAACACCGAGTGGCTGGGCGCGGCGCTGTACACCCGCTACCTGCTGCCGTTCGAGATCGCCGCACTGATTCTTACCGTCGGCGTGGTCGCCGCGGTGGCTCTGACCCTGCGCCAGCGCGCCGACAAGCGCTTCGAGTCGGCCAGCGAGCAGGTCAGGGTGAACCCGCGCGACCGCATCCGCGTCATCAAGATGGCACCGGTGCGGCCGGATGAGCCGACCGGCCCGCAGGAGGGCAACCCGTGATCACGTTATCGCACTACATCGTGCTGGGAGCGGTGCTGTTCTGCATCGCCGTCGCCGGCCTGTTCATCAACCGCAAGAACGTGATCGTGCTGCTGATGTCGATCGAGCTGATGCTGCTGGCGGTGAATACCAACTTCGTGGCGTTCTCGCGCTTCCTCGGCGACGTCTCCGGCCAGGTATTCGTGTTCTTCATCCTCACCGTGGCCGCGGCCGAAGCGGCCATCGGCCTGGCGATCCTGGTGCTGCTGTTCCGCAACCGCAGCACCATCAATGTCGCCGAAATCGACAGCATGAAGGGTTAAGGCATGTCCACGATGCAGCTTTCGACATCCATTCTGCTGACGATCGCGCTGGCGCCGCTGGCCGGTTGCGTGCTGGCCGGCTTCTTCGGCCGGTTCATCGGTCGCGCCGGCGCCCATACGGTGACGATCCTGGGCGTGGCGGTGTCCTGCGCGTTGGCGTTCTACGTGCTGTACCAGCTGACCGCCGGCGGCGCGCCGACCTACAACCACAACCTGTACACCTGGTTCCACATCGGACGCTTCGATGCCAGCGTCGGCTTTCTGGTCGACCGCTTGACCGCGATGATGCTGGTGGTGGTGAGCTTCGTCTCGCTGCTGGTGCATCTGTACACCATCGGCTACATGGCCGACGACCCGGGTTACAAGCGCTTCTTCGCCTACATCTCGCTGTTCACCTTCTCGATGTTCATGCTGGTGATGAGCAACAACTTCATGCAGCTGTTCTTTGGCTGGGAAGCGGTGGGCCTGGTGTCGTACCTGCTGATCGGCTTCTGGTACAAGAAGCCGACCGCGATCTTCGCCAACCTCAAGGCGTTCCTGGTCAATCGCGTGGGCGACTTCGGGTTCCTGCTGGGCATCTCGGCGGTGCTGTACTTCCTGGGCACGCTGGACTACGCCACTGCCTTTGACGCCGCCCCGACGCTGGTCGGGCGCACCCTGGCGCTCACCTCCAGCATGCATTGGGATGCGGCCACGGTGATCTGCATCTGCCTGTTCATCGGCGCGATGGGCAAGTCGGCGCAGGTGCCGCTGCACGTGTGGCTGCCCGACTCGATGGAAGGCCCGACCCCGATCTCGGCGCTGATCCACGCCGCGACCATGGTCACCGCGGGCATCTTCATGGTGGCGCGCATGTCGCCCCTGTTCGAGCTGTCGCAGACCGCGCTGAGCTTCGTCATGGTGATCGGCGCGACCACCGCGTTGTTCACCGGCATGATCGGTATCGTGCAGAACGACATCAAGCGCGTGGTCGCCTATTCGACCCTGTCGCAGCTGGGCTACATGACCGTGGCGCTTGGCGTGTCCGCCTATGCCGGCGCGGTGTTCCACCTGATGACCCACGCCTTCTTCAAGGCGCTGCTGTTCCTGGGCGCCGGCTCGGTGATCATTGCCATGCACCATGAGCAGGACATGCGCTACATGGGCGGCCTGCGCAAGTACATGCCGATCACCTGGATCACCATGTGGATCGGTTCGCTGGCGCTGGTGGCGATCCCGTTCACCTCGGGCTTCTACTCCAAGGACGCCATCATCGAGGCGGTCGGCGAATCGCATCGCTGGGGCGCGGGCTATGCCTATGTCTGCGTCATGGCCGGTGCCTTCGTCACCGCGCTGTACACCTTCCGCCAGATGTACCTGACCTTCCACGGCAAGGAGCGCTTCGTGGTGGTTGGCCATGGCCACGCGGGGCACGCCGACCACGATGCCCACCATGTGCACACCGACGATCCGCACCACGAGCACAAGCCGGGTGAGCTGGAGCACGCGCCGACCGAGTCGCCCTGGGTGGTTACGGTGCCGCTGGTGCTGCTGGCGATCCCGTCGCTGCTGGTGGGCTTCTTCACGGTCGGGCCGATGCTGTTCGGCAACTGGTTCGGCGGCGCGATCCAGGTAGAAGAGGGCAACAACGTGCTCGGCGAGATGGCCGGCGAGTTCCACGGTGCGCTGGCGATGGCGCTGCACGGGTTCCTCAGCCTGCCGTTCGCGCTGGTGGCACTGGCCTTCGCCATCACCAGCTACATCTACCTGTTCAACCCGGCCATGGCCGGTCGGGTCAAGGGGGCGCTCAAGCCGCTGTGGACGGTGCTGGACCGCAAGTACTGGGTCGACAACGTCTACTTCGCGGTGTTCGCCCGTGGCGGCGTGAAGATGGGCCGGGTGTTCTGGAAGGCCAGCGACGCCGGCCTGATCGACGGCGCCATGGTCAACGGCTCGGTCGGCGTGGTGCATCGCATCGCGGCGCTGGGCCGACGCCTGCAGTCGGGTTACCTCTACCACTACGCGTTCGCGATGATCCTCGGTCTGATCCTGCTGATCGGCGGGTTTCAGCTGCTCGGGCAATAAGGGAAACAGGCTCCATGTTCAATCATTTGCTCAGCCTGCTCATCTGGCTTCCCGTGGTCGGTGCCATCCCGGTGCTGATGGCCGGCGCGCGCCGGCCCGATCTGGCGCGTTGGCTGTCGCTGCTGGTGGCGGTGCTGACCTTCGCCGCCAGCCTGCTGTTGCTGGTGCGCTACCAGCCCGACGCCGCACCGATGCAGCTGTCCGAAAGCTACCTGTGGATCGCCGCCTGGGGCGTGCACTACGGACTGGCGGTGGACGGCATCTCGGTGGCGCTGATCGTGATGACCACCTTCGTCGGCATCCTGGTGATCGCCGGTGCGTGGAAGGTCATCCAGGACAAGCCGCACCAGTACATGGCCGCGATGCTGATGCTCGAGGGCCTGCTGGTGGGCGTGTTCTGCGCCACCGACGCGCTGCTGTTCTACGCGCTGTTCGAGGCGATCCTGGTGCCGATGTTCATCCTGATCGGCATGTGGGGCGGCCCGCGTCGGGTCTACGCCACGCTGAAGTTCTTCATCTACACCTTCTTCGGTTCGGTGTTCATGCTGGTGGCGCTGCTGTACCTGTACCAGAAGGCAGGCACCTTCGACATGGCCACGCTGGCGGCACTGCCGCTGACCATGCAGGAGCAGACCTGGCTGTTCTTCGCGTTCCTGATCGCCTTTGCGATCAAGGTGCCGATGGTGCCGGTACACACCTGGTTGCCGGACGCCCACGTGGAGGCACCCACCGGCGGCTCGGTGGTGCTGGCGGCGGTGATGCTGAAGGTGGGTACCTACGGCATGCTGCGCTTCATCCTGCCGATCACCCCCGATGCCGGCGCGCACTTTGCCTGGCTGGTGATCGTGCTGAGCCTGGTGGCGGTGGTCTACATCGGCTACGTGGCGCTGGTGCAGGAGGACATGAAGAAGCTGGTGGCGTATTCGTCGGTGGCGCACATGGGCTTCGTCACGCTGGGCATCTTCATCGCCTTCATGCTGGTGCGTGAGAGCGGCGATCTGGACATGGCCCGTCTGGGCATGCAGGGCGCGATGGTGCAGATGATCTCGCACGGCTTCGTCTCCGGCGCCATGTTTACCTGCATCGGTGTCATGTACGACCGCCTGCACACCCGGCTGATCAAGGACTATGGCGGCGTGATCAATGTGATGCCGTGGTTCGGCTTCTTCTACGTGCTGTTCGCGATGGCCAACTCGGGCTTGCCCGGGACCAGCGGTTTCGTCGGCGAGTTCATGGTGATTCTGGCCAGCTTCAGCGCCAATCCGTGGATTGCGCTGTTCGCCGCCTTCACCCTGATCATCGGCGCGGCCTACACGCTGTGGATGGTCAAGCGCGTGCTGTGGGGCGAGATCCACAACCCGCACGTGGCGGAGATGGAGGAGATCGATGGCCGCGAAACGTTCGTGCTGGTCGCGTTCGCCGCCGCCGTGCTGGCCCTGGGCGTGTGGCCGCAGCCGCTGATCCACCTGATGGACGGCTCGGTCTCGCAGCTGGTGCAGCAGCTCGCTGTTCACAAGATCTAAGCAGGACGGACAATGCCCAACTTCAAAGACATTTTGGTTCTGCTTCCGGAGTTCTATCTGGTCGCGGCGGCCTGCCTGCTGTTGCTGCTGGATGCCTTCATCAAGCCGGCGCAGCGCCCGGCGCTGCACTGGCTGTCGATCGTGGTGCTGGTAGTGGCGATCTTCCTGGTCATCGCCGGACACCCGCCATTCGCGATCAGCGCGTTCGGCGGCATGTTCATCAGCGACGGCGTCTCGGAGATCCTGAAGGTTTTCGCGCTGGGCACCACGGCGCTGGTGTTCGTGTATGCGCGGCCCTACCTGATCGACCGCAAGCTGGTCGGTGGCGAGTTCTACACGCTGATGATCTTCGCCGTGATCGGCATCATGCTGCTGGTTTCGGCCGGCAACCTGGTCACCGTGTATCTCGGCCTGGAGCTGTTGTCGCTGTCGTCGTATGCGCTGGTCGCGCTCAATCGCGACGCGCCGCTGCCGTCGGAAGCGGCGATCAAGTATTTCGTGCTCGGCGCACTGGCCTCCGGCATGCTGCTGTACGGCATGTCGATGGTGTACGGAGCCTCGGGCATGGGCGGCACGCCCAGCCTGGCGCTGGCCCAGCTGCATGACGTGATGGGCTACACCACCGCGCCGAAACTGCTGCAGTTCGGGTTGATCTTCATGGTGGTGGGCATCGGCTTCAAGCTGGGCGCCGCGCCGTTCCACATGTGGATTCCGGACGTCTACCAGGGTGCGCCGACGCCGGTCACCACGTTCGTCGCCTCCGGCTCCAAGCTGGCGGCGTTCGGCATGGCCTACCGCCTGCTCGATGGCGGCATGGGCGACCTGGCGCCGCACTGGCAGAACATGCTGGCGGTACTGGCGGTGTTGTCGCTGGCGATCGGCAACCTGGTGGCGCTGGTGCAGACCAACCTCAAGCGCATGCTGGCCTACTCGACCATCTCGCACATGGGTTATCTGCTGCTGGGCCTGGCCGCGGCCGGTCCCGAAGGCTATGCCGCGGCGATGTTCTACGCGGTCAGCTACGCAGTGATGAGCGTGGCCGCCTTCGGGGTGATCATGGCGCTGGCGCGTGCCGGCTTCGAGTGCGAGGAGATCGCCGATCTGCGCGGTCTCAACCGGAAGTCGCCGTGGATGGCCTTCCTGACCATGCTGGCGATGCTGTCGCTGGCCGGCGTGCCGCCGCTGTTCGGTTTCTGGGCCAAGGCGCTGGTGCTGGAGGCGGCGATCCACGCCAACATGCTGTGGCTGGCGATCGTTGGCGTGGTGTTCGCCATCATCGGCCTGTACTACTACCTGTATGTGGTCAAGGTGGTGTACTTCGACGCGCCGGCCGAGGGCAGCAGCCTGCAGGCGCAGCCGGACGCACCGCTGCGGGTGATGCTGTCGATCAACGCATTGGCACTGCTGGCGCTGGGTCTGTACTGGGGGCCGCTGCTGGCATGGTGCCGGCACGCGTTCGGGCTGGCCTGATCGTTCGCGGGAAGATCGAATTGATGCATGAATCGACTTCCAATCTACTTAAAAGGGTTGCGGTAACCAGCACACATCGCTAAACTATTCGGACTCTGATGCGGGGTGGAGCAGTCTGGCAGCTCGTCGGGCTCATAACCCGAAGGTCGCAGGTTCGAATCCTGCCCCCGCTACCATGTTTGCCTGACATGACGACGACGGCGCGCTCTTCAATGAAGCGCGCCGTTTTCGTATGTGCGGTGTGCGGGATGGAGGGTGGCCGGCCCGGGTCGGTCGGCCGGCACGGTGCTGCTGGCTGCCGGACCGCAAGCGATCATGTCTGTGAAGTGTATGGTCCGGCCGCATTTCACGATCCGGTCGGGGCGTCGACCAACGGTTGCGAAAGCCTTCCGGTGCTTGGGTCAGGCCTCTGCCGACCTTGCGCAACAGCAGGGTGATGCGTATCATGCACGGATCGTAGGCGGGGAAGAGGAACGCGCCGGAGCTCTGCAGGCAGAGACCGAACGCGCCCCCGCTACCGGATCTTTCTTGGACAAGAAAGCCTCCTCGTGAGGCTTTTTTGTTGGGCGCTAGGATGCGCCGCATGGGCAGCCCGTGGCCACGAGGCCGCGGCGGCGCCGTTGCCGGAAGCGATCGCGGGCGAGTCGGGACATCGACGTGGTAAGGGAATGGGCCGCTTTCGAGCCCATTTTTTGTTTCCGGCGCTGGCAAAACATACAGACGGACCCATACAGACGAATCATGGATACGCAGGCATTGGCACAACGCTTCACCGAGGTTCTGGCTGATCTTCAGCTGGAATGCCTGGGTGTGGAGTTCAACCCCTCGATGGGGCAGAGCACCCTGCGCGTCTACCTGGACATTCCCGACGGCAGCCGCGAGGTGTCGATCGACGATTGCGAGGCGGCCAGCCGCGAGCTGTCGGCGATGCTGGACGTGGAGGATCCGATTCCCGGGCAGTACGTGCTGGAAGTCTCCTCGCCGGGCATCGATCGGCCGCTGTTCACCGCGGCGCAGTTCGCCAAGGTGGTCGGCCAGGAGGTGAAGATCCTGCTGAAGGCGCCGATCGAGGGCCGGCGCAGGTTCAAGGCGCGGGTGGTCTCGGTGGAAGGCGAGCATCTGACGCTGACCGCGGAAGGCAAGACCTTCGAGTTCGATCACGACGCGGTGGAAACCGCGCGCGTGGTGCCCGACTGGGAAGCGCTCGGCTACGTGCCGCAGCCCAAGCGTGGCGGAAACAAGCCGGCCAACAAGGCCACCAAGTCATCAAACTAGAGCGATCGGCGTCCTCAGCGGGCGCAAACGGAGTTGCTGCAATGAGCAAAGAACTTTTGCTGGTGGTCGATGCGGTTGCCAATGAAAAGGGCGTTCCGCGCGAAGTGATTTTCGAGGCGATGGAAGCGGCGCTCGCGTCGGCGGCCAAGAAGCGCTATCCGGAGGAGGATCCGGACGTCCGCGTATCGATCGATCGCCAGAGTGGCGAGTACGAGACGTTCCGCCGCTGGGAAATCATCGCCGACGACGGCGAGATGGAGTCGCCGTATCACCAGGTGCGTCTGATGGACGCCCTGGACGAGCGTGACGACGCCCAGGTGGGTGAATACATCGAGACCCAGGTCGAGAACGCCGAGTTCGGCCGCATCGCGGCCCAGGCGGCCAAGCAGGTGATCGTGCAGCGCGTGCGCGAAGCGGAGCGCCAGCAGGTGGTCGATGCGTTCCAGGAGCGCGTCGGCGAACTGGTCACCGGCATCGTCAAGCGGGTCGAGCGCGGCAACGTGTACCTGGACCTGGGCAGCAACGCCGAGGCATTCATCCCGCGCGACAAGACCATTCCGCGCGAGTCGGCCCGCGTCGGCGACCGCGTTCGCGGCTATCTCTACGAGGTGCGCTCCGAAGTCCGTGGCCCGCAGCTGTTCGTTTCGCGTGCCGCTCCAGAATTCATGATCGAGCTGTTCAAGCTCGAGGTGCCGGAAGTCGGCCAGGGCCTGGTCGAGATCAAGGGCTGCGCGCGCGATCCGGGCGACCGCGCCAAGATCGCGGTGCTGGCGCACGACAGCCGCACCGATCCGATCGGCGCCTGCATCGGCATGCGCGGCTCGCGGGTGCAGGCGGTGTCCAACGAGCTCAACGGTGAGCGCGTGGACATCATCCTGTGGCACGAGAACCAGGCCCAGTTCGTGATCAACGCGATGGCGCCGGCCGAGGTGCAGTCGATCATCATGGACGAGGAAAAGCACTCGATGGACATCGCCGTGGCCGAGGACAAGCTGTCCCAGGCCATCGGCCGCGGTGGCCAGAACGTGCGCCTGGCCAGCAAGCTCACCGGCTGGCAGCTCAACGTGATGACCCAGGACCAGGTCACCGCCAAGAGCGAGGCCGAGCAGGAAGCGGCGCTGCAACTGTTCATGGACAAGCTGGAAGTGGATCAGGAAATCGCCAACATCCTGGTGCAGGAAGGTTTCTCCAGCGTCGAGGAAATCGCCTACGTGCCAAGCGCCGAACTGCTGGCGGTGGAAGGTTTCGACGAGGACATCGTCGAGGAGCTCCGCGCCCGCGCTCGCGACGCGCTGCTGACCGAGGCACTGGCCGTGGAAGAGGGCATCGACGAGCATCAGCCGTCCGAAGAGATGCTGGCACTCGAAGGGATGGACGACACCACCGCCTATGCACTGGCTGCACGCGGGGTGGGTACCGTTGACGACCTGGCTGACCTGGCGGTGGACGACCTGATCGATATCGAGGGGATGGACGAAGAGCGCGCCGCGGCGCTGATCATGGCTGCACGGGCGCCGATGATCGCGCGACTGGAGAGCGGCGGCTAACTGCGAGCGGCCGCGCCCTCGGACGGGCGCGCCGGGGAAGACCCTCGGGGTCTTCCACCATGGATGGGGGTGGCTGTGCTGGCTTGGCCGCATGGCGATAAGCGCGGGAACGGCGGAGAAAGAACACGATGTCGGATGTCACGATCAAACAATTGGCCCAGGTGCTCGGGATGCCGGTGGAACGGCTGCTCGGTCAGCTTGGCGAAGCAGGTATGGAATTCTCCGATGCGGAGCAGGTCATCAGCAGCACCGAAAAGGTGAAGCTGCTTGGATTCCTGCGCCGCACGCACGGCCGCGACGATGCCGCGGCCGAGGCGGACGACAGCACGCCGCGCCAGATCACTCTGCGGCGACGCAAGGTCAGCGAGCTCAAGGTCGCTACCCCGGGTGGCCGCGGTGCGGCCAGCAGCGCCAAGACGGTGAACGTGGAGGTGCGCGCCAAGCGCACCTACGTCAAGCGCAGCGTGATCGCCGAAGAAGCCAGCGCCGAGCCCGAGCGCGAGGAGGCCGCGCGCAAGCTGGCCGAGTCGCAGCAGCAGCGCGAGCAGGAAGAGAGCGAGCGGATCGAGGCCCAGCGCAGGCAGGAGGAAGAGGCACGCCTGCGCGCCGAGGCGGAGCTCCAGGCCGAGGAGGACCGCAAGGCCGCCGAGCAGGCAGCCGAGGAAGCACCCGCTGAGGAGCCGCAGGCGGCCGAGGCGGTCGAGCCACAGGCAGCCGCCCCTGAAGACACCGCGTCGGATACGCCGGCCGATACGACCACCTCGTCCGGCAGCACCGACCACAGCGCATTCGGCATGATCGTGCCGCGCATCCACGAGCCGCGCCGCCGCGAGAAGAAGGTCGCCGCGCCGGCCCCGGTCGCTCCCGCCCCGGTAAAGCCGCCTGTTGCCGCGCCCGCCGCGGCGGCCGACGCGCGCGGTTCGAAGTCCCGTCACGGTCGCGATCGTGACGAGGGTCCGGGTGGCAAGCGCTTTGCCGGTGGCGAACTGCACCTGTCCGAGGCCGACCGCGCGCGTCGTTCCAAGCGCGGCAAGCCCGGTCGCGGCGGTCGCGAGGCGGCCCGCGGCAGCGCCGCCACGTCCGGCCCGCACGGCTTCTCCCGGCCTACCGCGCCGGTGGTGCGCGAGGTGATGGTCGGCGATGCCAACACCGTCGCCGACCTGGCCCAGAAGATGGCGGTGAAGGGTTCGGAGGTGGTCAAGGCGCTGTTCAAGATGGGCGTCATGGCGACCATCAACCAGACCATCGACCACGACACCGCGGTACTGGTGGTCGAAGAGCTCGGGCATACCCCGATCGCCGCCGCCGAAGACAATGCCGAGGCCGCACTGGCGGCACACACCCAGAACGCGGAGCTCGAGGGCGAGAAGGTGTCGCGCCCGCCGGTGGTGACCATCATGGGTCACGTCGACCACGGCAAGACCTCGCTGCTGGACTACATCCGTCGCACCAAGGTGGCGTCGGGCGAGGCTGGCGGCATTACCCAGCACATCGGCGCGTACCACGTGGAAACGCCCAAGGGCGTCATCACGTTCCTGGATACCCCCGGCCATGCCGCGTTCACCTCGATGCGTGCCCGTGGCGCCCAGTCCACCGACATCGTGGTGCTGGTGGTGGCGGCCGACGACGGCGTGATGCCGCAGACCAAGGAGGCCGTGCAGCATGCCCGCGCCGCCAAGGTGCCGATCATCGTCGCGGTCAACAAGATGGACAAGGACGACGCCAACCCGGACAACGTCAAGCAGGGCCTGGTGAACCTGGAAGTGGTCCCTGAAGACTGGGGCGGCGACACCATGTTCATGCCGGTGTCGGCCAAGACCGGCATGGGCATCGACGAGCTGCTGGACGCGATCTCGGTGCAGTCCGAGGTGATGGAACTGACCGCGGTCGAGGACGGCCCGGCTTCGGGCGTGGTGATCGAATCCAGCCTGGATCGCGGTCGCGGCCCGGTGGCCACCGTGCTGGTGCAGCAGGGTACGCTCAAGCGCGGCGACTTCGTGGTCTGCGGCGTCGAGTACGGCCGCATGCGTGCGCTGGTGGACGAGACCGGCAAGACCGTGCAGCAAGCCGGCCCGTCGATTCCGGTGCAGGTGCTGGGTCTTGTCCGGCGTGCCCGAGTCCGGCGACGACTTCGTGGTGGTGGCCGACGAGCGGCTGGCCCGCGAGGTGGCCGCGGAGCGTGCGCAGAAGCGTCGCGACACCCGCATGGTCAGCAAGGCCAACCGCCTGGAGGACATCATCGCGCAGATGGGTCAGGGCGACGTGCAGCAGCTGAACATCCTGGTCAAGGCCGACGTGCAGGGTTCGGTGCAGGCGCTGCGCGAGTCGCTCAGCCAGATCGGCAACGAGAACGTCAAGGTCAACGTGATCGCCTCTGGTGTCGGCGGCATCAACGAGTCGGACGCCACCCTGGCGGCGGCGTCCAAGGCGCTGATCATCGGCTTCAACGTGCGCGCCGATGCCTCGGCCCGCAAGGTGATCGATACCTCCGGTCTGGACGTGCGTTACTTCTCGATCATCTATGACGTGATCGACCAGGTGAAGCAGGCCGCTTCCGGTCTGCTGGGCATGGAAATCCGCGAGGAGATCATCGGCCTGGCCGAAGTGCGCGAGGTGTTCCGCAGCTCCAAGTTCGGCGCCGTGGCCGGCTGCATGGTCACCGAGGGCACGGTCAAGCGCTCCAAGCCGATCCGCGTGTTGCGCGACAACACCGTGGTGTTCGAAGGCGAGCTGGAATCGCTGCGTCGCTTCAAGGAACTGGTCGACGAGGTTCGCAACGGCATGGAATGCGGCATCGGCGTGAAGCAGTACAACGACGTCAAGGCCGGCGACCAGATCGAGTGCTTCGAGCGCATCGAAGTGGCGCGGACGCTTTAATGAGTGAAGCCCCTCTCCCTGCGGGAGAGGGGTCGGGGTGAGGGTTCCGGCCTTGTATGGAGTTCACGCAGCGCCGTGAACCCTCATCCGCCCCTGTCGGGGCACCTTCTCCCGAGGGGAGAAGGACTTTGGTCTTCGGAGTACCCCCATGCCCTCACGCGATTTCAAACGTACCGACCGGGTCGGCGCCGAGCTGCGCCGCGAGATCGGCCTGCTGGTGCACGGGCCGTGCGCGACCATGCGCTGCCTTCGGTCAGCGTCTCCGATGTCGAGGTCACCAAGTGACCTGGACTGGGCCACGGTGTGGGTAACCGCCCTGCAGCCGGAAAAGGCGCCCGAGGCGATGAAGGCGCTCAAAGAGCTGGCGGTGGAATTCCGCCGCGAGCTGTCGCGCGGCATGCGCATGCGACGGGTGCCGGAGCTGCGCTTCAAGTACGACGATTCGGTCGACAAGGGCGAGCGCATCGAAGCAATTGCTGCGCGAACAGTCTGCCGCACCAAGCGGCGGACGACGACGCCGAATGAGGCGTCGAGCCAGCGCATGAGCCAGATCGCCGAAAGACTCCGCGCTCCCTGGCGTGACCTGCACGGACTGCTGTTGCTGGACAAGCCGCTGGGTCTGAGCTCCAACCAGGCGCTGCAGTCGGCGCGCGAGCTGTTTTCGCGCGGCCAAGGGCGGGCATACCGGTGCACTGGATCCATTGGCCACGGGCTTGTTGCCGTTGTGCTTTGGCGAGGGCACCAAGCTGGCCGGGCTGTTGCTGGGTTCGCGCAAGGCCTACCGTGGCCAGGTGCGGCTGGGCGTGACCACCGCACCGCTGACGCTGGAGGGCGAGGTACTGCAGCGGCGGCCGCTGGGTGCCGCTGGACGACGCGACGATCGAGTCCGCCCTGGCAGCGCCTGCGTGGGCGTATCTGGCAGGTGCCGCCGGTGTACTCGCGCTGAAGCAGGACGGCGAGCGGCTGTACCTCAAGGCGCGTCGCGGCGACGCGGTGGAGGTGCCGCCGCGCGAGGTCGACATCCATCGGCTGGAACTGCTGTCGCGTCAGGACGACACGCTGGAGTTGGAGGTCGAGTGCGGCTCGGGCACGTATATCCGCAGCCTGGCGGTGGACCTGGGCGAACTGCTCGGTTGCGGCGCCCACCTGACCGCCTTGCGGCGGCTGTGGGTGGACCCGTTCCGGAACCCGGCCATGGTCACGCTGGAGCAACTGGAGCAGGCCGCCATGGCGGGCGACGCAGGCCCTGCTGTCCCTGTTGCTGCCGGTCTCCGCCGGACTGGCGCACCTGCCGTCGCTGGCACTGGACGCAGGCCAGTCGCAGGCGGTCGCGCAGGGGCGGCAGATCCATCTGGCGCGGCCATGCGGCCGGCCGTTACGCTGCCTACGCCGACGACGGGCGACTGCTGGCCCTGGTCGAGCTGGACGCGGCCGGCAAGCTGCGCCATCGTGCGCGGTTTCAACCTGCCGGTGGCGGCCCGTCCGATGCCGCCGCGGCTCCCTTGGCGGGGCCCGCCAGCACGGCCGTGTGACGGTCTTGTTGTGATGCGCCCCGGGTCGCTACAATAGGCGGCTTGTTCCAAAGCTGCCATTAACCAGGCGGAGCTTGCGCAACCTCATCGCGAGGTGAGGTTGCGCAAGTTCCGCATCCGCATTCGTTTTCAGGAAGAGATACCCATGTCCCTCACCGCAGAACAGACCAGCAAGATCATTGCTGATTTCGGCCGCGTGCCGAACGACACCGGTTCGCCGGAAGTGCAGGTTGCCCTGCTGTCCGCCCGCATCGACCATCTCACCGGTCACTTCAAGGACCACAAGCAGGACCACCATTCGCGTCGCGGCCTGCTGAAGATGGTCAACCAGCGCAAGAGCCTGCTCGCCTACCTGAAGGATCGCGACCTCGCGCGCTACCAGACCCTGATCGAGCGCCTCGGCCTGCGCCGCTGATCAACGCGCTTGTTCTTGAATGCGACGGTCCGGCGTTCATCCCCGGACGCGAAGATCAAAAAGCGGCCATCCGTGGCCGCACTTTTTGTTATCCTTGAACACGAGAGTCAACAAGCGGTCATTCGATTCCAATCAGGACAATACCGTGGCGAAAGTAACCAAGTCATTCCAGTACGGTAATCACGAAGTCACGCTGGAGACGGGCGAAATCGCCCGCCAGGCGTCCGGTGCGGTCATGGTCAGCATGGGCGGCACCGTCGTGCTGGTCACCGCGGTCGCCGCGACCAAGCAGCGCGAAGGGCAGGATTTCTTCCCGCTCACCGTCGACTACGTCGAAAAGTTCTATTCCGCCGGCCGCATTCCCGGCGGCTTCTTCAAGCGCGAAGGCCGTCCGACCGAGAAGGAAACGCTGACCTCGCGCCTGATCGATCGTCCGGTGCGCCCGCTGTTCCCGGAAGACTTCAAGAACGAAGTGCAGGTCATCGCGCCAGGTCGTCTCGATGAATCCCGAGGTCGACGGCGACATCCCGGCGCTGATCGGCGCCTCCGCTGCGCTGAGCCTTGCCGGCATCCCGTTCAAGGGCCCGATCGGCGCCGCCCGCGTCGGTTACGCCGATGGCAAGTACCTGCTCAACCCGACCGCCACCGAGCTGAAGACCTCGCGACCTCGATCTGGTCGTCGCCGGTACCGCCGGCGCGGTGCTGATGGTGGAATCCGAAGCCAAGCTGCTGTCCGAAGACGTCATGCTCGGCGCGGTGATGTTCGGTCACCAGCAGATGCAGGTGGCGATCAACGCCATCGCCGAGCTGGCCACCGAGGCGGCCCGGCCGTCCTGCGACTGGCAGGCGCCGGCCCGCAACGAATCGCTGGTCGCCGCGCTCAAGGGCGCCGTCGGCGACAAGCTGGAGCAGGCCTTCCAGGTGCGCGACAAGCTGCAGCGCCGCGACGCGATCTCCGCGATCAAGGCCGACGTGATGGAGTCGCTCAAGGGCGAGGCCGAGAGCCAATGGCTGGACCGAGCGCGGAGCTGGCCAAGGAGTTCGGCGAGCTCGAATACCGCACCATGCGCGACAGCGTGCTCAAGACCAAGGTGCGCATCGACGGCCGCCAGCTGGACGACGTGCGCGCGATCCAGTGCGCGCGTCGGCGTGCTGCCGCGCACCCATGGCTCGGCGCTGTTCACCCGCGGCGAGACCCAGGCGCTGGTCGCGATCACGCTGGGCACCACCCGTGACGCGCAGATCATCGACGCGCCCGGCGGCGAGTCCAAGGATCCGTTCCTGTTCCACTACAACTTCCCGCCGTTCTCGGTGGGCGAAGCCGGCCGCTTCGGTGCGCCGAAGCGTCGCGAGATCGGCCATGGCCGCCTGGCCAAGCGCGGCGTGCATGGCGGTCAAGCCGAGCATCGAGGAGTTCCCGTACGTGGTGCGCGTGGTCTCGGAAATCACCGAGTCCAACGGCTCCTCGTCGATGGCTTCGGTATGCGGATCCTCGCTGGCCATGATGGACGCCGGCGTGCCGCTGAAGGCACCGGTGGCCGGTATCGCCATGGGTCTGGTCAAGGAAGGCGACGACTTCGTGGTGCTGTCCGACATCCTCGGCGACGAGGATCATCTCGGCGACATGGACTTCAAGGTGGCCGGTAGCGCCGATGGCATCTCCGCGCTGCAGATGGACATCAAGATCGACGGCATCACCGAGGAGATCATGCGGTGGCGCTGGAGCAGGCCAAGCGCGGTCGCCTGCACATCCTCGGCGAGATGGCCAAGGCGCTGACCACCGCCCGCACCGAGATGAGCGAGTACGCGCCGCGCCTGATCACCATCAAGATCCACCCGGACAAGATCCGCGAAGTGATCGGCAAGGGCGGCGCCACGATCCGCTCGATCACCGAAGAAACCGGCGCCACCATCGACATCAACGACGACGGCACCGTCATCATCGCCTCGGTCAACCGCGAGGCGGGCGACGCGGCGAAGAAGCGCATCGAGCAGATCGTCTCGGACGTCGAGCCGGGCCGCATCTACGAGGGCAAGGTCGCCAAGCTGATGGACTTCGGTGCGTTCGTGACCATCATGCCGGGCAAGGACGGCCTGGTGCACGTGTCGCAGATTTCCAACGAGCGGGTCGAGAAGGTCTCCGACAAGCTCAAGGAAGGCGACATCGTCAAGGTCAAGGTGCTGGAAGTGGACAAGCAGGGTCGTATCCGCCTGTCCATGAAGGCGGTCACCGAGGAAGAAGCCGCCAACGGCTGATCGCTCGATCAGGCAGCAACATCAGCAGGGGCCCGGCAGCGATGTCGGGCCCCTTGCTTTGTGGCCGACGCAGCAAGACCTTGCCCGCGCAACGGCTTGCCGCGTGCCATCGATGAACCGCCACATGGATTTGCTACGATGCAGCATTGCCCGGCAAGGAACCCGCATGAGCGCCTATGACCCCGATTTCATGAAGCAGTACCAGGGGTTCGCCCGGCAGGCCTGGGACGCCTGGTCACGGAGCCTGCAGCCGCCCGCGGCCACGCCTTCGTTCTTCGCGCCACCGCCGTCGCAGCCCACCGTGGAGGAGACGTTGGAGCGCAGCCTGTCCGGCTTTCGCGGCTACCTGGAATGGCTGCAGTCGGCCGTGGGCAACGGAGTGGGGCAGGGGGCTGACTGGCAACAGCAGTTGCAGGCACTGTTCGGTGCCGGGCAGCCGGCCTTCGCGCAGGCGTTCGCGGGTATCGGCAGTCCCTCGGTCCAGGGCCTGGGCGAGCAGTGGCAGCGCTGGATGCAGGCGGCGCAACCGGCGGGGTTTGGCGACCTGCGCGCCACCTTGCAGTCGCCGGCCTTCGGCTACAAGCGCGAGCAACAGGAACAACAGCAGGCGCTGCAGCGCGCCATGCTCGATCATGCCGAAGCCAGCGGGCGCTACCAGCAACTGATGCTGCGTGCGCAACTGGAGGGCGCCGATCGGCTGCAGAAAAGGCTGGCCGAGCGCAGCCAGGCCAGCCAGCCGGTGGAATCGCTGAAGTCGCTCTACGATCTGTGGATCGACTGTGCCGAAGAGGCCTACGCGGAGATCGCGCTGTCCGACGAATTCCGCCAGGTGTACGGGGCCCAGGTCAACACCCAGATGCGCGTGCGCAAACTGCAGAAGCAGCAGATGGAGGCATGGTGCCAGGAGCTGGGCCTGCCCACGGCCAGCGAGGTCGCCAGTCTGGGCGAGCGGCTGCAGCAATTGCGGCGCGAAGTGCGCGAGCTGCGCAAGGCTCGCGCCGCCGACACCCCGCCGGTCGCCGCGCGGCCCGCGTCGGCGAGCGCCCCCGTGACGTCGCGGGCTACCCGAACGGACGGCAACAAGGCGACCGCCAGGAAGGGGGGCGCGAGGAAGACCGCCGCCAGCAAGACGGCGCCCCGCAAGGCGGCGGCGAAGACGCCGGCCAAGGCCACCACCAAGTCATCCACGCGTAGCGCGCCGCGCTCGCGCCGCTGAGGATCCCAGCCATGTCGTCACCGCTTCCCTCCTCACCGTTGCAGCTGGATCCAACCCGCCTGATGGGTGAAATAGCCACCTTCCAGCGCAAGCTCGCCGCCGGCGCGGCGAACCTGCGCTCGCTGGGTGAGCCCGAATACGCCAATACGCCTCGCGAGCAGATCTACGCCGAAGACAAACTCAAGGTCTGGCACTTCAAGGGCGAGCGTGCACCGACCGCCAAGACGCCGATCCTGATCGTCTACGCGCTGGTCAACACGGTATGGATGACCGACCTGCAGGCCGACCGTTCGCTGGTGCGCAACCTGCTGGCCCAGGGCGAGGACGTCTACCTGATCGACTGGGGCTATCCGGATGGCGCGGACCGTTGGCTGACCCTGGACGACTACATCAATGGCTATCTGGACCGCTGCGTCGACGCGGTCCGCGAGCGCCACGGGCTGGATGCGATCAACCTGCTGGGCATCTGCCAGGGCGGCGCCTTCTCGCTGTGCTATGCGGCGCTGCATCCGGACAAGGTGAAGAACCTGGTCACCATGGTCACGCCGGTGGATTTCCGCACGCCGGACAACATGCTCTCGCACTGGGTGCCAGGAGATGGATGTGGACCTGTTCGTCGATGCGCTGGGCAACGTGCCGGCCGAGTTGATGAACTGGGTCTACCTGACGCTGAAGCCCTTGCGGCTGAACCAGCAGAAGTACGTCGGTCTGGTCGACATCCTGGACAACCCGACCGAGCTGGAAAACTTCCTGCGCATGGAGAACTGGATCTTCGACTCGCCGGATCAGGCCGGCGAGGCGTTCCGCCAGTTCATCAAGGATTTCTACCAGGACAACAAGCTGGTCAAGGGTGGCCTGGAGATCGGGGGCGACCCGGTCGACCTGGGCATGATCACCCAGCCGGTGCTCAACATCTATGCCGAGCAGGACCATCTGGTACCGCCGGACGCCTCGCGTGCGCTGGGCCGTCGCGTGGGGACCACCGACTACACCGAGCTGGCGTTCCGTGGCGGCCACATCGGTATCTACGTGTCTGGCCGCGCGCAGCGCGAAGTGCCGCCGGCGATCCACCGCTGGCTGCACGATCGCGACGCCTGACAATAATGGCGGGGCAGCCGCTGTAGGAGCGGCTTCAGCCGCGATGGCCGCGTCAGCGGCCTGCGCCAGGCTCGAAGTCGAGATGTCGTTCCAGCTTGCGGGGTGCCTGGTACGCCGCCGGGCGCACGGTGTGCGCATCGCGGCTGAAGCCGCTCCTACAGGCCCTGCGCGAATCGCAGCGGCGCCACCAAGAGCGGCATGACGCTGGACGCGGATCCGGCGATAATCGGCGTCTTTCCCATCCGCGTGGTCATGATGCCCGACTCCACTCCTTCCCACGACACCGTTCGCGCCGTCCAATGGCGCGGCGATCACCTGCGCCTGCTCGACCAGCGCCTGTTGCCGGCCCGCGAGGAATGGATCGATTGCCGTACCGCCGAGGAGGTCACCGCGGCGATCCGCAGCCTGGCCGTGCGGGGCGCGCCGGCGATCGGCATCGCGGCGGCCTGGGGGGTGGTGCTGGCCGCGCAGGCAGGGCGGCATGCTGGACCTGGCGCTGGCCACCCTGCGCGCTGCGCGCCCGACCGCGGTCAACCTGATGTGGGCGCTGGACCGGATGAAGCGGCAGATCGCCGCCGGTGCCGACGCCGCCGCGCTCGAACGCGAGGCGCAGGCGATCCAGGACGAGGACCTGGCGGCCAATCGCCGCATGGGCGAGCTGGGTGCGTCGCTGATCGCGCCGGGTTCGGGCGTGCTGACCCACTGCAATACCGGGTCGCTGGCCACCGCCGGCTACGGTACCGCGCTGGGCGTGATTCGCGCCGGTTTCAGCGATGGCCGCATCGGCGAGGTGTTCGCCGGTGAGACGCGGCCATGGCAGCAGGGCGCGCGGCTGACCATGTACGAACTGGTGCGCGATGGCATTCCGGCGAAGCTGATCGCCGACTCGGCGGCTGCGCACCTGATGCGGTCGGGCCACGTGCAGTGGGTGATCGTCGGCGCCGACCGGATCGCCGCCAATGGCGATACCGCCAACAAGATCGGCACCTACCAGCTGGCCATCGCGGCACGCCACCATGGGGTCAAGTTCATGGTGGTGGCGCCTTCCTCCACCGTCGACATGTCGACCGGGACCGGCGAGGAGATCGAGATCGAGATGCGGCATGCCGAGGAACTGCTGTCCACCGCCGGCCAGCGTACGGTGGTAGCCGGTGCCGAGGCCTGGAATCCGGTGTTCGACGTGACGCCGGCCGAACTGATCGACCGCCATCGTGACCGAGCGGGGCGTGATCGAGCGGCCCAACAGTTCGGTCATGCAGGTGATGTTCGGCGGGTGAGGTTGCGCAGGCAGATCGTGCTGTTCGGGGCTGGCGGCGCGCTTGGCCTGCTGGTCGATGCCGGTGTCGTGCAGGCGCTGGTCGGCGTTGCCGACTGGAACCCCTACCTGGCGCGGCTGCTGTCGTTCCTGGTTGCCGCCAGCGTGACCTGGTGGTGGAACCGCCGCTATACCTTCGCCAGCCATCGCAGCGATCGTGCTGCACATGCCCAATGGCTGCACTGGATCGCCGTGATGAGCGTCGGGGCGATGGTCAATTATGGTGTTTACGCCATCGGGCTGATGCTCTTCCCGGTGCTGCAGCAGTGGCCGGCACTTCCCACCGCCGCCGGCTCGGCGCTGGCCGCACTGGTCAATTTTTCAGCAGCCCGCAGGTCGGTTTTTCGCGGCACCGACACGGGTTTGTAACCCACTGATTCGAAAGCACTAAATACCGGACTATTGAAGCGTTTTGTGCTAGAATCGCAGGGTTGCTTGCGGGTCGCTTGCGTGCGCGCTTCCGGCGTGTGCCGTGCGGCCTTTTTCGTATCGAAAAAGCCGATTGGGAAGTCGTTTGATGGCAGAACTCGCCAAAGAAGTCATTCGCGTCAACATCGAAGACGAGATGCGCCAGAGCTACCTCGATTACGCCATGAGCGTGATCGTGGGCCGCGCCCTGCCGGACGTCCGCGATGGCCTGAAGCCGGTGCACCGTCGCGTGCTGTTCGCCATGAGTGAACTGGGCAACGCCTGGAACAAACCCTACAAGAAGTCGGCCCGCGTGGTCGGTGACGTGATCGGTAAATACCATCCGCACGGCGACGCTTCGGTCTACGACGCGATCGTGCGCATGGCGCAGCCGTTCTCGCTGCGCTACATGCTGGTGGACGGCCAGGGCAACTTCGGTTCGGTCGATGGCGACAACGCCGCGGCGATGCGTTACACCGAAGTGCGCATGTCGCGCCTGACCCACGAACTGCTGGCCGACATCGACAAGGATACGGTCGATTTCGGGCCCAACTACGACGAGAGCGAACACGAGCCGCTGGTGCTGCCGACCCGGGTGCCCAACCTGCTGGTCAACGGTTCGGCCGGCATCGCCGTGGGCATGGCCACCAACATTCCGCCGCACAACCTGAGCGAGGTGATCGCCGCCACGATCGCGCTGATCGACGAGCCGTCGCTGTCGATCGACGAGCTGATGACGCACATTCCGGGGCCGGACTTTCCGACCGCACGGCATCATCAACGGCTCGTCCGGCATCGTGGAGGCCTACCGCACCGGCCGCGGCCGCATCCTGGTGCGCGCCCGCGCGGAGATCGAGACCGAGGCCAACGGCCGCGAGACGATCATCGTCCATGAGCTGCCGTACCAGGTGAACAAGGCGCGGCTGATCGAAAAGATCGCCGAGCTGGTGAAGGAAAAGAAGCTCGAGGGCATCAGCGAGCTGCGCGACGAGTCCGACAAGGACGGCATGCGCGTGGTGATCGAGATCCGCCGCGACTCGATGGGCGACGTGGTACTGAACAACCTGTTCCAGCAGACCCAGCTGCAGGTGACCTTCGGCATCAACATGGTGGCGCTGCTGGACGGCCAGCCGCGGCTGCTGAACCTGAAGGAGATGCTGGAGGCGTTCATCCGCCACCGCCGCGAGGTGGTTACCCGCCGCACCATTTTCGAGCTGCGCAAGGCGCGTGCCCGCGCGCACATTCTCGAAGGCCTGACCGTTGCGCTGGCCAACATCGACGAGATGATCGAGCTGATCAAGACGTCCGCCTCGCCGGCCGAAGCACGCGAGCGCATGCTGGCACGCACCTGGCAGCCGGGCATGGTTGGTGCGTTGCTGTCGGCCGCCGGCGCCGAGGCGTCGCGGCCGGAGGAAATGGATCCGCGCGATGGCCTCAAGGCCGACGGCTATCAGCTGTCCGATGTGCAGGCACAGGAAATCCTGGCGATGCGCCTGCATCGCCTGACCGGTCTGGAGCAGGAGAAGCTGTCCGACGAGTACCGGCAGATCCTGGAAACCATCCGCGGCCTGATCGAGATCCTGGAAGATCCGGCGCGGCTGCTGTCGGTGATCCGCGATGAGCTGGAGGCAGTCAAGGCGGAGTTCGGCGATGCGCGCCGCACCGAGATCCAGCACTCGCAGGAGGATCTGAACATCCTCGACCTGATCGCGCCCGAGGACGTGGTCGTGACCCTGTCGCATACCGGCTACGTCAAGCGGCAGCCGGCCAACACCTATCGCTCGCAGCGCCGCGGCGGCAAGGGCCGCTCGGCGTCGGCGCTGAAGGACGAGGACGTGGTCGAGCAGCTGTGGGTGGTCAACACCCACGACACGCTGCTGACCTTCACCAGCACCGGCCGCGTCTACTGGCTGAAGGTGTACCAGATGCCGGAGGCCGGCCCCGGCGCGCGCGGCAAGCCGATGGTCAACCTGCTGCCGCTGGGCGAGGGCGAGAAGGTGCAGGCGGTGCTGCCGATCCGCGAGTACAGCCCCGAGTGCTATCGTGTTCTTCGCCACCCGCAAGGGCACGGTCAAGAAAACCCCGCTGACCGAGTTCGAATACCAGCTGCAGCGCGGCAAGATCGCCATCAACCTGGATGCGGACGATGCGCTGGTGGACGTGGCCATCACTGACGGCAACAGCGACATCCTGCTGTTCGCCTCCAACGGCAAGGTCAACCGCTTCGACGAGAACACCGTGCGCTCGATGGGCCGTACCGCCACCGGCGTGCGTGGCATGCGGCTGGCCGAGGACGCCGAGGTGGTTTCGCTGATCGTGGCGGCCGAGGGCGACATCCTCACTGCCACCCGAGCGCGGCTACGGCAAGCGCACGCCGCTGGTCGAGTTCACCAAGAAGGGCCGTGGCACGCAGGGCGTGATCGGCATCCAGTGTTCGGAGCGCAACGGGCCGCTGGTGGCTGCAGTGCAGGTCACGGAGGCGCACGAGCTGATGCTCATTTCCAACCAGGGCACGCTGGTGCGCACCCGGGTGGCGGAGGTCTCCCAGCTCAGCCGCAACACCCAGGGCGTCACCCTGATCAAGCTGCCCAACGATGAGTCGCTGGTCAGCGTGGTGCGGTTGGAAGCGGAGGAAGACAACGGCGAGGACATCGAGAACGCGGTGTCCGGTAGCGACCAGCCGCCCGCGGTCGACGGTGGCGGCCCGGCGGAGCCGGGGCAGGCCCCGGAACCCGACGAGGGCTGAGCCGGTCACTTGGCTGCCTGAGGAAGAGCCCGGCGCAAGCCGGGCTTTTTCGTGGTGGAGCCGACCATGGCGCGACACCCGGACCATGGCGCAGTCGCACACAGGCGAGTATGGTGGCGTGACGCACATGCCCTTGTGCGTACTTGCGAAGACGCCCTCCGGTCATCCGAAGGCGGCGTCTGACAGGGGGCGCGGTCACCTACCATCGATTGGAGACCGGTATGAAGACACGCTTGCTTCTGGCCATGCTGGGCATGGCTTTCGCCACCTGTGCCCTGGGCGCGCCACCGACCCAGCTGACCCTGCATAAAGGCGGCACCACCGTACCCACGACCGCGCCGGTGGGAGGCGCGCCGCTGACCACCCTCGAACAGGATCCGGCGATGTCTGCCGGTGATGCGGATTCGGGCGATGGCGAGGATGACCTGGCGGCAGCAGCCAGTGGTCAATCGCAGCATCGCCCATGGGCATGCCGGCAGCAACCAGATCGGCCATGCCAGACGCGCCAAGTCGAACCCGGACCTGCTGGGTGAGCTTCGAGGGCCTGAATTTCCACGATCAGCGTTACGCCAACAACGGCAACCAGTTCTCGGTGGAGCCTCCGGACCAGGGGCTTTGCGCGGGTAATGGTTACGTCGTGGAAAGCGTCAATGACGTGCTGGCGGTCTACGACTCAGGCCGGGAACAAGCTGGTCGGGCCGGTCGATCTGAACACGTTCTATGGCTATCCGGCGGCGATCAATCGCACCACCGGCGCGTATGGCCCCAGCATTACCGATCCTTCGTGCTACTACGATGCCGATACGTCGCCGCTGGTTCCAGGTGGTGTTGACGCTCGATCGCGTCGGTACCTCCTCGGCACTGGCCGGCACCAACCATCTGGACATCGCGGTCAGCCAGACTCGCCGACCCCACCGGCGCCTGGACAATCTACCGCTTGCCGGTGCAGAACAACGGCACGGAGGGCACCCCGGACCATGGCTGCGACGGCGGATTCTGCCTGGGAGACTATCCACACATCGGCGCCGATGCCCACGCCATCTTCCTGACCACCAACGAGTTCGCGCTGTTCGGTGCAGGTTTCTACGGCGCGCAGATCTACGCCATCTCCAAGCAGGCGCTGGCTTCCGGAGCATGTGTCGCCAATGTGGTGCTGTTCAACGGGGGCGATCCAAGTGTTCCTGCACCGGCGTTCACCGTGTGGCCGGCGGTCTCCTCGGCGGTGCGCACGCCGGAGCCCATGGTGGCACCGAATACCTGCTCAGTTCCGATGCGGTCTTCTACAACTCCGGCACGTCCGACACCATCTGGCTATGGGCGGTCTCCAACACCAAGGCCATCGACCATGCCCCCGGACCGCCCTGACGCTAAACGTCTCGCCGCTGACGGTACAGGAGTACGCGGTGCCCAGCAGCCTGGCCCAGCAAAAGCCCGGTGACGCACCGCTGCGCGACTGCTTTGCCACGCCCGGCTGTGCACCGACTTACCTGGGCTATCCGAGCATCGTCTATCCGACGCCCCGGCCCATGGCGGTGAACGACTCGCGCATGCAGCAGGTCACCTATGCCAACGGCAAGCTGTGGGGCACGCTGGATACCGACGTTCTGCTGGACGATGGCAGCCACGGTTCGGGCATCAACTATTTCGTGATCAATCCGGCTTCGGCTGGTGTACTGGCCAACGGTACGCTGGCCCTGCCTGACGCGAACCTGACCTATGGTGCGGCGGCGGTCACGCAGCAGCGGGCGTGGTGTCATCGCCTTCACGGTGGTCGGTCCCAATGACTACCCGAGTGCCGGCTATGCGGGCCTGGATGCAAAGCTCGGCGCGGGTGAGGTGCACATCGCCGCCGCCGGAGCCGGTCCGTGGGACGGCTTTACCGGCATCCCCTATCTCGGCGGCGGACGTCCGCGCTGGGGCGACTACGGCGCCGCAGCGGCCGACGGCAACGTGATCTGGACTGCCTCGGAGTACATCGCACACAGCTGCGACCTGAGCGAATACCTGAGCAGCCCGCTATTCCAGTGTGGTGGTACGCGTGGGGCACTCAGTAACTGGTCCACCCGCATCTCCAGCATCCGGCCGTGACCGGTTGACCGGCCAGCAGGTGGGTTGGGCATGGCCCGGCCCACCTGTTTCACGGGCAAGGCCTGACACGTTTGGCGAGGGCCGCCGAGCGCCAATGCGCTCGTAGGGTGGAGCTCGGCACACTGCCCTTGGCCTTGCCGCTCCGTTGGCCTTGGTGGGCTGAAGCCCACCCTACGCCCACCCTACGCCCACCTGATGCCCAGTCTGCGACCGCCCCGCGCGGTTTGCGGCCGGGGACCGGCCATCACCCGGTCAGCTGCGCGGCATGCCTGGTCACCAGATCAGGTCGTCCGGCACCTTGAACTGCTTGTAGTAGTCGTCCTCGTCGCCGCCGCCGGGCGCGGCAGGCTGGCCGTGATCGAGCACGATCATGCTTTCGTCGCGTTCGCGCACCTTGACTGCGGCTGCACGCGGCAGCAAGGCGTAGCCTTCGTCGTGCCGCACGATCACCAGCGTGCCATCGGCCAATTGGCTGCGCTGCGGCGCATCGACCAGCAGGCTCTTGATCGCGTCGCCGTCGGAAAAGCGGTAGGCGATCTCGCCCTGGCGGGGCAGCTGGTGCGTCTGCACGATCTGCCGCACCTGGGCGCGCTGCTCGGCTTCGCGCAGGCGGGCATTGCGCTCGGCGGCCAGCGCGCGATCGCGCTCGGCTTTCTCCGCCTGCAACCGCTGCGCATCGATCTGTCCCGGCGTCGGCGCGGCGGGCGTCTTGCCCTTGGCCTGGCGCTGACGGGTCTGTTCGCGCACCGCCTGGGCGACCTGGTTCTTCTTGACCAGACCGGCCTTGAGCAATTGATCCTGCAGAGGGTTACGCATGGGCTTTCATGGATGGCGTTTCAAGCATTCAGTGTAACGCGCCACGCGCCCACCGGCGATGAAGCGCGGCCGGCCGCCGCAGCAAGCTAAGCGGTCGCCTCCAGCATCGCCTCGGCGCTGGAAACGCGCATCTCGCCCGGCGCCTCGACATGCAACTGGCGAACCACGCCATCCTCGGCGAACAGGGCGAA
This sequence comes from uncultured Gammaproteobacteria bacterium, assembly GCA_963763305.1. Taxonomy (GTDB): domain Bacteria; phylum Pseudomonadota; class Gammaproteobacteria; order Xanthomonadales; family Rhodanobacteraceae; genus CAVXNP01. Next base: position 94,681 of record CAVXNP010000001.1, on the reverse strand, counting down.
GCGGCGCGCGCGCAGGCCCATGCCGTAGCCGCTGCCGTCCAGTTCCAGGCCCAGCGCCAGGGTGAAGCTGCCGTTTCCATCGGCAAGCAGCTTGAGCCCGGCCGGGACCTGCTGGTCGGCGGCCCAGGCCTGCATCACGAACGGATCGTTGACTGCCATGCAGTAGACCTCGATGCCGCGCTGCCTGAAGGTCTCGAAGTGCTGCACGTAACCGGGCAGGTGCACCGCCGAGCAGGTCGGCGTAAACGCTCCGGGCACGGCAAAAAGCACCACCTTGCGCTGGTCGAACAGCGCGCCGGTGCTCTGGCGTTCGATACCGGAGGCGTCGACGACGGATAGTTCCATATCCGGCAGGTGCTGGCCGATCTGGATGGTCATGCGGATCCTTAAGCGAGGGCAACGGTGGCCATCGTAGCCGCCGTCGTGGCGGTTGTCGCCTTGAATCCGGGCGGACCGTACCTACTTCGGAGGCAAGCGGCGCCTTGCCGCGAAAACGTCCTCTAAGGAGTCAGGTCATGAATCCGATTCGCAATACGACGTGGAACCCCGGCAGCGCCTTGCCCGAGGAGGTCCGCCACGTGTTCGACCGCTTCTTCCAGCAGCAGGAGGAAGGCGATGGTTCCAATGTGGTGACCAGCCAGTGGGCGCCGCGGGTTGACATCAAGGAGGAGGATCGCCGCTTCATCATTTTCGCCGATATCCCGGGCGTGGACCCGAACGACATCGAGGTGAGCATGGAGAAAGGCATCCTGACCATCAAGGGCGAGCGCACCGTGCAGAACCGCGAGCAGAACGGCCGGTTCACCCGGCTGGAGCGTTCGCACGGGGTGTTTCATCGTCGCTTCGCGCTGCCGGACAGCGCGGACGCCGAAGGCGTCACTGCCACCGGCCGCCATGGCGTTCTTGAGATCTCCATCCCCAAGCGTGCCGAGACCACGCCGCGCCGGATTACCATCAAGACCGAGCATGGCAATGGCGGTACGACGGGCGGCAACAACGAGGGTGGCAATACTCCGGCCACCAGCCACTGAGCAGCGCTGACGTTGCCGGGACGGCCCGCAGCGGACATCATCCGTTGCGGGCCGTCCGTTTGATGGCTATCGCCGAGGAAGGGCAGTGGAATTCAAAGATTATTACGAGATCCTGGGTGTGAAGCCGGATGCCAGCGAGGCGGAGATCAAGACCGCCTATCGCAAGCTGGCCCGGCAGTATCATCCGGACAAGAACAAGGAAGCGGGAGCCGAGGAGCGCTTCAAGGCGGTCAACGAGGCCAACGAGGTGTTGCGCGACAAGGAAAAGCGGCGCTCCTACGACCAGCTGCGCGCCGGCGGCTATCGCGGCGGCGAGCAGTTCCGGCCGCCGCCGGGCTGGGGTGGCGCGCAGGGGCAGGGCTTCGATTTCGGCGAAGGCGAGGGCGACTTCAGCGACTTTTTCGAGAGCCTGTTCGGACGCGCCGGTGGCGGTCCGCGTGGACAGGCGCGGCCGCGGCGCGGACGCGACGTGCAGGCGCAGGTGCAGATCGATCTGCAGACGGCTTTCGACGGTGGACGTACGCGGCTGGCGCTGCACGACGGCAGCACCGGCGAGCGGGTTCTGGAGGTAAAGATCCCGGCCGGCATCCAGCCCGGCCAGGTGATCCGGCTGGCCGGGCAGGGCAACCCGGGCGCCGCCGGCGGACCCAGCGGCGATCTGCTGCTGGAAGTGAATATCCGCGACGATGCCCGCTTCAGGCTGGATGGGCGTAACGTCCTGCACGTGCTGCCGATCAGCCCCTGGGAGGCCGCGCTGGGTGCCGTCGTGCCGGTGCCGACGCTTGCCGGCACGGTCGACCTGCGTATTCCTGCCGGATCCCAGTCCGGCCGCCGGTTGCGCCTGAAGGGACGTGGCATGCCGGGTACCAGCCCGGGCGACCAACTGGTCGAGCTGTCGATCCGTACGCCGCCGGCCACCGACGAAGAGGAGCGCAAGCCCTACGAGGCGCTGCGCGAGGCCTTCGCCTCGTACGACCCGCGAAGCTGAGCGGGGATGCTCCGGGTCGGCCGCCGCCAGCCCGATCGGTCGTTATCCCGGTGTGCGGCCTCGCGCCGGACAAGATCCTCCCGCGCCGGCCCGCTTGGCCTGCTCCGGGCTGCTCGTGGCCGGCGGCTTTCCCGCCGGCCGTTTCGGTGGGACCGTTTTGCAGACCATCGCCCGCGCGGTGCAGCGCGGTTGGAGGGCACGCCGCGTAGGCGCCGCCTTACAACCCGTGTCGGCCAAGGTGCTTGCATTGCAACCCCGTGACGCCTACTTTTCCCTTGCCTACTAGGGAGGGCGCCTGTGATCAATGTCGTACTCGTGGACGATCACGAGCTGGTGCGTACCGGCTTTCGAATGATCTTGCAGCAGCAACCGGATATCCGTATCCGGGGGGAGGCGGGCACGGCCGAGGAAGGGCTGCAGATGATCCGCACATTGGCGCCGGATATCGCCATGGTCGACGTGCACATGCCCGGGATGAGCGGCATCGAGCTGACCGAGCGGGTCTGCCGGGCCAAGCTCAATACGCACATCGTGGTGGTCACCGTGGTGGACGACGCGCGCTTTCCCAAGCGGTTGCTCGATGCCGGTGCGTTGGGCTATCTGACCAAGGGCTGCTCGGCCGATGAGTTGCTGCTGGCGGTACGCCAGGTGGCCGGCGGGCGCCGCTATCTGGCGCCGGCGGTGGCCCAGCAACTGGCGCTGGCCACGCTCGATGGCAACGGTTCGCCGTTCGACGCCCTGTCCAGTCGCGAGCTGGAAGTGGCGATGATGCTGGTGCGCGGCAAACCGCTGACGATGATCGGCGAGCAATTGAGCCTGAGCCCGAAGACCGTATCGACCTACAAGCAGCGGCTGATGGAAAAGCTGGACGTGGACCACATCCTGGGGCTGGCTCACCTGATGTCGGCGCATGGCCTGATCGATACGACCAGTCCACAGCCAGGCTGAACCGCCTCGCGCATCCGCCCGGAAGGCTCAAGGGAGCGCCATCGCGCACCACACCAAAGAGAAAGCCGGAGACGTGGTCTCCGGCTTTTTTCTTGTTCGTCGATGCATCCTGCCCTGGGGCAGGTGCATCATCGGCCCCGGGTCACCCCTGCAGGTTGTCGTTGGGCGGTACGCCCGGGCTGCGCGGGGCCGGAGCCGGCTCCGACGCGACCGGGGCGTGCGGGGGCGCCGGGTGCGGCATGGGCCGGGCAGGCAGTTCCCCCTGCGACGGGCCGGGCCGGTCGTCGGCGTGGTCGCCACCGACGCTTGCCTCGGTGGCCTCCTCGTCCGCCCCGGACGGCAGGTTGCCCGCCTGCGGCGCAGCCGCGGGCGCGTGCCGCGCGGGCTCGCGGGGCGGCGCCGAGGGCAGGTCGGCCGACACGTTGGCGTGACCGGTGGCATCGCGTTCCGGTTCGACGTGGCGTGGTTTCGCAGCGCCTTCGTTTCCATCAGCGCGAGTCGGCCGCGACGGTGCGCTTGTCACCGGTTCCTCGCCGGCAGCGGGCTTGGTTGCCTGGGCCGGAGCCGGAGTTGGAGCCGGAGTTGGAGCCTGCCGGAGCCGGAGCCGGAGCCGGAGCCGGACCGGAGCCGGGTGGCAGCTGGAGCTGGAGCTGGGACGGACGCTGCCTGCGGAACCGCCGTGGCCGCCTCGGGAGCGATGGGCTCGGGGCTCTTCTGGACCGCACCTGCCGACGGCTTGGCTGCAGCGATGCCAGTATCGGCCAGGGGCGACCGTTCGGTCACCGGCGTGGCCGTTGCAGGCGTCTGCTCGGTGCTGGCAGTCACTTCGGGAATCGGGGGCAGCGGCGGCAGGTTGAAGCTGGTCGGCGCCGCAGCGGTCACCGAGGCTGCTTCGGCCTGAGGCGACTGCGCGGCAGGCGCCTGGCGTGGTTGCGCGGCGGGCGCCGGCGCAGCCACGGGCGCCGAAGAGGTGGCGGGCGCTTCGGCCTTGCCCACGGCGGGTTGGCTGTGCTCCTGCGGCGCCTGGGGAGCGTTGCCCGGCGGCTTGCCGGCTGGGCTGTTCGGGGCAGCGATCTCGCGATCCTCATCGTCCAGCGCCTGGGCCTGCTGCAGGTTGGCCTCGGCACCGGTCTGCGTCGTTTCGTCATGACGGCGACGGCGGCGACCACCCCGACGGCCGCGACGGCGACGGGCCTGGCCGCCCTCGGTCTCGGGCTTGGCGTCTTCGCCGGGCGGATGCTCGGCGATGGCCGCCGGCGACCGGGTCAGCTCGACCTCGGGCGCCTCGGCGGCGGATGCGGCCACAGGACGTTCGGTTTTGGCAGGCCGCGGCGTACGCTCCGCCCGGGCCTGGCTCTGCTTGCGCTCGTTGCCCGCGTTGGCGTTGTCGGTGCCGACGCCGGCACTGGGACGCGGCTGACGCTCCTGGCGCGGGGCCTGCGATGCCTGCTGGCGGGGCGTTGCCGGTTCGCCGCGCTGGCGGCCACCCTTGCCGGAGCGACCGTTTCCGGTCTGGCCCGGCTCGCGGCGCTGGCGCGATGACGCGCTGCTGCCCTGACTGGCACCCTGGCCACGCGTGGCTTCCTCGCGGCGCGGTCCGCGCTGCGGACGTGCGGGTTCGCCGCGACGCGTTGCCGGTGCGGCCGGCTGGGGCTCGGTCACGTTGCGGAACCAGCCGAACAGGCGCGACAGCACGCCGCCCTCAGCCGCTGCCGGTGCCGGACGCGCGGTCTTGGCTGCAGCGACCGGGGCCGCAGCCACCGGCTCGGCGACTTCGGCGCGTACCGGTGCAGGCGTGGCCGGCACGATACCGCTGACCGCCGGCTCCTCACCGCTGCCCAGGGCCTGGCCCATCTTTGGAATCGGTGCGGCCTCGACCGCCGTCAGGCGCTCGTAGCTGGGCTTGCTGTGCTCGCCCATGTCCGCCTCGCGGATGCGCTGGATCTCGATGTGCGGCGTCTGCAGCTTGTCGTCGGCCACGATCATCACGTGGACCTTGTTGCGCAGCTCGATCTCGACCACGCTGGCGCGCTTCTCGTTGAGCATGAAGTTGGCCACGCTCGGCGGCGCCTGCACCAGCACCTGGCCGGTGTGGTCCTTCATCGCGTTTTCTTCGATCAGGCGCAGGGTCGACAACGCCAACGACTCGATGCCGCGGATGTTGCCGTGGCCTTCGCAGCGCGGGCAGACGATCTGGCTGGCTTCGCCCAGCGACGGGCGCAGGCGCTGGCGCGACATCTCCAGCAGGCCGAAGCGCGAGATGCGGCCGATCTGCACGCGGGCGCGGTCGAGCTTCAGCGCGTCGCGCAGCTTTTCTTCCACTTCGCGCTGGTGGCGCGGGCTGTCCATGTCGATGAAGTCGATCACGATCAGGCCGCCGGCGTCACGAATGCGCAGCTGGCGGGCGATCTCCACCGCCGCCTCGCAATTGGTGTTGAACGCGGTGTCCTCGATGTCGCTGCCCTTGGTCGCCTTCGACGAGTTGATGTCGATGGCGGTCAGTGCCTCGGTCTGGTCGATCACGATCGAGCCGCCCGAAGGCAGCCGAACCTGGCGATCGAACGCGCTCTCGATCTGCGTTTCGATCTGGTAGCGCGAGAACAGCGGGGTATCGTCCTTGTACAGCTTGAGCTTGCGCAGCGAGGTCGGCATCACCTGCTGCATGAACTCGTGCGCGTCCTGGTACAGCGACTCTTCGTCGATCAGGATCTCGCCGATGTCCGAGCGCAGGTAGTCGCGCAGGGCGCGGATGAACAGCTTCGATTCCTGGTAGATCAGGAACGGTGCGCGCTGCTTGGTGGCCGCCTCGGAAATCGAGCGCCACAGGGTCAGCAGATAGTCCAGGTCCCACTGCAGCTCTTCGGCATCGCGGCCCATGCCCGCGGTACGCACGATCAGGCCGACGTCCTCGGGCACGTTCAGGTGGTCCAGCGCTTCCTTCAGCGCCTGCCGATCCTCGCCCTCGATCCGGCGCGAGACGCCGCCGGCCCGGGGGTTGTTGGGCATCAGCACCATGTAGCGGCCGGCCAGCGAGATGAAGGTGGTCAGCGCCGCACCCTTGTTGCCGCGCTCTTCCTTTTCCACCTGGACGACCAGTTCCTGGCCTTCCTTGAGCAGCTCACGGATATTGGATTTGTTCGGATCCAGACCCTGCGTGAAGTATTCGCGCGAGATTTCCTTCAGCGGAAGGAAACCGTGGCGCTCGGCGCCGTAATCGACAAAACAGGCTTCCAGCGAGGCCTCCACACGGGTAATGCGGCCCTTGTAGATATTGGCCTTCTTCTGTTCGCGGGAGGGGATCTCGATGTCGAGATCGTAGAGGGTCTGGCCATCGACGATGGCCACGCGCAACTCTTCACGCTGAGTTGCGTTGATCAACATGCGCTTCATTGTAAGTTCCTCGGCTTGCCACGCGTCGCGCGCCGCGGTGGCGCCGGAATTGAGGCGGCCTGCCGGGGATCGCGCCGCTGCGGTAAAGCGGCAAATAAAAAAAACGGGACCGTTTCCGGTTCCGGGGTGATTCGTGGCATTTGCGCCGGTCCATCCGACGCCACCTCGGCAGCGGACAAGGACAACCCGAACCGTTACGATGACCAGGCAGGGCTTACGGCCGGCTGCCGGGGGAGGCTGCCAGCGCAACCCCCGCCGATGTGACGGCAGGTATCCACCCAGACACAACTATTGCCGGGGGGACGTAGCGCCCGCCGAGTATCCTATTTCACCAGGTTTTTTTCAATGCAGACGGTAACTTCCCCCGAACCACCTCACGGTGTGCGTCAACTCGAGATCGGTCCGGAACGCGACGGCCAGCGCATAGACAATGCCTTGATGACCCTGTTGAAAGGGGTGCCCAAGAGCATGATCTACCGCATTTTGCGTACCGGTCAGGTCCGCGTGAATGGAAAACGCGCCAAGCCCGATACACGCCTTGCCCTGGGCGACATGCTGCGCATTCCGCCGGTGCGGGTGGCCGAGCGGCCACCGGGCCAGGGGCCAGCTGCCGGCATGGTGGCCGAGGTGGCCGATGCGGTCATTTTCGAGGACAAGCACTTTCTGGTGATCGACAAGCCATCCGGCGTCGCCAGCCATGGCGGCAGCGGAGTCAGCCATGGTGCGATCGAGCTGCTGCGCGCGGCCCGGCCGCAGGAGCACCTGGAGCTGGTCCATCGGCTCGACCGCGACACCAGCGGGGTGCTGGTGTTCGCCAAGACCCGGGCGGCGCTGGTCGGGTTGCAGGAACAGATTCGTGAAAGCGCGGTGACCAAGCAGTACCTGTGCCTGATGACCGGGCACCCGTCCAAGGCCAGGTTCGACGTCAACGCGCCGTTGTTGAAGTCGGTGCTGCAGGGCGGCGAGCGGATGGTCCGTGTGGCCGAGCACGGCAAGCCGTCGCTGACCTTCTTCCGCGAAGCCGAGCAGTACCCCGGAGCACGCCTGATGCAGGCGACCCTGGGCACCGGACGCACCCATCAGATCCGCGTGCATGCGGCGCACATCGGCCATCCGCTGGCGGGCGATCCCAAGTACGGCGACAAGGAAATGAACAAGCGCTTCCGCGACATGGGCCTGCAGCGGCTGTTCCTGCATGCCTCGCACATGAGCTTTGAATGGCAGGACCGCTCCTACAGCTTCTCCTCGCCCTTGCCGGATGACTTGAAAGAGTTTCTCGATGTACTTGCTGTCAAAGGAAAAAAGCTGCTGTGGCTAAAGGAAAAATCGCGCACTGACTTCTAGTGAGCGCAGGACTCCGCCGGCCAGTCCTGCCTGGATGATCAACGCACTGGCGGCATGCGCCAGGGCAATCGGCAGCAACACGCGCTGGCGCGCGAAATGCGTCGCCCACCAGAATTCGGCCAGCAGGCACAACTGCATCAGATGGCCGTTGGGGGTGTGCAGCAGGGCGAACGCCAGGGCGGTGAGCAGCACCGCGGCGCCGGTCGAAGGCAGCAGGTTCCGCAGTCGTGGCAGCACCACAGTCAGCAGCGCCCACTGCTGCAGCAGTGCCCAAAGCAGGTAGAGCACCGCCGCGCGCGTGCCCGGCGGCTGCCAGCCGTGGCCCAGCAGCCCCACCAGCAGCAGCGCGATCGGGATCGGCAACAGCGCCGGCCCGGCCGCGCGCCACCCACGCCACATGCGCCAGTCCACCGGTCGCTGGCGCCATTGGGCCTGCGCCGCGTACAGCATGGCGGCCACGAAGGCGATGGCGGCAGGCGGGGCGGCATGCCCCACCCACTGCATACCGGCGATCAGCCACAGCGGCCCGGCCAGGAGGGCGGCGATTTCACACCAACCGGCCCATCGGCGCCGTGGTGGCCAGCGGGCCAGACCCAGCAGCGCCAGCAGATACAGCCCACAGGCGACCGCCTGTACCCATGGTGCCACCGCCAGTGATCGGGTCATGCGCCGCTGCGCAGGGCTGCCTGCCACGATCAGTGCCGCCGGCCAGTGTTGGCGCAGTGCGTCGCGCAGGCGCAAGAGACCCTCGGCCGAGGCGTTCGTGGGCAGCAGGATCAGCGGCGCCGCCACCCTGTTCGCCGCGGGGTCGGCCAGCAAGGACGACAATCCGGAGGCATTGTCCAAGGCGAAGGCCGGTGGCAACCGGCTTGGCGCAGGCCCCGCCGATGCCATCGTCACCTCGTCCAGTACCAGGCTGCTGCCGATGGGTAACTGGAAGCGAAGGCGCAACATCGCAGCCGCCCGCGGTAGCGGGCAATTGCCGCCGTCGCTGCGGCGCCACCGCAGCTGTCGCAGGTCCAGTGTCCGGTCGAACTCGCCGGCCGGCCATGTGGTCGTGCCTCCGCCAAGACACGCCGGGGCGTCTTTGCGCGGTCGCAGCACCAGATCCAGCCGCAACGGTGCGTCCGTGGCACCGCGCAACCGCAGCTTCGGCCAGTCCGCCGGGTCGACCGCACCGGCCAGCGGCAGGCCCAGCTCGATCGGTGCGGTGCCCTGCGCCAGAACGCGCAACCCCTGTGGTGCGCGCTGCAGTTTCGCCGGGCCGAAGGCGCGCCCCGCCACCACGTCCCCGGGCTCGCGCAGGCGCCAAACCCACAATGGCTGGCCGTTGCGCAGGCGCGACCAGGTCTGGCTGGCCTGTTGCTGCAGGTGGGACCGGGTCAGGGTCACCGCCCATGTCCGCAGGCCCACCAGCAGGAGGGTGAGTAGCAGCGCCAGGCCGAGCGCGGTCAGCCAGCGGGGAGGGCGGTTCACCGGCTCAGCGTTCCAGCAGCGCCTCGACGCGGGCGGCGCAGATGAAATCGTTGAGCGACAGCCCGCCGACATCATGGGTGGACCAGAGCAGCTGGCAGTGGCCGTAACCGGCCTCGATGTCCGGATGATGGTCTTCGTGATTGGCCATGAAGCCGACCGCGTTGATGAAGCCAAGGGTGTGATGGAAATTCTCGAACCGGAAGTCCTTGACGATGGCCTTGCCGTCGGCGCTGACCTGCCAGCCGGGCAGTTGCTCGCAGTAGCGGGTGATCTGGTTCGGCTCCAGCGCATCGTCCTTGCCCTTGCGCGGGCGGCAGTGCTGACGGGCCAGTTCGGTAAGGCTCATGTGGTTCTCCCATTCCAGTGCGTGCAAAGAACCGGAAGCGTCCGAGTTGCGTCGGCAAATGTCAAAGGTGCCAGCCAGGAGGCCGGAGCCGGGAGAGCCGAGCGAAGCGGAGGTCGCCGGATGCGCTGGCTATCGCCGAAAACAGTACTAAAATAGTGCTGTTTCGCCGGGCAGTCCCCACCCCCGGCACAGGAGTTTTCATGATCGACATTTCCGAACGCGCGCAGCAGCATTTCAAGCGGCTGCTGGAGCAACAGGGCAGCGACGCCCTGGGCATCCTGTTGCGGGTGACCGCGCCGGGTACGGCCGCGGCCAACTGCGAACTGGAGTTCTGCGAGCCGGCCGACCTGACCGGTGCCGAGTGGACGGTCGAGTGCGATGGCTTCCGGTTCTATCTGGAAGGGGACAGCGCGCGCTGGCTGGATGGTGCCAGCATCGATTTCGAGTCCAATCCCACCGGCGGCCAGTTGAACATCCGCGCGCCACGAATCAAGGGTGAGATCCCCGGTGCCGAGGCAGGCCTGGTCGAACGCGTGCGCTATGTACTCGACAGCGAGATCAACCCGCAACTGGCCTCGCACGGTGGCCGCGTCAGCCTGATGGAGATTACCGCCGAGGGCGTGGTGCTGCTGCAGTTCGGCGGTGGCTGTCATGGCTGCGGCATGGTCGACGTCACGCTCAAGAACGGGGTGGAGAAGACCCTGCGCCAGCGTGTGCCGGAGATCACCGCGGTGCGCGATGGCACCGATCATGCCGGCGGTACCCAGCCCTACTATGCGAAGAAGGAAGGCAGCTCGGCGCTGGGGTGATCGGAGGTGGCCCGATCGGGTCTCGGCGATTACGGTCGGACCGCCGCATCCCGATGCACGAACCGGAAGAAAAGAGGCCCGCCGAAGCGGGCCTCTTCATGTGCGTTGTTGCCGGACCTAGTCGCCCTGGATATGCCCCTGCAGCGTCTGCAGGTGCGAGGGCAGGCTGGAAAAGTAGGCCGCGATGTCCTTGACGTCCTGCTCCGAGAGCGTGGCGGCGAAGCCCTTCATGATCGGGCTGTTGCGACGACCGTCCCTGTACTCGTGCAGCATTTCCTGCAGGTACAGGTTGTACTGGCCGGCCAACCGGGGGTATTGCGGGTCGATGCCATTGCCGTCGGTGCCATGGCAGGCGAAGCAGGTGGCTGCCTTGGCCTTGCCCGCGACCGGGTCGCCGGAGGCCAGCGCCGAGGTGGAAGCGAACGCCAGGACAGCGCCCAACGAAAGCAGGGTTAGCGCATGTTTCATGCAGGAGTCCTTGGCAGCTTACTTGGTGAGACTGGAGAGATAGGCGGCGATGTCGGCGATGTCCTTGTCGGACAAGCTCTGCGCCTGCGCCATCATGGTCGGATGGGTGCGTTCGCCCTTCTTGTAGCCTTGCAGGGCGTTGATGATGTACTGCTCGTTCTGGCCGGCGATCTTGGGCACCGGGTAGTTCGGGTAGGCGTTGCTGTAGCCGGGTACGCCATGGCAGCCGTTGCAGGTGTAGACCAGCGCTTCGCCAGCGGCCTTGTCGCCCTCGGCGTGTGCGCCGGAGGCAGCGAAAAAGGCGGTGGCCGCGGCCAGGCCAAGCAATTGCAGTCGTGTCATCGAGTCGTTCCCACGCGTTAAGTGGTTTCGGGGGTGCTTAATCGTGAAAGTATAGTGGTTGCCCGCAACCAGCGACAACATGCCGCGCTCGGCGAGTCCGCGGCCGGGCCGGGCGACGCGGCGGGAACCCGTCGATCGCAGCTCAGAAAAGGCTCTTGACGATGTGGATGCCGGCGGTGTATTCGCCGATGATCGTGCCCACGCTGACCAGGAAGAAATTGAGCAGCGTGCGTGCCACGCGGTTCTTCCACCAGCCGGTCCAGTGACCGACGTCCTCGCGCAGGCTTTCGAAGTCGGCCACGCGGGGCTTGCGCACCCAGGCTTCGGCCATCGCGCTGATGCCGCCGGCAGGAATGCCCGGGCGGAACGGCTTGATCGGGGCGGCGATGAACGCGGCCACCACGCTCGCCGGGTGTCCGCCCGCCAGTACCGCTCCCAGCGCGGCGAAGCCGCCGGTAAACAGCACCCAGTCCTGCAATGCGTTGGCGCCCAGCGCGGTATCGCGATGGAAAGCCCAGGCGATCGCGGCGAACACCAGCAGCACCAGGCCGATGGCCAGCCACTTGGGCCAGCGTGCCTTGGGCGGGGTGGTCGCCAACTCGGCGACCCGTTGCGCGGCGTCGCCTTGCTGGGTGCGCAGGTTCTCGCACAGGCCCTTGAGGTGGCCGGCACCGATCACCACCAGCACCCGGCGTGACGTGTCGCTGACGGTGCGCGATGCCTCCTCGCGCAGGCGCGCGGCCATGAAGGCGTCGCGCTCGCTGATCAGGCTGGCGTACAGCGGCGCCGAATCACTGGCGAATTCGCTGAAAGCACTCTCCATCAGGTCGCTCTGCTTCAGGTTCTCGATCTCGTGTTCGGCGATTTCCTCCTGCTCGAACACGCTGGCAAGCATGCCGCCGAGCAGGCCGAAACGCTGCCAGAAGCCGACACTGCGCCAGGCGCGCTTCAGGGTGGTGCCGACCTCGCGGTCAACCAGCCAGACCGGCGTGCCGCGCTGCTCGGCACCGTCCATGGCCGCCTTCATCTCGGCACCGGGCTCGATGCCGTACTGGCCGGCCAGGCGCTGCTGGAACGAAGACAGCAGCAGGCTGGCCGCCACCATGCCGACCTTGCCCTCGCGTATTACCCGGAACAGGTCCAGCTGCTTGAAGCCCTCCGGGTCGCGCATGCCGACCGCCCGGCTGGGGCACAACTCGACCGCCACGGCGTCGTAGTGCTCGCGCCGGAGCAGTTCGTCCACCGCCTCCACCGAGGCGCGCGAGACATGCGCGGTGCCCAGGATGACGTACTCGACGCCATCGCGCTCGATTCGCTCCAGCGGTTGTCCAGCCAGGGCGTCGGCGGTTTCGGTGGCGATCTGCGAAGCGGTCATGGGTCAGCCAGGAAGCGGGCAAAGCCCAGCAATGGGGGTGCCGGAAGCCGGAACAAGGGTTCGCTGCGAACCCGGCTCAGTCGCGATAGCGCTTGAGCAGGTCGCCATAGGCGTCGATGCGGCGATCGCGCAGGAACGGCCAGATCCGCCGTACGTGTTCACTGCGGGCCATGTCGATGTCCACCAGCAGCAGCTCGCGTGCCGTCGGTTCCCGCCTTGGCCAGGAACTCCCCTTGCGGGCCCGCGACGAAGCTGGTGCCCCAGAACTGGATGCCGGCACCGACGCCGGACGGGTCGGCCTCGTAGCCGGTGCGGTTGCAGGCCAGCAACGGCAGGCCGTTGGCCACCGCATGCCCGCGCTGCACCGTGACCCAGGCTTCGCGCTGGCGGTCCTTCTCGTCCTGTGGATCGTTGGGGTCCCAGCCGATCGCGGTCGGGTACAGCAGCAGTTCGGCGCCCGCCAACGCCATCAGGCGCGCCGCTTCGGGATACCACTGGTCCCAGCACACCAGCACGCCGAGCCGGCCGACCGCGGTATCGATCGGCTCGAAGCCCAGGTCGCCCGGGGTGAAGTAGAACTTCTCGTAGAACGCCGGGTCGTCCGGGATGTGCATCTTGCGATACGTCCCGGCGATGGCGGCGGAACGATCGAACACCACCGCGGTGTTGTGGTACAGGCCGGTGGCGCGCTTCTCGAACAGCGAGGCGACCACCACCAGCTTCAACTCCGCCGCCAGCTTGCCGATGCGCTCGGTGCCCGGGCCAGGGATACTCTCGGCCTGGTCGAACTCGTCCACGCACTCGCGCTGGCAGAAATAGCTGCCGTTGTGCAGCTCCTGCAGCAGCACCAGCTCGGCACCGGCGGCAGCCGCTTCACGCAGGCCATGTTCAATGGCGTCGAGGTTGGCGTCACGGTTGCCGCGGTGGGTTTCCTGCAGCAGCGCGACCTTGAGGTTCTTGCGCGTCATGGGGGTCCTGTGGGTCGATCGACGAAGCGGTCGGAGCGCGGGCGGCGTCACCGGCCGGCTGCCAAGTGTAGCGTCCGGGCGCCGTCAGTCGGCGCCGCAGCGCATCAATGTAGCGGCGCGCCGTTGAATCGGGGGTGACGCGCTCGCTCAGCGACCGAACAGCAGCGTTTGTTGCGCCGTGCCCAGCAGGTGGTTCTGCAATGCCGCGCGTGCAGCTTTCGGGCTTGCCTGTGGCGCCAGGCGGATGTGCGGTGTATCGAGCGCGTACAGCGTGAACACGTAGTGGTGCGCCCGGTCGCCGGCGGGCGGGCAGGGGCCGCCCCAGCCGCGCTGGCCGAAATCGTTGATCAGCGCATAGGCGCCCGGCGGCAAGTTGCCGCCTTGGGGGAGGTTGCGGGTGTCGGCCGGCAGGTCGAGCACGAACCAGTGCCGGAAGCCGTCTTTGCGCGGCGCATCGGGGTCGATCATGCTGATGGCGAAGCTGCGCGTCCCCGCAGGCGCGCCCTGCCAGCGCAGCGCCGGGACGAGGTTCTGGCCGCTGCAACCGTGCCGGTCGTAACTGAAGCGCTCGGCGAGGTGTCCGGCACGCTCGCCGCCAGCCACCTGCAACTCGAAGTTGCCGGCATGCGCGCTGCCGGTGGCCATGGCGAGCAAAGTCAGCAGGGTCGGCATCAGGCGTGGCATGGCGCGGCTCCCTTGGTTGCGCGCGGCCGATGATGCCGCGCGCGGTGTGACAACGACGCGTCCGGCGATCAGCGGACCAGGCCGGCGGGCAATTGCATGGTGATGCAGTGCAGGCTGCCGTTCTGCCAGATCAGCGGGCGGCAGGGCACCTGCACCACCTCGCGCCCCGGGTGTGCCGCTGCGATCACCTGCGCCGCGCGGTCGTCGGCCGGGTCGCCATAGGCGGGCATCAGCACCGCGCCATTGACGATCAGGTAGTTGGCATAGGACGCCGCCAGGCGGCGGCCCCGGTCCAGGATCGGGCGCGGCCAGGGCAGCGGGTGCAGCGTGTAGGGTTGCCCGTCGGGCGTGCGCAGGTCCGCCAGCTCGGCGGCCATCTGCCGCAGCTCATCGTGGTGCGGGTCGGTGGGGTCGTCGCAGGCCTGGAACACGATGCCGCCATCGGGTGCGAACCGCGCCAGGGTGTCGATGTGGGCGTCGGTGTCGTCGCCTTCGAGGTAACCGTAATCCAGCCACAGCACCCGTTGCGCGTGCAGGTTGTCGCGCAGGATCGAGCTCATTTCCTCGCGCGATCTGCTCCGGGTGCCGCTGCACCAGGCAGCGCCAGGTGGTCAGTACGGTGCCCTGGCCGTCGCTTTCGATGCCGCCACCCTCCAGCGCCCAGTCCACGCGCCGGTGCGCGGCCTGACCAAACAGGCCGCTGCGGACCAGCCCATGGACCAGCGCATCGTCCTGCGCCGCACCGAACTTGCCGCCCCAGCCGGTGAACTCGAAGTCGGTCAGCACGAACGCGCGGCCGTTGTCGCCGGTCAGGGTGATCGGTCCGGAGTCGCGCAGCCAGGTGTCGTCGTAGGGCAGCTCGATGAAGCGCACGCGGGCCGATCGGCGCCGGCCTGCGCCAGCAGCGCCTGGGCGTGCTCGCGCACGCCGGCGTCGGGCACCACCACCAGCAACGGCTCGAAGCGGGTGACGGCGGCGGCCAGCGCCAGTATAGGTGGTTTCGACCTCGGCCAGCCGCTCGGCCCAGTCGGTGCCGGCATGCGGCCAGGCAATCAATACCGCCGCCTGCGGTTCCCATTCGGCCGGCAGGCGCAGGGTGGAAGGAAAAGTCATCGCTTACTCGTGCATGGATGCCCGTGGGCCATCGCACAAGTGTAGCCAGAGCCGGCGCGCCGGACGAGCGCGCCGACACTGCCCCGGCGCGCAGCCGATCTAGTGAGTCACACCCGAACGCTCACTCCGCGCTGGCGGGGTGGGTGTTGTTGCCGGCAGGGGTATTGAGCACCGCGTGGATCACGTGGTCGTGCTCGAAGTACACGATGAACTGCGAGTAGTCCCAGCGGTTGATCACCGGATGCCTGGCGCTGTCCCCGCCGCGCGGGTGGAGCTTGCGCTGGGGCGCCCCGTAGCGCTTCTGGACCTGGCCCATGGTCATGCCGCGCGTGGGCAGGTCCATCGCCTGTTCCTGCTGCACGCGCTTGATCAGCAGGTTGTCGGCGTGCGCCGTCGGTGCGGCGAACAGGTGGGCGGCCGCCACGAGAGCGAGCGCCGGCGAGGCAGTGCGTGAGCTTGACCATGGAACCCCCTCAACGTGGAACGGCGACGGCGCCGTCGTGCAGACGCCGTTTTAACAGAAGCATTGCAGCGGCGCCATGCGGCTGACTTCGCCGAATCGCGACGGGCTGGGCATCACCCAAGCCGGCTATCATGGGCGGTCCAGCTCCCCCGTTCCCGCCGAATGAAGTCCCACCGATGATCGCGTTTCGACATTTTGCCCTGCGCCGCGGCAGCCGCCTGCTGCTTTCAGACATCGACCTGGTCATCCAGAGCGGCTGGCGACTGGGCGTCATCGGCCGCAACGGCTGCGGCAAATCCAGCCTGTTCGCCGCGCTGCAGGGCTCCCTCGACGCCGATGCCGGCGAACTGGACATGCCCGGCAAGCTGCGGCTGGCCTCGGTGGCACAGGAAACGCCGGCGTTACCGGACGCGGCGATCGACTACGTGCTCGGGGGCGACGAGGTGCTGGCTGCCGCGCTGCAGGCCGAGGCCGACGCGGCCGACGCCAACGACATGGAAGCGATGGTCGAAGGCGCACCAGCGCATCGAGGAGCTGCACGGCTACGACGCGCGCGCACGTGCCGGCCGGTTGCTGCACGGGCTTGGCTTCTCGCCCGACACGCATGAGCGGGCGGTGCAGGAATTCTCCGGCGGCTGGCGGGTCCGGTTGAACCTGGCCCGCGCGCTGATGTGCCCGTCCGACCTGCTGCTGCTGGACGAGCCGACCAACCATCTGGATCTGGACGCGGTGCTGTGGCTCGAAGAGTGGCTGCGCCGTTACCAGGGCACCTTGCTGATCATCTCGCATGATCGCGAGTTCCTGGACGGAGTGATCAGCCACACCCTGCACCTGCACGACGGCAAGGCCCGCCTGTACAGCGGCAACTACACCGCGTTCGAGCGCCTGCGCGCGGAGCAGCTGCGCCAGCAGCAGATCTCGCACGAACGCGAGCAGGCCGAGCGCGCGCACCTGCAATCGTTCATCGACCGCTTCAAGGCCAAGGCGACCAAGGCCAAGCAGGCGCAGTCGCGCATGAAGCGGCTGGAGAAGCTGGCCGGCACCGAGGCGGTCCGCGCCGAGCGGCCTTTCAGCTTCCAGTTTCCCAAGCCGGACCGTTTGCCCGACTCGATGCTGCAGCTGGAGGAAGTGGCCGCCGGTTACCCGGGCGAGGACGCTGGCGAGGTGGCGGTGATCCTGGACGACGTGCGCTTCGGCCTGGAGGCGGGCGACCGGATCGGCCTGCTCGGCCCGAACGGCGCCGGCAAGTCGACCCTGGTCAAGACGCTGGTCGGTGAACTCGCGCCGCTCGCGGGCGAGCGCAAGCTGCACAAGGACCTGAAGATCGGCTACTTCGCCCAGCACACGGTCGAGAGCCTGCGCGAGGGTGCCAGCCCGCTGGACCACCTGCAGGACAAGGCGCCGGGCGTGGCGACCCAGGCCATGCGCGATTTCCTGGGCACCTGGAATTTCGCCGGCGATCGCGCGTTCGAGTCGGTGGACGGCTTTTCCGGCGGCGAGCGCGCGCGGCTGGCCCTGGCGCTGATTGCCTGGGACAAGCCGAACCTGCTGCTGCTGGACGAACCGACCAACCACCTGGACCTGGACATGCGCGAGGCGCTGGCCGATGCGCTGGCCGAGTTCGATGGCGCGCTGGTGCTGGTCTCGCACGACCGCCACCTGCTGGGGATGGTCTGCGACAGTTTCTGGCGGGTCGCCGATGGCGACGCCGAATCGTTCGACGGCGACCTTGACGATTACGCGCGCTGGCTGCGCGCCCGTGGCTCGGCCAACAAGAAGGCGGCCAAGCCGGCGCGCGTCGCCGCGGTCGTGGAGATCGCCCGAGGAGCGCCGCCGCCAGGGTGCCGCCCAGCGCGAGGCCGACAAGAACTCGCGGCAGCGGGTCAAGCGCATCGAGAGCCGCACCGCTGCCATCGACAAGGAACTGGCGGCGATCGAGACCCAGCTGGCCGACCCGGCGACCTACAACGGACCCACCCAGGAGATGATGCGGCTGGGTCAGCGCCAGGGCGAACTGCGCCAGGAAAAGGAAACCCTGGAGGCGGAATGGCTGGAACTGTACGAACAGCTGGAGGCATGAGCCGATGAGCACCGCGGCTCCCGCCACCGTATGGCTGCCCGCACTGCAGCGATTCGATCCGACGCACGCGCTGTATCGCTTGCTGCAGCGCGCCGATCGCCTGCCCGATGCATCGCCTGGGCGCGTCGCCATGCTGGGCGAGGCATTCGCCTGGGACGCCGACGCGTCCACGCCCTTGCCCGCGGCCGCCTTGCTGCGTCAGTTCCATGCCGGCGACGCAGGCGATGGCTTGTGGCTGCAGGCCGACCCGGCCTGGGTGCAGCCGGAGCTCAACGGCGCGCGCCTGCTCGCCTGCGGGCAACTGGCACTGGGGATGGACGAGGCGCACAGCCTGGTCGAGGCGCTGGCGCCAGCCTTTGAGGACGCCGGCCTGATCCTGCAAGCCACGACCGCCGATCACTGGCACCTTCGGCTGCCGCCGGGCAGCGTGTTGCCCGGCTTCGACCCCCCGGAGCAGGTGCTCGGCGACGACCTGCTGCAGCATCTGCCGGAAGGTCCGCATGCGCGCCGCTGGCAGCGCCTGCTGAACGACGTGCAGGTACTGCTGCACCAGCACCCGTTGCAGGTGCAACGCCGCGCGCGTGGGTTGGCGCCGGTCAACAGCGTGTGGTTGTGGGGCGCCGGTGAACTGCCGCGCCAGGTGCGTACGCAGGTCTCGGGCGTGGTGGGCGAGGACGCTTTGCTGTTGGCGCTGGCAGTTCGCGCCGGGATCGAAACGGCGCCGCTTGCCGCGGGCGATCCGGGTGCGTTTGCGCCCGGCCGGCTGGTCGACCTTCAGCAACTGCCGGTGGAAACCATTGACGCGCAGTGGCAGGCCGCTCTGCTGGCGGCCCTGCGGCGGCAGCCGGTGGCGCTTTGCTTCGCCAGCGGCGAGCGCTGGCTGAGCCGGCCGTGGCATCGACTGCGTTTGTGGCGACGAGGGGCATGAGCGTGTTGCAACTTCGCCGGCGCGCACCGCTGGGCACGCCGCAGGGCTGGAGCGCGGACGTCCATCCGGTGTTGCGCGAGGTCTACGCCGCCCGCGGCATCCTGACGCCGCAGCAGGTCGAGCACCGACTGCAGCGCCTGCTGGCACCGGCCGCGCTGGGCGGCATCGATACGGCGGCCGCGTTGCTCGCCCAGGCCATCGCCGAGGACTGGTCGATCGTGATCGCCGGCGACTACGACTGCGACGGCGCGACCGGCACCGCCGTGGCCGTGCGTGGTCTGCGCCTGCTGGGTGCGCGCCGGGTCGACTACGCCATTCCCAACCGCTTCGTGCATGGCTACGGGCTCAGCCCGGCGCTGGTCGCCTCGTTGCAGCCGACGCCGCAACTGATCGTCACCGTCGACAACGGCGTGGCCAGTGTCGCCGGCGTGGCGGCGGCACGGGCGCGCGGCATCCGGGTGATCATCACCGACCACCATCTGCCGGGCGACCAGCTGCCGGCAGCCGATGCGATGGTCAATCCCAACCTGGTGGCAGCCAAGGCGTGCGGGCACCAGAGTCCGCCGTGCGATACGTGCGCGTCGGATGCGGCGATGAACCAGGCGTTCCCGAGCAAGGCGCTGGCCGGCGTCGGCGTGGTGTTCTACCTGCTGCTGGCGGTCCGCGCGCGGATGTTCCCGGATGTTTCGGGCACGGCGAACAAGCGCCGCCCGGACCTTTCCAGCCTGCTCGACCTGGTGGCGCTGGGCACCGTGGCCGACCTGGTGCCGCTGGACTTCAACAACCGGGTGCTGGTGGATGCCGGGTTGCGGCGGTTGCGCAGCGGGCGCGGCCAGCCCGGCCTGATTGCGCTGGTGCAGGCCAGCGGCCGCAGCCTGGCGACCTTGTGCGCCAGTGACCTGGGGTTCGCGGTGGGCCCGCGCCTGAACGCGGCCGGCCGCCTGGAGGACATGCGGCTCGGGGTGGAGTGTCTGCTCAGCGACGATCCCGCGCAGGCCGCGCGCCTGGCCGAGCGGCTCAGCGCCATCAACAGCGAGCGCCGCGAGCTGCAGGCCTCGATGGTGGTGGAGGCGCAGGTGATGGTGGCCCAGGCCGCCGCCACCGCCGCGGTCGGCACGGACGCGGTCGGCGTGAGCCTGTTCGAGCCGTCCTGGCACGCCGGCGTGATCGGCCTGGTCGCGTCCAAGCTGAAAGAGCAGTTGCATCGACCGGTGATCGCCTTTGCGCCGGCCAGCGAGGATCAGCCCGACGCGCTGCGGGGCTCGGCCCGTTCGATCGCCGGGTTCCACATCCGTGACGCGCTGGCCGCGGTGGATGCGCGCAACCCGGGCCTGATCGAGCGCTTTGGCGGGCACGCGATGGCGGCGGGGCTGAGTCTGAAGGCGGCGGACTATCCGCGGTTTGCCGCGGCCTTCGATGCACTGGCGCGCGAGTGGCTGGACGACGAGCACCTGCAGGCGGCGCTGTATACCGATGGCGAACTGCCGCCGGGCGCGGCCACGCTGGAGCTGGCCCGGCAGCTGCGCTACGCCGGGCCATGGGGGCAGGGCTTTCCCGAGCCGCTGTTCGACAACCTGTTCGAGTGCGCCCACTGGCGCCGCATGGGCCAGCGGCACTGGCGGCTGGACCTGCGCGACCCGCGCGACGGGGCGGTAGCCGAGGCGGTGATGTTCAACGTGGGCGATGGCGCCCCGCCGCCGCGCCTGCGCGCGGTCTACGAGTTGGGCATCAACGACTGGCAAGGGCGCGAGAGCGCACGGCTGCTGCTGCGCCACATCGAGCCGGCCTGAGCCTTTCACGCGCTGTCGCTTGCGTCGCTGGGGCAATCGCGGTTGGATGACTGCGAGCCACTGGATGGAGCGTCCCATGATCGAGCAAATGACCGACCTGCCTGCCGGCGTCCTTGGTTTCACCGCGCGCGGCAAGGTCACCGCCGCGGACTACGAGAACGTCTTCGTGCCGGACGTGGAGGCCGCCTTTGCCCTCAATCGCAAGCTGCGCCTGCTGTACTACCTGGGGCCGGAGTTCACCGGCTTCGAGCCGGGCGCGATGTGGGACGACACCAAGTTGGGTTTCCGCCACTGGAGCGGCTGGGAGCGGATCGCGCTGGTCACCGACGTCGGCTGGGTGCGCTTCATGGCGCACACGATGGGCTTCACGGTGCCCGGTGAGTTCCGCCTGTTCGGCAACGCCGACCTGGCCGAGGCCAAGCGCTGGGTCAGCGCACCCTAGGGAATTGATCGGATCGCCCCGCGGCCGGTCCCGGAGTGTGGGCCGCAGAAAAAGCGTGGCACGTGGAAGCATGCGAAAGCCTCCTCGCAGCCGGATGACGTCGGCCACGCATGCTCCTGGGCTACTGTAGGGCGTCTGGCCGGGGCCCCACGGCCCGGGGAGGCATGCCGTGCGTGGCACGGTGACACAACCTGGCATACCGGCGTTCAACGGAGGCATCCATGCAGTTGGCTGGCGTCCTTTCCCTGCGCGGAGCACAGACCGCGCTGTTGACCACCTTGCTCGTGATGAGCGGGGCCCTGCAGGCCACGGATGCGCCGCAAAACCCACCACACACCGCGCAATATCCGAACTACCCCAGCGAGACGCCGGCGAAGTTCACACCGACCCGGGCCGGCTTCGAGTACGAGCGACGCGTGGTGGATATCCCGATGCGCGACGGGGTCAAGCTGCACACCGTGATCCTGATCCCCAAGGGCGTCACGCACGCCGGCATCCTGCTGACGCGCACGCCGTACGACGCCGACAGCATGACCAGCCAGTCGGCACTCAGCGACTCACCTGGGGCCGATGCTGCAGGGCTACGACAACGCCACCGACGTGATCGTCGAGGCCGCTACATCCGCGTGGTGCAGGACGTGCGCGGCAAATACGGCTCGGAGGGCGACTACGTGATGAACCGCCCGGTGCACGGGCCGCAGAACCCCACGCCGGTCGACGACGCCACCGACACCTACGACACCATCGACTGGCTGGTCAAGCACGTGCCCGAGTCCAACGGCAAGGTCGGCATGCTGGGCATTTCCTACGACGGCTTCGAGCCGCTGATGGCGCTGGTGCACCCGCATCCGGCGCTGAAGGTGTCGGTGCCGATGAACCCGATGGTCGACGGCTGGATGGGCGACGACTGGTTCCACCACGGCGCCTTCCGCCAGCAGAACATGCCGCTACATCTACGAGCAGGAAGCCAGCCGCGACAACAGCGTCAAGTGGCGGACAGCTACCACGACGACTACGACCTGTACATGCACTACGGCTCGGCCGGCGCCACTGGGCAAGGCCTACGGCATGGACCAGCTGGGCTTCTGGAACAAGCTCGCTGGCCCATCCGGCCTACGACGCCTTCTGGCGCGACCAGGCGATGGACAGGGTGCTGGCCGGGCAGCCGCTGAAGGTGCCGGTGATGCTGGTGCACAGCCTGTGGGACCAGGAGGACATCTACGGCGCGCTGGCGGTGTACCGCGCGATCAAGCCCAAGGACACCGACGGCAGACAAGGTCTACCTGGTCATCGGGCCCTGGCACCACGGCCAGGAGATCGGCGAGGGCAGCTCGCTGGGCGCGATCCGGTTCGGCAGCGACACCGGCGACCTATTTCCGCGAGCACATCCTGCGCGCCGTTCCTGGCCCATTACCTGAAGGACGACGCGCCGCCGGCCCGACCTGGCGCCGGTGACCGCCTTCCAGACCGGCACCAACCGCTGGGAGCGCCTGGAGTCGCTGGCCGCTGGCCTGCGCCAGCAGGGCTGCCCGCATCAAGCCACGCCGCTGTACCTGCATGCCGGACAGCAAGGCCGGCTTCCACCGCGCCGACCGCCGGCGAGCCCGGCCGACACCGCTACGTCTCCGACCCGGCCAAGCCGGTGCCGTACCGCCACGCGGCCGATCACGCCGGTCGGCTATCCGGCCAGACCTGGCCGCAGTGGCTGGTCGACGACCAGCGCGAGGCCTCCGGGCGGACCGACGTGCTGACCTATCGCTACCGGCCTGCTGACCGCTCCGTGACCATCGCCGGCTTCCCGCAGGTGCATCTGGTGGCCTCCACCAGCGGCACCGATCAGCGACTGGGTGGTCAAGCTGATCGACGTGTATCCGGACCAGGTGGCCGCCCGAGCCGCAGATGGGCGGCTACCAGCTGGCGGTGTCCATGGACATCTTCCGCGGCCGCTATCGCACCGGCTTCGACAACCCACGGCCGCTGCAGCCGAACCGGCCGCTGACCTACCGCTTCGACCTGCCCACGGCCAACCACGTGTTCCTGCCGGGCCACCGGATCATGGTGCAGGTGCAGTCGAGCTGGTTCCCGCTGTACGACCGCAACCCGCAGACCTACGTGCCGAACATCTTCCTGGCCAAGCCGCAGGACTACGCAAGGCCACCCAGCGCGATCTACCACGCGCCGGACGAGGCCAGCTACGTCGACCTGCCGGTGGTCGATCGCTGATCCGGTCGCTGCAGGGCACGGCGCCAGGCTGGCCGAGTGCGTCGATGTGGGTGTGGTCCTGCCGGCGATGGCGCACCGGCAGGGTGCGTGGGTGCGGGGCAGGACGGCATGCCGCAGCGCCGGCCGCCACCTGGCAAGTGCTGCGGGTGCGTGGAAAAACTCGCCGGATGCCTGTCGATTTGTCGACCGTCCGCTCGTTGTATGGATGAAGCGGCCCGCTCCGGTGTAGCGGGTCGCGGTCTTGCCTCATCCATGCAGGAGACGCGACATGCAGGTCCAGCCCTACGTTTTCTTCGAAGGCCGTTGCGAGCAGGCCATCGCCTTCTATCGCCAGGCGCTGGGCGCCGAAACGGTGATGCTGATGCGCTATGGCGACAACCCCGACGGTGGCCAGTGCCCCGACGGCAGCCAGCCGCCGGCGGACAAGGTGATGCATGCCTGCCTGCAGATCGGCGATACCCAGCTGCTGGTATCCGATGGCTTCAGTCGCGGACAGCCGGAGTTCAAGGGCTTCTCGCTGTCGCTGTCGGCCGATGACGACGCGCACGCGCAGCGACTGTTCGATGCCCTGTGCGATGGCGGGAGCATCCAGCAGCCGCTGATCGAGACGTTCTTCGCCAGCCGCTTCGGCATGCTGACCGACCGCTTCGGCATCGAATGGATGGTGCTCCACCCACGCCCCATGTCGCACTGACCGACCTGTCCGATCGACTGGAGAAATGTCCCATGCGCTTCATGTTGCTGATGATCCCCCACGGCTACGAGCAGGCAGCGCCCGGCACCATGCCGCCGGCCGAGGCCGTGGCCGCGATGATGAAGTACAACCGCGAACTGCAGCAGGCCGGGGTGCTGCTGGCCCTGGACGGTCTGCATCCGCCGTCGATGGGCGCACGGATCTCCTTCGCCGACGGTCATCCGACCGTAGGCGACGGTCCGTTCGCCGAGGCACGCGAGGTGGTGGGCGGCTACTGGATGATCGACGTCTCCTCGCGCGAGGAGGCGATCGAGTGGGCGCGGCGCTGCCCGGCGTCGGGCAACGAGGTGATCGAGGTCAGGCAGGTGCAGGAGATGGCCGACTTTCCCGCCGACGTGCAGCAGGCGGCCACCGGCTTCGAGGCACTGCAGGGCGGCGGACGGGGTGCCGGCGGTTGAGATCGTGCCGCGGTGGCCCTTGCGTGCGGCGTTCGGCGGTGCTGTGATCGCAGGCCATGTCGACCCATCGATTTCATCGCACTGTCGAGGCCGTGTGGCGGGTGGAATCCGCGCGGGTGGTTGCCGTGCTTGCACGGATGACCCGTGACATGGGCCTGGCCGAGGAACTGGCCCAGGATGCCCTGGTGACCGCACTGGAGCGCTGGCCCACCGAGGGCATTCCCGAGCGCCCCGGTGCCTGGCTGACCACCACCGCCAAGCGCCGCGCCATCGACCTGCTGCGGCGCGACGCCATGCTGGCGCGCAAGCATGCCCAGCTGGCGCATGAGCTGGAAGAGCAACAGGCGAGCGGAGGGCTGGAAACCACGGTGGATATGGACGACGACATCGGCGACGACCTGCTGCGGCTGTTGTTCACGTCGTGCCATCCGGTCCTGTCGCCGGAGGCGCGGGTGGCGTTGACCCTGCGCGTGCTCGGCGGCCTGACCACGGTAGAGATCGCGCGCGCGTTCCTGGTGTCCGAAGCCACCGTGGCGCAACGGATCGTACGCGCCAAGCGGACCCTGGCCGATCGCCAGGTGCCGTTCGAGGTACCGCGGGGGGACGAGCGCAACCAGCGGCTGGCCTCGGTGCTGGAAGTGGTCTACCTGATCTTCAACGAAGGCTATGCGGCCACGGCCGGAGACGACTGGATGCGGCCGGCGCTGTGCGAGGAGGCCCTGCGGCTGGGGCGGGTGCTGGCCGGGCTTGCTCCGCGCGAGCCCGAAGTGCACGGCCTGCTGGCGCTGATGGAGATCCAGGCCTCGCGCATGCGGGCGCGCGTGGACAGTGCCGGCGACCCGCTGCTGTTGCACGAGCAGGACCGCGCGCAATGGGACACGGCAAGGATCCGCCGTGGGTTGAACGCACTGGCGCTTGCCGAACGGCTTGGGCAACGGGAGCGGGCCCTACACCCTGCAGGCGGCGATCGCCGCCTGCCATGCGCGCGCCGCCGACGTGGAGCGGACCGACTGGCGACGCATCGCCTCGCTCTACGAAACGCTGGCGCAGGTGATGCCCTCGCCGGTGGTGGAGCTGAACCGCGCCGTGGCCGAGGCCATGGCATTCGGGGCACAGGCGGGGCTGGACCGGATCCAGGCGCTGGCCGGCGAGCCGTTGCTGGCCCACTACCATCTGCTGCCCAGCGTGCGTGCCGATCTGCTGTTCCGGCTCGGTCGCCACCCGGAGGCGCGCATCGAGTTCGAGCGTGCCGCTTCGCTGGCTCGCAACGCGCGCGAGCGCAGCCTGCTCGAACGTCGCGCGCATGCCTGTGGCGGCGCGCCCGAACAGCACTGACGAGGGAAAACCGTGGCCTACATGTTGTTGATCAACGAACCGCGCGGACAACGCGAAGAACGCACGGAGGAGGAGGGCCGCCAGGCGTATGCCCAAATGGTGCGCTTCCGCGAAAACCTGCGCCATCGCGGCGTGCTGCTGGCGGCCGAGTCGCTGCGCAACGACAGCGAAGGCATCCGCCTGCAGATCCGCGACGGCAAGTCGCTGCTGAGCGATGGCCCGTTCGCCGAGGCGCGCGAGATGGTCGGCGGCTTCTTCATGCTCGACTGCAAAAGCCGCGAGGAGGCACTGGCCATCGCCTACGAGTGCCCGGCCGCGCACTGGTGCACGGTGGAAGTGCGGGAAATCGCCCCCTGCTACGAATGACTCGGGCCGCCGTGGCGCCGGCTACAGCTGGGACTCGATCGGACGCAGCAGCCACTCGGCCAGACGGGTCCACCACGGACGCGCATGCCACATGTCCAGGGTGTAGGCGCGGGCGCGGCGCAGGTCGGTGTCCATTACCGCCGTCATCTGCGCGGCGAATGCGTGCGAATAGATGTTCAGGCTGGCTTCGTCGTTGAGCCCGAACGAGCGCATGTCGAAATTGGTCGAACCCACCGACACCAGCGCGCGGTCGAGAATCAGCATCTTGTTGTGGATCATGGTCGGCTGGTATTCGAAGATCTGCACGCCCGCCTCCAGCAGCTCTCCCCAACGGCGCCGGGTGGCCAACCGCACCAGGATCGAATCGATGTAGCGTCCGGGCACCTGCAGGCGGATGGCCACGCCGCGCCTGCGAGCGGCGATCAGCGCGTCCACCATCAGCGGATCGGGAATGAAATAGGCCGCCTGCAGGTCGATGCTGCGCACGCTGGCGGTGACCGCCAGCAGGTACATCAGGTGCATGCTGGCACTGCCGCCGGCCGGCGAGCTGACGAACAACTGCATCGCGTTGTCGCCCGCAGCCTCCAGCGGCGGGTAATACCGGTCGCCGTGCAGCACCCGGCCGGTGGTCTTGATCCAGTTGTCCATGAAGCCGGATTGCAGTTGCGCCACGATCGGTCCTTCGACCCGGAAGTGGATGTCGCGCCAGTGCTCCGGATCCTGCGCGTGTCCGCGCCACTGGTCGGCGATGCCGACGCCGCCGGTGAAGCCGATGCGGCCGTCCACCACCATCAGCTTGCGATGGGTGCGGTTGTTCAGACGCGAGATGTTGAACCAGCGCAGCGGGTGGTAGCGCTCCACCTCCACGCCGGCGTCCACCAGATCCTGCAGAAGTTCCTGGTCCATCCGGGCGCTTCCGACCCAGTCCAGCATCACGTGTACCGCCACGCCGGCGCGCGAACGTTCCTTGAGGGCCTCGGCGAAGCTGCGCCCGGTTTCGCCGGCCCAGTAGATGTGGGTCTCGAAGGTGATGGTATGCCGTGCGCCGGCAATCGCCTCGAGCAGGGCGGGAAATATCTCGTCGCCGTTCTGCAGTGCGCGCACGCTGTTGCCCTCCAGCACGTCGGGGCCGAGCATGGCGTCCATCTCGCGGCGGAACGGCGGGTCGTCTATTGCATGGCAGTGCGCAACCCGGTGGCGAACGCTCTTCTCGGGCCGGTGGAAATTCAGCGCGATCACCACCAGCAGGACGGTGAGCAGCATGGTGACCGCGATGGCGATCCACGCTATCGACATGTAGGTGGGGTCCTTTTGCCGGGTCGGGCGTCCCAGGTGGCGGGGTGACCTGGCATGGTCCCGGTAACGGAGTCGGCGCAGGGTGAAGCCCGGGGGCGGTAAGGACGACGTCGTGCCCACGCCACGTGCACCGGGCCCATGGTCCAGTGGGATCTCCGCGCCGCGGCGCCGTGCCGCATCGTGCAGCGGTCCCGACCGTGGCACGATCGCGTCTTCCGGCCGCCGCAGGCCGACCACCACGCAGGGATGACCCAGGTTGCAGCGTCCGGCTCCACATCGTCGGTTCGTCACATGGCTGGCCATGGCCGCCATGTGGTTGATCGTCGCCGGTCCGGTGATCTCGCGCGTCGCGCCGACCTTGCATGCGATGCCGGACCATGCGGCCATGGCGATGCACGCGGGTGGCCATCAGGGCCAGCCCGGACATCCCGAACCGCTGCCGCATCAACATCTGCTGGACAAATGTGCCTACTGCGACCTGCTTGGGCACAGCCCGGTGGTCGCCGGTGTGCCGTGGGTCCCGCCGCAGCTTCCCCACGTACGGGTCGTACCGGCCAGCCCGCCGGTCACGCTGCCATGGAGCCGGCGTGTCGCGCTGTTTCCGCCGCCTCGCGGTCCACCGTTGTTCGCAGGCGGCTGACTGCCGCCGCTCCACGCCGCGTGCCGTTGCGCCCTGTCGCGACGGCATCCATCGATGCATCTGCGAACACGGAAAACCATCATGCTCAACCATCTCGACCGCGCGCGGCTGGCCGCCGCGCTTGCCTTGCTTGCCACGCCCGGCCTGGCCGCAGCCTGTTCCACCTGCGGCTGCTCGCTCAACTCGGACTGGGCCAGCCAGGGCTACGCCACCAGTGGCGGCCTGCGCCTGGGCGTACGCCAGGATTACTTCAACCAGTCGCAGCTGTACGAGGGCAGCGATCGCGTGTCGCGTGACAGCTTCAGTTTCCCCTCCGATGAAGAGGTGCAGCTGAAGACCATCAACCGCGACACGCTGCTGCACGCCGACTACAGCTTCAATCGCTACTGGGGCGTCTCGGTGCGGCTGCCGTATTTCGACCGCTACCACCAGACCATTGCCGAGGGCGACACCGCCGTATCCACATCCGATGGGCGGGGCATCGGCGATGTCCGGGTGGTGGCCCATTACCAGGGTTTCAGCCCCGACGCCGGTTTCGGTGTGCAGTTCGGCCTGAAGCTTCCCACTGGCAGCTTCAAGCAGGCTTTCGGGGCCGGGCCGCAGGCGGGCGAGTTGCTCGATCGTGGCCTGCAGCGCGGCAGCGGCACCACCAATGCGCTGTTCGGCGCTTACAAGTTCGGCTACGTGAGCCAGTCGATCGGTTACTTTGCCGAAGCCATGGGCGAGGTGCCGCTGGATGCACGCGACGGCTTCCGCCCGGGCAACTCGGTCAACATGAGCTTCGGTCTGCGCTACCTCGATGCGGGTCGCATCACGCCCCAGCTGCAGCTGAACCTGCACGGGGAGCAACGTGAAAGCGGTGCCATGGCCGACGTGGCCAACAGCGGCGCCACGCTGGCTTATCTGAGCCCGGGTGTGGCGGTGAAGCTGACACGCCGGCTGAATGCGTTCGCGTTCGTGCAGCTGCCGGTCTACCGGCACGTGAATGGCCTGCAACTGGAGCCGAAGCGGCTGTGGTCGCTGGGACTGCAGTACCGGCTGTAGCCACCGCCCGGGTTCGACCGGGCGGGTGTGAATCCTTCCATGCCGGTCGCCGGGCTGGAGGGCGCGTTGGAAACCGTGTCTCCTGACGCACGCGATCCCCGGCATTGCGCTGCAGGTGTGAGCCCGTCGGTCGCATCGCGGCGCAGATGCGGGATGTCGCGCCCTGGGGAACGGCACTCGCGCATTGCCAGCGAGATGGCCAGGCCGGCCCCCTGGGCCTGTGGGAGCGACTTCAGTCGCGACGCGCGGGGTAGTGCGTGGTGGCGGGCGTTCGCAGTTGGGTGATGGCGCCCCGCGGGCCAGCGGGCCGCTGATGCGGCCATCGCGACTGAAGTCGCTCCTACAGCTCCTGCAGCTCCTACACACAAGGGGAGCTTGGGGCGGTGGGTTTTGCGGCGGGCGGGACCGGGATGCCGCGCCCTGCGGGGACGGCACTGGAGCAACGCCAGCGCCGCCTCCGGCAGGCGGCCCCAGGCCGGCGCCTGGGCCTGTGGGAGCGACTTCAGTCGCGACGCGCCTGGTGGTGCGCGATAGCGGGCGTTCGCAGTTCGGGTCATGTGCCCCGGCCAGCGGGCCGCTGATGCGGCCATCGCGACTGAAGTCGCTCCTACAGCTCCTACAGCTCCCTACACACAAGGGGAGCTGGGGGCGGCGGGTTTTGCGGCGGGCAGGTGTGGGATGCCGCGCTCTGCGGGGACGGCACTGGCGCAACGCCAGCGCCGCCTCCGGCAGGCGGCCCCGGGCCGGCCGCTGGGCCTGTGGGAGCGACTTCAGTCGCGACGCGCCCGGTAGCGCGCCGGTGGCGGCCCGCCGGAGCGCCGGATCTTGGGGCGCCGGACCGTCGGGAGTCTGCCGCTGATGCGACTATGTGGCTTTTGCCGAGGTCCATGCAGGCAAGCGCGTGGAGAAGACGGTCGCTACGTTTTCCGCGTGCGCTTTGCGTGGCCGCTGGTGGGTACGTTGTTGTCCTACCAGGGCACTCTGGAGGCGTGCGCCAGGCAGTCCGCGCTCACGGCCGCTTGACTCTGGACCTGGGTCAAGGGTCTAGACTTTGCCCATGACTTCCCAAGCCCCTGCGTTCTCCATCGGTACCGTCGCCCGGCGCGCTGGAGTGCCGATCGACACCATCCGCTATTACGAGCGGCAGGGACTGCTGCCCGAGCCGGCGCGGCGCGCCTCCGGCTATCGCAGCTACGGCGAAGGTGCGGTGGCGCAACTGAAATTCATTCGGCGGGCCAAGACGCTCGGCTTCAGCCTGGACGAGATCCGTGACCTGCTTGCGCTATCGCAGGACCGCGGCAAGGGCGTGCGTGCAGTGCGCCAGCGTGCACGGCAGCGACTGGATGCCCTGGACCTGCGCATCGCCGAGCTGCAACGGGTGCGTGACGGACTGGCGCGACTGGTCGAGGCATGTCCCGGCGGCGGCGCACCGGAACAGTGCCCGATCCTGCAGGCGCTCAACCATGAGGAACTGACATGAATCAACACAGCGGATGCTGCGGCGGCGGTTCGGCAGGCGCGGACGTTACCGATCCGGTATGCGGCATGCGGGTGGACTCGAGCGCCACCGCGCATCACAGCCACTATCAGGGGCAGGCGTTTCATTTCTGCGGTGCCGGTTGCAAGCGCCGCTTCGACGCGGCACCGGAGCAGTTCCTGGACAAGCCCGCGGGCGCCGCGGGCTGTTGCGGCGGGAATGCGTCGGCGCACGATCACGCCGGTGCCGGTGCCGAAGCGCAGGCGACCGATCCGGTATGCGGCATGCGGGTCGACCCCGCTACCGCCAAATACACGCTGGAACACGACGGACGCACCGTGTATTTCTGCTCCAGCCGTTGCCGCGACAAGTACGCCGGGGATCCTTCGGCCTATGCCAACGGCCGGCCGGCGCCCGCGCCGGCAGCACCCGGAGCGATCTACACCTGTCCGATGCATCCGCAGATCCAGCAGGTCGGCCCGGGCGACTGCCCCATCTGCGGCATGGCGCTGGAGCCGATGATGCCGGCCGCCGACGACGACCACGGCGCCGACGAGGTGCGCGCGATGACCCGGCGCTTCTGGTTGCTGACGGCGCTTACCCTGCCGGTGTTGCTGGTGGCCATGGGGCCGCATCTGCTGGGTCTGCACCTGCCGTCGCCATGGGCCGCTATCGCCGCCTGGACCGAGGCCTTGCTGGGCTCGGTGGTGGTGCTGTGGGGCGGGGCGCCATTCTTCAAACGCGGCTGGCGCTCGCTCAAGCCATGGCGGCCGAACATGTACACGCTGATCGCGCTGGGTACCGGCGTGGCCTGGCTGTACAGCGTGGTGGCGTTCCTGGCCCCGGGCATCTTTCCGCCGACCTTCCACGATGCGCGCGGCCTGGTGGGTGTGTATTTCGAGTCCGCGGCGGTCATCGTCACGCTGGTGACGCTGGGCGATTTCCTGGAAATGCGGGCGCGCCGCCGCACCGGCGAGGCACTGAAGGCGCTGCTCGGGCTGACGCCGAAGACCGCGCACCGGCTCGACGACGCCGGCGAAGCCGATGTGCCGCTGGACACCGTGCAGCCAGGGGACCGGCTGCGCGTGCGACCGGGCGAGAAGGTGCCGGTCGACGGCGTGGTGCTGGAGGGTGAAAGCCACCTGGACGAATCGATGCTGACCGGCGAGCCGATGCCCGTGCCCAAGACTGCCGGCGAGCGCGTCACCGGTGGCACCGTCAACCAGGACGGCGCACTGGTGATGCGCGCGGAAAAGGTCGGCGCCGACACCATGCTGGCGCAGATCGTGGCGCTGGTGGCCAGCGCCCAGCGCAGTCGCGCGCCGCTGCAGCGGGTGGCCGACAAGGTCGCCGCCTGGTTCGTGCCGGCGGTGGTGGCCAGTGCCGTGCTGGCGTTTGCCGGCTGGGCGTGGCTGGGGCCGGAGCCGACACTGGCCCACGCGCTGATCGCGGCGGTGTCGGTGCTGATCATCGCCTGCCCGTGTGCGCTGGGGCTGGCCACGCCGATCTCGATCATGGTGGCCAGCGGACGCGGCGCGCAGCACGGCGTGCTGTTCCGCGACGCCAGCGCGATCGAAGCCATGCGCGACATCGACACGCTGGTGGTCGACAAGACCGGGACGCTGACCGAGGGCAAGCCCGAACTCAGCGAGCTGGTCGAACTGGCCGAGCTGCCGCGCCAGCGCCTGCTGCAGCTGGCCGCCGCCCT
This sequence comes from uncultured Gammaproteobacteria bacterium, assembly GCA_963763305.1. Lineage (GTDB taxonomy): Bacteria > Pseudomonadota > Gammaproteobacteria > Xanthomonadales > Rhodanobacteraceae > CAVXNP01. The sequence continues at coordinate 62,455 of CAVXNP010000001.1, read as the reverse complement.
GGAGCAGCCCAGCGAGCACCCGCTGGCACGCGCGATCGTGCGCGCGGCCGGGGACGACCTGCCCGCGGTGGAGGATTTCCGTACGGTCACCGGGCAGGGCGTGCTGGGCCGCGTGGACGGCCACCCGGTGGCGCTGGGCAATGCGCGGCTGCTGCAGGAACGCGGCATCGACGTCGGCAGCGATGTCATGGCCAGGGCCGACGGGCTGCGCGGCGAGGGCGGCACGGTGATGTTCCTGGCGGTCGACCAGCGCCTGGTCGGGCTGGTCGCGGTCGCGGACCGGGTCAAGCGCAATGCCGCGTCGGTGGTCGAGGCGCTGCACGCCGATGGGCTGCGCATCGTGATGCTGACCGGCGACAACGCCACCACCGCGCAGGCAGTCGCCGATCGGCTCGGGATCGACGAGGTGCATGCGGACGTGTCACCGGCCGACAAGGAAGCGGTGGTCAGCCGGCTCAAACGCGAAGGACGTCGCGTGGCGATGGCCGGTGACGGCGTCAACGACGCCCCGGCGCTGGCCGCCGCCGACGTGGGGCTGGCGATGGGCAGCGGTACGGACGTGGCGATGGAGAGCGCCCAGGTGACCCTGGTCAAGGGCGATCTGGCGGCGATCGCGCGGGCCCGCGCACTGTCGCGCGCCACCGTGCGCAACATCCACCAGAACCTGTTCTTTGCCTTCATCTACAACGCGGTCGGGGTGCCGTTGGCCGCCGGCGTGCTGTACCCGCTGCTGGGCGTAACCCTTTCGCCGATGGTAGCGGCTCTGGCGATGAGCCTGAGCTCAGTGTCGGTGGTCAGCAATGCGCTGCGGCTGCGCAACGCGCCGTTGTAACGACTGTCGCGTGGATGCGAGCCTGACCACCGAGGAGCGGGCACGTGTGAGTAGGGTGGGCTTCAGCCCACCAAGCCGACGCAGCGGAAAAGCCGAAGAGCTGGTGGGCTGAAGCCCACCCTACGCACCCTACACACGCTTGGAGCGATCGGGCACGAACTCATCGGCTGCGGGGCTGCTGGAGGCGGGCACTACCGCAACGGCGCGGACGAGGATGGATCCCGATCCAACCGCCAGGGAGTTCCCGTAATGAACACCAGGTGTGACGTCCGGCGGCTCGGTGCGCTGGCGGTGCTGTTGGCGGGGCAGGGCGCCGAGGCGGATGTGCCGGGCGCTGCACGCCAGCGGCATCCGTCCATGATGCGGGGTGGTGGCCGACCCTCCCTGCCGTCGGACCCGACAGCGCAACGGCGCCCACGGGCGCCGTTGTCGGTTGACCAAGCGATCCTGAAGGCCGCCTGGCTCAGTGGTAGTAGTTGCTGATCTGGCTGGTGATGTTGGTGTCGGCGAAGTCCGGCCAGTTGTTCTGGTCGAAACCGGGCGCGTCCTTGAGCCGCTCCTTGGGCACATCCAGCACCAGGCACTCGTTCTGGCGATCCACCCGCAACGCGGTCCACGGCACGGCGAACAGTTTGTCGCCCATGCCCAGAATGCCCCCGAAGGAGAGCACGGCGTACTGCACCTTGCCCGTGGCGGTGTCGATCATCAGGTCCTTCAGGTCGCCCAGATCCTCGCCCTGGGCATTGCGGACGCTATCGCCGGTGAGCGTGCTGGAGGAAAGGATGGCGCCTGCGTTGGCAGCGGTTTCGCCGCGGGTGTTCACGTTGCTGGTCTGGTTGATCATCGTCAACTCCTGGCACATGGCTATGGTGAATATCTTGGGGCGCCCGTCGGCGGCTGCGCGACAAGCGGCAGCGGGTGCAGTCTGGCCGGGGTGGCGTGACGTGCGCAGCAATCGCAGGTAAGCGGAGCGGTAAGCCGGACCCGGCGCTGGAGCGTTCTCGTTCGAACGATTCAGAGCGACGCGTCGACGCGTGCCTGAAGCGCGCGCGCGGCAGCGGGGTTTCGTTCCTTGGCACTGCTGATGAAGAACACGAAGACGTCCCGTGGCGTGGCCCTGGACGTCCCCGCTGCCTGCACGTGCGGCAGTTCGGCGGGGTCCTCGCCGGCTGCCCAGCGGCGTGCGCAGCGCGCCCACGTGTCGAGCTGGCCGTTGCTGTAGCCGTCGGGCTGGTCGGCCTGGCTGCACATCAGCCGGGCGTAGACGAAGTCGCCGGTGAGATCGGCCAGCGAGGGGTGCCGGGCCGAGTCGGTGTACACGGTGGGCAGGCCGTGGGCGCGGGCCAGGTCCACGTAGCGTGGGTCCAGGAAGCCCGGATGACGCACTTCCAGCACATGCCTCAGCGGGCGGCCGTTGAGCGTTCGCGGCAGGCCGTCCAGAAAGGGCGCCAGATCCTCCGGCTCGAACGGGCGCGACGGCGACAGCTGCCACAACAACGGGCCAAGCCGTTCGCCGAACTCCTCCAGGCCGCCGGAGACGAAGGCCTGCGCCGCCCGCACGGCGGTCGCCAGACGCGATGTCTCGACGATCCTGCGCGGCGCCTTCACCGAGAACACGAAGTCCGCCGGCGTCTCTGCGGCCCAGCGCGCATAGGTGGCCGGTTTTTGCGCGCTGTAGAACGTGCCGTTGACCTCGATCGCGCGCAGCTGGCGGCTGGCGTATTCCAGCTCACGGCGCTGCACCAGGCCGGCCGGATAGAAGTTGTTGCGCCACGGGGCAAAGGTCCAGCCACCGATGCCCACGCGGATGCGTGGGTGCGAGTGGCCGCGACCAGTGGGACCGAAGAGGTCGGCAGCGGGCGGTGGCATGATGGACTCCTGGGCAGGGCGGCGGATCGGACGCTCCATGATGGCGCAGGCAGCGCCAAGGGGAAGTCGCGCTGGCCATGACCTCCGGCGCTGGATTCGCGCGCGTTTTGAAGCGATAGTGGCCGGACGCCTGTCTGGCCTGCGTGGTCTCCTCGACACGCGACTGCACTATGCGGGCCGCCGTGGGTGGCCCGTCGCTGCGGGCAGGCGCCTGATTCCACTGAAGGGGCCCATCGATGTCCGAGCGAGTTTCCTCCCTGCGTGTGGCCGGTTGCTGCGCGCTGTTCGTTTTCGCCACTTCCGCCTGGGCGCAGGCTCCGGCGGTGCCCAGGCCGGGCACGCCACCGCCGGTCAGTACCGGTGACAGCATACGGCCGGCGCTACCGCCTGCATTGCAGGATTTTGGCGCCTACGTCGACAGTGCCCGCAAGGCGTTCGGCGTGCCGGGCATCGCCGTGGCGATCGTCAAGGACGGCCAGGTGGTGATGGAGCAGGGCTTCGGCCTGCGCGAGATGGGCAAGCCGGACAAGGTCGATGCGCACACCCTCTTCGCCATTGCTTCGAACACCAAGGCGTTCACCGCCGCCTCGCTGCAGCAGCTCGAAGAGCAGGGCAAGCTGAAGATGGACGACCGGGTGATCGATCACCTGCCGTGGTTCCGCATGTCCGATCCCTACGTGACGCACGAGATGCGCATCAAGGACCTGCTCGCGCATCGCAGCGGGCTGAGCCTGGGCGCCGGTGACCTGCTGTACTGGCCGCCCACCTCCTACACCACCCGCGAGGTGGTCGAGCGGCTGCGCAACGTGCCGATCAAGAACGGCTTCCGCAGCGGCTACGCCTACGACAACATCCTGTTCGCGGTGGCCACGCTGGTGATCGAGCAGGCGTCGGGCCAGAGCTATGCCGATTATGTGCGTACGCACATCTTCGAGCCGGTGGGCATGGACGAGTCGCTGATCGACAAGACCTACCTCAAGCCGGGCATGGACGTGGCCACCGGCCACGCGAAGGCCGATTTCAAGGACCTCAAGACCGTCCCGCCGATGGCCTGGCTGAACGATCCCGGCGCCGGCGGCATCTATTCCAGCGTGCACGACATGGCCAAGTGGATGAACGTGCAACTGGCCGGCGGCAAGCTGCCCGGCAACGGATGCCGACGGCAAGCCGCAGCGGCTGTTCTCCGAGGACAGCCAGCGCAGATGTGGACCATGCTCACGCCGATCCACACCGGCAAGCCGCCGGTGCCCGAACTGGCCCCGATCACGCCGAAGTTCTTCGGCTACGGCGAAAGCTGGTTCCTGTCCGACTACCGCGGCAACCGGCTGGTCTGGCATACCGGCGGCTGGCCGGGCATGGTCACCCGCGTGACCCTGGTGCCGGAGCAGCACCTGGGCGTGGTGGTGCTGACCAACGCCGAATCCGGCGCGGCCTTCAACGCGGTGACCTACCGTGTGCTGGATGCCTACCTGCAGCATGACGGCAAGCCGTTGACCAACTGGGTGGCGGTGTACGACAAGGCGGTCAAGAAGGCCGAGGCCAGGGCCGACGATGCGTTGGCCAAGCACCAGGCGGCCCGCGACAAGCACGCCAGCCCTTCGCTGCCGCTGGCCGACTACGCCGGCACCTATCGCGACCCGTGGTATGGCGACGTGGTGATCAGTCACGAGCATGGCAAGCTGCGCATGCGCTTCAGCAAGACACCGCAGTTGGTGGGCACCATGACGCCCTGGCAGAACGACAGCTTCACGGTTCGCTGGGATGACCGCGCGCTCAATGCCGATGCCTTCGTGACCTTCGCGCTGGACATGGATGGTCATATCCGCGAGGTACGGATGGAGCCGATCTCGCCGCTGACCGACTTCAGCTTCGACTTCCAGGACCTGCGCCTGGCTCCGGTCGGATCGGTCGAGCACGAAGCCGACGCGGAATGACCCCACCGGGCCGGTTGCGCTTGCCGCGGCGGCCCGGTTTCAGACCCCATCGAAGGGAGACGCGATCATGCGCTACCGTTCCGTATCCGCCTCGGCGCTGCTGTGCCTGGGACTGCTGGCCGGTCCGGTGCGGGCCGAGCAGGTCGCCGCACCCACCCACCGCCTGGTTCACGTGCAGCTGGGCGACGCCTCCAGCCAACCCGCCGCCGGTCGCCTGCTGCTGTTTGCGATGAACGCCAGGGACGCTGGCGACAAACCGGTGGAGAACGTGGACGCCAGCGCGTTCGAGCCGACCCGTACCCGCGTGGCGGCGCGCGAGGTGGAGCACTGGCAACCGGGGCAGCTGATCGACATCGATGCCGACCGCCATGCGTTTCCCGCCGGGTACTCGCAGCTGCCACCGGGGGACTACCTGGTGCAGGCGGTGCTGGACGTGGACCACAACTACAACTACAGCGGTCGCGGCCAGGGTGATCTGGTCAGCCCGGTGGTCAAGATGCATCTGCCGGGACCGGTCCCCACGCTGGTCCTGGACCACGCCTTGCCGGGGCACGGGCTGTGGAGCTTCCCGCCCGGTGTGTTCAGCCCGATGACCGAGCGTCACATGGCGCAGGCGAAGGCACACGCGCAGCGGATCGATTTCGTCAGCCCGTCGCTCAGCGCATTCTGGGGCAGGCCGGTGCACATGAGTGGCTGGGTGCTGCTGCCACCGGGCTACCAGGCGGACAAGAACCAGAACTATCCGGTGGTCTACACCACCCATGGCTACGGCGGCGGCACCGGCAGCGAGGCGGCCCAGGCGGCGGTGGTCTATGGACAGATGGCGGAGAAGGCGATCCCGCCGATGATCTGGGTGCTGCTGGACGAATCCTCGCCCACCGGCACCCACGAGTTCGCCGATTCGGTCAACAACGGGCCCTGGGGGCATGCGCTGACCACCGAACTGATCCCCGCGCTGGAAGCGGACTACCGCATGGATGCGCGCCCGTCCGGCCGCTTCCTCACCGGGCACTCGTCCGGCGGCTGGGCCACGCTGTGGCTGCAGACGCGTTACCCGAAGGTATTCGGCGGCACCTGGTCGACCTCGCCCGACCCGAGCGATTTCCATGACTTCACCGGCATCGACCTGTATGCACCGCACGCCAACGTCTACCGCCGCGCCGATGGCAGCGCGTATCCGCTGGTGCGCGACCACGACAAACTGATTGGCACCTTCGAGCAGTTCGCCCGGATGGAGCGCGTGCTGGGGCCCTACGGTGGTCAGCTGGCCTCGTTCGAGTGGGTATTCTCGCCGCGTGGCAAGGACGGCCGGCCGATGCCGATGTTCAACCGCGACACCGGCGCGGTCTATCCGACGGTGGTGGCCTACTGGCGCGACCATTACGACATCGCCCACCGCCTGCAGCAGCAATGGCCGACGCTCAAGCGCGACCTGGACGGCAAGATTCACGTTTACGTGGGCACCGCCGACACCTTCTACCTGGACGGTGCGGCCCGCCGGCTCAAGGCCGTGCTTGATGGCCTGCATGCGAACGCGGAGTTCCGCTTCCTGCCCGGCAAGACCCACTTCGATCTGTACGCGCAGGGCAAGGACCACCAGGCCCTGCTCAAGCAGATCGCCTGGGCGATGTACGCGCAGGCGCGGCCCGACTCGCCCCTGAAGCCGCCGGCCACCGCTGCAGGAAAGTAGGGGCCGCACAGCCGTCGCAGAGTGCATCGCGTGCGAGGGCTGGGGCAGCGGCCGTGGATGCTCGGCCGATGGGAGCTTGTTGCGGCGCCGGCGTTCCAGCGCATCATGTGGGAGCGGCTTCAGCCGCGACGGCCGCGCGAGCGGCCTGTACCAGGCAGTTGCTGGCAGCAAGAGCAGCGCACCGCGTGCGCCTCGCGGCTGAAGCCGCTCCCACGAGAGCAGCGCCCGGCAAACCGACGCCTGCCGCTTCCACGAAAGCGGGCCGGCAGCCCGAGAAGCTCGGTGGATGAGCTTTGGCCCGCCGGTTGAAATGGAAGGTGGACGAGGTGGGTGGAAGCCTCCACTACGGCGTCGGTCGGCTTTGCCGCGCGGCACGCGTACGGCGAACCTGCCGGCACGGCGCTCGCCGACGCCGTGTCCGCCGCGCAGGGGCGGACTGCCGCTTCACTGCGGCTGCGGTTCCTGCCAGGGGTCGTAGCTGCCGAAATACCACAGGTGGCCTTCCGGGTCGCGACAGCTGTAGCCGGCGCCGCCGTACTCCTTCTCGGCGTACTCATCCACGATCACCGCGCCGGCGGCTCTGGCTGCTTCGTAATGCGCGCGGCAGTCGCTGACCGTGACACAGGCACACTGGCTCTCGCGGCCTTCGATCTGGTCCGGTTGCACGATGTGCTGGCCGAACGCGTTGTCCTGTACCTCGCCCAGCATGATCATGCCCGGCCCGTACACCAGTTGGGCGTGCTGGATGCCACCCTGGTCGTTCTCGTAGACCGCATGGCGCTGGAAGCCGAATGCCTTGCACAGCCAGTCGATGGCCGCGTGGGCGTCGCGATAGCGCAGGCAGGGGATGATGGTGCTGCCGTGGGCGGGCGGGGATGCGGCTGCTGACATCGGAACCTCCATAAGCGTGGGATGGACCGGCGCTGGGCCGACCCGGCAACGCTATCGTAGGCAACGCCGCGGTCCGGGTATTGTCGATTTTCCGGGCCGGCCGGCTCGGCGTCAGTCGACCGCGAGATGGTTCAGGTGCACCCCGCGCCGCCGTGCCAGCTCGCCCGGGGTGATGCCGGCAAAAGCGCGAAACTCGCGCACCAGGTGCGCCTGGTCGGTAAAGCCGCCATCGGCCGCCACCCGGCACCAGTCGATCTCCCGCTGCCGATGGATCTGGACCAGCGCGGCGCGGAAGCGCTGCAGGCGGGCGTAGCGCTTCGGGCCCATGCCGATCTGGCGCCGGAAGCATTCGCCGAAGCGCTCGTCCGACCAGCCGGTGGCGCGCACCAGCGGGCCGATCCGTGCCCACTGCGGCACGCGATCCAGCGCATCGGCCACGTGCAGTACCGCCGGCTCCAGGGCCGGCACGCGCCATTGCCGCAGCAGCCAGGCCTGCAAAAGGTCCAGCCGCGCCGTCGGCCCGGGTGCGTCCAGCAGGCGCTCGCGCAGCCGGCCGCCTGCCGCACCGAACAGGTCGAACAGGTCCACGTCCCGGCCCAGCAGCTGGCGCTGGTCCTCGCCGCAGAAGGCATAGGCGCCGCCGCGGCGGAACACCACGCCCATCACGCGGATCTGCTCGGCGCTGTCGATGATCTGGCTGGCCAGGGTGGGGCCGCCCAGCACGCTGCCGGAGGCGCGGGTGCACCTTCGTTCGGCGTCGTCACTGTAGACCCGGGTCTGGTCCTCGTGCAGGTTCACGATCAACTGGGCGCCGGGCTTGGGCAGTACGCGGTCGTAGCGATGCGGGCCGGGCGGCACCTGCCAGTCCCAGATCGATTCGACCAGGCCGGCCAGGGCCGGCGGCGGTGTGCGGGTGATCCATCCCATGGCGGACTCCGGGGGGTGTCAGTAGGGCTCGATCATGCCGACATCGTCGGCTTCACGAAGCGAGCAGGGCTTCTCGCCGGCGCAGGCTCGCTTGCGGCCACAGTTGCTGGCGGTCGTAGTACGCCTCGAAAGCGGCCGCGCCGCCTGGCAGGACCACCCATGGCTGCTTGCTGGCGGTAAAGATGTGCACGTCCGGCGGACAGCGGTCGGGGTCGATCAGGGTACCCACCCGCACAAATGCCAGCGCTTCGCCCGCGCCGGCGTAATGGCTCCACAGCGCCACGTGGCAAGCGCCACACCGCATCACCTGCTGGCCTTTGCCGCTGTTGGAGGGCATGGCCACGCGTATCGGCTGGCCCTGCAGAAGTTCCAGCTCGCGGGTCTCGATCAACGCGTTCAGTGCGAACGATGCGCCCGATTCACGCTGGCACCAGCGGCAGTGGCAGCAGTGCACGAACAGCGGCTCGCGCTGCAGCCGGTAGCGAACTGCGCCGCAGCTGCAGGCGCCATCGTGGCCGGAGGGAGTGTGCATGCGATTGCTCCAGAGCTTGAACCGGGCAGGCCGTGCCGCCACATCGTCACACTGGCGAGGGCGTGCTTCAAGCAGCATCTGCCACGTCCACCTGCAGGCTGCCCATGATCTTCCGCTGGTTCGAATCGCTGATCGATGCCTTCAAGGAGCCGGCCGATGGCATGCCGCCGGCCTCGCTGCCGCGTTTCTATGCGTTCTACCTGCGCCAGGTGTGGCCGGTGTTCGCCGCGGCGATCGTGGTCGGCTTCGTGGTCGCGATCATCGAGGTGTCGCTGTTCGGCTTCATCGGGCGCATCGTGGATCTGGCCAAGGGCGCGCCCGGAGAGGCATTCTTCCGCCTGCACGGGCACGAGCTGGCGTGGATGGCGCTGGTCGCGCTGGTCGCCCGGCCCCTGTTCAACAGCCTGCACGATCTGCTGGTCAATCAGGCGATCGTGCCGAGCCTGACCAACCGGATCCGCTGGCAGAACCACCGCTACGTGATCGGGCAAAGCCTGTCGTTCTTCCAGAACGACTACGCGGGGCGCATCGCGCAACGGATCATGCAGACCGGTTCCAGCCTGCGCGAGTCGGCGGTGCAGATCGTCGATGCGCTGTGGTACGTGGTGATCTACACCGGAAGCGCGGTGGTGTTGTTCGCCCGGGCGGACCCGCGGCTGGCGCTGCCGCTGGTGGCCTGGGTGGTCTGCTACGTCGGTCTGCTGGCCTGGTTCGTGCCGCGCATCAAGCAGCGTTCCTGGCTGTCCTCGCAGGCCCGCTCACGACTGATGGGGCGCATCGTGGACGGCTACAGCAACGTGCTGACCCTCAAGCTGTTCGCGCACACCCGTCGCGAGGAGGACTACGTGGCCGATGCGATGTGCGAGCAGATCGGCAAGCAGCGCCGGATGACCCGGTTGACCACCGCGATGGATGCCAGCATCACCTCGCTCAACGGCGTGCTGATCGTGGGCACCACCGGGCTGGCGATCTGGCTGTGGAGCCAGGGGCGGGTCAGCGTGGGCGCCATTGCCTTGTCCACCGGCCTGGTGATCCGCATCAACAACATGTCCGGCTGGATCATGTGGGTGGTCAACGGCATCTTCGAGAACGTCGGCACCGTGCAGGACGGCATGACCACCATTGCCCGCCCGCGCACGGTGCAGGATCGCGAGGGGGCCATGCCGCTGGAGGTGGTCAACGGTGCGGTGCGTTTCGAGCACATCCATTTTCACTACGGCAAGCAGGGCGGCGTCATTGCCGGCCTGGACCTGGCCGTGCGCGCGGGCGAGAAGATCGGCCTGGTCGGGCCGTCCGGCGCGGGCAAGTCGACCCTGGTCAACGTGCTGCTGCGGTTATACGACCTGGAGGGCGGCCGCATCCTGATCGACGGGCAGGACGTTGCCGGGGTCACCCAGGAAAGCCTGCGCTCGCAGATCGGCGTGGTCACCCAGGACACCTCGCTGCTGCACCGTTCGATCCGCGACAACATCCTGTACGGCCGTCCGGATGCCAGCGATGCGCAACTGCGCGAGGCCGTGCGCAAGGCGCGCGCGGACCAGTTCATTCCGGAACTGGTCGATGGCGAGGGCCGCACCGGCTACGACGCGCTGGTGGGCGAGCGCGGGGTGAAGCTGTCGGGCGGCCAGCGCCAGCGCATCGCGATCGCTCGCGTGCTGCTGAAGGACGCACCCATCCTGGTGCTGGACGAGGCTACCTCAGCCCTGGATTCGGAAGCCGAAGCGGCGATCCAGGACAGCCTGGATCTGCTGATGCAGGGCAAGACGGTGATCGCGATCGCCCACCGCCTGTCGACCATCGCCCGGATGGACCGGCTGGTGGTGCTGGACCAGGGCCGCATCGTGGAGACCGGCAGCCATGCCGAACTGATCGCACACGGCGGTCTGTACGCCCGACTGTGGCAACGCCAGACCGGCGGCTTTGTGGCCGCGGAGTAGAGCGCCCTAGGTGGGCGTAGGGTGGCTTCAGCCCACCGCTACCTACGCTCCACCTTGTTGACGTGGCGAGCCGCCCTACGTCCAGCTATGCCTGGCGAGCCATGCGGCCGACCCAGCGGTAGAGCACGACGACGCTGGCGGCGAAGGCGATGCCGCCGATCCAGATCGCGGCGCTGTCGAAGCCGGGGCCGACCAGCGCCAATGGCGTGGCCTGGCCGGAGAACACCACGATCGCCGCGATCACCACGCCGATGATGCTCTCGCCCACGATCATGCCCGAGGCCAGCAATACGCCCAGTTGTTTGGTGCCTTCCGGGTTCGGTCCGCGGTCGGCGCGCCGGTCGAAGTACCAGCCGACCACGGCGCCGACCACGATCATCAGGGTGGTCGAGGTGGGCAGGTAGATGCCCAGGCCCACCGCCAGCGGCGGCATGCGCACGCTGCGGGTGGTGCGTCCGAGGATCTCGTCCAGCACGATGATGCCCGCGCCGATCGCCGCGCCCAGCCCGATCAGGCTCCAGTCGATGTTGTTCTGGATCACGCCCTGGGCCAGCGCCGAAATCAGGCCCGCCTGCGGCGCGGGCAGGGCGCGCGCGGGGTCCGCGCCGGGGGCGCCGAGAAAGCCGTAGGCCTGGTTGAGCAGGTCCATCACCGGCGGAATGATCGCCGCGCCCACCAGCACGCCCACCAGCAGCGCCACCTGCTGCTTCCACGGCGTGGCGTCCACCAGCTGGCCGGTCTTGAGGTCCTGCAGGTTGTTGTTGGCGATGGTCGCCACCGCGAACACCACCGAGGTGGCGAACAGCGCGAACGCCACCAGCGCCTTGCCGGCTTCGGCCGGCAATTGCGCCTGGACGCTGACCACCAGCAGCAGCGCGGCGATGATTACCACCAGGATGCCCACGCCCGACAGCGGGCTGTTGGAGGAGCCGATCAGGCCGGCCATGTAACCGCACACCGCCGAGACGAAGAAGCTCATCACCACCACGAACACCAGCCCGCCGCCAACCAGCAGCCACAGGTGCGCGCCCAGGCCACCAGTGACGCCGAAGTCGCCCAGCAACCAGGCGATCGGCAGCAGGCAGGCGACCGAGATCAGGCCCACGATGCCGATCGGGATGTCCTGCTCGGTGCGCGCCAGCGAGTCGGCCTGGCCGGCCTTGCGCACGCGCGCGGCGGCCATCGCCGAGGCCAGGCCGCCGACCACCGGCTTGACCAGCTTGGCCAGGGTCCAGATCGCCGCCACGCCGATGCTGCCGGCGCCCAGGAAGCGCACCTTGGCGCTCCAGACCGCCTGCGCCACATCCGCCGCCGCCCCCGCTGCCGGCGCCAGCAGGGCGTAGTGCGGGACCGCCCAGCCCCAGGCGATGACCGCACCGAGCAGCATCGCCAGGCCGACCCACAGGCCGACCAGATGACCGACCGCGAACAGCGCGAAGGACAGCGCGAAGTCATAACCGCTCACCGCGCCGCGATCACCGAGTCGGAAATACTGCGCCACGCTGGCGCCAAACACGCGGGTGCCCACCACCACCGCGAACACCGCCGAGACCACCGATCCCCAGATCACCGCGCGCAGGCCGTCCTTGCCGGTGCCGGTTTCCTCGGCCACTTCGGTGTCGGCGCTGCCGCCGACCTTGAGTACCTCGGCGCAGGCCACGCCTTCGGGGTAAGGCAGGTCCGAGTTGGTCACCAGCGCGCGCCGCAGCGGGATCGAGTACATCACGCCGAGCACGCCGCCCAGCGCGCAGATGGTGAACGAGGTCCAGTACGGGAACCCGGTCCACCAGCCGATCATGATCAGGCCCGGCAGCACGAAGATGATCGCCGACAGCGTGCCGGCGGCCGAGGCCACCGTCTGCACGATGTTGTTTTCCTGGATGGTGGCGCCCTTGAACCCGCGCAGGATCGCCATCGAGATCACCGCCGCCGGAATCGAGGTGGCGAAGGTGAGGCCGGCCTTGAGCCCGAAGAACACATTGGCCGCGGTGAATACCAACGTGATGACCACGCCGATGATCAGGCCGCGTACGGTCAGTTCCTTGCGCTCGGTGGCGCGATTGCCTCGCGCCGAGGTCACGTCGTGGAAGTCCGTCATGCTGGTCCCCTGCGCCCGATGGGCGTGCCCTGGTGTGGAGGCGCCACTCCCCCGAGCGGCACTGCTGCCGGAGCATAGTGCAGGCTTTCACCCCTTGGCAGCCCCCGCGCACTTTTCGCTGCACCAAGGGAGCCGCCGTGTCGGCCGGCCGCGTGACCGGTCGGTCTGCCGGCGACTGTGGCTGGGCCACGACCGCGGCGGCCGCTGTCCGGGCCAGGCGATGCTCAGTCCAGGCGCCGGGCCTGACTGTGACCCCGGGTGACGTCCTGCACCAGCGCCTGCGCCTGGTCGACGCGATCCTCGGGCAGGGCCAGTTGCAGGGTCACGCCGTCGGCGTTGAAGTCCTCGCCCTCGATGCGCGCCTCCAGCTCCTTCAGGCGCGCGCCGAGCAGGGCCATCCCGGCAAACGGACAATGCACCTGCAGCCGCGCCATCGCCACGATCGGAACCTGCGGCGCCTGGCGCAGGCATTCGGCGGCGGTCCCGCCGTAGGCGCGCATCAGTCCCCCTACGCCCAGCTTGGTGCCGCCGTACCAGCGCGTCACCACCACCGCCACCTGGTCGATGCCCTGGCCCTCGATCGCCTGCAGGATCGGTCGGCCGGCGCTGCCGCCCGGCTCGCCGTCGTCATTGAAGCGATAGTCCTGGCCGATCCGCCATGCCCAGCAGTTGTGGGTGGCCGCCGGATCGCTCACCTCGCGCAGGAACGCCAGCGCCTGGTCGGTCGAGACCACCGGCGCGGCCTGGGCCAGGAAACGGCTCTTGCGGATCTCCTCGGCGTGACGGCATGGCCCGACCAGGGTATGCAGCGGTTCGCTCATGGATACACAAAACGGCAGGAATACGGAGCGGCACGGTAGCATGTCGCGATTTCCGTTCCGGACTGCCCATGATCAACAACGACATATTGCGCGCCATTCGCTACATGCTCGACCTGCCGGACGCCAAGGTGGTGGAGATCGCCCAGCTGTCCGACCCACAGTTCCCGATCGACCGCGACCAGGCACATGCGTACCTGAAGAAGGACGACGAGGACGGTTTCCTGGAGTGCCCCAATGCGGTGCTGGCGCACTTCCTGGACGGGCTGGTGGTCTATCGCCGCGGTCGCGACCCGGCGCAGCCGCCACGCCCGGTCGAAAAGCGGGTTACCAACAACGTGGTGCTGAAGAAGCTGCGGGTGGCGTTCGAACTGAAGGACGTGGACATGCACCGGATTCTCGAAGCGGCCGGCTTTCCGGTCTCCAAGCCGGAGCTCAGCGCCTTGTTCCGCCAGCCATCGCACAAGAACTTCCGCCTGTGCGGCGACCAGTTGTTGCGCGCCTTCCTGAAGGGCCTGACCCTGCGCTTGCGGCCCGCCTGAGCTGCGCCACCACCTGGCAAGTGTCACCGGGCCGGGCAGGGGACCGACCGCCGCGGGGTCCGTGGTTTGCGCGGCGTGGCGATCGACGGACGATCGGGCCGGCGTACTGGACCGTGGCAGCTATACTGCCGGCGGAGCCTGACAGGGGCATCGGACGGACAGCCACCAGGGGGAGGTGCTGCGAAGCGATGGACCAGCCAATCGAGATCCGCACCCTGCCAGGGGTTGCCGCCGGCCGCGCGCGCGGCGGTCGGCCCACCCAGCAGGACAATTTCATCTGCCTGCACGATGCCGCCGCCGACGCACACCTGCTGGTGCTGGCCGATGGCATGGGGGGCGACGGGGCCGGCGAGCTGGCTGCCGCGGGCGTGGTCGAGGTGGCCCGACGGCTCTGGGAGCAGGGTGCATGGCGTGACCAGCCCGGCGCGATGTTCCTGGAGAATCTTTGCCAGGAGGCTCACGTCGAGCTGCGCCGCCGGGGTGAGCGTCTGGCCGGCGGCAAGCCACATTCGACCGTGGTCGCCCTGTTCACCCGTGGCGATCGCGCCTGCTGGGTGCACGTCGGGGACAGCCGGCTGTATCGTTTCCGTGGCCGTCGCCTGCTCGGCTGTACCGAGGATCACAGTCTGGTGCAGGAGAAGGTGCGCCGCGGTGAACTGTCGGTGGAGCAGATGGGCTCGGACCCGGACCAGCACCGGCTGTTGCGCGGGCTGGGCGGGCCGCTGCCGCCACAGGTGGATCACGGTTTCGACCGGGTGCGACCGGGCCAGCACTTCGTGCTGTGCAGCGATGGCGCCTGGGAGACGCTGTCCACGCGCGAGCTCGGCCGCTGGTCGCACCGGCGTGATCAGCGCGGAGCGGTAGGCCGCCTGCTGTCGATGGCCACCGCCCGCGGCGGTGAAGAAGGCGACAATGTGGCCGTTATCCTGATGAGGGTGGGGTGGCTGGAGGGCTTGCGCCGATTCGGCCGGGTGCGTCTGCAGCGCCGCCCCAGCGCTCGCCCGGGCTCGCCTGACGACGCTCTGGCATGACATGAACGTGGAGTTTCAGCGACAAATGAGATCGTCATCCAACATGGCCTGCACCCGTCCGTGGGCCGGCCGCGGTGTGCTGCTGCTGGTCATCCTCAGTGCGGGCGGTTGCGCCCAGCTGGATCGCCTGAAGGCACGCGTAGGCTCGCACTTCGGGCACCAGGAGAGCGTCGCGACGACCCCGGTGAAGGCGGTCCCCGCCCCGGCTCCCGCCGAGGCGGCGCCTGATCGTTCGCTGTCGCAGATCCTCAACGAGCAGTTGCAGCGCGGGCACTATGCACAGGGCCAGGCACAACTGGAGCAGTATCTGCGCCGGCATCCCGGGGACAGGGCGGCCCAGGCGCTGCTGCACCAGCTCACCGTGGACCCGCGCACGGCGCTGGGCGAGCGATCGCGCAGCTACCGGGTGCGTCCGGGCGACTCCTACAGCACGCTGGCCGCGCGATTCCTGCATGACGCCAGCCTGTTCGTGCTGCTGGCCCGCTACAACGACGCGGCCAACCCTTCGGTATTGCAGGTGGGGCAGAAGCTGCGCATGCCGCTGGCGTCGGACGGTTCGGCCGACGGCTCCGCCCCGGCGCCGTCGGCCCCGGTCACGGAGATGACGGTGCAATCGACCGCGGTCACCGATGCCTCGCTGGCCAAAGCCGCGCGATTGCAGCAGGAAAGCCTGGCCCTGTTGAACCAGGGCCACCAGACCCAGGCGCTGGCGCGGCTGGACGAGGCGTTGCAGATCGATCCGGGCCTGGCCGCGCCCGGCATCACGCCGGTGTCGCGCCAGAAGCTGGTGGCAACGCTGCACGAGCGGGCGATCGTGCTGTACCGCGACCAGCAGCTGGACCAGGCCATCGCATTGTGGGACCGCGTGCTGGCGATCGATCCGGGCTACGAGCGCGCGGTGGTGTACCGGACCCGGGCGATGGAGCTGAAACGTCGCCTGCGGCAGCTCTAAGCGGATATTCCCGGAGCACGGCACCGGGAATATCCGGGCCGGTTCAGGCGGTGGGCTTGCCGGTATCGTTCCGGCGCGGCTTCAGCTCGATCACCCGGGTGGGCTGGCTGAGCAGGGCGGTTTCCGTGGCCGCCGCGGGGCCTGCCGACTCCACTGGACGCGGTCGCCTCTGGCGCCCCTGCAGGGCGCTGTTCATCATGTTGAACGAGGCGAACAACCGGCCCAGCTCGTCGCGCCTGACCAGTCGGATGCGGTACTGGAAATCACCGCGTGCGACCCTCCGCAAGGCGTCGCCGACCAGCTCGAGCAGGGTCAGCAGCCGCCGCGACATCCAGTAGGCGGCGCCCACCACCGCCGCCAGCGTCAACAGCAGCACGACCGCAATCACCCCCAGGGTGGTCTTCTGCGCGGTATGCAGCGGCGCGCTGCTCACTCCCAGCCGAAGGTTGCCCACCACTGCCGTCTGATAGCGGATCGGCACCTCGAACAGCAGCATTTCGTCGGCAGTAGAGCCACCGGGATCCAGGCGGGTGCGATAGCCGTCGACGTCGCCGTTGCGCGGCAGCGGCTTTTCGCCCGCAAGCGAGGGTAGCGGCCGGCCGACCTGGTCGCCGCGGGTGCTGGCGATGACCTCACCCTGGCGGTTGGCGATCGCCAGATAATGGATCTGCTGGTTGCGGGCCATGTCCTGCACCAGCGCGCGGGTGGCGGCGCGGTCCCCCAACAGCATGTCTTCGGCCGATTCACTGGCCACCACGCGTGCCAGCGAACTGCCGAAATCCAGTGCCAGCCCGGTGACCGCGGTATTCTGCGTGGCGTAGATCACCGCCAGGCCGAGCAGCAGGGTCAGGCTGAGCACCCCGCCGAGGATGCCGGCCCAGCGCAGCCGCAGCGAGACGATGCGGGTGGCCAGCGACGTTTCGTGCAGGCGTTCGTATTCGCGCCGGGCCAGGCGCAGGTCGCCGACCACCTCGGCGCCGCGCTGGTAGCGCGCGGCCGGCGTCGGGGCGAGCAGGGTATGCACGATGCCGGACAGGATCGATGGCGTCGCCGGATCGCGCGGCTGCAGCGGCGGTATCGGCATGCGCAGGCGCTCGTGGATCACCTTGCGCAGGTGACCGCTGTCGGACCATGGCAGCTTGCCCGCCACCAGCCAGTACATCACCACGCCCAGCGAGAACAGGTCGCTGCGCGCGTCGGTGCGTTCGCCGCGCAGGTGCTCCAGCGCCATGAATGCCGGCGTGCCGCCGATCTCGCTGGGCTGGTCGCTTGCCCCGCCATGCGGACCGCGAATGTCGGCGATGCCGAAGTCGTTCACCTTGGCGTGCTGCCAGCCATCGGACAGCATGATGTTCTCGGGCTTGATGTCGTGGTGCACCACGCCCTGGGCATGCGCGTAGTCGAGTGCCGCGGCCACCTGGCCAAGCAGGTCGACGATCACCGGCAGCGGCGGAAAGCCCTCGTTGGCCACACGGCTGGCCAGGGTCTCGCCAGCCAGTCGTTCCATCGCGATGTAGGAGCGGCCGTCGTCCGTCTCGCCGACATCGAAGATGGTCACGATGTTGGGGTGGGTCAGGTGCCCCGCGGCACGCGCCTCGGTGAGGAATCGGCGCCGATAGCCCGGGTCGGCGGCCAGTTCCGGGCGCAGGCACTTGATCGCCACCTCGCGCTCGATCTCCGGGTCGAAGCCCAGGTACACCACCGCCATTGCGCCTTCGCCGAGCACCCCGTCGATGCGGTACCGACCGACCTGTGCCGGGATGTCGCGCGGCCCCGTCATGGGCTCAGTGCAGCCACCAGCCAACTGCCGCCAGGCCGCCCAGCGCCAGCACGACCGCCACGATCCAGCGCGTGCGAGCGGGGCCGGCATCGTCGAGCTCGCGGGTCAGGAACACGAACTCGGCCTGGCCGAAACGCACCCGGTCGCCATGGCGAAGCGGGCTTTCGTGGATGCGAACGTCGTTGACGAAGGTGCCGTTGGTCGACAGCGTGTTCATGATCGCGTAGCGCCCCTGCTGGTTCATGATCCAGGCATGCGAGGCCGACACGCTCAGGTCATCGATCACGATGTTGTTGTCCCGTTGGCGGCCGATGGTCTGGCGGCCCGAGCGCAACGTGAAACGCCGCCCTTGCAGGCTTGAGCCGACACCTTCGAGCACCGGCTCGCGCACGGTGGCGCGGCCATCGGGCGCCATGTCGCTGGCGTAGTGGCGCAGTTCCTCGGTAGAGAACAACTGGGTGCCTTGCGGCCCGGAGGAGCGCAGGCTGGCAGGGTCGTTCGGTGTCTGGCCGCGGATGATCATGCAGAACTCTTGCTGGGCTCGGTCGAGGAACTATAACCAACTGGCCGTGCGGCGTGCGATACGGTCCCCGCCGGTGCTCGATCAGGCGTCAATGTGTGCGCCACGTCACTGGTTCACGCGCTTTCCCCGGCGCGGACGGTTGCCTTGCGCTCCTGCGTTCCCCAGCCTACCGACGGGCCGCGGATCGCGGTCCAGACCGACCGTACCACCACGTAATACATCAGTTGGCGGTAGCCGAAGCGCTGCAGTACCAGCCACCACAACAGGCTCCACCGTTCGCCGCGCTCCATGGCGAAGGCGATCGCCGCGGCAGCCAGGTCGACCGCCATGAAGACGACGTAGAACAGACCCATCCGGATCAGGTTGTCCGGATCGAACTGGCCGCGGTGCTGCAGGTAATCCAGTCCGGTGGCGATGATCTGCCAGACCAGCAGCAGGTCGACCAGCGGAGAGACCACCGAGAACAGGATCTGGAACAGCCATACCTGCGGCAGCGCCAGCAGGCCCAGCGCGCCATAACGCGGCCGCAAGGTGGCATCGCGGTGTTTCCACAGGCACTGCAAGGTGCCGAAGGCCCAGCGAAAGCGCTGGCGGGCGAGGCCGCCCACCGTGTCGGGAGCCTCGGTCCAGGCTATCGCGGTGCTGTCGAACAGCGTGCGGTAGCCGGCCTTCTGTACCGCCAGGGTCAGGTCCTGGTCCTCGGCCAGGGTGTCGGCCGGGAAGCCGCCAAGCTGTTCGAGCACCTCGCGGCGCCACGCGCCCACCGCGCCGGGAACCACCGTGATCGCGCCGACCGCTGCCAGCGCGCGTCGTTCCAGGTTTTGTGCGGTGATGTATTCGAGCGCCTGCCAGCAGGTGATCAGATTGATCCGGTTGCCTACCTTGGCGTTGCCGGCCACCGCGCCTACCTGCGGGTCGGCGAACCACCGCACCAGCCGGCCGATGGTGTCGCGCTCGAACTGGGTATCGGCGTCCAGCGCCACCACCACCGCACCATGCGATGCGGCCAGCGCGGTATTGACCGCGTGGGCCTTGCCGGCATTGGCGGTGGTGATCAGCCGCACGCGCGGCTCGTCCGCCAACTGCTGACGTACCACGGTCGAGGTGGCATCGGTGGAGCCGTCGTCGACCACGATCACTTCCAGGTTGGCGTGGCGGCTGTGCAGGATCCGCCGCAGCGAACTGGCGATTACCTTCGCCTCGTTGTAGGCAGGGATCAGCACCGAGACCAGGGTGTCGGCCCCGGCCGCAGGGGGTGTGGCGCGCCGGCGATCGCCCAGCCGGTTGAGCAGCGCCAGCCCGCCAAGGACCAGCAGGCGCGCCACTCCCAGCCAGATCGCCAGCATGAACAGCCACAGCAGAAAATGCCCGGCCCAGCCCACGCCGATGAATACCGAGCGATCGGCCCATCGCGACAGCGAGCCGGGCGGCAGTGGCGGCATGGTCTGCTCGCGACCGAGCCCGGCAAGCGCCGAGACCGTCACCAGCCGGAAGCCCTGCGCACGCAAGCCATCGATGATCCGCGGCAACGCGGCCAGACGTCTGCGAGCGCTCGCCGCCACCGTCGTGCAACAGCACCACTTGCGCGGATCGTTGCGACGAGGCTTGCGCCACCTGTGCCAGCACCCGGTTGACGATCTGATCGGCCCCCGGACGCTGCCAGTCGTTCGGGTCCACGTGCAGGCCGACCGCGAGGTAACCCAGCTTCTGCGCAATCTGGATCGGTACCAGTTCATCGGCCGTGGTCGGCTCGGCGTCGCCGAAGTAGGGCGCGCGGAACAGCCGCATCGAGCGGCCGGTGACCGCCTCGAACAGTCGCTGTGTGGCATTGAGTTCGAGCGTTACGATGCTCGCCGGCACTTCGCCCAGGTTGGGGTGGGTGAAGGTGTGGTTGCCCACGTCATGGCCCTCGTCGACCATGCGCTGCAGCAGGCCCGGCGCCATCTCGGCGTTCTCGCCGATGATGAAGAAGGTGGCCGGCACGTGTCGCTCGCTTGAGGATGTCCAGGATCTTCGGCGTCCAGGTCGGGTCGGGGCCGTCGTCGAAGGTCAGGGCGACCTGGCGACCGGCGCCGCCGGTACGCTGGATCACGTAGGAGCGCGGCAATGAGCGTGTAGTGTTCGTCCGCGATGTCGCCGTCTGCATCCATGGTCAGCGTGCGCGCGCCGGGCGCAGGCGACGAGGCGATCCGCAGCAGCTCTCGCCTGGCCCTCGATGTCTATGTCCTGGCCCTGCCCGATGTCGTCGCAGCCCGGCCGGCGCCGCGGCGCCGTACGGCCGACCCAGTACCGACCAGATCGAGGGGTCCTCCGATCCCAGCCGCCATACCGCATAGCCATAGGGCCGGTAGTTGTCGGCCGGCGTGCACCTGGTTGTAGGCGGTGGCGGCATCGAGCAGCCATACCTTGTGCGCGCGTGCCGTCGTCCTCGCTGTAGGAGAACGACGGATTGAGGCTGTCCGGATCGAAGCGGATATCGGCGCCTGTGCGTCGGCCGCCGGTCCATCGCGTCCTGGAAGGTCAGCGTCTCGGCGTTGTCGCCCGCCTTGGCCCAGTCGTAGCCGTAGTTGCCCAGCGCCACGATCGCGCTGGTCCGGGTCCAGGTGCTTCATGCGCTTGTCCAGCGTGCTCTCGAACCAGTCCTGCCGGCGATGCTGCCCGGCGTCCTTGCCGGCCCAGTGCTGGTCGTAGGCCATCAGCAGCTCGAAGTCGACCTTCGGGCATCGCCGCGTAGTGCCAGTTCGGCGTCGTCGAACGGCACCGACAGCACGATGCCCCAGCCGTGCGGCGAAATGCGGCCGACAGTTCGCCGAGGAACGTTTTCAGGTCGTTCTGGGCCGAGGCGGGCACGTTCCTCGAAGTCCACGGTGACGCCCTGGAAGTGATATGCCGCGAGCAGCCCGACGAGCTGCGCGATGCGCGCCCGCCGCCGCACCGGGTCGGCCAGCAGCGTGCCAGCCCGCGCCATCCCAGGTGTTCCCGTCCACGCTGTTCTGCAGCAGCGGCAGGATCGGCATGGTCGGCTTCTCGCTGGCGCACCAGGTCCATGCGCGCTGCGGTCGATGCTCGATCTGCAGCGCCATGTCCGGGCCGCTGACGCGACATCCAGCCGGGACTCATCCAGTCCAGTCGCGGCAAGCGCCCGCTTGAGCGCCGGGTAGCTGTTGTCGTCCCAGTTGACGTAGAAGCCGATCGCCAGCGAGCGCCCGTCCGGTTTGCGCAGCGAGGCGGCCCGCGGCGTGCGCACGGTGCCCGGGGATGAGCGCACCGCCTGCAAAAGCGACTGCCGCTTGCGCACTTCGGCGGCCAGCCGCGCCGCCGGCTTCAGGAATCGTGGTGCCTTCGGGGCGACCCCGGCCAGCGCATGCAGCGAGTGAGCGGGACCCTCCAGAGGCAGGTCCGCCATCTTCGGCACCACGAAAAGGCTCACAGCGCAGGCGAGCACCAGCAGGGTGCTGACCACGCCAGCGAGCAGTGCAAGTCGCGAGACCCGATGGGCGCGCCGTCCGGTGGGATCGAAAAAGATCGGTTTCTTGTGCATGGCCGGACGGCGCGGGAAGGATGGTGCGCAGTGTGCAGTATTTGCCTTAACCGCGGCCAAGCGGTGCCCGATGGACTCCTCCTCAGAGGATCACCACGCCCTCGACTGGCTTGGCGAAGTCCTGGGGCGCCAGCTGGCTGGTCAGCCGGAACACGCCCTCGCGCACCCGGCGCGGCAGGGTCACGTCAAGCACCGTGGTCTGGTGGGCGCCGAACAGGGCGAACAGGTCCTCGTCCGGGGCGCTGTGGGCCAGCGCATGGTGGATCAGCCCGGTCAGGTCCGGCGGCTGCACCAGCGCACCGTAGGGGCGGTGGTCGGTTACCGCCTGGCGCAAGATGCCGCGATCGGCACGCGGATCGGCCACCTGCGGGTCGCCGGCGAGCAGGGCATGGTTGAGGAACAGCGTGATGGTGGCGGGCTGGCGCGAGTTCGCCTGGCGGTCGAGCATGAAGCCGGGCGGCATCTGGTCCGGGCTGGCCTGGGGGCCGGCGGTAAGCAGCAGGCGCGTGCGCACCATCGCTTCCCCGGATTCATCGGTGAGGCGCAGGATCAGCTGGCTGCAGGGGTCATGGATATGTACCCGTGGCGGGAACGGGCCGGCCGGCTCCAGCTCGACCTTGTTCGCATCGCGCAGGGCGTTTTCCCGATCGAACGCGTCGCACAGGGCGCGGTAGCCGTCCGCGTCGCGGACGCCCAGGCAACGCACGATGGCCTCGACCGTGCCTGCGGCGGCGCGCCTGAGGATGCCGTGCTGGTCGCCACCGTGCGAGGCGCCGGGCAACAGCTTGAAGGCGAAGCGCGGGCCGCGCAGCAAGGTCAGGGCGAGTACATCGCTCGCCTCGGCGCGGTTGCTGCCGCGGACCGAGAGTACCGCGTGCCGTGCGTTGAGGTTGGCCGAGGCGATGCGCACCACGCCGTCGGAGCCGTCCTCGCCGGTATAGCTGTTGAGGTGGTCGTACAACGCGCGATCGGGGCGATCGCCGGTCAGCACGAAGGCGAACTGTCCGCGCTTTGCCGGGTCGTCGCCGTGGATGGTGTCCAGGTTGAGCGACAGCGAAGCCGGACTGCCCAGCTCCAGCCAGTCCAGCAGCCGCTGGCCCGGCTCGATGCCCTCCCACCATGCCTTGAGCTTGCCCAGCGCACTCTTGCCCAGTTGCGCCAGCGCGGAGCCGAAGTTGGCCGGCGCCAGCATCACCAGATGGGTCAATCGCAGGGGACTCATGCGGCCGGGACGTTCGCGTTGCGCGCGCAACCACTCGCGCACCACCGGTCCACCGAGCGAGTGGGCGATGCAGGCGAAGCTGGTGTCGGTCAGCTGCAGCTCGCGCAGCGCATGATCGAAGGCGCGCACCAGGTCGGCCATGGTCACCGCATCGTCGAAACTGACGTATTCCGATAGTCGGATGTCGGCCAGGGTGAGCGCGATCCCCGCCGCGGCGGCCTGCTGCTGCACCTGCTCGGGCATGCGGCCGTAGGTCGAGGTATTGGTGACGCTCCAGCCATGGACGAACACGAGCGTGGTCATTGCCGTTCCTCAGGTTGCGCAGGCGGCCATCGACCGATGGCCCGCCTGCAGAGTCCGCTCACATGATGCCACCCATAATCAAGGCCCTCGGTTGGCAAGAAGGTGAGCGATGTCCCTGTCTCTGTGGTTGCTTTGGGTGCTGCTGGCGGCGGCGCTGGGCTGGCTGGGCTGGCGTCGTACTTGCGTGGTGGGCCTGGTGCTGGCGCTCCTGGGCTTCTTCGCGATCGGTTGCGGGCCGGTGCCCAGGGTGTTGCTCGCCCGCCTGCAGGCACCGTACGCCGTGCCGCCGCCGTTGCTGTGGGCGCCAAGCAACGCGATTGTATTGCTCACCGGCGGCGCGGTGCGCGCACCGCATGCACCGGTGGAGCCGGGCCGCACCGCCTACGGTCGTATCGTGCAGACCGCGGTGCTCTACCACGATTGCCGCAGTGCGCGGGTCAGGTGCACGGTACTCGTCAGCGGGGGTGATGCCGGCCGGGTGGGGCGCCCGCTGTCGGACGTGTATGCCCGGACGTTGGGCCAGCTGGGGGTGCCGGAGGGCGACATGGTGCTGGAAAGGCGCAGCATGGACACCTGGCAGAACGCGGTCTACGCGGCCCCGCTGCTGCGGCAGATCGGCGCCCAGCGCGTATGGCTGGTCACCTCCGGCTTTCACATGCGCCGGGCGATGCTCGACTTCGCCGCCGCGGGCATCCGGCCGATCGCGGTGCGCTCGGATTACCTCAAGGTGCTTGGCTCGTGGCGGCCCAAGGCATCCAATTTCCAGCTGATGGATACCGCGCTGCACGAGTACGCCGGTGTGCTGGCCTATCATCTTTACCAGTGGAGCGGGCGCAATCGCCACCTCACGCCCTCCTACCATCCGCTAGCGCACCGTACCCGGTGATGTCCCTGCCAGTGTTCTTTTCCGCACTCACCCCGAGGCCGGCTCACGCATCACCAGCAGGCGTTCCTCGCTCATGTCCGCGATCGCATAGCGCACGCCCTCGCGGCCGAAGCCCGATTGCTTGACCCCGCCATAGGGCATGTTGTCCACGCGGAAACTGGGCACGTCGTTGACGATCACGCCGCCTTGCTCCAGTTCGCTCCAGGCGCGCATCGCATGGTCCAGGCTGTCGGTGAAGATGCCCGCCTGCAGGCCGTAGTCGGAGTCGTTGACCTGGGCGATGGCCTGGTCGAACCGCTCGAACGGAGCCAGCAGGGCGAACGGTCCGAAGGCCTCCATCCGGTTGGCCCTCGCTTCGCGTGGGACATCCTCCATCAGGGTGGCCTGCAGCATGTTGCCCTCGCGCTTGCCGCCGCAGAGCACCTTGCCACCGCCTTGTCGGGCCTCCTCGATCCAGCCTTGCAGGCGTTCGGCGGCCGCCTCGTCGATCATCGGGCCGATGAAGGTGTCCTTCTTCTTCGGGTCGCCGGCCTTGAGCTTGCGGGTGGCGGCAACCAGCTTTTTCTTCAGCGCGTCGTAGATCGACTGGTGCGCGTAGATGCGCTGCACGCTGATGCAGCTTTGCCCGGACTGGTAGAACGCACCGAACACCAGACGCTCGACGACGTGGTCGAGGTGCGCGCCCTGGTCGGCATCGACGATGCAGCCGGCATTGCCGCCCAGCTCCAGGATCACCTTCTTGCGCCCGGCGCGCGCCTTCAGCTCCCAGCCGATCTGGCTGCCGGTGAACGAGAGCAGCTTGAAGCGCTCGTCCTCCACCAGTGGCGAAGCCTTCTGTCCATCCATCGGCAGGATCGAGAAGGCGCCGCGCGGCAGGTCGGTCTCGGCCAGGATCTGGCCGATGATCAGCGCGCCGATCGGGGTTTTTTCCGCCGGCTTGAGCACGAACGGGCAGCCGGCGGCGATCGCCGGCGCCACCTTGTGCGCCACCAGGTTCAACGGAAAGTTGAACGGCGTGATGAACGACACCGGCCCCACCGGCACCTTGCGGGTGTAGCCGTGATAGCCGTCCAGCCGTCCGGCCAGCTCGAGGTTGAGCGTCTCGCCGTTGATGCGCAGCGCTTCTTCGGCGGCAATGCGGAACGTCTCGATCAGGCGGGTGACTTCGCCGGCGGCGTCCTTGATCGGCTTGCCGGCCTCGATGCACAGCGCCCGCGCCAGCTCGTCGCGGCGCTCCTCGAAGCGGCGCGCGCAATGCAGCAGCACGTTCTGCCGCGCCCACGGCTTGAGCGCGCGCATCGGCGCCGCGGCCCTGACCGCGGCGACGACCGCCTTTTCCACCGCGCGGTCATCGGGCACCGCGACCCGGGTGGCGACCCGGCCGCTGTACTTGTCGCGCACCACCAGGTCGGCGTTGGGCTGCTGCGGGCGGTTGGCCAGGTAATAGGGGTAGGTCTTGTCGAGCATCGCGTTCTCTCCAGGGCGCCTTGGATAATCCCGGCCTGTCTCGCTCCAGAGAAGGCGGTAATCACCCACTCATGCAACAGCAGCCCGGCTTACCGCTTTCGGTATGACGGCCACGCGGCGGGCGTTTCGGAAATTCCGTCCGGGCCAGCGGATCAGGGTGCCGCCGGGGCCGTTGTGCCGGTGTGACAGCGTGGCCGCGCGGAAACCCTGCATCGGCAGCTACGGCAGGTTCTCGATCACGCGCAGCTGCAACTCCCCCCTGGCCAGCCGCGCGCGCGCCTGGCTGCCCGGCGGCGCATCGGCCGCATCGCGCAGGACCTGCCCATCGTCACCGAATACGATGGCGTAGCCGCGATCGAGCGTGGCCAGCGGGCTGACCGCGTGAAGCGCCCGGGCGGCCTGCTTGAGGTTGAGCCGCTCGCGTTCCAGTCGCCGCACCATGCACTGGCCGATGGCCCGCTCGCTCTCGGCCAGTTGACGGCGCCATTGCAGCAGGCGCTGCCTCGGGTGCTGCGCCTGCAGTCGCGTGTGCAGTCGGTGCAGGGTGGTCTGCCGCTGCTGCTGGCCGGCGCGAAGCACGGCCAGCAGGCGGTGGCGCAGGTGCACCAGCCGCTCGCGATCGCGGGCCAGCCGTGCCTGCGGCCGCTGCGCCTGCAGCCGCGCCAGCAGGTGGTCCACGCGCTGGGTGTGCGATTGCAGCCGGCGCTGCTGCAAGGTCGCCAGGCGTTGCTGCAGCTGGTCGAGCTGCCGGCCCAGGGCCTGGGCATCGGGTACCAGCAGTTCCGCTGCCGCCGATGGTGTCGGGGCGCGCAGGTCGGCGACGAAATCGGCAATGGAGAAATCCACCTCGTGACCGACCGCGCAGACCACCGGCACCGCGCTGGCATGCACCGCACGCGCCACTGCTTCGTCGTTGAACGCCATCAGGTCTTCCAGCGAGCCGCCACCGCGGGTCAGCAGCAGGACGTCGTAGCGCCCGCTGGCGGAGGCCTTGCCGAGCATGGCGACGATCGCCGGTGGCGCCTCGCGGCCCTGCACCGGCACCGGGAGCACCTCGACCCGTGCCATCGGGAAACGCCGGGCCAGTACGCTGAGTACGTCGCGTACGGCCGCGCCGGTGGCCGATGTGACCACGCCGATGCGGCGGGCGAAGCGGGGCAGGGCGCGCTTGCGGTCCGGTTCGAACAGTCCCTCCGCCTGCAGCTTCGCCTTGAGCTGCTCGAACTGCCGGCGCAACGCGCCTTCGCCGGCCTGTTCCATCTGTTCGGCGATCAGCTGGTACTCGCCGCGCGGTTCGTACAGGCCCACCCGCGCGCGCAGCAGAACGTGCATGCCGTCGGTCGGGCGGAACTTCAGCCAGCTGCTCCTGGGTTTGAACATCGCACAACGCACCTGCGCGCCACTGTCCTTCAGGGTGAAGTACAGGTGGCCGGAAGCCGGGCGCGACACGTTGGACAGTTCGCCCTCGATCCACACCAGCGGCAACGCGTCTTCGAGCAGGTTGCGCACCAGCCGGTTGAGAGAGCTCGGGGTGAGGATCTGGCGCGGTGGCGCCGGGCTGTCGTCGAGGGGAGGCATGGGACCTGGGAGACTAGCATGTCCAGACCGGCGTTTCGGCACCGCCAATGGCGTGGCCGTGCCCCCTCGCGGCCTCCGCGCCGTCAACGGCGTACGGCGTTACCGGGCAGTCCGGAGGCATGCCCGGTCTATTCGTCGGCGTCGGACGGCCCGTGCGCGTGCTCGCGGTGCAGGCGCCAGGCGCGGATGCCCAGGTTGAGCGCGAACCATGCCGCCAGCAGGCCCAGCGGCCAGGCGATCAGCCGCGGCCAGAGTGTCGCCAGCAGAGCGACCCCCACCAGCACGGCGGTGCCGATGAACAGCGGCCCGGACGCGGTATCGCCCAGCACGCGACGGTCGGTCAGCGCCGCGCCGACCGTGTTGGCAATGCGCAGGGCGCCGGCGGCGGCGCGGCCCGAGCTGCCGCCGGGGCGTCGCGGGCGGGCCGGGCGCGCCTGGCTGGGCTGCACCCGCTCGGAACGGGGGCGACGGCGGCGCGGAGCCAGCACGATCTCGGTCGCGTTTTCCAGATCGCACAGGTATTGCTGCGACAGCAGGGTGGCGAAGCCGTCGTCCTCGATCGCCACGTCGATTTCGCGGTTGCCCAGCCAGCTGGCCACGTTGAGGTTGGACGAGCCCACCCGCGCCCATTGGTCGTCGGCCACCGCGGTCTTGGCGTGCAGCATCGAGCCGTTCCACTCGAAGACACGGATACCGGCCTTCAGCAGCGGCCGGTATCCCGACCGCGACATGCCCGCCACCAGCGGGATGTCGCTGCTGCCGGGCACCAGCAGGCGCACATCGACGCCGTCGCGCGACGCGGCGGCCAGCGCCTGCACGTAAGGCGCCACGCCGACGAAGTAGGCATCGGTCAGCCACAGCGTCTTGCGTGCCATCGCCGCGATCTGCTGGTCCAGCCGGTACATGCCGGTGGTGGCGATGTCGGTGGCGATCACCCGCAGCGAGATCGTCCCGGCCGGCTCCGCCGGAGTCTCGGGCAGCGCCGGCAGCGGCGAGCCGAAGCTGGCCCAGCTCTGGGCAAAGGCCCTCGACAACCCCGCCACGGCCGGCCCGCGCACCGCCAGTCCGGTGTCACGCCATGGCGGCACGTTGCGTTCGGGCCTGCCCAGCCACTTGGCGCTGATGCACACGCCGGACAGAAAGCCCAGTTCGCCGTCGACCACCAGCAGTTTGCGGTGGTCCCGGTTGATCCAGCCGAAGGGTCGGCCCAACTGCGGCGGGTTGAACACCCGCACCTCGCCACCGGCCTGGCGCAGCGGTTTCCAGAAACCGGCGCCGGACTGGCCCAGGCAACCGAGCCAGTCCACCACGACCGCGACGAAAACGCCCGCTTCGGCACGTTCGACCAGGGCGTCGCGGAAGCTGCGCCCGACCACGTCGTCGCGCACGATGTAGTTTTCCAGCAGGACGCAGTGGCGGGCCGCGCGGATGGCCGCCAGCCAGGCCTCGAAGTGCGCCTGGGCGTCGATCAGCAGATCCAGCGCATTGCCGGGCACCAGCGGAGCACCCGCCGCCCGACTCAGGGCGCGCTGCGCAATGACGCGGTTGGGCGAGGTGGGGATCAGCGGTATTGATGCCATGAGCGCGAGTCTAATCTACTGTTTCACGGACGGCCCTGGGCGCACGGAGGCCGTGCCGGCTGCGCCCGGGCAGGAGCGGCCAGACTGGCGCAAGCCAGGTGACGGGCGGGTGCGCGGCCGCGCCCGCTTCTGCCATGATTCGGCGATGCCAACCGCAACCCGTCTCACCGACACCGCTGCCTGCGTGCAGCTCATCGCCGACCGGCTCGGACCGCACCTGCGCGTGGCCGCGCCACTGGGACTGGGCAAGCCGCACGGGCTGCTCAATGGTCTGTACCGCTTCATTGCCGCCGACCCGGCCCGCTCGATGACGTTGTATACCGCGCTCTCGCTGACCCGGCCGCGGCCGGCGGCGGGGCTGGAGGCTCGCTTCGCCCAGCCGTTCCTGGACCGGCATTTCGGGACGGATTACGAAGACCCGCAATACGCGGTGGATCAGGCGCGCAACGCGCTGCCCGGCAACGTGGCGGTCCACGAGTTCTATCTGCAGTCGGGCGCCCTGTTGCACTCGGGCAGCGCGCAGCGCAACTACATCAGCCAGAACTACACGCATGTGGCCCGCGACCTGGTGGTGCAGGAGATCAACCTGCTGGTGCAACTGGTGGCTCGGCGGCAGACGCCGGACGGCGTGCGCTACAGCCTCTCGTGCAATCCCGACCTGACCCTGGACTTCCTCGAACAGCAGCAGGCGGCGGGCAAGCCGCGGCCGCTCTGCGTGGCGGTGGTGCACCCGGATCTGCCGTACCTGACCGGCATGGCCGAGGTGGCCGGGGATTTCTTCGACCTGGAGCTGGCCCCGCCGGACCAGCCGAAGCTGTTCGCCCTGCCACGGCCGCCGGTGGAACTGGCCGAGTATGCCCTGGGCCTGCATGCCAGCGCACTGGTGCGCGACGGCGGCTGCCTGCAGATCGGCATCGGCGCCCTGTCCGATGCGCTGGTGCATTCGGTGCTGTTGCGGCACCGGGAAAACGCGGCCTGGCGGCGTGCCATCGGGGCGATCGACCTTGAGCAGACGACCGGCCGGTTGGCCCGGATCCAGGGCGGGATGGAGCCATTTGAAACGGGCCTGTACGGCGCCAGCGAGATGGTCATGGATGGTTTCATGCACCTGTGGCGTGCCGGCGTGCTGCGCCGTCGCAGCTGGGACAATCTGGCGCTGGAGCGCGCCTCGGCCGCGGGCCGGTTGAGTGCGGCCACACCCGGCGGCCATTACCTGCGGGGGGCTTTCTTTCTGGGCTCGCGCGCGCTGTACCAGTGGATCGACACCACCGAGGCCCAGGATCCGGACGCCATCGACATGGGTCCGGTCTCCAACGTCAACCAGTTGTACGGCAACCACCAGGCGCTGGCGGCACTGCAGCGCCGTGACGCGCGCTTCTTCAACACCTGCATGATGGCGACCCTGCTGGGCGATGCGGTATCCGACGCGCTCGAGGACGGGCGCGTAGTCAGTGGCGTCGGCGGCCAGTACAACTTCGTGGCGATGGCGCACGAGCTGGCTGGCGGACGCTCGATCCTGCTGCTGCGTGCCACCCGCCAGGGACGTGGCGGGGTCGAGACCAACATCCGCTGGAACTACGGGCACACCACCATCCCGCGCCATCTGCGCGATATCTTCATTACCGAATACGGCGTGGCCGACCTGCGCGGCAAGAGCGACAGCGAGTGCATCGAGGCGATGCTGTCGATCACCGATGCGCGCTTTCTCGACGCGCTGGCCGCCGAGGCCAAGTCTCACGGCAAGTTGGCCGCGGGCTTCATCATTCCCGACGCCTGGCGGCAGCACCGGCCCGAGTGCCTGCAGCAGGCACTGGCGCCGATGGTTCGCGACGGCTTGTTGCCAAGGTTCCCGTTCGGCAGCGACTTCACCGAGGTCGAGCAGCGCCTGTTGCCGGCGCTGGAATGGCTCAAGGCGCGCCGCACCAGCTGGCGCGGCAAGGCGCAGCTGCTGCGTGCCGCGTTGAGACCGGGCCAGTCGGTACGTGGTGAAGTCGAGGCGCTGGCACGGATGCGGTTGTCGGCACCGGTCGGCCTGGCCGACAACCTGCAACGCCGCCTGTTGCTCGCGGCCCTGCGCCGGCAGGCGCCTTCGCGCTGACCGCCAGGCAGTGCGTGCGACATCCCCGCGCAGGGTGGCGCGTAGGGTGGGGCGCGTAGGGTGGGCTTCAGCCCACCACGGGCTTGCAGCAGGTCGGCTATCTGGTGCATCACGCCAGCTCTCTGCAGTGGGCCGGCATTCACGAATACTGGCACCTGCGCCGCCCGGTGCGCAGCCGGCGCCAGGCGGTCGCGCACGCGCTGGTCATCGCCAGCAGCGCCTGTCTGGTCGACTACACCATCACGCCTCGACGTTTTCGCCCCGGTTTCGAGCGCCATCTGAGCCGCCGGTCGATCGGCCTGGTCTACGCCGGCTTCGCTGCGGGCCTGGTGACCGGTACCTGGCTGGTCGAGCGACGCCGGCGCAGCACCGCCGACAGCACCCGGGCGGCCGGCGGACGGTTGCCGGTCGGGCGTGAGAGGACCTGATCGCGGTATCCTTGGCCGATTGCCGCGGGACCTGCGGCGCGATGATTCCGGTACGACAGATGAGCGATTCCCTGACCCGCCAGCCCCCCGCGGCCCAACCCGGCGCGCGCCGTCCCAGTGTGGGCGTGCGCGTGGGCAAGGTGACGGTCGGCGGTGGCGCGCCGATCGTGGTGCAGTCGATGACCAACACCGACACCGAGGATGCCGCCAGCACGGCCAAACAGATTGCCGAGCTGGCCCGTGCCGGCTCCGAAGTGGTGCGCATCACGGTCAATACGCCCGCCGCGGCGGCGGCCGTGCCGCGGATCGCCGAGCGGCTGGCGATGATGGGCGTGGACGTGCCGATCGTGGGCGACTTCCACTACAACGGGCACCAGCTGCTGGAGGCCGAGCCGGCCTGTGCCGAGGTGCTGGCCAAGTACCGCATCAACCCCGGCAATGTTGGTTTCGGCCGCAAGAAGGACGCGCAGTTCGGCGCGATCATCGAAAAGGCGATCCAGTACGACAAGCCGGTGCGCATCGGCGCCAACTGGGGTTCGCTCGACCAGAGCATGGTCGCCACCCTGATGGACGAGAACGCCAGGCGTGCCGAGCCCTGGGGCGCAGGCATCGTGGCACGCGAGGCGCTGATCCGCTCGGCGCTGGACTCGGCGGCCAAGGCCGAGGAGATCGGCCTGCCGCGCGATCGCATCATTCTGTCGTGCAAGGTGTCCGGCGTGCAGGAGCTGATCGCGGTGTACCGCGACCTGGCCGCGCGCTGCGATTACGCGCTGCACCTGGGCCTGACCGAGGCGGGCATGGGTTCGAAGGGCATCACCGCCTCGTCCGCGGCGCTGGCGGTGCTGCTGCAGGAGGGCATCGGCGACACCATCCGCATCTCGCTGACCCCGGAACCGGGCGCTTCGCGCACCGGCGAAGTGATCGTGGCGCAGGAACTGCTGCAGACGATGGGCCTGCGCTCGTTCACGCCGCTGGTCACCGCCTGTCCCGGCTGCGGCCGCACCACCAGCGAATTCTTCCAGGTGCTGGCGCGCACGGTGCAGGACCACGTGCGCGCGCAGATGCCGCTGTGGCGAGTGAAGTACGACGGCGTGGAAAACATGACGCTGGCGGTGATGGGCTGCATCGTCAACGGACCGGGCGAATCCAAGCACGCCAACATCGGCATCTCGCTGCCCGGCAACGGCGAGGCTCCCGCCGCGCCGGTCTTCATCGACGGCGAAAAGGCGATGACCCTGCGCGGCGACAACATCGCCGGTGAGTTCATTGGCATCCTGGACAGCTACGTGGATCGCACGTACGCGCCGCGCGGCGGTTGAGCCTTGCCCAGGCCGGTACCCGGCGCCGCACAAAGTGTGATGGGAGTCACGGGCCTCGAGTGACCGATGCACGGGCGCGACGTAAGGAGTCGACAGGCGTTTCGCCGGCCACAAGAATGGATGCATGGCGGAAAATCGGACCAGGGAGCGTCAGCGATGAAGGCCAGGCCGCAACTTCGCACGGCACTGCTGTATGTGCTGATCTCCGCCGGCTGGATATGGCTTTCCGACCGCGCGCTGTGGTGGCTGGATCTCGGCCCCGCGCAGCTGATCTGGGCGCAGAGCATCAAGGGGTGGGGGTTCGTCGCCGCCACCGGACTGCTGCTGTACTGGATGACAGGCCGGGATCTGCGGCGGATGGCGCTCATCAACCGGCAATTGTTGCGCGGCAACGAGCAGTCCCTGCGTGTGCTGGTGTCGGCGATGGATCTCCGCCACAAGGAAACCGGCGACCATTCGGACCGGGTCATGCGCATGGCCACCGGCCTGGCGCAACGGGCCGGCGTGCAGGGGCACGAGCTACGCCATCTGCGCTTTGGTGCGTTGCTGCACGACATCGGCAAGCTGGGCATTCCCGACGCGATCCTGATCAAGCCGGGCAAGCTGGACGATGCCGAGATGGCGATCATGCGCACGCATCCGGTGATCGGCCGCGATCTGATGGAGCAGGTCGATTTCCTGCGCCCGGCAATCGACATCCCCTATGCCCACCACGAGCGCTGGGACGGCGGCGGTTATCCGCAAGGCCTGCGCGGCAAGGCGATCCCGCTGGCGGCGCGCATCTTCAGCATCGTCGACATCTGGGATGCGCTGATCTGCCCGCGGGTCTACAAGAAGGCCTGGCCGGAGTCCGACGTGCTGGCCTATCTTCGCAACGCCGCCGGAAGCCAGCTCGACCCCGACCTGGTCGAGCTGTTCCTGGCGCACTACGGCGAACTCAAGGCGCTGGGGCTGCCTGCGCCGCGTGACCAGCAGAGCCGGCAGGCTGCAGGATAGCCTTTCATCCGTGTCGGTCTGTGGGTATCGACGCATCCAGGGTGCGCCCGCGGCAGGCTCAATCGAGGTAGCTGCGCGCCGGGGTGGGTGCGATGCCGAGCCACGCGCCGGCTGGCAGCGGCCGGGCGGTCAGCGCGTGGACCTGCTGCAGGAACGCCGGGCGCTCGATCTCCAGCGCGCCCAGACTGAGCAGGTGCGGGTTGGCGACCTGGGCGTCGATCAGCGGGCAGTCCCATCCATGGAGCCGGCGGGCGAGGGCGATCAGGGCCAGCTTGGAGCCGCCGCTCTGCGCGCTGAACATCGATTCGCCGCAGAACAGGTGACCCACGGCCACGCCATACAGACCGCCGGCCAGCTGGTCGCCGTCCCACACTTCCACGCTGTGCGCGTAACCGAGCGTGTGCAGCAGGCTGTAGGCTGCGATCATTTCCTTGCCGATCCAGGTGCCCGGCTGGTCCGGGCGCGGTGCGGCGCAGGCATGCATGACGCGGACGAAGGCGCGGTCGACGGTGACCTGCCAGTCCTTCCCGGCCAGGGCACGGCGCAGGCTTCGGTTGGCACGCAGGGCGTCGGTGCGGAACACGCAACGTGGATCGGGCGACCACCACAGGATCGGCTCCGGCTCGTTGAACCACGGGAAGATGCCCTGCCGGTACGCCGCCAGCAGGCGCTGCGGCGACAAGTCGCCGCCGAAGGCCAGCAGCCCGTTCGGGTCGCGCAGGGCGCGCTGCGGATGGGGGAAGTCCGCAGGCATGGTGGGGTCGAGCATGGGCAGGCGGATCATCGACCACCGCCGGCGCTCGTGGGGTCAGTCATGGCCCTGAGCATACGGGCTGTGCGCCGCAAGGTCAGCCACGTAGGCGTCCATCGCGTCGGCCTCGCGCCGCAGTGCGGTGCGTACCGCCTGGCGAAAGCCCGGATCGAGCAGGAAGTGGCGCGACTGCGTGCGCACCGGCAGGAAGCCGCGCGCCAGCTTGTGTTCGCCCTGGGCGCCGGGTTCGAAGCGCTGCAGTCCCTGCGCGATCGCATGCTCGATGCCGCGGTAGTAGCACAGTTCGAAGTGCAGCCCGGGCACCTCCTCGCTGGCGCCCCAGTAGCGTCCGTACAAGGTGGTGCTGCTTTGCAGGAACAGCGCCATCGCCACGATGGTTTCGCCGCGGTGCGCCAGCGCCAGCTGCACCCGGTCCCCCAGCTCCCGAAGCCGGCTGAAAAAGCTGGCGGTGAGCGCCGCATGGTTCCCCTTGGCATCGAATGCGGCCGCGTACAGCGCGTGGATCCGGCGCCAGTCGTCCAGCCGCAGGTGCGAACCGCTGTGCATGTCGATGGTCAGCCCGCTGGCCTGGACCTGGCGCCGCTCGTGGCGGATGTTCTTGCGCTTCTTGTGGTTGAGTGCGGCGAGGAAAGCGTCGAAATCGGTGTAACCGGCATTGTGCCAATGGAACTGCACGTCCGAGCGCGGCAGCCACTCGGCCTCCTCGTCGCCCTCGTCGAACGGCTCGGTCTGTGTGTCGGGCAGGAAGTTCGCGTGCACCGAGGACAGGCCCAGCCGTTCGCATTCGGCGCGCATGGCCTCCACCAGCGCCCGCCGCAGCAGCGGCGCCTGCGGGCCGCTGCCGGCGAGCAGGCGCGGGCCGGTGACCGGCGAGTAGGGCACCGCATTGAGCAGCTTCGGGTAGTACTCGCCGCCGGCGCGTTCCCAGGCCGCGGCCCAGCTCCAGTCGAACACGAACTCGCCGTGCGAGTTGCCCTTCAGGTACAGCGGCGCGGCGGCGACCAGCCGGTCGCGCTCGTACAGCGCCAGGTGGTGCGGCTGCCAGCCCCATTCCGGGCGGATGCAACCGGATTGCTCGAGCAGGCGCAGGAACGCATGCGACACGAACGGGTTGTCGTCCGCGCTCAGGTTGTCCCATTCGGCCGCGCCGATGTCACCGATGCTGCCGTGGAAGCGGGCAGTAATCGCCCCCGTCCAGGGGGTCATGCGAAGCCTGCCCGCCAGGCGGCGAGGTGGTGCAGGTGCTGGCGGTCGCTCTCGAACGGCTGGGCCCGGTCGGTGAGGTACAGGGCGCGCGCGGCATGCCGGTCCGCGGCCCTCGTGAAGGGGGGGTAGCCCAGCGCGCCCAGTGTGGCCAGCGACTTCTGCAGGCGGATCGCGGTACCCAGCTGGCCGGCGCTGTCCGCGGCAAGGCCCGGATAGACGTCGTCGAACAGTTCGCCATCATCCAGCTCGCGGACGAACAGCCGCGTGTATTTCACCGGCGAGGCCTCCACCTTGCGGCGGATCTCTACCCACCCGCACATCAGACGGGTGATGGTGCCGATCACGTCGATCGCGGTACCGGGGTCGTTGATGGCCGGAGACAGCGCGCGCTGCGCGATCTCGGTCAGCACCACCAGCCCGAAACGCGGATCGTTGTCGAACTCGCGAAGGTCGCTGATGACGAAGGCATCGAGCAGGTGGCCGCGCAGGGAATCGTCGACCGCGCGGGACAGCCGCGCCACCGCCTTGCCGGGGGCGACGAAGTTCCCCGTGGCCTCCTCCAGCCACAGCTGCAGGTCGTGCTCCTCCGCCAGCGACTGCAGTTGCCGGAAGTCGATATGGGTCAGGTAGCCGATGTCCGGACATTCGAGCGGTATCGCCTCCGCGGGCGGCGCCTGGTAGGGCATGGCGCCGCGTCGCGGCTCGCTGGCGATCACCTGCATCGCGCGGCGGGTGACCTTTTCGACCCGGTCGATGGTCTGGTTGACCCGCCCCAGCCGCGAGAGCTGGTCGATCCAGCGCAGCAGGGTGCCCACGATGACGATGATCACCACCACCGTTGCGGCGAACAGCACCACCCTACCGCTGTCGCCATAGAGTCCGGCGCTGAGTGCCACCAGCCCCACCACGCTGAACAGGAACACCCCGATGAAGCCGGCCAGCGACCGTTGCGCGGCGGCGTCCTCGATCAGCAGCACCGAGGCGCGGGGCGTGGCGCTGCTGGCGGCCGAGGCGTAGGCCGCCACCATGGTGGAGAGCGAGAAGGTGGTGACCGCCAGCATGCTCGAGGCAAGGATGCCCAGGATGTTGCCGACCGAGTCGGCGCCGATCTTGCCGGCCAGCCCCTCGGGGATCAGCGGTCCGGCCAGTGCGCCGATCAATGCGGCGACCACGGCGAACACGCCGTACAGCGCGGCGCGAAACCACAGCCGACGGGTGATCTTCACGACCACCAGTTTCCATCGGATATTCATGGCCGGACGCCAGCGTGCATCGGTCCAGTGTGCCGCACGCGCGGTCGAGCCGGTGTCATCGGCTCGGCCGTGTTGCGGGGCAGGCGAAAGCCAGCGGGTCGACTCAGCGAGTCTGCTGATCCAGCCAGCGCTCGGCATCCAGGGCGGCCATGCAGCCGAAGCCGGCCGAGGTCACTGCCTGGCGGTAGACATGGTCGGCCACGTCGCCGGCGGCGAACACGCCGGGCACCGAGGTCATCGTGGCCATGCCCTGCAGGCCGCTGCGGATCTGGATGTAGCCGTCGTGCATGTCCAGCTGGCCCTGGAAGATGCCGGTGTTGGGGGTATGGCCGATGGCGACGAAAAAGCCGGTGGCCTCGATCTCGCGGGTGGCTTCGCTGTTGACGTCCTTCACCCGCACCCCGGTGACCCCCGAATCGTCACCCAGCACTTCGTCGATGGTGTGGTTCCAGACCAGTTCGATCTTGCCGGCGGCGGCCTTCTCGAACAGCTTGTCCTGCATGATCTTCTCCGCGCGCAGCTTGTCGCGGCGGTGCACCAGGTAGACCTTGCGCGCGATGTTGGCCAGGTACAGCGCCTCTTCCACGGCGGTGTTGCCGCCGCCGATCACTACCACGTCCTGGTCGCGGAAGAAGAAGCCGTCGCAGGTGGCGCAGGCGGAGACACCCTTGCCCTTGAACTTCTCCTCGCTGGCGATGCCCAGGTATTTGGCGGTGGCGCCGGTGGCGATGATCAGTGCATCGGCGGTGTACTCGCCCGAGTCGCCCTTGAGCCGGAACGGGCGCTGGCCCAGCTCCACGCTGTGGATGTGGTCGAACACCATCTCGGTGTGGAAGCGCTCGGCGTGCTCGGCCATGCGTTGCATCAGCGCCGGACCCTGCAGCCCCTCGACGTCGCCGGGCCAGTTGTCCACCTCGGTGGTGGTCATCAGCTGCCCGCCCTGCTGCAGGCCGGTGATCATGGTCGGCTTGAGGTTGGCACGCGCCGCATAGACCGCCGCGGTGTAGCCGGCCGGGCCCGAACCCAGGATCAACAGGCGGCTGTGCTTGGGGGTGCTCATCGTTATAATCCTTCGGTTTGCTGGCGGCTTGGTCGTGGTCTGGCCTGTCCCGCGCGGTCTGGAGGCTTCCGTTTTGCGGGGCTCGAACCGCCAAGGATGGGGAACCGGGCTGGCCGATTCAAGCTCTGGCCGCTTCAATCACGTTTCCCCACCCACGTTCGGGGCCTCGGTGCTCCGGAACGAACTTCACAGGATCGCTAGTCATGCGTATCGGTATTCCTTCTGAAACCAAGACCCTCGAAGGCCGCGTTGCCCTGGTCCCCGCCGCCGCCGCCGACCTGGTGCGTCGCGGGCACGAGGTGTTCATCCAGGCTGGCGCGGGCGACAAGAGCGGCTTCTGTGACGACGATTACGTCCGCGAGGGCGTCACCGTGGTGGCCGACGCCGCTGCGCTGTACGAGGCCGGCGAGTTGATCGTGAAGGTCAAGGAGCCGATCGCCGGCGACCTGGCCCTGCTGAAGAAGCATCACCTGCTGTTCTGCTACCTGCACCTGGCTGCCGAGCCGGCGCTGACCAAGTCGCTGCTGGACATCGGCCTGACCGGCGTGGCGTTCGAGTCGGTGGACGAGAACGGCGCGCTGCCGCTGCTGCTGCCGATGTCGGTAATCGCCGGCCGCATCGCCACCCAGAGCGGCACCACGCTGCTGCACCGTCCGCAGGGCGGCAAGGGCAAGCTGCTCGGCGGCATGGCCTCGACCCCGCGCGGCAAGGTGGTGGTGCTGGGCGCCGGTGCCGCCGGCGGCAACGCCGCCGCGCTGGCCGCCGCCGCCGGCGCCAACGTGGTGGTGTTCGACAAGCGCCAGGACCGCCTGGCCGAGATGATGGCGATGGGCCCCAACGTCACCGCGCTGTACGCCTACGAGTCGGCGGTGGCCGAGGAAGTGCGCAACGCCGACCTGGTGGTCGGTGCGGTGCTGATCCCCAGCGCCAAGGCGCCGCGCGTGGTCACCGAGGAGATGGTCAAGACGATGGAGCCGGGCAGCGTGCTGGTGGATATCTCGATCGACCAGGGCGGCTGCTTCGAGACCTCGCGTCCGACCACCTGGAAGGAGCCGACCTACGACGTGCATGGCGTGACCCACTTCTGCGTCACCAACATGCCCGGCGCCGTGCCGCAGACCTCCTCGCGGGCGATCTCCGCGGCGATCCTGCCGTACGTGCAGCGCCTGGCCGCCGGCAACCAGTGGCGCGACTACGCCCCGCTGGCCGCTGGCATCAACGTCGAGGGCGGCAAGCTGGTGCATCCGGCGCTGCAGGGCGTGGTCTGAGGCCGAGCGGAAACCGGCGCGCGAGGGCTCAGAAGCGATCATCCGGGACTCGCCCCGCAGTCCGCAAGTGCAAGGTCGGCGCTCCGGACACACCACCCTCTGTCCTACGTGCAACGCCGGGTGACAGGGTATCGTCGACAGCAAGCCGTCGGTCCAGGACAGGCCGGACTGCGCGCTCGAGGGTGGGCTTCAGCCCACAGCGTGGCGCCCACCCCGGGCAAGTCCACACGTACCCGGGCGTCCAGGCCAAAACCCGGGTTGGCCCCATTCCCGGTCTGCACGCCAGGCCAAACCTTCTGCACTCCAGCGGCCCTGTGTAGACTTGCCCGCAGCATTCTCCAGGAAGTCAGGCACGGTGGCGCAAAGCGCAAACATCAAGAAACCCAAGGAAAAAGTGGCGCTGAGCGACGAGCAGCGTCGACGCCTGCGCGAAGCTGGCGCGTTGTTGCTGCTGCCGCTGGCGGTGTACCTGCTGGTGTGCCTGGTCAGCTACAACGCCCACGACCCGAGCTGGACCAACGCTGGCGAGATCGAGCGCACGCGCAACTTCGGTGGCGTGGTCGGCTCGCACATCGCCGATCTGCTGCGCTGGATCTTCGGGCTGGTGTCCTACTGCTTCCCGTTGCTGCTGTTGCTGCTGGGCGTACAGGTGTTGCGTCACCATGGCGCGCGCAGCGTGCACCCGTGGGAGCCATCGCTGCGACTGATCGGTTTCGTGTTCTTCTTCATCACCGGGCCGGCGCTGCTGTATCTGAATTTTCACGAGCCAGTGCTGCCGCAGGGCGTGGGCGGGATCATCGGCGTGTGGGTCGGTGATGCGCTGCTGCACGCGTTCGGCGCCACCGGTGCGCCGCTGTTGTTGCTGGCGCTATTCCTGATTGCGGTGACGCTGGCCACCGGCTTGTCCTGGTTCCGGTTGATGGACCTGACCGGGCAGGGCGTGCTGACCCTCGCCGCCTGGTTGCGCGCCAAGCTCAAGCGCGCGCCGGAGGCGATCAAGGCACAACAGGCCCGCGCGCAGCGAGAGGCCATCAAGAAAACCGACGCCGCGCGCCAGGCCAAACGCGAGCCGGTGCGCATCGAGGCGCCCGCCGAGCCGGTAGCCAAGAGCGACCGGGCCCGCCGCGAGAACCAGATTCCGCTGTTCACTGGCGCCTCGCAGCCCGGTGAGTTGCCGCCGTTGTCGCTGCTCGATACCGCGCCGCCGCAGGGGCCGGGCTATTCGGAAGAGACCCTGGAAGTGCTCTCGCGCCAGGTCGAGTTCAAGCTGAAGGACTTCAAGATCGAGGCCAAGGTGGTCGACGCCTTCCCCGGGCCGGTGATCACCCGCTTCGAAATGGAGCTGGCCGCCGGCGTGCGCGGCAGCCAGGTGTCCAGCCTGGACAAGGACATCGCCCGTGGCCTGTCGGTGGTCAGCGTGCGCGTGGTCGACGTGATCCCGGGCAAGA
Organism: uncultured Gammaproteobacteria bacterium; assembly: GCA_963763305.1. Taxonomy (GTDB): domain Bacteria; phylum Pseudomonadota; class Gammaproteobacteria; order Xanthomonadales; family Rhodanobacteraceae; genus CAVXNP01. The sequence goes on along the minus strand of CAVXNP010000001.1, from coordinate 21,674 downwards.
ACGTCATCGGGCTGGAGATCCCCAACGCCAAGAAGCAGATGGTGTACCTGTCCGAGATCCTGTTGTCGGACAAGTACGACCAGATGAAGTCGCCGCTGGCACTGGCGCTGGGCAAGGACATCGGCGGCAAGCCGGTGGTGGTGGACCTGGCCAAGATGCCGCATCTGCTGGTGGCCGGCACCACCGGTTCGGGCAAGTCGGTGGCGGTCAACGCGATGGTGCTGTCGCTGCTGTACAAGGCCAGCGCCAAAGACGTGCGCATGATCATGATCGACCCGAAGATGCTGGAACTCTCTGTCTACGAGGGCATCCCGCACCTGCTGGCGCCGGTGGTCACCGACATGAAGGAGGCCGCCAACGCCCTGCGCTGGTGCGTGGCCGAGATGGAGCGCCGCTACAAGCTGATGGCGGCGGTCGGCGTGCGCAACCTGGGCGGCTTCAACAAGAAGGTTAAGGAGGCCGATTCAGCCGGCCAGCCGCTGCTGGACCCGCTGTTCCGCCCGAATCCGGAGATGCCCGAGCTGGTCGCCGAGCCGCTGGAGCCGCTGTACAACATCGTGATCATCATCGACGAATTCGCCGACATGATGATGATCGTGGGCAAGAAGGTGGAGGAGCTGATCGCCCGCCTGGCGCAGAAGGCGCGCGCCGCCGGCGTGCACCTGGTGCTGGCCACCCAGCGGCCCTCGGTGGACGTCATCACCGGCCTGATCAAGGCCAACATCCCCACCCGCATCGCCTTCCAGGTGTCCTCCAAGATCGACTCGCGCACCATCCTGGACCAGTCCGGCGCCGAGGCGCTGCTGGGCCACGGCGACATGCTCTACCTGCCGCCAGGCACCGCCACGCCCGAGCGCGTGCATGGCGCCTTCGTCGACGACCACGAGGTGCACCACGTGGTCGACTGGCTCAAGTCGCAGGGCGCGCCCAACTACATCGAGGGCGTGCTCGAGGAAGTGCAGGCCACCAGCGACGGCAAGTTCATCAACGATTCGGGCCTGCCGCAGGAAGGCGAGGAGGGCGGCGACGCCGACACGGTGCTGTACGACAAGGCCGTCGCCATCGTCACGCAGACCCGGCGGGCATCCATCTCCGGTGTACAGCGGCACCTGCGCATCGGCTACAACCGAGCGGCGCGGCTGATCGAGCAGATGGAAAACGACGGCGTGGTCAGCGCGCCCCAGCACAACGGCAACCGCGAGGTGCTGGCGCCGCCGCCGCCGAAGCATTGACCCCGCGCTGCCACGCGCCCGGTGTCGCCCTGACGGCCGCCTCGCTCCTATGCTGGCGTTAAGCCCGCACTCGCCACACTTTGATTGTCATGGCCACTTTTGGGACACCAATGAAACGCTTCCTGCTCGCCTCGTTCACGCTGCTGCTGGCGCTGGCATCCAGTGCCGCGGTGCACGCGGCCGTCGGCCCGGCGCGCCAGCGCCTGAACACCTTCGCGCAGGACCTGCACTCGCTTGCCGGGCATTTCAGCCAGACCCTGACTGACGCCAACGGCGAGGTCGGCAAGACCAGCCAGGGCACCTTCGCGCTGGAGGCTCCGCGGCAGTTCCGCTGGGACACGGTGGCGCCGTACAAGCAGACCATCGTTGCCGACGGCAGTCGGGTGTGGCTGTACGACCCGGAGCTGGACCAGGTCACCGTGCGCGTGCAGAGCACCGAGGAGGCGCACAGCCCGCTCACCGTGATCACCGACCTGAAGCAGCTGGACAAGGACTTCAAGGTGACCGAGCGCGGCGAGCATGACGGCCTGCAGTGGCTGCGCCTGAGCTCCACCGCGAAGGACCCGCAGTTCGACTTCGCCGACCTCGGGTTCGACGCCCAGGGCCTGCAGCGGATGGTGTTCCGCGACCAGCTCGGCGCCACCACCGACATCCGCTTCTCCGACTGGAAGCGCAACGCGCCGCTGCCGGCCGGCACCTTCGAGTTCGTCCCGCCCGAAGGCGCCGACGTCATCGGCGACCTGCCGGTGATGACCACCCGCCCGCTCAAGGACTGAAGATGCCGGTCCTGCGCCAGCTGCCGCGCTGGGCCTGGATCGGCGGCGGCATCCTGGCGTTCCTGGCCGGCATGGTCAACGCGGTCGGCATGATGGGCTTTCGCCACGAATCGATCACCAACCTCACCGGCAACACCACCTTGCTCGGCGTGTCGCTGGGCACCACCCATACCGCCAACATCGTGCACGAGGTGCTGATCATCGCCACCTTCGCCTTCGGCGCGATGGCCAGCGGCATGATCGTGCGCCAGCGCACGCTGAAGCTGGGCCGGCGCTACGGCGTGGCGCTGTTGCTGGAATCGATGCTGATGTTTGCCGCGGTTCCGCTGCTGGCGCGACACTCGCAACTGGGCTTGTACCTGGCGTCGATCGCGGTCGGGCTGCAGAACGGCATGGCCAGCACCTACAGCGGCATGGTGTTCCGCACCACCCATGTCACCGGCATGCTGACCGACCTGGGCGTGTATGCCGGACATTGGTTGCTGGGTCTGAAGGTGGACCGCTTGCGCGTGGGTGTGTGCGTACTGGTGTTCAGCTGTTTCCTCGGAGGCGGCGTGGCCGGCGCGGTGGTGTTCGGCCACCTGCAGGAACGCACTCTGCTGGTGCCCGCGGTGCTGACCGGCCTGGTCGGACTCAGCTACGGCATCTACAGCCATTTCAAGCGCGACGCGGATGAAAGCGAGAGTACCCCGTAGGGTGGGCTTCAGCCCACCAGCCCTCGCGCCTTGCCGCTCCATTGGCCCGGTGGGCTGAAGCCCACCCTACGCAACGCTTCGGGCGTCGCCATACCGGCATGCCCGCGCGCCGCTGATCCTTCGCGGCACCCTGGCAACCCGCCAGAACTCCGTAGGGTGGGCTTCAGCCCACCAGCTCTCGCGCCTTCCCGCTCCATTGGCCCGGTGGGCTGAAGCCCACCCTACGCAACGCTTCCGGCGTCGCCATACCGGCATTCCCGCGCGCCGCTGATCCTTCGCGGCACCCTGGCAACCCGCCAGAACTCCGTAGGGTGGGCTTCAGCCCACCAGCTCGTCGGTTTTCCCGCTCCATTGGCCCGGTGGGCTGAAGCCCACCCTACGCAACGCTTCGGGCGTCGCCATACCGGCATGCCCGCGCGCCGCTGATCCTTCGCGGCACCCTGGCAACCCGCCAGAACTCCGTAGGGTGGGCTTCAGCCCACCAGCTCGTCGGTTTTCCCGCTCCATTGGCCCGGTGGGCTGAAGCCCACCCTACGCAACGCTTCGGGCGTCGCCATACCGGCATGCCCGCGCGCCGCTGATCCTCCGCGGCACCCTGGCAACCCGCCAGAACTCCGTAGGGTGGGCTTCAGCCCACCAGCCCTCGCGCCTTGCCGCTTCATTGGCCCGGTGGGCTGAAGCCCGCCCTGGGCCGGGCCTGCGCCACCCACGGCGGACTAGCCGTTGCGTGGCGTCCGGGCGGTGCCGGCCGTCGGCGCGACATCGGCCAGCAGTTGTTCCAGCGCGTCGGCTTCCGGCTCCAAGCGCCGTGGCCAGTGCCGTGGACCGTTTATGAAGCCCCAGCCGCACGCGACCAAGGTCGCTGCAACCAGCAGCCATGACATATCCGGTTGTGGCGACACCCGTCCGGCCAGCGCAGCCAGCAGGCCGATCGAGAACGGCAGCCAGTAGAGCCACCGCAGCGCATAGTGGTAGGCGATTTCGCGGCGCATCTGCTGCAGGCTTCGTTGCAGATGTTCGGCCAGCGGCGGCGGCGACGTCACGACGCTTGGCGCTGTTGGCCGCACCCACCACAAGCCAACCACGCAGGCCATCAGGCTGGCCGACCACAGCGCCAGGGCCACGCGCATGCCCGGCCAGACGCCGGGTATGGCCAGGCACACCACCAGTCCCGCCAGGGTAAGGCCGAACGCGGCCGAGCCGAACACGCGTCGCGCGCGGCGGGCCCTGTCCTGGCGCCGGGTGCGCGCGTGGATGTCCCGGGTCATCTGCTCGACCCACCCCGCGGCTGGCTCGGTCGCAGCCCCGGCGTGCCAACGTTGCTTGAGAGCGCCCATGTCCGGCGCCCCGTGGTTCGATGAGTTCATGGCTGGTCCTCCACATAGTCCTGGTTGAAGCGTTGCTTGATCCGGGTCAGCCGGATGCCCACCGCGTTGGCGTTGAGTCCGGTGATCCGGGCGATCTCGGTATACGGCTGGTCGTCCAGCGACAGCATCAGCACGGCCCGGTCCATCGGCGACAACTGCCGCAGAAACGACTGCAGCAGGTCGTCCGGATCGGTCGGGTCGCCCACGCTGGCCGCCGACAGCGGCAGCAGGTCGTCGTGGGCCATCACCTGCATGGCGGGCCGGGCGTAGCGGGTGCGCAGGGCGTCGAAGGCGGTATTCAAGGCGATCCGCCAGGCCCAGCTGGACACGCTGGCGCGCCCGTCGAAGCCGGGCAGGGCGCGCCAGATCCGTACCAGCATGTCCTGCAGCAGGTCTTCGTGTTCGCCTGGCGGGGCGTAGCTGCGGGCAACCCGCTGCAGACGCCCGTATTGGCTGCGCAGCAGCGCGGCAAAGCGTGCTTCGCGGTTACCCTCGGCGGGCAGGCCCGGGTCGGCCGGGCCGGTGGCCTCCTTGGGCGGGCTTGGCGTGTGCAGCATGCGCGGTTCCGGTGCTCGTGAAATGGCGGGTGTCGCGGCGACATGCCGGTGCCCCTTGTCTGTATCAGTCGGATGCCAACGGCAAAACTTTCACGCCGTGGCCGGTGCAGCGTCGGGCACGACTATCTATGATGCTCCGATGGTGCAACGCAGCCCGTCCTCCGCCCCCGAGCTTTTCCCCGAAGCCGACGACCTCAAGCCGCTGGCCGAGCGCATGCGCCCGCGCAGCCTGGACGAGATCGTGGGCCAGCAGCGCCTGGTCGGTCCGGACAAGGCCTTGCGGCGCGCGCTGGAGGCCGGCCGGGTGCACTCGATGGTGCTGTGGGGGCCGCCCGGTTGCGGCAAGACCACGCTGGCGCTGCTGGTGGCGCGCTACGCCGATGCCGAGTTCCGTGCGATCTCGGCCGTGCTGTCCGGGTTGCCGGACGTGCGCAAGGCGCTGGCCGAGGCCGAGGCGCGCTTCGCCCAGGGGCGGCGCACCGTGTTGTTCGTGGACGAGGTGCATCGCTTCAACAAGACCCAGCAGGACGCCTTCCTGCCGCACATCGAACGCGGCGTGATCACCTTCATCGGCGCCACCACCGAGAATCCCTCGTTCGAACTGAACTCGGCGCTGTTGTCGCGCTGCCGCGTGCACGTGCTGGAGTCGCTGTCGATCGAGGACATCGTGCAGTCGCTGCGGCGCGCCCTGGCCGACCCCGAGCGCGGCCTGGGCAAGCTTCAGCTCACCGTGGACGACGATTCGCTGCAACTGATCGCGCAGGCCGCCGACGGCGACGTGCGCCGGGCGCTGACCCTGCTGGAGATCGCCGCCGAGCTGGCCGCAGGACCATCGCATCGACCAGGCCACGCTGGACCCAGGTGCTGGCCGACCGCACGCGCCGCTTCGACAAGGGCGGCGAGCAGTTCTACGACCAGATCTCGGCGCTGCACAAGTCGGTGCGCTCGTCCGACCCGGACGCGGCGGTGTACTGGCTCACCCGCATGCTCGACGGCGGCTGCGACCCGCTGCTACCTGGCCCGCCGCATGACGCGCATGGCGGTCGAGGACATCGGCCTGGCCGAGCCGCGCGCCTGGCGCATGGCGCTGGACGCGTGGGATACCTACGAGCGGCTGGGCAGCCCGGAGGGCGAACTGGGGCTGGCGCAGCTGGCCATCTGGCTGGCGATCGCGCCCAAGAGCAACGCCGCCTACAAGGCCTACAACAAGGCCCGCGACGTGGTCCGCTCCGGCGGCACGCTGGAGGTGCCGATGCACCTGCGCAACGCGCCGACCAAGCTGATGAAGGGCCTGGGCTACGGCAAGGACTACCAGTACGACCACGACGCCGAAGGCGGCGTGGCGCTGGACCAGCAGTGCCTGCCCGATGCACTGGAAGGCACCGTGTTCTACGAACCGGTGGAGCGCGGCCTGGAGCTGAAACTGCGCGAAAAGCTGCTGGCCCTGCGCGCCGCCCGCGAGCACGCGCGCCGCAAATAAAACCGCACGGCCGGATACGGCGGACGTCGGGCGGACGTTGGGTGGGCGTAGGGTGGGCGTAGGGTGGGCTTCAGCCCACCAAGGCCAACGGAGCGGAATAACCGAAAAGCTGGTGGGCTGAAGCCCACCCTACGACGACGGCCGGCCAGCGCTGCACGGTGCCACGCCCCATCGGTCGCCCTGCGAATCCGGCTCGGCCCCGGCCCCGAAAAGCCCACCCACGCCTCATGCCGCACCCGCCCTTGCAGCGCCACCCGCACAGGCCTAGATTCGCCGCAGCAACTCCGGGAGGGCAGGCCATGCGCGTTCTGGTAGCGGCGGTATTGGGCGGCATCGTCATGTTCATCTGGGGTGCGCTGGCGCACATGGCATTGGGGCTGGGTAACCCCGGCATCCATGCGCCAGCGGACGAAACCGCCGTGCTCGCCACCCTGCACCAGGGGCTCGGTGCACAGCCGGGCGTCTATATCCTGCCCTGGCTGGGCCCGGACAAGATGGGCGACCAGGCGGCAGTCAAAGCCTACGCCGACAGGGCCAACGCCTCGCCGTATGCCTTCGTGGTGTATCTGCCGCAAGGCGAGGACATGACCCACATGGGTCAGCAACTGGCCGGCCAATGGATATCGGACACGCTGGCGGCATCGGCGCTGGCGATCGCGATGGCACTGGGCGCCATCGGCTTTCGCCGCCGGATCGGCCTGGCCGCGCTCGCCGCGGTGTTCGCCTGGTTCAGCGCCCTGGTGCCGTACTGGAACTGGTACCGCTTTCCCACCAGCTTCACCGTCGCCGCCCTGGTCGAACAGATGATCGGCTGGCTGCTGGCTGGCGTCGTCATGGCCTGGTGGCTGGGCCGGCAGGAGCGCAAGCTGGCGCGTTGAGGCAATCCGTGCGGGGCAGGGCATCGGCCCGCTTGCATTGCGGCATGCGGCAGCGGCCGGCGATAATCGCCGGTTCAAGCAATCGACTGGATGCACGCCATGCTGGACCCCGCCCTGTTGCGTTCGCGCCTTGCCGAAACGGCGGCGCGCCTGAAGGAAACCCGCGGCTTCGAGCTGGATGTCTCCGCAGTCGAGGCGCTGGAGAGCGAGCGCAAGCGGCTGTCCACCGAGACCCAGGACCTGCAGAACCTGCGCAACACCCGCTCCAAGGCGATCGGCCAGGCCAAGGCCAAGGGCGAGGACACCGCGGCGCTGATGGCCGAGGTCGCCGGCATCGCCGACCAGCTCAAGGCCAACGAGCACGCGCTGCTGGAGGTGCAGGGCAAGTTGGCCGAGATCGCGCTGGGCATTCCCAACCTGCCGCACGAATCGGTGCCGCTGGGCAAGGACGAGAACGACAACCTGGAGGTCCCCCGCTGGGGCACGCCGCGCACGTTCGACTTCGCGGTCAAGGACCACGTCGAACTGGGCGAGCGCCACGGCTGGCTCGACGGCGACGCCGGCGCCAAACTGTCCGGCGCGCGTTTCACCGTGCTGCGCGGCCAGTTGGCGCACCTGCACCGCGCGCTGGGCCAGTTCATGCTGGACCTGCACACCGGCGAGCACGGCTACCTGGAATGCAACGTGCCGGTGATCGTCAACGCCGAATCGATGCAGGGCACCGGCCAGCTGCCCAAGTTCGAGGAAGACCTGTTCGCCACCGACGTGGGCGAGTCCCGGCGCTACCTGATTCCCACCGCCGAAGTGTCGCTGACCAACCTGGCGCGCGACACCATCCAGGACGCCGACGCGCTGCCGCTGCGGCTGACCGCCCACACCCTGTGTTTCCGCGCCGAGGCCGGCAGCTATGGCCGCGACACCCGCGGCATGATCCGCCAGCACCAGTTCGAGAAGATCGAGATGGTGCAGCTGGCCAGCGCCAGCCGGTCCGCACGATCAGCTCGAGGAGATGGTCGGCCACGCCGAAGCCGTCCTGCAGAAGCTCGGCCTGCCGTACCGCAAGATGCTGCTGTGCACCGGCGACATGGGCTTCGGCGCCGCCAAGACCTACGACCTGGAAGTGTGGCTGCCCAGCCAGCAGACCTACCGCGAAATCTCCAGCTGCTCCAACTTCGAGGACTTCCAGGCACGCCGCATGCAGGCGCGCGTGCGCAACCCGGACACCGGCAAGCCCGAACTGCTGCACACCCTCAACGGCTCCGGCCTGGCGGTCGGCCGCACCCTGGTCGCGGTGATGGAGAACTTCCAGAACGCCGACGGCTCCATCGCCGTGCCCGAAGTGCTGCGCCCCTACCTGCGCGGCCTGGACACCATCGCCTGAGATGACCGCGTCGGCCGCCACCACGGGCACCTGGGACAAGGTGGAGAAGATCGCCAGCCTGTGCCTGCAGATCGTGCTGGTCGCCTTCATCGGCAGCCGCCTGCTGTTCGCCGTGTGGTGGCCGATGCCGACGCTGGACTTCAGTCTGTCCGCCATCGCGCTGGCGCTGGTCGTCGCCAGCTTCTGGCTGCCCGCGCGAAACAGTCGCTGGCGCCTGGCCATCATCGCCCTGGCCACCGCCTCGCAGGTCGTGCCCATGCTCGTGCGCGAACCGATCCTGCTGTTCCCCGTGCTCGGCGGCCTGATCCCGGTGGCCATCCTGGTCGGCTCACTGGTCGCCCTGTCGAAGAAGGGTCCACGTCCGCGACCACCCACGCGTTCCTGCTAACATCGCTGCCCGCAGGGTCGAGATGACGGCGAAGGGCAGGAGCCCGAGTCAAACTGCCGTAGCGGCGCGCACCGCGCGCCTGTTCGTGAAGTACAACGCCAGAGATGGCCGAGTGGTTTAAGGCAGCAGTCTTGCTCGCGTAGGCAGGACGCCGAAGCGAACAGCGGCACCGCCGCTGGCCCCGAAGGGGCGAAGGGCAGGATGCCCTGAGTCAAACTGCCGTAGCGGCGCGCATCGCGCGCCTGTTCGTGAAGTACAACGCCAGAGATGGCCGAGTGGTTTAAGGCAGCAGTCTTGCTCGCGTAGGCAGGAAGCCGAAGCGAACAGCGGCAAAGCCGCTGGCCCCGAAGGGGCGAAGGGCAGGATGCCCTGAGTCAAACTGCCGTAGCGGCGCGCATCGCGCGCCTGTTCGTGAAGTACAACGGAGAGATGGCCGAGTGGTTTAAGGCAGCAGTCTTGAAAACTGCCGTAGGTGCAAGCCTACCGTGGGTTCGAATCCCACTCTCTCCGCCAATTCCGGCTTCGCGCTCAGCCTTTAATTCCCTCCGACCCCTTATCGGAACGGCTTGGGCGAAGCTCGACGTGAAAGCGAGAAATGGCGGCGCAACATCAACGAGCTTCGGAAACAGCACAAGCAACACGAAGAAGAACGGACGGAGGCCGCGCGGGAAGTTCAGCACTGGCATCGGGAGCGCAAGGAAGCTGAGCAAAGCTTGCGCCGTGAGTTGCCCAAACAGCCGGGCCAGCCTCAACAACCCCGCCCCAATGCTGACTTGGAAGAGCGGCGCAAGCTTAGGGAGATGATGCAACCCGCTTGGTCTGGGCCAAGTCCGTCGCCGTCACGCGCCGGGCGTTCTCGGGGTTGGTCGCGTTGATTGCCCTTAGCGCAAGGCTGAGTAGGGATCTCCGCTAAATTCGCACGCTGCACGAACGCCGGTCATCACCGTGTCTGTTCCGTCAGGGATCTCGCCTTGTGTTGAAATGAACGCTGTCCCCAACTTTGGGAAAAACGTGTAGAGAGCAACCCCTTGTGGGTCGCTGTCGGCAAGCGCCGCGACCATATCCCGGTTCACTGAAACAACTCGCGCCTCTACCACGGTAGGTGGGATCATATCGATGCCGTTCGCCTTGGCTTCGGCCCGAAGCTTTTGAGTTGCTGCCGACTCGTTCCAAACGATGGCCAGGCGGTCGCGGGCCCCGGAATCTGCGACGATGGTTAGCGTGTTGTCATAGCCATCATCTTGTGGTCCGACAAGATGTGCTTGGGTGCCGCTTGGTGGTTTAGCTCAGCTCGGGTGCGCTCCAAGAAGGGCACGCCATAATGCAACGTGGACCCCTTCAAGTCGTGGCAGGTGATTGTTAGTACGGGGTTCGCAGAAGCGACAAGCGGCAGGTAAGCACAGGCAGCCAGTGCTACCAGTATTTCAGTTCGGCGCATATCCAGTCCTTGAACGAGAGTCCTGTTGCGAGCTTACTTGATGGCCACCCGGGGTGGGAGCGGACAGTTACCTCCACAGGCCAAACCCCGTAAGATGGGCCAATGGCTTCCCGTTCCTACAAAAGTAGAGAGTCGAGCGTGCTGCGCCTTCATATCGAGGGCGTGGAGGAGCTCGGGGGGGACGTTCGCCTGACCTCATTCCTCGACAAGCTGGCGGCACTGAAAGCGGCCCTTGCCGAGACGGAAAATCTGCTTCCCGATGGAAAAAAGCCGGCCATCGACTATCTCGTCACGAACCTAAGCCACAGCAGTCCCGCGATGGTGGAACTAACGGCCGTCCCAACCGATGGGACGGGGGATCCGGCGGCAGTGGTGGACTACTTGCTCGACTTCGTGAGCGGCGCCAAGGAAAGGCGGATTCCGCCATCTTCGCGTCAGGCTAGGCTTGTGGACCACGTCCGGAAGCTTGTTGCGGGCTCTGGTGAGCGTTACCAGCGCCTGTGGTTGGACGGCCCCGGGCATCTTCCCGTAGTTTTGGACAAGTCGTTGGAGGGCGCCTTGGACTTCGTTCTACCGGAGGTCAGGCGCGAGATAGGTGTCGTGAAGGGAATAGTGAAGCGCTATACAGGGATAGGTGCGCGACTTTACTTCAAGATTGTCCCACCCGGTAGCAATGAAGAGGTCAAGTGCTTCTTCTCCGCAGATCTGCTGCCTAAGGCGGCCGCTTCGGTGGAACACAACACCACAGTTCAAGGCGAGTTGAAGTTCTACGAAGGGGACCTGCTGCCTCACGAGGTGAAGGTGTTGGAAATCACCATTCACCCCGGGGATGACGAGCTACCGACGCTTTCCAGCTTGGCCGGCACGGCCCCTAACCTAACCGGGGACCTAGATGTTGCGGAGTTCGTAAGGGAGCTACGAAATGAGTGGTAAGGCCCCGCTGGTCTACTGGGACACGTCCGCGTTCATCGCTTTCCTGAAAGGCGAGAATTCTCACGGGGCCGAAGTCGTGAGTGCTCTGAGAACCCAAGCCGGTGCCTTCGACCGTAAGGAAATCATTCTCGCGACATCCAGCGTTGGCATCAGTGAGGTGCTTGCGACGGACCGCCTTGATGACACTCACCGCGACCACTTCGAACAGATGACGCGTCGGTCCAACTTCCGAGAGGAGTCTGTTACCAACAGCATTGCAAAGCACGCCGCGCGTTTAAAGAAGCATTGCTACAACCGAGAAAAAGAGTCTGGGGAAGGCAACCCGTACTTGGTTATGCTCCCGGATGCGATTCATATCGTGACGGCAATGCTGCTTAGAGCGGACGTGCTCGTAACCCTCGACCGCAAGAACAAGCCCGTCGAAGCGAAACGTCGGGAGATGGGCATGATTCAGGTCGCCAAGCATCTTCCGGCACCGGATCTACCCAGAGTTCCTATTGAATTTCCGGCCCTTGGCCAACCTGGTACGAGCCTAGACTTCGGGCCGTCGGTAGAAGGAACCGAGCCCTCCGGTTGACGCTCGCCAAAATGCGCTGGATCATCGGGACACTGCTAAACGGGCACGGAGCGAATTAAACCGCAGCGCCCGCACGACTTTGCCCACGGTCCGCATAGCCGGGTGTCGCACCCGGCTTCAGAGCTTTGTAAGGGCTCTCGCGGCCCACGCCAGGGTCCTTGGCCAGCTGCGACATGCCGCGTGCTTTGGCGACATGGCCAAGCTCCTGAATGGGCTTAATGGGGACGGCTTAACGGGGACGGAGGGAATTAAACCGACAATCCTCGCCCGCCCCCTCACGCCGCCCGCGGCTCCACCCGCCGCATGATCTCCTCCCGCGTCGGCAGGGTCTTCAACTCATACGTCGCCTGCAGATTCAGCCAGGAAATCGCGTCGCCGCCGAAGTAGCGGGCCAGCCGTTCGGCGGTGTCCGCGCTGATGCCGCGGCGTTCGTTGACGATCTCGTGGATACGGGTGGCCGGGACGCCGAGGGCGACGGACAGGGCGTTGGCGCTCATGCCCAGTGGGGCGAGGTAGTCCTCGCGCAGGATTTCGCCGGGGTGGACCGGACGCATGCGATTGACGGGTGACTTGCTGGTTTTCATTAGTGGTAGTCCACGATCTCGACGTGCTCTGGGCCGGCCGCTGTCCACGTGAAACACACGCGCCACTGCCGGTTGATGCGGATGCTGCATTGCCCGCTGCGGTCATGCTTGAGCATCTCCAGCTGATTACCCGGCGGTGAGCGCAAGAACTCCAGCGTGTGCGCCGCGTCCAGCTGTGACAGCTTGCGGATGGCCGCGTCCTTGATTGATCGAAAGCGACGAGGATCGCCGCCTTCGAACAATCTCTGCGTGTCCTTGCAGCGAAAGCTCCGTATCATTCGGTAACGCTATTACGCGTCACGTAATACGTCAAGCGGTCAAGGGGCCGGGGCACCCGGATCAGGGATCTCGCGCCACAACCGTCGGCATGCAGCTCCGACAGGTGCCGCTGGCAGTTGACGTCATGTGAGCAAGGGAACCCGACTGCGCGGTGATCGTCGCCGTCCGGGCCCGTCCACAGCCGTTGGGGTCAGGTGGAGGCGGCGGACGCATCAAACAAAGATCGCCCGCGGCTCTTCCGCGGCAATCTCATGACGCTCGGCAGGTTCTCCAATCCATAAGTCGCCCGCAGGTCCAGCATGAAACCGGACCGGAGCCGAAGTGGCGGGCCATCGATGGCGCACAGTTTCCCCGGCCTTCGCTGCCGATCTCGTGGATGCGTGTGGTAGCGGCGCCGGCCAGGGCGGGGCGCTCCACGCAACGGGTCAGCGGGCGAGAGGCACGCCTCGCGCAGCGCCACCGGGCCGCCTGCTTTCGTAGCGTCGCCTGCCCGATAGACAAGGGTCGCCAATGAGGCTAGATTGCACTTCATGTTTCACTTAATTATTAAGCCTTGAAGCGCACAAGCGATCCACTGCACCAACGCGCGGCGGCGACCGCCAGGCTGCTTCGCGCGCTGGGCAACACCTCGCGGCTGCTCATTCTCTGTCGGCTGTTCAAGGGCGGGGAGGCTTCGGCGGGAGATCTTGCACAGGAGCTGGGGCTGGGGCAGTCGGCCTTGTCCCAGCATCTGGCACGCATGCGCGAGGAGGGGCTGGTCAGCCAGCGGCGACAGGCGCGCCAGTTGTTCTACCGCATTGGCGATGCGGCCTCGGCGCAACTGCCGGCCGTGTTGTCGGGTATCTGCGGCGAAGGCGCCGCGGCAACGACCGAAGGAGAGAATCACATGGCCAATCACGTTTCCACCCTGGGCATGGTACTGGGCCTCGCGTTCGTCAGTACCGGAGCGATCGCCGGCGACGGCTTCTGGCAGAACCCGGCCATCCACACCGCCGGGGGCATGCATGCACTGCCGCAGGCCGCCTACCAACCGGACGCCAAGGCCTCGTACAAGGTCGTTTTCGGGTTGACCAAGGCAGCGGACAAACCCGACCAGGTCAATCCGGGCATCGAGCGCGTGGCGCGCACGGTGAACCTGTATGCCAGTGCCGGCGTGCCGGTGAAGCAGCTGCATTTCGTGGCGGTCGCTTCCGGCGGTGCCACCGCGATCGCCCTGGACGATGCGCATTACCGCAAGCAGTTCGGCGTTGCCAATCCCAACCTTCCGGTGATCGAGGAGTTGCGCAAGGCGGGCGTGGACGTGGCGGTCTGCGGCCAGGCGGTTGCCGAACACAGCTACCCCTACGATGCGGTCGATGCGCGTGTGACGCTTGCGCTGTCGGCACTGACCACCATCACCGAGCTGCAGCAGAAGGGCTATGCCCTGGTGCCGCTTTGAGTCGCCGAACTGCCCGGAGGAACCCCGCCATGCGCCACCTTCGCCGTCATGCCTCGACGCTGGCAGCCGCCGTGCTGATGGCATTTGCCGCCAGCGCCGCCAGTGCGACCGAAAAGCCGGACTACCTGCCGCCGTGGAACCCGCCGCCGGCCGGCGGGGTGCATTTCAGCGCGGCCCCGGTCGATGCGATCGCCGACCTGCACGGGGACATCGTCGATCCGCAACTGACCGTGTTCTTCGCCGGCAACCAGTTCATGGTGGTGCATGACCTGATGGCCGCGTTCCAGGGCGCCCATCCGCAGTACCAGCGCATCTTCGTGGAGACCCTGCCACCGGGCATCCTGGCCAAACAGATCGAAACCGGCTCGCTGGTGATGGGCAACCTGCGGATCGCCCTGCAGCCGGACGTCTATACCGCCGGCAAGGCGGCGATCGCCGAGCGGCAGAAGCAGCACGGGTGGTTCGCCGAGACCTACGACTATGCGCGCAACCCGCTGGCGATCCTGGTGGCCAAGGGCAACCCCCGGCACATCCGCGGCCTGGCCGATCTCGGCCGACCGGACGTGCGGGTGAGCATGCCCAATCCGGCCTGGGAGGGCATCGCGCGGCAGATCCAGGCCAGCTACCGCAAGGCCGGCGGCGCGGCGCTGGATACCGCCGTCATGCAGACCAAGGTGGCCGACGGCAGCACGTTCCTGACCCACATCCACCACCGCCAGTCGCCCTTGCGCGTGCTGCAGGGCGAGTCCGACGCGGCGCCGGTGTGGTCGACCGAGGCTTACTTCCAGCAGCACATCCTGCATCATCCGGTGGAAACGGTGACGATTCCCGCCGAGCAGAACACGATAGCCACCTATACCGCCGCGCGCATGAAGGACGCCCCGCACGCGCAGGCGGCCAGGGACTTCCTCAAGTTCATGCGGAGCGCGGAAGCAAAGGCGATCTACCACAAGTACGGCTTCCAGCCGGTGCACTGAGGAGTGCCGATGCAAGCATATCCACAGCACAGCCTGCGGCCCTGGCTGGCGGCCCTGCTACTGGCGGCCAGCGCGCATGACGTGAATGCCACCGATGCCGCTGGCATCGCAGCCCAGGGCAACGGCAGGGGCGCGGCGGCATGCCAGTCGTGTCACGGCGACACGGGAGCCGGCCAGGCTGCCGCTGGCTTTCCGCGCCTGGCCGGATTGAATGCGGCCTACCTGCGCCGGCAGCTGGATGCGTTTGCCAGCGGTACGCGGGAGAACCCGGTAATGAAGGTGGTGGCCACGGCGTTGTCCACGGACGAGCGGCGGGCGATGGCTGACTACTACAGCAAGCTGCCTGTGCCGGTGGCGTTGGCCTCGACAGTGCCCGCGGCGGACGGCGTGGGGGCGCAACTGGCGTTGCGTGGTCGCTGGTCCGGCCAGGTGCCAGCCTGCGAACAGTGCCATGGGCCCGGCGGCGTCGGGGTGGGCGAGAACTTTCCGCCGCTGGCGGGGCAGTCGGCCACCTACCTGGCAGCTCAGCTGAAGGCCTTCCAGCAGGGCACCCGGCACAACGATCCGCTGGGCCTGATGCGGCACCTCAGCAAGGCGCTGGATGCGACCGACATCCAGGCCGTATCCGAATGGTTCGCGGCGCAGCCGGTCCAGCGCCAGGAGACGGCGCGATGACCCCCCGTTACCTTATTGCCGCCGCGGCCTGGCTGGCACTGGCCGCCTGTTCGGAACCGACGTCGCAGGCTCCGGCGCACGGCCCCGCGACCGCCCCCAAGGCAGCCACCGCCGCCACTGCCGCCACTGCCGCCAAGGCGGTGGCCAAGACCACGCCGACCTTCACACCGCCGCCGGAGTCGGCGATCCCCGCCGGCCCCTTTGGCGACATGGTGCGCCGCGGCCGCGAGATCTTCCTGCACACCGGCCGGAATGCAGGCGCCTACGTCGGCAATGGCCTCAATTGCGTCAATTGCCACCTGGACGCGGGCCGTCTGGCCCATTCCGCGCCGCTGTGGGGCGCCTACGGGATGTACCCGCAGTACCGCAGCAAGAACAAGCACGTCAACAGCTTCGGCGAGCGACTGCAGGGTTGTTTCCGCTACAGCATGAATGGCAAGGCGCCACCGCTGGACAGCCAGGAAATGCTCGCGCTGGAGACCTACTCCTACTGGATGGCCAGCGGTGCGCCGTTGGGCGTGAAGCTGGCGGGGGCGGGCTACCCGAAGCAGGGCTTCAAGCCGCCGCAGCCGCCGGATTACGCGCGCGGCGAGCGGGTGTTCCAGGCCAACTGCGCGCTTTGCCACGGGCCCGACGGGCAGGGCCAGAAGGTGGCCGGTGAATATGTGTTTCCGCCGCTGTGGGGCGCCGATTCGTTCAACTGGGGCGCGGGCATGCATCAGCTGGACAACGCCGCCGCGTTCATCAAGGCGAACATGCCGCTCAGCCGCGGCGGCAGCCTGAGCGACCAGGACGCTTGGGACGTGGCCATGTACATGGACGCGCACGAACGGCCGCAGGACCCCCGCTACAAGGGCGATCTGGCCGAAACCCGCCGGCAGTACCACGACACGCCGATGTCGCTCTACGGCACCGAGGTCAACGGACACCGACTCGGCTCCGCGCCGGCCTCGAAGAAATAGGTCGCCTCGCCCGTGCAGTATCCGACAATCCCCGATCATGCGAGGGTGGGGCAGGCCGCACCCGCCCGGTCACGGCCGCGGGCTGGCCTGGCCTGCCGAAGTGGCCGCACGGACCATCCGCTGATCGTGAAGTACCGCTGATGCAGGTCGTCCCTCTGGGGCCGCTGGCGTTGCCGCTGGCCGGTCTGCTTGTGGTGGCCGGCATGGGCACGGCTGTGGCGATCGACGGCTGGCTGCATCGCCGGGGCCGGCCCTCCGCCGAATCGGTGCTGTGGGCGCTTCTGCTGGCGGGCGTCGCGGTGGCGCGCATCGCCTTCGTGCTGCGCTGGTGGCCCCAGTACGCCGGCCACCCACTGGCCATGCTGGACCTGCGCGATGGTGGCTTGTCGCCCTGGGCGGGCGTGCTGGCCGTGCTCGCCGGTGCGTCGTGGATCGGCTGGCGCCGCCGCGCGTTGCGCCACCCGCTCGCCTGGTCGGTGCTCGGCGGCGTGCTGGTGTGGGGGTTCGGCAGCATGGTGGCGTGGCGCCTGGACGTGGCCAGCCATGTCCCGCTGCCGGCCCTGGTGCTGGACGATGTCGATGGGCGGCCTACCGCGCTGCAGGACATGCGTGGCCAGCCGCTGGTCATCAACCTGTGGGCCAGCTGGTGCGGTCCGTGTCGTCGGGAAATGCCGGTCCTGGCCCAGGCCCAGCTGGCACGTTCGCAGGTGCGCTTCGTGTTTGCCAACCAGGGCGAGTCGCCCGCGGAAATTCGTGCCTTCCTGGCGGACAATCAACTGCAGCTCGAAAACGTTGTGGCTGATACTTCTTCGCAACTGTCACAGCACTTTGGCGTGCGCGGTTACCCGACCACGCTGTTTTTCGACGCGCAGGGCATGCTGCGCAGCTCGCACACCGGCGAGCTGTCAGCCGCCACCCTGGCCGCGCAATTGCGGCATATCACCCACCCGGGCGCCGTCGCGACGGCGCCACGTGAACCCGGAGTTCATCAATGAAGTACTGGCTGTCCTTGTTGTTCACGCTGGGCCTGGGCGCCTGTGCCCAGGCGCAGGACGCGCCACGCTACCCGGCACCGGTGCAGGCACTGGTCGACCAGGGCCTGGTCATCAAGGGGCCGCTGCCGGCGCCGCCGGGCTACACGGGCTACCTCGGCGATTTCGGGGGCCGCCCGGTGCCGGTGTATCTGCTGCCGGACCGCAAGCACGCCATGGTCGGCACGCTGTTCGACGCCGCCGGCAAGGATCTGACCCGGGAACCGCTCGAGGCTGCCAGCACGCCGGTGCTGGATGAAGCGACCTGGAAGCGGCTTGGTCAGGCCAGCTGGGTCGCCGAAGGGGCGACGCATCCCAAGCGCATCGTCTACGTGTTCACCGACACCGAATGCCCTTACTGCCACAAGCTGTGGGAGGCGTCCCAACCGTACCTGGCGCAGGCCGACATACAGGTCCGCCACGTGCTGGTGGCCGTAATCGCCCCGCAGAGCGCCGGCCGCGCCGCCGCGATACTGGACGCACCCGATCCGAAGGCCGCCCTGCAGCAGCACGAGCGGGCCTTCGGTCACAGCCCGATCAGCCCGCAAAAGGACGTGCCCGCGGCAACCGCCCAGCGGATCCAGGACAACAACGCCCTGATGGACAGCCTGGGCATCAGCGGCACCCCGGCGACGGTCTACAAGGACGCCGCCGGCAAGATCCAGATGGCCGTGGGCATGTTGCCGGCTGACCGGACCCGGGAGATCTTCGGTCGCTGAGAGGCCCGCGCCGATGGCGACGGCGGCCCGGCGACCGGTCGACGCCGAGGTCAGTGGCAAGGCATGGCCGGTAGCTTTCGCGGCCGTGCCCGTCGGCGGACGCGGCAGGTGCCGGTCCCGGGAATCGGCTCATGCTTTGCCGCGGATCCCTGGCGGAGCGGCATGAACCACGCGTGGCCGGCGCTACGCGGCGGTTGCCAGGCGCCCGTCGACGACGTGGATGCGCCGGTCCGCCTGGGCGGCGAAATCCGGGTCGTGGGTCACCACCACCACCGCGCGCCCCTGTTCGTGGGCCAGCGAGAGGATGGTGCGCTGCACGTTGGTGCTGGTGACGCTGTCCAGGTTGCCGGTCGGCTCGTCGGCCAGGATCAGCATCGGGTCGTTGGCCAGCGCACGGGCGATGGCCACCCGCTGGCTCTGGCCGCCGGAGAGCTGGCGCGGTCCCTTGTCGCACTGGTTCGCCAGGCCCAGTTCCGCCAGCAGGGCACACGCACGTGCGCGAATGTCGGCATCGGCGTGCAGGCCCAGCCGCCGCATCGGCAGCATCACGTTCTCGCAGGCGCTGAACTCCGGCAGCAGGAAGTGCGACTGGAACACGAAGCCGATCTCGCGCAGCCGTGCGTCCGATCGTTCGGCCTCGCTGTAGTCGGCCGTGTCGCGCCCGCCGAGGTAGACACGCCCGTGGGTGGGCAGGTCCAGCAGACCCATCAGGTAGAGCAGCGACGATTTGCCCGAGCCGGACGGGCCGGTGATCGCAACGCATTCGCCGCGCTCGATGCGCAGGCTGACGTCGCTGACCAGGGTGACCGGAACTTCCGCGGCAAGCCGCCGCGTCACGTGCTCGAGCCGGATCGCCTCGGTCATCATGTGCCACCGCGCAGCACGTCCACCGGCTCGACCTTGGCCGCGCGGCGGGCCGGAAGGTAGGCGGCGGTCATCGACGCGAGCATCGCCACGCCGCCGGCCATGGCGAATTGCAGCATGCTCCAGTCGATCGCGATGTAGGTGACGTCGGTGCCGCCGGGAAAGCGGAAATGGATGCGCGACAGGCCCAGCATGAACAGGCAGCCCAGGCCGATGCCGAACAGGTTGCCGACCGCGCCGATCAGCGCCCCCTGCGCCAGAAACATGCGCTCGATGTCGCGCGCCCGGAAGCCCATGGCGCGCAGGATCGCGATGTCGCGCTGCTTCTCCAGCACCACGGTGGAGATGACGTTGTAGATGCCGAATGCCGCGACCACCAGCACCGCCCCGACCACGGCGAACATGATCACGCGCCGGATCATCAGCGCGCTCATCAGGTCCTCCGAACGCTCCTGCCAGGAGACGGTCTTGTACTGGACGCGGCGCTCGATACGCGCTGCCTGGTCGCGGGCCGTGTTCGGGTCGGCCAGCTTGATCACGATGGTATTGATGCGGTTGGGCCGCTCCAGCAGCGACTGCACCCGCTTGAGCGCGACGAACGCCTGGCCGGCGTCGACGTCGGAGCGTCCGGTGTGGAACAGGCCGATGACCTTGAAGGTGCGCAACTGGCCGGTGGTACTGGCCACGCGCAGGTTGTTGCCGAGCGAGAAGCTCATCCGCCGTGCCAGCTCGTCGCCGACGACGATGCCGTTCGGGTTCACCGCCAGCTCGTCCAGCGAGCCGCGCACCATGTAGCGCCGGATGGTCGAGACGCGGGTGTACTCGTCGGCGACGATGCCGTTCAGGGCGACCGCCCGGTCCTTGCCCGCGAAACTGACCAGCGCCTGGCCGGTAAGCACCGCCGAGGCCTGCATTCCAGGCGTGCGGCCGAGGAAGTCGAGTATCCGCGAGTAGCCGCGAATGCCGCGGGTTTCGGTCTGCGGCACCAGGTGGCGCAGCTGCACCGCGGCGTCCGGGAAAACCCGTGCGACCGGCTGCAGCGACGGGTTGCGGTACTGGTCCTCGATCGTGATGTGCGGCGCGTTGTCCACCAGCCGGCGGATCATGTCCAGTTCCGAGCCGCGCATCATGGCCGAGATGGAGAGGAAGAAGGACACGCCCAGGACCACGCCGAGCAGCGAGACGATGCTCTGGCGCCGACGCGCCAGCAGGTGTCGCGCCGCGATGGCGGTGAGCAGCCGGATCACGGGTTCCCTCCGGCCGCCGGCAGGCGGACCTTGCCGCCTTCGCGCATGCCTTCGGCCGGGGCGGCAACCACCGCGTCGTCCGTCGTCAGGCCGCCGGTGATCTCCACCTGGCGCTCGCCGCGGATGCCGGTGGCGACCCGACGCGACTGCAGCCGACCGGCGCGCACCACCCAGACCCGATCGCCATCCAGCGCAGCGTCCGGCAGCAGCAGCGCGTTATCGTGCCGGCGCACGATGATGTTCACCTCGGCCGTCATGCCGACGCGCAGCGGGGTGGTTCCGGCGATGGCGATACGCACGCGGTAGCTGCGGGCGGCGGTATCGCCCTTGGGCGTGACGCTGCTTACGCGTCCCTGGAACACCTGTTCGGGGAAGGCGTCCGCACGGATCAGCACCGACTGTCCGGCACTCACCCGGGCGATGTCCTCCTCGTCGACATCGGCGGTGATCCGCGGCGGCGAGGCGACGGCCAGCCAGAACACGGCCTGGCCGGGCGTCATCAGCTGGCCTACCTCACCGTCGCGCCGGATCACGGTGCCGTCGGTGGGAGCAAGCAGCCGGGCGTAGCGCAGCTCGGCCGCGGCGCGGTCGGCGGCCGAACGCGCCGAGTGCCACTCCGCACGGGCCTTGTCGTACTGCGTTCGCGCGATCACGCCGCGCGGGAGCAGGCTGGCGTAGCGCAGGTACTCGGCATGCGCGAAGGCTTCCTGGGAGCGCAGCTGGGCCAGGCTGCTGACCAGGTCGGTGTCCTCCAGTTGTGCCAGCTGCTGGTTGGCACGCACGCGATCACCTTCGTCCGCGTCCAGCCGGGCCAGCCGCGCGGTGATGCGTGCGGCGATCGGCAGCATGATGCTGGGCTCGACCGTGCCGGTGGCGTAGACCGCATCGATCGCCACGCCGCGTTGGGCATGCACTACCGCCATGCGCGGCGGCAGCATCCACCACGTCGCCAGCGCCAGCAGCCCCAGGGCCAGTGCGATGCCGATCGCCCAGGCGATCGCGTGGTGGCGCCGTGGCGGGGGGCTGGAAGCGGCCGCGACGGAGGCCACGGGTTGTTTCACAGGTGCGTCGTATGGCATCGGCATGCTCCGGCGAGCGCGTGCCGGGCCGCGCTGGCACGCCCAACCGCTCCCTGCCGAGGATAGGCAAACCCGGCGGCGCCCCCTTGATGCACGTCAACTCGGTGGCCCGCGGAC